>CAWDYF010000003.1:0-10424 GCA_963806675.1 uncultured Alphaproteobacteria bacterium | reverse complement strand
CTAGCGGGTGGTGGTACGCCGCACGACTTCCATCCGGCGAACCAATTGCCGGCTTCCATACGTATCGTGAAGCGGCGAGGAGCCTTGTTAACGATTTGCGCGCCTGGAAACGCATCTTCAATAGTACATGGCATATCGCGAACATGCTGCTAGCCCCGAACTTCGACTGTGCCGTGCAGGTAATGGACGCGGGCGGCGCCCGTCTTGCGCAGTTCAGCGGTGGCAGATGGATTGCGTGTGGCGATGCCGCGACTTCCTTCGACCCGATTTCTGGTCAAGGCATTTTCTCCGCGCTTCAAAGCGGTAAAGAAACCGGTCTGATGCTGGCTGAAGCACTCAGTAGGCACGATGAAGGGATCCGCGCTTATTCAAATCGAATGGAAAGCGCATGGCAGATTTATAGCGCGCGGTGTAGCGGAGTCTACCGAATGGAGCGGCGTTGGGTCACCGAGCCTTTCTGGTCTCTCATGAGTGGAAACACCCTATGACTTATCGCCTCGGTCGCAATTCACGTCCGGAAGAAGAGATAGCGACATAATGCGTAACTATCTCGAGAAGCCGCATAGCCTATAGGCTGGAGGGGTCGACGCTGGACCGGCGGGCGCGGGACGGACCGCCGACTGTCGCCTAACTGTCGAATCCCTCGTAGACGAACGCGCCCCTGATCGCTTCCGCATCCTTTTCGCTGACGCCTTCCGCGCGGGCCACGTCGTACCAGGTGGCAGACACTTGCTCTCTCATGTTCTCCACGATCGTCTTTGCATCGACCGGGCCGAGCAAGAAACGCGTATGTTGCGACAAGATGTTGCTCGCGCAAGCGAAGCGGCCCTTGTCGCCGCAGATCATCGCCAGGTCCCTGCGTTCCTGCGCGATGACAGGCGATGGCGTGAGGTCATAAGCGGGCGACAAATTCCACTCACGATCCTTGGCGATCAAAGCGTGGTTGCGGGGGTGGTCGTCGATATTCGAGATGAGCGCGTTGAAGCACATGCGCCGGAATAACTCCGGCGCATCCCTTGAAGGGTTCGCGACGAGGCGCCGGATTTCTTCCGCTAATGAGATATACGACCAGCGGTCGCGCTCGTTTTCGTCGGCCTGCAAAAGCGTCAAGCCGCTGATCATGCGCGCGCGCGCGTATCCTTTTTCGGTTTTGAAGCGGTCGAATCTGCGCACAAGCAGCACGTCCTTGCCGCCGACTTCGAACGACGCGGCTCTCGGCCGCGCTAATTTCGCATTTCTTCGCGAGCACGAGCATCGCGTGCTCGACGCTCGCGTAATTCCAGCGATCGTCGGCGCGGTTGAATTTGGCGATCCAAAGCCCTTGGTCATCCTCAACAACCGTCTTGGGCCGCGCGCCGCCCATCGACGTGCCGATCAGCATGAGTTCTTCTATCTGAACGGCGTCGTCGCCTTTCTCCTTGATGTCATCGCGCACGATCGCGTCGGCGATTTCTTGCAGCTTCCCCAGTTCCAGCGTCTTATTGAATTTGCGGCGCGGCGGAGGGGGCTCTTGGCCCAACCCGAAGCTCAGCGCGCCGGCCCGGTCGTCAGGCGACTCAAGCAGATAGTCTAGTTCGCCGAGCATCGTTTTGCCGGAATGTTTTTCAATAACCCGCTGTCCCCAGGAGTCGGGCGCGGCATCGCGCAAAGCGCCGAACAAGCCGCGAAGGCGCGTCGTCTCGTATGTTTCGGCCGAGAGTTTCAGTTCGACCGGATCGATCTCGACCGCGTCATTCCGGGCAAGGTAGCTTTTGCCGTAGACGAACTTGCCGAGCGGCGTCCCGTCCCGGCTTTTGCTCAGCACGAAACGCCCGGCCGTGACTGACTCGGTTTGCCCCGGCGGGGTGATGTAAACGAAGCATTCCGTGGCCTGGTTTTTAGAAGTCATTGTCGAGTGCTCCGCTCTTGCGCGCGCGCACTCGCTCGCTCGCGGAGTCGCGCGCGAGCCCCTCCGTGTCTTTGGCCGGATCGGCCAAGTCTTCGACGGGCGCGAGCAGGCCGTAGACCCATAGCAACGCCAAGTAGACGGCGGCTCCGGTGGAGGGCTTGCCCTTTTCGGCCTCCATAATAGCGCGCGGCCCCGTGCCGATCCTCGTCGCCACGTCCTTGATGGTCATTTTGCGGCGTATGCGCGCCGTCCGCAGGTTCGTCCCGAGGCCCTTGAGGGCCCTTTCGACCGGGTGCGGCGGCGCGACAAATAGCTTGTTGGTGGCGGACATCTGCTTTCAAGAGCCTCTTAATACGGTTAAGATGCTTTCAAGATCATATAACCAATAGGCATGATTGTCTACTGAAATGCTTTTGAAAGCATCTTAATCCACATAAGGTGCTTTCGAGAGCAGTTCGCCCTCCGTGGCCTCACCAAAAGCACTGGGCTGACGGGGTTTCCGGTTGATTGCTCGGCCTTGGGCTTGAGAACAGACGGCGAACGGCGTAAGGCAATCTATCCCGCCTGAACTCAGCGCTGGAAATGTCGCGTATGCGCGGCCGCTGTGGGTCGAGGCATGCTGCGCAAAGCCCATCCCATGCCGACGACCGCCTCATCCGAGCTGCCTGTTCCCAATAGCTGGGATGAATTCGAGAATATTTGCGCCGATCTCTTCGGCCGGATTTGGAACGACCACAACGTTGTCCGCCATGGCCGCACGGGCCAGCGCCAACACGGCGTCGATATCCGCGGACAACTGCCCGCCGGCGGAATCGCGGGAGTGCAATGCAAGAAGAAACGTCAATGGCCCGTCGCCCAACTGACGACCAAGGACATCGATGATGAGGTCGCAGAAGCTCTCAAGTTCGAGCCGCCCTTGTCGGTATTTACGATTGCAACGACAGCCCCTAATGATGCCAAGCTCCAAGCGCACGTTGATGCAATAACCGAACGCCACAAGGCGCAGGGTCTGTTCACCGTCCATCTTCTCGGCTGGAGCGAGCTGTGGCGGAGAATAACCGATCACCCTCAGCTCGTCGAAAAGCACTACGGCTTTGTCGCGCTATCTTCCATCAGCGCCAAGATCGACGAGATTCACGAGACGCACCGGCTTGTTGCCGACAATCTTCGGCAATGGAGCCCGCCTGCCGGCGCGTCCGGCGCCGGCACACCACCCGACGCTTCAAATACGTTGCGCCCTGGCCTTGCCGAAGCACTCGAACGGGATTTTCAGCGGCGTTACGCGCAAGCGATGCAGCGTTCGATGTTTCCCGAGTTGCTAAAGACCGACCTCCTTCGGAATTTGGCGAATGAACTGCGCGAAGGGGCCGCCATGGCGCCGTCGGCGGAGCTGCGTCGGACCATCTTTCTTCGCGCCGCGCGCAGCCGGGCATTGCGCAACGATGTCGGAGAGGCCGAAGAGTTTCTCGCAGCCGGAGTGGCGCTGCCCGGATCGGAACGGGATTTGGCGGCGCGCGCGCGCATCATGGAAGCGCGTGGCGATATCGAAGGCGCCATCCGCGCGCTGCGCGACGAAAGGGACACCGACTGCCGGTCCGTTATCCTCAGCATCATTGCCAAGCACAAAGGCGACTCCGCCGCCCTCGACTGGTTTCGCGATCAATCTCCTTCTCCCGCCGATCTCACGCCCAATGGCGTCATGGCGCTGTGTCAAATTCACTTGCGCCGGCAAGAGTTCGCCGCGGTCAAACAAGTACTCGCCGGCTTGAACGATGCGCACCTTCGCGAGTCTCCTTATTTCCTGTTCTTCCGGGGGATCGTGCGCTTTGCCTCGGTTCTTTCCCGGCCCGAGCAGGGCGTGGCGCTCACCGGGCTTCCGCTCGATGCTCGCCATGTGCAGCCGATTCTGCCGGACCAACAACTGGAAACCGAGCTCGACGGCGCGCACAGCGACCTCGAACGCTTTCTTTCAGCCAGCGAGGGCCTCGAATTGCGCGAGGCGCCGCGTCTCGCCGAGGCCTACCTTACCTGGTGCGATTTGCTTCATCCGCGGCGCCGCGACGCGGCTCTGATTCAGCTTCGCAGCGACATGACCGACCCGGCCAGGGCGCTGTCTCGGGTCCAGTTCGCGCTCGCTTACGATGCGGACAATTTCGACCGCGAGCCTCTTACGAAATACCTCGACAAACGCGAAGCCTTGGGCGGGCTCAATAGCGACGAGTTGCGCGCGGCTCTCGTTTTACGTCTGCATGCCGACGATCCTGGAGCCATCGTTGGACTTATGGCGAAACATCGCGCGCGATTTGACGAGGGTTTTGCCAAGGTCGGAATTGTCGCGATCGAGATACAGGCTCTCGCGATGGCAGGTGACGCGGCATCGGCTGAGCTTCTGCTCGAAGCCAATCGCGAACTTCTCGGCTCCGAAGGGGTCGCGCGCCTCGGCGCCGAAATCGCACGGGCCAAAGGCGCCGACCCGGTCGCCGAATATAAGCGTGTCTACGAAGCGAATAAGTCGGCCGAAACGCTACGTCTTCTCCTCGGCGCGCTCATTCAGAAAAAGGAGGACCGCGCCGTCGGACCCTACGCCGAGGAGCTATTTGCACTCACCGACAATCCCAACGACATCGCGGCGGCTGCCCAAGCCTACGCCAACACCGGGGATAACGACAATTTCGTGCGGATTGTCGAAGCCCACCCGGCGATCAAGCAGAGCGATCCCGGCATCGAGAGGCACTACGCATGGCAGCTCTTTTACCGCGGCCGCATCAAGGAGGCGATTGCGGCGGTCGCGGTACTCGGCCGCACCGTTTCGGAGCGCGACCTCAATCTTGAAGTCGCCATTGCGCTCGAAACCGGCGATTGGGAGGCGCTTGCCCAACCTCTCGCGGCTTTCGTCGACGAAGCACCCAAACTCAGCGCCGCCGTGCTGATCCAGGCGGCCCATCTCGCCCAGGCCTCGGGTCAAGGCCGCCTTCGCGATCTCATCGACGCGGCTGTCGCGAAAGGCGGCGACGATCCAAATGTGCTGGTCGGCGCTTACACCTTGGTCCTTGAAGAAGGCCTCGACGAACGAGAGCAAGCCGCGCACGATTGGTTTCGCCGCGCCTTGGATCTTTCCGGCCCGGACGGCCCGGTCAAACAGTTCGAGTTGAAGGACCTGCTATCACAGCACGCCGAATGGTCGGAGCACACGCGCGCCATCGGCGACGCCATTGCCGGCGGCGAAATGCCACTGCTCGTCGCGGCGCCGGGCCTTCGCGCGACGCTCGTCGACGTGTTGCTTGGAAACCTCGTTCGGAATGCCGCGGCGACCGATTCGCGAAAACGGTCGGCGATGACGACCTTCTCCGGGCGGCGGGGCGCTCCCACGCCAATCGGCGCCGCCCAGAGGCTTGCGATCGATATATCGGCGGCGATGGTCCTGGGATGGCTTGGTCTCCTGCCGAGCGTGCTCGACGCGTTTGCTGAGATCGTATTGCCGGCCGGCACTCTCCACGAAATGTTCGAAGGCCGCGCCCGCATTCGCCGCTTGCAGAAATCCCGCCTTAAGCGCGCCGAACAGGTTCGCGACCTCATTGCGCACAAGCGGCTGAAGATCGTGCACTCGACGGTCAATCCCCAAGACGCGCCTGCTCGCGAGATAGGTCCCGAGCTAGCCGGATTGATCCGAGCGGCCCAGACGAATGGCGGCATCGTGGTTCGCGCAGCGCCCGTCCTTCGGCTCGGCCTCGAAGACAGGCGCGACGCGGACATGTCGGCCTACGCGTCCGTTTTGACCGACACCCACACCCTCCTCCGCGTGCTGCATGAGGCAGGAGCGGTAGATCAAGTTACTGAAGAGACCGCCAAGCAATATTTCGCCGTGCAGGACAAGGGATGGCCTGCGCCGCCCGTGCCGCGTTCCAATCAACCGCTCTATCTCGACAGCTTGTCCTTGATCTATCTGCATACGGTTGGCCTGCTCGATGCCGCCGTAGCCTCGTTCGATGACGTATACATCGATGCCGGCGCCGAAGAAGATGCGTTCGCGCTCATCGAGCATGATCGCCACGCGGCCGAAGTCCTTCGCGTTATCGACGATATTCGAGAGGCAATCCAGAAGGCTTACACCGGGGGCAAGATCGTGTTCGGGCCGCGCGGCTCTCGGGCCGATGAAAACGTCCATACGTCTGCCATGTCAAGCATACATCTCCTCGGCGATTTGCTCGGTTCGGACGCCGTTGTTTTCGACGATCGCGCTCTCAACAAAGAACCTTTTGCGACCGACCTGACAGGCCGGCGAGCGCGCATCGTCACGTCGCTCGACATCATCGAAGAGCTCAGCGCCAGAGGGCTTCTTTCGGCGGCCGAGCGCCGAAAATGCCGCCACCTGCTTCGCATCGGCGGCGCCTGCCTCGTGCCGCTCGATGCCGCCGAGGTCAAATCGGCAGCGCAGCGAAACGGCGAGCACCTGTCGCCCGAGTTTCGCGCGATACGCGACAGCATCGACCTTCCGCGCATGGCAGAAATCCCCTTATTCCCCGCCGAAATCCCCTGGTTCATGACGATAAACTCGGCCGTGAAGACCGCTCTAGTCGAAATCTGGGAGGAAGAGAAAGACCCGCAGAAGGCCGCGGCTATAGCCGATGCCGTCTACAGCATCTATCCAACTCCCGAAGATTGGGTCGCATGCTGGAAGGGCCAACCGCCGCCGGAATGGATCATGGCGGTGAATCGCATCCTTCGCACGACGCTGGCGTTGCCGTTCGAACTCGGCGGCGATCCGCAAGCGCTCGACCATTACAACGAATGGCTGGAACGCACCGTGCTAGTGCCGATGCGCAAGACGGCGCCCGAGAGTTACCGGGCGACGGTCGAATATGTTAAAACTTTCGTCCTCAATTCAAGGAATGACGAGCATGGCGGAACCTGAATCCGACTTGGCGCGGCTCCGCCCGTTGTTTGTTCTTGAAAAGCTGTCGCAGCGGCTGCGATCGGATGTCCTTGCCGACGGCTCGATCATTTCTGCGTGCGGCTTCACGGCGAAACGCCCGGCGCAACTCACCGACGGTATCGTGGTTATCCGCGATGAACTGTTCGCGGCCTTCCGCGACGCGCCCAGCGCCCCCGTCTCATGCCAGTTGCACGATCCCGACGGCGCGCCCGTCGATGCGACAATCTCGGTCAACGAAGATGGCTCCGGCACGGTAGACATAGCCGGCAAAAAAATGCGCTTCCCGTGGGTCACGCTTCTGTCCTCGAATGCCGATGAGCGCGCGGCGCAACTCGATCAGTTCATCCAGCGCTATCCGCTCTCGGCCGCCGACGCGGCACTCTTACGCGCGCTTGTCACCCACCCGGACTACGCGGAGCAGGATTTTTTTGCCGCGGCCAAGATGCTGGAATCGGCGCCCGAGTCCTTTACCGAGCGCCTCGCCGATAAACTCCGGCGCCAGCAGGGCGAAAATCGCATCGCGCCCGTCGACGTCCTTCCCGACGATGACCATTATTGGAATCATTTGTTGCCGCCAGTAGTCGGCTCGGCGATGCTTGCCGACTATATTGGAAAAGAACTCCATGCCGCGTGGCAGGCTGCCCTTGAGGCGGACTCGGTTCGCGCGCTTCACGTCTTGGCCACGACTTTCGCAGCGCCGGAGCTTGTCCCGCGCTCCCTCCTCATGGGCCTAAACGCCGACGCGGCGGTGGCGGCCATCGAAGCGGTATCGAAGGTTGAAGACCCCTTCAGCCTTGTAGGCGCCTTTGAAATCTGCGCCGACTGGGCGACGGAAGATCAACGATTTGTCGCGTTGGGGGACCGCCTCCTTGATAATCTGTTCGACGACATGCAGCGCTTAATGGGAGCCTGCGCGCTCTTTGGCGCCATTTTTATCATCGCAACGGCGCACTTCGCCACGCACGAAACGCTCCAGCGCCGGCCGGTCTTTTGGCGCCGCCTTGCTGCTGCTGCGCATGCGTCTCTAGTTGTCCGCGTCTGCGGCGGAAACGGCATCGATCCGAAGGGGATGATATCCTGGGCGACGCGTCTTTTTGGTGACGCCTATTTTCTTGCGGTCGTGTCGGATTTCGCGGTCGAGCCGCAATGGCGTCCCGAATGGATTCTCCCCGAAGATTCTCGTCGCGGACTTGTTCGGCCGAGCCGTTGGAGCTTGGCGCCAGCTTCCGCAAGAAACCAGTCCGCCGAGCTGGAAAGAGCTCGTTGAAAAAGCTTACGCCTGGATTGTCGCAGAACAGATCGGCGCCTTTGCGCAATATCCCTCCGTTCTCCAAGGAACCCGCCGGTCGCATCGGCCAACGCTTGCCGAGTTTCAGAATCTTCCCCAAGGCGCAGATGCATTTCGCGCTTTGGCGAACGATCCTAGCGTCAGGACCCTGCTCTCGATTTCGCCCTTTATAGAGGCGTTCGGTTTTCCGAGTGAAGCGACAGGCGACGCGGAAAAAGTTCTCGCCTCCATCCGATCGGCGCCGGCCGATGAAGACGACGAGCTTGCCGTGTTGGCCTTGTCCCTTTTGGCGCATATCGCAGTTCTCACGGACAACGCCGCGCTCGCCGACGGCGTTTCCGAAGTGTGCCTCGAAAGGGCGAGGCGCATAGAGACTCAAGAACCGATTTTCGAGATCGTGTGCCGGCTCATCGAGTGCACCGCCGTGGTCGAGGACCGCGCCGAGGCCGCCCGGACGCTTGTGCGCAGGCTCGAAATTCTTGCCTTCATCATTCCCGCGTCCGAGGCCGCCGCCGGCCTCGCATCCACCATCGAAATGCTTAAACGCGTTCAACCCGATTTGGCGCCCCTGCTTGGTCGCGCGCTTGCGGTAGCCCGGCTCGGGAGCGCACGTGCGGCCGCATGACCTTATTCGTATCGAAAGGGTTCAGCGCGCCAACCGAGGTTCTTTTGCCTTGTAAACTGGCCGCAACGGTACCACATCGCCGGCTATGAGCTGGAACGACGACAGCTACCTTGAAGCGCTTCGCGCAGACGTGGCGGATGCGCGCTCGCTGATGTCCAATCCCCGGAAGCCGGAACGTGAACGCATGGTCGTGCGCGCCTTGCTGCGCTGCCTCGGGATCGCGTTCGAAGATGCGGAGATCGAGGCCGGGCCCGAAGAACCCGTCGATGTCGCATTTCGCGCGGCTCGTTTTCAAATCAGGGACCTCATCGGCGACCGTAAGCGCAACAAACAACTAGCGGAGCGGGAGAAGCGCTATCAGGAGGCCAAAACGATTTCGGACGTAGCCGCACCGTTTGCTGCTTCCACTGCGATCCCCTTCGATCGCGCCGCCGAGATGGTCGCGGAGGCTTTTACTGAGAAGTCGCGCCGCTACGGGCCGCAACTTTGGGGAGCGCTCGACGCCATCGCCTGTGTCGATCTCGGCGGTTCGCATCTCTATCCGGCCGAAGCGGGTGGCGCGTCCGATGCGTTGGCCGAACTTAGACGCCAAGGTTGGCGTTCGGTCTCGATGCTCTCACTGCCTTATGGCGTCGTTCTCACCGCGAATGCGAGCGCGCCGAATTTTCTGCGCGATCGGCTCGGATCGGTGCACAGCGAATGGCCAGGCCCTGACGGCTGGTTTGAGACGGACGATGACTGAAGTGCCAGTCGAGCTAGCTCCGCCTTTTCAGGCTAGCACGATCTACCCGATCGGCGAACTGAGAACGGCAGCGGACCGGATTCTCCGCGAGCGTCAGGCTGATCAAGCGCTGTCGGAAAAGTTTCGCACGCAACAGCGCGCGGACATTTCATGGGCGAAATCCTGGAACGAAGAGTTTTTCCCGCTGAAGCTTTTCACCGACCACATGAAACTTGCGGATAACGACACGTTTCAATGGACGCCTGACGGAGCGGCCGATTTTACCGTGCGGACCCCTGCTGAGGTCATTCGGCTCCAATGCACGATGGCTTATCCGATTTGGCCGGCGGCCGACGGAAAGCCGGCCGGTCAAATCCATCATCTCGAAATGCGCCAGTTCAATGGCGTGGGGCTTTCCTATCGCGGGGGATTGATCTCCGAGCCGCACGCGCGAGACCCCGAGGAGGATTTGCAAGCGTGGCGGTCCGCCGTCGCCGGCGCGCTCCGTGCCAAACTCAAACCGTGCTACGATGGTTGCCGCCTTCTTGTCTTTGCGCGGGCCTGCCAGTTCGACACGATTGATTTTGATTTCGAGGACGTGGTGAGGCCGGCCGTCGACGCCGTCCAAGACTGGCCACGCTATTTCGATGCTGTGTACGTGCTAGACGCGCCGCCTGCCGCGTTCTGCGCTTTCCGGCGGCCGAGCTAGAAAGGCCGTTCAGAAATTCGTTGGAGCGCTTCGGGCGGCATCGCGATCAAACATGCCCGGTTCGTTACTGCCAGACAAGGAAGTATAATTTCCTTATCGTTCACCTGGTCCGTTGGGACGTGCCGGCCGGGTAGTTTCTACGACCGTATTAGTCGGACTAGCGGCAGCTCTTACGCCCCTTTCCCAGCGCGGGCAGCCACGGAGCAGACCAGGCACTTGTTCCTGTGCGATTTATGCGGAATGGTCTGTTAACCGTCCGC
>CAWDYF010000002.1:1522500-2285623 GCA_963806675.1 uncultured Alphaproteobacteria bacterium | reverse complement strand
GGATGCCGGCCGGCCTTTGCGTTGCGTCCGGGCTGTCGGAAAATATCCGTGCCTGGCGGCATACTGCACGAGCTCGCGAAATCGACGAGCAAGCGGCTCCTCTTCTACTGCGCCTTCGGCGAACGCTCGGCCATGGCGGTGCAGGCGGCGCAGGACGCGGGCCTATCCTCGGCCTGCCACATCCAGGGCGGCATGGACGCTTGGAAAAAGGCCGCTGGCCCGCTCGCTCAGTGACGCGCAGAGCGATGGCGCGAGCGCGACTGTGCCCGTATCTCGCCTGTTGCCGGGATCGTCCGGGATCGAGCGAGCAAGGATATCGATGTGGAGGTACGCGTCGTGGCGAGGGTGCGAGGGGGGCGCAGGGTCACGGCCGTCTCCGGACTTGGTCCGGAGATTGCAGCTCAGTGGCGTAAGACCGACATCATCATCCACGCTCTTTTCTTTGCCGCGGTAAAGGATGGTGCAATGATGATTTATCGGTGGGGGCAGCGAGCGCTAGGAAGTACGGAGGGGATAGGGTCGCACGGAACGCTACTTTGTACGTTTGTCCCCCAGGCTCAGCTACCTCCTTGAGCCTCACAACCGCGGTGACCTGAGACGTGCCTACGCGCCGATCAGTAAGCAAATTGGAAAGCTGTCCCATCGCTAGCTCACCATGCCACCCCTGCCTCACCGGTTCGACCGAACGACAAACTAACGCATATCGTGGCCCAGCCGGCCCACACTCGCTTGCGCCACTTGTGACTGCCAAGTCTGCTGGCAAATGAATAAGCTGGCCTCCGAGCGTGCGGCCCATAGTCCAACGAACGACGCGCCGGGGTGCTATGTCCTGAGCTCGCGGGGCAGACCGGATCGGGCTGAAGATCACCTCGGGGCCTGAATCGAGCAAAAGTAGCGCTCGAATTGACGGCGCAAGAGCGTTGCCGACACCCCAAAGAAAGATGCCACCGTTCTTACGCCGCTCCTCTTCCTTTCGCACGAAAATTTGAGCAGCAGTTTCCCCTGCCTCGGGGCCAAACAGTTCAACAGAAGTGCTGCGGTAGATGGTCGTGCATGGTAACTCTTTGCAGAACGCACCCTAGTAGGCTAATATTCATTTATGCAAGAACTTTCCGAACGATTGCATAAGATTTTGGGTGATAACAAATGGTCCCAGGCCCAGCTTGCTCGGACAGCTGGCGTCAGTCAGCCGTCGGTATCCAGAGCCCTGAGAGGTGATCTTTTGCGGCGCGGACGCGCGCGGGAGCGGCTATTCAAATATGCAGGAATTGAGGACCTTGACCCTAAAGGGACAGAGAGGGTCGTCGCTGCGTTCCGCCGCATATGGGATAAATCGGAAGCTCATGCCGATGCTATAGCTAGAGTAATTGGTGCGCTGGAGGGGCTTGGTCCGAAACGGTAAGCGGAGTTGAGCGGCAGTTGGCAGCAACAGGGAAGGCACTACGAGCGTCGCTCCGAGCCGCTGGCTTTTCCCAGTCGGCAATCAAAGCGGCTTGGCCTGATTGGTGGAGTGACGAAGCGGACACCTCGCCTTCAGCTCGGAACGAGCTTCGGTTTTCTCTCGCGAGAAAGCTCGGCCTTGATCCGACTTCTCTAATACGCGACGAAGCGCCAAAATTTGTTTGGACTGATCGGACCAAATACAAGCGTCTTTTGGCCGAAACGGACTTTGAAAGAGGTGCACTTGCATCCTTCGGAGTGGGCGTCGCGCGTGCGGTTCTCAGCGCGACGAAATCACTACCCAAAATCGATGAACGCGAGTTGTCGGCGCTGGATATTCGCGCAGCGATTCTTAGACTTAGCCATATGTTCGATTGATCGACGTGCTCGGAGCGTGCTGGGCGTTTGGCGTACCTGTGGTTTACCTGCGAGTATTTCCGCTGAACGCAAAACGAATGTCCGCTATGGCGGTGCATGTCGCGAGGCGCTACGCAATTTTATTATGTCAAGACACCACATACCCTGCCCCGGCGGCCTATTATATCGCGCACGAACTTGGTCATATCGCTTTAGGACACCTCGAAAAGCAAACTGCTCTAATTGACGTGGGCGACCCGCTCCAGTTCAAAAACATGACTCTGACGCAGAAGAATTGGCGGCCGACAAATACGCGCTGGAACTGCTAACCGGTTTTCCCGAGCCACATATTACGACAAACGCCCGGTCCTTTTTGGCGCGCCAATTAGCCGAGGTGTCAATCGAATCGGCCGAACAGTTAAAGATCGAGCCAGGAACAATTGCACTATGCTTTGGTCATAGCACCGGACGGTGGGACAAGGCATATGGCGCTCTTAGGCAAATCTACGGAAAGAGCTGGCCCGCCTGGAAGGCAATAAATGACGTGGCAGAAAAAGCCATTAATTGGTCAGAGCTATCTGACGAGATGGCTCAATACCTGAACTTAGTCCTTGGCCTTTCGAACGATGGCTGACGTAGCCATAGATGCTGACGTGCTTATAAAGGCGGCGACCTACGGATTGCTCAAAGAAGTTGCGGCGTTAATAGCGGCTGAGGCCGGAGTTTCTCTAATTCTCGGTGCAAGCAAATTCACAGTTCTTTCCCGGCTCAGGAGAGTGCAAGCCAGCAGGGACACAGATGAGATTGTCGCTGACTTCCAAAATTGGCTTAGCACGGCGACGATAGTCGAACCCGACGAGGAGGAAGCGGAATTCGCTGCGAAACTGGAGTTAGCAGCACAAAATCTTGCGTTGGCCCTTGATGCAGGAGAGAGCCAGCTGGCGGCAGTCACAATTTTTAGACTAGTTCCGATCCTCGCCACAGGAGACAAGCGCGCAATTCGGAGCCTAGAGCGGCTTCTTCAGGAATTCAGCGAGGTGGGAGTTCTACGTGGCAAGATTGCCTGCTTGGAGCAATTGTTCTTGTTACTCATAATCGCTGGTTTTGCGCGACAAGCAAGGTCGGCAGTATGCGCTAATCCCGAAATTGATAGGGCAGCCACGATTTGCTTCGCTTGTAACAATGATGAAAGCCGACCCTCACACTGGATTTCTGGGTTCAGGAGTTACGTCTCCGCTCTTAGCACCGAGGCGCCGACCTTGCTGTTCAAATGCGGTTCTTGAGAAAGACCGCGTAGGGGCTGCGTAATTCGGCAAGCAGCCCAATTTTGACATCGCCCCCATCAGCTGACGAACCGCTCTCGGCAACGGATAGGAATTCTAGACAAGCTTTGTCCACGCGCCCTTGGATGTAGCGACTCCCACTGCGTCCTTGACTATTCCCCACCGCTACCGCCGTTCTCGAAAGTGGCAAAGTCATTTCTTCCTTCCGAAGATTTTCGATTACGAGGGCGTATCGGGAACCCAGGACATTGATGCCTGCGGGCACTTGCTGCCAGTGAATGCCATCAATAGAGTATTCATCGGCCCGGACTTGTTCCGCGAAATGCTTCGATTCCATTTCCTGCATGCACAGTAGAACGTGACTGCCCTTCTTTTCGTAGGACCGCGCAAACGGTTGCACCATCGTGCTGGGGTGACAAGTGTTCCCCCCGTAGCCCCAGAACGCAAAACCCTCGTCCTCGATCTCCTTTGTTTTGCGCGCAATGATAAGGTCTAGAGGCTCGCGTGCGTGCGTGCCCACTTTCATGAATAATATCCCCATTCCATCACTCAGAAGCTTGGTCATTTTGGGCCTCTAGCAACTCAAAGGAATATTCATCGTCGTTCGCTTTTCCGTAGTCTACCCTCTTCTTTTCCAGAACATATCGCACCCTCGGTGAGGCATCGCGTCCGTAGAAATTCTGTCGTCTTTCAAGCGGCGTGGCTAGGCTATCCCGTTGAATGGCCGCCCCTGAGATTGCCTTAAGAAGCAAATTGCATGATTTCAGGTCAGGCGCATCGTCCAAGTGGTATTCATGCAATTGCGACATCATCTTTTGCACGAAGAAACCGTGGCCGAGAGCAAACTTCTGTATCTCGCAGAGAACCTCCTTTGGCCACGCGAGTTCGCGATCATCCGCAATTACAACGACACCTTCGCCACTGAAGCTAGTCGCCTCCATTCCGCGCTCGACGAACACCTTTACACTTTCACCCTTGTTGCTGGCGCCCCATGGGGGGTTCGTGTAAAAGAAATCGAATCGACCACATTGCGGAAACGGTTCGAGGCAGTTGTACAATTCCGCATCCAACTGGTCCAAGCGCTCTTTATCCGCAAAGCGTTTAATCGCGTTACAGATCCGTTCATCAAAATCGAAAACTACGATTTTCGAGGGGCCGCACTTAATCAGCCCGCGCTTGTGCAAGTAAGCGATGCAGACGCTAATTGCGTCTCCATCTCCGATAAACGCGACCCTTTTTTGATCGGTCCAGCGAGCTATAAGTTCGCTCTGCATAACCATATCGCCCGCCTTCATGTATATTTGATCAAATGCGCGTAGCGGGCGAGGACGATTTTGGATTACGTCGGAGATGGCATTTATTGCCGACCTAAGATCGACTTCTTGCGGTTCGCTCAAGGCCCTCTCCCTACATGATCAATATACGCTCAGATTTGTGTCTCGTTAAACCAGCTCGAATTTAGGGCCCTGCAGCCTTGGGCCAGTTAGTTTGGATCGCTGTCAAACTTATCAACTTGCAGATGAGCGTCTTCCGGACTGTTGGACCAGTTTTCGTCCCGATCGAAAGCCGCTGTACTCGCTAATAGCGAGTAGCAATAACAGTCTCTGGCACAAGTTCTACCAGCTTCTAACTCTTGTCCCCCACCCCTTTCGCGCTCCCATACTGCGTCACGGGGTTGTAGACTACTTGCGTGCGCCGCAGGGTCGCCGTCCGTCTTCGATTGCTGAAGACGACCCGTTGCCGACTCTTCGCGGCGCAGCGATACTTGACTTTTTTTGGCGCAAACTCGTCGTTCTGACTTTGCAAACTAATTGGTAGGCGTTGGCGCAAGCCTTGTCCCCCTTCCCTCCCCGGCCTATACCCGTCCGCCGCTCCTCTTTCCCGGCCCCTGAATGGTCCGACTTTACCACCATCCCCTCTGCCCGCAGTCGCGCTTCATCCGCCTCGCGCTCGCCGAATATGGCGTCGCGCCGGAGCTGATCGAGGAAAAGCCGTTCGAGCGGCGGCGTGAGTTCCTGATCCTCGATCCGGCCGGCGAGACTCCCGTTCTCATCGATGGCACCGGAGTCGTGGTGCCGGGCGCGGCGACGATCGCCGAATATTTGGACGAGACGAGCGGGCTGGCGCTGGGCGAGGACCGGCTTTTGCCGCCCGACCCCGCCGGGCGCGTCGAAGTCCGCCGGCTCGTTGCCTGGTTTTGCCAGAAATTCTACGACGAAGTCTCGAATTGGCTGGTGACCGAAAAGGTCTTTAAGCGCTTTATGACCAGGGGCGGCGGCGCCCCCGACATGGAGGCGGTGCGCGCGGCGCGCGCCAATATCCGCTATCATCTGCGTTATATCGGCTATCTCTGCGCCAAGCGGAATTGGCTCGCCGGCGATAAGCTCACCTATGCCGATCTCGCCGCGGCGGCGCATATTTCGGTCGTGGATTTTCTGGGCGACGTGCCATGGGACGAGGACGAAACGGCCAAGCTCTGGTATGCGCGGGTGAAATCGCGCAAAAGCTTCCGCGCGCTTCTGGCCGACCGGGTGCCGGGCCTGGTTCCGGCATCGGTCTACGCGGACCTCGATTTCTAGGGTCGGCCTTCAAGGCGGCGCTTGCCGAGAAGGCTGCCGAACTCGGCTTCGACTTCTGCCGCGTGGCTGCGCCCGACGCGGTGCCTCAAGCCGGCAGCCGGCTCGAAGCCTGGCTCAACGCCGGCTATGCCGGCGACATGGCCTATATGGCTCGGACGCGCGAGCGCCGCGGCGCGCCGCGCGCGCTCTGGCCCGAGGTTCAAAGCATCATCCTGCTCGGGATGAATTATGCGCCCGAGGCCGATCCGCTGGCGCTGCTCGGCGCGCCCGACCGCGCCAATATTTCCGTCTATGCGCGGCATCGCGACTATCACGATCTCATCAAGGGCCGGCTGAAGCTGCTTGCCTCCTGGCTCGCCTCGCAGGCTTGCGGCGTCGATCTCAAAGTCTTCGTCGATACCGCGCCGGTGATGGAAAAGCCGCTGGCCGAAGCCGCCGGCCTCGGCTGGCAAGGCAAACACACCAATCTCGTCTCGCGCGAATTGGGCTCGTGGCTCTTTCTCGGCTCGCTTTTCACCAATCTGGCGCTTGCGCCGGACGCGCCCGAAGAAGATCATTGCGGTTCCTGCCGCGCCTGTCTCGATATCTGCCCGACGAAGGCCTTCCCGCAGCCCTATTTGCTCGATGCGCGCCGCTGCATCTCGTATCTGACGATCGAGCATAAGGGCCATATTCCGGCTGAATTTCGCGAAGCGATCGGCAACCGCATCTATGGCTGCGACGATTGTCTCGCCGTCTGCCCGTGGAACAAATTTGCTGAGACCGCGCATGAAGCCAAGCTGCAAGCGCGCACCGACCTGCTCGCGCCCAAGATCGCGGATTGGCTCGCGCTCGACGAGGCGGGCTTTCGCGCGCTCTTCTCCGGCAGTCCGGTGAAGCGCATCGGCTTCGCCCGCTTCTTGCGCAATCTGCTGATCGCCGCGGGCAATTCGGGCGAGAGCGCGCTCGCGCCGCTCGTCGAAGCGCGGCTCGATGATTCTTCTGCCCTCGTTCGCGGCATGGCCATCTGGGCGCTCGGCCGGCTCGCGCCGGCGCGCATCGCGAAACTTGCGGCGCGCCGGCATGACGAGGCGGATGCGAAGGTGAAAGCCGAATGGGCCGCCGCGCTCGGCGCGGCGAAGGAGGCGCGCGCAGCGGCCGGGGAGCTTCGCGCGTGAACCTCTTCGTCTTCGGCCTGGGTTATTGCGCGCAGGATTTTATCGCCCGCCATGGCGCAAAATTCGAGACGGTCGCCGGCACTTTGCGCAGTCCCGAGAGGGCCGAACGAATTGCCGGCGCACGGGCTTTCGTCTTCGATCGCGACGAGGCCGATCCGGGCATTCCCGAAGCGCTCGCCAAGAGCGATGTTCTCATCGTCTCCATTCCGCCCGACGCATCGGTCGATCCTGTTCTCGCCAAATTCGGCCGCATGCTCGCCAAGCTCGAACGGCCGCTCACCATCGTCTATCTCTCGACGCTCGGCGTCTATGGCGATCGCGGCGGCGAATGGGTGGACGAGACGCGCCTGCCGGCGCCGCGAAGCGAGCGTTCGCAGGCGCGGCTTCGGGCCGAGAAGGCCTGGCTCACTTTGGCGAGGGACGGGCGCAAGACGATCCACATCCTGCGGCTCGCCGGCATCTATGGACCCCGGCGCAACGCGCTCGTTGCACTCAAGGACGGCACAGCGCGGCGGATCGTCAAAAAGGATCAGGTCTTCAACCGCATCCACGTGGCCGACATCAGCACCGCGATCGCGGCGGCGATTGCCTATGACGGCGGCGAGATTTGGAATGTCGCCGACGACGAGCCGGCTCCGCCGCAGGATGTCATCGCTTACGCGGCGAAACTCATGAAGATCGCGCCGCCGCCCGAACAGGCCTTCGAGACGGCCGAACTTTCGCCGCTCGCGCGCAGCTTCTACGAGGAGAACAAGCGGGCTTCGAACCGCAAGCTGAAAGAAAAGCTCGGCGTCGCCCTCGCCTACCCGACCTATCGCGAAGGGCTCAAGGCTCTCTGGAAGGCGGGCGAAGGCCGCAGGTGAAAGCCGGAGGCCGCATGCTTATGTAGAGCGAGCGCGGGACGGAGACGCAAATGATCGAGCTTTATTATTGGACGACGCCGAACGGACACAAAATCGCGGATATCCACCCGCGCCCGGCGCCGGCGATGGACGAAGGGGCGCGCAAAATCCTTTTCGGCCAGACCGCGCGGATGTGAGCGAGCAGCCCGTGGCAAAATCGATCGTGATCACAGTCCCGCATCACCTCTCGGCAGCCGAGGCGCGCCGCCGGATCGCCGCCGAGATCGAATATTTCAGATCGGCCTATGTCGACAAGCTCGCACATTCGGAGGTGACTTGGGCCGGCGACAGCGCCGACATCTGCGTCATCGCGCTGGCGCAAGAGATCAAGGCGCATATCGACGTGACCGCCGACAGCGTGCGGTTCGAGATCATTTTGCCTTGGCTGCTCGCGAGTTTAGCAGGTCCCATTCAACAGCGGCTCAATTCGACCACGCGCGAAACGCTCGCCATCGGACATTCGCCGAAGGACCCGTGAGGGCCGTCAACCTCCGAGAACGACAATGAGGCCGGGCACATCTTCGCCCGCGTCGCGTCGGTATGTCGCGTTCTCCATCATCGCGATATCGAGGTCCGCTCTCGCAGCAATCTCCCTCACATAGGCCGGCGCATGCGCGTAGCGCAGATCCGGCCCGAGCCCGAAGCCCGCGTCCGCGCTCTGCAAGGCGACGGCGAAAATTCCCTCTGCCCGCAAGAGCCTTCGCGCCAGGCCGAAGACCGGCGCGAGATCGCCGACATAGATGAACACGTCGGCGGCCAGCACGAGATCCGCGCTCGAAGCCGGTTCTGCCGCCATAAAATCATGGAGACCCTGCACGACAAGCCGATCGTAAAAGCCCTTCGATCGAGAAACCTCGATCATCGCGGGCGAAAGATCGACGCCGGCCAGAAACCCCGTGACGCTGCGAAAGGCTGCGCCGCAAAGGCCAGTGCCGCAGCCGAGATCGATTGCTTCGGCGAACCGGTCGCGGCCGAGGCGGCACACCGCTTCGGCCAGAAGATCGGGCGCGCGATAGGACAAATTATTGACGAGATGTGCATCGAAGCTTTCGGCATATTGGTCGAACAGACTTCTGACAAAGGACTCGGGCGCGATGGCGGGCGTAGGTTCGGCGCCGAGTTCGGGCGAGATGGAGCGAGGCGCCCAGTGCGCCGCTCGGATCGAGCGCTGCTGCGCGCGCAAAAGCCGCAATCGCGGTCGGCAGGCAGGCGGCAGCTTCGCGTGCCCGGCCGAGCGCGAACCAGGCGGCGGCCCAGGCGGGGACGCGTTCCAGCGTCTGTTCGAGAAGCTCGGCGGCCGCGTGGAACTCGCCTGCGCTCGCGTAGCTACACGCGTAATGGAAGCGGCGGTCGGCGAGGAGGTCGCCCGAGGAGCGAAATAAAGGCTGCAGCGTTGTCGATTGATCCGCCATCTAAAAAATTCATTATCCTGCCAGGCGCTGCTTGCCGAGGCTAAGTTCCCGATACAAATTAGTAACAAGAGGACGGCCGGCGGAAGAGACTTTTAACAGTGAGGCCTGTCGAGGGGGAGAAGGAGCAAGGTCAATGTCGATTCTATTGAAAAAGGCAATTGTTGTCGCTGCCGTTGCCGCGACTCTCGGCGGCACCCTCGCCGCGACATCCACCCCCGCAGATGCCCGCTGGGGCGGCCACGGCGGTTGGGGTGGCGGCGGCTGGGGTAGAGGCGGCGGCTGGGGTAGAGGCGGTTGGGGTGGCGGCGGCTGGTGGGGTCCCGGCATCGTCGGCGGCTTGCTGCTCGGCGGCGCCCTGGCTTATCCCTACTACGGCTACGGCTACGGCTATCCTTATGGCTACGGCTACGGCTATCCATGCCGTTACGGCTATGGATATTACCGCTATGGATGTCCTTATTACCCCTATTGAACGCGGCCGACGCCTGGAACATGGGCCGACTCGGCCTGATGGCTGAATATCTCTAAACCCAATTGTGAGGCGGCGGCTTGGGCCGCCGCCGATCCAATCAAGCTGAGGCGCTCGCGTTATTGCGTTCATCGCGCCCCAGCCGGCGTCGGATCTCGCAAGAGCGCCGCGCAAGCCCTATCTCTCGTTCATCATGCAAGCCGCGGATGTCCTCGCGCTCAAACCTGCTGGCCTCTATTGCGCGGCGGGAGATTTTTACATCGATCCGATACGTGCCGTGCCGCGGGCCTTGATCACCCACGCGCATGCGGACCATGCGCGCGCCGGTCATGGCAAGGTTCTCGCCACGCGCGACACGCTCGCCATAATGGCGATCCGCTATGGCGCGGATTTCGCCGCGGAAGCGCAAGCGATCGGCTACGGCGAAAGTCTTCGGACCGGCGATGTCGAAGTGAGCTTTCATCCGGCCGGCCATGTGCTTGGCTCCGCTCAAATCCTTATTCGCAGCGCGTTGACGCGAACCGTGATCTCCGGGGACTATAAGCGCGAGGCCGATCCGACCTGCGTTCCCTTCGAGCCGCTCGCCTGCGATATTTTCGTCAGCGAGGCGACATTCGGGCTGCCCGTGTTCCGTCATTCCAATTCTGTGCACGAGATCGACAAGCTGACCGCCTCACTGCGCCTTTTCCCGGAGCGCACGCATCTCGTCGGCGCCTACAGCTTGGGCAAGGCGCAGCGCCTGATCGCCATGTTGCGCCAAGTGGGCTACGAACGGCCAATCTTCATCCACGGTGCGCTCGAAAAACTCACCGATTATTATGCGAGCCAAGGCATCGCGCTCGGCGAGCTGCGCAAGGTCTCGGGTTCGGCCGACCTTGCCGGCGAAATCGTTATTTGCCCGCCGTCGGCCGTGAACGATCTTTGGAGCCGCAAATTCGCCGAGCCTGTCACCGTCTTCGCCTCCGGCTGGATGCGCGTGCGCGCCAGAGCGCGGCAAAGTGGCATAGAATTGCCGCTGGTCATTTCCGATCACGCCGATTGGGATGGGCTTTGCAGCACGATTGCCGAGACCGGCTGCTCAAAGCTTCTCGTCACGCATGGCGAGCCCGACGCGCTCGTTCATTATTTCACCGCCCGCGGGATCGTCGCGGAGCCGCTTTACCTGATCGGCTATGGCGATGAGGAGTCGCCGGCAGAGACCCGAGCGTGAACCGTCTCGCGCTGCTTCTCGACCGGCTTCAGCGTGAGCCGTCGCGGCTCGGCAAGCTGAGACTCATGACCGATTACTTTCGCAACGTCGCCGATCCCGACCGCGGTTTCGCGCTTGCGGCGCTGACGGGCGCTCTCTCCTTCCGTCATGCCAAGCCCGGCTTGGTGAAGGCCTTGATCGCCACAAGGGTCGATCCGGTACTCTTCGATCTCTCCTATGATTTCGTCGGCGACCTCTCCGAGACGGTGGCCTTGCTCTGGCCGACACGCGCCTCGGCGATAAGCTCGAAGTCCTCGCCCTCCTTGAGCGATGTCGTGCGTGCGCTCGGCGAAACCGGCAAGATCGATCTGCCGCGCGTGCTGGCCGAACTCCTCGACGGTCTCGATGAAACCGGACGCTGGGCGCTTTTGAAACTCATCACCGGCGCGATGCGCATCGGCGCTTCGGCGCGGCTTGCCAAACAGGCCGTCGCCGAACTCGGCGGCAAGAGCGCCAATGACATCGAAGATATCTGGCACGCGCTGAAGCCGCCCTACCTCGACCTCTTCGCCTGGCTCGAAGGACGCGAGGCGCGTCCGGCCACGAACGACCCGGCGGCCTTTTGTCCCGCGATGCTCGCCCATGCCATAACAGAAAGCGAACTCGCCGATCTTGCGCCGGCGGAGTTTCGCGCGGAATGGAAATGGGACGGCATCCGAGTCCAGGCGGCGGTCGGCGAGAACGACACCGGAGGCAAGATCGTCCGGCTGTTTTCCCGCACCGGGGAAGATATCTCAACCGCCTTTCCGGAGCTCGTCGACGCGCTCGCGGAGCTTCCCTATCGAGCGTTCTCGCTCGATGGAGAGCTCCTGATCCTGCGCGAACATGTCGTCCAATCCTTCGGCGTGCTTCAGCAGAGGTTGAACCGCAAGCGGGTGTCGGCGGCACTGCTTGCCGATTATCCTGCGCACATCCGCGCTTATGATCTCCTCTCCCACGACGGCGAGGATCTGCGCGCCCTGCCCTTTCTCGAAAGGCGCCGCAGGCTCGAAGCCTTTGTCGATGGCGCCGACAGCGCCAGACTCGATCTTTCGCCGCAGATCGATTTCAAATCATGGGATCAGGTGGCCGCGGCTCGGCGCGACCCGGCCGCTGCAGGCGCGGGCGCCGATGCCGCGGCAATCGAAGGCGTAATGTTGAAACGCGCCGATTCGATCTATGTGCCGGGGCGGCCGAAAGGTCTTTGGTACAAATGGAAGCACGATCCCTTCACAATCGATGCGGTGCTCATGTATGCGCAACGCGGGCATGGAAAGCGCTCGTCGTTCTACTCTGACTATACATTCGGAGTGTGGCATGAGGCGGGTGCAGGCGATGAGCTCGTTGCGGTTGGCAAAGCCTATTTCGGTTTCACCGACGCGGAACTCAAAGAGCTCGATCGCTATGTGCGCAACAATACAAGCAATCGCTTCGGGCCGGTCCGCGAGATCATCCACGGAAAAGAAGCCGGGCTCGTTCTCGAGATCGCCTTCGATGGCGTGAATTGTTCGAAGTCGGCACAAATCCGGTGTCGCGATGCGTTTTCCGCGCATCAATCGAATTCGCTGGGACAAGCCGGCGCGCGAAGCCGATCGGCTCGACGCGGTGCAGGTTCTCATAAGAAGCCCCGAAGGCGCTGCGAAGAGCCTTGCAGACGAGTAACCAAAGAGCAAGTTGGCTCCTACAAGCGGGGCGCCGGCCATCTTCGTCATGCCGCGGGTCACCGCCGCGTGTTTTGCGAGCGAACAGAACCGGATGCCAGAGTGCAAGCAGCGACGGCGATATTTTTGTCGCATCTACCGACGCGTCGCAGCTTCAACGCCGATGAGAATTATCAAGCTTTCTGCAACCTGGACGCCATGCGCATTCAATTTCTATGCAATTCAAAGATTTAAAGGCAAAGCATTTTTTCGGACGAGAAACTCGCTCGCTCCGCGGCCAGTTTGCACCTCCAGCGAGAAAACATTCGTTCGGCATTCGACGGGCCGAAGCTCCGCGCGCGCCGTCGGCGGCGTGCTCGCAGATTTGCGCGGAATCAGGCGTTTACGTAGATCCCGCGGCCTCCTCATCTGTCGAAGCAGCAGTAACGTTTCGCTGCGGTGAAATTTTCATGACACAAGCTTATTGCGGGACGCAGGTTCTGTTGTTAGAGTTCCTTTGCGGTCGGGCGTACCGATTGCGCGAAGGCTCCGAGCAAACCTCGAGCGTGTTTCCCCAAGTAGTGATCGTCTCGGTGCGTTGTTAAACGCGCAACGCGGATCTGTGCGAGAAAGACGTGAGGACGTTTGCCTGGAACATTTCGGTGCAATGGGAGGAGTTCAGCGTCCGTCGAGATTAGATCTCCGTTCTGATTGGCAAATTGAGGCTCGAAATTGCGATTTCGAGGAAGGGGGCGTTTGACCATGAACAAGTCCGCTGCGGCTCGATTAAGCTTTTTTGATTTTCATGTTCAAGGCGGTCGCCTCGCCCATCGGTTTGTCTCGCGATACCGACAGCGCCCGATGCGTTAGGCGCTCCGGCGGATCCCCCCGTGAACGCCGCTCGACACGCCCAGCAGGCGTTCGGACGCTCTCGGGAATCCGCGCTCCAGGGCGTGCTCGACGCTCGCAGTCACCTAAGTCCGTCCATTGCATCGACCGGCGCTTTGTCGCGCTGGGAGGCCCTCTGTTGCAAGAAGAAGATCGATGTTGAACCCACGTCGGAACGAATCCCGCAAATCCAGTGACGACCCCGCCCCAGCGGAGACACGCAAAGAGGAATCCTGGGCCGCGATCTGCCGCCGCCTGCGAGCCGAGCTTGGAGAGGCCGTCTTCAGCTCCTGGTTCGCGCGTTTGGAACTGGAAAGCCTCAACGAGGATGTCGCTCACCTCTCGGTCCCCACCAAGTTCCTCAAGACTTGGATTCAGACGCACTTCGCCGAACGGATCTTGACGGCGGTCGCCGGCGAATTCGGCGGCGTGAAGCAAATCCTCATCGGCGTGCGTTCGTCATCGCGCCCGATGAATCAGCGCAGCGAGGAACCGCAGCGAACGCCTGAATTCGTCGCCGGTTTCGACGCGCATGCCGCATCAAAGCCCTCGCCCAACGCCGAGCCCCAGCGGTTCTCGGCTCCGCATCCCAACGGCAAAGCGAGGACGGGCACGCGCGATGCCGATGGCGAAGTCCTGGCCGGCTCCCCGCTCGACAGGAGATTGAACTTTTCGACGTTCCTGGTGGGGCGATCGAACCAGCTCGCCTATGCCTCCGCCCAGGAGGTCGCCTTCGCGCAGCAGGGCGAGGCGCTGCGCTTCAATCCGCTTTACATCCACGCCTCGGTTGGGCTCGGCAAGACGCATCTTCTTCAAGCCATCGCGCATGCGGCGACGGCGGCCAAACGCCGGGTGATCTATCTCACCGCGGAAAAGTTCATGCATGGTTTTGTCTGCGCGCTAAAGGCGGAGACGGCGATCGCGTTCAAGGAAAAGCTGCGCGGAATTGACATTCTGGTCATCGACGACGTGCAATTCCTGCAAGGCAAATCGATTCAGCAGGAGTTTTGTCATACGCTCAACGCACTGATTGACGCGCGGCGGCAGATCGTCATCGCCGCCGACCGGCCGCCGGGAGATCTCGAGAGTCTCGACGAGCGGGTTCGGTCGCGTTTTGCCGGCGGTCTTTGCGTCGAAATGGGGGCGCTCGACGAAAATCTCCGGATCAAGCTGCTCGAAGCCCGGGTGGCCGCGGCGAAACTGCTGCATCCGAATTTCGAGATGTCGCCAGCCGTGCTCGCTTATGTGGCTAACGCCATTCAAACCAACGGCCGCGATCTCGACGGCGCCGTCAATCGCCTGGTCGCGCACGCCTGCCTCACCGGCGTGCCGCTTTGCGTCGAGACGGCGGAAGCGGCGATCCACGATCTCGTGCGGACGCGCGAACCGAAACGAGTTAAGATCGAGGACATCCAGAAGCTCGTCGCGAGCCATTACAATGTCACCAAGGCCGACATTCTATCGGCGCGCAGAACCGCCAACGTCGTCCGGCCGCGACAGATTGCAATGTATCTGGCGAAAACGCTGACGCCGCGCTCTTTGCCTGAGATCGGCCGGCGCTTCGGCGGTCGAGATCACACGACAGTCCTGCACGCGGTTCGTAAGATCGAAGCGCTCGCCGGCACCGACGGCAAACTCTCGGAAGAGATCGATCTGCTCAAGCGTTTGCTTACCGAAAATTAAGCGAGGCGCGGCGCCGCCGCGCTTCGCCCGGCCCCGCGGCCCGAAACGAGGCGGAGCGCCAAGCCCTTCGCGCGCGGCGCCTGCTCGCGCAAGCCCCGAAGACGTGGGCAAATGCCGCGGAAAGAGGTAAAGCCGGGGCATGGACAGGGCCGCGATTCGCATCATCGGCATCGATCCCGGTTTGCGCAACACCGGCTGGGGGATTGTCGATCTCACCGGCTCGCGCCTTGCTTATGTCGCGAGCGGCGCGGTTGGCTCGACGAGCAAGACGGCGCTCGGCGAGCGTCTGCGCGAACTTCATCAGGGCCTCGCCCAAGTCATCGCCGAGTTTGCGCCCGACGAAGCCGCGGTCGAGGAGACTTTCGTCAACCGCGATCCGCAATCGGCGCTAAAACTCGGGCAGGCGCGCGGCATCGCTCTCGTCGTTCCGGCGCTCGCCGGCTTGCCGGTTGCCGAATATGCCGCCAACCTCATCAAGAAGACAGTGACCGGCACCGGCCATGCCGAAAAGCAGCAGATTGCGATGATGGTAAAACTGCTGCTGCCGAAAGGCGCCAAGCCGCGGGATTTCTCGGCCGACGCGGCCGACGCCCTGGCGGTGGCGATTACGCACGCGCGCTTTTGCAAGGTGAAGGCGGCACGCAGGGCATGATCGGCAAGCTGACAGGGGCCGTCGATTGGATCGGCGAGGATTTCGTCATCCTCGATGTGCATGGTGTCGGCTATGTCGTGCACGGCTCGCCCCGGACGCTGCAAGACCTGCGGCGATGCGGCGAGGTCGTCTCGCTCGCCATAGAGACACAGGTGCGTGAAGATTCGATCCGTCTCTATGGTTTCTCGAGCGAGGCCGAGCGCGATTGGTTTCGGCTTCTCCAGACCGTGCAAGGCGTCGGCGCAAAGGTCGCGCTTGCGATCCTCGGCGTGTTCGATGTCAGCGAGCTTGCAACCGCAATCGCCCGCCAGGACAAGACCGCAATCTCCCGCGCCCCGGGCGTCGGCGCAAAACTCGCCGCGAGGCTGATTGCCGAACTCAAGGACAAGGCCGGGGCATTCGGCACGTTTGCGCCAAGCCTGGCGGGCCGGCAGGCCGAAGACGTGCCGGCTGTCGCCGATGCGATTGCCGCCCTCGTCGGGCTCGGCTACAGCCGCCCGCAAGCGGCCAGCGCCGTGGCGACGTCGCGCGCGGCGCTCGGCGAGGGGGCCGAGACAGCGGAGCTGATTCGGCAAGGCCTCAAGGAATTGGCGCGGTAGACGTCTTGCCTGCGGCTTTGCGCGTTTGTTTCGGTTGCGGCGCCAGCCGCAAGAGCCGCCGCAGCGAGACGATGAGAGCAAGCGTGATTACGCCGCCGCCGATCACGTCCGAGAGAAAATGGCCGCCGAAACTCATGCGCGAAAGGCCGGTCGCGGCGCCGAAGAGAAGCGCCGCCGCGGTGAGCGCCGGCCGCAATGGCAAGGGCGCGAGACTTGCCGGAGCCACGAGCCAGAATGCAGCGGCCGCTTCGCCGGAAGGAAACGAGCAATTGCGCAAACAAGGACCCGCGAGCCGGTAATAGGGTTGAAAATCCTGCCTGCCGCCGAATTCGCGAACCTCGAGCGGCCGCGGCCGATGGACATGCTCCTTCAAAATACCATCGACAAGGAGGCCGGGCCCGAGCGCCAGCGACAGAGCCAGGAAGGCGAGGCTGCGCCCATCCGGTGCGTAGCGCGCGGCAATCCAGCCGCGCCGGCGCACCACGTGAAGAATCGCCAGGCCGGCGAACAGAAGAAGGGGCGTCACTCTGGCAAGATCGCGGGCGAGGAAGCCGGCCGGCCCTTTTCCCGCGAAGTGGCCGTCGCCGGCATAGAAGACGCGCGATGCCGCAAGATCCAGATTCGGCGCGCAGGCCAGAACGAGCGCCATGAGGCAGCCTGCGACGAGCACGAATTTCACCAATGGCAGCTTCCTCAGAATGTGGCCGACCCGATTATCGGCCATACGCAGCTTGCTGCGCAACGCACCTGTTGCAAGGTCTCTGACTGCCGGCCCATCGCAGGGTCGATTTTCTTGGCCCAAAGTATTAGATGAATGGCATGTTTTCGTCCGAAGAAGTCGAGCGCTACGCGCGCCATCTCGTGCTGAGAGAGGTCGGTGGTCCGGGCCAGCAGAAGCTGAAGGCCGCGCGGGTCCTGGTGATCGGCGCGGGCGGCCTCGGCGCGCCGCTTGTTCAATATCTCGCCGCCGGCGGCGTCGGCGAATTGGGCATCGTCGACGACGATTGCGTGACGCTCTCCAATCTGCAAAGGCAGGTTCTGTTCGCAACCACGGATGTCGGCCGGTCGAAAGCGGCATGCGCGGCCGAGGCCGTGGCGCGGCTGAACCCGCACGTCGAGGCGATGCCGATGCAATTGCGCGTGACGGCCGAGAACGCACGACGCGTCGTCGCGGGCTGGGATGTGGTCGCGGATGGCTCGGATAATTTTCCGACGCGTTACGCCGTGTCCGATGCCTGCTTCTACGAACGCCGGCCGTTGGTGACAGCCGCAATCGGCGCCTTCGACGGATCGCTTACAACTCTGCGCCCCTTCGAGAAGTCTGCCTCCGGCACGCCCAATCCGACCTATCGCTGCCTGTTCCCCGACCCGCCGCCGCCGGGCAGCGTTCCCGATTGTGCCGAAGCCGGCGTGCTCGGCGCGCTCGCAGGCGTGCTCGGCGCGCTCATGGCGCTCGAAGTGATGCGCGAGATCACCGGCTTTGGCGAAGGACTCGTAGGGCGCCTGCTGTTGATCGACGCGCTCAGCTTGCGCTTTGCGTCAGTCTCCTATGGCTGGGATGAGGCCAATCCGCTAAATGGCGCGGCCGCGGCGACAGCCGGATGAACCGGGTCCATGCCTCAAAGCAGTCGGGACAGGATTACGCGCCGACACCACCCGGCAAGCTAAGCCATTGAAAACACGTAAGCCGATATGGAGACGCTTCTCCTCGCCCTATGGTATGCATGAAATATGAGCGGACTGGCGGAACAAATGCGCGTCCCCGCGCATAGGCATGGGGAGAGATCAAGATCGGCCGCTTCCGGTTTGCTGCGGCTTGGACGGCGTTGATCGAGTGTGGATGCGTAGCCCGATGCATGTCACTGCCAAGCTTCTGGTCGTCGATCGCGACCCCGCCTCACGCCGCGAAAAAGTGCGTCTATTGGAAGAGGCCGGGCTGAATGCCAGCGCAATCGAGCCGGAAAGCGCGGCTTTGGGTCTTGGCCCCTTCGATCTCGTCATTCTCGATGCCCTCGATGGTGCGACGCCGACCTTCTGCACGGCGGTAAAGCAGCAGAGCCCGTCGACCGCCATCCTGTGCATCGCTCGAACAAAGGAGGAAGTCGCACCTACGGTCCGTGCAGTCGCGGACGGGTTTCTGCTCGAGCCTGTCCGGCCGTCCGAGTTCATCACGCTCGTCGGCGCGCTGCTGCGGCTGCGCAAGACGAAGTCGCAGCTTCGCGAAACCGAGGAGCGACTGCGGCTGATTGAAGAGGCGGGCGGCCTTGCGGTTGTCGATTGCGACCTCGCGAGCGGACGAGCTTCTTGGTCCGATCAATTTGCCGAATTGTTCCAGCTTCCGCCCGACGCCGCGGAGAAGGGCTTGAGGTTCGACGCGATCTTGAAGCTCGTACACGAAGACGATAAGGCGGGCTTGTTAGCGGATTACCGGCGTCTGCTGCGCAAAGGCGGCCAGTTCGAGCGCGACTTCCGTATCAAACGGGCGGATGAGACCGTCGTTTGGGTCAATGCGCGCGGCAGTTTTATCGAGGGCGGCGCCGGACGTATCGAACGAATCTTGTGCCTTTGTTCCGATGTTACGGAGCGCAAGCAGGCGGAATCGCGCAACGCGCAACTGGCGGCGATCGTCGCATCCTCGATTGACGCCATCGTCAGCATCGATTTCGCCGACAGGATTCGCACCTGGAATCACGGTGCGGAACAATTGTTCGGCTATTCGGCCTATGAGGCGCTCGGCCGTAAGGGAGACTTCTACGTTTCGCCCGATCTCGTCGAAGAACGCGCAAACGCGGTGCGGCGGCTGCTCGACGGCGAGGCGGTCGAATACCAGACGCAGCGTCTTCACAAGAACGGGGAATCGATCGACGTTTGGATTCGCGGCGCTCCGATGCGCCGCGCGGATGGCGGTCTGTTCGGCGCCTGCTTCATCCTCCGCAACGTCACGGCGCAGAAGCAGCGCGAGGAACATGTGCGTTTCCTGATGCGGGAATTGACGCATCGCTCCAAGAACCTGCTCGCGGTCATTCAGGCGATGGCGCGCCAATCCCTATCGCCGCACACGAGCCCGGAGGAATTCGTGGCGCGGTTCAGTGAGAGACTCAATGGTCTCGCAGGTTCCCACGATCTTTTGTTGAGCGACGACTGGGCCGGCGCATCGCTGATCCAACTGATCCGCTCGCAACTACAGCATTACAACGATCTCTTTGACACCCGCATTCGCCTCGAAGGCACGGATCTCATTCTGCGCCCGGAGGCGGCGCAGAACATCGGCATCGCCTTGCATGAACTCTCGACCAACGCGGCGAAATTCGGTGCGCTTTCGGTGGAAGGCGGGACGGTCACTGTGTCCTGGACGATCGCCACTGACAAGGAGAATGGGCGCCGCATGCAGTTGCGCTGGAAGGAGCAGAGCGGACCGCCGGTCATTCTGCCCGTCCACAAAGGCTTTGGCCGGATGGTCATGGACCGCATCGCCGGTCAGGCGCTAGGGGGGCAGTCGAAATCCATCTTCGCGCCGGACGGCGTCTGCTGGGAACTCGACGTGCCCGCAAGCGCGGTCATTCGCGAGCAGGCCGAGGCGGGATCGGTGCGAGGATAAGCAGCTACCGCGCTGGCGATGTCCTCTCGAACTCGACCAGGTTGGTTTGATTCTTCCCAAAATCCGCGGCCGATGCTCTGGCAAGCGCCATGAGACCATCCCTCGAATCGACGTAGCAAGTCTCTTCGCGGGTTCCGCCCGGTGGCGGCGCGCCGCAATCGATATAGGAGAAATCGAAACCAGCCGGCGTTTTCCTGATCACGAGGTACTCAAATCCGTTGGTTTGATCCGATTTAAACTGTTGAGCAGAACTTGCGACCCGCCCCGGAATTAGCTGCATTTGCGCGATATACATTTGGTCGCTGAACTCATGAAGGGTAACGAGATAGGTTTCGTTTTCCCCTTCAATGATGACGAAGTACTGACCTCCGTTGACAATTATTTCAATCGGCGTCGGCTTGTCGAGTTTCTTGCCTCTGCTGGAGGTGACCTGGAATAGGCCACCAAAATAAGGGTCGGCAAGGCCTTCACATCCGGGAAAGAGCGGCAACTTGGAATCTACGCACCCTCCCATGCAGATGCCGAGGGCGAGAGCCAGACTCTGCAGGCAGAGCCCCTGGGATCGCATGCGGGCCTCCTCATCTCTCGGCTGTCGTGGTGATCGTCTATCGGAGGTTCGGTGAGTTCACAAGCGCAACAAACGCAGGCGCAGCGAATTGGCGATCACCGAGACCGAGCTGAAGCTCATGGCAGCCGCCGCCACGACGGGGCTCAACAACAATCCGAAGGCTGGATAGAGAACGCCGGCGGCGAGCGGAATGCCGAGAGCGTTGTAGACAAAGGCGAGCACCAGATTCTGCCGGATATTGCGCATCGTCGCACGCGACAGCGCCCGCGCCCGCACGATGCCGGCGAGATCGCCCTTGACCAGCGTGACGCCGGCGCTTTCGATGGCAACGTCCGTGCCGGTTCCCATCGCGACGCCGACATCGGCCTCGGCAAGCGCCGGCGCATCGTTCACGCCGTCGCCCGCCATGGCAACCACGCGGCCTTCGCTTCTCAAGCGCCGGACGATTGCATTCTTCTGACCCGGAAGAACTTCGGCTTCGATATCGGTGATGCCGAGTTTGTCGGCGACTGCCTGCGCCGTCGTGCGGTTGTCGCCGGTCAGCATAACGATGCGAACGCCATCGTCCCGCAGGCTGGCGAGCGCCGCGAGCGTCGTCGTCTTGATCGGATCGGCGACCGCAATGACGCCGGCAGGTCGGCCGTCGACTGCGACAAACATCGCGGTCGAGCCCTCACGCCGAAGCTCGTCGGCTCGCGTCTCCAAGTCGGCGCAGCCGATAACTCCGATATCCTTGAGGAGCTCGGCATTGCCCACTGCCACCTTTCGGCCGGCGATCGTGCCGGTGACGCCCTTGCCGGTGACCGAGCCGAAGTCGGTCACCTCTTTCATCTCTGCGCCACGCTGCTTGGCAGCAGCAACGATCGCAGCAGCGAGCGGATGTTCGCTGGCGCGTTCCAGACTGGCTCCAAGTGAGAGGACCGTCGTTTCGTCGAGACCCTCAGCCGGCACGACCGCGACCACGCGCGGCTTGCCTTCGGTCAAGGTTCCGGTCTTATCGACGACGAGCGTGTCGATCTTCTCGAAGCGCTCCAGCGCTTCGGCATTCTTGATGAGGACGCCGGAGGTTGCGCCCTTGCCGACCCCCACCATAATCGCCATCGGCGTCGCCAGCCCGAGCGCGCAGGGGCATGCGATGATGAGCACCGAGACCGCAGCGACCAAGGCATAAGCGAAGGCCGGCGGCGGCCCGAAAATCATCCAGGCGAGGAAGGCCGCAACCGCAACGAGGATCACCACCGGAACGAACCAGGCCGAGACGATATCGGCGAGCCGCTGAATCGGCGCGCGGCTGCGCTGCGCCTCGGCGACCATGGCAACGATGCGCGCGAGCATCGTGTCCGAGCCGACCTTTTCGGCGCGCATGACAAGACTGCCCGTCGTATTGATCGTTCCGCCGATCAGCCTGGCGCCCGTTTCTTTCTCGACCGGCATCGACTCGCCGGTCAGCATGGATTCGTCGACGGCACTCTTGCCGTCGAGCACGACGCCATCGACCGGCACTCTGTCGCCCGGGCGGACGCGGAGACGATCGCCGATGTTCACCTGCTCCAAAGCCGCGTCTTCGTCGCCGCCATCGGCGCGAATGCGGCGCGCGGTCTTCGGCGCGAGGTTCAACAGGGTGCGAATGGCATTGCCGGTCTTCTCCCGCGCGCGCAATTCGAGGACTTGCCCGAGCAGCACGAGAACGGTGATGACGGCCGCCGCCTCGTAATAGACCGGGATGACGCCGTGCTGGCGAAGCGACGGCGGAAACAGCCCTGCCGCGAGGGTTGCCGCCAAGCTGTAGAGATAAGAGGCGCCGACCCCGAGCGAGATCAGGCTGAACATGTTCAGCGAGCGGTTTTGCAGCGAAGCCCAGCCGCGCGCGAAGAATGGAAATCCGCCCCACAACACTACCGGCGTGGCGAGCACGAATTGGATCCACACCGAAACCTGCGGCGCGACATGGCGGTCCAAGCCGAGAACATGTGCGCCCATTTCCAGGATCACGAGCGGCGCAGCAAACGCGGCGCAAATCCAGAAGCGCCGCGTCATGTCGATCAATTCCGGATTTGAACCGCTCTCACCGCCTGCCTCCGCCGGCTCCAGCGCCATGCCGCAGATCGGACAGTTTCCCGGACCTATCTGCCGGATTTGCGGGTGCATCGGGCAGGTGTAGATCGTTCCCGCGGGCGCCGGCTCCGGCGCAGGCGCGCTCAGTTCGAGAGTTTTGGCTGGCTCGGCGACAAATTTTGCCTGACATCCGGCGCTGCAGAAGTGATATTCGACGCCTTCATGTTCTGCATGATATTTCGCGCTCGCGGGGTCAACCGTCATTCCGCAAACGGGATCGCGCGACGCTGAAGACGCGGGGCCGGCGGTGGCGCCATTATGGCCCTGGGCGCGCTTGCGATGTTCGATCATGCCAGAGCCTTGGGTCGAGGTTCGAAACCAATATGTGAAGCGGCCTCATGTAATGCTAGAAGGGGCAAGCAAGTGCGTGACTGGGACGCAAAGCTTTATCTGAAATATGAGGACGAGCGCACCCGCCCGGCCCGCGATCTGCTGGCGCAAGTGCCGATAAGAGAGGCGAGCCTCGTCTATGATCTTGGCTGTGGGCCCGGCAATTCGACCGAGCTTCTGGCGGCGCGCTTCCCGCACGCCGAGCTCATCGGCCTCGATACATCCGCCGAAATGCTGGATCGGGCGCGGCTCATCTTGCCTCAGGCCTGGTTCGAGATGGCCGATCTCGGCGCATGGCGCCCCGAGCGACCGGCGGATCTGCTTTTCGCCAACGCGCTCTTTCAATGGGTGCCGGACCATCTTCGGGTTCTGCGCGAGCTTGTGGAGGCACTTCCCTCCGGCGGCATTCTCGCCGTCCAAATGCCCGACAACGTCGCCGAACCGACGCATGTCATGATGCGCGAGGCCGCCCTGCGCTGGGCCGAGCGGCTCGCCGGCGCGGGGCGCGAGCCGCTGCCGCCGCCTGCCGCCTATTACAATGAGCTGCGTTCGCTCTGCCGGCATATCGATATCTGGCATACGATCTATCAACACGCGCTGGCCGATGCGGCGGCGATCGTCGAATGGATGATGGGGAGCGGGCTCCGGCCCTATCTCGATTTGCTGGACCAGCGCGAACGGCAGGCCTTTCTCGCGGCTTATACGGCGCGGATCGCCGCCGCCTATCCGCTGCTTGCAGACGGCCGGATGCTGCTATCCTTTCCGCGCTTTTTCCTTGTCGCCGTCCGGACGTAAAGTGCGGCGAGCTTCTTGCATTGGGACAGGGAGCGGCCTAGGAAGGCTCGATTTTCTGCGAAGGCGCACGAGGCCATGAACAAGCTTTATCCGGACGCGCGAACGGCTCTCGCGGACGTGCTCAAGGACGGGATGACGCTCATGTCCGGCGGCTTCGGCCTATGCGGCGTCCCGATGAGCCTGATCGAAGCGGTACGCGAATCCGGGGCCAAGGATTTGACCGTCATCTCGAACAACGCCGGCATCGACGGCGTCGGTCTTGGCATTCTGCTCGAAACGCGCCAGATCAAGAAGATGATTTCGTCCTATGTCGGCGAGAACAAGCTTTTCGCCGAGCAATTCCTCTCCGGCGAACTCGAGCTCGAGTTCAATCCGCAAGGAACGCTCGCCGAACGTATTCGCGCCGGCGGCGCCGGCATTCCCGCCTTCTTCACCAAGACGGGCGTCGGCACGATCATCGCCGAGGGCAAGGAGCTGCGCGAATTCGACGGCGACACTTATGTGATGGAGCGCGGACTCTTCGCCGACGTTGCGCTCGTGCACGCCTATAAGGGCGACCTCGAAGGCAATCTCGTCTATCGCAAGACGGCGCGCAACTTCAATCCGATGATGGCAACCGCCGCCAAGCTTACGATCGCCGAAGTCGAGCACCTCTTCGAGCCGGGAGAGATGGACGCGGATGCAATCCATACGCCGGGCATTTTCGTCCAGCGCCTCGTGCATGCGCCCAATCCGGCAAAACCGATCGAAAAGCGTACCACGCGGCCGCGCGTCGCGGCTTGAGGAGAGAAGCTCATGGCCTGGACACGGGAGCAAATGGCCGAGCGCGCGGCAAAAGAATTGCGCGACGGCTATTATGTCAATCTTGGCATCGGCATTCCAACCCTGGTCTCGAATTACATTCCGCCCGGCATGGATGTGCAGCTGCAAAGCGAGAACGGCATGCTCGGCATGGGCCCTTTCCCATACCAAGGCCGCGAAGACGCCGACCTCATCAACGCCGGCAAGCAGACCATCACGCAGCTACCAACGACGAGCTATTTCTCCTCCGCCGACAGTTTCGGCATGATCCGCGGCGGCCATATCGATCTCGCCATTCTCGGCGCAATGGAAGTGGCGGAGAACGGCGATCTCGCGAATTGGATGATTCCCGGCAAGATGGTGAAGGGCATGGGTGGCGCCATGGACCTCGTCGCCGGCGTCAAGCGCGTCGTCGTCGTCATGGAACATACCGCCAAGGACCAACCGAAGCTGCTGCATCGTTGCACTTTGCCGCTCACCGGATCGGGCGTGGTCGATATGGTGATCACCGATCTCGGCGTCTTCACGCTGGACAAGGAAGGCGGCGGCGGCCTGACGCTTGTCGAGCTCGCCGATGGCGTCAGCCTCGAAGAGATCAAGAGCAAGACGCAAGCAGCGTTCGAGGTTCACCCGGCTCTCGGTTCGCAAGCGGCCTGAACGCGCCGCCAATTTGCCTGCGCCCCGGCCGTCCGTGTGCAACGGTTCGAGAGTTGCTCCCCAGGCCATAGCGTGCGACAGGAGCGACCCGCAGATCGTCCGCGACGCAGAGAAGCTTCATGTTTCCAAAACCGCAGCCCGTACTTACGCAGAACTCGCTCGCCTACGAACAGACCCCGATGGTGAAGCCGACCGGCTTTCGCGAATATGACGCGCGCTGGCTGTTCGAAAAGGAAATCAATCTCATGGGCGTTACCGCGCTGGGGCTCGGTCTTGGCACGTTGCTTCATGAGTTCGGCGTCAAGCCGGAGATCGTCACCGGGCATGATTTCCGCAGCTATTCCGCCTCGATCAAATATGCTTTGGTGACGGGCCTCGTCGCGGCGGGCATCAAGGTCAACGACATCGGCCTCGCCCTGTCGCCCATGGCCTATTTCGCCCAGTTCGCTCTCGATGTCCCGGGCGTCGCCATGGTGACGGCCTCGCATAACGACAACGGCTGGACGGGGGTGAAGATGGGGGCGCAGCGCCCCGTCACCTTCGGTCCCGACGAAATGAACCGGCTGAAAGAGATCGTGCTCTCCGGCGCCTATCGCTACGCGGACGGCGGCGGCTATCGCTTCGTCGAGAATTTCGCCGCCCGCTACATCGACGATCTGACCAACCGGAAGAAGATCACCCGCAAGCTGAAAGTCGTCTGCGCCTGCGGCAACGGCACGGCGGGCGCATTCGCGCCGAAAGTGCTGGCCGCGCTCGGCTGCGAGGTCGTGCCGCTCGACTGTGAGCTCGACTTCACCTTCCCGCATTACAATCCAAATCCCGAAGACATGAAGATGCTGCACGCCATGGCGGCGAAGGTGCGCGAAACCGGCGCCGACGTCGGGCTTGGATTTGACGGCGACGGCGATCGTTGCGGCGTCGTCGACAACTATGGCGAGGAGATCTTTGCCGACAAGATCGGCGTCATGCTGGCGCGGGATCTGTCGAAACTGCATCCCGGCGCTACCTTCGTCGTCGACGTCAAATCGACCGGGCTTTTCCTCACCGACCCGATGCTTTTGGCAAACGGCGTGAAGGCGGATTATTGGAAGACCGGCCATTCCTACATCAAGCGCAGGGTGACCGAGTTGAAGGCGCTCGCCGGTTTTGAAAAATCCGGCCACTTCTTTTTCAACACGCCGATCGGTCGCGGATATGACGACGGACTCCTGACCGGCATCCATATCGTCGACATGCTCGATCGCAATCCGGATAAGTCGATGGCCGATCTCTATGCCGATCTGCCGAAGACCTGGGGTTCGCCGACCATGGCGCCGCATTGCGCCGACGAAAGCAAATATCAAGTCGTCGAAAAGGTCCTCGCCAAGTTCAAATCCATGCACGCCAAAGGCGAGCGGCTGACCGGCCAGCCCATTCGCGATCTCGTCACCGTGAACGGCGTGCGGGTGACGACGCGGGACGGAACCTGGGGCCTGGTGCGCGCCTCATCGAACAAGCCGGAACTTGTCGTTGTGGTCGAGAGTCCGGTCTCGGAGGCGCGTATGCGCGAGATGTTCGCGGCCGTCGATGCGGTGCTGCGCGAACATCCCGAGGTCGGCGCCTACAATCAAACGATCTAACGCGCGGTCGCCTGGGAGTTGTGCGCCTGGATCTGGGCCGTGACGTCGCCAAAGAACTTGGGATCATCGCCAAGCCGCGCGGTCGGCTGGCATCGTGGCGCGCATGTGTAGGACTCCCGGTCCATGCCGCGCTGGACCACGAGCCCATTGCTGCCATTGACGACCTGGAGCATCGATTCGGCCACCGGATTGCCTTCCGCGTCAAGCGCGATGAGATTGGTCTCGCCGAAGCCTTTGCCGGTGACGACCATCGTGCCGCCTTGCTTCAGCAAGGTGACGTCGGCGATCATCGGATTGCCGATGACCAAGGTCCGGGCCGCCGCAGGTACTTTCACGACGCGGGCTTCATCGACGGTGACGACGAGCGTATCCCTTGAAAGCGCCAAACCGGCCGGCGCAAACAACATACAGATGATCAGTCCTGGTTCCACGCCACGCCGAAAGAACCGGACGATGCACGACAGCAAACTCATGGCCTACCCTTCGCAACCCAGTACAATTGCAGGCACCATTTGACTGCCGAATGGTGAATTATTGCTGAAGAGGATGCGTCTCGAAGACAAGCGCCGAAGGTCCTTCCTCTGCGCAAGCTAGCGGAAATTTCGCGCTTCGGGCGCGCCCGAAGCGTGTTTTAGAATTTCTATGCGGATCAGGTGCTTATCCCCGTAACGGCCACACCAATTTCGGCTCCCCTTGAGCTCCGCCGCTTTCCCCAGATGGAGCCTCCCGACGGGCCTCAAGTGGCGAGAACAATTGGCGTAACGACTCCCCAGCCAGATTAACGCGATCGCAACGAGTAAATCATACCTTCCTCGAGGTTCCAGCGAACAGCCAATGAGACTCGGACTGGAATTTGTGGAGAGTCGGGAACGAGGAGTGCAAACCCATGAAGAAGCTTTTCGCGCGTTTCGCCGCGGATCAGTCGGGCGCGACGGCCATTGAATATGGCCTGATCGCCGGCCTGATCGCCGTCGTGATCATCAGCGCCGTCAGCACGCTTGGCACAAGAATCTCGGCCAAGTTCAACGCAATTGCCGCGAACCTGAGCTAGTAGTTTCGGCTCCGCAAGGAGCGGCAAGAATTCTCTCAGCAGCCCGTGGAACAGCGCAGTTGTTCCGCGGGCTGTTGCTTTTGGTCGATCGTACGGGGGCGGCCGGCGGCCGCAAAGCTCCCCCATGGCGAAGCGTGTTCGCCCGGACGGCGCGCGCCGAAGCAGCAAGCAAGAATAGTTGTTCTTTGGCTTAATAAGTCGCCAATGTCGTTCGGACGAACTCCGCGTTCGACTTAACCGGACGTAGTGGAATTGTTGATAGCTTGGCAAGGTTCCAGCAGAAAAAGTCTGATGCTGGAGAGGCAATCTTTGAGGAGCCTAGCCATGAGGGAACTCATCACCCGCTTCGCGGCAGATCGGTCTGGCGTGACCGCCATCGAATATGAACTCATCGCCGGTCTGATCGCTGTCGTGATCATTACCGCGGTGACCGCGGTCGGCACGGGTCTTTCGAGCAAGTTCAACGCCGTTGCGGCGAACTTGAGCTGATCTCGGCCTGATAGGTTGGAGAGAGCTGCGGTATACCGGCTGCCGGCGATTGGCTTTGCCTGCGTCGCCAAATGCCAACTTCCGCCGATTTTTCCAACCTCCGCATAATCCTGGAATATAGCGCCAAGCGCCGGTTGCTTGCGCGCCCAGGATTCCAGCTGCGGACTTTCGACGAGCAAGATATCGGGTTGGCCGAGATTTATATCTTCGGCAAAGACCTCTTCGTCCTTGCGCATATGTTCCAAGAGCCGCCCCCGTTCGGCAGGTGACGCCAATCCCTGCCCGAGCAGATATCTGACGCCCCAGCTGACCCAGAGACAGTTTTGATGGCCAATCCAGGTGCCGCCAAGCCGGCGCACCAGCGGATGGCCCACATCCAACTGCTCGGCCAGAGCGGCAATGCTGGGATGCGCCGGCGCAACGCGCCGAACCGCATCCGTGAGGCCGGCATATTCCTCGCCATCGCCGAAATCCTTCATCGTCCCGAAGAGAAACGGCGCGAGGCAGAGAGCCGGAACGAAGACGAAGAGCGCGAAGGACCGCCGCAACCGGCGCCCGTTCGCCTCCGAAGGCATCGAAAGAAACGAAGCCGAGGCCAAAAGCGCGAGCGCAACGCCAGGGTAGGCATGATTCATCCAGCCTTTCCCTTGGATGAGGAAGCTCAGCAGAAATCCTGTCGAAGCTGCGGCGAGGACCAGCATGCGCGGTTCGAATTGGCGCAAGCGCGAGGCCAAGAAAAGCGCGAGCAACAGAAGGAAATTGGTGAGGAACAGCGGCGAGGCGAGGATATGTGGCAGCCTGTCGCGCAACGGCGCATAGACATCGATGATGAGCGGCAGTCCGGCGCTCACATAGGCCGGGAAGAACGCAAAGATCACGATGACATAGACGAGAACGACGGCGGCCGTGGCGAATATTTCGGGCGCCAGCAAGAGACCCGGCCTGCGCCTTGCCACGGCACCGCAGAGCAGGATGCAGGCCGCCGGCAGCAGATAATAGGGCTTGAAGGCGCAGGCGAGACCGCAGCCAACTCCCGCCAAGACGGCGTCCGCGCGCGAAACGTCGCCGCCCGAGATCCGCGCTGCGCCGACCGCGACCACCGGCAGCATGGCGATGAGCGCGATATGTTCGCGTTCGGCGAAGCAGAAGGCCGGGACAAACATCAGAACATAGGCGGCTATCGCCAGCGCGCTCCAGGTCTCGGCCGGCCTCAGCAGATTCGCTCGGCGCAGGATCGCGCCGGCCAGCAAGATAGAAGCGCCAGCGCCGAAAAAAGTGAGGATTGCGACAATCAATTCCGGCGCGACTGCGAAAGCCCGGCCGAGAACGATCGCCGGCAGGTAGGCCAGAAAAGCTGCCGGCGGGTTCGGATCCGAGATGTCGATGTAAGGAACGAGGCCGTCGCGATATTTCTCGGCAAAGGTCAAGAACCAGGAATCGTCGCCGTTCAGATGCCCGACGGCTTGCTGGATGACCGCCGCGACGACGAGGAAGGCCGTCAAACGCCAGTCCCGCACGGACCGGAGCAAAGCGCTCTCGAGATCGAAGGATCGCTTCATCGACATGGCGCGGCACCGGCGGACTGCGGGGCTCGCAGTCTAATTGCGATTGATTAAGCCCGCCCGAAGGGCGGCGGCGACAATTGCCGCGTGCTGCGCTGAACCTATTAAGACTTGGTAAATTGGTCGCAGTTAGCCTCGCTGCGTCCACCGGCGATCGCCGGCAAATCCACCGGAATGTCCTTCATGCTCATGTTCGCGACCCTTGTCCTATTTCCGGCGCTCATGGTCTTCGCCGCCTTTTCGGACCTGTTTACGATGACGATCTCAAACCGCATATCGATCGCGCTCGTCGCGGTCTTCTTCGTTCTGGCGGTCGCGCTCGGAGTGCCGTCCAACGAGATCGAATGGCACGCGGCCTGCGGGCTGCTCGTGCTTCTGTTGACCTTCTTTTTCTTCAGCCGCAGCTGGATTGGCGGAGGCGACGCCAAGCTGGCGTCGGCCACCGCGCTGTGGCTCGGGTTCGATCACATTGCCGATTACGGTCTTTACGCGGCGCTCATCGGGGGGGCGATCACCGTGCTCGTGCTCGTGATGCGCCGCTGGCCGCTGCCAGGCTTTCTCATGCGCCAGCAATGGATCGCGCGGCTTCACGATCGGGAGAATGGCGTACCCTACGGGATAGCGCTCGCCCTGGCGGGGCTGATCCTCTACCCGGAGACGCGGATATGGCTTTCCGCCGCAGCCTATTGAGCCGCGGCGCAAAGCGCGGCGACCGCGCGATCGCTTTCGATTGCACATATTTGGTTAACCTTAATTTGACGTTTGCATGGTCGTATCGGAACGCGTCCAAGCATGACGCGCCTCGATCGGGTCACGCATGAAACCAGCTCGCATCTTGATCCTCGCCACCGCCCTTGCCGCGGGTCTCGGCGCGGCCTTCATGGTCGCCGGATCCAAGTCCCCGCCGCCTGCCACGCGGGTCGTATCGGCCCCCACGCTGCCGATGGAGGATGTCCTCGTCGCAGCAAAGGAGATCGGATTCGGAAGCGTGATCCAAGACGGCGATCTGCGTTGGCAGAGCTGGCCCAGAGCCAGCGTGCCGCCGGGCGTCATCCGCCGGGCCATTATGCCCAACGCCATTGCCAACCTTAAGGGCGCGCTCACACGCAACCCCATCGGTCGCGGAGAACCGCTTTACGCCGACCGCCTGATCCAGCCTGGTACGGCGAGCTTCATGGCGGCAATCCTGCCGGCCGGAACTCGCGCTATCGCGATCAACATCGATTCGCAGGGGGCAACGACCGCAGGCGGCTTCATCCTGCCGAACGACCATGTCGACGTCATTCACACGTTCAAGGATGAGGAGGCCGCGCGCGGCGGCGGCGACGGCATGGTGAGCGAGACAATTCTGCGCAATGTGCGGGTTCTCGCGATCGGCCAGAACATCCAGCAACAGGGCGATCAACGTGTCGTCGTCGGATCCAACGCGACCTTGGAGCTTACCCCGCGCCAAGTCGAGAAGATCGTTCTGGCGCAGAGGGACGGCCAATTGTCGCTGAGCCTGCGCAGCATGGCCGACACGAGCGCGACCACGAATGACGACGAACCTCTTCGCAAATCAGGCGACATGACCATCGTGCGCTTCGGCGTTCCGGTCCAGGCGCGAGCACATTAAATCCGGATGCTTTCACGTGACTGAGCCCGCTGAAGGAAATCCCCGCATGAAACGCCGTGTCTCGACGCTCATTTGCGGATTGGCGGCGAGCCTCCTCGCCGTAGCACCATTGCAACAGATCTGCGCCCAGTCGCCGGCGCAGATCGAAGCGGGCGATAATCCGGCAATCACCCGGCAGATCTCGATGGGCGTCGGCAAATCGGTCATCGTCGATCTGCCCCAGGACGCGGCCGAGATCTTCGTCGGCAATCCCAAGGTCGCCAATGCCGTCGTGCGCTCGGCGCGCAAACTTTACATCATCGGCATCGAAAACGGGCAAACCACGGTGTTCGCGCTTGACGCGCAGGGCCGCCAGATCGCAGCCCTCGAGATCAGCATCGGCCGCGACGTCGGCGAGCTCGAGGAGATCCTGAAAGCCGCGCTGCCGACTTCGGACATCGTCACGCGGACGGTCAACGACACGATCATTCTGAGCGGCGAGGTCGACTCGCCGGAAGAAGCCCAGCGCGCCGCCGACATCGCCCAGGGCTTTGTCAAAGACCTCGGAACCGGCAACGCCAACGCGCAAAACCTGGTCGTCAATTCGCTCATCGTTCGCGGTCGCGATCAGGTGATGCTCAAAGTCAGCGTCGCCGAAATCCGCCGCGATGTCGCCAAGCAACTCGGTATCACGTCGAGCACCTGGGGCCCGTTCACCCAGTATAATCCCTTCGGAATCAATGGCGTGATCGCGACTTCAGCAAACGGTCAATCGTCGGGACTAACGCTCAGCAATCCCTCCAACACCGTGAGCGCGACGCTGCAGGCCTTCGAGCGCTATGGCGTCTCCCATGTGCTCGCCGAGCCGACGGTCTCGGCCGTCTCCGGCGAAAATGCCAAATTCACGGTTGGCGGCGAAGTGCCGATCCCAAGCGCGCCGGTATGCGCGACCAACGGCGCGGTCACCAACTGCAGTCCCGGCGGCGCAACCTATCAACCCTATGGGATCACGCTGAACTTCTCGCCCATCGTTCTGTCGGAAGGCCGCATCCTGCTGCATCTCGCAACCGAGGTCACCGAACTCGACTATCAGACCTCGGTCACCATTCAAGGCGTGGTCGTTCCCGGTCTGCGCACGCGCAAGAACGAGACCACGGTCGAAATTCCTTCCGGCGGTTCGATCGCCTCGGCGGGCCTGCTGGAGACGACGACCCAACAGGTCATCAACGGATTTCCTGGATTGATGAACCTGCCGATCCTCGGCGCCCTGTTCCGCTCGCGCGATTATCAGAAGGAAGAAACCGAATTGCTGATCGTCGTCACGCCCTACCTTATTCGGGCGACGAGCGCCCGCGACCTTCCCAAACCCGACGACGGATTTGCCGATTCGAGCGATCCGCAAGCCTGGCTGCTCGGCCGCATCAACCGTCTCTATGCCTCTCCGAACAACCCCGAAGCGGTCAAGAATTTCAAAGGGCGCATCGGCTTCATCCTGGACTGAAGCTCGGGCGCCCGCAGCGCAACGCAAGACTTAAAGGACCGCCATGCCGACCTTGCCACAAATGAGCGCCAGAATCCGTCGATCGCGCCGGGTGGCTCCGCTCCTGCCGCTCGGCATCTGTGCGATCCTTTGCGGATGCGCCACGGTCGACAGGATGTCGACCTCGTCGATCCCCATGGACGATTACCGCAATCGCCACCCGATTGTGCTCGCCGAACAAGCGCGCCGGCTCGATATATTCCCGGCCCCGCATGGTCTTGGTCTCGACAACCGCAGCGCCGCGCAGGTCGTGGAGTTCGGCACGCTCTACCGCGAGAGCGGACAAGGTCCGATCAACGTCCTCGTTCCCGCGGAGGGCCGCGGCGCTCTGCCGCGCGGAGCGATCGCTGCGATTCGCCGGGCGCTCGCCGCGGGCGGCGCGGTGGCGCCGATCGAGGTCAGCGGCTATCCGGTGATCAATCGCGCGCTCGCGTCGCCGATCCGGTTGAGTTTCCTCGGACTCAAGGCCAGGGTTGCCGATCCATGCGGACAATGGCCGAGCGATCTTGCCTCCGGTAGCACGGTCCAGGGCTGGGAAAACAAGCCGTATTGGAATTACGGCTGCTCCTATCAAAGCATGCTTGCCGAGCAAGTCGCCGATCCACGCGATCTCGTCGGCCCGCGCGCCGAGGATCCCGCCGATACGCAGATGCTCAGCCGAGCCATTTCGGAAATGCGCAAAGGAAACGATCCGACCACGGATTGGAAGACCAAGAATACCTCTATCAGCACAGTCGGGTCTCAGTGATGAGCTCTCCAGATACGACGCCTGAGCAGATTGCTCCGCTACCGCGTGTCTCGATGCAGGCATTCTGCGAGACCGCCGAGGTCGCGCAGGTCATCCAGGCGGCCAGTTCCGACCGGCGCATGGAAAAAGCGCATGTCAAGGTAAACATGGGCGGCGCGCCGGCGGCGATCGAGGCTTATCGATCGGCCGCCACGCCGAACGTCATCTTTCTGGAAGCGGCGACGACCCGCGAAGAGCTTTTCGGCTGTCTACACGCACTCGCCGAATTCTGCGATCCCGGCACCAAGGTGGTCGTGGCGGGACGGATGAACGACATCGTGCTCTATCGCGAATTGATGGCGCGCGGAGTCAGCGAATATCTGGTCACGCCGTTCAAAGTGATCGACTTCATCCGGACAGCTTCGCATCTCTATACGAGCGCCGGAGCCGAACCGGTCGGCAAGATCATCGCTTTCGTGGGCGCCAAGGGCGGCGTCGGCGCTTCGACGCTGGCGCATAATGTCGCCTGGTCCATTCCCCACGATCTCGACATCCAAACGGTGCTTGTCGATCTGGATCTCGGCTTCGGAACGGCGGGGCTCGATTTCAACCAGGATCCGCCGCAAGGCATAGCCGAGGCGGTGTTTGCGCCGGACAGAGTCGATTCCAATCTCGTGGACAGGCTGCTGTCGCGCTGCGGCGAGAAATTGGGAGTTCTCGCCGCGCCGGCGACGCTCGACCGGATCTACGATTTTCCAGAGACCGCCTTCGACGCGATCGTCGATATTTTGCGGGCTTCCACGCCTTGCGTCATCCTCGACGTGCCGCATATGTGGACGGCTTGGGCGCGCCGCATGTTGATCGGCGCCGATGAAATCGTCCTGGTCGTGGCCCCCGATCTCGCCAATCTGCGCAACGCCAAGAGCCTGCTCGACACGATTCGCGCGGCGCGGCCGAATGACGCCAAGCCGAAGCTCGTCTTCAACCTCGTTGGCATCTCCAAACGGCCGGAAATCGCGACCGCCGATTTTGCCAAGGCCGTAGATATCGAGCCGGCCGGTGTCATCAGCTTCGATCCGAAGCTTTTCGGGACCGCCGCCAACAATGGCCAGATGATCGCCGAGGTCGAACCGGCAAGCAAAGCCAATGAGACGATCTCGGAACTCGCAAGAATTGTGACGGGCCGCTTCGAAATCCGGAAGGTCAAGAAGAACCTGCTCGACCCACTCAAGCTATTGGGCCTCAGCAAGGCGTCCTAGGGCCGCCGTAAAGGCGGGAATGTCCTGCTTGTTCACGGTCGCAGTAGGGCTTTCTTAAATTCTTCTGCGATTTCCTAGTTCCGAGCGGGTCGGGCGAGTTCGGGCTCACCCGGGGCCGCTCGGCCCGTTCCAACGCGTCCCCGGCTTCGAGCCGGGACTCTGCGAAGCGGGTGGAATTGCCGGGGTCTGGGCTGCGCCGCGCGGTTTGGATTTCCGTCCGAAAAGGAGCCGGCCATGTTCGGTAAGCGCACGAGTACCGCCGAAAGCGCGCCGGCGCGGCCGATACCTGCCGCGGTTCCGGCCTTTCGCGGGGTTACCGACCTCGCCCGGAAAACCGCGCCGACGATCCTCGAGCCGAACCTCCAGGCGGCCCCCGAAGTCCCACCGTTCCGACGAATATTACGTCACCAAGAGCATGATCTTCGGCGCGCTGATCGAAGCTATCGATCTGTCGCAGTTGGCGCGCCTCGACGCGGAAAGCGCGCGCGAGGAAATCCGCGACATCGTCAACGAGATCATCGCGATCAAGAACATCGTCATGTCCATTTCCGAGCAGGAAGATCTGCTCGAGGACATTTGCAACGACGTGCTCGGATACGGCCCGCTCGAGCCGCTGCTCGCGCGCGATGAGATCGCCGATATCATGGTCAACGGCGCGACCCAGACCTACATCGAAGTAAGCGGCAAAATTCAACTCACCAACATCCGCTTCCGCGACAATTCCCAGCTGATGAATATTTGCCAGCGCATGGTGAGCCAGGTCGGCCGCCGCGTCGACGAAGCCTCGCCGATCTGCGACGCCCGCCTTGCCGACGGCTCCCGCATCAACGTCATTGCGCCGCCGCTCGCGATCGACGGGCCGGTTCTCACGATCCGCAAGTTCCGCAAGGACAAACTGACGCTCGATCAGATGATCAGGCTCGGCTGCATCTCGCCGGAGGGCGGCGAGATCCTCAAGATTATCGGACGCGTCCGCTGCAATGTCCTCATCTCGGGCGGCACCGGCTCCGGTAAGACGACGCTGCTCAATTGCCTGACGCAATTTATCGATGTCACCGAGCGCGTCATCACTTGCGAGGACGCCGCCGAGCTCCAATTACAGCAGCCGCATGTGGTGCGGCTCGAGACGCGCCCGCCCAATCTCGAAGGCACCGGCGCCGTGACCATGCGCGACCTCGTGCGCAACTGCCTGCGCATGCGTCCCGAGCGGATCATCGTCGGCGAGGTTCGCGGACCCGAGGCCTTCGATCTCCTGCAAGCCATGAACACCGGCCACGACGGCTCGATGGGCACGGTGCACGCCAATTCGCCGCGCGAAGCGCTGAGCCGGCTCGAGTCGATGATCACCATGGGCGGATTCTCGCTGCCGATAAAGACCATCCGCGAGATGCTTGTCTCCTCGATCGACGTCGTCATACAGACGGCGCGCCTGCGCGACGGTTCGCGCCGCATCACCCAGCTCACCGAAATCATGGGGCTCGAGGGCGACGTCATCACAACCCAGGATCTGATGGTCTATGACATCTCCGGCGAGGATGCCTCGGGGCGCATCCGGGGCAAGCACCGCTCGACCGGCGTGGGCCGGCCGCGCTTCTGGGAGCGGGCACGCTATTTCGGCGAAGAAGAACGGCTCGCGCGAGCCCTCGATGCCAGCGAGGTGACGAGCGAAACATGAGGCCCTTATTGCGCGCAGCGGTCATGGAGTGACCATGGATTTCCATGTTTTGGCGCTGGCTGCATTGGCGGCTTTCGCGGTGGGCGGCCTGGCGGTTGTTTTCGTTTATCCGCTTCTCAGCGGGGAGCGGAAGGCGGAGAAGCGGCAGGCGGCCCTCACCGGCGGCCCGACGAAGCGCGCGGTCGACAAGCAGGCCGACGCGGCCACACGCCGCAAGCAGATCGCCGACAGCCTGAAAGAGATCGAGACCCGCACTTCGCGCAAGCGCGTCACCCTCGACAATATGCTCACCCGGGCCGGTTTGAACTGGTCGCGGCGGCAATTTCTGATCCTTGCCGCAGGGTTCGGAATAATGCTTGGCGCCGCAACATTCTTCCTCGACGGTAATCCTTATATCGCGCTGGCCGTGGTTTTGGTCGGCGGCGCCGGACTGCCGCTCTGGACGCTGAAATTTCTGGCCAAGCGACGCCTGAAGAGTTTCGTCACGCTTTTTCCCGATGCGATCGACATCATCGTGCGTGGCGTCAAGGCGGGACTGCCGCTCAGCGACTGCCTGCGCATCATCGCAACCGAGACGGCCGAGCCGATGCGCAGCGAATTCCGCCAAATCGTCGAGGCCCAGGCGATGGGATTGACCGCCTCCGAAGCCGTCGATCGTCTCATCAGCCGCGTTCCGATTTCGGAAACGAGCTTCTTCTCGATCGTCATCGCCATTCAGCAGAAGGCCGGCGGCAGCCTTTCCGAAGCGCTCGCAAACCTGTCCGCCGTGCTGCGCGAGCGTAGGAAGATGGAGGGCAAGATCAAGGCATTTTCATCGGAGGCACGCGCCTCCGCCATGATCATCGGCTCGCTGCCTTTCGTGGTCGGCGGACTGGTCTATCTGACAAGCCCGAAATACATCGAGCTTCTGTGGACGACTGAGACAGGGCAGATCGTCATGGCCGGCAGCCTCGTATGGATGGCTCTCGGCACGTTCATAATGAAGAAGATGATCACTTTCGACTTCTAGAAGCTTCGCGGCGAGGCAGGCGGGACAACTCGGATGACGGATCTCCTCTACAGTCTTTGGAACCGGCAGGTCATATTGAGTTTACTGGTGGCGATCGCGACGGTGGCGACGATCCTCACCCTTGCCATGCCTCTGCTTCAAACGGACGCGCTCGCGCGCCGGATGAAGAATGTGGCGAGCGAACGCGAGCGCATCCGCTCGCGCGAGCGGGAACGGCTCTACGAAAGCAAAAAGGTGAACCTGCGCCGGGAACCCAAGGCCTATATGAAGCAGATCGTCGAAAGGTTCAGTCTTTCGAAATGGCTCGGCACCGACGAAGCGAAGAAGCAAATGACGATGGCTGGCTTTCGCGGGCCGCAAGCGGAAGTCGGATTCCTTTTCTTTCGTCTCGTCACTCCGATCGCCCTGTTCCTTTTCGCGCTGATCTACGTCTTCTTTCTCAGCAACTTCGGCTGGCCGCTGACCTTCAATTTCGGCATCGCGATCGCCGCCGCCTATCTCGGCATCAAAGCGCCGGAGCTTTACCTTAGAAATCAGATCGCCAAGCGGCAGAAATCGATGTCGCGGGCGATCCCCGACGCATTGGATCTGCTGCTCATCTGCGTCGAATCAGGAATGTCGATCGAACCTGCGTTTCGCAAGGTCGCGCAGGAGGTCGGCGCCCAATCGATCGCGCTCGCCGAGGAACTCGCGCTGACCACGGCGGAACTCTCCTACCTTCCCGACCGGCGGGTGGCTTTCGAGAATCTCGGGATAAGAACCGGCGTCGATTCGCTGAAACAGATCATCACGGTGCTGAACCAGGCCGAACGCTACGGAACGCCGCTCGGCCAGGCATTGCGCGTCGTCTCGCAGGAAAGCCGCACGCGGCGCATGAACGAGGCGGAGAAGAAGGCGGCCGCATTGCCGCCGAAGCTCACCGTGCCGATGATCCTGTTCTTCCTGCCCGTGCTCTTTGCGGTGATCATCACGCCGGCAGTCATTCAGGTCACGGCGATTGCCCACTGAGGCGCAGCGTCGCGTCTTCGGGCGCTAACCTGTCACTCGAGATCGGCCGCGCCGAGCCGGGTCTTCTCGGGGCCCGGCGCCGCATCGAGCTGCTTGGCGTCGCGCTGCGGTTTTTCCGGCCTTTTGCCAGCGGTTTTCTTGGCGTCGAGCTTGCGGATCTCGTCCCACGGGTCCGCTTGCGCGATCATTTGCCGAATCGCGGCGACGTTCTCGGCGGCATCGACGGGCGAGAGGTCCCGCTGCGCGACGCTCTGAGCCGCGTCGAATTTGCCCTCGAGCGCCAGCACCAGAGCGAGATTTTGCCGCACCCGCATGTCGGCTCCCGGCTGGGCGACCGCCTGTTGCAAGGTCGATTCGGCCAAGGGCAATTGTTTCGAAAGCGCGTAGGACAGCCCCAAGTTGGAGAGAACCTGCGGCTGATTTGGCGCAATCTTCAAGGCCGCCTCATAATAATCCTGGGCTTGCTCATGGTCGCCGAGCTGGTCGGCGACCGCGCCTTGGGCCGAGAGGACCGACCAGTTCGGCTGTTCGGGCGTATGGGCCTCCGGCAGAACCGCCGCTGCTTCGCGCAGCCGGCCGGCATCGGCCAAGGCCTTGCCATAGGCGGCCAGCACGTCCATGTCCTTCGGATATTTTGCGGCGAGCTTCTGTGCCACGGCAACCGCTTGCTCATAGCGCGTGAGAGCGCGCAGCACGCGGCTATAGGCCAAAGCGATCTGTTTATTGTCCGGATCGGCGTCGTAGCGCCGCCCGAGGTCGTCGGCATAACGCTCCAATTCGGGCACGGAGCTTGGCAGGACGGCATCCTGGCCAACCGAGGCGGTGATATCGCCCGGTCCGATCCCCTGGCATCCAGCGAGCATAAGCGCGACGAGGAGACCGGCTGCTATACCGCCAGGCCATGCGGCTTGCCTGCGCGACGATCGTGGCCTGTCGGATGCAATCAACATTGATCGGCCTCTCTCATATGCCGCTTGTCAGCAATAAAAAGTTAACCCTAAGAAACGGTTAAGAGCGGGCGAATGCGGGCTTGACGCGCCGCGCTCTGGCAAGGTCCCAATTCGGCCTTAATGGCCGCCGCCCGAGGAGTTCGCGAATGCCCTTTCGTCTCGGTCCGCCGCCACCCGATGCCGTGCCGGTCTTCTTCGTCACCGCGCAGACTTGGCCGAAAACAGAGGCCGGGCTGCCCTCGCCTGCCGCTGCATTTGCAAGCGCCTGCAAATTCGCGCCGACGCCCGGGCGCATTCTCATCCTGCCCTCGGCCGAAGGCGGTTTGGCCGGCGTGCTCTGCGGGCTCGAACCTGAGGGCGCGCGAAGCCGCGATCCTTTTCTGCCCGGCCGGCTTGTGGCGGCCGTTCCGCCAGGCATCTATCGTTTCGCCAATTCCCCGCATGATGCGAGCCTCGCCGTGCTCGCATGGGCGCTCGCCTCCTACCGCTTCGCTCGCTACAAGAAGGAGAAAAGCGAGCTGCCGCAGCTATCCCCGCCTGAGGGCGTCGATATTGCACGCATAACCCGCATCGCCGCCGCCGTGACGCTTGGCCGCGACCTCATTAATACGCCCGCCAATGATCTTGGCCCCGACGCGCTTGAAGCGGCGGCCGTGGCGGTCGCAACGCAATTTCAAGCGAAGGCTTCGGTCATTCGCGGCGACGCGCTCTTGAGCGCGAATTTTCCGCTGATCCATGCGGTCGGCCGCGCTGCGGACAAAGCCCCCCGGCTCGTCGATTTCTCTTGGGGAAACCCGGATGCGCCGAGCCTCACGCTCGTCGGCAAAGGCGTCTCGTTCGACACCGGCGGCCTCGACATCAAGCCGGAGAGCGCCATGCTGCTCATGAAAAAGGACATGGGCGGCGCTGCCACGGCGTTGGCGCTCGCCCAGATGATCATGGATGCAAGCCTGCCCATTCGCCTGCGGGTGATCCTGCCGATCGTCGAGAACGCGATTTCAAGCAACGCCATGCGGCCGGGCGACATCTATCGCAGCCGCAAGGGCCTCAACATCGAAATCGGCAATACCGATGCGGAGGGCCGGCTGATCCTCGCCGACGCCTTGGCGCTCGGCGACGAGGAGGCGCCCGATCTTCTTGTGGATTTCGCGACATTGACCGGCGCGGCGCGCGTCGCGCTCGGCCCCGATCTGCCGCCCTTCTATACGATGGACGAGTCCTTCGCCGCCGAGATCGCACGGCATGCGGCGCGCACCCATGATCCCGTCTGGCGCCTGCCCCTTTGGGATCCCTATGACAAGCTGCTCGACAGCAAGACCGCGGATCTTTCCAATCTTTCGTCGAGCCCCTTCGCCGGCTCGATCACCGCCGCGCTCTTTCTGCGCCGCTTCGTCGAAAAGGCGAAGGCTTGGGCGCATTTCGATATTTACGCTTGGACGCCGAAGGCGAAACCGGCGCGGCCGGAGGGCGGCGAAATTCAGGTGGCGCGGCTCCTCTACGATCTTGTCGAGAGCCGCTGCTGTGCCGGCGGCGGCGCCGGCGCCGATCGCGCCGCCCAATCCACGGACATGAGCGCATGCAACGCGATCCGCGGCTGACGCCGGCGCGGCCCGATCTCGCCGCCGCGCATCTTCAAGGCGAGATTGCCGCTGCCCGCTACGTTGCCGGGCGCTCGATGCATGTGCGCATGGGCCTCGCCGATCTTCATGGCAAGCCGTCGCGCGAGGCTACAATCGATACGCAAGCGCTCTATGGAGAAGACGTGACGCTTTACGAGGATCGCGAAGGCTGGGCCTGGGTGCAGCTCGCGCGCGACGATTATGTAGGCTATCTCGCGCGCGAGGCGCTCGCCGAAGGGCCAGCCGATGCGACGCATCGCATCTGCGTCAATCGCAGTTTCGTCTATCCGGCGACGGACATCAAAGCTCCGGTCATCGCCGCGTTGCCGCTTGGTGCTAAAGTAAAGCTAGAAGATGAGGAGGGCGCGTTCGCGCGGCTCGCGGGCGGCGGATACGTCTTCACGCAGCATGTTCGCCCGCTCGGCAAAAAGGCGAATGATTTCGTCGCCGTGGCCGAAGGATTTCTCGGCGCGCCTTATCTCTGGGGCGGTAAGTCGAGCCTCGGGGTCGATTGTTCCGGCCTCGTCCAGATTGCGCTTTCCGAGGCGGGCGTAGCGGCTCCGCGCGACACCGATTTGCAGGAGAGCGCGCTTGGCGCGGAGCTTACGATCCGCGACGGGCTCAAAGGCTTACGACGCGGCGATCTCGTGTTCTGGAGGGGCCATGTCGGCATCATGCGCGAGGCGCAAACGCTGCTTCATGCCAATGCGCATCACATGCTGGTGACGTCCGAACCTCTCGCCGAAGTCCGCGGTCGTGTGCGTCAAAAAGGCGGCGGGGAGATTACTTCGATCAAGCGGGTTTAGGAGAGGTACTTTCGCCCCGCGGGAAAAGGTGGCCGGCGCTTTGAAGCCCGCTCTTTTGGCAAGCGCGCTTTCTCGGCCGTCGGGTGCTTGTGGCTGTCCGAAGCTGAGGGCCAAGCGCCCTAATTCTCGGAGCGAGTGTGCGAAAAGATGCATTTCTCGGGGCAGTTGCCAGAATGTCACGGCATCCGGCGGGGCAATCAGATAGCCTAATTGGCAGCAATGGGGCTTCCCCATGAAAAAGCTTATTCCGATAACGACCGCGTTCATCGCAATGGGCGTTATTGGCTTGGCCCATGCAGCCGATCTCCCAAATACGAAGGGGGCGCCGGTCTATGCCCCGCCGCCGGCTTTCTCGTGGACCGGCTTCTACATCGGCGCAAACGTCGGCTACGATTGGGGCTACGATCCGGTCACAGACGTGGACGGGTGGTGGTATAATCCCGGAACCGTCGGCAGCCGCGTTTATCCCCAAGGCATCACGGGCGGCGCGCAAGTCGGTTACAATTATCAATTCGCCCCGGTCATCGTCGCCGGTGTCGAAGCCGAAGGCGGATATATGAGTCTTCACGGCAGCACAGATTATTGCCCCTTTAGTGCTTGTAATGCTCCCCTTCCAGACGACTACGCGCGTGTAAGCGGCGGCGCTTACGGCGCGCTCACCGGCAAGTTCGGTCTCACCATGGACCGTGTGATGCTCTATGCCAAAGGCGGTGTCGCCTTCGGCGACTTCCAGGTATCTTACGCGTCTCCTGGCCTGGCGGGAGGAGGACCCAGCAACCAAGTGAATGTTGGGTGGACGGCTGGCGCGGGCGTCGAATATGCGCTCACCCCGAATTGGTCGATCAAAGCCGAATACGACTTCTACGACCTTGGCAACACAACCAATTATGGAGTCCCTATCAACGGTTATTTTTGCACCAATGAGGTAAACGGTGCTTGCCGCTTCCAGCATTCGCTGACGGCCGACAAGGCCGTAGTGGGCGTCAACTACAGGTTCGATTTCTTGGCGCCACCGGGTCCGGTCGTTGCCAAATACTGATACCTCCCAAGAAACTTCTGGCCGACTTGGGCCGCCTTAGTTGACGGCTCTTTGTTGGCAGCACACTTATTGAGTCTATGTCGGTGTCCGAATTTGCCGGCGCGAGTGTCCGAGATTCGGACAGTACCGATGCGCAAGAAAGGGGTGGGTTTGCAATCGCGCATATTCCCCGCAAGCGAGAGCGTTCAGCCTTCCTAATCGAGACTGCCCGGCCCAAAAGCCTGCGGAAACAGTTCGGCAAAGGTCACACTTTTGCGCAATCCCGCTGGCGCGGCGCTATGGACCTTGGTGTCCTGCATCGCAAATTCGAAAATTCTCTGCCGGCAGGCCCCGCAAGGCATCAAAGGTTCGGCGCTCTCAGCGACGATGAGGATTTCCGCGATCTGGCGCTCGCCGGCGGCCGCCATGGCGGCAATCGCCCCAGCTTCCGCGCAAGTGCCGACCGGATAGGCGGCATTCTCGACATTTGCGCCGGAATATATGGCGCCCGACGCGCTGCGGATCGCGGCGCCGACCGCGAAACGCGAATAGGGCGCATAGGCATTCTGTCGTGCCGCCGCGGCGGCTCGAAAAAGCTCCTCGATCGCGTCCATGAGAGATCGGATTTCCGCGCTGACTTCCGCCTCATTAGCATATCGGCAGCATAGCGGCGGACCTCAGCAGGGGCGAGCCCGCGCTCAGCTTTGGCCGAGTTCCAGCGGCGAGGGAATCTTGTAGATCTGAATGATCCGCACCTTGCGCCTTGGCGCTTCGGGGGCGGCCTGCGCGACGCGATGAAGGCCGGGCGAACTCGCCAGCGCCGGGCCCGGAGGAAGGCGCAGCCCGGCAAAGCAGAAAAGGCCAACTCCCGCCGCCAGCCCTATCACCAGCCGCCTGCGCCGCCGCTCGCGGGCGAACAGCGGATTATGCCGCCGGGATTGGAGCCGGCTCGGATAAAGGGCTTCGATAGCCATGATTTCCGTCCTTCCAGGAGCAGCGGGGGCCTGCATTGCTGCGGCGAGCGCGCCAAGGCGCCCGCCTTGGCACTTATGAGTGCTCCGGGGGTCCCAATTGGTTCACTGCGAAAATCGGGAGTGTCCTCGCCTCAACAACGCATGAGAACGGAGAAGGTTCGCGCCCGGGTGAATAAGCGCGCGAATTTCGACAAAATCGGCAGTCGCGGTTAGCGGATCGGCAGCCGAAACGATATAATTGCTGATATAGCTTTCCCGGCCGCGCTACCGCTGCGGCCCGGCAAGTTCGGGATCTTGTGCAATGGCCATCAAACCCCCGGCGGGGCATGTCGCGGTCGAGATCATGCTGCCGAACGGCGGCGCGTTCGGGGCGCTGGAACTTGCACTGATCGAAGCCATTCGGGCGCAGCGCTCGATCATCGGCGCAAGCCGGGCGCTCGGGCTCTCCTATCGCAAGTGCTGGCTCAGCGTCGACGCGCTCAACCGCACTTTTGAGAGCCCTGTGGTCGCCACCTTTCCGGGTCGGCGCGGCGGTGGCGCCGAAATCACGCCCTTCGGCGAGCGGCTCGTGGCGCTCTATCGCTCGATCGAAAGGCATGCCGGAAACGCGGCGAAAAAATCGCTCGCCGAACTCACGGCTTCGCTCGATTGGTCGTTTGATCCGAGGGCCAGGGCCGCGGGCGCGGCGCACGATCTTGGCTGAGGTCCGAGATCGCCACCGCCTTGATCATCGCCCAGGCCTTGAGACCCGGCACGAGCGCCAGCCGCTCGACCGATTCGCGGGTGATAAGCGCGTGCAACCGCGTTCGGCCGAGATCGAACGTGGCACGCACATAGGGCGGCGTTAAAAATTCCAGCGCGGCAATTTCGCCAGGCAGGCGGTTGGTGATCGAGACATCCATCGGCCGCGACAGGGCGACCGAGACATCGCGCGCGTCGATCCTGACCTTCACCGCCGAATCGACCGGCTGATCGATCTCGGGCACGCGCAATTCGCCGTCCGCGAAGAACAGCGTCGTCAGGCCGAGGCCCGGATCATGACGCAGAATGCGCGCGAAAATGATGGTCCTGAACCGCGGCGGCTGGCCGGCCGGATTGGGAATTTGGGTTTTCCGGGTATCCTGCATCGGCCCTGGATCGAAGCAAGCGCGCGGCGCTGCGCGCCCGCTTGTTACTCTTAAGACCAATCGCCACCCGCCGCCACCGGAGACGCGGTTTCCAAATCGCCCCGATTCGTGTAAGGGGACCCTGCTTTTGCGAAGAGAAAAGCCCATATAGGGCGTAGGGCGACCGGAACGCCGGGGCCACGACCCCTAATCTTCTGATTCTACATCGTTTACGGCAAAGCCGCGTCGCGGCCGCTTTGTCGGATGATGGGTGTTGATTGACGCCGAAGAGCCGCGAACGAGACGGACCCGAGCTTTCATGAATTTGCGCAATATCGCCATCATCGCCCACGTCGACCACGGCAAGACCACGCTCGTCGATCGCCTGCTGCAGCAATCCGGCGCTTTCCGCGAGAATCAGCGCGTCGCCGAGCGGGTGATGGATTCGAACGACCTCGAACGCGAGCGCGGCATCACGATCATGGCCAAGGTGACCTCGGTCGCCTGGAAGGATGCGCGCATCAATATCGTCGATACGCCCGGCCATGCCGATTTTGGCGGCGAGGTCGAGCGCATTCTCTCCATGGTCGATGGCGCCATCGTTCTCGTCGATGCCTCCGAAGGACCGATGCCGCAGACCAAATTCGTCGTCGGCAAGGCATTGAAAATCGGCTTGAAGCCGATCGTCGCCGTCAACAAGGTCGATCGGCCGGATGCGCGGGCCACCGAAGTCGTCAACGAGGTCTTCGATCTTTTCGCCGCGCTCGACGCGACCGACGAGCAGCTCGATTTCCCGATCCTTTACGGCTCGGCCAAACAGGGCTGGATGGCCATGGCTCCGGACGGCCCCAAGGAGGGCATGGCGCCGCTGTTCGATCTCGTCCTGCGTCACGTTCCGGCGCCGAAGATCGAGGTCGGCGGGTTTCGCATGCTCGGCACTTTGCTCGAGGCCAATCCCTATCTCGGCCGGCTGATCACCGGCCGCATCTTTGCCGGCAGCATCAAGCCCAATCAGGCGGTGAAAGTGCTCGACCATGCTGGCGCGATCGTCGAGCAAGGCCGCGTCTCGAAAATTCTCGCCTTTCGCGGCATCGAGCGCACGCCGATCGAGGTGGCGGAAGCCGGCGACATCGTCGCCATCGCCGGGCTCGAAAAATTCAACGTCGCCGATACGCTCGCCGCGCCCGAGGTGATGGAGCCATTGCAAGCGCAGCCGATCGATCCGCCGACGCTCTCCATGACTTTTCTTGTCAATGATTCGCCCTTCGCCGGCACGGAAGGCGACAAGGTCACGAGCCGCGTCATTCGCGATCGCCTCTATAAGGAGGCCGAAGGCAATGTCGCGCTAAAGGTCGAAGATTCGCAAAGCTCGGATTCCTACATCGTCTCAGGCCGCGGCGAGTTGCAGCTCGCAATCCTGATCGAGACCATGCGCCGCGAAGGTTTTGAAATGGGCGTGTCGCGGCCGAAAGTCGTCTTCAAGAAGGACGCGGCCACGGGCCAATTGCTGGAGCCTGTCGAAGAAGTCGTCATCGACGTCGACGAGGAATTTTCGGGCGTCGTCGTGAACAAGATGGCCGAGCGCAAGGCCGAGATGATCGAGATGCGGCCTTCGGGCGGCAATCGTCTGCGTCTCGTTTTCTACGCGCCGACGCGCGGCCTCATCGGCTATCAGGGCGAGCTGATGACGGACAGCCGCGGCACGGCGGTGATGAATCGGCTGTTCCATGACTATTCGCCGTGGAAGGGCGAGATCGCGGGGCGCCGCAACGGCGTCCTCATCTCCAACGATCAAGGCGAGTCCGTCGCCTATGCGATGTGGAAGCTCGAGGACCGCGGCCCGATGATGATCGAGCCGGGCGTCAAGGTCTATCGCGGCATGATCGTCGGCGAGCATACGCGCGACAACGATCTCGAAATCAATGTCATGAAGGGCAAGCAGCTGACCAATATCCGCACCCATTCCAAGGACGAGGCGGTGCGGCTCACGCCGCCGATCCAGATGACGCTGGAAAAGGCGCTCGCCTATATCGAGGACGACGAACTCGTCGAAGTGACGCCGAAATCGATTAGGCTGCGCAAGACCGTGCTCGATCCAAACGAGCGCAAGCGCGCGGTGCGGGCGAAGGAGAGCGCGTAGTCCGCTGCATTCGCCTCGCCCTTCGAGACGCGGGCTGCGCCCGCTCCTCAGGGTGAGGTTGGAGTGCAGTTGGGTAGCCCTCATGCTGAGGAGCCCGCGGAGCGGGCGTCTCGAAGCACGTCGCGGGTAAAAAACCAAAATGCGTCACTTTCCGCCCCGCCGCATCGTCTGCCTCACCGAAGAGACCGTCGAGACGCTCTATCTTCTCGGCGAAGAGGAGCGGATCGTCGGCGTCTCCGGCTATGCGGTGCGCCCGCCGCGCGTGCGCCAAGAAAAACCCCGCGTGTCCGCCTTCGTCTCGGCCGATATTCCAAAGATTCTCGCGCTTGAGCCTGACCTCGTTCTGTGCTTTTCCGATCTCCAAGCACCGATCGCCGCGGACCTGATCGGCGCGGGCATCGCAGTCCATGTCTTCAACCAGCGCGATGTCGCCGGCATTCTGGCGATGATCCGCACGCTCGGCGCGCTCGTGCGCCAGCCGGAAAAAGCCGCGGCGCTTGCCAATTCTCTCGCGCGGCATCTCGACGACGTGGCCGCGGCGAGCCGCGGAAAAGCGCGTCCGCGCGTTTATTTCGAGGAGTGGGACGATCCGCTCATCGCCGGCATCGGCTGGGTCTCGGAACTGATCGAGATTGCCGGCGGCGAGGATGTGTTCGCGCATTTGCGCAAGGAGAAATCGGCCAAGGATCGGATCGTCACCCCGCAAGCCGTCATCGACGCCGCGCCGGACGTCATCCTCGCGTCATGGTGCGGTAAGAAAGTCGCAGCCGAGAAAATCCGCCGGCGGCCCGGCTTCGACCTGATCCCGGCGGTTCGCAACGCCCGGATCGTCGAAATCAAATCCGCCCTCATCCTACAGCCGGGGCCTGCCGCGCTGACCGATGGGCTCGACGCCATCCTCGCAGCGCTTCACCCTTTGATGTGAAGCCAATCGTTGCGCCGGTCAATTTGCCGCTGCGAGACCGAGACTTGCCTTCAACATGTTGCGGTTCGGCTGCAGAAGATCGGCCAAACTATGTCGATCGAGCACCGCGAAAAAAGCTTCGAGCGCTTCTTTCAGCAGGTGGCGAAGGCGGCACGGGGCTTCGATCCGGCACGCTCCATCCTCGGCAAAACACTCGACCAAAGCCACGTCGTCCTCGGTCTTGCGCACCACCTCGCCCAGATTGATCTCATGCGGGGATTTCGCCAGTTTGAGGCCGCCGCCACGCCCCCTCAGCGTCGCCACATAGCCGGTCTGGCCGAGCGCCTGAACCACCTTCATCAGATGGCTCTCCGATATGCCATAGGCCTCGGCGATCTCGCGGATCGAACTCAGGCGCTCCGGTTGCAGGCCCAGATAGATGAGGACGCGCAGAGAATAATCCGTATAGCGGGTCAGCCGCATCGCTTCCTCCCAAATTGCTTCGCTTGGCGCCTACATCGCTTGCCCGCACTCGGGGCAATTTGTGAGATCTATTCGAAATGAATGTTTTCTTAAGGGCGTTGACCCCGCAGGCCCCCTGCGTTCCGGCGGTCGGATCCCGAATCGGCCCGGCTTCGCGCCGGCTTTCAGGCGGACGGCGGGGCGGTCAGCGCTTGCCCTTCTTAGGTCAAGAACTGGCCAGAATCTGCCATTTGCTGAGGCAACTTGGCGCGAGATGCGACGAAGCGTTGCAAGAAAGCACCGCGCCCCCGAAAAGCTAGTGGAAACAGGCAAGCTCAATTGAATGCCACGCAGCAATATGTTCCTTTGTGACAAAGCGTAGGGTTTCGATTGGGGGCAAAACATGACCTTTTTGCGCGGATCTTTGACTGCACTTGCGCTCTGCGCCGGCGTGATGACGGGCGGCTACGCGGCCGCCGCCGATCTGCCAACGACCAAAGAGCCGGCCCCGCCACCGTCCTGGTGGTCGACGGTGACCGTCAACGGCGAGATTGACGCCGGCATTACGGGAAACCCCGATAGCCCGGCGGACGGCCTGAACTGGGGCCATCTGTTCACCGATAAGTCGAACGAGCCGATGTTCAATCAGGGCCTGTTGACAGTGCAGCGGCCGATCGATTCGTCGAAGCCGGTCTATGACGTCGGCTTCGCCTTCCAGCTCATGTATGGTTCGGATGCCCGCTTCGTCCACTATCTCGGCGAGTGCGAATTCTGCATCAACAGCCTCTATCAGGTCTCCGTCGTCGAGGCTTACGTCCAAGCGCATACGCCGTGGATCTTCGGCGGCGGCATCGACTGGAAAGTGGGCCAATGGCCGACGTTGGAAGGCGCAGAGGTCATCGAATCCGACTTGAACCTCTTCTACTCGCATTCCTACATTTTCAATTACACCGAGCCCTTCCAAGATACCGGTGTGTTGGCGATCGCCCATATCAACCCCACGGTGGATCTTTATGCATCGGTGGTCAGCGGCGAAAATACCAGCATAGGTTTCCCGTTCGGCGACAACAATACCGCACCGGCCTTCGAAGGCGGCTTCGGGCTGAACAATCTCGGCCCGGGCGGCGCGGTGACCGTGTTGGCCACCACCCATATCGGCCCCGAAGATCCGTTCTTCGTGGGCGGCCTGGTGCCAAGCGGAGCAGGTCAGGTGCCGGCGGCCTACCCAGGATGCGGCGGCGGGACTTGCGGCAACAGCGTATTGCGCTATGCCAACGATCTCGTGGTAACCTGGAAAGCGACCGATAAGCTGACGCTCACCCTCGAGGGCAATTATACCCGCGACGATGGCTTTCAGGACGAAACCTATGGGGCAGTGGGCTATGCCTCTTACCAGACGCCGCTCGATTGGTTGAAGATCAATGGCCGCGCCGAGGTGCTTCGCGACGATACAGGCGCAATCGTCGCCGCCTTCCCCGGCGTGTTCGATTTCGCAGCAGCCGAACATGGCTACATTAACACCGCCATCTTCGCTCCGGCGACGACCTATTTCGAAGTGACGGGTGGCCTGAACATCACCCCGACCATTCCCTCGAGCCTCCCGTATCTCAAGGGGGTCATCTTTAGGCCGGAAGTGCGCTACGATACGTCTTTGAACGGCACGACGCCTTACGATGTCGGCACCAAGCGGGATCAGGTGACGGTTGGCGGCGACATCATCTTGAAGTTCTGAACTGGTCAGAACCCGATAAAACAAAAACGCCGGCCGTCAGGCCGGCGTTTTTCATTGGTGGCCTTGCTGGTGTGACGAGGCAATCCGCTCCAACGCTCTCCCCTAGCGGCCGAAACAGCTCCGTGTTCGGCTTGTGGCTCGCAAAGCCGCGCAATGGCCCGCGGCCCGGAGGGCATTCCAAGGGCCGGCGTTTCAGCGGCGGGAGTGGAGCCGCCTGAGCGTCAGGTCACGACGCAAGAGCCCGCGCACGAGCGCATAGACGAGATAGGAAAAATAACCGATCAATACGGCTGATCCAAAAACGAAGTCGAACGCCATGGCCTTCGCTCCATCCGTGGTCTTCGACCGCTCGGCGGTCCTTAGACTTCGGTCAAGTGATCGGAAGCATATTTGGGGCCTGATCGATAGCGGCCGTGCCGCCTCTTCCAAACCATCCTAGCGGATTTCGTTCGCTTCCGCTTCAGGCTTTTATCGACGCGCGATTTCCCTGAAACTTCTGCGACATGCCGGATCATTTCGAGGGTGTGCGCCTGCAAGGGGGCGGCACGGGCGTGACCCATAAAAAAGCGCTCCCTTGCGGGAGCGCTGAAGTCTGGGAGGAGACGGAATGGAACGGGTGCTTTCGCCTCACACGGAGTAATACATGTCGTATTCGACCGGGTGGGGGGTCATTTCGAAGCGCAGCACCTCGGCCATTTTGAGGTCGATATAGCTGTCGATGAAATCGTCGTCGAAGACTCCGCCGGCTTTGAGGAAGCTGCGGTCCTTGTCGAGATTGGTCAGCGCTTCGCGCAGCGAGCCGCAGACCGTCGGGATCTTCTTCAGTTCCTTCGGCGGCAGATCGTAAAGATCCTTGTCCATCGCCAGGCCCGGATCGATCTTGTTCATGATCCCGTCGAGCCCGGCCATCAGCATCGCTGCGAAGGCGAGATAGGGATTGGCGGCGGGATCGGGAAAACGCACCTCGACGCGCTTGGCCTTGGGGTTCGACGTATAAGGGATACGGCAGGAGGCGGAGCGGTTGCGTGCCGAATAGGCGAGCAGAACCGGCGCCTCGAAGCCCGGCACCAGGCGCTTATACGAATTGGTCGCGGGATTGGTGAAGGCGTTGAGCGTACGCGCATGCCTTATGATGCCGCCGATATAGAACAGGCATTCGTCCGAGAGATCCGAATATTTATTGCCGGCAAACAGCGGCTTGCCGCCCTTCCAGATCGACTGGTGCACATGCATGCCCGAGCCGTTGTCGCCATAGACGGGCTTGGGCATGAAGGTCGCCGTCTTGCCATAGCTCTGCGCCACCTGGTGGATGCAATATTTGTAGATCTGCAGATGATCCGCGATCCTGGTCAGCGGACCGAACTTGAGGCCGAGCTCGTGTTGGGCGGCGGCCACTTCGTGGTGGTGCTTTTCGGTTCCGGCGCCCATCGAGGCCATGGCGGCGAGCATCTCGCTGCGCATGTCCTGCGCCGAGTCCTGCGGCGGCACCGGGAAATAGCCGGCCTTGGTCCTGATCCTGTGGCCGAGATTGCCGCCCTCATAGGTCGTATCCGTATTCGACGGAAACTCGATCGAATCGACGACAAAGCCGGTGTTGTAGGGCTCAGTGGCAAAGCGCACGTCGTCGAACACGAAAAACTCCGCCTCCGGACCGAAATAGACCGCATCTCCCACCCCGGTCGAAGCCATATAGGCCTCGGCGCGCTTGGCAAGGCCGCGCGGGTCGCGGTTATAGGGCTCCCCCGTCAAGGGCTCGAGAACGTCGCAGACGATCGACAAGGTCGCCGCCGCAAAAAACGGATCCATCACCGCAGTCGTCGGATCCGGCATCAGACACATGTCCGATTCGTTGATCGCCTTCCAGCCGGCAATCGACGAGCCGTCGAACATCAGCCCCTCGGTAAACGTGTCGGCGCCGATGATCGCAACGTCGAACGTCACATGCTGCCACTTGCCGCGCGGGTCGGTGAACCGACAGTCGACAAATTTGACGTCCTTGTCCTTGATTGCCTTCAGCACTTCATCGGCAGTCTTCATGTCTCGCCCTCGACTCATATGAAAAACAAAAGATCCAGTCGGCTAGAAGTGAGAAGAACGAACTCAAATCGCATCCAACCCCTTCTCTCCCGTGCGGATAGAATTGCGGATCGGATGGCAGGGATCGCCGCCTCGCGGCAGGCCGTGTCATCGGCCGTGCTCGAGACCAAATATCAAGCCGCGTGCCAAGCGCGAGCCTGAGTGTAACTCTTTGTTTAACAACGCATTTCTACCTCGGCCTCGAATAATTCCGGCGGCGGCCCCGGCAGCAGCCCAGAAATTGAGCAAAAAATCGCGCATGTTGCCGCCTCGATAAGCAGTTGATGGCTCCCGTGCTCAGGCTGAGATCAAGCGAGCTGCCGTCCAAATCCGCGCGCCGGCCGGTGCACTTATTCCGCGGCTTTGGCGAGCTCCGGCAGATCGTCCGGCGCTGGGCCCTCCGCGCCTGCGAAGTCCATGTTCTCGATGCGGTCGCCGCGTTTGGCGATCTTGTCGGCCGAGATGGTGATCGTCGCCAAATCCTCTTGGGTCTGGCCGAAATGGATCGCGAGCTTGCCGACGCGTTCGCGCAGCCGCACGACGTCTTCGACGAGGCGGCGCACCTCGTCCTGGATCGCGTGCGCCTGTTCGCGCACGCGCGCATCGCGCACGATCGCCTGCATCACTTGCACGGCCATCAGGAGAAGCGACGGCGAGACGATCAAAATGCGGCCCCTGTGGGCCCTTTGGATGACGTCCTCGAAATGCTCGGCAAGATCGGCGTAGAGGGATTCCGACGGCACGAAGAGAATCGCAATGTCCTGCGTCTCGCCCGTCACGAAATAGCGCTCCTCCATGTCGCGGATATGTTTGCCGACATCGGCGCGCACCCGCGCCGCGGCCTGCTTTTGCGCTTCCTCGCCCGTCGCATCCTTCAGGGCGACGAAAGCCTCGAGCGGGAATTTTGCATCGACGACCATCAGCCGCTCATCGCCCGGAAGGCGGATCACGCAGTCCGGCCGGCAGCGGTTCGACAACGTGTGCTGAAACACATAGGCCGCGGCCGGCAAGGCGTCGCGGATGATCGCTTCCATGCGGCCTTGGCCAAAGGCGCCGCGCGCCTGTTTGTTGGCGAGGATGTCTTTGAGGCCGATCACTTCTTCGGTGAGACCGGTCAGGCGCGCTTGCGCCGCATCGATCACCGCCAGCCGTTCATTGAGCTTGCCGAGGCTTTCGCCCGCCGCGCGGGTTTGATCTTCAAGGCCGCGGCCGACGCGCGCGCCGACCGCATCGAGCCGCTCCGCGACCAGCCGGGCGAGGTCGGTCTGCCGGGCCCCAAGAATTTCGCCCATGCTGCGGATGCGTCCGGTCAGTTCCGTATTGGCGCGGGCGAGCTCGGCGATTTGTTCATGCAAGTCGCGTTGCTGTTGCGTCAGGGCCGCGGCTTCGACCCGGCGCGCCCTTGCCGCCACGATGATGGCGGCGATCGAGACGACCAGAAGGAGAATAAAGCCAGCGCCGAGCAAAATCTCGAAAAGCTTTATCGGCGCGCCCGATACGTAGAACACGACATGGTCCATCGCCCCTTGTAACCGATTCGGGGGAGATTTGGAACGAAGGCGGAACGAAAATCCGAGCCAAACAGGCGCGATCCGGGCATCCGCCGGGCAAATCTCGAGAAAGCAAAAAGCCCAAGAACTGTGCAGTCGTTACGCGCCGCTAACTAAATCCGACCTATGGTGAAGTATCACGCATTCGGGCACCGCCATGGTCTCCAAGATCAACCTCGCCGACCTGCGCCGATTCTTTGACATTGATGCGGAAACGATCGCCATTCTGCGGGCGCACGAGAGCTTTTTGTTCGCAGAATTCGCCGCCGCGGTCGACGCCTTCTACATTCGTTTCCGGCCGTTCGCGGGTGCCGCATCCCCCTATCAAAATGATGCAAATGTCGCCTACTCGAGGGAACACAACCTTCGTCATTGGCACATCATGATGGAGGGGCATTTCGATGCCGACTACGAAAAATCGGTCGCGGCCCTGCACAACATGCGCGGGCGTCTCAGCTTCGAGCCGCGTTGGTCCACCAGCGGCTATAATTTTGTCATCTCGCACGTGGTCGAAGGCATAGCGCTTCGCCTGCCGACCAAAGGTTTTGCATCTTCGGCGAAGCGGCAGATCGCTGAACTACAGGCCGCCTATATGCGCGTCGCCATGCTCGACATGGCCTACGTTCTTGACGTCTACATGCACGCGACTCTCGCCGAGCGGCAGCGCACGCTGAGCCACTTGGCCGAATCTTTCGAAACCGCGGTGGGCTGGATCGCCGGCGGCGTTGCCTCCGCCGCCGAGCGTTTGCGCAACACCGCCGATGCTCTAACTCATTCGGCCGAGTCGACCAATCTCCAATCCATGGCTGCGGCGACGGCCTCGAAAGAAGCCGCTGCGAATGTCGAGGCCGTCGCCAATGCGACCGAGCGTCTCTCTCTTGCCATCGGCGAAATCAGCGCCCAAGTTCACGAGTCGAACCAGATCGCCGGTCGTGCCGCGGGCGAAGCCGATCGAACCCAGGCTGCGGTGCGCAGCCTGACCGAAGCCGCCGATCGGATCGGCGGGATCGTCGACCTCATCAGCAATATCGCCGGGCAGACGAATATGCTGGCGCTCAATGCGACGATCGAGGCGGCGCGCGCCGGCGAGGCCGGCCGCGGCTTTGCCATCGTCGCCCAAGAGGTGAAGGGCCTCGCCCATGCCACCTCCAAAGCCACCTCCGAAATCGGCGCTTACGTCGACGGCATCCAAGCCGCCACACAACATGTGGCTTCCTTCATCACCTCGGTCGCCAAGTCGACCCAGCAGGTGAGCGCGATCGCGATTGCCGCCGAAACCGCTGTGGCTGAGCAGGACGCGGCGACCCAGGAAATCGCCCGTCGGGTGCAGGAGGCCGCGCGGGGGACGAATGAGGTGACATCGAATATCGTCGGGGTCACCGAAGCCGCCGGAAATTCCAGCGCCGCCGCCAAGGAACTGCTGAAGTCGGCGACCGATCTCACCCGCCAATCCGAAGTCCTCTCCAAACAAGTCGAAGATTTCCTGCGGACGGTCCGCGCCGCCTGACAGGGGCTGCGCCGTGCGACTGAAATTGACCTCGCGGGCCCTGATGCCTATGTCTTGGGCTTCACATCTTTGCCGAGCGCCATGGCCCTGAGATCCATCATCACCTTGCCCGACAAGCGGCTGCGCATCCGAGCCGCGCCCGTCGCCCGCGTCGACGACGAAGTCCGTGCGCTCATGGACGACCTGCTCGAAACCATGTACGCGGCGCCCGGCATAGGGCTCGCGGCAACCCAGGTCGCCGTGCCGAAGCGGGTCATGGTGCTCGACATCGCCAAACGACAAGACGAGACGGCAACCCCTGATCCCATGGTCTTCGCCAATCCGGAAATCCTCTGGACTTCGGAGGAGACTTCGACGCATGAGGAGGGCTGCTTGTCGATCCCCGAGTTCTTCGAGGAAGTGGCGCGCCCCATAAGCATCCGCCTCGGCTTTCTCGATCGCTCCGGCAAGCGCCAAGAGATCGAAGCAGCCGGCATCCTGGCGCGTTGCCTGCAGCACGAGATCGATCATTTGAACGGTGTCCTGTTTATCGATCACATCTCCCGCCTGAAGCGCGAGCGGATCTTGAAGAAATTCAGTAAGGCGGCCAAACGCGACACCGACGAGCGCAAGCCTGGCGGGCCTGAGGCCCAAGCCGAACGCGCCTGATTTCGCCAGCCTCGAGTTCAAAGGACGGGTCCGCTGCGCATCGTCTTCATGGGCACGCCTGAATTCGCTGTGCCGAGCCTCATCGAAATCGTCAGACAGGGCCACGAAGTGGTGGCGGTCTATACACGCGCGCCGAAACCTGCCGGCCGGCGCGGGCTCGAGGCGCTGCCCTCGCCCGTTGCCGCGGCCGCCGCAAGTCTCGGCCTGCCGGTGTTCACGCCGCAAAGCCTGAAGCCGGAGGCTGCTGTTTCCACTTTCAGGGCCCATCGGGCCGATCTCGCCGCTGTCGTCGCCTACGGCCTCATTCTTCCCAAGGCCATCCTTGACGCGCCGGCACGCGGCTGCCTCAATCTTCATGCTTCGCTTCTGCCACGCTGGCGCGGCGCGGCGCCGATCGAGCGTGCGATCATGGCCGGCGATCGTGAGACGGGCATCATGGTGATGCGCATGGAGGAAGGCCTCGATACCGGTCCGGTGGCGCTCATGGAGCGGACCCCGATCGGACCGGAGGAGACCGCCGGAGAATTGAAAGACCGGCTTTCCCGGCTCGGCGCCGATCTCATGGCGAGGGCACTTGCCGCCCTGGGGCAGAATGGCCTTGCATTCGCGGCGCAGCCGAAAGAGGGCGTGACCTATGCCCCCAAGATCGCGAAGGCGGAAGCGCGCATCGATTGGGCGAAAAGCGCGACCGCGCTGCATAATCTCGTGCGCGGGCTTTCGCCGCATCCCGGCGCGGTCTTCGAAGCCGATCTCGGCAAAGGCCCGGAACGGGTGAAGGTTTTGCGCAGCCGCCTGGTTCCCCGCAGCGGCGAACCGGGCCTTGTGCTCGACGACCGGCTGACGATTGCCTGTGGCGTCGGGGCGCTGCGGCTGATCGACGTGCAGCGCGCCGGCAAGTCGCCCATGACCGCGGAAGAGTTTCTGCGTGGCGCCCGGATTCCCGCCGGCGCCAGGCTCGATGGCGCTGGCTGATGGGACGCTACAAGCTCACCGTCGAATATGACGGGACCGGCTTTGTCGGCTGGCAGAGGCAGGCGAACGGCCCGTCAATCCAGGAAGCAATCGAAGCGGCGCTCGCCGCACTCTGCGGCGCCGAGACTGCCATCCGCGGCGCCGGCCGCACCGACGCCGGTGTCCATGCGCTTGGGCAAGTAGCCCATGCCGATCTTGACCGCGATTGGCGGCCGGACGTTTTGCGCGACGCGCTGAACGCCCATTTGCGGCCGCGTCGCATCGCCATTTTGACCGCCGAGCGGGTCGCCGACGATTTCGATGCGCGGTTCTCGGCCGTGCGGCGGCATTATCTCTACCGGATCATCAATCGGCGGGCGCCCCTGACGATCGAGGCGGGACGCGCCTGGCTCGTCAAGCGCCGGCTCGATGCCGGCGCCATGCACGATGCCGCGCAAGTCCTTGTCGGCCAACACGATTTTTCGACCTTCCGCGACGCCGAATGCCAAGCCGCCTGCCCCGTCCGCACCCTCGACCGGCTCGATGTGACGAAGGCCGGCGACACGATCGAAGTGCATGCCAGCGCCCGCTCGTTCCTTCACCATCAGGTGCGTTCCATGGTCGGCTCTCTGGAACATACTGGGGCAGGCAAATGGGATCGCGCGGACCTCGGAGCGGCGCTCGAGGCCCGCGACCGCTCGCGCTGCGGAATAGTCGCCCCAGCCGCTGGCCTTTACCTTTTGGCGGTCGATTATGCTGAGGGGGAGCCGGGCCGGAGCTGAGGGTCTGCGGCAGTAAAATCCCTTTTTTCCGCGAAAAAATTAGTTCGTTTTCGCATAAAGGGAGGGGACAAGAGTGCCGCCCGTGCTATAAATCGGTTGCAAGCAAGAAACGGGCCGCGGGTCCGCCGCTGCTGCAGTACGGGTCGTAATCGGTGTAATGGCGCTCACCACTAAGCTCATCATGCGCCAGGGCCAAGCCCTGGTTATGACGCCGCAGCTTCTGCAGGCGATCAAGCTTCTCCAATTCTCCAATGTGGAACTTGCCGCCTTCGTCGAGGAGGAGCTTGAGCGCAACCCGCTCCTCGAACGGGCCGAGGATGTGCCGGATCACGACGAGCCGGGGCAGGAGGCCAACGGCGCCGAAACCGATACGCCCCTGGCGGAGACCGACTTCAACGAAACCGGCGAAGCGGAATGGATCTCGGAAACCTCCGAGTCGAGCCTGCTCGAAACCGGCCTCCGGGCTGAATTGTCGAATGGCTTCGACGAGGACCGGCCGCCGACGCCGGGCGAACGCCAGGATTTCGCCGAAGGCGCCGGTCTTTCCGCAAGCTCCTGGTCGGGTTCGCCCAGCCCTCCTTTGGAAGGCGACCAGGCCAATCTCGAAGCTTATATCGCCGCCCAGGTGAGCCTGCGGGACCATCTCGCCGCGCAATTGCGGCTGGCGACCGTCGATCCCGCCGATCGGCTGATCGGACAAAGCCTGATCGATTCGATCGACGACGCCGGTTATTTCACCGACACGGCCGCCGAAGTTGCAAGCCGGCTCGGCGCGTCGATCGAAAGAACCGAAAAGGTTCTTGCCCTCATCCAGAGCTTTGAGCCTTCGGGCGTCGGCGCGCGCAATCTCGCCGAATGTATCGCCATTCAATTGCGCGAAAGGGATCGTTTCGATCCCGCCATGCAGACGCTGGTCGCGCATCTCGATCTCGTCGCCAAGCGCGACTACGCGAAATTGCGCAAGCTCTGTAACGTCGGCACCGACGATGTGAGCGACATGATCGCGGAGATCCGCCGGCTCGATCCGAAACCAGGCCGTGCTTTCGGCGGCACCGCGCTGCAGCCGGTTGTGGCGGATGTGACCGTCTATCCGCTTCCCGACAGTTCCTGGCACGTCGAGCTGAATGGAGACGTTCTGCCGCGCCTGCTCGTCAACCAAGTCTATGCCACGCGGGTGTCGCGGGCGAAAGCCAACGATGTCGACAAGTCATTCCTGTCCAATTGTCTGCAGAGTGCCAATTGGCTGACCAAGAGCCTCGAGCAACGGGCGCGGACGATCCTCAAGGTGGCGAGCGAAATCGTGCGCCAGCAAGACGCCTTCTTCCTGCATGGCGTCGAATGTCTGAAGCCGCTGAACCTGAAGACCATTGCCGACGCCATCGGCATGCACGAATCGACGGTCTCCAGAGTCACTTCCAACAAATATATCGCGACGCCGCGCGGACTCTTCGAACTCAAATATTTCTTCACCGCTTCGATCGCCTCGCACAACGGCGGCAACGCCCATTCGGCCGAAGCCGTGCGTTTCCGCATCAAGCAAATGATCGATCGCGAGAGCGCCGACGATATTCTTTCAGACGATGCGATTGTCGATCGGCTGAAGTCCTCGAATGTGGATATCGCGCGCCGCACCGTCGCCAAATATCGAGAAAGCCTGCGGATCCCCTCGTCGGTGGAACGACGGCGGCTGAAGGCGCTGCATTGACGCGCGTCAGTCGCCATTATCCTGTGCAAAAAAGTGTTTTGATCTTTAATTTTTCCACAAAACGGAGAAATGAGCCGCGCCCGCTCGACTTGGCCAAAGGCGATGCAAGCGCAAGCTGGCCGGTGCGCTGCAGCTTTGCAGGCCGGCCCATTGACTCCGTGCCGCGACGCTCCTAACCCTGAACAAACCGCCCGCAAGAGGCGGACCGTCGGGGGGCGGCGTCAGTGGACTGGGAGAGAGCCAATGACATTGCGCGTCTCCGGCAAGAACCTCGATATCGGCGAATCCTTGCGCACCTATGTCGGCGCACGCCTCGATCAGGTCGTTTTGAAATTTTTCACAGAGCCCACCGGCGGCCATGTCACAATCGAACGGGAAGGCTCCGGCTTTCGAACGGATTGCACCCTGCACCTCGATTCGGGGCTGACATTGCAGGCCGAAGCCGCGGCGCATGATGCCTATTCGAGCTTCGACAAGGCCGCCGACCGGATCGAGAAGCGTCTGCGGCGGAGCAAAGGACGCTTGCAAGATCGCGCCTGCGGACATTCGGCCTCCTAGTCTGATCGAAACGCCGAGCGGCAAATTTCACCCCCCTTTCATCTTCGTGGCACACGACATGGCTTATCCATCGAGCGTTCGGAAACTGGACGTTCTTCCAAACATGCGGCTCACCGATCTGATCAGCCCCGAGGCGATTGTTCCTTCGCTCCGCGCCAATTCGAAAAAATTGGTGTTGCAGGAATTGAGCGAGCGCGCGGCGCGCATTTCCGGGCTGAAGCCGCGCGAGATCTTCGACGCGCTGCTGCAGCGCGAGCGGCTGGGATCGACCGGCACCGGCAACGGCGTCGCGCTGCCGCATACCAAGCTTGCCAAGTGCAGGACGATCTTCGGCGTCTTCGCGCGGCTCGAAAAACCGATCGATTTCGCCGCCAGCGACGCGGCCCCCGTCGATCTGGTGTTTCTGCTCATCGCGCCCGAATCGGCCGGCGCCGACCATCTGAAGGCTTTGGCGCGGATAGCGCGCGTGCTGCGCGATCCGGCCATCGCCGATAAGCTCCGCGCGAGCCGCGACCCGGCGGCGCTCTATGCCGTCCTCACCCAGGAGCCCGCCTCGCACGCCGCTTGAGCTGCTCGCATCCGCAACATCGGGCTTTGCGGTAGCTCTTGCGAATCTGCGGCAGGAGTGATTACGCCCGAGGCGATCCTGCTCTAGACTGGCCGCATGGTTGCGCAGCCACACGCGCCCTTGCCGTTGACGCCGATCTCCCTGCCGAGCCTGCTCGGGCGGGCGGTGGCGCGCTTTGCCGATAAGCCGGCGATCGATTTCTTCGGCCGGAAATTCACCTATGCCGAACTCGGCCGGCGCGTCGACCGCGCCGCTTCTGGGCTGCAGAGGCTCGGCGTGGAGCGCGGCACACGCGTAGGCCTCTGCCTGCCCAACACGCCCTATTTCATCATCGCCTATTACGCCATCCTCAAAGCCGGCGGCATCGTCGTCAATTTCAACCCGCTCTATGTCGAGCGCGAGATCGCGCAACAAATTAATGACTCCGGCACCAAAATCATGGTGACGCTCGACGTCAAGAAGATCTATCCCAAGATCGCGGCGATGCTGGATAAGACCTGCCTCGAACGCATCGTCGTGTGCTCGATGCGCGCCAGCCTCCCGCTCGCCAAAGGCGCTCTATTCGGTCTCTTCAAATCGACCGAGCTTGCCGAGATTCCAAACGATTCTCGCAATGTCCGCTTCAGCCAGCTCATCGCCGGGCGAGGCGCGATGCGGCCGGTCGAGATCGCTCCCCGCACCGACCTCGCCGTGCTGCAATATACCGGCGGAACCACCGGTATTCCCAAAGGCGCCATGCTGACCCATGCCAATCTCACCATGAATGTCGCACAGGTCGCCCGCCACGTGCCCATCCTGGTGCCCGGCCGCGAGCGCGCGCTTCTCGTCCTGCCGTTGTTCCACGTTTTCGGCATGACCGCGGGAATGAATTTCTGCATCTCGCTCGGGGCGGAAATCGTCCTCCTCCCGACCTTCGACGTACATCAGGTCCTGGCTTTGATTACCAAAAAGCGGCCGACTTTATTGCCCGGCGTGCCCAGCCTCTTCGCCGCGCTGACGGCACGCGTCGGCGACGGCAAATACGATCTCTCCTCCATCAACTATTGTATCTCGGGCGGCGCACCTTTGCCGCTCGAAGTGCGCGCGCGTTTCGAATCTCTCTCCGGCTGCAAGCTGGTCGAAGGCTATGGCCTCACCGAAGCCTCGCCTGTGGTCAGCGCCAATCCGCTCGAAGCCGACTACAAGAACACATCGGTCGGATTTCCGCTCGCCGAAACGATCGTTGAAATCCGCTCGCTCGATGAGCCGACAAAAATTCTTTCGCGCGGCGAAAAGGGCGAGATCTGCCTGCGCGGACCGCAGATCATGGCCGGCTATTGGCATAATGCGAAAGAGACCGAGGCGGTTTTCATCGACGGCGCGCTGCGAACCGGCGATGTCGGCTATATCGACGGGGACGGCTATCTCTATCTCGTGGACCGCATCAAGGACCTGATCCTGTGCGGCGGGTTCAACGTCTATCCGCGCGTCATCGAGGAAGCGCTGCACCAACATCCCGCGGTGGCCGAAGCCGCGGTGATCGGCATTTCCGACGCTTATCGCGGCCAGGTTCCGAAGGCCTTCGTCACGCTGCGCCCCGGCGCGCAGGCGACCCCGGCGGAGCTGCTGCGTTTTCTCAAGACTTATGTCGCGCGCACGGAGATGCCGAAGGCGATCGAGATTCGCGCCTCATTGCCGAAGACCGCGGTCGGCAAGGTCAGCCGCAAGGACCTGGCGGCGGAAGAACAGCGAAGCGGAACCGGCTGACGTGTGCGCGAACCCGGCCGACACTCTGCTCCCGGCGCGTTTCGCAGACTGGTTTGCGGCGCGCGGTTGGACGCCGCGCGCCCACCAGCTCGATCTGCTTAGAAGCGCCAAGGCGTGCGAAGACGTCCTCCTCATCGCGCCGACCGGCGCCGGCAAGACGCTCGCCGGATTCCTTCCGAGCCTCGTCGATCTCGACCGGCGCAACGCGCCGCCCGGCCTGCATACGCTTTATATTTCTCCTTTGAAGGCGCTCGCGACGGACGTGGCGCGCAATCTCGAAACGCCGATCGCCGAGATCGGCGTCAAGGTCCGCGTCGAGACCCGGACCGGCGACACATCGGCCAGCAAACGCCAGCGCCAGCGCCGCGACCCGCCGCAGATTTTGCTGACCACCCCGGAACAGCTCGCTCTTCTCCTCGCCGGCGCCGATGCGCGTCATCTCTTCGCCGATTTGCAACGCGTGGTCATCGACGAATTGCACGCCATCGTCACATCGAAACGCGGCGATCTTCTGAGCCTTGGGCTCGCCCGCCTGCGCAGGCTCGCGCCGCGGATGAAAGCGACCGGCCTTTCGGCGACCGTGCGCAATCCGGACGACTTGCGCCATTGGCTTGTCAGTCGCCCCGGCGAGGCGGCGCTCGTAACCTCGCCGGCCGGCGCGCCGCCCGATCTTACGATTCTCGACACGACGCAGGACTTGCCTTGGGCCGGGCACATGACCCGCCACGCGCTCGCCGAGATCTATGCGCTCATCAAGGCAGCGCATATGAGCCTCGTCTTCGTCAACACGCGGGCGCTCGCCGAATTCGTGTTTCAGGAATTGTGGCGGCTTAACGAGGATGGACTGCCGATCGCGCTCCACCACGGTTCGCTCGATGTCGGCCAGCGCCGGCGCGTCGAGGCGGCCATGGCCCAGGGCAAGCTCAAAGCCGTCGTCTGCACCTCGACGCTCGATCTTGGCGTCGATTGGGGCGACGTCGATCTTGTCATCAATGTCGGCGCGCCGAAGGGCGCGAGCCGGCTGATGCAGCGGATCGGCCGCGCCAACCATCGGCTCGACGAACCCTCGCGGGCGATCCTCGTGCCGTCGAACCGGTTCGAGGTACTCGAATGCCGCGCCGCGGTCGATGCGGTCTATGCCGGGGCGCAGGATACGGCGCCGGCGCGCAGCGGCGCGCTCGATGTGCTCTGCCAGCATATTCTGGGCATGGCCTGCGCCGAGCCTTTCGCGGCGGACGATCTCTTCCGCGAGATCGTTTCGGCCGAGCCCTATCATACCATGATGCGCGCCGACTTCGATGCGGCGCTGGCCTTCGTCGCCAACGGCGGCTATGCGCTTTCCTCCTACGAGCGGTTCGCCAAGATCAAACAGCAGAAGGATGGAAGGTGGCGCATCGCCAACGGCCATGTCGCACAGATCTATCGCATGAACGTCGGCACGATCGTCGAATCCGACATGCTGAAAGTGCGGCTCGTGCGCGGTAAAGCGGCGGAGTCAGGCGACGCCTATACAGGGCCCTTGCGGCGCGGCGGCCGGATGCTCGGCCATATCGAGGAATATTTCCTGGAGACGCTTGCGCCGAATGACACATTCCTCTTCGCCGGAGAAATTCTGGCGCTGCGCGGTATCGTCGACAACGAAGCGCTCGTGTCACGCGTCCGCGCGGATGCGCCGAAGATTCCTTCCTATGACGGCGGCAAGTTTCCGCTCTCTACCCATCTTGCGGCACGTGTGCGCGAGCTCGTCGCGCATCCGAGGCACTGGCGGGATTTGCCCGCGCCCGTCGCCGAATGGCTCGACTTGCAGATGCGCCGCTCCGCCCTGCCCCCGCCGCAGCATCTGCTCGTCGAGACCTTTCCGCGCGGCAGCAAGTATCACCTCGTCGCCTATCCGTTCGAAGGCAGGCTCGCGCATCAGACGCTCGGCATGTTGCTGACGCGGCGGATGGAGCGCGCCGGCCTGAAGCCGCTCGGCTTCGTCGCCAATGATTATGCGCTGGGGGTCTGGGGCGCGGCCGACATCGGCGCGGCAATCGAGCGCCGACGCGTCAAGCTCGATGCGCTTTTCTGCGAAGACATGCTGGGCGACGACCTCGAAGCCTGGCTGCAGGAATCCTCTCTGATGAAACGCAGCTTCCGCAATTGCGCGATCATCGCCGGCCTGATCGAGCGAAATTTTCCCGGCCGCGAGAAAACCGGCCGGCAGATTACGATTTCGACCGACCTCATCTATGACGTCTTGCGGCGGCACGAGCCGGACCACATTCTGCTGCGCGCCACACGCGCCGACGCCGCGACGGGCCTGCTCGATCTGCCGCGGCTCGCCCTGATGTTGGCGCGCATCAAGGGCCGGATCCTGCATAAGCCACTCGACCGCGTCTCGCCCCTCGCGGTGCCGGTTTTGCTCGAAATCGGCCGCGAGCCGGTCTATGGCGAGGCGCGCGAGACGATCCTGGCGGAGGCCGCCGCGGCGCTCGCGGAAGAGGCGGCCGAGCCGGCGCGGGCGCGCGAGATTTCGATGAAATGACCGGCGCCGGCACGAATCGCACCAAGAAAAGCCTCGCAGGCGGCCCCGCCATCATCCTCGTGCGCCCGCAGCTCGCGGTGAACATCGGAATGTGCGCTCGCGCCATGGCGAATTTCGGACTCTCGGACCTGCGCCTCGTCAATCCGCGCGAGGGCTGGCCGCGCACGGGGGCATTGAAGAAGGGCGCCTATGCCGCCGCGGCCGGCGCCGTGCATCTTCTCGAACAGGCGAAGCTTTTTGAGAGCATCGAGGCGGCGGTGGCGGATTTGAACGGCGTGCTGGCGACGACGGCGCGGGAGCGCGGTCAGTTGAAGCCCGTCTTGACGCCGGCCGAAGCCATGCCGCAACTCGCCGCGCAAATCGCCGGCGGCGAGAAACATGGCGTCCTTTTCGGCCCCGAGCGCACCGGCCTCGCCAATGACGAGGTGGCGATCGCCGAAAAAATCATCACCTTCCCAGTCAATCCCGCCTATGCTTCGCTGAATCTTGCGCAAGCCGTGCTGCTTATCGGCTATGAATGGATGAAGGCCGCGAGCGGCGACGCCGCGCCTTTCGCTCCGCCGGAGTGTTCGCCGCCGGCGCCGCGCGAAATGATCCTTTCCTTCTTCGCCTATCTCGAAGGCGAATTGGAGCGCGTCGGTTTCTTCCGGCCGCTGGCGAAGAAGCCGGTGATGCAGCAGAATCTGCGCAATATCTTTCACCGCATGCGGCTCACCGAACAGGATGTGCGGAGCCTGCGCGGCATGGTCGTGCGGCTCGTCGAAGGCCCGCGCGCGGAGGTGAGCAAGCGCCGTCCTGTGCGCAAGCGGGGCGGCGCGGCGCGCGCTCAGTCAGCTTCCGACGACAAGGGCTGAGCGACGGATTCCAAGGATTTTCTTTCGGCGGCGACACCGAACAAAGCTTCGACGACGGCGGCGACGAGCATCAGGATCGCACCGATGAGATAGCCGACAAGCACCATGCCGCGTTTTTCCGTCGCAATCAGCGCACTGAAGAGAGCCGGCGCCGCAACGCCGCCAAGGGCGGTTCCAAAGGCGTAGAAGAGAGCGATGGCCAGCGCGCGGATTTCGACCGGAAAGATCTCGCTCACCGTCAGATAGGCGGAGCTTGCCGCCGCCGAGGCGAAGAAGAAGACGATCATCCAGGCGATCGTCTGCTCTTTCGCATCGAGGGCTCCATTTGCGAACAAGATGCCGGAGATCGTGAGCAGCACGCCGGCCGAGCCGTAAGTCGCCGCGATCATCGCTTTGCGCCCGATCTTGTCGAAAAGCGGCCCGAGCAGCAGCGGCCCCAAGACGTTCCCGAGCGCGAAAGGAAAGACATACCAGCCGACCTGCTGGTGCGGCACGCCATAGAATGTCGTGAGCACGAGGGCATAGGTGAAGAAGATGGCGTTATAGAAGAAGCACTGCGCGGCCATGAGCATGAGGCCGACGAATGTTCGCGCCCGATAGGTGACAAACATCGTTTTTGCGACTTCGCGAAGCGGCGTATGGCTGCGCGCCTTGATCCGCAATGGCAGAGGATCTTCGGGATTCGAAAGCGCGACGTTGCGGCGGGAAAATTCCTCTTCAATATCGCCCACGATCTCTTCCGCCTCTTTGTTTTTGCCGCGAATGACGAGCCAGCGCGGGCTTTCGGGGATGAGCCTGCGCAAAGCGAGAATGACGAGGCCGAGGAGCGCGCCGATGAAAAAGGCGAACCGCCAACCGCTGTCCGGCGCGAAGCGCGCCGGATTGAGGACCAGGATCGAGGTGCCCGCACCGAGCGCCGCGCCGATCCAGAACGAGCCGTTGATTGCGAGATCGATGCGGCCGCGCAGCCCTGCCGGCGTAAATTCCTGGATCGTCGAATTGATCGCGCTATATTCGCCGCCGATGCCCGCGCCGGTCAGGAAGCGAAACAGGCAGAAGCTTGCAAGATCGAAGCTGAAGGCCGTTGCGGCGGTCGCCGCCGTATAGAGGCCGAGGGTAACGAAAAAGAGTTGCTTGCGCCCATATCGGTCGGTCGCCCAACCGAAGGCGAGCGCGCCGACCACGGCCCCGACAAGATAGAAGCTCGCGGCAAGCCCTACATCCCAATCGGTGAAGCGAAGGCGGGGACTCGCGATGAGAGCGCCGGCGAGCGAACCGGCAAGCGTCACTTCGAGCCCGTCGAGCACCCAGGTGATGCCCAGAGCGAAGATGATGCGCAGATGGAAAGCGCCGAAAGGCAGCCGATCGAGGCGGGCGGGCACGCGCGTCTCGACGATTCCGCCGGCCGGCTTCCCCTTATTGGGCATCGCGTCGTCCCATTCAGGAGCCTCAACGCGCGCCAAGCAAAAAAGCCTCAAACGGCGAGGATTTTCCGCCGATTCGTGGTTTTTCCGCTGTGCTCGCCGGCCGGCAGGCAGCGGGAGCAGGCTCGCCGGGTCGATCTTAGCACCGGAACGGGCTAAAGCTTCCTCTTGCAACCGGTGATCATGCCGACATGCCGCGACCCAATGTCCTCGTCTTCGATTCCGGCCTCGGCGGCTTGACCGTGCTGGCCGAAGTGATGCGGCTGCGCCCCGACGCGCAATGCGTCTATGTGGCCGATGAGGCAGGCTTTCCCTATGGGCGGTTGAGCGAGGCGGCGCTGGTCGCGCGCGTCGAGAAAGTCATGGCGCGGCTCGTCGCCCGCTTCGCGCCGGACGCAATCGTGATCGCCTGCAACACCGCCTCGACTCTCGTGCTGCCGCATTTGCGCGCCGCCTATCCGCAAATTCCCTTCGTCGGCACGGTTCCGGCGGTCAAGCCGGCGGCGGAGCGATCAAGTTCGAAGATGATCTCGGTGCTCGCGACGCCGGGAACAGTCGCGCGCGATTACACGCGCGATCTCGTGCGCACCTATGCAGCGCATTGCGAGGTCACGCTGGTCGGCTCGAACCGCCTGGCGGCATTCGCCGAAGCCTTCATGAATGGCGAACGCCCGGCCGACCGAGATATTCTGGCCGAGATCGCCCCCTGTTTCGTCGCAAACGGCACGGCGCGGACCGATTGCATCGTGCTCGCCTGCACGCATTATCCGCTGCTTCTTTCCGAATTCGAGCGGCTCGCGCCCTGGCCGGTAACCTGGATCGACCCGGCCGGAGCCATAGCAAGGCGCGTCGACCACGTGCTCCGCCAGGATCTCGGCGCCACGCCATCGGAAGCCGCGATTGCGTGCGGCTCGCATTGTGCGTTTTTCACGGGCGAATCGCCGGGGCCGACGCTTGCATCGGCGCTTGCCGAACGCGGCATCGGGAGAATCATTCTGGAACCCATTCCGCTCGACTGCTGAGTCGATTTGCAACAATCATTCAATCGCGAGCGAAACGATCAATCGATGTGCAGTTTCGTTATTGTGTTTTTCGCTACGGCCATAGGCGACGACTATAAGAAGCGGCGCGGCCGCAGATAAACGCCGCCAATTTGTCGCACGCGGCGCTCGCAAATCGCGACGAAGAGTCCTTGGACCGTTTGTCCAATCCCCCCGCCTTCGAATCACCCAATAAATCAAACCATGGTTTCCGACGGACTGAACATCCGCGCGGTTCAGCGCAAACTCCGGCGCATTGCTTCGATAGCCGCGTTGCTCGCGATGACGCCCCTGCTCGGCGGTTGCCAGATCGCGCTGCTCGATCCGGATGGCCCAATCGGCGCGCAGGAAAAGTCGCTCATCGTTCTCGCAACATGCTTGATGCTGATCGTCGTGGTTCCGGTGATCGCGATGACCTTGGCCTTCGCCTGGCGCTATCGCGCCTCCAACGAGCGCGCCGTCTTCGCCCCCGACTGGACGCATTCGAACGCGATCGAGGCGGCGATCTGGGCCGTTCCCTGCCTCATCGTCGCAATTCTCGGCTATGTGACCTGGACCTCGACGCACAGGCTCGATCCCTACCGGCCGATCGTCGCGGCGGCGAAGCCGATCGACGTCGAGGTCGTTTCGCTCGATTGGAAATGGCTGTTCATCTATCCAGACTTGAAAATCGCCAGCGTGAACGAGCTCGCTTTTCCGGTCGACACGCCGGTGCGGTTCCGGCTGACGTCGAGTTCGGTGATGGATTCCTTCTTCATTCCCGAGCTCGGCAGTCAGATCTACACGATGCCGGGCATGGAATCGAAACTCAATCTGCTTGCCAGCGATGCCGGCACATACACGGGCATTTCGGCGAATTATAGCGGCGACGGCTTCTCCGACATGACGTTTTCCACGCGGGTCATGACGCGCGCCGATTTCGCCAAATGGGTCGGTCGTGCTCGCCGCGCCGGCGAGGACCTGACCATGGCAGCCTATCGCCGGCTCGCTCTGCCGAGCGAGCACGTGCATGTCTCCTATTACGGCAATGTCGAACCGACGCTCTACCACGATGCGCTGAACAAATGCGCCGACGGCTCCGCCTGCATGGATGATCTCATGAAGCTCGCCATGGCGAAGGAAACCTTCGGCGACGCCGGCCTCTGCACCGCCTCCAACTCGAGGATCCTGCGATGATGGGCAATATGCTGGGCAAGCTCAACATGGATGCGCTGCCCATGCATCAGCCGATCATCATGGGCGCGGTGGGATTGATGCTTGTCGGCGGGCTCGGGGTTGCCGCGCTGATCACCTATTTCGGCTTCTGGCGCGAGCTGTGGTCTGAATGGCTGACCTCGGTCGATCATAAGAAGATCGGCATCATGTACATCGTGCTGGCGATGGTGATGCTGCTGCGCGGTTTCTCCGACGCGATCATGATGCGCACCCAGCAGGCGCTGGCTTCGACCGGAGGCGCGGGATATCTGCCGCCCGAGCATTTCGACCAGGTCTTCACCGCGCACGGCGTCATCATGATCTTCTTCATGGCGATGCCTTTCATCGTCGGCCTGATGAACATCGCCATGCCGCTGCAGATCGGCGCGCGCGACGTGGCCTTTCCCTATCTCAACAATCTGAGCTTCTGGCTGACCGCCGCCGGCGCGCTTCTCGTCAATGTGTCGTTGGGAGTGGGCGAGTTCGCGCGCACCGGATGGCTCGCTTATCCGCCTTTGTCGGAACTCAGCTACAGCCCCGGCGTCGGCGTCGATTATTACATCTGGGCCCTGCAGATCGCCGGCATCGGCACGCTGCTCTCTGGCGTCAACATGATCACCACGATCCTGAAGCTGCGGGCGCCCGGCATGACGCTGATGCGCATGCCGATCTTCACCTGGACCGCGCTCTGCACCAACATGCTGATCGTCGCGGCGTTTCCGATCCTGACCGCGACTTTGGCGATGCTCGCGCTCGACCGCTATCTCGGCATGCACTTCTTCACCAACGATGCCGGCGGCAACCCGATGATGTACGTCAACCTCATCTGGGCGTGGGGACACCCTGAAGTCTACATCCTCATCCTGCCGTGCTTCGGCATATTCTCAGAGGTCATCTCGACCTTCTCGGGCAAGTCGCTCTTCGGCTATACCTCGATGGTCTATGCGACCGTCTGCATCACCGTGCTCTCCTTCGTCGTCTGGCTGCACCATTTCTTCACCATGGGATCGGGCGCCGACGTGAACGCCTTCTTCGGCATCACCACGATGATCATTGCAATTCCGACCGGCGCCAAGATCTTCAACTGGCTGTTCACCATGTATCGAGGCCGGGTGCGCTTAAACACGCCGGTGCTGTGGACGCTCGGCTTCATGATCACCTTCACCATCGGCGGCATGACCGGCGTGCTGATGGCTGTGCCGCCGGCCGATTTCGTGCTCCACAACAGCCTTTTCCTGATCGCGCATTTTCACAACGTCATCATCGGCGGCGTTGTATTCGGCTGCATGGCGGGCTTCGCCTATTGGTTCCCCAAGGCCTTCGGCTTCACCCTCGACGAGCGGCTCGGGAAAATCTCGTTCTGGTGCTGGATCGTCGGCTTCTATCTAGCGTTCATGCCGCTCTACGCGCTCGGCCTGATGGGCATGACGCGGCGTCTCGACCACGTCGATAACCCGGTCTGGCATGTCTATCTGGTCGTAGCGATGATCGGCGCCTGCATCATCATGTGCGGCATCGCCACGCAGCTCGCGCAGATCGCCGTCAGCATCCGCAACCGTGCGGCGCTGCGCGACCTGACCGGCGATCCCTGGAACGGCAGGACGCTGGAATGGGCCGTGGCCTCCCCGCCGCCCGCCTACAACTTCGCCAGAACGCCCATCGTCACGGGCCGGGACGCCTATTGGGAGATGAAGCGGAAGGGCGTCGCGCATCGCCGCTTGGCGGCCTATCGCCCAATTCACATGCCGCGCAACACCGGTACGGGCGTCATCATCAGCGCCTTCGCCGCGGCCTTGGGCTTCGCCCTCGTCTGGCACATCTGGTGGCTGGCCGTGGCCTGCTTCGCCGCGGCGGTCGCGGCCGCGATCACCCATTCCTTCAACGAGGATCGCGACTACTACGTTTCGTCCGACGAAGTGGCGCGCAACGAAGCCACCCACCTTGATCAGCTAGCATCGCAGGCCTGACATGAACATCCAAACTCGCCCTCTTACCGTCGCCAATGCGCCGCTCCTCCCCGAAGTCTTCGAAGCTGACGAGGAGCATCACGACTCCGGCGCGATCACGACGCTGGGGTTCTGGATCTATCTGATGAGCGACTGCATCCTGTTCGCATCATTGTTCGCGAGCTTTGCGGTGCTGCGCGGAGCGACCGCCGGCGGACCGAGCGGCCGCGAGATCTTCAGCCTGCCCTATGTGGCGGTCGAAACCTCCTGTCTTCTGGTCTCGAGCTTCACCTATGGGATGGCGATGATCGCGGCCAACCAGGGGCAAAAGGCCTGGGTTCTGCGCTGGCTTGGCCTTACCTTGCTCCTCGGCCTCGCCTTCGTGGGCATGGAGGTGCATGAATTCGTCAAGCTCATCGGCGACGGCGCCGGTCCCGACCGCTCGGGATTTCTCTCGGCCTTCTTCACGCTCGTGGGAACGCACGGCCTGCACGTGACCTCCGGCATGGTCTGGATGGGCGTGCTGATCGCGCATGTGCTGCGCCGCGGCCTCACCGAAGCCAATCGCACGCGGCTGATGTGCCTCAGCCTCTTCTGGCATTTCCTCGACATCGTTTGGATCGGGGTATTCACGGTCGTTTACCTCATGGGAGTTGCCTGATGCACGAACCGCGTGGTCCTGTCATTGGCATTCACGCGCATGGCAGCGGCGACGCCGCCCATGGCAGCGTGCGATCCTATGTCACCGGCTTTCTCCTGTCGGTGGTGTTAACCTTCATTCCCTTCGCCCTGGTCATGTCAGGGGCGGCGCCAGCCGCGACAATTATACCGATCTGCATCGCCCTCGGCGTGGCGCAGATCCTGGTGCATCTGGTCTATTTCCTGCACATGGACTCGGCGTCGACCCAAACCTGGAATATGGCCGCCTTCGTATTTACATTGCTGATCGTGGCCATCCTCGTCGTCGGCTCGCTCTGGGTGATGTATCATCTCGACGTCAACATGATGCCTGGGATGATGCCCGCGGGATGAGCGGTATGAACGCAATGTCGGCTTCGCGTCGGGGGACAAATTGGCGGGCCAGAATCGTCTCGTATCGGAATTGAGCCTGTTACAGGTTTGGTACCGCATCCTGAGCCGATTTCAGGCTTACGGATTATTGCTCAGGCAAGGAATGGAAGCGACTTCGATCCAGGAAGCGGCGGACAAGAGAAATCTGATTCTTCTTGTCATGCTGCGGTGGCTGGCCGTCGGCGGACAGATTGTGACGATTCTCGTCGTCCAATACTGGCTCGGCATCAGGCTCCCGCTTTTGTCGATGGGATGCGTGATCCTGTTTCTGATCGCGCTCAATCTCGCGAGCCTGTATCGTTGCCGCAGCCCGGCCGTCATCACCAATATCGAACTCTTCCTCGAACTGTTGCTCGATGTCGCAGCACTCACGCTGCAGCTCTATCTGAGCGGCGGCGCCACCAATCCCTTCGTTTCCCTTTTCCTGCTGCAGGTGATTCTCGGCGCCGTCCTCCTGCGGCCCTTGTGGAGCTGGACGCTGGTCGCCGCAACCACCGCCTGTTTTCTTTTTCTCACCACATCCTACCGCGACATCGGGCTGCTCCACTACGAGCAAGGCGTCGATCATGGACGGCCGGGTTTCCTCGATCCGCGCATCTTGGGCGGCTTTCTCTGCTTTCTGCTCGCGGCGGTTCTGCTGGTCCTGTTCGTAACGCGCATCACGCATAATTTGCGTGAGCGAGACCGGCGGCTCTCTGAGCTCCGTCAACAATGCGTCGAAGAAGAGCACATCGTCAGGATGGGCCTCCTCGCCTCCGGAGCCGCGCATGAGCTTGGCACGCCGTTGTCGATCCTGGCGGTCATCGTCAATGATTGGAGCCGGATGCCGGCGCTCTCTACCAATCCGGAGATTGCCGGCGACATAGGCGAAATGCGCGCCGCGCTCGGCCGCTGCAAGGAGACCCTGTCGCGCATTCTGCTTGCCGCCGGAGAGGCGCGCGGCGAAAGGGCAGAGCGGACAACGCTCGTCGAATTCCTCGACGATGTCGTTACCGACTGGCAGCAGAGCCGGGCGCCTACGCACCTCGACTATGCCCATAAGATCGAGAGCGATACGGGCATCGTATCGGATAAGGTGCTGCGGCAAGTTCTCATGAACGTGTTCGACAATGCGCTCGAAGCGTCGCCCAATTGGATCAATATCGAGGCATCAAGACAGGCCGACACTCTTGTCGTGAACGTGCGCGACAAGGGGCCGGGATTTAGCCCCGAAATCCTGGCGAATTTCGGCAAGCCCTATCAATCGACCAAGAAACGCTCGGGAAGCGGCCTGGGCCTTTTCCTCGTCGTCAACGTGCTCCGCAAGCTCGGCGGCACGATCGTGCCTCAGAACCATCGCGAGGGCGGCGCGTCGGTAGAACTCTGCCTGCCGATCGGCGCACTTTCGATCGCGGATGAGAAGCGCAATGCAATTGGATAGGCCGTCACTGCTGGTCGTGGACGACGATCCTACGTTTTCCTATGCGCTGCGCCGTTCCTTCGAGCGGCGCGGCTATGAAGTCGCGGTCTGCGAGCGCGTGGGAGCACTCGCGGCGACGCTCGAAACGATGTCGCCGGACTTCGCCATCGTCGATCTCAAGCTGATCGGGCCGTCCGGGCTCGAATGCGTCAGGATCCTGCACCAGCACAATTCCTCGACCAAGATCGTGGTGCTGACAGGCTTCGCCAGCATTGCAACCGCCGTAGAGGCGATCAAGCTCGGAGCCTGTCATTACCTCGCGAAGCCCTCGAACGCGGATGAAATCGAGGCGGCGTTCGGACGCGATGGCGGCGACAGCAACGTTGCCCTGAGCCCGCGCACAAGCTCGATCAAGACGCTCGAATGGGAGCGCATCCACGAGACGCTCGCGGACACAGAATTCAACATTTCCGAGGCGGCCCGACGGCTTGGCATGCATCGCCGCACATTGGCGCGGAAATTATCCAAGCGGCGGATTGTCTGAAATTCTTTCCACCTGACGCCGCCCTGCCCTAGATCTTCAACATCTCCCGCGCCTTCGCCGCGTCGCGCTGCATCTGTGCGACCAGTTCGTCGGGCGTGGCGAATTTCTCTTCGTCGCGAATGAAGCCGACAAACGCGACTTCGATCGTCTTGCCGTAGAGATCGCCGGAAAAATCGAAGACGAAGACCTCGAGCAGCGGCGCACCGTTATCGAAGGTCGGGCGCGTGCCGAAGCTCGCGACACCGCCGTAATGCCGATCGCCGATCGCGACCTCGACCGCATAAATGCCGTGGCGCAGGCGGACACTGTGATGCAGCCGCAGGTTTGCGGTCGGGAATCCGAGCTTCTTGCCGCGCTCCTCGCCGTGAATGACTTCGCCGATGACGAAATAAGGATGACCGAGCAGAAGCCGCGCGCGCTCAACGTCGCCGGATTCGAGCGCGGCCCTTGTGGCGGTCGAAGAGGCCGGCTCGATCGAACCGCTCGAATCGGCGCCGATCTGCTCCACGATCTCGACCGCAAAGCCATAACGCCTGCCTGCCTCGACGAGCGCGGCGGGCGTGCCCGCACGTCCCTTGCCGAAGCGGAAGTCGTAACCGACGACGACCCCTCCGACGCCAAGCCGGCGAACCAGCACATCGCGGACGAATTCCTCGGGCGAGAGCGCCGCCAGCGCCGCCTCGAAGCTCAGCACGATCATCGCGTCGATGCCAAGCCGCGCCAGCGCCGCGGCCTTGGTCTCGGAGGGCGTCAGGCGAAAGATCGTATCGGCGCCAAAAAAAAAGTCGCTCGGGTGGGGCTCGAACGTCAGCACCGCGCAGGGCCGGCCGAGCGTGGCAGCGACGACGAGCGCGCGCCTCAGGACACCGACATGGCCGCGATGCACGCCGTCGAAATTGCCGATTGCCACCACGGCCCCCGCAAGCCCCGGCGGAGGAGATTGCGGATCAACAATTATGACAAATTCTTTTGCCCGCAGGGATTTTATCAAGTTGGCCACCGGAAAATGGAGCGCATCGCGGGGCCAGAGAGCCGGACCGCGGGGACCTCGCCCTGCCGGGGCAACGTCAAGCGGGCCCCCGTCGCGCCGAGGGAACAGAAAGAGTCCGGATCTCGTCCGGCAAACGGGATGCCCCCGTTTCTCGCTCCTCATATTAACCGAATAGCAAGCGGGACTACGTTTAATCCCCTAGACGCTATGACGAGGTTGCGCCAGGCACCGGCGCCGTGATCCGGCACGTTGGCTCACTTGCCTGCGGGTTACGGTTTGGAGACGTTAGATGATTGTCGATCCTTCTTTACCAATTCTCGTCGTCGATGATTACCAGACGATGGTTCGGATCATCCGCAACCTCTTGAAGCAAATCGGCTTCGAGAATGTCGACGACGCCTCGAATGGCTCTGAGGCCTTGGCCAAGATCGAGGCGCGCCATTATGGGCTCATCATTTCCGACTGGAACATGGAGCCCATGACCGGATTCCAGCTCCTCCAGAAGGTGCGCGAATTGAAGGACCGGGCCGACATCCCCTTCATCATGATCACGGCCGAATCGAAGACCGACAATGTCGTGGCCGCCCGCAAAGCCGGCGTCAATCACTATATCGTCAAGCCCTTCAACGCTGTGACCCTGAAAGCGAAGATCGACTCGGTCTTCGCTCCCGTCGCCGCCTGAACCCCGGGCCCGACTGGGGCCGCCCAGCTTTCACCAGGCGAACTCGGCAATCGCCGCCATCGGCGCGACCCCCGTGCCTTCGACGAATTGCCGCAAGGCCGCGGCGTCGAGCGCGGCGCTTTCGCGGTGCAATTCGGCGCGATGGATTCCGCTCGTGACGAACAGCGTGGCGAGCCCTTGGTCTTGCGCGCCCTTGATGTCGGTCTGCGCCGAATCGCCGATCGCCAAGATACGCGCGCGCTCGAGCTTGCCGCCGCGCAGCCGCTCAGCGAGCGCCAAGGCCCGCTCGTAGATCGCCCGATAGGGCTTGCCAGCTTGAATGACTTTCCCGCCCATGTCCGCATAGGCCTCGGCCAAGGCGCCGGCGCAATAGACGAGCCTCTCGCCGAGTTCGACGACGATGTCGGGGTTGGCGCAAATGAACTCCATGTCGCGGGTGCGCATCGAGCGAAGCCGCGGCTCGTAGTCGCCCGGCGTCTCGCGCTCGGCATCGTCGAGTCCGATAGCCACCACATAGGCCGCCTCTTCGAGGGGCGTGAGGCGTAGCGACCTGCCGGCCAAACGCTCGGCCTCAGCAAACAGCGAGACGTCCTCCGCGGGGCCGATATGGGCGAGCGGCAGATCGCCGCGTTCGAGGATCAATGAAATCGTGACGTCGCCCGAGGTGACAATGCCGTCATAGGCGGCACGCGGGACGCCCAGCCCGTCGAGAAAGGCCGCGACCCGCTGCCGCGGGCGCGGCGCATTGGTGATGAGAATGACCGTGCCGCCCTTATCGCGAAATCGGCTCAGCGCATCGGTGGCCTTGCTGAAATGGGTCACGCCATTATGGACCACACCCCAGACGTCGCAGAGGATCACGTCGTAATCCTGCGCCATCTCGCCGAGCCCGCGGACGAACCTCGGGGGCGCTGGCATCAGACTCGTGTGGGGAGCGTTCATTCGGGCCCTTGGGTCGAATCACGACGTAGTTCAGGACCTCGCTCAATTTTAGCAGGAAAGCGGGCGACTTTCGGGGGACCCGCCGCGCAATTCGCCGCAGCGTCCCTTCCTGCCGGCTGCTCCGGTGGTTGACCTGCGCATATATATCTATTATTCTGGAACTATGGATTCAATCGATGCGATGGCAGTGCTGGCGGCGCTTGCGCAGCCCACCCGCATCGAAACTTTCCGCCTGCTGGTCGCCCGCGAGCCAGAGGGCATTCCCGCCGGCGAACTGGCGCGCCTTATGGCGGTCCCGCAAAACACAATGTCGGCGCATCTGGCCGTATTGGCCCGCGCAGGCCTGATCGAAGGCGAGCGGCAAAGCCGCTCGATCATCTATCGCGCCGATCTTGCGCGCCTGCGGGGCATGGTCCTGTTCCTGCTCAAGGAGTGCTGCGGCGGCAGGCCGGATCTCTGTGCGCCGGTCATCGACGATCTGATGCCCTGCTGCCCGGCGAAGGTTCCGGCGCATGGCTGAGCGGATTTTCAATGTGCTGTTTCTATGCACCGGCAATTCGGCCCGTTCGATCATCTGCGAAAGCATTCTGCGCAAAGACGGAGCGGGACGTTTCAATGCCTTTTCGGCCGGCAGCCACCCCAAGGGCGCGATCAATCCCTTCGCGCTCAAGGTGCTTAAATCCTACGGCTATCCTGTCGACGGCTTCCGCTCGAAGAATTGGGATGAGTTCGCTGAACCCGGCGCACCGCCGATGGATTTTGTGTTCACCGTCTGCGACAGCGCCGCCGGGGAGACCTGCCCAACATGGCCGGGCCAGCCGATGACAGCCCATTGGGGCATTGAAGATCCGGCAGCCGTCGGAGGCAGCGACATCGACAAGGAACGCGCCTTCGTGCAGGCGTTCAAGTACATGCGCAATCGCATCAGCGTGTTTCTCGCACTGCCGCTTTCGGCCATCGACAAACTGTCGCTGATGCGGCGTCTGCGTGACATCGGCCAGCTTGAAGGGGCCACGCGGGCGGCGAAAAAGACGTGAGCGAAAATCTCGCTCGCAGGCTCTTGGCGGAAGGACTGGGAACCGCCTTCCTGCTCGCGGCGGTGGTTGGCTCCGGCATTATGGGAGCAAAGCTCGCCGGTGGAAACGTCGGCCTGGCTCTGCTCGCCAACACATTGGCCACGGGCGCAATCCTGATCGTGCTCATTTTGATCTTCGGGCCGGTGTCCGGCGCGCATTTCAATCCGGCCGTCAGTCTTGCCTTCGCACTAAAGCGGGTACTGCCGTGGCCGGATTGCTTTTTCTATATCAGCGTGCAGCTGATCGGCGCTGTGTTCGGCACCTTGGCGGCGCATCTCATGTTCGAACTTCCGCTCTGGCAGATTTCGACCACGTTGCGCACCGGTCCCGCACAATGGTTCTCGGAATCGGTCGCGACCTTCGGACTGCTTCTAACCATTTTCGGCTGTGTGGCGCGCGTACCGGCCGCAACGGCTTATGCGGTCGGCCTCTATATCGCCGCCGCCTATTGGTTCACCGCCTCGACATCCTTTGCCAATCCGGCGGTGACCATCGCGCGCGCCTTGTCGAACACATTTGCGGGAATTGCGCCCTCTGGAGTTCCGGGCTTCATCCTGGCGCAGATCGCCGGAATGCTGACGGCGGTTGCATTCAGCGCGGCGCTCTGGCCGTCACGTAAGCACGCCGACCGATTTCAGCCCTGAGAGGATTTGGTCGCTCGACGCCGCGCCCTTGCGCAGGAAGACGGCAGGCTTGCCGAGCGGAGCCGGCATCTTGCTCCGCTCGCCGGCGCTCCCGGCATCGGACCCGGTCCATAGATCGACCCACGCGCTCCCGACGGGAAAATAGACGTCGACTGTGTCGGTGCCCTTATCCAGCACGGGCGCGACCAAAAGGTCGGGACCGAGGAGGAACTGATAGCGCAGCGCATAGGTGTTCGGGTCGTCCGGATAATGCAGGAAGAGATGCCGCGCCACCGGATAGCCGCGCGCCGCAGCTTCGGTGACGAGACTTTTGCGATAGGCCGCGAGCCCTTTGTAGACTTTCGCGAAGCGAGCGAGATGCGCCATGTTGGCCGGAATCGTATCGAACTGCGCTTCGATTGCGGGATCCAGTCCCTGGTGCGTCCTGAAAACCGCGGTGAAGGCGGCGAGCTCCATCCAACGCTGCAGCAGTTCGTTCGTGCGCGCGATGACCGGAACCTTGCGGCCGGCGACCTTTACGCCGAGCGACACATAGCCGCCGGTATCGCTATGCAACAGGCTGAAACCCGAGACGCCGCCTGACAGAAGGCCGACCACCGCCGTCTTGATCCCGTCGTATTCGTCCCAGGTCTCCATCTGGTCGCCGAGCCAGAACAGAGTCGAATAGGTCGGGCTTTGGGTGAAGCCGGAGCGACTGAAGAAGACGATGTCGTCGCCGCGGCCAGCTTCTTCGATCGCTTCCCGGTTCGTCTTCGCCCATTCTTCCGGGAAGCGATTGTGCCAAACCGCCGGATCCGCGTCGCCATAAAGTCTGCCGTCGAAGGGCAAGGCCTCGCCGAAGTCGGCCATCCAGCCGGAGGCCCCGGCTTGGCCGATGAGCGCGTCCTTGATGATCCCCTTGATCCAGGTGCGCGTCGCGGGATTGCTGAGATCGATCAGCCCGGCGTAGAACGTCGTGTTCCTGTTGAGGAAGGGCTCGCCGCTCGCCCTCTTCACAAGATAGCCTTTCGCCGCGGCCTCGTTGAAAAGCTCGTCATGTCCTTTGGCATTGTCCAGGAACGGATTGATGTAGATCAGCATGCGGCCGCCTTGTTTCTCGATGTCGGCGACAAGTTGATGCCAATCCGGATAGTAGGATTCATCGAGCCGCCAATCCCACCAGAGCTGCACGCCGGCCGAGGTGATGCGGATGCCCATCCAATCCTGGATCCACAGTCCGGCGAGCGGGATCTCGGCTTTCAGCAATTCCTCGAACTGTGGGCGCGCCAGTTTCGTGCCGCCCTGCAGCGCGACGATCGCGCCATTATGCACCCAGTCCGGCAGAACGCGCATGCGGCCGGCATATTCGGTATAGGCTTCGATGAGATCGAGCGGCGTCTCGCCATAGAGAATCCGCCCGGTCATGACGCCCGACCAGACCTTGATTTCCGTGTGGCGCGCGGCGCGCATGTCAAAGACGCTGTATTCGGTGTTTTCGAGAAACAGCGACTGCAGCCGGCTTGAAATAAAATGCGGCGCCGGCGCCTCGGTCGAGAACGGGCTGCCGCCGCCGCCGGAAGCGAGCACGTCGACAAGTTGCGTGAGGCCCGGTCTGCCGCGACCGACGCCATGTTCCTGGACCAGGATCGGCAGGACATTGCCTTTCTGGTTGAAATAGGTGAGTTGCTCGCCGAAACCGAAGAAGCCTTCCTCGGCCTCCGACTCTGTTCGCAGCCCGATCCGGTTGATGTCAGCCGCCTCGGTTTCGATTTCGAACCGCAGGTGCGTCGACGACATCGCCGTGAAACTCAGCGTATAGCCGATGTCGCCCGCGGAGCCCGTCAGCCGGCCCGACACGGTCGCACGGTTTTGCCCGAGGTCGATGGCGTCGATGCTCGGTTGTCCGTAACTCGCCGAAACCCGATCGCCGATTTGGAACGAGCCCTCCGGCGTTCCGAATTCGCGCACTTTCGCCACGGCCTTCTCGGCGACGATAAAATTGCCGTCGGGCGCGGTCTCCCAGAGCACCCGCGCGGGCTTCAGCCGATGCGCGACGCGCAGGAGGCTGCCCTCGCGCCGCAGGATGAAATCGCCGACGGGATGGCTATCGCCCGCGTCCGGCTGCGCCGACGTGACTCGCGGCAGCGCCACCGCAACGATCGCCGAGGCGCCGACGAGAAAATCACGCCGCTTCATGGCAACCTCCCGCTTCGCGAAGCCTACGCCGGTTCCGCGCCTGAGCCAAACCTCGAACTCAGCGATCTCCTCACCGGTGCCTGCGTGAGCCGAACTCCCGCCGCTTTCTCGCCGCGCCCTTCGGCTGCAGCAGCTTGCGATATTCGTCGCGCTTGGCATGGATCGAGGCGATGACATGCCCCATCGCAATTCCGAGATCGACAAGCACGGCTTCCGAGAGCTGCAGACTCGCCTCGACCGTCTCGGGCACCGCATCGGTGACGCCGAGCTCATAGAGCACCCGCGCGTGTTCGCTGTCGCGCGCACGGGCGACGATCGTGAGATCGGGGTTCAGCCCGCGCGCGGTCGCGACGATTTCTTCGGACATTTCGGGCGCATCGATGGTCACGACCAACGCGCGCGCCTTGGCGATGCCGCTGCGGGTCAAGAACTCCGGCCGGGCCGCATTGCCCCAATAAATCTCGACGCCCTGCCGGCGGAAGCGCCGCACGAGCGCGGGATTTGTCTCGACGACGAGAAAGGCGATCTGATGCGCTTTCAACATTTCCCCGACGAGTTGGCCGACGCGGCCGAAGCCGACGATGATCGCCTTACGCGCGCCGGCGTCCTGCTCGGGAAGCGGCGCGGTCTCCGCGTCCGGCGCGCCGCGCAGCAGGCGGCTCGCCAAGGCGCCGAGCGGCGGAATGGCGAACATCGAAAGCGTCACGCCGACCATCGCGGCGGCGCCCGCGTCGGGAGACAGAACCTTGCTGGCGATGGAAGCGATGATCATCACGAAGGCGAACTCGCCGCCCGGCCCCAACATCAGCGCAGCTTCGGCCGCGACGTTTCTTCCGAAGCGCACGGCGCGCGCCGCGGCATAGGTCACCGCGAACTTGACGAGGACGATCGCGGCGGCGAGGCCGAGCGTGCGGACCGGCTCGGAAAAGATGAGCTCGAGATCGAGGCTCGCCCCGACCGAGACGAAGAAGAGGCCGAGCAACAGCCCCCTGAAAGGATCGATCGTGACTTCGATCTGGCGTCGATATTCCGTCTCGGCGAGGAGCAGGCCGGCGATGAAGGCGCCGAGGCCCATCGAAAGCCCGGTCATCGCCGAGATAAAGCCGGTGCCGATCACGACCAGAAGACAGGCAGCCATGAAGAATTCGCTCGAGCCCGCCGCGGCAACGAGGTGAAAGAACGGCCGCAGGACGAGCCGCCCGACGAGCACAACGAATGCGATGCCGGCACAGGCCGGCAGCACGCTGGTGAGCAGGAGCGCGCCGACGCCGCCGCTCAGCGTGCCGAGTGCAGCGACGAGAAAAAGCAGCGGCGCGACCATCAGGTCCTGAAACAGGAGGACGGAAAAGATCGTTCGCCCGGCCGTCGTGCCGAGCCGTCCGCGATCGGCGAGATCGGGAACGACGATGGCCGTCGAAGAAAGCGCGAGCGCGAATCCGAGCACGATCGCGGCGGGCGGCTCCTGCTTTAGCGCCAGCGCGATGGCGCCGAGCGCCGCGGCGCAGCCAAAAACCTGAAACGCGCCAAAACCGAAGACGAGCCCGCGCAGGCGCACAAGCCGCTCCCAGCTCAATTCGAGTCCGATCATGAACAGCAGGAAGACGACGCCGAATTCGGCGACCGGCGCGATCTCACCGACGTTGTCGAGGGTCACGTCGGAGATGGCCGAGGCAAGCCAGGCGGGCTCCCAAGGCGGGGTCGAAGCCCCTTGCGCGAAATGCCCCAACCCGAACGGACCGAGGCAGAAGCCGGCGGCGAGAAAGCCGAGAATGGGGCTCAGCTTCAGCCGGCGGAACAGCGGCGCTACGACGCCGGCCGTGGCGAGGAAAATAAGGATGCTCTTATAATGAGCGATATGCTCGGGCGGGAGCGTCATTCCGTCTCCATCACTCGCAAGGCCGAAATTCAGCGAATTGCGCACCGCGCGCAACGATAATACGCGGCCCTTCCATCTGGCCGACAAATCCGCCATCTTTGCGCCATGCCGGAACCTGCCACCAACACGCCCGAATTCACCGTCAGCGAGCTCGCCGGCGCCTTGAAGCGAACGATCGAAGCGACGTTCGGCCTCGTTCGCCTGCGCGGCGAAATCTCCAACTATCGCGGCCCGCATTCCTCCGGCCACGCCTATTTCTGTCTGAAGGATGAGAACGCTCGGATCGACGCGGTCATCTGGAAAAGCACGCTCGTTCGGCTGAAGATCAAGCCCGAGGAAGGGCTCGAAGTCGTCGCCACGGGGAAGGTCACGACCTTTCCCGGCAAATCGGCCTATCAAATCGTCATCGACAGGCTCGAGCCCGCCGGCATCGGCGCGCTCATGGCGCTCCTCGAACAGCGCCGCCGCAAGCTCGCCGCCGAAGGTCTCTTCGACGAGGCGCGCAAACGGCCGCTGCCGTTTCTGCCTTCGGTGATCGGCGTCGTCACTTCGCCGACCGGCTCCGTCATCCGCGACATCCTGCATCGGATCGCAGAGCGCTTCCCGCGCAACGTCCTGGTCTGGCCGGTGCGCGTGCAGGGCGAGACTTGCGCGCAAGAAGTCGCCGCCGCGATCGACGGCTTCAATGCGCTATCCGAAGACGGCCGGCTTCGACGCCCTGACATCATCATTGTTGCGCGCGGCGGCGGTTCGCTCGAAGACCTCTGGGGTTTCAACGACGAAATCGTAGTGCGCGCCGCGGCCGCAAGCCGGATACCGCTCATCTCGGCGATTGGCCACGAGACGGACTGGACGCTCATCGACTTTGTCGCCGACCTGCGCGCCCCGACGCCGACCGGCGCGGCGGAAAAATCCGTTCCGGTAAAAATCGAACTCGCCGGCCTGCTCGTCGATCTCGGCCGCCGCCATCTCGGCGCGGCTTTGCGTCTGCTCACGCAGCGGCGGGCGGAATGGCGCGCCTTGGTGCGCGCGCTGCCGCGTGCCGAAGACATCATCGCGCGCCTCGCGGCAGCGGCACGACCGCGCCAGCGCTCGTCTCGCCAACCAAGCGCCGCAGGCGAAAATGGCGCGCGAGGCGCAAAAGCTCGAAGGACTTAAGCATCGTTTGCGGCATGCCCGCGCGGTCGCGAGCGACCGCCGCCGGCAGGAGCTTTTTCACGCAAGTCGCAGATTGCGCGGGGCGCTCGCCGCGCGCAGCCGGCTTGAAACCGAACGGATCGCGGCCTGCCGGCAGACGATTGGCGCGCTCGACCGGCGCATGCTGAATCTCGTTCACGCCGGCCTCGAACGCCGTCGCGCGGCCCTCATCGGCAAAGAGAAGCTGCTCGAGTCGCTGGGCTACCGGCAGGTGCTTGCGCGCGGCTTTGCGCTGGTGCGCGATGCGCAGCGGCGGCCGTTGCGGCGCGCGGCCGAAGTCGAATCCGGCGCGCGGCTCGACATCGAATTCGCCGACGGCCATCGCGCGGCCATCGCCTCGGACGCGCCGCCGCCCGAGACGAAGCTCGCCAAAGCCAAGAAGAAAGGCGCACAGGGCTCGCTGTTTTGACGCTGCTCGCCATTTTCGCCGATGTCCATTCGAATCGCGAAGCGCTCGACGCTTGCCTCGCCGACGCCCGGACGCGGGGCGCCGAGCGTTTTGTCTTCCTCGGCGATCTCGTCGGCTATGGCGCCGATCCTGCCTATGTGGTCGATCTCGTGACGCGCCTGCGCGCCGAAGGCGCGATTGTCATCAAGGGCAACCATGACGCGGCGATTTTCGAGACGCGGGAAACGATGAACGACCACGCACGCAAGGCGTGCGACTGGACTCGCGCGCAATTGACCGAAACGCAAAAGGACTTTCTCGCCAACCTGCCGCTGACCGCGGAGTTGGACGAGACCCTGCTGGTCCATGCCGAAGCGGCGCATCCCGAACATTGGGACTATGTCTCCCATCCGGCCGAAGCCGCGCGCTCGATGCGCGCGACGCAAAAGCGGGTGACGATTTGCGGCCATGTGCATCGCCCGCAACTCTATCATCAGTCGGGCCGAAATCTGCCGGTCTGCCGCATCCCGGTAACCGGAGAGCCCATCCTGCTCACGCAGGACCTGAAATGGCTCGCCGTCCTCGGCGCCGTGGGGCAGCCGCGCGACGAAATCCCCGACGCCGCCTATGCCCTCTACGACGACGAACGGGCGCTGCTGAGCTTCCTGCGCGCGCCCTATGACATCGAGGCGGCGGCGGGCAAGATCGGCGCCGCCGGCCTGCCGGACATTCTGGCGCGCCGCCTCCATGTCGGCCGCTAAGCAGCGGCCTAGTGAATGGCCTGTGGCAAATCCCGCCCGGCTACGTTATCGTCTCCCCTTTCCGCGCCCCGTGAAGCCGAAATGAACCGCTACGAACGCCGCCCCCTATCCGCCGGAGAGGCCGAAGTCGAATATCTCGACGGAGAGATCCGGATCCTGCGGCCGGGCACTTTTGTGCGCTGCGCCGTAACCGGGGTCCCGATCCCGGTCGAAGACCTGCGCTATTGGAACGTCGATCTGCAAGAAGCCTACGCCAATCACGAGGCCAAGCTGCAGCGCATGGGCGTCAAGCTCGGCAAATGACGCATCCCGCATCGCTCGCCGCTTAAGGCTTAGATAAAGCTGCCTTGCGCAGAACTCCGGCCAGGAGCCCGTCCAAAAGCTCGGCATCGGCAAACCGCATCTCGACCGGCAGGGCGATTGCCGGGCCCGGATCAAGGCCCTGCCCTGCCAGCCTGACCAGATCCTTTTCCGTCGTCACCAGTAGCGCTTTCTCGCGATGCGCGGCGCGCTGCAGGCGCGCAATTTCGCTCCGGCCGTAGACGTGATGGTCGGGATATTTCTCCGTGCCGACGATCTCGGCTCCGACATCGGCGAGAGTGGCGAAAAATTTTGCCGGGCGCCCAATCCCCGCGAAAGCATAGACGCGCTTGCCTTTGAGCTTGGCCGCGATCGTTTCGTCGGCGATGAGCCTGGCGCAGAGGGCCGGTTTGCCGGCGGCGCGCGCTTGCTCGGCGATCTTGGCGCCCGGGGCGCCGGGGCCGACAATGATGACCGCGGTTGCAAACTGGATCTGCGCCGAAAGCGGGGCCCGCAAGGGGCCGGCAGGCAGGCAGCGCCCATTGCCGACGCCCGTTGCCCCATCGAGGACGGCCAAGCGCATGTCTTTCTCGAGCAGCGGATTTTGCAGCCCGTCATCGAGGATGAGGAGGCTCGCCCCCTGCTCGATTGCGAGCCGTCCGGCGGCGACACGGTCGGCCGAGACGATGGTCGGGGCGGCCCGGGCAAGCAGCAAAGCCTCGTCCCCGACTTCGCCCGCCCCATGCCGGAGCGTATCGACCCGAAGAGGGGGGCCGCGCTCGGCCGCGGAACGATAGCCGCGCGACAGGAAGAAGACTTTCTCGCCGCGGCCCACGAGGCGCTTTGCCAAGGCGATCGCCGCCGGGGTCTTGCCGGCGCCGCCGGCGACGAAATTGCCGACGCAAAGCACCGGGATCGGCAGGCGGGTGCCGCCGCGCAGCATCCGCCGCTCCGCGATCCTCCCGTAAACGAAGCTCAGGGGGGCCAAGAGCCGAGGCGCCAAGAGGTCACGCGCCGATGCGCCCGGATCAAGCTCCCAGAAAGAAGGGGCGCGTCTGTCCATGGCGGCGATGGTGCCTGCTTCGCGCCGGATGCGCTAGGCCTCCCATCTGCGGGTTTCGACCATCAATTGCGCGATATGCGGCTCGATCGCTGCCATGATCGCGGCGGAGGCGCCGCCGAGCTCTTTCACGGTCTCGCCCGCCGCCCGCGCCATCTTCCGCAGCTTGGCGGCATCATGGAGGAGTAGGCCGACGACGCGGGCGAGCGTCTCAGCGTTGGCGATGGTCGCGGCCCCGTGCGCTTCGTCCAAGGCGCCGTAGATATCGGCGAAACTCCCGACATAGGGCCCGTGAAGGATGGCGCTGCCGAGCTTGGCCGCCTCGATCGGGTTCTGGCCGCCGCCCGGCTGGATCAGCGACCTGCCGATGAAAGCGATGCTCGCGAGCCGATAGAACAGCCCCATCTCGCCCATCGTGTCGGCAATATAAACGTCGGGTAGAGGCTCATCCGGATCTTCCTGCGAACGCTGCAGCGCCGCCAGTCCCTTGGCTCGGGCGAGGGCGGCGATCATCGCTCCGCGGCGCGCGCGGCGTGGGACGATGATCGTCAAAAGCTGCGGGAACCGCTGCGCCAATGCCCGGTGGACCGCCAGCACGATCTCCTCCTCGCCCCGATGCGTCGAAGCGGCGACCCATACAGGGCGGGCACCGATCCGAGCCGCGAGCGAGGCAAGCATATTGCGATCGGCGGGAGGCGCCATGACGTCATATTTGAGATTGCCGACGACCTTGACGTGCCTGATCCCGAGCTTGGCGAACCGCTCGGCGTCGGCCTCGCTCTGGGCGAGGCAGAGGTCCACCCCGGCGAGCAAGGACTCGATGAAATGGGGAATCCAGCGCCAGCGGTGAAACGAGACCTGCGAGATTCTGGCGTTGACCAGGATCAGGGGAATCTCGCGCCGATCGATTTCGAGAAAAAGATTGGGCCAGATCTCGGATTCGGCCAGCAGCGCGATGTCCGGGCGCCAATGACCCAGAAAGCGGACCAGAAATTGCGGCACGTCGAGCGGCAGGAATTGATGCAGGGCTCCCGCTGGCAACCGCGGCGCAATCACCTCGGCGGCGCTGGCGGTGCCCGTCGAAAGCAGGATGTTCAAGCCGCGGCCCGCGAGCTTTTCGATCAGCGGCAGCAGCGAAAGGCTCTCGCCGACACTTGCGCCGTGCAACCAGGCGAGCGGTCCTTCCGGCCGTTCCAAGCTCGGCCAGCCAAATCTCTCCCCGCTCCGGTCGAATTCTTCCTGCCGCCATTTGCGCCGGCAATAGAGCACCAAAGGGCTCAGTGGCGCAAAGGACGCGCTGACGGCCTGATAGAGAGCCAGAATAGGATAAGTTTTGACCATAGAGGACATAGGTAGACATACGTAGAAGGAAGAACGAACCTGAACATTGAGGCGAGTGCGCCGTAGCATTGCTATCCGAAATCGCGCTCGTCAATAAAATGGCTGATCAAATCGCTCCCAAATCTTAAGCGACCGCTCGTTTGCGATATTGCGGGCAAGTTTGCTCGCGCTCGAATCCCTTGTGCTGAGTGAAAACGACAGTTTAATGACCGGAAGCCGCCTAGCTCATCGTTGGCAGTGATGCCGCAACGGCAGGCGCGAAGCGCTTTACTTGCTCGGCTCAGCCGGATCGAGGAGGCGGTGGAGGTGCGCCACGAAATAGCGCATGTGGGCATTGTCGACGGTCGCCAGCGCCTTCGCCTTCCAAGCCTCATGGGCGGAGGCGTAATCCGGAAACACACCGACGATGTCGATATTGTCGAGATCGCGAAACTCGGTCCCGTCGAGGTTGACGAGTTCGCCTCCGAAGACGAGGTGAAGGAGTTGTTTGCGGCCCTCGTTCTGCATGCGGACAAGCTCGGGTTTTGGTCGCTTGGCGAGGCGCGTCGGTGCACTGCGATTGGCGAACAGGCGCGTCTTGCAGGGACAAAACCGCCCGCGTGCAGCCTCTCGCCTCGGCGACGGCGCTTCGCTTGCTTTCGCCTCCCATGCCCTAGCAAGAACCGGGCAAAAGAACCAGGCTACTGGGATTTCGCCCGGATCGCCGCCGCGGTGATTTCAGCGAGGATCGGTACCGAGGCTGCGACCAGTTCGCTGTGCCGGGTTGCGGAGCGATTATAAAGGAGCTGGCGGCCATAGAGGCTCGCGAGCCGGCCGCCGGCTTCGTCCACGATGATGTCGGCGGCGGCAATGTCCCAATCGTGCGAATTGGCCGAGACGAGGCCGGCGTCGAGCACGCCGGCGGCGACCTTGGTGATGCGCAGCGCGAGCGACGGTATTTTCGGCAAGAGGTCGAATTTGAGCCCGGCGTCGCGCAATTCCTGGCCCATGGCGAGAGGACCGGCGACGAGCGCGGTCGCGTCGAGCCGGGTGCGGCTGGTGACGCGAATTTCGCGCCCGTTGAGACGTGACCCGGCGTTCCTTACCGCCACATAAGTCTCCCCGAGCGCCGGCGCATGGACGATGCCGACGACCGGGCGATGCCGGTAGACGACGCCAACGGCAATCGCCCAGCCCCGCTCGCCCGCGACGAAGCTACGGGTCCCGTCGATCGGATCGACGACGAGAACGAGATCCTGTTCGAGCCGCTCCGGCGAATCCTCCGATTCCTCGGAAAGCCAGCCGGCCTCCGGCAGAATGTTGCGCAGCGTCTGTTCGAGATAGCGATTGACGACATGGTCGGCCTCGCTCACGGGCGAACCGCCGGTCTTTTTGGTCACAGTCGCGCTGGTTCTCTCGCCCGGGTGGAAGAAATCGAGCGCCAATTCGCCGGCTGCCCGCGTCGCCTCGAGGAGCGCACCGACCACGGGATCGGCGTGCGAGAGCTGCTCCCAATCGAGATCGCGCCAGCCCATCGAAGCCGACGCGGGATCGGCCTCGTTCTTCGGGCGCTTTTTGAAATGCGGCGCATTCATGCCGGATCAATCTCCGATTCGTGCAAGGGGAAGTCTACAGTATTTCGGCAAAGGCTTTGGTCGAAATGCAGGCGTTCGATTCCGCCTCTTCTGCGATACCGGCGCGGATCCTTCCCCGACGGCCATCCTATCGAGCAATGATTAATGCGCCGAAAACCTTATCTCAGTCCCAAGCACATAGGTCGCGACCCGCGTAAGATGAGCCCGCCGATATTGCGGCTTTGGGCCGCAACTGGGGCGCGCCCGCGGCTTTCCCTAAAATCGTCGCGTTCCAATTCATGGCCGGGCATCCATTCGAACCGAATGTCCATCTAATTTCATGGGTTTACCAACAAGGCCAAGGCGCATGAAACGCCCCCTGCGGCAAAAAACTCGCCAAAGCCGCCGCGCCGTATCTGACGAGGCAAATCGGCGCGACGGGGCAGAGGAATGGTCATGCGGCAGCCCAATGATGACGAGGCGCTCGCCTGTTCGGCGGCTGACCCGCGTGCCGACGGAGGTCGGCGCGCAATCTGGCTCACGCCGCGCGGGGTGCGGATCGAACGCACGGTCGCAGGCATAAAAATGTGCCTCGCGGTTCCAATCGAGGCCTATCGGGCCATTCTCTCGATATGCCATGACGGAGATCGGCGTTTTTGCCGGATCACCCTTGCCCATAAGGATCCGGATTTGTCGGTGATCCTGGATCTGGGCAGAGACGCGCCCGCCCTTCAGGAAATCTGGCAAAGCTGGGCGCGTTTCCTCGTTGGGCCCGCCCTTGCCAAGGTCTTGCGCGATGCGGTGGCGCAGCCACGCCGGCGCAGCGCGATGCTCCTCAAGCGGCGCCCGCGGATCCCGTTGCGGCGGCCGCCGGGGCTCCTTCGGACGCCCGCGAAGGTTCTTCGGGGGGCAAGACAGCTCTTCCCTCTGCGGCCCGATCTCGCCCCACCCTAAAGCCTCCAATATTCGCGGTGCGCGTAGATCAGCGCCTCGGCCTTGGGAGCGATCTCGACCGCCTCCACCGTGCCGATCATCATCAAATGGGTCCCAACCTCCTTGGCTTCGACCAAGCGGCAGTCGAAGGCGACGAGCGCCGAGGCGAGCACAGGCGCGCCAGTCGCCAGCACCGTCCATTCGGTTGAGGCAAATCGCTCTTCGAGCTTTTGGCCGGTGCGGCCGGCGAAAACGTCGGAGAGCTGCTGGTCGGCGCGAGCCAGCGTATTTATGCAGAAAACGCCGTTCTCCCTGACCTTTGCGGCGCAGCGCGAGGCCTTGTTGATGCAGAACAGCATCATGGGCGGGGCGAGTGTGATCGAGGTCACGGCACTCGCCGTAATACCGCCGAGCCCCGCCGCCCCGTCCGTCGTCACGATATGAACCGCCGCCCCGACGCGGCTCATCGCCTCGCGAAATCGCACCGGATCGACAGGCGCCGCGCGTGCTGCCGTTTGCGTATGGTCTTCCGCCAATGTCACGTTCCAGGAGCCCCGCCCGATCCTTCAAGAAGATGGGCTTGCTCCCGAGTTAGATAGCAAGGCGTGGCTGATAAACAAAGGCCCGCCCGATTTCATCTTTTGCTTTCGTCGTCCCCGCTCATTATTGGTCCGCCCTGCCGCATGCCGCGGCAGGGACCAAAGATGACACTCTGCCCGACCGCGCTCCTCCTCCTTCTGCTCGCCGCGACGCCGGCCGTGGCGGAGGTAAGAATCGGCCTCGGCGCCCCGATCAGCGGGCCCGATGCGGTCTTCGGCGCCGAGCTTCGCAATGGCGTCGAACAAGCGATCCGCGACATCAACGCGAAGGGCGGCATTCTCGGCAAACATCTGCTCCTGAGCGTCGGCGACGACGGCAGCGATCCGAAGAAAGGCATTGCGGTTGCCAACAAATTCGTCGCCGGCAAGGTGAGCCTCGTTGTCGGCCACTTCAATTCAACCGTGACCCTGCCAGCTTCCGAAATCTATTCGGATCACGCCATTCTCGACATTACTCCCGCTTCGATCAATCCGGAGGTTACCGAGCGCGGCCTCGACTTCGTCTTCCGCACCTGCGGCCGCGACGATCAGCAGGCGCGCGTCGCGGCGAAATTCCTCGCGGCGCAGAGCGGCAAGAAGATCGCTATCCTCTATGACAATACGACCTACGGAAAAGGCCTCGCCGACGCGGCGCGCAGTGCGCTTCTCGGCTTGGGCATCAAGGACGTGCTCTACGACGGGGTCGACAAGGGAGAAAAGGACTATTCCGCCATCGTCGCCAGGATCAAATCGGCAAGCGCGGATTTCCTCTATTGGGGCGGGGTTGCGACCGAAGCCGGCATGATCGTCCGGCAAATGCGCGAGCAAGGCGCCAATACCGTGCTGATCGCCGGCGACGGCATTGCCTCGGAAGATTTTTCGGCAGCCGGCGGAGCTGCGATCGAAGGCACGCTGATGACATTTCCACCCGATCCGCGCGAGCGGCCGGAAGCAACCAAGGTGGTGAAGGAATTCAAGGCAAGGGGCATCGATCCCGAGGTCTATACGCTCTATGCCTATGCCGCCCTCGAGGTCCTGCAGCAGGCTGCCGAGGCGGCGGGTTCGCTCGCTCCCGCCGCGATGGCGAAAGTCATGCATTCGGGCATGCGCTTCAAGACTGTTCTTGGCGACCTCTCCTATGACGCGAAGGGCGACATCGTCGAGCCCGATTACGCCATCTTCGTCTGGAGGAAGGGCCCCGACGGCACCCCCGAGTATGACCGGCTCAATCAATAGCGAAGCGGTCAACCGATATTGCCGAGGCTCGGAAAGGTTTGCAGAATCCAAAAAGAAAAATTCTGCATGGCGCCGGTCAGGAAGCCTATGCCAGTCGCAATGAGCAGGACGCCGACGATCCGTTCGACAATGCCAAAATGGGCGCGGAACCTCTTCAGAAAGCCGATGAAAGGTTCGAGCGCCGCAGCCGCGAGGAGAAACGGAATGCCAAGGCCAAGCGAATAGACGGCGAGCAGGCCGGCGCCACGCAAGGCCGTCTGTTCCGAAGCCGCGACGGCGAGAATGGCGGCGAGAATCGGCCCGATGCAAGGCGTCCATCCGAAGGCGAAAGCGAGCCCCATGACATAGGCGCCCCAGAGGCCCAGCGGCTTTGCCACGTCGAGGCGTTTTTCGCGGTAGAGGAAGGCCAGCCGAAACACGCCGAGGAAGTGAAAGCCCATCAGAATGATCGCCAGACCCGCGACAAGCGACAGCGTCGCAATATGCGCGCGCAGCACTTGGCCGAACACCGAAGCCGTCGCGCCGAGCGCCACAAAAACCGTCGAAAATCCGAGAACGAAGAGAATCGCGGCGAGAAACACATCGCGCCGCGCCCGTGCGACCCGTTCATAGGCGACGTCTTCGATCGTCGTACCCGCGATGAAGGTGAGGTAGGGCGGCACGAGCGGCAGAACGCAAGGGCTCAAGAAGGACAGAAGTCCCGCCGCCGCGGCGGCTGAAAGCGTCACGTCGCTTGCCATGGCCGTCTTCTAGCTGAGACCGCGCCAAAGAGGAAATCGGGGCCCATTCAAACCGTCGTGATCCGCCGCGAACGCGGCGGAAAAGGTGGGCGCGGATCATTGGGGAATTCGAAGTTGCGCTGCGCCGGCACGGCAATTCCCGGCAAGACATTCTTATGAGGACATGGTTTATGAAGAATCATGTTCAGCCCCGCCCAGATCCACGCACCGTCGGCCTTCGAGGCCACGGCCGCAACCGCGAGGACGGGCGCGCCCTATGAGCCGCCGGCATGAGGGTGCTCGTCGCCTATTTCGTCAACATTATTTGTAATTTTGCGATCGGCCTTCTGGTCGCGAAATTCCTCGGCCCGGCCGAATACGGCCGCTTCGCCCTGGCATTCGCCATAGCAATAGCCGTGCAGGCCGCTTTCTTCGACTGGCTGCGCCTCGGGGCGACACGCTTCTATTCGGAACGCGTGCGAAGCGAGGCGCCCGCGCTGCGCGCGACTCTCGATGTCGCCTTCATCGTCGTCACGTTCAGCATGACGGTTGCCGCCTGTTTGCTGCTTTTCTCCGGCGTCAAATTCGCCTTGTCGAACGGGCTGATCGCTCTCGCGCTGGTGGCGGCCGTATCGAACGGCATGTTCGATTACAACACCGCGCTGGTGCGGGCGCGTTTCCATGATCGTCTCTATACGCGGCTGATCATCGTCAAGAATATTTTTGCCCTCGTGCTCACCGGCGGCGGCGCGTTCTGGTTTGGCTCGGCCAAAATGGCCTTGGTCGGCAGCATCATCAGCCTTTCCGGCTCGGTCATCACGGCGCGCGCCTCGCTGCACGACCACGGCGCCTCGCCGCGTCACGCCAGCTTCGCCATCGTCAAGGCGATCCTGCGCTACAGCCTGCCGATCGTCGCCGCCAACCTGCTCTATCTCTCGATTCCGCTTGCCAATCGCTCGATCATCGCCGTTCTTTATGGGTTTTCGGAAACCGGACAATTCTCGCTCGCTTACGACATCGGCAACAAGGCCGTGCAGGCGATCGGCTCGACCCTCGATGTCGTTCTGTTTCAAATCGCGGTCGCGGCGCATGAACGCGACGGAGCGACCAAGGCCGGCGCGCAGGTGGCGCGCAACATGGCCATCGTCTTCGCCATCGTCCTGCCGGCCTGCACCGGGATCTGGCTGATCCTCCCCTCGCTCCAGCAGGTGATCGTGCCGGCCGCCTATCGCGGCCCCTTCGGCCGTTTGCTGACCCTGATGATGGCCGGCCTGTTCTCCTCCGCGCTCATTCAGTTCGCCATCAACCCGATCTTTCAGATTGCCAAACGAACCGCGCCCCTGATTGGCGCCGCCCTCTTCGCCTGCTCGGTCGACGCTCTCCTGCTCTGGGTTTTGCCGCGGAGCTCCGACGCCTCGAGCCTCGCCATAGCGCAGACCGGCGCCTATGTCGCCGCGCTTGTCGCGCTCGTCTTCGTCGCGAGCCTGTCGAAACCGCAATGGCCGCGCTTGCGCGACATTGTGCTGGCGGCGCTTGGAACGGCGGCGATGGCTGCCGTGCTTTTGCCGCTGCGCGAACACAACCCCGGTCTCGTCACTCTGATCGAGCAGGCGCTGGCCGGCACCGTGATCTATGGATTGTTCGTCGCCTTTTTCGACGTCGCCAATATGCGGGAGATCTTGATTGCAAGATTGCGCCCGATCATGGCGCGATTCGCGGCGCAATGATTTGGCGCGCCTCAGAGTTCGAGGATGCGGGTCGGATGATTGACGCCGCGCAAAACGTCGATGAGCGCCAGGAGATTGCCCTTGAGCCGCCCGCGCCGGTCGATATAAGCCTCAGGCACCGGCGACTTGGCGAGATTGGCGATGAAATTCTTGATCGCCATCTTCGCCGCGGGGCCCTTGCGCATGGTGCCTTTGGCAACGAGGTAGATGGGATTGGCAATCTGCGAATAGCCGAGCTTGACCCCCGGCGTGCGTCCGGATTTGACGCCGAGGTGAACGCCGCCGAAATAATTGGTGCGAACCACACGCCCGACCTTGGCGAAATGCGCGGTGAAGTCCAGGTTCTCGAGCCAGCTATAGAGCGGCAAATTCTCGTCGAACCGCGCTTGCGGCAGCGCCGACATGCGCAGCACCATGTTGGCCCCATGCGTGCCGGTATCGTCCACGAGCCGAAGTTTTCCCGGCCCCTTTGCCTCATAGGCCGCGATGATGCGATCCGCTTCGGCGAACGTGAGCCCGGCGGTGAGGATGCCGTCGGCGATAATATGTCCCGATACGGCGAGCACTTCCGGATGTTCGGTCATCAGCCGTTCGATCCCGCTGAAGAAATCGCGGGTCGGAATGAAATCGTCATCGATGAAGGTGATCAGATCGGAATCGGCCTGCAACAGGTCGAGCGCGCGATTTCGCTGTCTGGTCAGACCCTTGGCGGAGGAGATGTAGGTCACCCCGGGCAGACGCTCGGCGGGGAAATCGCTCTCGGCGGCGCCGACGACGAGGATTTGATCCGGTCGCCGCGTCTGTCGGGCAAGACGGCGCAGCGTCTCGCCGACCACTTTCGGCCGGTCGGTCGTTGCAATGGCTAGGGCTATCTTCACCGGCGAGCTCCCGTTAAACCCGCGCAACAGTGCATATCAGGGATAAAAATGTCGTTTCGCAATTTGACGAAATCTGGTTACCAGTGCGCCGCCGCCTGCTGGCGGGCTTCGCCCGTTCAGGTTAATTTCTGCGCCGCGGCGCCTTCGAAAGGCCGAAGTTCGCCGCCATTGCGACTCGGAGACCCCATGAAACGTCGGACCTTTCTCATCGGCTCGGCCGGGACATTGCTGGAGGCGGCCGTTTTCGGCACTGCTTTCGCCGATGTGCCGCAGCCCTATTCCTGGGATCTTTCGCCGCCGATGGATTCGCGCGACGCCTTCGTCAAGTGGGGGGCGAAGATGCGCGGCGAAGACCCCCAATATCTCGGCGAGAGATTCGACAGGTTCAGGATACTGGTCCTCAACCGGGATCTCTGGGACGACGCCAACAAGCGCGCCTTTCTCTTGACCCCGCGCGAAGAATTCTGCCTCAAGCGCAATCTCGACCGCGTCTATGACAACGCCTTTCTCGACATCGGCTTCGGCGTCACGATCTCGGGGCCGCATGTGGTCGGCCGCATGACCAGCTCGATCGACGTGAAGAAAGGCGAGAAGGTGCTCGAGGTCGGCACCGGCTCGGGCTATCAGTCGGCGTATCTCTCCAATCTCACCGACAAGGTGTGGACGATCGAGATCATCAAGCCGCTCGCCGAGCGCACGCGCGGCGTCTACGACGACCTGATCAAGCGCGGCTACAACGAGTTCAAATCGATCTCGACCAAGAACGCCGACGGCTATTACGGTTGGCAAGAGGCCGCGCCCTTCGACAAGATCATCGTGACCTGCGGCATCGATCACATTCCGCCGCCCCTGCTGCAACAGTTGAAACCGAACGGCATCATGGTCATCCCGGTCGGACCGCCGGGCGCGCAGCATCTTTTGAAGGTGATAAAAGAACAGGAGGCCGACGGCTCGATCAATGTCGCGCGCTCCGATATTTACAACGGTCGGATCGTCCCCTTCGTGCCTTTCACCAAGCTCGAGGGAGACAAGATCGTTGGCACCCATAACAAGTGACCGGATGACGCGGTTACGCGCTTTTCTCCATAACGTCGTCTGCCGATGAGCCTCGCCATCCTGCCGAAGCGAGCGGACGGGCGCGCAATTTCCGACCTGCCCGTCTATTTCGCGGTCGGCCTCGAAGCCGGCGCCGTCATCGCTCTTCAAATCGCGATCATGCGGATCTTTTCGATCGGCAGTTGGGCGCATTTCGGCTCGCTGGTTGTCAGCCTCGCGATGCTCGGCTTCGGCCTGATGAGCACGATCATGTGCATCGCCAAGGATTGGTTTGCGCGGCATTGGCGCCTGGTCTGCGGGCTGGCGCTGTTGAGCTTCGGGCCGCTCGCGGTGGCCGCCAATCTGCTCGCCCAACAGGTTCCCTTCAACGCCATCTTTCTCGTCTCCGACCCCAACCAGAAATGGCGGCTGCTCGCCAATTTCCTGCTCTACTTCACCCCTTTCCTTGCCGGCGCGGCTTTCCTCGGCAGCGTGTTCTTGAAGGCGCGGACGCGGTTCAACCGGGCCTATTTCGCCGATCTCCTGGGCTCCGGCCTGTGCGGGCTCGTCGTGCTGCTGGCCATGTATGTTTTCGCGCCGCAGGACCTGATTCTCGCGCCGCTGATCCTGTGGCTCATGGCGGCTGGCTTCTGGTTCATGGCCGTCGAGGGGCGGCGCGCGCTGATCGCCCTCATTGCCGTGGCCGTCGCCGCTTTCGGCGCGCATCTTTGGCTTGCACCGGCGCTCGGTCTCTCGAAGCTCTCCGTCTCCGACTACAAGGGCGTCGCCTATGCGCGGAAATTCCCAGATTCGCAGCGCGTCTATGCGAAGAACTCGCCGTTCGGCTATCTCGAAATCTATGCGAGCTCCTATCTGCATTTCGCGCCGGGTCTTTCCGACAACGCCGCCTTCAACCTGAAGAGCTTCCCCGACAATGCCTATGAGGGCCTCTACATCGACAGCGATGGGCCCGAGGGCATCATCCGCAAGCTGCCGGCGGCCGAGACGGATTATTATTTCTACCTGCCGATGATCTATCCCTATCTCGTCAAGCCGCAGGCCGACACGTTCGTCGTGCAATTCGGCGGCGGGCTTTCGACCGCGGTCGCGCTCACCAAATCGAAGCGCGTGACGGTGGCCGAAAGCAATCCGGCCGTGCTCGACGCCTTTCTGCACGACAACGGCCTGCGCCGCTTCACCGGCGATATCCTGCATGACCCGCGCGTCAAAGTCGTCGGCTACGAGGGGCGGCTCTATCTGGCGCATACGCGCGAGCGCTACGATGTGATCGATCTCAGCCTTGCCGATTCGACCGGGCTCTCGAACCCCGGCGGCTTCGCCATCGTCGAGAAATTCGCCTATACGCGCGAGGCCATGCAGACCTACATGCGGGCGCTGAAGCCGGGCGGCGTGCTGGCCGTGACGCTGTGGAACAAGGAAGAGCCGCCAAAATCCGTGCTCAAGCTCTATGCCACCATGGTCGGAGCGGCGCGGGCGAATGGCGATAGCGACGTGGCACGCGAATTCTTCGCGGCCTCCTGCTATCTCTCGACCACGACGGTTCTCTACGAGAAGGGCGGGTTCAGCGACGCCGAGATCGCGCTGCTGCGCAAGCACACCAAAGCGATGTCCTTCGACGCCATCTATTATCCCGGCTTCGTCTACGACGAGACGCAGACCGCAAAAGTCCTCGCCGGGTTTCGCAATCAGATCTTTTTCGATGCCAGCAAGCCGCCGGGCGACGATCTCGTCGCGCCTGAGGCAGGCGCTGCCGCCCCCGACACCGGGCCGCCCGAGACGGATTCGGTCGTCCCCGCCACCACCATGGGGCAGCTAGCATGGCATTCGCTCATTGCCGGAAATTTCGCCGACATCGCGAGACAATATGTCTTCGACGCCCGCCCGCTCACCAACGACCGGCCCTATTTCGCCGCCTATATCAAGCCGCTCGACTTGCCGCGCATTCTCGACCGGCTCGAACTCGTGCAGGATGAATGGGGCTATCTCCTGCTCTGGGCAACGCTCGGCGTCGCCACGCTCTGCGCCTCGACGCTCATTGTGCTTCCGGTCATCTTCGGCTGGCGCACATTCTTTTCCGCCACGCCCGGCAAGCTGCGCACCATTCTTTATTTCGCCTGCCTCGGGGCCGGCTATATCATGGTCGAAGTCGGGCTCATCGCCGAGTTCGTCCAGGCCTTGAGCAATGCGACGGTCTCGGCCGCGATATTGATCACCGGCATGCTGGTCGCCTCCGGGCTCGGCAGCCTGATAAGCGAACGTTTCCTTCCGCGCGCGCCCACCACCTTGCCAAAGGTGCTCGCCTTGATCGGCGCCCTTCTTATCGCCTACGGGCTTCTGATCCATGCGCCGCTCGATTGGATCGGCACGTTCCCTTACGGGCTGCGGCTGTTCTTCTGCTTCGTTCTGATCTTTCCGCCGGCTTTTCTCATGGGTTTTCCGATGCCGACGGCGATGGACTCGCTTGCCCGGCTCGAGAAGGATCATATGTTCCTTTGGGCCTGGGGCATCAACGGCTGTTTCTCGGTAATCGGCGCCGCGCTCGTTCCGCTCGTCGCCACGTCCTTCGGCCTTTCCGCTGTGCTTTATCTCAGCGGCATGGCCTATCTCATCGCCATCCCCGCCTTTTTCGGCGTTATCTTGCCGAAGGCGGCAAAGAGCGTCTGGAATGAAGCGAGCTCGCGGCCCTGACGGCGGCTTAAGATTGGCTGTATCCCTGATGGCGACAGCCGTCGCGCTCGGGTTGGGACTCATCGCGGCGAAGAGCGTCTCGCTTGCCGCCGCAAGCCGCATGCGTCTCGTGACTTTCGCAATATCGCCCTTCCCCTATGACGGCCCGGTGCCGGGCGACGGCAAGCCCTTCCTCGACACGACCGACGGAACGCGGCGCGGCCATACGTCGCCGCGCGGCGGCATTTATTGGGAGGACCAGACCTATAGCGACAAGCGCGTGCTGCTTGCGATCCCGCCGCATTTCGATCCGCGCCGGCCGGCCTATCTCATCGTCTTCTTCCACGGCAATAACACGCTGCTCGCCCGCGACGTCGTCGCCCGGCAGAGGGTGCCGCAGCAGCTCGCCGAGTCGCGCCTGAACGCGGTGCTGGTCGCGCCGCAATTCGCCGTCGATGCGCTCGAACTCGAGTGCCGGGCGGTTTTGGGAGCCGCATGTCTTCGCTCGGTTTCTCGATGAGGCGGCAGGCAATCTGGCCAAGCTCTATGGCGACCGCAGGACGCGGGCGATGTTCGATAGGATCCCGGTCGTCATTGTCGCCTACAGCGGCGGCTATATGCCGGCCTCCGCGGCGCTCTCGGTCGGCGGCGCGGACGACAGGCTGGCCGGCGTCATTCTCTTCGACGCGCTCTATGGCGAGATCGACACATTCGCCGACTGGATCGCCAAGCGAAAGCCGAGCACATTTTTCTTCAGCGCCTATTCGCTCTCGAGCGCGGATGAAAATACGACGCTGCAACAAGAGCTTGTCCAGAACAACGTGAGCTTTAGCACGAGCCTGCCGAGGACGCTAAGGGCAGGCAGCGTTGGCTTTCTCGCAGTCGGCGATATCCCGCATCAGGACTTCGTGACGCAGGCCTGGACTCGCGACCCTCTCGCGGTGGTGCTGCGCAAGCTCAGACATTGAGTTCGTCGTGGCGCCCCCGCGAAGCGAGCAAGCGCTCGGGCACGAGATTGGCGCGAGACCATGGTCTCGCGCCATCGTGTGTTCCGCCTCGGCGAGTCCGCCTCAGCGTCTGCGGCGGCGGGCGGACTTCCGCGTTGCTTTCTTCACCGGCCGCTTCGCCGATTTGCGCGCCGTTTTCTTCGCGGCACCCTTGCGGGCCGGCTTCCTGGCGGCCTTCTTCACCGCCCCTCTCCGGAGCGTCCGTTTCTTGGCCGCCGATTTCCGTGCGGCCTTGCGGGCCGGCTTCCTGGCAGCCTTCCGAGCCGCCGACTTTTTGGCAGCGGCCTTTCTGCGGCGCTTGCGCGGCGCCGGGGACGGTTCGGGCTTTGGTGCTGCCGGAGCGGCCGGCGCGGGCGCAGGCCCGCCGAGCCCGAACGGCATGGTGGTTCCCGGCATCATCGGACGCGGCGCCGGCATTGGCCGCGGCGGCCGCGGCTTGGGTGGTTCGTGGTGCGGCGGCTCATGCGCCGTCATTTTATCGTCTTCATCGTCTTCGATTCTGGTTTGTTGTGTTTGCATGGTCCTCTCCGCTTCCCCAGTCAGAAATTCGACTGCCACACGGTTGAACGCATCGGCCGCCTCGACCGGCGACAGATGCGCGGCTTCGAGCGTCACGAGCCGGGCGCCCGGTATCGAGCTCGCGACCAGAGCGCCGACCCCGGGCGGCGTCACCGGATCGTGACGGCCGACGATGATCCGCGCCGAATGCTGGATCGCGTGCAGGCCGGCGCGCAGATCCGCATCGCGGATCGCCGCGCAATGGGCAACGTAACCCTCGGGCTTCGTCGCAAGCAAGACTTCTTCGAAACGGCGGACTTCTTCCGGATGACGTTCGCGGAATTGCCGCGTAAACCAGTTCTCGAGCACGGAAGGAGCCAGGCCTTGAAGGCCTTTTTCGTGTACGGTCCTGATTCTCTCGTTCCAGACCTCGGCGCTGCCGATCTGCCCCGCCGTATTGGCGAGAATGGCTCGCTCGATGCGTTCCGGCGCCCGGGTCAGCAGCCACAATCCGACCATGCCGCCTTCGGAATGGCCGATCCAATGAACTCTTTCGAGCTTCAAGGCGTCGAGGATCGCGAGCGCATCGTGACCGAGCTGGCTGATCGAATAGGGCCCGCGGCTCACCACGCTGGCGCCCTGCCCGCGCGAATCATAGCGCACGACGCGGAAATGCCGCCTCAGCGCCGGCACCTGCTTGTCGAACACATGCAGATTCGTGCCGAGCCCGTGCAACAGAACCACCGCGGGAGCATTCGCATCGCCTTCGACGATGACGTTGAATGGCTCGCCCGCAACAATCATCTCGGCCATGTCGTACCTCTGACGAATGTTCGCGCTAATCTACGCCAGCTTGCATTCGAATTGCTAGACTAGTTCGCGGTTTTGGCGCGGCAAGTATGCAGACGATTAATGCGTTTGCGCATACGCCACGTGCAGCGGCGTATAAAGCTCGCGTGATTGACGAACAAAGCTCGGCCTGCGTCGCGCCGGAATTGTTCCGGCATGATGCTGCTGCGAGATTCCCGCAGCAAATCGCCTGTTTTTCAAGATTGCTATTTTGATAGTAAAATCAACTCGTTAATGCCTATTCATTCAGAAGCAATCGGCACATTCTGACTGAGATCGTCGAGCCAAGCCTGTGCATTGCCGTCGGAGGGCGCGCGCCAGTCGCCGCGCGGCGACAGAGAGCCGCCGGCGACGACCTTCGGCCCGTTGGGCATGGCCGATCGCTTGAATTGGCTCATGCTGAAGAAACGCCGGATAAAGACCTCGAGCCAATGCCGGATCTCCTGCAGATCGTAAGCGTGGCGGCGCTCTTTGGGAAAATCCTGCGGCCATTCTCCCTTGGTCACGTCGGCCCAGGCCGCGAGCGCGAGAAAGGCGATTTTCGCCGGGCGAAAGCCGTGCCGCAAAAAATAGAAGAGATTGAAATCCTGCAGCTCATAGGGGCCGATCACCGCCTCGGTGCGCTGCGCCACGCCATCGGCGCCGATCGGCACGAGTTCAGGCGAAATCTCGGTCGCCAGGATGGCGGAGAGCGTGGCCAGCACCTCCGGTGCGAATTGCCGGCTCGCGATGCACCAGCCGATCAAATGCTGGATCAGAGTTTTGGGTACCCCCGAATTGACGGCATAATGCGACATCTGATCGCCGACGCCATAGGTGCACCAGCCGAGCGCGAATTCCGAAAGGTCGCCGGTTCCGACGACCATTCCGCCGTTCATATTGGCCAGCCGGAACAGATAATCGGTGCGCAGGCCCGCCTGGACGTTTTCAAACGTCACATCATACAGGCTCTCGCCCTTGGCGAAGGGATGTCCGAGATCGGCGAGCATCTGCCGCGCGGCAGGCTTGATGTCGAGCTCCCGCACGCTCACGCCCAGCGCCTTCATCAGGGCGAGAGCATTGGCCTTGGTCGCATCGCTGGTCGCAAAGCCCGGCATGGTGAAGGCCAGAATATTGCTGCGCGCATGGCCCAGCCGATCCATCGCCTTGGCGGCGACGATCAAGGCATGGGTCGAATCGAGACCGCCGGATATGCCGATGACGAGCTTGGAAATTCCCGTCGCCGCGAGGCGCTGCGCGAGCGCGGTGACTTGGATATTATAGGCCTCGTAGCAATCCTGCGCCAATCTTTCCCGGTTCGACGGCACGAAAGGGAAGCGTTCGACGACGCGTTCAAAGCCCACGTCTTGGGCCGGCGGCGCGACACGAAACGAGACTTTACGGAAGGCCTTCTCGCTCACCGCATTGGCGCGGCGATTGTCGTCGAACGTGCCTTGCCGGAGCCTTTCCTGAGTTAACAGATCGAGGTCGACATCGGCGATCGTATATTGGCCGTCGCCCGTAAAGCGGGGCGATTCGGCGAGAATCGCGCCGTTCTCGACGATCAACGTCTGGCCGTCCCAGGCGAGGTCCGTGGTCGATTCGCCGGCGCCGGCGGCGGAATAGAGATAGGCGGCGAGGCAACGCGCCGATTGCGATTGGCAGAGCAGCCGGCGCGTGTCGGCCTTGCCGATGGTGATGTTGCTCGCCGAGAGATTGGCGAGCACGGTTGCGCCGGCGAGCGCCGCTTTCGAACTCGCCGGAATCGGCACCCAAAGGTCCTCGCAGATCTCGGCGTGCACGACGAGACCGTCGATGTCCTCGGCGGGAAACAGCAAGTCGGGACCGAACGGCGCCTTATGCGCGCCGATTTCGATCTCCTGGCCCTGGGTCGTGTCGCCGGAGGCAAAGTGACGGTGCTCATAGAACTCGCGATAGTTCGGCAAATGCACCTTGGGGACGACCCCGAGGAGCCGGCCGCGATGGATGGCAAGCGCGCAATTGTAAAGCCGTCCCGCATGGCGCAGCGGCGCGCCAACGAGGATGAGAGGCATCAAAGCCTTGGAAGCAGAGACGAGTCGATCGACGGCGCGGGTGACGCCGTCATGCACGGCCGCTTGCAGGAGGAGATCGTCGATCGCATAGCCGGAGAGCGCCAGCTCGGGGAAGACGGCGAGCGCCACCGACTTCTCATGCAAGGCCGCAAGCATGGTCAAGATCGCTTCGGCATTGGCCACAGGCTCGGCGAGGCGGCAGCGCGTCGTGCAAGCCGCAACACGGGCAAAGCCATGCCGATAAATCGAACGGAAGTTCATCGACGCCACTCGTCCGAAAGCGGCCCGGCCTGCCAAGCGCCGAAACTATTGTGCCAGCCCATCGAAGCAATCCTAAACATCCATTAACCCAGGAACCATTTAAGCGCCGCGGAATTCCAGATCATCTAAATGTGATAGCGCAAAGGCCGAGGCATCGGCAGCGACGATATTTGCTTCATCGGCCATTCATGCAGCCAAATCTAGCAACGACTGTCTGCGGTTGGGCTTGGCTGCATAGGCCCGGATCGCAATACATGCAACGAAGAAAGCACATCCAAGGAGGAGAGCCCTCGGGGTCACCCGCCTCGAGGCCGCGATCTTCCGGAAGAGAGGAGATCAACGTGCGTCTTATTCTTTCAACTGTCGCGGCGGTGGCTTTGGCTGCGAGTTCCATCGTGTCGCTGGCACAGGCGGCGCCGGTCGCCGACCAAACACCGGTTCGCCACGCGGCCAGCAACCTCATGGGCGTCCAGAAAACCCAATTCTTCTTCGGCGGCCAGCACTATTGTTGGTACAATACAGGCTGGCAGGGCCCCGGTTGGTATTGGTGCGGCTATGCTTGGCGCCACGGCATGGGCTGGGGCGGTGGCCGGGGCTGGCACGGCTGGCAATCCGGCGGCGGCCATATGAACCACATGAACCATATGGGTCACATGAACCACATGCGCCACACGCGTCATTAAGCACTCGCCGCATAGCCCGCGCCGCCGAAGATCGCGTGCGCTCGGCGAAACGGCCTGCGTCTGACACCGGCGGCCCTTCGCGAGGAGGGCCGCTTCGCTATCGGGAAATTTCCATCCTCGCCGAGATCATCGCGTGGCGACACCGGAAGCCGCCGCGTCCGGCGCAAGCCGCATGATTCTCGGGCTCGTGCCGAGCGCGATCGCGTGGCGGCGGTGATCGCTACGCGGCTCGAAAATGCCGACATGTCGGGCGAAACCGGTAAGGCGCTGTTAACTTTAATGGTTCGGAATTGGGATTCGCGCGGCGCCCGATTGAGACCGGCAGCCGGACGATACCGCCCACGGAGCGTGGAGGTTAGCGGATGAACCTTGGAAACATGCTCGAACCTTCACGCGATTTTGTGAAGCAACTCGCCGGTTATGGCCTGACCACGGCGGAAATCCTCTACCGCATGCCGGACCATCCGACATTCCTGCAAGCCTATGTCTGGCAGGATTACGACATCGCACCCGACTTTCCGACCTTGATGAAGTTCCTCGCATTTTGGCGGGAGAAGCTCGACGGCCCGCTGCACAGCGTCCGCGTCGGTCATACGCGGCTCATCAAACCAGCCGAAATCAAGACTTTCGACGCCGAGTTCAAATTCCATTGACGGCGGCAGCGCCGCCGCCCTGCGGGCGTCCAGGTGCGTCAAGCGACCGAGCGGGCCTGCGCCGCCGGGGCGAAGTCGCTCTGTTCGGCCAGTTTGGCGTCCATTTCGCCGGCCGTGATCGGCTCTGAAAAGAGGAAGCCCTGCAGTTCGTGGCAGCCGAGCGTTTCGAGAAAGCGCGCCTGCTCCAGGGTTTCTATTCCTTCGGCCGTGACCGTCAAGCCGAGCGAGCGGCCGAGCGCGACGATGGATTGCACGATGATCGCGCTCTCGCCCGTCATTTCCATGGACTCCAGAAACGAGCGGTCGATCTTGATCTTGTCGAAAGCGAAGCGGCGCAGATAGATCAGGCTCGAGTAGCCGCTGCCGAAATCGTCAAGCGCCATCCTGACGCCGAGCGCGCGCAGCTCGATCATCGATCGCTCGGCAAGATCGGCGTCGGAGATGATGACGCCCTCGGTCAGTTCGAGTTCCACGCGCGTGGGGTCGGTGCCGGTCTCGGCGAGGATCTTTTCGACCGTCGCGACGAAATCCTTCTGGCGGAATTGGATCGGCGACACGTTGACGGCGAAGCGCAGGCCGGGCCACCGCTTGGCGTCGCGGCAGGCGCGGCGCAACGCCCATTCGCCGAGCGGCACGATCAAACCTCGATCCTCGGCCAACCCGACAAATCTGTCGGCGGGAAGCAATCCGTGCGTCTTGTGCTGCCAGCGCACCAGCCCTTCGACGCCGACGATCTTTTCGCCGGATGCGGACATGATCGGCTGATAGAGCATGACAAGCTCGTCGTTTTCGATCGCGGCGCGCAGTTCGTCTTCGGCGCTTTGGCGCAGCCGCAACTCCTCGCCCATCTTGGCTTCGAAAAATGAATAGCGGTTGCGGCCGCCTTGCTTGGCGCGATAGAGCGCAAGGTCCGCATGCCGCATCAGATCTTGCCCGTCGCTCGCGTCTTGCGGGCAAAGGGCGATGCCGATCGAGGTGCCCATGAAGACCTGCTGACCGGCGATATCGAAAGGCGTGCTCATCGCATCGAGCATCCGTTGCGCGAGCCTGGCGCAATCGCGCGGATCCATCACATCGGCCTGGAGAACCGCGAATTCGTCGCCGCCGAGCCGGGCAAAATGATCGCCGCTGCGCAGCACCTTGCCGAGCCGCTTGGTCACGGCAACGATCGTTCGGTCGCCGACCTCATGACCGAAGGTGTCGTTGGTTTGCTTGAAATGATCGAGATCGAGATAGAACAGGGCGAATTGACAATTCTTGCGCTTGCAGCGGGCGGCCTCTGCGTCGACAAGTTCGTTGAACAAAAAACGATTGGGAAGTCCCGAGAGCACGTCGTGGCCGGCCACTTGCTTGGCCTTCGCCTCGCTTTCCGTCAGCCGGCTGACGATGCGATAGGCTTGCATGGCCATGGCCAAGCGAAACAGCAGCGCCACGCCCAGCAACAAGATGTTCACGCGGTCCGTGAATACCAGCACCACGAATTCGGAGGAGAAGAATTGGGCGGCATTCTGCGCGGCGATAACTCCGAGACGAATGCCGAGGATCAAGATCAATATCGTAGAGACGCTATAGGCGATGGCCCACGCGACCATGGAAGGCAAATGCAGACGGCCCTCCTTCGACTTGACCCGTCGCGGAGGGCCCAAATGCAGGAAATCATTCAATCGCATAATTCGCGTTTCCCGCTGACCCGATGATGCTTGTCAATCCGGCGGCGTCTCGATCCGGCGGCGTCGCATCGCCCATCGATCCATGTTGGACACGGCCGGCCCCTGATCGCCGGATTGCGAACCATGCGAGCGCGCGAATCTAGCGCCGTTCCGTTAAGTTAGTGTTGGAAGTCGCAGGTAAGCTTGCCGGATGGCAAGTCGTTAATTCGGACCGTCCTCTACAATCTTAACGACATTCTCACTTAACGACATTCTCAAAAACCTTGGGCCGCGAGAGGCTCGCATCTTCATGGCCGCAGCGCGAGCGCGTTCCAGACGGCAGGCGCCTGCCGGAAGCTTGGCGCCCGGACCGTCGCGGCCACGTCGCCGCGCGACGGTTTATGCGGCTCCGCCCCCTTGACGCACATATATCTCAGTAGTTATAGGTCAATCAATAGCCATTGGGTTATCCATCCAAGATGCCGAACGCTCACAACGTGCTCTTCAGAACGCTTGCCGATCCGACCAGGCGGGCGCTCTTCGAACGATTGTGCCGCGAAGGCGAGCAGACGGTCGGGGCCCTGACCGCTCAATCCGGGGTCTCACAACCGGCCGTCTCAAAGCATCTCGGGGTCCTGAGGCAGGCGGGCCTGGTGCGCGACCGCCGTCACGGACGACAGACCCATTATAGCGCGCAGCTTGGCGCGCTCGCCCCCCTGATCGACTGGACAAGCCAAATGGCCGGCTTCTGGCAGAGCCGGTTCGACCGTCTCGAAGATCTCATCAAAAGGATGGACCAATGAGCAAAGAAGCGACCGAAACGCTCTCCGTCGTCGTCGAACGTGAGATAGCCTATCCGCCGGAAAAGATCTGGCGCGCACTCACCCAACCGCACCTGATCGAGGAGTGGCTGATGAAAAACGACTTCGAGCCCGTCGCGGGCCATCGTTTCAGTCTTCGCGCCGACTGGGGCGCGGTCGACTGCCAGGTCCTGGCGGTCGAACCGGAGAAAACGCTGTCTTACACCTGGGCGGCCATGGGTCTCGAGAGTATCGTCACTTGGACTCTCACCCCTACGAGCACGGGGACCCGCCTGCGCATGCAGCATTCGGGCTTCCGGCCGGATCAGCAGCCGGCCTACCAGGGCGCCAAATACGGCTGGCAGAGATTCTTCGCCAACCTGGAGCAGATCTTGGCGCGGATGGATTGAAACCGAGGAATATCGGCGCGCGACAGGATATGCCCCCTCAAATCAGCTGCAAGCCCTTGAAGCTCGCAAATCCCTCGCGGCCGATGATCAGATGGTCGTGCACGGCGACGTTCAGCGACTTGCCGAGCGCAACGATCTGATTGGTGAGATGAATATCGACCGCCGAAGGAGAAGGCTCGCCCGAGGGGTGGTTGTGCACGAGGATCAGCGCCGTCGCATTCAACTCCAACGCGCGGCGCATGATTTCGCGCGGATAGACCGGGGCATGATCGACGGTGCCCACGCTTTGCACCTCGTCGGCAATCAAGCCGTTCTTCTTGTCGAGGAATAGGATGCGGAATTCCTCGCGATCGAGAAAGGCCATCGCGGTCCGGCAATAATCGATCAAAGCCGAGAAGCTTCCCATGCTCGGGCGCTTCTCCAATTTGATCTTGGCGAAGCGTTTGGCGGTCTCGGCGACGATCTTCAATTCAACGATCGCGGCCTCGCTCAATCCGTCGATCTCCTTCAGCCGCTCGGGCCTGGCGGCCACGACCTCGGCGAAAGACCCGAAACGCGCAAGCAGCGCCTTGGCGAGCGGCTTGACGTCGCGCCGCGGGATGGCACGAAAGAGAACGAGTTCGAGCAACTCATAATCCGCGAGCGCGCCGCCGCCGGCCTTGCGAAACCGCTCGCGCAATCTTTCACGGTGTCCGAGATAATGCGGCGCGGTCTCAGGGCGAGGGACCTGCGACCGCGTCATTTCGCAGGCGCCAGATAGGGGGGACGATGCAGCCCCTTCGGCGAGAGGGTAAAAATCTCGTGCCCCGTCTCGGTGACGCCGATCGTGTGCTCGAATTGCGCCGACATCGAGCGGTCGCGGGTGACCGCGGTCCAGCCGTCCGACAGAATCTTCACATGCGGCCGGCCGAGATTGATCATCGGCTCGATCGTGAAAAACATGCCCGGCTTCAAGGTGACGCCTTCGCCGCGCCGGCCATAATGGAGGATGTTCGGCTCGTCGTGGAACAAACGGCCGACGCCGTGCCCGCAGAAGTCGCGCACCACGGAGCAGCGTTCGGATTCGGCATAGTCTTGGATCGCCGCGCCAATATCGCCGGTGGTCGCGCCGGGCTTCACCGCGGCTATGCCGCGCATGAGGGCCTCGTAAGTCACTTCGACCAGCCGCTGCGCGCGGCGCGACACGTCGCCGACGAGATACATCCGGCTCGAGTTGCCGTGCCAGCCGTCGAGAATCAAAGTGACGTCGATATTGACGATATCGCCCTCGCGCAGCGGCTTGCGCTCGGGGATGCCGTGGCAAACGACGTGATTGATCGATGTGCAGATCGACTTGCGATAGCCGCGATAGTCGAGCGGCGCGGGAAAGGCGCCGTGCGAGATCGCAAAATCGAATACGAGATTGTCGAGGAACTCGGTCGTCACGCCGGGCCGGACATGTTCGACCAGCGTGTCGAGCACTTCGGCAGTCAGCCGTCCGGCCTTGCGCATGCCCTCGAACGCCGCCGGCCCATGCAATTTGATCTGCCCGGTCTTGCGGCCGGGGACGTCCAAGGCATCAACGAATGTCATTGTTTATCATCAGAAATTTCCGCCCCGCCGCTTTAAATCCGTAATTTAAGCGTTTGGCGCAACGAGGCAAGACCCCGAACGCTGCTCCGCCGGCGTCGGGCTCTGGGCGTCCGCGAGACGGGCGCCCAGCGGCGATCTAACCGGTGGCGGGCATCTGGCCAGAGCCGACCGGCCCCACTACAATGGGGTTGCCCGCCGAACTTCTGGCCGCACTCCTGGAGAGAGATCCTGTCGACCGAAGACTTGCACGAGAAGCCCCCGAAAGAACCTCTGAAACCTTCGGCCGGGCCGCAACGCAAGCTGCACCCTTTGGCATATGGCATCGAGCGCATGGGGCTCATTTCCCTGCGCTTTCCTTATGCTGTGGCGGTCGTGCTCGTGGTCGCTGCGATCCTGGCGGCGTTCGGGGTCGAGCGGATCAAGGTCGATGATTCGCTCAGCCAATTGTTTCGCTCCAACACGGTTGCGTTCAAACAATACGAGGACGTGACCAAGCGCTTTCCCTCGACCGAGTTCGACGTTCTGGTCGTCGTCGAAGGTCCGACTCTTTTGCAGAGGGATTCGCTCGAAAAGCTGCGCAATCTCGTCACCGATCTGCAGCTGATCGACGGCACGCGCGGAATCATCTCGCTGTTTTCGGCGCGCCAGCCGCCCGAAGGCAATCATCTTCCTGAGCCGCTTTTTCCGGAGGATCTGCCGACGGGAGCCGCCTATGACGCGCTCATCCAAAAAGTGATGAGCAATGAGATCATTCGCGGCAAGCTCCTCTCGGTCGACGGCCACCTCGCGCTGGCGGTGCTGGCGCTCGATCCCGACGTCGTCGAAAGCAACAAGCTTGGCGGCGTCGTCGGCGAGATACGCCAAACCGTAAGCGAAGATATGGCCGGTTCGGGGTTGACCGTCCAACTCTCGGGCGTGCCGGTGATGCAGCTCGAGATCCGCAATGCGGTCGAGCGCGACAGAATTACCTATAATGCGATCGGCTTTCTCGGCGGCTGCCTGATTGCCATCCTGTTCTTCCGCCGCGTATCCTTCATGATCATCGCGGCGGCGCCGCCGCTGCTCGCCATTCTGCTGGCGCTCGGCACGCTCGGCTGGCTCGACTTCCGGCTCAACATGTTCTTGAACGTGATGACGCCGCTGATCATGGTCATCAGTTTTTCCGACAGCATGCAGCTGACGTTCGCGACGCGCGACCGAATTATCGCCGGCGAAAGCAAGGCTGACGCCTTACGCGCAGCGATCCACGTTGTCGGCCCGGCCTGCGTGCTGACGCATGCGACGGCAGGCCTCTCGTTCGTGGCGCTGACCTTCTCCGATTCCGATCTGATCCGCAGCTTCGGCGAGGCGGGCTTCATCTCGACCATCATCGCGCTTGTATCGGTCCTGACCGTCATCCCGCTTCTCGGGCTTTTTCTGCTGCGCCGCGAAGCCGCCTTCGTCGCGCGTATCAGAGGCGCCGACATCGCCGTCGACGTGTTGCGTCGTTTCTGCGGCTGGATCGCCGGACGCATGGTGAGCCGTCCCGGCCTTTATAGTTTGATCGGTCTCGCCGTTGTCGTCAGCCTCGGCATCGTCTACGCCAATCTTCAGCCGCGTTATCAACTCGCCGATCAGGTTCCGGATCGCAAGCAGGCGGTCGAAGCCAACCGACGGCTCGATGCCGAGCTGACCGGCGCCAGTCCGATCGACGTCCTGATCGAATTTCCCAAAGGTGAATCGCTTTATTCGCCGGAAACATTGGCGACCATCGCCGCGGTTCACACGGCTCTCGAGAAACAGCCGGGCATCGGCAATGTCTGGTCGCTCGAGACGCTGCGCCGCTGGCTCGCCGAAAAGGTCGGCAAGACGGACGTCGCCACCTTGAAGGAATATGTCGGCCTGCTGCCGAAATATCTCGTCCGCCGTTTCATCTCGGAAAACCAGGACGCCGTCGTCGTCGAAGGTCGCGTGCCCGATGTCGATTCCAGCCGGCTGCTGCCGATCGTCAATTCGCTCGATTCCTCCTTGGACAAGGTGCGGGCCGAACACCCGGGCTATGAGATCGCCGTCACCGGCCTCGCAGTGATCGCGGCGCGCAGCAGTTCCAACATGATCGAAAAATTGAACCACGGACTGACGATCGAGATCATCTTCGTCGCCGCCTTCATCGGCGCCGCGTTCCGATCGATCGCAGTGATGCTCGCCGCCATCATGCCGGCGGTTTTCCCGGTCTTCATGGCCGGGGCGGTGCTCTGGCTTCTCGGTCAAGGCTTGCAATTCGCCAGTGTCGTCGCCTTGACGGTATCCTTTGGGCTGGGCTTGAGCGCCACGATCCATTTTCTCAATCGCCTCCGACAAGAAGACCTACCCGGACAAGACCCTGCGATCGCGGTCGAACGCGCGACCATCCTGATGGGCCCCCCGTTGATTCTCACCTCCATCGTGCTGGCCTGCGGGCTTGCAATGACGGTTTTCTCCGATCTGCCCTCGCTCAGGCTTTTCGGCTGGCTAAGTTCGTTCGCCATGCTGACCGCGCTCATCGCCGATCTCTTCATCTTGCGCCCGACGATTACGTTTCTGCTGGATTGGCGCAGAAAGGGCGCGCGGTGGAGCTGAAGAAATCCGCGCAGCTCCGCGCCCCGCAGCGTTTCGCCTGGTGAGAATAAGCCGACAAGATTTGAAGCTGACGCGAAGGAGGACGCTGGACCCGCAAGCCGATGCGCGAGCCCAGAGCATCCTGCCGGCGGTTACGTTCTGTGCAGAAGGACCTTCACGCCGACGACGTCGGTGCCCCCGCTCGGCGCGATCTCCACGCCCTGCGTTCCGTCGCGCGTCAGAATCGAGATGCCTGCCGTGAAGCCCACTCCGGTCACCAAGACTTCGATCACCGGCCCGTTGATCCGCCCGCTCACGCTTCCGGTGGCGTTACGTGTCGTCTCGGTCCAGCTGCCGGAGATCGCTCCGCCGTTGGCGGTTACGGTGCTGTCGACGTTGAACTTATAGCTGTCGCTCGCGCAACGCAGAGCCTGCGTGAGAGAATCCCCGCCCGGCGCGACGGAATAAGTCGCCCGACACCGAATTCTCTCGTTCGTGCCGCTCTTCATTGAAATCGTGCCGCTCCCCGACCAGTTTCCGGCCAAGGATGCGAAGGGGCCCGCGGCGCGGGCATCGATCGGCTGAAACGCGACCGCTGCGAATATTGCCGCAGCGAGCGCATGCGGCCTATATTTCAGTGCTTGAACCGGCATGAAAGTCTCGACCCTCCTGGTTGTCCTCGCGCGGCAGTGTAAGCTTGCGCGAGCCGCCCCTCATTCAATCTTCCCGCAGTTCGATCAGAACATTTGCGCCAAAAGCAATATAGGATGGATCCCCGCCCTGAGAACACCGGCGAATTCTATCCAACCTTAGACCGATCGCAACCGTTCGATGGCGGGGCCAACGATGCGAACCCGACGCGTGCCGCGGCGATGGCCGCTATGCGTCTCCCGACGCGGCGGCGCCGCCAGGTCCAGGCCGGATCTTGCCCCGATTAGTCGCCCGAAGGACACTTTCGTTCAAAGCGATAGGCGGTTTTCGCCGATGATTCAGGGGCGCCGGGCCGGCGGCCGGCCGCTTCAGCCCTTCCAGTGCAGGGCGGTGACCAGGGTGAATATCCGCCGCGCGGTATCGATGTCGCAGACCACTTTCCCCTTCAGCCGCTCGAGCAGCAGGCCCGCGGCCTCGTCGTGAAGAGCCCGCCGCCCCATGTCCATGGCCTCGATCTGAGCGCGGGAGGCCGAACGGATCGCGTCATAATAGCTTTCGCAGATCAGGAAATAATCCTTGAGCAAGCTGCGGAACGGGGTCAGCGACAGAACATGGACGCAAATCGTCTCGCCCGCTTCGTTGCCGATCTCGAGGGCGAGCTTGGCGTCGTGGAGCGAAATCTTCAGTCCATAAGGTCCATCGTCCCGGTCCGGCAGGCCGAAATCGTTTTCCTCGATCAGGTCGTAGATGGCGATCTGGCGTTCATGCTCTTGATCGGAGGTGCCACGGCCGATCGAAGCCTCATCGAGGACCACCGAAACGAGACGATTGCGCCGGGCTGGCTCGCTGGCGTTCATGATTGACCGAGGCGCAAGGCGACGGACCGGGCATGTGCGTCGAGCCCCTCGGCCTCGCCCAGCGCGACCGCGGGCGGCCCAAGCGCTTTGAGGCTCGCGGCCGAGCATTTCAAGACCGAGGTCCGCTTCATAAAATCGAGCACGCCGAGGCCGGATGAAAACCGCGCCGAGCGCGCCGTCGGCAGGACGTGATTGGAACCGCCGACATAATCGCCGATCGCTTCGGGTGTGTAGGCCCCGATGAAAATCGCCCCGGCATTGCGAATGCGAAGCGAGAGGTCCTCGGCGCCTTGCGTCATGATTTCGAGATGTTCCGGAGCGATCGCATCGGCGAGCGGGATCGCCTCGGAAATCGTCGCGACGCGAATGATCGCCCCGAAATCGCGCCAGCTCGCGCCGGCGATGTCTTTGCGCGGCAGGGACGCGAGCTGGCGTCCAACCGCGCTCTCGACGGCGGCCGCGAGTTCGGCGCTGTCGGTAATCAGGATGGATTGCGCGGCGGGGTCATGTTCGGCCTGCGCCAGGAGATCGGCCGCGATCCACTCCGGGTCGGCGCTCGCATCGGCGATGATCAGCACTTCCGACGGGCCGGCGATCATGTCGATGCCGACCACGCCGAACACCCGGCGCTTGGCCGCCGCCACATAGGCGTTGCCCGGACCGACGATCTTGGCAACCGGCCTTATGCTCGCCGTCCCGAAGGCCAGCGCCGCGATCGCCTGCGCGCCGCCGACGCGGTGGATCTCATCGATTCCGGCAAGCTCCGCCGCCGCCAGCACGAGCGGATCGATGTGGCCGTCGGGGGCCGGAACCACCATGACCAGGCGGGACACTCCCGCCACCTTGGCCGGGATTGCGTTCATGAGAACCGAGGACGGATAGCTTGCCGTGCCGCCCGGCACGTAGAGGCCGGCGGCTTCGATCGGCTGCCAGCGCCAGCCGAGCTCGACGCCGAGCGGATCGGTGAACATGAGGTCCTGCGGCCGCTGCCTTGCGTGGAAGTCGGTGATGCGCCGATGCGCCAGGCTCAGCGCCGCGAGAGCCTCGGGCGCCACGGCCGCCTTGGCAGCAGCAATGTCTTTTGCCGAAACGGACAAGCCCAGAGCGACAAGATCGACGCGGTCGAATTTGCGCGAATAATCGACAAGCGCCGCATCGCCGCGCAAAGCGACGTCGGCGATGATCTTCTGCACCGCCTGATCGACGTCTTCGGCCACCTCGCGTTTGGTCGCAAGGAAAGCTTCGAACGTCTTGGCGAAATTTTCGGCCCGACTGTCGAGCTTCACCGGCATGACGGTTTCCTATGGCCCGGTTCCTGTTAGCCATGCCGGAGCGCACAAGCAACGGGCGCGCGGCGACTTTCCCTGCACAGCCTTAAAGGAGGCGCAGGATCTCCGGATCGATCGCGGAAGGCTTGGTCACCGGCGCGAAACGTGCGGTCGCATGCCCCTGTCGATCGACGAGGAACTTGGTGAAATTCCACTTGATCTGCTGCGTGCCGGCGAGGCCCTTCTGCTGGCTCTTGAGGAACTGGAACAGCGGGTGGGTATTCGGGCCGTTGACCTCGACCTTGTCGAACATCGGAAAGGTGACCTCATAGGCCCGCGAACAGAATGCGCCGATTTCGGCCGCATCGCCTGGCTCCTGGGCGCCGAACTGGTTGCAGGGGAAGCCGAGCACCGCGAAACCAGCTTGCCGGTGTTTACGATAGAGCGCTTCAAGCTCCGCATATTGCGGCGTGAATCCGCAGTTGCTCGCCGTATTGACGATGAGCAAAACCTCGCCGCGAAAATCGCCGAGCGATTTGTCTTCGCCGCTCAGGCTGGTCGCGGAATAATCATAAACACTCATGCTCTCTCTCCGTCCGCCGACGGCGCGCGCATTTCGCACTGGTCTAATGCGAAATCGCCTTCATTCGCAAGCGCGAATGCGCCCGCGCGACCGGGACTGGCGCGGCTCACGTACGCGGCGGCGCTGAGCGGTCGGCGGAATCAAAAAAGGCCCCCGTCCGGGTTCGGACGGGGGCGCGGGAGGATCGAGGAATTCGAGAAACTAGGCAGCGGGTCGCGGCTCCAAAGCGGATGTGGCGCGGGCTTCGTTGAGATCGGCTTTTAGAACGTCGATTTTCGTCTCGAGCTGGCGGATGTGATCGCGCAGGTCGCGGATCGTCCTCTCGTAGATGTCTATCTTTTCCTCGAGCCTGACGATCTCGGCACGCAGTTCGCCGATGGTTCGCTCGTAGATCTCCATCAGCACCGAAATTCGCGCATCGACCACCGCCGCGAGCGTCGGCTGGCGCCCGATCACGGCGGCGATGATCGTCGCAATCGAGCCGAGCACAGTGCCGAAGATGCCGGCAACGAGCGTGATCCAAAGTTCATCGAGCATCCTGTACGCCCTTCTGCCCCAGGCTCGGGCGGCGAGGCCAAGAGCCGCCCCGGCGCGCCATTTCAATCTCATGAATGCCGCCGCCCCGGCGGCGCGTGTCCGAGGCATTTCACCTGGACAATGACCGCGCGCCATTCGCCTCCGGCCGGCGCCTCGGCTCGGTACGCGCCAAGATGGCAGGCAGCCGCTTCGATGCGAAAGTGCTGCACCGCGCATTGCGCCGGATCGGCCTGCAGACAGATCGAAAGGACGGCGGCAATCATGGGATCACCGCTGTCGGCCCGAGCGTCCCGCCCAGCGCGGTGCAAATCGTCGCCGAGGCGACATAGACTTTACCGTCCGTGCCGATCAGCGATTTTCCGGCTCCGACCCCGGTTTCGATCTCGCCGGCGACGGCGCTGACATCGGCGACGGCGCAGGTGAGGGCGGTGGCGCCGGACCTGAGCGAGGAGAGCGCTTGCTGCGTTTTCGGCGCGTCGATCCAATTGACCGCGCCGTTGATGGCCGCGTCGAATTCGGCGCAGCCGCCGAGCGAGAAGGCGAGCGCGATTGCGCCCGCGAGAAGCAGGTGTTTCATGGGTTATCCTTTCGCAGGTAAGACGCTTGTCGCAGCGCTTCGCGCCACGCGCCGAGCCCGGCCTCTGCCGCTCAGCTTTTGAATGGCTGCTCGAACCGTTCTTCGATCTCCGCTTCCGTATCGAGCATCGTTTGCGGAATCTTGCCGTCGGCGAATTGCAGCAGCAGGTCGAAGCCTGCGACCGCCGCGGCGAGGTCATTGGCAGCGATCGCCACCGCCGGCACGAAGACACCGATGATGCGCAGCACGTCATCGATCGTCGTGATCTCGCCTTCGAGGTTGGCCTTCTCGAAGGCCTTGGCGGCCGCGGCGAAATCGATTTGCCGCGCATATTCGAGCGCCGTGCCGATCTTTGCGGCGTCCGCCTCGAGGGTCGCGAGATCAAAAGCCATCACGCGGCCGCCTTCTTCGAGTCGACGTAAGGATCGAGATCGAGGTTTGCGGCGCTCGCGTTTGCCGGCAGGGCACCGGCCGCCGAGAGCCGCGCGACAAGCATCGGCCCGAGGGTTTCGCCGAGTTCCTTGATCAGGTCCGGAGCTTCGTCGACAAGATATTGGGCGGCCTTGCGGATCACTTTGTTGGCGACCGGGACCTCGAGAACCTTGCCCTTCTCCGCGCCTTCGACCAGTCCGAAACCTGCATCGATGGCGCGCGCGACCACCTGATCGACATGCGCCGCATGCAGCGACTTTGCCAGCTCGGGGCCGAGCTTGGCCATGAGCCAGGCGAGCATCGCGCCGACGAGCGACAGAACCAACGGCTCGAGGAGCGAGAGAAGCTGCGTGGCAAGCGTGCCGATCGGCACGCCGACCGAGCCGCCATCCGCTGCGAATGCCGCAAGCGAGACAAGCGTCATCGCCGCCGCAAGAGGAATGCGCGCGCGCATAAGGATTGTCCTTTTGGAAGGCCCGGAACCGCCGGGCGCGGCATCAGAGATGCAAGTTCAGGGATCGCCGCAGGCGCCGGGGCCGCGGTCGCGCGGCCTCGCTGCGTTCCGAATGAGCTAACTCTGCAAGGTCAATTGTGCGGCACCGGAACCGAACCATAGGTGGCTCCGAGCCCGTCTTCCTTGCGAACCGTGTAATACGATCTGGCCATGGTATCGACGTTGATGCACGTGATCGCGACATCGACACTCTGATGGTCATCAGTCGCGTTATAGCCCAGCACGGAGGCCGGAGCGATCGACTCGGTGCAGACGCATTTTCCCTGCCCTTTGCAGGTAAAGTCTTCGGCGTGCGCGGCGAACGCGATGCCGTTCGCGACAAGAGCGGCTATTATTGTTATCTGGCGCATGAATTCATCTCTCCGCTGCTGGATGATCCACCTCCGGCGAAGCGGCAGCGCCGGAGAGCGCATCCATCTTCGCCAGAACGCGTGCGACGACGTCGGCCTTGACCACGTTGCTCCCCGGACAATCGTGATGATCCCGGCTGCATTCCTTATGGAAATGCAGCCCACGCGCACCCATGCGATAGCGGTCAGGCCGCAAGCCGAGCTTGCGATGCAGGACCGCCATGGCGGCAACCGCATTGTCGCGAACGTGCGCTCCGGGGCCGGCATCGAACTCTTCCGTCGCATAGTCGCCGATCATCTCGATACCCAGCGTGAGATGATTCCAGCAGGAGACGGAAACCCCTTCTTGCGTCAGCTCGCAGAGATTCCAAATCAAGTTCGGTGCCACGAACAGGTGAACTCCCGAATGCCAGTGCAAAATGTCGCGCTCATAATGCTTCTGGCCTTCGATGCGCTGTTGTGCCGCATGGCCCGAATCAAGCCACGCGGCGAGGGATGGCACAGCCGTATTATGCAGCGTAATGAAGCTGGGCCGCCAGCCGTTCCATTCCAGGTTCTCGATGAAATCCGCGAATTCCGCGGGGCTGTAGCTTTTGGGTTCGGCGAGAAAGCTCATGGCATCCCCGCCGCGTAAGTAATGATGCGGCCATAATGCGTGCAGCGTGAGCTGCGCCATGTGCCGGAATTGTAGGCGCTCGCCACAGCGCACCAGCCGGCTTGCGCGTGCATCGAGACGGCAAGCCGCAGATAGCGCAGCCCGGCTTCGATGCCAGTCGCGCAGTCGTAGAGATTGCCCGTGACTCCGACCGAGCGCGCCGTTTGCGGCAGGACCTGCATGGCGCCGCGCTCGCCTGCCCGCCCGCGCAGCAGACAACGGCCGCCGGATTCATAGCGGGTGATCGCAAGCGCAAGTCTCACCGGCACGCCGAGCGCCTCTGCCCTTGCACGCACGATCTCGGCGACGCGGCTGCGCGAAAGTTTTGGCCCGACATCGAGCGAAAGGCCGACACCGCCGAACGGCGAGCTTAAGGAGAAATCGAAGCCGCCCCCCGCTTGCGCTTCGTCCTCCTCGGCTGATGCAGAACCGCTCGAGATTATGCGGCCGAAGACAGTGATCTCGGCTGCCGGCCCCGCCCAGGGCAGCACGGATTGGACCCCATCGCGCGCGAAAATTCGGCGCTCATGTCGGGCTCTATGATGATGATGGTGCGAGGGCCGCCCAGCATGGTGGCGTCCCTCGGCATGCGCCGAGAACGCCAGGACGAGAATCGCGAAAAGCAACGCCGCTGTCGCGAAGACGCGCGCAAGCGCGCCATAGAGGCGTGTCGGGAACATCATCTCTCCTGAGTTCTGGCAAAAGAGCCGCTCGCAAGCGGCCACCTTTTGGTCCAGGCCTTCGTTTGGATCGCGCGAGATCACAACTCTGCGCTGGCCGAATAATGAATGGCATTTTGCACCTGCGCGGTGCCGCTTCCGAAATAGGCGACGAAGCCCGTTGTGCCCGCGACTAAAGGGATGGCTCCTCCGGCGCCCAGCGACTGACCGGCCGTAAACGTTCCTCCGTCTGCTTTGCTAAAGTCGTTCAGGGTCCCAGCGCTGTCCCAATAGGCAACCGTCGGGGATGCGCGCATCTGAACCGGAAACAAGAACGACGCATTGACCGGGGTGCTGGTGAAGCCGCCAAACACGCTTGCGATTCCAATCGTCGTTGCCGTCCCTGGCGCCACCCCATTTCCATATGTCGTCTGAAAATATCGCTGACAGAACGGCAACTCGGTGAAAATCGGCCGCAGCTCGGGCGGGGGAGGCGCGCTGTTCAAGCCCGTCGCGACGCCGCCGGCGTCACCCGAATGTCGAGTTCCGTGATCTGAAGGCTCTTGCCGGTCGTGCTGAAATTGTTGCCGAAGTCGAAGCTGATCTCGAGGCCGTTATAGGACGAGGCGCTCGCAGAAAACGTATAGGCGACTTGCGTCCAGGCGCCGTTCGCGCAGGACTGCAAGGAAACCGCGCTCACATCTGTCGTCGGGCTTGTCCATACGTCCTGCGAGCCGGCGTGTTTGACGCTGAGCAGCGGCGTGATCGCGCCGCCCGTGTTGTTATAGACCTGCGCCTGCACCGTGACCGTTTGGCTGCAAAGAGCCGCCGCGATATAGCTCTCGATCCGCTGTTTGACGATCAGATCGGTGACGCTCGACGCGCCGGTCACCTGCAGGCTGCATTTGGTCAGCAAACGGCCGCCGGCCTGCGTCGCCGTAACGCTGGCCCCGGTTGGAAGCACGATCCAGCCATCGGCCGTATGGGTGCCCGATGTCGTCGCCGTGAGCGAGGACGTGCCCCGCTGCCAGACGTCCATCGTGGCGTTGCGGAACTTGTTGACGGGCCCGCCCGGCAGCGACGTGTTGGCAAGCGTCACCGCGGCGCCGGATGCGCTGACAGCCAGTCCCGTCCCGGCCGCAATCGAGAGCGCGCCAGTGAGCAGGTTGAGCGAAGCGACGCCGGCGGCCGATGACGACGCCGGCACATAGCTCCACTTTGAAACGCCGTCCGCCCTGAGGGTCGTTCCCCCATATTGGGCCGCGACCGCGACGATGCTCGAGGCGCCGTTGATCGTATCGGTGCCGTTCGCCTGCGCCGTCAGAGTGAGGCTCGACGAGCAGACACCGTAATGATCGATGATGTCGAGCGTCTGGCCCGGATTTAGCGAACTTGCCGCCGGAAGCGTGACGATGCGCGTTGCGCTGATCGACGCATAGGCGATCTTGCGATCCGCGGCGGAGGCGGTGTAATTGGCGTCGGCGATCTTGGTCAGCGCGTCGATATTGAGGCCGCTTGAAGCTCGCGCACCCGCGGCGCTCGACGCGCTCGTGCCGCCGGAGCCTATGGCGAGCGGCAGCGCGATCCACTGATCGAGGATCGTCCACTTGCTCGAACCGTTGCTTTGCAGGGCGAGATAGCCATAGGCGGTCGCAATCGAGGCGCTCGCCGCCCCGCCGATCGTGTCGCTTCCGGCGCGCGACAGCGTGATAATGTTGGTCGCAGAGCAGGCGCCGGATTCATCGAAGATGGTGAGGGTCGTGCCGGTCGGATAGTCTGCCGCGGCTGGCAGAGCGAGGCTGCGGGCGGCGGTGATCGCAGTATAGGCGACGCTTCGGTCCGTAGTCAGGACGGTGTAATCGGCATCCGAGACCGCGGTGCGGCCATTGGTCAGAACCTCGGCGAGCTTTGCGGCCGGCCAGCCGCCGGCGGTGACGCCGTCATGAACCTGCACGCGGTTGTTGGTCGTATCGACGATGAGTTCGGCCTGGGCGCCGGCAAATGAGCCGAGATTGGCCGCCGTGTCACGGCGGCGCTTGACTTGCACGCTCATGTTGAGACCGTCCCAAGATGGATGACTGCGGAATGCGGGCCGCTCGGCAAGCGGAAGCCGCCGGATGCGGCAAAAAATTTGCGAGCCGGCGGTGGAGATCGTTTCGACGGCGCGCCGCCGTTCACGCGGCGGCATTTCACCCGGAAGAAACGATTCCGAGGTCGATGAGCGATGCGTAAGGATCGCTCGCCAGTCCGAAATCGTCGGATTCGGAGACCGGCTGGCTCGCGTAAAGGTAGTCTAGGTTGGTTCCGACGGAGAGCGCCTGCGCGACAGGCCCGAAGCTTCCTGAGCCGACCGGCGTGTAGGTATAGACCGTGCAGGTCGAGATATCTTGCGCGCCGCCGCCGAAGATGTTGAAGCTCTGGAACTTCAAGTAGAGCGTTTGCCCGATGTAGGAATCCGGCAGATCATACTTGAAGACCGAGTCGTCGAGCAGCGTGAACGGCGCGCCGACGGAATGCGGCTGCGGCAAAGAATCGTCGAGCCCGCGGTAGAGCGTCGTTAGGTTGTACGTATTGGGACCACTGAGCGTCGCCGTCTCGAACGAAAGGAGCTCGCTATCGACGCGCGACAGCGTCGTGGCGTTTTGCGCGCTCGCGGCCGATGTGCTCGTCAGGGCGCCATTGCTTTGCGCCAAACTGACCGACAGAATGTGCACAATGTCGGGATTGGCGCCGGTCGGCGCGGCGAGCGCCGTGGTCAACACGCCCTGTTTCGCCGGGCCCGTGATTTGACCGACTTGGGTATAACTCACGTCGTCGAGCGAGGCCCAAATATTGGCGCCTCCCCAATTTGGATTGGCCGTTCCCGCCGGTCCCGCAGGGGTACTGATCGAGGCGAGGGAAACCGAAGCGCCGGCGGTCGAGGTGAAAGCCGGCAGCGTGCCGGGAACTTCGTTCGCGGCGGCAAAAGTCGGGTCCCATAGATAGATGCCGGCGCCGCTGGCCCCAGCGTAGCTCGACGTGCCCGCCGGATTTTCCAAACCGATCGTCAGCAGCGGCGTTCCAGTCGCCGCCATCGCGCAACTCAGAGAAAGCGCATACCAGCCGCTGCCGAGCGCGACGATCGAAGACGCAGTTACGCCGGATCCCGGCGTCGCCGTGACCGCCGAGAGATCGAAGCCGCACTGAACGCCGGCGCTTCCATCGTAAATCTCGAGCACACATGCGGAGCGCCCGGCCGCTTGGACATTGACTGCGAATGTGATCGACGTCCCGCTCTGCTGCGAGGACATCGACATCGCGCATTCGTGGAGGCCGGTCGAGCCGTCCTCGGCAAGCATATAAGCGGGCGGTATGCCCCCGGAGACCGCCGCCCAGATCTGCGCCGAGCTGCCGGTGAGCGCGGCCGGCGGCTCGAAGATCAGCGGTTCGTTGACGGGGCCCGGCGCGACATTGGTCGCGATACCGGAGGATGTTTGAGATTGAACCGGATAGGCGACGGCGCTCGCGACCCCGCCGGGAAATTCTTCCGCCGTGAAGGCCAGAATTCCGTCGGCGTCCTCCTCGATTTCGGTGATCCTCACCGCGACGTTGCTCAGCCCGAGATTGGCGTCGGTGAGCGTGACGAGATCCATCGGCTCGAGCAGGCAATATTCCCAAGAAAGCTTGAACTGATAGTGGTTGCGGATATAGAGGCCGCGTTGAAGATGAGCTGCGCCGCGGTCTGCGCGACGCCGGAAACGCAGATCTCATGCGCCGTCACCGTCGAGGCGATGCGCAGACCGTAGATCTCGATCGCGTTCTGGTCCCAGACCGTGATCGGCGTCGCGTCATAATAATTCGTGCGCTGATAGATCTCCAAGATCTGCATATTATAGGCGGCATAGGGATCGGTGCGTTCGACCTTCACCGGATCCTCGCCGCTGTCATAGACGTAGTCGTCATCCCCGAGGTTATAGATCGGCGTGACATTGGGATTGAAGGTGCAGGTGCCGACCTCGACCTGCGCGTGCTCTTGTAGGCATAGTAGGTGTCGAGGCCCGACAGGGCGTAGGAAACGAGGCCGCCTTCATAGAGGGAGCCGGTTACCGCAGAATCTCCATAGGGAATAAATTTCAAAACGCCGCTCGACCAAACCGCGGCCGTGTTGGTGATCTTGAGCCATCTCGCGAGAACCGAGTTCGCCGCTTCCTGATCCGTGAGCGCCGGCGAGATCGCGAGGCCAACCGCCTTGCAATAGGTCTGGTAGGATGAGTCCCCGCTCGATCCAAGCAGCGTCGCGGCGTCTATGCTCGCGGCCGGAAAGCCGACGCCGTATTGCGCGTTGGTGAGGAAATCCTGGATGACGAGCGCCGGGTCGGCGTCCTGGCCGTTGAACCCGCCGCCGTAGAGCCGTCCATAGATCTCGAACGTGTAGGAATCGAGCGCCGCCGCCGAGCCAAGCGAGATCTGGTAATCGACGAGGATCGCGGTGCCGCTGTAGGACAGCGCCTGGCTCGGAAAATTCGCGCTGAGATAGCTCCAAACCGACTGTGGCGTCGTCCCCGGGAGAAAAGAGGGCGACGACATCGAGGAGACGCCGGAGAGACCGCTGACCGAAGCATTGTCCCATACCGCGCCGATGCCGCCGATCGGCCCCTCGCAGAGGACGAGATCGATCTCGACGATCCCGCCCGAGCCGTCGGCGGTGAGCGGCGTGCCGGTGCCGGCGGTGCCCGTCGCCATCGTATAGATGTAAGAGCCGGAGCCGGATTTGACCGCCTGAGTGATGAGCCCGTCGAAGCCGAGCACATTCGCCGAATTGTCGCTCGAACCCAGCGAAGCCGCGGTCTGCGTGCCGCTCGCCGCCGCTTCGATCACGATGGAATTGATACTCGTGATCGCGCCGAGCGCTTCCGAGCCGGCCGCGCCCCAGAACCAGGCGTAACCCAATGCGCCGGCGACCGCCGCGACCGAGGCCGAAACGGACCCGGTCGGGCCGGTGACGGAAACCGTCGCATTGCTCGATTGTTTGGCGGCGCCGCCGCCGAATGTGTCCGACGTGCCGTCGGCATTGGCGCGCGTGATCTGGCCTTGAATGCCGCCGGCGATTGTCGCATTCATGATCCCGTCGAGGGTGAGCGCGACGCAGATCACGGAGAGCGTTGCGGTCGCGAGCGAACCGCCGGAGGTCGAGGCGCTGAGCGACGGCGTCGGCGTGGTGCCGAGCGGGGTCGTCGCATCGCCGCCGAGGATCATCGCCTCTTCGCCGAGCATCAGAGCTTCGAGCCCGGTTTTGGCGGCAAGCGCGCGGATGTCGTCGAAACCCTGGCCGGCATATTGCGCTTCGAAATCGACGCTGGTCTCGACGCCGATGCCTTTGTAGGTCGCGGTATAATCCTGCGTCGCGACTGCCAGCACGCCGCCACGGTTGGAAGCCGAGACGCCGAAGCGCAGCCCCGCGGTGTTGATCGCGGTGATCGCGCGCCAATTGGCCTGAATGCCGCCCTTGCCGGAGACGCGCGGGATCATGTTGCGCAAAGGCGTCAGCACCGGATAGAGGAGCTTGGCGCCGACTTCGAGATCGTAGAACGTAAGACCCGATGTGGCGCTCATGCTCTCGGTGAACGTGCTCTTCTCGAGGCCGATGAGGCTTTCGAGGCGCGGATCGCCGAGCGGCTTCTGCTGCGCAGACTTGATGCTGGCGAGCAGGTTTTCGACTTTGGCTTGGGTGGTCATCATGGGCTCCTCGTGTAATCCGCGCTGATAAGCGCGCGCGTTGCGCTGATGGTTCGACCGGCCTTCGAGAGGCAGGCTTCGCCTGCTCTTCAGGGTGAAGGCCGATCTGGTGATGTGGCGAAGGGACCCTCATCCTGAGAAGCACGCGAAGGGTGCGTCTCAAAGCATGAGGAGCGGGTGCCAAACGAGTCTCGCCCTTCGAGGCGTCCCCGGATAAATCCGGGGTCGCACCTCGGGGTGAGGGGCGAGGCAAAATCGCCTCATGCTGAGGAGCGCGCGCAGCGCGCGTCTCGAGGCACGCGAGGCAGCTCACCGTCGCCCTTCGAGGCTCCCCCGGATTAAATCCGGGGTCGCACCTCAGGGTGAGGGTGTTGTTGTAGCGAGGCTCATCGCAGAGATCGCGGTGCTCACTGCCCCTCATGCTGAGGAGCGCGCGCAGCGCGCGTCTCGAAGCGTGAGGCCGCGCAGCTAGCGCGTCAGGAAGCTGCGCCCGTTGCGCTGCGCGATCTTGATCGCCAGAAGCGAAAGCGCCTCGGGATCGGCGACGAGCTTTTCGACGCTCTGCTCAAAGCCAGCGTCCTCGGCCTTCGAGACCGCGCGCGTGCGGCCTGAGAGCGGCAGAGGCAGCGGCTGGGATTCGATGTTCTTCACCCGCTGAAGAATGTCGACGAGCGCGGCGCCGAGAAGATCGAGGCGCTTCTCCAAATTGCCGCCGGCGCGCTTCTGTGTGGCGCAATCGGCGCCAAGCTCGACCGACGTGTCATGCACATTCTGGATAAGCTCCTGGTCGGCGGCGCTGTTGCGCGCGCCGGCTTTGCGGAATTTGACCGGCAGCCGCTTTTCGGGAGCTTCGTCGCTCTCGCCCAAATCCTCGTCGCTCTCTTCGTCGTCCGAGTCCTCGGCCGAATCGTCTTCGTCATCCTCGGCGGGCTCCACCGCCTCATCCTCGATCATGGCGCGCAGAATATCGGCGGCCTGGGCGATGAGCGCCTGCAATTGCGCCGGAAGATCGGACTCCGATTTCGAGCGCGCTCGCATTTTGCAAATGTTCGAGCTGCGCCAGGATAGCCGAAAGCCGCACGACGCCTTCGAGGCCCTTGCGGAATTTGCGCAGCACGCGCGAGCCGTCGGCCTTGATCATCTCGAAACGCGCTTCGGGCAGGCAGGGCAGATCGACGAGCGAGATTTCGGAAGGCGCGGCGGTATAATGCGTGCGGCCGTCCTTGTCGCTCCAGCGCTTGGCATAAGTGCCGCCTTGCGAGAAGCCGGTATAGACGCCTTCCTTCACCTTGATCCATTCGGCGTCGTCCACCACTTTGGCGCAGATCTCGATCTGCTTTTTGGCGTCGTTGAAGGTGAGCGCGGTGACCTTGCCAGCGGCGACCGCGCCATGCATGGCGCGCAGATTGCCGCGCGATTTGCCGCGGCTCGAGCGCGCGATCTCGCGCGACCATTTTTCATAGTGCGGCTTCGTCGATGCATAGTCGCAGATCTCGCCGGCGCGGTCCTCGCATTCGGCGGTGGCGATCCCATAGACGAGCCGCTGCGCCGCATCGACCTTGGTGATCGGGATGAAGAGGTTGAGCTGAGACATGCGGGCTCCTTAGGGTGCGGAGGGGGCAAAGGGGATGGGCGAAGGCGCTGTGGAATGCGCTGAAACGCAGGGCTGATTGCATGGCGCGTGCTTAGAGCGTGTTCATTTGCTCGGTGGTTAGATTAAGGTATGAATGTTGTTGTGTGGGCTTCTCACGCGGGAACTGCGGACGTGCGAAAATGTCCTGCGTGATCCCCCCCCCGCTTGATGACCGGATCGATCGTTCCCTTGCGAGAAGGACGCCATCAATCCGGCTTGAAGAAGCCTTCATCGAGATTCCGCATCGTCCCACGCGCATCAGCAGCCTGCGGCATCCGCCCCGATTTAGCGATCGCTTCTATCGTCTGACGGGCTTGAATAGGAGCGACGGCGAGCGTAAATTTCGCCGCCTGCAATCGGACCTGATAGTTGGGATGATCATATAAGTGGCACAGTGCCAGTCTGGCATCTCGACCGCGATTGCGTAATTACATGTCGATCGAAACCATTTGCTTGAAAAGCTTATTGAACATTGCAATTTTTGAATAGGTAAGGGCGCGATCTTGCCCCACGCCTATTTCGGCAAACTGCTTGACGAGATCGTCAACCATCAATTCTTGCGATGACTTTCGCTTCATGGCTGTAGGACACCAAAATCAATCAGTTTCTGAATTCCCAATCGATATCGCTCGTCCCAACTCTTGCCTCTGAGAAAGTCGCGCGGAGATAGACCGTCAAATTCTTTGTTCTCCGTCTGGTACCAATTCGAGATTTCCCGATGCTTCATTTCTGGAATTTCAACAAGGTTGTCGGGGCTGTTGAGCAGATCTTCGGAGAACCCATCAGCCAGCCCGGACTCCAGTTCAACAATATGGTGAACATGATAGCCCAGGGTAGGCGCTGCGACAGCATCTTGCAATTGCTCGAGCGTCTTGGGCGGATCGAGATTGGCCTTGAGTTGATAATAATAATTGGTCGTCGCATTCCGCATCCATAAGATTGTCGCCAACCCCTGAAGATAATCACGGCCGGTGATTAGGCTCGATTCAACGCCGGCGCGTCGAATCACTTAGCTCCCGACTTGAAGGGCCGCCCGCCTACTTCCCGCAATCGTTGGGCGCGGGCTCGCCCGCGAATCTTGCCGTCATCCAATCGACGGCATAAGGCGCGGCGGCGCGGCCGGCGAAGCCATGGCCGACGTTCGGCAGCGCCAGCATCTTGACCTTGCTGCCCGCCTTGCAAAGCCGCGCCGCATAGTCCCGCGTCACCTCCGGCTTGATCACCGGATCGATCGTCCCTTGCGCGAGAAAGACCGGAATCGAGGGCGGCAGCGCGCCCGGCGTGTTCTCGACAAGCAGCCTGTGCCAGGGCTCGACATCGGCCGGATGATCGACGGTTAGAAAATATTCCGCGAAGATCCGTCCGGTGCGGCCGCGGACAAAGAGATCGAAAGGCCCTTCGACGCATTCCTGCGCCAGACGATCGATCGCCGGCATGGCGCGCGGATCGACCACTTTCTCCATCGGCGCGCCATAGATCCGCTGCCAGGACCAGAGCGTCATCGCGGTGATGTTCTTGCCGCCGGGCGTATCGATGTCGTCGTTGATCAGCGTGACGAGTTCGCTCGCCGGCGCCGCCGCGGCGACGCCAAGCAAAGTGAGTTCCGGCGCGTAGCTTTTGGCGATCATGCCGGTGAAGAGCGCCGCTTGGCCGCCTTGCGAATGGCCCCAGACGACGAAACGCTTGCCGCCGCCCGCGCCCGGCATGTTGCGCGCAACGCGCACCGAATCGATGACCGCGCGCGCCTCGCTGACGCCGACGAGATAAGGATGCGGCCCCGGCGCGCCGAGGCCCGGATAATCGGTCGCGGCGACGACATAGCCAAGCTGGACGAGCGGCCGCAGACCCTGGATCTGCTGAAAGATGAAGTGCGCGAGCGACGGCGCGCAGTGCTGCACGATGCCCGAGGTCGGATGCGCCCAGGCGACGATCGGGCGGCCGCCCGGCGGCGGCGGGCCTTGCGGAACGATGACGACGCCGGAGACGAGGATCGGCTTGCCGTCGAAACTCGTCGAGCGATAGAGAACGCGATAGGCGGCGGCATTGAGCGGCGCGCCGGCCATCGGCTCCTGCCGGACGAGCGTGCCGGGGGGACCGGCAACGTCGGATTGGGGCGCGTCGTAGAAAGATGTCTGCGCCGATGCGGCAAAGGCGCAACAGGCGAGAACCAAGAAGGCCGCGGCTCGCGCCGCAACGGCCCCGACGGGCGGAAGATAAGTCATGCGCATCGCTGCAAGATCGAGAGCGCGAGATCGGCGGCCATCATATCGTCAAATCGCCGCTTGTCTCAAATCTCCTTTTGCATGGGTGCCCCGGCGCTCCGCCCAGCGGCGTCCGCTCGCTTCACCCAGCCGGCGCCGGCTTCAGATCTTCGCAGAAAACGCTATCCACATCCCCGTCGGGCGAGGACGCCGTGTAGCCGCAGGTCCAATCGTCGATCTCGCAAATCACCCCGAGGCCCCCAGTGAGCTTCGAGGGTTTGATTCGCTGATTGACGCCGAATATTTCATTCTCAACGTCTCGATACGGCCGGTAGGCGGCTGTCGTTTTGGATAGCGGCGACGCGCCGCCACCGGAATAACTGCGGCGGCGTCTTCACCCTTCGGTGCAAATCTACCGCCTTGACTGTCCGGAGCGCCCGTCGGCCAGACCGACTTTCTTCGACGCTGGTTTCGCTTGTTGCCCAAGCCCCACATAGCCTGCCCCCGTCAGCGCCATCGGCCGGTTCGCGGCGGGCTCAGCCAGCGGATCGCGGCCGAGCGCGGCGCGCGCCTCGTTGATGGTGATGATTCCTTTCGACGCGTAGCTCGAAAGGATCGCCTCCTGCGTCTGCGGATCGATCGATGGCTTCGGCGCTGCAGGCTGAATTCGAGATCGGGCGCGTCGAATTCCTGCGCGATGATCGGAGTCGATCAGGTCCTTCACCCAGGCGAGAACCGGCGCGAGGCCCTCCTCTTCGGCGATCTCCTTCTGCGTCTCGCGCCGTGGCGCGGTTCATCTGCTGCGTCAGCGCCTGCGGCGAGATCGAGAAGGCAAAGCAGACGATGCGCGCCAGCCATTCGTCGAACGGGCCTTTGAGGTCCGGCTCCTTGGTCTGGATGAACGTCTTGGCGACGCCGCCCGGCACGAATTTGGCGCGCCGCCTGCGGCCGAGATCGCCGTCGAAATAGGCGTCCCAATATTTCTGATAGGAGGCGATCTGATCCGGCGTCCAGTTCTCCGGCACGCCGATCAGAGAAGTCCGGAATGTTCCCTTGCGTGAAATAATCGAGCAGGATACATCTGCCGGCGCAGCGCGATGTTGACGCGTCGTGATGATCTGCTCGACCGGGCTGAATCCATAGGCGCGATTGACCCTGATGTTGCGCGGCCGATAGATAAGATCGCGCACCGAATAATCGACCGCGGGATAGCCTTTCAGGATCTGCTGATAGGCGACGGGATAGACCATCGCGCCGTTTTCGACATAGGGCTGCGGCGTGCGGCCCCAATCGTCGATCACCGGCTTGATCGTCGCGCCGTCGATCGGCAGCAGCGCGGCCAGACGCCCGCCGCGGTCGCGGCTCAGATAAAGCGCCGGCGCGTCGATGACGAAAAGCTCTTCGAGCAGCAGCCGCAGCCAATCGCCGAACGTGTGCATCCCGTCCGGCCGCGCGAAGAAGGCGCGCAGCGCCGCCGCGCGCGGATCGCTCGACTTTTTGTCGCGCGCGGAGATCGTCCAGGTGAGCCGCGCGACCTGATCCTTGCGCGTCTCGATGACGAGGCGCAGCAGATCATAGCCTTCGGCGAGCCCGCGCAAAGTCTGGAACGAGACCGGCTCATAGATGCGCGGCAGAGTCGAGAGATTATAGCCGGACGGATAATCCCATTGCCGGCCCGGCGACCTCGGGCGGCGCGAGCGGCGTGATCGGCGTAAGCGGCCCGAACCAATCGGCGCCCTGCCCCGCCGCGCCCGGCTGGCCGTAGCTGACGTTCAGCTCATAGGGGCTGAGCGGCCAGCTGCGCTGGCCTTCACCGCGTTCGCTCATGGATGTTCCTTGAAATTGCCGCTGCGCCCTGGGCGGGGCACGCGGAACCCGCCGGGTCCGCCGCCCGTTGAGAGATCAAAGCCCATTGTTAGGAGCCTTGATCATGGCATTGGCATATTACGAATCGGCACCGACCGCCGAAGCTGAGACGACGCTGGCGGCCGACGACGAAGCCGCGCACGTGCGGACCTATCGCAAATTCGTCTTCGCCATGCGGATTGTGGCCTGCGCGGTGCCGCTGTTTATGGCCTTCCTACTTCATTGGACGACATGAGCCGCGCCGTCCCGCAAGCTGGCGCTTGACAGTTAGCCATGCATCGCGGTTATTGCGCGCGCCGAAAGGGGCGCGCCATGCCGATAGTCCGCCGTTTGCCGATGCTCGCAGCACTTGCCGCGATCCTTCTGCCGCAAGCCTTGGCCGCAGAAGACGTAAAGCCGATGACCGCGCAGGAACTCGATTCGTCGATCCCGGCAGCGGACAAGATGACCCTAAAGGTCCCGCCCGGCATGCAGATCAAGGGCATATCGGTTGACGTTACCGTCGCGCCCGACACCAGCGGGTTGACGATCTACGGCTATACGGGCGCCGATCAAATCAGCGCCATTCCCGTCAAGGGCGGCGAGACGGCGGCCGATTGGCCCTTCGTGCGGCCGAATATTTGGGTCAAGCATCCTGCCGGCACGACCTACCAGATCCTCACGCTCGGCTATCATGATTAGAATTCGCTACCTGCGCACGTCCACTTCGCGCCGGTAGAATTCGATGATGCCGGCGCCGCCGCCCATGTCGAAAAGATAGGTGAGCGCCCAGATCGCCGCGTCGGCGTGATCGGGGCTGCCGGTTCCGCCATAGCCGGCGGGCGTAAAGGCGCAGAGCTGATCTTCGAGCTTGGCGAAGCGGCCGGCGTGATGCACCTGGCGCTGCGCATAGCGCACCGAGATCGGCTCGGCGCGCACCGCCTTGCCGCGGCTCGCGGTGACAAGATGCACCGGCACGTTGGGATCGGCGGCTTGGATCGTGGCGCGCACCATCTCGCCGCCGAAATTCGATTCGGCGACGATGCAGTCGGCGCGAAATTCGTGATAGGCCGTGACCGCGCGGCGCCCCCAGACCGAAGGCGCCTCGCGGCAGGAGCGGTCGGCGAGAATATAGCCATCGCCGTTGGTGCCGCGCGCGGCGACGATGATGCCGATCTCGTCGGCGCCGAGATCGTCGCGCCCCGCCGCGCCCGACGGATCGAGCGCGACGACGACCGCGGCACGCTCGCTTTCGGCAATATCCTCGGGCGTGCAGCGCGCGGCCTCGATCACCTCGTAGGTCCACAGCGCGCCGTCGAGCTCGTCGACATAAACGCCCTCGTAGAAGCGCTTGCGCTGCCGCTCCGGCAGATTGGCGAGGCTTTCGATGAAATGCCGGCGAGAGATTCTTCTCGTTGTCGCGCGGATTGACGAAACAGCGCGCGTAATTCTTCGGGATCGGCGAGCTTCTGCATCGAAATCGGATCGCGCTTTTCGCCGAAGAGAAGATTGGTCCAATGCGATTTGGCGACCGGGTTCAGATCGACATAGGCGCGCTGCGCGACATTCTCGATCGTCTGCGCCAGCCGGGTGAAGGCGACGAGCGCCGAAGCATAAGGGATCTGCGAGGCCTCGTTCAGGAATATGCTCACATATTCGAGGCCGAGGATTTTTTCGACGCGCTCCTTGTCGTCGAGGCCGCCGACCCAGATGCGCGCGCCGTTCGGCAGTTCGAAAAATCCGTCCTGCCGATGTTCCTTCAGCTTGATGCGCGGAAAGCAGAGCCGCATCACATTCGGCAGAGTGTCGAGCGAGATCGAGGCGCGCGCCGCATTGGCGTGAAAGCGCAGGATCGCATGGCGCGAACTCGGGCGCGGCAAGGCCGCGCGCGACGATCGCGCGGATGATGAGAAAGGTCTTGCCCGAACGCGTGCCGCCGGCAAGGCAGGTGTAGCGTTGCGGCCCTTCGAGGAGGCGACGCGCGCGCTCCTGCGCCGGGCTGAACGACACCATGCGACTTCCTCGGCCAATGCCGCATGGCGCGGCCAATGAAAAGGCCGCCCGGACGGGGCGGCCTTGGCAGCGCGCAAAGTTCCGGCGCTGTCGATGCGCGCGTTATGCGTCGCAAACCGTCGCGAAGTCAATCGCGCGCCGCAGCGCGATTTTGAGGATTCGCACCAAGTCTCCCCGCGGAAGCGTGAGATAGGCATCGAAGCAGCGGCGCCTCGCCGCGCGTAACCGCCTTGCCGCCGTCACCACACGAACGGGATCAGCATCTTCGTCCGCTCGACGTAACGCGGATAAAGATCGGGAAATTGTGCACGCATGATTTTCTCTTCGGTCTTGGCGCTCCAGACGAAGTAGGCGCAAAAGAGAGCGAACGCGACAATCCATGCAATGCTCACGAGCGCGGACCCCAACATCGCGAGAATGATGCCGCTGTAGATTGGATGGCGCACATAGGCGTAAGGGCCGCCCGTCACCAGTTCCGGATCCCGCTTGAGTGACATCGGCATGCCCCAGTTCCTGCCGAGACGCAGGCGCGCCCAGATCGCGAGCGAGATGCCGAGGGCTGCAAGCGCGAGGCCGATACAAGCGAGCGCCGGGCTCCAGATCGCGCGCTCGAGGCCGCCGAAAAAATGCCGGACGCCCGGAAAGCGCAAAAGCGCAAAAATTCCGACAAGGATGAGAACACGTATGCCCCAGGCGCTCCTGTTCCTGCGCGCGTAGCCCTTGGTATCGGCGGCAAGGACGATCCAAAGGAAGATGAAGAAGGCCCAGATCGCCGCAAGAATTGAAGCATATATGCTCACGCGTCAATTCTAGCATTTTCGAAGAACTTGGAAAATGTGCCGGACGAAAGTCGGAGCGGTTGCCGCAGTGCGGGGATGTCCGGGGCCAAACTTGACCTCAGGGCGTCTGAAAGCCCGTGCCGGAACTGAAAGATTTCGATATGCGCGCGACGAGAGGATCATATTCCGCCTTCAGGTTCGCGGGATAGGAAATGACAAGCCCTTCCGTCATCTGGCCGCCGTGCGAGAGCATATGGCGTTCGTAGAAAACGCTGTTGCCGTCGGTTCCGGAAATCACGAACCAATTGCTTCCCTGCGCCTGATAGGTGATGACCTTGCCGGCGCCGAGGTTCTTGACGGTGAAGTCCTTGAACCCGGCGAGATCGAAATTGAGCGCATTATAGGAGGCAAAGACGGTGAGATCGGCGCCCTCCGCCGTCTTGAAGTCGAGACCGTCGCCGTCGACCGGCGGTGGCTGCGGTTTGAAAATGTCCGGGTATTGGATCGTGGTGCCATAACGTTCGTTGTGATAGGTGCTCCAACTTTCGGCGCGCGCGGCGGCGGGCGCCAGCAATTCGACGGATGCGATTGCAGTCAGCGCAATCGAGATGGTCAACGCACGGCCCATGCCGGCCCTCCTCATTAAGCCCGAGGTTTGCACTGGAGATCGAATTTGTCGAGTGGTGGGAAGGTTTCTAAAATACCGGCACATTGCGCGCGTTGAGTGCGTCGGCGAGATAGGAAAGCGCCTTGGCGCGCTTGCGGTAAAATGTGTAAGGCGCCCAGTGTTTCTGCGCGCAGAGTTTCCGCACCGACCGGCGCCGCGCGGCATAGAGGGCCCAGAGGCTGGCAACGAGCGCCATGCCGGAATCCGCGCCGCGCAATTCGCGCAGCCAGTCGAAGGCTTTTTCCATCTCGGCGATTTCGGTCGAGGTCGGGCGCAGGATCGTAACATTCTGCGCCGCCTCGCGCGTGCGCCGCTCGGCATCGGAGAGTTCGGCCTGCGCCAGGCGGTCGGCCCATTCGACCCCGTGCTGCGGCCAATGTCCGCCGGGCTCGCGCGGCCCCTTGAGCCGCGGCAGGCGGTCGAGGGTGACGAAGGCCTTCACCAGGCGCCGGCCGACATGTTCCGCCTCCCAGCGGGACGGAATTTTCTCCCGCGCCTCGTCATAGGGACGTTCGAGCGCGTTGATTTTCATCTCCTCGTGCATGGGCTCACGCCCCGTCGTCGAGGATATTGTCGAGAAGATTGGGCTCGGCGCCCGCGGTCAGCAGCAAGAGCCGGATCACGGCCTCGCGGGTCACGCCGCGCCTCTCGGCCGCCGCGTCATAGCGGGCGGCGGCTTCGGGCGGCAGCCGCGGAAACGCCGGCTTCGTGTCGCGGAAGGCGAGGCCAAAACGTTGCGCCTGGCGATGCACATTGTTGGGCGTCGAGGCGATCAGCGGGTCTTCAGCGACGCGCTTGGCGGCAAACCCCTGCCCGATCAGAAAACCGAGCCGCGCGACGCGCTCGGTCGTCCAGGCGATTTTGGGTCTCGGCATCCATTCCTCCCCTGAGCAGAGCCGCATTATCAGGTAATCCTACCGTGCAGTCAACGGTAAAATTACTCAATGCACAAGGCTCAGAATCGGTCAAACTACCGATATGGAATTGGAAGATGTCCTCGCCCGGGTGGAAAGCCGGCTGAATGCGCTCGGCCTTTCGGCGCATGCCGCCTCGCTTTCGGCAAAAAAGCCGGACGCGATCCGCAATCTGCGCCGCGCGGTGAAGAACGGCGACCGGCGCGGGATCACGACCGAAACCCTGGTGGCGCTTGCCCCGGTCTTGAAAACGACGGCCGCCTGGCTGCTCGAGGGCGTCGGCGATCCGACCTCGGGCAATCTCGTCAAAGTCGTGGGGCGAATCGGGGCGGGGGCGGAGATTCTTCCGGAATTCGAGCAAATTCCGGCCGAGGGCCTGTTCGAAATCTCGGTTCCCTTCTCCATTCCGGAGGATTCGATCGCCTTCGAGGTCGAAGGCGAGAGCATGTGGCCGCGTTATGATTCGGGCGACGTGATCATCTGCCGGCGGCATGGCGAGGACGTCGACTATGTGGTCGGGCGCGAGGCGGCGGTGCGCACCCACGACGGACGGCGCTATTTGAAGCGGGTGCGGCGTGGCGCCGCAGCCGGCACTTATGACCTCGAAAGCCATAACGCGGCGCCCATCCGCGGCGTCCAGATCGCCTGGGCGGCAGCCATCCAGGCCGTGGTTCGCGCCAACCAATGGCACCGGATCGGTCAGCCGAGAGCTTGAGATGTGTACGGTAATATTACCTATATATAGGTAATATTACCTGCTATAAGGCATCCCCAACTTCGGAGATGCCGCATGGCCCAGCTTCTCGAACAAGACCTGGCCGAAGCACTCGCCGCCCAGGCCCGCCGCACCGCCGCGCATATGGTCAAATGCCGGGCGCGCGATTATGCGCGCCGGCCGATGGCGCTGGAGACGATCTATCCGGGTCTCGCCGCGGCAAGGCCCGCGACGCTCATCGCGGTCGCCGAACATCTTTTGGAAATCGAGCGAAAAAACCCGCGCCGGTGGTTCGGCTTTGGCGGCGAGGTGAAAGCGCTCAACGCCAAAGCCGCGCTGCTGCTCGGGCGCGCGCTCAGGCGGGCGGGTCATCGTGCGATTGAATGAAGCTTTGGCTAGGCCCCGCCGCACATATGTTCCGCGTCGGGCAGGCTCCAGGACTGATTCGTGCGCAGATTGGTCGTCTTATAGACCTTGCCGCGGTCGTCGCCCTTGGGGCAGCCCTTCGGAATGCTCACGAGACACATGCGCACCGGATCGCCGGCCTTCGAATTCTCGACCGCCGGCACGGTGTCGTAAGAGACTTGATAGCCGCCATTGGTGAAGGCGACGGCGCTGCCCGAACCGGCGATCGGCTGGCCAGTCGATCCATCGACCAGACGCGTCTCGACGTCTTTGATCGTGGTCGTCACGCAGGCGCCGACCTGCGTCGGCAATTGCGGCACTGGCGCCGCTTGCACCGGCGCAAAGGACGCAGCGGCAGTCGCTCCGGCGATAAAAGCGTGCTTCAGCCCTTTCAGCTTATCCCTCCCCAGCCGGCGGCCAGCCTATGACGCGCGCGGCGCGTCCTTTTTGCGCTGCAGGCGCACGACGACATCCACTTTGGCGATCTCGTAGCCTTCCGGCGGCTCGAAATGATCGGCGAATTTTCCGCCCTTGGTCACGATGTCGGTGATCGCGCCGGAATCCTCGAAATAGAAATGGCAATGGTCGGTGGTGTTGGTGTCAAAAATCGTCTTGCCGCCCTCGACGGTGAAGCTGCGTACGAGCCCGACCTCGGCAAAGAGGTTCAGCACATTATAGACGGTGGCAAGCGAGGCGAAGATGCGCTGTTCATGCGCCTCGGCCGCGAGCACGTCGGCCGTAATGTGCCGGTCGCCCTTGCTGAACAGGAGCTTGGCCAAGCCGAGACGCTGGCGCGTCGCGCGCAGGCCATATTTCTCCAACAGCGGGCGGATCTGCGCGGCACCCGGCATCGAGATCGGCTCAAAATTCGACATGAAGTCCTTCACCCTTCCCAAACCAGACAATTAGCACAATTCTTATGCAGCGCAATAAACCACCGCCTATGCGGAAATATGTCGCGTTGGCGATGGAACAAGGGGCGAAGCTCGGCCGTCAGCCCGCGCGGCGCAGAAATCTCTCGGATCCGCGCGCTGGGCGCTCGTCAGGCTGAGAGCTCGTCTCAAAGCGCGAACAGTCTGAAGTGATTCTAAAATGCGCGCGGCGTGGACCGCGCCGGGTGCGCCCTATTCGGCCGCCTTCTTGAAGTCCGGGAAGGTGCAGTGCGCGTCGTCTTTGTCGCGGCGGAAGGTGAGGATATTCGAGGTCTGGCCGAGCGGCAGGTTCAAGCTCTTCCAGACATCGACGAGCGCCTCGACGAGATGGGCGATATGGGCGTCGGTATGCAGTGGCGTCGGCGTAACACGCAGCCGCTCGGCGCCGCGTTCGACCGTCGGATAATTGATCGGCTGGATATAGATCCCGTGGCGATCGAGCAGCATGTCGGTCGCCATCTTGCAGCGTTCCGCGTCGCCGACCAGCACCGGGACGATATGCGAAGGGTTGGGCATCACTGGCAGACCCGCCGCCGAAAGTGCGTGTTTGGTCAGCAGGGCCTGACGCTGATGCAGGGCGCGCAGATCCTCGCGATCCTTCAGCAGACGCACGGCGGTGCGGGCCGCAGCGGCGATCGCCGGCGGTAGCGCGGTGGTGAAGATGAAGGAGGCGGCGTAGGAACGCACCGCATCGATGACCGCGCAATCGGCGGCGATATAGCCGCCGAGCGCGCCGAACCCTTTCGCCAAGGTTCCTTCGATCACGTCGATCCGGTCCATGACGCCGTCGCGCTCGGCCAGGCCGCCGCCGCGCGGACCATAGAGCCCGACCGCATGGACTTCGTCGAGATAGGTCATGGCATTGTAGCGCTCGGCGAGATCCGCGATCCTGCCGATCGGCGCGATGTCGCCATGCATCGAATAGAGGCTCTCGAAGACGATGAGCTTGGGCTCGTCGGGGGCCGCCGCCCTGAGCAGTTCTTCCAGATGTTCGAGATCGTTGTGGCGAAAGATCTGCTTCCTCGCGCCGGAGCGTTTGATGCCTTCGATCATCGAATTATGGTTGAACGCGTCGGATAGGATCAGGCAATTGGGCAGAAGCGATCCGATCGTCGCAATCGCGGCAAGATTGGAGATCCAACCGGAGGTGAAGACGAGGGCTGCTTGTTTGCCGTGCAGATCGGCGAGCTCGGCTTCGAGCGCGACCAGCGGGTGATTATTGCCGGCGATGTTGCGCGTGCCGCCAGCTCCGACCCCGTGCCGGGAAGCGGCCTCGCGCATGGCGGCGATGACCTCGGGATTGAGGGCCATGCCGAGATAATCGTTCGAGCACCAGACGACCACGTCTTCGGTCGCGCCATTCGCAAGATGCCGCTTGGCAAAGGGAAAGCGCGCGGGATCGCGTTCGATATCGACGAAGACGCGGTAGCGCCGCTCGGCCTGCAGGCGGGTCAGGGCGTCTTCGAAATGTTGCCGATAATCCATGGCGAACCCGGTCCTCGGACCAACGAAAGCGCGTCCGGCCGCCTCGGCCTGAACCCGCCCCTTCTCCCTTTTAGGCTTTTTGCCTAATTTAGAAACGCTCGCAAGTGGCAGATGGTCTCAGGGCGAGCCAAAACCGCTCTGGAACCCCAAATCGAGACCACTCGGGTTAAGGCGCCCTTAAAAGGAAGATCGGGCTCGCTTATTGCGGTGGCCCCGAAATGACGCCGCTGGCGCCCCTGCAGGTGCATCCCGACCCGACATCGCGCGGGCGGCGCAGTACGCAAACTCGCCTTGGCGTCGCGCAATAGGAGCTGAGGGCAGGCGGCGGCGGATAGCCGTAGCCATAGCCATAGCCGTAGTCATAGGGATAGCCGTAGTCGAAATAGGGGTAATAGCCCCAGCCAAATCCGCCGAAACCGCCAAACCCGCCATGAAAGCCGCGGAAGCCGCCAAAACCGCCAAAGCCGTGGCCGCCAAAACCGCCGTGGGCGAATGCCGCAGGGGCGGCAAGGACTCCCAGGGCAACAACCATGGCGGCCAAAGTTCGGACGACGCATTTCATGATATTCCTCCAAACCATGACATGACGCCGCACGTGGATACGGCCGGATCGTCTTTTACCGCGCTCGCACAGGCCGCACTTTGCGCCAAATCAATTCTGCGGCATAGGCTTCACGGCTGATCTCTCAATCGAGCTTTGTCCCGGAGTTCACCCTGGATGCGCGTTCTCGTCACCGGCTCGGCCGGTTTCATCGGCTTTCACCTCGCGCGCCGGCTGCTGGAACGCGGCGACGAGGTCGTCGGCATCGACGGTTTCACGCCCTATTACGACCCGGCGCTGAAGTCGGCGCGCCAGGCAAAGCTCGAAGAGCATGCGGGGTTTCGCGCGCATCGCTTTCTTCTCGAGGATCTCGACGCTCTGCGAAGCGTCTATGGCGAGGGGTTCGACGTCGTCTATCACTTCGCCGCCCAGGCCGGCGTGCGCTACAGCCTCGAAAATCCGCGCGCCTATATCGATGCCAATCTGGTCGGCACCTACAATCTGCTCGAAGCGATGCGGCAAAAGCCGCCGCGGCATGCGCTTCTCGCCTCCACCTCCTCCGTCTATGGCGCCAACGCGGCGGTGCCGTTTTTCGAGACCGGGCGCGCCGACCATCCGCTCAGTCTCTATGCCGCCACCAAGAAAGCCACGGAGGAGATGGCGCATGCCTATAGCCATCTCTTCGCCATCCCGACGACAATGCTGCGCTTCTTCACGGTCTACGGCCCATGGGGCCGGCCCGACATGGCGCTGTTCAAATTCGTCGCCGCCATTCTCGCCGATCAGCCGATCGACATCTATAATTACGGCAACATGCGCCGCGACTTCACCTTCGTGGACGATCTGGCCGAGGCCATGGTGAGGCTCATGCCGGTCGTCCCGCCGATGCCGCGCGAGCGGCGGCAAGCGCCAATTGCCGGCGACAGCCTCTCGCCGCAGGCCGCTTGGCGCGTCGTCAATATCGGCGCCGGGCAGCCGACCGAACTCGAAGATTTCGTCACCGCCATCGAAGCCGCCCTCGGTCGCAAGGCGCGGCAGAACAAGATGCCCATGCAGAAGGGCGACGTCCCAGTGACCTTCGCCAACACCGATCTCTTGTTCGCTTTGACCGGCTATCGTCCTGCGACCTCGGTGGCCGAGGGCGTTCCCGCCTTCATCGCGTGGTATCGCGATTATTTCGGCGTCTGACGCGCGAACGACGATGCGTGAGGGCAAATCGAGAGCGGGGCCGATTTCCGATCCCGCCCCCGTTGACGTCGATCAGGGCTGGACGGTGCCCGGTTCCTGATCAATGCCATTCCGGCACTGGCAGGCCGCGCCGACGACGCTCGGGTAGGAGAGTCCACAGCTGGTCACCGGCGTTTGGCAATAGCTGCCGTACTCACCCTGGGCGTAGGGGCCATAGTCATAGCCATAGTCGTCATAGGGATAGTAGCCGTAATCATAAGGGTAACCCCAGCCATAGGCATATTCCCCGCCGTAGCCGCCATAGCCATGGCCATGGCGACCATGCCAGTCATGGGCGCCATTGAAGGCGCGCGCCGTATTGAAATTATGCGCCGCATTGAAGTTGCCACCCATCCTGCCGGCGTTGAAGGCGTGCACGCCGCCTATGCCGCCTACGCCGCCGCCCATCCGGCCGAAGCCATGGCCGTGGAGAGCGATAGGCGTAAATCCGCCGAACTTCAGGCTGTCCGCGCGCGCGCCTAGCGCGCCGCCAGCCCCTTGGGCGCAAGCTGCGCCGCCGATGAGGAGGCATGCCACGCAAGCCGTGGCCCGCAGAACATGAGAATGTTGCATGGTTCGCGTCTCCCGTTCGAACATTCTGCGGCTTGGCAGTGAACCTGGCGCCGCCGCAGCGATTGAAGGAATCGTGGTTCCCAACCGGCCGAAAGTCGCCAGCCGCCCGAAGGTTCCTCGCGAGCAAGCGATGATCGGAAGCCGCATGACAAAGATCAAATTCCCACTCGGCTCGGGGGGATATCATCTCAAGCGGAACCGGATTTTGTGACAAATTGGATTCCACTTTCGCCAAAGTGACGTTATTCTGGCCGTGGTCGAGGCAAAGATGGACAAGATCTTTCGCAGCTTTCTCGCCCGCCTGATCGCTTCCGGCTCGATCGAGATCGAGACCGCTTCGGGCAGGAATTCCGCGTCGGCGACGGGCCCGGTGAAGCTCCCCGTGTCCGCTTCGCGGACAAAGCCGCGCAATGGGCGTTGCTGTGCGATCCCGGTTTGCGTTTCGGCGAGCTCTACATGGACGGGCGGGTGAAGGTCGAGCGTGGCACTCTCTATGATGTGCTCGCCGTCGCCTCGCGTAACGTGCCGCGGTTTCAGCGATTCTTCTGGCTTCGCACCGCAGCGCGGCTTCGCTCCGCGTTCGCCGGACTGCGCGGCAACAGCCTCGTGCGTGCAAGGCGCAATGTTAAGCATCACTATGATCTCGAGGGCCGGCTCTACGAGCTCTTCCTTGACGCCGACAGGCAATATTCCTGCGCCTATTTCGAAAACCCCTCCGCCGGTCTCGATGAGGCGCAGCTCGCCAAACGACGGCACATCGCGGCCAAGCTGCTCATCGAGCCGGGCAACCGCGTACTCGACATCGGTTGCGGCTGGGGCGGCATGGCGCTTTATCTCGCCCGCTACTGCGGCGCCAAAGTGACGGGCATTACCTTATCGCGCGAGCAACTCGCGCTGGCGCGGCAGCGGGCGGCCGAAACATCGCAGGCGAGCCTGATTGATTTTCGTCTGCAGGATTATCGCGAGATCGACGAAAGGTTCGACCGAATTGTCTCGGTTGGAATGTTCGAACACGTTGGGCGCGCCTATTACGACAGGTTTTTCCAGCAGATCGCAAAACTGCTCGACGCCGACGGCACGGCTCTGCTCCATACGATCGGCTCGGAACATGCGCCGGAACCGACCGATCCCTGGATCGCCAAATATATTTTCCCCGGCGGTTATATCCCATCGCTTTCCGACATCATTCCGTCGATCGAGAGGGCCGGGCTCCTGGTCACGGATATCGAAGTCCTGCGGCTCCATTACGCCGAGACGCTGAAGTTCTGGCGCGAACGCTTCCTCGCGCACCGCGCCGAGGCCGCGGCGCTTTATGACGAGCGGTTCTGCCGGATGTGGGAATATTATCTCGCCGCCTCCGAGTGCGCGTTCAGGTTCCTCGGCGAGGCGGTGTTCCAGATCCAGATCGCAAAGAAGATCGATTCGGTACCTCTGACCCGCGATTATATCGCGCGCCGCGAGGCCGAGCTGCGGCGTCGCGATACGACGTCGCCGGGATTGCGCATCGCCGGCTGAACCGATCCGCGCCTTCTCGGAGCCCCGCCGAGGCTGACCCGAAACTGTCCTGGCCCATCCGGCGAGGTTTCTGCCGCATTGCCTTTCGTCGCCCACGCACGCAGGATCACGCTGCGATTCTTTGCGGATCTGTTGATGCCGCACCCCGGGGACGCCCATGACGCAAAGCGCAGAAAGGCCGTTGGTCTTCATCGCGACGCCCTGTTTCGGCGGTCTCGTTTCACAGCACTATATGCAATCCATAATCAGCCTCATCCAATATGCCGGACCGGCCGGTTTCGATGCGATGCTCGCCCTGCTCGGCCACGATTTGCTCATCACCCGCAGCCGCAACACGCTGGTGGCGCAGTTTCTCTCGACGCCCGCAAGCCACCTGATGTTCATTGACGCCGATATTTCGTTCGATCCGCGGCAGGTGCACGAGATGCTTGCCTTCGATCAGGAATTCGTCGCCGGCATGTATCCGCTGAAGGTGATCGATTGGAGTACGGCGGCGATGAAGCGGCTCACCGGCGGCGAGAGTTTCGAGAGCGCGCCGCTGCTCTATGTCGGCACTTTGTGCACCGGCAACGAGCTGCAGCGTGAAGGCCGCTTCGCCACTGGCATCTATGGCGGCGGCGGATTTCTGCTGCTCAAGCGGCGGGTCATCGAGCGGATGATCGAGGCCTATCCCGAAGCCCGCTACGCCGGCGTGCACGCCTATAGCAATGCCAAAGGCGGCGAAAGCTACGCGCTGTTCGAATGTCTGATCGATCCGGAAACCAAGACTTATGTGAGCGAGGATTTCGGCTTCTGCCAGAAATGGCGCGACCTCGGCGGCAAGATCTGGCTCGACACCGAGGGCAAGCTCACCCACATCGGCGCCTATAATTTCGTCGGCCATCCGCAACCGCGCTTTCAAGCCGCAAGCTGACGCGCTTCGGCGCGCGCCGGAAAGGCCGCGTATTTTTGCCTTGATCCTCGGCGGCCCGCTCGCTACAAGCATCGCCGCTTGCCGCCGCAGCCCCGGTTTTGTGAATTCCAAGGCCGAATTCAACGGTTCGCATCGCTGCTACCCGTGCATCGGCGCCGTATTGTCGGCTGCGGCCTCGCAATCTTGATCGGCGGACGAAACTCCGAGCGTCCTCGAGCGGGACGGATAGAAAACATCAATCGTGAGTTTCATGCCGGAAATTGCGCCAACCTCGAAGAAATACGGAATAGCGATCATTGCCAATGATCGCGTCATCGATTGGCTGCTGCCTTTCTTGGAAAGCTACATCGCGACGAACGCGGCAATTCCGCTCTATCTCATCCCCTATGACGACAACCTCGCGCGCACCCGCAAAGCCGCCGACGTTTTCGGCGTCGAAATCGTGTCGCTCGACAGCGCCGAACTGGACGCGCTCGCCAAGCGACTCTATCCGTTTAATCCGGGCCATCGCCGGCGGTTGCGCAAGCTCCTGGCGCTGGCGCTGCCGCTCGACGAGGTCATCTATCTCGATGTCGATACGATCATGCTGCGGGATTTCAGCGATGTCCTCGGCCGTGTCGGCGCCGGGAAAACGGAATTTCTGGTCGCCTGCTTTTGTTCCGACTACATCTACAACTCGAAATACAAGGACTACGATTTTTTGCGCAACGCCTCGTGGTTCAACGACGGCTTCTTCGTAACTTCCCGCAACATCCTGTCGCTGCAGGATTTCTATGACGTGATCGCCAAGGACGAGAAGATCTTCCACACAGTGCGCGCGCGCGGCGGCCTGTTCGCACAGCCGCTCACGAATTTCGTCGTGCATCGGCGCGGGCTGAAGGTCACGTCCTTGCCCCAGTCGGTGCCGGGCGCCTCGGCCGAAAGCTTCTACAAGGCCGAGAAGGTCATCTTCGCACCCGAAGGTCCGCTCGACCCCGCAGGCCGGCGGATCTATTTTTGTCATTGGCCGGGGCTCATCGGACTGCCGCGGCGGCGGATCTTCGATGGGCTGTGGCACCAATATGCGCGCCAGGCAGCGACGCGGATGAAGGCGTGACCCGCGCTCAGCCTTTGGGCCTTTGCCTTCACACCGCGACGACGCCGGCTTCTGCGCGTTTCACATATTCCAGCACGTTGCCGATCTGCACATTGGGCTGCGCCAGTTCCGGCGCTTTCAGGGTCTCGAGAAACAACTCATATTTGGGATGATCGCGGCTGCCGATGAAGGCTTCGACATGTTCCTCTCGACTGAAAATGTCGCGTTGCCGGATCATGTTGAAGATAATCGTGTCGGCGGCATACTCTTCTCCGAGCTTGACGAAGGCCGGCATCTCCCGAAAATTCCTGCTCTGCACGACCATCGAGAAATCGAGAGCTTCGATCTCGCCGGAGGTCCGCAGATCGCGGAGGAATGCGAGATTCTTGAGCAGCCGTCCAAAATCGCCGCCGCGGCGCACGACCGCATAAGTCGCGGCCTGCGCCGCGTCGATCGAAATCTGCACGTATCGCACCCGGCCGCGCAGATTCAACTCGCTCCAGGACCGTTGATCCAAGAGCTGGCCATTGCTGATCAATTCCATCCTCAGTTGCGGAAAATCGCCGCCGTTGAGGCGCTTGATGAGATTGCGGAAATGCTTGCTGCCGAACGGATCGCCGGAGCCGGTGATCATCACCGACCGGGCTTGCCGCATGAGCGGGACTAGAGACTGTTCGGTGAGGCGATCCAATTGCGCCTGCTTGCGCGAATTGGCGGCGTAAACGGCGCTTCGGCAGGATGGGCACGACAGATTGCAGGATTTGTCGTGCGATAAGATCAGATGTTCGGGCAGCTTTGACGGGTTCTCTTTGTACTCGTGGATGATCTGCTGCGATTGCGGCGAGTCGCGCGACGGCAGCATGCGATTCGTTATGAACGGGCAGTGCAGATGACTGCAATAGCTGAACGAACCGTCGATGATCAACTCGCGGATGCGCTTGGCCGCATCGCTGCCCCAAAGCTGTTCCGGCTCCGTGTCGAGCGTCCCGATCGGCGTCGGAAGCCAGACGGGACAGCAGACATAGGCCAAGCCGGTCGGAGCGGTTTCGAGCTGCCGAAACGGATTGGCGCAGAAATGCGACTTTAGATAGTCTTGCGTGCTCTCGTCGATGTGCTGCTCGCGGCACCGCTTTTGCCGGCGTTTCAGCATGAACGTATTGTCGACCCAGCGGCCGACTGTCTCAATTCGCTCCGAACCGACAAACGCCTGGAACTTGGGGTGAACCAAAAGCCGCAAAAGGCGCTTCGGAATCAGCCGGTCGACCAGGTCGACCAGGGAAGCGCGGAGCTTCATTGCGAGCACATTTTCTGACATCGTTCCCCTCGACGGCTTATGGAATGTGCCCGTTCGGGCGCTTCATCCGCGCGGGTCCTGTCTCGAGAAGCGGCTGAACGAGCGCGGCGAGCGTGTTCTCGTAAGCTGCGGCGCCGAACACCCGATCATAAATCCGGCGCGTGTCGCTTTTCGCGCGATCATCCGCGGGCGCCCGGTTTGCCTCGGTTGCCCGGCGAATCGCCGCGGCGAACTCGAGCGGATCGGACGCGAGCGTGACGTTGGCCAACGTCGCCGGATCTATCCCCATGCCGCGGAATGCAAGCTTCGTAGCGATCAACGGGGCGCCGCTCGAAAGCGCTTCGATGGTCTTGATCGATATGCCAAACCCTTCGGTGACCGGCAGCAGAACCGCCGCCGCATTGTCATAGGCCTTGTTCAGCTCTCCGGTGTAGCCGGTAAACAAGGCGGCGTGTTGGCGGAAGAATTTCGGGGCGCGCCGGCGGAATTCCTGATCGATGTTGCCGATGATCTTGACCGGCGTATCCCCAACATGCGGCATGACTTCGGTCAAGAACCAGGTGATACCGAGGAAATTGGGGTAATTGGCACTCGCCACGATGATGATGTCGGAGCCTCCGCGACCGATCGAAACAGGTTCGACGGCAGGAAAGATCAGGACGTGCCGCTTTTCCGGCATGAGCCGCTCGAATGCGGCCGCCTCCTCCGCGTTCAGATGGATCAGAACATCGGCTGCGGTCATGTTGGCGAGTTCCAGAGCGAGCATGGACTCGTAGGTGGCGGCGGGCGGCAGCGTCCAAGAACCGGGTTGACGCAAGACATATTGGCGCGCCTGCAGATCGTGCGTATCGAGCAGGATGGGGCATTCCCGATCGCCCCGCAATTGCAGCGCCGCGTGCATGCAGAAGAAATGGTTGCAGTGGATGAGATCGATGTCAGGCAGGTGCACGAGTTCGGGCGGCAACGAGGCGCCACTTGCGGTTTCGACCAGCATCGCGGCTTGATTGCCGTGCAGCCAATCCTTGAAGGCGCGTAGGAAGGGCGGCGCCAAAACCGCACCATGCGGCATGCCGGCAAAATAACGCCGGTCAGCTTGCAGGTCCTGCGTGGCGGCGAGATAGGCGGCATGTGCCGCTGATCCGCGGACATGACCGGGGAAGTCGGCAATCGCCAAGGATATCAGCTTGGCACCGAGCGCCCGATAGGCCTGCGCCTGCGTGACGAAGACCCTATGGCTGCCGCAGGAATGCCAGGCCGGATGCACGAGGAGAACAGTTCTCCCCTGCAAAGGAGCGGCGGCGGGACGCAGTTTGGCGACCTGATCGTCGGAGGCTAATCCGTAACCGACAAATTTCACATTGCGATCACTCATCAGGACCATGGTTGCTCATTTGCGCTTGCGCACCGCATTTGCGATTACGCTGATCGGAATGCGAAACCAAAGCATCAACAATATCGTCAGCCCGGAGCCGAGCGTGGTGGCGACGCTTTCGTAGGACTTGGCGAGCCGACTGGCTACGCGTGAGCGTCGCTGCCACCGCGGCAGCTCGGGATCGCCGTCTCGCCGGTCAACACGAACAAGAAGCGCCGCATAATGCAACCGCAGCCAGCCGGTCCGGCCGAACCGTTCGGCCTTGGCGATAAGATGGTCGATGAGCAGAAGCTGGCTCTTGTGGTTGTTGTCGCCCGCCCCGCCCGCTTCGAAGCCGATGAAGTGATTCAGTTGCGCCTGCCGCGAGTACACGTTGGCTCCGTGAATACGGTAGATGAACACCGGTTCATCGATGATCACGCTGCCGCAAAGCGCGCTGATCGCGCAGGCGAAATACATATCGGTCCCGGTCCGCAGGTGAATGAGCTCGGGATTGTCGGAGAACAGGCGCAGTGCGTCGCTGCGATAGCAGATCCCCGAGGTCGGCGACCACACCCATCGGCTCGATAAGGGCGCCACAAAGTGGATCTTCTTGGTCAGCGATTTGGCGGTCGATCCGCGCGGCCACGATACGTCGAGACGATGCCGATACGGCCGGATGATGTTGCGCCGCAGCCCGCGGCCGCTGCGTATGTAGCGGTTGAGCTCCTCGCCGGTGCCCACGACAATTTGATCGCCGACCACCTGCAGCATGTCGCCGGAGGTGAAGCCGATGTGGATGCGCATCGAGAGATGCACGAATACGTGGGTTTCGACGGCGTGCGCGAGCAAGACGTCGTCGGCATCCATGAAAATCACATAAGCGCCTGATGCGGCGGCCAAACCGTCAAGCGAGGCGGCGGTCTGGCCGTCGTTGCTGCGGCGCCGAATGACGATCGCTTGCCGATAGCGCTCGGCAATCGCCGCCAGCACGGCGGGACTCGTATCGGTGGAGGCATTGTCGACGACGATGCATTCGACATTGGGATAAGTTTGCTGGAAGACGCTGTCCACCGCCTGATCGAGGAAGCGCCCGTAATTGTAATTCACGATAACGACGCTGACCAAAGGCAGACGAAAGGCCTGGTCCAGCATTGCGGCTCTGGTGGAAAAGCTTTCTGCCGGGCCCGAAATGTTCACGGCTCACCCTCCCGATAGAACCGGCCGCTGGCCAGCTTTATCGTATAGAACTTCGAAGCGCGTCGCCATTCGAGACCGAGCCGCGCCCCCGTCTGGCCGCTCGACGCGTGCGACGCACCCTGGCGGCACAATTGCCGTCACCGACAGAATATAGCCGAAATCCGCCCCCATCTTGCCGCTCCTCCGATCCGCGACCGGCGACCCGGAGCCCCTACCCGCTTGATCCGAATGACTCGCTTGCTATAAGCCGAAGAGACGTGAACATTGCGCCGTCGAGCCAAAGCAGCAAAAAATGGCGCGTGCGGGCATCCAGTCGAGCTTCTCGGCTGGGCCAAGCATAACCGTCTTTGCCGGCCGGGTCGAGAATTGTCCGACGCTGTTCAACCGAGAATGCCGGAATCGTGGAGATTGCGTCAAGTTCTTGTTCTGGCGAGATCGCCGCTCTATCGGCAGCGCCGATGAACGGCCGACGCGGAATGCGCTAATGCTCGAGATGACGATGCCCCGGCTCCTCTATTTCTACCTCGCGAAGCGGATCTTCCTCGCGGCGCTCACGTTGGAGACGGGCCTTTGTGTCCCGGTGGTGATGACCTCGCTGTTTCATTACCTACCGGCAGCGGCTTTACGCAGCGGCCTGCTCCTGCCTGCTCTGCTCGGCACTCTGCCGACGGTGGTCTATATCGCGTTGCCGATGGCGGTGGGGGTCGCCGTCGCGCTGGAATTCTCGCGCATGGCGGCGGACGGCATGATCGCCGTTCTCTATTCGCTGCGGCTTTCGGTCATTTCGATTTGTCTGCCGGCGGCAGTTGTCGCCGCGGTGGCTGTGGGCTTCGGCTATTGGATTTCCTGCTTCGTTGCGCCCGCTTACGTCGGCCAGATGCATGATGTCGTCTATGTGATCCGCAATTCGCTCAATCATCGTTTGCTCGAGCCGGCGCAGTTCTACACGTTCGATAACGGAACGCGCACGCTCTATTTTCAACGCTGGCGATCGCCCGACGTGGTCAGCGGCATGTTCATTCACCAATTCAATATGGAGAAGAACGAAGAGGAAATCATCACCGCGCAGCAAACCGAATTCCGCCGCAACGAGCACGGCGTCCTGCTGGTCATGACCCATGGTTCATTTCAGAGCCGCCCGATCGGCTCGACCCACATGCGCACCGCCGATTTCGACGAATATGTGATCCAGCTCGACATGCAGGGCACCGGCGGCCTGCCGAAGCGCAATTGGCACGGCGTCTTCGAATTGCCTCTGCTAAAATTCCTGCAAGCCGCGCCTGGGCCGGGAGCAAAGCCCTACCTCGCTGCCGATTGGACGAGCGAGGCGGCAAAGAGATTTGGCATTCCGATCCTCGCCCTCGCGCATGCGCTCCTGGCGATGGGTCTGGTGCTGACCTTGGCGAACGCCACCGGCCGCAACGCGACGACGATTGCGGTGCTGGTTGCCGTTCCGACGGTGCACGTCCTGATTCTGATCGGTACGGAAAGTCTGGTGCGCCGCGACCCGCGGCTCGTCATTGTCGTCGCGCTGGCGATCGCCGCGGAATTCATCGCGGCGTTTATTCTCATTCTCCGCCAACAGGCGAATTTTGCCGTCGCCCGACCGGCCGAAACCGGGCGTCGGCAGCGGCGCCAACCGTTTCGCCTCGATACGACCTAACCGATCGCGCGCGCCGGGGGTATCGTCTTGGTGATGTTGAAGGCGCGACGATAGGCTGCCGTGACTTCGGGTGGCCGGCCGCAGGCCGCGACCCGTCCATCTTCGATCCAAATGAGATGATCGCAGAGCTGTTCGAGCGTCTCCAAGGAATGCGAGACGACGAGGATTGTCCCGCGCTCGGCGAAACGCCTGATGAAATCGTCGCACTTATGGGCAAAGGTCGCATCGCCGACGGCAAGCGCCTCGTCGACGATCAAAATATCGGCGTCGGCGTGGGCGCAGACGGCAAAGGCGAGCCGCGCCGTCATGCCGCTCGAATACATCTTCAGCGGCTGCGTGAAAAACTCGCCGATATCGGCGAAAGCTGCGATCGAGTCCAGCCGTGCGAGAACATCGGCCCGGCGCAGACCGAGAATCGCGCCTCCGATCATGGCGTTTTCGCGCCCGGTCAGTTCGAGATCGAATCCGGCGCCGAGCGCCAAGATCGGCGCGACGCGGCCGGATACCTCGACGTTGCCATAGCTCGGTTGGCTGATGCCGCAGATGAGCTGCAGAAGCGTCGTCTTGCCGGTGCCGTTGCGGCCGATGATCCCCCAGCACTCGCCGCGCTTAACCTCGAAGCTGATGTCCCGCAGGACCCAGTGCGGATGAAAATACTGCTTCCAGCGGCCGAACAGCGTCTGCATCAGCTGATCGTTCCGGTGCACGTAGAGCTGGAACGCTTTGCCGAGACCCTGACAGCGAATCGCTACGTCAGATGACATCGACGAAAACGCTCTTGTATCGCATGAAGAAACGATAGCTGGCGCGGAAGACGAGGAGCGAGGCAAGGACAGTTCCCGTGTAAAGAAGGACGCTTGGCAACCGGTCGAACAGCACGAGATCGCGTACCATCTCGACATAGTCGCCCATGATATTACAGCGCAGGATAATTTGCATGCCTTTCGGCGCGTCGCTGATCGAATAGAAGATGGGCGTGGCGAACATGAAGACCGGCACGATCGAAGCCATCAGATGGGTCACGTCGCGGGTGAACGAGCCAAGCGCCATCAAGAACCAGCTAACCCCGAGCAGAAACAGGAAAAACGGAATCACCACAAAGGGCAGAAGCAACAATGTCGGCGGCAGCCAATGCATCAAAATCACCTCGAAAAAGAGCATGACCGCAAAACTGATCCCGGCATAGACGAGGGCGCGGATCGTCGCCGTCCAGGCGAGCGTCTCGCTCGGAAAAATCGACTTTTTGATAAAATTCGCGTTCTCGTGCAAAAGCGCGGGGGCGCGATAGGCGACCTCGGCGAAAAGGTTGAAAACGATAAGCCCGGCGAAAATTTGCAGCGAATAACTGGCCACTCCATGCGAAGCGGCGGAAGACCGAAGACCGATGGCACTGGAAAAAATGAACGTGTAGACGGTGAGCATCAGAAGCGGGCCGAAAATCGCCCACAGCCAGCCGAGCGCCGATCCGCGAAACCGCGCCGACAATTCGCGCCGCACGACAGCCCGGATCAGTTCACGAAAATGCCAGGCCCTTTCGAGCGGCGTCGCGATGGTCATTCGGCCGTCGGAACCTACTTGGAACATTGCGCCTCGATCGACACTCGTCGCTGAAGGTCAATAGGTTAGAGCGCGTGGCGCAATCAAATCACAATCTGTGTCAATTGATTGCAATCGCGCCGCCGCATCTAAACCAGTTTGCCGGACTTATCAACGCGTCCGGACGGCTTCCCGCGGCGTCGCGGCCTCCCAGGTGCCGGCGAATGACCGCGGCCGGGCGCGGATCATGTGGAAATCTACCTAGGCCGCCGGTCATCTGTGGCGCGCGGCGCATCTTCGGCCGAAGCTTGCCGGCGCAATGGATGAAGCTGGCGCGCCGTCGCCGCGATCTCGCCTTCGAGCGCAAGAAGAGTGGCACGGGCCTCCTCCACGCTTGCGCGGACGAAGCGGCAAGGCTCTCCGCGCCGCAGCTGCGCCAGCCGGCCAATATCGGCGCGCACGACATGACCGAGCTTGGGATAACCCCCAGTTGGCGGATGATCGGCCATGAGCACAAGCGGCTTTTTGTCCCCGGCGATCTGGATCGCGCCGAGCGCTAGGCCGTCGGAGACGATGTTGAAGTCGCGTTCATGCGCGATCTCCGGCCCCTCGAGCCGATAGGCCATCCGGTCGGCGGCGGCGGTTACGCGGAATTCCGAATTGAAGAAAGTCTCAAGCGCGGCGTAGCTGAAATAATCATCCTGCGGCCCGAGCACGACCCGCAGCGGCGCCGGATCGCGGTCGAGCCAGGGCACGGCGATCCGCGCTTCGCCGAGCGGCGCTTCGTCTCCGACAAGCGGCAGGACGTCGCCGTCGCGCAGCATTCGACCTTCGACGCCGCCCATGCGGGCGCGCGTATGGGTGGCGCGGCTGCCGAGTTCGACGGGCGTATCGAGGCCGCCCGCAACGGCGAGATAGGCGAAGGCGCCGGCAACCGGCCGTGCCGCCAATTTTTCCCCGGGCCGCAGGACCAGGCGCGCCGCCGGGCCGAACTCCTGGCCCTCGCGCAGCCAGGAAAAGCCGCCGCCGCAAAAGGCCACGCCGAGATCCGCCGAAGTTTCGCAGAGGATTTCGAGGCCGCCGGGCCCGATTTCGACCGCCGCGGCGCGATCCGCGTCATTGCCCAGCGCAAGATTGGCCGTCCGAAAGGCCACCCAATCCATGGGCCCCGCCGGGGTGACGCCATAGCGGCGATAATGATAGCGGCCCCCGTCCTGCACGGTGGCGCCGAGACCGGCCCGCAAAATCCGCAGAATTCCGGCCATGTCACACCGCCCGCGCGACCGGCAGGCCTTCGACGGCTGACTGCTGCAAGGCCGCGAAACTCGCGCCATCGACCGGCTCAAAACTGATCCGATCACCGATGTCGACGAGAACGGGTGGGCTGCGCTTCGGATCAAAGAGCACCGCCGGCGTGCGCCCGATATCATACCAGCCGGTGGGCATGCTGATGCTGGCGATGAGCGCCTGACCGCCGGCGATCAGCACGGCGCCCGGCGGTATCGGCGGGCGCGGCGCCGGGCGACGCGAGATCGCAAGCTCTCGAGGCAGACCGCCGAGAAACACATAGCCTGGCGCAAATCCGTACATATAGACGCGGTAGCTCGCGCCGGAGTGGAGCGCGGCAACCTTCTGCGCGGAAAGACCGAGCGCCGCTGCGACCTCGGCGAGATCTTCCGCCTGCGGCGCCTCATAGCAGATCGGGATCAGCCAATGTCGCGGCGGCGTTGCGTCGATCTCCGTCGCCGGTTTGACACGGCCCAGGCGTTCGACCAGGGCCGCGGTCGACAAAAGCCGCGGATCGAAATGGATCATCAGCGAGCGGTAGGTCGGCACCGTTTCGACGATGCCCTCGATAGGATGCGCCGCCAAGGCGCGCTCGAGCGAACGGACGCTCTCGTTCAGTGCCGGATCGATGGCCGCGCCGAACTCGACGACAAGGGCCGCCTCGCCGGCGGGCAGAAAACGGGCTTGGCTTTGCATGACTGACCCTCGCCCGCTCGATCGGCTCTCAGTTCGGGAACCAATTGGCGTAGACACCGACGAGCAGAAAGACGCCGAGCAGAAAGCGGTAGATCACAAACGGCCAAGTGGAAAACCGCTCCAGGATGCGCATCAGTCCCCATATTGCGACGAAGGCGGACAGCGACGCAACGACGAGCCCGAAGGCGAGAACCGACCAGCCGTGCCCATCGAGATGAGCTTTATGCAGCTCGTAGAGCTCCTTGAAGCCGGCGGCGGCGATGGCCGGAATCCCGAGGAGAAAAGAAAAGCGCGCCGCCTCCGGCCGCGTAAGGTCGCGAAACAGCGCCGCCGTCAATGTCGCGCCGGAGCGCGAGACGCCCGGAATCAGGGCGCCGACCTGGGCAAAGCCGACGATAAGCGCATCCTTCAAGTTGATGTGATCGAACGTGCGCTTGTGGCGCGAATAGGTCTCGGCAAGCGCCAGCAGCGCCGCCATGACGATGCAGGAAACGCCAACCACGCTTAGCGCGCGAAGCGGCGAATTGCAGGTGTTGAGCACCGGCGCGAGCACAGCGCCGGCGATGACGATCGGCAGGGTCGCAAGCAGGATCCAGCTGACGAAGCGCAGATGCCAGTCCTGGAAATCGCGCCGCCCGATCGCCGCAATCGAGCCGAAGACGAGCGTTTCGACATCCGCCCAGAAATAGCCGACGACGGCGGCGAGCGCCGCCACTTGCATCGCGGCGGAAAAGGCCGAGCCCGGATCCTGCCATCCGAGCAAGGCCGGCACGACGCGCATGTGGGCGGTCGAAGAGATCGGCAGAAGTTCGGTGATGCCTTGGACGATGCCGAGAAATCCGACTTTGGCATAGCCCAGCGCGACAAATCCGGTGTCGAGGCCTTGGGTGCAGGCTCCGGCCATATCCTCAAAGACCCCCTTCTTGAGGAATCACACGCGTCGTGCGGCGGTTTTCTCAGACAAACGCCGCAAGATCAACGCCTGTGTCTCGACAAAGCCAGCACTCTCGTGTATGAGCCCCGCTTCAATTAAAACAGCGTCCCGAAACGCTCGCGACGGCCCGGCGCCGAGGCGAAACGGCAGGATTTCCAAAATGAACCTCATCGAAGAGCTGGAGCGCGCGCAAGCCGCCAAGCTCGCCGCCTTGCGGGAGATCCCCGAATTTCAGCCGGGCGACACCGTCATCGTCAACGTCAAAGTGAAGGAAGGCGAGCGCACCCGCGTGCAAGCCTACGAGGGCGTCTGCATCGGGCGCAGCGGCGGCGGCCTCAACGAGAGTTTCACGGTCCGCAAGATTTCCTATGGCGAAGGCGTCGAACGCGTCTTTCCGATCTATTCGCCGATGATCGACTCGATCAAGGTGGTGCGGCGCGGCAAGGTGCGCCGGGCCAAGCTCTATTATCTGCGCGACCGGCGCGGCAAGTCGGCGCGGATCGCCGAGAAGATGGAAGGCCACGCGCCCAAGGCGGTGCCTGAGACGGAAACGCCCGAGGCTGCCGAGCCGGCCGAGGCCAAGCCCGCCGCGCGGCAAGCAAAGCCGGCCAAGGAAGCAAAGCCTGCAGCGAAGCAGGCGCCGGCGGCCAAACAGGAAACCAGGCCCGCCAAGCAGGCGAAAACGGCCGCGCAGGAAACGAAACCTGCCGGCAAGGAAGCAAAACCCGCCAAGAAGGAAACAAAGCCTGCCGAGACTAAGCCGACCAAGAAGGAAACAAAATCGGCCAAGAAGTCCAAGCCCTGAGGCTCAGCTTTGGATGCATTGGCACCGTTTCGCGTCGAGTTTCTGATCCGGCGGGCACACGAGAGCGCAAGGGCTTAGGGGAGCGCTTTTTTCGCAGCTGCATTTCGGCTCGTCCAGCCTCTGACCGGCAGGGCAGACCAGCAAGCACCGGCCCTCGGCGCTTGCGGCGCTTTCCATCATGCAACATGCGATCGCCGTCAGGGCTGCGCAGACGATGGTCGCAGCGATGTGCTGTCGCACCCTCCGGCGAGACCGGTTGCCCAGCAGGTTTCGCATCTTGCTCTTCTCCCGTTCGGCCGCTGCGAGCGCCGCAACGCCAGTTCTAACTCAGCGGGGCATTGAGGATCCAGCGATGCCCGAAGGGATCGCGGAAGGTCGCGAGCCTTGTGCCCCAGAAGGAATTGGTCGGGGTCGTTTCGCCCTTGCCCCCCAGGCTCATGGCGCGGGCGAAAACGGCGTCGACCTGCTTGGCCTCGGGGAATTCGAGGCTGACCGAGACCGTCATCGGCTCGCCGGGGATCGGGATCCGCGTATTGCCGAATTCAGGAAAGGCATCGGAGAGCATAAGCGAGCCGCCGTTAATCAAGAGTTCGCAATGCATGATCCGCATCCCGTCGAGGGCCGGCATCAGCGCCTGTTGCTTGGCATCGAACACGGCAGTGTAGAAGGCGATGGCGGCCATGGCCGGCGATACGGTAAGATAGGGCGCGACGGGCGGACGCATGGCTTCTCCGTTGGTCGCAAAGGACCAATCGCGCCTTATATCTGAAGCTATGGTTTTCGTGGGGACTTTCCCCATATTTTTGTTACGGCTAAACTGACCAAGTCTCGCAAGCGCCCCGATCCTTTCATGGCCAAGCCTCGCACGCTCTACGACAAGATCTTCGAAGACCACGTGGTCGATCGCCAGGATGATGGCACCTGCCTCATCTACATCGACCGGCATCTGGTCCATGAGGTAACGAGCCCGCAGGCGTTCGAAGGTCTGCGGGTCGCCGGCCGCCGGGTGCGCGCGCCGGAAAAGACGCTTGCCGTCGTCGACCACAATGTGCCGACCACGGACCGCTCGCAGGGGATCAGCGACCCCGAGAGCCGCGTCCAGATCGAACAGCTCGCCGCCAATGCGCGCGATTTCGGCATTGATTATTTCCATGCCCAGGACCGCCGCCAAGGCATCGTCCACATCATCGGCCCGGAACAGGGGTTCACCTTGCCCGGCACGACCATCGTCTGCGGCGACAGCCATACCTCGACGCATGGCGCCTTCGGCGCGCTGGCGCATGGCATCGGCACCTCCGAGGTCGAGCATGTGCTGGCCACTCAGACGCTGATCCAGTCGAAGGCCAAGAACATGCGCATCGTCGTCGACGGCAAGCCGGGCGAAGGCGTCTTTGCCAAGGACATCGTGCTTGCGATCATCGGCGAAATAGGCACGGCCGGCGGCACCGGCCATGTTGTCGAATATGCCGGCGAAGCGATCCGCGGCCTTTCGATGGAAGGCCGGATGACGGTCTGCAACATGTCGATCGAGGCGGGCGCGCGCGCCGGGCTAATCGCCCCCGACGAGAAGACCTATGACTTTCTGCAAGGCCGCCCACGCGCGCCGAAGGGCGCGGCGTGGGATGCGGCGCGGCGGCACTGGGAGAGCCTGCATTCGGATGAAGGGGTGGAATTCGACAAGGAAATCCGGCTCGACGCCGCCAATCTGCCACCGCTCGTGACCTGGGGAACGAGCCCCGAGGACGTGATCGCGGTCACCGGCTATGTGCCGCGTCCGGACGCGGCTCTGAGCGAGGCCAAGCGCGCCTCGATTGTCCGCGCGCTCGACTACATGGGTCTCTCGGGCGGAGAGAAGATCACCGACATCGCCATCGACCGCGTCTTCATCGGCTCTTGCACCAATGGGCGAATCGAGGACTTGCGGATCGCCGCCAAAATGGTGGCCGGCAAAAGGGTCGCCGACCGAGTCAATGCCATGGTCGTGCCGGGCTCGGGCCTCGTCAAGCAACAGGCCGAATCCGAAGGCTTGGACAAAATCTTCAAAGCAGCCGGTTTCGAATGGCGCGAGCCGGGCTGTTCGATGTGCCTCGCCATGAATCCCGACAAGCTCGCCCCGGGAGAGCGCTGCGCCTCGACCTCGAACCGCAATTTCGAGGGCCGCCAGGGTTACAAAGGCCGCAGCCATCTCGTCTCGCCGGCCATGGCGGCGGCGGCGGCGGTCGCCGGCCATTTCGTCGATATCCGCGATTGGCGCTAAAGCTTACGCCAGCCCGCCGCCCGCGTCTCAGCAGGAGCGGTCGAGATGATAGGCCGTCGGGCTGACGGTGCCGCTGTAACGGCAGCCGCCGGAGATCCCCCTGAAGCCGTAGCTGTTGGGGCCTTCCTTCCAGGTCTTGCGATAATCGCCCTTGGGATTGGCGTCGGTGTTCGCAGCTTGACTCTCCGCGGCCGCGTTCTGCTGCGCCGGCGTCGATGTATCCGCCTTTGCGCTCGCGGCCACCAAGGCGGCAGCCGCCGCCAAAGCGATCAGAAATGCTTGCATGGTCTTCCGCCTTTCGAAATCCGCTTCGTCCCGTCAACCCAGCGCCGCAACCAATCTCTCACCTAGGGCGGGATCGGCTGCGATGGAATCGGTCTCTTCAGGATTTTTTGGGCCGGCTGCCAACCAGGATCGTACCGGCCTCGGCTGCGAACCAAGCGGGGTTGCGGGTGCAGCCACAATCTTATAGGTCAACCGCTTCGATTGGCCGAAGGGCCTCGCGGGCGTGGCGGAACTGGTAGACGCGCCGGACTCAAAATCCGGTTCCCCTTAAAGGAGTGTCGGTTCGAGTCCGACCGCCCGCACCACAGAAGAAGACATCGGGAGTGCAGCATGCGTAGCTCATCTTGGTCTGGCCTCGTTCTCATGAGCGGGACCCTTGGTTTTCTGAGCGCCGGGTTATTCTGCGCGCCCGCCCGCGCTGACGCCGCCGCCTGCAAAGATATCGCCGACGCCATGATCGCCAATACTCAGACGCCCTATCACAGCGTCGGCACGATCAGTTTCGACGCATCGGGCGGAGCCGCCGACACGGGCGGCACCAACACGCTGTCCACGGAGACGATCTTCACCGGCACGGATATTTTCGTACGGCTGCCTTCCGGAAAATGGAAGAATGTGCATGCTTCGCTCGACGATCTGAAACAGCGCGTGCAGAGCACCGCCGGCAGTTTCACCGATTGTCAGCGGCTCGGCGATGAGACTGCGGATGGCAAGAGCCTCGCGGTCTACACCGGAAGCGCCAAGAACGATCAGGCGGTCGTGACCACGAAAGTCTGGGTGGCGCCGGATCGCGGCGTTCTCGTCCGTACGGAGACCGACATGACCAGTATGCCGCAGGCCGATGGCTCGATTAAGCATCAGCATCTGGCGCTGCGCTACGATTACGACAACATCAAGCCGCCGACCGACCTCTCCGACGCGCAGTGAACGAGACTCCTTCTCTCGCTGGCGGGAGAGGGAGTGCTAGTTTGAGCGCCATCGCTGCGCTGCCGCTTCGTCTTTTTCCTTCGCCGCGACCCAATCGTCGGCACGGCCGTCGCGGTCGTGCTTTTTCTTCCAGAAGGGCGCGGCGGTCTTCAAATAATCCATCAGGAACTCGGCCGCGCTGAAAGCCTCGCCGCGATGCTTGCTTGCAGTGGCGACGAGAACGATCGCTTCGCCCGGAAGGATCACCCCGTAACGGTGAATGACGAGCACGGCTTCGAGCGGCCAACGCCGGCCGGCTTCCTCCACGACGCGGTCGATCTCCGCCTCCGCCATGCCCGGATAATGTTCGATTTCGAGCGCCGCGAGTGAGCCCGCTTCGTCGCGGCAGAGGCCGGTGAAGGTTACGAGCGCGCCGATGTCGTGGCGCCCTGCCGTGAGCGGGACGATCTCGGCGGCTGCCTCGAAAGGCTCCTTCTGCAGCCGCAGGATCTTCAGCATTCTTTAGCCTCCCGTCATCGGCGGAAAGAAGGCGATCTCCTTCGCCGCCGCGATCGGCTGATCGGGCTTGGCGTGGCGACGATCGAGCGCGGCGCGGATCGCGCGCTCATTGGCGAAGGCGGCCGCATAATTCTCGCCGCGCCGCTTCAGCCAGGCGATGAGTTCGGCGACATTGGTCACCGATGCGGGCGGCGAAATCTCTTCCTCGGCGAGCCCGACGCGTTCGCGCACCCAGGCGAAATAGAGCGCTCTCACGAGGCTTTCTCTTCGGCGACATGTTTGAGCCCGGCGCGCAAATAATCCCAGCCGGTGTAAAGCGTCAGCAAGGCTGCGACCCACAAAAGCGCCAATCCGATCTTCGTCGTTCCGTCAACCAGCCGCTCGCCGGCCGGCCCCGCGATCAGAAATCCGAGCGCGACGAGCTGAAGAAATGTCTTCCACTTCGCCACCCTGCTCACCGGCACGGAGACCTTGAGCTCGGCAAGATATTCGCGCAAGCCCGAGACGAGGATCTCGCGGCACAGGATGATGATCGCCGCCCAGAGCGAAAAGCTCGCGATCGTACGATCGGCGACGAGCATCAGGAGCACGGCCGAGACAAGCAGCTTGTCGGCGATCGGATCGAGCAGGCGTCCGAGCGAAGATTGCTGCGACCAGGCCCGCGCCAGATAGCCGTCGAAGAAATCGCTGATCCCGGCAGCGACGAAAATGCCCAGCGCCAGCCAGCGCATGGCGAAGACGGACGGCCAAAAGAGGCAGGCGACGACCAAAGGCACGGCGATGACCCGCCCGTAAGTCAGGAGATTGGGCAGGCTGAGACGCCGGTCGGAGCCGCTGGGGGTCGTCGAAAGCAGCATGCGCCCTAGGAACATGCCGGACGGGTCGCGTCAATAGAGCCATGCCCGTGCACTTTGCCGCTTTGGACCCGGTTCGCCCGCTTGGCGGGCGCGTCGGGGAAGTGGCGGCCCACCTTGCTGCGGGGTTACCCGCCCTCGCCATGAAAAAAATCATAAACGAGCTTGGCGGTCGCCGCATTGATACCCGCCACCTTCTCGAGATCGGCGAGGCCGGCGCGGGAAATCGCCTTGGCGGTGCCGAAGGCGTTCAACAGCGCGCGCTTGCGCGCCGGCCCGATGCCGGCAATCTCGTCAAGCGGGCTTCGGGTGAAGTCTTTCTTGCGCCGCGCCCGGTGCGTGCCGATCGCGAAGCGATGCGCCTCGTCGCGCAGGCGCTCGACGAAATAGAGCGCCGGATCGCGCGGCGACAAGCGGAACGGCTCCTTGCCGGCGACGAAGAAGGTCTCGCGCCCGGCGTCGCGATCGGCCCCCTTGGCGATCGCGACGATGGGAATATCGTCAATGCCAAGATCGGCAAGCACGGCGCCGGCGGCATCGAACTGTCCCTGCCCGCCGTCGATGATGACGAGATCGGGCCGCTGCGGAAAGGCATCGGCTTCCTGTGCGCGATCCTCGTCCTTGATCAGCCGCATGAAGCGGCGGCGCAAAACCTCGCGCAGCATGCCGGCGTCGTCGCCCGGCGTCAGGTCCTCGTCCTTGATGTTGAAGCTGCGGTAATGCGGCTTCACGAATCCGCCCGCTCCGGCGACGATCATGGCGCCGACCGCGTTGGCCCCCATGATGTGAGAATTGTCGAAAACTTCGATACGCCGCGGCGCCGCATCAAGCCCGAAGGCCGCGGCCAGCGCATCGAGTAGCTTTTCCTGGCTCGCGCCTTCCGAGAGCTTGCGCGCCAGAGTCTCGCGTGCGTTCTGGGCGGCATGTTCGACGAGGTCCTTCTTCTCGCCGCGCTTCGGCACGATGATCTCGATGCGATGGCGCACGCGTTGGCAAAGCGCCTTCGCCAGGACCTCGCGGTCGTCGATCTCGTGCGAAAGCAGGATGAGGCGCGGCGCCGGCCGCTCCGCATAGAACTGGGCGAGAAATGCATCGAGCACTTCGCCTGGGGCGAGCGTCTTGTCGGCGCGTGGAAAATAGGCGCGGTTGCCCCAGTTCTGATAGGTGCGGAAAAAAAAGACCTCGATGCAAAATTGTCCGGCGTCCTCGGTGATCGCAAAGACGTCGGCCTCTTCGACCGTCCTGGGATTGATTCCCTGCGCGCCCTGAATTGCCGAGAGCGCGGCGATGCGGTCGCGCAGCCGCGCGGCGCGTTCGTAGTCGAGCGCGTCCGATGCCGCGGCCATCTCCTTTGCGAGGAGATCGCGCACCGCGCGGCTCTTGCCGGAGAGAAAGTCGCGCGCCTCGGCCACGAGCTTGGCGTAATCCTCGGCCCCGATCTCGCCCGTGCACGGCGCCGAGCAGCGTTTGATCTGAAAGAGCAGACACGGCCGCGTGCGGTTGGCGAAATAGCTGTCGGTGCAGGAGCGCAGCAGAAAGGCGCGCTCCAGCGCATTCAACGTGCGGTTCACCGCCCAGACGCTGGCGAAGGGTCCGAAATAATCGCCCTTGCGGTCGCGCGCGCCGCGATGCTTGGCGATCTGCGGCGCGGCGTGATCGCGGCCGAGGAAAATATAGGGGAACGACTTGTCGTCGCGCATCAGCACGTTGAAGCGCGGCTTCATCTGCTTGATGTAGTTCGTTTCCAGCAGCAGCGCTTCGGTCTCGGTCTCGGTCGAGACGAAGACCATCGAGGCGGTCAACGAAATCATCCGTGCGATCCGGCTCGTGTGGCCGCCCAGGCGCAAATAGCTCGCGATGCGCTTGCGCACGCTTTTCGCCTTGCCGACGTAAAGCACCTCGCCGTCAGCCGCGATCATTCGGTAGACGCCGGGACCCACCGGCGCATGTTGCCAATGCGCCTTGATGACCTCGACGCCGCGCGCGAGCGAGCTGGGCGGCGGCGCATCGATCTCGATCGCCGCGCCGGTCGCCTCAGGTTGCGGCTTTTCCGAAGGTTTGGTCATTCAGCTCACGATTTAAGCCTCTGCCACGGCGAGGAAAAGAGCCCGTGGAACTGATGCGGCGCGGTGACCGGCAAATTTGCCGCCCGTTCCTGCCCTCTCTGGACCTCGGGTCGAAATCGGGTTAGCTCTTGCCCCCTGTGGCGGGGCAGGCCTGCGGATCAATCGTCGAGGGGACATGGATCGAAGCTTTGGCGCGCTTGCGCGTGCCGCGACTGTCCGCAGGCGGCGATCCGGCGCGGTGTTCGTGGCCTGCCGGGTCGCTGTACAAGACCGACGCCGGGGCGCCGCCTCGCCTCATATGATGCGTCGCCTGCCCCAGGCCGGCCTTCTTCTGGCGTGTCTCGGCATACTCTGCGGCTGCATGGACACCAATCTTGCCCAGGCTCCCGATCCCTCCGCGCCGCCTTCGACGAACATGGCGCGCCGGCAAGGGGTGAGCCCGAGCGGCGCGACTGTCGCCGTGGCGAGCTTCGAAGGTGCCCCGGAGCAGATCACCGACCGTTTCGCGCCGATATTCACCGAGGCCGCTCAACGCGGCGAGATCAACATTGCCGATCCGGACACGGCGAACTATCTCGTGCGCGGCTATCTGACCGCGCATCCGGAGGGAGACGCGACCGCGGTCGCCTTCGTCCTCGACATCTTCGATTCGAAGAAACAGCTGACCCAAAGGGTTGAGGATGAGGTGCTTCTCAAGGGACAGGCCGCCGACCCCTGGTCGCTCGTCGACGACGAGGCGCTTGCCGCCGTCGCCGCGAAGAGCGCCAACGATCTTGCCGCGGTCATGACCAATACGCCGGAGGCCCTTCTGGCCGCCAACGGCGCGCCTTCCGAAGGGCACAATGTGGCCGCAGAAGACGGCCAAACCGTCGTGGCCGCTACGCCCCCAGTTTCGGCTCCGCCATCCGCCGCACCGCCGCCCAGCGGTATCGGACTGGCGGCGCTGCGCTAGCCGGCCGTCTCCCCGAGGTCCTTAAGCGAGCGTCGCAACAATTCTTCGGCCTCCGCCCACACGGATGCTGCAAGCCACAAATATGGAGGAACGCATATGATATTTTCGTCGATTGCCCGCCCGCTTTTCTTGGCTGGCTTCGTCGCTGCTTCGACGGCCGCGCTGGCCGGTCCGATCGGCGAATGGCGCGTGGCGGACGGCACGGCTACGATCCGCATTCACCGATGCGGCGGCGCGCTCTGCGGCAATGTCGCAACCACCGTCTCGGCGCCGGGCCGGGACAACCGCAATCCCGATCCGAACAAGCGCAACCGCTCCGTGCTCGGCATGGAGGTCCTGATCGACATGCGGCCGGCGGGCGAGAATCTCTGGTCCGGCACGAGCTATAATGCCGATGATGGGCAATATTATGCGACCAAAATATCGCTGGTCGACGAATCCTCCCTCAAGATCGAAGGCTGCGCGCCAGGCGGCGGCGCCTGCGGCAGCCAGACATGGAGGCGCGTGCAGTGAGCCCGGCATCGCGGTTGCGATCGCTGCCGCAAGCGGGCATAGTCGCGCGGTGATCGCACATCGATTTCAATGAAGATCCTGGCCGGCAATTCCAACCATGCTCTGACCGCGGAAATTGCCGCCTACATCGGCGTGCCGCTGACCAAATGCCAGGTCCGCCGTTTCGCCGATATGGAGATCTTCGTCGAGATTCAGGAGAACGTGCGCGGCCAGGATACATTCGTCGTCCAATCGACTTCCTTCCCGGCCAACGACCATCTCATGGAGATGCTGATCATGATCGACGCGCTCCGGCGCGCCTCGGCGCGGCGCATCACGGCGGTCATCCCCTATTTCGGCTATGCGCGACAGGACCGCAAGGCCGGCCCGCGCACCCCGATCTCGGCCAAGCTCGTGGCCAACCTGATCACACGGGCGGGAGCAGACCGGGTGCTGACCGTCGATCTTCATGCCGGCCAGATCCAGGGCTTCTTCGATATTCCGACCGACAACCTCTTCGCCGCGCCGGTCATGGTGCGCGACATCAAGGAGCGGGCCGGCCTCGGAAACCTGATGGTCGTCTCGCCCGATGTCGGCGGCGTCGTGCGGGCTCGCGCGTTTGCCAAGCGCATCGAGGCGCCGCTCGCCATCGTCGACAAGCGGCGCGAACGCGCCGGCGAATCGGAGGTGATGAACGTCATCGGCGACGTCAGGGGTAAGACCTGCGTTCTCGTCGACGATATCGTCGATTCGGGCGGCACGTTATGCAATGCCGCCGATGCGCTGCTGCGCGACGGAGCTGGCGATGTCTATGGCTATATCACCCACGGCGTGCTCTCCGGCGGCGCGATTGCGCGGATCGCCGCCTCGCATTTGAAGGAACTCGTGGTCAGCGACACGATCGCTCCGACCGAAGCCGTCCTCGGCGCGAAGAACATCCGTGTCATTCGGATCGCGCCGCTGATCGGCGAAGCGATCACGCGGACCGCCAAGGAAGAGAGCGTCTCGAGCCTCTTCGATTGATCTCCCGTCAAATCCTTTCGGTACAGGCTCTCTCGCGGGGGCGAGTTTGAGGGGTATTCCTTGACTTATCCGTGCGAAATAGGGAGTTTCCCGGCCTTCTCCGAGCGCCCTTGCCTTTCATGCGCAGCTATCTCGACTTTGAAAAGCCGTTCGCCGATCTCGAAACCAAGGTCGAGGAATTGCGCGCGCTCGCAATCGAGGGCGATACCTCGGCGAAGGAAGAGCTGACGCGTCTCGAGATCAGATCGGAGAGGGCGCTCGCCGAACTCTATGCCAATCTCACGCCGTGGCAGAAGACGCTCGTCGCAAGGCACCCGCAGCGTCCGCATTGCAGCGACTTCATTGCCGGGCTCACCAGAGATTTTACGCCGCTCGCCGGCGACCGGGCATTCGGCGAAGACGCGGCGATCGTCGGCGGCTTCGCGCGGTTTCGCGGCTCGCCCGTGTGCGTGATCGGCCAGGAAAAGGGCGCGGACACGGACGCGCGGCTCAAGCATAATTTCGGCATGGCGCGGCCCGAAGGTTATCGCAAGGCGGTGCGGCTGATGGAGCTCGCCGACCGTTTTTCCCTGCCCGTCATCTCGCTCGTCGACACCGCCGGGGCTTTTCCGGGCGTCGATGCGGAGGAGCGCGGCCAGGCCGAGGCCATCGCCCGCTCAACCGAGAAATCCTTGACGCTGGGCGTCGCGAATGTGGCGGTGATCATCGGCGAAGGCGGATCGGGCGGCGCCATTGCGATTGCGACCTGCAACCGCGTCTTGATGCTGGAACATGCGATCTACACGGTCGCCTCGCCCGAAGCTTCCGCTTCGATCCTCTGGCGCGACACGACCAAGGCGCAGGAGGCCGCAACCAGCATGCGGATCACCGCGCAGGATCTTCTGAAGTTTGGCTTGATCGATGCGATCATCCAAGAGCCCGTTGGCGGCGCGCATCGCGATGCCGCCGCCGCGATCGCCGCGACCGGGGACGCGATCGCTGCGGCGCTCGAAGGCCTCGGCAATCTCTCGCCCGACGCCGTTCGCGAGGCCCGCGCCGACAAATTCTTGGCGATGGGACGCAAGCTGTAGGGCTGAGCTTTCGCTCGTACGACAGGCGTCGTCATTGGATGCCGGCGCAGACATCGATCTGCGGCTCGCTGTCCGGGTAGCCCGCGAGGCGCATCTCGTCGCGGGTCAGCGTGGCAACGCCTGCCAGCCGCCGCTGGCAGACTTCGGCGAGAAGGGCATTGGTCGAGAGTGTCAAGAGACTGGAGTCCCAGACGCCGACATTGCCGTCGCCAGGGCCGGTGACAATCCGCTTGCCGTCCGGGCTGAAGGCGACGGACCATACGCGGTCCGTGTGGCCTCGCAGATCGGCGATTTCCTTGCTTGTCCGTACGTCCCAGACCCGCGCCGTGGTGTCCGCGGAGCCGGTGAGCACCAATTCCCCATTGGGCGCGAACGCCACAGACAAGACCTGATCGTCGTGGCCGGTCAGAACCGCTGTCTGCTTACCCGTCGCCGCGTTCCACAGGCGGGCGGTCTTGTCTCTCGACCCGGTGACGACTTGCGAGCCGTCAGGGCTGAATGCGGCCGACCACACCGCATCCGCGTGACCGCGCAGCACAACGATCTCTTGTCCAGTGGCGACATCCCAGATACCTGCGGTGTCATCGGACGATCCTGTCAGAATGCGCCTGCCGTCAGGGCTGAAGCTGACCGAATGTATCCCGAAGTCAGCCTCCTGCTGCTGATTGGCTCCGGCCGATTGGCCGCGAAGGACGGCGATCTGTTTTCCGCTCGCGGCGTCCCAGACGCGCGCTGTGCCGTCGGCGGAGCCAGAGACGATCCGTGACCCATCGGGGCTGAAACCGACGGACCATACTGTGCCTTCGTGGCCACTTAGAATCCTGATCTGATTGCCACTCGCAGCATCCCAGATGCGTAGGGTTTTGTCGGTCGAGCCGGTGACGATGCGCTTGCCGTCAGGGCTGAAGGCCGCGGACCAGACTGCGTCCGTATGGCCGTTCAGGGCTGCGATCTGTCGTTCAGTTGCGGCGTCCCAGATGCGTACGGTCTTGTCGTCGCCTGCGGTAACGATGCGTGACCCGTCGGAGCTGAAACCGACGGAATGAACGATCCCTTCGTGTCCGCGCAGGACGCCGATCAGCTTGCCGATCGTGTTGGGCTCCCAGAGGCGCGCCGTGCGGTCGTCGAGCGAAGCGGTGACGATGCGCCCGCCGTCCGGGCTGAATGCGGCGCTCATCAGTCTTCCCTCATGGCCGCGCAGGACCGCGGTGTCTTTTGTCGCAACGTCCCACAGGCGCGCGGTCTGGTCGAACGAGGCGGATACAATGCGCGAACCGTCGGGGCTGAAGCTGACGGACATGACCGCAGCGTCGTGGCCGCGCAGCATGGTCAGCTCCTTGCCGGTTTTGGCGTCCCAGATGCGCACAATCTTGTCGGCTGACCCGGTAACGATGCGCGTGTTGTCAGGACTGAACCTAGCGGACGACACCCCAATCATATTGTCCGTCAGGGAGAGAAGCTGCTTGGCAGTTGCCGCGTCCCAGACGCGCGCGGTACCGTCCGATGATCCCGTGACGATGCGGGTACCGTCGGGACTGAAAGCGGCGGAGCGCAATGTATCCGTGTGGCCGCTGAGGACCGCGATCTGGTCTCCGGTCGAGGCATTCCAGATGCGGGCCGTCTTATCGTAAGATCCGGTCACGATGCGCGTGCCGTCGGGGCTATAGCCGACAGGCCAGACGCCGCCCGTGTGACCTCGCAGGACCATGATCGGCTTGCCCGATGCTGCGTCCCAGATGCGGGCGGTTTTGTCGAGCGACCCCGTCACGATCCGTGAACCATCGGGGCTGAAGGCGGCGGACATGACGGCGCCGTCATGGCCGCTTAGCACCATGATCGTTTTGCCGGTTACTGCGTCCCAGACGCGCGCGGTGTCGTCCGTCGACGTCGTGACGATGCGCTTACCGTCGGGGCTGAAGGCGGCCGAGGTCAGGTTTCCATAGTGGCCGCTCAGACTGAGATACCATTCCGTCTGGAACAAGGCCGCTGCGAGTTCCGCCCGCGCCGGTGAAGGCGTGACCATGCCGGCAGCCTGGTCCAGGTGCTGGTCGAGGCGCGTGCCGTGCGCGGCCAATCTGAGGGCCGCGTCCCAATTGTTGCGGAGCCGCTCGGCAGCGGCAAGTCCGGCGAGGAGTTTGGTTTGCTCCCGATTGAGTTCGACTTGGCGTGCATTGAGCGATGCCTGCAGATTGAGATTTGTCGCGTGTTGCCAATAAACGAGCCCCATTCCGGCGACGACGAAGGCCGCAAAGACTGCCAGCGTCCACCGCGCCCGACGCTGCAGGCGGGCGGTGCGCGCCTGCGCCGCCGCGATTTCCGCAAGCCGATCTTGTTCGCGTTTGAGCGCCTCTTCCTTTTCGGCGCGGATTGCGGCTTCGCGCGCCCGGCATTGGGCGAGATAGGCGCGGTCGGTCACATCGAGCCGCGCCGCTATATCGGGACGCGCATCGAGGCTTTGGGTCTCGGCCAGCCGCGGGCCCTGATGCGCGAGCCAAGCCTCGGCCCGCCCATTGGCATCCCAATCGCGCGCCGCGCGCTTTACCCCTTCGAGCGTCGCCAGTAGCCCGAAATCTTCCGCGAGCCAGCCTTCGAGCAGGCCCCATTGGCGCAGCAGCGCCTCGTGCGCCGGCTCGATTGTCGCGACGAAAACCTCTTTGCCCGTTGCGTCTTTCTCCAGCACCGTATCGGTCGAGAGCAGCCGCTCCTCGACCAAAAGGTCGATCAGCGGAACGGCTTCGGCCGGAATGTCGCTGCGCCGCGCGATGTTGCGCCTCGGGCTCTTGCTGTCGGGATCGATGCCGGCGAGCCATGGAATCAATCCGCGCCGCAGCAGCGCCTCGCGCGCGCCGCGGTCTTTTGGAATGCGCGGATCCTGGTCAGCGAGTTCTGAGGGCGCGTTCGACCGCCGCATCGATCGTCCCCTTGAGGCCGCCGAAAGCCCGGTAGTCCCGCAGCCGCAGCAGGCCGGCGCGGCCATATTCGAGGTAAAGCTGTTCGAGCGTGAAGGCGAGCAGCGGCAGTGCGTCCTCGCCGGCGCCCTTCTCGATGTCGTCGAGCAGGTTGTCGATCAGCTGCGGCTCGATCGCCAGCTTGCCGCCCGCCTCGACCACACGCTCGGCCGGTCCCTCGATCACCTCGCGATAGGCATTGTGCGGCATCGGCGGCAGCGACAACGGCTTTTGCGGCAGGCCTTCGAGCGGCTTGGCGTTTTGGAGCGCGTCATAGGAATCCGAGCGGATGGCGAAGATCGCAATCACCGCCGGATTGTCGCCGGCAGTGAGACCCCGGACGAGATCGAGAAGCCCCGCGCCTTCCTCGGCCTCGTCGCCGCGGAACAATTCTTCCGCCTGGTCGATGGCGATAACGATCGTCGGCGGCTTGCCGGTCTCCGCCTCGGCGAGCGTCTGCCGAAATGCGTTTTCGGCAAGCTCGGCCAGGAGCGGCCGCACCCCGGCGGCGCCGGCCTTGATCGCGGCGCGCAAATCCGCCCGGGTGCGATTGGGACAAGCCGCTTCGAGCGCGGCGAGCAATCCATTCTCGCCGGTGAGTGCCGCACGCTCCGGACGGATCGCTTGCAATGGCAGGAAATATTTGTCGTCACGGGCAAGCCGCGGCAGAAGGCCGGCGCGCAGCAACGAGGATTTTCCGGCGCCCGATGCGGCGAGGATCACTAGGAGCCGCGGCGGCGCGCCCGCCCGCAGGCCGCGCAGCGCGTCGGCAAATTCGATGATCGGCGCATCGCGGCCAAAGAAAATTCCGGCATCCGCGGCTTCGAGCGGCTGCAAGCCGCGATAAGGCGCGCGACCCGGCTCCGCTTTCGGCGGCCAGGCGAAGAATTTCGCGTCGAGCCCGGCCTTCTCCAGACCGTTTTTCAGCCGCTGCAAGCCCTCGCGCGAGAAGGTGACATGTTCTTCCTTATGCGAGTTCGGATCGGCAACGGAAAAGATCAGCATGTCTTGACTACGGGCGAGGTCGACCACCTGCCAAGTGCCGGTCAGTGTCGCCGGCAAGTCGCCAATGGTCCTGTCGGGATCGATCAGAACGGCGAAGAGTTTTTTGTTGAGGCCGCGGGCGAGATTATATTCTTTGAGGCACCAGCCCGAGTCGAGCCAATGGCCGGAGACGAGGAAGATTACCGCCTCGCAGCGGTTCTCCGCCTCATGCAGAGCCCGCTCCCAGCGCTCGCCCGCGGCGATGCCGCGCTCGGGATCGAGATCGAGAAAAACGTCGTCCCAGCCTTCCGTCTTCAGCCAATCGCGCAGCGCCATCGCTGCAAAATCGTCTTGGCTCGAGTGACTGAGAAAAATACGCGACATCGCACCTGCCGCCGAGGACGATAAGACCGAAGAACCGTAGCCGCGAGAGGCGGTGAAGACAATGGCCGGGCGCCCCGATCACGCGTTGTTGCCCTGACCCTTTGCCGCCCGACGTTCTCTCCCGAGCGCCGGCCGAGTCCTTGCGCGTCTAATGGCGGAAATGCCGTACGCCGGTGAAGATCATCGCGAGGCCGGCATCGTCGGCAGCCTTGATGACTTCGTCGTCACGCAGCGAGCCGCCCGGTTGGATGACGGCGGTCGCGCCGGCATCCGCCGCGGCGAGAAGCCCGTCGGCAAAGGGGAAAAACGCATCCGAAGCGACCACCGAGCCTTTTGCGAGACTCTCGCCAAGGCCCGCGGCGCGCGCCGCGTCTGCGGCCTTTTGCGCGGCGATGCGCGAAGAATCGACGCGGCTCATCTGGCCGGCGCCGATTCCTACCGTCGCGCCGCCCTTGGCATAGACGATCGCATTCGACTTGACGTGTTTGACCACCCGGAAGGCGAATTCGAGATCGGCGCGTTCGGCGTCGCTCGGCATGCGCGCGCTGACGACGCAAAGATCCATGTCGTCGACGACGGCATTGTCGCGGCTTTGCACGAGAAATCCGCCGCCGACCGATCTGAATGTGAGGTCGGCGCGGCGCGGATCCGGCAAGCCGCCGGTCAAAAGAAGCCGAAGATTTTGCTTTCCGGCGATGATCGCGATGGCGTCTGCGTCGGCTTCCGGCGCGATGATCACTTCAGTGAAGATTTTTACGATCTCCCGCGCCGTCTCGGCATCGAGCCGGCGATTGGCGGCGACAATGCCGCCGTAAGCCGAGACCGGATCGCAGCGTAACGCCAGCCGATAGGCCTCGCCGAGGCTCGCCGCTTGAGCGACGCCGGAGGGGTTGGCATGTTTGATGATCGCGACGGCGGCGTGTTTGGCTGGGTCGAACTCGGCGACAAGATCGAGCGCGGCGTCGGCATCGCCGACATTGTTGTAGGAGAGCTGCTTGCCTTGCACTTGCCGGGCGGCGGCGATGCTCGGCGCTTGCTGCGGCATCGCATAGAAGGCGGCGCTCTGATGCGGGTTCTCGCCGTAGCGCAGCGCCTCGATCCTGCGGCCTGCGAAACTGCGATAGGCCGGCGCGGCCTCGCCGATTTGGGCGGCGAGCCAATTCGATATGCCTGCGTCATAGGCCGCTGTCCGCGCAAAAGCCTTTTGCGCGAGCGCGCGGCGGAAGCCGAGCCGCGTCGCCCCGTTATTCTCCGCCAGCTCGGCCAGAAGAAGAGCATAATCCTCGACATCGACGATGACCGTCACGCTGTCGAAATTCTTGGCCGCGGCGCGGATCATCGCGGGGCCGCCGATATCGATGGTCTCGATGCAGTCTGCGAAGCCCCCGCCCTTGGCGACCGTCGCCTCGAACGGATAGAGGTTGACGACGAGGAGATCGATCGGCGCGATTGCATGCGCGAGCATCGCCGCCTCGTGCTCCGGGTCTTCGCGTACCGCCAAGAGGCCGCCGTGAACCTTCGGGTGGAGCGTCTTCACCCGTCCGTCCATCATTTCGGGAAAGCCGGTGATGTCGGAAACGTCCCTGGCGGGAATGCCGGCCGCCGCGAGCGCTTTGCGCGTTCCGCCGGTCGAGACGATCTCGACGCCGCGGGCAGCGAGTTCGCGCGCCAATTCGACAAGTTTGCTCTTGTCGGAGACGGAGATCAGAGCGCGGGCGATGGAGCGGAGCTTGTCAGGCATAAGCGTTCCCGAAACGAAGACAGCCGCTTTAGCACGAGTCCGCGTTTCACGTCATGGCCGGGCTTGTCGCGGATTCAGGCTGCTTCCGCGCGCGCTCCAATCAGCATCTTCCCGTCCCGCCCGACGATTTGTGCCGTGATCATCTCCCCGGCCGGAACATCGCCGATCCGCACCTTGGTGAAATCTTCCGCCCGCGCCACGCCGCCGCGCTCGGCCAATAAGGCGAGCCTCTTGCCGACCTGCGCCGCAAGGTGAGCCCGCAGCGCCGCATCGCCCGCTTCGCGCAGGCGCCTGGCGCGCGCCGCGACGACGCCCGCTTCGACCCGCGGCATCAGCGCGGCCGGCGTGCCGGGCCTCGGCGAAAAAGGGAAGACATGAAGATGCGTCAGCCCGCATTCTTCGACAAGCCTCAGCGTATTCTCGAACATCCCCTCATTCTCGGTCGGAAAGCCGGCAATCAGATCGGCGCCGAAAACGATATCGGGCCGCGCCCGCCTGATCTCCGCGCAAAAGCCGACCGCATGGGCGCGGGTGTGGCGCCGCTTCATGCGCTTCAGGATCATGTCGTCGCCCGATTGCAGCGAGAGATGCAAATGCGGCATCAGCCGCGCCTCGTTCGCCAGGGCATCGACGAGATCGCTGTCCGCCTCGATGCAATCGATCGAAGAGAGACGCAGCCGGGCGAGCGAGGGCGCGGCCTTCAGTATCGCTTTCACGAGTTGCCCGAGACCCGGCGCGCCAAGATCCTTGCCATAGGCGGTAAGATCGACTCCGGTGAGCACGATCTCTTTAACGCCTTTGCCGAGACAGTTTTCGACCGCCGCAAGAACTTCGCCCACTGGCATGGAGCGCGAGGCCCCGCGCCCATAAGGAATGATACAGAAGGTGCAGCGGTGATCGCAGCCATTCTGCACCGCCAGGAAGGCGCGGGTATGGCCTTCGATGCTTTCGACCGACGGCGGCGCCGGGGCGTGCGCAAAAATATCGCCGACGCTGATGCGCGCTCCGGCTTCACCGGCAAAGACGCGCGGCTCCATCTTCTCGCGATTGCCGAGAACCTTGGCGACTTCGGGCATGACGGCAAAGGCGCGCGGATCGATTTGCGCGGCGCAGCCCGTGACGATGATCTCGCGCTGCAGGCGCTTCGCGCTTCAACCGGCGGATCGTCTGACGCGCCTGACGCGCCGCTTCCGCCGTCACCGCGCAGGTGTTCACGATGACGAGATTGTCGCGCCCGGCGGCAAGAGCCGCGCGGCGCATGACCTCGCCCTCGACCAGATTGAGACGGCAGCCGAAGTTGACGATTTCGACTCGCGGACGCGCAGCCTCGTTCACGCGGCTTGCCCCTCGAAGAGGAGCGGGTCGAGCACCGTCTCGAATTCATATTCGACCGGACCGGCCAGGGCGACATGCGCGTCTTCGCGCCAGGTGACCTGGAGATCGCCGCCGGGCAAGCTCACTTTGGCCATGCGCGCCGCGAGGTTCTTGCGGGCGGCGGCGACGAGAACGGCGCAGGCGGCCGAGCCGCAGGCGCGGGTCAGTCCGGCGCCCCGCTCCCAGACTCTCACCCGGATATGATCGCGGCTTTCGACATGCGCGAGCGATATGTTGGCGCGCTCGGGAAACAGCGGATGATGTTCGAGCCGCGGACCTATGGCGGCGAGGTCATAGGCGTCGAGATCGGCGACGAAGAAGACGGCGTGCGGATTTCCCATGTTGATCGCCGAAGCAAAGGCCGGCGCTCCGTCGAGGCTCAATTCGATCGCGCTTGTATCTTCAACCGGCATGGCGAGCGGAATGTTGCGCCAGAAGAAGCGCGGCTTGCCCATATCGACCGAGAAACTCCATTCGCCCTGGCGCAAGCATTCGAGAATGCCGGCCGAGGTTTCGATCTTCAGCGTTTCCCGCTTGGCGCCGCGCAGCAGGCTCCAGGCGACGCAGCGCACGCCATTGCCGCAGGCGCCCGCCTCCGTGCCGTCGCTGTTGTAGATGCGTACATAAGCTTCGGTCGTGGGCGCGCGCGGATCGCGCAGCACCATGAGCTGATCGAAGCCAAGACGATCGCCGCGGCCGATCGCCTTCACCGTCTCGGCGGTCAGCTCGAATGACGTGCCGCGCAAATCGAGAATGAGGATCTCGTTGCCGAGGCCGTTCATCTTCACGACCGGTCGCTGCGCGAGAGGATGCTTCATGCCGTTCATCTCAGGTTCGAGCTTCATATAGGAAAAAGCCGTAGCCATGGCTAAGAATTTGCGGACTCTATACTGTCCGATTCGAGACCGGCGCGCCGAAACTGGCCAAGACCGCAGGCTGCGACACGAGGAAAACCGCATGGAATTCGCGAAAGGATCTTTTGCGGCCAGCTTGGCCTTGGCTGTTGCTCTCGGCTTTTCTCTCGCCGTTCCGGCTCGGGCGCAAGGTCAGTCCACGGCGCCGGCCGGACCGGCTGCGCCCGCCACGCCGACGACCCCTGCCCCGACGACGCCTGCGCCAGCCGCCCCTTCAGCCGCAACTCCGGCGCCGGGAGCCATCACGGCTCCCAAACCGAGTGCGCCAATCCCGAACGCGGGGGAGCCGGAGGAAAATACGCCAGGCTTGCCGAGCGACGTCACGAGCGTGAGCCTCGAGGTGCCGTCGCGGTCGGTTGCGATCGTCACGGCGCAAGCCAAATGGGACGACGGATTCACCTCGATCAAGGATTCGCTCGCCAAGATCAAAGCCGCCATGGATAACGCCGGGCTCAAGCCTGCCGGCTCGCCCTTCACTGTCTTCACGCAGACCGGCGACGCTGGCTTTTCCTATGAGGCGATGATTCCACTTGCCGAAAAACCGGCGGGGAAAGACGAATTGTCGGCCGACGTGAAGCTTGGATCCTCGCCCTCCGGCAAGGCGCTCAAATTTCAACATCGCGGCCCTTATGACGACATCGATTCGACCTATGATCTCATCACCGCCTATCTCGACGAAAAGGGGCTTGAGGCGGGCGATTTCTTCATCGAGGAATATTTGACCGAATTGACCAATGCGGAGGATCCAAATCTGGCCGTCGATATCTATATTTTCACCAAATGAGGCCGGCTTGCGCCGGCGGAGCCGAAACAAGGCTCGGCGGCCCTAAAGCTGGCCATTGTCTCTTCTGGATCGCGATTTCATGCACGACCATTCGCTTGATGGGTTCACCCATGCGCATATGTTTCTCGGCCGGCATCACGCTGCCAACGAGCGCCGAACGCTGTTCGTCGTTTGCCTGACGGCGGCGATGATGGTCGCCGAGATCGTCGGCGGCGCCATTTTCGGTTCGATGGCACTGATCGCCGACGGTTTCCACATGTCGACCCATGCGGCGGCGCTGGGCGTTGCGGCGCTTGCCTATGTTTATGCGCGCCGCCACGCGGATGATCCGCGCTTCGCCTTCGGTACGGGAAAATTCGGCGATCTCGCCGCCTTCGCGAGCGGCCTGGCGCTCGCCATGGTCGCGCTGCTGATCGCGTATGAATTGATCGGCCGCCTGATCCATCCGCGCTCGATCGTCTATGACGAGGCCTTGGCGATCGCCGGTCTGGGGCTCTGCGTCAATCTCGCAAGCGCTTGGCTGCTGCGCGACGACCACGCGCATTCCCATCATCACGATCATGGCGGTGACCATGACCATGCTCATTCCGATACGGATCATAATCTGCGGGCGGCCTACGTGCATGTTCTGGCCGACGCGGCGACCTCGCTGCTTGCCATCGGCGGCCTGTTTCTCGCCCGCAATTTCGGCCTCGTCTGGATGGATCCTCTGGTCGGCCTTGCGGGGTGTTGCGTGATTTTGAGTTGGGCCTATGGTCTGGTGCGCGACTCGGGCGGCGTGCTCCTCGATATCACGCCGGATGATCGGCTGTGCGAGGCCATCAAGGCGCGGCTCGAGGCGGACGGCGACTTCGTGTCGGATCTGCATCTGTGGCGGCTTGGTCCCGGCCATCGAGCCGCGGTCATCTCGCTCGTCAGCGATCATCCTCGGTCGCCGCAGGAGCACAAGGCGAAGCTCGCCGATTTGCCCGGCTTGAGCCATGTGACGATAGAGGTTCTGACCTGTCCCGACGCGCGATGAGCGGCGATTTTGAGTGATCCGATTCTGCGTGATCAATGAATGGGCGCGATTCCATGTCCTGGCGTGATTTCTGGAACGGCGACCACGTGCTCTACGTGAACAGCCGGTATCGCGCCTTGTATTACGCCGACATCGGCAAGGAGATTGCCCCGCTCATTCCCTCGCCGCAGGCTCACGTGCTCGATTACGGCTGCGGCGAAGCGCTCGCGGCGGATTTCCTCGCTGCCAAATGCGGCCGCCTCTATCTCTATGATCCGATCCCCAGGATCGAGGCGTCGCTGCGGGGCCGCCACAAGGCCAACGCGAAGATCGTCGTACTCAACCGAGCGGGGCTCGAAGCCTTGCCGGACTCGAGCCTCGACATGATGATTTGCAATTCGGTGTTCCAGTATTTGAGCCGCGAGGAATGTGGCGCCCTCGTCGCATACGCCGCGGCAAAATTGAAGCTCGGCGGGCGCCTCGTCGTCGCCGATATCATTCCGCCGCACGTCGATGCGCTGACCGATTCCTGGGCGCTGGTCGAGTTCGCCTATCGCGGCGGATTTCTGCTCACGGCGTTGCGCGGCCTCGCCGCGACCTTCTTCAGGCGATACCGGCGCGTGCGCGGCAGGATCGGGCTCACGACCTTCGCCATTCCCGAGATGCAGCGGCTGCTTGCGACTCGCGGTTTCGAGGCGCGCCGCATCGAGCACAACATTGGCCATAATCAGGCGCGCATGACGTTTATCGCCAAGCGGGTGTGAGGCGATCGGGACAAGGCGACGTTCCTCACCCCAATTCCGCTGCGAGCCGGCGCATGAAGCCGATGCCCGCTTCGAGTTGCGCCATCTCGATATATTCGTCCGGCTGATGCGCTTGCTCGATCGAGCCGGGGCCGCACACGACCGCCGGAATCCGCGCCGCCTGAAATTGCCCGGCTTCGCTCGCGTAGGGAACCGTGATCGCGCTCGGCAACTGCGCGAGCCGCAACGCTAGTTCTTCGGCGCGCGAGCCGGGCGCGGGGGCAAGTCCCGGGACCTCTGTTTCGGTCTGCGTCTCGATCCGCAGGTTCGGTTTCTCGAGGAGCGCCGCATAAGCATCGATATGCGCGCGGGCGGTGTTTTGCGGCACGCCGGGCAGACCGCGGAATTCCCAAAGGAAGGTGCAATATTTGGCGAGGATGTTGCGTGCCGTGCCGCCGTGGATGACCCCCACGTGGATTGTCGAAAACGGCGGGTCGAAGCGCGGGTCCGCCCGCGTCTTGAGCGTATCGGCGAAGCGATAAAGTTCGGTGACGAGCGCGCCGGCCGCCTCGATGGCGCTGGCGCCGAGAGCGGGCCTGGCCGAATGGGCTTCCTTGCCTTGCACGATCGTCTGGTAGGTGGCGATGCTCTTATGCGCGTCCGCCACCTGCATTGCGGTCGGCTCGCCGACGATGGCCGCCCCGGGGCGCGGCAGATCGCGGCCGAAGCGGGCGATCGTATCGAGTCCGCCGCGACAGCCGATCTCTTCGTCGTAGCTCAGCATGATATGGATCGGCCGCTTCAGCCCCGCCTGTTGGAACTCCGGGATCATGGCGAGGCAGATCGCATCGAATCCTTTCATGTCGCAGGCGCCGCGGCCATAGAGGCGCCCGTCCGCGGCGCGTAGCGTGAACGGATCGCCGCTCCAGGCCTGGCCTTCGACCGGCACGACATCGGTATGGCCGGACAGCAGAACGCCGCCGTCGGTCTTCGGGCCGATGGTCGCAAACAGCGCCGCCTTGTCGCCCTCGGCGTTCGGCACTTTCACATAATCGACGCCAAGGCCGACAAGATAGGCTTCGACATCGGCAGTTAAAGCGAGATTGGAGTTGGCGCTTTCGGTATCGAACGAGACCAGCCGCTGAAGGATGGCGAGCGTCGCCGAAAGCCTGCTCTCCGCCGCGCTTGCGCCCACTAATTCAGCACTCGCGCGGCATAGGGCGAGTCGAGCGAAAAGACCGGAATTTCCGCCTCGAACACATCGCCCTCCTCACTCACCATCCGGTAGCTCCCGGTCATGATGCCGGATGGAGTCGTCAGCGGACAGCCTGATGTGTAGCGAAAACGCTCGCCGGGCTTCAGCACCGGCTGTTCGCCGACGACGCCCGGGCCCCTCACCTCCTCGAGCCTGCCGTTGGCGTCGGTGATCTTCCAGTGACGCGCGGTCAATTGCACGGTGCGCGCGCCGCAATTGGCGATCTCGACCGTGTAAGCCCAGAAATAGGTCGCCTCGTCGGCGTCGGAGCGTTCCGGCACGAATTCGGGCATGACCGTGATCTGGACGCCTTTGGTGACGCGGCTATACATGGTCTCGTCGGCACCGATCGAATTGGCAATAGGGATTGGATAAACTCTATCACCGGCCGGCCTCGAGCGCAAAAACCTGCTTGGCGCTCTCACACCCGCGAAATTGAAGTGCGTCGCCTAGTCCAGCTGATAGCGATCGAAGAACCAGCGCTTCACGACATAGACGAGCAGAAGATAGGCGATGGTCACGAGCGCGAGCGCTCCCATGAGGGCGGCCGGCACCGGTACGAAGCCGAGCCACGGCGCCAGCGGCGAATAGGGAAGCGCCACAGCCACGGCGAAAGCCAAGAGCGTGCTTGCCACAAGCGCCGGATGCGGCGGATCGCGCAGAGGATGAGCCGTGCGGATGATGAAGATCACCAGGACTTGGGTCGCAAGCGACTCGACAAACCAGCCCGTATGAAACAGCTTCTCGCCCGCGCGGAAGACCCTGAGCAGCAGGGCGAAAGTGACGAAGTCGAAAATCGAACTCAGTGGCCCGAACACGAACATGAACTTGCGGACGATGTCGAGATTCCAGCGGCGCGGCTTGGCCACCATCGCATCGCTCACCTCGTCCAGCGGGATCGCTGTCTCCGACAGATCATAGAGCAGGTTGTTCAGGAGAATTTGCGTCGGCAGCATCGGCAAGAAGGGCAGGAACAGAACACCGCCCGCCATGGAGAACATGTTGCCGAAATTCGAGCTCGTTCCCATCATCATATATTTGAGGATATTGACGAAGGTCTTGCGACCTTCGCGGACGCCCTCCGCGAGCACGCCGAGATCCTTGCGCAGGAGGATCATGGCGGCTGCTTCCTTGGCGACGTCGCAGGCAGTGTCCACCGAGAAGCCGACGTCTGCGGCATGCAGCGACGGCGCATCGTTGATCCCGTCGCCGAGGTAGCCGACAACATGGCCCTTGCGCCGCAAAGCCCTGATGATGCGGGACTTCAGCGGCGGCGTGACCCGGCAGAAGAGGGTCGTGTCGTCGACCCTGGCCATTAGCGCCTCGTCGGTGAGGCCCGCGATCTCCGAACCGGTCAGCGTTCCGCTGATGCGAAGACCGAGTTCGTTGCAGACATGCCGAGTGACCAGCTCATTGTCGCCGGTCACCACCTTCAGGGCGACGCCGAGATCGGCGAGCGCGGTCAGCGCCTCTCGCGCCCCGGCCTTGGGCGGATCGAGGAAGGCGAGAAACCCCGCGAAGATCAAATCTGTCTCGTCCGCTATGTTGGCGTGGTCACGGTCCGCTTCGACCTCCCGCCACGCGACCCCCAGGACCCGGTAGCCCTCGGCGCCGAGGCCGTTGAACGTCGCCTCGGCGGTCTTGCGCGCTGCCGAGTTCGAGCGGACGCGGCGCCGCTCCCTGCTGCTCATAGCGACCCGCGTGGGCAAGGATGTCTTCCGGAGCGCCCTTCACGATGAGGAGACGGCGGCCTTCGCCTTCGACGAGGATCGAGACCCGGCGGCGTTCGAAATCGAACGGCACTTCGTCGATCTTGCGCCAGGCTGCTAGGTCGGCCTTGCCGGCGGCGAGGATCGCATCGTCGAGGGGACTCCTGAGCCCGCTTTCGAACGCGGCGTTGAGCTGCGCCATCTGCATCGCGGCGCCGCTGTCCCGCCCGCCGAGATCCACTTCCCGCACCAGCCTGATGCGGGCTTCGGTTAGGGTGCCGGTCTTGTCACTGCAGAGAACGTTCATGCTGCCGAGATCATCGATGGCGGATTGCCGCTTGACGATCACCTGCTTGCGCGACAGGCGCATCGCGCCATGCGCAAGAGTGACCGATACGATCATCGGCAGGAGTTCGGGTGTCAGTCCGACCGCGAGCGCCAGCGCGAACAGGAAGGATTCGAGCAGCGGCCGATGGAACAGGATGTTGACGAGGACCACGAACAGGACAAGAAAGATCGTGGCTTGCACGATCATCATCCCAAATTTTTGGATGCCGATTGCAAAGGCGGTTGGCGGCGGCGGTTTCTGCAGCGCGCTGGCGATGGAGCCGAGCTGGGCTTTGCGCCCGGTCGCCAGGACCAGCGCTTTGGCGGTTCCGCTGACGACCGAGCTCCCCATGAATACGAGATTAGCCGGGAACGCGGTCGCGCACGCGGCCGCGGTTGCCGGCGCCGCATTCTTTTCGGCCGGGTAAGCCTCTCCGGTGAGAAGCGCCTCGTCGACATAGAGGTCGCGGGCTTCGATCAGTCGGGAATCGGCGGGCACGAGATCGCCGGCCGCGAGAAGGACGACATCGCCGGGCACGATCTCCGCCGCAGGAACGTCGGCCGGCCTTCCATCGCGAAGCGCCTTGGCGGAAAGCGAGACCTGCTCGCGCAGGCGTTCGGCGGCGTTTTGGGCTTGGCGCTCCTGCGTCACGTCGAGGATCACGGACATCAGCACAATGACCGCGATGATGAGGAAGCTCGGAACGTCTCCTGTGAACGCCGATACGCCCGCTGCGAAGAGCAGAATCAAGACCAATGGATTGCTCAATCGTCCGATAAAGTCGGCGAACAGGCTCTTCCGTGGAGCCGTATCGATCCGGTTCGGTCCGACCGCCGCGAGGATGGCCGCGGCGTCGGAGGCGTGCAGGCCGCTGTCGGTCGAATGCAGCCGAAGAAGGAGTTCGGGGAGCGGGACGACGGCGAGGTCCGATATTTCCTGGCCCGATTGCCCAGGCGCGCCCGTGGTCGAGCGCTCCCCCGCGGGTTGGGGGACGGCCGAATTGGGGGGAGCGAAGGCGATTGGCGCATGTCTCTTCCAGGCGCGGGGGTCGGAGTCATCTTTTCACTTTGAATCGGGCGGAGGCGGCCGCCGCGGCCGTCAGCTTTTGAAGCCTCGAGCCTTGGAGCAGCCTCTGCCTTGAGCTATCTCAATGTCTCCGTTCGCGTGTGGCCCATCTCCCCGAGTTTTCGGCTATGACGATCGCCACAGAAATTCATGGGCGTCACGCAAGCATGACCGCAGCAAAGACTCCGCCATGCCGCTTGCCGGTCCGCGTCTATTACGAAGACACGGATTTCTCCGGCTTCGTCCAACATGTCGCTTATCTGCGTTTTCTCGAGCGCGGCCGCACCGAATTTTTGCGCGGCCAGGGGATAAACCAGTCGGCGCTCTTTGCCGAAGGCGGGCTCGTCTTCGTCGTGCGCAAGTTGAGCATCGACTATGCGAAGCCGGCGCGGATGGACGACGCGCTTTGCGTCGAGACGGCCGTCGTGAAACTGGGCGGCGCCTCGATCGAAATGGCGCAGAAGATCCGCCGCGGCGAGGAGGTGCTGGTTGAAGCGCGGGTCCGCGTCGGCGCCGTCGCCGGCGGTCGAGCGCGGCGGCTGCCGCGCGCAATTCGAGCCAAGCTTGGCTACCCGGATGAGGATGGCCCTTGAGGCCATCGCCGGGCGCACGGCGACGCGAAGCCGGCCGGCCGCGTCATTTGCGACGGGCCCGTCCCGGCGGGCGACGGGCGGCTGGGGATTGCAATCTCAGCAATTGCAAATGCCCGGCAACGGGGCGCATTGAGCTTGCATCGGCAATGCCAGCCGCCCTAGATAGTAACCCCATGTTAAGCTTGAAGATGGCTCAACTTGCTTGGTCGCCTTTAAGCGACGCAGCGTCGCGGAAAGCCCAAGAAATGACCGAATTGCAGGTGAGGAGAGGCCTAATCATCGGTCCGATCTCGGAATTCTGGGATTCGCCTGAAATTGCTTTCTCGGATCTGGCGAGGGTTAACGGCCGCGCGATCGCCGGCGCCCTTACGTTTTGCGGCATCGGCGCTGGAGTTCGCTCCGAGCTTTTCGCCGCTTTGCGAGGATGAATGACATGAATCCAGCCGACATAGCGAGTTCGGCATTAGCCGCGCCGGCCGGCGAAGTTACGCTTTGGGGCATGTTCCTGACCGCGCATGTCGTGGTCAAGCTGGTCATGATCGGCCTGCTCGCGGCGTCGATCTGGTGCTGGGCGATCATCATCAACAAGGCGCTGCTGTTTTCCAAGGTGCAAAAAGCCATGGACCGGTTCGAGCAGGCGTTCTGGTCCGGCAATTCGCTCGAGGAGCTTTATGCCACCCTATCGTCGCGGCCGACGAGCGGCATGGCGAGCCTGTTCGTCGCTGCGATGCACGAATGGAAACGCTCGGTGCAGACCGCGACGAGCTCTTTCATGGGCCTGCAGACGCGAATCGAGAAGGTCCTCGACGTAACGATCGCCCGCGAGGTCGAAAAGTTGGAATCGCATCTTTTGGTGCTCGCAACGGTTGCCTCCGCCGGCCCGTTTATCGGCCTGTTCGGCACGGTTTGGGGCATCATGACCTCGTTTCGCTCGATCGCCGCTTCGCGAAACACCTCGCTTGCCGTCGTCGCGCCGGGCATAGCCGAGGCGCTGTTGGCGACGGCAATCGGCCTTTTCGCCGCGATCCCCGCGCTCATCGCTTACAACAAGCTGCAGGGAGACGTGGCGAAGAAACAGGCCCAGCTCGAAGGGTTTGCCGATGAGTTTTCCTCGATCCTTTCGCGCCAGATTGATCAGCACGGCACACGTGATCGAGCAGCGTGAAGGGCGTGATCATCCTTCTCCCAATGGGAGGGGATTCGCGTTTGATTAGGAGAATGATCCCATGGGCATGAGCGCAGCGCAAACGCGTGCAGGCGGCCGGCATCGCCGCGGTGTGCCTCGCTACAAGGCCATGTGCGAGATCAACATGACGCCGTTCATCGACGTGATGCTCGTGCTTTTGATCATTTTCATGGTCGCCGCGCCGCTGCTCGCTACCGGCGTTCCGATCGACCTGCCGCATACCAAGGCCTCGGCGCTCAATATCGAGCAAAAGCCGATCTCGGTCGCCATCGACGACAAAGGCACCATCTATCTCATGGATGAGCCTGTGCCGCTTGAACAACTCGCCGTGAAGCTGAAGGACGCGGCGCATGACGGCTTCGACCAGCGCATTTATGTGCGCGGCGCCAACGAAGTGAATTACGGCAAGATCGCCGAAGTCATGTCGATCATTACCGACGCCGGTTACAAGAAGGTCGCTCTCGTTACCGAGCCAGACAAGAACTGACTTTCGATGGACGCATCGGGAAAGCCCGGTTACATCCTCTCGAGCGCCGCCCACGCGGCCTTGCTCGTGATGGCTCTTGTATCGTTTTCCCGCAGCCCGACGTTCGAGGACGCACCGGAGACGATTCCGATCGAAATGGTGAGCATGCAGGATTTCAACCAGATCATGCACGGCGACAAGACCGCCAAGCAAGTCCAGCCCAAGCAAAGGGCCGACAAGATCGCCGCCGTGATCGAAGCCAAGCCCAAGCCGCCGATCGCCGAAGCCAAGCGCGACGTGCCGACGCCGCCGCCGCCGTTGAAGCGGATCTCCGATCCGGGACAGGCCGACAAGGTCGAACCGCAGAAGCCGCCGGTTCAGGCCGCGACCACGCCGCCGCCGCCGGCAAAACCGGCGCCGGTTCCCCCGGTTGCCGACAAGTCGCAGGACGCCGAGGCGATCCAGTCCACCCCCAAGAGCCCACCGCCGAAGCCTACGCCCAAGAAGGACGAGGCCAAGCAGCCGGAGCTCAAACTCGACCAGATCGCCAAACTTCTGGCTGAGGATAAGCCTAAATCGGGCGACGACAGCAAAGATCCGCCGCGCAAGTTCAACGCCGACGATATAGCAAGGCTGCTTAGCAGGGAGGCGCAGCAGCGCAAGGCGGCGACCGGCAAGGAACTCCAGCAGGTCGCCTCGCTCGGCTCGCCGACCGCGAGCGCCGGGAAAATGTCGCCCTCGCTCATGGCGCAGATGCAGGGCTGGTTCCATGACAGGTGGCAGGGCTGTTGGACGCAGCCGATTACCGTGCCGCCCGGTCCAAAATATGTCCCGATGATCCGGGTGCCTTTGAATCTCGACGGTTCGCTTGCCGCCGACCCGACTTTGCTCAATCCGCCCGACGATCCCGCCTGGCAGCCGCTGGCGGACAGCGCCATGCGGGCCGTGCACACATGCGATCCCCTGCCGGTTCCCGACATATTCAAGCCTTACTATGAAGAATGGAGGGACCGAACCGTCCGGTTCCTCGACGAAGACACGTAGAGCCGGAGCGGCCGCTTAGTTCCCGCTCCAGCTTGCGTCGCGCTCGCGTTATTCGCTCAATCCAACCTGGGTCCAATTCGAACCAAGCGGACTGAAACCATCATGCTTCCATCCATAACCCGGCGATCGGCTTCGGGGCTCATTCTCGCTGCGGCCTCGAGCGCCGTCACCTCGCGCCTTGCCTTGGCGGAGGACCAGTATTTCAACGTGACGCCCGGTGCGCAGTTCAAGCCCGTATCGGTGGCGGTCACGCAATTCGTCGGCGATTCCGGCAGCGACATCAGCGGCGTCATCACCAATAATTTCAGCCGCTCGGTGTTTCTTGCGCCCGTCGATGCAAACACGTTCCCCGAGCACGTGACCAATCCCGATCAATCGCCGCAGATGCAGTCGTGGAGGACGGTCAATGCGCAGTTCGTGGTGACCGGCCGCAGCGGCGCCGGGCCGGACGGCCGCTTGCAAACCCAGTTCCGGCTTTGGGACGTCGGCACGGGAGCGCAGGTCGCCGGCCAGCAATATGTGACCGATCCGAACAATTCGCGGCGCGTCGCCCATATCATTTCCGATGCGATCTTCACGCGGATCACCGGCGAAAAGGGATTTTTCGACACCCGCGTCGTCTTTGTCGACGAGACCGGGACCCCGCAGATGCGCCGCAAGCGGCTGGCGATCATGGATCAGGACGGCGCCAACGTGCGCTATCTGACGAGCGGCGACGATCTCGTCGTGACGCCGCGCTTCTCGCCATCCTCGCAGGACGTGACCTACATGGCGTTCCCGGCAGATTCGGATCCGAAGGTTCTGCTGCTCAACATCGCAACCGGGCAGCGCGAGGTCGTCGGCAATTTCCCCGGCATGACTTTCGCGCCGCGTTTCTCGCCCGACGGGCAGAAAATCGTCATGTCGCTGCAGCAAGGCGATTCGTCCAACCTTTACGAGATGGACATTCGCTCGCGGGCGACGACGCGACTTTCGGATTCCTCCGCCATCGACACGTCGCCCTCCTTCTCGCCCGACGGCTCGCAGATCACTTTCGATTCGGATCGCGGCGGCAGCCAGCAGATTTATGTCATGTCCGCTTCCGGCGGCGACGCGCAGCGGATCTCGTTCGGCGACGGACGCTATTCGACGCCGGTCTGGTCGCCGAAGGGCGATTACATCGCCTTCACCAAACAGGGCGCCAGCACGTTCGCGATCGGCATCATGAAGCCGGATGGATCGGGCGAGCGCATTCTCACCGAAGGCTTCCACAACGAAGGCCCGACCTGGGCGCCGAACGGGCTGTTTCTGATGTTCTTCCGCGATCCCGGCGGCGATTCGGGCCCGCATATTTTCATGATCGACGTGTTCGGCCGGGCCGAGTTCCCGGTCCCGACGCCGTCCTACGCCTCCGATCCGGCCTGGGGCCCGCTGCTGTCGTCGTAGCGGCTTCTTTCCCGGCCGAAGCGAAGCGGAGAGCCGGCACCCAGGAGCAACGCACGATTCTTGGACGCGTTGCTCTGGATCCCGGGCGGCATGCCGCGCATGGCGCCCAGAAAGTCAGCCGCTCAAGCGCCGCCTCGCAGCTCGCCCAAGATTGCATCGCCCATCTCGGGACGTGGAAACCGACTTCGAAGCATCGCCCTTGATGTCGGCCGTGCGATAGCCCTTGGCGAGCACGCCGGCGATCGCCTTCTCGATCCGGTCGGCGAGATCGCCGAAGCCGAAAGAATAGCGCAGCGCCATGCCGAACGAGCCGATCATGGCGATCGGATTGGCGAGGCCCTTGCCCGGCGATATCGGGCGCCGAGCCGTGCACCGGCTCGTAGAGCGCCTTTCTGGCGTCCGGTCTTTGCGTCCACCGCGCCGAGCGAGGCCGAGGGCAACATGCCGAGCGAGCCGGTCAGCATCGCCGCGACATCCGAGAGCATGTCGCCGAAAAGATTGTCGGTGACGATCACGTCGAACTGTTTCGGCCGTCGCACGAGCTGCATGCCGAGCGCGTCGGCGAGCTGATGTTCGAGCTCGACGTCGGGAAATTCGCGCTTGTGCAGATCGATGATCACCTCGCGCCAGAGCACGCCGGATTTCATCACATTGTGCTTTTCCGACGACGTCACCTTGTTGCGGCGCTTGCGCGCCAGCTCGAAGGCGACGCGGCCGATGCGCTCGATCTCGTATGTCTCATAGACTTGCGTGTCGATGGCGCGTTTCTGGCCCTTGCCGAGATCGATGATCTGCTTTCGGCTCGCCGAAATAAACGCCGCCGGTCAATTCGCGCACGATCATCATGTCGAGCCCGTCGACGAGCTCGCGCTTCAGCGAGGAAGCATCGGCGAGCGCCGGATAGCAGATGGCGGGGCGCAGATTGGCGAAAAGATTGCAAGTCCTTGCGCAGCCGCAGAAGCCCGGCTTCGGGGCGCACGTCATAGGCACGCCGTCCCACTTCGGGCCGCCGACGGCGCCGAGCAGAATCGCGTCCGCCGCAGCGGCGCGCGCCATGTCGTCTTCGCTGATCGCTTGCCCATGCGCGTCATAGGCGGCACCGCCGACGAGGCCGCGTTCGATCTCGAAGCAAGCCGCGCCTTCCTTGGTGAAGAAGGCGGCGATCTTCTCGACCTCCGCCATGACTTCGGGGCCGATGCCATCGCCGGGAAGAACGAAGATTTTGTAGGTGGGCATTTTCACTCCTGCTTTCGGCAGCGGTTTAAGCAAATCAGCGCGCCTAGGACAAGGGATGGCGCGTCATGCGCGGACTTGATCCGCGCATCCAAGCGCCGAATCGCTTTGGCCTTGGGATCTGACGCGCCACTCGGGACGCGACGCTTCTGGATGCGCGGATCAAGTCCGCGCATGACGGGAGAACCGATCGGCTTTAATCTGCGCCATATGGGCGGTTTCGTTTACATCATGAGCAACAAACGCGACGGAACACTTTATATCGGTGTGACGAATGATTTATCCCGCCGTATCCACGAGCATCGCGAAGAGCGGAAGAAAGGCTTTACGCAGCGCTACGGTCTTCATCGCCTCGTTTATTACGAAAGTTTCGATGACATCAGAGCCGCCATTCAGCGCGAGAAAACTCTCAAACATTGGGCCGCGGCTCTGGAAGCTTGCTCTGATCCAGGAGATGAATCCCGATTGGAACGATCTCTACGAGACGCTGAATTGGTAGTCGAATCACGTCATGCGCGGACTTGATCCGCGCATCCAAGCGCCAACCACGAGTTCGTTAACGCGCTCGACCGGCGCGGAGACCGTCTCGGGCTTGGAGATATCGCAAGAATTTGCGGCACTCTCAAATTGTGCCCATAGCTTCCCGCTGCCCCAAAGTCGCGATGCGTTTCCAATCACCGAGGGCCTATACAGGGCCGCAACAGCAACCTCATACATTATAGCTTATTCTCGGCTACCACGTTCTTGGATGCGCGGACCAAGTCCGCGCATGACGGCCCTCACGCGGCAGCCAGCTGCCGCAGCACGTAAGGCAGAATGCCGCCGTTCTTGAAATATTCGAGCTCGTCCTCGGTCGCGATCCGGCAATGCAGCGGCACTTTCTTCAAGCTGCCGTCGTCATAGGTGATCGTCGGCTTCCATCTTCTGGCGCGGCTTCAATTCCTTGCCGAGCCCGTGGATCGTGACCGTTCTCGTCGCCTCGCAGCTTGAGCGTCTTCCAGCTCGTGCCCGGCTCGAAGGTGAGCGGCAGGACGCCCATGCCGACCAGATTCGAGCGATGGATGCGCTCGAAAGATTCGGCGATCACCGCGCGAACGCCCAAGAGCTTGGTGCCTTTCGCCGCCCAGTCGCGCGACGAGCCATTGCCATATTCGGCGCCGGCGAAGACGACCAGCGGCACGCCCTCGCTCTGATATTTCATCGCTGCATCATAGATCGGCATCTCGGTGCCGTCCGGCCAATGTTTCGTCATGCCGCCTTCCGGCACCATTCCGTCCATCCTTGTGAGGATGAAATTCTTGATGCGGATATTGGCGAATGTCCCGCGCATCATGATTTCATGATTGCCGCGCCGCGTGCCGTATTGGTTGAAATTGGCGTGCGAGACCTGCCGTTCGAGCAGGAACTGGCCGGCCGGCGAAGCGGCCTTGATCGACCCCGCCGGGGAAATATGGTCGGTCGTGATCTTGTCGCCGAAGATCGCCAGGATGCGCGCATCGACGATGTCTTTGACCGGCTCCGGCGTGATTTTCAGCCCGTCGAAATAAGGCGGGTTCTGCACATAGGTCGAGCCCATGTCCCAATGATAGGTCTCGCCCGACGGCACTTTCACCTTGCGCCAATGCGCGTCGCCCTCGAACACGTCGGCGTAGCGGCTCTTGAAGATCTTCCTGGTCACGAATTTCGCAACGAAACGGTTGATCTCCTTGGCGCTGGGCCAGATGTCGCGCAGATAGACGGGCTCGCCGTCCTTGTCCCGGCCGAGCGGCTCCCGCGTCAGGTCCTTGGTGACTGTGCCGGCCAGCGCATGCGCGACGACCAGCGGCGGGGACGCGAGATAATTGGCCTGAACGTCGGGGCTGACGCGGCCTTCGAAATTGCGGTTGCCGGAGAGGACCGCGGCGGCGACCAGCTCATGCTCGTTGATCGTATCGGAGATTTCCGGATGAAGCGGGCCGGAATTGCCGATGCAGGTCGTGCAGCCGAAGCCGACAAGATTGAAGCCGAGCTTGTCGAGATCCTTCTGCAGGCCGGAATTGTCGAGATATTCGGCCACCACCTGACTGCCGGGCGCGAGCGACGTCTTCACCCAGGGTTTGACCGACAATCCCTTGGCGACGGCGTTGCGGGCCAGTAAGCCCGCGCCGATCAGCACGTCCGGATTGGACGTATTCGTACACGAGGTGATGGCCGCGATCACCACGTCGCCATGGCCGAGATCGTAGTTCCTGCCATGAACCGGATAGCGCTTCTCGGCGTCCGCTGTCTTCTTGTATTCGGAGGCAAGCGCCGTCCTGAAACCCGACGCGACGGATTCGAGTGCAATCCGCCCCTCCGGCCGTTTCGGACCCGCCATCGACGGAACCACCTCAGCGAGATCGAGCGCGAGAGTTTCCGTAAAGACGGGATCGGGCGTCGTTGCCGTGCGGAACATGTCCTGCGCCTTGGCATATTTCTCGACCAGCGCAATGCGCGCCGGGGCGCGCGCCGAGGTCGAAAGATAGGCCAGCGTCTCGGAGTCCACCGGAAAGAAACCGCAGGTCGCGCCATATTCCGGCGCCATATTGGCGATCGTCGCGCGGTCGGCGAGCGACAGATGCGCGAGGCCCGGGCCGTAGAACTCGACGAACTTGCCGACGACCCCCTGTTTGCGCAGCATTTGCGTGACGGTGAGAACGAGGTCCGTCGCGGTGACGCCCTCTTTCAGCTCGCCCGTCAATTTGAACCCGACGACTTCCGGCAAAAGCATGGAAAGCGGCTGGCCAAGCATGCAGGCCTCAGCCTCGATGCCGCCCACGCCCCAGCCGAGCACCGAGAGGCCGTTGACCATCGTGGTGTGCGAATCGGTGCCCACGAGCGAATCCGGATAGGCGACTTCGATCGTCTCCTTGCCGGCCTTCTCTTTGCGCGTCCAGACCGTCTGGGCGAGATATTCGAGATTGACCTGATGGCAGATGCCGGTGCCGGGCGGTACGACACGGAAATTGGCGAACGAGCCCTGCCCCCATTTCAAGAACCGATAGCGCTCGCCGTTGCGCTCGTATTCGAGATCGACATTGGTCTTGAACGCCTTGGGACTGCCATAGGCATCGACGATCACCGAATGGTCGATGACGAGATCGACGGGAACGAGCGGGTTGATCTTCTGCGGATCGCCGCCGAGCTTCGTCATCGCGTCGCGCATCGCGGCAAGATCGACGACCGCCGGAACGCCGGTGAAATCCTGCATCAAAACCCGGGCCGGACGAAAGGCAATCTCGCGCTCGACCTTGCCCTTGTTGTCGAGCCACTCGGCCACGGCGAGGATGTCTTCGCGTGTCACCGACCTACCGTCTTCGAAGCGCAGCAGATTTTCGAGCAGCACCTTCATCGAGAATGGCAGGCGCGAAATCCCGGGCAGCCCATTCTTCTCCGCCGCCTTGAGCGAGAAATAATGATAGGTCTTGCCGCCGACGTTAAGTTTCTTGTGGGATTTGAACGAGTTGAGCGAAGCCATCGGTGTAAGTCCCGCGTCCTGAGGTGGGAAAAACCCAAGTGACGCTTTATAGATAAGTTCCAATCTGACGGCTACATGGCCGAAGGTCGCAAGGCTCATCAGGAAACGCGATTTTTTCAAGCATGAAAATCGAGGCTTCGGCTCTCAGCGTCGAACGCGGCGGCCGCAGGATCTTTGCCGAACTCGGCTTCCGGCTGGACGCGGGCGAGGCTTTGCGCGTCTCCGGCCCGAACGGGGCCGGCAAATCGACGTTACTTCGAGCGGTTGCCGGGCTTTTGCCGCTGGCCGCGGGGCGGATCGACGTCGCGCCCGCCTCCGACGCCCGGCGCGCCGAACTCTGCCATTACGTCGGCCACGCCGACGCTCTGAAACCGAGCCTCTCCGCCTTCGAAAACCTCTCCTTCCTCGCCGCTTTGCTCGCGACGAGCAACCTACGGCCCGGCGCGGCAGAGGTCGAAGCCGCGCTTGCGCGTCTCGGCCTCGGCCCCGTCGCCGACCTGCCCACCGCCTATCTCTCGGCCGGACAGAAGCGGCGCGCCGCGCTCGCCAGGCTCATTGCGCTCTTTCGCCCGATCTGGCTGCTCGACGAGCCGCTGACCGCGCTCGATCTCGCCTCGCAGGCCATCGTTACAGAGATCATGGCGGCGCATCTGGCGGCGGGCGGAATCCTTATCATCGCGACCCACGCGCCCTTGGCCATTGCCACGAGCGAACTCGCGCTCGGCCGCACGCCCGGAGAGGCGGCATGAAACAGAGCGGATCTTCCGCGCTCGGCGCAGTTTTGCGGCGCGAGCTTGCGATCGGCCGGCGGATCGGCGGCGCGGCGAGCATGGGCGTCGTCTTCTTCCTTTGTCTCGTCGCGATCACGCCTTTCGCGGTCGGCCCGGATCAGGTCTTGCTCGCCCGCATCGGCCCGGCCATCCTCTGGATCTCGGCGCTGCTTGCGACTTTGCTCGGTCTCGACCGCCTGTTCCAGGCCGATGCGGAAGACGGTTCGCTCGACCTCGTCCTCATGAGCGACACGCCGCTCGAACTCGTCGTTCTCGTCAAATGCCTGGCGCATTGGCTCTTGACCGGGCTGCCGCTTGTCGCTGCGAGCCCCATCTTCGGCCTGATGCTCGGCCTCGATACGCGGGCGCTCGCGGCGGTCGTGGCTTCGCTTGCGCTCGGCACGCCGGCGCTGACCTTGATCGGCGCCATTGGCGCGGCCCTGACGGTCAGCCTGCGGCGCGGCGGGCTGCTGCTCGCAATTCTGATCCTGCCGCTTTCGATCCCGATCCTGATATTCGGCGTCGCCGCCGCAAACGGCGCGATGGGCTTTGCGACTCCCTTCCTGATCCTTTGCGGCCTCACTTTGGCGGCGCTCGCGCTGACGCCGTTCGCCGCAGCCTTGGCGCTGCGGCAGGGGGCGGAATGAATCGCGCCAAGCCAAAGGCAGCGTTTCAGAAAACCGCGTCCCCGTTCAGAGCTTCCACAGGCTGCCGAGATGGCGGTCGAACTCCGCCGGCTTCGTCGGCGTCAGACCACAATTCGGCGTTGAGGTAAGCTCGCCGAAATAGAGCTTCGCATCGGTGTCGAAGAAATCGACTCTGACGAAGTCTATATCGCGCGCCAAGGTTTCCGCCGCCGCGATCATCTCGTCAAAATGCTTGGGGGGCCGGAGATCGCCGATGATCTCCGGATACCCGTTCGACACATTCAGCTGTTCCCAGGGCAAATTGAAGAAGCGGCTGCGCGTCTCGCCCGACTGCTGCCAATCGACGATGACGAGCTCAACCCTGCCGCCGAAGACATAAAGCCGATAATCTCTCGGCACCGGGCCGCTGCCATCGTCGACGAGTTCTTGCACGAGGATCCGGCGAATGATGTTTTTGTAAGCCCATTCTCTATGTTCCAGATAGTAATTTCGATCGAGCCACCACCGGCACTCTTCGATCGCCTGCGCTCGGTCGAGCCCCGCCTTGTCGTGCACGATCCTGACCCAGCCCGAGCCATGCGTGGGCTTGATCACGAAGCGGTCAGGCAAATCGTCGAAGGGAATCGTGCTCGGATCCTGCGTGACGTGCAGCAGCTTGGGCAGGATTTCCGGCCCTAGGCGCTCCCGCACATAATTTCGTACCCGATATTTGTCCGTCGTCTCGGCGAGCCATTCGCGTCGATCGAAAATGATCCGGTGCAAGACCTTTTGATTAAAGGTCCGCGGCCGAAAAATATTGGGGAATTCGCCGTGCGCCTTCCGATGCTGCCAAATCGCCACGGCCCAGTCCGGCGTCGCTTCCAGCATTTGTTGTCTGATCGATCGTGTCATTTCACGCGTCGAATTGCGGGGCGCCCCCGGCTGCGCCTCCTACATAGCTTGGCTTCGGCAGGCAAGTTCCGCGCGGCGGAGCCCGGCCGGCGCTTGGCCAGTTGAACGAAGAATTCATCACTTGGCGTGAGAAATTCCGCCAAGAATTTGCTTTCCGACGGCGACGCGCCTAGATGAGAAACATGCGAAACTACGCCAATCCGGCTGAATTTCTCCGCCTCGTGCGGGTTGCTTTGCCCGCGACCGCGGCGGTGACGGCGGTCCTGCTGGCGATCGGCCTTTACGGGGCTTTCACCGCGCCGCCCGACTATCAGCAGGGCGAGACGGTCAGGATCATGTATCTTCACGTGCCTTCGGCCTGGATGGCGATGTTCGTCTATCTGGTCATGAGCGCGGCGGCGCTCGGCACGCTCGTCTGGCGCCATCCGCTCGCCGATGCGGCGCAAAAGGCCGCAGCGCCGCTCGGCGCGGGGTTTACCTTCCTCTGCCTCGCGACCGGCTCGCTTTGGGGCAAGCCCGAGTGGGGCACCTGGTGGGTGTGGGACGCGCGGCTGACCTCGGTGCTCGTGCTGTTCCTGATCTATCTCGGCATTATCGCGCTTTGGCAGGTGATCGAGGACCAGGGCAAAGCCGCACGGCTTGTCGCGATCTTCACGCTCGTCGGCGCGGTCAACATTCCGATCATCAAATTCTCCGTCGATTGGTGGAACACGTTGCATCAATCGTCTTCCGTATTCCGCATGGGCGGACCGACGATCGCGCTCTCCATGCTCTGGCCGCTGATCGTCATGGCGGTGGCCTTCACCGGCCTCTTCCTCAGTTTGCACATGCTGGCGATCCGCAACGAAATCTTGCGCCGGCGCATCAGGCGCCTTTCGATGCTGGCCGCGAGCGCCGGCGAACACGCGGCGCATGTTTCCGCAATCTTTGCCGAGCCCGCGCAATGAGCGATCCCAATTCCGGCTTCGTGATCGCCGCCTATGTCGTCGCCTTGGTGGTGCTTGTCGGCATGATCGTCGCGACGCTCGCCGATTACGCCAGCCTCAAGAAGAGCCTCGCCAAACTTGCCGCCCGGACCGGCTGCCCGATCGATGATCGAGACCCCTGAGCCAGCCAAAGTTCGGATGAACGAAAGCGCGCCGGAGGCAATCGCGCCTGCAAACGACGCGGCTGCCGAGCCGGAGCGCCGCCGCTCGTGGCTCGTCTTCCTCCCCTTGATCTTGTTTGCCGCCTTGGCGCTGCTCTTTTTCCTGCGCCTCTTTGCCGGCGATATCTCGCGCCTGCCGTCCGCGCTCATCGGTAGGCAAGTTCCGCAATTCAACCTTCCGCCGATCGCCGGCCTTGCCGAGCGCCCCGGCCTCTCCGATCAGGACATGCGACAGGGCGGCGTGAGCATCCTCAATGTCTTCGCCTCCTGGTGCGCGCCTTGCCACCTGGAACAACCCCTGCTCTTTGCCTTGGCCGAGGATGACAACCTCGCCGAACAAGGCGTGCGGCTCTTTGGCATCGCCTATAAGGATTTGCCGGAAAACATCCGCCGCTTCCTCGGCCAGGATGGCGATCCTTTTGCGCGAATCGGCCTCGATCGAAGCGGACGCACCGGCATCGACCTCGGCGTCTATGGCGTGCCGGAAACTTTCATCGTCAGGGGCGACGGGACGATCGCTTTCAAATTCGTCGGCCCGATCACCGAAGCGGCGCTGCGCGACTCGATCCTTCCGGAGATCGAAAAGGCACGGCACTGATCCCTCCCTCGCAAGCCCGCAAGGGAGGTGGGCGCGCAGCGTCCCCTCCGGCAGCGTGGCGGCGCGCCGCTGCCACCTTCCCCTAAAACGGGAAGGACGCGCGCACTATCGTCGTGCCGCTTCCGCCAGATCGACCAGCGCCTGCCGCAGCGCAGCCGCCGTCAAGACCGGGCGCGGAAATGAAATGCGCACGATTGTCGCGTCGTTTCCGAGATCGAGACCCTCGGGATCGAGGCCGATCGCGCGCCATGGGCCGGCGCCGGCGCCGCCGCCGCGATCCAAATTGGCGGGTTCGCCGAAAGCGGCGGCAAGAAGAGCGGCTACGTCCGGATGATCGGCGTTGATATGGGCGATCGCCTCGGGCTCGGCGGCGATCACCTGCGCGGCGCCTTCTATCATGGTGCGGATCTGGTGGGCGGTGAGCGAAGCGACGCGGGCGAAGCCGCCATTCAGATGCGCGCTCTCCATCGCAACCTCAAAGAAGAAAAAGTCGGGGAAGTCGGCATAGAGTGCGGACTTCGGATGGCGGGCGAGGAAGCGCGCGCGCAATGCTGCGTGACGCGCTGCTTCGTCCACGCGCTGCGCCCTGCCGAGAATGGTGAGGCGCGGGTGCGCCAGAGGATCGCCGCGGCCCGGCGCGCAGAAAAGCAGCGAGAGCCTCGGGTCGGCCGCGAGATGGCGGCGGTGCGCGGCGAGCTCGGAGAGCAGCAGGATCGGGCTACCGTCGGGCGCGCTCGCGACATTGACCAGGGTCGCGAAAGGCTGGCCAGAATTTGGCACGAGCGTCGCGAGCGCAGCCGAACGGGTGGTGCGCAGCAGAAGCTTGGCTTCCGCCACGGGATCGAATTTGGCGGCCTCGGTGAGAGGGTCTTCTGCAAATTCAGGCATGAGCTGACCTTTTCTGTGACGGAGAAGGATTTTTCCCGGGTCAGGCGGCAAATTTGAAGCGCGCGAAGGTCGATTCCCTTCCGGTATCGCCGCCCCGAGGGTGGATTCGCTTCTAGTTATAATGGTATAGGTTCAGGGAGAGTTGGGGGCCTGGACACATTTCGGCCCTCAAGCTCTAACAGTTTCGCTCGCTCGCTATGCGTACCGGCCGGTCCCGGACGCAGAGGCGCAGTTAATGTGCTGACGATCGCACCGCTGCGGACACCCGGGAAGCCCCTTAACAGAGGGGCTCACCTTCGAACGTTAGGAGTCTTGATGCCGACGATCGCCCTGGTCGATGACGACCGCAACATCCTCACCTCGGTTTCCATCGCCCTCGAAGGGGAGGGCTACCGGGTGCAGACCTATACCGATGGGTCAACCGCGCTCGACGGCCTGAAGACAAATCCCCCCGATCTCGCCATCTTCGATATCAAGATGCCGCGCATGGACGGCATGGAATTGCTGCGCCGGCTGCGGCAGAAATCCGACCTGCCGGTCATTTTCCTCACCTCCAAGGACGAGGAGATCGACGAATTGTTCGGCCTCAAGATGGGCGCCGACGATTTCATCCGCAAACCTTTCTCGCAGCGGCTTTTGGTCGAGAGGGTCCGCGCCATCCTGCGGCGCGCCAATCCGAAGGAAGCGGCGGCGCAGAAGGAATCCGAGGCCAAGATCCTCGAACGCGGCCTTCTCAAGATGGACCCCGAACGCCACACCTGCACATGGAAGAACGAGGCGGTGACGCTGACGGTCACCGAATTTCTGATCCTTCAGGCGCTCGCCACGCGGCCCGGCGTGGTGAAAAGCCGCAATGCCCTGATGGATGCCGCCTATGACGATCAGGTCTACGTGGACGATCGTACCATTGACAGCCACATCAAGCGGCTGCGCAAGAAATTCAAAGCGGTCGATGACGAATTCGAAATGATCGAAACTCTTTATGGCGTTGGCTATCGCTTCAAGGAATAATGCGAGCGAGCCCTCGCGGCGCGAAAGTCCGCTTGGCCGGCCAAGCTGAAATGGCTTCGCCCATTCCAACTCAGGCATAGCGACGAGAGGTTGAATGAGCGTCGAAGCGCAAAACGAAGCCCAATTCGATCGGACGATCGACGCGCCGCCCAGGACGCGCGGCATCGCCAGCGTGCTCGGCTGGTTTTCCCTGCAACGCGTGCGCACTATCGAACAGGCCGTGGCGAAGCGCTTCTCGTCGTCGCTCACCCGCCGCATCGTGGTCCTCAACCTTGGCGGTCTCGTCGCACTGCTTGTCGGCTTCCTCTATCTCAACCAGTTCCGCGAGGGCTTGATCGACGCGCGGCTCCAAAGCCTGCAGACTCAAGGCGAGATCATTGCCGCCGCCATCGCGGCCTCGGCGACCGTCGACACCAATGCGATCACCATCGATCCCGAGAAGCTGCTCCAGCTCGCACCGGGCGACGGCGCTTCGCAGGAGCGGCCTTCGCTCGAGTTCTCGATCAATCCCGAGCGGATCGGCCCGGTGCTTCGCCGTTTGGTCTCGCCGACGCGCACCCGCGCCCGTATCTACGACCGCGATGGCTATCTGCTGCTCGATTCGCGGTCGCTGACCGCCCGCACCAATATTTTCCGCCATGATGTTCCGCCGACGCAGGGCGAGGATTCCTCGTCCTTCGTGGAGCGCACCTGGAATGCGGTCAAAGGGCGCTTCACCCATACCGACCTGCCGCTCTACGAGGACATTGGCGCCGCCAATGGCAAGGCCTATCCGGAGGTCGGGCAGGCGTTGAACGGCAGCGCGCAATCCGTCGTGCGGGTCAATGCCAAGGGCGAGACGATCGTTTCCGTGGCGGTGCCGATCCTGCTGTTGCGCACCGTGCGCGGCGCGCTGCTGCTCTCAACCCAGGGCGGCGATATCGACGCGATCATCGCTTCCGAGCGCTGGGCCATCATCCGCATCTTCCTGGTCTCTGCCGCGATCATGCTGCTTTTGTCGTTCTTCCTCGCCGGCACGATAGCCGAACCGATGCACCGCCTGGCCGAAGCCGCGGAACGGGTGCGCCGCGGCATCAAATCGCGCCAGGAGATTCCCGATTTCACCTACCGCGCCGACGAGATCGGGCATCTTTCCGGCGCGCTGCGCGACATGACGCGCGCGCTCTACAACCGTATCGAAGCGATCGAAAGCTTCGCCGCCGATGTCGCGCATGAATTGAAAAATCCACTGACCTCGCTGCGCAGCGCGGTCGAAACGCTGCCCATCGCCCGCTCCGAGGAATCGCAGCAGCGGCTGCTGGCCATCATCAAACATGACGTGCGCAGGCTCGATCGGCTGATCAGCGACATCTCCGATGCTTCGCGCCTCGACGCCGAGCTGGCGCGCGCCGATGTGGCGCCGGTCGATCTCGCCCGCATTCTCGGCACTGTCGTCGCGTTGGCCAATCACGTCGAGCAGGACAGCATCCGAGTGACGCTCGACATCGCGCCGAACTGGCAGAATGAAGACGGCCGCAAGAAGGGCTTCAAGGTCATGGGCCATGACTCGCGTCTCGGCCAGGTTTTCAACAACCTGATCGACAACGCCAAGTCCTTCTCCACGCCCGCCGGCTGCGTGCGTGTCACGTTGCGTCCGGCCAAAGGTGGATTCGAGAACGGCCTGCCGAGCGATGGCTTCGAGATCACCGTCGACGACGACGGCCCGGGCATACCTGCCGATGCCTTCGAACGCATCTTCGAACGTTTTTATACCGACCGGCCATGCCAGGGCTTCGGGCAGAATTCCGGCCTCGGCCTTTCGATCTCCCGACAGATCATCGAGGCGCATGGCGGACGCGTCCGCGCGATGAATCGGCTCGCACCCGGGAAGGCCGAGCCCCAAGTGCTCGGCGCTCGGTTCGTCGTCTGGCTGCGGGCGGCGAAGTGAGCGCCGCTGCCCAACCGGCGGAAGGCGGTCCCGTCACCATCCACGCGAGTGCCGTCGTCGTCGGCGAATCGGGGATCATCATTCGCGGGCCGTCTGGCGCCGGCAAGAGCAGCTTGGCCTTGAGCTTGATCACGGCGGCGGAACGCGCCGGGCAGTTCGGGCGGCTTGTCGGCGACGACCGCGTCGAACTTCGCCGCCGCGGCGGCCGGCTCATCGCCCGCGGCCATCCGCGGGTCGCCGGCATGGTGGAACGGCGCGGCCGGGGCATCCTTCACATGGCGTACGAGACCGCGGCCGTGGCCCGCCTGGTCGTCGATATTCTGGCCCCCGAGGAGGCGACGCGTTATCCGCAGGATGCGAAGGATCGCGTCACATTGTGTGGGGTTGGCCTTCCGGTGCTGTTTTTGCCCAGGGATGCGCCTGCCTATGATTCCGCGCTCGCCGTCTTGGCCCGCATTCAGGAGCCTGTGACAATCTGACGCACTGCAGCGTTATTTCGCTTGCGCATTTCACCGCAACGCACAAAATGGCCGCCCCTCAGGGCCTCAAGCCATAACGGACTCCGGTTTTGCGTCCGCAGTCGGATTTTTTCACACATATGGCGGAAATTTGGGGCCGGCGTGGTTGCCGACCACAGCGCCCCCAATGGCGTCAGCCCCGATTGCCATGGAGCTGCCGAATGAACCGGTGCCTTCGATGATTGGAATGGTCCTTGTGACCCACGGCGATCTGGCGAAGGAGTTCCGCGCGGCGCTGGAGCATGTCGTCGGACCGCAGAAGCAGATTGCGACCGTATCGGTTGGTCCCGAGGACGACATGGAGCAACGCCGCAAAGAGATTCTGGCGGCGGTCAAGACTGTCGACGGCGGAGATGGCGTCGTGGTTTTGACCGATATGTTCGGCGGCACGCCGTCCAATCTGGCGATTTCGGTGATGAACGGCGGTCATATCGAGGTCGTTGCCGGGATCAATTTGCCGATGCTCATCAAGCTCATCTCGATTCGCGAGGCGACCAGCCTCGAAGAGGCCGTCTTGCAGGCCCAAGACGCCGGCCGCAAATATATCTACGTGGCCAGTCGCGTGCTTGGAGGCAAATGAACAAGGGCGTTGCGCAAGCATCCGAAGATTGTCAGACCGCGGTCCCGGCGCCGGACGGAACGCTGGTGCGCGAGCTTGCGATTCTTAACCGCCGGGGCCTGCATGCCCGCGCCACGGCGAAGCTGGTTCAGTGCATTGAGGCTTTCGCCGCGGAAGTCACCGTCAGCCGTTGCGGCGAGACGGTAGGGGGCACCTCCATCATGGGCATATTGACGCTCGGCGCGGGCGTCGGCTCGACCATCGTCATCACCGCAAGAGGCCGCGAGGCGCTCGAAGTGCTCGACGCCGTCGAAGCGCTTGTCGCCGAAAAATTCGGCGAAGAGGATTGATGCGCCAGGCGCTGCACCGCCTCAGCATCGCGACCGAGGGCAAAGGGCTCGTCGAGATCACCGAGCGGGTCCAGAAATGGCTTGGCGCGCAGGCGATCGCGACCGGGCTGCTCACGCTTTTCTGCCGGCATACGTCCGCTTCGCTACTGATCCAGGAGAATGCCGATCCGGATGTGCGCAAGGATCTCCAGGACTTTTTCGAAAAACTCGTGCCCGAGGGCCGCGGCCTCTACGTCCACGAGACCGAAGGACCGGACGACATGCCGGCCCATATCCGGTCAGCGCTGACGCAGACGCAAGTTTCAATTCCGGTCGAATCGGGGCGCATGCAGCTCGGCACTTGGCAGGGAATTTATCTCTTCGAGCACCGCAGTGCGCCGCATCGGCGCGAGGTCGCGCTGCATCTGATCGGCGAGTGATTCTCGGGCCGAAGCGAGGCTTCGCGCCGGGATCCAGGAGTCACACGCCCGTTTGAGCTTTCGCGTGCAGCTCACGGATCGCATGCGCTGACGCGCATACCTCCGGGAAAGGTCGCTGAATATCAGCGCTTGCTCGGCTCGGTATCCCTCTGCCACTTGTCCAGCAAATCCGGCCGCCGTGCCTTGGTCAGCGCAAGCGCCTGCTCCCTGCGCCAGGCTGCGATCTTGGCGTGGTCGCCGGAGAGAAGAATCTCGGGAATCGCGCGGCCTTCGAATTCGCGCGGCTTCGTATAATGCGGATATTCGAGCAGGCCGCCTTCAAAACTCTCCTCAGTGCCGGAGGCTTGCTTGCCCATTACGCCGGGAAGCAAGCGGACGACGGCGTCGATCAGCACCATGACGGCGAGCTCGCCGCCGGAGAGCACGTAATCGCCGATGGAAATTTCTTCCAAAGCCCGTGCCTCGATGACCCGCTCGTCGATGCCTTCGAAACGGCCGCAGATAAGAACCGCGCCGTTGCCCAAGCTGAGTTCGCGCACGCGCATCTGGGTCAAAGGCCGACCGCGGGGACTCATGAGGAAGCGCGGGCGCGCATCGTCCGGCGCGAGGCCTGCATCGAGGCTCGCGGCCAGGACGTCGGCGCGCATCACCATGCCGGCGCCGCCGCCGGCCGGCGTATCGTCGACGTTGCGATGCCGGCCGAGGCCTTGGGCGCGAATGTCGATCGTCTCGAGAGTCCAAAGGCCGCGCGCCTGCGCATCGCCGGCGAGCGAAGCTCCAAGCGGGCCCGGAAACATCTCGGGAAAAAGCGTGAAGATCGTTGCCCGCCACATGGCGCTTAGCGGGATGGCGAAACCCTCTCCCAAAGGGAGAGGGTGCCGCTGAAGACGGCGGGTGAGGGGCTTCGACGGTTCCCCACGAAATCAAGGTGCGATATGAGCGACACGACTTGTAACCCCTCACCCGGCCGCTGCGCGACCACCCTCTCCCTCTGGGAGAGGGTCCGCTTCGATCTCGGCCGGCGGCACGATGACGATCTCGCCGCCCGCGACATCGACGACCGGCACGGCCTCTTTCGTGAACGGCACGAGCAGGCTCTCGCCGCCGCCCGCCGGCGCGATCTCCAGAATATCGCCGCCGCCGAAATTCTGCACGTTGGCGACGCGCCCGACATGCGCGCCGGCCGCGTTGCGTGCCGCAAGCCCGACGAGATCGGCGTGGTAGAACTCCTCCGCTGCCGTTTCCGGCAGAGCGGCGCGCGGCACATAGAGCTCGGTATTGGTCAGCGCTTCGGCGGCCTCGCGCGTGCGCACACCGTCGAAATAGGCGACGAGTAGATCATCCCGCACGGGCCGCAGCGCGACGATCTTGAATTGCCGGGTGCCGCGCGCATCGGTCAGCGGAACATAAGTGCCGATCGCCTTCGGATCCTCGGTGAAAGAGGTAAGCCGCACCTCGCCCTTGACGCCATGCGCCGCCCCGATCCGGCCAACGAGCACGCGCTTTTCCTCGGCGGCCGGTGCCGCTGACGGAGAGCGTGGGACGCCGGTCTTAGGCATCGCTCAGGCCGCGGGCGCGGCTGCGGCTTCCGCGGGCGCTTCCGCCGCCTTCGCGGCGCCGGCGGCACGTTCCTGCGCCTTCTTTTTCGGCAGCGCTTTCTGCGGATTGTTGCGCGGCTCGCGCTTCATTGCGCCAAGCGAATCGAGCAGTCGCGCGACGCGGTCCGTCGGCTGCGCGCCCTTGGCGATCCAGGCCTTCGCCTTTTCCGCATCGAGCACAAGACGATCGGCGGCGTCCTTCGCCTTCAGCGGATCGAAAGTGCCGATCTTCTCGATGAAGCGGCCGTCGCGCGGCGCATGCGAATCGGCGACGACGACACGATAGAAGGGGCGCTTCTTGGCGCCGCCACGCGACAGGCGAATTTTGAGAGACATTGGTTTTCCTTTCTAAGTGAGACTCGATCGTTCCGCGTCATGGCCGGGCTTGACCCGGCCATCCATGGGGTTCCGCCGCAGCCCTTCTTTGAAAGAAAGCAGCAGCGGATCGGCGTGGATGGCCGGCACAAGGCCGGCCATGACGATCGAAGGATTCATTTCTTCTTCTCGAACGGATTGAAGCCGCCGCCGAGGCCCGGCAATTTGCCGCCGCCGAGCCCGGGCAGGCCGCTTGGCAATTTCGGCGTCTTGCCGAAAAGCCCGCTTGGCATCTCCGGCAGCGATGTCGCGCCAGCGCCAGAGCCCAGCTGTTTTTGCAGAGCGGCGATCTCTTCGGGGCTCGGCACCGTGCCGCCGCCGAGTCCGAAGGCCGAAGCCATTTGGCTCAACGGCCCGCGCTTGGCGCTGCCCAATTGCTTCATCATGTCGGCCATCTGGCGGTGCTGTTTCAACAGCCGGTTGACGTCCTCGACCCTGGTGCCGGAACCGGCCGCGATGCGCTTCTTGCGCGAGGCTTTGAGAATATCGGGATTGCGCCGCTCGACCGGCGTCATCGAGAGGATGATCGCGCGCTGGCGCTTGACCATACGGTCGTCGAGATTGGCGGAGGCCAACTGATCCTTGATCTTGGCGATGCCCGGCAGCATGCCCATGATCCCGCCGAGGCCGCCGATCTTTTCGACCTGCGCGAGCTGGTCGGCAAGATCTTCGAGATCGAATTTCCCCTTGCGCATTTTCTCGGCGATCTTTTGCGCCTGCCGCGCATCGATCGTCTGCGCCGCCTTCTCGACGAGCGAGACGATGTCGCCCATGCCGAGAATGCGGTTGGCGATGCGGTCGGGATGGAAATCCTCGAGCGCGTCCATTTTTTCGCCGACGCCGAGCAGCTTGATCGGCTTGCCGGTGACGGCGCGCATCGACAGCGCCGCCCCGCCGCGCCCGTCGCCCTCGACGCGGGTCAGCACGATCCCGGTGATGCCGACGCGATCGTCGAAGTTTCTTGCAAGATTGACGGCATCCTGCCCCGTGAGCGCATCGGCAACGAGCAGAATCTCGTGCGGAGAGGCGGCGCGTTTGATCTCGACCATTTCGGCCATCAGGGCTTCGTCGATATGCGTGCGCCCCGCCGTGTCGAGCAGCACCACGTCATAGCCTTGAAGGCGGGCCGTCTCTTCCGCGCGCCGCGCGATCTGCACCGGCGTCTGGCCGGCGACGACCGGCAACGTCTCGACATCGACCTGGCGGCCGAGCACGGCAAGCTGTTCCTGCGCCGCCGGACGTTTCACGTCGAGCGAGGCCATCAGCACTTTGCGCTTCATCCGCTCGGCGAGGCGTTTGGCGATCTTGGCGGTGGTGGTGGTTTTGCCGGCGCCCTGAAGACCGACCATCATGATCGCGACCGGCGGCGGCGCGTCGAGATCGATCGGCTCAGCGTCCGAGCCCAGCGTTTCGATCAGCACGTCGTTGACGATTTTGACGACCATCTGGCCGGGCGTGATCGATTTCACGACATCGGCGCCGATCGCGCGGGCGCGTACTTTGTCAATGAACGAGCGCACGACATCGAGCGCGACATCGGCTTCGAGCAAAGCGCGGCGCACCTCGCGCAGCGCTGCGTTCACGTCTTCTTCCGAAAGCGTGCCGCGGCGTGTGAGCCCGTCCAATATGTTTGAGAGCTTTTCCGAAAGCCCTTCGAACATGCGATCTATCCTTTAGCCCGAAACTACCCTCTCCCTGTGGGAGAGGGTGCCGCCGGAGGCGGCGAGTGAGGGGTTACAAACTCCCTAAATGGAGCAAGTTTGTAACCCCTCATCCGGTCGGCTCCGCCGACCACCTTCTCCCTCTGGGAGAAGGAGCACCCTCTCCCGCAAGCGGAAGAAGGACCAACACCAAACGCGCCCGGGGGCGCAACGCGCTGCCGGGCGATGACCGCCAGCCTCAAGGGCGGGTCGGCGGTAATATAGGCATCTCTTACAAGAACGATGGCTTTCTACGAACCTAGGGGCAAATCGTCAAGATAAGCCACAAAGGGCGCCGGATCAGTTTGGGACGCGACCATCTCTCGTGTCGTGCTGACGAGACTTGCCATCGCAATTCCGGCAGCTCCGGAAGTTTCCGGAGACCTGTGCGTGCCGGCAGCGTCATGCATCGCGCCACTTTGCAAAAGCCGCCGCCATACCGTGGACGACGCCTTCCTCGTCCAGGAGCTGCCACAGCGTCGCGTCCTCGATCCAGAAGCGCAGGCCAGTTTTCGAAATTCGCAGCCCGGTGTAGCCGATCGCAAATCCTTGTTGGCGCACGCGGTCCATCAGCTGCTGACGTTTTTCTCGATCGGCTGTCTCGGCCGAAAGTCGAGACGGAAGCGAAGTCAGCTCGCTCCAGCTGTATCCGAAACATGCCTGTGCTGCTTTATTTGCATAGATGAAATGGGGATCGGGATCGGCGTTGTGCGCCAGAACGCAATAAGACGCCGCCTCGTAGAGCCAGGTGGCGGGATCGTCCGTGTGTATGTTGTCGGGGAGCAGCGGCGCGCCGACCAGGCGAAAATGACTGTCGGCCAGCAATGCGAAAAACTGCGGATTCTTAGATAAGTCTTCCAATCGTCCCTCTAGAGAACATGGCTCGTCACCCCCTGGCCTTCTCCATCATCTCCACGAACCGCCGGAACAGATAATGGCTGTCGCGCGGGCCGGGCGAGGCTTCCGGGTGATGCTGCACCGAAAACGCCGGACGGTCCGTCAGCGCGATGCCGCAGTTCGAGCCATCGAAAAGCGAGACATGCGTCTCTTCTGCGAAATCGGGCAACGTGTCGCGATCGACCGAGAACCCGTGGTTCATCGACACGATCTCGACTTTGTCGGTGGTAAAATCCTTCACCGGATGATTGGCGCCGTGATGGCCCTGGTGCATCTTCTGCGTTTTCGCGCCGATGGCGAGCGCCAGCATCTGATGGCCCAGGCAAATCCCGAAAGTCGGGATGCGCCGGTCGATCAGATTCTTGATGACGGGCACGGCATAGGCGCCGGTCGCGGCCGGATCGCCCGGCCCGTTCGAGAGGAAGATCCCGTCGGGCTTCAGCTCGACGATCTCTTCCGCGCTCGCCGTCGCCGGCACGACGGTCACCGCACAGCCGGCGTCGGCGAGCAGGCGCAGAATGTTGCGCTTGATGCCATAGTCGATGGCGACGACGTGATATTTGGGCGCGCTCTGCTTCCCATAGCCTTGCTCCGGGTCCCAGCTCGTCTCGTCCCAGGTCGAGCGCTGCGCGGCCGTGACCTCCGGCACGAGATCCATGCCGACGAGCCCGGGCCAGGCGGCGGCCTTCGCCTTCAAATCAGCGACATCGAACTTGCCGTCGGGATGATGCGCGATGACCGCATTGGGCATGCCCTTCTCGCGGATATAGCTCGTCAGCGCGCGCGTATCGATGCCGCATAGCCCGATGATTCCGCGCGCCTTCAGCCATTGATCGAGATGGCGGGTGGCGCGGTGGTTCGACGGATCGGTGATCGGCGCATGCACGACGACGCCAAGGGCAGCCGCGGCGGCAGCGAGATTGGCGGTCTCGATATCTTCTTCGTTTGTCCCCACATTGCCGATATGCGGAAAGGTGAAAGTGACGATCTGTCCGGCATAGGACGGATCGGTGAGGATTTCCTGATAGCCGGTCATCGCGGTGTTGAAACAGACTTCGCCCACCGCCTCGCCCGTCGCGCCAAGCCCGAAACCTTCGAGCAGTGTGCCGTCGGCCAGAACGAGAAGCGCTGTCGCAACCGGCGTCGTCCAACCCTTCGCTTGGTCCTGCGTCATGCGTCGGCCCGGTCCTTTTCCGCACCGTTTACCAAGATTGGCGGCGCGAACATGCGATATGTTATCATATCGCGCAAGCAAACTTGAGTTTCAGGAGACGGCATGCGCGATCGGTTGATGAGCGAACTCAAAACGGCGATGAAGGCGGGAGACAAGCGCCGGGTCGATACGATCCGCATGGTCAATGCCGCGCTGAAGGACCGCGACATCGAGGCGCGCGGCCAAGGCAAGATTGTCTCCGATGAGGAGATCCTCGGCCTGCTCCAGAAACTCATCAAAAGCCGGCAGGAATCGGCCGAGATCTATGCGAAGGCCGGGCGAGACGAACTCGCCACCCAGGAACGCGAGGAAATCGCCGTCATCCAAAGCTTTCTCCCCCAGCCTTTGAGCGAGGCCGAGGTCGAAGCGGCGATCGCCGCGGCCATTGCCGAGACCGGCGCCACATCGGTCAAGGATATGGGCAAGGTGGTCGGCGCGCTCAAGGCCAAATATGCCGGGCGCATGGACGTCGGCAAGGCGAGCGCCAAGGTCAAGGCCAAGCTCGGCGGATAGGCCTCGCAAGGAAGCCCGATGGCGCTCGATATCGTCGATCTGCGCAGCTTCTACGGCTCGCCTCTGGGAAAGGTCGCCGAGCGATTCGTCGGCGAGGTGATCCGCGCGCGATTCGAGAATTGCGTCGGCCAGTCGGTGATGGGGATCGGCTATGCGACGCCTTATCTCGACCGGTTTCGCGGCGAGGCCTTGCGCGTCCTCGCTTTCATGCCGGCGACGCAAGGCGTCGTGAACTGGCCGGCCTCGGGCCTTTCCGCTTCGGCGCTCGCCGAACCCACGATGATGCCGCTGCCCGATTCCTGCATCGACCGCGCCATCGTCGTCCATGCGCTCGAGATCGCCGAACACCCGCGCGAGTTGCTTGCCGAGATCTGGCGGATTCTGACGCCGGGCGGGCGGATGATCGTGGTGGCGCCGCGCCGCGCCGGCCTTTGGGCGCGGCTCGATACGACGCCCTTTGGCAATGGGCAGCCCTATTCGCTGAGCCAAATGCGCGAGCTGATGCGCGAAGCTTTGTTCTCGCCGACGCATTGGACCGAAGCGCTCTATGTCCCGCCCTTCGAGGCCCCGATCTTATTGCGCTCTGCCGCGCTCTTCGAACGCGTCGGGGCGAAACTCGCCCTGCCCGGCGCCGGCGTGCTCATCATCGAAGCGATGAAACAGCTTTATCGGCCGGTCGGCGTGCGGCGCGTGCAAAGCTTGCAACATTTGCAGCCGGTGCTCGGCGCGCGCCCGGCGGGAATAGCGCCGAGCTGAGAATTACCGCCGCCATTGCCAATGCAGCGAAGCAATCAGGGAGCAGCTCGAAGCATAGACTGTTTCGCTGCGCTCGCGCGACGGAGCGATTTGCTCTAGCCGTTCCTCGCAAAGCTCGCCGGCAGCTTCACCCTGAATGATTGCGCCAGGAACAGGCCGCCGTGCATCAGGCCGCCCGCGTCGATCCCATGCCCGATGCCGAACGAAAGGTGCCACTGGCAAGGAATGCCGGCCTTGGCCAGTGCCTCGGCCGAGACGAACAGCGCTTCGGCGGGAATGAGATCGTCCTGATCGCCATGAACGAGAAGAACTGGAGGCGAGGCTTGTGTCTTGCTCGCCTCAGCCAAATGTTCGGACCCGACGAGCACGCCGGAATAGCCGATGACGGCCGCGACGCGCCGGCGCAGGCCGACATGCAAGGCGAGCATCGTGCCCTGGCTGAAACCGACGATGGCAAGCCGGTCTCGGGCAAGCCCGTAGCGCGCCAGTTCCGCATCGAGGAACGAATTGAGCAGGGGCGCCGCCCGATTGACGCCGCGCCACAGTTCATCCTCGTTGCGCAGATCCAAGGCAAACCACTGCCGGCCCACCGGCGCCTGAGCGCAAGGCTCAGGCGCATGCGGCGCGACAAAGACCGCATTCGGCAGCAAGGATTGCCATTGCTGACCGATGGCGATCAGGTCATTGCCGTCGGCGCCATAGCCGTGGAGAAAGACGACGAGCTGTTGCGCGGCGCCCCCTTTCGGCGCGAGGCGCGGCCCGTCGAGTCGCGAAACCATGTGAAAATCCGTGTGTTTGAAAATTGCGGTGAGGAATCCTGTTTTGCTTCCAAGGTCAAGCTGCCAAGAGCCGATTGCGAGCGGCCAAGTTCTCCAGGTCGTCGCGCTGAGAGGCGCAGCCAGGCGTGTTGCTCATTCTGACCCAAATTTCGGGGGCAGTTCACGAGGTTGTCATCGGCCGTTTCCAGGCTCCCCGCCGGCGGCACGGCCGTTGCAACGCAAGTGCGAAGCGCTCGAACCAGGCCCGTCGATTCAGTGCGTTTTGCGAAATGACTTGATTGCGATCCGCGGTTTAACTTATTGATCCGGAATGCTCGGAGCGCTGAAAAGCCGTTCGCTTCGGCTGTTCTCAAACGGGTCCGAGCAAGCGGTTCAGGCTGATGACAAGGTCCTATATCTCGCATGTGTTCCGTTTCGCGCCGTCGCCCAACGGATATCTGCATCTCGGCCATGCCTTTTCGGCGCTGATCAACCATGAGATGGCTGCGGCGACCGGCGGCAGCCTGCTGCTTCGCATGGAGGACATCGACGTCGAGCGCTGCCGGCCGGAGTTCGAGCAGGCGATCTATGAGGATCTCGCCTGGCTCGGTGTTTCCTGGGATGAGCGGGTGCGGCGCCAATCCGAGCATTTCGACGCCTATGCCGAGGCGCTCGCGAGCCTTGAGCAGCGTGATCTTGTCTATCCCTGTTTCTGTTCGCGGGCCGACGTAGTGAACGCGGTCGCCGAGCGTCCCGACTGGCCGCGCGATCCGGACGGCTCGCCGCTTTATCCCGGCACCTGCAAACACTTGTCCGCCACCGAACGCCGCGCCCGGCTTGCCGCCGGCCAGCCGGCGGCGCTTCGCCTCGATATGGCGGCGGCTTTGGCCCAGGCGCGGCAAAAGATCGCTTGGCGCGAATATGGCGGCGGCGCGGAACGGCGCGACATCAGCGGCGATCCGAGCCTCTGGGGCGATGCGGTGCTCTCGCGCAAGGATATACCGGCGAGCTACCACATCGCCGTGGTTGTCGATGACGCGTTTCAAGGCGTCACCAATGTCGTGCGCGGCGAAGACCTGTTCATGGCCACGAGTCTTCACCGCCTGCTGCAGATCCTGCTCGACCTGCCGGCCCCCGCCTATCATCACCACGAGCTTTTGCGCGACGCCGCCGGGCGGAAACTGTCGAAGAGCCTGCGCGCCAAATCGCTGCGTGCCATGCGCCGCGAGGGGCTTTCGATGGCGGACCTGAAGGAACAGCTCGGCATCGCACGGCGCATCTTCGCGTTTGCGGGCTGAGGCCTTGGCTCCGGCGTTCGGCGCGCTTACCTTCTGCCTGCGGGAGAAGTTGACCGGCATAATCGGCCAGATGAGGGCTTACAATCGCGCTCGATTTGCATCATCGTGACACTCACGCGCCCTCCGGATATTTCGAAATGACATTCCACTATTCTCCTCTTTTCCCGAGCGGGCCCGACAGCACGCCCTATCGCAAGCTCACCGAGAAAGGCGTGCACATCGAGAAATTCGGCAGTCGCGACATGCTCGTCGTCGATCCGCAGGCGCTGACGCTTCTGGCCGAGGCGGCGTTCATCGACATCAATCACCTGCTGCGCCCCGCCCATCTCGCCCAGCTTTCCGCCATCCTCGAGGATCCCGAGGCGACGGAGAACGACAAGTTTGTCGCCTATGACCTCTTGAAGAACGCCAACATCGCGGCGGGGGGCGTTCTGCCCATGTGCCAGGACACCGGCACGGCGATCGTCGTGGCCAAGAAGGGGCGGAGGGTCTTCACCGAAGGCGGCGACGAAGCGGCTTTGGCCGAAGGCATCTGGAACGCCTATGAGACGAAGAACCTACGCCATTCGCAGCTCGCGCCGATCTCCATGTTCGAAGAGCGCAACACCAAAACCAATCTGCCGGCGCAGATTGAGATCTATAGTGAAGGCGAAGATACTTACAAGTTCCTGTTCATCGCCAAGGGCGGCGGCTCCGCCAACAAGACTTTCCTCTTTCAAGGCACGCCCTCGCTGCTCACGCACGATCGGCTCCTCGCGTTCTTGAAAGAAAAGATCCTGACTCTCGGCACCGCCGCCTGCCCGCCCTATCATCTCGTCATCGTCATCGGCGGCACTTCGGCCGAATTGACGCTGAAGACCGTCAAGCTCGCCTCGACTCGCTATTACGACAATCTGCCGACGACAGGCGGGGATGACGCGCACGCGTTCCGCGATCTCGAACTCGAGGCCGAGATTCACAAACTGACGCAGAACCTCGGGGTCGGGGCGCAATTCGGCGGCAAATATTTCTGTCACGACGTGCGCGTCATCAGGCTGCCGCGGCACGGCGCCTCGCTGCCGATCGGCCTTGGCGTCTCCTGTTCGGCCGACCGCCAAGCGCTCGGCAAGATCACCAAGGATGGCGTGTTCCTCGAAGAGCTCGAGCACGATCCGGCAAAATACCTGCCGCCAATCGATGCGGCCGCGCTCGGCGGCGCGGTGGTGAACATCGATCTTTCGAAATCCATGTCCGAGATCATCGCGACCTTGTCGAAATATCCGATCAAGACGCGGCTCTCGCTCAGCGGCCCCCTCGTTGTCGCCCGCGATCTCGCGCATGCCAAGATCCGCGAAGTCCTCGAACGGGGCGAGCCGATGCCCGACTATTTCCAGAATCATCCGATCTATTACGCCGGCCCGGCGAAGACGCCCGCCGGGCATGTCTCCGGCTCGTTCGGCCCGACGACGGCCGGGCGCATGGATTCCTATGTCGACGAGTTCCAGGCGGCGGGCGGCTCGCGCGTGATGCTCGCCAAAGGCAACCGTTCGCCGCAGGTGCGCGAAGCTTGCGCCAAACATCATGGATTCTATCTCGGCTCGATCGGCGGCGCGGCGGCGCGCCTCGCGCGGGATTGCATCACCAAGGTCGAGGTGCTCGCTTATCCCGAACTCGGCATGGAAGCGATCTTCAAGGTCGAGGTGAAGGATTTCCCCGCCTTCATCGTCATCGATCACAACGGCAATGATTTTTTCAAAGAGCTGAATTTGGGATGAGCACAGTTGAAATCGGCGGCGGCCGATTGACGCAACCCGTCAATATTCGATCTTCACGATTTCCAGGCGCTCGACGCCTTTTGGCGTGCGTACGTCGACCACGTCGCCCTCTTCGGCTTTCAGCAGAGCCTTGGCGACCGGCGAGATCCAGCTGATCTCGCCTTGCTCGGAACGCGCCTCGTCGATGCCGACGATCCGCACTGTCTTCGATTGGCTCTCGGCATTGAGGTAAGTGACGGTGGCGCCGAAGAAGACGCGATTCCTGTCCTTCTGCTTGCCAGGGTCGACCACTTCGGCGATTTCGATGCGCTTCATCAGGAAGCGCATGCGCCGATCGATCTCGCGCAACCGCCGCTTGCCATAAATATAGTCGCCGTTCTCCGAGCGATCGCCGTTGCCGGCCGCCCAAGCGACGGTCTCGACGATCTTCGGGCGCTCGTCCTGCTGCAGGTGACGAAATTCGTCGCGCAGCCGCTCAAGGCCTTGCGGCGTGATATAGTTGGTGACGCCGGCGGGGAGCTCCGGGATCTCATCCTCGAGATCCGACTCGGTCTCCGCTTCCTTGGTGAAGGCTTTGCTCATGCAAGCATAGTTGGCGCTTGGTTTCGAGATGGCAAGAGGCTTGTGGACGGCCCCCGCGTGAGCGGCCCCTGGCTTTCTGGACATCGCGTGCCACGCGTGGCAAAAGCACGCCGAACCGGCGCACCCCCTGCATGACCAATCTCACCCGCCTCGAAAAAGCTACGCTCGCCGCAATCGAATCCGCAGCCGACGAGGCGGCGCTCGAGGCGGTGCGCGTCGGAGCGCTGGGCAAGAAAGGCGCGATCTCGGCCCTTTTGGCGGAGCTTGGCAAGATGTCCCCCGAGGAGCGCAAGGCGCAAGGCGCCGTGATCAACGCGCTGAAGGACAAGGTCACGGCGGCGCTCGCCGCACGCCGCGCCGTGCTGAAAGATGCGGCGCTCGAACATCGTCTCGCCACGGAGACGATCGATGTCACGCTGCCGGCGCGCACGAGCCCGCTCGACATCGGGCGCATCCACCCGATTTCGCAGGTCACCGATGAAATCGCCGCGATCTTCGCCGACCTCGGCTTTTCGATCGCCGAAGGGCCGGACATCGAGACCGACGATTACAACTTCGGCAAGCTCAACTTTCCGCCCGATCATCCCGCCCGCGACATGCACGACACATTCTTCTTGCAACCCGACGCGAGCGGAGAACGTAAATTGCTGCGCACTCATACGAGTCCCGTGCAGGTGCGCGTCATGCTGAGCCAGCGGCCGCCAATCCGGGTCATCTGTCCGGGGCGCGCCTATCGCTGCGATTCGGATCAGACCCATACGCCGATGTTCCATCAGGTCGAGGGGCTCGTCATCGACAAGCAAGCCCATCTCGGCAATTTGAAATGGATTCTCAGCGAATTCTGCAAGGCCTTCTTCGAAGTCACTGAAGTCAGGATGCGCTTCCGCCCGAGCTATTTTCCTTTCACCGAGCCGTCGATGGAGGTCGATATTCAATATTCGCGCAAAGGCGGCGAGATCAGATTCGGCGAAGGCGAGGATTGGCTGGAGATCCTCGGCTGCGGCATGGTGCACCCCAACGTGCTGAGGAATTGCGGGCTCGATCCCGATGTCTACCAAGGATTTGCCTGGGGCATCGGGATCGACCGGATTGCCATGCTGAAATATGGGATGCCGGATCTGCGTGCCTTTTTCGACGCGGACGTCCGCTGGCTCAAGCACTACGGCTTCAGGCCCCTCGATTTCCCGACGCTGCTCGCAGGCTTGTCGAGTTGAGCGCGCTGCAACCGTGCTCGCACGCCGCCGATCTCAAAAATCGCTGGCGATGCCCTTCACTTCCCAATCGCCGTAGCGCACCGGGTCGGGACCTTTGCGGCCGCCGATCTCAGGCGGGCGGTCGTCCGCGGCCTCCGCCGCGCGGCGACGGCGCTCTTGCGCTTCGGCGAGGGCGCGTTGCGCCGCTGGGTTCAAGTTCTGCTGCCGTGAAGCTTCCGTCTGGGCGCGGCGCGTCTGATGCATGAGTTTCATTGAACTCTCTTTTAGTGCGATGCCCCTGCGCCTGTCATAAACGCGCCAAAGCGGCAGAAGGATGACGAAACGCTCCTTTCACGCGGCGGATTTCCATCGACAACCATGTCGATGTTAGACTGAACTCGAATCACGTGGGATCATCTGCTTTGTCGCGAGGCCTGAACTGGAAGAACGCGGACATGCCGGCTTGCCGCGGAGCCTTCCTATGATGCGGCCGCCGCGTCCCAATATGCGACCCGCGCCCCAAGAGGCGATAACGGTTCCGGGCCTTGCGGCGCGCGTCGCCGCGGCCGCCATTTTGCGCGACGTTGTCGCGGGCGGCCATACGCTCGACGAACTCTTTGCGGCGGGCGCCGGTCTGTCGCGGCTTGCCGGACTTGCGCCGCGCGACATTGCGCTCACGCGCTCGATCGTCACCGTGGCGCTGCGCCGGCTTGGCACGATCCGGCAGGCATTGGCGGCACTTCTCGAGAGCGGCCTGCCACGCCCCGCCGCGGCACAAATTGAATCCTGTCTGACAGTCGCTGCGGCGCAGATTCTGTTTCTCGATGTGCCCGACCACGCCGCCGTGGATCTCGCCGTTCGCATGATCCGCCTCGACCAGAAAGCTGCTCCTTATGCTTCCTTGGTTAATGGAGTGTTACGCAACCTGATCCGCGGGCGCGAGGCCATCCTTTCCGGCAGCGCGCCGCTCGATCAGGATACCCCGTCTTGGCTCGCTTCGCGCTGGCGCAAAACTTATGGCGAGGCGACGGCACAGGCGATCGCCGCCGCCAATCGGCTCGAGCCCACGCTCGACATCAGCGTCAAATCCGATCCCGCGCTTTGGGCCGAGAAACTCGGGGCAAGCTTGCTGCCGACCGGTTCGCTGCGGCTTTTGACTCACCGGCCGATCGCCGAACTGCCGGGATATGGCGAGGGCGCATGGTGGGTGCAGGACGCGGCGGCGGCGCTGCCGGCTGCGCTCCTCGATATCACGCCGGGAATGAAGATCGTCGATCTCTGTTCGGCGCCGGGCGGCAAGGCGGCGCAGCTTGCGGCGCGCGGCGCGCATGTCGTCGCAGTCGACCGATCGGCGGAGCGCCTGAAGCTGCTGGCGGCCAATTTCGAAAGGTTGCGGCTCGAAGCCGAGATCGTCGTTTCCGACATTCTCGCGCTCAATGGATCGTCTTTCGATGCGGTGCTGCTCGACGCGCCCTGCTCGGGAACCGGCACGATACGCCGGCATCCCGACATCGCCTGGACCAAGAAAGCGAGCGACATCGGAAAGCTCGCGGCGCTTCAGACCCGCATGCTCGACAAGGCCTTCGAGCTGGTCAAGCCCGGCGGCACGATCGTCTATTGCGTCTGCTCGATCGAACCGGAGGAAGGCGAGCAGCAAATCTTGGCCCTGCTGCGCCGCAATCCCGACATCATGCGGTCGCCCATAATGGCTGATGACGTCGGCGGCCTGCGCGAACTGGTGAATGAGAATGGCGAATTGCGGACGCTGCCTTCGCACATCCCGGCGGAGGACGCGCGTCGCGCCGGCCTCGACGGGTTTTTCGCAGCAAGGCTCGTGCGCAAGGAACAGCAAAGCCGATAAGATTGCCTTCGGCCGGAATTTAGCCAAGGTTCGGGCGAGTCGAACGAGCGGCTGATAAGGTCATGATCCGAATCCGAGCAAGATGAAAGACGAGCTGCGTATCATTGGGCGCGTCGTCGCAGGTGTCGGTCGTCAATTGCGTCGACTCGCGACCTTGCCGTCCTTCCTCTTGACCGCGATGAGCACGAGGCCACCGGAGCGGCTGCTGATCGCGCCGCAGGATATACGCACGACCGACGCGACGATCGCCAGCGAGATCTATTCCGGCTATTTCGCTTTCGCCGGCAAGGTCGTCAACCTGCACGGACGCTCGCCTTTCGAGATCCAACCGCCGTCGCTGGGCTGGGAACGCGCGCTGAACAGTTTCGGCTGGCTGCGTCATTTGCGTGCGGCGGACACCGCGCTCGCGCGCGCCAATGCCCGCGCCCTTGTCGATGATTTTCTCAGCTCCGCCGAAAAGCCAAACGACAGAACCGCCTGGGAGCCGCGCGTCGTCGTCCGCCGGACGCTTTCCTTCCTGGCGCAATCGCCGCTGATCCTCGAGGGCGCCGATCCCGCGTTTTATCGCCGCTTCATGCGCGCTCTGATGCGCGCACAGCTCTTTCTCGAGCGCCAGGTCTCGGCCGGCCTCGTCGGCGGGGAAGAGCGTCTCTTTGCCGCGATCGGGCTTGCCGAACTTGGCCTCTGCATGCAGGCCAACGGCAGTTTCCAACGCCGCAGCACGCGGCTCCTTGCCGAGGAGCTCGGTCGCCAGATCCGGCCGGATGGCGGCCACATCAGCCGCAATCCGGACGCCTTGATCCGTCTCTTGCTCGATCTTTTACCGCTGCGCCAGGCCTATGCTGCGCGCGGCATTTCTCCGCCGCAACGATTGCTGAATTCCATCGACCGGATGTTGCCCATGCTGCGCATGCTCCGACACGGCGACGGCACGCTGGCCCTGTTCAATGGCATGGGCGTGACTGCGCCTGACATTCTGGCAACCGTCCTTGCCTACGACGATCCGCGTGCTAAACCGCTGGTCAATGCGCCGCATTCGGGCTACCAGCGCGTCGAAGCCGGCACGAGTTTGATCATCGTCGATGCCGGTCCGCCGCCGCCGGCCGAATATTCGACGCTGGCACATGCCGGTTGCCTGTCCTTTGAATTCTCAGTCGGGACTCAGAAGGTGGTCATCAATTGCGGCGCACCTGATGCCAGCCGCGGCGCGGCGCGCGGCGCGGCGCGCATGACTGCAGCCCATTCAACGCTGGTCGTCAACGACACGTCTTCCTGCCGCATAGCCGGCCGACGCGGTCTCGAAAGCTGGCTCAGCGATGAAATCCTCTCCGGCCCCCGGCAAGTCGGGGTCGAGCGGCAGAACCCGCCGATGAAAACCCGCCTGCTGCTCTCGCACGACGGCTACCGCGCGCGCTTCGGGCTGATCCACGAGCGCCGGCTGACGCTCAGCGCTGACGGGTCGCGGCTCGAAGGCGAGGACCGTCTCAAACGCGCATCGTCCAAAGCCGGTAAGACCTACCCTTATGCGCTGCGTTTCCACATCCATCCGAGCGTGCGCCTGCAAAGCGTGCTCGAAGGCCGCGCCGTGCTGTTCGATCTACCGGACAATAGTCGCTGGGTCTTCAACGCACACGACAGCCGAATCGAAATCGAGGAGAGTATTTTCTTCGCAGCGACGGACGGCCCGCATCCCTGCGAGCAGATCGTCGTCTATTCCCGCACCGACCAGGCGGCGCAGATCGCCTGGAGCTTCAGGCGATTCGAGGAAAAAGAAGAGCCGGGCGCGGCTGCCGCCACGCCAAATACGCAAACCACGACAGAATAGCCCGGTGGGCTTTTGGGAGGACTATGCATGCAAGCCATGTTCATCACAGTGTTGTCGCTGCACCTGCTCGCCGCGGTCTTTTGGGCGGGAACGACTTTCACGCTCGCGGTGACGGGCGGGGCGGGTGGCGAGCGGCTTTTTCGTCTGCAGATGATCGCTGCGGCCATTGCGGTCATCGCCGGTCTTTATCTCTGGGGCGTCCTTCATCCCGAAGGCAAAGCCGGAATGATTCTCGGGCTCGGCGGCCTATGCGCCATCGCGGCCGCCGGAGTCCAAGGCGCCATTGGCGGTCGGGCAATCCGGGAGTTGCGAAACGGCCAGCTTGCCCAATCCGACGCACGCGCCCGAATCGCCAAGGCGCAGGCGATCGCAGCGATCCTACTGGCCCTGACCATCGTCTTCATGGCCGCGGCGCGTTATGTCTGAACAGGCTCTCGGGCGACAGGCGGACCCGGCGCCCGGCCTCGCGTCGCCTTGATCCAGTCGCGGCCGCGCGTTTCGGGATCGGCGGCGAGCGTGATGTCGGTGACCACCGAGACGATGTCGGCGCCGGCTTCGAACACGGCTTTGGCCCGTTCCAAGGTGATGCCGCCGATCGCCACGAGCGGGACGGCGCCGATCTTCTTCTTCCATTCGCCGATGCGGGCAAGACCTTGCGGCGCGAACGCCATCTTCTTCAGGATGGTTGGATAGATCGGCCCAAGCGCAATGTATTCGGGCGCCGCTGCGAGCGCGCGGGCAAGCTCGGCGTCATCATGCGTCGAGAGGCCGAGTTTTATGCCGGCGCGGCGGATCGCGCCGAGGTCGGCGGCTTCGAGATCGTTCTGGCCGAGATGCACGAAGCCGCAGTTCAGATCGATCGCAATATCCCAATAATCGTTGACGACGAGCTCGGCGGCCGCCTTGGCGCAAAGCGCCTTGGCTGCCGCGATCTCGCTGCGAACCGCGGCGCGCGGCCGATCCTTGATGCGCAGTTGCACCAATTTAACGCCGCAGGGCAGCAGGCGCGCGACCCAATCCGCGCTGTCCACGATCGGATAGAAACGATCAAGCACGGCGCGGAAGCTCGGCAAAGGCGCGCCCGAGCTGCGGCGTCGAAGGCTCCGCCATGTCGCGCGGCGGGATCGGATCGGCGCAATAGGCCAAACGTCCGGCCTCGACCGCGAGCGCGAAGGCTTTGGCCATGCCGATGGGATCGCCCGCCTTGGCGATCGCCGTATTCAGCAGCACGCCGTCGTAGCCGAGTTCCATGGCCGCCGCCGCATGCGCGGGCGTGCCGATCCCGGCATCGATGACAAGCGGCACGGCCGGGAAACGTTGGCGCAGCGCGCGAAGCGCGAACACATTGTTCAGTCCGCGTCCCGAGCCGATCGGCGCGCCCCAGGGCATCAGCACCTCGCAGCCGGCGCCAAGCAGCTTTTCGGCCACGACGAGATCCTCGCTCGTGTAGGGAAAAACTTGGAATCCATCGCGGGCGAGAATTGCGGCGGCCTCGACCAGGCCGAAAACGTCGGGCTGCAATAGATCATCGTCGGCGATGACCTCGAGCTTGACCCACGATGTCGCAAAAACCTCGCGCGCCATATGCGCGGTGGTCACCGCCTCTTTCACGCTGCGGCAGCCGGCGGTGTTCGGCAGAATTTTCACGCCGAGTTCGCGGATCAAGGCCCAGAAACTCTCGCCCGCGCGGCTGCCGCCGGCCTCGCGCCGCAGCGAAACCGTGACCACCTCCGTGCCTGAAGCTTTGATCGCATCGGCAAGGATGGCGGGCGAAGGATATTGCGCCGTGCCGACGAGAAGGCGCGATGCCAGTGTTGTGCCGTAAAAGGTGAGCGGCCGACTCTCGATTGCCATATCCATCGGCTCCTAACCGCCCTGCCGCGGCACGAGAATTTCGACCGCGTCGCCGGTGTTCAACTTCGTTCTCGGCCGATCGACAGCGCGCACGAAATCTCGATTGAGCGCGGTGGCGACCACGGCGTCCTCGTAGCCCAGCTCCTCGAGCAAGGCGGCGAGCGTCGCGGCGCTGACCTCAAGCTCTCTGCCGTTCACTTCGATGTTCATCCATGACCTCCGGAAAATAGGCGTCGTTAAGGACCGCCAGGACGGCGCGGCGCGCCAGAGCAGGCGCCAGCAGAAATCCGTGCCGGTAGAGACCGTTCACATGAATGACCCGGCCCACACGCCGTATGCGCGGCAGATTGTCGGGAAAGGCGGGGCGCAAGTCGGCGCCGGTCTCGATGATCTCGGCCTCGCCAAAGGCCGGATGCAGTGCATAGGCGGCGCTCAGCAATTCCAGCACCGAGCGCGCCGTGACGCGGACCTGCTCTTCGTTCTCGATCAGCGTCGCGCCGACCATGAAACGCCCGTCGCCGCGCGGCACGACATAGACGGGATAGCGTGGATGCAGCAGTCGCACCGGCCGCTCGAGCGAGATCTCGCGCGTCTTGAGCACCAGCATCTCGCCTTTCACGCCGCGCAGATCAGTGAGCGCGTCGCGGGCGGCAAAGCCGCGGCAATCGAGGGTCCAGTCGGCCGGCTCGCAGACCGCCTCGGCCGCGGTATTGAAGCGAAAGCTGACGGTCTCGAATTCGCCAAGCCGCGCGGCGAGCATGGATGTGGCGCGGCGCGGATCGAGATGCGCCTCGCACGGAAAGACGAGCGCGCGATCGAAACGGCCGGCGAGATCTGGCTCCCGGTCGGCGAGACCGGCCGCATCGAGCCATTCGAAGCCGGATGTCAGACGCGAAAATCGAATGAGGTCGGGCCGGTCACGCGCCGGCGCGAGAACGAGCGTGCCTTTGACCTCGGCGGCCGGCACGAGCTTCGTCCAATAGTCTATTGCCTCGCGTCCCCAGTCGAGGACGAGCGGCTCGGCGCTTTCAGCTTCGCACCAAGGCGCGAGCATGCCGCCCGCAAAGGAGGAGCAGCCGAAGCCGGGCCCGGCGGCGCGCTCGACGATCTCGACCGATTGGCCGGCGAGCGCGAATTGATGCGCGACGGTAAGGCCGACGACGCCAGCGCCGATGACGCGGATATGCATGCGCTCACCCGTTCGATGCATCCGAAACTGGCTTGAGATCGAAACGGGGGCGGAGCAGAGGGCTCGGGCCGGACCATCCCTACGCCAGTGCGAACTGGATCAGGTTCGAAGGGTCGCCGGGCCGCTGTTGCAGCGTTGCCAGCCTCTCAGCCCCCTGACGGGGATCCCCTAGGTACAGGAGTAAATAGGCCGCGGCGGCGGGTTCCGTCAAGGACGACGCAGTGTTTCTCTGTCTGAAGGTCGGCGAGAGCGGGGCTTCGCGCCCTAGCTCCTGTTGTCGATCAGCGCGCCTGTCTGGAGGCGAGCGCCGGCCGATCCAGGACCTGAATTTGACCGCGGTTGCTTTTGATCCAGCCTTTGCGTTCCCAGTCGCCGAGATGGCGGCTGACGATTTCGCGCACGGTTCCAATGTCGGAAGCAAGCTGCTGGTGGGTCTTGTCAACGACGGGCGTCTCGGCCGCCTCCACCAGGAGTCGGCCTGCGAGACGCTGCTCGATCGTCGCGAAGGCGACGGTGTCGACAAGCGAGAACATTGTGCCAAGGAGCCTGGCGTAGTCGCTGATGACATAATCCCGGAACGCAGGGATCTCGGCCATGAACTTGTGGAAGTAGTTCTTGGGGAGCGCCGCCAATTCGGTTCGCATTTCGGCGACGCTCTCTGCCGGAAAATTGCTGTTTGACAGGAGACATTGGGTCGTGAGCACACAAGTGCCCCCGCCCTCGACCTTGTAGATCAGCATCTCGCGCCCGGTGCTGCTCGTCTTATAGACGCGGGTGCGGCCCTCCAGGCACATGAGATAATTAGGGCATTCCCATTCCTGCTGGTAGGCCACCTGCCCGGCTTCAAGCACCGGGAATTGGACGACTTTGGCAAGTTTCGCGAAGTCTTCGGCGCTAAGCCCCCCGACAAAGGGAAACCGCTCCACCCAGCAGTCGATGCGGCTCTGGGCCATAGTGCCGTCCCTTCCCTTCCCCTTTGGACCGCCTTCTTCCGCGGTTTTTAGCTTCATCGGTGACTTTGGTCACCGACAAAGATGGGTGCCCCTGCCAACCAGTTCAAGAGAGCCGAACCGTCCCCAAAACGATAAGGCCGAAGCTAACCGAATGCAGCCCCAAGGAATTCTCCAATGTCGATCAAGAGCGCCGTCGTTTCAATCGCGATCATTTCCACGTTTGCCTTCGCCTCCGCCACTGCCGTTGCCGGCTTTGTGATGCCCGCAATGGCCGCCGCGCAGGTGATGCCGTTTGATCAGGCCGCTTTCGACGCCGCTCAGAAGGCGGAAAAGCCGATCCTCGTCCATATTACCGCGCCCTGGTGCCCGGACTGCAGGGCCCAGAAGGAAATTCTTGGGCGACTCCTCGCCGAGCCGAAGTTCAAGGACCTCGTTACCTTCAATATAGACTTCGACTCAGAGAAGGCTTTGGTCCGCAAGTTTGACGCGATAAAGCAGAGCACATTGATCGTTTTCAAGGGCGCAAAGGAAGAGGGCCGCTCGACCGGAGAGACCCGGCCCGACGCGATCGAGGCGCTGCTCGACAAAGCGGTCTGAGGCCCGGCGATGACGCTCGCTCTTGCTTTTCTCGCCGGCATCCTGTCCGTGCTGTCGCCTTGCGTCCTGCCGCTGCTGCCGCTCGTGTTCGGAGCGGCGGCATCGGAACATCGCTACGGCGCCGCGGCGCTGGCGGCAGGGGTTGCGGTGTCCTTCGTTGCGCTGGGCCTGTTCGTCGCGACGATCGGCTTCGCCATCGGCCTCGATGCCGATGTTTTCCGCCGCGTGGCGGCGGCGATACTCATCGTGATCGGGCTGGTCTTGATGGTCCCCGTCGCTCAGGTCCGCCTCGCGACGGCGGCGGGGCCGATGAGCAATTGGACCGAGCAACATTTTGGCCGCTTCTCGACCACCGGTCTGTGGGGTCAATTCGCGCTCGGCCTTCTTCTCGGCGCGGTCTGGAGTCCCTGCGTGGGTCCGACCCTTGGCGCGGCGTCGATTCTGGCCGCGCAAGGCAAGGACCTGCCGACGGTCGCCTTGACCATGGCCTCGTTTGGCATTGGCGCGGCGCTGCCGCTGCTGCTACTCGGCATGCTCTCACGCGAGGTGCTGATGCGCTGGCGCGATAAGATGATTGGCCTCGGCAAAGGCGTAAAAGCTGCTCTCGGCTTCGTCCTCGTCCTCGTCGGCGTGGCAATTCTTACTGGCTTCGACAAAGCGATCGAAGCCGCTTTCGTCGGCGTCGCGCCAAAATGGCTGATCGCGATCACCACTTCCTACTAGGATGGACGCGATGGTGGGAGAACCGCTGACTGCAAATCTGTTTCGCGGGTCATACAGTGCCGATACGCTCTCGGGCGCATGCCAGGGCCAATCGATCTTGTGAGGAGGATGATGATGCGCCAGTCTTTCGAGTTTAGAACCGATCGGATTTTCGCGAGGATGTCGCGTCACTGGCCCTTAGCGGTCCTGATCCTGCTTATTCTGGGCTTGCCCGTTTATGCGCTTGCGGCCGAGCCCGAATTCGGCGGTTATTGCGCCGAGGGGCTGGTCAATCATCATCTGATAAAGACCGATTGCAAAATCAATTGGACCGACAAGGACGGCAAGCTTTACTGCTTCTCGACTGACGATTCCAAGACCGAATTTCTGAAATCGCCCAATGAGAATGTGCAAAAGGCGACCGACAATTACGCGGCCAATGAAATCGAGCAAATTGCCGGCGGCATGGATAAATTCACCTCCGACGATGCGCAGACCTATGTCGATAAGCTGATCAAGGATCAATCCGCCAAGAACGGCGGTGTCTTCGTCTTCAACGACCCGGTGACCAACACGTCGGTCCCCCTCATCTATGAAAATGTCGATTTTACCCGGACCCTCGACGGCTATGGCTATTTCCCTGACGTAATCTTCCACGCCAAGGACAACCCGGCGGCGAAATATCTCGTCGACTTCTGGGTCGCGCCGCTGAACGGCAAGCTGACGGTCCTCGAGACCCGTATCTACGAGGCGCCGGTCAAGGAAGGCGACACCTGGTCCATGGAGCAGCGTCAGCCCAAGCCCTGGTGGTGGATTCCGGCTTCCGAACATCCCGGCCAGACCGAGCAGAAACGCAGCTGGGAGATCATGTCGGCGATCGACGGCTATATCCAGACCAATGCCCAGAATGGCATACTCACCCTCAAGGATGACAAGACCGGGGAGATGCTTCCGTTGCAATTCGTCGACGTTCATCAACCCGTGCGCCGGCTCAAGGACAACGGGCAATATTTTGCCTGTACCGATTTCCGCAAGGCCGGCACCAAGGACCAGTTCTACGACATCGATTTCTGGCTCGACACCAAGGGCGGGAAAATGTCGGTGACCAACGTCAAAGTGCACAAGGTTCCGGTCTTCATGAATGGCAGCTACGTTCAGATCCCGCGCTATAACTACGACAGCAAGACCTTCGAAATCGTGCCGTAACGTGGGGAGCCGCCGTGCGACGAAAGGCGGCTCACCGTCGCAGACAAGCATGAGCAGCGGGCCGCGGCGGGACGCGCTCCATCCGGCCCGCGAAGGCGCGCTCCGTTGGATACCGCCGAGGCGACCGGCCTCAGTCGCGAGCTGATCTTATGACGCAGCGGGTGCATGTGCTCATTGAGGTGCTGCTGGTCGGCATCATCGCCGGTCTGCTCGGCTGGATCAGTCAGTCCTACATCAAGGAGCAGTGGAATTGGTTCACGACCATACGGCCCTACATGGTCGCGAACTTTCGGCCCTATGTGCTCACACTGCAGGCCGAGCGCGCGCTGAAGCCACAAACAGGCTTCCGTGAGTGCGCCAAGGACTGCCCCGAGATGATCGTCATTCGGGCGGGCGAATTCATGCTGGGCTCGCCAGTGACTGAAGAGGGCCGCTATTCCAACGAAGGTCCGCAGCACAAGGTCACGATCGCCAGGCCTTTCGCCGTGTCTAAGTTCGATGTGACATTTGCCGACTGGGACGCCTGCGTCTTGGTCGGCGGGTGCCCTCGCGTTGGCGATAGTAATTTCGGGCGAGGCACAAGGCCGGTCATCAATGTCAATTGGGACGACGCCGAGCGATATGTGGCATGGCTCTCAAAGATGACCGGCCGGCCCTATCGCCTGCTCACCGAGGCCGAATGGGAATACGCAGCTCGCGCTGGCGCCACGACCGCCTATTACTGGGGCGATGACCCCGGCGTGGGTAACGCCAATTGTAACGGGTGTGGAAGCCAGTGGGATGGGCGCGAGACCGCGCCAGTCGGATTCTTCAAGCCCAATGCGTTCGGCCTCTACGACATGGCGGGCAATGTGGTGCAATGGGTACAGGATTGTTATCATAGTCGTTACTACGGGGCCCCGACAGACGGTTCAGCCTGGACGAGCGGAGATTGCAGTGCCCGTGTCGTCCGCGGCGGGTCGTGGAACGACGATCCGCGGATCCTCCGCTCGGCCAACCGCTACAGGTACCTCTCCGACTTCGGGGACGACACTTTGGGCTTCCGCGTTGCGAGGACGTTTACCCCTTGAATCTTTCCTCTCCACCTCTTGGGACCAAGGCACGATGGGTGCGACCTCGGCTGGGCTAAGTGACCGCAAGCGAGTTCGAGCGGGGTTCTCGGTTTTGGCACCTTCAAGCAGGCCCGACCGGAGGCAAATATGAAAAGCAACTTCTTAATCTCGTTAGGCTTAGCCCTTTTGTCGCTGACGGTGGGACCGGGCCATATGCGTGCGGCCTCACTGGACTTCAGCGCGCGAATTTGGGACGCCACGACGGGCAGGGAACTCACCGTCCTGCGCGGGCACACGGACGCGGTGCGGTCCGCCGCCTTCAGCCCCGACGGGAAGGAAATCGTCACGGCGTCGTATGACCGAACTGCGCGCATCTGGGACGCCGCCACGGGCAAGCAACTCGCGGTCCTGCGCGGACACGAGTATCCCGTAACGTCAGCCGCCTTCAGCCCCGACGGGAAGCGGATAGTCACGGCGTCATATGACCGGACCGCGCGCATCTGGGACGCCACGACCGGCAAGGAACTTATGGTCCTGCGCGGACGCGAGGACCCCGTGTTATCTGCCGCCTTCAGCCCCGATGGGACGCGCATTGTCACGGCATCGGACGACAGCACCGCAGGCGTCTGGGACGCCGCAACGGGCAAGGAGCTCACGATCCTGCGCGGCCACGAGGGCGACGTGCAGTCCGCCGCCTTCAGCCCCGACGGAAAGCGGATCGTCACGGCATCAGTAGACGGGACCGCGCGCATCTGGGACGCCGAGACGGGCAAGGAACTCCTCGTCCTGCGTGACCACAAGGGCAATGTCGAGTCCGCTGCCTTTAGCCCCGACGGGAAGCAGATCCTCACGGCGGCGGATGACCAGACGGCGCGCATTTGGGACGCCGCGACGGGCAAGCAACTCACGATCCTGCGCGGCCACGATGGCGATGTGTTGTCCGCCGCCTTCAGCCCCGACGGGACGCGCATTGTCACGGCGTCGGATCTCACCGCGCGCATCTGGGACGCGGCGACGGGGAACGAACTCACGGTGCTGCGCGGACACGAGGACCCCGTATTGTCCGCCGGCTTCAGCCCCGACGGGACGCGCATCGTCACGGCGTCATAGCGTCAACACGGATCTTCATGGCACCCCGCAAGGCGGCACGAGACGGATACGGGGGCGCCGGCATGGATCAGATCAAATAGATCCGGTCCGGCAGTTCATCGCGGCTCATCTCGGTACGCGGGAAGTGCGTGACCAGCACTGTTTCACAAGCCTTGATGGCCGCAAGATATCCCTCGACGATATGGCCGCCGCGCATGTGTGCGACGAGCGAATCGACGGCGGCCTGCCAGTCCGATTGCGGCACGCGAGCCGCGATACCTTGGTCCGCGATGATGCGCGCGTAGCGTTCCGCAAGCGAAACGAAAATCAGAATTCCGCTGCGGTCCTTTTTGCGCGCGATGCCGCGGATTACGAATTGCTCCATGGCCGTGCGATGCGCCGCGGCCCGGCGCGCCCGGCGCGGCAAAAGCGCGACCCGCACGCCTGGCAGACAGAGCAACACGGCAGCCAAGAGAAATACCACGATCTGCAGCAACAAAATCCGTTCCACCGAAAACTCGGTGAAGGCGAGCAGCAGCCAAGGCGCCGCCAGAGCCATCGCAGCCGCGAGCAGCAGAGGCAGCGCGGTCGTGTCAGACGACGTTCGCGCCAGCACGCAGACGATCTCGCCCGAGGTTTTCGCCTCGGCGGCGCGTATGGCAGCCGAGATGCGTTCGCGGTCCTCAGCCCTCATGTGCATCACCAGCTCCCCGAAGCCCCGCCGCCGCCGGATGAGCCGCCGCCGCCAGAGAAACCGCCGCCGCCAGAGAAACCCCCGTCACCCATTGAACCACCGCTCGAAAATCCGCCGCGAGAACCGCCTGAATTGAGCAGGATGCTCAGTAGCACGTTGAAGAAAAACCAACGAAACCCGGGCGAGACGACGAGCAACACGAACAGCACGATTCCGATCGCAAGCAGCCACCAAGATACGGGATCCGCGGTCGCCTGATGGTCGAGACGCAGCGCCGGCGGTGCCTGCCACTCGGAAGAATCGGTCGTCAGTACCGTAATGATGTCATCGACGCCGCGCGACACGCCGCCGCCGAAATCGCCGGTCTTGAAGTGCGGCGCGATGGCATTGGTGATGATGACCGAGGACAGCGCGTCGGTGAGGGTTCCCTCGAGGCCATAGCCGACCTCGATGCGCACCTTGTGCTCGTTCGGCGCGACGAGAAGAAGCACGCCGTTATTCTTCGTCTTTTCGCCGAGCTTCCAGGTTCGGAAGAGTTCGTTGGCATAGGGCTCGATTTCCTCGCCTCCAAGCGAGCTGACGGTGGCAACGACGAGCTGGATGCCTGACTTGGCTTCGAGATCGGCGAGCTTCGGCAGGATCGCTGCCTGGACTGCCGCCGGAATAACATTGGCTTGATCGACGATACGACCGGTGAGCGGCGGAAAATTAGCGGCGAAGACGCCAAGGCCGCCACAGAGGAGCGCGACAAGAGCAAGCGTCGCGCGCGCACCTCCCCGCGTAGAGAAAAAGGAGGAGCGACCCGAACTCATTTCAGCGCCTTCGCATGACGGCGGTGGGTCAGAACTTCACCTGCGGCGGGGTCTGCGCAGTCTCGTTCGCCGCGAACTCCGCCATCGGCTTGTTGCCGCGAAAGAAGGTCGAGGCCCAGAACAGACCGGGGAAGGTTTTGAGCTCGGTGTTATAGGCTCTCACCGCTTCGATGTAATCGCGTCGCGCGACTGCGATACGGTTCTCGGTGCCCTCCAGCTGCGACTGCAGCGCGAGGAAGTTCTGGTTCGCCTTCAGGTCGGGGTAGTTCTCGCTCACGGCAAGCAAGCGGCCGAGCGCGCCGGAGAGCTGGGCCTGCGCGGCCTCGTACTCTTTGAGTTTCTCCGGATCGGTAAGCTGGGAGACATCGATCGTAACCTGCGTGGCCTTGGCGCGCGCCTCGACCACGGCGGTCAACACGTCTTTCTCGTGTTTGGCATAGCCTTGCACGGTGGCAACCAGATTTGGGATGAGGTCGGCGCGGCGCTGGTAATTGTTCTGCACATCCGCCCACTTCGCCTTGGCCTGCTCTTCCAATGTCGGAATGTCGTTGTAGCCGCAGGCCGAGACGGCAAGGCCAAGAAGAACTACGGCGACGACTGTGCGAATTCGCGATATGGACGGGGTCATGAGTGCCTCCTGCTCAATTCGGAATAGGCAGCGTTACGGCAGCGCTGTCAATTACCATCGCCACCGCGACTGGGTCGCAATCGGACGATGCCAACGGGCGCGGTCGCCTGAGTGAGGCTCCTAGCGGGCATCCGCCCGAGTCCAATTACGGTTTCGCTCCGCCGGAGCCGGACCAAGGACCGGGTGCGGCGCCCGGCGCGCGCTCCTGACCCAGGGTCGTCGTCAATGCCGTTATCCCGGCCAAGCCGCCGAGCTGCATCGATTCGACCGCCGTGCTCGGGACGATAACGATCGTGGCCTTGTCGCTCTTCAATCCTTCATAGAGCATATTCATCGCCCGCAAGTGAAAGGCGACCGGGTCGTTGGTGTAGCTCCTCGCCGCCTCGGCGAATTTCTCCGCGACCTGGCGCTCCGAATCGCCGAGGATGACGCGCGCCTGACGTTCGCGCTCGGCCTGCGCCTGCATCGACATCGCGTCCTCCAAGGCGGAGGGGATCAGGACATCCCTGACCTCGACCGAAATGACGTTGATGCCCCAGGGCTCGGTCCGCTCGTCGATGATCTTCTGCAGCTCGGTGCTGATCTTTTCCCGTCCTTCCAGCATGTCGGAAAGCATGGTCTTGCCGATGACATCGCGAAGCGCTGTCTGCGCCGCCCAATTGATGGCGCTGACATAGTCGGCAACGTCGAGCGCCGCCTTTTTCGGATCGACGACCTTCCAGAACAAGACAGCATCGACATCGACCGGCACCGTGTCCTTGGTGAGGGTCTTTTCCGCCTTGAACCCGCTCGTAATCACGCGAATGTCGATCCAGTAGGCTACGGTCTCGATGATGGGAATGATGAAAAACAGGCCGGGACCCTCGAGCGCCCGAAAGCGGCCGAGCCGCAGAACGACGACTCGTTCCCACTGATTTGCGACCTTCACCGAATAGGAGATAATCCACGCAACGACCGCCGAACCGACGGCAATCAGCACGCTTTCTTCGTAGCCAACAAACTCAAAGCTGAAATAGGCAAAGGCCAAGCCGACGCCGAAAATGACGACGAAGATCAATCCTGGCAGAGCGCTGGGTTTCCGCATGTCGATTCCTCCCTTTTTTCGCCGGCGTCGATCGAGATTTCGCAGTCTCGGCGTTTCGCAACGCTCCGCGCCGATATCGCCCAAGCTTGGACCGAACGATCGCTCGGCGCGCCCTGACGGCCGCTTCCCGAGCGCAATGTCACGCCCCCGCCAAGCTCGCGAACATCGCACGCCCATCGGTCCCGCCGACCAGCGGATCGACGAGGTTTTCGGGATGCGGCATCAAGCCGAGGATGTTGAATTTCTCCGAATAGATGCCGGCGATGTCATTGACCGAACCGTTCGGATTGGCCAGGCCGCCGAGCGCGCCGGCTTCGTCGCAATAGCGGAAGGCGACGCGGCCCTCGGCTTCGAGCCGTGCGATCGTCTGCGCGTCCGCCGTGTAATTGCCTTCTCCGTGCGCAATTGCGACCTTGATAATCTGATGCTTGCGGTAGTGTCCGGTGAACGGGGTGTCATCGCACTCGACCCGCAAATGCTGCATGTGGCAGGCGAAACGCAGGTTGCCGTTGCGCATCAGAACGCCGGGCAGAAGGCCGCTCTCGCAGAGGATCTGAAAACCGTTGCAGACGCCGAGGACGTGCCCGCCTTTACCCGCATGCGCGCGCACCGCGTCCATGATGGGGGAGCGCGCGGCGATCGCGCCGCAGCGCAGATAATCGCCATAGGAAAAGCCGCCCGGCAGAACGACGAGATCGGTGCCTTGCGGGAGATCATGCTCGGCATGCCAGACCAACGCCGGCTTCCGCCCGCTCACATGTGCGAGCGCACGAAAAATATCGCCTTCGCGATTGGAGCCCGGAAAGAGGATGATGGCGGCGCGCAAAGTCGCGTCCTCGGCCTATCTCGCTTCTCCCGCAAGCGGGAGAAGGCTCATGGAAATTCGATGCGGTAATTCTCGACGATCGTATTGGCGAGCAATTTCTCGCAGGCCGCTTTGAGAAGATCGCGCGCCTTGGCGCGGTCGTCGGTCGCAAGTTCGACTTCGAAGATCTTGCCCTGGCGCACGCTGTCGATCCCGCTGAGATCGAGCGATTGCAATGCGCCTTCAATCGCCTTGCCCTGCGGATCGAGGAGCCCGTTCTTCAAAGTGACGATGATGCTCGCCTTCATGTCTCTCACCAGACGGCCCTGCGCCGGTCGAGCCTGCCAATCGCGCTCCGCCAAAGCAAAACCCGTCGCAGGCGCGACGGGCTTTCTGTTTATTTCACAGCCGCGGCTCAGGACTGGACGAGCTTCGGCCCGATCGCGCGCGGCTGCTCGTTCTCCTGCAGGATGCCGAGACGGCGCGCCACTTCCGTGTAGGCCTCGACCAGGCCGCCCATGTCACGGCGAAAGCGGTCCTTGTCGAGCTTGTCGCTCGACTTGATGTCCCACAGCCGGCAGGAATCCGGCGAGATTTCGTCGGCGACGACGATACGCATCACGTCGCCTTCCCAAAGCCTGCCGCATTCCATCTTGAAATCGACAAGGCGAATGCCGACCCCAAGGAACAGGCCGCTCAGGAAATCATTGACGCGGATGGCCAGCGCCATGATGTCGTCGATTTCCTGCGGATTGGCCCAGCCGAAAGCGGTGATATGTTCCTCGGACACCATGGGGTCGTTCAATTCATCGTTCTTATAGTAGAACTCGATGATCGAACGCGGCAGCTGCGTGCCTTCCTCGAGGCCAAGCCGGGTCGAGAGCGATCCCGCCGCGACATTGCGGACGACGACTTCGAGCGGCACGATCTCGACCTCGCGAATCAATTGTTCGCGCATGTTGAGGCGGCGGATGAAATGCGTCGGGACGCCGATGTCGTTCAGATTCTGAAAGATGAACTCGGAGATCCGGTTGTTGAGGACACCCTTGCCGTCGATGACTTCATGCTTCTTGGCGTTGAACGCGGTGGCGTCATCCTTGAAATGCTGGATGAGCGTGCCCGGTTCCGGCCCCTCATAAAGGACCTTTGCCTTGCCTTCGTAGATGCGGCGGCGGCGGTTGTTCATGGGGATTAACCGTGGCTTGATAGGGTCCATGGGGTCGACCCTGGCTCCTGTAAGAGATCCCGAGGCCGCGTCTTAAGAGAGCAATACGCGCAGGCCTTTACGGGTATGGATTGGGGCACATCGGCACCGCGGGTCCAAGAAGCTACGTAGCTTTTTCCGGCAAGGGATACAAGCACCACCGCGCCGGCATCGGAACGCAAAACGACCAAAAGCTCCGCGGGAAGACTTAAAATTCATACGCTTTGGCAAGGGCTTAGTAAGGCGCATGCCGAGCCCGGCTCGGTCTGGGACAGTGCGCCTAGCTTAAGCTATGCTTTTTAACCTGCGCCGGCGGCCTAGATCTAGGAAGCGCGCTGGAAGGCGCCGATTTTCGCTGCCTGGCGCGAGGCCAGGCCGGCGCATGGCCAAGATCCTCGTTCCGGGCTAAGGGTCGGGCACGCCGTCCAAATGCGAGGTTGCGATGACCACTTTCGACGAACGCGAACACGCCTATGAGGCCAAGCTCGCGCATGACGAAGAGCTGAAGTTCAAGGCCAACGTCCGGCGCAACAAATGGCTCGGGCTTTGGGCAGCGGAAAAACTGGGCAAGCAAGGCAAGGCAGCCGAGGATTACGCGAGCGGGCTCGTTGCCGCGCAGCTCCAAGGCAATGGCGAGGAGGCCGTTTTCCGCAAGATCCGCAGCGATTTTGACGCCGCCAGCATCGCCCAGTCCGATCACCAGATCCGCCGCCAAATGGACGAATTGCTCGCCAAGGCCACGAAAGAGGTCCTGGCCGGCATCGGAAAGGCGAACTAGCCGGCAAGGGGGCGGCTGGCTTGGCCATTGTCGCAAGCCGCGTCCCAACGGCAACACTTCCTTCAGCCTCTGGCGGCATAGCTCGCTCATGCATCGAGCCAGTTCATCAAAGCCCGCGGACAAGAACCTCGCCTTCGGCCCGGCCGATCCTGAGCTCGCGATCGCGGTCCAAGATTGGCTTTCGCATCTTTCCGGCGAGCGGCGCGTCTCGGCTCATACGCTTGCCGCCTATCGGCGCGACGTCGGTCAGTTTTTCGATTTCCTCTCGGTGCATTTCGGGCAAAGGCCGAGCCTTGCACTCATCGGAAAGATCGCGCCCGCAGATCTGCGCGGTTTTCTCGCCGCGAGGCGCAAACAGGGTGCCGGCAGCCGTTCGCTCCTGCGCCAGCTCTCCGGGCTTCGCTCCTTCGCCCGCCATGTCGAGAAAAGCGGCCTTTCGAGGCTTGCCGTCTTCTCTGCCCTGCGCAGCCCGAAACTCGCGCGACGCCTGCCGAAGGCGCTGACGGCGAACGCCGCCCGCGCCGTGGTCGACGCGCAGTCGAGAGCCGGCGATTCGCGACCGGACTGGATCCTTGCTCGCGACGCCGCCGTCCTCGGTCTGCTCTATGGCGCCGGCCTGCGCATTTCCGAAGCGCTGTCGATTAGGCGCAAGGACGCGCCGCTCGCCGGTCTCGATCACGTCTCGATCATCGGCAAGGGCGGCAAAAGCCGCACCGTCCCGGTCATTGCCCCGGTGCAGAAGGCGGTCGCAGCCTATCTCGATCTCTGTACCTATCCCTTGCCCGCAGACGGACCTTTGTTCGTCGGCGCCAAGGGCGGGCCGTTGACGGCGCGCGTGATCCAGCTTGCCGTCGAACGTCTGCGCGGCGCCCTCGGCCTGCCGGAAACGGCGACGCCGCATGCATTGCGCCACTCATTCGCGACGCATCTTCTGGGACGCGGCGGCGATCTGCGCACGATTCAGGAGCTTTTGGGCCATGCCTCGCTGTCGACCACCCAGATCTATACGGCGATCGACAGCGCGAGGCTCATCGAAGCCTACCGCGGCGCGCATCCCCGCGCGCGCTGAATCTCACTGGAAGCTCACGACCCCATTGAATTGGCGCACGGCCGTCTCGACGGCGACCTTCTGTTCCGGCGTGAGCGTGCTCAAGACGCTGTCGAGCCAATCGTCCTTCTCGCCGGCGGCGCGGGAGATGAGATACCATTTCATGGCCTCGACGAGATCCTTGTGAATTCCGCGTCCCGTTGCATAAAGGCGCGCGACGCGATCCTGCGCCACCGCATTCTGCCGCATCGCCGCCTTTAGAAAGAGCTTCGCCGCCGCGGCCTCATCCTTATCGACGCCGATCCCATTGAACAGCATGATCGCATATTCGACTTCAGCCGGAACATCGTCCTCAGCGGCGGCACGCGCCATCCATTGGGCGGCAAGCTTGTCGTCGTGCGGAACGCCTTTGCCATTGCGGTAACAGAGCGCGAGCGCATAGGCGGCATCGGGGTAGCCCAGCGCCGCCGCCCGCTTGAAATAATTGGCGGCTTTGGTGAAATCCTCGACGATCCCGTTGTTCTCCACCGCAAGGACCCCGAGATTGTAGAGTGCGCCGGAATGGTTCATGGCCGCCGCCTTTGCAAACAGCGCGGCGGCGCCGGCGCGATCTTGCGGCACGCCCTGGCCGGTCAACTTGGCAAGAGCGAGCGCGAAGATCGCCTCGCGGTTGCCGCGATCGGCGGCCAGCTGATACCAACGCGCCGCCTCAGCGTAATCCAATTTGACGCCAAATCCTTGGTGGTAGAGCTCGCCGATGAGAGTCATCGCCACGGCGTCATTTGGATTGGCGTCGAGACGCTTCATCGCCTCCTGGAGAGCGGTGAGATAATAGCCGCGCTGGAAGGCGCCATAGGCGAGATCCGGAGTTTCTGTTTGCGGCGAGGCCGGCGCGGGCGCGGCGGTCGGCTGCGAAGTGGCGGGATTCGCAGCGGCAGGTGCGGCGGGTTCTGTGGCCCACGCCGGCGCACCGACGGCGAGGCAAAAAAGAATAGATAGGATCGCAAGGCGCTTCATGCGGCCGGCTCGCGCGCCGCGGCGAGCAAGCGTCCCGCCGCTTGGAGAGCTCCGACGGGCCCGCGCGGATCATCCCATACGGCACCGCAGAGGGCGACGAAATCCGCGCCAGCGCCGACGAGCTCCGCCACTTCGGCAAGCGTTTGCGCATAGGCGACGCAAGGCAAATTGAAGATCTCCGCCCACCAAGAAATCCATTCGCGGATCTGGGCAAAATCGTGTTGCTCTCCCGGCCCGCCGAACATCAGATAATCCGCCCCCGCCTCGCCGGCGCACATTGCATCATCGCGGGTTTTGAGGCCGCCGACGCCGACGATCCGCTGCTGCGGCTTCATGGCGGCAAGCGCGGCTTTCAACGCCGGCCCCACCCCATGGGCGTGCACGCCGTCGCAATCGGTCTCCTCCGCGAGTTTAGGCTCAGAGACCAGACAGGCGATGCCGCGCCGCTGTGCGATCGGCGCCAGCCGGATTGCGCCACCCGGTTCGGCCGCCCGCAAAAGCACGCAAGCTATGTCGGCGGCGCCGAGCGCCGCCTCGAAAGACGCGGCAAAGCCGGCGGCGTCGGCGATAGGCGGCGTGATCAGATAAAGGCGCGGGGCAGGCATGGTCACAGCGGCCTCTGAGACCAGATCTCAAGCATGCGGCGCCGACTGCCGCGCGGATTTACCGTCATTTGTCAACAGAGGTCGCCGAAAATTGGGGCGAAACCGCGATTGCGCCGGCAAAGTGCCGTTTCAGGCCGCGGCCTTCTCAAGAGTTCTCGGACCATTGCCCTAGGGCGGCGAGCCCGTTCATCCGCGCCCTGTGGCTGAACGCGGCTTGGGCCGAGGCGATATTGCCGGGCTTGCCCGCCCAGGCCTTTTGCGGCGCCGCCTGCAAAGCGCGGCCGTAGGAGAAGGTGATGGGCCAGGGCAACGGGCCCAAGCGGTTGAGCGCGTCGAGATTGGCCGTCGCTGTAATATCGGATTGGCCGCCCGACAGAAAGGCTATTCCAGGAACCGCAACCGGCACACAGTTCTTGAACAGCCGCAGAGTCGCCCTGGCGACTTCGTCGGGGGTTGCCTGCTTCGGCGCCTTCATGCCGGGAATGACCATATTGGGCTTGAGCACGATGCCCTCGAGCATCACCCGCATCTCGTAAAGCTCGGCGAAAACGGTTCTGAGCACCCGTTCTGTGACTTCGTAGCAGCGCTCGATCGAATGGTCCCCGTCCATCAGCACTTCCGGCTCGACGATCGGAACGATATCGGCAGCTTGGCAGTGCGCCGCATAAAGCGCGAGCGCCTGCGCGTTGGCCCTGATGGCGGCGGCCGTCGGAATCCCCGCGCCGATATCGATTACGGCGCGCCATTTCGCGAAGCGTGCGCCGAGCCCATAATATTCCTTCAGGCGGCCGGCGAGACCGTCGAGGCCTTCGGTGATCATCTCGCCGGCAAAACCAGGCAGCGGCTTGGCGCCGCTATCGACCTTGATGCCGGGGATCGCGCCCGACTGTTCGATCAATGCGACGAGCGGGGTTCCGTCCGCCGCCTGCTGGCGGATGGTCTCGTCATAGAGAATGACGCCGGAAATGTGCCTCTGCATCGCCGCGTTCGCGCGAAACAGAAGTTCGCGGTAATCGCGGCGCGACTGAGGAGTCGAATTCGACGCCGATCGCGTCGAAACGTTTTTTGATCGTGGCCGAACTTTCGTCGGCCGCCAGAATGCCTTTGCCGCCGGCCACCATCGCCTGCGCGGTTCGGGTCAGTTGGTCTCGGTTCACAGGCTTGATCCTGCCAGATAAAAGCCGGTCATAGCAGGCCCACGATCATGGACGGCGAGGGCTATTTCGCAAGGCTTCGACGCCGGGCAGGCGCTTGCCTTCCAGCCATTCGAGAAAGGCGCCGCCGGCGGTTGAAATATAGGTGAATTCCTTCGCCACCCCGGCCTTGTTCAGCGCCGCGATCGTATCGCCGCCGCCGGCGATCGATTCAAGCTGCCCCGATCTGGTGAGCCGCGCGGCGACGGTGGCGACATCGGTGGTTCCGGCATCGAAGGGAGGAATTTCGAACGCGCCGAACGGACCGTTCCAGACGAGCGTATGGGCGCGCTCGAGCAAAGTTTCGATCCGCTCGACCGACTTCGGCCCGATATCGAGGATCATGTCTTGCGGCCTGACGTGGTCGACATCGACGACATGCGCCGCCGCATCGGCCGCGAGCTTGGGCGCCACGACGACATCGACCGGCAACACCACTTCGCAATTCGCGCCGGCCGCCTCGGCAACGATCTGACGGGCGACGTCGGCGAATTCCATCTCGCAGATCGATTTTCCGATCGCCTTGCCTTGCGCCGCGAGGAAAGTGTTCGCCATGCCTCCGCCGATGACCAACATGTCGACCCGGCGCATCAGATTGCCCAACAGTTCGAGCTTGGTCGAAACCTTGGCGCCGCCGACGATCGCCATCACCGGATGGGCCGGGTCGGCGAGGAGGCCGCTCAAGATCTCGAGTTCGACCTGCATCGATCGGCCGGCGAAGGAGGGCAGTTTATGCGCCAGCCCTTCGGTCGAGGCATGCGCCCGATGCGCGGTCGAGAAAGCGTCGTTGACATAGACGTCGCCGAGCTCGGCGAGGGCCGCCACGAACCGCTCCTCATTCTTTTCCTCGCCGCGGTGGAAGCGGGTGTTTTCGAGCAGCAGATAGTCGCCCTCATGCATCGCCGCGACGGCCTTTTTGGCAACATCGCCGATGCAATCGGCGGCGAAAGCCACCGGTTTGCCGAGCCGCGCCGCGAGTTCCGGCGCGACCGGCCGCAGCGAATATTGCGGATCGGAGGCGCCTTTCGGACGACCGAGATGCGAGAGGATGATCACTTTCGCGCCTTTGGCAGCAATCTCGCGAAGATTGGCTAGGATTCGGTCGATCCGCGTGCCGTCGAGCACCTTGCCCGCTTCCATGGGCACGTTGAGATCGACCCGGATCAGCACCCGTTTGCCGGCCAGCTGAGCGTCATCGAGGGTCGGAAATGGCGCCATCGGCGCGGCTCTCGTCATCCAAGCTTCCCCATTGCGACTGCGGTATCCGCCATCCGATTCGAGAAACCCCACTCGTTGTCGTACCACGAGACGACTCGAACGAAGGTGTCCTCGATCACCCGCGTCTGATCGACGTGGAAGATCGACGAACGCGGATCGTGATTGAAATCGATCGATACATTGGGGCTCTCGGTGAAGCCGAGAATGCCCTTCAATTGCTGTTCCGAAGCCCGCTTGACGGCGTTCGTGATCTCATCCGGCGTCGTCGCGCGCTTGGCGACGAATTTGAAATCGACCATCGATACGTTTGCCGTCGGCACCCGGATCGAGGAGCCGTCGAGCTTGCCTTGCAGCTCGGGCAGGACCAGCCCAACCGCCTTGGCGGCGCCGGTCGAAGTCGGGATCATCGACAGCGCGGCGGCGCGGGCGCGATAAAGATCCTTGTGCAGCGTATCGAGTGTCGGCTGATCGCCGGTATAAGAATGGATCGTTGTCATAAAGCCGCGCTCGATGCCAATGGCGTCGTTGAGCACCTTGGCAACCGGTACAAGACAATTGGTCGTGCATGAGGCATTCGAGACGATGAAGTGTTCGCGGTTGAGCTTGTCGTGATTGACGCCATAGACCACGGTGAGATCGGCGTCCTCCGACGGCGCCGAAACCAGAACTCGCTTGGCACCGGCCTTGAGGTGGGCGGAAGCCTTCGCCTTCGAGGTGAAAATGCCCGAACATTCGAGCGCGATGTCGACGTTGAGTTGCTTGTGCGGCAGTTCGACCGGATCGCGCAACGCCGTCACCTTGATCGGCCCGTCGCCGACGTCGATCGTGTCGCCCAGCACTTTCACCTCGCCTGGAAATCGGCCATGAATGGAATCGAAACGCAAGAGATGCGCATTGGTTTCGACCGGCCCGAGATCATTGATCGCGACGACGCGAATGTCCCGACGCCCCGATTCGACGATGGCGCGCAAAATATTGCGCCCGATGCGTCCGAACCCGTTGATCGCCACATTCACCGTCATGCTTGAAACCTTCCATGCGCGCCGCGGAGCGCGCTCCGCAGCTTCCTTCGATGCTTATGACCCGGATTTCCCGCAAATTTGAAGAGAAATTCATTCCTATGCTTTACCTGACTGGCCGAGTGCGGCACCCGCCATCCTCGTCAGTGCGCCCGGAAAAAATGACAGAATCAGTCGCGAAAGAGGGTTAATCGGCATTCCGCAAATAGCTAAGCCAACCCAGCAGCGCGATCTTCCCCGTTCATCCCCGCGTGCTCCGCCCTTAGCCGCATAAGCGTAGACTTCGCGCCGCTAGGGCGGCCATTGTCTCGCACGAGAAAGAGATCCGTGCAAGACGCCGCCGCTTTGTGCGTTGCAATCCGACGCCCGCCATAATGTCGCGGCGGGGAAAGCAAAATGGGCTTTGAAGAAAGCTAACCCTTGCCCGCACAAAAGCCGGCCCTCGCGTTTGCCTTTCTCCCGTTTTCGCCTGATCCAAGCCATCCCTGTCGCAAATCCCAACGGCCAAGACCGCGGCCTGCCCTTTTGCGGGCGCAAAGTCCGACCCGATGCATGCCAGCGTTTCTTCCACGCGGACCATTAGCCTGGCGTTGAAAGGGGCAAAGTGGGGATGGCAAAGACTTTCTGCAACACCGTCTAACATTAGGTTATGCCACGTCAATTGATTGTGGGTAGTTGCGGAGGGAGGCGTTGACGGTGAACCGGAACAGGCGCCTAATGAATCAGTTCTGGACACGACGGAATGAGTACTCCAGCTCGATTGAAGGGCGCGCTCAAAAGTCTTGTTGCGGCGCTCGACCAGCTTGAAGCCGCCTGCGAGCGCCACCTGCAGGCCACGGCTGAGCGCAACGACATCGAAGAAGAATTCGCGGTGCTGCAGGATGATCGGGCGCGGCTCGCCGTCGAACTCGATGGCGCGGTGGCCCGTTCGCAGTCCCTGGAATTGGCCAATAATGAAGTGGCGCGTCGGCTGGCCAAGGCTCGGCTGGCCATCCGGGAGATGATCTCGCACGTGGCGATGTAGCGTTTGAGAGGGAGTCATGGCGCAAGTGACGGTTACCATCGCCGGGCACGTCTACCGTGTCGCCTGCGGCGAGGGCGAGGAAGCCCATCTTCAGGGCCTCGCGCGCCAGATCGACGAGCGACTCGAGTCGCTGAAACGCAATTTCGGCGAGATCGGCGATCAGCGGCTCACAATCATGGCGGCGATCACCATCGCCGACGAACTGTCCGAAGCCAACCGGCGCATCGCCCAACTCGAAGTCGAGATCAACGACCTCAAGTCCGATAGAACGACGCTTGAAAGCGAGCAGGACCAATGGGCTGACCGGCTCGCCGAGTCGCTCGGCGAGACTGCGGCGCGGATCGAACGCGTGGCTCAGAACCTCAATGAGATCGGTCGCGTATAGGGCGACTTTGGGCTATCCCATTCCGACAGCGGCGCGAGTCGCCGCTGATCTTTGGCCCAGTTCATGCCCGTCAAAAACGTCTTCACCATCGCGCCCGGCGCGGCATTTTTGAAGTCGTTCGTCGCAGCGCTCCTCGACGGGCGCATCGTCGCGGGGTTTTCGCGGGCGCTCGGTCCGCTCGACATGGCGCAGGCGACGATCTATGTGCCGACCCGTCGCGCGGCACGCGCACTCGTCGACGAGTTCGCCACTGCGCTCGACCGACCCGCGGCCTTGCTGCCCCGCATTCTGCCGCTGGGCGGCCTCGAAGAGACCGAAACCAGCCTGCTTTTTGAAGCGTCGGAGTTCGAGACGCCGCTCGCCGAATGCCAGCCGGCAAGCGACGTCTGGCGGCGCATGCGGCTCGCCGTTCTCGTCCAGAAATGGGCTTTGGTTCTGCGCCACGCGATCGTCTCGGTCCGGCGCCGACGGGAGCTTCGTCACCGACGAAGCGCGAAGCCTGTCTTGTCGGCACGTCGGCGGCCGATGCCTGGCACCTCGCCGGCGAACTCGCCGACCTCATCGACGAATTGATTATCGAGGATGTCGCCTGGGAGAAATTGGATCCGCTGGTTCTGCCGGAATTCGATCCCTATTGGCGGATCACGCTGGATTTCCTCAACATCGCAATCACCCAATGGCCGTCGATTCTCGCAAGGCATAATCTCGTCGACGCCGCGCGGCGCCAGGCGCTTCTGGTCGAGGCGCAAATTGAACGGATCGAGGCCGGGCGCGGCGGCGCCCCGGTCATCGCAGTCGGCTCGACCGGCACGAATCGCGCGACCGCGCGGCTGCTCGCCGCCATTGCCGCCGCGCCGCGCGGCGCCGTCGTGCTGCCGGGGCTCGATCTTTTGCTCGACGAAGAATCCTGGGAGCAGATCGGCAATGCGGGTGCCGATGAGCCCGGCTTCGGCCATCCGCAGGCGGCGCTGCGCCGCCTGCTCCCTATTCTCGGTGTCGCCCGCGACGGCGTGATTGAACTCGCCCGCCCGGTCCCTGCGCTCGCGGCGCGCGACAAATTTCTGTCCGAAGCTTTGCGTCCGGCCGATTCGACCGACCTCTGGCGCGCTTATCGTGAGCATGCCGCGCCAGGCGAGATCGCGATGGCGCTTGAGAACGTGAGCTTGATCGAGGCGGCGGACGAGCGCGAGGAAGCGCTCTGCCTCGCCATAGCTCTGCGCCAGGTTCTGGAGACGCCGGCGGCGACGGCCATTCTGGTGACGCCGGATCGCGATCTCGCCCGCCGCGTCGGCGCCGAGCTGGGCCGCTTCGGCATCGACGATCGACGATTCGGCAGGCGAGCCTTTGAGCGCGAGCCCCTATGGCAGGCTCGCCCGGCTCACTCTCCTCGCAGCAGGCGGACGCGCGGCCAAGGATATCGTCGCGCTGCTCGTCCACCCTTTGACACGTCTCGGGCTCGCCCGCGCCGAAATCGAACGCCTCACGCCTCTCTTGGAAATCGGCCTGCTGCGGCAAATCCCGGAACCCGCGGGCTTCCGCACGCCAGCCGACGCGATTGCCGCCGCGCGCCGCGCCGCTGCGGATCGGTCGGCGCATCCCGCCCAGAAGCGCATCGGCGAATCGGATTGGGAAAGGCTCGAAGACCTGCTGGCCCGAATCGAGTCAGCGCTCGCGCCGCTCACGCATCTCAGCGCCACGCCAGCGCTTCCTGCGTGGATCGATGCGCATCGCGCCGCGCTCGATGCGGTGACGCAGGGCCGCGCGCATGGCGATGACGTTGAAGCCTGCGAGGCCTTGTTTTCCGAACTGCGGCGCTGCGCCCTGCCCGAGTTGCACTTCGATGCCGACACCTATGCGGCTTTTTTCGCGCAGGTCACGGCGGGGACAATTCTGCGGCGGGCGCGCCGCACACATCCGCGGCTGAAGATCTTCGGCCTCCTCGAAGCCCGCCTCATGGACGCCGATGTCATGCTGCTCGGCGGTCTCGACGAGACGATCTGGCCGCCGCACGCGACCGGCGATGCCTTCCTTAACCGGCCGATGCGCGGCGCGCTCGGCCTCACCCCGCCGGAGCGCAAGATCGGCCAGACCGCGCAAGATTTCGTCATGGCGATGGGGCATGAGCGGGTCGTCTTGAGCCGCGCCATCAAGCGCGACGGCACCCCGACCGTTGTTTCCCGATTCGTGCAAAGGCTCGCGGCGGTCGCCGGCAAGGATTTCGGCGCCTGTCGCGAACGCGGAAATTTCTTTGTCGAGCTCGCCCGCGCGATCGATCGCCCGGCCGCGGCACCCGGCGCGAGCAAGCGGCCGATGCCGCGTCCGCCGATCGAGTTGCGGCCGCGTCGGCTCAGCGTGACGCGAATCGAGACGCTACGGCGCGACCCTTATGCGATCTACGCCGAGTTCATTCTCGGACTGGCCGAGATGCCGCAGCCGATGGAAGCGCAGGACCGGCGCATCCTCGGCAGTGCGATCCATGACGTGTTGGCGAGTTTCACGGCGCGCTTTGCAGCCGGGCCGTTGCCATCCGAGGCGCCGTCGATCCTCGCCGCGATGATGCAAACGAAGTTCAAAGACGAACTCGCCGATCCCGATTTTGCGATCTTCCAATGGCCGCGGATCGAGCGCGCCATGCGCTTCTACCTCGATTTCGAGATGCGCCGGCGCCCGCTTGCGCGGATCGACGTCGAGATCCAAGACTCCGTCGCGATCCCACTCGCCGACGGCACGCGCTTCACGCTGTCGGCCGTAGCCGACCGGATCGAACATCATGCCGGCGGCACGGCGACGCTGATCGATTACAAGACCGGCACGCCGCCGAGCCTGAAGGAGGTGCGCGCCGGCTTCGCGCCGCAATTGACGTTGGAGGCGGCGATGGCGCGGCGCGGCGCTTTCGGCCTGCCCCCGCAGACGCACGTCGATGCGGCACTCTATGTCAAGCTCCTCGGCAAGGATGGCGGGCTCGAGCGGCCGCTGCGGTTCAAGAATGGGACCGAGGAAAGCGTCGCGGAGGTGGCGGAGAAACATTTCGCCGCTCTGGTGGGGCTCCTCAACCAATTCCGCGATCCCGCGACGGCCTACCCGCCGCGTCCCTTCCCGAAATTCGCGGCGCGCTACAACGCCTACGATCATCTCGCGCGCGTCAAGGAATGGTCGAGCAGCGAGGGAGAGGAGCAATGAGTTTCGCTCTTCCGCCGCATGTCCGCGGCCCGCAGACCAGGGCCTCGAATCCGAGACGTCTCGGTCTGGGTCTCCGCCAATGCCGGCTCGGGCAAGACGCATGTGCTGGCGCAGCGCGTTCTGCGTCTGCTTCTCGCCGGCGTGGCGCCGGCGAAAATTCTTTGCCTCACCTTCACCAAAGCGGCGGCGGCCAATATGGCGGCCAAAATTTTCGAGTCGCTGTCGGAATGGACCGAGCTCGACGACGCGAAGCTTCGCGAGGCGATCGCGGCGATCGGCGAACGCGAGCCGGGAGCCGAAGAGCTGGTCTTCGCGCGGCGCCTCTTCGCCCGCACGGTCGAAACGCCCGGCGGCCTCAAGGTCCATACGATCCATGGCTTTTGCGAAAGGCTGCTTCACCTCTTTCCGTTCGAGGCCAACGTGCCGGCGCGTTTCGAGGTGATGGACGAGATCGGCGAGAAGGAACTCTTGAGCGAGGCGCGCCGTCGGACGCTCAGCGCGGGGCGAAGCGAACCGGGCGAGCTCGCGCACGCGCTTCAACGCATCTCGGCGGAAACATCGCAAGATCAATTCGATCATCTGATCGACGAGGCGACCAACCATCGCGCGCTGCTGCGGCATTATACGATCGCGGAGACGGCGGCGGATCTCGGCTTTGCCATGGATCTCGCGCCCGGGACAACGCTGGCGGCGGTTGAAACCGAGATGATCGAAGGTGGCATTCACCCATCTCGCTGGAGCGCCATCGCCGATTTCTTGGATACCGGCACGAAAACGGATTGCGAGAATGCCGGGCGGTTGCGCACGGGCGCGAATATTTACGCGCACGATGCCGCGCCCACGATGAGCGAAGCGGCCCGCGGCGCCTGCCTCGCCGCCTATCTCGATTACTTCTTCATCGAAGATGGCATGGGCGGGATGCGCAAGAGTCTCGCGACCAAGCCGCTGAAGGACGCGCGTCCCGCGCTCGTCGAAGAGCTTTGCCGGGAGCAGCAGCGGCTCGATGCGCTGCGCGAGCGCCGCAAGGCGGCTGCCTGTTTCGAAAAATCGCTGGCGCTCATGACCGTCGTTGCCGAGGTTTTTGCCCGCTATGAACAGATGAAAGGAGCGCGCGGCCTGCTCGATTTCGACGATCTGATCCAGCGCACGCTCGTGCTTCTCGATCGCTCCGACGCGCGCTGGGTGCTTTTCAAGCTCGACACCGGCATCGATCATATCCTGGTCGACGAGGCGCAGGACACGAGCCCGCCGCAGTGGAAGATTCTCGAAGCTTTGACGGCGGAGTTTTTTGCCGGCGCGGGAAGCCGCCCTTACCCGCGCACATTCTTCGCGGTCGGCGACGAAAAACAGTCGATCTTCTCCTTCCAGGGCGCGGTGCCGCAAATGTTTCACGCGATGCGCGGCCGGTTCGCCACGTCCTGCCGCAACGCCGGCGGATTTCGAACATGTAATGTTGAAATCTTCGTTCCGCTCCGTGCCGGCGGTCCTCGCCACGATCGATCAGGTCTTTGCCCTTGCCGAACATCAACGGGGCCTCGTCACCGACGACCCCTGGATGGGGCACGACGCCTTGAAGCACGATCTCCCGGGGCTCATCGAGGTTTGGCCCCCGGTTGCGGTCGAAGCGCGACCCGAGCCGCGCGACTGGCGCTTGCCGCTCGACCTCTTGGACGAAGGCGAGCCCGCGGCGATGCTTGCCGACCGCATCGCCCGCAAGATCGCCGCGCTCATCGCGCCGGGCTCGGGCGAATATGTGCACGACTCGGGAGAGCAGCGCTTTCGTCCTGTCAGGGCGGGCGACATTTTGATCCTGGTGCGCACCCGAAGCGCCTTTTTCGATGCCGTGATCCGGGCCTTGAAGCAGCGCAACGTGCCGGTTGCGGGCGCCGACCGGCTCGAACTTTTCGACCATATCGCGGTGATGGACCTAATCGCCGCCGGCCGCGTGGCGCTTTTGCCGCAAGACGATCTGACGCTCGCAGCCGTGCTCAAATCGCCGCTCGTCGGGCTCGACGACGACGATCTTCTGGCGATTGCGCCGCACCGTCCCGGCTCTCTCTTCGAGGCGCTCGCCGCCTCGCCCGAGGCGCGACATCGCGCGGCGCATGCAACGATCCTGCGGTGGCGCGCCCGCGCCGCGCTTTCGCCATTCGATTTTTATGCGCGGCTGTTGAGCCAGGACGGCGGCCGGCGCGCCATGCAAGCGCGGCTCGGACCAGAGGCCTGCGACGCCATGGATGAATTTCTCCGCCTCGCTTTGCGGGTCGAGAAGGATGGCTGTTTTTCGCTGCCGGGTTTTCTCGCCGACCTCGAAGGAATCGATCTTTCGATCAAGCGCGACATGGAGACGGGCGGCGACTACGTCCGCGTCATGACCATTCATGCCGCCAAAGGGCTCGAGGCGAAGATCGTCTTTCTGCCCGACACCTGCGGCGTGCCGAGCGGGCGGCACGACAATAAGATCCACGTCTTGGATGGGCGCGCCGCCGGCAAGGTGCTCGCCTGGTCGGCGCGCAAGGACGACGACCCCGCCGCCGTCGCGCTCGCTCGCGGTAGCGCACGCGCCGACGCGGAAGACGAACATCGCCGCCTTCTCTATGTCGCGATGACGCGCGCCGAGGAGCGGCTTTATATCAGCGGATTTCATGGCAAGAACGAACCGGGCGATCTCGCCTGGATGAGAATGATCGAAGCTTCGCTCGGCGCCGACTTCGTCAGGTGTCCGGCTTTTTGGGACGCCGGCGAGACCATCCTGCGCTGGCATGCGCCGGGCACGATTGAATGCGGTTTCGCCCCGGCGCAGGTGCATGCGGCGGAGCGAATCGACCTGCCCGAATTTCTCACGCGCAAGCCGCCGCCCGAACCCGTCATCCTGCCGCCGCTCAAACCTTCGACGGCGCTTGCCGCGGCCGATGCCGGCTATGACGAAGGCGCCGGCGCTCTGCCCCGCGCTGCGCTGGAGCGCGGGCGGCTGATGCATGTGCTTTTGCAATATCTGCCCGAGGTCGCGGCCGACGCGCGGCAGAGCGCGGCGCAAAGCTTTCTCGACGCGCGCGCCAGCGATCTCGATGCCGATGCGCGCGACGCGCTGATCGATGAGACGCTGGCGGTGCTCGAAAGCCCGGCGCTGGCCGATCTCTTCGGAGCGCGCGCGCGGGCGGAAGTGGCCATCGCGGGACGCATTCTTGCTCCGGATGGGCAAACGCGCGACGTCGTCGGGCAGGTCGACCGGATCGTCGAAACCGAGCGCGAGGTGATCATCGCCGATTACAAAACGGGCGCGCCGTGCGCGGCGGCGGCGACGCCGAAGAACTATCTGATCCAGATGGCCCTCTACCGCGCGGTTCTCTCCCCGCTCTGGCCGAAAAAGCGCCTTCGCATGTTGCTCATCTGGACCGCGGGACCGCAGGTGGCGGAGCTTGCGGATGGGCAGATGGATGCGGCGCTGGCGACGTTCTTGGGCTGATGCGAACGCTCCCGGGCTTCGGCTTGACGCGCCTGAGCGCGCTTCCTACTTTGGAGGGGGAAAGCCGCCGGTTCTCGCGCGGCGGGATCAAGAGGCGCCCATGGCCACCGTTAAAGTCACCGATGCCACGTTCAAGTCGGAAATCGAGGGCGCAAAAGTGCCCGTGGTCGTGGATTTCTGGGCCGAATGGTGCGGACCCTGCAAGATGATCGGCCCGTCGCTCGAGGAAATCGCCGAGGAATTGAAGGGAAAAGTCACGATCGCCAAGCTGAATGTCGACGAGAATCCCGGCGTTGCCGGCGCCTTCGGCATCCGCAGCATCCCGACCCTCCTCCTCTTCAAGGACGGCAAGATGACGTCCTCGAAGATCGGCGCCGCGCCGAAGGGCGAATTGAAGAAATGGATCGCGGCCGAGATCTGATGCCGCGCGGGCGATGTCGAGCCTGGCAAAGGACCTCGCGAGAGGTCCTTTTTGCTTAGAGTGAACGCGCATGAGCTACGCCGTCAAAGAGATCTACCGCACGCTGCAAGGCGAAGGCGCGCAGAGCGGCCGCGCCGCGGTCTTCTGCCGCTTTGCCGGCTGCAATCTCTGGTCGGGGCGCGAGGCCGACCGGGCCGCAGGCCGATTGCTCCTTCTGCGATACGGATTTCGTCGGCACCGACGGGCCAGGCGGCGGCCGTTTCGAGGATGCGCGGGCGCTCGCCGCAGCGATCGCGCGGCTGTGGAATGGGCCGGACGGTTTCGTCGTCTTCACCGGCGGCGAGCCGCTGCTGCAGCTCGACGCGGCATTGATCGACGCGCTGCATGCGCAGGGCTTTTCCTGCGCGGTCGAGACCAACGGCACGTTGACGCCGCCCGACGGGCTCGATTGGATCTGCGTCAGTCCAAAGGCGGATGCGCCTTTCGTCCTGCGCGCGGGCGACGAACTAAAGCTCGTCTTCCCGCAAGACGGGATCGACCCGGCCGAGCTCGAAGGACTTGCCTTCGACCATTTCTTCCTGCAACCGATGGACGGGCCTGAGCGTATCGCCAACACGGAGAAGGCGGCGGCCTATTGCCTCGAACATCCGCGCTGGCGGCTCAGCCTGCAGACGCATAAGCTCATCGGCATTCCTTAAGATCGCGATATGAAGATCACCCAGGCTTTTTCTTTTGAGGCGGCGCATTTTCTGCCGAATGTCGCGTCCACGCACCGCTGCCGCGCGATGCATGGCCATTCCTATCGGGTGGAATTGAAGCTCGAAGGGCCGGTCGATCCCAAAACCGGCTTCGTGGTCGATTTCTTTGCCATCGAAAAAGCGGTCGAGCCTTTGCGCGCCGAACTCGACCATCATTGCCTGAACGAGATCAAGGGACTTGAGAACCCGACCGCGGAAAATATCGCGGTGTGGATTTTTCAGCGCATCAGGAAGGCGCTGCCGCAGCTTGCCGCTGTCGTGGTGCATGAGACGAAGGATTGCTTTGCGGAATATGATGGGAGCTGAATGCGCGAGGCGGCGCCGCAATTCCGGCCCCCCGCAGCCTCGGGCGACGGCGATGGCCCCGCTGTCATACCGGCTTCCGTTCCTGTAGAATTGACGATCCTTCGAGACGCGCGCCGCGCGCGGTCCTCTGGATGAGGGTGTGATTTGGCCTACCCCTCATGCTGAGGAGCGGACCGAAAGGGCCGCGTCTCGAAGCACGAGATAGCCGCAAGACTTTGCTAACGCCTAAGCGCGGAAATACGCGAGATCATGACTGAGAGCGAAATCGCCGACCGAACGCCCATGCAGGGGCTAGCGAGCCTGCCGGTCTTCTTCGACCTCAATGGCCGACGCAGCCTGCTGGCCGGCGGCTCGCCGGCAGCCGCGTGGAAAGCGGAACTGCTGCAGGCGACGGGCGCGGGCGTCGATGTCTATAGCTCCGCGCCTTCCTCCGAGATGAAGGCGCTGGCGCAGCGCGCGCCGGCAATCCGGCTCAACGACAGGGGATGGCTGGAGGCTGATTTCGACGGCGTGGCGATCGCGATCGGGGACTTCGAGTCGAATGAAGAGGCGGCAAGATTTCAAGCCGCGGCGCGGCGCGCGCGCGTGCCGGTGAACCTAGTCGATAAGCCCGATTTCAGCGATTTTCAGTTCGGCACGATCATCGACCGTTCGCCGCTCGTCATCGCCATTTCGACCAAGGGCGCGGCTCCCGTCTTCGCGCTTGCTTTGCGCGGCCGGTTCGAAGGCCTGTTGCCGCAGACGATCAAGCTTTGGGCCGAGGCGGCGCGAAACTGGCGGGCGAAACTGAAGCGGACCGAGCTTTCGCCGCCGCGCCGCCGCCGCTTCTGGGAACTTTTTGTCGCACGCGCATTCGGCACGCGGGCACCGCGCGACAAGGACTATGACGAGATCCTGGCGCTTGCCGCGGCTCCGGCCGATGCAGCCGGGAAGCCGAAAGGTTCCGTCGCCCTCGTCGGCGCCGGGCCCGGCGATCCCGAACTCATCACCATGAAAGGCCTGCGCCTGCTGCAAGCGGCCGACGTGGTCCTGTTCGACGATCTGGTGAACCCGGCGATCGTCGAGATGGCGCGCCGTGAGGCGGCGAAGATCGGCGTCGGCAAGCGCGGCTATCAGCCCTCATGCCGGCAGGACGATATCATTGCGCGGCTCGTTTCCCTCGCCAAGGAAGGCAAACGGGTCGTGCGGCTCAAAGGCGGCGATCCCTCGATCTTCGGCCGCGCCAATGAAGAAATCGCCGCGCTCGACGCGGCCGGCATCGAGGTCGAGATCGTCCCCGGTGTCACCGCCGCCTTGGGGGCCGCGGCTTCGCTCAAACTCTCGCTCACCGAGCGCGACCGCGCGCGCCGGCTGCAATTTATCACCGCGCATGCGCGAAATGGCCGCCTGCCGCAGGATCTCGATTGGGACGCGCTCTGCGATCCAAGCGCGGCGACAGCCGTCTACATGGGCGTGCGCACCTTGCCGGATCTGGCCAAGCGCCTCATCGAGCATGGGATCGATCCGCATACGCCGGCTCTGCTCGTCGAAAGCGCCACATGGCCGAACGAGCGCCGCATCCACGCGACGATTGCCAGTCTCGCGCAGAAAGTTGCGGCGGCAAAGCCCAGCGGTCCTTGCCTCGTGCTGATCGGCTGGGTGTTTGGCGAGCCGACTCCGGACGCCGTCTCTTATGCCAAGGCCGAAGCCGACTGACCGCCGTGCGCGCCGCTCGCCGTCAAACAGCGATCCGGCGCTGCGCGCTGGCGAGCGCCGAAGTCCAGCGGGATTCTGACTTTTCGCCGGCGGGCACGGCAAACAGGTTGCATATCCAGTGAATGTCGTCGAGCGCACCGACCGGAGCGCCGAAGGGGAATTTTTGTCCCTGAAGATCATCGACGTAGTAGAGCTTGTAACCCGCAAGCAGCTCGGGAAACGCCTCTAAGGATTCGCCGCTTTCCGCCAGGGTGACGGGGTTATATTCAAAGTGCAGCGCCGGACGATCCGGTCGCGACAGCAGCGCGCAGGCACCGCGCAGAACAGCAGGTTCGCTTCCCTCGACGTCGATCTTCACCAGCGCCGGAATGGCTCCGACGAATGCATGGAATTTATCCAGCGTGATTCCGATGGCATGCGCGAGATTGTCGCCGATGCGCCGATTGAGGCCATTCGGCGTGACCTGGGCGCAGAGCGAGTTTCGCTGCGAATAACTGATCCGGATCGGCCCCAGGTGATCGGTCACCGCCGCGGAAATCGGGTAAACGCTCTGCTGCAAATCGAGCCGCTGCACTGAGGTCACAAGTCCGGCGAAGGTCGTTGGCACCGGCTCGAAGGCGTAGATGCGCGTCGATTGGCCGGCCAGCATTTGCGCGAGTTGGCAGGAAAAGAAGCCGTCGTTCGCGCCCACGTCAAAGACAACGGCCTCGCGGGCCTGCCGCAGCCAGGCGGCACAGAGCTCCAACTCCTTTTGGTAGGCGCGGCGATGATAAAACGGATGTTCGGCAAGATCGCCAATGCGACAGACGAAAGGATGGCCGAGGCCGCTGTTGCTCACAAACTGCTGGATGCCGACAGCCTGAAGGCACTTCAGCCATGCCAGCCGCAAGCTCGCGCTGAACAGCGGAATGTCCGAGATTCCTGCGGGATCGATGCTGGCCGAAGATCCGGCCATGGCTCGGATGCCGCGTTCGATCAGCCATGTTCTCGCGGCTCTCACAGACTGAGCCAAATGTTTAGCCTACCGTCGCAGCAGTGCGAAAGCTTTGATGGCATTGTCACGCTGACCGAATGAGCTGAACTCGAAATCTTTGCGGCGCCGAGAAGCGCCGGCGCAAACTATTAAGTTCATAACGCGGCGTCAAATCGCGCATCCGTTACGAAATTCATCAACGTCGATTGCTGCGCCGTGGTCACACGGCGATTTGATGCGTTGGCGCACCCAACAGGATTCGAACCTGTGACCTCTGCCTTCGGAGGGCAACGCTCTATCCAGCTGAGCTATGGGTGCTTGCGCAACCGTGGCGCGAGTTTTCGAAAGGGACTGCCGATCTCAAGGCCTGGCCGTTCGCGTGAAAACGCCGGCAGCGGCGTTCTAGCCGATCTGCCGGCGGCGGGCAATGCAAGCGCTGGGGTTCGAAGATGCCGCATTATTCGGGGTCATCGGGCTGACCCGGCTTCGGCCGCGGCCAAATTCCCTTCGTTATTCCTATTTGTTCTTCCTAATGGACCGTTTCGGTTTGGCATTCACTCTTGAGCTTGGCGATCTCGTCCTTGAGCTGCAATTTGCGCCGTTTCAGTTCGGCCAGTTTGATCTCGTCGGCCCCGGGGCGGGCCCATTCCTGGGCAATATCCCGGTCCAGATCTGCGTGACGGCGCTCGAGTTCGGCGAGATGGCTTTCCATTGGCATGCTGCTCCTCCTGAAGGCCCATCCACAAAGCAAGTGTGACATAGGATTTTGGTTCGGCGAAGCATTTTACGAGGGTTTTCGCCGGAAATTTTTTCCGCCTTGGCGATCAATCGCCGAGCCGGCGTAAGGCTTTCCGCGTAAAGCTGGCTCAGCCCGCGCCAGTAAGTTGCTGGGGTGGTCCTGTCACGCTAAATTGTCCGCTTAACGTTTCCGCTTCCTTCCACTTTTTGCCTTTTTCTCACGTTTCGGTGCAGTGTTGGGGAGTGCGGTGAGTGGGGTGGATCCATGCGTGCTGATATCAAATTCGGGGCCCTGACGATCTCAGGGCTTGCTTTGTTTTGGCTTCTGGCCACGCCCGCCGCGGCCCAGTGGCGCTATTATTATGGTTACCAGGCCTATCCGCCGGCGGCCCAGCAGGCCCCGCCGGATTATTCGGCCTATCCGGCTTTCCCCGGCGAGGAACAAACTCGCCCCGGCTACGCCTATGGGCCGCCGCAGGAGCCTGACTATGCGCAGCCGGCGCAGCCCGGCTATGGCGCACCGCAACCCGCCCCGCCCGGCGGCCAAGGCACTTATACGAATTTGCCCGGCCAGCAGGGCACGACGGTCGAAGGGGTCTATAACCCGCCGCCGAATGACGCCGCCGCCGCCGCTTCGGCGAGAACCGCGCAGGAGGTCGACTATCAGTCGACCGAGGCGCCGGGCACTCTCATCGTCGATACCAATTCCAAGCATCTTTATTACATCGAGGGCGGCGGCAAAGCGATCCAATATGGAATCGGCGTCGGGCCGCGAAGGCTTTGCCTGGCAAGGTGTCGCCAGGGTCGGGGCCAAGCAGGAATGGCCGAAGTGGTTTCCGCCCGAGGCGATGCTGCAACGTCGGCCGGATCTGCCGATCGAGATGGACGGCGGGCTCGGCAACCCGCTCGGCGCCCGCGCTCTGTATCTCTACGAGGGCAAAACCGACACGCAGTATCGCATCCACGGCACCAACGAGCCCGATACGATCGGCAAAGCCGTCTCTTCCGGCTGCATCCGGATGATGAACGCCGACGTGATGGACCTCTACAACCGCGTTCCGATCGGCACCAAAGTCATCGTGATGTAGCGGCGCGCGCGGCCTTTCTCCCGTAAGCGACGCGGGAGAAAGGCGCTCACCATCCTTGACCTTCCTTCGCGTCTCGCATTAAAGGCGCACGGTCCCTCGCGCCTCGCCGGCGCGCGCATCTTCGGAGAAAACGATGCAGAACTGGCCGGTGCACGGCACGATCACAGGCCCGATCGTCATGATCGGCTTCGGCTCGATTGGACGCGGTACTCTGCCGCTCATCGAGCGGCATTTCCATTTCGACCGGTCGCGCTTCACGGTCATCGATCCGGTCGACATCGACCGCCATCTCGTCGACGAGCGCGGCTATCGCTTCATCAAACAGGCCGTGACGCGGGAAAATTTCGTCGATCTGCTGAAGCCTCTACTCACCCAGGGACCGGGCCAGGCTTTCATCGTCAATCTCTCAGTCGAAGTTTCCTCCGCCGCGATCATCCGCCTCGCGCATGAATTGGGTGCGCTCTATGTCGACACGGTCTGCGAGCCCTGGCCGGGCTTCTACATCGACCCGCGGCTCACGCTGTCGCAGCGCTCGAATTATGCGCTTCGCCAAGAAGTGCTCGACCAGCGCCAGGCGCTCGGGGCCGGCCCGACGGCGATTTCCTGCTGCGGCGCCAATCCAGGCATGGTGTCGTGGTTCGTCAAGCAGGCTTTGCTCGATGTCGCGCGCGACATCGGGCTCAAGGCCGCTCAGCCGAAGAGCCGCGAGGAATGGGCGCGGCTTGCGCGCGACGTCGGGGTGAAGGGCATTCATATCGCCGAACGCGACACGCAGCGCGCCAAGACGCCGAAGCCCATGGGCGTCTTCGTCAACACATGGTCGGTTGAAGGCTTCATCTCGGAAGGGCTGCAACCCTCCGAACTCGGCTGGGGGACGCATGAGAAACATATGCCGCCGGAGGGCGAGCGGCACGGCTATGGGCCGGATTGTGCGATCTATCTTCTGCGGCCGGGCGCCGGCACGCGGGTGCGCTCCTGGACGCCCACCGCGCAGGCCCAGCACGGTTTCCTCGTCACCCACAACGAGTCGATTTCGATTGCCGATTATTTCACCCTGCACGAGAACGGCGCGGCTGCCTATCGGCCGACCGTGCATTATGCCTACCGACCGGCGGACGATGCGGTTCTATCGCTCGAGGAGATGGCCGGCGCGCAATGGGAGCAACAGCCGGACTGGCATATTCTCGACGAGCGCGAGATCGTCGACGGGATCGACGAGCTTGGCGTACTGCTCTACGGACACGCCAAGAACGCCTATTGGTATGGCTCGCAGCTTTCGATCGAAGAGACGCGACGGGTCGCGCCCTATCAGAATGCGACCGGCTTGCAGGTCAGCTCCGCCGTGCTCGCCGGCATGGTCTGGGCGCTGGAGAATCCGGGCGCCGGAATTGTCGAAGCGGACGAACTCGACTTCCGCCGCTGCCTCGAGGTGCAGATGCCCTATCTCGGGCCGGTCATCGGCGTCTACACCGATTGGACGCCACTGACTGGCCGCGGCAAGCTTTTTCCCGAAGACCTCGATACCGACGATCCCTGGCAATTCGCCAATGTGATCGTGCGATAGAAGCGCGAAGCCCGCCCTTACTCCGCCGCGAGTTTCACCGGAGCCGGCGTAGGCGCAGCGGCGCGAAACCGGGCGAGAAGCGCGGCTTCGTCGGCTTTCGCGGCCTCGAGGTTGCGCAGCTTCACATGGCCGAAGCCGCGGATCTTTTCCGGCAGTGAGGCGAGCGCGACGGCGCAGGCATGGTTCTCCGGCGTCAGGTTCGCCAAGATCTCATCGAGAAGTGCGCGATAGTCGGCGATGAGCTTGTGTTCGATCCGCCGCTCTTTGCTCATCCCGAAAATATCGAACGGCGTGCCACGCAGGCCTTTCAGCTTGGCGAGCAGTTTGAAGATCTGCGCCATCCAGGGCCCAAAAGACATTTTCTTCAGCTCGCCATTCGCATTTCTGCGGCCAAGGATCGGCGGGGCGAGGTGATACTCAAGCTTCACCTCGCCTTCGAAAGTCGCGGCCACCTGCCGCGCGAATGTGCCGTCGCTGTAAAGCCGCGCCACCTCATATTCGTCCTTCACCGCCATCAGCTTGAAGAGATTGCGCGCCACCGCCTCCGCTAGACCGGTTTGCTTCGGCGTGCGCCTATCTTCGACCTCTGCTGCACGGGCGACCCTGGCGAGATATTCGCCCGCGTAATCTTTGTCCCGATAGGCGGTAAGGAATGCGCCGCGCCGTTCGAGCGTCTCCTCGAAGCTGCGGGAGAGATGCAGCGCCGAGGTCGGATCCGGTTCAGGCGCGACGATCGCAGCGACCTTCTCCGGCGCGAAGGCCGCCCGCCTTCCCCAAAGAAAAGCGCGTTTGTTGAGGTCGACCGATTCGTCGTTCAATTCAATGGCGCGCATCAGCGCGGCTTCGGAGAGCGGCAAAAGACCGCGCTGCCAGGCGAAGCCGACGAGAATGATATTGGCCGCAATCGACGTGCCGAACAGGCTCGTCGAAAGACCCGTCGCGTCGAAGAAAGCGGCGTTCTCGCCCGCCGCGCGCCTGATCGCGCCTTTGATCTCGTCCGCCGGCAACGTGAAATCGGCATCGCGGGCGAAATCGCCGGGATAGATTTCGGCCGTATTGACGACGACGCCGGTCTCACGCGGGCGGAGCGCAGCGAGCACCTTGGCGCTGCCCGAGACGACGAGATCGCAGCCGAGCACCAGGTCGGCGCCGCCGGCGGCGATGCTGATGGCATGAATCTGTTCGGGCTTTGCCGCGATCTTGATATGGCTATAGACGGAGCCGCCCTTCTGCGCGAGCCCGGCCATATCGACCGAGCCACAGCCCTTGCCTTCGAGATGCGCGGCCATGGCGAGAAAGGCGCCGATCGTGATGACGCCGGTGCCACCGACGCCGGTGATGAGAATGGAAAACGGCCGCTCGGCGAGCGCCGACACGTTCGGCAGCGGCAGCGGCGGGAAGTCATCGACGTTCGCTTCCGTTGCGATCACCTTCGGTTTGCCGCCATGCACCGTTACGAAAGCCGGACAAAATCCGTCGAGGCAGGAGAAATCCTTGTTGCAGCTCGATTGGTCGATCCTGCGCTTGCGGCCGAATTCGGTCTCGATCGGCTGCACCGCCACGCAATTCGAAGCAATGCCGCAGTCGCCGCAGCCTTCGCACACGAGTTCGTTGATCATGACGCGCCGGCCGGGGTCGGGGGCGAGGCCGCGCTTGCGGCGCCGGCGCTTTTCGGCGGCGCAGATCTGATCGTAGATCAAGACGGTGGTGCCGGGCGTATCAGCAAGCTCACGCTGAACCTGATCGAGATCCTCGCGCGGCGCGATCGCCATGCCGCCGGGCCATCGGGCGTTGGACGGATATTTTGCTGGCTCGTCGGTGACGACGACGATCTTGCTCGCGCCTTCGGCCGCTACCTGGCGGGCGATCTTGTCGACCGTGAGATCGCCTTCAAGATGCTGGCCGCCGGTCATCGCCACGGCGTCATTGAATAAAATCTTGAAGGTGATGTTGACGCCCGCCGCGACGGCCCAGCGAATGGGCAGAACGCCTGAATGGTCGTAGGTGCCGTCGCCGAGGTTCTGGATGATGTGGCCGCGGGTCGAGAACGGCGCCTCGCCGATCCAATTGGCGCCTTCGCCGCCCATTTGCGTATAGCCCTCGGTCGCGCGGTCCATCCTTTGGACCATGTAATGGCAGCCGATGCCGGCATAGGCGCGCATGCCGTCAGGCACCTGTGTCGAGATGTTGTGCGGGCAGCCGGAGCAGAAATAGGGGGTGCGGGCGGCGGCGTCCTTGGTTTCGGCCAGCATGCGCTGCGCCCGTTCGAGCCGTTCGAGCCGGCGCTGCAACTCGTCGCTGCGATGATGCTCCAATATGCGGCGGCCGATGGCGAGCGCGATCTCATTGGCATCGAGCGCGCCGGTGACGGGAAACAGCCAATCGCCCTTTTCGTCCTTCTTGCCGATACAGACAGGCTGCGTGTCGCTGCCGTAGAGTTCGTCGCGCAGCTGCGTCTCGATCAGCGAGCGCTTTTCCTCGACTACGATGATCTTCGAAAGCCCGCGGGCGAATTCGCGCAAGCCACGCGGTTCGAGCGGCCAGGTGCAGGCGATTTTGTAGAGGCGCAGGCCGATTTCGTTGGCCCGCGTCTCGTCGATGCCGAGATCGTCGAGCGCTTGGCGCACATCGAGATAGGTCTTGCCCGCGGCGATGACACCGAGCTTGGCATCGCGGCCGCCCGACATGACGATCTTGTTCAGCCGATTGGCTCTGAGCCAGGCGAGCACCGCGTCGTGCTTGAAATTCTGCAGCCGCTTTTCCTGTTCGAGGACGGGATCGCCCGCCCTGATGTTGAGGCCGCCCGGCGGCAGTTCGTACTCCATCGGTACGGCCGCGCGCACCCGGTCCAGCGACGCATCGATCGAGGCCGTCGATTCGACCGTGTCCTTCACGCATTTGATGCCGACCCAGCAGCCGCTGTAACGGCTCATCGCATAGCCGAGCAGCCCGTAGTCGATGAGTTCCTGCACGCCGGCCGGCGAGAGAATCGGCATCATCACGTCGACGAAGGTGAATTCAGACTGATGCGCGGTGGTGGACGACTCGGCCGTGTGATCGTCGCCCATGAGGGCGAGAACGCCGCCGAACCGAGAGGTCCCTGCAAGATTGGCGTGGCGCAACACGTCGCCAGAGCGATCGACGCCCGGCCCCTTGCCGTACCAAAGGCCGAAGACGCCGTCATAGCGTCCTTCGCCGCGCATCTCGGCCTGTTGCGCGCCCCAGACGGCGGTTGCGGCGAGATCCTCGTTGAGGCCGGGCTGGAAGAAAATGTCCTTGGCCTCCAGCACTTTTTTGGCGCGGAGAATATTCAGGTCGAGGCCGCCGAGCGGGGAACCGCGATAGCCGGAGACGAACCCAGCCGTGGAAAGACCGGCACGGCGGTCGAACTCTCTCTGCATGAGCAGCAGACGGACGATCGCCTGAGGGCCGGAAACGAAGATCCGCCTCTCGGCAAGATCGTATTTTTCGGCGAGCGAGATCGACCGCAAGGGCTCGATATACGCTTTGCTCGCCTCCGCCATCGGCTCGCCCTCCCCGACCCGCTTTGCCGCAGCGGCCGGTATAGATCAGTGCCGCCGATCATCCAACCCCGCGCCGGCCGCCGAGCCGGTCTCGCGCGATTGTGATAAGCCTATGATCAAGCTGCAAATCATGGCATAGAGCCGAACGGCCGCAGCCGATGGTAGCACGCGATCGGGCAATTGTCAGAGGCGCGGCCTCTCGACCGAACGCCCACGAGTCTGGGCGCGGCGAAGATCCCCTCCTTCGCCTCGCTTTGGCCAGAGTTCGGCTGGCATTAATTTGGCTTCGGCGATTCACTTACATACGCGCCGGGAGCGACAGGGCCGTTATGCGTGCATTGATAACAGGGCCGTCATGCGTGCATTGATAGCAGAACTCGGTCTTGCGGCGCTCGCTTTGGCAGTCTTCGCCGCGCCGGCGCTGGCTCATCCGCATGTCTGGGTGACGGCTCGCGAAGACGTGATCTTCGACAACCAGGGAAAGATCGCGGCGATCCGCGGCGCCTGGGTTTTCGACGACATGTATTCGGCTTTCGCGACCCAGGGCCTCGGCAAGGACGGGCAACTTGCGACCAAGGAAGAGCTCGCGCCGCTCGCCAAGACGAATGTCGAGTCGCTGGCCGAATTCGAATATTTCACCTTCGCAAAAATGTCGGGCACCAAGGTTGAGTTCGCCGCGCCGACCGATTATTCGCTCGAGGAAAGGCCGGACAAGCTCGTCATGCTGAGCTTTACCCTTCCCTTGAAGAGCCCGACGAACCCCGGCAAGGTTTTCACCTTCCAGATCTATGATCCGACTTATTTCGTCGCCTTCAGTCTTGACGACAAATTGCCGGTCGAGCTCGTCAATGCGCCGAAAGGCTGCTCGGCCAGCGTGCTCGGCGCCGACCCGCTCAATGCCGAGGCGAGCAAGAAACTGTCGGAAGCCTTTTTCGCCAATCTGTCGCCCGGCTCCAATTTCGGCATGAAATTGGCCAGCCGAATCTTCGTGGCCTGTCCGTGACCGGCGGCTCGGCCAGGCCACGCGCAGTAAGCCGGAAGGAAGGGCTCGCCCTGAAACCCCAGCACGATCCATGGCGTCATTGCCGCGCCGCCTGCCGAATATTCGCCGGCCACGCCACCATGTGCGTGTTTCTCTGCCTTCTGCTTCTGGCCTGTTCGAGCGCCGCGATGGCGCAACCCTTTCATCATCCGTTCGCGGTCGGCGGCGATGAAGGCTCGGTCGGCCGCGTATCCGGCTTGACGGCGTGGATCATCGAGCAGGAAAGCACGTTTTCGCGCATGCTCTCCGGCACCATGCGCGCGGCGAAAGTGAACGGCGCCGCCTTCTTTCTGCTTGCCGGCTTGAGTTTCGCCTATGGCGTGTTCCATGCCGCGGGTCCCGGCCACGGCAAGGCGGTCATCACGTCCTACATGGTCTCGAATGAGCGCGCGCTGCGGCGCGGGCTCATCATTTCGCTGCTTGCGGCGATCTTGCAGGCTCTCGTCGCGATCGCGCTCGTGGGCCTCGCCGCGGGCATCTTCAGGTTCACGGCGCAGCGCATGAATGCGGCCGCGTGGGACCTCGAGCTTGCGGCCTATTGCGGCATCGTGCTTCTCGGCACAGTGCTTTTGGCGACCAAGGGCGCGGCGCTGGCCGGCGCACTGCGGCAAATCTGGGCGGCACCGGTCCTGCGTGTTTTCGCCGGTTCGCCGCAACCTTTGGCCGCCCTCCCGCAGGAAAGCCAAAATGTCTTTCTCGCCGACGACGGCTCGGCCGGCCAGGCCCACGGACCGGACTGCGCCCATTGTCATATCCCCGACCCGAAACAGCTCGGCGCGAGCTTTTCGTGGAAATCGGCGGCCGTGACAATCGCCACCGCCGGCGCGCGGCCCTGTTCCGGCGCCATTCTTATTCTGGTCTTTGCCTTGGCGCAGGACATGTTCATGGCCGGCGTGGCGGCGGTTTTCGCCATGGCGCTCGGTACCGCGATCACGACCGGCGGACTCGCTACGATGGCCGTCTTTGCAAAGAAAATGGCGGTCCGGTTCTCCGGCAGAGGATCGGTGCGGGCCGAGATCATCGGGCGGCTCATCGAGGTCGGTGCGGCGCTTTGCGTGCTCCTCTTTGGCCTCGCCCTGCTGCTTGCGAGCTGGACAGGGATGAACACTGCGGCTTGAGCTGAACCGCCCGCGGATTGCGTTGACGATTGTGCAAACCCATTGTAGCCGCAGAGCGATCTGCACCGGAATCATGGAGCCTGTGGGGGCTTGCCTTCTCGCCCATTGACTCATCCGCCGAAGCTCAGCCATTACTGCCGCCTGCCTCTCGGACCTTATGACACCGCCCCCTGCCGCCTCCCCGCTCGTTCGGGTGCCTGATCCAGCCGATGACGGCGCCGCGGCCGCCCGGCCGCGCAATGATCTGCGCCGAACTTGGCTCGACGCCTTTCGGGCTGTGCGCAACGAGACCGAGCGGCGCGCCGCCCCGCTTGGTCCCGAGGACCAGGTCATCCAGTCGATGCCGGATGCGAGCCCGACAAAATGGCATCGCGCCCATGTGACATGGTTCTTCGAGCAGTTTCTGCTGCGCCCTTTCGCGCCGAACTACAGGGCGTATGACGACCGCCTCGCCTATCTCTACAATTCATATTACGTAGCGGCCGGGCCGCGGCAGGCGCGCCCGCAACGCGGTCTCATCACGCGGCCGACTGTTGCCGAGGTCGAGGCCTATCGCGCGCATGTCGATGCCGCCGTGGCGGCTTTGATCCAGTCGGCGGATGATCTCGCACCGCTCATCCCGATCATCGAAATCGGGCTCAATCACGAGCAGCAGCACCAGGAACTTCTTCTCACCGACATTCTGCACGCCTTTTCGTTCAATGAGACGCATCCGGTCTATGATGCCGCTTGGCAATGGCCGCCGTCGAAAATCGAATGCGCCGCACCTGGCGCTCTCGCCGCCGGCGTTCACATGATCGGTCATGACGGCGGCGGCTTCTGCTTCGACAACGAGCAGCCGGCGCATCAGGTGCTGCTGCGGCCGGTGCGGCTCGCCCCTTCGCTCGTCACCAACGGCGAATGGCTGGATTTCATGGCCGACGGCGGTTACGCGACGCCGACCTTGTGGCTGTCGGATGGTTGGGCGGCGGTGGAAGCGCAAGGCTGGAGCGCGCCAGGCTATTGGCGCAAGATCGACGGCGCCTGGTTCGCGATGACGCTCGGCGGCTTGCGGCGCGTCGAGCCCGCGCGGCCCGTCTGCCATGTCAGCTATTATGAAGCCGACGCTTTCGCGCGCTGGGCGGGCAAGGACCTGCCGACCGAAGCGGAGTGGGAGGTCGCGGCAAAGAGCGGCGCGCTCAACGATGGCTTCGGCATCGCCTGGCAATGGACGCGCAGTGCCTACACGCCCTATCCCGGCTATCGGGCGGCCCCCGGTGCGCTCGGCGAATATAACGGCAAGTTCATGGTCAACCAGATGGTGCTGCGCGGCTCCTCGCTGGCGACGCCTGCCGGTCATTCGCGCCCCACCTATCGCAACTTCTTTTATCCCTCGGCACGCTGGCAATTTTCCGGTTTGCGCTTGGCTGCATACGAAGATTGAGCGGACACATGGCTATGCAAAGCGCGGCGCGGGCGGCGGCGCCAGTCGTCGAGGCGGCCGATTCCTTCGCGGCCGATGTCCTCGACGGCCTGACCGCGAAGCCGAAGCGGCTGCTGCCCAAATATTTCTACGATGCCGCGGGCTCAGCCCTGTTCGACCGTATCGTGGGACTGCCGGAATATTATCCGACGCGCTGCGAGCTTGGCATTCTGCGCGACAACGCACCGGCGATCGCTTCGCTGTTTCCGCCCGGCTCGACGCTGATTGAATTCGGCGCCGGATCGAGCCGCAAGGCGCGCATCCTGCTTGCCGCGTCGGCGAGCGTCGAGGCCTATGTGCCGGTCGACATTTCCGGCGACCCTTTGCAGCATGACACGGCCCAACTGCGGCGCGATTTCCCCCGCCTCGCTGTTTACCCGCTTGTCGCTGATTTCACCAAAGGGTTCGATGTTCCGCCCGCGGTCGCATCGGCTCCGCGCCTCGGCTTCTTTCCGGGATCGACCATCGGCAATTTCGAGCCGCACGAGGCGGCGGAATTCCTGCGCAACGCTGGGGAAATACTCGGCATGGATTCGGTGCTCGTAATCGGCGTCGACCTCGTGAAGCCGCCGGATATTCTTCATCGCGCCTACAACGACGCGGCCGGCGTGACCGCCGAGTTCAATCTCAATCTGCTCGCCCGCATCAACCGCGAACTCGGCGCCAATTTCGATCTTGCCGCGTTCGCGCACCGCGCCTTCTACAATTGCGCGCAAAGCCGCATCGAAATGCATCTTGTCAGCACCAGGCGGCAGGAGGTGCGCGTGCGCGGCACAACGGTCGCGTTCGGCGCGGGCGAGACGATCCACACCGAGAACAGTTACAAATACACGATTGCCTCGTTCGAAGCGCTGGCGCGTTGCGCCGGCTGGCTGCCGCTCAAGGCCTGGGCCGACGGCTTGTTCTGCGTGCAGGCGCTGCGGAGGACAGACGAAAGATGACGGACGACGAAACTATAACTCGTTCTTTTGTCCTGCGTCGCCGCTCACCCGTCGTCTGACCATGCCAATCTGCGAAGCCGATCCTTGGCGGCTGCAATATTTTGCCGAGATTGAAACCGCGGCAAATATCCCGACCGAAGACTGCGATGCCTGGCGGTGGAATCCGGAACACCGCTGGGTCTACGACAAGCTTGCGGTGGCGTTGAGCCAGGGCCTCGATGCGGGACCGCACGGCACGTCGCCGCCGCGCTTTCCGGTATTCTCCAAGCCGATCGTCAACTTGAAAGGGATGGGCGTCGGCAGCCGCGTGCTCCTTTCGCAAGCCGATTACGAGCAATATGCCGCGCCCGGTCATTTTTGGACGACGCTGCTCGAAGGCCGCCATGTCTCATCCGACATCGCAATCGTCGATGGCGAGCCGCGCTGGTGGCGGCATGTCACCGGCAAGCCCGCGGGCGAAGGGACGTTCGACTACTGGACTGTACATGCCGAGCCCGACGCTGAAATCGAAGCGCGCTGCGGCGAATGGGTGCGCAAAAATCTCGCCGGCTACACCGGCATGCTCAACCTCGAAACCATTGGCGGCACGATCATCGAGGCGCATCTGCGCTTCGCCGACCAATGGCCGGATCTCTATGGCCCCGGTTGGATCGAGGCTTTGGTGCGGCTTTATGAGAAGGGCTTCTGGGATTTCGCCGTGGAGCATCGCAGCGAAGGCTACAGCGTGGTTCTGTTCGGCCCGCATGGGCGGCGCTATCGGCATCCCCCGCCAGCACTCATTGACAAGATCAAGCGCGCGCCCGGCGTCAGCAGCGTCCAGGTCACCTTCCATGAGGATTGGACGCCGGAACGTCACGCCATGCCGCCCGGTGCTTTCCGTCTCGCCATCGTCAATGGCTTCGATCTGGCGAGCACGCTCGCCGCGCGCCAGCAGCTCAGGGCGCATTTCGCCGCGGCGTGACGCGCCTCGAGCTGAGCCGCAGCGCCGCTTAACTTTCGCCACCAAAGGGCACATAATGAGCTCATGACGATTTCACCCACCGGACCGGCGCGGCCCGGCCGAACGCTTTGGAGCAGGATCCGCAGGCCTCTTGCAATCCTTGCGGGATCCGCGCTTTGGCTGATCGCCGCTGGCGCGATGACGGCGCAGGCGCAAGGCGACAATCCCTTCAACTGGTTTCAACAGATGTTTGCGCCGCAGCCTGGCTACGGCGCATGGCCGCGCTATCGGGCGCCAAGACCCCGGCCTGTCGAGAAGGTGGAAACGAAACCGGCCGTGCCGCCGACCTTCTTCGTCGCGGTCATGGGCGATTCGATCGCCCAATTGCTCGCCCAGGGCTTGAGCGAGCGCCTGAGCGATCGTCCGGAAGTCGGGGTGCTGCGCGAGGCGCGCGAAGACTCCGGCCTCGTCCGCGACGATTTCTACGATTGGACGAAGGCGGCACATGACCTCATCGCCAGCGGGCAGAAAATCAACGTGGCGGTCATGCTGATCGGCAGCAACGACCATCAGCCTTTGCGCGACGCGAGCGGTAGCTATGACCCCGACACGCCGAATTGGCAGGCGCTCTACGCGGCGCGTGTGGAAGCGATCAGCGCAATGTTTCGCGACGCGAAGATCCCGTTGCTCTGGGTCGGTCTGCCGATCATGAAGAGCGACCGCCTGTCGACCGAGATGGCCTCGTTCAACGACATCTATCGCGAACACGCAAGCAAGAACGGCGCAACCTTCATCGACATTTGGGAAGCCTTCGGCGACGACCGCGGCCAGTTCAGCCCCTATGGTCCGGATGTCAACGGCCAGGTCGTCCGGCTGCGCGCTCTCGACGGCGTTCACTTCACCAACGCCGGCGCCGTCAAGCTCGCGAGTTTCGTCGAGCCCGACATCCGCCGCATCCTCGATGCCGGTACGCCGCAAGGCGATGCGGCCTTGGCGAAGATCGAGACTACGACCCCGGCGGGCACCAATGCGACGCCCGCCCCGCCGACGCCGGCAAAGCCGCCGATCGGACCGGTTCTGCCTCTGACGGGTCCGGTGCTGGCTCCCGGCGGCCAACTCGCAACGCCGGCCGCGGATGAGCAGGGGGAGGCCCAAAACCTGATCGAGCAGACATTTGCGACCGGCAAGCCGGTCGCAGCAAAACCCGGCCGCGCCGACGATTTTAGCTGGCCGCGCCAATGATCCCCGGCGCCTGAGCCGATCTCCTCGCCTATATGCGCCGGAGCCCCTTGCAGGGGTAATCGGAAGTGCTCTAATCCTGCCGCGATCGGCGGCACCGACATGGCTGACGGCGCCCGGTTCCGGAATGGCGTCAAATGGCTGAAAAAACGAGCGCCGAGGAACGTGCGGCCCTGCGCGCGGAACTTGAACGCCTGCGCCAGGAACACCGCGACCTCGATTCGGCCATCGAGGCCTTGGCGGAAGTCTCGGCTTCCGACCAGCTCCAGATCCAACGGCTAAAGAAGCGCAAACTGGTCCTGCGCGACAAGATCGGCCGCATCGAAGACCAGTTGACTCCCGACATCATCGCCTGAAACCGGCAGGGTTCGCACAAGCCCGAACGTGTAGTGCGCACGAGATGAGGGCCCGCAGGAGTCTGCTCCGCCGCGGGCACCCCGAGGCTCAGGATGACGCGCAACGAGGCGGCGCTTGCCGCAACAGAGAACGCCGAACCATCCGTAACCGCGCTGACGCGCAGCGCGCTCGAATTCCATATCGCGGAGCGCTACGAGATTGCGCGCGATCTCTACGCGCAAGTGCTCGCGCAAGACCCGGGCAATGCCGTCGCCTGGCATCACATTGGGCTCATCGAACATGTCAGCGGAAACCACGCGGCCGCCGCCGAATGCATCGACAAGGCCGTCGCTTGCAAGCCTGACTATGCCCAGGCCTATGCCAATCTCACCGCCGTCTTGCGCGCCGCATGGCGGTTCGACGCAGCGATCGAAAGTGCCAAAAAAGCCATTGCGCTCGACCCGAGCTTTGCGCCCGCCCATTCCAATCTCGGCAATGTCCTCGAAGACAAGGGCGATCTCGAAGCCGCGCTCGCGGCCTATCTCGAATCCTGTCGGCTCGATCCATTTTTTGTTCAGGGCCATACCAATGCCGCCGATGTCCTGCGCAAGCTCGGACGCCACGCGGCGGGGCTCAAGGTCTGCGAGGCGATTTCGACCAAACGGCCGGACGCCGCCACGCCGTATTTCTGCGCCGGCAACATCTTGCGCGACCTTTTGCGCCCGGATGAGTCGGCGGCCGCCTATCGCCAAGCGCTCGCGCTGCGCCCCGACTACCCCGAGGTCCATTGCAATCTGGGCAACATCCTCCAGCATCGCGGCGACATCGAGGGAGCTATCGCCGCCTACCGCCGGGCGATCGCGCTCAAGCCCGACATGGCGGAGGCGCATTGCAACATCGGAGCGGCCTTCGAGACCGAGCGCCGGATCCCAGAAGCAATCGACGCCTATTCCACCGCCTTGGCGCTCAACCCCGATCTCCTCGGCGTATGCACGCAACTCTCCTTCCTTCGCCGATGCGCCTGCGATTGGGCCGGCCCTCCGGAAGCAGAGGCTGATCTCGCCGAGCGCATTGCCCGATATCAAAATCCGATTCCGCCCTTCGCGTTGCTGAGCATGGAGATTGCGCCGGCCACCCAGCTGAAAGTTGCCCGCCTTTGGGCAGGCAGCATGCGCGCCAAGCCCGCATTCGTGCATCGGCGGCCTGATCCGGGCGGGCGCGGAAAACTCAAGATCGGCTACCTCTCGGCCGATTTCCATCGGCATGCGACGGCGCATCTGATGGCCGAATTGTTCGAGCGCCACGATCGCGCGCGCTTCGAGATCAACGCCTATTCGCTCGGCAAGGACGACCGCAGCGAAATGCGCTATCGGCTGGGCCAAGCCTTCGATCGTTTCGTCGACCTGCACGAGCTCGACGATATGGGCGCGGCGCAACGCATCAACGCTGATGGCGTCGACATTCTCGTCGAGCTGAAAGGCTATACCCAGCAGGCGCGCAGCGAGATCGCCGCGTTTCGGCCGGCGCCGATACAGGTCAACTTCGTCGGCTATCCGGGCACGATGGGGGCCGATTTCATCGATTATGTCATTGCCGATCCGATCACTCTGCCGATGGATCAGCAGGCCTTCTATGACGAGCAGATCGTGCATCTGCCCGATTGCTATCAGCCGAACGACAGCCGGAGGCGGATCGCCGACAAGACGCCGTCGCGCGCCGAATGCGGCCTGCCCGAGCGCGGTTTCGTCTTCTGCTGTTTCAACAACAGCTACAAGATCACGCCGAAATTCTTCGCAATCTGGATGCGGCTGCTCGCCGGCGTGCCGGGCAGCGTGCTCTGGCTCTTCGGCGCCAACGAGCTCGTCCGAGGCAACCTGCAGAACGAGGCGAAGAGGGCCGGGATCGATCCGGCGCGTCTCGTGTTCGCGCCGCGGACCGGCGTCGCCGAGCATCTCGCGCGGCAAAGACTGGCCGATCTCTTTCTCGATACCCTGCCCTATAATGCGCACACGACGACGAGCGATGCGCTGTGGGTCGGGTTGCCGGTCGTGACCGTGATCGGCGAGACATTCGCCGGCCGCGTCGCGGCAAGCCTGCTTCATGCGGTCGGCCTGCCCGAGCTCGTCACCCATTCGTTGCCCGACTACGAAGCACTCGCTTTGCGGCTCGCTTGCGACCCTGCGCGGCTCGCGGATATTCGCCGCAAGCTCCATGCGAACCGGCTGACGCATCCGCTCTTCGATTGTGCCCGCTATACGCGCCATCTCGAAGCGGCGTTCGCCCGCATGTGGGAGATTTTCGCGGCAGGGGGCGCGCCAGAATCTTTCGCGCTGGCGCCGCTAGCGGCGCCCGAAGCGCCTGCGCCGGCAACGCGGATCTCGCGCCGGCTCTATCCGGCATGTCCGCTCTGCGGCAGCGCCGACCATGCGCCGATCATCGCCGCCGATTGCACCCGGCATTGCGATTACCGGGCGGAGCTGCCCCCGATCACGAAATGGCACGCCTGCAACACCTGCGGCCATGTTTTCGCCGAAGGTTATTTTGAGGGTGCGATGTTCGCGCCCAGACCGGAGGAAATGCTCGGACATGAGATGGAGAATGGACGGCGCGCCGCCGCGCCGATCATCGCGCGCGTCGCGCGCCATGTCGCGCATCGCGGCGACGGCGCAGGCGCCTGGCTCGATGTCGAATTCGGCAATGGCGCGCTGCTGTTCGCCGCGGCCGAATGGGGTTTTCGTGCGATCGGGATCGATCGCCGCGAGGCCAATGTCGCGGGGCTCCGCCAGCTCGGTCTCGAGGCGCATCGCGGCGCGGTGGAGGATATAGTCGAAAGCGGACGGCTCAGCGTGATCAGCTTCGCCGACGTTTTGCAGCGGCTTGCCTTTCCCGGCCGGGCGCTTGCCGCCGGGCACCGGCTCTTGCAAAAAGACGGCGTGCTGCTTCTTTCCATGCCCAACAAGGATTCGATGTCGTTCAACCTGCTGCATGCCAATGGCGCCAATCCCTATTGGGGAGAGATTGGCGATTGCCATATGTTTGGCCGCGCACGGCTCTATCGGCTGCTCGGCGAACACGGCTTCGCGCCGCTTGAATATAATCTCAGCGAGCAGCACCGAATCGGCATGGAAGTCATCGCCCGGCGCGTGGGCTGAGCAAACCGCATCGCTGCGGTTCCCTCAAAGCACGTTGCGTCCTTGCCGATCGAGCGCGGCGAAGGCTTCGTCCGACAGGACGAGTTCAGCGGCGGCGACGTTCTCGATCAAATGATCGGGCTTCGACGTTCCCGGGATCGGCAGCATGACTTTCGAGCGCTTGAGCGCCCAGGCAATCGCCACCTGGCCGGGCGTTGCCTTTAAAGCTTCGGCGGTCTGCATCAACGCCGAGCCCGGCCGCGCCAGCGCACCGGCCGCAAGCGGCGCCCAAGGGATGAAGCCGATATTCTGCTTCTCGCAATAGACGAGCACATCCTCGCTCGCGCGGTTAACGAGATTGTAGCGGTTCTGGACGGTTGCAACCGGAAAATATTTGCGCGCCGCCTCGATGTCACTGACGCCAACGTCGCTCAGTCCGACATGGCGGATCAGACCTTCCTTGCGCATCGCCGCGATGACGGCGAATTGCTCGTCGCGCGAAACGGCGGGATCGATCCGGTGAAGCTGCCAGAGATCGATCCGCTCGAGCCCAAGGCGGCGCAGGCTCATCAGCACAGATTGGCGCAGATATTCCGGCCGCCCGAGCGGCCGCCAGGTCTCCGGACCGGTTCGCGCCAGACCGGCTTTGGTCGCGATTGTGAGGCCCTTGTAAGGATAGAGAACCTCGTGGATCAAGGTCTCGCTCACGAACGGACCGTAGCTGTCCGCCGTGTCGATGAAATTGACGCCGAGCTCCGGCAGGAGTTTCAGAGTCGCGCGTGCCGCTTTGGGATCGGCGGGCTCGCCCCAGATGCCTTTTCCGGTCAGCCGCATGGCGCCGAAGCCCAGGCGATTGACGGTGATGTCGCCGCCGATTTCGAATTGGCCGGAAGCGGCTGCCGAGGGAAGTGATGCCATTCGCGTGTCCATTCGAGAGCTTGGAGTTTTTGGCCTGATCAAGAGATAGCGCACAATCGGCGCCCGCCCAATTGAAAGCGGGCGTGCGTTACGGAAATTACGGGGCGCCGAGGCCGCCCTTTGATCCTTCCTCTTCCAGGACAAAGCGGCAACGGCGCGCGGCGAGGCCGCCGGATGGGGCTCGTCGCAAGCCCCACCCGGCCGCTTCGCGACCGCTGTCCTTGACAAGGATTATCGCAGCAGCCACGGCGCATTTCGCCGCGCGGCTTGCGCGGCTCTGCCCCTTCGTCTATGCCGCTGCCTTCGCTTCGCCGGGAGCATAGATTTATCCATGTCCGCGCCTGTCGCCATCCTCATGGGCAGCCAATCGGACTGGGCGACCATGCGTCACGCCGCGCAGACGCTGGAGCATCTCAAGATCGCTTATGCAGCGAAGATCGTCTCCGCTCACCGAACGCCCGACCGTCTGATGAAATTCGCCAAAGGCGCGCAAGAGGCCGGGTTCAAGGTGATCATCGCCGGCGCGGGCGGCGCCGCGCATCTGCCCGGGATGACCGCCGCCATGAGCGCGCTTCCGGTTTTTGGAGTGCCGATCGAGACCAAGGCTCTGTCCGGGCAGGATTCGCTCTATTCGATCGTGCAGATGCCGGCCGGAATCCCGGTTGGCACATTGGCGATCGGCGAGGCCGGCGCGGTCAATGCGGCGCTCCTCGCCGCCGCCGTGCTGGCGCTTCACGACGAGGGCCTGGCGAAACGGCTTGCCGCCTGGCGCGCCGCGCAGACGGCCGCCGTCGCCGAACACCCTGAAGGATAGGCTATGGCGGGCTCGATGCCCCTCAAGCCGGGCAGCACGATCGGCATCCTGGGCGGCGGTCAGCTGGGGCGGATGTTGGCGATCGCCGCGGCGCGGCTCGGCCTCAAGGCGCATGTCTATTCACCCTACGCTGATAGTCCGGCGTTCGACGTCGCGAGCCAACGCAGCGTCGCGGCCTTCGACGATGCCGACGCGTTGGCCGATTTCGCCGACGCTGTCGATGTTGCGACTTATGAATTCGAGAATGTTCCGGCCGGCAGCGCAGCCGTGCTCGCCCAGCTTTGTCCCGTGCGTCCCGATCCGGCAGCGCTTGCAGTCAGCCAGGACCGGATCGCCGAAAAGGAGTTTCTGGGTTCGCTCGGCATTGAGACCGCGGCCTATATGCCGGTCGTGGACGCAGGTGCGCTTGCGCGCGCCGTTGCCAAGCTCGGCCGTCCGGCAATCTTGAAGACGCGGCGGTTCGGATATGACGGAAAAGGGCAGATCACAATCCGCGAAGGATCGGATCTCGCGGCGAGCTTCCGCAGCCTCGGCGGCGCTCCCTCGATCCTCGAGACTATCGTACCCTTCGTGAAGGAAATCTCGGTTATCGCCGCGCGCGGGTCGGACGGCCAATTTGCCGCCTATGACGTGACCGAAAACGTCCACGTGAACCATATTTTGAGCACGAGCCGGGCACCTGCGGCAATCGACCAGGCCTCGGCCGAGGCGGCCGTCGCCACCGCCCGAAAAATCGTCGATGCGCTCGATTACGTCGGCATCATCGCCGTCGAGATCTTCGTGACCGAAGAGGTGGGGCCTGCCGGCCAGCCTCACCAAAAGCTCAGGGTCAACGAGCTGGCGCCTCGCGTGCACAATTCCGGGCATTGGACGCTCGACGGCGCCATCTGCTCGCAATTTGAACAGCACATCAGGGCCATCGCGGGCTGGCCGCTTGGATCGACGAAGCGGCATGGAACCATGGTCACGATGCAGAATTTGATTGGCGATGACGTGAAAAGCTTCGCCGAAATCTTGGCCGAGCCCGGCGCTTGCTTGCACCTCTATGGGAAAGCCGAAGCGCGCCCCGGACGCAAAATGGGCCATGTGACGCGCATCTTCTATAAAGAACTTTGAGTACGCGAGCGGCGCAGGAAATTTGTTGGGCGCCACGTCATGGGCGCTGCGCCAATTGGTCGGGTCGAGCGCGGGGAACGGTCGCCCGGCATTGCCCGCGACCGATCTGGCCTTGTTGAAGCTAATTCCAAGTCTCCATTAACTTTTCCCGGATAATGCTCCACCGCCTGTGGGAATCGGCACGGGTCCAACCTGATGCTCGCGGCGATCCACCAATCGATTGCGCTTGAGAGAAACTGATGAATGAGCGGCCAACGCATCGCTATAAGATTTGGGAACTCGCCAAGAATGGCCGCGCCGGGCGGGAAAAGTCGCAACCGACGCGAGCGCGCCAAGTCAATGATCTCGTGGCTTTGATGGCGCTTTATGATTATCGGCCTCTGATCGAGACGGAATTGCAGGGCACGTGCGTTACGTCCCAGGGCAGCCCAGCAAATTGCAAGACAACCATGATCAGTTCGGAAGCGGTCGATCTCGTCTACGACGTGCGACCCGGCGACCCTTCGACCAAACGATCCGATGAGCTGCGAATGGGGTCAGCCGTAAATCTCGACCTAGATCAGATTGGCGTTTTCCGCGGCGTCGTCGCCAGCAAGAAGCCGGAAGGGTTTCGGGTTGCCGTCGACGACAAGTGCCAATCCATGGTGCGAGACAAGCTCACGCATATGGCCGCCGAACACGCCGTAAGCCTTGATGATCCGGCCGCGCAATCAGGCGCCAGGATCGAGCCGAAAATCAGGAAATGCAGCTTCCTCGATCACACGGGCACATTGAGGCAAGGAACAATCGTCAACTTTTCGCAAGTCGATGCCTTGATCAGATCGCGCATCATTCCGCCGCTCAAGAGCCGCATCGTCCTGCGCGGTGCGCGGCGGCATTTGGCGGAGGTGACGCAGACTTTCGAAATGGGATTTGTGGTAAGATTCTGCGCCGTCATTCGACCGGAGGAATTTTCCGTTGCGCTCAAATTTTCGCACGAATAGGGCCGCCTGAATAAGATCGGAGAGGCGGCCGCCAGGTCGTTTCGGGGAAGTCCCGGATTTCTGTTGCAAAGCTCCGGTGCGGATGCCGGTTTTCACGGCTCGCCTGGACAAAATGCATCGGGTCTGCTATGCGCTCGCCTTCCGATCGGTTGCATCAAGGCATCCGAACGGTGTTCCCGACAGTCTCGTTCAATCATCCATGCCGCCGCAGGCGGCCCGGCTCAGACAAGGATCGCTCGTGCAAGTTCTGGTTCGCGACAACAATGTTGATCAGGCCCTGAAAGCGCTGAAGAAAAAGATGCAGCGCGAGGGCATTTTCCGCGAGATGAAGCTGCGCGGCCATTATGAGAAGCCGTCCGAAAAGCGGGCCCGCGAAAAGGCCGAGGCGGTCCGCCGCGCCCGTAAGCTGGCCCGCAAGAAGCTTCAGCGCGAAGGCCTGCTGCCGATGAAGCCGAAGCCGGTCGTCGGGACTCGCTAGATTCGCTCGGCCCCGCCGGGGGGAGCGATTCGATCCCGCGAGGCCGTCAGCCCATTATTTTTCCTGCAACGATCTTGTGCTAAGTGCGTTCGCCGGTCGATTGTTCGGCTTGTCGCAATCTTGCCGAATTGGCGGGGCCTAAGGGGCGTGCGACAATGCGAGCTTGACCGCGCCGTTTCCAAGATTCCGGCCGAATGCCGGAATGGAAGCCTGGGACGGGAACACTTGATGAGTCTTTTTCGACGCCACCTTGTGCTCAGCGCGGTCGCCGCAGGCGCGTTTGGCCTTGCCGCCTGCGAAAACGGCACCGGCCTCGCCCCGCCGGGGATGGGCGTCGCCGAGGTGGTCAGCGAATCGCCGCAGGAAGCTTCCGCCAACATCGCGTCCCTGACCGACGTCGTAAATCGCAATCCCAACAGCGCCGAGGCCTATAATACCCGTGGCGTCGCTTATGCGCGCATCGGCCAATTCGACGATGCAATCGCCGATTTCACCAAAGCGATCCAGATCAACCCCAATGACGCCGCTTCGCTGACCAACCGGGCGCTCGCTTATCGGCAGACCGGTCACGACGATCTGGCGCTCGCCGACTTCAACCAGGCGATTGCCGTCAACCCCAACCACGCGCCGGCCTACCTTGGCCGCGCCAATCTTTTGCGCCAGCAAGACAAGCTCGACGAGGCCCGCGCCGATCTCGACAAGGCGATCGCGTTGAACCCTGAGAACGCGCAGGCCTTCCACGCCCGCGGGCTGATCTTTCAGCGCGAAGGCAACCAACAGCAGGCGATCACCGATTTCGACAATGCGATCGACCGCAATCCTTTCGCCGGCGCGCCTTATGAAGCGCGCGGCGAAAGCTTCATCGCGATCGGCCAGCCGGACAAGGCGATCGAGGACTTCAACGCAGCGCTGAATGTCGACAACAAGAATGCCGACGCCTGGGCCGGCCTCGGCCTCGCCTACGAAAAGCTCGGCAACCGCGCCAAGGCGATCGAATCCTATCAGCGCGCGCTCGCCTTCGATCCGAACAATAAAGTCGCCAAGGATGGCGAGTCCCGCGTCGGGAAGGCGTGAGGCCAAGCCGGGCGAATTTGCTGAGGTTCAGGGGTGGGAAAGCAGCGCCTCATTTCCCCAGCGCCGCGATCTGCCGATCGAGCCAGGCAAGCTCGTTCTTCCATTGTGCCTCTTCCGGATGTTGGGCGACCAAAGGCGCAAGAATAGCGCGGCCCTTGGCAAGTGCCTCTTGCGAACTCGCCGAATCGCCCATCTTCCCATAGACTAGCGCGAGCTTCGCATAAGAGATCGCGAAATCGCGTTGCCAGCCGGCATTGCCGGGAGCTGACTGCGTCAGACGCTCGAAAATTGCTTGGCTCGCCTGATAGGATTTCAGCGCCTCAGGCAGATTGCCCTGCGCCTCCTGCACGTCGCCGACATCGTTCAACGACACCGAGAGATCGCGTTGCCAGCCCGCGTTGCCGGGATCGGACTTAGCCAGACGCTGCATGATGACGAGGCTGGCTTGATAGGTTTTCAGCGCCTCGGGCAGGTTTCCTTGTACGGCCAGCACGTCGCCGACTCTGTCGTAGGATACTGAAAGATCGTGCTGCCAGCCGGCGTCGCCGGGAGCCGATTGCGCCAGACGTTCAAAAATCGCTCGGCTCGCCTGATAGGATTTCAACGCCTCGGGCAGATTGCCCTGCGCACGCTGTAGGTCGCCGACTCCGTTGTATGACGCCGCGAGATCGCGCTGCCAGCCTGCATTGCCGGGATCCGATTTCGCCAGACGCTGCATGATGGCGAGGCTGGCTTGATAGGATTTCAGCGCATCGCGCAGATCGCCCTGTGCGACCAGGACCTCACTGACGTGGTTGTAGGACACCGAGAGATCGCGCTGCCAGAGAGCATTGCCCGGATCGGATTTCGCCAGACGCTCCCTGATGGCGAGGCTCGCCTGGTAGGATTTCAGCGCCTCGGGCAGATTTCCCTGCGCGGCCTTCACATTGCCGACTTTCTCATACGATACCGACAGATCGCGCTGCCAACCCGCATTGCTGGCATCGGATTGCGCCAGACGCTCCATGATGGCGAGGCCAGCTTGATAGGACTTCAGCGCATCGGACAGATTGCCCTGCGCCGCCTGCACGTCGCCGACTTTGTTGTACGATAGCGAGAGATCATCCTGCCAGCCGGTATCGCCGGGGTCGGATTGCGCCAGCCGCTCGGCAATGGCGAGGCTCGCCTGATAGGATTTCAGCGCGTCGGGCAGATTGCCCTGCGCCTCCTGCACGACGCCGACCTTGATGTAGGACACCGAAAGCTCGCGCTGCCAAAGAGCATTGCCGGGATCGGACTTCGCCAGACGGTCTAGGATGGCAAGGCTCGCCTGATAGGATTTCAGCGCCTCCGGCAGATTGCCCTGCGCACGCTGTGCCTCGCCGACTTTTTCATACGACACCGAAAGATCGTGTTGCCAGCCGGCATCGCCGGAGGCGGATTGCGCCAGACGCTCGGCTATGGCGAGGCCAGCCTGATAGGATTTCAGCGCGTCGGACAGATGGCCCTGTGCCTCCTCCGCGTCGGCGACTTTCTCGTACGACACCGCGAGATTGCGCTGCCAGCCCGCATCGCCGGGTCCGGATTTTGCCAGACGCTGGGTTATGGCGAGGCCAGCCTGATAGGACTTCAGCGCCTCGGGCAGATCGCCCTGCGCGTCCCGCACGTCGCCGATATCGATGTACGATACTGCAAGGTCGTCTTGCCAGAGGGCGTTGTCGGGTTGCTGTTTGAGCAATGCCTCGAATATGTCACGTGCCTTTTCCGCGTCGGCCAAGGCACTTTGAGTTTTGCCCAAAGTGAGAAGTGTCTTGGCCGACTGCTCCAGAGCGGCCCCCTCGCTCCTTTGCAAATCCGGGCTCGATTGCCCGGATCGCAACAATTGATCCTGCAATTGGCGCGCGCGGTCGAGAATGTCCTCGATCGTCGCCGCCGGCACGCCGCGGACGTTGCGGAACTTCTGCGCCAGGTCGAAGACGAGGCCGTTGGCCGTCTTGGTTGCAAGGGCAAGCGTGTCTTCAGCGCGCTTGCGTTGCTGGTCGGCAACGTGCCGCTCCTCGACGGCAATCCCCCGCTGCCAATAGGCCAAACCCGCAAGCCCGAGCGCAAGAACGAGTCCGGCTGCCAGACTGCCGGTCAGGACATTGCGCCGCCGGGTCGCCCCGCGCCGGCTCTCGGTGATAAACGTCTGCGTCGTTTCGGTCGGCGCCGGCGCCCCGGGCGGACGCGAGGCGATCCAGCGCTCGGCCTCCTCAAGTACCGGCGAGCGCAGCAGCAGCCCTCCTGGCCGGCCGTCCGACTCCCAACGGCGGGCCGCCTCGCCATATTCGGTATGTTTCCTGATCCAGTCGATGTTGGTGTGCAGCGCATCGCAAAGCCGGCTGAAGCTCGCATCGAACAGCGCGTCCTGGTCGAAGAAAATGAAGTTGAGCCGACTGAGCGCCTCCGGAACCGATTTATCGTCCACCCGCTGGAAGACGATGGGCGCAAAGCGCTTGTTGAGCGAAGCCGCGAAGGCGACTTCCTTCCCGCAGACGTCGGAACCGACTGAATCGGGGCTGAGCACGAATATGACGGTGTCGGCTTGCGCAATCAGAGATTGGATGCGCGCCCACCAGTCTTCGAAAGCGTAGATTTCCGTGCGGTCGATGAGCGGCTCGAAATTACGCCCCTGAAGGGCCGTATCGAGCCGATCCGCGAAGGCCATGTCCTTGCGCGAATAGGAGATGAAGACTTTGACTTTCGCTGCTTCCTGGCGCCCATCGCCCGCAGCTTCGCTCGCCATCAGGGTATTTCCGCAATCTGGAAAGACCGGGCCGCCCCGCCCAAACTTCTACCCGCCCATGGCGGCGAAAACAATGGACGCGACCCGCGATCACGCGCAATTGCACGTCCCACCTCATTTTCCCAGCGCCGCGATCTGCTGATCGAACCAGGCGAGATCCTCCTTCCATTGTTGGCTTGGAGAATTCGCGACCAAGGACGCAAGGATGGCGCGTCCCTTGGAAAGAGCCTGCCGCGCATTCGCGTTATCGCCCATCTTCTCATAGACGATCGCGAGCTTGCCGTAAGCCAGCGCAAAATCAGCCTGCCAGTCGGCATTGGCAGGATCCTTTTGTGCCAGACGTTCGAAAATTGCGAGCGCCGCCTGACAGGTCGCAAGCGCCGCGGGCAGATTTTCCTGCGCGAGCTGCACGTCGCCGAGTTTCTCGTAGGTCCCCGCGAGATCATGTAGCCAGGTCTCGTTGCCCGGATCGGATTTCGTCAGTCCTTGCATAATGGCGAGGGCGGCTTGATAGGATTTCAGCGCCGCGGCCAGATTTCCCTGCGCCAACTGCGTATCGCCGGCTTTTATGTCCGTCGCAAAAGGATCGCTTTGCGAGCCGGCATTACCCGGATCGGGTTGCGTCTGAGATGGTTTCTGGCTCGCCTGCGAGGATTTCAGCGCCGCAATCAGCTGATCGAACCACGCAAGATCGCTCTTCCATTGGGCTTCGTCCGGACGTTGCGCAACCAAGGCCGCGATGATGGCGCGGCCCTTGGAAAGGACTTGTTGCGCATTCGTCCAATCGTTCATTTCCTCATAAACGACTCCGAGATCCCTGTAGGCGACAGCGAGATTGCGCTGCGAGCCGGCATCGTCGGGTTTCGCCAGGCGCTGCAGGATAGCGAAACTCGCTTGAAAGGATTTGAGAGCGCCGGAGAAATCTCCCTGTCCGACAAGCGCGGTTCCGACTCTTTCGTACGACGTGGCCAGTTCGCGCTGCCATTGGGCATTGCCCTGATCCGATTTCGCCAAACCCTGCATAATTGCCAGGGCGGTTTGATAGAATTTCAGCGCCTCGGGTAAGTTCCCTTGGAGGATAGAAAGAGTGCCGAGCCTCTCGTTCGAGATCGACAAGTCCTCCTGCCATTGGCTGTTGTTCGGATCGGTTTGCGTCAGATGTTGCATGGTGGCGAGGAAGGCCTGGTAGGACTGCTGCGCCGCCGTGAGATTCTGCTGCGCTTTCTCGACGTCGCCCACTTTCTCATTCGCGACCGCGAGATCGCGCTGCCACTCGGAATTGCCGGGATCGGATTGCGCCAGACGGGAAACGATGTCGCGCTTCGTCTCGAAAGAGATCAATGCCGCCGCGAGGTTGCCTTGCGCCACCTCGACGTCGCCGACCCTTTCGTTGCTGCTTCCGAGGTCCTCTTGCCATTGCGCATTGTCGGGCTCGGCTTTCGCCAGCCCCTGCATGATGGCGAGGCCCGCTTGATCGGATTTCAGCGCCTCGGGCAGATTGCCTTGCGCCTCAAGGACGCCTCCAATTTTCACGTCCACGACGAAAAGATCGCGCTGCCATTGGGTGTCGCCGGGCTGGGATTTGGCGAGACGCTGCAGTATCGCGAGGCTCGCTTGAAAAGATTTCAGCGCTTCGGGCAGATTTCCCTGCGCCGTCTGCACGTCGCCGATCTTGACGTGGGACGTGGCCAGGCCATGCTGCCATCGGTCATTGGCGAGATCGGATTTCGCCAGAGGTTGTCTGAGATCCAGGCTCGCCTGATAAGATTTCAGCGCCTCGGGTAGATTTCCCTGCGTCTTCTGCGCGTCGCCGATATCGTCATAGGTCGTTGCGAGGTTGTCCTGATCGAGGCGGCTGTCAGGCTGCTGCTTGAGCAGCGCCGCATATATGTCCCGTGCTTTCTCCGCGTCAGCCAGGGCGCTCGCGGACTTTCCGACTATGAGAAGAGTCTTGGCCGTATCATCCAAGGCGCCCGCCTCGCTTCTCTGCAGCTCCGTGCTCGACTGGCCGGATTGCAGCAGTTGTTCCTGCAATTTGAGGGCGCGAGCGAGAATGTCCTCGGTCGTCGCCGCCGGCACGCCGACGACGTTGCGAAATTTTCGCGCGAGGTCGTAGACGAGGTCGTTCGCCGTCTGGGTCGCGAGGGTAAGCGTATCCTCGGCGCGCCTGCGCTGCTGCTCTGCGAACCCGGCAAGCCCCAATGCAATGATGAGGCCCGCCGCCAGACTGCCGGTCAGGATATTGCGCCGCCGGGTCGCTCCGCGCCGGCTCGCGGCGATAAACGTCTGCGTCGTTTCGGTCGGCGCCGGAGCCCCGGGCGGGCGCGATGCGATCCAGCCCTCGGCTTCATCGAGCACGGGCGAACGCAAGAGCAGTCCTCCCGGCCGGCCTGCCTGCGCCCAACGACGGGCAGCCTCGCCATAGTCGGTATGTTTTCTGATCCAGTCGATGTTGGTTTGAAGCGCGTCGCAAAGCTGGTTGAAGCTCGCCTCGAACTGCGCATCGTCTTCGAAGAAGATGAAGTTGAGCCGGGCGAGCGCCTCCGGCACCAACTTGTCATCTACCCGCCGGAGGACGACCGGCGCAAAACGCTTGTTCAGCGAGGCCGCGAAGGCAACTTCCTTCGCACAGACCGTGGACGCCACCGCCTCGGGGCTAAGGACGAATATGATGGTGTCGGCTTGGGCTATCAGCGACTGGACGCGCGCCCACCAGTCCTCGAAGGCATAAATCTCGCTGCGGTCGATGAGCGGCTCGAAATTACGCCCCTGAAGGGCCGTATCGAGCCGATCCGCGAAGGCCATGTCCTTGCGCGAATAGGAGATGAAGACTTTGACTTTCGCTGCTTCTTGGCTCTGACCGGCAGCTTCGCTCGCCATCAGGGTATTTCCGCAATCGCAAAAGACCGGCCCGCGGCCTACGGAACCCCGTCCCCGCGCGGAACCCTAGCCGGGGGTTGCAGAGAAAACAATAGGTACGGCACCCTTCGCTACATCGAGGAAACAGAGCGGCAGCGGCTGACGTTCATTGGGAGTGGGAAGTGCTGTTTCCGTGCGCCGCGATCTGCTGATCGAACCAGGCGAGATCCTTTTTCCATTGAGCGTCATCCGGATGTTGGGCGACCAAGGGCGCGATGATGGCGCGGCCCTTGGCAAGTGCGTCTTGCGCCTTCGCCGTATCGCCCGTCTTCTCATAGACTGTCGCGAGCTTGGCATAAGAGATCGCGAGATTGCGCTGCCAGCCGGCGTTGCCGGGATCGGATTGCGTCAGACGCTCCCTGATGGCGAGGCTCGCCTGAAAAGATTTCAGTGCCTCCGGCAGGTTGCCCTGTGCCTCCTGCACGTCGCCGACTTGCTCATAAAACACCGAAACATCGTCCTGCCATTGGGCATTTCCCGGATCGGATTGCGCCAAACGTTCGCCAATGGCGAGGCCCGCCTGGTAGGATTTCATCGCCTCGGTCAGATTTAGCAGTGCGACCTGCGCGTTGCCGACTCTCGCATACGACACCGAAAGATCGCGTTGCCATTGGGCATCGCCCGAAGCGGATTTCGCGAGACGCTCGGCAATGGCAAGATCGGCTTGATAGGATTTCAGCGCATCCGGGAAATTGCGCTGGTCCTCTTGTACGTCACCGACTTTCTCGTATGCTATCGACAGATCGCGCTGCCAGCCCTCATTGCCGGGATCGGATTGCGCCAGGTGCTGCATGATGGCGAGGCTCGCCTGATAGGATTTCGCCGCTTCGGGCAGATTTCCCCGCACCTCCTGCACGTCGCCAAGCCTGTCATACGACGCCGCGAGATCGCGCTGTCGGCCGGTATCGCTCGGTTTCTGTTTGACGAGCGCCGCGAATATGTCGCGCGCTTTCTCCGCGTCAGCCAAGGCGCTGTCGGTCTTGCCCAGGGTGAGGAGCGTGCGGGCAGTTTCACCCAGGGCAACCGCCTCGCCTCTGAGCAGATCCGGGCTGGTTTCTCCTGATTGCAACAATTGACCCTGCAATTTGAGTGCGCGATCGAGAATATTTTCGATCATCGTCGAGGGGACGCCAACGACGTCGCGGAACTCTTGCGTCAGGTCGAAGACGAGGCTGTTCGCCGTCTGCGTCGCCAGCGCGAGCGTGTTCTCGGCGCGCTTGCGTTGCTGGTCGGCGACCTGCCGTTCCGCGACCGCAATCTTGCGCTGCTCAACCGCAATCCCCCGCTGCCAATAGGCCAAACCCGCGAGCCCGAGCGCAAGAACGAGTCCAGCCGCCAGACTGCCGGTCAGGACATTGCGCCGCCGGCTCGCTCCGCGCCGGCTCTCGGTGATAAACGTCTGCGTCGTTTCGGTCGGCGCCGGAGCCCCGGGCGGGCGCGAGGCGATCCAGCGCTCGGCCTCCTCGAGCACCGGCGAGCGCAGCAGCAGCCCTCCCGGCCGGCCGTCCGACTCCCAACGGCGGGCCGCCTCGCCATATTCGGTATGTTTCCTGATCCAGTCGATGTTGGTGTGCAGCGCATCGCAAAGCCGGCTGAAGCTCGCATCGAACAGCGCGTCCTGGTCGAAGAAAATGAAGTTGAGCCGACTGAGCGCCTCCGGAACCGATTTATCGTCCACCCGCTGGAAGACGATGGGCGCAAAGCGCTTGTTGAGCGAAGCCGCGAAGGCGACTTCCTTCCCGCAGACGTCGGAACCGACTGAATCGGGGCTGAGCACGAATATGACGGTGTCGGCTTGCGCAATCAGAGATTGGATGCGCGCCCACCAGTCTTCGAAAGCGTAGATTTCCGTGCGGTCGATGAGCGGCTCGAAATTACGCCCCTGCAGAGCCGTATCGAGCCGATCCGCGAAGGCCATGTCCTTGCGCGAATAGGAGATGAAGACTTTGACTTTCGCTGCTTCCTGGCGCCCATCGCCCGCAGCTTCGCTCGCCATCAGGGTATTTCCGCAATCGGAAAGACCGGGCCGCCCCGCCCAAACTTCTACCCGCCCATGGCGGCGAAAACAATGGACGCGACCCGCGATCACGCGCAATTGCACTGCCCCTCAAAGAGGGTCCGGCTTTCTCTATTCCAGCGACTTCAAAATGCTCTCGACCATTTTCTTGGCATCGCCGAAGAGCATCATCGTATTCGGCCTGAAGAACAATTCGTTCTCGACGCCGGCGTAGCCCGAGCCCATGCCGCGCTTGACGAAGAGCACGGTCTTCGCCTTCTCCACGTCGAGGATCGGCATGCCGTAGATCGGCGACTTCGGATCGGTCTTGGCAGCCGGGTTGGTCACGTCATTGGCGCCGATGACAAAGGCGACGTCGGCTTGTGCGAATTCGGCGTTGATGTCCTCGAGCTCGAAGACTTCGTCATAGGGAACATTCGCTTCGGCGAGCAGCACGTTCATATGCCCGGGCATGCGGCCGGCGACCGGATGGATGGCATATTTGACGTCGACGCCCTTTTTCTTGAGGCGATCGGCCATTTCGCGCAATGCGTGCTGCGCCTGCGCAACCGCCATGCCATAGCCCGGCACAATGATCACCTTGCCGGCGTTTTCGAGGATGAAGGCAGCGTCTTCCGCGGAACCTTGTCTGACCGTGCGCGTTTCGACCGCGCCGGCCGGTCCCGCCGTCTCACCGCCGAATCCGCCGAGGATCACCGAGATGAACGACCGGTTCATGCCCTTGCACATGATGTAGGAGAGAATGGCGCCGGAGGAGCCGACCAGCGCGCCGGTGATGATCAGCGCAAGATTGCCGAGCGTGAAGCCGATGCCCGCCGCCGCCCAGCCGGAATAGGAATTGAGCATCGAGATGACGACCGGCATGTCGGCGCCGCCGATCGGAATGATAATGAGCACGCCGAGCGCGAAGGAGACGAAGGCGATCAGCCAGAACAACACCGCGCTTTGCATGATCACGAACAGCACGACGAGCAACACGAGAAATACGGCGAGCGCGAGGTTGACGACATGGCGCTGCGGCAGAAGGATCGGCGCTCCCGACATCCTTCCGTCGAGCTTCAGGAAGGCGATGATCGAACCGGTGAAGGTGATCGCGCCGATCGCCACGCCGATCGACATTTCGACCAGGCTCTGAGCGTGGATCGCGGCAGGCGTGCCGATGCCAAAGGCCTGCGGCGCATAGAGCGCACCCGCCGCCACAAGAACGGCGGCAAGACCGACCAGCGCGTGGAACGAGGCGACGAGCTGCGGCATGGCCGTCATCGCAATGGTGCGTGCCCGCCAGGTGCCGATCGCGCCGCCGATCGCTATGCCGAGGACGACAAGAATCCAGCCCGACAGTCCGGCCGGCACCTGATAGGCGAGCGTCGTTATGATCGCGATCGCCATGCCGATGACGCCAAGGTGATTGCCGCGCCGCGAGGTCGCGGGCGAGGAGAGGCCGCGCAGCGCGAGAATGAACAGAATGCCGGAGACGAGATAAAGGAGGGCCGCGAGATTGCCGTTCATCGGCTCAGCCCTTCTTCTTGTACATCGAGAGCATCCGCTCGGTGACGAGGAAGCCGCCGAAAATATTCACGCAAGCGAGGATCAGCGCGATGAAGCCGAAGATGCGGGCCAGCACAGAACCGTCGTCGCCGGGCTTCGAGACATCGACGCCGACCGACAGAAGCGCGCCTACGACGATCACCGAGGAGATCGCATTGGTGACCGACATCAGCGGCGTATGCAAAGCGGGCGTCACCGACCAAACCACATAATAGCCGACGAAGACGGCGAGCGCGAAGATCGCCAGGCGAAAGACGAAAGGATCGATCGCGCCGCCGCTCGCCGCATGCGCGACCGCGCCTCCGGCATGCGCGATCTGGTCGGCATAGGATTGCGCCGCCTCGGCCGATTGGCGCGCGGCTTCCGCCGCGGCCTGCGCCTTATCGAGAAGCGTTTGCGGAGTTTCGTTCGCCATGTCAGCTTCCTATCTCAAGCCCCGAGGCGCGCGCATCAGGCGGCCTTCTGGAAATTCGGATGAACGAGTGCGCCGTCCTTGGTCAGCAAGGTCGATTTCACGATCTCGTCGTCCCAATTGATCGCCAAGCTCTTGTTGGCCTTGTCGACGAGGATTTCGACGAAGGCGAACAGGTTTCTCGCATAAAGCGATGAGGCGGTCGCCGCGAGCCTTCCCGCCTCGTTCAGATGCCCGACGATTTTCACGCCGTTCTCGGTGACGAAAGTCTCGCCCGGCTTGGAAAGAGCGCAATTGCCGCCGCGCTCGACCGCGAGATCGACGATGACCGAGCCCGGACGCATCGCGGCGACCATCGGCTGCGTGATCAACACCGGCGCCGGCCGGCCGGGGATCAGCGCCGTGGTGATGACGATATCCTGCTTGGCGATATGCGAGGCCGTGAGCGCCTTCTGCTTCTCCTGATACGCGGCCGACATTTCCTTGGCATAGCCGCCCGCCGTCTCGGCCTGCTTGAATTCTTCGTCTTCCACCGCGATGAATTTGGCGCCGAGCGATTCGACCTGCTCCTTGGTCGCCGGGCGGACATCCGTCGCGGTGACGATGGCCCCTAGCCGGCGTGCCGTCGCGATCGCCTGCAAACCGGCGACGCCGACGCCCATGATGAAGGCTTTCGCCGCCGGAACCGTGCCGGCCGCGGTCATCATCATCGGCATGGCGCGGCCGAATTCCGCCGCCGCGTCGATCACCGCGCGGTAGCCGGCGAGATTGGCCTGGCTCGAGAGCACATCCATGACCTGCGCGCGGGTGATGCGCGGCATCAGTTCCATGGCGAAGGCGTCAACCCCTGCCGCGGCGATGCCGCGCAAGGCATCGACATGGCCGTAGGGGTCCATGATGGCGATGACCACGGCTCCGGGCTTGGCGCCTTCGAGTTCGGCGGCACTCGGACGGCGAACCCGCAGAATGATATCGGCGCCGGCGATAGCCGACGCCGCATCGGCCGCCATGGTCGCGCCGGCCGCCGAATAATCGGCATCGCGTATGGCGGATTTCAACCCCGCCCCCGTCTCGACCGCGACCTCGGCCCCGAGGCCGATGAATTTCTTTACCGTCTCCGGCGTTGCGGCAACCCGCGCCTCCGTGGGATCGGTTTCGGCAGGCACGGCTATACGCATAAAGAGCTCCCGATCGATCAGGCAGAGGAATTCAGGTTTGTGACACAGTCGCTACGTGCACTGGCCAAGCGAGCCAACGCCGGCTTCGATGACGAATTGCCAGGACCGCCGACGCGGATTTGCCGCTTCGGTCAGTATCGCGCGCCCATTAGAATTCTGCTTTTTCAGCGGCTTAGCAGAAAGCCAGGGGCTGGCGTTCCTGGCGAGCTCGAGATCTAGAGAGTGACAAAGGCGAGGATGATGAGGATGCAGACGATGCCCAGCAGCGCAAATTTGAAGAGATTGACGAACAGATGATAGGTCTTCACGTGCTCCGCAAAATCGGCGTCGTCCTGCACGTCCGTGGCATGATGTTGAGCCATTGTGCCTCCCAAATGTTCGAACCTCAGGGGTTCATCAGAATTCGCAGCCAAGGCCTGCCGCCGTCAAGAGGGTTTCGGCCGGCTCATGGCAAAATTTATGGTGCGGCGGCAGCGCGTTATGGCCGCGGCCGGAGTGCACCCGGGCCAAAACCCGATTTTGGTCCCGCTTATTGACCTTTGCCGAATGCGAGACGATGGTCGCGAGCAAAAGAACTTTCGGACCTATTCGCTCGTTTTAGCGCCGAAAGCGGCAAAACATGGGAGACGGCCATGGCAATAAATCAAGGCCAGATCGAGGGATTTCAGGGCGAGGTGACGGCTGCAATTCGCGCGCACTGGGGGTTTTTCCTGGCGGAAGGAATAATCCTCATCATTCTCGGGATGGCGGCAATCGTCGTTCCGCTGATCGCCACGCTCGCCTTCACCATATTTTTCGGCTGGCTGCTTCTCATCAGCGGCGTTGTCGGCCTCATCTCGACCTTCAAGATGCACCCGGCGCCCGGTTTCTGGTGGTCGCTGATCTCGGCCATATTGGCGATCGTCGTCGGCGTCCTCTTGATCGGGTGGCCGATCCGAGGCGCGCTTTCGCTGACCTTGCTCCTTATCATCTTCTTTATCATCGAGGGCATAGCTTCGATCATGTTCGCGATCGAATATAGGCGCGGCCTGCCGGCGCGCTGGGGCTGGATGGTGGCGAGCGGCGTCGTCGATCTGATCCTGGCCGGCTTGATCTTCGCTCAGTTTCCGAGCTCGGCTCTCTGGGCGATCGGCCTGTTGCTCGGCATCAATATGGTCTTCGGCGGCACGACGCTCATCGTCCTTGCGCTCGATGCGCGCAAGCTTCTGCCGCCGACCTGAGGCGCGCTGATCGGATTGGCGTCCTTTGCGGCGGGGCGCCGCGACCGACTGACGCGGAACTTTCTCGCCGAGGCGGCAGAACGGCCCGTCGCCTTCGGCTTTGCGGAGCAACTGCACAAGAATTTCAAAGGTTGCCCGTTTACGCCAAGATCAGGCTAGGCCTGGGGCCCAAACTGCCTATGTCTTAGGCCCGGGCCCGGACCTGGCGAAGCGACGGCAAGCAGCCAGTTTCGGCTCGGCCGGGGAAGCGGGCAAATTGCGCTTTCCCGCATGCGTTCACGTTTAACGAGGAGATCCCGGCATGTCCGATAAACCCACGCCTAATCCCGTTCCGCTGCAACTGACGGTTCCGTCCGGGTTCGGCGCCAATGCCACGCGCGACATCGCGGCGGCGCTGAATGTCGTTCTCGCCGATATATTCGCGCTCTATCTGAAGACGAAGAATTTTCATTGGCACATGAGCGGTCCGCATTTTCGCGACTATCATCTTCTCCTCGACGAGCAGGGCGACCAGATCTTCGCGATGACCGACGTGATCGCCGAGCGCGTCCGCAAGGTCGGCGGGGTCACCCTCCATTCGATCGGCGAGATCTCGCGCATGCAGCGCGTCCTCGACAACGATGCGCCCTTTGTCACGCCTCAGGACATGCTGGCGGAGTTGCGCGACGACAACAGCGAGCTCGCCAAGCGCATGCGCACGGCGCATGAGATTTGCGACGAACATGGCGACGTGGCCTCGACGAGCCAGCTCGAGGTTTATATCGACGAGACGGAGCGGCGGACCTGGTTCCTGGCCGAGGCGAGCCGCGTGGTGCCGGGTTCGGCTTGATCGGGCCTCGAGAAAAAGGGGAGTGTTTCCGCTTGCGCGAGAAACACTCCAGGCACTTGTCCGGCCGTCTTTCCGGACGGGTTTTCGTGGCCGCGGCGATCACGCGAACACGAAATACTCAATCTGCGCCGCCGTCCCGCTAATCGCGTGCCGTGTGGCGAAAGCCAAGGCAGAGGAACCTCGACAAACAGACGACTTTATCCACACTTTCGGCGTCGGTGATTGCTTTCATTGTCTTTGCGACCCAAGCTAACATTGGAGCAAATCAACAAAAGTTCTCATTTGCGGCAGGAAACCGGGAAGATGAGGCACTTGGCGACGGGAAAGCCGGCAAAGGCATTCTTGCAAATGTTCCGAGCGGCTGCGACACGGATTATTGAACGATGCTGCGCAAACTTTCTCGATCGCGCTGACGTTGCGTCTTCGGAACTCGGGGGTGGGATTGGGCTTTCTACGATGCACGCGTCCCCCTTCGCGTCGTCGGTTTTGGGGTCCGCACATCGTCGCCAGCGAGGCTCGTCTGTTCGGCCCGATTTTTGCTTCTTGACGAAGTGCGTGGATTCGCACATGTTTCTGGCTTGGGCTGGCGCGCGAGCCGAGTTGCGGCGGTTAACAAATAGTTGACGACGGGAGCAGAGGCGCAAGGATCGGGCGAGGTCTTAATCGAATTCTGGCTGGGCTTTATGAGCAGGCTATTTGAACTTCTTCGGCGCAACCTCGCCGCCCGACTGGCAGAAGATCGTGGCCCCGGCCGGGCGAAGTCTGGCAAGCCGCGCTCCGATCGGCGCAAACTCCACAGCGCAAGGACACGCGCGGCTCTCGCCGGCACTGTTCTCCTTGTCGTCCTGCCCTCGGCCGCGAGCGCGCAATCTTGGTCGGCCGACAAGGCCCAACAGATCGATCAACTCGTCGAGCGTTTCCGCGCGGCCAGAAGCGACGGAGCGACGTTTCCGACGCTCAGCATCGCGATTGGCATCGACGGGAACCTCACCATGGCCAAGGGCTATGGCTCGAGCGACGGCAAGCCGGTAACCGCGCATACGCAGTACGAGATCGGCTCGCTGACCAAGCAATTCACCGCGGCGGCAGTTCTCGAGCTGATGCACGACGGAGCCAGGCGCGTCAATTCGCAGGCGAAGCTTTCGGTGAATACGCCGCTCGTCGATATTTTCGGCAAGGGCGGCTACTGGGCGGCGCAGCCGTGGCTGACGGTCGGCCGTCTGCTCACGATGACGTCGAATTTGCCGAATTTCACCCGACGCCCGCCGGACGATGCGAATCCTTGGGAGCCGATCACCGCCAAACATCTGTTCGAAGACATCGAGAATTCGACGCCGCCCCCGGCTTCGGACGATTTCGATTATAGCAACACCAATTATTTCCTGCTGGCGGAGATGATGGAGCAGCTTGTCATCCCGGGCGAATCTAATCCCGAATCTTATCACGACGTGCTGCGCAAGCGGATCTTTGAGCCCGCCGGCATGCTGAACACCAGCTTCATCGGGGATAGGCGTGACGACCTCGATCCGCCCGATCCTTACGCGCCGCCCGAGGTTCAATCGCAACCGATTTCCACGGGCTCGGTCGATCAAGGCGCCGTTCTCGCCTTGCCCGATTATCGGCTTCGCCGCCAGCCGCCCTTCACCCATCCCGATTGGCTCAAGGGCAGCGGCGACATGGTGAGCAGCGCCATCGATCTTTTCGCCTGGCACAAGGCGCTCATGAGCGCCCAAATCGTCCCGGCCGAGGTCCGCGACGAGATGTTCGCCGACGCCTCGCGGGTGACCCCATTCGTCTATTATGGCATGGGCTGGTTCTGCGAGCACAAGGACGACAAGGACATCTTCAGCCACACCGGCTCGGTCCCCGGCTATACCTCCTATACCGCCATTATCCGGCTCAAGACCGGGGGCAAGTGGATTTCCCTGACGCTGCTGAGCAACAGCGATCAGCTCGACGGACTGGATAACCTGGCCGACGGCATGGCCGCGATCGTCCTCGAATAACCTTGCCGGCAAGTTCCGCCCTTTAAGTGACGAATTTCAGAGACCTGAGGCGGGTTAACCTGCTATAAGGCCGGCTATTGCTTAAACCGCGAACATGCGGGACCTTGGCGGCTCTTTGAATCGACTCGTTGAATTGACGCATGGGTCTTTTCTAAGAATATCGAGGGTCGGTCACTTGTCTCTGCGTCTGCTGCTCGTTCGGTCGATCGCGTTCATTTTTCTCGCGACCCTCGCGCTGGGCGCCCTCCTCGTCTACTGGCATGCTGTTCAAAGGGTGAACGCCGACATGCGCGCCGCCATGGTCCTCGGCCGCCGCATCGTCGATAATGCGGTCGACGACGCCGAAGAAGTGGCGTTGCCGCGGCGGCGGCTCGAATTGCTGGTCGCCGATTTCAATGGCGACCGGAACCTGCGCGCCGTTCTTTTCAATCCCGACAACAGCCTCGCCTTCTACTCCTACCTACAGCCTCCCGAACGTCCGGTCTCGCCACTCCTGTTCTATCTGCTTTCCGGGGCGCCGATCGTCGAGCCTGTCCAGCTGCCGCCGGTGTTCAAGAATCTCGGCACCTTGATGCTCGAGTCCGATGCGCATAACGAAGTCGCCGACGTGTGGAACGAGGCGGCGCTCCCGCTCAGCATTCTTGCGGTCTTCTGCGGCCTCATCCTGATTGTGCTTTATTTCACGCTCGGCCGCGCGCTGAAACCGCTGGAAGATTTGACGTTCGCCTTTGCCCGCATCGGCAACGGCGATTATCGCGCCCGGGTCGCGGCCTTTTCGCCGCGCGAGCTGAGCAGGCTCAGCACCGGCTTCAATGAAATGGCGATCCGGCTTGCCGAGATGGAGCACCGGAACCACCGGCTGCACGAACAGCTCGAAACCGTGCAGGAGGAAGAGCGCATCGAACTCGCGCGCAACCTGCACGACGAAGTGAGCCCGCTGCTGTTTTCGGTCGACGTCGACGCGATGACTATCAGGGAACTCGCGCCGATGAAGGACTTGAAACGCATCGTCGAACGGGCGCATGCAATTCGCAGCGCGGTGGCCGACATGAAGCGCAACGTGAAGGCGCTTCTCGGGCAGCTTCGCCCCTCGGGCCTGCACGCCTTGAGTCTGGCGAGCGCGATCGAAAATCTCATTTCCTATTGGAAGGGCCGGCGTCCGGAGATCACCTTCAGCGCCGAATGTCCGGACAAGAGCTGGGGCTCGCGCATCGACAGCGCGCTCTACAGCATCATTCGCGAAAGCCTCAACAATTCGGTCAAGCACACCAAGCCGTCGCGCATCGAGGTTTTGATCGAGGAGACTTACCACGACGTATTGGTGGTTCGCGTGCTCGACGACGGCAGCGGCCTCGACGCGAGCGCCGTAACCGGCGGTTTCGGCCTGATCGGAATGAAGGAGCGCGCCGCCCTGCTCGGCGGCACGCTGGTCGTCGAAAACCGGCGCGACAGCCCCGGCGTGGCGGTGACGGCGCGATTGCCGCTGCCGAGCGATGCCGAGGACGCGGCCTATCCAGCGGTCGAGGAGATCGCCGCGCAATGAAGATTTTGGTGATCGACGATCACGGCATCGTGCGCGAGGGCGTGCGCCGGCTGCTCGGCACGATTCCCGGCTCGGAAGTGGTCGAGGCCGGCACCGCCCAGCAGGGATTGGCAAAGCTGCGCGCCGAGGCGCCCGATATCGTCGTGCTCGACATTAATTTGAATGGCAGCAGCGGCCTCGAGCTTCTGCAAAGACTGAAGAACGAGAACAAGACAACGCGGATCGTGATGTTCACCATGTATTCGGAGGCCGGCTATGTCGCGCGCGCCTTGCGCGGCGGCGCCTCCGGATATGTCAGCAAAAGCGCGCCCGCCGATGAGCTCATCACCGCGGTCAAGCGCGTCGCGGCGGGACAGCGCTATGTCGATCGCGACGCCGCCAACGAGCTCGTCTTCTCCGCTTCGGGCGAAGAGGACCCGCTGCAAAAACTCAGCAACCGCGAGATGGAAATCCTGCGTCTGCTCGGCGAAGGCAAGAGCCTGCTCGAAATCGCCAACACCTTCGGCATCGCCTATAAGACCGTGGCGAATTCCTGCAGCCGGTTGAAGGAAAAGCTCGGCCTCGAGCGCACCACCGACCTCATTCGCTTCTCCCTGCAGAATCGGCAGGCCTAGCTCGGTCGCAGTTCATTGCGTCACTGCGAGCGAAGCGAAGCGATGCAATACAGTCCCGCTTTGTGAGACCTTCCGGGTTGCTTCGGGCGCTGCACGCGCCGCGCAACGGACGTTCAGCGTTTGGCGCGCAGCGGCGACGCCGCCTTCGCCGGCCTGCGCCGGGCGAGGACCAGCATGCTGCCTATGGCACAGGACGCAAGGGCGAGCAGGATCATGCGAAGCTCCGTTCCTCAACATGCGCTCGGCGCTGATAACAAGCCGTTAACGCATGATCGGCGCACGCCCTGCTCGTGCGGGCCGAGGACGGCTCATCCCCGCTGCCGCAGCCTTTCGGCAAGAAGCGCGATCGTTCGGGCATAGACATCCGCCTTGTTCCATTGCTCGATGACCGCGAAATTCGGCTCTCCCGGCTGCCAGCCGGCGCCGCGCTGCCAGCCATAGCCTTTCAAAAAATTAGCGGTCGAGGCGAGCACATCCGGCACGTCGTGGATCAGATCGACGCGGCCGCGGCCGTCGAAATCGACGCCGAACTTAAGATAGGCCGAAGGGGTGAATTGCGTCTGGCCCAATTCTCCCGCCCAGGCGCCGCGCATCTCGCCCGGCGAAAGGTCGCCGCGCGCGATGAGCCGCAAGGCGTCGAAAAGATAGCCCTTGAACATGTCCGAGCGACGGCAGTCATAGGCAAGGGTGGCGAGCGAACGTACCGTCGGAAAATCTCCGGTCACAGCACCGAAATCCGTCTCGAGTTCCCAAATCGCGACGATGACCGAACCGGGCACGCCATAGAGCTGCTCGATACGCGCCAGCGTGCCGGCATATTGGCGCATGAGGCTCGCGCCCTTGCTGATCCTGTAGGCGTTGACCATGCGGCCCGAGAATTCCTCGAAAGACTGCCGGAAAACATGCTGGCCGTGATCGCGCGAGATGACCGAAGGGTCGTAGCTCACGCCGTCGAGGCCCGCGTCGATCGCTCGCGCGGGAATGCCGGCCGCCGCCGCCTCATTCTTGATCTCGCCAAGCCAGGCCTCGAAGCCGGCCGGATCGCGGCAGGTCGCGGCCGCCGCGGCAATCGAGGGTGCCAGCCCGGCGAGAAGCGCCGTGAGAAGGAAAAGACCGGTTCTGTCGCGCATGAAACCTCCCTGTGGACCGCTGGTGCCTAGGCTAAAGCAGATCGGCCGAGCATGAAATCCCCCGCGCCGACGCCGGCCCTCTCGCTTGGGAGAGGGTCTTCAGGCTCCCTTCCGTCGCCGGCGAAAGCGAGGTAAGTGAGATTGCACCGCCCTGGAGCCCTCCCTTGCGCGCTTTGAAGTTCTTCATCCTCCCCGCGCTGCTCGTTGCCGCCCCGCTGGCGCAAGCCGATCAGGTCCCCGTTCTCGACGTTCAGAAATCCTGTCGCCAGGCTCAGGATTACGGCGTCAGCGATGCGCAGCGGACGTTCAGGAACTGCATGCTGGACGAGAAAGAGGCGAAGCAACAGCTCGTTCAGAAATGGTCGCAATTCAAGCTTTCCGACCGGCGTAGCTGCATCCCTGACGCGCCCGCGCCAAGCTATGTGGAAATGCTCACCTGCCTGGAAATGAATCAGAAAACGCTGCTGCCCTACAGCGAGGGGGGCGCGGCCCCGCTGCCCTATGGAACAGTCCCGCACGACTCGCCTTTGGCCCGCCCGCCTCTTTCTCCCGGTCCGCGCGGCCTCTGAAGCCGATCTCGCTTGCCGGGCGGGGCGCGCCATCGGCTTATTTTACTTGGGAAAATTGCATTCGCGGGGCGGCCTCTCCTTGTGCAAAACCCTTCCCGTTTCTGTATCCAATTTGTCACATGCGGGCCAGAAAATCGCCCGAAAGCGAACAAGCTATCGACCGGCCCGGGAAAATCTCTAGGATCGGAGGCCGGAATACACTCGAACTCATAAATCATCACTAAGGGGGATGTTGATGCTTAAATTTCCATCCGAGTTTCGCTGCAGCGGCCGCCACGCGCGGATGGTCGTACTTGCGGCGGCTGCGGTGAGCGTGCTGGCGATGGGCCAGGCCCGCGCAGACGTAACCGACGACCTTCTCAACCAATTGGTTGCCAAGGGCGTCCTCACCAAAGGCGAATTCTTCAAATTGAAGGCCCGGCATGAGGCCGAAAAGGCGGAGATGGCGCGCAGCGGTGGGCCGATGATGCATCGCATGGTCACCAAGAACGGCGTCGTCGTCGTTGCTGACGACCGCTATATCAGCCGCCTCGACAAGGGCATCGGTTTCCATATCCCGGGCATGATTAGCAAGGATGGCGAAATCGGCGCGGTCGATGTGAAGATCTCCGGCGACCTTATCTTCGGCGCCGACGAGACCTTCCAAAGCTACGGCAACGGTCCCGGAGGAAGGGCTGTTGGCACCTTCGGCGGGCTTGTCACCGCCAGTCCGAACCAGCCTTACAACGCGGTCAGCGACGGTCTGTTGCCCAGCGCGATCGTGTTGAGCATCGCCACCAACCAGATGGGCTATGATCTCGGCTTTACCATCGGCGCTTATGTCGGCGGCAACAATGTAGATGTTGGCGCAATGGCGCCACCAACGCCAACAACCCCGGCGCACCGCTTGCGCTTGGCACGCCCGGCATCGATCTCCGCCAGATCTTCGGCACGATCGGCACGCCGACCTTCGGCACGGTCAAGATGGGCCGCGACCTCGGCCTCTTCGGGTCGGATGCGATCCTGAACGACTTGACGCTGCTCGGCATGGGCTCGCCTTTGGCAACGAACGCGCCGCGTAACACGACGCTCGGCCGTATCGGCATTGGCTATGTCTATGCCGACTGGATCCCGCAGGTCACTTATACGACGCCGGACTTCAATGGCTTCACCGCTTCGATCGGCGTCTTCACGCCTTTGATTGCGCCTGCCGTCTTCGTTCCGTTCTCGGCAAGTATCACTGGACAACAATATCCGCAGGTTCAGGGTCAGTTGAAATGGAAGGGTGATATTGCGCCCGGCGCGAAGCTCACTCTTTCGGCGGATGGCGTGTGGGAAGAGCACCAGAACGACATCGCCACCGGGTCTTTTGTCTTCAACCCGAACGCTACTTTGCAGGCGAACGGCAATGCGTTCGAGAGTTGGGGCATCGACGGCTTCAGCAAACTCGATATCGACGGCTTCAGCTTCGTCGCCTATGGCTACTACGGCGCGGGCCTCGGCACGACCGGCTTGTTCTTCGATGCCTTCGACTTGTTGGGGAACCCCCGCACGACCTGGGGCGGCTATGGCCAGGCCTCCTACACGTGGGATAAGTTCACCTTCGGTGGGAGCTACGGCATCAGCGCCATGGATCCGACCGCCTTCGATCTCACCACGGGCTTTGCCAACGTCTTGCTGAAAGCGAACGAGAGCGCGATCGGTTTCGTCCGCTATCAACTGACGCCTTGGATGGCACTCCAGGCCGAGTTCGGCCACACTTGGTCGGTTGGCTGGAATGGCAGCTTGGCCGAGGAAGACGACATCTGGCTCGGCACGGCTTGGTTCTTCTGAGCCAAACCTGAAGCTTCAAACGGAAAGCGCCGGACGGTCCCCGTCCGGCGCTTTTGTTTGCGCTTTCCCCCGCGTGCGGGGAAAGGGCTGGGGTGAGGAGCTGGGCAAATGGCTGCTTGGCCTGCAACTCCTGCATCCCACGCCGTCATGGCCGGGGACAAGCCGGTTACGCCAGCCGCAGGCCGATCACCCGGCCCCTCCCCTAACCCCTTCCCCGGAGGGCGGGGAGATGGACGTCGAGCGCTGCCAGTAGCGGATCAAGGAGTTCCTCGTAATCCCGCCAGCGGCCAACCGCGCTGCCATAGATCGGTTGACGCACCTGCCATGCGCTCGCGGTTCGTACTGGTCGATCCGTCTCGTGGAACGAGAGACAGCGATCGTCCCACCCAAGTCCGCAGTGGGAAATAATGCGCCGCGCCTGCATTTCGAGATCTTCCACCACGTCTTCGTAGCGGACATCGAGGATTCGGCCCGGCGGCAATATGTGTCGCCAATGCGCCATCAGCTGCTCGTAGCGTTTGTAATACCGGCCGACTTCGCCAAGGTCGTAAGTGTGGTTTTGTCCCTTCGTGAAGAGCTTCGAGAAGCACGAGAGGCACGTGTCGACTGGATTGCGAATCGTGTGGATGATCTTGGCGTTTGGCAGGGCAAGATGGATCAGGCCGACGACATAATAGTTCGCCGGCATCTTGTCGGTCACACGCTCGCCCTGGGGGGCGCGCTCATTGACCGCGGCAAGATAGCGTGCGCCGATGCCCATCAATGCCGATCCGTCGAGCGTGGGAACGAATTCAGGATAGGAGATCGTCCTGCCGTCCGGCCCGCGGAGAACGAGCGCGATCTCGCTCAGCGTCTCCAGTTCCCCCGCCCCGTGCACCATGGGGTGACTTGCGAGAATCTGCTCAACCAACGTCGTACCCGAGCGAGGCATCCCGAGAATGAAGATCGGTCGCGGCGATGCATCACCGCGGCCGGACTTTGTTGCGATCAACTCGCGGGTGAAAGTCCTCTCGATCCGGTCGAACTCCATCAGGGCCGCCTGTTCGTCATAAGAAATCATCGCGCGCTTGCCGGCGTTGGCGGCGAGCAGGTGCTCGAACGAGCGGCGATGATCCTTCAGATCGGCGTAAGCCTTGCCGAGTGCGAAATCGAGTCGCACGCGGTCGGCATCGGACAATCCCTCCGGCTCGACCGCGAGCTTCTGCATGGCGGCGAGATGCGGATCGCCAGGCACGAATTTCTTCGAATCCGCCAAGTTCAAATAGGCGCTGGCGCTCTTCGAATTGATGTCGATCGTCTTCAGAAAAGCGGCTCGCGCCCGGTCCAAATGACCGAGTTCTTTCAATATGTTGCCCTTGTTGTTGTAGGCGTCGGCGAGGTCTGGATTGAGCGCGATGGCTTTATCGTAGCTGACGAGTGCTTCTTCAAGGCGGTTGAGCTCTTCGAGAATAATGCCGCGATTGTAATAAGCTTCAGCGAAATCTGATTTTAGCGCGATCGCCTTATCGCAGTCGATAAGCGCTTGTTCAGGGCGGTTGAGCTCCTTGAGAGCAATGCCGCGGTTAGAGTAGGCCTCAGCAAAATCTGGCCTGAGCGCGATGGCTTTATTGTAACTGACCAGTGCTTCTTCAAAGCGGTTGAGTTCTTTGAGAGCAATGCCGCGATTATAGTAATCTTCAAAATCTGGTTTGAGCGCAATGGCCCTATCGTAGCTGGCGAGAGCTTCGTCGAGGCGCTTGAGCTCTTTGAGGGAATTGCCTCGATTAGAGTAAGCTTCGGCAAAATCTGATTTTAGCGCAATGGCTTTATTGTAGCTGACGAGGGCTTCGTCGAGGCGCCTGAGTTCTTTGAGAACATTGCCTCGACCATAGTAAGCCTCGGCAAAATCCGGTTTTAGCGCAATGGCCTTATTGTAGCTGACGAGCGCCTGGTCGAGGCGATTGAGCGCTTGGAGTGCACCGCCGCGATTCGAATAAGCCTCGACAAAATCCGGCGCGAGCGCGATGGCTTTATCATAGCTGACCAGCGCCTCTTTGAGGCGCTGGAGCTCTTTGAGAGCATTGCCTCGATTGTAGTAAGCCGCCGCGACATTGGGATTTATCGAGATAGCCTTTGAGATGAGCTGAAGCGCCCGCTCATAGCCTCGATTTTGGTAAGCTATCACCCCAAGAAGATGCATCGCGTCGAAGTGATTTGGCGCTCGCTGAATGACTTCTGCATAAATACCTTCCGCGTCGGCAAGTCTCCCCTGCTGATGAAGCGCCAATGCCCTCTGCAATTGCACTTGAAGGCCAGGTGGCTGTGTCGAGGGTTTATTATTTTTTGACATCAGAAGAAGGCCTGTGGGGTAATCAATGTCAAATGAGCCACCGGCTGTCTGATTGAAAGATGCATTCGATTGTTAGCGCATGATCGGGCCCGACGCCACGACTCGGGTTGGCCCTGGCGAAGCTGGTCCCAGGCTGCAGAGGCAGCCGCCGATCTAATGACTGCTTCTGGGCGCCTTCGGACTTGCCGGGATGATGACCTGAGGCGCCCCAAACCGGGCTGACCGGAATGCCGCTCGCAGCCCGATTTATGGAATATATCGCGCCCCAACCTCTTCAACCCCCGGGAGCGGGCGTAGATCCGGGCGCCCGGGGAGCTGGATTGGGCTTATAGCGCCTCGATCCCGGATCGATCCTCCGGTCAAGTCCCGGGGCTCCCGCTGCGGCCGGGCTGCTGCAACCCCTCGCCGCAACCCCCATATGTCATGAAACTGCCACCCAACTCGGCCATGTACGGCTCGGCCACCAAGGGACCCAGCTTTGGCGAAAAAAGATTTCGACCCGACCGTCATCCGCACGCTTTTCCTGTCCGATTTGCATTTGGGGACAAGAGGTTGCCAGGCGCATCTCCTGCTCGATTTGCTCAAACATTATAATGTCGAGACCATCTATCTTGTCGGCGATATCATCGACGGATGGCGGCTGAAATCCGGCTGGTACTGGCCGCAAGCCCATAACAACGTCGTGCAAAAACTGCTGAAGCGTGTACACAAGGGCGCCAGGATCATCTATATTCCCGGCAATCACGACGAGTTCATGCGGGATTACGTCGGCCACAATTTCGGCGGCATAGACGTCATGGAAACCGCCATTCATGAAGCCGCCGACGGCAGGCGCTATCTCGTCATGCATGGCGACCATTTCGACATGGTCGTGCGCTACGCGCCTTGGCTCGCGCTTCTCGGCGACGGCGCCTATGCGCTGGCGCTTGGCATGAATACTTATGTCAACGCTATTCGCCGGCGTCTCGGACTCGCCTATTGGTCGCTTTCCTCCTGGGCCAAATTGAAGGTGAAGACCGCGGTCAACCACATCGGCCGGTTCGAGGAAGCGCTTGCCTATGAGGCCGAGCGGCGCGGCGTTCAAGGCGTCATTTGCGGCCACATTCATCACGCCGTCATCCACGACGACTTCGGGATCCGCTACATGAACACTGGCGATTGGGTGGAGAGCTGCACCGCTTTGGTCGAGCATTTGGACGGACGTTTCGAGATCGTCCACTGGAGCGAAGAAGCGCGGCGGCTGGCCGAAGCCGCAATCGAAATGCCGCGACAGAGCCGCGAGGCAGAGGCGGCGTGACCAAGCTCCTCATCGCGACCGACGCCTGGGGCCCGCAGATCAACGGGGTCGTGCGTTCGCTCGAGAACATCGCCGCGCATGCCGCGAGCTTCGACATGGAGGTGAGGTTCCTCACGCCCTCTGATTTTTGGACGATGCCGCTGCCCGGCTATGGCGAGATCCGGCTGGCGCTGACCAACCACCGCAAGATCGCCGCGACCATCGCCGATTTCGCGCCGGATTTCGTCCATATTGCCACGGAAGGGCCGATCGGGCTGGCGGCGCGGCGCGCCTGCCTGCGCGAGAGGCGGCCGTTCACGACGAGCTATCATACGCGCTTTCCCGAATATCTCGCCGCCCGCCTGCCGGTGCCCATACGTCTCAGCTACGCGATCCTGCGCCGCTTCCACAATGCCGCGGCGGGAACGATGGTGAGCTCGGCGAGCCTCGAAAACGTGCTCGCCGGGCGCGGGTTTCGCAATCTCATGCGCTGGTCGCGCGGGGTCGATGAAACCTTGTTCCGGCCGCGCCCGGAGAATGTGCTCGACGCCTTGCCGCGGCCGATTTTCCTGTTCGTCGGCCGGCTGGCGGTCGAGAAAAATGTCGAAGCCTTCTTGCGGCTCGATCTGCCCGGCTCGAAAGTCGTGGTCGGCAACGGTCCTCTGCAGGCGCGTTTCACCGCTACCTATCCGAACGTGCATTTCCTCGGCGCGCTCTGCGGCGAAGGCTTGGCGAAGGTCTATTCCTCGGCCGATGTCTTTGTCTTTCCAGAGTCTGACCGACACGTTCGGAATCGTGCTGCTCGAAGCGCTCGCCTCCGGCGTTCCGGTCGCCGCCTTTCCGGTGACGGGACCCATCGATGTCATCGGCGACTCGGGCGCCGGCGTTCTGGCGCCGGACTTGGGCCAGGCGGCGCTGCGCGCGCTCGGCATTTCGCGCGAACGCTGCCGCATGCATGCGATCAAGTTCACTTGGACGGAAAGCGCCCGGCAGTTCTTCGACAATATCCGCGTCGCGCAATTGCGCCGCGACGCTTCGGCGCGGTCGAAATTCAGCGGCCTCGCCGAGCCGGCGTGAAGATAGAAAGTGCCGCATGCTTCGAGATGCTTGCTTCGCAAGCTCCTCAGCATGAGGAGTTCCCGGCGCTCGACCACGACCTTTACCATGAGGAGCGCGCCTCGCGCGCGTCTCGAAGGGTCGAATACCGCCGCAAGCTGTCTGCCTCGTTGCTCTACGTCCCGCCAAAATCGAGCGCATTGGTAAGATCGCCAAGCTTGCCGCTTCCCGCGTCCCGCATGGCCTTGTCGCGCGCCGTCAGTCCAGCGAGCGTCGGCAGATCGAAGCGCCGGGTGATGAAGCGCAGGATCGAGGTCGTGTCGTAGAGCGTGTGATCGACGAAGCCGCGCTTGGCGAAGGGCGAGACGATCAGTGTCGGCACGCGTGTGCCCGGGCCAAAGCGATCCGCCTTCGGCGGCGCGACGTGGTCCCAAAAGCCGCCGTTCTCGTCATAGGTGATAATCACCAGCATGTGCTTCCATTGCGGGCTCTTCTCCAGATGCGCGACGATGTCGGCGAGATGTTCGTCGCCAGAGAGCACGTCGGCATAGCCCGGGTGTTCGTTGAGATTGCCCTGCGGCTTGTAGAAAGTGACTTGCGGCAATGTTCCGGCGTCGATCGCCGCAATGAAGCTTTCGCCGTTGAGGCCGCCGTCGCGTAGATGTTCGGCGCGCGCCGCCGTGCCCGGCGCCATGTCGGCGAAATAATTGAACGGCTGGTGATGATATTGAAAATCGGGAACCGGACGCGCATTCTTGCCTTCGAGCGCGGCTTGCCAAGCTCCCGCATACCAAGCCCAATCTATGCCCTTGGCGCTCAGAAGATCGCCGATGGTCGGCATCGTCTGCGGCGGCAAAGTCGTCGGCAGATGCGGGTCGGCATAGGCCGGATCGCCGCCGGCTTCGGGCGCGTTGCCGCTCGGCTGATAGGCCGGCTGCATCGTATTGACCGCAAAAAAATCCGGGGTCAGCGCGCCGTCCTCCGCGAATTTCGGAAAGCCGTCGATTGCCGATGCGGGCGAATCGGGCGCGAGCCTCAAGCTGGTCCCGTCGGAGTCCACAATTGAAATCAGGCCCTTGGCCGGGCTCTTGTCAGCGTTCGGGTAGATCGGCGCGCAGGCGCAGATCAGCTCGAAATGGTTGAGAAAAGATCCGCCGAAGCCGCCCATGAAGAAATTATCGGCGAGCGTATAGCGTTTCGCGATTCCCCAGAGCGGCAATTTCGATCCGTCGTAATGGCCCATCACAAGTGCGCCGGAATCGCCGTAAGCGACGAACCGATCGTTCTTGCCGGCGTCGATCTGCATCTGGTTCTGGTAGAATTTGTGCGAGAGATCGCGCGTCGCGACGCCGAGCGGCAGATTGAAGCCCTTTGGGTCATCGATCGCAAAAGGCGCGTTGGGCAGGCCCGCCGTCCGCGCCTGATCGATCTTCGGCTCGACGCCTTTGGCCGTCAGCCCGCCCCAGATCGGAGGTAGCTCCGCCAACACGCTGCCGTCGCGATCGCGCTGTGGCGGCAGCTTTGCCAACGCCTCGGGGGTGAGGCCATTGGCGCCGGGAAAATTACTATAGAGCGCGTCGAAACTGCGGTTCTCAGCATAGAGGACAACGATCGTCTGGATTTTTGCCAGATCGGTGGCTGTGGGTTCGGCGGCCTGTGCAACACCGGCCAAAAAGCCCGCAAGAATTAAAACCGCGGCCACGCCGGCTCGCATCCTCGTCTTCATGCGCGATGTCCTTCCATGCGACCGGTATCCATTAACTGATTATTTTGTAACGGCATTTTGACGCGGCAGAAATCTCTAGGTCTCGCCGAGCCACCTCTCGCCGGAGAGGTCGCGGCGCGCTTTCTCGAGCTCCTCGGTGTAACGGCGCAGGACATGCGCCTCGGTGAGCAGGCCGATCGGGCCGCGGGTCGTCGCGCCATCGATCACGCCGAGCGCTTCGCTCTCGGCCCGCTCAAAAACTTCCGCCGCCTCCTTGATGTCCATTCCCGGCAGCAGAACATCGTCCTTGTAACGCAACAGCGTCGCAACCGATTCCTCGGCGCTTCTGGCAAGATGGGCGTCGGTTACCGAGATCAGACCGGCATAGCGGCCCGCCGTATCGACGCCAACCACCCATTGGGTCGAGCCAAGAGGAAAGGCATCGCAAAACTCGGCAATGGTTCGATCGAGGGGCGCCGTCGTGACATCGGTCCGCATCATGCGCCCGACGGTGAGGCTTCGCATCCAGCCGACATCTTGGGCGCTGCGGATCAACTCGCCGCGCAGATGCAAACGCCAAGTTGCGAAGGAATAGCCGAAAGTCCGCCGCACGAAGACCGAGACGAAGGTGGCTGCCATGAGGACAATGATGCTGAGGCGGAAATTGCCGGTTGTCTCCAGCGCCAGAAAGCTCATCGTTAAGGGCCCTCCGACGACCGCCACGCCAAGCGCCGCCATCCCGATTGTCACATAGACGGTCGAATCGGGCGCCAGGCCCGAGATTAGCATTGGCGCGAGGCCGGAGAAGATCTTGCCGACCATTCCGCCGAGAAAGAGCGACGCGAAGAACAGACCGCCGCGAAAGCCGGAGCCGATCGACATGGCCGAAGCAAGGGATTTCAGGACGACGATGACGCAAAGTGCGGCGATATCGGTTCGCGTCGCGTGAAAGATCTCGAACAGGGCACCGTGGCCCGAGGCAAGCACATGCGGGCTCCCCAGCGCGAGCGCGCCCACGACCATGCCGCCGAACATCGGCTGCAGGAATGCGGGCGCATGGTTACGCTTGAACAGGCTTTCGACGAAGGTGACGCCGCGCATGATGCCGATGCCGACGATTGCGCAGACGAGTGCGAGCACGAAGAAAAGCGCAAGATCGGCGCTCGTCACGCTCGCGGTCGGCGCAAGCCGGGCAGCAAAGCCGCTGTTGACCCCGGCCCAGCGCGCGACGAGCACGGCGCTGATCGCAGCCACTATGACCGGCGCGAGGCCGAACGGAGTATAGGTTCCGATGATCAGCTCGAAGGCGTAGAAGGCGCCGGTCAAGGGCGCGCCGAACGCGGCGGCGATCGCCCCGGCGGCGCCGCAGCCGACGAGAGTGCGCATGTCGCTGCGGCGCATTTTGAACGCCGCGCCGAGCGTGGAGGCGAGCCCGGCACCGATTTGCGTATAGCCCGCCTCCAAACCCACCGAGGCGCCGAAGCCGCAGGAAATTATGGTCTGACAGGCGATCAGAATGCTGTCGATGAGCGACATGCGGCCGCCGTGCAGCGCATTGGCTTCGATCGCATCGACCGGCCGGCGCGGCCTCCACCATTTGATGCAAATGCCCGTCAGGCCGAGAATGAGGCCGCCAAGCATCGGCACCAAGGCTCTGATAGGCGAGCCGAGTGACATCGCGCCGCTCAGTCGTTCACCCCAAGGCAGACCGAAGAACAGATGGTGGAGCAGAGCGACCGCCGCCGAGGTGATGGCCACCAGCACTGCCGCAATTGCGCCCACCACGACAGCAAGGCCGATCAGCGCAATTTCGCTTCGACGCACAAAGCCGCGCAGGCGTGCGCGCAAAGCGAAGCGGTCGAAAGTCGGTGCGGCAAGGCCCATCGCGCTACCCGCCCGGACCATGCGGCGCGGGCTCGCCCCTTATAACAGCAGCGCGGGCCTGGAGTTCATAGTCAAGGAAATCCTGATCGGCTTGAAACCACAGCCTCCGTCATGCCGCCTCGCTTTGCGGCGGCGGCAATACGTGGTCGAGGCCGATGAGGCTGATCATCCGGCCGTCGATCGCCAGCACCCCGCGGGTGAACAGCCTGGCCATCTCCGAGGCCACGTCCGGCGTCGGCTGGATTACCGCTTCCTCGACCGTCAGAATGTCGAGCACCGCGTCGACCAGAAGCCCGACCACCTGGTTCTCGATGTTGACCACCATGATCACATGCCGGGCGGTCGGCTCGGCCGGCGGGAAGCCCAGCCTCGCGGCAAGATCGACGATCGCCAGCACCGCGCCGCGCAGGTTGATCACGCCGCGCACGAAGCTCGGGGCCTGCGGCAAGGCGGTCGCCGGCGTATAGCCGCGGATCTCGCGCACCGCCATGATGTCGACGCAGAATTCCTGCGCGCCAATGCGGAAGGCGATCAGCTCGCGCCCGCGCGTCGTCTCCGTGTGCACGTCACTCATGCTCGGTCCACGCAGCGCGAAGCCTCTCCCCGTGGGGAGAAGGCGGGCGCGCCACCAATCATGCGAATTTGCCCTAGAACTCCTGCCATTCGTCGGCGGCCTGTTTGTGAGCCGCGCCGCCGCGCGCCGCGACGGTCTTCAACGCCGGCCGGGCGGCGGTTTTGCTGGCGCGTGGCATCGGGACCGCGGCGTCCTCGCCCACCTGGAAACGCCCGATGAGGCGGGTCAATTCTTCCGTCTCGAGCGACAGAGTATGGCTCGCCGCGGTCGATTCCTCGACCATGGCGGCATTCTGCTGGGTCACCTGGTCCATCTGATTGACGGCGGTATTGACTTCCTGGAGTCCGTTCGCCTGATCCTGCGCGCTTGTTGCGATCTCCGACACGATCGAGTCGATTTCGGCGACTTGGGTGAAGATCCGCTCCAGCGCTTTGCCAGTTTCGGCGACGAGATCGACGCCCTGCTCGACCTGCGATGTCGAGGTTGAGATAAGGCCCTTGATTTCCTTGGCGGCTTCGGCCGAACGCTGCGCCAGAGCGCGCACCTCCGAGGCGACCACCGCGAAACCCCGCCCGGCGTCGCCGGCGCGGGCGGCCTCGACCCCGGCATTCAGCGCAAGCAGATTGGTCTGGAATGCGATCTCGTCGATGACGCCGATGATTTGGCCGATCTGCCGCGAGGATTTCTCGATCCCGCTCATCGCAGTGATCGCCTGACGGACGACGTCGCCGCCCTTTTCCGCATCCGATTTGGCCGTCGAGACGACTTGGCGCGCATGCGTTGCGCCTTGCGCGGTCTTGCGCACCGTGGTGGTGATCTCGTCGAGCGCCGCGGCGGTTTCCTCGAGGCTCGCCGCCTGCGTTTCGGTGCGCCTTGAAAGATCGTTGGCGGCCGAAGAAATCTCCTTGGTGCCGGAGCGGATCGCCTCGGTATTGGCGGCGACGCTCAGCATCACCTGCTGCATCTTCTCGATGGACTTGTTGAAATCCCTGCGGATGTTTTCATATTCCTGCGTGAACGCATCGTTGATGCGGAAGGTGAGATCGCCGTCTGCGAATTTTTCGAAGGCCGTGGTGATCGAGGTGACAAACGTATTATGCGCGTCGATATAGCCTTGCGCTTCTATTTCCTGGCGGCGGCGCTCTTCCTCAGCCAGCCGGCGCTGCTCGACGGCTTCGGCTTCGGCGGCGGATTTGGCGATGGCGGCGGCGCGAAAGACGTGCATCGCTTTAGCGATGCGGCCGGCACAGTCCTTTTGTCCGGCGAAGGGGATCGGTGAATCAACGTCGCCGGCCGCCAGGCTTTCGATGCGCAGGATCGTCGTGTTGAGCGGAGCGGCGACGGCTTGGTGGGTCACGTAGGCCGCAAGCATCGAAACGCAGGCAAGCAAACCGCAGATCGTCAGGGCGGCCGACAGCGAAAGCAGGTTCTCGCCGACGCAAAAGACGACGGCGAAGCAGGATAGGCTAGCGAGAACGAGAAGACCAAGCCCGAGACTCAGCTTCTGCTCGATTGGCGCGTTTTCCTTGAACCATTTGAGCATAAGGATCTCCCTGACATTCCTCGCGGCACGCGCTGGCCGGCGTGCTTCGGCCCTTGCCGAAACGGACCGCCTCTCACGCGGAGCGTCCAACACTCTTCCGCGACCTTGGCGACATCGCCGGCTCGGGGACGAAGCCCGACTCATCCAATCCTTTCAAATGCCAAAAATAAATGAATAAAATCGTAGCGAAGAGGATGAACCAGCCGTCAATCGTCAATTGCGCGAAGAAGAGCCGAAGCAATCTCGCGAGCTTGCCGCAGCGGACGCAGACTTTCGGCCAGGGCAGATGCTGCAAACCGGCGAAAGATCGGGCATGCTGGCATGGCTTAATATTTCGTTGCATTCTCGGCTGGGCGAGCTTCCCTTTCGGCAAAACTCCATGACGCAGGAAAATATGCCCTCCGGCACCTTCGTCTGCGTCGTCGGCCCGAGCGGCGCCGGCAAGGATACGTTGATCCGGCTGGCGCGCGAGCGGCTGGGCGAGGGTTTCCTCTTTCCCCGCCGGCTCGTGACGCGGCCGCCCTCGGCCTTCGAAAACCACGCGAGCCTGTCGGAGACGGAGTTCGAACGCGGTGTCCGCGATCATCTTTTTGCGCTCCACTGGCGGGCGCATGGGCTCGGCTATGCAATCGATCGGGCTGTGCTCGCGGCGATGGCCGGAGGCGCAGTCGTGACCTGCAATATCTCGCGCGATGCGGTCGCCGCCGCGCAGCGGACATTCGGCCGGATGAAGATCGTGCTGGTGACGGCGACCGACGCGGCGATCGCGGGGCGCCTCCTCGCGCGCGCACGTGAGACGCCGGATGACATCGACGCGCGGCTTCTGCGTAACGCCGAAACCCCCCTGCGCTTTATTCCCGATCTCACGATCATCAATGCCGGTAGCCCGACGGAAGCGGCCGAGGAGCTCGTAAATTTTCTTCTCCGGCTGCGCGGATAATTGAAATTCCGACCGAGTATCGGGGCGGCGCGCCCGATGAGCGCGGGCGCCCATCGAACGCTTCGGCGCGACGCGTTGCAGCTTCGTCCCCTTAAGACCGTCATCAAAAGTGCATTTTCGCGGCCCGCGGGGCAGGCCCCATTCAGGGGATCCGCCGCTGATCTGCCGCGGCTGATTTGCGTGGCGCGGACGCCGCAGGCAAGTTCAAATTTGCTTGACTTTTTTGCCCCGCGGGATCGCGTCGCTCGCCGATGCGGCGGCGAAGAAGTCCTTGCAGGCGGAGGCGAAGCGGGCCTAACATCGGTTCATGGTTGAGGCCCTTATCACCATCCGTGATGCGCGCGAGAGCGACGCCGAGGCGATCGCCGAGGTGCATGACGCGGCGTGGCGGCACGCCTATCGCGGCATTATCCCGGGGCGCGAGCTCGAAAGGATGATTGCCCGGCGCGGCCCGACCTGGTGGCGCTCGGCGATCGTTCGGCGCTCGCGGCTCGTGGTGCTCGATTTCGACGATGCGATCGGCGGCTATGCCAGCTACGGGCGCAATCGGGTTCCCACGCTCGCCTATGGCGGGGAGATCTTCGAGCTTTATATTTCACCGGAATTTCAAGGGCTTGGCTTCGGCAAGAGGCTGTTTTCCGCGGCCCGAAAAGACTTGGCCGAACACGGCTATGCGTCCTTCCTCGTCTGGGCGCTTGCCGAGAATGAACCGGCGCTCGAATTCTACGACCGGCTTGGCGGAAAGATCGTGCGCCGCGCCTATGAGCGGTTCGGAACCGAACTCAGGGAACGGGTCGCCTTCGCCTTCGAATGAGGGCAGCGACCATTCGTCCGCACGAAGGCTTCTACCCCGACAAAGCTGGAGCACGGCATGCGCCTCGAGGCGATTGCAATCGGCGACAACCCTCCCGACGACGTGAACGTCGTCGTCGAAGTGCCGATGGGCGGCGAGCCGATCAAATATGAAATGGATAAGCGCGCCGACGTCCTGATGGTCGACCGGTTTCTCTATACCGCCATGCGCTATCCGGGCAATTACGGCTTCATTCCGCACACATTGTCGGAAGACGGCGATCCTTGCGACGTGATCGTCGCCAATTCGCGGGCGGTCATTCCCGGCGCGGTCATGAACTGCCGGGTCGTCGGCGTGCTTTTGATGCAGGACGAGCATGGAAGCGACGAAAAGATCCTCGCCGTGCCCTCGCCGAAACTGACGCAGCGCTACGAGATGGTGCATAATTACACCGACCTGCCGCCGATCGCCGTGCAGCAGATCGAGCATTTCTTCGCCCATTACAAGGATCTCGAACCCGGCAAATGGGTGAAGATCCTGCGCTGGGGCGATGCCGAAGAGGGCCGCAGGCTCGTGCGCGAAGCCATCGCGCGGGCCAAGGCCGTCAGCAAGGCCTAGTCCCTCATCGCGAGCAAAGCGAAGCAATCCAGTTCGTCGCACTTGTGGGGCCGGCCGAAGCCCAGACCCGTTGGCTCTTCGCAATGATGCCAGGCGCCATATCACCCCTTCCGCGACAGGCGGAACACGGCCTGGTCGCCGAGCAGATTCCAGATCCATGGGGCCGCGTGGGCCAGCTTCGGCCTGCCCTGCCGATCGAGCGCAATACCGCGCTCCATCTTGGCGCCGATCTCGTTCACCAGCGCGAGAAAATCGCGGATCGTGCAGAAATGAATGTTCGGCGTCTCATACCAGGACATGGCGAGAGAATCGGTGACCGGCATCCGCCCCTTGAAGGCGATCTGGGCGCGAATCCGCCAATGGCCGAAGTTCGGAAAGGAGACGATCGCGCGCCGGCCGATCCGCAGCATGTGTTCGAGAACCTTGCGCGGCTGCCGCGTCGCCTGCAGCGTTTGCGACAGGATCACGTAATCGAACGCATCGTCGGGATAATCGGCAAGATCGGTGTCGGCATCGCCCTGCACCACCGACAGGCCCTTGGCGACGCAGTCGTTGACCCCATGCTGGGAAAGCTCGATGCCGCGCGCATCGACGCCGCGCTCCTCGGCGAGCAGCCTGAGCAAGGTGCCGTCGCCGCAGCCGACGTCGAGCACCCGGCTTTTCGGTTCGACCATGTCGGCGACGACGAGCAGATCGATGCGCGCCGTGCTCTTCAGCGCCGCCCGGCGCGCTTCCTGATCGGCCAAGCTCAGCTCCCCGGCCGCGTCATGCCGCGGGCGCGGGCCGCAGCTTCGAGAAAGCCGCGCGTCGTCGCAAAGAACTCGGGCACCTCGAGCAGAAACGCGTCATGGCCCCGGTCCGTCGCGATCTCGACGAAAGAGACGGAGGCCGCAGCCGCATTCAGCGCATGCACGATGGCGCGCGAGTCGGAGGTTGGATAAAGCCAGTCGGAGGTGAACGAAACGACGCAGAAGCGCGTCTTCGTTCCCTTGAAGGCGGAAGCGAGCGAACCGCCGTAATCGGCCGCGAGATCGAAATAGTCGCAGGCGCGGGTGACATAAAGATAGGAATTGGCGTCGAACCGATCGACGAAGCTCGTGCCCTGATAGCGCAGATAATTCTCGATCTGGAAGTCGGCGTCGAACGTAAAGGTCGGCGCCTCGCGGTCCTGGAAATTGCGGCCGAACTTGCGCTGTAGCGCCTCGTCGGAAAGATAGGTGATGTGCGCCGCCATGCGCGCGACCGCGAGGCCCTTGTTTGGGTTGGTGCCTTCTTCGAGATAGCGGCCGCTGCGCCACTCGGGATCGGCCATGATGGCCTGTCGCCCAACTTCGTGGAAGGCGATGTTCTGCGAGGAATGCCGCGCGGCGGCAGCAATCGGCATCGCGGAAAACACCCGCTCGGGATAGCTCGCCACCCATTGCAGCACTTGCATGCCGCCCATCGAACCGCCGACCACGCCGAACAGCGAGTCGATGCCCAGATGGTCGATCAGCATGGCCTGGGCGCGGACCATGTCGCGGATCGTGACCAGCGGCAGACCGAGCCCATAGGGGCGTCCCGTCGCTGGATTGGTCGAGGCCGGGCCGGTGGTGCCCATGCAGCCGCCGACCACGTTCGTGGCGATGACAAAATAGCGATCCGTGTCGATCGGCCGCCCGGGCCCGACCATCGTCTGCCACCAGCCAGGCTTGCCGGTGATCGGATGGGTATTGGCCACATGCTGATCGCCGGTCAGCGCATGGCAGATGAGGATCGCATTGGACTTGGCCGCGTTCAGCGTGCCATAGGTCTTATAGGCGATAGACAGCGGGCTCAGGCTCACGCCCGCGTCCATCTTGAGCGGCTGGTCGGCACCAAAGCGGACGACGAGACTATGCGGCGCGTCCGCCTCGAGATGGCTCATCGCTCTTTGGTTCGGGACGATCGTCAAGCGGGCGCTCGCGTCACAGGCAGTTTCGATCGTTCGCTTTGGCGAACGCAGCGTCCGGTATGTAGGAGTGGGCAGAAGCGAGTGTCAAGGCCCGCATTTTGCGCTCCTTTGCCGGGACGGGCCGCCGCGCTTCTTAGCCGGCGTGGTTAAGATTGCGCCGCCTGCCGAACCCAAATGCGTTGCCGGGACCTTCGACAGAAGGGGTTTTCAGTCCGGCGAAATTCGCTCTAAGAGAGAGAAGCACGAACATCTCATGGCGATCATGCTCGACCGACCGGCGTCCGAAACCTTGGCCGATCTCCGCGAGGAGATCGATCGCATCGACGCGCGTATGCATGAGATCCTGATGGAGCGCGGCGAGATTATCGACCGGCTCATCGCAGTCAAAGCCCGCGCAGGTTCCGGTTCCGCCTTTCGGCCCGGCCGCGAGGCTGACATGATGCGCCGCCTTGTCTCCCGCCATAAAGGCATCCTGCCGCTCGATACGGTCGAAAGCGTCTGGCGGATCATCATCTCGACCTTCACCTTCGTGCAGGCCGCTTATAGCGTTCACGCCGACGTTTCAGGCGGCGACGCGGCGATCCGCGACGCCTGCCGGTTCCATTTCGGCTTTACGGTGCCTTTCGTGCCGCACGTCGGCATCGCCGGCGTGATCGATGCTGTGGCGGCCTCTGACGGCGATCTGGGCCTGATCCCGGTCAACGCCGGCGCCGCGGCCGGAGCCTGGTGGACGCGGCTTGAAGACCCCGGCGCGCCGAAGATCATCGCTCGCCTGCCGTTCGTCGAACGGCGCGATCATCCTGCCGGCATGCCGCTCTTCGTCATTGCCAAGCCTTTGAGCGACGGCGCGGCCCGCGACGTCGTGCTCTATTCCGTCTTGCAAGAGCGCTGGAATGACGCGTCGCTGCGTGCACTTGCCGAGTTCGGAGCCGAGATCCTCGGCAAAGCCGCGGGTGCTTCCGGCCTTTCGCTTCTGGTCGGGGCGCCGGGCGCTCTTTCCGGCGCGGAACTGGCCAAGGCCTTGTCGCTTGCCGACGACGCGCGGCCGATCGAGATCGGCAGCCATGCGGCGCGTTTCGACTTCAGCCGGAACGCCGAGCCCGCCGGCGCGGGAGTTGGTTCATGAAGCGCTCGCGGAGGCTGGGGCTATGAGCTCTTCCGAGTCCGGCGGACGCCCGCAACCGCGCCCCGGCGTGCTTGCGATCGAGCCCTATGTTCCGGGCAAGAGCGCGGCGTCCGAACAGCGCAAAATCTACAAGCTTTCCTCGAACGAGACGCCGCTCGGCCCCTCGCCCGCAGCAGAGGACGCGTTTAAGGCCTGCGCCGAGCAGCTTTCGATTTACCCGGATGGTTCGGTGCGCGCTCTGCGTGAGGCGATCGGCGCGCGCTACGGCCTCGATCCGGCCCAGATCGTCTGCGGCGCCGGCTCCGACGAACTCATCTTTCTTCTCGCCTACGCGTTCGTCGGTCCGGGCGACGAAGGCATTTACACGCGGCATGGGTTCGGCATCTACCGCATCGCCATTCTTGCCGCGGGCGGAAGCCCGGTCGTTGCGCGGGAGCGAGATCTCACGGCAAACGTCGACGAGATCCTTGCCAAAGTCACGCCGCGGACGAAAATCGTCTTCCTCGCCAACCCGAACAACCCGACCGGCACCTATCTCAACGTCACCGAGATAAAGCGGCTCGCGGCCGCGCTGCCGCGCCAGGTGCTGCTGGTGCTCGATGCGGCCTATGCCGAATATGTGACGCGCCACGATTATTCACCCGGGCTGGAGCTGATCGCGACCAACCCCAACGTGGTGATGACCCGCACCTTCTCGAAGATTTTCGGGCTCGCTGCGCTGCGCCTCGGCTGGCTCTATGCGCCCGCGCCCATCTGCGATGCGGTCGATCGGCTGCGCGGGCCGTTCAACATCAACACTCCGGCAATGCGGGCGGGCATCGCCGCGTTGGCCGATGTCGCGCATACCGAGAAGTCGATCGCGCATAACGAGACTTGGCTACCTTGGGTCGCGCGGGAAGTAGCCGCGCTTGGAATTGGCATCACGCCGAGCGCCGCCAATTTCCTGCTGCTTCATTTCAAAGACCCCGCCGAGGCACGCGCCGCCGACAGCTTTCTGACGAGCCGCGGGCTGATCCTGCGCGCGGTCGATTCCTACGGCCTGCCGCAATGTCTGCGGCTCACGATCGGCACCGAAGAGGCGAACCGGCTCGTTGTCGCCGCGCTCGCCGAATTCACGAAGGGCAAGGACGGCGCGCGTGCCTGACGGTCTCGGAGCGCCGCTTGCCGCACCGCTTTTTCGACGCCTCGCCGTGATCGGGCTTGGCCTGATCGGATCCTCGATCGCCCGCGTCGCCCGGCGCAAGCGTCTGGCCGGCAAAATCATCGCGGCCGACATATCCGATGACGTGCGCAAGCGCGCCGCTCAACTCGGCCTTGCCGATGCCGTGGCGAAATCCGACGCAGCCGCAGTCGAGGATGCCGATCTCGTCATTCTCTGCATGCCGGTCGGTGTGATCGGCGAAGTCGCGCAAGAGATCGCGCCGCATCTCAAGCCCGGCGCGATCGTAACCGACGTCGGCTCCGTCAAAGGCGCGGTCGTCGCAGTACTTACCAAACATCTGCCACGAGGCGTGCATCTGGTGCCGGGCCATCCGGTCGCGGGCACCGAACAGTCGGGGCCGGATGCCGGCTTCGCCACGCTCTTTCTCAACCGCTGGTGCATTCTGACGCCGCCGGAAGGCACCGATCCGAAAGCCGTGGCGCGGCTCGCCGAATTCTGGACGGCCGCGGGCGCCCATGTCGAGAGCATGAGTCCGGCGCATCACGATCTCGTGCTCGCCATCACCAGCCACGTGCCGCATCTCATCGCCTATAATATCGTCGGCACGGCCGCCGATCTCGAAACCGTGACGCAATCTGAAGTCATCAAGTTTTCCGCCGGTGGCTTTCGCGATTTCACCCGTATCGCCGCCTCCGACCCGACGATGTGGCGCGATGTCTTCCTCAACAACAAGGAGGCGGTGTTGGAAATGCTCGGGCGGTTCACCGAGGACCTGACGGCGTTGCAGCGGATGATCCGCAATGGCGATGGGCAAGGGCTGTTCGATCTCTTCACCCGCACACGTGCGATCAGGCGCGGCATCATCGCCGAGGGCCAGGAAACCACGGCGCCGGATTTCGGCCGTCGAACGGGCGAGGAGGAGAACTCTTCTTAGCTCCGCGCATGATCTCGCTCGCAAAGCCTCCAGCTTTTCGGGGTCGCACTAATAGAGCGGCGGCAGAAGGATCGACGTGCGTGCCGGCCCGATCGAAACTCGCCCGTCATCGAAGCTGACGGGCACCACCAGCGTCTCCGACGGCGTATCGGCCGCATTCGGCGATCCCCCCGCGATGAGGCTGCTCAGCAGCGCGCCGGCGCTGACCAGCACGGGGTTGACGCCGAGCCGGAGCAACAGAGGTTCGAGACCGCGGCTCTCGGTGTCGAGCTTGCCTTGGACGCGGTGCAGATCGTCGAGCCGCAGCGAGCCGCGCGCGGTGAACTTCGTGTCGCCATGCGTCAGGCTCGCCTCGACGAGATCGAGGCGGCCGCCGGCGGCGCGCCAAGTGTCCATATTCTCGGCAAGCGTCGGCGCTAGGTTGAAGATGGCCTTAGTTACCGTTCCCTGCGCCTCGATCTCGGTGGGCTGAACTGCGCCGAGGAAGCGATCGAGATCCGGCAGTGTCGCGGCGTTGATCGCGACGTTGAAATCATAGGCCCGGTCCACCTGGTCGGGGTGCGCCATCGCATCCGCCGTAAGCCGGGCGGCTCCCCCGGTGACCGCGCCGAGCCCTTGAAGCGTGCCGTGCCAGCTGACCTCGTCGGCCCTGACCGCGACCCGCCAAATGTTCTGCGGCAAGCCGTCGAGGACGAGTTCGAGGTCGTTCCAAGCGAGGTCGAGATTGGTCTTCCGGTCGTCGGACAGAACGGCAAAGGGCGAGCCGAGCCGGGCCGTCACGACGTTTGGGCGCAAGAGGAAGGCCGTCGCATGGAAGCCTTTGAGACCTCCGGCGAAGTGCCGGCCGAAAATCATTCCATCGAAGCGCGGCTCGGTGCAGGCAATTTCGATGCTGAAGGGAAAACCCCCGACGGTGCGATCGGGGCAAGACCAGATTCGGCCAAAACTCTTTTCGCGGTCGATCCAGGCTGTGATGGTCGCCTCGCTTTGCCCCGCCGCGAGGCGCCAGACCAAGGCCCAGACAGGCGCGAGAAAGACAAGTAGAACCACGACCTCGGCGGGCCGAGGCAGCCATCTGCGCCGCGGTTTCGCTTCTGGCGCTTGCGGCGCTTCTTCTTCGACGGACATGCCGATCTCCAGTTCTCCCTTGCCCGCCAAGCCTGGACAGATACTAAGATCGTGGCCAAATTCGAATGTTCCAGGTGATGCCCTGCTCAAGCGTATTGGCGCCGGCCGCGACAGAACTGCGATGGACCTCTGGGTATTCGGTTACGGCTCGCTGATGTGGCGGCCGGGATTTTCCTTCATCGAAAAGCGCGTCGCGACGGTGCATGGCTTTCATCGCGCGCTCTGTGTCTATTCACATGTGCATCGTGGCACGCCTGAAAAGCCCGGCCTTGTCCTCGGTCTCGATCGCGGCGGCTCATGCAAGGGAATTGCTTTCAAGGTTCCGGCGGCGGAAGCCGCCGTGACGATCGCCTATCTGCGCGGACGCGAACAAATCACCCTGGTCTATCGGGAATTGCTTCTGCGCACGCGGCTCGAGGACGGGCGCAACGTCTCCGCCCTCTCCTACGCGGTCAACCGCAATCATGGCCAATATGCCGGCCGGCTCGACCGAGAGGAACTCGAACGGCTCGTGCTCCAAGGACAGGGCCTATCGGGCGCAAACCCGGACTATGTCCGCAACACTCAGGCGCATCTCGCCGAACTCGGCATAAGCGACCCGACGCTCGAATGGCTTGCCGCGCGGCTTTGAGGCACCCGCTCGCGGCGATGAAGAACGCGTCCGAGCTTACGCGGCAGCCGCTGCGTGTCCGCCGCAGGATCGTCGCATCGCGTCGATATCGGCGATGACCGCGCGTCTTTGCGTCACCTCGCTTGCAAGCAGATGAACATGCCACTCGGCGGCCCCAGCCGCCAAAGCTTCGACGATGAAGGATTCGCGCGCGTAGGGATTTGCACCCGTCTCGCATTGGCAAAGGGCCACCGAGCGCCGCGTGCCGTCCGCGTCGCACGCGGCGGCGATGACCACGGCTTCGCTGAAATCCGGCATGCCGGCATCGGGCTCGGCGACGTTGACCGGAAAGACGGAGCAGATGTAACGCTGTCCGGAGCTGCCACGCCAGGCATGAAAGCGCGCCGCCAAGGCACCCCCGGCAAGGCCCTCGAGCGCGGCATTGCCGTGCCTATTGGCGCGCCGAACCGCCGTTTCCGCCGTTCGAGGCGGCAGGCTGTCGGTCACGGCCGTAGCGAGAGGTTCCGCCTTGTCGCGTCGGGTGAAGCGCCCGTCGCGGCGCAGCTCTGGGACCGCAGGCGGCCGTCCGGTCAGGTCACGCCACAGGCGCACCAATGGCGAGGGCTGGGGAGATGTGAACCAAAGCTCGTCACCCCAAAAGCGGCCAGCACCAATGGCTTGCCGCGGTATTTCGGCGATCGTCATGATCTTTTCTTCCTGAGCTCCCCCAGCATGGAGGTGATTCGGCCAGAACAAAGTTGGAACGAATTGCGTCCAAGGTCAAGCCTCCGATAGGCGCTTTTGTGGAGGCGAAGCCTTGCCTGACCCTGGAGCGACGGGAAGAAGCCTTGCCTCACCCTGGAGCCATGGGAAATCGCGGCGCGAAAAGCGCCGGGTCATTGGCCGAGGCCTCGGCCACGAGGCGTCCGGTTGCCTCCTCGATTCGCGTCTCGAGGAGGCGCATGAACTCGTCTTTGTCGAGCCCCGGTTCGATCGGCTCCAAAAATTCCACCACCGCTGTCCCCGCGCGCCGCAAGAATCCGCGCCGACGCCAGAACAAGCCGGAATTCAAGGCGACCGGCACGCAGACGACGCCGGTCTCCTGGGCGATGCGGGCGACGCCGGCCCTGTAGAGCGGCGGTGCGCCGACGGCGCGGCGGGTCCCTTCCGGAAAGATCAAGAGCTGCCGGTTCTGCGCGAACCTCTGCTTTACGGCCGCAATGACTTGCGGCAAGGCGTTGCCCCGCTTGGCGCGATCAATCGAGATCTGCTCGCTGCGCCGAAGATAGAGGCCAAAAAGCGGGATCGAACCCAGCTCGCGTTTGTAGACGAAAGTATACCCGCTCGTCTTCAGCATCAGCGCGAGCACATCGAGGAAAGATTGATGCTTGGCCGCAACGATCGCAGCTCCCTCCGGCAGATATTGGAGGCCGCGAAATTCGACCTTCAGGTCGCAGATTCGGTCGAGCAGCGCGAGCGAAAGGCGCGCCCAGAGTCGGCCGTAGTCTTCGACGCTGCGGCGGCCTGCGATAAGCGTCGGCACGCCGAAGATCATGAGCACGATCAGCAGCACATAGAAGCAAAGGTTGAAGAGCATCGATCGCAGGAAAATCATGCCAGCCTGGTCTCTGGGAACGGGTGCCCGTGCGGCTCCCCATCGCCTCGATACCCGCCGATCAGCCGGCTCACAACCTTCAATTACGCAGAGGGCCGTCAGCTCAAAGTTTGGCGATTTGGCGCTTCATCCGCGTCTCGTGCGCCTTGGCGGCGCGCTTTTGTTCCGCGATGAAGGCGAGAAAGTCCGGCTCCAGGATGCCGCGCGCATCGGCGAATTGGTTCAAAAACAGATCCGGAGTTTCGTTCATCTCGACAATGACCGGACCTTCGGCCGCCGGGCCCAGGTCCCAGCCGAGCATGGGCACATGGCGCATGACACGGGCGCCTTCCAGGGCAACCTCCCTGACATCCGCCCAGCGCGGCACGCGCGCGCCGATGAGCGAAGCCCCGGTATCGGGATGATGGGTCTCGAACCGCGTCGCGAAGCCTATACCCGAGACAACCTTCTCGATCGCGCCGCTCTCGGCATCGATCTTGGCGAGAAGATTGCCGCTGCGCCAGAAATTGTCCGCCGTGTTTTGCCCGGACGGAATCTTCCAGCTCGCCCGGAAAATGCGCGGACCGCCGGCATCGCAAAGCGTGACGATCCGCGTGGTCCCCAGTCTTTCGCCGTAGAGCCGCGCGGCATCCGGATGCGGCGGCATGAAGCGCTCGAAAATATAGCCGCCATCGTAATGTTGGCAGACATCGTCCACGAAGTCGTCGAAGCCTATCGATGCGCCGTTGATCGTCTCGAGTTCGCTGCGCTCTTGATGCGGCCGGCGCAGGGCGATCGAGCCGAGGCTCTGGAATCCCTCGGCCGGCTTGCCGAAAAGCGGGTAGACATCGTCGCGCTCGAGAAAGCGCTCGAGATCCGCGCGGCTGCGCAAGACATGCGCGGAGCTTTTGGCGAGGCGTGGCGCAAAAATCGCCGTAATCGGAATCGTCGGCAGGCCAAAGGCCGCGAGATATGTCGCCGAAGCGACCTTGTCGTCGACCAGCCCATACCAATCGTGGCGATAATTCGCTTCGACCATGAGATCGCGATTGCAGCGCTGACCGACGACCGTGCGCCGGTCGCAGCCCGCCCAATAGCCAAGGTCGAAGAGCCGGAGGCGCACATAATCCTCAAAGCTGACCTTGCCCGGGCCGATCGCCAGATTGGCAAAATCCCGCACGGCTTGGATGGGGCTTAATCCCGAGGCCGCCGCGATGTCGCGCAGCGCGCTGAGCGGCGCATTACCTTCATGCGGCGCCGCGGCGACGATCGTCGCGGGCGCTGGTTCGGGCTTGGCCGCGGGCGCGTGCATGCAAAGCGATCCGGCGTGAAATCTCTGCCGGACCCTAAGGTCCATTCGTTAGCGCCGGCTTAACGGCTGTGTCGTTATGACCCGGCGCGGCTCGCCACACGCTTGGCGCTCGCCTCCGCCGCCGCGAGGAAGCTCTCCATGTCGCTCGCGCGCGTCCGGTGATTGACGATTGCGGCGCGGATCACCGGCCGACCCTCGAGCCGTGTAATCGACGGCGCGGCGAGGCCGCATTCGTGAAGATCCATGACGATCTCGCGGTTGAGTTCGCCGCTCGCATCGCCTTTGACGCTGAAACAGACGATATTGAGCCGGACCTTCGCGCAAAGCTCGAAAACAGCCGAGCAGCCGATCAGGGTTTCCAGATGCCTGGCGATCCGGCAGGTTTGCGCGATCGTGGCGCCAAGCCGCTCGGCGCCGTAGGCCTGAAAGGTGAACCAGGTCTTCAGCGCCCGAAAGCCGCGCGACAGATCGGGACCGAGATCGCAAGGCCAAATGTCGGCCGCGGCGAGGCCGCGCGGCGCGCGCGCAAGATAGGCGGCGGTGCTCATGAAGCTTTCTCGATGCAGCTGCGGGTGGCGGCAGAGGAAGAAGCCCGCGTCATAGGGCACGTGCAGCCATTTGTGGAAATCGAGCGCGATCGAATCGGCCCGTTCGATACCCTTCACCAGCGGCTTCAAGTTGGGCGAAAGCACGCAAAGCGCACCAAATGCGCCGTCGATGTGGAACCAAAGATCTTGCTCGGCGCAAAGCTCGGCAAGCGCGGCGAGATCGTCGATCGCGCCGGTGTTGACCGTCCCCGCCGAGCCGACAACGAGGAAGGGCAGAAGTCCGGCGGCGCGATCCTTTGCGATTGCGGCGCCAAGCGCCTTCCCATCCATCCTGCGCTCCGCGTCGACCGGGAGGCGGCGCAAAAAGGCCGAGCCGATGCCGGCGATCTCGAAGGCGCGTTCGATCGAGCCATGCGCCTCCTGCGAGGCATAACCGACGAGCTGATGACCCGCATCTCGAAGCCCGCTGCGGCGGACCGCCTCGCCCAGCGCGTCGGTGCGGGCAACGATGGCGGCGACGAGATTAGCCATCGAGGTGCCGGTGACGAAAACGCCCGAAGCGTCTTGCGGGAAACCGAAAGCCTCGGCGAGCCAAAGCGCGATCTCCTTCTCGACTTCGATGGCGATATGGTCGCGCCCGCCGCAATTGGCGTTGAGCCCCGCTGCAAGCATTTCGGCGACCATACCGACCGGCGTGCCGGCGCCATGCACCCAGCCCATGAACAGCGGATGCGTATTGCCATTGCCATAGGGCAGGATCGAGCGTTCGAATTCGTCGATCAGCGCGGAAAGGGACTTGCCCTCTTGCGGCAGCGGCGTGCGAAATCGCGCCCGCACGGCGTCGGGGGCCGGCTGCCAGACTCTGCGCTCGCGCACGCGGCGCAGATGGTCGATCATCAGATCGAGGCCACGATGCGCCTGCTGGCTGAAGGTCTCCCAATCCGTGGGGTCGAGGTCGGCTTCGGTGCCGGGCGCGACATCGCGCGCGTCATCTCCGATTTTGGCGGAACGGGACAAGGATTCTTCCTTCGGACGCGAGACCGGGTCAGCGATCGGCGAGCCTGTCCCATTTGCGAAACAGAAGATCGAGATCGCCGGCCACGGGCGCGGATTCTATCGTTCGCCCCTCAGCCATGTGGGCGGCAATGTCAAGCACGAGCGGCATTGAGGCGCAAATCCTGAGCGCTGCCCCGTCGCCGATCGCAACCGGCTGCCCAACGTGGCAGCGGCGTGCCAAGTCCGGCGGCATGCCGGCCGGCGCTTCGTCTGCCGCGAGCGCCTGATAGAGAGCGGCGGCTTTAGCCGGACGCGTGGCGCCTTCGGTCATGAGCGGAAAGATCGTCGCATCGACGGGAAGCGCCGCCATCCGCAGATGCGGACGCGCGGCAATCTGTCTTTGAACCGCGCCGGCAAACCAGGCGCAAATGCGCGCGCGCGAACTCTCCGGCAAGGCGAAGAAGGGTTCGATCGCGGCGAGCGCCGCCTCCCAGCGAAGTCCGAGGCCGAGATTGAACGGCAGGTCGAGCGCGGCGGCAAAGTTTTGCCGCAGCCGCGGCGGCCAATCGAGCGCGGCGGAATAGGCCGCGAGCCCCTCCGGCACGCCCATTTGCGCGTCCATGCTTTGCGCCAACCCGGGCGGTAGCAGAAGCGCACCGGCAAAAGGCGGGCCGGCGGCAAATTTCGAGCCGGTGATCATGACCATGAATCCCGCTTCGAGATCGGCGTGAACGCGCTTAGCCGGGCAGCGAAGCTGGCAGGCGTCGATGACGACGCACACACGCCCTTTCGCTCCAGCGACAAGCTCGCTCGCCGCCTGCCGCGTCACACCGGCGAGCCCGGTCTTCGACATATCGAGCACGTGCAGCAGAACGTCGCGCCCAGCGGCGAGCGCCCGCGCGACGCAAGCGGCGGCCTCTTCGTCGATCGCCTTGCTCTCGCGCGGCTTGCCCGATTCATCGCGAATGGCAACCGCCTCGACCTCCACATCGCCACATCCGATGCCTTTCAAATGCGCGCCCGCGTCAACCGCGACGGCGAGGCTCGCAGTTCCCAGAAAGTGTCGGCCGGCGGCGGCCTTCATCACCCCTCTGCCGGTTTCGCCCGGCGCGATCACGATGTTGGTGAGCGGACGCTCGGTCAGGGCCCGGGCGACGCTAAGGGCGATGAATTCGGCCTCGGTTCCGGAGGCGGACAGAACGGCCTCGGTTCCAGGAATGCCGAATAAGTCGACGACGCGCTGGCGCAGCCGGTCGAACCAAGCCGTCGGACCGATGGATTGGCCAAGGAGCGCGTCCAGCGCATCGTTCGCCGCGGCAAAACCGCGTTGGTCGATTGGCGAAGCTGTCGAGGAGGAAAACCAGATCTCGTCGGCGGCCGGGCCGGCGGGCGTTCCATATTTGGTTCGGCCGGTCAGAGGATCGGGCCTGATGCGCTCGTCACCGCCATCGGCGAGATAGAGCGCCAGAGCGGGGCTTGCCTGGCCCGGCATATCCGGCCAGGCGCGCCAAGGCGCGGCGGTCGCCGGAACCGGAAATTGAGCCATAGCCGTCGCCCGAAGTCGAAGCCTCGGGCACTCTCGGCCGGAAGTGTTAATGCAGGGTTGCAATCGGCGAGCCGGGGCGTGCCGGTCATTTTCTCGCGCCAGGCGCGCACGAGCGCGAGGGAATTCCCGGTGCAGACGCAGCCTAAATCGGGCGTTCAGGCTCGGCGCGAATTACAGCTTCTGCGAAAGGCTGAGGAAAAATCCGCGGCGGGGCCCATATTGCGGGGCGAATTCGCCAATGCCGTCGCCGCTGCGCAGCTGATAAAGCGTGTCCAAGAGGTTGACGACCTCGAAGCGCACGGTCACGGGTTTGTCGCTCCGCCACAGATCGAACTCGTGGGAAATGCCAAAATTGAATTGCGTATAGGGCTGCTGAGTCTCCAGGTTGGCGAAGCCGGTGCGCAATCCGCTGCCGTAGATGCCATCGAGACTTATAAGCGTGCCCTTCCAGTTGTAGGAGGCTCCGGCCGAGGCGGTGAACAACTGGCAATCGTCGGTATAGTGATAATTGTTGGCGATATAGGCGAACTCGACGGGATCATCGAAGAGATATTGGTTTGAGACCACGTCCTTCGCCTCGGTCCGGTTCGCGGAGAAATTGCCATAGGCCGTGAAACCGTCGTTTTCATACCTGGCCTTCAGTTCCAGCCCTTCGCTATATCCTTCCGCATAGTTGAATTGGGTCAAAACTACCGCCTGACCGAACTGCCCGTCGTCGATGAGATCGGTCGCAATCTTGTAGTAAGCATCGGCGCCCACATCGAGGCCGGGAAGAATCGCCTTCTGGTCCACGCCCACGTCGAAATAATGCGACCGCTCCGGTTGCACGGGATTGTCGCCCGGAACCACCGGCTGCTGCGTCGTATTGTTGAACAGGGCGAGATTCGACGGCGTTGCCTGCGCCTGCATCGGCGGCGTGAAATAGCGCGCGTACCCGGCATGCAGGGTCGTGTTCTCGAACGGTCTATAGACGAGAGCGATTCGTGGACTGAATTGGTTGGCATCCACGAATTGATACAATTGATCGAAGCGCAAACCCGCGTTCAGGGTCAGTTTGTCGGTTATTTTCCACTCGTCTTGAACATAGCCTCCAAGATTCCAGCCGAGCGCCGAATCATCGTCCGCTAACGTGATCGGAAAGGGCAAAGGTGTGCCGCTCGAGTCAAGCGGTAGAACAGTGGAGACATTATCGACTTGCGTTTGCTCGGCGGTTATCCCGAAACCCGCCCGCAGCGTATGCACGTCGTTCAGCCGGTAGGATCCATCGAACTGAACCCCGTTGAGGAGACTGTTGCGGGTGACGTCCGATGCGACGTCGTTGAAGACGAGATCGCCGAAGACATCGGGAACGAAATGGACGCTGGCGTAGCGAGAGAAAACGGAAAGCTGCGTGTCGTAATTTACGCCCGTGGTCTGCAGCGCCAAAATATTGAATAGGAAGCTGTCGTACTCGTTCTCGTTGAGATTCGCCGAATTAAACGAGGTGCCGCCGAAATCACCCAATGGCGGCTGGTCCGTCACGTTCGGAATCTGGAACTGGCTGATCGATACGCCGCTCATATAGGTCAGCCTGTTTGAATCTCCGAGTATGGTCGAGACGTAGCCGAAGAACTTGTCCTGTTCCGTATGATCATGGATCGGGTCGACGGTCGGCAGCGCATTTTCGAGACCTTCGTTGTTCTGCATGTAGCGACCGGTGACGAAATACTGCGTGTTGCCGGCGCTGCCGCCGTAGTCGAAGCTTGGTGAGAGCGTTCCGAAGCTGCCTCCATACATGCTCACGCTTCCACCCGGCGTGAACTCGCTCCGCGTCGTCATGTCGATGATGCCTGCGGTGCGCAGACCATATTGAGCCGGCAAGGCGCCGGTCAGCAGATTCAAATTACCGATGAAGCCGGTCTCCAGGACGGGACCCAGGCCGGAGACGCCCTCGGGGAGCAGGATGCCGTTGATCCGGTATTGGACGTTCGCGTATTCGTTGCGCACATGGAAATCGGGATTGCTCGCCGCCGAATCGTAAGAAACACCGGGCGCCTGAAGAACCACCTTGTCGATCGGCGTGTTGTCGCCCTGCGGGAGAGACTCAATTGCCTGGCGATCCATCGTATAAGACGTGGCGCCAAGCTTCGTCAGCAGGACGTTGTCGCGCGCCTGGTCCATGGCATTGATCTTAGCTTGGAACAGCGTGGAGGCGGCAGCGGGCGCTGTGACGTCAACCTGCGGAAGCGTGGTGGTGCCGGGTGTCGTGCCGCCTGGAGCTTCTTGGGCCAGCGCCGCTTGTCCTGACGAGAGGACCATGCAAACGACGAGCGAGGCGGCGCGCAGGCGCATGAAATCCCCCCAAGAACGGACGGACGATGCGGATAATCTGGCCGCGCATGACCGCGCCTCACGCAGATTCGCGCGCGTGGGCCGCATCGTCATGAACAAGTATTGCGCCCCCGATTAATCCCCCGCAGCGGACAGCCCCAAGTTAATTGCAAATGGATAGGCGCCCGCAATTCGAGGGTCAATCAAATATAGTTAGATTATAATTATACTGATTCTATTCTACGCTACGCGATTTGCTTTAGAATAAATCTAATCTATGTTTGCACTGTTAGAACATTTAAAAAGGCTGGTTTTTCGTTCGATTGCCCGTCGCACTGCCGCGGCGCGCGGTGGCTTGGACGGATTCGCGTCGGGGATAGGTCCAGGCTGGTTAGACCCGGGGTTCGGGCGGCGTTTCTTTGCTTTATCCGCAAGCGCAAGCCGCCGTGGCGGTTGCATGACGCTGAGTGGTCATGCATGAATGCGGGGTCGATTGTTGCAAGCGCCGTTCGTTCTCACAATTCTACGGTTCTCTCACGGGGAGGAGATTTGAAATGGTTCTTTCCACCGGTCAAATCGCGCCAATCGTCGCCCTCGTCGCCGGGATTTTGATCCTGATCATGCCGGGCCTGTTGGCCTATGTCGTCGCCCTTTATCTCATCATCACGGGGCTGATCGGGCTGAACGACACCTATCATTTCATAAAATAGGTTCGCCGTTCGTTTGGATCAAAGCGAAGGTCGAAGGCGCCTCAAAGCCCGCATCGCGCGGCAGTGATTTTAGGTGCAAGCTCGCGTTCCGGAGGGCGCCTGCGCGAAGGAGGCCCAATGAGCGACAAGCAAGAACTCAGCGGGCCGGAGCTCAGCGGAGGCGTCGCGCTTGCGGCAATCGCTGACGGCGCCACGCTGCTCGGCCATGTCGGCGAAGAGCCTGTGCTCCTCGCCAGACGCGGCGAGGAAGTCTTCGCCATCGGGGCGCTCTGCACGCATTACCAAGGTCCGCTCGCCGAAGGGATTCTTGTCGGGGACACGGTACGCTGTCCCTTGCATCATGCATGTTTCAGCCTGCGCACGGGGGAAGCGCTGCGCGCGCCGGCCCTGGATCGGGTTGCCTGCTGGCGCGTCGTGCAACGTGAGCGCAAAATCTACGTAGCGGAAAAGCTCGAAAGCCCAGCGCGTCGCGCGATCCCGGCCGGGCCAGGCGTTCCCGGCTCGATCGTCGTCCTCGGCGGCGGCGGAGCCGGGAATGCGGCAGCGGAAATGCTCCGCCGCGAAGGCTTCGCGGGCCAGATCACGATGCTGAGCGCCGACGCCTCGGTTCCTTGCGACCGGCCCAATCTCTCGAAGGACTACCTCGCCGGCGACGCCCCGGAAGAATGGGTCCCGTTGCGCCCGCCGGCGTTCTACGCGGAACATGGCATCGATCTGAAACTCGGGGCGCGTGCCACGGCATTCGACCCAGCCAGGCGGTTCGTCGAACTCGCAGACGGCAGCCGCCATTCCTTCGATGCGCTTCTCCTGGCGACCGGCGCGGATCCGGTCCGGCTAAAGTTGCCGGGCGCCGAGCGCGCGTATGTTCATTATCTGCGCACATTCGCTGACAGCCGGGCCATCATCGCCGCGGCCGAGAAGGCGGCACGCGCGGTCATCATCGGCGCAAGCTTCATCGGCCTCGAAGTCGCGGCCTCGCTGCGCAGGCGTGGGCTCGATGTCCATGTCGTCGGGCCGGAAGCCCGACCGCTCGAGAAGGTCATGGGCGTCGAGATCGGCGATCTGGTCCGCAAAGTCCATGAGGACCACGGCGTCACCTTCCATCTCGGCGCCAGCGTCACCGAGATCGGCGAGAAGAGCGTAAGCCTCGCAACCGGCGAGAGCATACCGGCCGACCTCGTCGTCGTCGGAATCGGCGTGCGGCCGGCGGTCGATCTCGCCGAGCGGGCGGGACTGGCGCTCGATCGCGGCATCAGCGTCAATCAATATCTGGAGACGAGCGTGCCGGGCATTTTTGCCGCCGGCGACATTGCGCGCTGGCCGGACCGGCTCACCGGCGAGCGCATCCGCGTCGAACACTGGGTTGTCGCCGAACGGCAGGGGCAGGTCGCAGCGCGCAACATGCTCGGCCAGCGCCAAGCGTTCGACGCCGTGCCGTTCTTCTGGAGCCAGCACTACGACGTCTCGATCCGTTATGTCGGTCACGCCGAAAAATGGGACAGGACCGCAATCGACGGCGACGTCGCAGCGAAGGACTGCCAAGTGGCCTATTACCGCCACGGCCGCAAACTGGCGGTCGCGACCATTTCCCGCGACCGTGCGAGCCTCGAAGCCGAAGTCGGATTGGAGGCGGTCATCGCCGCCACGTCATAGCGGCGCGACCGCCTTGCCTGTCCGCGCAAGCGGCGCCAGCCGGCGACGTGCTCGATATTGAGGGCACGCCCCTCGAAAAGGCGGCTGAAATCGCCCGGCGCCGGTTGGCGCCTATTTCTTCTTGGCCATCGTGGCGTCTTTTACCGACGGCGCCGCGGCCGCGGCCTTCGGCTTTTCCTTCTTCGGTTTCTTTGCTTCCTTGTTGCTGCGAAGTTGACCTTTTGCCATAGCATTTCTCCTCGCCCAGCTCGCTCGGGGCGAGCGCGGCATCAAACGCGGTTGCTGCTATGATGCCCCCGGGACAGACGGAAAAATCGGCGAGAAGGTCGGATCGCCCCCGCGATCTTCCGCGACTTGCTCCGCACCATCAATGGATAAACAGACAGCCGCAGAATGATCATGCCAAGGCATCGCTGGCGCGGCAAGAATTTTATCGCCGGTCTAGCCAATTCTATTCGCGGCGCACGTTTGGAGGATCAAAGATGCGCATGATCGACGTTCTCGCGCAGACGGTTGTCGTTCTTCCCTTAGCCGTCGCGGCCCCGCAAGTCGCCGGCGCCGCGCCCGCCCTGGCCGTCGGAGCGCAATATGATACGACCCATGCCTATGTGCCGCCGGAGGAGTTCGACCGGTTCGTCGCAAGTTTCATAGCGACTTTCGGCGGCACCGCGTCCAAAAAGGCCGTGGTCACGATCACGCCGACGCCGAGCATCACGCAGTGGCAGGCGGTGCAGACGCCGGTCGGTCCCCTGTCGGTCTTCGGCTTCGAGACGCCGATTCCCTATCCTTTCGGGATGGAACGTACCGGCTATCTCGTCAGCGACCTGGACGCCGCGGTCCGCGCTGCCCGCGCCGATGGCGGCGATGTCATCGTCGCGCCCTTTTCCGATCCGGTCGGCCGCGACGCGATCATCCAGTGGCCGGGCGGCGTCACTATGCAGCTCTATTGGCATAAGGTCGCCCCGAACGCCTCGCCGCTGAAGACGATCCCCGAGAACCGCGTCTATCTATCCCCGGACAGCGCCGACGCCTTCATCCGCGACTTCATCGCTTTCGCGCAGGGCAAGGTCACCGACGACGACCCCAAAGCGCCCGGCATCGAGATCGGCCGGCCCGGCGAGACATATCGGCGGGTGCGCATCGAATCGAACTTCGGCAGGATGGTGGTTCTCGTGACCGACGGGCATCTGCCCTTCCCTTACGGACGCGAGACGACAGGTTATGAAGTCGCCAATCTCGACGTGACCCTTGCCAAGGCCGCGGCGGTGGCGGCCATCGTCTTCGTCCAGCCCTATACAATCGGCCAGCGCCGCGCGGCGGTCGTACAATTTCCCGGCGGCTATATCGCCGAAATCCACGCGGTTGTGCGGCCGTGAGCGCCGGCTTCCGCGGCGGGCTCCCGCCCGTCAGCGCGCTGCTTGACCGTAAGCCTCAAACAGATCGGCAACTCGGGATTGGAGCTTACCCGCCTCGCTCAAATCGGCGGCGCCTGCCTGGGCCTGTCCCATGCCGCGCTTGCTGAGGCCGCGGCCATAGAGCGCCTCCGGATAGATTTCCGAAGAATTCGAGTCGTGGACGAGCTCGTCAAACACCGAGGCGGCAGCCTGATAATTTCCCGCGTTCAAAAAGCGCTGTCCAACCTCGAAGGCCAATAAATTCGGCGTCGGAGGAAGTGCGCATCCGCAGCTTGGGCGCAGCCCAAGGCCCAGTCCGACCGCCGCGAGCAGAACCAACCCTGCAAGAACGAAGCCTGTGCGCCGGCCGCGGAGAATGCGAGAGCGTCCGAAGAGACCGCTGGCCCGGGGGAGAAATTCGATCGAATTCCTTGTCGCTTGATGCGTCGATCCGTGCACTGACGCCTCCTGCCTTTTGCCCCATGCGTATAGCGCCGTGGCGATCGGGGTAGAATTATGGCAGGATGTGGCCGTTAGTCTGCGCAACTGCATCGGGCGAGGGGCGCCATGAACTTTCCCCGTCTTAATCTGCCCACGCTTTCGTCCGACGCCCTTCCCAATCCGCCCCAGCCAGCCGAACAAGAGACCAAGACGAAGGTCTTCGTCTCTTATTCGCGCAAGGACATGGCCTTCGTCGATCGCCTCGCCGCGGGACTCGAGGCGAACGGCATCGTCCTGCTGATCGACCGCACCGAGATCTACGCGTTTGAGGATTGGTGGAAGCGGATCGAAAATCTGGTCACCGAGGCCGACACGATCATCTTCGTGCTCAGCCCCGAGGCGATCGCCTCGGACGTCTGCAAGAAGGAGGTCGATTGCGCGCTTTCGCTACACAAGCGGTTTGCGCCGATCGTATGCCGGCCGATCACCGCCGAGATGAAATCGATTCCCGCGGCGCTGGCGGATCTCAATTTCATCTTCTTCGACGACCCGGAGAAATTCGACGCCTCGCTCGCGCAGCTGGTCGAGGCGCTCTCGACGGACATTACCTGGGTCCGGCAACATACCCAGTTCGGCCTCGACGCCCGCGCCTGGGAGACTGCCGGCAAATCGAGCGGCTTGCTGCTGCGTTCGCCGCGGCTCGAAGAAGCCGAGCAATGGATCGCGACGCGTCCGCCTGGCGCGCCCCTGCCTGCGGATCTGACGCAGACCTTCATTCGCGAGAGCCGGCGCGGCGCGACGCGTCGGCGCAATCTTCTGACCGGCGGCCTCGGGGCTGGGCTCGTCCTTGCGATCGTGCTGGCGGGTTTGGCTTTCTGGCAACGCGGGGTCGCGGTCGAGCAGGAAGGAATTGCCAAGCAGGCGACACGGCAGGCGCAGACCGAACGCGACGCGGCGCAAGCGGCGGAGAAAGACGCGACGGCGCAGCGCAATCGTGCCCAGAAGGTTCTGGCGGCAGCGACCGACACGGCGCGATCTTTGGTCGTCGACCTAGCGGTGAAATTTCGCGAGGTGAAAGGCATTCCGCTCGACGTGGTCCAAGGGATATTGAACAAGTCCAAGGGACTGTTGGATCAGCTCGAGACGTTCAAGGAGAACTCGCCTTCCGTTCTGCTCAATCGCGTCGAGACGCTGAGCGAGCTCGGCCTTACATTGGCGCAGGAGGGCGATCCCCAGGGCGGACAGCTCGCCACGCAGGCCTTTGACATCGCCGATAAGCTCAGACGCGAACAGCCCGGGCTGGCGGGCGTGGATTACGCCTATGGCCGCGCCGCCGAAGTCCTCGGCCAGTTTGTGGAACGCGCCGACCGGCAGAAGGCGTTGTCGCTTTACCAGAATGCCGCCGCGGCTTTTGCAAAGGCCTTTGCCGCAAATCCGAAGGATCTCGATTCCCTTCTTCACGAAGCCTGGACGACCGGCCGGATTGGAAATGTTTACTTCGACAACAAGCAATATGATGACGCGCTCATCATCTATCAGACCTCGCTCGCCCTGGCGCAAAAGTACCAAAGCGTGGCGCCTCAGGGGGAGGAAACCGATCTGCTGGTTGCGCAGCGATACGATCATCTGGGCCGCGCCAAATGGGAGCAGAACGACGCCGCCAGCGCGCTGCAATATTTCCAGACCGCCGTAACTCTCCTCGAGCCGTGGTCGACTCGCGCAGACCCGTCGGCGACGCTTTTGCTCGAACTTGCCGGCGCCTATAACGACCTCGCCAATGTTCTCGAGGCCCAGGCCGCGGCGAAAAAGGATCGAGCTTTGGTCAACCAGGCGCTCGGCTACGCCGTAAAGGCGGCCAACACGATGGGAGGGCTTGCTTCGGCCGATCCCGGCAACGTGTGGTATTGGTCCAACCTTGCGGCCGATTATTACAATCTCGCCGCGCTCTGCGAAGCGCTTGGCGATCGCAAAGACGCGGCGATCTACCAACAGAACTTTCAATTCGCCTCACAACGGGCGAAGGGCACCGGGCCGGCCGCGCAGTCCAATCCAACGCCGCAGTGACGCGCGACGATCCGCATTTGTACTATCGCCGCCTGCGCGGGCTTCCTGTCGCCCGGCCTAACCTTTGGTCCGCGGCGGCAGCTCGGCAGTCTGTTCTGCCGAAAACAACGCCAGCGCATCTTGCGAGTCCCATTGCGCCGGCCCGGCCATGACGCCGACGTCGCAGCCGTCCTTGCCGACCAGGATCGTGGTCGGCAGGCCGATGACCTTGCCGTCCTGTTTCAGGACCTCGAACACGTTGGCGGTGTTGTCGGCATAGAAGGCGAGGTTCTTGACGCCGATGTCGCGCAAGAAAGCCTTTGGCCGGTCGAGCCGGGCGGTATCGATATTGACCGCGACGACCTGGAAATCCGGACCGCCGCGCTTGCCTTCAAGCCGGTCGAGGGCGGGCATTTCCTGCCGACACGGAACACACCAGGTCGCCCAGAGATTAAGGAGCAGGTCGCGGCCGCGGAAATCCGTCAATTTTACGGTTTTGCCGTCAGCGCCCGAGAAACTCAGTTCGGGCATCGGCCGTGGCTCGCCCGAAAGTGCCAGCGCGGCGACCTGGCCATGCACCAACGGCGCAAGGCGGCGGATCACGGCGCTCGTCGAGGCACAAGCTGCTGTACGGGTTTCGTTGCGGTGCCTGGTCTCCATCACGTATATGAAGGTTAGCACTGCGGCGAGGACGGCAAGACTGATGAACGGCGAAGGGATACGGTTCAAGCTCTGATCTTTCCTTAAGTTCTTTTCCGCCATGCCTTAACCTGAGAGCGCTGAACGATGGGTAACAAGATGTGGGGCGGCAGGTTCGCCGGCCGGCCTGACGCGATCATGGACGAGATCAATGCCTCGATTGATTTCGACTGCAAGCTGGCGGAGCACGACATAGCAGCCTCGCTTGCGCATGTCGCTATGTTGGAGAAGACCGGTATCGTCACAAAGGCCGACGCGGCCGCGATCCGTGACGCTCTAGGGCGCATCCGTGGCGAAATCGAGAAGGGCGAGTTCGGCTTCTCCCCCGGGCTCGAGGATATTCATATGAATATCGAATCGCGGCTCGCGGAGCTGATCGGTCCGGCCGCGGGCCGGCTGCATACGGCGCGTTCGCGCAACGATCAGGTTGCGGTCGATTTCCGCCTCTATGTTCGGGCCGCGATCGACAGGCTCGATGCCGAAATCAAGGCCCTGCAGGTCGCGCTGGCTGAGCAGGCTTTGGCGCATGCCGGCGCGACGATGCCGGGCTTCACCCATATGCAGACGGCGCAGCCCGTTACCTTCGGGCATCATCTTCTCGCCTATGTCGAAATGCTCGCCCGCGACCGCGGCCGGCTCAAGGACGCCCGCGCGCGGCTCAACGAGAGCCCGCTTGGCGCGGCGGCCCTGGCGGGCACCTCGTTCCCAATCGACCGCGCCGCGACGGCCGTGGCGCTCGGCTTCGACCGGCCGACGGCCAATTCGCTCGACAGCGTGTCGGATCGCGACTTCGTGATTGAGACGCTGGCGGCGGCGGCGCTGTGTTCCGTCCATCTGTCGCGTCTGGCCGAGGAGATCGTGCTTTGGGCGAGCCCGCAATTCGGCTTCATCCGTTTGTCCGACCGTTTCTCGACCGGGTCTTCGATCATGCCGCAAAAGCGCAACCCCGACGCGGCCGAGCTGGTGCGCGCCAAATCCGGCCGGATCATCGGAGCGCTCACCGCTCTGCTGATCGTGATGAAGGGCCTGCCGCTCGCCTATTCGAAGGATCTTCAAGAGGATAAGGAAGGCACCTTCGACGCGCTCGAGACCCTGTCCCTCTGTCTTGCGGCCATGACCGGCATGATCGGCGACCTCGAACCCGACCTCGCACGGATGCGGACGGCGGCGGGCGCGGCCCATGCGACTGCGACCGATCTCGCCGATTGGCTGGTGCGCGAGCTCAATATGCCGTTCCGCGAGGCGCACCATGCCGCAGGCCGGCTCGTCGCGCTGGCGGCCGGCAAAAACGTCGGGCTCGAGGATCTGAGCTTGGCCGAGATGCAAACGATCGAGCCGCGCCTGACCAAGGCGGTGTTCGGCGTGCTTGGGGTCGAAAACTCGGTCGCGAGCCGTACGAGCTACGGCGGGACCGCGCCGGTCAATGTGGCGGCGCAGGCCAAGAAATGGCTTGCCGCGCTAGGGAAACAGGGCTGATCCGGCCGTCCGGGTCCATCCTGCTTTCTCTTTCCGCGAAGCTTCGTCTATAAAGGAGCACCTTTTCGGAGCGGGCCCGTGCCATCGCGCGTCGCATTCTTACTCTGCCTAGCGCTCGCCTTGGCCTTGACCGGCTGCGGGCGGCGCGGTCCGCTCGAACCCCCGCCAGGGACGGACCCGAGCCAGCCCACGGCTTCGGTCGATTCCACATCGGCGCTGGCCGGCGACGTGACCATCCAAGTGCCGCCGCAGCAGGCTCCGCCGACCGGATCCAACGTCAACCCGCCTTCCAAGGGACCGCCTTTCGTTCTCGACCCCCTGGTGAAATGATTTTGGGATGCATCATTTCACGCTGAAAAACGGCGTCATGCATGCCGAAGGCGTCGACGTATCCGATCTCGCCGAGACAGTTGGCACGCCCTTTTATTGCTATTCCACCGCGACGCTCTGCCGCCATTACGCGGTCTTCAAAGCCGCTTTCGAAGGCCTCTCGACGCTCGTCTGTTACGCGGTCAAGGCCAATTCCAACCAGGCGGTCTTGAAGACTCTCGCCCAGCTCGGCGCCGGAATGGATGTCGTATCGGAAGGCGAACTGCGCCGCGCCCGGCGCTCCGGCGTCGCGGCCGACAAGATCACCTTCTCCGGCATCGGCAAGAGCGAAGCGGAAATGGCCTACGGGCTCGACGAGGATATTCTCTGTTTCAACGTCGAATCCGAGCCGGAGCTTCTGGCTCTCTCGGCGCTTGCGGATGCGCGCGGTAAGCGGGCGAAGATCGCGCTCCGCGTCAACCCCGATGTCGATGCGAGGACCCATGCCAAAATCGCGACCGGCGCGGCGGAGACCAAGTTTGGCATTCCGCTCGCCCGCGCCCGCGCCGTCTATCGGCGCGCCGCCGCTTTGCCTGGTATCGCGGTCACCGGGCTCGATATGCACATCGGCTCGCAGATCACCGAACTCGAGCCTTTCGACAACGCCTTCGCGCGCGTCGCCGATTTTGTCGGCGAACTCGAAGCCGACGGGCATCGCATCGAACATGTCGATCTCGGCGGCGGCCTCGGGATTCCCTATCGCGGCGACGATCAGGGCGAGGCGTTTCACCCGGACCGCTACGCCAAGGTCGTCAGGCGCCATTTCGGTCGCCTCGGCCGCCGGCTGATCTTCGAGCCGGGCCGGCTCATCGCCGGCAATGCCGGCATTCTGGTGACCCGGGTGATCTACGTGAAAAAAGCCGAGCACAAGACCTTCATAATCGTCGATGCGGCGATGAACGATCTTGTCCGCCCGACGCTTTACGAGGCGCATCATGAGATCGCGCCGGTGCGCCCGCGTGCGGCGCCGACGATTATCGCCGATATCGTCGGCCCGGTCTGCGAAACCGGCGATTTTCTGGCCCTTGGCCGGTCGCTACCAGAACCGCAGCCGGGCGACCTCTTCGCCATAATGTCGGCGGGCGCCTATGGTGCCGTTCAGGCCGGAACCTACAATTCGCGTCTGCTGGTCCCGGAGGTTTTGGTCAAAGGCGACGATTTTGCGGTCATCCGCCCTCGCGGCACCTATGACCAATTGATTGGCCTCGACAAAATGCCGTCCTGGCTGGGATAATACTGGCCAGACGGGGTGTACGTATTAAGTCTTTGCATTCGACCCCCGGCCCTGCTCCCGCAACGGTCGGCTCGGTCAGGACTGAAGCGAGCACGGATTGGCTAATAACAAGGACTCGCCCGGCCGCCGCAAACCCCCGTTGAGGCGGCTCGAAAAACTGGTTGGTTTCGCCAGCGCCGCCCTCTTTTGGGAAAAGCTCTGGCGCGCCATAATCCCGCCTGCCCTCGTGATCGGGCTTTTCGTCAGCCTGTCCTTTGCCGGCCTTTGGCTCAACGTCGGCCGGCTGTGGCGGATTATCGGGGTCGTGCTGTTCGGCCTCGGTCTGATTTTTGCCTTGCTGCCGCTCATTCGGCTGCGCCGCCCGTCGCGGAAACAGGCGCTTGCCCGAATCGACCGCAGCTCCGACGTCAAGCATAATCCGGCCTCCGGACTCGAGGACGAGCTCGCCAATGACAGCGGCGATCCGGCGACCCGCGCGCTCTGGGCCGTTCACCGGCGCCGGATCATCCAGGTTGTCGGCTCTCTCAAGGTCGGCGCGCCGTCGCCGCGCATGGTCGATTTCGATCGCTATGCGCTGCGCGCCGCTGTGCTTCTTATGCTGGTCGCCAGCGCTTTTCTCGCCGGGCCGGAAAAATATCCGCGGCTCGCCGCGGCCTTCGACTGGCGCGAGACCGCGCCGCCGGGCGCGAGCTACAGGATCGATGCCTGGATCGATCCTCCTGCCTATACCGGCAAGCCGCCGGTCATGTTGAACCTCGCCAAAAATACCGGCCAGGCGCAGGACATCGCGGCGCCGATCAATTCGACCGTGATCGTGCGCGTTTCCGGCGGCGATCTCAGCGTCGAGACGCAGGGCGGTCTCGAGTCGGCGGCAAAGCCGGACGCGACCAAGCCGGCGCAGACGTCTTCGGGCGACAACGAACAGCGCTTTCTGCTGCATGGCGACGCCAGGCTCGGCCTCAAACACGCGGGCGCGCTGGTCGGGCTTTTCAACATCGCCGTCATCCCCGATCTGCCGCCACAGATCGAGCTGACCGACGCGCCGCACGCCAACGCGCGCGGTTCCTTGACGCTTTCCTACAAGATCAGTGACGATTATGGCGCCGTATCCGCCGCGGCCGATTTCGCCGATCCCAGCGTCGAAGGCTCATCGGGACGGATGCGCTCGCTCGTGGCCCCGCCGCATATCGCTCTGCCTCTCCCGGCCGGACCCGGCGGATTGGGCGAGACGGAGGCGACGGTCGACCTCTCCGATCATGCCTGGGCCGGCGCGCGGGTGAAAATGACGCTCACGGTGCATGACGGAGGCGGCAACTGGGGAAAGAGCGTGCCTATCGAGATAACGCTTCCGCAGCGGCCCTTCGTCAAGCCGATCGCGCGCGCGCTTGTCGAGCAGAGACGCAACCTCGTGCTGTTCCCGGATTCCCGCGAGCGCGTGCAGACGGCGCTCGACGCTCTGATGATCGCGCCCGAAGCCTTCGGCGTGGGCAGCTCCGTCTTCCTCGGCCTTAGCGTCGGTTCAAGCATGCTGCAGGATGCGCAGAGCGATGCCGATCTGCTCGGCGTCGCGGATTATCTCTGGAACATGGCGCTTCGAATCGAGAACGGCTCGCTTTCCGAAGCCGAACGCGATTTGCGCGCGGCCGAACAACAATTGCGCGACGCCTTGCAGCACAATGCCTCGGATGAGGAAATTCGCAAGCTCACCGAGAACTTGCGCGCCGCCCTCGACAAGTTCCTGAGTGAATTCTCCGAGCAGCAGGCGCGCGAGCTCGGCAATCAGCAACAGGCCGAACGCGCGCCGAACCCGGGCCGAACGGTTTCCCGCAAGGATCTGCAATCCATGCTCGACCGGATGCAGGAGCTGGCGCGCTCCGGCGATCGCAACGATGCGCAGAGAATGCTCGAGCAGTTGCAGAATACGCTTGAAAACCTGCAGATGGCGCGGCGGCGCGACGCCGACCCGACGACCCGCGCCATGAACCAGGCCTTGCGCGACCTCGACAGGCTCACGCGCGAGCAGCAGCAATTGCGCGACCAAACCAACCGCCAGGCGCAGGCGGAGGCCCAGGCGCGGGAGCAGCAGGAAGAGAGCGACAATCAGCAACAGGGCCAGCCCGACCAGTCCGGCCAGCAAAGCCAGAATGATCAGGGGCAGAACCAATCCGCCCAGCAAAATCCGATGAGCGAACAGGAATTGCACGATCGCCAGCAGCAGCTACGCAAAGAACTCGAGGACGTGGAGAGGCAGTTGAAACAGATGGGGCAGGATCAGTCCGGCCTCACTGAAGCGCAGAAAGCGATGAAAGAGGCTGAAAAGGCGCTGAGCCAAGACCAGAATCAAGGCCAGGAGCAAGGGCAGAATCAGGGCGGCCAGCAGCAAGGCCAGAACCAGGGCGGCCAGGGCCAGGGCCAAAGTCCAGGCGGCCAGGACCAGGGCGGCAGCCAAGGCGGCGGCGACCAGGCCGTCGCGGCGCAGGGCCGCGCGCTCGAAGCCTTGCGCAAAGGCACAGAGCAGCTTGCCCAATCCATGCAGAAAGGCGGCCAAGGCCAGGGCGCTGAGGGCGATCAGCCGGGCGACCAGGAAGGCGCGGGCCAAGCCGACGGCGGCGGCGATACCGACCCGCTCGGCCGGCCGCTCGCCAACAATCCCGCCTTCGATCCGCACGCGCGTTTCGACCCGATGGGAATTCCGGCCGCGCAGCGCGCCCAGCGTGTGCTCGAAGAATTGCGCAGAAGGCTGAGCGACCCCTGGCGGGCGCAGGAGGAACTCGATTATCTGGAGCGCCTGCTGAAACCTTATTGATTGCGTAACCGTCGTTGTTGGATTGACTTCATTCTGGCTGCAAGAGGCGGCGGCGAGGGAGTTTCACATGCATATGCTCGGCAATATCCTCGTCGCTGTGGCGCTCATTGCGGTGCTCTTCGTTCTGATCGCCGGCGTTGTGAACATGTCGCGCGGCGGCAATTCGCGGCTTTCGCAGGTGCTGATGCGCTGGCGCGTGGGCTTGCAGTTCCTCGCCATCCTCATCATCATGGGCGTGCTGTTTTTCCGGCGTTGAACATGGTCACGCTCAGCAAGATCTATACGCGCAGCGGCGATGCCGGTCTGACCGGGCTCGGCACGGGCGAGCGGCGGCGCAAGGACGACCTGCGGATCGAAGCCTATGGCGCGGTCGACGAAGCCAACAGTTTTATCGGCGTCGCGCGCGCGCTTCTCTTGAACGCGCCAGAACATGCGGCACTGGCGTCGACGTTGGCGGCGATCCAGAACGATCTCTTCGATCTCGGCGCCGATCTCTGCGTGCCTGAGACGAATGCCAAGGGCCGGGCTTTGCGGATGACTGAGCCGCAGGTCGAGCGGCTGGAACGCGAGATCGACGCGCTGAACGCAGCCCTCGAACCGCTCAAATCCTTCGTTCTGCCGGGCGGCTGCGAGGCGGCGGCAGCCGTGCATGTCGCCCGCGCCGTGGTCCGCCGCGCCGAGCGGCGCATGGTCGAACTTGCCGCAGCGCCCAGCGAACAAATCGGCGCGCCGGCGCTCAAATATATCAACCGCCTGTCGGATTTCCTCTTCGTCGCCGCGCGCCACCTCAATCGCTCCGGGGAAGGCGACATTCTCTGGGTGCCGGGCGCCGGATCCGGCGTGTGACGGCGAGTCTTGAGTGGACAACGTCGCGCGACCCGGCCTCCTCCTTGCTTGCAATTCGTCGCAACCTGCTTAAAGCGGAAGCTCCCGAACAGGCGAGCAGCTGGTGTTTGCCGGCGACACGCATGAACGAAGACATCAGACGGCGAGATCGTTCGCTGATCCGCGGGCTCATCGAAGCCCTGCCGGAGGCGGTTATGGTCATCGACGGGGATGATCGGATCATCGCCGCCAACGCCGCGGTGCACGCGATTCTGCCGGGTCTGCAGGCGGATGGGTTGCTGGCGCGCAGTCTGCGTTCGCCGGATGTGCTCGATTCCGTCGACAGGGTGCGCTCCGCGCAGCGGGCCGAGCGGGTGATCTGGGCCGAAAAGGTCCCGGTCGAGCGTCTGTTTGAGGTGAGCATAGCGCCGCTCGGCGGAGATGAATTCGAGTCCGCCCTGATCCTGTCGCTGCACGATTTGAGCGAGGCGCGTCGGGTCGAGCGCATGCGGGTCGATTTCGTCGCCAACGCCAGCCACGAATTGCGCACCCCGCTTGCCTCATTGCTCGGCTTCGTCGAGACTCTGCAGGGGCCGGCGCGCGAGGACGAGGCCGCGCGCCGCAAGTTTCTCAGCATCATGCGCGAGCAGGCGCAGAGAATGTCGCGTCTCGTCGACGATCTTCTCTCGCTGTCGCGGATCGAACAGCATCTGCACGTGCGCCCCGACACGCCGGTCGATCTCGTCGGCATCCTCCGCCATATAATCGATACGCTGTCGCCGATGGCCTATGACAAGAATGTGACGCTGACGATCGAGGCGCCGGCTTCGGTTATCGTCGCCGGCGATCGCGATGAATTGCTGCGCGTGGCTGAAAACCTGATCGAAAACGCAATCAAATACGGCGCTGCCGATGCGATGACCGCTAAGAAAGATGTGGATATCGTCATCCGCGCGAACGGAGCCCAGGCGTATCTTTCGGTCCGCGACTATGGGCCCGGCATTGCGCTGGAACATTTGCCGCGGCTCACCGAGCGGTTCTATCGGGTGGATGCGGGACAGAGCCGGGCGAAGGGAGGCACCGGCCTCGGCTTGGCGATCGTCAAGCATATTGTCGCGCGCCACGGCGGACGCCTGAACATCGAATCGAAACCCGGCGAAGGTGCGACGTTCAGCGTCGCCTTGCCGTTGTTTCGGGAATGATTTCAGCGCCGGAGCCTTTGCGGCGGCGCGCCTGTCATCTGATTGTCATCCCCGCGTCGTAAATCTTTATCTGGATCCGCCTAGGTTGCGCCCGGCGCTGAGGCGGCCGGACGGGCTTGCCGACAGCGTCGTCACCCCAGTTCGAGAGGCCCAAGATGAAGTTCAAATCTTTCATTTGGACGGCTCCGATTGCAATGGCGCTTGCTATTGCCGGAGCACACGCCGCGGACATTTCAGGCGCCGGCGCAACGTTTCCCTACCCGATCTACGCAAAATGGGCGGATGCCTACAAGAAACAGACCGGCAATGGTCTCAACTATCAGTCTATCGGGTCGGGAGGTGGCATCAAGCAGATCGAGGCGGCAACCGTGACATTCGGCGCCACCGACAAGCCGCTCCAATCCGCCGATCTCGATAAGCACGGACTCGTGCAATGGCCGATGGTCATGGGCGGCATTGTCCCCGTCGTCACGCTGCAAGGGATCAATCCCGGCGAGCTCGTTCTCGACGGCCCGACGCTTGCCAACATCTTCCTCGGCACCATCAAGACCTGGGACGATCCCGCGATCAAGAAGCTAAATCCAGACGTGAAGCTGCCCTCGACGGCGATCGCGGTCGTGCATCGTTCCGATGGCTCCGGGACGACCTTCAATTTCACCGACTATTTGTCGAAAGTCTCGCCCGACTGGAAAGCCAACGTTGGCGAGAGCACCGCGGTCGAATGGCCGGTCGGCATCGGCGCCAAGGGCAATGAGGGCGTCGCCAACAATGTCGAGCAGACCCAGGGCGCGATTGGCTATATCGAATATGCCTATGCGATGCAGAACAAGCTCACTTATGCAGATATGATCAACAAGGAGGGCAAGAAGGTAGCGCCCACCATGACCTCCTTCCAATCCGCCGCGGCCAATGCCGATTGGGCCCATGCACCCGGCTTTTATCAGATCCTCACCGACCAGCCGGGCGCCGAATCCTGGCCGATCACAGCCTCGACCTTCATCCTGATGCCAAAACAGCCGCCGGATGCCGCCGCGGCCGCCGAAGCATTGAAGTTCTTCGCCTGGGCCTTCGATAACGGCGGCAAGATGGCGCAAGACCTGGACTATATCCCGATGCCCGCCGCGGTGGTGACGCTGATCAAGAAGACTTGGGCCGAGGATATCAAAGGCTCGGATGGGAAGGCTTTACTGAACTGAGTGTTGCAAATGCATTCAGCGTGAAAGACGGGAGGGCGCGCATAGCCCTCCCGTTCAGATAGTGCGGTTCGCGATCGGAACGGTAACTCGCGCGTCGCGATTGTTGTTGAGGGACCGGAGACCACGACTTTGGCGGACATGGCGGTAGAGAGCGGCCCAGTGGCCTATAAGGACGCCGCGCGGCGGGCTCGCGTGCTCAGCACCTTCAAGATCCGCGACAAAGCCTTTCATTGGTTGACGCTTGCCGCGGCGATCGCGGTGCTCGTCATTCTCGGCGGCGTCATCGCCTCATTGATCCAGGGCTCGATTCCGGCCATCCAGGCATTCGGCTTCGGGTTCCTTACGACGCAAGTATGGAATCCGGTTACCGACAGATACGGCGCCCTAGCGCCGGTCTACGGTACCGTTGTGACGTCGCTGATCGCCATGCTGATCGCCGTTCCGGTCGGGCTCGGTATCGCGATCTTCCTCACCGAACTTTGCCCGGAAATTCTGCGCCGTCCGATCGGGATTGCCATCGAACTTCTCGCCGGCATTCCCTCGATCATCTACGGCATCTGGGGGCTGTTCGTCTTTGCGCCGTTCTTGCAGGCGCACGTCCAACCGGGCTTGATCAGTCTCTTCGGCCACCTGCCGGTCCTGTCGACGCTGTTCGCCGGTCCGCCTTACGGCATCGGCATGCTGACCGCCGGCTTCATTCTCGCGATCATGGTTTTGCCGTTCATTGCCGCGATCTCGCGCGACGTATTCAACACGGTCCCCCAGCTTCTGAAGGAAGCCGGCTACGGCGGCGGCTGTACCACTTGGGAGGTGGTGCGCTTTATCGTCATTCCCTATACGCGGGTCGGCATCCTTGGCGGCGTCATGCTCGCCCTCGGCCGCGCACTCGGCGAGACCATGGCCGTGACCTTCGTCATCGGCAACGCTCATAAGATCGCGGCTTCGCTGCTCGCGCCCGCCACCACGATTTCCGCCGTGATCGCCAATGAATTCACCGAGGCGGTCAGCGATCTCTACACCTCGGCCCTGATCGAACTCGGCCTTATCCTCTTTGTCATCACATTCATCGTTCTGGCCGTCGCGCGCTTTATGCTTATGCGGCTCGAACGTCAGGCAGGACGCTAGGCATGGCTCTCTACAATTCGCGCCGCCGCGCCGACACGATCGGTCTGGGGCTTTGCTATGCCTCGGCGGCTTTCGGCCTCGGCTGGCTGATCATCATCCTTGCGACGGTTCTGTGGCAAGGATTTAGCGGCCTGTCGGTTGCCGTGTTCACGCAGATGACACCGGCGCCCGGGGCGGCTGGCGGCCTGCTGAACGCCATTGTCGGCAGTCTGATCATGACCGTTTTGGGCGTGGCCATCGGAACGCCGCTCGGCATTTTGGCGGGCACCTACATGGCTGAATACGGCCGCGGTTCGAAGCTCACATTCGTCGTCCGCTTCATCAACGACATCCTGCTCAGCGCTCCGTCTATCGTCATCGGCCTCTTCGTCTACGAGATCATGGTCGCCCGAATGGGCCATTTCTCGGCCATAGCCGGCGCGGTCGCGCTGGCGGTGATCGTCGTTCCAGTGGTTGTGCGGACGACCGAAGACATGCTGTTGCTTGTTCCCGGTCCCTTGCGCGAGGCAGCGAGCGCGCTCGGCCTGCCGCGTTCGACCGTCGTCGCAAGGATTGCTTACCGGGCTGCACGCGCCGGGCTTATCACCGGCGTTCTTCTCGCCGTCGCGCGGGTCAGCGGCGAGACCGCGCCGTTGCTCTTCACCGCACTGAACAATCAATTCTTCAGCACGAATTTGAATGCGCCAATGTCGAGCCTTCCGGCCGTCATCTTCCAGTTCGCGCTGAGCCCTTACAAGGAATGGCAAAGCCTCGCCTGGACCGGCGCTCTCATTATAACGCTAGCCGTGCTCATTCTGTCCATCGTGGCGCGCGTGCTTGGTTCACGGGGAGCCAACAAATGAATGCAACGGAATATGTAAAAAACGAACTGCCGACCAAGATATCGGTCAAGGATCTGAATTTCTTCTACGGCGAGAATCTCGCCTTGAAGAACATCAGCATGTCGCTTTATGCCAACAAGGTGACGGCATTGATCGGGCCTTCGGGCTGCGGGAAATCGACGCTTCTGCGTGTCCTGAACCGGATGTATGATCTTTATCCGCGCCAGCGCGCCGAGGGGCGAAGTCTGGCTCGACGGCAAGAACATCCTCGACGCGAGGCAGGATCTCAATCTGCTGCGCGCCCGCGTCGGCATGGTGTTCCAAAAGCCGACGCCGTTTCCGATGTCGATCTACGACAATATCGCTTTCGGCGTGAAACTCTATGAGAAGCTGCCGAAATCGGAACTCGACGGGCGGGTCGAAAGCGCGCTCAGGGGCGCCGCCATTTGGGACGAAGTCAAAGACAAATTGAGCGCGAGCGGGCTGTCGCTGTCCGGCGGCCAACAGCAGCGCCTGTGCATCGCCCGCACTGTCGCCATCCATCCCGAGGTCATTCTCTTCGACGAGCCGTGCTCGGCGCTCGATCCGATCTCGACCGCCAAGGTGGAAGAGCTGATCGACGAACTGAAGGAGAACTACACGATCGCGATCGTGACCCACAACATGCAGCAGGCGGCGCGCGTTTCCGAGTACACGGCGTTCATGTATCTCGGCGAATTGGTCGAATTCTCCACGACTTCGCAGATCTTTACTACGCCGGAGAATCAGCGCACTCAGAATTACATTACCGGCCGTTTCGGCTGATCACAGCGGTTTCCAGGATGCTGCCATGACCGACCACACCGTAAGATCTTACGACGCGGAGCTCGAAGCGCTCGGCCGCAAAATAGCGGAGATGGGCGGCATTGCCGAGAAAATGCTCAGCGACGCGATGGATGCGCTCGCCAATCTCGACGTCAATCTGGCGCGATCGACGATCGCCGCCGACGTCCGCCTCGATGTCTTGCAGCGCGACGTGGAGGAGCAGGCGATCATGACGATCGCGCGCCGGCAACCGTTTGCCGCCGATCTGCGCGAGATCGTGGCCGCGATCCGGATCTCCGGCGACCTCGAGCGGGTCGGCGATCTTGCCAAGAACATCGCCAAGAGAGCCTTGAAGCTATCGGCGGAGACGCGCATGCAGCGCGCCATCATCGGGTTGAAATCCATGCATGAGACGGCGGCCATGCTGCTCAAGGACGCGCTCGACGCCTATGCGATGCGCGACGTCGAGCGTGCCCGTCAAGTGTGGAGCAACGACGTCGAACTCGATGCGCTCGAGGATTCGGTGTTCCGCGACCTTTTGACCTTCATGATGGAGGATCCGCGCAACATCTCCTTCTGCGCCCATCTTCTGTTCGTCTCCAAGAATATCGAGCGCATCGGCGATCACTCGACCAATATTGCCGAGACCGTGGTCTATCTCGTGACCGGCGAGGCGCTGCCGATGGATCGGCCGAAGGGGCCGTCTCCGGCGTCAGAGTTGCCGCAGGTCAGCAAGTGAGCGGTGATCAGCAGTGGATGAGATGAACGGCCAGCAAGCTTCCGACGCCAGGATGCAGCCTCGCCCCGGCGCGGCTCCGGCCGCGGCTCCGCGGATCCTCGTGGTCGAGGACGAAGCCGCCTTGAGCCTGCTGCTGACCTACAATCTCGAAGCGGAAGGATTTGCTGTCGAGCGGGTCGAGCGCGGCGACGAGGCCGAACTCAGGCTCCTCGAGTCGCCCCCCGATCTCGTCATCCTGGACTGGATGCTGCCCGGCGTGTCGGGGCTCGAAATCTGCCGGCGGATGCGGGCGCGTGAATCGACTCGAACCTTGCCGGTGATCATGCTCACCGCGCGCGGCGACGAAAGCGAGCGGGTCCGCGGTCTGACGATCGGCGCCGACGATTACATCGTAAAGCCCTTTTCCGTTCCCGAACTCATGGCGCGGGTCAGGGCGCTGTTGCGCCGTTCGCGCCCGGATCGGGTCGCGGCGCTGCTGGTCGCCGGCGATCTTGCGCTCGACCGGGAGAATTGGCGGGTCGTGCGCAGTTCGCGCAACGTCCATCTCGGGCCGACCGAATTCCGCCTGCTCGAATATCTCATGGGCAAGCCCGGCCGGGTGTTTTCCCGCGCCCAATTGCTCGACAGCGTCTGGGGGCTCTCGGCCGAGATCGACGAACGCACCGTCGACGTACATGTCGGCCGGCTGCGCAAGGCCCTGTCGCTCGCCGGCGAGCGCGATCCGATCCGCACAATCCGCGGCGCCGGCTATTCCTTCGACGAGACGTTCGGCAAGGCCGAATGACCGCGTCTCGCGCGCGCATGAGCGCGTGTCGGCCTCACGCCAGTCTTTGCACCCGCCGCTCGCGTTCCCTCTCGCGCCGGCGTTCCTGCAACGGCTGATAGGCGATGCGGCTATGATAAGGGCAATAGGGGCTTGGCGCGTTGGTCGATTTCTTGGCACCGCAGAAACGGAACTCGGCGGTCGTCGGGTCGCCGACCGGCCAGCGGCACATGGCTTCTTTCAGCTCCAAGATCGTGACCATCTCCGAGATCGGAATCACGATCTCCTCGATGGGCTGCGGCGCCTCCATCGGCTGCTGGCGCAGGGCGAGCGCGGTGTTGCCCCGCATGATCGGTGTGCTGGGACGCGAATGCACCGGCCGCATCGATTTCATGCGCGGCCGCGAACTGACCGAGCTCGCCGCCTTGATCCGGCCGGACATGCCCAATCGATGCACCTTGCCGATCACCGCATTGCGGGTGATGCCGTTGGCAAGCTCATGCGCGATCTGGCTGGCGCTCAATCCTTCGGTCCAGAGCTTGCGCAGGAGTTCCACTCGTTCGTCGGTCCAGGACATTCAAGTCCCTCCTCGATTTGTCGCAAAGTGAGCCTCAACGCGGTCTATACGACGCGGCGAAACCGAGGGCGCACTTGGGCGCAAACCAAACCGACGCGGCACCGGAAATCCGGTGTCCGGCGATGTCTTACGCATCAAGGTCCGCCGCACGAGATGTCGTATTCGACACGCAAGAAGCTACACTACCTGTTGAATCCTGCGCAAGAGTCCTTGAAAGCTCATGGGTGTTTTCAACAGCAGCTTCTGGCCGCTCTTGCGCGCGGTTCGATGATGCTTGGTTCGGCTGCCGGTCTGCGCGCCGGTGTCAAATCGGGAGCGCTGCTCCCTGCTTGCGGGCGACCTTCGCGCAAAAATTTGACCCGACCGGGCAAGGTCCTTAAAGTGAGGCCCCGGTGTTGCCGCTCCTTTCGGGGCGGCACTTTGATTTTGGGGTCGCCCGCAAAATACATTCGGGCGCGAGCCGACGGATCGACACGCCGGTCGACGCCAGCCGCAGCCTCGTCTACGGAGCCTTGAGTGACATCGTCGCTGCTTCCCACCTATGCGCGCGCCAAGCTCGCGTTCGAGCGGGGCGAGGGGGCTTGGCTCACGTCAACCGAGGGCGAGCGCTTTCTCGATTTCGGCGCCGGCATCGCGGTTGTAAGTCTTGGTCACGCCCACCCTCACCTCGTCAAGACGCTTGCCGCACAGGCGCAGAAGCTTTGGCACGTGTCGAACCTCTTCGAGATTCCGCAAGCCGAGGTCTTGGGCCGCCGCCTCGCCGAGGCGAGCTTCGCCGACTTCGTCTTCTTCACCAATTCCGGCACCGAGGCCGTCGAGGCGGCGATCAAGACGGCGCGGAAATATCATTTTGTCAGCGGCCACCCGGAGAAATTCCGCATCATTACCCTGCAGGGAGCCTTTCACGGGCGCACGATCGCCGCCGTGACCGCCGGCGGCAATCCGAAATATCTCGAAGGCTTCGGCCCGCGACCCGAGGGTTTCGATCAGGTCCCATTCGACGATCTCGCCGCGCTCGAGGCCGCGATCGGCCCGCAGACCGCCGCCATTCTCGTTGAGCCGATCCAGGGCGAAGGCGGGATCAGAGCGGTCCCGCTCGCCCAGCTTCAGGCCATGCGCAAATTTTGCGATGAACACGGCCTGCTTTTGATCTTCGATGAGGTGCAGACCGGGCTGGGCCGCACCGGCAAGCTCTTTGCCTATGAACATGCCGACATCGCGCCCGACATCATGACGCTTGCCAAAGGCCTTGGCGGCGGCTTTCCGCTCGGCGCGCTGCTGGTGACGCGCGAGGCCGGCAAAGGCATGACGCTTGGCACGCATGGCACGACCTTCGGCGGCAATCCGCTGGCGACGGCGGTCGGCAATGCCGTGCTCGATGTCGTCCTCGCGGAAGGCTTCGTCGATCATGTGGCGCGCATGGGCAGGCTGTTGAAACAGGGGCTGGTGGATCTGAAAGGCCGGCACCCCGGCGTGATCGCCGAGATCCGCGGCGAGGGGCTCATGCTCGGCATCGCGGCGGGCGTGCCGGTGAGCGATTTCGTCGCCGCGGCGCGCGCCGAAAAGCTGCTTCTCATTCCGGCGGCGGAGAATGTCGCGCGCCTGCTGCCGCCGCTGATCGTCGGCGAGACGGAGATCGCCGAGGCGTTGCTTCGGCTTGAAGCGGCCGCGTCGCGGCTCGAGAAGGACTTGCCGCGCAGAGGGGCCGCAGAATGACCCCGGCTTCCGAGCGCACAGGCAATCCGCCGCGGCATTTTCTCGATCTCTCCGAGATTTCGGCCGCGGAGCTGCGTCGCATCCTCGAAGCCGCCCTGTCGATCAAGCGGCGCCGCCGCAAGGGCGAGGTCGCGGCTTGGCGCCCGCTCGCCGGCAAAGTCTTGGCGATGATCTTCGACAAGCCCTCGACCCGCACGCGCGTCTCCTTCGACATCGCCATGCGCGAACTCGGCGGCGAGACGGTCATGCTGACGGGACAGGAGATGCAGCTCGGCCGCGGCGAGACTATCGCCGATACGGCGCGCGTGCTCTCCCGCTTCATCGATGCGATGTTGATCCGCGTCCTCGATCACAACGATCTTTACGAGCTTGCGCGCTACGCCGCCGTGCCTGTGGTCAATGGGCTGACCAAGCGATCGCATCCCTGCCAGGTAATGGCCGATGTCCTGACCTTCGAGGAACATCGCGGCCCGATCAAAGGACGCACGATTGCCTGGAGCGGGGACGCCAACAATGTGCTCGCCAGCTGGATTCACGCGGCACAACGATTCGAGTTTACCATGCAGGTCGCAACCCCGGCCGAGCTCGATGTCCCGCGCGAGCTTCTCGTCTGGGCGCAGGGCAACGGAACCCGGCTCAAGGTGACGCGCGACCCTTATGAAGCGGTCAGCGGCGCCGATGCCGTCATCTCCGATTGCTGGGTCTCGATGGGGGATGAGAACGAAAGCTTCCGTCACAATCTTCTCGCCCCCTACCAGGTGAACACGAAGCTGATGTCGGTTGCCGCCAAGGATGCGATCTTCATGCATTGCCTGCCGGCGCATCGCGGCGAGGAAGTCACGGACGCAGTGATCGACGGGCCGCAATCGGTGGTCTTCGACGAGGCCGAGAATCGCTTGCATGCGCAAAAAGGCATCCTCGCCTGGTGCTTCGGGGCGCTGGATGGATGAGCGGTCAATGTTGCGCCCGGTTTCGGATGACGCCTGCGACGACACGATCCTGCCCTTCGCGGTCGCGCCGCTCGATCTGCGCGGGCGCGTCGTACGGCTCGGTCCGTCGATCGATGAAATTCTCGCCCGCCATGATTATCCGCCGCGCGTGGCGCGCGTCGTGGGCGAAGCGGCGACGCTCACCGTGCTGCTCGGCTCGGCGCTGAAGTTCGAGGGCCGGCTGCAGCTGCAGACCAAGAGCGACGGCGTGATCGACATGATCGTCGTCGATTTCGATGCGCCGGACAGGCTGCGCGCCTTTGCCCGCTTCGACGCCGAGAAGCTTGCCGCAAGCGACCCCGATGCCGACCTCCTCGGCAAAGGGCATCTCGCTTTGACCTTGGAGCAAGGCGAGGACGTGTCGCGCTACCAAGGCATTGTCGCCCTCGAAGGCCAAGGATTCGAAGAGGCGGCGCATCGCTATTTCCGCCAATCGGAACAGATCCCGACCTTCGTTCGACTCGCGGTGGCGGAAAGCGTGACGGGAGCACAGACTTCTTGGCGGGCCGGCGGTCTTTTGGTGCAATACCTGCCGGCTTCGCCGGAACGCCAGGCCGATCTTGCCCCGGGCGACGCACCGGCCGGAACGCAGCTGGCGGAAGCGCCCGAAAGCGACGCCTGGGTCGAAGCCAAATCCCTTGCCGCGACGGTCGAAGACCACGAACTCGTCGATCCGACCTTGTCGAGCGAACGGCTGCTCTATCGGCTCTTCCATGAGCGCGGGGTCAGGGTTTTTGCGGCGCAAAGCGTCAAAGCCGCCTGCCGCTGTTCGCGCCAGCGCATTGCCAACATGCTGAAACGCTTCACCCCGGAGGAGCGCGCCGATATGATCGGGGAGAATGGCAAGATCGGCGTTACTTGCGAATTCTGTTCGACCTATCGCGAGTTCGAGCCGGAGGAGCTGGAGTGAGCAATCCCTCCCCTGCGAGGGGAGGGTGGCCGCGAAGCGGCCGGGTGGGGATCCCATCCGGCAGCGCCACTGCGGCACGCTGCCGCCTTCCCCTGAAAGGGGAAGGCTTATTCGCGCGGATATTTCCTACCCACAAAATTCCTCGCGCCGATAGCCTTGCGCATAGAGCAGCGCGGTCAAGTCGGCATGATCGATCCGCGCCAGGGCCGCGGCGGCGACGGCGGGCTTGGCATGGAAGGCGACGCCGAGCCCAGCCTCCGCCAACATCGCCCTATCGTTGGCGCCGTCGCCAACTGCGAGCGTTTCCAACGGCGCGAGGCCGAGCTCGGTGCGCAGTCGCACCAGCGCTTCGCGCTTGGCGGCCTCGCCGCGCACAGGTTCGGCGATTTCGCCCGTCAACTTGCCGTCTTTGAGGATGAGCGTGTTTGCTTCGCTCGTATCAAACCCAAGCCTTTCGGCGAGCGGCACGGCGAACAAAGTGAATCCGCCGGAGACGAGCGCGGTCGCCGCGCCATGCGCGCGCATCGTCGCGACAAGCGCCTCGGCCCCGGGCGCGAAGCTGATCCGCTCCGCCAGGATTTTCCCGATCACATCGACGCTGAGCCCGGCAAGAAGCGCGACACGTTCGCGCAAGGCCGGCACGAATTCGGCCTCGCCGCGCATGGCGCGCGCCGTGATCTCCGCCACATGCTCCCTCAGCCCAAGAAAATCGGCGAGCTCGTCGACGCATTCCTGCCGGATGATGGTCGAATCCATGTCCGCCACGAGCAGGTTTTTGCGCCGGCCGGCGGCAGGCTGGATAATGACATCGACCGGCAGATCAGCACATTTTTCGCGCAGCCCCCCGACCAGGCGCCTCGCTTCGGCGTCGCTTTGCGGCGTGAACGGAATATCCGCGGCAATATGCTCCGCGAGCCAAAGCGGGGTTTGCGCGCTGGGCAGGATTTGCGCCATGCTTTCGACGAGCCCCGCCTCGAGCGCCGGGGGATCGGAGATGAGCGTCGCGACATGGGTCATGGGCATATGGCGCAGCGACTAAGGGGAACTTTGAAGGCGGTCTCCGCAATCCTCATCGCAGGCCCGACGGCGAGCGGCAAGTCGAGGCTTGCGCTGCACCTCGCCGAAAAGCTCGGCGGAGCGCTCGTCAATGCCGATTCGATGCAGGTCTATCGCGACCTCGCGATCCTGACCGCCCGGCCGAAGCCAGATGAGGAGGCTCGCGCGCCGCACCTTCTGTTCGGGCATATTGACGGCGCGGTCAATTATTCGGTCGGGCGCTATCTGGAGGATGCCGCGGCGGCGCTCGAAAAGCCGGGCGGCCGCCTGCCGATCTTTGTCGGCGGCACCGGGCTTTATTTCAAGGCGCTCACGCAGGGTCTCTCGGACATTCCGCATGTGCCGAAGGCTTTGCGCGCCGAACTTCGTGCGCGCGTAGGAAGCCTCAGTGCCCCCGAACTTCATGCTGAACTCGCCGCTCTCGATCCCGAAATGGCCGCCAAGCTGAAGCCGAGCGATCCGCAACGCATCTTGCGGGCGCTCGAAGTTCATGCGGCAACGGGGCGAAGCCTCGCTTCGTTCCAAGGCGCGAAGCGCGAGCCCTTGCTCGATGCGCAATCTTGCGTGGCGATCTTCGTCGCGCCCGATCATGCCGCGCTCAAGGCCGCCATCGACCGGCGTTTCGACGCCATGCTCAAGGCCGGCACGTTGGACGAAGTCGCAAAGCTTCGGCAGCCGAGGACTCGATCCCGCGCTGCCGACGATGCGGGCGCTTGGCGTGCCGCATCTCTTGCGCCATCTTGAGGGCGAGATCGATCTTGAAGAAGCCTCGCGGCTCAGCAAGCGCGACACGCGCGCCTATGCCAAGCGCCAGTTTACCTTCGCGCGCCATCAACTGCCGGCGTTCCGGTGGGTCGCGCCGGAAGAGGCGGAGGCGATGGTGATGGGGGCTTTGGCTCAGAGCGAAAGGTAAGGACGTCGCGCGGACCTTCTGGCCGGAAGCGGACGACGGGGCGCGCCCGCGGGCTTGTGTAAACCAAAGCTTCATCCTGATCTCAGATAGGGCGGATCGGAGAGGCGGCTGCGCCCAATGGCGCGGTTGATTCCGGCATCGGCATGGACTAAGTTAGCGAACTCACGCGGAGATCGGACTTTGCACGCGAATCTTATCGTAGTTTTGGCGCTGGAGACGGGACGGAGATAACTCCGGCTTCCCGCATCTGGCGCTTTACCCAGGCCCTTCCGGGGCCTTTTTTGTTGCCCGGATAGCAAAAAAACCGCACAAAACACGGCGGAGAGCGAAATGGCCAAAGAAGAGATGACCGGCGCCGAAATGGTCGTCGAAGCCCTGAAGGACCAGGGTGTCGATGTCATTTTCGGCTATCCGGGCGGCGCCGTCCTGCCGATCTATGACGTGCTTTATGGCCAAAACGCCGTCCACCATGTTCTCGTGCGCCACGAGCAGGGCGCCGCGCATGCGGCCGAAGGCTATGCGCGCTCGAGCGGCCGGCCGGGCGTCATGCTCGTCACCTCGGGCCCCGGCGCCACCAATTCGGTGACCGGCCTCACCGATGCGCTCATGGATTCGATCCCCGTCGTCTGCATTACCGGCCAGGTGCCGACCCATTTGATCGGCTCGGACGCGTTCCAGGAATGCGACACGGTCGGCATCACTCGGCATTGCACCAAGCATAATTATCTCGTCCGCTCGGTCGAAGACCTGCCGCGCATCCTGCACGAGGCCTTCTACGTCGCCCAGCACGGGCGCCCGGGCCCGGTGGTCATCGACATCCCGAAGGACGTGCAATTCGCGCGCGGCACCTATTCCGGCCCCAAGAACGTCGAGCACAAGACATATCGGCCGCAACTCGAAGGCGATCCGGAAAAGATCGAACAGGCGGTCACGCTCATGGCCGCGGCGAAGCGGCCGATCTTCTATACAGGCGGCGGCGTGATCAACGCCGGACCCGAAGCCTCGCGCCTGCTGCGCGAGCTCGTCGCCTTGACCGGCTTTCCGATCACTTCGACCTTGATGGGCCTCGGCGCCTATCCGGCCTCGGGCGAAAACTGGCTCGGCATGCTTGGCATGCACGGCACGTTCGAAGCCAATAACGCAATGCACGACTGCGATCTGATGGTCGCGGTCGGCTCGCGCTTCGACGACCGCATCACCGGGCGGCTCGACCAATTCTCGCCCGGTTCGACCAAAATCCATATCGACATCGATCCGTCCTCGATCAACAAGAACGTGAAGGTCGATCTCGGCATTGTCGGCGATTGTGGGCATGTCGTGGCGGCGCTGCTCGCGCGCTGGCGGGCGCGCGGTTGTAAAGCCGACGCGGGCGCGCTGAAGAAATGGTGGGCGCAAATCGCCAAATGGCGGGCGCGCAAGTCGCTCGCCTACAGAAATTCCGACAAGGTCATCAAGCCGCAATGGGCGGTCGAGCGCCTTTACGCGGCGACCAAGGGGCGCGATTGCTACATCACGACCGAGGTCGGCCAGCATCAGATGTGGGCCGCGCAGCATTATCATTTCGAGGCGCCGAACCGCTGGATGACCAGCGGCGGCCTCGGCACCATGGGCTATGGCCTGCCGGCCGCGATCGGCGCGCAGATGGCCCATCCCAACGCACTCGTCATCGACATCGCCGGCGAAGGCTCGATCCTGATGAACATCCAGGAGCTTTCAACCGCCGCGCAATATTCCCTGCCGGTCAAGGTGTTCATCCTCAACAACGAATATCTCGGCATGGTGCGTCAATGGCAGGAGCTGCTGCACGGCGGGCGTTATTCGCACAGCTATTCGGAAGCGCTGCCGGATTTCGTCAAACTCGCCGAATCTTTCGGCGCGCACGGCATTCGCTGTTCGGATCCGGCCGATCTTGACGCGGCGATCGCGGAGATGCTCAAGACGCCCAAGACGGTGGTCTTCGACTGCCGCATCGACAAGACCGAGAACTGCCTGCCGATGATTCCCTCGGGCAAGGCGCATAACGAGATGATCCTGCCGGACGACGCTGATTTGGAAGCGGAGATCGATGCCGCCGGCAAGGCGCTGGTGTAAGGCGCGCGAAGAAGGAACCTTTGACATGAACGCTCCCACCGCGCCGCTCTCGCCCTATTCTTCGGCGCTCGGCAAATCGAATGTCGAGACGCATACGCTCTCCGTCCTCGTCGACAACGAGCCGGGCGTGCTCGCCCGCGTGGTCGGCCTCTTCTCCGGGCGCGGTTATAACATCGAGAGCCTGACGGTCGCCGAGGTGGCGCATGCCGAGCATTTGTCGCGTATTACCATCGTCACTTCGGGGCCGCCCGAGGCAATCGAGCAGGTCGGCCATCAGTTGGAACGCCTCGTGCCGATCCATACGGTCACCGATCTTACCTTGCGCGGCAACGCGATCGAGCGCGAGCTCGCCATGATCAAGGTTGCCGGAACGGGCGCCAACCGCGACGAGGCCTTGCGGCTTGCCGAGGCGTTTCGCGCACGCGTCATAGACGCGACCATCGAGAGCTTCGTCTTCGAGCTGACGGGCGCGGCTTCAAAGATCGACCAGTTCGTCGAATTGATGCGTCCGATCGGCCTTGTCGAAGTCTCGCGCACTGGCGTTGCGGCCATGTCGCGCGGCAAAGATCCGATTTGAGGAAACGGCTGGGAGCTTCCCGTCCGGCATGGCTTGGGTCGTCTGATAGAAACGCGGAGTGTCGCTTGTCGTTTTTTGGGGACTGCCCAGGGGTCGGGCGCGTCAGGCTGGCTCTCGTCGCGGCGGCATTTATGGGCGTTTGTTTAACGCCCGTCGTTGGCGACGCAAGCGGCTTGAACGGCCAGGTGCGGGTCATCAACAGATCGCATCCCAGCCCTTGCGCGGAAGAAGACAACGTCGATCTGGAGTTTGAAAATCCGCATATTGTCGGATTCAGGGTGCGCGCCTCTTATCCTGCCTACATAAACAATCTTTCCTCCGCGCAACTGACGCCGGATTTCCACGGTTGCGCATTCGATTACGGCAGAGAGCCAGGAAGCCCTCAGCCTCAATTGCCGCATGAGATTACCTTTTATAAGTCACCGGAGATTTGGCTCGTCGGCGTCGAGGTACCGAATTTCTGGCGTCCCAACCAAGTGCCCGTCGTCGTCGGCGACCGCCGCGCCTATGCGCCGCTCGTTCAGGTGTGGGTGAAGTCCAAGAGCGGAGGCGAACAGATCATGGCGTTTTATCCGCCGGATGGATATTGGCGCTTGCGCCCATTGCCCTATGGCAAGATGCGCTTGACGGGTTATGGATCCTCTATCCTGGTCGGCCCTGTCGAGCGCGGCGACGAGCGGCCCTATGTCGCGATCAAACAGGTTGTTTTCGATCCGCCCAGCCGGAGCTTTCGGCTCGATTTCGCGGCCGGCGGATCGGCAACATTGAAGCTGCTCGACATGGACGACCGTGAATGCACCATTTCCGTCAGCTTCACGGGCCCGCTGCCGAAGGATCGGCCTTTCGCGGCAGTCCGGTCCATGTTTAGGAACGAAACCGATGCGGATGTTGCAAGGATCGCATGGGCGAAGGACCGGCCGGCCGAGTTGGTCACTTCCTTCCCGGGCGGAACGGTTTCGAGTTTGTGGCTGGGCAGGCTTCTACAATCCCGGCATAACAACACGGCGCCCGATCATCTGTTCAGCGATTTTGTTTTGCGAGGACCGGTGAGCAGGCTCGTCAATGGGCACGGCTCGAGCCATCAAATGAGGACATAGTCACACATGCGCGTTTATTACGATCGGGATGCCGACCTCAATCTCATCAAGGGTAAGAAAGTTGCCATCATCGGCTATGGCAGCCAGGGGCACGCGCATGCCCTGAATTTGCGCGATTCGGGCGTGAAGGAGATCTCGATCGGGTTGCGCGAGGGCTCCGCCTCGGCGAAAAAGGCAGCCGCCGAAGGACTAGCCGTCAAATCCGTCGCCGAGGCGGCAAAATCGGCCGACGTCGTGATGATGCTGACGCCGGACGAATTGCAAGGCGACCTCTATCGCACCCATCTCGCCGGCAATCTCAAGCAAGGCGCGGCGTTGATGTTCGCGCATGGGCTCAACATCCATTTCAATCTGATCGAGCCGCGCGCCGATCTCGACGTTCTCATGATCGCGCCGAAAGGACCGGGCCATACGGTGCGCTCCGAATATAAGCGCGGCGGGGGCGTGCCCTGCCTGCTGGCGGTGGCGCAAGACGCCTCGGGCAATGCGCACGAGCTCGGGCTCTCGTATGGCTCGGCGATCGGCGGCGGCCGCGCCGGGATCATCGGAACCACGTTCCGGGAAGAATGCGAGACCGATCTTTTCGGCGAGCAGGTCGTGCTTTGCGGCGGGCTCGTCGAATTGATCCGCAACGGTTTCGACACCTTGGTGGAAGCGGGCTACGCGCCGGAGATGGCCTATTTCGAATGCCTTCACGAAGTGAAGCTCATCGTCGATCTCATCTACGAGGGCGGCATAGCCAACATGAATTACTCGGTCTCCAACACCGCCGAATATGGCGAATATGTCAGCGGGCCGCGGATCATAACGCCGGAGACCAAGGCCGAGATGAAGCGCGTGTTGGCCGACATACAGTCCGGCCGGTTCGCTCGCGACTGGATGCTCGAGAACAAGGTCAATCAGACCTCGTTCAAGGCCATGCGGGCCAAGGCCGTGGCGCATCCGATCGAGGAAGTCGGCGCTAAATTGCGCGCCATGATGCCCTGGATCGGCGCCAACAAGCTCGTCGACAAAGCGAAAAACTGAGCGGCTGCCGCCCGGATTGAACGGAGCGTTCGGAATCTTCGCCAAAGCGGAGGGCCGTCACCCTGGCGCCATGAAATCGGCTATGGTGGAGGCGCACCGGCTGACGGACAGTTGAGCAACCCCGGCAGCTGGGCGCTCGAGGCTACCTTAAGACCGTGCGCGACATTCTCACCGTCCTCGCCGTCATCCTCGTCATCATTCTCAGCGCCGCTTTGGCGGTGCCCTATTTTGTCGATTGGAACGCCGAGCGCAGCCTGGTCGAGACGCAGCTCTCCAACCTGCTTGGGCAAACGGTGAAGGTCCGCGGCGGCATCGACCTCAAACTGCTGCCGACGCCCTATCTTCAGCTCGCCGACGTGGAAGTGGCGGATCCCGCGGCAGGGACCGACATGCGCGCCGCGGAGTTGCATCTTGAAATCGCCCTGACCGCGCTCATGCGCGGCGAAGTGGATTTCGTCGAGGCACGGCTGGTGCGCCCGCAACTGCGGCTGCGAATCGAAAACGAATCCGTGCGCCTGCCGGCGCTACCGCGCGCGCTTGCCGGGCAGCAGATGCAATTCGAACGGATCTCGGTCGAGGACGGGACAATTGCCATCGACGACCCCGCGACGGGACGGAGCTTAACCTTCAAAGAGATCGCGCTGGCGGCCGAAGCGAGCGCCCTTACCGGGCCTTTCACCGGCGATGGCCAGTTCAAAATGGGGGGTGAGCCGACCGCCTTCCGGTTTTCGACCGGCCAGCGCGACGGCGACCGTTTGCACTTCAAGCTCATCGTTGACGAAAACGCGAGCCATCCTCGCGCCGATGTCGATGCCAACCTCGTTTTCACGCAGCACATGTTGCCCTCGGTCAGAGGCAGCATCGACCTCTCCGGCCATCTGCGCGGCGTTATCGCCCTGCCCTGGCAGCTTGCCGGTTCTTTGCAGGCCGATCTTCGCAAGGCCGCGATCTCGAATTTGGAACTGCGGCTTGGCGACGAAAATCATGTCGCAAGTTTAAACGGCGCGGCAGAATTCGATCTCGGGGCTCAGCCGGCTCTCAATTTGAACCTCAAAGCGCAGCAGATCGACCTCGACAAACTGCTCGCGGCGGATGCCGTGCCCTCCCCCATGCAACGTCTGATGGATGCTCTCGGCAGTTTGATCAAATCGGAGAATTTGGTTGCCTCGGGACTCCCGCTCACTGCCGCATTGTCGGCAGATTCCATTCTTGTCGGCGGCAAGACCTTGACCGATGTCGAGGGCGCTGTGACGGTTTCGGGTAAGGAAGCAGCCTCCGTGCAATTCGAAGCCAGCGGCCCCGGCCGCTCGCATATTTCCGCCAACGGCAAGATCGAGACCGGAGTCGCCCCTGGCTTCGTAGGCCGGCTCGAAGCCAGCGCCCAGGACGTTCCGCGCCTCGAGGAGTGGCTCGCAGAGAATTTGCCCCAGGTCGTCCCCGCCGGCCCCGTGTTGCCGTTCCACTCCTTCGCGATGCGGGCAAACACCAATATTTCCGGGGTGGGTTTCGTCGGCAGCGATCTTTCGCTTCGCCTCGACGCCGCGTCGCTATCCGGCACCTTGGCCTATACAAAGGCGCTCGGCTCCGAGGCGGCGCGGTTCTTCGCCGACCTCGCGGCCCCGTCACTCGAGCTCGATTCGCTGCCGAATCTTTCGGCCCTTGCGCGGCAGACCGGTGCGATGGACCTGGCCTTGCGCCTCAATGCTCAAACGGTGAAGGTCGGCGCAATGCAGGCGGGCGAGATCGACACTGGACGCATCGTCCTGAAGTTCGATCGCACCGGATCCAACGCCAAGCTCGAAAATCTGACGGTCACCGGCATCGACGGCGCTGATCTGACGGCAAGCGGCCAATGGGACGGACACGGCGGCAAGATTGCCGTCAAGCTCGATGCCGAGCGGCTGGATGGGCTCATCGGCCTATTACGCCACTTTGCGCCCGGGCCTGCGGCGGACTTTCTCGCGGCCCGCGCTGGGGCGTTTTCGCCGGCGCATCTCGATCTCGGCGCCGGCATAAAGGTGACCGGCGACACGCTGGGCCTTAACGGATCGAATCTCGCCGGCACGGCGGGCCAAACCACGATTTCCGGCAAGGCCGATCCCGACCCGCAGAACCCCGCCAATTTCAACTTGTCGCTGCGCTTCGACGCGAAGGACTCGACCGCCTTGCTTCGCCAGATCGGATTTTCAACTCTGCCGTCGAAGGACATCGGCCCGGGCTCGATCGAGATTACGGCGCATGGCGGCTCGCGTCTCGATACGAGCATTGCGGCGCTGCTTGCCGGCGCAAATTTCGCGTTCCACGGCCGTATCGATCCGAATGTCTCGGCGCCGCATGCCGAAGGCACCGTCACCCTCGCCAGCGCCGACCTTTCGAACCTGATGCGCGCGATGAGGCTTGCTCTTCCCAATCTTTCGGCGCGTCTTCCGGCCGATGTGAGCGCCACCCTCGATGCCGGCGGCCATGGAGTGGCACTCGGCAATCTCGCCGGCACATTCGCCGGCCGCAAGGTTGCCGGCCACCTTGCCTATTCGGCCGGCAAAGGCGTTACAGGCGCGCTCGACACAGACGAGCTGTCGCTTGCCGATCTCGTCCAATTGGCGCTCGGGCCGCCGCAACAGCCGAAGCCTGGCGCGCTTTGGTCCGATCTCAAATTTGCGCCGGTCGAGATAAATCCGCCGCCCACAGATCTCGCGATGAGCGTGGCGAATTTCGCTCTCTGGCCGCGGATCTCCGGCCGCGACGCGCATTTCGATCTCGCGATCGCCGGCGGCGAGACGGGACTCGAATTCGCAATTCACCGGCTTGCAATGAAAATCGGAGCGGGAAACGCCGAAGCCGATCTCACCTTGCGGCGCAACGGTCCGAATGCCGCCGCGGAGAGTCATTTGCACCTGCGCGACTGCGCACTCGACGTGCCAAGCGCGCGCGGACTTCTGTCGGCCGACCTCGATCTTGCCGGCACGGGCGACAGCGCCGCCGCGCTTGTGGCCGGGTTCGCCGGCTCCGGCAGCATCGAGCTTTCCGATCTTATCCTGCCAAAGAGCGATCCCGGCGCCTTGGCGCGCGTCTTCGATGCCGTCGAGGAGGATCGGCTCGGCATCGACGAGGCCGAGATCGACCGGGTCCTGCTCAGCGAGTTTGGTAAACAGTCCCTCTCTTTGGCCGCGGCCGAATTCGATGCCGGGCTCGCCGCTGGCGTTCTGCGCCTGTCGCAAAAGAACGCAACGAAGCTCGCGGCGGGCGTTATCGAAGATCTGGATGCCGCATTCGATTTGCGCGATTTGACGCTCGCCCAGACGAGCTTGCTCAGCCTCGCCGCCGTGCCGAAGAATTGGAACGGCGCGCTGCCGCAAGTCAGCATCAGCTGGAACGGAAACATCGCAAATCCCACGCAGAGCCTCGAGGCGGCGACTTTCGTCAATGCGCTCGCGGCGCGCGCGATTGCCAGGGAGAGCGCCCGTATCCAGGCACAGGAGTTCGACGTTCACGAACATGCCTTCTTCCTCAGCCGCCTGCAGTCGGAACGCCGGCACGAAGCGGAACGGCTGAAGACCGAGGACGACGCAAAGCACGCCGTCGAACTCGTTGAACGGCACAAGGCCGAAGCGGAAGGGACCGAGCAGAAGGCCGAGGATGTCAAGCGCAAGACGCTGGATGCGGCGCGCAACGCCGCGGCGACAACTCCCTTGCAGATCGGCCGGCCGACGCCGCTCCCGCCAGCGCGGCCGGATTGGCCGGCGCCTGGCGCCGGCACCACGCTTTTTCCCGATCCTTCCGCTGCGGGACGTTATTGACGATCGCGATCGGCCGCCTGCCGACAGGATGCAAGCACATGGACACGGATGGCCGAACAGAGATTGGCGGCGCCTCGCGCGGCATCGATCTCGGCGACGAGCGCTGCAACCGATGAACCACGCCGCGCGGCGATCCGGCGCAGAGCGTCCCAAAAGGCTCGTTCCAGGGAAATGCTGGTGCGATGACCGGCAATCGTGAGCGAATGTTTGCGGAGGATGGCGGACGGCGGGCCGACGACAGAAGACAAACTCGTTTCTTGTCCGCCGTTCGCCGGTCGTGCGTTCCTCACGGCTTCTTCCGAAATGTCTCGATCGAAATGACCTTGGCCTGCTCCGCAGGTTTTGGCGCGGCGGCTTTTCCTGGCCTCGCGGGCGCGACATCGTCTCTCGCCAGAGCCGGCCCCACCTCGGCGGGTTCGCTGCCGCTTCCGCGCGGCTTTGCCTTGTCGAGCGCCCGCACCGGCGCTTGCGCCGCTGCCGGCGGCGAAGCTTCGTCCGGCTCGGCGCTCGGCTGTTCGTCGCTTGCAAGTTCGAACTTCAGGCCGAATTCCACCGAAGGGTCGAAAAAGCCCGTCACCGCATCGAAAGGAATAAGCAGAGTCTCGCTTTTGCCGTGGAACGACAGGCCGACTTCGAAAGCCTGATCGCCGACCGTGAGATCCCAGAACTGATGCTGGAGAACAATGGTCATCTCCACCGGATATTGTTCGCGCATGCGGTTCGAGAGGCGGACCCCGGGCGCGCGGGTCTTGAAAGTGACGAAGAAATGATGCTCGCCCGGCAGGCCCTCGCGCGCCGCATCGGTGAGAACCTTGCGCATGACCGCCCGCAGAGCATCCTGCACCAGAAGATCGTAGCGGATCAGGTCGGTGGCCATTCCAATATCCGAGGCGGCGCGGACCAAAGTGGAGGCTTCTGTTGCCAGGTGCCTCCGAACCCCGCCTTGAAGCGCTAACCCCAAGGACTTTAAATCGGTACCATTACCGCATTACGCGGCAACAGCCACCGGAGCATAGTTGTCGTTGGCAACTATAGATTCGGCCCGATGACGGCGGAACCATGCCGGGCAAAAGAACACCCTTTACACTCCCCGTCGAACCTATTTCGCCCCCGCCAAAATCCGCCGCGCCCAGGCGCGGACTTTGGTGGAGGCGCCGGGTACCGCCCCCGGGTCCGAAGAGCTTATTGCGATGCCGTTTATCGCCATAGCTGCGCGAGGCAGCAGCCTTAATATAAGCAAAGCGGAGCCGATTAGAAAGAGCCGTTTCCGCGGTGGATGCGGCGCGATCACATCTTCCGGCGCCGGTAAATTGATGCAATCGATACGGGCCGTCGGCGAGGTTTCATTCGCGCGGCGTTTACCCCTCGTTAAGAATCCAACCTGGAGCGCCATGCGCCCTACGGCCGATCTCGATCAGAACCGCGAACCTTATGGTCTCCTCGGGCTTTGCGTGAGCCTCATCGCAATCCTCTGCCTCGCCGCGATCATCACCTTCGTGATCTGCGGCGTGATTGCGCTCTCGGCAAGCGCAATTGTCGGCTGGAACGTCGTGCGGGGATTCCTCGTCGACGCCGCGACGCCGCAGCAAGGCGAAGGCACCGCCCCGCTGCGACTCATGCTCCTCATCGCGTTTGCGGCCTATCTCGCCGTCGCCGCCGCGATCCTTGGTTTGGCGCGATGGCGCGGCGGCGCGGGCTGGCGGCGTCTCGTCGCCTGGCAGCCGATGGTCTGGCGCCTCAACGACAAGATCCTCTGGGCGATCGCGGCCGGTGCCCTCCTCTACAGTGTCGCGGCAACAGCCGCGCTTGGCTATTTCTACCCGAAATCGCAATCCTGGTTCGAGATTCCGTCGGATAGAAAAGCCGCTCTGATACTTTTCGTTCTCGCCGTCGTGTTGGCGCCGTTTACCGAGGAACTCTTGTTCCGCGGCTGGATTTACACGAGCCTGCGCTTCAGCTTTGGTCTTTGGCCGGCGGTTCTCGCAAGCGCGGCGGTGTTCGGCTTCGCCCATTATGAGGACACGCATCTCTATGCGCTGGCGGTTTTCCCCGTCGGCATCGCGCTCGCCCTAATCCGTGAGCGCACCGGCAGCGTGAAGGCCTCGATGCTTTTTCATGCTTTCAACAATCTCATCGCCTTCTGCGCCGCGGCGCTGAACATCGGTTGAGCTGTATGCGGCCCTATCTCGACCTTCTCGAAACGATCCTGACGCGCGGCGAAAAGAAAGCCGACCGGACCGGCACCGGCACGCTGTCAGTCTTCGGACATCAGATGCGTTTTTCGCTCGCCGAAGGCTTCCCGCTTGTTACGACCAAGAAGCTGCATGTGAAGTCGATTGTCCGCGAGCTGCTTTGGTTCCTGAAGGGCGACACGAACATCGCCTATCTCAACCAGCACGGGGTCCATATCTGGGACGAATGGGCGGACAAGAACGGCGACCTCGGACCGATCTACGGCAAGCAATGGCGCGCCTGGCCGACGAGTGACGGGGGCACGATCGACCAGATCGGCAATGTCGTCGCGGCGCTCAAACGCGATCCTTTCTCGCGCCGCTTGATTGTGAACGCCTGGAATCCTGCGGATCTTCCGGCGATGCGGCTTGCGCCCTGCCATTGCCTGTTTCAGTTGCATGTCGCCGAAGGCAAAGACGGTGTGCGCCGCCTCTCGTGCCAGCTCTATCAGCGTTCGGGCGATGCCTTCTTGGGCGTGCCGTTCAACATTGCAAGCTATGCGCTGTTGACCGAGATGATCGCGCATGTGACCGGGCTCGTGCCCGGCGATTTCATTCACACGTTCGGCGACGTGCATCTTTATCTCAACCACCTGGACCAGGCGCGCCTGCAACTGACGCGCCAGCCGCGTCCCTTGCCGCGGTTGAAATTAAATCCCGCGGTGACGTCGATTTTCGATTTCCGTTACGAGGACATCATGATCGAGGGCTATGATCCGCATCCTGCGATTGCGGCCGAAGTCGCAGTCTGATCACTGGCTCGTCACATCGATAAGGATTAGCTTGGTTTGGTCGGGATGCCGGGGGATGGCGCTGCCCCGACCCGACCGTCATGATCGGCTCACTTTAGACGAGGAGACAGCCATGTTGAAGAGGACTCTTATCGCGGTGTCCGCCGCGTGGCTTTCCGGCTTGGCGTTCTGCTTGGCCGCCGATCAGCCGATCGCGGTGCAGATCGTCGATGCCATGAACAAGCTCTATGGCGTCCATCCCGGCTTTCGCGCCAATCACGCCAAGGGAATCGTCGGCGAAGGTACATTCAAGGCTTCGCCCGATGCGGCAAATCTCAGCACGGCGGCCATCTTCGACGGGAGCACCATCCCCGTCACAATCCGGTTTTCCGATGCGGGCGGCGTCCCGAACGTCCCCGACGGATCGAAGGCTCTGCCACATGGCTTGGCTGTCAAATACCATCTGAAAGACGGCAGCGAGACCGACATGGTGCTCGTGTCCTACAAATTCTTCCCGGTATCGAACGGCCCGGACTTCCGCGATTTTCTACTTGCAGCGGCGGCCAGTCCTCCGACCGCGCCCAAGCCGACGCCACTCGATCTCTTTTTCAAGAGCCACCCGATTGCACCCGCAGCGCTCGCCACGACGGCGACACCGGACAGTTTCGCCGACGAGCAATATAATGGGCTCGACGCCTTTATCTTCGTCGACAAGGCCGGAAAGAAGCAGCCGGTCCGCTACATGATGATGCCGGCAAAGCTTGTGCATATCGATGACGCCCAAGCCGCAAGCGAGCCGCCCGATTTTCTCGTTGACGAAATCGCCGCGCGGGTTGCCAAGGGGCCGGTAACCTTTCATCTGAAGGCGCAGCTCGCGGCGCCGGGCGACGAGACGAAAGACGCGTCCAAGCCCTGGCCCGACGACCGCAAAATCGTCGATCTCGGCGTGTTGACGATCGATAAGATCGACCCGGACAGTCTGGAGGCGCAGAAGAAACTGCTCTTCCTGCCGGGCGCGCTCACTCCGGGTATCCAGGAATCCGACGATCCTTTGATCGATTTGCGCGATGGCGCCTATGTCGTGTCCTACGGCCGCCGCAACCCGTGAGCAGCGCCGCGAATTTTATCACCATTCGTGCCGCCGCTTCGAGCGACGCAGCGTTGATCTTTGCCCTCGTCAAGGAGCTCGCGGCCTTCGAGCGGCTCTCGCACGAAGTCGAGGCCGACGAGGCCATGCTCACCGCTGCGTTGTTTTCGAAAGATCCGCGCGTCTTTTGCGAGATCGCCGAACACGGCGGCACCCCGGCCGGCTTCAGCCTCTGGTTCTATACGTTCTCCAGCTTCCGCGGCCGACATGGCATCTGGATCGAGGACATTTTCGTGCGCCAGGAATTCCGTGGCAAGGGCATCGGCACGGCGATGCTGCATAAAATCGCGCGGCGTTGCGCCGAGGAGAAACTCGGCCGGCTCGAATGGTCGGTGCTCGACTGGAACGTGAACGCTATCCGTTTCTATCAATCGACCGGCGCCCGCTTGATGTCCGACTGGCGCATCTGCCGGCTCGACGGCGCTGCCTTGCTCGAATTCGCCGTTGCAGCGCGGCAGCCCTGAGGCTGCGCCAACGCATAGGTGGCCTCAGCAGGGGATATTGCGTGCGCTGCCAATGTCGGCCGCAAGGCGGGGTGCTATGGTGGCGCGCCTAGAGGAGGATCGAAGATGCAGCCGATGAGCGATAAAGACCGCGTCGCCGTTTGGGAGGCGCATTGTCGTTATGAGTTCGAGACGCATGACGTCGAGGCAACGATGGCAACCATGGTGGCCGAGCCCTACGTCCATAACGTCCCGACCATGGCCGGCGGGGTGGGCTATGACGGAGTGAAGCGCTTCTACAAGGACCATTTCGTCGGGAAAAATCCGCCGGATACGAAGGTCGTTCCAGTGAGCCGGACGGTCGGCGCCGACAGCATCGTCGACGAGCTGATATTCTGCTTCACCCATACGGCGCCGGTCGATTGGATGCTGCCGGGCATTGCGCCAACCGGTCGCAGAGTCGAGGTCCCGCTGGTCGCGATCGTGAGCTTCCGCGGCGACAAGATCGATCATGAACATATCTATTGGGACCAGGCTTCGGTCCTGGTGCAGATCGGCAAGCTCGATCCCCAGGGCCTGCCGGTCGCCGGCGTCGAAACGGCGCACAGGGTTCGCGACAAGATCTGACCCACGAAAGCCGTAAGAGTTGTTGAAAGCGAGGTCTTGTCGAATCTTGGCCGCAACCGCACCGAAGCCATGACTCCACCGCTTGCGCTTGTCGTCGCCATTGCCGAGAACGGCGTCATCGGCCACGGCAATCGTCTGCCCTGGCATATTTCGAGCGATCTTAAGCGATTTCGCGCTCTAACGCTCGGCAAGCCGGTGATCATGGGACGCAAGACTTTCGCCTCGCTCGGCCGCGTCCTGCCCGGCCGCGAGACGATTATTGTCACCCGCGACCCGACTTTCGTGCCGCCGCCAGGCGTCTTTGTGGCGCCAGGCATCGAGCAAGCACTCGCCCTTGGCAAGTCGCGGGCGGAAGTTCTCGACGCCAAGGAGCTCATCCTCGCTGGCGGCGGCGAGATTTTCGGAGCCTTGATCGATCGCGCCGACCGGCTCTATGTGACCTTCGTCGCGCTTTCGCCGCCGGGCGACGCCTTTTTTCCGCCAATAGATTGGTCGAAGTGGCAGGAGGTGAACAGGGAGCAGCATGCGCCGCAAAAAGGTGACGACGCGGCATTCGCCTTCGTCGATTATGTCCGCCGAAAAGCCGGCTCCCAAACCGAATAGCGCGCTTTCAGCGCCGCGGCGGCCGCGTGGAAGAATGCTTTCTTGGACGTGCAATTGGCTCTAAGACGGGGTTCATCGCAGCCGCGGGCGCAGCGAAATCGAGGACGTAAATGCCCTGGAACAATGACGGCAAAGACGGCGGCTCCTGGAAGCCGGGAAATCCCGGGCCATGGGGCCAGCCGCCCAAGGCGCCGATCAACCTCGAGGAATGGCTGCAGCGCAGCCAGGCGAAGCTCAGGCAATGGCTGCCGGGCGGCGGTCTCGGCGGGCGCGGCCTCATTGCGCTTGGCCTGGTCGGCGTTCTGCTCTGGCTGCTTTCCGGCTTCTACGTCATCGAGCCCAATGAAGTCGGGCTCAACATGATCTTCGGCCGCTACACCGGCAAGACCTCGTCGGGCCTCAATTACAATCTGCCGTTCCCGATCGGCTCGGTGGAAAAGCTGGCCGTGACCGACCGCAACCTCATCAACATCGGCTTTGCCTACCAGCAGGACATTCGCAATCCGGAGGTGCAATCGCAGGTCGATGTGCCGCAGGAAAGTCTGATGCTGACCGGCGACCAGAACATCGTCGACGTCAAATTCGTGGTGATCTGGCAGATTGATCCGGTTCACCCGGAAGAATATGCCTTCAACGTCGCCAACCCGCAGGACACCGTGAAGGCGGTAGCCGAGAGCGCCATGCGCGAGGTGATCGGCCATAGTCTCATTCAGAAAGTCCTCACCGCCGAACGCAAGGTGATCGAGCCGGAGGTCCAGGATCTCATGCAGAAGATCCTCGACAGCTACAAGGCCGGCGTTCTCGTCCTGCAGGTGCAGTTGCAGTCGGTCGATCCGCCAGCCCAGGTGATCGCCGCCTTTCGTGACGTGACCGCGGCACAACAGGACCGCGACCGGACGCGCAACGAGGCCGAGGCCTATGCCAACCGGATCGTCCCGACCGCGCGCGGCCAGGCCGCGGCAATTCTCCAGCAGGCGGAAGGCTATCGCCTGCAGACGGTGGCCGAGGCGACCGGCCAGGCCTCGCGGTTCGATCAGATCTATGCGCAATATAAGAATGCGCCGGATGTGACGCGCGAGCGCATGTATCTCGAGACGATGGAGAAAGTGTTCGGCGGCGCCGACAAGGTGATCCTCGACGAGGCGGGCAGCAGAAGCGTGCTGCCCTATCTGCCGCTGCCGCAACTTGCGCCTAAAGCCGGCGATGGAGAGCAGAAATGAGGAGCGCCACCGCGTTCATCGCGGTCATCGCCGCCGTGCTGGTCATCATCGTCGGCTTCGCCTCGATGTTCACCGTCGCGCAGACCGAACAAGCGCTGGTCCTCGAGTTCGGCAATCCGGTCGCAAGCGTCAATGAGCCGGGCCTGCATTTCAAGATCCCGTTCATCGAGAACGTCGTCTGGTTCGACAAGCGCATCCTCAATGTCGAGACGCCGACCGAGGAAGTGCTTGCCTCAGACAGTACCAGGGTCGAGGTCGACTCCTTCTTGCGCTATCGCATCACCGATCCGCTCAAATTCTACCAGACCGTCGGGACCGTCGAGAGCGCCGACAGTCAGCTGGGTTTCATCCTGAATTCGGCGGTGCGCCGCGTGCTCGGCGACGCCGACCTCACGCAAATCGTCAGCGGCGAGCGCGAAGTCCTGATGGGCCGCATCCGCGATCAGGTCAATCAGCAATCGGGCAAGCTCGGCGTCGTCGCCGTCGACGTGCGTATCCGGCGCGCCGATCTGCCGCAGCAGATTTCCGAGAAGGTCTTCAGCCGGATGCAGAGCGAATGGGCGCGCGAAGCGGCGCTCTACCGCGCCCAAGGCGTCGAACAGGCGCAGACGATCACCGCTACTGCCGATCGAGATGCCGTCGTCCTGCGCGCCGACGCGCAGAACAAGGCCGACCAAATCCGCGGTCAAGGCGATGCCGAGCGCAATCGGATCTTTGCCGCAGCCTTTGGCAAGGATCCGGATTTCTTCGCGTTCTATCGCTCGATGCAGGCCTATCAAACCGGCCTGCAGCCGGCCAACACGCGCTTCGTCCTGACGCCAAAATCCTCTTTCTTCCGCTTTTTCGCGACGCCCACGCCCGCGCCGGCGCAGCCGCCAAGCGTGCCCGCGGCGGCGCACTGAGAGGGCGGCACCCGATCCTCACCGGCCGGAGAGCAAGATGCAGCGGTCCGATCTCACCGAAAAGATTCTCGACATCAAGCGCGAACGCGGATGGACCTGGAAATTCATCGCCGCGGAGATCGGCGGCATGTCGCCGCTGCTCATCGTCGGGGCGCTGCTCGGGCAGATGAAGCTGGTGCGCCAACAGGCGCAGAAGGCGGCCGAACTCTTCGGGCTGAGCGAGGGGGAGGCGCGCCTGCTCAATGAAGTGCCGATGCGCGGCATGCCGATGCCCCCCGCCGATCCATTGATCTATCGGTTCTACGAGCTCGTCATGGTCAACGGCCCGGCGCTGAAGGCGCTGATCGAGGAAGAATTCGGCGACGGCATCATGTCGGCGATCGACTTCGATTTCGCGCTCGAAAGGCAGGCCGACCCACGCGGCGATAGGGTCAAGCTTACGATGTCGGGGAAATTTCTCCCCTATAAATATTATGGCGCGACCGGCAATATTCCCGGCTATGGATATCGGGAGGATTAGCTCTACTCCGTTGCGATGCGCGGATGCCGTGCTGTCGAACGGCGCACCCGATTCGACGGCTACGAGCAATCTGGCGCAACTTCGTGCGATGGGATATTTTTGTTGCGAACGCGCTTGGGCGCCGGCCTTCCCCCTGCTTTTGCGGCGCCTCGGTCACGCGCAATCGCCAATGTCGTTTGAAATATCCGGCGAATGCCGACGTTCAGGAGATTTTCCATGGTTCGGATTGCACCATTCCGCTTCGCATCCCTCAGGCCCGGGGCTCTTTTGAGGCACGGGGTCTCGCCGGGATTTGCCGTCGCGCTCGGCTTGGCGGTGCTTTCGATGCTCGGATTGGCGCCGGTTTTCGGGCTCGAAACCGCGTGGGCCGGGCACGCGCCGGACAACTTTGCCGATCTCGCCGCCCAGGTGAGCGACGCCGTGGTCAATATTTCGGCGACGCAGACCTTTGAAGAGAAAAGCGCGGGCGGCGCGCCGGAACTCGAGCCCGGCACGCCGTTCGACGATCTTTTCGACGAATTCTTCCGCCATCGCCAGCAAGAGGGCGGCGGCGATGACGATCAACTGACTCACCCGCACGAGCGCAGGTCCAATTCGCTCGGCTCCGGCTTCGTCATCGATCCGTCCGGGATCATCATCACCAACAATCATGTGATCGCCGATTCCAACGAAGTCACCGTGATCTTCACCGACGGCACGAAGCTGAAGGCCGATGTCATCGGCAAGGATACCAAGGTCGATGTTGCGGTGCTCAGGGTGAAACCGGACAAGCCGCTGAAGGCGGTGAAATTCGGCGACAGCGACAAGATGCGGGTCGGCGACTGGGTGATCGCCGTCGGCAATCCGTTCGGGCTTGGCGGAAGCGTCACGGCCGGCATTGTTTCGGCGCGCAACCGCGATATCGATTCGGGCCCGTACGACAATTACATCCAGACCGACGCCGCGATCAACAAGGGCAATTCCGGCGGGCCTCTGTTCGACATGGATGGCGAGGTCATCGGCATCAACACGGCGATATTGTCGCCGTCCGGCGGTTCGATCGGGATCGGCTTCGCTACGCCTTCCGACACCGTCGTTCCGATCATCGATCAGCTGCGGAAATACGGCGAAACGCGGCGCGGCTGGCTCGGTGTGCGGATTCAACCGATCGATGATTCGATCGCCCAGAGCCTCAACCTCGGCAATGTCCACGGTGCTCTCGTCGCCGGGACCGACACGAATGGGCCGGCCGCCGAGGCCGGCATCGCGACCGGCGACGTGATCGTCAAATTCGACGGCGTCGAGATCAAAGACGCGCACGACTTGCCGAAGCTGGTCGCTTCCGCGCCGGTCGGCAAGTCGGTCGATGTCGTGATCATGCGCAAAGGTCAGGAACTGACCAAGACCGTCAAATTGGGCCGTCTCGAAGACAGCGAGAAACTGGCCTCGCTCGAAGTCAGCAGTGCCGCGCCGGACGAGAGCCCGCCCGATACCGTCGTCGAGAAGGCCTTCGGCATGGAATTTTCGAGCCTCAACGACGCATCGCGGCAGAAATTCTCGATTAAGGACAGTGTCACCTCCGGCGTGGTTGTGGCCGGGGTCGACTCCGACTCGCCCGCGGCCCGGAAGAATATCCAACCGGGTGAGGTGGTGCTCGAGATCAATCAGGAGCCCGTGTCGGAACCAGCCGATATTGTCAAGAAAATGAAGGCGTTGAAGGACGCGGGAAAAAAATTGGCGCTGCTTCTCGTCGCCAATCCCCAGGGCGAAGAGAGTTTTGTGGCGCTCGATATACCTTGAGCGTGGCTATTCTATAGGCGCCATCCCATCAGTCTCGGGCGCGGGCGGGCTCTGCCGCGGACGGGCCCGTTTTTCAGCCGGCCGCCTGCGTCGGACCGGTAACCTTGGGAAGCTCAAGGGGACCGGTCGGGCGACTGCATGTCCGCTTTGCCTTGACAGCGCTACTGACCCCACCTATCTCCAAGGCGCGTTAGCACTCGGTCTGATAGAGTGCTAACAGTCTCCGTTCAATTCCGCGCGGCATTCGGCTTGGACCGCGGTGCCGATCGCGAACCGTTCAAGGAAGCACGCAATGAATTTCCGACCCCTGCATGACCGCGTGGTCGTCAAGCGTCTCGAAGGCGAAGATAAGACGAAGGGCGGGATCATCATTCCCGACACGGCGAAGGAAAAGCCGCAGGAGGGCCAGATCGTCGCCGTCGGCCCCGGCGCGCGCGACGAAACCGGCAAGCTCGTTCCCCTCGACGTAAAGGCGGGCGACCGCATTCTGTTCGGCAAATGGTCGGGCACCGAAGTCAAGGTCGACGGCCAGGATCTCCTCATCATGAAAGAGAGCGACATCCTCGGCATCGTCGGCTGAGCGCGTCCGCTCATCAAGCGATCAACAAACCCGATCCAGGAGTTTCATAAAATGGCTGCCAAAGACGTACGTTTCGGCTCCGATGCCCGCGACCGCATGTTGCGCGGCGTCGAGCTCCTCAACAATGCCGTAAAGATCACTTTGGGCCCCAAGGGCCGCAACGTGGTCATTGAAAAGTCGTTCGGCGGGCCGCGCATCAGCAAGGACGGCGTGACCGTCGCCAAGGAGATTGAGCTTTCCGACAAGTTCGAGAACCTCGGCGCCCAGCTCGTGCGCGACGTTGCTTCCAAGCAGAATGACGTGGCCGGCGACGGCACGACGACGGCGACGGTGCTTGCGGCTTCGATCATCCGCGAAGGCACGAAGGCAGTGGCCGCCGGCCTCAACCCGATGGATCTCAAGCGCGGCATCGACCTCGCGGTCGACGCCGTCGTCGCCGACCTCAAGGCCAATTCGAAGAAGGTCACATCGAACGACGAAATCGCCCAGGTGGGCACGATTTCCGCCAACGGCGATTCCTCGGTCGGCAAGATGATCGCGACCGCCATGCAGAAGGTCGGCAACGAAGGCGTCATCACGGTGGAAGAGGCAAAGAGCCTCGAGACCGAGCTCGACGTCGTCGAAGGCATGCAATTCGACCGCGGTTATCTCTCGCCTTATTTCATCACCAACGCCGAGAAGATGATCGCCGAGCTCGAAGAGCCCTACATTCTCATTCACGAGAAGAAGCTCTCGTCGCTGCAGGCCATGCTCCCGGTGCTCGAAGCCGTGGTGCAGACCGGCAAGCCGCTGCTCATCGTCGCCGAGGATGTCGAAGGCGAGGCGCTGGCGACGCTCGTCGTCAACAAGTTGCGCGGCGGCCTCAAGGTGGCGGCGGTCAAGGCTCCGGGCTTCGGGGATCGCCGCAAGGCGATGCTCGAGGACATCGCCATTCTGACCGGAGGGCAGATGATCTCGGAGGACCTCGGCATCAAGCTCGAGAATGTCACGCTTCCCATGCTCGGTCGCGCCAAGCGGGTGCGCATCGAGAAGGAGACGACGACGATCATCGACGGCGCCGGCGCCAAGGCCGATATCGAAGCCAGGATCGCGCAGATCAAATCGCAGATCGCAGAGACGACCTCGGATTATGACCGCGAGAAACTGCAAGAGCGGCTTGCCAAGCTTGCCGGCGGCGTTGCCGTCATCCGGGTTGGCGGCGCCAGCGAGGTCGAGGTGAAGGAGAAGAAGGACCGCGTCGATGATGCGCTTAACGCGACCCGCGCCGCGGTTGAAGAGGGCGTGCTGCCCGGTGGCAGCGTGCCTCTGCTGCGGGCGCTGAAGGCCCTGCAAGGCCTCAGTTGCGAGAATGCCGACCAGAAGGCGGGCATCGACATTGTCCGCAAGGCAATTCAAACGCCGGCCAAACAGATCATCGACAATTCCGGCGCCGACGGGGCCGTCGTTGTCGGCAAATTGGCCGAGAACAACAATTATGCATTCGGCTACAACGCCCAGACCGGAGAGTTCGGTGACCTCGTCAAATTCGGCATCATCGACCCGACCAAGGTCGTCCGCACGGCCCTCCAGGACGCGGCTTCGGTAGCGGGACTGCTCATCACCACCGAAGCCATCATCGCCGAACAGCCGAAGAAAGAAACCGCCCAGGCAGGCGGCGGCATGGGCGGGATGGGTGGCATGGGCGGCATGGATTTCTGATCCGCTCCGGCCCAGCTGGCCTTCAAAAGCCCCGGATTTTCCGGGGCTTTTTATTTACTTCGACAGCCCTTGCCCCGGCCGCGAGATTTGACGATTGTGGGCCGGCCCACGGCGTCGAGGAGAAGCGAGTGCGTCAAGCCCTGCCGAACGAAATGGCCAGAAAAACAACGACACGGGCCGACCTTTTGAATGCCGTCTACGAGTTCCTGCAAGGGTCTGTCGCGCGCCCAAGCGCGGGATATTTTCGAGATGGCGCTCGAAGAGATCTCCCACGCCCTGGTGCGCGGCGAAACGGTCAAGCTTCGGTCGTTCGGCTTGTTCTCCGTCCGCGCCAAGCGCGAGCGGATTGGCCGCAACCCGCGTACCGGGATAGAAGTGCCGATCAAGCCACGCCGGGTGCTCACGTTCAGGCCCTCGCCGGTGCTCGTCGCCTCGATCAACGGGCAAAATCCGGTGCTCGCGCGCGATCTCGGCGACTGAAGACCTGCCGTGTGTTTTCCCTCGGGTGACGTGTTGACCGCCTTCAATGCGGCGTATTTTCCATTTGCAAAGGCTTGCAATCCTTGCGCATGTCAGCATACACGGACCAAGCCTCGGCAGCCTTCACTGACATTCACGAAAACAAAGGCTTAGAGCGTTGCCATGGGCTGCGGCCCAGATCATGCAAGCAAAATTGATCACATCGCGGCTGCGCTGTCCGAAAAGCTCTCGACCGGCAACATCGGGCGTTTCGGGGCGAGAGCCGAAGTCCGGCACGTCGTAACCGCGCTGGAAGTCGAGACTGCGTTCCTAAGGCCCGCCGCCAAGAGGCGGCAACAGCTCAGCGCTTCCTCACCCGATTCCCCATCAAGACGAACAGGTCCATGAAAATCCTTGCCATCATCATCGCGCTCTTCTCGCTGGCCGCCGCGCCTATCGCGCAAAGGACGGGAGATACGACGCTGGTTCTGTTGACCGCCGTCTCGGCGATCTGCGCAGTCACGACCTATCGAAGCCGCTCCATCTCGAGCTATCTCCGAATTTTCGTGGCGATCTTCGGCGTCGAGCTGGTGCTGTTCGGGTCGCTGTGCCTGGCGGCCAAGCTGCAACTCTGGCCGGCGGCGCTGGCCAGCTATGAGCTGACGGAAAGCCTGCCGCTGACCGTCGCCCTCTTTGCCATCGCCGTTTACCTCGTTTCCTTCATTCCGATGGTCCGATCGATGATGCGGATCGCCGACCGCTATTTCAACACGGGTGAACGCACGATAGCCCGCATCTGGCCGTTTCCGGCCTTCGAGGGACTCGAACGCGCCGTGGCCTCGTCCATGGTTGTCTTTCTCGTGCTCATCAATCAGGCGGAAGTCGGCATCGAGATCCGGCTCTCTTTCTTCTCGCGCGACTGGTTCAACGCGATCCAGAACAGAGACGCAAAGGCGTTTTGGTATCAGCTGTTCACGGTCTTCATGGTCTGGGCATTCCTGTACATCGCAGCGGCGGTCATCGAATTCGTTGTCCAATCGACCCTGGTCATCAAATGGCGGCGCTGGCTCACCGACTATTATGTCGCGCGCTGGCTCGACAATCACACGCATTATCGCATGTCGCTCGTCGGCGGCGCAGCCGACAACCCGGATCAGCGAATCTCCGAGGACATCTATCGCTTCCTGGACGGCGGCCAGGTCGGCTACGGAATTTATTCCTTTACGATCCTGCTCATTTCGAAATTGAGTTCGCTCGTTTCCTTTGCGATCATTCTTTGGATGTTGTCGGCCAATTTCACCTTGCCCTACACGACGATCGCGGTGCCCGGCTTTCTTTGCTGGGTGGCGCTCATCTATGCCGGGCTTGGCACGCTTGTCACGCATTGGATCGGGCGCTCGCTCGTGCGCCTTTCGTTCATCCGCCAACGTTACGAGGCGGATTTCCGTTTCTCGCTCGCAAGACTGCGTGAATATACCGAACAGGTCGCGCTGCTCGGCGGCGAAAACGCGGAGAAAAAATCGCTTCGCCACAGGTTCGCAGCGGTCGTCAAAAATTATTTCGAGATCGTTTCGTTGCGCAAGAAGCTGACCGCCTTCACCGCCTCTTATGCGCAGCTGAGCCCCTTCATACCCTACATCGTTTCCGCGCCGTTCTATTTCGCCGGCAAGATCCAGCTCGGAATCATGACGCAGACGGCGCGCGCCTTCTCCAGCGTCAACGATTCACTGACGTTCTTCGTCGCCTATTACGTCTATCTTGCCGAATTCAAATCCGTGCTCGATCGCTTGGTCTCATTTGACCGAGCGATCGAAAGGGCCGGCAGCTTCGACCTCAAGCCGCAACAGGCGGCCAAAGGCGAAGGCGTCAACGTCAACGCACTGACCGTACGCCTGCCGGACGGACGCCCCATCATCGAAGACGCCAATTTGAGCCTGGCCACGTATGAGCCGACTCTTTTCACCGGCCCCTCCGGTTCCGGCAAATCGACGCTCTTCCGGGCGATCGCCGGAATCTGGCCGTTCGGCGAAGGCAATATAGAATTGCCGGCTTCGGCGCGCATGATGCTGTTGCCGCAGAGGCCCTATATCCCGATCGGCACACTGCGCGCCGCGCTTGCCTATCCGGCATCGCCGGATCAGTTTGACGATGCAACGCTGCGCGCCGCGCTCGTCGCGGCAAATCTCGGCGATCTCGCGGGCAAGCTCGATGTCGAAGACATCTGGTCGCAGACGCTTTCGGGCGGCGAACAACAGCGCCTCGCCGTTGCCCGGGCGCTGCTCGCCAAGCCCGACTGGCTCTTCCTCGACGAAGCGACCACCGCCATGGACGAGCCGATGGAAGCTGAAATCTACAAGACCATTCGCGAGAACCTGCCGGGCACGACCTTGGTTTCCATCGGCCATCGGTCAAGCGTGGCGCAGTTCCACAAGCGGCGTTTTGAACTGGGCGAAGCCGGCGACGGCACATTCACGCCGCGCGACATGGCCGCACAGCCGGCGGAGTGAGCGCAATTCCTCCCCAGCCGCTGCGCGGCCGCCCTCCCCTTTCCCAGGGGAAGGGATGTGCTCACCCCAGCCTTTCCAACAGTCTGTCATAGAGCTTGTTGTCGGCGGCGAAGACGTAGTCGAGCGCCGCGACGGTGACTTCCGCCGCGCCTTGCGCGACGAGCCAATCGGCGAGCCCGGCGACCTTCTCGGCCGGACAAGTCAGAGTGAGCCAGCCGTCGGCGAGATGCCGACGCGGTCGCGCCGCAAACAAAACTTCGGCGTGGGCAAAGAGTTCGACCTCGGCTTGCGCGAGACGCGCCGAAACTTCGCGCGTGGTGCGCGCCATCTCTTCCGCCGCGATGCGCGAGAGAATGATGCGCGCCGTCTCGCGCCGGGCCTCGCACCAGGGCGCGGTAAGAGAGGCCACGAGATTGGCCTCGGAGCGCAGGATCACGCCGTCGTCGAGAATCTTCAAGGCATTGGCGGCGAGCGTCGCCCCTGTCGTCGTGATGTCGACGATGAGTTCGGCGCTGCCGGCGGCCGGCGCCCCCTCCGTCGCGCCGGAACTTTCGACAATGCGGTAATCGGTGACATGACCAGCGGCGAAGAAGCGGCGCGTAAGGTTCACATATTTGGTGGCGACCCGCATCCGCTCGCCGTGCTTGGCGCGAAAGGCCGCCGCAACGTCTTCGAGATCGGCCATCGTCCTTACGTCGATCCAGGCCTGCGGCACGGCGACGACAACATTGGCGTTGCCGAACCCGAGCGGCGCCAGAAGCTCGAACTTGGCATCGGCATCGGCGACGGTCTCGCGCACGAGATCTTCTCCGGTTACGCCGAGATGCGCGCTTCCCGCGGCGAGATGCGCGACGATCTCCGCCGCGGAAAGAAAGGCGACCTCGACATTCTCGACGCCGGCGATCCGGCCGCGATAATCGCGCGCGCCTCGGCCCTGCACGAGGGTGAGGCCCGCGCGGGCAAAGAAAGCGGCGGCGTTTTCCTGGAGACGTCCCTTCGAAGGCACCGCGAGCACGAGGTTCCGAGTGTCGCTCATCGTGCACCCTCGGAGACGTTCAACCGTTCCACCCAGATCGCGGCGCCGACCGCCGGAACGTCGGCTTGACTGCCAAGTGACCGCATCAATCCATCGTAGCGGCCGCCGCCGACGATCGGCTTGTCGTCCTTGCCGGCCGCGCAGGCCTCGAAAGCAAATCCCGTATAATAGTCGAGATTGCGCGCAAAGCCGGTGGCGAAGCGGAACTGGGTGAGATCGAGTCCGCGCGCCGCCATGAAGCCCAACCGCGCATCGAAGCGATCGAGCGCAACGGCGAGATCGAGCTTGGAGTCCGCGGCAAGTTTCCGCAATCGCAGCGAAGCCTGATCCGGATCGGCTTCGATTGCGAGGAAATCTTCGAGGATCGCGCGCGGCTCCGGCGGAAAGCCAGAGCCGGATTTCAACGCCGCCTGTTCGAGGAAGCGCTCGGCTATCTCGCCCGGGCTGCGTCCGCCGACCGTGGAAATTCCCGCAATCGCAAGAAGATCTTCGACAAGCGCACGCGCACCCGGCTGGTCGGCACGTTCGAGCGCCGCGAGGACTCCGCTGTGATCGCGGCCGGTGCCGCTCGTCGCAGCCGCCAGAATGGTGTCGAGCTTCTTCTCCTGCGCATGGCCGCGCAGGATGCGGCGGCGCCATTGCGGCGAAAGATCGAGCGCCGACAGCAGAGCATGGATGAGGCCGGCGTCGCCGAAGCGCACGCTAAGCTTCGGGCCGCCCGCGCTCGCCACCGCGTCGAGCGCCAGGCCGAGAATCTCGGCATCCGCGGCCTCGCGGTCGGCGCGGCCGAAATTCTCGAGTCCCGCTTGCAGGAATTCGCTCGGCCCATCGCCGCGGTAGCGAAAGATCGGGCCGCAATAGCTGAAACTCGCCGATTTTCCGGCCGCCTCCGAGGCGAGATAATGGCGGCAGACTGGAATCGTATATTCCGGCCTCAGGCAATATTCGGCGCCCGAGAGGTCGCTCGTCAGATAAAGACGGCTGCGGATATCCTCGCCCGACTCGAAGAAGACCGCGGCTTTTTGCAGGATCGGCGGTTCGTACCGCCGATAGCCGGCAGCCTCGAGATGCGCCAGGATCGCCGCGGATGCGGCGCGACAGGCGGCTAGGTTCGGTTCACCCACGGCAATGCCTCGAATTTATCGCTTTCTTTAGCAAGCGGCGGTCGCCGCGGCGACGGGTTTCCGCTTGCAAGGTGAATTGCTCCTTGCCGTGCCTGGCGCGGGTTTTGACCGACATTCACGCCGGGAATGGGGCGTTTCGGGGATCGCGCCAGCCGGCGCCGCTCCGGGCAAGCTCCTCGCAGGTCGCTACGGCGACCATCGGAGCCCTGCCCGCATAAAGATCGCGGACCAGCGCCGCGCGGTTTGCGAGCATCGCGCTCTGGTTGAGAGCGCCTTTGTCGGTCAGTTCGCCGGCATCGATCGAAGGCGGTTCGAGGGTGAGTGCAATCCGCTCGATCCGCCGCGAGGAACCCCGCGCGGACCGGCAGAAAGCGTCAAGCAGCGCGCAAAATTTTTGCTCCACGGCCGGATAGCGCAGGATTCCGGCGGGCTCAACGTGAGCGCCAAGACCGGCGAGTGCGCGGCAGGCCTCGAGGTCCGCAAAGACGAGAGCTGCGAGATAGGGCTCGCCCGGACCGGCAATCGCCAGGTCCTTCACGTAAGGGGCGAAAGCCTCGATGAATCTTTCGCGCAGGGGCCCGACGCTCACCCATGCGCCGGTCGCGAGCTTGAAATCCTCGCCGATGCGGCCGTCGAAATGGAGCCGGGGGCGGCCCGATTCTTCCAAGCGCAGGGCATCGCCAAGACGATAATAGCCTTCTTCGTCGAAGGCGTGGCGACTGAGCTCCGGCGCACGCCAATAGCCGGGGGTGACATGCGGCCCCTTGATCCGCGCTTCATATTTCTCGCCATGCGGCACGAGCTTCAGCTCCGTGCCCGGCAGCGGGAACCCGCCCGAGATCTCCTCCTTGCAGAACAGAGCGGCGGGCGATGTTTCGGTCGCCCCATATCCGCTCATCATCAGGATCTGCTCGCCGCAGGCCTCGGCCGCGATCTCGGCAAGCGCTTCGAGGCAATGGCGCGGGAGGCACGCGCCGGCGAAGAAATTCAGCTTCAACCGGCTGAAGAAGCTTTTGGCCAGCTCTTTGTCGCGCGCGAGATGCGGCAACAGAGTTTCAAACGCGCGCGGCACGTTGAAATAAACCGTGGGCGCGATCTCGCGCAAATTCGCAAGCGTCGTTTCGATGCCCTCTGCCGTCGGCTTGCCGGAGTCGATGTAAAGCGTGCCGCCGTGACAGAGAACGAGATTGAAATTCTGGTTGCCGCCGAAACTGTGGTGCCAAGGCAGCCAATCGACGAGAACCGGCGGCGCATCGCGAAGGAAGCGCAAACAAGACGCGATCATCGCCTGGTTGGCGCAGAGCATGCGCTGGGTTGTGATCACCGCCTTCGGTGCCGCAGTCGAACCTGAGGTGAACATGAATTTGGCGATCGTGTCGGGAGCAACGGTGCAATGCGCCATATCGAGCGCCGGAGTCTCGCGCGTTGCGAGGAGCGTTGCGAAATCGGTGGCGTGGCGCGCAGGCTCCTCGGCAGGCGAGGATTTCAATCCGGTCCGGGTCCGGTAAAGCGGCGGCGATCGCCGGCGCCGAGAGCCGGCCGTTCTCGACAAAGACGAGGCCGGGCGTCAGCAGGTCGATGCTGCGTTCCAGCGCGGCGAAATCCTGCGGGCCCTGCGCATGGGCCGGCGAAATCGGTGCATAGGGAACGCCGACATAAAGCGCGGCGAGGCCAAGCAACGCATGCGCAATGCTGTTGCTGGAAAGGATGACGAGCGGGCGCTGCGGACCAAGGCCCCGGCCGAGCAGCGCCTGAGCGAGCGCCCGCGTTTGCGCCCGCGCCTCGGCATAAGTCACGCCGCGCCAGTCTCCCTTCGCGTCGCGCTCGACGAGGAAGAGACGCTCGGGCGCGCGCTTCGCCCAGAGATCGAGCCATTGCGTGACCTTCGCGTCATAGGCTTCGAGCGGCAAGGGCGAACGCGCACAGATCGCGCCATCGGCACGCGGCGCGATCAGCATGTCGAGCGGACCGAGATCGAGCTCACGCAGCGGCGCGGTTCGCGGCATGGATCATCCTTTCGACTGACGCTGCACGGTTCGCCACGAGGGCGGATTGGAACCCCGGATGCGGGGCGCGCCGCCGGCTCTGCAAAAGCCGCTCCCGTCATAGAGGAAGAGGTTGCGACACTCCAGACCTGGCCCTATGGTCGCGCCGCCGCCGGCCAAGCAGGAGCGGCCGATTGGGGCGTAGCCAAGCGGTAAGGCAGCGGATTTTGATTCCGCCATACGGAGGTTCGAATCCTCCCGCCCCAGCCAAGTAAATCAATCACTTAGATTTATTTTGGGTCGCTGGACATTCCAGCTCTGGCACCGATTTGGCACCTAAAATAGGGAGAGCGTGGCTAGCTGAATTGACCGGAATCATTCGCGTCAGGGATCGAAGCCGACTGGCGGAGAAAGCGAAGCGTCTCCGTTCACGAGAGCCCGGCGCCGAAGGCGGACGCGCGAATGATTGCTATCGAATCAGGAGCCTTCGCTGCCGAAAATGCGAGGTTTGCAAAATGAAAAAACAATCGCATGTACAGCGCTTGGCCAATCGTGCCGAGCTGCTGCATGAGCGCATGATTGAGACAGATAAAATGTTCGTCCTTGAGCGCCGCGATGATCGGCTCGGCAAGCACGACGGTGCAGGCCTCGATCGGGTCGCGATGTGAATTGCGCCGCTCCAGAAGCAACTCGTTAAAGACATTGAAATCGCGTTCCTTAAATCCATCGCCGGCTTTGAAATACGCGGTGATGCCCGCGCGGCGGATTTGATAAAGAGCGCGCGCAAGCTCTTCGCTGTCCTTACCTCCCCACTCTTCGCGTCCAACGAGGCGCATCAACTCGCGCTTCGTGAACGATACTTCGCTCCGGATCGGCCGGCCGTAATCAGAGTGCTTCTTGAGAAGCGCAACAAAAATTTTGTGCGCAAGCGGGCCGGGCTGCCCAAGTCGGCGCGTCGGGACGAATAACAATCGCCTTATCCGCGACGCCCTTGTTGAGTTCAATCTCGCGCGTGCGCTTCGGCGCTCGTTTCGCATCGTGGCAAAACAGGGCTCCCGATACACGCAAAAGCGTGTTCTCCATGTAAAGCTTGTCGGATAGCGTTGGCGCCGCTTGTTCGGCCGCGTCGGTGTCAATGGTGCCTTGCATAAGTAGGTTGATTATATCGCAAGAAAAAACAGGTCAGCGGGCGGGCTGGTAATTAATGACCTACCAGAGGTCGTCGCCCTTGGCCACCCTCGCGTCGCTCCCCCGGCGCGCCCAGAAGCGGTGACAGCATTTTTTGCAGACCGGCAATAAGCAAGTTGGTCTCGCGGGCTCGCTCAGTTGCCTCTTTGATCTGAGTGTCCTTCACCTCTATCTGCCCCCGCAAAAAATCATTCTCTTTTTCGACCTGTGCGACATAGCGCGACATGTCCGGACTTGTCGCGTCCTGTCGCGACAGGACGGTGCTTGTCGGGGGCACATGCGGTTCCAAAATATCTTTCTCTTCTAGAGTGCGACTTGTCGCGACAAGTCGCGACTTGTCGCGTCCTGTCGCGGACGTAACTTCCTCGATATATGCGATATGATTATCAACCGAGTCTGGCGCGATGAGATATTTTTCGCCGAATTCGGTCTCGATCAGCCGACATTGCAAATGGCCTTTTGCGCAGTACCGCTGAACGCTTCGAGGAGTGCGGGGGTGGCCGGCTTTTTCGTAGCGCTCAAGAGCCTCATCTATTGAGAGGGTAAAGTCGCTGTCGTGTCTGGTCGCGACCTGTCGCGACGGGTCGTCTGGCATTGCTATTGATGATACCCGACGAGCTCTTCAGCCTCTCGCCGGTTATCCCCAATGACATTTGCCGCCCATGAAGGCTACGGAACTGCTACGAGAAGACCACAAAAAGACTATTGTCACGGGGACTGACGCGTGTATGGACGGGACGCGGCCAGCCGTGATTGCCAATTCTCCAGGAAATGAGTAGCAACATCCGCCGAGTCAATCAAAGTGACCTATCTCCGCGTTCCTTCGTTCTCCTGCCACTCGTCAAATTGTATGAGCCCGTAATGACGATGTGGCGGTCGATGATCATTACCTTGTTGTGGGCTATTGCTGGACGAAAATCGATAGATACAGGAATTCCTGCATGCAATGCATACGTCGCACCGGAAGCTCCCGCTCCAGAGCCACTAGCCGACTTGTCAAGAATCACCGCAACGTCAACGCCACGCGCCCTTGCGGTTGCCAGGGCGGAAAGTATTAACGGCGAGGTAAATCCGTAGGCCTGCACGCGGATCTCGGTTCTTGCAGCATTGATTTGCGAAATGATATCGCCGACGCATGTTTGTGCCGGGGTGAAGCAAGTGCTGACAATGGCTCCGCGAAAATCCGCACCACCTGAAATTGTGGTGGCCACCTCTCTTAAATCCTTCTCGTGTCGCAAAAGAACAACCGAGGCTCCGAATAAACCGAGCGCTATTGCAATTCCAAATATCCAGTAAGAAAGGTGTCGCCTATGATGGAAGCGCGCTCGAACAATCGTCGGAAGTCTTGGTCGGATAGTTTTCAACTTCATTTGTGCCATTGTTCAATCAATGGTGTTCGAGAACGACCAATAGAATTAGGAATGCGGCAATGGCAACGACATAGATAGCACCCAATCCAATCGTTGTTTCAAATGGCTTCCTTTCAGGTATGCCTTGGCGAAATGTGTCCTTGAGGCGGTGGTCGATCCAAATGTCTATAGAGTTGCGTTGTATGGTTATGTTGGTTCGGACGGAAACAGTTTGATTTCCGTATTCGTTCAATTGTTCCTGAAGGAGGGGCAATTCATGTTGAAGTTTTGTAAGAGCGAGCTGTAACTCCTCGTTGAGGAAGTGGTGCAACAGCAGTTCCTTAATTCGTACTTCACCGGCCGAAAGCCATTCGAAGCGTCCTTTAATTTGCTCCGGTATTTGAAACTTTTGAACGTTGGCATTAAGCTGGGCATAGACCGTATTCAACAGAGCCTTTGCGTCGGCCATTGGGCCAACGGTGAAGGCGCTTGCTGAGCGTGGTCCAAAATGTCTCCAAATATTCTCAGCTAACTTAAATTTCGCGGATAGCGGCATTCTCGGCGGCAGCAAGCTAAACAGCCTCTTGGCAACGTCTCCGGACATTTTGGTTGACCCGGATTTCCAATTTTGGAAAGTTTTCCTCGCGTACGTTTCGGCCTTTTCCCCATTCGCCTTTCCATACGCAGAAAAAAATTCATCAAGCGCGGACCGATCCAGGCTGAAGAAGTACTGCTTCACATCCCTATCGGTACCACCAATCTCGCGCGAAAATTCGCGCGCCTCTTGAATATGTCTGCGTGCGGCTTCTCGGCCGGCGTCGGTTCCATAATCCCAGCTGGCGCGGCGCCGAGTGGGCATCACACGCGTCCTAAAAGTCGATTTCAGGTAATTGGCTATTGTAGAACGTTCGCCCACTCGCAATGAGATGCGATAATTATCACCAGAAAAGAACCGGTTGGGTTTGAACGCCTTCGTTTCGGAAGCGGAGAGTTGGTTCTCCCACAGTGCAAGCGTTGCACATACAGACTCGTGCGAGTAATGCTTCGTGGGTTCTGCTAAAGTCAGCTTTTGCCAGTGCGTCTTGCACCCGCATCATCGCAAGGCGAGCGTCATCACTCGATCTCACGGCAAGAGATAGCCTGAGCATCAATGTCGCATGGCTATAAAAGCAATGACGATTAGAGCCACTGCAATGATGCCGATGAGCAAAGGCAAACGCTCGGTCAGACCCGAGGCGGAAAGCGAGAGCTTACCTTGCGCTGCGCGCTGAGTATTGCCGATAACGATCTCCGTCTCGGCAATCGAAGTCTTCTGTCTGTGGGTAACTGTGTTAGCTACGCCAGCCTCCGTGGCCTTGGTGGCTTGGTCATTGATAGTTTCCAGCGTACCTCCAAGTGCGCTGACATCAATCTTAACTTCGGAAGCCTTTCTTTGGAGCTCAATCATGTTGGCGGCGTGCTGTTTTTTTAGTTCCGCAACCTCGGCTTCGGAGAGGCCGTCAAGATCGATAATATTATTCTGTCCAAGGTTGATTGTCTTGGCTGGTGTCTTTGAGGGATCAATTTTCTCGATTTCCTGAGCCATCTCCACCTCCTATTGGTGTCGCTCAATAGCCTCGGCCCTAGCGGCATCTTGCCCCCGTTCAACTCCTCGGGCAAGCCCGAGTCTTTGCGGGGACTTAGCGCAGCCGATAGAGAGCCCTGCTGCACTTGCTTTAGCGGGGGAGCGGCGTGCTGAATGATGGGTTGTGTGCGCGTGGCCTCACCGGTTCGCACCTGGTTCGCGCCACATTCGAGCGGCAAACGCACGTTCTTCGGCTCCCATTACGTCTCCGTAGATAGCCGTCGTGCGCAGCGAGGCGTGGCCGAGCCATCGCTGGACGAGATGCGGGGGGACATTTTTTTGAAAGGCCGTGACTCCGAACGTGTGTCGAAGGCCCTTGGGGCTGGCTGGCGTGCCGTGTATGTCGGCTCTCGTCATCACTTCCTTTACTCGGCGCCAGGCGGTGGCGCGACTCCATGGCCAAAGCCGTTGATTGCCATGTGCAGAACGTCCTTGCCCAACGCATAATCCAAAAACCTGCTTCAGTTCATGCAACACCGGCGGGGGTAGAGGAACCTGTCGGAGAATTCCTCGCTGCCGGCGCTTGAGCGTCTCAAGACGCACTACTGCCGACTTCAAGGTCAATTGCTTCGGGTGTGAGGGCCAGCGCTTCCGAGATACGTCCGCCGCTCCACATGAGTACAAGGCAGAACAGGCGCACGTTGGCCGGGAGCTTGGAAAGCGCGGCGAGAAATCTTTGGCGTTCGGCAGCCGTGAGATATTTCCGGGTTCCGGCCGGTCCATAAAGGGTCGTACCTTGGTGGACACGATGGTGCATTCGATCGCGTGGCCCCGATCTGCGCCCCCGCCAGGCCTGAAACAGAATGGCCAATAGTGTTGCAACAATTTTCGAAAGCGTTTCTGGCACTTTCGAGCGAATGCGTGCGGTTTTTGTAAATCGTCGACAAGACGGCCGGCAGGAAAAAAGCCGGCTGCGTGCAGCGCGCCCAGCGCTTCGTCGAATTGCTGACTTACAAAATCCCGGTATCGATGATAATGACAGGCTCGTTTCCACTGGATGCTAAACCAGCGAACACCCCGACTTGCTTCGAGTTTTACTTTTCCGGTTGAAAGTTCTGTAGGAGCGCAGCGCCATGGCAAACACCCCGATTGGTCAATTCAGTGGGTCCGCACCCGCGATTGTCTTCGACGGCGTGCAATACAACATGGTCTTCGTGGCCAATGAGACTAGTAGAGCACTTCTGTACGCGACATCGCCGGATGGCCTGACTTGGAATCCGGGCCAGACCTAATCGGCCAATCGGCCGCGAAGTATTGTGCACCCGCCTTGGGTTACTTCGACGTTGTGATCCGCAAAGGCGGAGAGACCGAAAAGTTGCTGGTGGCCGTGTACGTGAGCAACGACGAGCAGCAAAACATCCTCTGGACGTCATTGGAGCCAGGCGGCAGCGACTGGTCAGGGCCGTTTAACATAAACGAGTTGTCCAACGCGGGGGTCACACTCGGTTTCACAGGCACGCCGCCGACCCCGACCCTGTATTTCGTGGCCCACAACAACACACACCCGCTGTTGGAAACGACGGCCGCGAACCGGTGGCCTCCCACGTTCGCTTAAGGCTGTCGTTGCTGAAAAGTAGCGCGGGATCCCTGGCCAACGGAGCCTATCGTATGCCAAGAATGACGACAGTTTCATCACACCCCACGGCCTTCGATGTTGCAAGTCTTTCCGGGTGACGATGCGCCGGGCGCGCGGACGCGGGCAATCTGGGTAGACCTTTGCAACCCCAGTCCAACAGAGCGGGCCGAGGTCGAGCTGCTGATCGGTGTGGGCGTTCCGACCCGCGAACATCTCAGTGAGATCGAGAGCTCAAGCCGCCTTCGAGCCCGCGACGGCGTGCTTTCCATGAGCATCCCGATGACGACACGCGTAGGCGATGGTGAGCCGGTCGTTGCGCCAGTCGGATTTGTTTTGTCGCGCGATCGGCTTTTGACCGTTCGTTTCGCCACGTTGCACGCCTTTGACGCAGTCACGCAGAGATTCAAAGAAACCAGTGCAATGCCGACCTCTAGCCGCGAGGTGTTCGTCGAGCTTTGCGAAGAGATCGTCGATGGTCTCGCCGACAACCTTGAACAGGTGGCGGCGGAACTGCGCACGATTTCCGTGGCGACCTTCGACGTCCCGGGAGGTGAGGGCCCAAAGGCGGTGCGCTCCAATCGCATTATTCGGGCTAAATTGCGCCACATCGGGAGATTGGGTGACCAGGTGTCTGAAACGCGAGACACTCTGTTGGGTGTGGGGCGCGCCGTCGATTTTGCAGGCGAACTGACGCACGATTGGCGCGATGGCGAATTGGAACCGCGCCTGAAGAGCCTGCGGCAGGACGTGGTATCCCTGGACGACTATGAGGGTCATCTGTCTGAGAAGGTGCAATTCCTGCTCGATGCGATGGTCGGTTTGATCGGCATCGCTCAGAACGAAATCTTCAAGACGCTCACCATTGTTTCGATCGTCGGGATTCCGCCGACCTTGATCGCCGGCATCTACGGCATGAACTTCAAGTATATGCCCGAACTCAATTGGACCTTCGGCTACCCTTACGGTCTCGCGGTGATTGCCCTCAGCGCGATCGTGCCGCTCGTGTGGTTCAAGGTGCGGGGTTGGTTCTAGCGAGCTTCGGCAACGGCCTCACTGAGAATTTTAAACGAAATCAGGCAGTTTAGTCGTGTCTGCCGAGGGCGGATGCGACAGCCCAAGCGCTCGCATCATTTCCTCGCGCTTGGGGCCGGCAGCCGGTGAAAATGCGACAGCCTCCTTATTTCTGCCTGTGACCCAATATCGCAGGATCCGGATGATGTTCTTCGGCCTGCGCTTCCATGCATCTGGAGGCTCAAGCATATGTATGCCTCGCATCCTTTCACGCAGAAAATCGGTGTGAAGACGCATCGCCAGGGTCACACCGTCTTCCTTCAAACTGCGCAAGACGCGAGCGCGCAGGCTCGGCCGAACCTCCGGTGAGGCTTCGGTCCCCGCGTGTTCGGCGGCGCTTCGATCCATCTGACGCATCGCGTCATAGTGTGGTCTCAGCTCGCGATGCAAATGCCGGCAGTACGATAGAACGCGCAATTCGGGGTCAGCCGTCTCATTGAGCACGTCCCGCAAGATATAGGCCTCCACCGCCGCGAAAGTGCAGCCGCGCCCATAGATTGGATTGGTCTGGATTGCAGCATCGCCAACCGCGAAGAATCCCAACACGGCCCGCGTCCTGTCGATCGCGATTGCGGCGCATAAGAGCGCAACGACGACGGCGAGACTGAGACGCGAGATCGCCAGGATGGTGGCGCCAATATCGATGGTTATACTGCCGGGGACGGAATGATGGAGCGCGTTGGCTGCGCTCTCCCAAAATGGATGCGCGAAATGTCCGATCGGCAGTGTCTGTGCGATCATCCAGGCGCCTAGAACGGCGACGCAAAAAAGCCCAGGGCGCGTGACCTCTTGCAAGAAAGCGCCTTCGCGCGGCGAAAGCGCCATTGCAGCCGCGACAAGGCCAGAACCGCCAATCAAAAGACGAAGGCCAAGAAGGCCGGGCCAAGGCAAGAAAAAGTCGATCGGCCCGGAAAAGATCGAAATAAGGAGCGCGACAAAGCCGACAAACACCTGACGAGGCCCACCCAGTCTTATGCCAACGCGATAGATTTACCTATACAAAGACCGCTCCGGTCCGCCGGATGCTGGAGCAATCTTTCCACCGCCTTCGAATCAGGCACGCAGCCCACCGCTTAAGGTTCCTATCAAAGACGGGCGACCTGGCAAAGCTTGATCGTCTGGGCCGAAACGGCGGCCATGCGCTGGCCCGCGGATGACCGGTTCTGGTTGCGCAAGCCGGCGCTCGCAGAAATAATATCGATGAAACTGCCATGATCGAAGAAGCCCTCAGGAACTCGCTCATTGTAATCCCCTCGATAAACGGGGGGCACTTGCTCGAACGAATGTTGCCGACGTTGAATGTTCCCGCAAACATCATCGTGGTGATCGATCAGGGAAGCACGGACAACACCGAAGAAGTGTGTCGGCAGGCTGGGGTTGAGATCGTTCAACTTGGCCATGCCCACACCTACACGCAAGCGTGCAATATTGGCGCTCAAATTGCCCGGCAACGAAGGGCTGAGTATTTGTTTGTTGCCAATAACGATATCAGGTTCATGACCGATGTCGCGCGAGAGCTCCTCGCCGCAATGCTCGATGACCCGGACCTCGGCATCGTTGCGCCTTCCCAGGTCATCGTGGACGAAGCCGCAGGCCAGAGCCACCTGGCCTATCGAGTTCTACTGGAATCTGAGCGTCATGCAGTTCGCCCACGATTTCCAGCCGCCAAACGGCGACCCCGAGAGACTGGAATCCGACTTTTGCGAGATGACCTTTGCGCTGGTCCGAATGTCGGTCATCGCGAAGATCGGGTTCCTCGATGAAGACTACAAATTTTATCACGAGGACGGCGACTTCGGCCTTCGCCTCCGCCAGGCGGGCCATTCGGCCGCGTACTTGCCCAAATCGCAGATCGAACACTTTGCCGGCTCGACCTTTGCGCGGAAGGATATACGCGGGGCTAAAATTCGATATTTGAAAAACAGCAAAGACGCTTTTTCACGCAAGCATCTCGGATACCGGGTCAAACATGTTGATCACAAATCCAGGGATGGCACATCGTGGAACGCCATAAATCGCAATCTTCATCCTTACCTGCGCCGCTATGGGCTGATCGATGATGCTGCGCCGGAGATCATATTTTCGCATCCCGGCACGGAGCCGTTCGATTACCTCTACACCGTTTGGGAAACGACAAAGTTGCCGGTGGATTGGTTGCGCTACAAGCATGCTTACAAAGGCCTGTTTGTCGCATCGCGCTGGAACATTGAGATTTTTGAACGAAGCGGCTTTCAAAACGTCTGCTACGCGCCGCTTGGTGTAGAGACCGACATTTTTCAACCATGGGGCCCAAAGCTCAGGCCGTATGAGGGCAAGACCTATCTTTGGCTTGCACATAACCAATATCGCAAAGCGCTCGAGGTTGCGCTGAAGGCTTGGGTTCGGTTTCACGGCTCGCAGCCCGACGCCCATTTGGTCGTCACGGGACATGGCGTTCTGCGCGCATTTCCTGGCAAGGCGGACCGTACCCGGCGCTGGAAGAACTTTCTGATTTCCGACTACATCGCCGAGGGAATCTCCGTCTATGAGATTTTGTCGCCGGTCGACGACGAGACTTTGGCAGCTCTCTACCGCAGTGTCGATTTCACGGTTTCCAGTTCGCGCAGCGAAGGGTTTGGTCTCACCGTCGCGGAATCGATGGCGTGCGGCACTCCGGCGATTTTCGCCAACTACGGCGCAACCCGTGAATTCGGCTTCGACGGCGCGTTGCTCCTCGATGGAACGCCCACTGCCGCGAATTATTCCGACAAGGGATTTGGCGACGTCGGCGACTGGTGGGAACCTGATGTCGATCACCTGGTCGCCTTGCTTCACAAATCATACGCACTCGATGCACCCAGCCGCCGGCGGCTATCGCGGGAAGGAATGCGAATTATCCGCAATCGCTTCACCTGGCGCACCAGCGTGCTGGCGCTTCGATCGGGGATCGCAGCGCGGCAGGAGGCAAGCAAAACTCGAGTCAAACCCGTTGCCGGCGCGCGTACGGCGGCTGAATCCGGTCGCGCAAAACTCTTCGCCAAGACGCTCAAGCGATTTGCCGGCAACTGGCTGCGGCTGACATCACCTCCTATGGCGGCCCGCAGCGGCGTTTTGTTCGTTGGCTATGCTGAGGCGGGCCTCGGACTAGCAGAATCGTTCAGAGCCACGCTTTCGGCTGCGGCTGACCGCCAGGTCGCGTTTGGCATTTACCCGTTCAAGATCGGAGTGGAGACGCAAATCATCGGCCAGTTCATGCCCGAGAAATACGATTTCGAACATCGCTACGAGATCAGCGTCATCGAGGTCGCGGCCGATCAAGTTCCAACCGTATTCAACGCGCTGGGCCGGCGGCAGCTTGCCACGAGCTACAATGTTCTACGCACATATTGGGAGCTTCCCAAAGCGCCGCGCGAATGGGGCCCGATGTTGAGCGGAATTAACGAAATATGGGCCCCGAATGAATTCGTCCGCGACGCCTTCAAGGAAATTTTTTCCGGGCCAATTACCATTATTCCTCCGTGTGTCGCGATCGACGACCATGACGATCCGGGTCGTGCTGTGTTCGGCCTGGACGACCGGCGCTTCTACTTTCTCGTCGCATTTGATTATTATTCTTCGCCGCAAAGAAAAAATCCGCTTGGCGCAGTCCACGCCTTCCGGCGGGCGTTTCCCGATCTCAATGAGAATGTGGGCCTCATCATAAAATCGACCGGCGCAAAGCACCACTACCCGGAAGTCAAAGAGAAGATCCGCGCCGCAATCGAGATGGATCCGAGGATCAGCGTCATAGACAGGACCATGCCGAGACGGGAGATTTTGGGTCTCATTCGCGCCTGCGATTGCTTTGTTTCGCTTCACCGCGGCGAAGGCTTCGGGCTCGGCATGGTCGAAGCCATGAGTTTCGGCAATGTCGTGATCGGGACGGACTATTCCGGGAGCAAGGATTTTCTTTCCGCTGAGACGGGATTTCCTGTCAGTTACGAACTGCGTTCGGTCGAGCCAGACGAATATGTGTGGGCGAAAGGGCAAGTATGGGCGGAACCGGATATGGATTCCGCAGTCGCAGCGTTAAGGCTGGTTTTCAGCGATGCCGATGCGCGGATGCGCAGATCGGCGGCCGGTAAGAAACTGGTCAAGCGCAAATACGGCAAGGCCGCCGTCGGAGCCCTGATAGAAAAACGCATAAGAGAAATCCGCCTGACCCGCGCCAGTCCTTGCAAGTAAGTCCCGCGAGATAGAACCCGCGCGGATGATTTTCCACTCCGATCAACCCGGCGAGGCCAGGATCCAGGCGAAGACCAACCACGCGACGAGGCCGATGACGGTCTGTCCCCATTCGAGCAGGCCCCATTCGCGCATTCGCTCGCGAATTGTCGGGGCCGGCGTCTGCGGCGGCGCCGTGTACAGCGAAATGTTCACCGGCGCCATCACGAAATAGGCATAGGGCCAGCTCGCAAGAATGAGGGTTCCGCCGATCGTCCAGCGCACGTCGCCGGAGCGCGCGTAGTCCATATAGGCGAGAATTGCGGAAATGACCGCCAACACCGCGAGCATGACGAAGCCGCGCCGATTGCTGGGGATCCATTCTTGAATCTCCGAACGCGCGTCGAGTTTTAACCGGGCTGGCTGCTCGGCGATATTGATGTAGAGAGCCGCGCCCAGAAAGGCCGAGGCGACGGCAAAGGCGAAGAGACCGGGTCGCAGCACGAGAGAATCCTTGCGGGTTGTTGCTAGGAATGAAAGACCGTGGTGTAGAGGAGCCCAATCGCGGCGAGCGCCATCACGGCGAAGGCCAGCCAGACGAAGGACCTGGAGATTGGGCCGCCGCGGTTAATCCCCAAAATTCTGCTGTTGCCGTTGATCTTGCCGATCAAGAATAGCAGCGGCACCGCCGCAATGCCATTGAACACGGCGGTGAAGACAAGCGCCTTGATCGGATCGATTCCAACGAAGTTAAGGATTAAGCCGACCCCGGTTGAGAAGATGATGACGCCGTAGAAGCCGCGCGCCTCGGTAAACCGTCGCGACAGCCCTTCTGTCCAATCGAAGGCCTCCGCCAGCGCATAGGCGGCGGAGCCCGCCAGCACTGGAATGGCAAGCAGGCCGAGACCGACGACACCGATCGCGAATAGATCGCGCGCCACCTGGCCGGAATTTGGAAAGGAACGAACCAGCGGCTCGAGCGCCTTCGCCGCGTCGGCCGCGGTGTTGATCGTCCTGATCCCGTGGCTGAACAGCACCGATCCGGTGGTGATAATGATGAACCACTGGACCAGCTCGGAGGAGACCATGCCGATCGTGGTGTCGATGCGCATGTTGCGGAGAAAGTCGCGCGGCAGCCGAGGCTTGCCGCGCTTGCTGGCTCGGACGCCCGATGCGATCTCTTCCTCGACCTCCTCGGAAGCCTGCCAGAAGAACATGTAGGGTGAAATCGTGGTGCCGAACACGCCGGTGATGATGAAAAGGAAGCTGAACGTCAATTCGATGTGCGGCAGCAACGTCGCGCGAATGATCTCGCCCCAGGGCTCGGCGATGATGAAGGTCGTCGCCGGATAGGAGAGCAGCGCGAGCGCAAGCCATTTGAGGACCTTTGCGTAGTCCTTGTAGCTGACCAGCACCTCCAGCGTCGCGACCAGAACCGCCGTGAGAACCGCGAAAAGCCAGAACGGGGCATCGACGACGAGCTTGGCGGCAGCGGCGACTGCGCCGATATCGGCGCCGATATTGATGATATTGGCCACCACCACGAGAAGCACCACGCCAATGAGGATTGAGCGCGTGTAATGTTTCTTGATCACGCCGGCGAGGCCCATCCCGGTCACCGAGCCGATTCGGGCACAAGCTTCCTGCACGGCCAGGAGCAGCGGGATCTGGTAGAGCGCCGTCCACAGCTGCCCGAAGCCGAATTGTGCACCGGTCTGCGAATAGGTTGCGATGCCCGACGGATCGTCGTCCGCCGCCCCGGTTATCAGGCCGGGGCCCAGAATCCTGAAGATCCAGAAAATGCCCCGCTTCTGCTCATCGGCTGGGCTTTGCCGATGTGAATGCGCGGCGGGCTTTAAGAAGAATCGGCGCACGGGTTCCCGCTCTTGAATAGAAGCCGGATAATTCTCGCATGCCGCGCGAGCCATGGCCAGCACGCGAGCGAAGCCGGGCATGGGATGCATGCGTCGGCCCGCGGCAGCCTTGCCGGGGGCATGCCGCTGGACTATGCTTTCGTCTTCCTTCACCCGAGTTTCGACGAAAATGACGGATGATGTCGTTTGCGAAATGCGGCCCAAAGGGCGTATTGACAGCGCCACTGGCCCGGCTTTCGAGAAAGACGTGTTGCTCCAGATCGAGGAGGGCCGGCGGCGGCTTCTGCTCGATTTCGCCGAACTGGTCTATATCAGCAGCGCCGGTCTGCGCATCGTCCTGCTCGCCGCCAAGCGCATGAAGACCGCCGGCGGCAAGCTGGCGCTTTGCTCATTAAACCCGCAGATCGCCGAAGTCTTCGAGATCAGCGGATTCAACCGCATTCTCGACATCCATCCGACGCGCGATGCGGCGCTCTCGACACTTTCCACGAACTGACCGCGAAAAGCCGCGTAGCTCTGCCGCCACGAGGCGAGTGTCGTGGAAATGTCATGTGCTCCAAATAGCGTTCCCATCCCATACCGGCGCAGACGCCTTGGCTTATGCTGTCCATCGACATCCTTGTATCGATCTTCGCGGGGCTGGGGCTCTTCTTCATCGGAATCAAGCTGATTACCGCCAATCTCGGCCAGTTGGCCGGGCGGGGTCTGCGCCAATGGGTGGCTCGCTCGACGGGCAATTATCCGGCAAGCGCACTGATCGGCATGTTGGCGGGTGCGCTAACGCAGAGCACGAATGCGATCACCGTCATATTGATGAGCTTGGCGACGGCCGACCTCATTACGCTGCGTCAGGCAGTTCCGATCCTGGTATGGGCAAATGTCGGCACGTCGGCGCTGGTGCTTGCAATCGCGATCGATATTCACCTGCTCGTTTTGGTCATCACCGCGATCGTCGGTCTTTGCTATTATTTGAATCTCGACCGCTCGCCGCATTGGCGACCGCTCATCTCCGCGCTCTTCGCCATCAGCCTGCTGCTGCTCGGCCTGGAGCTGATGCGCAGCGGGACCCATGACTTGCGCTCCATCGCGTGGGTTCGCGATTTCCTTCAAATATCCGCGCAATGGACGATTTCCGCCTTTCTCGTCGGCTGCGTACTCGCCGTCGTCATGCAATCGTCGGCCACGGTAACGGTGGTCGTCATCGCGATGGCCGCGGCCGGCCTGGTTACGCTGGAACAGTCGATGATGACGGTTTTCGGCGCCAGCGCAGGCTCGGGATTGAACACATTCTTCGTGGCCTCCGGCGTGACCGGAACGTCGCGCCAGCTCCCGCTTCTTCAAGCTGCCGTCAAGATCTTGGGGGTTGCGGTCTTGCTGCCCCTGTTTGCCGCCGAACGGCTTTTCGATACGCCGTTACTCGCCCACGCCATTCGCTTCGTCACCCACGATCCAAGCAAACAGGTGGCGCTCGTTTATCTGGCATGTCAGTTCGCGACCGTCGCCGTGCAAATCGTGTTCAACCGACCCTTGCAGCTTCTGGTGCAGCGGCTGTCGCCGCCGTCGCTCGAGGAGGCCGTCTCGAAACCGCGCTACCTGTACCCTCAGGCATTGAGCGAGCCGGAGACAGCGCTGACGCTGGTCGATCGCGAGCAGACGCGCGTGTTCAGTTTCCTGCTCGTGTATCTCGGGGTCACCGACCATTTGGACGGCAGCGAGGCCGTGCCTCAACGCGGGGCGGTTCTTTCGGCCGCGACGACGTTGCTCGAGGCAATCGGCCGCTTTCTCACCGAGCTGGCGGATACCGGCGCCAGCCGCGAAGTGCTCGAACTCGTTGCCAACCGCCAAGCCCGCAACAGCTTGCTGCAAGCGATCCACGACTCGCTGAATGAGCTAGGCGACGCGGTTTCGACGCCGTTCGAGGCCGCGGCGATGCAGTCGCTGAGCACGAATTTGTCGGAAGGCCTGGCGGCCCTGCTGATGGCGGCCGAGGATGCGGTGCGTTCCTGCGATGCCGACGACCTCGCCCTCTTGCGGCAGATGACTGGCGACCGCGACAGTCTGGTGGATCAGATGCGCCGGCGCGTCATCGCCGCCGACAAGACGCTTTCGACGCATGACCAGCGGACGCTTTATACGATCACCAGTCTGTTCGAACGGGTCGTATGGATGCTGCGCCGTTACGGCGCCCTTCTGGCCGGCCCAGCCGCGATCATGGAAGAGCAGCTCGCGCCACAGCTTGGAAACTGCGCTGCGCCCCTGTCGCAGGGCGGCAAATAGCGCTAGCTTGTCGCGGCAGCTTGTGTGCCTGATCGCGCGTCGATCATCGGGCTGGTGTCAAGGCATCGTGGGAGGGAGAGGGGGAAATGAGTTGCAATAGTTTGGCCGTGGCGACCAGGATCTATCTGGTGATGTGGCTGTTGGCTTTGGTCGCGGCCTGCACGGGCGGGCTCGCCGCCGTCGGCTACCACGCGGGGCTCTGGCTCCTGGTTATCCTCGCGCTGATCGCGTTGATCGTGGCCGTTTTCGTGGCCATCTTCTCCGTCGGCCACTTCATCGCGCGGCCGCTGAGCATGGTTTCGGTCGCAACCATGAAGCTCGCCAAGGGCGACGTCACTGGCGAGGTCCCCGCCGGCCGCACCGACGAGATCGGCGACATGGCGGATGCGATCCGCGCCTTTCAGAAACAGGCCGTCGCCGCCGATTCCCTGAACGCGCAAATCACCGAAGACGTGGGTCGCATCGCGCTCGCCGCCGGCCAGGCGAGCAACGCCGTCAGCCAGGTTTCCGACGGAGCCAATGTGCAACTCAGCTCGCTGAAGAAAACCGCCGGCGCCGTCAACCAGAGCACATTGGCAATTTCCGACGTCGCCAAGAATACCCACCTCGCCAGCGAACAGGCGGGCGATGCCGCGGAACTGGTGACCGACGGCATGGGGCGCATGACCGACATGGTCAATATCGTCAACGCCATTGCCGACAGCAGCAGCAAGGTCCGCTACATCGCCGACGCGATCTCCCGCATCGCCAGCCAGACCAACATGCTGTCGCTCAATGCGGCGATCGAGGCGGCGCGCGCCGGCGAGCACGGCAAGGGCTTTGCCGTCGTCGCCGAAGAGGTGCGCAAGCTGGCCGAGAATTCCGCTTCCCTCGCCCAGGAGATCGCCGAGCTTGTCAGCCGCTCGACCACGCAGGCGGGGGAAGGCGTCGCCATGGCTGGCGACGTCAGCGACAAGATGCGCCGAATATCCGAGGCGGTTCGCCAAAGCGACAAGCTGATCGGTTCGATCGCCACCGCGATGGCCGAACAGCAGGCGGCAATTTCCGAGGTCAACGCGAGTTTGAACGAACTCACGCGGATCGGTCAATCGAACGCGACCGCCGCCGAGGAAATCACTGCCACCATGCTGGACTTGAGCAAGCTTGCCGAGCATTCTCGCGGCGAACTCGACAAATTCAAGGAAATCTGGACCTGACGCGTCCGTGAGAAACGATGACTCATCCGATCGAACACACGCTCGCCCTCCTGCAGGACGCGATGAGCGAGCATCGACGGGCCCTGACGCGCGGCCCCTCCGAACCGTCGGCAATCGAGTGCGCCGTGCCGCGGGATCCGCGTGCGCAGCTGATCCTGCGATTGCTGGCCGGGGTGGAGAGGCGCGCCGGGATTGACGTCGCGCAACCCACCGCCGAGAAGCTTTTGCGGGTCTTCGGCGCAATCGAGCTCGCCGACCTCGATGCCTGGATTCGAAGGCTCGAAACTTTGCCGTCGAGCGACCCCGAATGGTCCTCGCTGATCGAAAGCCTGACCGTGCATGAGACTTACGTCATGCGCGATCCCTCGCAGCTCGAATTGTTTGCCGGGCAATTGCCCGGCTTGATCGCTGAGGCCGCCGCGGCGAAATCCCATGTCTTGCGCTTCTGGTCGGTCGGCTGCGCTACCGGCGAAGAGGCCTATTCGATTGCCGCGCTTGCCTTGGACGCCATGATTGCGGCAGGCAACGCGATCAAAACGCAGACAGGCACGGATCTGCTGCCGCCTTGGCGTATCGAGGTGGTGGGATCGGATATTTCGCGTACGGTGCTCAAGCAGGCGCGCGCCGGCATCTACGAGACCGGGCCATTGTCGTCGTTTCGCGCCGAATTGTCGGTCTTGCTGCACCATTTTCCCCTGGTGCCGAACGTCAGCCTGCGCGGCCCCGCCGCGCGCGCCGCATCCGCCGATCTCAAAACCGGCGTGCGTTTCGAGCGTTTCAACATCATGGCCGATCCGATTCCGACGCCGCCTTTCGACGCCGTATTCTGTCGCAACGTCCTTATCTACTTCAGCGCCCGAGCCCGCCGGGAGGCGCAAGAAAAAATCGTCCGGGCGGTGCGAAACGGCGGCTATCTGCTGCTCGGTCCGACCGATACGCTGATCGATATGGAAGCCTTCGAGACCTTGTGGGCGTCCGACGCCGTAGTCTATCGCCGGAGCAAGAGCGATGCCTGAGGCCCGGTCCGCACGCGATGACATGAGCGCCGTGCTGTTCTGGCTCGGCGGCCAGTGCTGCGCGGTCTTGGCCGATCGCGTCGCCAGAGTCGTTGGCGCGCATCCGATCACCCGGCTGCCGCTGCTCCCGCCGGAAGTTCCCGGCGTCGTGGCGCTCGCCGGCAAGGTCGCGCCGGTCCTCGACTTACGCAGGATTCTCGGCCTGCCCGCGGCCGACCGCAGGAATGCGGAATTGGTTCTCGTAACGATCGGGACGCAAACCTATGCGCTTCCGGTCGATCGTCTGCTGCAGATCGCGGTCGGCTCCTGGACGGCTGAAAGCCGATGGCGCGATACAGCCGTGCGTCTCGTCGATGTCGAGGGCATATTGAGGCGCTTTTTGCCGGATGACGCGGCGGCGGGGATGAGCTTGGCCAGCGTCGAGATGGCGCGCAGCGCACCGGTTGAACAATCGCCGGCTCTGCGCACGCGTTCCGCCGCGCTCGCGGTTGAGACCGAAGCGTCACAGGAAGCGTTGCCGCTCGATTGCGTGGTCGAGCTCAGCGAAAGCCTGCCGACCGTGGCGGTTCCCGATGCGAGATTTGCCGGCGCCGCCTTCCACCGCGGCGCGCTTCTGCCTTTGGTTTCTCTCGACGCGCTGCTTGGCCGCGCGGGAACAGACAAGGGCGTGGGCGGATCATTCGTCGTCGTCGATGTCGATGGGCGTCGTTGCGTGCTGGTCGTCAAACGCATCGCCGGCCTGGCGGCCGAGGCTGCCAAAGTCATCGACCTGCGATCGCTTCTCGCCGATCTGTTGCCCGAACCCCGGTCGGCGCTTCGATCGACACCGCCGCAGCAGACGAGCGTCGGCAGGACGCGTTATCTGCTGGTCGAGTTGGCCGGCCGGACCTGCGCATTCGCACTCAACTCGGTCGCGCATATTCACGCCGGATGTCGCATCCTAGCGGCTCCAAGATTGACGCGAAGCAAGACTGCCGGGGTGACGGCGATCGGCGGCCGCGTCCTGCCCGTGCTCGATCTCGCAGCACGGCTCGGCATTGCGGTTCGAACCCAGATGCAGCAATTCGTCGAGCTGAAATCGCAAGCAGCCGACACATTTCTGGTCGGCGTCGATCGGATCCTCGGTATCGCTGCCATCGCACATGACGCACTGGTCCGCTCGACCGAGGGCGGCGCGATCAGCGCCGTCGCCCGCCTCGATGGGAAGCTCGTGTGGATCCTGGCGGCGTCGCTCATTGCCGAACGCGGAGAGCCCGATGCGGCCTGATCCGAAACGCAGCGATTCGGAAGCCGTCCCCATTCGCGTGCTCGTGGTGGACGATCAGAGCTTCATGCGCATCGCGTTGCGGCAGATCGTCGAGGCCGATGGCGATATCCGCGTCATAGGCGAAGCGCGCAACGGCCTCGAGGCCGTGGCGATGGCGCGGCAGCTGAAACCCGACGCGATCACGCTCGACGTCGAGATGCCGGAGATGGACGGGCTCGAGGCCTGCAAGCAGATCATGCGTGAGGTGTCGCCGCGTCCCGCCATCATCATGGTGAGCGCGCATACGCAGATCGGCGCCGAAGCGGCGGTTCAGGCGCTTCGGTTCGGGGCCGTGGACTTCATTTCGAAATCTTCGGTCTTCGCAAAAACCGATCTCGCCCATATCGATTCCGAGCTTCGGCCGAAGCTGCGCGCATGGGTCAAGCGGCCGACGGCGCAACCAAGGCCGCCGGCGGCGAAGCCGGCGGATTCCGCGCGCCGATGGAATCCCGATCTCGTGGTTGTCGCCGCTTCGACCGGAGGGCCGCAGGCGCTTACGAAACTTCTCGCCGCCCTTGGCCCGATCCGCCCTCCCATCGCTATCGCCCAGCATAGTCCGGAGTTCTTCACCGCGAGCCTGGCGCAAATGCTGTCGCAAGACATCGGCCGCGAAGTCCGCGAGGGCGCGCATCGTTTTGCGCTGCCGCCCTCCAGCATCACTCTGGTTCCCGGCGCCCAGGACGGGATCATCGCGCCGCGCGGTTCCGGCTACGAACTTCGCCTGATCAAGAGTCGAATCCAACGTCCATCCGTCGGCCGATGCGCTGTTTGAATCCGCCGCGCTCGTCGCCTTGCGGCCGGTGGGGATCGTCCTCACCGGCATGGGAGAGGACGGCGCAAAGGGCGTCGCCAGTTTGCGGCGCAAAGGCGTGCCGGTTTTCGTCCAGGACCCAGAGACCTGCGTCGTCGGGGGAATGCCGCAAGCGGCCTTCGCCGCGGCGCCGGGCTGCGACGTCTTGAGCATCGAGCAGATCGCGGGCCGGCTCGCCTCCTGGTCGCTGCCGGCTGATCTTGGAGCGAGCGCTACATGACTCGGGCTTGCGAGAACGCGGCGGCGCCCGCGGCGCGTCACAATGCATAGGTGATCGGATGCCCTCACAGCTTGATGCCTTGTGGAGCGAATTCGCAGCGGAGACCGAGGAGCATCTCGACGCGCTCGAGCGCCTCCTCTCGGATCAACGCGCCTCCGAGTGGGCGCGCGACGACATCGGCGCGTTGTTTCGCTATTTCCATTCGCTCAAAGGCACGTTCTTGGCGATGGGCTTTTCCAACGTCGAAGCTCTGGCGCATCATTGCGAAGACATCTTGAGCCTCGTGCGTGAGGGGCGCCTGGTCCTCGATCCGGAACTTGCCAAGATTCTGCTGCGCTCCGTCGATCGCCTCAAGGGCATGCGCGAAGAGGTGATCGCCACCCGAAGGGATGCGGAACCCGACGATGACATTTTGCGCGAGCTCGGGCGGCATCACCAGCCGCATGCGACGAGCGCGAACGATCAGGCCCCTCCCGCGCCGGCCGATGCGCCGCTGAGCGACGATCAGGAGATGCTGGGGATCTACAGCGAGCTCATGGAGCAGCGGCTACCGACCGTGGCGCTGGCGCTCTCGGCCGCACCGCAGGATCGCGCCGCCGCGGCGGAAACCGCCGGCGAACTCGCCTATGGCGCCGAGATGATGGGGTTCGAAGCGGTCGCCGGGTGCCTGCGCGCCATCGCCGAATCCGCCCCGCTCGCCGCCGATCAGAAAGGGCGCGACGCTCTTATCGATCGATTCCGGGAATTGCGCGATCAAGCCAAGATCATCGAAGAGGTAACCGGCGTTGCTTCCGGCGCAACTCCGCTCGCTGCGAGCCTGGCTGCGCCGCTGGCCTGCGACTACGCCGACAGGCTTGCCGGCCTCTCCGCAGAAATGTCGCGCCTCGATCGCGACGCCGCCGGCGCGCACGGCGTGGTGACGGCGGCCGAGGCCATGCGCGCCGTTGCTCTCAGCCTCGGCCTGGAGCGCAGTGCGCGGCTTTTGGTCCTTGTCGAAGAGCGGTTTCGCAGCCTCGATCTGCTCGACACGACCCGCTTGACGGTCGTCCGCGAGCTTGCCCGCGATGCCCTCGAAGCCTTGCAGCCGCACGTCGTGGCAATGACCGACCTCGAAGCCTCCCGCGCCGATGCCCTGGCCCTGCGCTGGGAGGCGACGTTCCAAGCACCGGCGTCGAAGGCGCTTGCCGAGACCGGCCAACGCCTGCGACCCGAAGTGCTTGCGACGCTCTCGCCCGAACAGCGCGCGCGGCTGGAGAACGCTCTCAACGAAGGTCGGCGCGCTTATGAAGTGCTGCTCGATCTCGAAGCCAATCCGGATGTCGCCGGCGATGTCATCGCCTGGCTCTCGTCGGCGGTCGAAACCATTACCAGCCACACGGTCTATCGCAACGGCGCCAATTGCTTCGAGTTCCTGATCTTCTCCGAGAATCCGCTGGATTGGATCCGCGCCCAGCTTGCCGCGCTGGATCCCGAGCAGGCCTGCCTGCGCGGCATCGACGGTCTTGGCCAAGCGCAGGAGCAACTCATCGCGTCGGACGGCGGCCCGGCGCCCGACTCGGCGCCGATGCGGGCGCCGCTCATCCGCGTGCGGAGCGAGACTATCGACGAACTCATGGCGGAAGTCGGAGAAATGCGCACCGCCTTGGCGAGCCTCGCCGATCTCGTGCAGCATGGCCGGATGGCGACAGCGATCAGCGACGCGCGGCGCTTCGGGAGACATCAGGCGCAGGACCCGGAGATGGGCCGGCATCTGGACGCCATCGAAGATGATCTGCGCGAGCTGAGAACGCTGGAGCACACGCTCGAAGCCGCGCATCGCAGGATTTGGGCGACCGGCCTGCAGTTGCGCGTGATCCCGGTCGACGGCCTGTTCGGCCGGCTGTCGCGCGCCGCGCGGGATCTCGCGCAGAAGCTCGAGAAGGACATCGACGTCGTGATCGAGGGGCGCGAAGCGCGCATCGACAAAAGCATGGTCGATCTGCTGATCGACCCGCTGATGCATATGGTGCGCAATGCGGTCGACCACGGCATCGAATCGCCCGAGCGACGCCGGGCCGTCGGCAAGCCGCGACGTGCGAAACTTGCCATCTCGGCTGTCGAGCATAGCAATCGGGTCGAAATCGTCATCGCCGACGACGGCCAGGGGCTGGACCGATCGAAGATCCTGGCGAAGGCGGCGAGCCTCGGCATGATTGCGCCGCATCAGGCGGGGCAGATGGCCGATCAGGAAATCACCGCGTTGATCTTTCGGCCCGGCTTCTCGACGGCGGACACGGTGACCGAAATTTCCGGGCGCGGTGTCGGATTGGACGTGGTCGCAGCGGCGGTGCAGCGACTCGGGGGCACGATCGATGTCGAGACGGCCCTCGGCGCCGGCACCAAGTTCACCCTCAAACTGCCGGTCTCGGCGGCTTTGCTGCGCGCCTTGCTGGTGGAAGTCGGCGAGCAGATCTTCGCACTGCCCGAACGCCAGGTCGTGAGCGTGCTCGAACTTGCAAGCGACAAGATCGAGCAAATCGCCAGCCAACAGGTCGTCATCCACCGCGGCGCCGCCGTCCCGCTGCATCGCCTTGCCGCCGTTCTGGGTTTCGATGCCGACGCGGCGCAACCTGAGCTCGTGCATTTGGCGATCGTATCCGCCGGAACGCGGATGCTCGGCCTTTCGGTCGATCGGATCTTGCGATTCCAGGATCTTTTCCTGAAAGAGCTGCATCCCATGCTGGCGGCGGTGCCGGTCATCGCCGGAGCATCCGTGCTCGGCGACGGGCGGCCGGTCCTGGTTCTCGATGCGGGCGGGCTTATCGGCCTCGGTCCGGCCGGCGAAGCGACGCAGGTCGTAGCACAATCATGACGGTTGAAGACCGATATCTCCTCTGCCGTGTCGGGCGCTATCACATCTCGATGCCGGTCGAGGCCGTGGTGCGGATCTGGCGCGCGGAGACACCGGATCCCTCCTATTCCGGCAAGCCTGTCGATCTGCGCCGCCTGTTGGGAGAAGCCGACGTCGACCCCGGCGTCGCGCTCGCCTTCGAGATGCCGGACGCAATCGGCGTGCTGGTGGTCGATGCGGTGAGCGGGATGGCGAATATCGCCGAAGACGAGTTCGTCGAACTGCCGCCGGTCTTCGACTTCGCCTGCACTCTGTTCGACGCCGCCTGCCGCCAGCCGATCGAGGGCGCGCATCCTTTGCGCCTGCGGCGTCAGCCAAGCTTGGAGGCCGCGTCAGACCCGTTGTAGCGCAGGACGAGGAGCGTCACGTCGTCGGCCATCGGCGCCAGCGCCATATAGGCGTCGACCTCGCCGATGACCGAGCCGAGAAGCTCGGTCGGGTGGCTGTTGATCTGCCGGGCGAGAAAATCGACAAGCCGTTCCTCGCCAAACAGGGCGCCCGCGGCATCGGTCGCCTCGGTCACGCCGTCGCTGAAACAGACCAGGCTGTCGCCGGGCGCCAGCCGCTCGTGCTGGGTTCGATAGGCCATGTCCTCGATCACGCCCAGCGCCATGCTGCCGGCGCCCGGAAGAGTATCGACCGCGCCGCTGCCGCGCAGCACATAGGGCGGATTATGCCCGGCATTGGCGTATTGGATTTCGCCCGTCGGCGTATCGAGGATGCCATAGAAGGCGGTCGCGAACATAAGCGTCGGGTTGTCGATGCAAAGCAGAGAATTGACCGCGGCGAGACAATCCGCAGGCTCCGCCAGGCGCTGCGCCGCGGCGCGCAACAGCGTCCGGGTGAGCGTGATGAAGATCGCCGCCGGCAGGCCTTTGCCGGCGGCATCGGCGACGACGAAGCCAAGCCGGTTGGGCGTGAGCAGAAAGAAATCATAGAGATCGCCGCCCACTTCCTTGGCGGTGACCATTCCGGCGTGCAGATCGAATTCGGTGCGATCCGGAAAGGGAGGGAAATCCTGCGGCAGGCCGGAGAGTTGCAGATCGGTGGCAAAGTCCCATTCGGCCTGCTCGGCCGCCGCCTTGTCGCGCGTGCGCAGGATATCGAGCACCAGCTCGAGCTGGAGGCTTCGATCGCGGATCAGTTTATCACGCAGTTTCTCGCGGTCATTCAGGCGATCCACGAGCGTTGCAAGCGCCGCGACCGGGTCGTCGCTCTTAGTTTCGAATGCGCGAAGCGCGGCCGCGCGTTCGGATTCGTCGAGCAGCCCGGCCAGCCTTACACCGAGCAGACGCAGGCGATCATTGTCACTCATGAATGTGCCCGGATAGGCCAGCTTATTGGCTCTTCTCGCGCGATTGCGCCTTGCGCGCCATGGCAACGACGTCGAGCGGCGGAAGGCCCATTGCCGCGCGTACGACTCTGAGGATTTCGTGTCCCCGCTTGGCTTTCAAATCGAGGCTGATCGCCCCGGATGGTTTGGCGATGACGTCGAAGGCGCCGAGCCGGCGGGCCTCGAGCGCGGCGGCGGAGCCAAGCTGGGCGACAGAAGAAAGGATGACCACCTTGGCCTTGCTCGTCAGCTTCAGGCGCTTCAGCGCGGCAAGTCCGTCGAGCCGCGGCATTTCGATATCGAGCAGGATGACTTCCGGTTTAAGCTCCTTTTCCTTCTCGATCGCGACCTGTCCGTCTTCCGCTTCGCCCACGACCTCGAGCTCCTCGTCGACCGCCAAGATCTGCTTGACGATGTTTCGCATGAAGCCGGAGTTGTCGACGATCAGGACGGGGTGTGCCATGGCGTTCTGTCCTCATTTTGCCGGTTCGGCCGGCACCTTTTTGACCAATTTCAGATGATTTCGGTCGCCCGAGCGATGATAGTCAACGCGATCCATCACGCTGCGGATGAAATGTATGCCAAGTCCGCCGATCTCACGCTCCTCAGCCTGGAGGCTGATGTCCGGCGCGGGCCGGGCAAGCGGGTCGAACTCTATTCCGTCGTCGATGATCTCGGCCTCCAGTCTATCTCCCTCGATCCCGATCGAGAGGATGATCTTGTGCCGGCCGCCATCCAGAAATCCATAGGAGATGATGTTCGTCAACAGTTCGTCGACGGCAAGCTTCATGTGGAAGACCGCGGTTTCCGGCAATTGGTGCCTTTCGCCGAAGTTCTCGATGAGCGAGGTCACGCGGGCTATCTCGGCGATGTCATTGTCGATCTCGACACTAGTCCGCTCGCCCAAGGTCTGGTCCCGCGACGCCGCAATCGGCTTCACAATTGCCGAATATTCCCGGCCTGTCCACTTGCCGGCCGCTACCGGCCATGGATCGCGGGGCCTGTCACAAAGCTGTCACGTCCGTCATGCCAGTTGCCCAATTCGATTGGGACGTGCCAATACCCCTTAGTGTCGTCGGCCGGGCTGGTCGGAGGACGAGTCTGCCACGCTTCCGGGTCGGCGCGCTCGCTTGGACGGAGAGACCCATGGACATGGTTGTCGATGAGCTTGACGGCGGCATAACCGCCGTGGCTCTGCGGGGACGGCTCGATACGCTTGGCGCCGAAGCCATCGACCTGCGTTTGAGCGTAATCGCCGGCGCAAAGCGCGCCGTCGTGATTGACCTTTCGCAGGTCGAGTTCCTCGCCTCTTTGGGCATCAGGGTGCTGCTGACGACGGCCAAAGCCGTCCAAAGAAAGGGCGGTCGGTTGGCGATCATCACGCCTGAGGGCAATGTGTTGATGGTGCTGAAGACTGCCGGAATGGAAACTCTGATTCCGATCTTTCAGGAACGGGACGCCGCCATCGCGGCGGTGGGCTCGTAAGGCGGTGGCTCGGCCATGGCGGCGCAAGCGAAGACAGGTTCTTGCGAGCGCCGCTTGGTGCTGAGCAGCAAGCTGAGCGAGCTCGACCGCCTCGGCGCCTTCGCGCGCGATATCGGCCGCGCAGACGGGCTCGATGAGGATCGGGTTTTCGCGCTCCAACTCTGTCTCGAGGAAGCCGTCGCAAATATCATCACACACGGCGGCGCGCGCCAGGGTTCGGATAAGCAGATTTGCATAACGATCCCCCAGGCCGCGCCTGGCTTGGCAGCCCGCATCGAGGACGACGGCGCTCCGTTCGATCCGACCAAAGTACCGCCGCCGCAACAGCCAGCTTCGCTCGAGGCCGCGCAGGTCGGCGGCCTGGGCGTTCACTTGATTCGCAAACTGACCACTGGCATGCGCTACGAGCGCGTCGGAGAACGCAACCGGCTTACGCTTGAATTTGGCTCATCTTCCGAGACGCCGGCGTGAACTCCTCGCCGCCGGCCGCTCACACCTGCTGGATGGCAGAAAGCTTCCACGCATCCGGTCCGCCGCCGGCCGGGCGGACGAAGGTCCAGACTTCGGTCGCCTCCTCCGGCTGATTGGGATCACCGGAGACGACGCGCCCGCTCGCCCGATCGAGCATGACGTCGATCACCGAGAAGCGCATGGCGACCGTCGCATATTCGGCGCCGCCCTCGCGCCAGGCCTCCGACAGATTGCCTTGCTGAAACGTAACGTCCGAGAGCCGGTTGACCTGGCCGCGGCGCGCGTGGCCTTGGAGTTCCTCGGCGAAATAGGAGGCCATTTCCGGCGTCGCGATGCGGCGCAAATGATCCAGGTCCTCGTTGCCATAAGCGCCCTGAAGCTCGACCAGACCGCGCTCAAAGGCGGCGTAATCCTGCTCCGTGATCGGCAGTGGAGGTCCGCTCGCTCGCTCGCCGCCGCCCGGCCACGCGGCCTCGGCGAATGCGCCGGCTTGCGGCGCGCCGTAGAAGGCCGGCTGCCGGTTGCCGAAGAAGTTCAGTGCGAAGCGCACGACGAAATAGATGAGGCCGATCTGCAGCAGAAGACCGATGAAAGAAAACCCGCCGCCGAGGCCGCCGAAAAAACCGTGACCGAATAACAGCCCGAGCAGGCCGGCGCCCAAAAAGCCGCCGATCAGGCCGCCGAAGAACCCATGCCCGAACCCGCCCGGATAGGGGAACCCGGAGCCAAAGGGCCGACGGATTGGAATAGGGAATCATCGAGCGCTGCAGCGGCGAGGCGTAAGGACTGATCGGGGTCGGCGCCGGCATGGCGTAGGTTCGATAGCCGCGGCTGCCCATCGAGAAGCCCATGCCGGCGCGGGCGAAGGCGTCGCCCGTCGCGCCAAGCGCCAGCCCGGCGGCGAGGAGAAGAACAAGCAATTTGCTACGAAACATGGGTCGATCCTGGCATGTCGGCCGATTGTGCCGGCGGCCTCAATATGGGGAGGGCTCGCGCGCCGCGAAAGGCCGGCGCGACCCATCCGGATCGCACTTGCCCGCTGCCTCGCGCTCGGCCGCGCGAGCGTCTAAGATGGCCGGTATGATTCCGAAGGACCTGAAACGAAATTGGCAGCGCCAAGGCTGCGGCCCTGGGCGGCGCGGCTATCACCACGGCGGCCTCAAGGATGCGCTGGTCGAGGCGGCGCGGGCGCTGATGGCGGAGCACGGACCGGCAGGGTTTACCTTGGCCGAGGCGGCCAAGCGCGTCGGCGTAACCACGGCGGCGCCCTACCGTCATTTCGCCGATCGCAGCGACCTCATGAGCGAACTCGCGCGGCGCGGTCTTGATCTCTTCGCCGAGCGGCTCGCCGGCGCCTGGGACGAAGGAAAGCCCGATGCTCACGCGGCGCTGCGGCGCATGGGCCGCGCCTATCTCGGCTTTGCCGCGACGGAACCCGGCCTCTATGCGGCGATGTTCGACAGCGCCAAGAACCTGCGCGGCGCCGCCGCCTTCGCCGTCGCCAACAAGGCCTTCGATGGATTGAGCCGCGCAGCCGCCGGCGTGCTCGCCGCGGCCGGCGGCAATCCGCGCGACGCGCGCTATCTCGCCCTCGAGATCTGGGCGCTGGCGCATGGCACCGCGATGCTGGCGCTCGGCGGCCATCTCGACAAGGCGCGGGGAGACGATCCCGCTGCGATCCTCGATCGGGGCGCCGAGGCCTTGATCGAGGTGGCGCTGCGGCGGAGGTAAGACCCAAATTCAATGAGTTAGAGGAATTGAACGGGCGAGGCTCGACAGGATTCGAATGTTAATGTAAGATACTTTTACATCGCCTGGCTGCATGGAGGACAAGATGAGCGTTTATTCCGGCCCTTATGGGCAAGCGCCCGGAAGCGGGCCGCGCCCCTGCTCCGGTCTCGGCTGGAGACCCATGGAACTCGTCGCGATGATTCTCGGCTTCATCGTCTTTTGGCCGATTGGGCTCGCGATTCTGTTCGCCAAGATGTGGCAGAGCCGCAGCGGGCATGGCGGCGATCTGCCGGGCTTCATTCACGCGAAGCTGAACGAGAAGCGCGAGAAATGGGAGCAGAAGATGGGACGTCATTGGGCCTGCGGCCCCGGTCACCGCGACTTTTATGACCGGCCTTGGCGCATGCGTTCGTCGGGCAATCTCGCCTTCGACGAATGGCGCGAAGCCGAACTCGCGCGGCTCGAAGAGGAGCGCCAAAAACTCGTCGCAGCCGAGCGCGAATTCGTCGCCTATATGGAAAATCTGCGCCGCGCGAAGGATCGCGAGGAGTTCGACCGTTTCATGGCCGCGCGCCGCAACCCGCCTGAAGCCGGGAGCCCGCCGCAACCGGGCGCGTAACAAGCCGCATTGCGACCGCCGACGGGTCCGGCCTTTGGCCGCCCCGATGCGACAGGCGCCACGACGAAGCAGTCCCGTGAGGAAGGCTGGATTGCTTCGCTTCGCTCGCGATCGCGCGAGCGCCGCCTACATTTTTCCTGGAATGAGCGACTTCAAGAAGTTCAGCGTTTTCACGTTGACCTTTATGCCATTGGCCAGCACAAAATCGCCCGGCTTCATATCGGCCGGGCAATCACCGCTCCACTTCCCGTCTTGCGTGACCGTCGCATCGCTCTTGCCGAGGATGGCGGGATCGATATGAGTCGTGATGTCGGAGTGATAGGCGGTGTCGCCGTCGAATTTGGTCACTGCCGTGGTGCTGACCGTCGAACTGCCGATCTTGCATTCGCTCTCGGCAGTGACGGTATCGCCATCCACCTTGACATCGTTTTGCGCGCAGTGCTTGGCGCGCAGGTCCGAGCCGATCTTGTGAAAGATTTGGTCCGTGTCCGGGTCGATGCACATTTTCATGGTGGCCGGCGGCCCCGCCGCGGCTTGAACCGTGAGTATCCACAGGCCGGTCTTGCGCGGCGGATAGTCGTCCGCCAGCGCGGCCGCGCTGAACAGGGTCAAGCCCAGCGCTATCGCAACATGCCCGTTCATCCGCATGAACCCCTCCTCACCTTGCCGCCCGTCCCAAGCTGCGCCAATAAAGCATGAGCGCGCCGGCCAATCCAGACGTTCGGCGCATTTATTCCACCCGCCCGCGCAGGCGCTTGGTCGCGCCGCGACGCTGTTTGGCGTCGATCCGGCGCCTTTGCGACGCCAAAGTGGGGCGCGTGGCGATGCGGCGCTTCGGCCGATGCGCCGCCTTGGCGATCAACTGACATAAGCGCATGACCGCGTCTTGGCGGTTGCGCTCCTGCGAGCGAAACCGCTGCGCGGCGATGACAAGCACGCCCTTGGCGGTCATCCGCCGCCCGGCGAGCCTTTGCAGGCGGTGGCGGACATCGTCAGGCAACGAAGGCGAATGGCGCGCGTCGAAGCGCAGCTGCACCGCCGTCTCCACCTTATTGACGTTCTGCCCGCCCGGACCCGAGGCGCGCAGAAAGCTGAAGGCAAGCTCCGATTCGTCGATCGAAAGCCCCGGCGCAACTTCAATCTTCGGCATTTTGGCTCATCGGATTGGCTCACCGCGGCGTCATTTAGGGCTTGGCCCGAAAGCCGTTTCGTTAACCGCGATGTTTTAGCGCGGCTTAAGACATTTCGCACAATTCTAGGCAATGGCGCGTTGCGTTCCGCCTTTCACAGCCGGCGCCGGCCTTCTCCTGATGCTCGCCGGCTGTTCCAATTATGAGGCTTCGCGCCCGGCCTGGCGCGCCGAGGCCGAAAACGCATGCATCGACCAAAACCTCATCCATCTCTCCGCCTATGTCGAGCCGGAGCAGGAGATCAGCGGACCCGGCATTTGCGGCCTGACGCGCCCGTTCAAGGTTTCGGCGCTGCTCGACGGCGAAGTCACCTTCGACAATTCCTATACGCTCGATTGCCCGATGATCGCGGCGCTGAACAATTGGGTGAAGGACGTCGTCGAGCCGGAGGCGCAGGCGCGGTTCAACGAGCGGGTCGTCGAGATCGAGTCCTTCGGCACCTATTCTTGCCGCGGCATCAATGGCGATGCCGGCGCGCGGCTGTCCGAACATGCCTTCGGCAATGCGATCGACGTCAGCGGCTTCCGCCTCGCCGACGGGCGGGAAATTTCGATCATGCGCGATTGGCCGGGCGGCGACCCGCAAGCGCGGGCCTTCCTGCACGACATCCACGGCGGCGCCTGCTCCTATTTCACCACGGTGCTCGGCCCCGGCTATAATTTCCTGCATTACAATCACTTCCACCTCGACCTCGCGATGCACGGAAATACATCGACCGGGCCGCGGCGGTTCTGCGAGCCGGCGCCGCAAGGCGGCGCGCCCATCACGCATGCGCCCGACAGCCTGCCCGAGCCGCCGCCGCTCGATGAAGATCTCGACGTTTCGCAAGCCGGCAGCGGCGACATGCAGGCGCTGGCGCTGCATACCGGACCGGACGCGCCGGACGCCGCTTTGCCGCCGCCGGTCGAAACCTCGCGCCCGCCGCCGGACCAAGCCTATGCGCCATTGCCGCCGCAGCCTCTGCCGGCAGAGCGCACGCCGGATAATCCGCAGGCCGGCACGATCCGCGCCGACGGCGCCTTCGTGCCGGAAGGCACGCCCAGCGATTGGGATCTCGGGCCGTCGCACTGAAAGCAGTGTGCTCGCTTCCCAGCAGGCGGGGAGCAGTTTCGGCCCATACCGGATGCGCAAAAACCGCTATAAGACGGCATTAGCCCAACCGGAAACCGCCACCATGAAATCGAGATCGGCCCCGACCCAGATCGCGCGTTACAGCGGCGTTGCGCAAAGCCTTCACTGGATCACTGTGCTCGTCATCTTCACGGCCCTGCCGCTGGCCTGGGTTGCGGTCCACATGGCCAAGGACGCGCCGGCCCGCGGCCTTTATTTCACCGCGCATAAATCCTTCGGGCTTATCGCGCTGGCCTTGATCCTGGCCCGGCTTTTCTGGCGCACCATCCACCGGCCGCCCGAACTGCCGCTATGGCTGGAAAAATGGGAGGTCGGGCTCGCCCATGCGACGCATCTCTTTCTCTATGTGATCTTCATCGTCATGCCGGTCTCGGGTTTCATCCTGTCGAGCGCCGGCGGCCATCCCGTTTCCTTCTTCGGCCTTTTCGACCTGCCGCAAATGCCGAAGAACAAGGAGGCCTCGGAGATTGCCAACAACATCCACATGTGGGGCCAATACGCCGTCTATGTTTTTCTCGCGGCGCATATTCTCGGCATCATCTGGCATGTCGCCTATCGGCGGGACGGCTATCTGCAACGGATGCTGCCCGAGCAGGTGAACGAGGGGTAGGCGGCGAACCCTCTCCCAGAGGGAGAGGGTGGGCGGCGGAGCCGGCCGGGTGAGGGGTTATGACGCTTGTGACGTCGGCATAATTGTAACCCCTCATCCGCCTCGCATTCGCTCGGCACCTTCTCCCATAGGGAGAAGGAGCGCACCGTTACCTCCGCCGCCCCTTCCACGCCCTTGTCCCGCCCCTGCCGCCGGTGCTGCGCGGCTTGGCCTCGCCGCCGCCGAAATTATGCGGACCCATTTCCGCATCGGTCGGCTTATGCGGCCGGTTTGCCGGCACGTGCGACGACCCGCGCGGGCCGGCATACGCGCCCGCCTCGCTTTCGACCTCGCTCTGGCTCGCCTTCGGATCGTGGCCGATCGCCAGATCGACGCTGTTCAACCGCTTGATTTCGTCGCGCAGCCGCGCCGCGGTCTCGAAGTCGAGATCGGCCGCGGCATCGCGCATCTGCTTTTCGAGATCGGCGATCGTCGCCTCGAAATTATGCCCGATGAGATTGCCGGCCGCCGCGAGCCCGGCATCGACCGTCACATGATCGCGCTCATAGACTGAACCCAAAATATCCTGAATGCCGCGCTTGATCGAAGCCGGCGTGATCCCGTTCGCGCGGTTGAACGCCTCCTGCTTCTCGCGCCGCCGGTTGGTCTCGGCGATGGCGCGCGACATCGAGCCCGTCACCTGGTCGGCGTAGAGGATCACCCGCCCGTCGATATTGCGGGCGGCGCGGCCGATCGTCTGCACCAGCGAAGTCTCGCTGCGCAAAAATCCTTCCTTGTCGGCGTCGAGAATGGCGACCAATCCGCATTCGGGAATGTCCAACCCTTCGCGCAGAAGATTGATCCCGACGAGCACGTCGAAAGCGCCGAGCCGCAGATCGCGGATGATCTCGATCCGCTCCAGCGTGTCGATGTCGGAATGCATGTAGCGCACGCGCACGCCATGCTCGTGCAAATATTCGGTCAGATCCTCGGCCATGCGCTTCGTCAGCACGGTGACGAGCGAACGATAGTTTTGCCGCGCGACCTCGCGCACCTCGCCGAAGAGATCGTCGACCTGGGCGCGCGCCGGCCTGATCTCGACCGGCGGATCGATCAATCCGGTCGGGCGGATCACCTGTTCGACGAACACGCCGCCGGTGCGCTCCATCTCCCATTTGCCGGGCGTCGCCGAAACATGCACGGACTGCGGCCGCATCGCGTCCCATTCCTCGAAGCGCAAGGGCCGGTTGTCCATGCAGGAGGGCAGCCGGAAGCCGTATTCGGCAAGCGTCGCCTTGCGGCGGAAGTCGCCGCGATACATGCCGCCGATCTGCGGGATGGTGACATGCGATTCGTCGGCGAAGACCAGCGCGTTGTCGGGCAGATATTCGAACAAGGTCGGGGGCGGCTCGCCCGGCCGGCGGCCGGTCAGATAGCGCGAAAAATTCTCGATGCCCGCGCAGGAGCCCGTCGCTTCCATCATTTCGAGATCGAACAAAGTGCGCTGTTCGAGCCTTTGGGCTTCGAGCAGCCGGCCGGCGGCGTAAAGCTCGGCGAGCCGCTGCTTCAGCTCGTCCTTGATTCCCTTGATCGACTGCACCAGCGTCGGGCGCGGCGTGACATAATGCGAGTTCGCATAGACCTTGATGAATTCGAGGTCCTGCGTCTTCTCGCCGGTCAGGGGATCGAATTCGCCGATCGCCTCGATTTCGTCGCCGAAGAAGCGGATGCGCCAGGCGCGATCCTCGTAATGGGCGGGGAAGACGTCGATCGTATCGCCGCGCACGCGGAACACGCCGCGATAGAAATCGCCGCCCGAGCGCTTGTACTGAAGCGCGACGAGATCGGCGATGAGCTGGCGCTGATCGATCCGCTCCCCGACCTTCAAGGTGAAGGTCATCGCCGTATAGGTCTCGACCGAGCCAATACCGTAGATGCAGGAGACGGAAGCGACGATGATCACATCATCGCGTTCGAGCAGCGCGCGCGTCGCCGAATGCCGCATCCGGTCGATCTGCTCGTTGATCGAGCTTTCCTTCTCGATATAAGTGTCGGTGCGCGGCACATAGGCCTCGGGCTGATAATAGTCGTAGTAGGAGACGAAATATTCGACCGCATTCTGCGGAAAGAAGCTCTTGAATTCGCCGTAGAGCTGCGCGGCGAGTGTCTTGTTGGGCGCGAGGATCAGGGCCGGTCGTTGGGTCGCGGCGATGATCTGCGCCATGGTGAAGGTCTTGCCCGAGCCGGTGACGCCGAGCAGAACCTGATCGCGCTCATGCGCGTTGACGCCGGCGACGAGTTCGTCGATCGCTGCCGGCTGGTCGCCGCGCGGCTCGTATTCCGAGACAAGCTTGAACCGGATGCCGCCTTCGGACTTTTCCGGCCGCGGCGGACGATGCGGGGTCCAGGGCGGCTTGCCGCGGATGTTGGGATCGCCATGATCGAGCAGGTCCTTCAGCGAGGCGGCGGTCGCCTCGACGCCGCCCATGCCGAGCGCGGCCAGGTCCTTGCCTGCGCCTTCGATGCCTTTGAACGCAGCCGGCGCCTCGGCAAAACCCGTCCCCGCGTTGAGCGCAGGATTGAGCAGCGCGGCGAGATGTTCGCCGAGAGGCTTTTGCTCGGGCTTCGCGGCCTTGGAGCGAGGGGCTCGATTGGGAGGCTTGGGCATGGACCCAATATGGGCCCTGCCCGCGGCCGGTCAAAGGCCGCTCTGCTCAATCGCACACCCGCACGCCCAGGTGCGCCGCCGATCGCCAGTCCAGGCGTGTGAATCGCAAGCTGTCGAGCGCGCGATGCGCGATGACCCAGCGGCGGACGGTTTCCGGGTAGAAGCCCATGGCATAAGCGTTCCATCGCGGGGATCGGCGCCCGTCGAGGGTTGCGGAATGGAAGTAGAGGTGGCTTCCCGGTTCGACGCAGGCGCCGCGGATGGCGAGCAGCAAAGTGCAGGACGAATAGCATTCGATCGGGAGCCGGTAGGTCGGATCGTCGCGGTGCGATCTGACGAAATCGGCGCGGTCGAGGACGCTGCCGCCGTTGTCTTCGAGCGCGACATCCGGCCGGCCGTTGGCCATGCGATAGAGGAGACTGTCGGCGTTCAGGGCCTCGAGCGGCATCGATCCGAGGACCAAGAGGATCGCCGCTTTAGAGCCCCGTCCGAGCCTTCGCTTCCATCTTTTCGGGGGTAACGATTCTTCGGCCATCTCCGCGTCCCGCCTTGGAACGGTCATTGGCACACTTTCACGCCCAGAGCCGCCGCCGCGCGCCAGTCCATGGGCGTGAACGCAGTTTTTTCGAGTGCCCCATGGGCGATGACCCAACGGCGGATCGCCGGCGGATAATAGCTCTCGGCATAGGTGTTCAGGTACGCGGGAGCGGGTTTTCCATCGATGCTCGCGCCGTGGAAATAGAGCATGCTGCCTTGGCTGACGCAGGCTCCCGCTATGCCGAGCAGCAACGTGCAGGATGAAAAACATTCGCGCGGCAGGCGGTAGATCGAATCGTTGCGATGCGCTTCGACAAATTCGATGCGTTTGAGCAGATTGCCGCCGTTGTCCTGCTCGACGATATCCGGAAGCCTGTTGGCGGAGCGGTCCAAGAGGCCAGCGGCTTGCGCAACGAGCGGCGGCAAAGCCAGTATCGAGAAGAGGATCGCTGCTTTAATGCGCATCTGCTGCTCCTGGGCTGGGCATGGATCTCTCTGACGAGTTCCATCGGCTTGCCCGATTCCGTCATTTTGCCCTGCCCGCGGCGCCGCCGTAAATCCTCCAACCGTGGCCCATGTATCAAAGGCTTTCGCTGTGGTTTGCAAACCACAGCGAAAGCCTTTGCGGGAGAGAGGTGGCGGGCGATCGGCCAGCCGCGACGGGCGTCGTTGCGGGACCTAGTTGCGCTCGGTCGCAGCGAAGAGCCGATAGAAAAAGCCCGCCGCCGCGCCGGACATCACATCTATGATGAACGAATGCGGGGCGGCGAACCCGAGCGCCCCAACAATCAGCGCATAGGCAAGGGAAACGACTCCGCCGGCAAGCGCATAGGCGACATAGGAGGTCTTGCCGCGGCGGTTCAGGAATGTATGGGCAAAGAGAAGCGCAAATGCGCTGGACCGGGCGCCGCTCCAAAGGCCGGCCCCCGCGAGCATCAACGCGATCGGCACTTTGGCTTGGCCCAGCGGGACTTGGTTGATCAATCCGCCATAATCGCCAAAGCTGAGCAGCGAGGTAGCGTTTAGGGCGGCGTTCAAGAGGCCGACGACGAGCCCGGCCAGAACCGCCGCCCGGAACGACCAGGCCACTTTCTCCACCCTTGGCCGCTTGGCCTCGACCTCCTCTCCCTCTCCCGCCGGCCGCAAGATCGTGGCCACGAGTTGGGGCGGGAGGGCAACAAGGTCCGGGCGGCTCGGTCGGAACCCCGTAGAGCCGGAGGTCGGACGCGACGGAATGATTGTTCTGCCTCGGCGACCGAAGGGCTGCGCTGGTGTTAGGCTCATAGCGCCAGTTTATGGCCTCCGCCCTACCGAAAAATTGAAGCGATCGCAGAATTTCGGTAGGGAGTGCCCCCTTCGGCGAAATATTTCCCCTGCGCAGGTAGAACCATGACCATCGAGCTCAAGATGCTCGCCCTTAGCATTGTCCTTGGCTTGGCGCAGATTGTAATGGCATCCCATTCGGCCAGCAGGCAGCGAGGCTATCGCTGGACGGCAAGCGCGCGGGACGAGCAACCTGTTATTCTGACCGGGGTGGCGGGTCGGCTCGACCGGGCGCTCAAAAATTTTCTTGAGACATTTCCCTTTTTTGCCGCGGCTGTTCTCACCGCGCACGTCGCCAACCGGCATGATTGGCTGACAGAATGGGGTGTCCAACTCTATTTCTGGGCCCGTTTGGCGTATGTGCCGCTTTACGCCGCGGGCATTCCGGTCGTCCGTTCTCTCGTTTGGAACGTGGCCGCCGCCGGCATCGCCTTCATTCTTATTGCGCTCCTCTAGAGCGAAAACAAAAGGGCCGCGCCTTGAAAAGCGCGGCCCAGGCACGACCACCCTACGGGGGCATCGGGGGTCGTGATAGTTTGTGCGATCAGCCCTGGATTTGGTTCATCCCGAGCGTTCGCTAGCTGCGAAAATCGGTCAGACTTCCGGCGAAGTGCACCGGGTGCGCCGTAGCCGGCGACGGGCCGACGCTTCCGACGGGCTCGTCAAAGCGAACCAGAAGTCCAAGCGCAAAGGCCGCAGCCGCCAAAACCAAAATAAGAACCAGCGAAATCTGGAACTGGCGGCGCGCGGCCTGTGAATCATACGACCGGACGAATCCCGCGTCCGGAGCATGATCGAAATGGTCGGCGATCGACATTGGAAACTCCCTCAACCCACCCTCAGACGACTTCAACTAACTGGAGCACACCTGACGCAACTAACTGGAGCACACCTGACGCAACGCAGTCTTGACACTGCTCAATCAATCGCCGACCGAGGTAAACATCTTATGCGTCACTCTAACGCAACAACCACAGGGAAAGTTTCATAGACGCAGAAGATTCTATTGACTGTGGCCAGATAGTCGCGCGGGGCGCCGAGCGCCAGATCCGCCGCCGTCAATTTTCGGTGAATTTTAACAATCCCAGCGCCTCGACAACGCGCGCCGGGCCCCATGGTTCCGCTGATTCATTGCCTGTAAGAACAGCCACTTAACTTCATCGGCTGAGCGCGAAGCGTGGCCTGTTCATGGTGCAGCGCATGGCCGCAAACGAAATCCGCCAGGACTTTGCGAGCGCGGATTAACGACACCCGGCGCGCCGCGTCAATTAAAAAATTTGGGCGCTATGGTGAAAGCGCTCTCACGGAATTCGCGACAAATGAGAATTTGACCCTCGAATTTCGGCTTCCGCACCGATTGGCGCTTTTTCAGGCAGTTGACGGCCCGGATTCGCCCGCGAAGGGCTGAAGGCAGCGGCAAGCGCGGCGCAGCCGTCGGTGCGCTGCGGCGCGAGAGGCCACGCGCGCCGGACGAGCCCGACGAAGAACAGCAAAACCGCAATGCAGCCAAGCGGCACGAAAGCAGCGTTCGCCAGCGGGCGCGCCAACAAAGGCGCGATCCAGACCAGAGCGAGGCCGGTTTTCTCGAACGGGCCGAAGCCCTTGTCGATTCCGTAGGAAACGGCCAAAGCCAGCGCCGGCGCCAGGATCGCCATGTCATAATCGAAGACCTGAAGCGTGGCGATCAGGCTCGCGGCCATCAGCGCCGCGGCTTTGAGACGAAAATCGGCCGCCGATCGCCACAGCAGGACCAGGGCGACCAACACGGCGCAAACCACTGCGGCTTGCGCCGCATAGCCCAAATCCGCTCCGCCCCCGAGAAGCCGAACCGCGGCGAACGGGCTTTCGTTCTTGGCAAAGCCGGCCGCGCCCTGTTCGACCACCATCCGCGTGAAATCGAGATGGGCGAAAAATCCCTGCCAAGGTGAGGCTCCGAACGCCGTCAGGCTTGCCAGGGTCATGCCGGCAAGGGCCAAGGCCGCAATGGCGCCCGCGCGCCAATATCCGCCGGCAACAAGGGCCGGAACGAGCAGGAGTCCGAATTGCGGCTTATAGGCGAGAAGCGCGAAGCAGAGACCCGCAACAAGCGGGCGAGGCTCCAGCAGACAGAGCCCGCCGCCAAGCAGAGCGACAGTGAGAAAGCCGTTTTGTCCATGCAGAATATTGATGAAAACAGCTGGAAAGGCGAGGGCTGCGACCAATACCGGCCCGATTGGCAGCTTCGCCGGGCGAAGCGCGGCCAACACGGTTGCGAGATAAAGGCCGAGCGTCGTCGCTTGCCAAAGCGCCCATGCGGCGAGATAGGGAAGCAGACCCAAGAGCGCAGCAAGCGCCAGAAAATAGGGCGGGTAGAGCCAGACGTAAAAATCCGCGGAAGGGCCGAAGATCTGCTCCTGATCGCTGCGAAAACCCGCGACGTGATAGGGCTCCCCTGGATGGCCCTGGTCGACCTCTCGGCCAGCGGTAAAAATCCCGCTGAAGTCGGTTCCGAGCGGCCGGCCGAAGGCGTCGATCACGCCGTGTGAAGTGGCGAGCAGCGCGAGTGCCGCGGCGGCAAAAAGAACGAGCAGGATCGCCGGATAGGCGACGAGGCGCTCGCGCGTCAGCCAGGCGCCGGTTCGCAGATCTTCGAGCATAATGTCGACTCGCGCCAAGAAGCCGGCATCATCGCCCCGTCCGATTAAGGATTATTTAGATCGGAGGTTCGAAGGCGCTGGCGCCGATGGCCCGAAAAAGACATGCGGCAAACAAGACCTTGAAGCGCCGATCATCGTGCCGCTAGTTTGCCAGCTGACCCGCCGCTACGGCCAGAACCGAAGGATCCCTTGATGGCTTTCATTTCCGACGCCCTGCTCCGCGTGAAGCCCTCGGCGACGATTGCGGTGACGCAGAAGGCGCGCGATCTGAAAAACGCCGGGCGCGACATCATCTCGCTGTCGATCGGCGAGCCGGACTTCGATACGCCGGACAATATCAAGAAGGCGGCAATCGCGGCGATCGCGCGCGGCGAGACGAAATATACGCCGGTAGCCGGCATTGCGCCCTTGCGCGAGGCCATCGCCGCGAAATTCAAGCGCGAGAATGGGCTCGACTACAAGCCGTCGCAGACGATCGTCGGCACCGGCGGCAAGCACGTTCTGTTCAACGCCTTTCTTGCGACGCTCAATTCCGGCGACGAAGTGATCGTCCCGGCGCCCTATTGGGTGAGCTATCCCGATATGGTGGCGATCGCCGGCGGCACGCCCATCGCGGTCGAGACGCGGATGGAGCAGGGCTTCAAGCTTCAGGCCGAGGATCTTGATCGGGCGATCACGCCGAAGACCAAATGGCTGATTCTGAACTCGCCGTCGAACCCGTCGGGCGCCGCTTATACGCGCGCCGAATTAAAGGCGCTGACCGACGTACTGCTGCGCCACCGCCAAGTCTGGGTGCTGACCGACGATATCTACGAGCACTTGACCTATGGCGATTTCACTTTCGTGACTCCGGCTCAGGTCGAGCCCGATCTCATGGACCGGACGCTGACCATGAACGGCGTCTCCAAGGCTTATGCGATGACCGGCTGGCGGATTGGCTACGCGGCCGGCCCCGACAAGCTCATCAAGGCGATGGACATGTTGCAGGGCCAGCAGACATCGGGTGCCTGTTCGATTGCGCAATGGGCCTCGGTCGAGGCGCTCAATGGGCCGCAAGACTTCATTCCGCAACGGCGCAAAATCTTTGAAGCACGCCGCGATCTCGTGGTCTCGATGATCAACCAGGCAAAATATCTCAAATGCCCGTCGCCCGAGGGCGCCTTCTATGTCTATCCGTCCTGCGCCGAAGCGATCGGCCGCAAGACGCAAGACGGAAAGAAGATCATGAGCGACGAGGATTTCGTCTCGGCGCTGCTCGAGGCTGAGGGCGTCGCCGTGGTGCAAGGTTCGGCATTCGGACTGGGGCCGAATTTCCGGGTCTCTTACGCGACCTCGACCGAGGTCCTCGAGGACGCCTGCCGCAAGATCCAGCGTTTTTGCGCGAGTTTCGTTTGAGCGCACGAAACGCCGCCAGGATGGCACGCGGCGTTTGCGGGGTGCAAAAAAGCCCGGTCCATCTCAGGATGGAACCGGGCTTTTGCCTTCCCCTCGGCCTGTTCGATGAGCCGTGGCCCCCCGGCCGGCTATACAGGTCGTCAGCAAGCAATCTATAGCAAAAGCCCGCCCCGGCGTCTGTTGCGCGAACGCCACAGAGTCCCTGGAAAAGATCAAGCCTTTCAGCCACAATAGGCGCGCTTTCGGCGCCAGAATCGCATGCTTTTCGCCCCGAAACGGGGAGGTTGCGAGCCTCACGCGATTCTGTTTTCGTCCTGGGGCAGCGCACGGACGGAGTTCCCATGCTCAGGGCCGGCAATGGCGGCGGCGGCCGCAGACCCTCACGCAATGTGCTCGGGGAGCCGCTCGAGCCTTGCTCGCTCGATCCGATGACCGGCTTCTTGCGTAACGGCTGCTGCGACACGGCGCCGGAAGACATCGGCAGCCACACGGTTTGCGTGGTCGCGACCGAGGATTTCCTGACCTTCTCCAAGGCGCGCGGCAATGATCTCTCGACGCCGGTGCCGGAATTCGACTTCCCCGGCCTGAAGCCCGGCGACCGCTGGTGTCTCTGCGCGCCGCGCTGGCAGGAGGCGCTCGCCGCCGGCAAGATGCCGCGCGTGGTGCTGCGTGCGACCCATGAAGGCGCCCTCGACTATTGTTCGCTCGACGACCTGAAGCGCTACGCGGTCGATCTCTCCTGATCCTCAGTGGGATAAGTGAAGTGGCGCAATTCTTCTCTGAGGCGTTCGCCTCCATGTTGACCGCGATCCTGCGCTCAGCTTTACTGGAGGAAACCAGGGGGCGCGATATCGAGGGGGCCGTAGCCGAGGCCTTTGGCGGGCTGAGTATCAAAAATTTGCGGGTACTCTCCGATCGGCTGGAAAGATCTCCTACTGGGGGCACCAAGATGCTTCAACATCGGGCTGAGCTGCGCTACCTGGCCTTACTCCGATTTGCGCGGGGCGCGCTCTGCGTTCTCGTGACATTGGCGGCCTTAAGTGTGGGCATGGCCGGCGGGGCACGCGCTCAGCAGTGCGAGGTTGGCAACGTATTGTGCCCCGATAACCTCTGTTATCCGTTAGGCTATCAATGTTGCGCCGGCGGCGGCGCTTGCCCAGGGGGAAATAATTGCTGGAGCGGCGGTATCTGTTGCCCGTCTGGGACTTACGGAACGACTGATGGATATTGTATCCCGGTCGGATTCCCTGATTACTGCGGCGGCGGCAAATATTGCGTGACCGGCCATTGTGACAGCCGTTGTGCCAGCGGTTGCTGCCTGTGAAGCTCGTCCGCGGGAATCTGCCTTCCTCATGACAAGATGTGATGGAACTGAGAGAGCCTGCTGACGGGCTGGGGGCAATTTCTTCCATGGAGAAAAAGATGAGAAAGCTCACGGTTAATGTGGTCGCTGTCGCCCTCTCGGCCGCCGCCACAGGCGCAATCGCGCAAACCTCCCCGAGCGCCGATCATCGGCTGATGGCGATGCCGGCGGCGAGCGATGCCGCAATCCGCAACAGCGTTATGGATACACTTACGGCGCCCCCGAAGACGAACCAGCAGAGTTCTCAGCCTGTCTCGGTCAGCGCGGCATCGGCGACCGCCATGGTGCGCGGCAGCGCGCCGGCAAAGCCGTAGGACTTTTTCGCAGTCTCCCAGCTTCGCCGGCTGGTCCAGGCAAGCGGCCCGTAGGACGGCTTTCCCCGGACAATCCAAATCGCTAAGCGAAGTCTTTGCCCCTGCGGGGTTCCCACTGCCTCAATTTTGGTCTACGCGGTCGGCTTACCCTAGCGCGACCCATTGTTTTTGCGCGCGCCGACGCGAAGCCGAGGCATGCCCAAGCGGACCGATATTTCGACCGTCATGATCATCGGCGCCGGCCCGATCATCATCGGGCAGGCGTGTGAATTCGATTATTCCGGAACGCAGGCCTGCAAGGCTTTGCGGGAAGAGGGCTATCGGATCGTCCTGGTCAATTCCAATCCCGCCACGATCATGACCGATCCGGACATGGCGGATCGCACCTATGTCGAGCCGATCACGCCTGAAGTGGTCGCCAAGATCATCGTCAAGGAGCGCTATGCCATCCCTGGGGGCTTTGCGCTTCTGCCGACGATGGGCGGCCAGACCGCATTGAACTGTGCACTCTCCTTGAAAAAGATGGGCGTGCTCGAGAAATACGACGTCGAGATGATCGGCGCCACGGCGGAGACGATCGACAAGGCGGAGGATCGCGAACGGTTCCGCGAGGCGATGACGCGAATTGGATTAGCGACGCCGCGCTCGCATCAGGTGAAAACTCTCGCCCATGGCCTCGCTGTCCTCGACGACATCGGCCTGCCGGCGATCATCCGCCCGTCCTTCACGCTTGGCGGCACCGGCGGCGGCATCGCCTACAATAAGGAGGAGTTCATCGAGATCGTCGAGCGCGGCATCGACGCTTCGCCGACCAACGAAGTCCTGATCGAGGAAAGCGTGCTGGGCTGGAAGGAATTCGAGATGGAGGTCGTCCGCGACAAGGCGGACAATTGCATCATCGTCTGCTCGATCGAAAACGTCGATCCGATGGGCGTGCATACCGGCGATTCGATCACCGTAGCCCCCGCCCTGACCTTGACCGACAAGGAATATCAGGTGATGCGCGACGCCTCGATCGCGGTGTTGCGCGAGATCGGCGTCGAGACCGGCGGCTCGAACGTACAATTCGCGATCGACCCGAAGAACGGCCGCATGGTCGTCATCGAGATGAACCCGCGCGTGTCGCGCTCTTCTGCGCTGGCCTCGAAGGCGACCGGCTTTCCGATCGCCAAAGTCGCGGCAAAACTCGCCGTCGGCTACACGCTCGACGAGATCGCCAATGACATCACCGGCGGCGCGACGCCGGCCTCGTTCGAGCCGGCAATCGATTATGTCGTCACCAAGATTCCGCGCTTCGCCTTCGAAAAATTCCCCGGTGCCGAGCCAATCCTCACGACCGCGATGAAATCGGTCGGCGAGGTCATGGCGATCGGCCGGACCTTCGCCGAAAGTCTGCAGAAGGCGCTGCGCTCGCTCGAAACGGGCGCCTCCGGCCTCGACGAGGTCGAGATCGAGGGCATCGAGCTCGACAACGACAAGAAGATCCTGCGCGCCGCGCTCGGACGGCCATCGCCGGATCGGCTGCTCGTCGTCGCCCAGGCGCTGCGCTACGGCTTGACCCACGACGAGATCCATGACGCCTGCGGCATCGATCCCTGGTTCATCGCCCGCCTGCAGGAGATCCTCGATCTCGAGGCCAAGGTCCGCAGCTTTGGCCTGCCAAGGGACGCCGCGAACCTGCGCATGTTGAAGGCCGCCGGATTTTCCGACACGAGGCTTGCGACGCTCGCCGGACTCGACGAAGCCGAGGTGAGGGAGCTGCGCCATCGGCTTGGCGTGCGCCCGGTGTTCAAACGGATCGACACCTGCGCGGCCGAATTCGCGTCGCCGACGGCCTATATGTATTCAACCTATGAAACGCCATTCGCCGGCGCGCCGGCCGACGAAGCGCTCCCCTCGACGCGCCAGAAAATCGTCATCCTCGGCGGCGGCCCGAACCGGATCGGGCAAGGCATCGAATTCGACTATTGCTGCTGTCACGCCAGCTTCGCTCTGCGCAGCGCCGGCTTTGAGACGATCATGATCAACTGCAACCCCGAGACCGTGTCGACCGATTACGACACGTCCGACCGGCTCTATTTCGAGCCGCTGACCAGCGAGGACGTGCTCGAAATCCTGGCAACCGAGCAACAGGCCGGCCGGCTTTGCGGCGCGATCGTGCAATTCGGCGGGCAGACGCCGCTCAAGCTGGCGCCCTCTCTGCAAGCGGCGGACATTCCCATTCTCGGCACGAGCGTCGATTCAATCGACCTCGCCGAAGACCGCGACCGCTTCAAGCGGCTGCTCGACAAGCTTGGATTGAAACAGCCGAAGAACGGCATCGCCTATTCGGTCGAGCAATCGCGGCTGGTGGCCGGCGAACTCGGGCTGCCGCTCGTCGTGCGCCCCTCCTATGTGCTGGGCGGCCGCGCCATGGCGATCCTGCACGACCAAGCGGCCTTCGACGATTATCTGCTCGGCACCTTGCCCGGCCTCGTCCCCTCCGACATCAAAGCCCGCTATCCGAACGACAAGACCGGGCAAATCAATACGGTGCTCGGCAAGAACCCGCTGCTCTTCGACCGGTATCTCTCCGATGCCGTCGAGATCGATGTCGATGCCCTCTGCGACGGCCACGACGTCTTCATCTGCGGGATCATGGAACATATCGAAGAGGCCGGTATCCATTCCGGCGACAGCGCCTGTTCGCTGCCGCCGCGCTCCCTGTCGGCGAAGATGATCGCGCGACTCGAGGACGAGACGCGCAAACTTGCGCTCGCCCTCAACGTCGGCGGTTTGATGAACGCGCAATTCGCGTTGAAGGACGACGAGATCTATGTGCTCGAGGTCAATCCGCGCGCATCGCGCACCGTTCCTTTCGTCGCCAAGGTCATCGGCGTGCCGATCGCCAAGATCGCCGCCCGCGCGATGGCCGGCGAGCCGCTGGCGCATTTCGACTTGAAGCCGATGCGCCCCGATCACGTCGGGGTCAAGGAAGCGGTATTTCCCTTCGCCCGTTTTCCCGGCGTCGATACGGTTCTCGGCCCGGAAATGCGCTCGACCGGCGAGGTCATGGGGCTCGACCGGTCTTTCGAAATGGCCTTCGCCAAGAGTCAGTTGGGCGGCGGCACGAAAGTGCCGACGAGCGGCACGCTGTTCGTGTCGATTTGCGATGTCGATAAGCCGCGCATCATCGGCTGTGCGAAATTGCTGCTGGCTCTGGGGTTCAAGATCGTCGCGACCGGCGGGACGGCGCGTTACCTCGAAAGCCACGGCCTTCCGGCCGATAGGGTCAACAAGGTCTCGGAAGGACGCCCGCACGTGGTCGATGCCATCAAGAACGGTTTGGTCCAGCTCGTCTTTAATACGACCGAGGGAGCGCAGGCCTTGTCCGATTCGCGCTCGTTGCGGCGCGCCGCCCTCTTGCATAAGGTGCCCTATTATACCACTGTAGCAGGCGCGATCGCAGCCTCGCAGGGCATCGCGGCCTATTTGGCGGGTGACCTCGAAGTACGGGCGCTTCAGGATTATTTTGCCTCAGTCTGATCCCAGCCAGGAGCCGCTGCTTCCTGGATTGGAACATGGGAGCCGCTTAGCTCGGACGCATGTGGAAGCGTCCGAGGCCGGAGCGAAGTCCATTCCTTCAGCCAGAACTGGACGTTCCGCGGATTGACCGCATTTTCTTAAACCCAACGCGCTATGGTAAGAATTGACGATCGGAGAATGATTGAAAAAGGAAGGTTCGGCGGGACCATGCTGGTGAAGGCGTCGCCGGAAGGTCCGGCCAGGTAGTTTTACCGCAGAAGAACCATCGTTGCGCCTGAAGAGACTTGAAAGAGATCGAGATGGATAAGATTCCCATGACGGCGCAAGGACATAACGTCCTAGAAGAGGAACTCAAGCGCCTTCAGCAGATCGAGCGGCCGCGGATCATCCAGGCGATCGCCGAGGCCCGCACGCATGGGGATTTGGCGGAAAACGCCGAATATCACGCGGCCAAAGAAGCCCAGGCCTTGAACGAAGGCCGGATCGCGGAACTCGAGGACAAGCTGTCGCGCGCCGAGGTCATCGACGTGTCGAAACTTTCCGGTTCGACCGTGATGTTCGGCGCCACCGTCACCCTGGTGGACGAGGATACCGACGAGAAAAAGGTCTATCAGATCGTCGGTGAAGCCGAAGCCGACGTGAAGGCCGGCCGCGTTTCGATCAGTTCGCCGACCGCCCGCGCGCTCATCGGCAAAAAGGTCGGCGACACCGTCGAGGTCAATACGCCTGGCGGCGGCAAAAGCTATGAAGTCCTGAAAGTCGCTTTCAGCGAGCCTGCGGTGAAGGCCTGAACGGGAAAAATTGGCTGGAGCGAGAGGATTCGAGCCTCCGCCCCTCGTCCCGGACGATGACCGGGACAAAGCTCGGCCCTGGGCTCACGCAAGCTTAATCGATACCCCCGCCGGGATAGAGCGCATGCCCAGCCTCCTCGAGTTCGCGCGCTCGTAACCTGCTGGGAGCCGGGGCACCCTGGCCTAGAACTCGTGCAAAAGCGGCGCCTCGATGGGCCAACCATTTTGCAGGGCTAGGAAAAGCCTTCTTCGGTGGTAGTCTCCTGCCTCAGGTCGCCACCTCGGGGGAGAGTTCCGTGCGCTCACGTGTCGTTCATCTCATCAATCCGATAACGGATTCACTGACAACCCGTCCAATCTACCTCAATCGCGCGCTCTATTCTCCGCTTGCGGGATTGCTCGCCGTCGCCGCATGCATTCCCCGCGATCAGTACGAGGTTGTTCTCACGGATGAAAATATCGAGGCGATCGACTTTGATCTGAAGGCGGACCTCGTCGGGATTTCCGCGATGACGAGTTATGTCAATCGCGGCTACGAAATCGCCGACCAATTCCGCGCCAAAGGCATTCCTGTCGTGATGGGCGGCGTGCACCCGAGCTTCATGCCGCAAGAAGCGCTGAAACATTGCGATGCCGTCGTCATCGGCGAAGTCGAGCTTGTGATCGATAAGCTGCTGGATGATCTCCGGCAGGGCGCGATGCGCGGCACCTACCGCTCCGACAAACTGCATCCGATGATTGGGATGCCGATGCCGCGCTACGATCTCCTCAAGAAGCACCGCTACGTCAACAAGACCTTCGTCCAAACGTCGCGCGGCTGCCATCAGGGCTGCACGTTCTGCGCCGAGCCTCTGATGAACGGTCTAAAATTCCGCTATCGACCGGTCGACGAGGTGATCCGCGAAATGGAGAACTGCGGGTCGCGCGTGGTTTCGATCAACGACGCCGATTTCTTCGGGACGCCGGAGCGTCCGAAGGAAGTGATGCGCGCGTTGAAAGGACGCGGCATTCAATGGCAGGCCGGCGTCACCTCCAAACTGGCGCAGGAGGACAGCATGCTGGAGCTTGCGGCCGCAAGCGGCTGCACGATGCTGAGCATCGGCTTCGAGTTCGATCTCGCGGGCGACGCTCACCAGCGTGCACAAGCACGTCAATCGGCCCGAGACCTTCGCCGCGCTTGTGGAGAAGGTCCATTCTTACGGCATCATGGTGTTCGGCTTGTTCATGTTCGGCTTTGACGGCGACGATCTCTCGGTTTTCGACGACACCGCCAGATTCAACATCGACGCCGACTATGACGCCTGCGCCTATTCGGTACTCACGCCCTACCCTGGCACGCTCACCTGGTACGAGATGAAAAAAGACAACCGGGTCGTGTCCTTCGACTGGACGATGTACGATCAGGGGCACGTTGTCTATCTGCCGGCGCAAATGTCGGGAGACGAGCTTCGCGTCGGCCATGCAAGAGCCTACGAGAATTTCTACGCGGCATCTTCGATCGCTCGCCGCTTCCCGCTCACCGGCAAAAGGCAGCGAGCGCAATGGGCAATCTACAATCTCTTCATGCGCAAGGCCGCCAAGACCGACCATATCGATTCGATCGCCGCCGCGACGGCCGAATCCGACGTCGCGCCAATGCCGCCGATCCTTCCGGTCAAGCGCGAGTGGCGGGCCGCCGTGCTCGAAGCAGCGGGTGGGCCGGGACCGCATCTGAGCTGAAACGAAGAGCGAAAAAGGGAATGGTCGGAGTGAGAGGATTCGAACCTCCGGCCCCCTCGTCCCGAACGAGGTGCGCTACCAGGCTGCGCTACACTCCGACAGGCGGCTTTGGCCGCGTTGGCCTTATAGCGACGCAAAAAGCGGCGGGCAAGGCCACGCCGCTTTTCGTTTTGTCCGGAATTTGCGCGGCTTAAAGCGCCGGCGCCCGAACGCCGGTCTGGTCGGCCGGAGCGCGGGTTTCGATCTTGGCCACGCCGGCCTTGACCGCCGCCTGGACCTTCTCGAAGGCGCGCACTTCGATCTGCCGCACGCGCTCGCGCGAGATGTCGAATTCGTCGGATAATTGCTCGAGCGTGATCGGGTCGTCGGTCAGCCGGCGCGCCTCGAAGATGCGCCGCTCGCGGTCGTTGAGCACGCCGAGCGCCTGATGCAGCGCGACATGGCGATTGTCGGCCTGTTCGCGATCGACCAGGAGATTCTCTTGGCTGGCGCTGTCGTCGACGAGCCAATCCTGCCATTCGCCTTCGCCCTCCTCGCGCAGTGGCGCGTTGAGCGAGGCGTCGCCCGACATCCGGCGGTTCATGTCGATCACGTCTTGCTTGGAGACGCCGAGCCGCGTCGCAATCGTGTCGACCTGATCGGGCCGCATATCGCCTTCGTCAAGCGCCGAGATCTGGCTCTTCGCCTTGCGCAGGTTGAAGAAGAGCTTTTTCTGGCTCGCCGTGGTGCCCATTTTCACGAGCGACCATGAGCGCAGGATATATTCCTGGATCGACGCCCTGATCCACCACATCGCATAGGTCGCAAGCCGAAAGCCGCGCTCGGGCTCGAAGCGCTTGACCGCCTGCATGAGGCCGACATTGCCCTCCGAGATGACTTCGCCGATCGGCAACCCATAGCCGCGATAGCCCATCGCGATCTTGGCGACGAGGCGCAAATGCGAGGTCACGAGCTTATGCGCGGCCTCCGGATCCTCGTGCTCGCGCCAGCGCTTGGCGAGCATATATTCCTCTTGCGGTTCCAGCATCGGAAACCGCCTGATTTCACGGAGATAGCGGGATAGCCCGTTCTCCCCCGAAAGCACTGGAAGTGCTGCAGCAGCCATAATCCCTCCTCTCGGCCCCCATTTCGGCGGGCCACGCGCGGCCACCAGCCCAGTCGACCACGCGACCTTAGGATATAGGCGCCTCGGGCCTCGGCTAAAAGGCCCGCACGAAGACCGGGAGATTACAATTAAGTAAGGGAGCTTGCGTCAAAATGCCCGGCCCCTCGCAGTTCAATTGGCCTTCGCCTGCATCCTAATTCTTTGATCTACGCCGGATTCGCTGATCCTGCCCGTTTGCGACGCTCCGACCCCTATGAGAGAGGCAGCCGGCGAATAAAACATAGCTGCCAAGTTCGTAACGAATGGCTCGGGCCGACGGTCGAATTGTCGTTAATTACTACGCGCAAGCGTGCCCTTGCGTTACAGCGTGGACCTCAGCGGGAGGCGGCAAGCGCTTCGCGCAGACGCTGCAAATCCGGCGGCAGCGCGCTCTCGTAGAGACAGGCCTTGCCGCTGATCGGATGTATGAAGCCGAGAGTTGCGGCATGCAACGCTTGGCGTTCGAGCGCCGCAAGCATGGCTTGGCCTTCGCTCCCGAGCAGCGCCGCCTTGGTCTTGAATCCGCGCCCATAGAGCGGATCGCCGAGAACGGGATGGCCGATATGGGCGAGGTGGACACGGATCTGATGCGTGCGCCCGGTTTCGAGCGAACAGGTGAGCAGACTCGCAACCGGCGCGCCGCCCGGTCCCGCATAGATCTCGGCGAGACGCCAATGGGTGATCGCCTCACGGCCCTCGCGGGAGACCGCCATCTTCTCCCGCTCTATTCTGTGGCGGGCGAGCGCCGTCGCGATTGTACCCGCCCGCCGTTCCGGCACGCCCCAGACGAAGGCGAGATAATCGCGAGTTAGGGACATGTTGCGGCCATGATCGGCAAACAAAGCCGCGAGGCCCTGGTGCGCCGCATCGCTTTTGGCAACGACCAGCAGGCCCGACGTATCCTTGTCGAGCCTGTGGACGATGCCCGGCCGCCTCACTCCGCCAACGCCCGAAAGTCCGGCGCCGCAATGGGCGATCAAGCCATTGACCAGCGTGCCCGTCGCATGGCCCGCCGCCGGATGGACAACGAGTCCCGCCGGCTTATCGAGGACGATCAGATGCTCGTCCTCGAAGCGGATCGCGAGCGCCATGGCCTCGCCGCGCGGCGAAAGATCCTGCGGCGGGGGAATGCGCAGAAGAATCTTCTGCCCCGTTTTGACTTTTGCGCCAGCGTCTTCAACCAAGCGTCCGTCGACCGAAACCGCGCCGCTCTCGACGAGGCTTTTCAGACGGGTCCGCGACAGGCCGGCATCCTGCGTCTCGACGCGACCGACGAGAAAGCGATCGAGCCGCTGGCCGGCATCCGCGGTCGCAACGCCGAAAGCAAGGCAGAGATCGCCGTCGTCTTGGCCGGGATCAAAATCGTCACTCATGGCACACCTCGCGCCATCGCCTCCTCGGCATATCTCGTATATATAGTTCGCGGCTGTTTGATATCGCCAGCCGATAGGGCCCCGAAGCAGAATCGCCTTGTCCACCTCGCTTGCCCGCACTTATTTCCGCTCTTTCCAGCTGCTCGGCCCCGAGATGGGCCTGGCCGGCTTCCTCGTCTTCGCCAACCTCGCTTTGGCGAGCGCGCAATTCGCCGAGCCGGTTCTCTTCGGCCGTATCGTCGACCGGATGAGCGCCGGCGAAGCGATACATCGAAATCCCGGGCTCGTGGAACTCGCGCCGCTGATCTTGGCCTGGATCGGCTTCGCGCTTTTCTCGATCCTCGGCTCGGTCTTCGTCGGCCTTCACGCCGACCGTCTGGCGCATCGGCGCCGCCTCGCGAGCATGGGGGCCTACTTCGAACATGTCCTGCATCTTCCGATGAGCTTTCACGGCTCGGTTCATTCCGGTCGGCTGCTCAAAGGGATGCTGGACGGGACGAGCGGGCTGTTCTGGCTCTGGCTCTCCTTCTTTCGCGAAAAATGCGTGGCCTTTCTCGCGCTGATCGTCCTGCTGCCGCTATCGCTCGTCGTCAATTGGCGCCTCGGTCTGCTGCTTATCCTGCTGGTCGGGATTTTCGCGCTGCTCATCGTCTTCGTCGTCCGCCGGACGCATGTCTTGCAGGACAACGTCGAACGCTACAACGCGACCCTCACCGAGCGGGCTTCCGACGTGCTTGGCAACGTCGCGGTGATCCAGAGCTTCACTCGGATCGAGAGCGAAGCCAGGGCGATGGGCCGGCTGATCGACGCGGTGCTCACCGCGCAACTGCCGGTTCTCTCCTGGTGGGCCGTCGCCGTTGTGGCCGCGCGCGCCGCGGCGACCCTGACCTTGCTGGCGATTTTCACGCTGGGGATTTGGCTGCATGCGCAGAATCTGGCGACGATCGGCCAGGTCGTCGCCTTCATGGCCTTGTCTACGATGCTCATCGGCAAATTGAACGACGTCATCGGCTTCATCAACGGCATCTTCATGCAGGCGCCGAAGATCCAGGAGTTCTTTGCCGTCCTCGACACGCCTCCGCATGTCGCGGACATGCCTTTGGCGCGCGATCCCGGCCGGCTGAAGGGCCGCGTCACATTCGAGCACGTGCGCTTTTCTTACGGCGCGGAGCACGTCGCGGTCAGCGACGTGAGCTTCGACGTGGCGCCGGGCCAGATCATCGCGCTCGTCGGCGCCACCGGTTCCGGCAAGACGACGACGCTAAGCCTGTTGCACCGCGTCTTCGACCCGCAGGCGGGCCGGATCAAAATCGACGGAATCGACATCCGCGACATGACGCTGGCCGGACTTCGCCGCAACATCGGCGTCGTCTTCCAGGAGCCGATGTTGTTCGCCCGCTCGATCGAGGAGAACCTGAAGATCGGCAAGCCTGATGCGAGTGTCGCCGAAATCACGCGGGCGCTCGAGCGGGCACAAGCAGTCGATTTCACCGCCCGGCAAAGCGAGGGCCTGGCGACCATCGTCGGCGAACGCGGCCGCTCGCTCTCTGGCGGCGAGCGCCAGAGGCTCGCGATCGCCCGCGCGCTTCTCAAAGACCCGCCGATCATGATCTTCGACGAGGCGAGCTCGTCTTTGGACGCCGAAACCGAGCGGCAATTGCAGCTCGCCTTGGAGACGGCGACGAACGGGCGCACGACCTTCGTCATAGCGCATCGCCTGGCGACGATCCGCAACGCCGACCGCATTTTCGTGTTCGATCACGGCCGCATCGTCGAAACGGGCTCGTTCGACGAACTCGTCGCCGAAGGCGGGCGCTTCACCAAGCTCGCGGGCGGACAATTCGTGAGCGCCGCGGCGCGAACCGACGAGCACGCCGCCTCCGAGCCGCGCGAACTGCATCAAAAGCGCGCCAGAGTGTGATGCGCGGGAACGATCAGCTCCTTTAGCCGTCTTCCTCTTCCGCTGCAGGGCCGGCCGGCGTGATCCGCAACGAGGCGATCCGATTGCGCGTCTTGCGCAGCACTTCGAAGCGGAAATTATGGAAGGTGAAGACTTGCCCGGTCTCGGGGATCGCCCGCGCCTCGTGAATGACGAGCCCGGCGATGGTCGTCGCTTCCTCGTCGGGCAAATTCCAGTTCATCATGCGATTGAGATCGCGGATCGGCAGCGAGCCGTCGACGGTGACCGAACCGTCGGGGTTCTGCCGCAAGCCGAGAACCGATTGATCGTGTTCGTCGGCGATCTCGCCGACGATCTCCTCCAGGATATCCTCGAGCGTGACGAGGCCCATCACCACTCCATATTCGTCGACGACCAGAGCGAAATGGGTCTTGCGCTTGAGGAAAGCCTGCAGCTGGTCTTCGAGCCCCGTCGTGTTGGGCACGTACCAAGGTTGGAGCGCCACCGCATCGACTTTCAGATGGGCGATGTCGCCGCCCGACTGGTTGAGCGCGCGCAGCAGGTCCTTGGCGTGCACCACGCCGATGATATTGTCCGGTTCGCCGCGCCAGATCGGCACCCGCGTATAGGGCGAGGCGACGACCTCGCGCATGAACTCGCCCGGCGGCAAGTCGGCGTCGATCGTGTACATGTTGGTGCGATGAACCATCACGTCCTCGACGACGAGATCGCGCAGATCGAGAAGGCCGCCGAACATATCGCGCTCCGCGCGCCGCACGCCGCCTTCGAGATGCATCAGATCCACGGTGCTTTTCAGTTCCTCGCGGCCCGAGAGCAGCGCATGCCTGACGCTTGTATCGATGCCGAAGAGCCGCAGAATGCCCTGGACCAAGGCCTCCACCGCGCCGAGGACCGGTCCGAATACGACGACGAAGAAACGGATCAACGGCGCGACGAGAAGTGCGACCCGGTCGGGATTATTGATCGCCAGCGTCTTCGGCAGGATTTCGGCGAAGACGAGCAGCAGCAGCGTCATGACGCCGGTCGCATAGATGACGCCGCTGTAGCCGACCAACTCTTCCAGCACGCCGGTCAGCAAGGCCGAGGAGCCGATGCTGACGAGGGTGTTGCCGAGCAACACCGCACCGATGAGCCGGTCACGCTTGCGTAGCAGCCGGTTCACCGTCGTGGCGCGGCGATCGCCGTTGCGTTCGAGCGCATACATGCGCGCCCGCGACGCCGCCGTGAGCGCCGTCTCCGACCCGTTGAAAAACGCCGCCATCAAGATACAAAAAACGACGATCGCGCTGGCAATCCAGAGAGCGAGCGTCGAAGGCTCGGCATGTACGCCGTGCATGGATTAGAATCCCGTAGTCACCGCGTCCGGTGCGATTCCGTCAATTCATCGCCAAGAAAAGTCCGGACTTCGTCGGCCTCGACGTTCCTCGCGACAAAGCAGCGGCCGATCCCGCGCGCCAGAATGAAGGTAAGGACGCCGCGCCTCACCTTCTTGTCCTGCAGCATGGCCTCGACGACTGCCGCTGGGTCGGCGTCCCATCCGCGAATATCGCGGATGCGAGTCGGCAGGCCCGCGGCGCCGAGATGAGCTTCGACGCGCGCGGCTTCCGCTTCGCTCGCGAGGCCGCGCCGTGCCGAGAAACGGAAAGCGCACGCCATTCCGATCGCAACGGCCTCGCCATGCACCAGACTCTGACCATCGTAATGGGTGATGCGCTCGAACGCATGCGCAAACGTATGGCCGAGGTTGAGCAGCGCCCGCTCGCCCGATTCATATTCGTCGGCGGCGACGATGGCGGCCTTGGCGGCGCAGCTTTTCGCGATGGCGCGAGTCCGCGCCGGTCCGCCGAAAAAGATCTCGCTTCGATTGGCTTCGAGCCATTCGAAAAAGGCCAGATCGCGGATCAGCCCATATTTCACGATTTCAGCGTAGCCGGCGCGGAATTCGCGGGCCGGCAGCGTCGCAAGGCAACCGGTGTCGGCAAGGACGAGGATCGGCTGGTGGAAGGCGCCGATCAGATTCTTGCCGTGCGGCGAATTGATTCCGGTCTTGCCGCCGACCGAGGAATTGACCTGCGCCAAGAGCGAGGTCGGCACCTGGATCAGCCGCATGCCACGGCGAACGCTCGCGGCGGCAAAGCCGGCAAGATCGCCGACGACGCCGCCGCCCAAGGCAAGAACGCAATCGCCGCGTTCGAATCGCGCGCCGATGATCGCGTCGCAAACCCGCTCGAACGAGGCATAGGATTTCGATCCCTCGCCCGGCGCAACGACGATGCTGCGATGTCGGATCGCGGCCGCCGCGAGACCGGCTTCGAGCCCGGCCAGGTGATGGCGCGCGACATTTTCGTCGGTGACGATCGCGGCAGCCGCTCCCGGCGCCAGCTTCGCCATGTGCGTGCCCGCTTCGCCGATGAGATCCTCGCCGATTAGGATGTCGTAGCTCCGCGTTCCAAGATCGACCCTGACCCGCTCCGCGACGCCGGCCGGGATTTGCGTTGACGAAGTCATGCTGTCTCCAGTCGGAGGCGAAAGCAGCGGTGGAAAAAAAAGTGCTTCGAGACTGGCAAGAATATCTTCGACGACCGAGTCGTGCGGACCCTCGCGCGAGATCACGGCGATGTCCGCCTGCGCATAGATCGGGGCCCGCTCCTCCATGAGCTGCTTCAGCATGGCTTCGGGATCGGCGTTTTGCAGGAGCGGGCGATGATTGCGCTTGCGGACCCGCCGCCAGAGAACTTCGAGATCGGCCTTGAGCCAAATCGACACGCCGAATTCGCGGACTTTGGCACGCGTCTCCTCGTGCATGAAGGCGCCGCCTCCCGTGGCGATGATCTTCGGTCCTCCCGCCAAAAGCCGCGTCATGACCCGCCGCTCGCCGTCGCGAAAATAGGATTCGCCATAGCGAGCGAAGATTTCCGGAATTGTGAGGCCCGCGGCGCGTTCGATTTCCGCGTCGGAATCGACAAATTCGAGCCCGAGCTTTTGCGCAAGGCGCCGGCCGATTGCGCTCTTTCCCGAACCCATCAAGCCGACGAGAACGATCGCGCGGCGGCCGAGCGCTGCAACCAGCCTGCCCGCAGCCGCGTCACGCACCTGCTCCTCGTTCTCGCCACTCGATTTTATCCCGCTGGTCATTGGCGTTGATGTAACACGCCGAACCGGTCAGTTTAAGCGCCATCCTGCCGGCGGGAGCCGTCATCCCGATCTAAGGTGTTGTTTTAGTGCGTAATCCTTCTCTGAAGAGGGCGTTCCTGGCGGGTCTGCCCGGCCGCTGGCCGCCCTCGGCGGAGGAAACGGCCGCGGGGCTCACTCATGCGGAGAGCCTTCAGCACCTCGCTCCGAGGCCGTATAACGGCCTACGTGCCCCAGCCGAATCGATTCCGGGAGCGACAGTGCCGAGCCTATTTCGCTTTCTCGTGACCGTCTGCGTTCTGGTCGGGCTCGTCTATGCCGCGATGCTGGCGCTCGTCACCCTCGTGACCCCGGAACCCCGCGTCATCACACAAACCGTGCCGGCCTCGCGCCTCAACAAATAGGGATGGTCTTGGCAGAAGCGCGCTGTCTCGAAGGTTTCCTCGAAATGATGGCGGCGGAGCGCGGCGCAGCGGCCAATACACTCGAAGCCTATCGCCGCGATCTCGCTGATTATCTCGAGGCGATCGACCGGGCCGGCAAATCTGCTCTCGATGTCGAGACCGACGACATCAGGGCCTATGTCCGCGGCCTGAAAGGGCGCGGGCTTTCGGCGGCGACGGGCGCGCGGCGGCTTTCGGCAATCCGCCAGTTGCATCGTTTTCTTTACGCCGAAGAGATGCGCGCCGATGATCCTGCCCTGATCCTCGAAGGGCCACGGCGGAATCTCCGGCTGCCGAAAGTTCTATCGATCGAGGAAGTCGAGCGGCTGCTTGCGGCAGCGCAGGCGGCAGTCGACGCGATCGAACCGGGCAGGCCGGAGCGCGTTCGCGCGGCGCGCACGGCCTGTCTGATCGAACTTCTCTACGCGACCGGCCTCAGGGTCTCGGAGCTGGTGGCGCTGCCCAAGACCGCGGCGCGCCGGAGCGACCCCCTGATCCTGGTCCGCGGCAAAGGCGGGCGCGAACGGCTCGTTCCGCTCTCGGAGCCGGCGAAGCGCGCCATCGCCGTCTATCGCGGCCTGCTGGAGGGGGGCGGCGCGGGCAACGGCCCCTGGCTGTTTCCGGCGGAGAGCGCGAGCGGCCATGTGAGCCGCCAGGTCTTTGCGCGCGACATCAAGGATGTCGCCGTGGCGGCCGGAATTACCGCGGCACGAGTAAGCCCGCATGTGCTGCGCCACGCCTTCGCGAGTCACCTGTTGCAAAATGGCGCGGACTTGCGGGTCGTCCAGGAACTGCTGGGACACGCCGATATTTCAACGACGCAGATCTATACCCACGTCCTCGACGCGCGGATGAAGGCGATGGTGCGCGATCTCCATCCGCTGAACGAGGAGTGATCTTCGCTCGCATCGAATTGTGGTCAGCGCCCGGCCCCTTCACCCGATCTCAGGACGGCGCTCTGTCAACACGCGCCGCAGCTTGTCCAGGGCCCGGCTTTCGATTTGGCGGACTCGCTCCTTGGAAATCCCCAGGCGGTCGCCAAGCGATTCGAGCGTAGCGGCATTTTCGACCAGCCGGCGTTGCCGCAAAATCTCGAGTTCGCGCGCGCTGAGACTCTTCAGCGCGTTCTCGAGCCAGATTGCGCGCCGGTCGGCATCGAGCCTGTCCTCGACAATCTCATCGGGCAGCGGACCGTCGTCGGGCAGAAGATCGAGGCGCTGCGCCGAAGTCGAGGCTTCACTCTCCGAAACGGCCGCATTCAGCGAGACATCGGGGCCGGCAAATCGCGCATCCATGAGTTCGACGTCGGCGCGATGTACGCCAAGCGTTGCGGCAATCTGATCGAAGATCGCGGCCGTCCCGCTGCCGCCGGTCGCCAATCTGGCGCGAAGCCGGCGCAAATTGAAGAAAAGCGCCTTTTGGGCCGAACTCGTGCCGCCGCGCACGATCGACCAGTTGCGCAGAATATAGTCTTGGATCGCGGCGCGGATCCACCAGCTCGCGTAGGTGGAAAACCGCACGTCGCGCTCGGGGTCGAAACGCGCGGCCGCCTGCAACAGGCCGACATGCCCCTCCTGGATCAAGTCATTAACCGGCAAGCCATAATGCCGGAAGCGAAGCGACATGGCGATGACCAGCCGCATATGCGCCCGGGTGAGCTGGTGCAGGGCTCCCTCGTCGCGGCAGGTCTTCCAACGCTTTGCGAGGTCGCGCTCCTCGTCGCGGCCAAGAAAGGGCGCCGCCTTCGCCGCGGCCGCGAATTGCCGGCCTAACCCGATATATTGCGCCATGGTCGTTCCTGGGATCGGGTGGGCAACCCGCACGATGTCCGCGAAACGCGCTTGCCCCGTCGGCGCTTTCACATTGCCGCCCCGCGGCTGCAGAAGACAACGTACCGAAGGGCGGGGAGTTCCTTTGCCTGGCGCAGCCAGCCGGTTACTCGGTCACGATTTTGTAATTCTCGCCCACTGGCAAGGGTCCTGCCTGCTGCAGCCCATTGATCAGCTCGAAATGTTCGAGCGGGTGATCGAGCACACCCATTTTGGACCCGAGCATCTCAGCCGTATCGCCCGGCTTCGACGTGACGATGACGATACGCAGCGGCCGGACGTCGGCGGCCTCTTCGGGAGTAATTCGCCGGAAGGAGTCAATCGAAGCGCGGAAGCGCTTTTCCGCTTCATCGTTCAGATTGCGGACCGCGAAAATGAGCCGATAGACCTCGTCCGAATCGAAGCGGATGACGGCGACGCGGAAATTCCATTCCCCCGCCCGCGCGCTGGCGATCACCGCCGGCATGCCGTTGACATCGATCGACTCGATCGAGCTCGGAAGAAGCCCGTCGATCCAGCCGGACGCGACATAGGTTTCGAGCGGGGTCGAAGCATCGAGCCGCACGCTGTCGAGGCGTAGCGCTTCGAGGCCGCCGGACTTGACGCCGAGCACGGCCTGCGCCGAATTTTCAAGCACGAACCCGTCCGGTGCGACCAACACGAAGCCGAGACGCGGATGCAGGAAAGTGCGGCCGCGGATCGTGCCGTCGGCCGGGTCGTCGCCATACATCATCCCGTCGATAGCGGCGAGATAGGCGGTGCGGTCGGTGGTGCCGGTGCCGGGCGGCTCGATCTGGCGCGCAACATCGAGGGCATGGGCAATGCGCTCAGGGGTCGAGGGATGGGTGGCCAAGAGATCCGGCCTCCCGGCGTCTCCGCTTTGACCGATGGAGCTGGCGCGCAATTCGGCGTCGCGGCCAAGCGTCGTCAGGAATCGAGCCGCTGCATAGGGGTCGTAACCGGCCTTGGCCATGTTCTTGATGCCGATCTCATCGGCTTCAAGCTCTTGCTGACGCGAGAAGCTGGCGATCGACAGGCGCTCCGAGGCTTCGACCTCGGCGCCGCGCTGCCGGCTTTCGATCACGTTGGCGGCCTGGCTGATGAGCGCGGCGCGCTTTTCCTGTTCGGCGCGCAGCAAGGCATGATGGGCGGTGATATGGCCGATTTCATGCGCCATGACCGCCGCCAATTCGGAGGCGTCATTGGCCAGCGCCAGCAGGCCGCGAGTCACATAGATCTTGTCGGGCGGCAGAGCGAAGGCGTTGACGACCGGCGAATTGAGAATCGTGACCTTATAGGGTTGTCCGGGATTGTCGCCGGCATTGGCGAGCTTGACGAGCATGTCGTCGACATATTGCTCGGCGGAGGGATAGTGATATTCGCCCCCGAACAGGGCGACCATCTTCTGGTTTTCGGCCGCATCGGGGCTCTCGACCCCAAGCGTGCGCGGCGCGGCGATTGGCACATCGGCCGAGATCGGGTTGGTCCCCTGTTGCTCCATCATCGAGCAGCCGGCGAGCAGCCCTACGGCAAGGCCAAGCAGCCAGGCAGGCCGGATATGCGGTCGGCAGCGGCGCTCGTGTCGGCACATGGGAGAAGACCGGTCGGGGACGTTCATGGGAGCTTTTCGGGCCCCCCGGGCCCCAAGGCCCTAGCGTCCCGGGCTTCCGGGATCAATTCGATTTCGTCGGCGCTGGAAATCTCGATTTGCGGGCCAAACCGCAGGTCGAGGAGGCCGCGCACCCGCAGCATGCGACCGATAAGAGCATGAAAGTCGTATCCCGCCTGCTCAAATATCTTGATGTGGCGCTTCAGGATGGTGACCGAGAAGGCGCGCTCGCGCCGCGGCGCAAATTGCAGGTTGGTACGCAGCGGACCCTGATCCACGGCGACGAGCCGGCCTTCGACGATCACATTGGTCGCCGCCCGTTCCGCGAAAGCGTCACGATCGGTGGCCGCGATGATCGCGTAAAAAGGATCGCGCCAGAGCCCGAGCTTGGCGGCGCGCGCGGCAGCCTCGGCGGCGAGCAAGGCCGTCCGGCACGGGCGCGCCTCCGGCTCCGGCATATATCTCGCGAAGCCGCCAGCGAGCAGGACATTGGCGGCCGATATGGGCGGCGCGCCTGGAGTGGGCGCATCGAAAAAAACGAAGGCGGGGATGCGGCCCCAACGGTCGGGCTTTTGCGCCAGCGGCACAAATGCGATCTCGCCGCCGGCGCGCAGCCTGAGCGCATCGCGCGCGGCGGTGTCGAAGTCCGGGGCGTTGGGCGTGGGGCGCGGCGGCTCCAAGCCGGCAAGGCGCAGGGTGCGGCCGTCGGTCAAGGTTATTTCGAGCCTTTCGTCGATATTGGCGACCGCGGCGCGGCTTGTTCCGGCCTGCGGACAGGCTGTCTCACTTTGCGCCGATGCGCGCGCCGGATCTGCCAACACGGGCAGGGCGCAAGCGGGCGGCGGAAGAAGAATAAGCAAGCCGAGCATGCCGCGAAGGCCGCTGCCGTTCATTTCCCACCGTTCACGTTTGCCCGCACGTTCAGCCCGGCACGCTGGCACGCAGACTTGGATGCCGAGGCAGAAAGCGGTGAAGCGTAGATCTATCGTCTCGAAGCCGGCGATAAAACGAAGGTCTTCTGGTATTGCGGAGGCTAGTGTATCCCTGAGATTATGCAAATTGGCATCGTCGGGGCGAGCGGGTTCCTCGGAATGAACCTCATGAGACACCTCCTGTCGGCCGAGGTCTATCATGTTCATGCCTGGTCTCGAAGCAAACCCGCGCATTCGCAGGTTCCCAGACCGAGGAGCTGGACCTTATCCAACCTGTCCGACCGCGCGAGGCTTGCGCAATTTGTTGCGGACCTGGATGTGGTTTTCTACCTCGCCCACACAGGCACTCCGACAACCAAGTTTCCGCTTTGGCAGGAAGCGGAAGAGAATTTGGCGGCGCTGCTCGGATTTCTCGAAGTGCTGAAATCGACGCGCAAGAAAGTCAAATTGGTCTACTCGAGCAGCGGCGGAGCAATTTACGGCAAATCTGCGAAGCGGGTCCCCTGGGTCGAAACGGATGTTCCCCATCCCGTCAGCTCGCATGGAGTTCTGAAGCTGGCTGCGGAAAACTATATCAGACTCGCGGTATTGGAAGGTGTTTGCAATGCGCTGTGCCTGCGCATCGGCAACCCCTATGGGAACGCATTTCCCCATCGAGGGGTGCAAGGCTTGATCGACGTCACGATCGGCCGGACCGCTCGGGGCGAGGCCGTGACGATGTTCAGCCCCAAAGAGACTGTTCGCGATTTCATTTACATGGATGATCTGAACGCCGCCTGGGAGGCCTGCCTCAAGCTCGATGCGGCCTTCGAGGTCATCAACATAGGTTCGGGAATGGGCGTTTCCCTGAGCGAGGTTCTGGACCTGATTGCGCGGCTCAGCAAATCTCCCGCCAAGATCGACTACAATCCTGTTCACGACGTCCATGTCGTGGACTGGTCGGTTCTAAACCCCAAAAAGGCGGAGGCCTTGTTGGGCTGGAAGCCTTCGGTTGCTCTGCAAAACGGAATTGAGCGCAGTCTGCAAGCAGCCCATCTCGTGGCGCAGCAGGTCGATTAGGGCTTGCTTGCGGGCAATTCATAGAATGGCGCCGATGAAATCCAGCAGTTTTTGGCTCAACCTCGTTCGTTTCCCGAGAGACTGCTACCGCTTGCTTGGAAGCGGCCTCTTTGCGCATGCAAATTACAGCCGGAGGCATTTCAAATCCAAATTTCTCTTATTCCTCTCCTTGCCGCATTACGTCGTCTTCGGGGAAGGACGCGGCTATCGTCCGAATGCGTTTTTCGATCCCGCCTATTTCGAACGGCGGTCGGGGACGAGGCGGCTTGTCGACTATCTCGATCAGCCGCCGTTGTGGGCTTATCCAACATCGGATTATTTTGATTCGCGCTGGTATATTGAACAACATTCGGCGAAGCTGGCGACGTCGGAAAATCCGCTCCAACATTTCTGGCGCAAAGGATTCGACGAGGGATTCAATCCGAGCCCTCGTTTCGACATGCAATTCTTCTTACGCGCGATTGCACGCGACCGCACCGACAAGCGAGACTACGCCTACGAGTATCTTTGCGCATGCGGCCCCGATGCGCCTGTCAACGTCGGCGAGTTGGAAAAGCGCCAATCCGAGTTCCACCGAACTATCGAGTTAGACATTTTGAAACGCATAAGTGCGCCGCAAAGACGCTATCTCCTCTTTGTCCAATCGGGTCGGGATTTTGTTCCGGAGTATGACTACAAGGCCGCGGTCTTCGATACGTTGATCAATTACTACGACGAGAGCGCGCGCGTACGCGACGAGGTACAATATGTCTTCCGGCAGAACGGCACGAAGACCACGGCGGTCAAGACGATCCTCGAACGCTGTCCCGATATATTGCTCGGCTACGACGCGGTTCTCTTGCTCGACGATGACGTTGCCATCACGCAGGAGCAAATTCAAACCTTGTTCGTCGCGCGAGACAAGCATCGGCTCGATTTGCTTCAGGCATCCCTGACGGAGGATTCGGAATGCTTCTTCCCGGTGCTTAAACAGCCATTGGCCGGGGCGGGTCTGCGCCCATTGTCGGCGATAGAGATTATGATGCCGGTGGTTTCGCGGCGGGCGTTACAGGAGTGTGGATGGGTCTTCAAGGAGTGCATAAGCGGATGGGGCGTCGACACTTTGCTCAGCGCCGAAGTTCGGAAGCGCTTCGGGGACACCATTGCTTTGCTTGGCGATGTCGTCTGCCGGCACGCGCGTTGCGTCGACATATCGCATGGCGCGCTTTACGCGTTGCTCAAGCGCCACGGTCTGGAACCGACGATCGAAGCCGGCAAAGTCGCAATGAAATTTGGATTGAACGACAAAATGAGCGCGGTTTATTTTCGTGAAGGTCAGCCTCGGCGCGAAGAGCAGGCTCAGCCGCCAAAAGCGAATGGCGGTGGAAACCTGGCGTAGATTCTCGCTTCCGCGACAAATCCCTGCGTCAAGGCTCGTCAAGCAGCGAGGCAAGGCTCGTCGCGTAGGCGCTGTTGCCCATCGCATCGATCATCTGCCGCAAAGCGTGCTCGGAGATCCAACCCGCCGTATAAGCGATCTCTTCTGGGCTGGCGACGACATGGGCCTGCCGGGCTTGAATGGTTCGGATGAATTCCCCCGCCTCGATCAAAGACTCGGGCGTGCCGGTGTCGAGCCAGGCGAAGCCTCTGCCCATTTTCTTGACATGTAATTCGCCGCGCGAAAGATAGGCGTTGTTCAAATCGGTAATTTCAAGCTCCCCCCGCGCCGACGGCTTCAGTTTCCCGGCCAATTCAGGCGCGCGTCCGTCATAGAGATAGAGGCCCGTCACCGCCCAGTTCGAGCGCGGCATTGGCGGCTTCTCTTCTATCGAACGCGCGTGGCCTGATTGGTCGAATTCGATCACGCCATATCGTTCCGGATCTTTGACGTGATACGCAAAAATAATCGCCCCGGTTTTCATCTGCGCGGCGGATTTCAACAGATCGGGAAGACCGTGGCCGAAAAACAGATTGTCGCCCAAGACGAGGGCGGAACTCTCGCCGCGCACGAAATCAGCCCCGATAATATACGCCTGCGCCAGTCCCTCCGGGCGCGGCTGTTCGGCGTAATCAAGCTTGATTCCCCATTGCGATCCGTCCTTGAGAAGCCGTCGAAAAAGCGGCAGATCGCCCGGCGTCGATATGACCAGAATTTCGCGAATGCCTGCGAGCATCAAGGTCGACAAGGGATAATAGATCATCGGCTTGTCGTAGACCGGCAGCAGCTGTTTGGACACGACCTGCGTTATCGGGTGCAATCGCGTGCCGCAGCCGCCGGCGAGAATGATGCCACGCATGATTTGTCCTAGCTGTTCTCGAGCAGGCGTGCGACGACGGCGGGAAGAGAGTCGCGCCACGGTGGAAGAGCGACGCCATAGATTTGCGTCAGTTTCCGCGTGTCGAGTCTCGAGTTCGGCGGCCGGCGCGCCGGGGTCGGATATTGCTGCGTCGTAATTCGCCTGACCGTAATCGGTCGCCGGCCGAGCTGCGCAGTCTCGGCAAAGATTGCCTCCGCGAAGCCTGCCCAGGATGTTGCGCCGGCGCCGGCCATGTGGAAGATTCCGAAGAGACGCTCATCGCCGGGCTGCGCTCTCAACCTGTCGCAGATCGCGAGAACCCCGTCCGCAACGTCGAGCGCGCAGCTGGGTTGACCGATTTGATCGGCGACCACGTCGATCCTATCATGCGTCGCGGCGAGACGCAGCATGGTTCTGACGAAGTTCGCGCCGAATGGACTGTAGAGCCATGCCGTGCGCAAGATGACATGCAATGGCGTCGCCTCTTCCACCGCTTGCTCGCCGGCGAGCTTCGAGCGGCCGTAGGCGTTGACCGGCACGGCCGGGTCGTCCTCTCGATAAGGCCGATCGAGCGTCCCATCGAACACATAATCGGTCGAAAAGTGAATGATCGGAATCCCAAGACGCTTGGCCGCATGGGCGAGGCTGCCCGCGCCTGCGGCGTTGATCTGCCGGGCGAACGCCTCTTCAGATTCGGCCTTGTCGACGGCCGTGTAAGCCGCGGCATTGACGATCACTTCGGGTGCGACGGATTCGACGGCACGGACAATGGTTGACGCGTCGGCGAGGTCGAGGCTCGGACGCCCGAGCGTAATAATCTCCGCGTCTCGTTTGGCGGCGCGTTCGAGCAGCGAGCGGACGATCTGGCCTTGCGATCCTGTGACGGCTATCCGCATGTCAGTCGAAGAATTTTGGCAGATCGGCAAGCCGCGGATTGCTGCGGTCCTTGTCGGAAAGAATCGCTTGGCCGGTGTCCATTCCCCAATCTATGCCGAGCGCCGGATCGTCCCAGGCGAGGCCGCGGTCATGCTCGGGCGCGTAGTAGTCGGTGACTTTGTAGAGCAGCTCGGTATTGGGCTCGAGCGTCACATAGCCGTGCGCAAAGCCGACCGGCACGAGCACTTGCCGCCAGTTCTCGGCGGAAAGCTCAATGGCCACGTGCCGGCCGAAACTCGGCGAGGACCTTCGCAGATCGACCGCGACATCGAGGACGCGACCATGCGCCACCCAAAGCAACTTGTGCTGAGCGAAGGGCGGCGACTGGAAATGCAGGCCGCGCAAGGTTCCGCGTTCGGCGGAGAAGGCGTGATTATCCTGAACGAAATCGAGATTGATCCCTGCGTCGGCGAACGCGCGCCGCGCATAGACCTCCGAAAAGAAACCGCGCTTATCCCCGAATTTTTTGACCGTGATGATCTTGACGTCCGGAATTGCAGCGTTCTCTATATTTAACATTGCCAGGATATTCCGACAGTTAGATCGCTAGACCAAGCCGTTCCCCACGGTAATTCTCGGAGCGGATCGCCTGCCACCACTGGCGATTGGCCAGATACCATTCGACAGTCTTGCGCAGGCCTTGCTCGAAATTGTGTCTCGGCTGCCAGCCGAGCTCGCTCCTAATTCGTCTCGCATCGATGGCATAGTGTTGATCGTGTCCGGGGCGGTCTGCGACGAAACTGATGAGCCTGCGGAGAGAGCCGTCGCCGGCGCTTGGCGAAAGTTCGTCGACGAGGTCGCAGATTGCTTCAACGACATCGAGGTTGCGCCTCTCGTTGCTGGCGCCGATGTTATAGGTCGCACCCGCGGCGCCGCTCAGCGCCACACACAGAAGCGCCTCCGCATGATCCTCGACAAACAGCCAATCGCGGATGTTGTCGCCGCGGCCGTAAACAGGCAGAGCGCGTCCCTCCAGCGCATTGATGATCGTCAGCGGTATAAGCTTCTCTGGGAAGTGGTAGGGACCATAGTTGTTGGAGCAATTCGTAAGCAGAGTCGGCAGACCATAGGTGTGGCGCCAAGCACGTACGAGATGGTCGGAGCCCGCCTTGGAAGCCGCGTAAGGCGAATTGGGCGCGTAAGGCGTGTCTTCGGCAAAGAGCCCCGTCTCACCCAGCGAACCGAACACTTCGTCCGTCGATATGTGGTGGAAACGAAAATTGTCGCGACGCGCAGCCGGCAGAGTGCGCCAGTAGGCGAGCGCCGCCTGCAGGAGGACGCAAGTTCCGACGATATTGGTCTGAATGAACGCGCCGGGGCCGTCGATGGAACGGTCGACATGCGTCTCAGCGGCAAGGTTCATGACAATGTCGGGTTCGAAATCCGAGAATGCGGATTTGACCGCAACCGAATCGCAAATGTCGCCTTTACGAAACGTAAAGCGCGGGTCATGCGCAACCGACGCAAGCGACGCGAGATTCCCCGCATAAGTCAGCTTGTCGAAAACCATGACGCTGTGGGTGGTTTCTTCAATGATCCACCTCGTTACGGCGGAGCCGATGAAACCTGCCCCGCCCGTGACGAGAATGCGCATGGAAATTGCTCTCGCTCGACGCGCTTCATTCATCTATCGATCTATACTCATTGCCGGTCGCAATCACAATTGGCGAAGCGCGGCCTCGATCAACAAACCCGAAACCCATGCTCGGGGGCCGATTTGCGCGGCCGGGCCTCCGGCGCAGGATGAAAGCTTACGTTACGCCATGGCTTGATCCGGCGAGGCGGAAAAGCGAGCGCGAACGATGGATTTTGCAGCGTAAGGTTCACATTGAAATAGGGATCTCTGTCGAACGCTTCTCCCCACTTCGATCGCATATAGGCGCGTTCGCGATCGGCGCGCTCGATTTGCGCGGCAGTGGTATCGCGCCGGCGGGAAGAGTACTCATGATGATAGAGAAGAGCAAAAGGGGTCCAGACGTTTCGATAGCCCTTGGCGCGAATTTTCAGGCATAAATCCACATCGTTGTAGCCGACCGGGAGATCGAGAGCATTGAGGCCGCCCACCTCTTCAAACAGGCTCTTGCGGATAATCAAGCAGGCTCCGGTCACCGCCGACACATTGGTGGTCAGCTGAAGCCTGCCGAAGTAGCCGCTCTCGTCTCGCTCGGCGTTGGTGTGGGCATGGTCCGGACCCCAATAGCTGCCCAAGATGATCCCGCCGTGCTGGACACGATCGCTCGGATAGAGAAGCTTTGCGCCGATCGCGCCGTTCTCGGGCAGAACCGCGAGCGAAACCATCTCCGCCAACCAGTCGGGCTCGATGACATCGATGTCATTGTTGATCAGGCCGATGATTTCGCCGCGCGCCTGGGCGACCGCCTTGTTGTTCATGTCCGAATAATTGAACGGCCGTTCATAGGCAATGATCCGGACGCGCTTATCGGCTTTGAGACGCTCGAGAAGCGCAATCGTTCTCGCGTCGTCGCTTTGATGATCGATGATGATGACCTCGATCGGCTGATAGGTTGTCCGATGCAGCAAACCCCGCATGCAGGGCCCGAGAAGATCGTGTCGGTCGCAGGTCGAAACAATCAGCGACACGAGCGGCGGCGGCGAAGGCAGCGGACGGCGAATGCGGTCGGCGTTCGCAAACGCCGGATTCCTCTCGACCTCGGCGGACTCCTTCCGCGCCATGAAGTAGTCTCGTTTCGCACGGTGTGCGGAGACGATGGAACATTCCGGCTGGATCTCGGAAAGTCCGCTTGCGTTTCGCCGGTGATAAAGCACAGCCGGAACGTGCCTGATCTTGTCGGCGCTCGTCGCGCCGGCGGCGCGCAGAGCGAGATCGTAGTCCCCGCTTCCTCCATCGCCTGGCGCCAAGCCGCCGATTTTTTCGACGAGCGGACGTCGATAGACGGCGAGACGAGAAATCATATCGTGGCCAAGAAACAACTCCGGGTTCCAATCGGTCTTGAAATGGGGCGAATGCCGTGCCCCGTCGCCGTTGATCTTGTCTTCGTCCGAATAGACGAGATCCGCGCTCGGATTATCGTTCAGTTCGACGGCGATCTCGTAAAGCGCCTGCTCCGCAAGAATGTCGCTTTGACCCATGCGCGCAACGAACTCGCCGGCGGCGAGCGCCAGCGCGACATTGTGGACTTGCGAATTATTCGGCTCGACGCGCGTCCACTTGATGCGCGGATCGCGCGACGACATCTCTTCCAGCACCGCGGCGACGCGCGCCGACGGCGTCGCCGCAACGCATAATTCCCAATTTGTGTAGAGCTGCGCGCGGACCGACTCGAGCGTGTCGCGAAAGGCCTGCTCCGGCCCTTCTTGAGCCTGGATGAGGATCGAGATCAGCGGTTGATAGTCGAGCGCGCGGATATGATCTCTGATCTCCTGACGATCACGGTCGGAGAGCGTGTCGTAGAGTTCGATCCATTTCTGGTATGCCCGATCGCAGAGCGAGGAACTTCCCGGCGGCCTATTCCCCGCCAGCGAGCTTGCAATCAATCGCAGTGGACTGAGAATAAGCTTTTCCAGGAGCTTTCCAAGCCGCCACCAGGGAGAGGCATTGATGCGCCTGAGGTGGTGCAAACATTGCGCGAGCTGCGCGTCTTTGTGAGCGCCGGATATATCGCGTTGCCGCGACAGGCGCGCGGCGGTCTCTTTCGCGTCCTTCTTTGTGAGCGCCAGCTCGCGCGCTAATCGGGCAATCTGAGCATCCTTGTCAGCCGCGGATTCTTCCCCCGGACGCGGCCGGGCGGCTGCATCCTTCAGATCCGCATCGGGCGTGGTCTTGCGATTAGGCATTGCGCGGTTCCGGGCCCGATGCCGTCAATGGTCACGAGCCGCGAGGTGAGTCACTCGTTTATCCCGTCTCATTCGCTCAGCGTTTCCAGCCGATGCTCGAGAAACCATCGATACGTGTCGGCGATACCTTGATCGAGGCCGATCGTCGGCTTCCAGCCAAGCGCCGCCATCCGACCGGAATCCATCAGTTTGCGCGGCGTTCCGTCGGGCTTGGTGCCGTCGAAGACGAGCCGGCCCGCAAATCCGATGATGCGCGCGATCTTCTCGGCCAGCTCGCGAATCGAAAGATCTATGCCGGCGCCGCAATTGATCGGCTCGGCCCCATCATATTGGTGCAGGAGAAAGACGATGGCATCGGCGAGGTCGTCGACATGCAGGAATTCGCGCCGCGGCGTGCCCGAGCCCCACACGACGGCCTCGCTTTTGCCCGCCTCTTTGGCCTCGTGAAACTTGCGGATGAGCGCCGGCAGCACGTGGCTCGTCGACAGATCGAAATTGTCGTTGGGCCCGTAGAGATTGCAGGGCATGACCGAGATGTAATGGCGGCCATGTTGCCTGCGATAGGCTTGGCAAAGCTTGATTCCGGCTATCTTGGCGACGGCGTACCATTCGTTGGTCGGCTCCAGCGCGCCGGTCAGAAGCGCATCTTCGGTGATCGGCTGGGCGGCGAATTTCGGATAGATACACGACGAACCCAGGAAAACCAGCCGCTCGACGCCGACTCGATGCGCCTCGCGAATTATGTTCATTTCTATCGCCAGGTTGTCGCTGAGAAAGTCGGAGGGGAAGGAATCGTTCGCCAATATGCCGCCGACCTTGGCGGCGGCCAGAATCACGGTGTCCGGCCGCTCCCGTTCCATATAGGCACGCACCTGCGCCTGCTCGCGCAAGTCGACGATTTCGCGCGCCGCCGTGAGAATTTCGAGATTCTCCCGCGCCAAGCGGCGCATGATTGCCGAGCCAACCATGCCCTTGTGTCCGGCGAGAAAAATGCGCGAAGCCTTCATTTCTTTACTCGCGCTCGACAAGAGATCCCCACCGAACTCGGAGCGATCTAGATGTGACCACGTTGCTTCCCGAGGATGAGATCGCTTGCCACCATTTCGGCAACGAGCTGCTCAAAACTCGTCTTGTGCCGCCAGCCGAGCTTTTCGCGCGCCTTGGTGGCATCGCCAAGCAGAAGATCGACTTCCGTCGGACGCCGATAATTAACGTCGACTTCGATCAATGTCTTGCCGGTCTTGCGATCGCGCCCGCGTTCCGCCACGCCTTCACCGTCCCAAACGATCTCTACGCCGATCTCGGCAAAGGCGCGTTCGGCGAATTCGCGGACCGAGTGCGCCTCGCCGGTCGCCAAAACATAATCGTCGGGCTTGTCCTGCTGCACAATCCGCCACATCCCGTCGACGTAATCGCGAGCGTGGCCCCAATCGCGTTTGGCGTCGAGATTGCCGAGATAAAGCTTCTCCTGCAGTCCCAAATGGATCGCCGCCACCGCCCGCGTGATCTTGCGCGTAACGAATGTCTCGGCGCGTGTCGGGCCTTCGTGATTGAACAAAATGCCGTTCGACGCGTGGATGCCGTAGGCTTCGCGGTAATTCACCGTGATCCAATAGGCATAGAGTTTGGCGACGCCATAGGGCGAGCGCGGATAAAAGGGCGTCGACTCGTTTTGCGGAGTGGCCTGCGCCTTGCCGTAAAGCTCCGAGGTTGACGCCTGATAAAATCGCGTCTTGCCGGAAAGGTTGAGAATTCTGATGGCTTCGAGCAGGCGCAACGTGCCCAACGCGTCGGAGTTGGCGGTATATTCCGGCGTTTCGAAGCTCACTTGCACGTGGCTTTGCGCGGCGAGATTGTAAATCTCGTCCGGCTGAACCTCCTGTACGATGCGGATCAGATTGGTCGCATCCGTCATGTCGCCGTAAGACATGAAGAAGCGGACATTCGATTCATGCGGGTCCCGATAAAGGTGATCGACACGATCGCTGTTGATCAGCGACGACCGCCGTTTGACCCCATGCACGACATATCCTTTTTCAAGGAGAAGTTCGGCGAGAAGCGCTCCGTCCTGTCCGGTGATGCCGGTTATCAGCGCGACCTTTGGTGACGACATCCGTGTTGAATTCCCATTCACGACCGCTAATCCTTTAGCGGGAATTTTTGCCCCTGCCTACAGGGGTTTGGGGGGATTGCCGGCACAAGCATCCCGCCCCGCATTCGCGTCTAACGACCGCGCCGGCGTGCATCGAAACGGCGCTGTTCTCGATGCTCGAATGGCGCGCCGAACATGTGTTGGGCACGCCCGCTTGCCCCGTCGGCGCGTTAACGCTACATCCGCGAAGCGCGCCTAAGCTCCAAGCGCCGCCGGCCCTCGCGTCCGGCATTTCAACATATAAGCATTTGAACTCGTTAGGAGTCCCGGTAGCTCAGCAGGATAGAGCAGCGGTTTCCTAAACCGCAGGTCAGGGGTTCGACTCCCTTCCGGGACGCCATTCTGCAAATACCCGCGGGTAACTTCCCGACTCGGCCGCGGCGAGCGCGGCGGCGATCCGGCTGCGGCATTCCTCGGCGATCGTCTTGCGAGCGGCGGTGGCGTCGAAATCGACCGGCGCACAGAAGATGAGGTCGCAGGTCACCGGCGCGCCGCGCAGCAGGCCGACCACATGCGGCAGCAACGCAGCATCGCCCAGCCAAGCCGCGTGCGGCGAGGAATAGCGGATCGCGACGGGATGGATTCGCAGGCTCGCTTGGCTCGAACTCGCCAGAAGAAGGTCCCGCGCCACGCCGAAATGCGAGGAGTGGAAAGGGCCGAGGCTCGCCCCGTCATACGTGGTGGCCTCCGGAAAAAGCGCGACGCAGGCGCCTTCGAGCATGCGCTTGGCCAATTGCGCGTTGGCGCCCGGAATCGATTTGCGCTGGTCGCGGTCGATGAAGACCGTGCGTTGGAGGCGTGCGAACGCGGCGATAATCGGCCAAGTCGAGACCTCCCGCTTGGCAAGGAAGCAGATCGAATAGAGCGTTCCGAGCGCCGGAATGTCCGTCCAGGAGACGTGATTGGCGACGATCAGCTGGGGGATTTCGTCGGGCTTGGATCCATGCACCACGACGCGCAGGTTCACCTGCCAGAGCAGCAGGCGATTGAAGAGGCGCGGCAGGACATGCGAGGCGCGCGGATCGAGTCTCGCGATCAGCCATTGGATCGGCGCGGCGACGATGAGGGAGAACGTCAGCAAGAGGGCGATGCCGGCCGCGGCGGCCGTCACGTGAAAAAGGGAGCGTGATTTGGGGCGCGTATTGGGGTATGACATCGAGTTGAGCTGACGACTCGCTTGCAGCGATGCCAGGGAACCGGACTCGTCATCAAATTTTCGTCCGCCCGATCTAGCTTCGGCATTATGGTCGTCCGGCACGATTCGTCAAAGCAATGTGGCCCATAAATCCGCCTTTCGGCTTCGGCGCAATCATCGAATTTCCGCAGCACAACCGACGCGCGGTCCGCGCCGAGTTGCGCGGGCAAGACAGTCTCGGGCGATACGGAGCATTCGAAATCCGCCTGGCGACCACGAAGAAGGAGGTCCGCGAGGCGCAAAGGCTGCGTTACAAAGTCTTCTACGAAGAGGGCCAGGCGATCGCGCGGCGTGGCGCCACGCTGGTTCGGCGCGATCTCTGCCGCTTCGACAAGATCTGCGATCATCTGCTTGTTATCGACACCGCAGCGCGCAACTCCTTCGGTCGGGTAAAGCCTCGGGTGGTCGGAACTTATCGGCTGCTGCGCGGCGACGTCGCTGCCCGGCATGGTGGGTTCTACAGCCAGAACGAGTTTGACATCGCGCCACTGCTCGCGCGCCATGAGGGGAAGAGATTCCTCGAGCTCGGGCGCTCCTGCGTAGACCCCAAGTACCGCTCGAAGCGCGTGATCGAGCTTCTGTGGCGGGGCTTATGGATCTACGCCAAGCGTCATAGGATCGACGTCATGGTTGGCTGCGCCAGCCTGCCCGGCACCAATCCCTTGGCGCTGGCGCTGCCTTTGAGCTTTCTTCACCATCGGGCGTCGGCCCAGGCGGAATGGCAGGTTCGTCCGCGCCAAGGCCGCGCCGTGCCGATGGCCATTCTCGACCCGGCCGCGGTCGATGCCCGCAAGGGCATCGCGGGGCTGCCGCCGCTACTCAAGGCCTATGTGAGGATCGGCGCAAAATTCGGCGATGGCGCCGTCGTCGATGCCATGTTCGGCACGACCGACGTCTTCACGATCATGCCGATCGCCGAGCTTGAGGAACGCTACATTGCCCATTTCGGCGGCCCCGGCGACAGCCGAGAGAGCGTCGCCGCCTGACCCAGCTTTTTCTCGCCGAGCCGTGCCGATTTGCAACGCATTTTAGCGAATAGACTCATCCGAACGTTAGGATCCAATGCTTGAATGCCGTTAGGTCTACAAAGGGGTGGATCCATGCAAGCATTCCAAAAATTCGATGCCGATCGGCTCGGCGACACCGGGAATGTTGGGGGTCATGGCGGCATCGATATGTTTTGCCAGGACCTCGACATCTTCTGCGAGCAGCATGTGCATCTCGGCAGCGACGCTGCCTTGCAGCGCAAACGGCAGACGCAACGGCGTCTCGAGTGGATTCTGGCTCTCTGGGACGATCGGGCTCGTTTCGAGGCGGTTGTGATGAGCGGCCGTTATCTTCGGCTTTGCGCGCTTACCCAATCGATCAGCAAATGCGACGAGCAGGCTTGGCGCCGGCTGAAGAACGAAATTCTCGCCGTCCGGGCGAGAGAGTTTCTGTGTGGGGCCGAAGCGGCCTGATCGCCGCAAAGCAAACGATAATGAGCCCGCGGGCTGCGCTTACGAGCGGTAGTCGCCATTGATTGCGACATAATCCTTCGTCAAATCGCAGGTGAAGATGGTGGCTTCGCCGTTGCCGAGGCCAAGATCCACGCGAATATCAATCTCCGGTTGGCGCATGATGGCCGCAACCTTGGCTTCGTCGTAGGAGGGATCGCGCGCCCCCTTGTGCGCCACCCTGATGTCGCCGAACCAGATCGCCAGCCTGTCGCGATCCGCCGGTTCGCCCGCCTTGCCGACTGCCATGACGATCCGCCCCCAATTGGCGTCCTCGCCGGCGATCGCGGTCTTGACCAGCGGCGAATTGGCGATCGAGCGAGCAATCGTCCTGGCCGATCGTTTGGTCACGGCGCCTTCCACCGTGACCTTGACGAATTTGCGCGCGCCTTCACCGTCCTTCACCACCTGATGCGCAAGATTTGACAGCACGTCGTCGAGCCCCGCCCTGAAAGCCTTCAGCCGGCGATCTCCGGGGTCGGTGATCTTGGCCGCTCCGCGCTTGGCGGCGGCCCCCGTCGCGAACAGGAGAAGCGTATCGGACGTCGAGGTGTCGCTATCGACTGTGATCGCATTGAAGGAGCCTTCGACGCTCCGCTTCAGAAGGTCTTGCAGGGCTTCTGCGCCGATCGGCGCATCGGTGAAGACAAAGGCAAGCATGGTCGCCATATCGGGCGCGATCATGCCCGAGCCCTTGGCCATGCCGGCGATTTCGACCTCGACATCGCCGAGCCGCGCCTTGGCAGCCGCGACCTTGGGATAAGTGTCCGTCGTCATGATCGCCTTGGCGGCGGCAAGGAGCCCGGCAGGCGAGGCCTCGGCCACCAGTTTCTCGAAGAGACCCGAAAACTTCGCCGTATCCAGCGGCTCGCCGATCACGCCCGTCGAGGCGACAAAAATCTCCGAGGAACTGAGACCCGCCGCTTCGGCGGCCAATGAAGCGACGCGGCGCGCAGCTTCCGCTCCCTTTTTGCCGGTGAACGCATTGGCATTGCCGGAATTGGCAACGAGCGCCCGCGCCTTGCCGCGCGGCAGCCGAGCCCTGCACCAATCGACTGCCGCGGAGGGGCACTTCGACGTGGTAAAGACGCCGGCGACTTTAGTGCCCTTGTCGAAGAGCGCCAGCATGACGTCGCCGCGCCCTTTGTATTTGATGCCGGCCATTCCTATCGCAAAGCGCACGCCGTCGATCGGCGAGATCTCCGGATAGGATTTTGGCGCGAGAGGCGAGAGGCTGGCAGGCATGGAATGTCTCCTAGCATTCTACCCTCCGCTTCGCATCGTCGGTTCAATAAAGCCATAGGGGATGGCCGGAGCTAGTCGAGCGGGTAGGCGTAATAGGTTGGATAGCCGTAACAGCCCGGCTGGCCGTAATAGCCGGCATAGCCGTAGAAGTCCGGATAGCCGTAGGGGCCTGGATAGCCGTAGCCATAGTCGTAGGTGTAGCCGTAGCCGTAATAGGGATAGGCCGGTGGAAAGCCGCGACCCCAACCCCCGCCCCGGCCACCCCAGCCATATCCTCTGCCGCCCCAGCCGCGGTGAAAGGCCTCAGCGGGGGTCGAGGAGGCTGCGAGGGTAAGGCTCAAGGTCGCTGCAGCCAAAGTTCCGGCGATGGCCTTCTGCAGGAATGGCGACATCTTCTGATCCTTTCGTCGCAAGGGCTGGCCTCGGCTTATTGTGCTCAGGCGGGTTCAACAAGATGTTGTGACCTCGGACCTTGGTTGATGGTTAAGCTTCCAAGCCGGAGTCCCGTTGCGCGATTTTGCGCCGGCACGGCGGCGCTCTCACGGCCGCGTCCTCGTCGAACCATGCAAAACCGCTGCGCTTGAACCCCGCGCGCGACCCTCGCCCCGCGAGCCGGCGAGCGGGGCGACCTTTCACTTTCGCTCGGCCGCCCAATGTGGTCTCATCCGGTCCAATCGACCATGAGCAGGACGGTTCCGGCATCGCCCTGACGTGCCGCTCACGGATCAAAACGACCGGCAGGGAGACTCCATCATGACAAGATCCGCATGGAAGGCGGAGCCCGCGGGCCCACGCTCCGTCGCTTTGGTAGGGCCCTACGGCAGCGGCAAGTCGGTTTTGTTCGATGCCCTGATGGCGGCGGCCGGCGTGCCCGCCAAACGAACGCACACGACATCGGGCCGCACCATGAGTTCCGAATTGCGTCTCGGCCATTGCAGCTTCATGGACGAGTCCTGGTCGATCCTCGATTGTCCGGGTTCGGTCGAATTTGCCTATGAAGCCGCGGCGGCGCTCGCCGCGGTCGATTTCGCGGTCGTCGTCTGCGAGCCCTCGCCGGAGCGGCTTTCGAACCTGCCGGTCGTGCTCAAATCGATCGAAGATCTCGGCCTGCCGCATCTGATTTTCATCGACAAGATCGACTCGCTCGCCGGACAGGTCCGCGACACGGTCGATGCGCTGCGGCCCCATTCCAAGTTTCCCCTGGTCCTGCGCCAGATGCCGATCCGCGAAAAGGATGCGGTTACCGGCTATGTCGATGTCGTAAGCGAGCGCGCCTATCGCTATTGCGGACAGGATTCCGAGCCGGCCACTCTGCCAAGCGACATGCGCGAGGGTGAGCAGCAGGCGCTCGCGGGGCTGACGGAAGTGCTGGCCGACCACGACGACGCGCTGCTCGAAAAGGTGCTCGAAGACATCGTGCCGACATCGGATGAGATCTTTGCCAACCTGCACAAGGATCAGGCGAGCGGCACGATCGTCCAGGTGCTCATCGGCGCGGGCCAGCGCGGGCATGGAATCCTGCGATTGTGGAAGGCGCTGCGTCACGACGTGCCCTCCGCCGCGGAGACCGCGCGCCGGCGCGGCATCGCCGCGTCGGAGCAGCCGCTCGTCCAAATCTTCAAGACGGTGCATGCCGGCCAGGCCGCCTACGCCGGCAAGCTCTCCTACGGAAGGATCTGGCGCGGCAGCTTGCGCGACGGCGCGCCGCTCGAGGGGGGCGGCCGTGTCGGCGGGCTCTATCATTTCGCCAGCGGCGAAGCGGTCAGAGTGCAGGCGGCGCAAGCCGGCGAGCTCGTTGCGATTGGCCGGCTCGAAGGCGTGGCGACGGGCGCAGTTCTGGGACCTGCCAATAACGCCCGCCTGCCGTTCCCCGAGCCGCCTGCGCCGGTCTATGCATTCGCGATCGCCGCCAAAGACCGCAAGGACGACGTCAAGCTCTCCGGCGCTTTGCACAAGCTGGTCGAGGAAGATCCGTCCTTGAGCGTCGAACAGAGCCGCGAGACCGGCGAAACCTTGTTGCGCGGCCAGGGCGAGATCCATCTCAACGTGGCGCTCGAACGCCTCGCCAATGTCTATAATTGCCAGATCAACGTCGCTCCGCCAAAGGTCGCCTATAAAGAGACGATCAAGAAACGCGTGCAGCAGCACTCACGGCTGAAGCGCCAGACCGGCGGGCATGGGCAATTCGCCGATGTCACGTTGGAGATCGGCCCGCGGGCGCGCGGCGAGGGCTTCAAATTCATCGACAAGATCGTCGGCGGCGCGGTGCCGCGCCAATATATTCCGGCGGTGGGCGAAGCCGCCGAAGAGGCAATGCAGAAGGGTCCGTTCGGCCATCCCGTAGTCGATGTCGAAGTCACACTGTCCGACGGCGGCTTCCACGCGGTCGACAGTTCCGACATGGCGTTCCGCACCGCCACGCGCAATGGTGTCGCCGAAGCGCTCGCCAAGGCCGATCCGGTGTTGCTCGAGCCGATCGAACATGTGACGGTCTCCGTGCCGAACCGCTTCACCGCCAACGCGCAGCGGCTGCTCAGCGGGCGGCGCGGCCAGATCCTCGGCTACGCGGAACGCGAAGGCTGGCCTGGCTGGGACGATGTCGAAGCGCTGGTGCCGGCGGCCGAGCTCAACGATTTCATCTTGCAGCTTCGCGCCGACACGATGGGGCTCGGCTCCTACGCGCACCGCTTCGATCATCTTGCCGAAGCGCGCGGCGCCAAGCCGGGCGAGAAGGCCGCGCATTAGGACGCGCCCCCAGCCGGCGGCGTCGATGAGAGACGGCAAATCGCAACGCGTTTCGGCTCGGATCGAAGCGGTCGGCATTTCGTCGAGGCGCTATGAATAAAGTGCGCTCTCCGGTGGGCGGGCTCGCAGTCTGCGTCGTGACCATCCTGCTTTGCACTGCGGCCGTTGAATTGATTCTCGAACGTTACAGGCCGGCAAGCCCGTATGAGTGGGACAAGCGGCTCATGTTCTTCTCCGAGGGGCAAGTGTTTCGAAACACCAATTGGGGAGGATTCGTTTACGAGCCGAAGAGCCACATTCACGTGCAGGCGTTCTACATCACCGATCCGAAACGAGCTGCGGTCGTCGACGAATACTCTTATTGGGTGCGGACAAATTCATCCGGGCTCGTCCAATGCGAGGATATCGTTCCTTCGAAGCCGTCAATAATATTCCTCGGTGACAGTTATACCGAGGGACAAGGCGCTTCTCCTTGGTTTTACGACATGGAACAGCGATGGAAGACATCGCGCTACCAAATCATCAACGGGGGTATTCTGAATACCGGTTTCGCGGCCTGGCAAAAGCTGTTCGCGAATCTGCCCATCGCAACGAAGGACAAGAAGGTCGTCGTCATTTTTATTTCCGACGACTGGATACGCCCGGTCAGGAACATGGCCGAACGCGACCTGGAATGCATTCGATCCCCGGATCAATGCAGCGGCACCAATGATTTTATGGGATTGCCGGAGGACGCCGGAAAGGCCGGCCTCGAGATCCGCAGGATCGCGCGCGAACGGCTCGAACATCGCGGCGGTCTGGCGGATTTATGGCGGTCCTCCGCGATATATCAAATGTTGTGGCGCCCCGCATTCTTCGGATTGTTTCCGTTTTCACGGGAAAACACTCAATTCGCGAAGAGCACACTGGCAATCGAATCTTTGGCGGATGCGGTGGGTAAGGAAAATATGCTCCTTATCCAGCTGCCGCAGAAGGACGAGCTGCTGACGGGGGTTAAGAATAGGCTGGCCAAACGAGGCCTCGAATTCATCAAGGATAATAATTATCGCTTCGTCGATGGATTGCAGAAATGCCATTTGACGCTGGCTGATTTTCACCTGCGCGACGGGCACCCAAATTCCGTGGGCTATGGAAAAATCCTCGATTGCGTCGACCGATCGGTGAGGGACGCATTTCGAATATTCTAATAGCACACATAACCCGGCGGAGAAGCGAACCAGACGAAGCTGCGCCAGGGGCGGCTGCATTCGACGCCGCATGGCGTTCCGTTCACGTCCCTCGTGTAGTCGGAAAGCGAATCGTAAGTCCCGTCCGGCTCCTGGTAACGGCTCGATTGAACGACCAGGCCGGGATAGGCGGCGATGCGGCAGTGAGGTCCGCGCCAATGCGCGGCCGACGGCGTGGCCGATGCGGCAGCCAACAAGCTGCCGGTCGCAAGCAGAATAAGAAGCTTGGAGTTCATCAGGCATAGTCCTTGCGTTGGAGAAACGGCATTCCGCGCGTCTCAAAATCACGGCACTGCGATCCACGACAGCATGACGCCTCGCCCGAGTGAGTCAAGGCGCTTGGACGGTGCTATAATGGGCCGGCATTGGGAGAAGGCGCCGAACATGTCGCAACTGTGCAAATTTATGGAATTGCCGAGCAACACCGTGATCTTCATCAATCCGACGTTGGTGGAATATGTGAAGCCCGCGGCCAGCGGTTCGGGATCGTTCGTCTATTTTGCTAAGGAACATTTGGTGTGGATCGACCTCTCCGCCGAGCGCGCGGCACAGGCGCTTGAGAACGCTCTCAAATCGCGCTCCTAAAAGTTCGGCGTCAGCACGAAGTTATGCGAAAGCCAAGTATATAAAGAAAGTATATAGAGCACGGGAGGCAAGAAGGTTTGGCGGAGAGGGGGGGATTCGAACCCCCGATAGGCTTGCGCCTATGCCGCATTTCGAGTGCGGTGCATTCAACCGCTCTGCCACCTCTCCGTGAGCCGGTCGGCGCGGCAGGCGCGGATAACATGCGGCTTCCCGGCATACAAGGCGCGTCTCCCGCCCGCGCAATACCCGCCCCGCGCTCAGCCGTGGCAGGCAATGATCATCCTATGACGGGCCATCCTCTCGCTCGCCAGGACTGGACGGAGCGCGCCGCGGCACCAGGCATAGTGAGCGGCATAATTGGTGGCCCAGCGCGGGCCGGAATAGCCGCATCGGTAGGCGAGGTTCTCGCCGGCCTTGATCACCGCCAAGGTTGCATAATCGCGACAATATTTGGGTGATTCAGCGTTCGCGGCGCCGCCGGCCGCCAATATGATCGCGCTCGCCGCGACGGCGCGCAGGACGTTCGACATTATGTCTCCTCCCGAGCCATAGGCTCGCGAGGAGTTTATCATCTTCGGCCTTGGCTTGGCAGCGGATAGCTTCGCCCACTTTCAGTTCTCATCCTCGCAGAACAGGCCGAACTGCTGCGCCGAACCGGCCGGCGCCTCCATCCCGAGGTGGCGGAAGGCATGCGGGGTAAGCAGCCGGCCGCGCGGCGTGCGCTGCAAAAATCCCTGTTGGATGAGATAGGGCTCGATGATGTCCTCGATCGCATCGCGCGGCTCGGAGATCGCCGCGGCAATCGTATCGATCCCGACGGGCCCTCCGCCGAACCCGTTGGCGATGAGGAGCAGATAACGGCGGTCCATCGAATCGAGCCCGATGGCATCGACATCGAGCTCGGCGAGCGCGCGGTCGGCCACCGCGCGCGTGACATTGATGGCTTGACCCGGCGCGGCGCCGACTTCGGCGAAATCGCGCACGCGCCTGAGAAGCCGGCCCGCCACGCGGGGCGTACCGCGCGCGCGCTTCGCCACTTCATTCGCGCCCTCGTCGGCGATCTCGAGGCCGAGGATGCGGGCGCAGCGGCGCACGATCACCTCGAGTTCCGCGATCGAATAGAAGTCGAGCCGTATCGGAATTCCGAACCGGTCGCGCAACGGCGTGGTGAGCAAGCCGGCGCGGGTCGTGGCGCCGATCAGGGTGAACCGCGCGAGATCGATCTTGACCGAGCGCGCGCCCGGCCCCTCGCCGATCATCAGGTCGAGCTGGAAATCTTCCATCGCCGGATAAAGGATCTCTTCGATCGCCGGATTCAAGCGGTGGATCTCGTCGATGAACAGCACGTCGCGGTCTTCGAGCCCGGTCAATTGCGCGGCGAGATCGCCGGCCTTGGCGATCACCGGCCCCGCGGTCGCGCGGAAATTGACCCCCAGCTCGCGCGCGACGATTTGCGCCAAGGTCGTCTTGCCGAGTCCCGGCGGCCCGACGAAGAGCACGTGGTCGAGCACGTCGCGGCGCCCTTTGGCGGCTTCGATGAACACCGCCAAATTCTTGCGCGCCGCGTCCTGGCCGGTGAAGTCGGCAAGCGTCGCCGGCCTGAGCGAGACGTCCCGGTCGTCGTCGCGCTTTTCCAAACTCACGAGTTGGGGATTGTTCAAGAGCTCTCCCGGTTGGACCCGCGGCCGACGCAAACGAATCTGCGCCGCCTCGCGATCCTATCACGAATGGCGCTTCGCGCCTTTCCTCAACTCGACCGTTTTTCCCGGCCAGCGGCAGAGATCGTTGATGAGGCAATTGCCGCATGCCGGGCGCAGCGCCTTGCAGGTATAGCGTCCGTGCAGGATCAGCCAATGATGGGCATGGATCTTGTATTCTTCCGGGACGACCTGTTCCAAACCGTCCTCGACCTCGCGCGGCGTCTTGCCGGGCGCGATCGGGACGCGGTTCGAGACCCTGAAGACATGCGTGTCGACGGCGATTACCGGCTGGCCGAAGGCGGTGTTCAACACGACGTTCGCCGTCTTGCGGCCGACGCCAGCCAGCGTCTCGAGCTCCTCCCGGCTTCGCGGCACATGCCCGCCATAATCCTCGATGAGCCGCGCGGAAAGGGCGATGATGTTCTTCGCCTTGGCGCGGTAGAGACCGATCGTCTTGATCATGTCGGTGAGCCTGGCCTCACCGAGCGCCAGCATTTTTTGCGGTGTGTCGGCGACGGCGAAGAGCTTGGCGGTCGCCTTGTTGACGCCGGCGTCGGTTGCCTGGGCGGAGAGCACGACCGCCACGAGAAGCGTGAAAGGATTGCGATAAGTCAACTCGCCGCGCGGATCGGGAAGGGCTGCCGCGAAGCGGCGGAAGATTTCGCGTACGCTTGCCCGGTCGCGCAGCCTCGGGCGGCGCGATGCGGCGACCGATTTTGCGGCGGTCGGCGGTTTCGCCGTCCTGGGAACCTTTCCGTAGGCTTTAAGCTTCACCCTTTTGCCGATCGCCATTGCGGCGTTATAAGGTTGAATGGAACCTCAGAGAAGGCTGAGCCCGCATGTCGGACCCGCTGATCCACATGGACGATGAAAGCGATCCCGCCGCGCAGCAGATCTTCGCGGTGCGACTGCATCCGCACCGGTCGCTGACGAAGCGCAATTTCCATATTCTGCTTGCGGTCTTCTCGGCGATGAGTTTCACCGCCACCGTGCCCTTCGTCATTGCCGGCGCCTGGCCGGTCGCCGGCTTCATGGGGCTCGACGTGGCTTTGTTTTATTTCGCGTTCCAGGCCAATTTCCGCGCCGCCCGGGCGTATGAGGACGTCTCAGTTACGCCGCTCGAACTGATGCTCGCCAAAGTCTCCCCCAAGGGGGTCAAGGCGGAATGGCGCTTCAACCCCTCCTGGGTTCGCCTGCACCGAGAGGAGCACGAGGAATTCGGAGTGCAGAAACTCGCGCTTGTCTCACGCGGCCAGAGCGTCGAAATCGCCAACTTCCTTGGCCCTGAGGAGAAGGCGCGCTTCGCCACCGGCCTGTCCCACGCCTTGGCCGAAGCGCGGCGCGGCCCGCGTTTCTCCTGAAACAGCGAACGGCGGAGCCGAAGATCGGCTCCGCCGTTCCAATTGCGCCCCTCGGCGCGGATCCGCGGGCTTTCGCAAGCTACCCGGCGCAATTCTCGTGGAACCACCGGGCCCAACGTTCATGCGCTGCCCGCGTGCAATTTATCCCGCACGGAACCCCCCACAGATCCCTCGAGAAGTCCGCTTCCGAATCATAGGTCCCGTCGGGGTTCTGATACAGGCTGTAGGGAACGGCCGCGCGTGCCCGACAATGCATGGGCCCTGCCTGGGCTTGTGATTGCGAGAATGCCGGGGGAGCGATGGCGAACAGCGCGCCGGTCGCGAGCAAGATGAGAAGTTTGGGGTTCATTGGGAGCACCTCCGCTGATGCCGGCGTGCGGCGCCGCCGTCGGCTTTGTGGAGTTAACGCCCAGCGGGAAAAGCCGGTTTCCTAATATTCCTTTTAGGGGAAGGAGTTCCCAAATCCGGGCCCCTGAGCTGTCTCGCGGGCGTGCCCAGCTTGCGCCGAAAAAACGCCCCCTTATATAGGCCTCATCTTGCGCGCCACTGCGGCGCTACCACATTGAGATTTATCGGGGAGCGGGCGGCATTCCGTCCGAGCCCATGCCGGATCGCCTCGGGGTTCGGCGGTCTTGCGGCTCGAAAGGAAAAATAATCATGGCCAAAGTCATTGGTATTGACCTCGGAACCACCAATTCGTGCGTCGCGGTGATGGAGGGCTCAACGCCGAAGGTCATCGAGAACGCAGAGGGCTCCCGCACCACCCCCTCGATCGTCGCCTTTACCGAGGATGGCGAGCGGCTCGTCGGCCAGCCGGCCAAGCGGCAGGCGGTTACCAATCCGGAGCGCACGTTCTTCGCCATCAAGCGGCTCATCGGCCGTCCCTTCGACGATCCGATGGTCAAGAAGGACATGAGCCTCGTCCCCTATAAGATCGTTCGGGCGCCGAACGGCGACGCTTGGGTTGAAGCCGGCGGCAAGAAATATTCGCCGTCGCAGATTTCCGCCTTCATCCTGCAGAAGATGAAAGAGACGGCCGAGGCCTATCTCGGCCAACCGGTCAGCCAGGCCGTCATCACCGTCCCCGCCTATTTCAACGACGCCCAACGCCAGGCCACCAAGGACGCCGGCAAGATCGCCGGCCTCGAAGTTTTGCGCATCATCAACGAGCCGACCGCCGCGGCGCTCGCCTATGGCCTCGACAAGAAAGGCACCGGCACGATTGCGGTCTACGACTTGGGCGGCGGCACGTTCGACGTTTCGATTCTCGAAATCGGCGACGGCGTCTTCGAAGTGAAGTCGACGAACGGCGACACGTTCCTCGGCGGCGAAGACTTCGACAATCGTATCGTCGATTACCTCTCCGACGAGTTCCGCAAGGAGAGCGGCATCGATCTGCGCAAGGACAAGCTCGCCCTTCAGCGCCTCAAAGAGGCGGCGGAAAAGGCCAAGATCGAACTCTCTTCCGCTACGCAGACCGAAATCAACCTGCCCTATATCACCGCCGATGCGTCGGGTCCGAAACATCTGACCTTGAAGCTCACGCGCGCCAAGCTCGAAGCCTTGGTCGACGACCTCATTCAGAAGACGGTCGAGCCTTGCCGCAAGGCGTTGAAGGACGCGGGGCTCAGCGCCGGCGAGGTGAACGAGGTGGTTCTCGTCGGCGGTATGACGCGCATGCCGAAGGTCCAAGAAGTCGTCAAAAACTTCTTCGGCAAGGAGCCGCATAAGGGCGTCAATCCGGACGAGGTTGTGGCGGTCGGCGCGGCGATCCAGGCCGGCGTGCTGCAAGGCGACGTGAAGGACGTGCTGCTCCTCGACGTGACGCCGCTGTCGCTCGGGATCGAGACGCTCGGCGGCGTCTTCACGCGGCTCATCGACCGCAACACGACGATTCCGACCAAGAAGAGCCAGGTCTTCTCGACCGCGGAAGACAATCAGACGGCCGTCACCATCCGGGTGTTCCAGGGCGAGCGCGAGATGGCATCGGACAACAAACTGCTTGGCCAGTTCGATCTCGTCGGCATTCCGCCGGCGCCGCGCGGGGTGCCGCAAATCGAGGTGACTTTCGACATCGACGCCAACGGCATCGTCAACGTGACGGCGAAGGACAAGGCGACCAACAAGGAGCAGCAGATTCGCATCCAGGCCTCGGGCGGACTTTCCGAGGCCGACATCGACCGGATGGTGAAGGACGCCGAGTTGCATGCCGCCGAAGACAAGACGCGGCGTGAACTCGTCGACGCCAAGAACCATGGCGAGGCGATGATTCACACGGCCGAGAAGTCGCTTTCCGAATATGGCTCGAAAGTGGCGCAATCCGACAAGAGCGCGGTCGAATCTGCTGTCGCCGCGCTGCGGACGGCGCTCGAAGGCGACGACCTCACCTCAATCAAGGCCCGGACCGAGGATCTCGTTCAGGCCTCCATGAAGCTCGGCGAGGCGATGTATAAGGCGCAGAGCGAGCCAAGCGGCGAGGCCGGCGCGCCGGGCGAGGGCGGGGCGAAGGACGATGTGATCGATGCCGATTTCAAGGAGGTCGGCCCCGACGACAAGAAGAAATCGGCCTGATCGCGCCACGCGAAACAAGCCTCGCGCGCCGCGGCTCTGAACGGAACAAAGGCCAGGCGTTGCGCCTGGCCTTTTTCTCGCAAGGCGGCAAAAGCTGGTAATCGAGCTCGGGCTTTCTTATCTGTTGACTCGCGCCGTTTCCGAAGCAGGAGAGGCTCAAACTCCGGTTCCGAATCCGTTAAGAGTTGAGAATGGTGCCGCGGGGGCGGCACAGAGGATCTGAATTGCGATGGGGAAACGCTGTTTCTACGAAGTCCTCGGCGTAACTCGGACTTGCCAGGACGTAGAAATCAAGGCGGCCTTTCGAAAGGCCGCGATGCAATACCACCCGGATCGCAACCCGGGTGATTCCGCGGCCGAACGTAAATTCAAAGAGCTGAACGAGGCCTATCAGATTCTTTCCGACGGGCAGAAGCGCGCCGCCTATGATCGCTTCGGCCATGCGGCCTTCGAACAGGGCGGCGGCGGTTTCTCCGCGGGCGGCGATGGATTCGCCGCATCGATGGCGGATATTTTCGACGATCTCTTCGGCGACGTGATCGGCCGGCGCGCCGGACGCAGCGGCGCGGCGCGCGGCTCGGATCTGCGCTACAATCTCGAAATCACGCTCGAGGAAGCCTTCGCGGGTAAGACCGCGAATTTGAACCTGCCGACCTCGGTCGCGTGCACGGCCTGCGCCGGCAGCGGCGCCAAGCCCGGCGCCAAACCCCGCGCCTGCCAGACCTGCGGCGGCTATGGCCGGGTGCGGGCGCAGCAGGGCTTCTTCTCAATCGAGCGGACCTGTCCGCATTGCCACGGCCAGGGCGAGACCATCGACAACCCATGCAGCCAGTGTTCCGGCTCGGGCCGGGTCACGCGCGAGCGCAGCCTCGCGGTCAACGTGCCGCCCGGCGTGGAAGACGGCACCAGGATCCGGCTCGCCGGCGAGGGTGAGGCGGGGCTGCGCAGCGGCCCGCCCGGCGATCTTTATATTTTCGTCGCCACCAAGCCGCATCCGTTCTTCCAGCGCGACGGCGCCGATCTCTTCTGCCGCGTGCCGATCTCGATGGTGCAGGCTTCGCTCGGCGGCGAGATCGAGGTTCGCACTTTGGGCGGAGGCGAGACCAAGGTGAAGATTCCGGAAGGCACTCAGTCCGGCAAGCAGTTCAAAGTGAAGAACAAAGGCATGCCAGTTCTGCGCTCGCGCGACATTGGTGATCTCTATATCCAGGTCACCGTCGAGACGCCGCAGAACCTCACCAAGCGGCAGCGCGAATTGCTCGCCGAGTTCGAACTCATTGTCGTCGAACAGCACGCATCCGGAAGCGTCGGGCTTTTTCGCGAAGATGAAGGACTTCTTCGAGAATCTCGGCGGCTGACGGGACTTTCGCGCGGATGGGTCTTTCGACCTCGTCGCGCGCGCATGGCGGGCGCAGTATGATCGCGGCTTTCTAGGGAGGACGTCATGAAAAGGCTTATTCTGTCGCTCGGGTTTGCATTGCTGGCGGCACCGGCGCTTGCCGAGACAATCCAGCCGACCGACGCCGCCGCGCACGTGGGCCAAACCATCACGGTTGCGGGCACGGTCAGCGAGGTTCACACCTCCGCTCGTTCGGGTGCGATATTCATCAACATGGGCGGCAGTTATCCCAACGATGCCTTCACCGGGGTGATCTTCTCGGAGGACGCGAGCAAGTTTCCTTCTGTTCAGGCGCTGAGCGGCAAGACGGTCGAGATCACCGGCGCGGTTCGCCTGCATAAAGGCAAGCCGGAAATCATCCTTAAAGACGCTGCTCAACTCAAAAGCCCATAGGCGCGGTGGTCTTCGCACCCGATTGCTGTCGATTGCAGGCGCGTTCCTTGACGCACCGGCCGTTGCCGGTAATTTTAGGCCGCAGGAGCGGGTTCATTTCAACGCCTGGGAGCCAAATTGAGTCACGACAAAATGTTACGTGCAGCGAGGCAACGCGCAGAGGGCCGTTTCTCCGATGAAGTGCGGTTTTTCCGGTCCTGGTTCGACAATCCGAGGCTGATCGGCGCCGTGATGCCGTCCGGCTCGGCCTTGGCTGAGACGATGGCGCGCGCCGTCGATCCCCTCGTCCCCGGCCCGATCGTCGAACTCGGACCCGGCACCGGCGTCGTCACCCGCGCCCTGCTCCTGGGCGGCATCGAGCCCGGCCGCCTCACGCTCGTCGAATTCGATCCGAATTTTTGCGCGCTGCTCGGCGAGCGTTTTCCCGGCGTCCGGATCGTGCAAGGCGACGCTTACCGACTGGCTCTCACTCTGCGCGAACTGCTCGACGCGCCGGCCGCCGCCATTGTCTCGAGCCTTCCTCTGTTGATGAAGCCCGAGCCCATGCGTGCCGCCTTGCTCGAAGAGGCCTTCCGCCTCATGGCGCCCGGCGGGCGCTTTATCCAATTCAGTTACGGCCTGGCTTCGCCGGTGCCGCGCAATATGGCTTTCGCGGTCGAGGGCTCGCCGCGCATCTGGCGCAACTTTCCGCCGGCGCGCGTCTGGATCTATCGGCGCGCGGCGAAGCGCGAACTTGAATGAGCACGCCAAGCTCGGACCGGCTCATCGTCGCGCTCGATCTTGCAGATCCGGCGCAGGCTCGCGCCTTGGTCGAGCGGCTCGGCCAGAGCGTCAATTTTTATAAGATCGGTCTGGAGCTTGCCTATTCCGCCTCGGGCCTGGCGCTTGCCGACGAGCTCTCCGCCCAAGGCAAGAGAATTTTCCTCGACCTCAAATTGCACGACATCGCCAACACCGTGAAGCGCGCCACCGCGCAGCTTGCGCGACGCGGGGTCGAATTTCTCACCATTCACGCCTATCCGCAGACGATGGCGGCGGCAAAAGAAGGAGCCGCCGGATCGGGGCTGAAGCTGATCGCGGTCACCGCGATGACCTCCTACAATGACGCGGACCTGGCCGAGGCGGGCTATCATGTGACGGTGCGCGATCTCGTGCTGCGCCGCGCCGCGCAGGCCAAGGCGATCGGCATCGACGGCCTCGTTGCTTCCGCGCAAGAGATTGCGGATCTGCGTAACAGAGTCGGAAGGATGATCCTTATCGCGCCGGGGATTCGACCCGCCGGCGGGGAATGGGGCGATCAGAAGCGCGTAGCGACGCCATCGGCGGCGATCAGGGCGGGGGCGGATTATCTCGTGGTAGGGCGGCCCATTGTCGAGGCGGCCGATCCGCGCGCCGCAGCCGAGGCGATCCAGGCCGAGATCGCCGCGGCGCGGGGGTAAGGCTTGCTCCGATCGTGTGAAAGGCAGCAAATTTCCGCACGATTGGAGCAAACAGACATTACGCTGCAAACCAACCCAAACGCGGCGGCGTCCACATGGGGACGCAGACGCCGGGACGCAGACTTGAACGCCACTGGTGACCGAGGGTGAGCGCAGCAGGCGAACTTACATCCGGCTCGCATGCCCGGCCTGATACCGATCGCGCCTCCCTGATCGTCAAAAGCCTAGCTCGGCCATGTGACCCGCGCATGACGAGCGGCCGTGGCGAGCCCAAAACTTTCCAAGCGGCCCGGCGGGCCTTATAGACACGAGCTTAGCTTTTACGAATGGGAGACGCGCCGTGGGTGACATGCGGCTCATCGTGGCCGGAGCGGCCGGGCGCATGGGCCGCGCGCTCATCAATCTGATCGCGACAACCGACGGCGTCGCGCTCAGCGGCGCGCTCGAAGAGCCGGGGAGCGCGGCGATCGGCCAGGATGCCGGCAGTTTCGCAGGTTGCCGCCCGCTCGACGTCAAGATTTCGAGCGACCCGCTCGCTGCGATCGTGGCGGCGGACGGGATCCTCGATTTCACCACGCCGCGCGCGAGCCTCGAATTGGCAGCCTTGGCCGCGCAGGCGCGGATCGTGCATGTCATCGGGACGACGGGTTTTTCGGCCGAGGATGAAACGCGGATCGCGGCCGCGGGCCACCACGCGGTGATCGTGAAATCCGGCAATATGAGCCTTGGCGTCAATCTTCTCGCAGCTCTCGTCGAACAGGCGGCCCATGCGCTCGGACCCGATTACGACATCGAGATCGTCGAGATGCATCATCGCTTAAAGGTCGATGCTCCGTCGGGCACGGCCTTGCTTCTGGGCGAAGCCGCCGCGCGCGGGCGCGGCGCCAGGCTTGCGGACAAATCCGTGCGCGGCCGCGACGGGATGACCGGTGCGCGCGCGAACGGCGCGATCGGCTTCGCGTCACTGCGCGGCGGCACGGTGGTCGGCGAACATGCCGTGATCTTCGCCGGTCCGGGAGAACGGCTCGAACTCGTCCACAAAGCCGAGGAGCGTGGAATCTTCGCGCGCGGCGCCCTACATGCCGCACTCTGGGGCCGCGGCAGGAAGCCCGGCCTTTATACGATGGCCGACGTGCTTGCCTCTCCCGGCTTGGGCGGCACGCCGCAAGGATGATCCATGCAACGCCTTCTCGTCCTCGTGCGGCACGGCCAGAGCGAGTGGAATCTGAAAGATCTTTTCACCGGCTGGAAGAATCCTGACCTCACGCAACGCGGCATCGACGAGGCGCGGGCTGCCGGCCAAGCGCTCAAAGCGAAAGGCTTCGCCTTCGAACGCGCCTACTCCTCGAAGCTCATGCGGGCGCAGAAAACGCTGGCGCTGATTCTTGCGGAACTCGGCCAGCAGCATATCCCCTCTGTTCATGCCGAAGCCTTGAACGAACGCGACTATGGCGATCTTTCCGGCCTCAACAAAGAAGAGGCGCGAAGCAAGTGGGGCGAGCGCCAAGTCCACCTCTGGCGGCGCTCCTACGAGGTGCGCCCGCCGGGCGGCGAGAGCCTGAAGGATACGGTCGCCCGCGTGCTCCCTTATTATTTGGATGAGATCTTGCCGCGCTTGCTGCGCGGCGAACATATCCTCGTTACGGCGCACGGCAATTCCTTGCGCGCATTGCTGATGGTGCTCGATCGGCTGACGCCGGAGACCGTGACCGACGCCGAGATCGCGACCGGCGGCGTGCTCGCCTACCGGCTCAATGCCGATTCGACCGTCGAATCGAAGGAGATTCTGAAATCTTAGAGCGGCTCGATTTTCTTCATGCCACGCGGGCGCGGCGCTACGACAACGGGCTCGTGCATGTGCCCTCCTATCTTGACGCGGCGGCGCAGAAAGCATTGCTCGCCGATATCGCGGCGGCGATCGCGGCGGCGCCGCTGTTTCAGCCGTGCATGCCGAAGACCGGCAAGCCCTTCTCGGTGAAGATGACGAATTGCGGCGCGCTTGGCTGGGTGTCGGATCGCGCCGGCTATCGCTATCAGCCAGCGCATCCGGAAACCGGCCGACCCTGGCCCGCGATCCCGCCGCTTGCGCTCGGCGCATGGGAGGAACTCGGCCGTTATCCGCATCCGCCCGAGGCCTGTCTCGTCAATGTCTATGGTCCTGGCGCCCGGATGGGTCTGCACCAGGATCGCGACGAAGAGGATTTCGCAGCGCCGGTCGTGTCTTTGTCGCTCGGCTGTTCATGTGTGTTTCGCTTCGGCGGCGACACGCGCGGCGGCAAGACGCAGAGCCTCGAGCTCGCATCCGGCGATGCGCTCGTGCTCGGCGGCCCGGCGCGTCTCGCCTATCATGGCGTCGCCCGCGTCATTCCCGGCTCCTCGGCCTTGCTTGACGGCCAGCGGATCAATCTCACCCTGCGCCGCGTCACGAAGCCTCGCGAGGCGCCAACGACGCGTCCGCAATGAGCGCGAATCTTCGTCGCAAGGGGGCGCGCCGAAATGCGTGCCTTAGTCGTCGGACTTGGCAGTGCCGCGCGAAACGCCCACCTTGGCCGGACGCAACACTCTGTCGCCAATCGTATAGCCGTCATCGACGACCTTCACGACCGTCCCATTTGGCACCGTATCGTCGGGGACCTCGAACAGAGCCTCGTGCAGGTTCGGATCGAACTTGGCGCCGAGCGGTTCGATCTTCTTGACCCCGTGACGCGCCAGACGCGCCAGGAAGTCGCGTTCGGTCAATTCGACGCCTTCGATCAGCGTCTTGACGAAGGGTTCGGCGCTCTTGCGCAGGGCGGCCGGAATATTCTCCACGGCGCGGCGGGAGTTGTCGGCGAAGCTCAGCATGTCGCGCGCGAACGAGCTAATGCCGTAGAGCTTGGCGTCGGCGACTTCCTTGTCGGTCCGGCGGCGTAAATTCTCCATGTCGGCGAGGGCGCGCAGGAGCTTGTCCTTGAGTTCGGCATTCTCGCGCTGCAGGTTTTGCAAAACGCCGCGCGAATCCGGCTCTGCCGCTTGCGGCCGATCCGTGCTCTCGGGGTCAACCATAGGCTCGGCGTTTTCGGGCAATTTGGCGTCGGGCATGATGTGATCCGCTGCTTGTTTCAATTAAGCATTTTTGGCAAGGGGCGCCCGCGGTCGCTGCGGAACCCCGTCCGATATCAGGTCGAAGCCGGCAAAAATCAAGTTGCCAAACGCTGCTTTAGGCGGGCCGGCCGGCCTGAGCCTGCGACGCCGGGGGATTGAATGCCGTGAGCAGTTTCTGCCGAATAGCGGCCTTGCGGCTCGCCGAAACGATCTTGGCACCGGTCAGATCGGTCACGTAGAACACGTCTGCGGCCTTTTCGCCGAAAGTCGCGATATGGGCCGAGCCGATGTTGAGGTTCAGACCCGACAGGATGGTGGTGATGCTGTAGAGCAGGCCCGGCCGGTCGCGGCCAGAGACCTCGATCACCGTGAACTTGTTGGAGAGTTCGTTGTCGATCGAGACTTCCGGCGGCACCTCGAAGCTTGTGTGGCGCGCGCTGACCGGACCTTTGGCGGCGACCAGCTCGCCGAGCCGGATTTCGCCGCGCAAGGTGCGCTCGACCGTCAACGCCATCCTGTCGGCACGGCGCAGCTCGTCGTCGTCGCGCTCGAATCCGCGCGACACGAAGAACGTGTCGAGAGCGAGCCCGTCATTGGTCGTATAGATCTGCGCATCGACGATGTTGGCGCCAGCGGCGGCGCAAGCGCCGGCGACGATGGACAAGAGACGCGGATGGTCGGGAGCAATCACGGTGAGCTCCGTGACCCCGCGAAACGCATCCGTTGCGATGTCGATGATCGGCGCGGTCAGCTCGGCTTCCGTCATGTTGAGGAGTTTGGCGTGACGGATCTTGCGCGGCAGGTCGACCCTGAGCCAATAGGCCTGCTGATGGCGCGCCGCATAGGCTTCGAAATCGAGATCCGTCCACTGGGCCAGCTTCTCGCGCAATTCCGCTTTGGCGCGCTCGACCCGCCAGGTCCGCTCGCGGGCCGAATGGCCGCCGGCAAGCACGACTTCCGTCTCCCAATAGAGGGTGCGCAGCAATTCGCCCTTCCACCCGTTCCAGACTCCGGGGCCGACGGCCTGAATGTCGCAGACCGTCAGGACCAGCAGCATTTTCAGCCGTTCGAGCGTCTGCACGCGCGCGGCGAAGGTCTCGATCGTGCGGCGGTCGCCGAGATCGCGGCGCTGGGCGGTATCGGACATGATCAGATGGTTCTCGACAAGCCAGGCGACCGTCTCGGTTTCGGCCGACGATAGGCCAAGACGCGGACAGAGATGGCGCGCGACCGCGACCCCGGCGAGCGAATGATCCTCGGTGCGTCCCTTGGCGATATCGTGAAGAAACATGGCGACGTAAAGCGCCGTGCGCTTCTCTATCGACGGCATCAGCACGCTTGCCAGCGGATGCTCGTCCCTGAGGCGCTGCGCCTCCAGATCGGCGAGGTTGCCGATCGCCCGCAGCAGATGCTCGTCCACCGTATAGTGGTGGTACATGTTGAATTGCATCAGCGCGACGATACGGCCGAATTCCGGAATGAAGCGGCCGAGGACGCCGGCTTCGTTCATCAGGCGCAGCACGACTTCCGGCGAATTGCGCGAGGTGAGAATGTCAAGGAAGAGACGGTTCGCCTCGGGATCGGCGCGCAGCTTGGCGTCGATCAGTTTCAGCGCCGAAATGACGATTCGCTTCGCTACGGGGTGAATTGCAAGACCATTGCGATCCGCCATCCAGAAGAGACGGATCAGATTGACCGGGTCGCGGCTGAAGACGTCCGGTCCGGCCACGGTGATCCGGCCCTTCTCGATCGCAAAGCCGGCGCTGCGCAGCCCCTTTTCGTGCGGTCGCGCGTGGTTGGCGAAGCGGTCGAGCACGGCGGCGGGTTTCGATTGGTTTTCTTCGAGCGCGGCGCAGACGACCGCGGTCAGATCGCCGACGTCTTTGGCGACCAGAAAATAATGTTTCATGAAACGTTCGACCCCGGCGAGGCCGCCGCGGCTTGCGTAGCCGAGCCGGTCCGCGATCGCCCGCTGCACGTCGAAGCTCAAGACTTCCTCGGCGCGGCCGGTGAGAAAATGCAGATGGCAGCGCACCCGCCAGAGGAATTCCTCGCAGCGGCGGAACAGCCGATATTCGCGTGGAGTGAACAGCCCGGCCTCGACGAGCTCCGAGGCGTCGCGCACGCGGTAGACGTATTTGGCGATCCAGAACAGGGTGTTGAGATCGCGCAACCCGCCCTTGCCCTCTTTCACGTTCGGCTCGACGAGATAGCGCGACCGGCCGGCGCGCGAGATGCGCGTGTCGCGTTCGGCGAGCTTGGCGGCGACGAAGTCGCGCGGATTGTGATGCACGATTTCCTTTTCGAACCGCCGGCGCATGTCCTCGAACAGGTCTTCGTCGCCGAGGATGAAGCGTGCCTCGAGCAGCGCGGTCCGGATGGTCATGTCGCTCCTCGACTGGCGCAGGCATTCGGCGACCGAGCGCGTCGAATGGCCGACCTTCTGGCGCAGATCCCAGAGCAGATAGAGCATGGCTTCGGCGACGCGCTCGCCGTGTTCGGCTTCGTTGTCCGCCAACAAAAACAGGAGGTCGATATCGGAGCCGGGGGCCAGCGTGGCGCGGCCATAGCCGCCAACCGCAGCCACGACCAGCCGACACGGTTTGCCGTTGGGCGCCGCACGCAGATAGGTGACGACGAAATCGTAGAGCGTGCGGATCAGCTCGTCTTCGATCACCGCGAGGTTTCCGGCGCAGGCGAGCCCGCCGCTCGTCGCCTCGAAGGCGGCGCGGGCGCGGGCGCGGCCGTCCTCCAAGCCGCGCCGGCACAGATCGAGCGCATATTTGCGCAAATCGTCGAGGCCCATGCCGCCGGCGTGAGCTTTCGCGATCGCCCTGGCGATCTCCCCCCGGTCAAACAATTGCGCCGGGGTGAAGGCCGATGCGCTTCGGCCTGGCCTCTCCAAGACTGGCGCGAGATCTGTCATTGTCATCCGGCTCGTCCTGCTGTCCCCGCGGACAATCTAGATCGCATTGCGTCTAATCCTAAGTTCGGCAGTGAACGTCTTGTGGAAGAGCGCTCAGGCTTTGCCGATTTTTGCCTCGATCGCATCCCAGACGGTAGCTGCCAGATCCGGCCCGCCGATATTCCGTATGGCTCTGATCCCGGTCGGAGAAGTTACATTGATTTCAGTAAGATAACCATCGATTACGTCGATTCCAACGAACAGCAGGCCGAGACGCTTCAATTCGGGTCCTATGGTCGCGCAGATCTCCCGCTCGCGGGAGGTCAGATCGGTCGGCTCGGCCGCTCCGCCGCGCACCATATTGGCGCGAATGTCATTGCCGGCCGGCAGCCGGTTCACGGCCGCGGCGGCCACGCCATCGACCAGAATGATCCGCTTATCGCCGGCAACGATCCGCGGCAGAAAGCGCTGCACGACCCAAGGCTCTTTGAAGGTCGCGGCGAAAAGATCATAAAGCGACGCGAAATTAGGATCCTTTCGATCGAGCTTGAACACGGCGGCTCCGCCATGTCCGTGCAATGGTTTCATCACGATCTCGCCATGCTCTTCCAAAAAGCTTTCGATCGTCCGCCTGTCCCGCGTAATCACGGTTGCCGGCATGAATTGCGGAAATTGCATCACAAAGAGCTTTTCCGGCGCATTGCGTACCGAAGCCGGATCATTGACGACAAGGACGTTCGAAGCCAGCCGCTCGAGCAGATAGGTCGAGGTAATATAGGCAAGATCGAAAGGCGGATCCTGCCGCAAGAGCACGACGTCCATCGACGCAAGATCGAGCATATCGCTCTTGCCTAGCCGAAAATAATCGCCGGCGGTTTCGCTGACCTTAATGGGCGCGGCCTCCGCGACGATGCCGGATTGGACCCAGGACAATTTGTCCGGCGTATAATAAAAAAGCCGATGGCCGCGCGCCGCCGCCGCCAGCATCAGAGCGAAGGTCGAGTTGCCGGCAAAGTTGATGCTCTCGATGGGGTCCATTTGCACCGCGACGGCCAGCGACATGTTGCACTCCTCTGCCGCATGATCCGCAAAGCGGCATCGCGCTTCGCGAAAAGCCTATGCTATAACAAGGCGTCGCGGGCGGCCCCTTGCAAGGGACCCGCTCCGGTTGCAGCCGCCGGGTGCCCGGCGAGCGGCGTTTCGGCCCCACTACGCGATCCGTTCGCTTCGCCGCAACCTGCCGTTCCCCGAACTTGCGCCGCCAGATCTCGCGACCCGCAGAGGCCCGCGACAGCTTCCGCGGCGTTAACTTCCCATGAAGAGCGCCGGACTAAGCTTCGCCGATCCCACACCGAAGGGCGAATCCATGGTCGGACTATCCATTGGCCGAAGCTTGGTGCTGAGACAACTCCTTTTCATGGGGCTGCTCATCGTCATGGGCGTCGTGGCTTATGTCGCCTCCATCGAGCTGCGCGATCTCGCCCATTCGGTGGCAACGGCCGCCAATCCCATGCTGGCGCGCCAGCGCGCCTTGGAACTCGAGGCGGCGGCGGGCTCGCTGGCGTATAATCTCTTGATCGGCACCGGGTTCGGCTGCTTTCTGATCCTTGCCATCTCGATCCCGGTCATTCACCGCACGGTAGCGAGACCGATCGAATTTCTCGCCCAGCAAATGGCCGCGCTTGCCGGCGGGAACACCGAGATCCAGATCGTCGGCAGCCAGCGCAAGGACGAGATCGGCGCCATCTCCAAAGCGCTTTGCGTCCTGCGCGACGCGGTGCGGACCAACAACGCGCTCGTTGTGGAAATTCGCGCCCGCGACGATCGCGAGGCGCGGCTCATGCGCGAAGCCGCAATTCGCGCTAAGGTCGAGAAATTCTCACGCGAGCTTTCTGCCACGGTGGGGCGCCTCGGCGCGATGACCAAACGCATGGCGATCGCCTCGCAAGACATGATCCTGGCTGCCCGCAATGCGGCGGAAGGATCGAATCAAGCAAAGATCGCCTCTTCGAACGCCGCCGGCGACGTCTCTTCCGTGGCGATCGCCTCCGAGCAATTGCTCGCCTCGATCGAAGAAATCAGCCGGCAGGTGGTGCAATCTACGACCGTCGTCAAGAAAGCGGTCTCCGAGAGCATCGAAACCTCCGGCGGCATGGCCAAGCTCGCCGAGGCCGCCCGCCGCGTCGGCGATATCGTCAGCCTGATCTCCCGAATAGCAGCGCAGACCAATCTGCTTGCGCTGAATGCGACGATCGAGGCGGCCCGCGCCGGCGAAGCGGGGCGTGGTTTCGCCGTCGTTGCCCAGGAGGTGAAAACGCTTGCGACCCAGACCGCGCGTGCGACGCAAGACATCTCCGGCCAGATCGCCGACATTCAGGCGGCGACCGAGAACTCGGTCTCGGCAATCGATACGATCCAGGCCAAGATTGGCGAGATCGAACAGATTTCCGCGATCATCGCCTCCGCCGTGCAGGAACAGGGCGCCTCGACCCAGGAGATCGCCCGCAACGTGCGCTCGGCGGCTTCCGGGACGACGGCCATGTCTGCCTTCGTGGAAAGCGTGGCGAAAGCCGTGGTCGCGACCAGCGAAAGCGTCGAATCGGTCGTCGATCTTGCCCGCGACCTCGATAATCTCGCCGCCGACATGACCGCCGACATGTACGCCTTCGCCGAGGCCCTCAAGGAAGCCGCTTGAAGCGAGCCGGCCGACGCCTTACCGCGCGCCCTTGCAGTCTTCCATTCCCTATCGCCGCGCCGCGCATTACATAGAGCCGAGGCAATCGGGCCAAGGCGCAATTGCGATGAAGATTTCGCTGATCCAGATGAATTCGCGCCAGGCTAAGGCGGCGAATATCGCGCAAGCCGTCGAACTCATCGAGCGCGCCGTGGCGGAAGAGCAACCCGATTGGGTCTGCCTGCCCGAGTGTTTCGACTTTCTTGGCGGAACCCGCACCGAAAAGCAGGCGGCGGCGGAGATTCTTGGCGAAGGCCCCGCCTATGGCGCGATGCAAGCCCTCGCCCGCCAGCATGGCATATTCATCCATGCCGGCTCAATCCTCGAAAAGATCGCCGGCCAAGACCTTATCCACAACACCACAATCGTCTTCGATCGTGGCGGCAAGGAGATCGCCCGCTATCGCAAGATCCATATGTTCGACATCACGGCGCCGGACGGCACGCGCTATCACGAAAGCTCGGCCTTCACGCCGGGAGATGCGGTCGTAACCTATGACTGCGAAGGTCTGAAGGTCGGCTGCTCGATCTGCTACGACCTGCGCTTCCCCGACCTGTTTCAGGCGCTCGCCGAGAAAGGCGCCGAGATGATCGCGCTGCCGGCCGCCTTCACCCTGATGACCGGAAAGGACCATTGGGAAGTGCTCTGCCGGGCGCGCGCAATCGAGACGCAGGCTTATTTCTGCGCCGCAGCGCAGACGGGCACGCATCACGTCGGCAGCGACACACGCTCGACCTACGGCCATTCTTTGGTGGTCGATCCTTGGGGGCATGTCACGGCACGCGCGTCGGACGGCGTCGGCATCGTCTCGACGCGGATCGACCGCAAGCTCATCGACAAGGTGCGCGCCCAGATCCCGGTCGCCAAGCACAAGGTCAGGATTCGCTAGACCGGGATCCGCGGCAGACCGCTTTTGCGACGACCCTGCGCAGAATTCAGCCGCGCTGCGTCGTCTGCGTGGTGTTGGGCGGCGGCATCACATTGAATTGAGCCTTCTGCTCATCGTTCAACGACGCATAAAAGGTCTTCAACGCCGGCTCTATCGTCTTGACCGCGCCGGCCATGGCGTCGAGACGTTTGGCGATCGCATCGAAACGATCTGTCAGAGTCTGCGGGGCGGCACTGGGGCAGGAGGATTGCATGCGGCTCGCCGCCTTAGCGGAGGCATCCTTTAGTTCATTGAACGCCGCAGTCTGTTGCTGCCCGGCCGGCTTGACCGTCTGCTCGATCTGATCGACCGGCAGATTGGTGAAGTCAGCCGCCTGCTGCGCGCAAAGATCTCCGAGACCGCCGGCTTGCGCGGTTGCCGCCTTGCGGCGCGAGCGTTCCCCCAGCGCAATCGCGTTGAAGCGGTCCCGCTGCGCGTCGTCCAGCGAGTTGTCGAGAGTCGTTAGCGGCGCGCGCATGATCTGCACCGCCTGGAGCATCGCATCGATGCGATTGCCGACGGCCTCGAGGCGGCTGACCGGCGTCAACGGCGCCTGGCTCGGACACGAAGCTTTCAAAATATCGTCGGCCTTGGCCGAAGCCGTTTTCAGATCGTTCAAGATCGCGGTTTGTGTGTCGTTCGGCTCGATTGCAGTTTCGATGCGCTCGAGCGGCAAATCGGCGATCCCCGGCGCCAGCGCGGTACAGCTCGCGTCGGCCTCTGCCTGATATTGCGTGTATTGCGCGCTTGCGACGCGAGTTTGGTTCGCGGTGCCATAGACATCGTAGGGATTTCCGTTCGACGCATAATCGGCGCCGTAATAGGCCCCCGGCCAGAAGATGGCGGAGAGAAGATAGTCCGGCCCATAATCGAAGAAGGGATCGTAGAAGTCATAGGGCCATAGTGCGAAGGACAGGAGGTCGCCGTAGAAATAAGGCCAGAAGACCGGGCCTGCCCATTCGTCCCCGCCATAGCCATTCCAGCCATAGCCGCCATAGCCGCCATAGCCACCGTAGCCACCGTAGCCGCCATAACCGCCATAACCGCGGTTCCATGCATTCCAGGCGCGGCGGCCGCCGAATGCATTATGATTCAGCCCCGCGTGAGCGAAATGATTCAGTCCCGCGTGCGCGAAATGATTCACCCCCGCGTGCGCGAACGCCCCGTGGGAGCGACCGAAATTGGCTCCTAACTGATGCTGGCCGAAAGCGCCCCGGCTGCCGAAATGCATGCCGCCGAAATGCCTGGCGCCAAAATGCATGCCGCCAAAACGCATGCCGCCAAAATGCATTCCGCCAAAATGGCCGAAACCGCCAAAATGGCCGCCGCCAAAGCCGCCAAAATGGCCACCGCCGAAACCACCAAAGTGACCGCCGCCAAAATGGCCGCCCCCGCCCCGTCCAAAAGCTTCGCTCGTCGTCGAGCCCGACAAGGACATTGCAAGGCCGAGCGCGATTGCCGTTGCCGCCGCACAAACTTTTGTTGTCCGCCGCGCCATCGATACCTCCCAGCCACGCATCGCGGTTGAATTCACATAAACCGAACGCACGGCGCGCCGGGGCGTTGCTTAATATTTTCCTTAAAGAAGCCGCGATTGCCGCAGCGGCGAGGCTCGGCAGGCAACCTGACCGGCGGCTGCGCTTCAGCTCGATTTGCCTAGGCCAGCGCGATCGCCGCGACGAGCCTGCCATAATCCGGCTCATCGCGATGCACCGAACGGCGATAGGAAAAGCAGCGGGCCTCGTCGGCATAAGTATCGATGCCGAGATCCTCGAAATGGCCGATCCCGGCGGCGGCCAATCGCGCCCCGATGAAACTCGGCAGATCGAACATGCGATGTCTTTCGCGCGCCGAAGGCGAGAAGAAACGCGCGTAGCTCTTCTGCACTGAAAGAAAGCGGGCGAAAAACTCCTCGCTGACCTCATAAGAGTTCGGCCCGATCGTCGGGCCGAGCACGGCGGCGATTGCTTTGCGCCTTGCGCCGAGCTTTTCCATCTGGGCGAGCGTTGCTTCGAGGATGCCTTCAAGCGCCCCCTTCCAGCCGGCGTGCGCGGCCCCGATCACTTGCGCGTCGACGTCGGCCAAAAGAACCATGCCGCAATCGGCGCCGGTGATGCCGAGGCCCAAGCCACGTGTGGCGCTGACGAGTCCGTCGCAGCGCGGTCTTGCCCCAAGGGCTTTGGTAACGATCAGCGCCTCGGCCGAATGGACCTGATAGGGCACGAGCAGGCGGTCGGCGCCGAGCCCCAGACGCGTGGCCATGCGCCGTCGGTTCTCGATCACGTGGTCACGATTGTCGTTCGAGCCGGTTCCGCCGTTCAGCGATTGATACACCCCCTCGGAGACGCCGCCGCGGCGGGTGAAGAAGGCGTGCGCGACCCCGGCGAGGCTTTCGCTCCTGATCGCCTCGATCATTGAACCGCCTTGTCGGTCGCCAAGCCTGGCGGCATTCCCAGACCCGGCGAGGACACGGCGAGAACTTTGAAATGTTCCGCCATGCTCAGGCCCGCGCCCGAACCAGGCACGGCGAGGCGTCCGACCGCCGCGTCGATTGCCACGCTCTGCGCGGCATTGGCCTTGCGCTTCAAAGCTTGCGCACGCTCGAACAGGCCAAGGCGGCCGAGAAACGTGCCTTGCGTAACTGGGCCATGAACGCAGGCGCCGGCGGCCGTAGCCGCGCGCGCCAGCGCCGCGAAATCGACATGCGCGGTGAGATCGGCTTCCCCCGGCTCGTCCAAAGGATCGGTCGGGCGATGGTCCTTCATGGCCTGAAGCGTAGCACCCGGCTTTGTCTCGGCGTGACCATAGTCGATGACAAGCAGCGCGCCTCTCTCCGCCGCGATATGGCCGGCAAGCCGGCCCATCAGCCTTTGCCCGACGAGGCCGATCTCGACGATCGCGCCGACCGCGGGCGTTGCTTCAGGATCGGCCGACGCCGTCAATCCGCTCTGCGGGGCCGGCGCGAGCCCGAAGCAAAGCGCGCCATCGGCGTTGAGCCCCACCAACCTTTCGCACCAGCCTGCCGGGACGCGCACATATTGGCGAACCGGCAGGGCGTCGAAGAATTCATTGGCGATGATCAGCGTCGGCCCCGAGGGCAGCGACTCGACCGATTCATGCCAGGCGATCGGTACCCCGGCGGTTTGCAGCGCGCGATGCTGTTCGGCGGCAAGCGGTTCGCTCATCTCGACGAGATGCACGTCGAGCGCTTTGCGGAATCCGGGGGCAACCCGCGCGGCGCGCAGAAAATCTGCCATCAGCGTGCCGCGCCCGGGCCCGAGTTCGACGAGCCGCACGACCGCCGGCTCGCCCATCGCACGCCAGACCTCGGCCGCCCAAAGCCCGATCAATTCGCCGAACATCTGGTGGATCTCAGGCGCGGTGGTGAAATCGCCCTGCGCGCCAATTGGCACTCGCGTGCGGTAATAGCCGTGCTCCGGATGCATGGCCGCGAGCGTCATGAAGCGCTCGACGCTCATTGGCCCATCCTCGGCGATCATGGCGGCGATTTCCCGGCCGAGGGCGGTCATGTTTCGACGCGCCTCCGCGCCAGCGAGAAGGCAATGAATCCGAGCCCCGCGGCAATCAGCGGGACCGAAAGAACCATGCCCATCGTCGCCCCGCCGAAGAGATAACCGAGTTGCGGATCGGGCTCGCGGAAGAATTCGCAGGTAATCCGCGCCACGCCGTAGCCGAGCGCGAAAATGCCGGTGGCGAGCCCGGGCCGGCGCAACGCGCCGAGCCGTATCGCCACATAGAGCACGATGAACAACAAGATTCCCTCCAAGCCCGCTTCATAGAGCTGGCTTGGATGGCGGGGCACCCCGTCGGAACCCGGAAAGATCATCGCCCAAGGCACGTCCGTCGGTCGCCCCCAGAGCTCCGGCTTGATGAAATTGGCGAGCCGTCCGAGGAAAAGCCCGATCGGCACCGATGCGGCGCTCACGTCCATGACGCTGAGCACCGGCACTTTCACCTGCCGCGCAAAGAGGATGATGCCGAGAGCCGCGCCGATGAGGCCGCCGTGAAACGACATGCCGCCTTTCCAGATGGCGACGATCTCGCCCGGATGGGCGAAATAGAAGGCGGGATTGTAGAACAGCACGTAGCCGAGCCTTCCGCCGAGGATTATGCCGAAGGCGATATAGACAATGAGGTCGTCGATGCTTGCCGGCGTCGGATGCGGCAGTCCATCCCAGAGCGCGGCCTTGCCGACGAGATGGCGGGCATAGACCCAACCGAAGATCAGCCCGGCGATATAGGCCAGCGCGTACCAGCGGATCGGCAGCGGCCCGATCGATATCAACACCGGATTGATTTCAGGATAGGGAATGACGAGAAGCATTTGGGTCCCGCGCTGTGCAATCACCCAGGGTCATGCGATGCTGCGGCAGACGCGTCAAGCCAGCTTGGAGCGGGCGCCGAAAGGCGCGACAGAGGCGCATGAGCGTCCTATAATGCGAAGGTCTGCGTCATCCCTTCGCTCCGCCTGCGGGGGAGAGGCTTAGGGCGAGGGCCGCGTCATTGGCCCGAAGGCGCGCCGCCTTGGCCAGATCAGTAACCTCAAGGAGGATAGAATGCCTCAGAGCCGTGGCACTATGTTCGATGATTTCTCGCAGCTGATGACCGACGCGGCGGAAATGGCGCATGGCGTACGCCGCGAGGCCGAGACGATGTTCAAAGCCCAGATCGAGCGGCTGCTCGTCAGCATGGATCTTGTCACCCGCGAGGAATTCGAGGCAGTCCGCGACATGGCTGTTGCGGCGCGTGACGAGAACGACCGGCTGGCCAAGCGCATCGCGGCGCTCGAGGCGAAGCTCGCTGTTCAAGCCGAGACAAGCACGCCGAGCGCGAGCGGAAACGACCCGGCCTTCTGAGAGATCCGGAGCCCGGATGCCGAACCTCGGCCAAACCCTGCTGCCGCAAGATGGCCGCCAGTCCGAGATGGCGCTTTCGATCGGCCGCGGAACCCGGCGGCTCTTGCGCAATCTCAATTTCTCAACTTTAACGGAATTGCCGCTGGCAAGCGGCCGGCGCGCCGACATCGTCGCGCTCGCCACCGATGCGAGCATCCTCATTGTCGAGATCAAATCTTCGATCGCCGACTTTCGCGCCGACGTGAAATGGCCCGAGTACCGGAGCCATTGCGACCGGCTCTATTTCGCCATCCCCGATTGCGTGCCGGCCGCGATCATTCCTGAGGATGCCGGGCTCATCGTCGCCGACGCATTCGGTGCCGCGATTCTGCGCGAGGCGCCCGAGCATCGTCTGGCGCCGGCGACGCGGCGCGCCATGCTGATGCGCTTTGCGCATGCCGCGGCGCATCGGCTGCATGGGCTGAGCGACCCGGAGATTTTGAGCTTCGGGCCGGTGTGAGGTTCAGCGTGGCGCGCGTTTGGCGAGGATGCGCTGCAAGGTCCGCCGATGCATGTTGAGCCGGCGCGCCGTCTCCGAGACGTTGCGGCCGCAAAGCTCGTAGATCCGCTGAATATGCTCCCAGCGCACGCGGTCGGCCGACATCGGATTTTCCGGCACTTCGGCCTTGTCGTGACGGGTCGCCATAAGTGCCGCGTAGATATCGTCGGCGTCGGCCGGCTTGGCCAGATAATCGAAGGCGCCGAGTTTTACCGCGGTCACCGCCGTGACGATGTTGCCGTAGCCGGTGAGGATGATCGCGCGCGCCTCCGGCCGCTTCGCCTTGAGCTCCGAAATGACGTCGAGTCCATTGCCGTCGGCGAGCCGCATGTCGATCACGGCGAAGGCCGGCGCCTCCTGCGCGATCGCGGCGAGACCTTCGGCGACCGACTGCACGGCGGTCACGATGAAGCCGCGACCTTCCATCGCCCGCGCCAGACGCGACAGGAAGGGCTTGTCGTCATCGACGATCAGAAGCGTCTTGTCCGCGTCGGAGTCGCCAAGCGCCGGAAATGTTTCCACCCTTATGCCCGGGCCCGTTTCCGGGGGATCGGTCTTCATTATCGGGTCCCTTTTGTTTTCTTCATATTAGGGCGGAATTGTCCCCCCGAGGAAGGCAATTTGTCGGCCCGGCCTTTCTGTCTTGGCTTCTCGCCTGCAAAACCGAGTTTTGCCAAGTTTATCATGCAGCTTTTGCCGGCGTATAGTTAAAATCGGGACGCCCAATTTCGGCCGTCGCCAGGCCGATTTTGGCGCGTCGGTGATTATCCGCTGAACATCGACTTGATCGGCTCTTCCGCGCCGCGCCCGCGCCGGCCGGGCTCGAAACTGGCGCGCGGCCAACGGATCGTTACGCGCGCCCCGGATTGCGGCGCGGCGAGATTGTTGAGAATGACGGCGGCGCCCGATCGTTCGAGCAAAGTCTTGGCGATGAACAGCCCGAGACCCAGACCGGAATCCTCTTCCGACTTGGCGCGGCGGTCTTTCTTCGTGGTCACATAGGGTTCGCCCAGTCGGCCGATCACCTCGGCGGAGAAACCCGGCCCGTCATCCTCGATAGACACTTCCACCGACGCGGCGCTCCAACGGGCGATGATCTTGACCTCGGACCTGGCGAAATCAATCGCGTTTTCGATGAGATTGCCGAGGCCATAGATCATCCCCGGGTTACGCCGGCAGATCGGCTCAGGCTCGCCGCCTTCTTTGGCGATGCTGATGGAGATGCCGAAATCGCGATGCGGAGCGGCGGCCTCCTCGAGCAGGACTCCGAGACTCATCTCGTTCAGGATCGTGCCCGACTCGTCGCCGAGCGAGGCGATCTTGGTGAGGATGCCGCGGCAGCGCCCCACTTCTTGCGCGATAAGCCCGACGTCCTCCTCGAATGCGCTGCCGGACGGCAGTTGCTTTTGCAGTTCCTTGATGACCAAGGTGATGGTTGCGAGCGGCGTGCCGAGTTCATGCGCCGCCGCGGCGGCAAGACCATCGAGCTGGCTCAAATGCTGTTCGCGCGCCATGACCAGTTCGGTCGCGGCGAATGCGTCGGCAAGCTTGCGAGTTTCCTCGGCGATGCGCGAGGCATAGATCGCGGTGAAGGCCGCGCCGAGCGTTATGGCCACCCAGATGCCGACGATGTAGAGAAACGGCAGTTCGAGCGGCTCGCCCGGAAACCAGGGAAGCGGGTAATGCCTGAAGGTGAGCGCGGTCACCGCCGCGACCACGAGCAAAGTCAGGCCGAGCGTGATCCGTCCATTAAAGGACACCGCGGCGATCATGATCGGCGCCAGGAACAAGATCGAGAACGGGTTTTCGAGGCCGCCGGTCAGATAGAGAAGCGCCGAGAGTTGAACGATGTCATAACCGAGCATGGCCGCCGCCGGCGGATCCTCGAGTCGGTCGCTGCGCCCGAACCGCAGCCGCAGCATGACGTTGAGCCACGCCGAACTGGCGATGAACAGCAGGCAGAGGCCGAGCGGGATCGGAAACCCAAGGCCAAAGCGAACGAAGAGAACGGCGGTCGCTTGTCCGCAGATCGCGAGCCAGCGCAACCTGACGAGCGTGTCGACGCGCAGCCGGCGCGAACGCCTGCCGAGATCGAGATCCACGCGGTCGGGCGCTTTGTATCCTTCGTCGGCCGCGCCGGGGTTCCATTGCAGAGGTGGGCGCAAAAACCGCAATCCTCCCGTTCACCTTCACGAGTCTTCTTTCCGCCTGTTATATGCGCCCGAAGCGAATGAAGCCACAGGACCAGGCCATGGATTTAGTCGCACCAATGGGTGCAGGCGCGGGTGAACGCGCCGGCACGGCGATCGAAGTCGCGGCTCTGACGAAACACTTCAAAGGCTTGATCGCGGTCGATCATGTGAGCTTTGCGGTCGCGCGCGGTTCGGTGACCGGCCTCCTCGGCGGCAATGGCGCCGGAAAGTCCACGACGATCGGCATGATCATGGGCCTTATTCTGCCGACGTCCGGCAGGGTGAACGTGCTCGGCGTCGACATGTTGCGCGACCGCTACCGCGTCCTCGGGCGGATGAATTTCGAAAGCCCCTACGTCGACATGCCGCATCGCCTGAGCGTGCGGCAGAATCTCGAGGTTTTTGCCCGCCTCTATGGCGTCGCCGACATCGCGGCGCGGATCGCCCTGCTCGCCGGGGATCTTGCGCTCGAAGACCTGCTCGGGCGCCGCGTCGGTCAACTTTCCGCCGGACAGAAGACGCGGGTCGCCTTGGCGAAGGCGCTCATCAACGAACCCGAGATCCTGCTGCTCGATGAGCCGACCGCTTCGCTCGATCCGGATACGGCGGATTGGGTGAGAACCCACATCGAGAACTATCGGCGCAGACGGCGCGCCACCATCCTGCTCGCCTCGCATAATATGCTGGAAGTGGAACGGCTCTGCGATCGGGTGATCATGCTGAAAGAAGGACGCATCGTGGGCGACGGCAGCCCGGCGGAATTGCTCCTGCGTTTCGAGCGAAGCAATCTCGAGCAGGTCTTTCTCGACCTCGCGCGTGGGCGCAGGCAAGCCCAATGAGCGGCTCGGAGCCAAACGCTTTTTCCTTCGGCCGCGTCGGCGCGATGTTGCGCCGCTACGTCTATCTGCTCCGCTCCTCGGTGCCGCGGATCCTCGACCTCATTTATTGGCCGCTGGTGCAGATGCTGACTTGGGGGTTTCTGCAGACCTATCTGGCAAGGGCTCCCGGCCTAATCGCCGGCCGTTTGGGCCTTGCCGCCGGTTCTTTGATCGGCGCCATGCTGCTCTGGGACATTTTGTTTCGCGGCCAGCTCGGGTTTTCGGTCTCGTTTCTCGAGGAAATATGGTCGCGCAACATGGCCAATCTGATGATGAGCCCGCTGCGCGCCGGCGAATTCATCGTGGCGTTGATGGCGATGAGCCTGGTCAGGCTTTGCATCGGTTTCGTTCCGGTCACATTGCTTGCGATTCTGTTCTTCGGGTTCAACCTGTGGGGATTGGGATTGGCGGTCGGATTCTTTTTCGCCAATCTCATTTTGACGAGTTGGTCGATCGGTCTCTTCTGCTCCGGCCTCGTGCTTCGGTATGGCCTTGCCGCCGAATCTCTTGTCTGGACGTTCATGTTTCTGATGCAGCCGCTGGCCTGCGTCTTTTATCCGGTGTCGGTCCTGCCGCGTGCGCTGCAGGTTTTCGCCTGGGCGCTTCCGCCGACTTATGTCTTCGAGGGGCTGCGCGCGCTTCTTATCCACCGCAGCTTCCGCGGCGATTTGATGGGCGAGGCCTTCGGCTTGAACGTCGTCCTCTTCGCCGCGGCGCTGATCAGCTTCCAGATCATGCTGCAAAACGCCCGCCGCGCTGGGAGCCTGCTGCAAACCGGCGAGTGACGCCAATGTGACATTTTTCCGTCAGTGCGGCGAAAACGCTGCGGAAGAGAATATTATGTATGTTTGATTGCATTGCTTTGAGAAATTTAGCGTATTAAGCTTGGTGCAATGCAATATTTTTGGGGAGGGCTCCGGCGGAACGCGGGCCTGTTCGGGCGGTTGTCGGTTCGCGGGTGCTGAGAGTCGGGGGTGGCGGGCTGATGATGAATACCTATTCGTATCAGTTGCATGAGATGGCTTACCTGGCGCTCGCGCCGGCCCGTGCGGCCTCCGACTTGACGCGGCTCTGGTTCAACAATCCGATCAATCCGCTGGCCCACACCCAGGTTGGCCGTAATGTGGCGGCTTCGGCAGAATTGTTCGAGCGTCTGACCCGCCGCTACGGCAAACCGATCTTCGGTCTGACCTCGACGACGGTGAACGGCAAAAGAGTGCCGCTGCGCGAAGAAGTCGTCTGGCAACGGACGTTCTGCAAGCTGCTGCATTTTGAGCGCGATTGGGAGGGCGCCGACGAACCGCGCCAAGCCCGGCTTTTGATCGTCGCACCCATGTCCGGACACTATGCGACGCTGTTGCGCGGCACGGTCGAAGCCTTCCTGCCCTATTACGATGTTTATATTACCGATTGGGCCGATGCGCGCATGGTGCCGCTCACCCTCGGCAGCTTCGATCTCGACGATTATATCGACTATGTCATCGACATCTGCCGCCTGCTCAGCGCCGCGCGGGACGGCGTTCCCCTGCACACGATCGCGGTCTGCCAGCCGGCGGTTCCCCTGATCGCGGCGGTGGCGCTTCTCGACCAGCGCAACGATGCGGATGTTCCGGCCTCCATGACACTCATGGGCGGCCCGATCGACACGCGGCGCAGCCCCACGGCGGTCAATCTTCTCGCCCAGGAACGCGGCAGCGACTGGTTCCGAGAACATTGCATTCATCCCGTGCCCTATCCTTATCCGGGCGTCGGACGCGACGTTTATCCCGGATTCCTTCAGCTATCCGGATTCATGGCAATGAACTTCGGCCGGCACGTCAACGCGCATATCGAAATGTTCAACCATTTGATGGAAGGCGACGGCGATTCCGCCGAAAAGCACCGCGATTTCTACGACGAATATCTGGCGGTCATGGATCTGACGGCCGAGTTCTATCTGCAAACGGTCGACGCCGTTTTCGTCGAGCATCGGCTGCCGGACGGCACGATGATGCACCGGAACGAAAGAATTGACCTCACCGAGATCAGGCGGACGGCGCTGATGACGGTCGAGGGCGAGAACGACGATATTTCAGGCCTCGGCCAGACCTCTGCGGCGCAGGAACTCTGCATCGGCATCCCGGCAAAACGGAAGCTCCATCACGAGCAGAAAGACGTCGGCCATTACGGCGTCTTCAACGGCTCGCGTTTCCGCCAGGAAATCGCTCCCCGCATCCGTGCCTTCAACGCCGCCGTTGCGCCGGTCTGAGGCTTAAGCCGCACCTGCCCTCACTGGCAGTCGTCGATGTAATCGCTGATCTGCTGGTGGCCGCCGGTGAGGTCGAAGTTCACTTGCCCGACGGGCGATACCTGCCCCCTGAAGGAAAACTGCAGCGTATCCGATCCCTTCAGCAGATTGGCGACTTCGGGCGTCACGTTGATGGTGGTGGTCACGTGATGCAGATCCGCCACGCTCAGCGGCGCGGAGCTCGCGGATGCGCCGATATTGAGCACCATCGGCTGGCTGTTTGCCACAGCATTCGCCTTGAAGCCGCTCAGCGAATAATCGGAGACAAGCAGCGTAAAGGCCGTAGGCGCGGACCGCGCGGCGCCGGCAGGCTCGCCGGCGTTGTAGGCCTCGGGCAGGTAGTCGACGCGCATGACCACGTGGCGCGGTGTGCCGACGCAGCCCAAGATCAAATCGTCGTTATAGCCAGGGATGGCACTCGACACGGCATTGAGCCCCGCCAGGGCGATCACCCCATTGTCGTCCAACAGCGTCCAGGAGGTGGTGAACGCCGTGGTTGCCTTGGTTTGCGCCAGCTGCGACGCATTCAGGAAGAGAATGTGTCCTTTCCCAGCTGAGCACCGGTCGGCGACTGAAAGCCAGGAAGGATCGATGCCCATCTCCTTCAGATAGTCACTCGTCTCGGCCGCGAGCTTCTCCCCTTGTGAAAAGATGCCGGCGAGCGTCTCGCTTTGAGGGACCTCCTCCCACATGCCGGCGTGGACCCCATATAGCGAACCCTCTGGCACGGTGCGGCGAGTCCCGCCGAGGAAGGCCATGGTGCAGGCGCTGGCGCAGAGGCCCTTCGCCGGCGCGGCGGTCGCCAGCGCGGTCAGCGCACTGCTCGAGTCGGCGGTTTGCGGCTGGCCGACCATGGTGCGCAACGAATTCTTGCGGATCGCCCTGCCTATCGCAAGCCCGGCGTCCACGCTGCCGCCGGGCGAGTGGAGGACGACCAGCGCCCCCGGCTTAACGCCGGCTGTCGCGAGGAAGGTTTCGAAACCTTTCGCGCTATCGTCGAGAATATTGGTATCGTCCTTCGAGGTTGGTGAATTGATCGTTCCTGTCGCGTAGATGATGCGGCCGTAGCCTGGAACGACGCCGCCGTCCTTGAATGTCATCGGCCCCCACCAGTCTTTGCCGGTCGGCACCCCCAAGATCTCGGAGACCGCGGTTGTAGGCTCTTCGTAGCACACTTTCTGTTTCTGCGGCGCTGCCGGCGCCTCCGCCGCGCACGCGGCTGACACGGCAAGCAAGGCCGACCCGGCAAAAATGCTGCACCCGATGGCAACCCGGACAAAACTCCTCACGTGAACCTCCCTAACGAGCGCCGCTCCGCGCCGTTGTCATCAACGTCTCATTGGCAGTCGCCGATGTAGTCGCTGATTTCCTGCTTGCCCCCGGTCAGGTCGAAGTTGACCTGACCAAGGGACGCCGCCGAACCCTTGAATGCAAACGTCATGACGTCTGATCCTTCCAGAAGCGCCGCGATCGGCGACGTCATGGCGAGGGTGGTGCTGACATGATGCTGATCCGCGATGTTGAGCCGATCGATCGCGTCCGAGTTGGCGACGTTGACCAGCATCGGGTGGCTGTTCGTCACGTTAGCTTCCTTGAAGCCGGTCAGCGAAAAACCGGAGACGAGCAGCGTGAAGGCCGCAGGTGAGGACTTGGGGGTGCCGGGAGCCTCGCCGGAATTATAGGCCTCGGGCATATAGTCGATGCGCATCACCACGTGGCGGGGCGTACCGATGCAGCCTAAGATCAGATCGTCATTATTGCCGGGGATGGAGCTCGACGCGGGATTCCTTGCAACAAGGGCAATGACTCCGGCGTCATCGATCAGCGACCAGATGGTGCTGAACGAGGTGGTCACTTTGAACTTGGCCATGTCCGCCGGCTGCATATAGTCGATTTGCCCCTGAGCGCTGTTGTAATTGGCAAGAACCGGCAGGAGGCCGGGGTCGATGTCCATCTCTTGCAGATAGGCGCTCATCAAGGCTGCGAGCTGCTGTCCGAGGAATAAGAGGTCGGTCCCGGCAAGGGATTTCGTGTCCAGGTCGGCGGCGTGGACCCCATAAAGCGAACCATTTGGCACCGAACGGTGGACTCCACCGAGGAAAGCAAAAGAGCAGGCGCTGGCGCAGACCCCCTTTGTCGGTTGGGCTGTCGCCAGAGCGACCAAAGTGGTGCTTTGGTTGGAAGGTTGAGCCTGGCCGACTGCGGTACGCAGCGAGGCGTTGCGGATCGATTCGCCCATCTGCATGCCTTGAATGAGGACGCCGCCAGGCGAGTGAAGCTCGACGACTGTCCCGGATTGGACGTTGGCGGACTTGAGGAAAGCTGCGAATTTCGCCGCCGTGTCAGCGACGATCTGCCCGGTGGCGTAGATCACGTGGCCGTGGTCCGGCACGGCGCCGCCGTCCTTGAATGTCATCGGCCCCCAAAAGTCGAGGCCGGTCGCGACCCCGCCGATCTGCGGGCAGGCCGAAGGCGTTACGGTGCAATCCACCGCCAGCGCCGGTCTTGCAAACAAAGCCGCCGCCAGCAAAGGGCCGCTCCATAGGACACCGCGGATAAAGCCATGCATTGGATTTCCCCCATTCAGAGCCAAAACGAAAATCTAGCCGGTCTTTTTTCTTTCTGGAAGCTCGTTCCGGCTTGGGCCGAGCGGTGATTGACGGCGGCTGGGCGCGGTCGAGGCGAGCTGTGCCACGGCCCATACATGCCGCCGGTTGCACAAATTCGAGCCTACGCTCAAAAATCGTGCGCTTTCGGCGACCGGACCTAACCTTAGGTTGCAGACGTAGAATCTTGCCGCCCGGCAACTTAGATCCAGTGGCGACTCAGGCCCGCTGAAGCTAAGCTTCCCCTATGCTGAACCCCTCTCTCAGGAACGCACCGCGAACATCGCAGGTCGCCTATCTCGAAGTCGCGCATGCCGGCGAAACTTATCGGGTCGCCTTGAAGCGCATCGCGTCGGCGCGCCGCTTCACCTTGCGCGTGCGGACGGCGACGCGCGACGTGGTCCTGACCATGCCGCCGCGCGGTTCGATCGCCGGAGCGCGCAATTTCATCGAGCGGCATGCGGCTTGGATCGGAGCGCGTTTGCAACGCCTGCCGGCCCCCATGCCTTTCGGCGGCGGCGAGATCGTGCCAATCCGTGGCGTCAACCATCGTATTGTCGAGCGGCCCAGGCAACGCGGCAATGTCTGGATCGAGCCGGTTGACAGGGCCGTGGCCGATACCCGGTTGCCGCTGCTTTGCGTCGGCGCCGAGCCGGCCCATGTCGCGCGGCGGGTAAAGGATTTCCTCATCCGCGAGGCCAGGCGCGACCTCGAAGCCGCGGTCAACCGCCATGCCGGAAAACTCGGGGTCAAGCCCCGCAAGATCAGCTTGCGCGACACGACGAGCCGCTGGGGTTCATGCTCTTCGACGGGCGCCTTGAACTTCTCCTGGCGGCTCATCATGGCGCCGGGCTATGTGCTCGATTATCTCGCCGCGCACGAGGTCGCGCATCTCGTTCACATGAACCATTCGCCAAGCTTCTGGAAGATCCTCGCCAAGCTCTCGGCGCATGTCGAAGGCGCTGAAGCCTGGTTGAAAGCGCATGGTGCGGGGCTCTTGCGCTTCGGGCCTTATAAGGCCTGAGCGTCATCGGCGCCGCCACATGTCAGCGGCGCACGAAGGTCAGATAGACTGGCTTGCGTCTCGCCGCGACGGCTTTTGCTTCATAGCGTGTCGCGGTCCATCCCGGCCAGGCTTGCTGCCAATCGGCGGCCGTCTGCGCATTCCAGAGGAAATCCGGAGAGCGCAGAACGCGCGCCAAAGTCCAGCCGGCATTGTCGTCGATGTCGGTGGCAAAGCGCAATTGCGCCTGCGGCTGCAAGACCCTTGCGAGCGCGGCGAGCATGGCGTCCGAAAGAAAACGCCGCTTGCGCTGCCGCCGCTTCGGCCAAGGATCGGGATAGAGCAGATAGAGGCCGCAAAGAGCGCCGTCCGGCAAGGCGTCGATCATGCGCCCCGCATCACCGCAATAAAGTCGAATATTGCCGGGCTTTTTCGCTTCGATGCGTGCCAGGATCTTGGCGAGGCCGTTCTCGAAATACTCGCAGCCGATGAAGCCGCAGTCCGGATTCGCCTCGGCTTCGGCAACGAGATGTTCGCCGCCGCCAAAGCCGATCTCGAGCCAGATCGCCGCCGGCTTGCGCGCAAAAAGACCGGCTGCGTCATCGATCGGGCGCGAGAGATCGAGCGCCAATTGCGGCAGCAGCGTTTCGAGGAGCCCGGCCTGATGCGGGCGCAACTTTTTGCCCTTGCGCCGGCCGTGGAGGCGGGTCGCCGGCGTGGCGCTTGCAGCATCGTTCTTCATGAAATCGGCGCTCATGGACCTGCGCCTATTCCGCGCTCAGCCGAAACTGGCGCGCAGTTTGTCGACGAGGTCGGTCTTCTCCCACGAAAAGCCGCCATCGGCTTCGGGGGGACGGCCGAAATGGCCATAGGCCGCGGTGCGCGCGTAAATCGGCCGGTTGAGTGAAAGGTGGTCCCTGATCCCGCGCGGCGAGAGCCGCATGATCTGAGGCAGCGCCAATTCGAGCTTGTCTTCGGGAACGCGCCCGGTGCCATGCAGATCTACATAGATCGACAAAGGCTCGGAATAGCCGATCGCATAGGCAAGCTGGATCGTGCAGCGGTCCGCCAGACCGGCGGCGACGATGTTCTTGGCGAGATAGCGTGCCGCGTAGGCGGCGGAGCGATCCACCTTGGTCGGATCCTTGCCCGAGAAGGCGCCCCCGCCATGCGGCGCCGCGCCGCCATAAGTGTCGACGATGATCTTGCGGCCGGTCAGCCCGCAATCGCCGTCCGGACCGCCGATCACGAACTTGCCGGTCGGGTTGACGTGCCAGAGGGTGTTCTTGGTGATCCAGTCGCGCGGCAGCGTCGCGCGGATATAGGGCTCGACGATGTCGCGCACATCATCCGAGGTCAGGGTCGCGTCGAGATGCTGGGTCGAAAGGACGATCTGGGTCGCTTCGACCGGTTTGCCTTCGGCATATCGGATCGTCACTTGGCTCTTCGCGTCGGGACCAAGCTTCGCCGCCGCGCCCTCGCCGAGCTTGCGCGCGCGGGACAGGTTTTCGAGGATCTTGTGGGCGTAATAGATCGGTGCCGGCATCAGTTCGGGCGTTTCGGCGCAGGCATAGCCGAACATGATGCCCTGGTCGCCGGCTCCCTCGTCCTTGTTGCCGGCCGAATCGACGCCGCGGGCTATGTCCAGCGATTGAGCATGCAGCAACACTTCGATATTGGCGTTCTGCCAGTGAAAGCCAGCCTGTTCGTAACCGATCGACTTGATGGCCTGTCGCGCCGTGTCCTCGATCTTCGCGACTGAAATCGCCGGGCCGCGCACCTCGCCGGCTATCACCACCCGATTCGTCGTCGCCAAGGTCTCGCAAGCCACCCGCACTTCATAGGCGTTGAGACCGACCCTGGCGGCTTCGCGGAAGAACAGATCGACGATCTCATCGGAAACCCGATCGCAAACCTTGTCGGGATGGCCCTCCGAAACCGATTCACTCGTAAACAGATAGTTTTTCCGGGGCACAGACGAACTCCGAGAATGCAACATGCCGATGCGAGAAAGCGCGCTTCGATCCGCTGAGGAGGCTGAACAGCCGCGAGGCGCGGCGGAATTTCCGATAAACCGTTCGCTCGGTCAAGCGTGAGAGGCCGATTCGTTCGTCATACCGGACGAATCTCACGATTTGCCGCGTTTGTCGCCTGAGGCGGCAGCCACATCGTCTTCGGCGAGGCTCGCCACGAGATCGATGATGCGCTTGCGCACCTTCGGATCTTGGATCCGGGCAAAAGCCTTGTTGAGGTGCAAGCCTTCCGTCGTGGCGATGAAATCCAGGACGAAAGACGAGTTTGCTTCCTCGGCGACCCCGAGCTCCGCGCGAACGCCGCCGGCGCCGGCCGGGCTCAAAGGAGCGCCCTCGAAAAAGAACGCCGGCGGCACATTCAACGTCGTCGAAATCTGTTGCAGCCGGCTGGCGCCGATCCGATTGGTGCCTTTTTCATATTTTTGAATCTGCTGAAACGTCAGTCCCAAGGACTCGCCAAGCTTTTCCTGACTCATCCCCAGGAGGATTCGGCGCATACGGACCCGGCTGCCGACATGGCGGTCGATCGGGTTCGGGACCTTCTTCACGGAAACGACTCGCTTTTCAGTTTCTACGGTCAAAATGAACACTTCTGCGCCGGCGAAGCGCCTCCGATTTGCTGATGCGGCTGTAGCTGTGCTTGGAGACGCTGGGCCTCATGACCTCGATGCAGTATCACAATTGCCGCCTCTCGTGCTCAGCCGCAGGGCGTGAGCAGGGAAACGATCAAGCGGCGTGATAAGCGAAGAGAATGCTGCCCGCTGCCTCCGATGAATTCGAGCCGCCATGAGCGACGGCCGCCCTTTCACGCCCCCCTTCAGCGCGTTTCTACCAATAAAATCTTGTTTTCTCAGGAAGTCAAACAAACAGTCTCGTCCCCAGAGAGGCGCAAAAGGCGACAAGCCAGGCCAGCAGACCGGCCAGAAAGGGAGCCCGCGCAAACGGCGGCGGCGCGATTTTTCCCGGCAGAACGCCGTCGACCACACCCTCTTCCCCGAGAGGCAATTGCGCCAGAATGCGGCCATAGGCATCGACGATTGCGGAGATGCCGGTGTTGGCAGCGCGCAGCAGCGGCAGGCCCTGTTCGATCGTGCGCAGCCGGGCCTGAGCGAAATGCTGATACGGGCCCGCGGTCCGCCCAAACCAGCCATCATCGGTGACGTTAAGCATGAACCCGGGTCTTGGGGTACCCGGCATAGCCGTCGGCACGGCTTCTTCCGGAAAAATGGCCTCATAGCAGATGAGCGGCTCGGCGGGCGGCAGGCCCGGCAAGTACATCAGGCTATGCGTCGCGCCCTTTTCGAAGCCGCCGGGCACATGCACGAAATGATGCAGGCCTATTTTGCGGAACAGCCATTCCATCGGCACATATTCGCCGAAGGGAACAAGGTGGACCTTGTCGTAGGTATCGAGAATGATGCCGCCGCGGCCGATGGCCAGCATGGAATTATAGAAGCCGAGGCGCGGACGCGAACCCGGCGTCTGCGGCGCTTCGCCGACGCGCGCGGCGCCGGTGACAAGCGTGGTTCCCGGCGGCAAGGCGGCGCCGATGGTCCCGAGCGCCTGCGCATCTTCGGTCAAGATGAAAGGAAACGCCGATTCCGGCCAGACGAGCAGGCTGACATCGGAAAGGCCGGTGTGTTCCGGGCCGGTCGAGCGGTCCGAAAGCTTGAGATAATTTGCGACGATCTCGTCCTTGTACTGTGCGCTGAACTTCGCGTCCTGCAGGATGTTCGGCTGCATCAGCCTGACTTTGACGGCGGCGACCGGCGCGGGCGGTATGACGGCGAGACGAGCCGCGCCGAAGACCGCGAGTGCCGCCAGCGCCGCGACGGCGGCGAGAACGCCGCCCGGAACACGCCAAGGCTCGCCTTTGCGCCAGTCATCGGCAAGCAGCGCCGGCGCGGCAAAAATTGCTACCGTCAGAACCGTCAAGCCGGCAAGGCCGCCGATGGCCGCGAATTGCGCCAAGATAAGATGATCGCCGAGCGCCATGCCGTAATCGTTCCAGGGAAAGCCGGTGAGCACCCGGCCGCGTAGCCATTCGCTGAAACCTAGAGCGGCGGCGAGCGCGAAAATCCGGCTGAGGCCAGGCGCCCAAAAGAGCCGGGCGAGCGCAAACCCGAGCGCCGGAAAGATCGCAAGCATCGCCGGCAGGCCGAGAACGCCAAGCGGCAGAGCCCAGGCGAATTCCGGCACGAGCAGGAACGCCGCGCCAAGCCACCAGAACCCAGCGACGAAATATCCAAACCCCCACCACCAGCCGGTGCCGAAGGCATTCTTCAACGAGGCCAAAGGCAAGCGGCTCAGTTTGGCTTCCGCCGCGCCGTCGATAAGCCAGACGGCGGCGACCATCGGCACGAGGATCGCGGGCAGAAAATCGACCGGCGCCAAGGCCAGCGCGCCAAACGCGCCGGCGAGAAAGGCGATCGCGCGGCGCCGCCAACCGCCGGAGAGAATGACGAATTCGGCGATTCGATGCATAGCGGCTTTCTGGCAGGTCCGCCTTGCGCGAGACGGGCGAATCGCGGGGAACTTACCGGCTTTTGCCGCGCGTAGCCAAAGCGCCCGTGGTTCGCGACGGCGGTAGTTCGCCGGCTTCATCGGTCTCGGCCGGTTCGTCCTCGTCCACGTCGTCCGGCAAGGCGAGGCGGCGGATCCTGATCCGCTTCACCCGGCGCGGATCGGCATCGAGGACTTCGAATTCGAGCCCGGCCTCGCTCAGAATCTCGCCGCGGACAGGCACGTGGCCGGCGAGGCTGGTGATGAGGCCGCCCAAAGTGTCGACATCCTCGGCATCGACGATGTTGCTGAGATCCTGGCCGAGAACCTGCGAGACATCCTCGAGACTGGCGCGGGCATCGACGATGAACGTGCCGTCTCCCGCCGCCTCGATCTTCGGACTTTCGCTCTCGTCATGCTCGTCTTCGATATCGCCGACGATCAGTTCGACGATATCCTCGATCGAAGCCAAGCCGTCGGTGCCGCCATATTCGTCGATGACGAGCGCCATATGCGTGCGGCTCGTCTGCATCTTCACCAGCAGATCGAGCGCCGGCATCGACGGCGGCACGAAGAGGACCGGACGCAGCATGCCGGATCCGGCCAAGCTCATCTCAGCGAAGCCGAGCTTGCTCGGTTGCGCCGCGTCGAGCTTGAAATTATCCGCTGCCGCGGCGATGAAATCGACAAAATCGCGGATGTGAACCATGCCGCGCGGATCGTCGAGGGTTTCGCCATGCACCGGCAGGCGCGAGTGACCGGCGGTGCGGAACACGTCGAGCACTTCGGCCAAGGTCGCATCATAAGCAACGGAGACGATGTCGGCACGCGGAATCATGATGTCCGCGACCCGCACTTCATGCAGCGACAAGACATTCTTCAGCATCGCCCGTTCAAGCGGCGAAAAGCCGGGCGCGGTGGAAATGTCGCCGAGCGCCTCTTGCACGTCATCGCGGATCGAAGCGCCGCCGAGACCGAAAAGTTCGCGCAGCCGCTCCAGCAGACTGGGCTTTGCCGCGGGCCGGTCGCCGCCGTTGTCGTTGTCGCCGTTCAAGCTCATCCGGAAATTCCGACGAGGGTCGATCGATAGGGATCCTCGATGCCAAGCGCAGCGAGAATGTCGCCTTCGCGCCGTTCCATCGCCATTGCCTCGGCCTCGTTTCGATGATCGTAGCCGATTAGGTGCAGAAAACCGTGCACCAGAAGGTGGACGACATGATCGCCGAAACTCTTGCCTTCCTCTTCCGCTTCGCGCGCGGTTGTCTCGTAGGCGATCGCGATATCGCCGAGCGAGGCCGCCGCGGCAACGTCATGCGGCGCGGGAAATGACAGAACATTGGTCGCGGCGTCGCAGCCGCGCCATTGCCGGTTGAGGGCGCGGATGAAGCGATCGTCGCAGAGAAGAATGCTGAGCTCGACACCTGGCTGCAGCCTCACGCCCGACTGGCGGATCGATTCGGCGATCGCCGCCTCGGCCGCCCCCGCGAAATTTGCGAAGGACGACCAGAGCTCGCTCTCGACCGAGATCTCGATACTTGGTTTAGTACCTGGGCCGTCGTTCATCGCCGCGGGCTCCCGTTGTGAAGGCCGGGGCGCGAGCGATCTTCGTAAGCGGTGACGATGCGGCGCACGAGATCGTGGCGCACGACGTCGCTCTCCACGAAGCGGACATGGCCGATGCCATCGAGCCCGGAGAGCAGCGCGATCGCTTCGCTCAAGCCCGAGACTTGGCCCGGCGGAAGATCGGTTTGCGACGGGTCGCCGTTGACGATCATGCGCGAGCCCTCGCCGAGCCGCGTCAAAAACATTTTCATCTGCACCGAGGTCGTGTTCTGCGCCTCGTCGAGCAGGACGCAGGCATTGCTCAGCGTGCGCCCGCGCATGAAGGCAAGCGGCGCGACTTCGATCATGCCGGTCTGCATGCCGCGCTCGACCATCCTGCCGTCCATGAAATCGTTGAGCGCATCGAAGATCGGGCGCAGATAGGGATCGACCTTCTCGCGCATGTCGCCCGGCAGAAAGCCGATCCGCTCGCCGGCTTCGAGCGCCGGGCGCGACAGGATGAGACGCTCGACAATGCCTTGTTCGAGCAACGACACGGCATAGCCGACTGCGAGCCAGGTTTTGCCGGTGCCGGCCGGCCCTTCGGCGAAACAGAGTTCGTGCCGTTTCAGATAGCGCAGATAGAGATCCTGCGCGGCATTGCGGGCGCGCACCACGCCGCGCCGGCGGGTGGCAATCTCCTCGAAAACGGCGCGGCCGATTTCGGCATTAGGAAACAGGCTTCCTTGCAGCACGCCTTCTTGGATCGCGCCATCGACATCCCCGAGGCTGACCGGCTGTCCGAGCTTGACGCGCGCATAAAGGTTTTCGAGCACGTGGCGCGCCTGTTCGCAGGCTTCTACCGGGCCTTTGATCGTAACCTGATTGCCGATGGCATTGGCGAGAACGCCGAGCCGGCGCTCGACCTTGGCGAGGTTCTGGTCATAAAGCCCGAAGAGCAGCGAGGCGTGGCGATTGTCGTCGAAAGCCAAGGTGATTTCGGCAGGCGTATCTGAGGTGGTCGGGGGGCGCGCACCCTCAGGTCTCAGCGCCGATATCGAACGATCCGATGGTCTCAAGCCTTTACCTCTTCGCTGCCGGCCCACGCTCGAAGCCGGCGAGACGCCCAAATAACGAATTCGTGCCCACTGCTTCGATCTCGACCGGCGTCAAGGCGCCGAGGCGATGCTCCGGCGCCGTGACCTGAACAGCTTGAAGATAGGGAGACCTGCCGACGATTTGACCGGGATGCCGGCCTTTTTTTTCGAACAGGACGGAAAAAGTCTTGCCGATCATGGACCTATTAAAGGCTTGGCGCTGGGCCTCGAGCAGGTCTTGCAGCCGGAGCAGGCGTTCGCGCTTCACTCGATCGTCGACCTGGTTCGGCATGTCGGCGCCGGGCGTGCCCGGGCGGGGCGAATATTTGAACGAAAAGGCGCTGGCGAAACCGACGTCGCGGACGAGATCGAGGGTCGCCTCGAAATCCGCCTCCGTTTCACCCGGAAAGCCGACGATGAAGTCGGAGGAAAGGGCTATGTCGGGCCGCGCCAGCCGCAGCCGCGCGACAAGATCGAGATAGGCGCTGCGTCCATGCTTGCGGTGCATGGCCCCGAGCACCGCGTCGGAGCCCGCCTGCACCGGCAGGTGAAGATAGGGCATTAGTGCCGGCAGATCGCGATGCGCGGCGATCAATTCATCGTCCATGTCGTTCGGATGGCTCGTCGTATAGCGCAGCCTGACGATCCCCGGCACGCCTGCGAGCCGGGCGCAGAGTTTTGCCAGCCGCCAGACGCGGCCATCGGGCCCTTCGCCGTGATAGGCGTTGACGTTCTGCCCAAGCAAAGTGACTTCCTTCACGCCGGCGGCGGCGAGGTCTTCGACCTCAGCGAGAATTTTTGCCGCCGGGCGTGAATATTCGGCGCCACGCGTATAAGGAACGACGCAGAAGGTGCAGAACTTGTCACACCCTTCCTGCACGGTCACGAAAGCCGAAACGCCGCGCTGTTTTATCTTGCCCGGCGAAGGCTTCGCCAGATGATCGAACTTGTCCTCGACCGGAAATTCCGTGTCGACCAGGCCCGCGGCATCGCAGTTGCGCAGCAGCTCGGGAAGCCGATGATAATTCTGCGGCCCGACGACGACATCGACCGCCTTCTCGCGGCGGATAATCTCGCCGCCTTCGGCTTGCGCCACACAGCCGGCGACGACGATCTTCGTTGCAAGGCCGGCGGCACGGCGCGCCTTTTTAACGGCGCGCAACTTGCCGAGTTCTGAAAAGATCTTCTCCGCGGCCTTCTCGCGGATGTGGCAGGTGTTGAGGATCACGAGATCGGCGTCGTCGAGGCTTTGCGTCTCGTCGAAGCCCGAGGCGAGAAGATCGGTCATCCTCTGCGCATCGTAAGCATTCATCTGACAGCCATATGACTTGATGAACAGCTTTCCCCGCAGATTGGCCGGCGCGGGGGAGGTTTCGGCCCGGAGGTCCGCCACCTCTGCCGCCCGATCAAGCGAATGGCTAAATTCGTTCATGATCCTCGCAGGATCCCGCCGCCGTCTTCGAGCCGAGATCTAAGGTCGTAAATTCACACGCCAGTCGCGTGGTTGATGCCGCCAGGATTCTATCCCAAGAGCCGAGGCTCGGAAACTAATCGAAATCGCGGCGCAAAACGAGGGCCGAAGCACGATCTCCACCTATCTTGCGGTAATAAGCCTTGCGCTCGCCGACCTCATGGAAATCGAAGCGCCGATAGAGGGCAAGCGCCGCTCGATTGTCCGCCTCGACCTCGAGAAAGAGCGATTTTGCGCCTTCCGCCGCCAGCGCGGCGAGATGGCTCGAAAGAAGCGCCCCACCCAGTCCTTTACCGCGGGCGGCAGGCGCGACCGCGATGGTCAGCATCTCGGCGGTATCGGCGGCGCGCCGCGACAAGACAAACCCCGTAAGAGCCCGGGCATTCTTGCGCCAGAAAGAGGCGGCGATCGCCCCTTGGCCGATCACGTCGCGGCCGGCGAGCAGACTTTCGAATTCCGCCGCCCCCCAAGGGTGAGCGAAGCTTTGCGCATGGATCTCGGCGCAGGCGCGACCGAAGTCCGCACCGATGCGGCGGATCGAGGAAGGCTTGTCAAACCATCCGAACATGCCGATCAAGTCTGGGCGAGCGGTACGTGGCTCGCCTCCTGCGGCTTGGTATCGGGCGGTTTGAGATAGAGAGGCCTCGGCGGTGCCGTTGCCGGGTCGGCGAGAAGGCCGAGCCTCGCAACGAAGGCGATGTCGGGTGCGCCCGCCTCGCCGACCACCTCGGCCGCCAGATGCGCCGCTTCACTCGCAAGCATGAACGCGCCCGATCCAGCCATGCGGACGGGACCGGCACCGAGCAGGCGGACCGCATCACGCACTGGGGCAACGCGCGGCGCGACAATCGCCCTTCCGTCGGGACCGAAGGCGGCGAAATAGACATTCCCATGCCCGGCGTCGATTGCCGCGGCGATAAGGCCGGGTTTTTTGGCGAGAATCAAAGGCGCCGCGAGCGCGGCAAGCGTCGAGACACCGACAACCGGCACGCCGCAGGCAAGCCCGATTGCGCGCGCGGCGGCAACGCCGACCCTGAGCCCCGTGAACGAGCCGGGTCCGACCGTCACGGCCACGCGCCCGAGGGCGGCGAATCCGCCCTCGACTTGCGCCAGGACTCGATCGATCAGCGGCAGCAACGCTTCCGCCTGGCCGCGCTGCATGCGCATTGTTTCGCAAGCTTCGGGCGCCGGCGCGCCGCTTTGGTAAACGCAGGCCGAGGCTGCTTGAAGGGCGGTATCGATTGCGAGGATCTTCATGCCCGTCATTCGGCGCCGTTAAGGCTGGGCCGGTTCAAATCTGCTCGACGGTGTGGACGACCGGCACGTAATGGCGGAGCAGGTTCTCGATCCCGTGCCGCAAAGTCGCCGTGGACGATGGGCAGCCGGAGCAGGAGCCCTTCATCGCAAGAAAAACCGTGCCGTCGCGATAGCCGCGAAATTTGATGTCGCCGCCGTCGCCGGCAACCGACGGTCTCACCCGCGTCTCGATCAGCTCTTTGATGGTCTCGACCGTCTCGGCATCTTCGGGCGCGAAGAATTCGTCGGGCTCATTCAGCGGATCGGCCGATACGCCTTCGGCAAGCAAGGGCGCGCCCGAGACGAAATGTTCCATGATCGCGCCGAGGATCGCCGGCTTCAGCTCCTGCCATTCGCCGGCATTCTTCGTCACCGTGATGAAATCGGCGCCGAAATAGACGCCGGAGACGCCGGGGATTTCGAACAGCGCCGCGGCGAGCGGCGATTGCGCCGCGCCCTCTTGCCCGCGAATATCCAAGGTGCCGGCCGGCATTACCACGCGGCCGGGCAAAAACTTCAAAGTCGCCGGATTCGGCGTGGCTTCGGTCTCGATGAACATAGTTTGCTCCCAATCTGCCGGGTCAAGGCCGCAGTTGGCTTCAACCCATCAATATGGTGAGACGAAGCTGAAGGAGCAAGCTTAAAGCATAGTTTGCCGCCGCGACTTATGAAGCATTCGCCGCAGCCAAAGCAGGTTTGGCCTTCCATCAATTAGGCTTAATCTTGAAAGAACGCCACCAGTCTCGGAATAGCCTGCCCTGGCGCTTCGTCGATCAGCCAATGGCCGGAGCCCTTGATGAGGACGCCCTCGACATTTTCGGCGACAAGCCGGCCTTGGTCGATCAGGAATTCGCCGGAGGCCTTTTCGCCGGCAAGAACCAGCATCGGCATTTTGAGCTTGGTCTTGCTGAACGTAGCGAAGTCCTTTGCGTCCTGCTCGAAGGCGCGGAAGACCTCGAAGCCCGCACGCATGGCGCCCGGCTTGGCATAGGCCGCCGCATAAAAGCGGCGATCCGCCTCGGAAACGGAATGATTAGGGTCGGCGGCGAAATCGTTCCAGAAATGCTCGAAATAAATGCGCTCGCGGCCTTCGACGAGAGCAAGCGGCGTCTTGCCGTAGAAATGGAAGTGCCACATGTCGCGCAGCAGCCAGACCTTCGTCCAGTCGCCGACGCCCGGAAGGAACGCGTCCATCAGCGCAATCCGCGTCACCGCGCTCGGATATTGCGCCGCATAGGCATAGGCCACCATCAGTCCGATATCGTGACCGGCGATTGCGGCGCGCGCTAAGCCGAGCGAGGCGGCGAGGGCGTGAATGTCCTGCGCCATGGTCTTCTTGTCATAGCCGCTTTCCGGCTTGCGCGATTCTCCGAAGCCGCGCAGATCCGGCGCAATCACCTTGTGCGTCTTGGCGAGTTCTGGGATGAGCGGACGCCACATGTGGCTGTTCTGCGCGTAGCCGTGGAGCAGAATGACCGGGCTGCCTTCGCCGGCACTCAGATAGTGGAGCTCGATGCCATTGACTTCGGCGAAACGGCTTTCCATTCGGGTTCTCCCGCGCTGGTGCGGAATGACGGATCGACCAGAACGAGAATATGCTGAAACCTGCCGCAGACAATCGCGCAGATGGCGGCAGCGGACGAACCTTCAGCCGATAAGCGCCCTTCAACCAAGGAGAACGAAATGGATGCGAACGTCAAAGCCGTGATTCTCGATTGCGCGAAGGCGTCAGCCGAGGGTCGGATCATGTTTGGCGACGTGGTCAAGAACATGATGGGCGTCGGCGTCGAGCGGTACCAAGTCGATTTCGTACGCGGCGAAGCAAGCTATTACCTCCCGAATGGCGAATATACGGTTGCCGCGATGCCCAAGCATGGCCACCCTGCGGCGGAATTTTCGGCCGCCGGGGTCGAAGCGGCTGTGCGTGGCGCGCAATCTGGCGCCCTGCGATACCCCGCATTTTGCGAGCGCGCGATTGAAGCAGGCTGTGTCGGCTACCTCGTGTCGATCGTGGGACAAAGAGTCGTCTATTACGGGCGAACGGGCGACACCCATGTCGAATGGTTTCCCGGCGCGAAATGAAGCGTGGGTCGCGTGATATACATTGCAGCGGTGGTGGGCCGGGCAGGACTCGAACCTGCAACCAGACCGTTATGAGCGGCCGGCTCTAACCAATTGAGCTACCGGCCCGGTAGCGTTCGAGCGCGCATTACATCGAAGCCACGCTGTGAGGCAAGGCGCGCGCCTAGGTAACTCACCGCAAGATTTCAATGAGCAGAACCCAAGTCGCAAAGACACCGATCACGAGCGAAAGAATGACGCCGACGGCAATCCAAAAGAGCCCCGCGCTCGAACCGCCGACCAGCAAGGCTCCGGCAAGCACGACCGACAGGCTTGGCGCCATCGTCAGCAGCGAGCGGATGATTTTGAGCGTTCCGGACACGGCCGTATCCGAATGCCAAGATCGTATCTGGATAACGAGCGGCGCGACAAACATCACGAGCCCGATGCCCAATGTTTCGGCGCCGAAGAGAAGCGCAGACTGATGCGGCACCAACGCGGCGCTGGTCAGCACCAAAATGCCGCCAAGCAGGAACAGCGCCTGCGCCGCGCGGCCCGGCAGCGCCTCGTAGGCGAGAATCCGCGAAAGATTGATCGAAATGGCGACGACGACGAGCCCGGTCAACGCCGCCGAAGCGCCGACTTCGGCCACAAAGAAATTCGCCCAGGCTCCCGTGGCAAGTTGGTTCATCGCCGCCATGACGCCCTAGCTCGAGCACGCAGCGTCATTTCTCGGTGAGTTTCAGCTCGATCCGCCGGTTCTTGCTGTAAGCGTCGTCGCTGTCGCCGGGATCGATCGGCTGGAACTCGCCAAACCCCGCGGCGGCGAGACGCTCCGGTGGCACGCCTTTGCCGATCAGATATTGGACAACGGCGATGGCGCGCGCCGCCGAGAGGTCCCAGTTCGAATGAAACTGCGCCGATTGTATCGGCCGCTTGTCGGTGTGCCCATCGACGCGCAGAATCCACGGAATCTCAGGCGGGATCTCACGCGCGAGCTCGTTGACCGCGCCGGCGAGCTTGTCGAGCTCGGCCTTGCCCGGATCATTGAGCGTGGCTTGGCCGGTATCGAAGAGGACTTCCGACTGAAAGACGAAACGATCGCCGACCGTGCGTATGTCGGGGCGGTCGCCGAGGATCTGCCGCAGCCGGCCGAAGAAGTCTGACCGGTAGCGCGACAGTTCCTGCACCTTCTGCGCCAGCGCGATGTTGAGCCGCGATCCGAGATCGGCGATTTTCGCCTGCGATTCGCGGTCGCGTGTCTCGGAAGCCGAAAGCGCATCTTCGAGCGCGCCGAGCTGCTTGCGCATTGCGGCGATCTGCTGATTGAGGATGTCGATTTGGGCGAGTGCTTGGGCCGAGATCTGCTTTTCGGCATCGAGCTGCTGATCGGCGGCGGAAACCCGTTGATCGGCGCCGGAAGCGCCGGAACTCGCGGCCGCGGCCTCGGCTTGCAGTTTGGCCTTGTCCTTCTGCTCGCTGTCGAGCGTCGCCTGAAGCGCCGCGAGATTGGCCTCGGCGTCGGCCTTTCCGGACCGCTCCATGGCGAGAAGCGAGGTCAGCTCGGCAATCTGCTTGTTCAGCTTGTCGAGCACGGTATCCTTGCCCGACACCTCGCGGGCGAGGAAGAATTGCGCCAGCATGAACACCGAGAGAAGAAAGACGATGACGAGCAGCATCGTCGACAGCGCATCGACGAAGCCCGGCCAATAGTCGATGGCGCGCTGTTGGCGCCCACGCGCAAGCGGCATCAGCGACGCTCCGTTTCGCTGGCAATCTGTTGCAGCACCACCTTGATCTCCTGGTTTTGTTCAGCCTGCGACTCGACCCAGTCGCGGATCAATTGCTGTTCCGCCCGCATGTGTTCGACGAGGCCCTGGATGCCGTCGGCGAGATTGGCCATGGCGATCGAGTTCGCTCGAGCATGGCTTTGATCGGCCGTCGTCGCGATCTTTATGAGCGCGGCGCGCAGGTCGCGCGGTATGCCATCGAGCGCAGGGCCGCCCTCGACGAGCGGATCGCTCGTGCTGGCGGTCAGATTGTCTTCGAGCTCCTTATAGAACCTGTTCTGCGCCTGCCCGGCTTGCAGATCGAGGAAGCCGAGCACCAGCGATCCGGCAAGGCCGAAGAGCGAGGAAGTGAATGAAATGCTCATGCCGGCAAGCGGCGCGGCCAAGCCGTTCTTCAGATCGTCGAACATGACGGCGGCATCGCTGCCGGTCTGCATCGATTTGATGACCCCGCCGATCGAGGCAACCGTAGCGAGCAGGCCCCAGAACGTGCCGAGCAGGCCGAGGAAGATCAGCAGCCCGGTCAGATAGCGCGCCGTGTCGCGCGCCTCGTCGAGCCGCGAGCCGATCGAATCGAGGATCGCCCGCAAGGTCAGAGTCGAGATCGTCGCGCCGGGCGGACGATCGCCGAGCAAGGTCGCCATCGGCGCCAGCAGGACCGGCGTGGGCACTTTCGAGTCCTGCGGCAGGGAATTTACCCAACGGACCTCGCGGAACAGCCGGATGACCTGCCGCAAGGTCAAGATGATGCCGACCCCGAGGACGAAGAAGATCAGGCTGTTGAGGCCGGGATTGGCCATAAAGGCGGTGTGGATCTGCTTGTGCAGGATCAGCGCCAAGAAGCCGACGAGAATGAGAAAGACCACCATCCGCAGCAGAAAGACGCGCGGCGAGGAGAGCCTATAAGGATCGAGGACAACCGCCATTGTTCAATCCATTTCGCCTTCGATTGACGCCGAGGCCGCGCGAGGCGACCGGCGCCCCGCCTGCCGTACCATCCGGTGGGAACGTCCGGATTTCTAGCACGGATCGACGTCATCCGGCAGATCGAATGAGCCCCAATAATTGCGAATGTATGGTCTCGTTCCCGGCGCAAACGGAACCTTTGGTCAGCACGTCGGGGCCGCCGTCGGCGTCGCTGACGAAGCCGCCGGCCTCCTTGATGATTAAAATTCCGGCGGCGAGATCCCAGGAGTTCAGGCCGCGCTCCCAAAAGCCGTCATAGGCGCCGGAGGCGACGAAACAGAGATCGAGCGCCACGGCGCCGAGCCGGCGCAAATTCGAGGCGCGCGCCATGATCGCAGAAAATTCCGCCCTGAACTGCGCCTGGCCCGGCTTGCCAAGGCGCGGAATTCCGCAGCCGACGAGGGCCTCGCCTATGTCGCGGCGCGCCGCGACCCGCAGGCGCCGGTTGTTGAGATAGGCGCCCTGGCCCTTTTCGGCGATGTAAAGGGCCTCGGTTGCGGGATTGTAGACCAGGCCCGCGACCATCTGGCCGTCGCGCGCAAGCCCGATCGAGATCGCAAAGATCGGCAGGCCGTGCAGAAAATTCGTCGTCCCGTCGAGCGGGTCGATGTACCAGGTATGGCTCTTGTCGGGGCCTTCCACCACGCCGGATTCTTCGAGCACGAATCCATAGCCGGGACGCGCCTTCGACAATTCATCGAACAGAATTTTTTCGGACTTGCGATCGGCGGCGGAGACGAAATCGCCCGGCCCCTTGACCGAGACTTGCAGATTTTCGACTTCGCCGAAATCGCGCCGCAGTCCGCGCCCCGCCTTCTGCGCCGCCGCGGTCATCACATTCATCAGCGCCGAGCGAATCACCGCCGAACTCCAAAGTTATCGGGCCGAATGCCGATGCCCGCCTCTCGCCGCTTGCGGGAAAAGCCAGTCACACGCCGCCCATCTTGCAGACGAGCTTCCATTCGGCCTCCGCCACCGGCTGCACCGAGAGCCGCGAATTTTTGACGAGCGCCATGTCCCTGAGCCGCGGCTCCGCTTTGACGGCCGCGAGGCTGACCGGCTTCTTCAAAGGTTTGTCGGCGCGCACATCGACCATGCCGAATGTGCCGGTCTTGTCGGTGGGATCGGGGTAATAGGGTTTTGTCACCGTGACGATGCCGACGATCTCCTTGCCTTCGCCCGAATGATAGAAGAAAGCCTGATCGCCGATTTTCATCGCCATCAGATTCTGCTTGGCGGAATGGTTGCGCACGCCATTCCAGGGCGTGCCCTTTGCGCCGGCCTCGACCTGTTGCTGCCAGGACCAAGAATTCGGCTCGCTCTTGAGCAACCAGTGCGCCATCTTTAGACCTCGTCACGATTGAAAACGCCAATGCGAGCAGCGAAGCTGCGAAGCAATCCAGAGTAGCAGGACTGGATTGCTTCGCTTCGCGCAATGACGCTAACCGAAATTATCGCCCACCCATGAAATTATCGCCTAGTCATAAGGAGGCGCTTGAATATTTCCAGCAGAGACTTCGGATTTCGCCGGGCGCGCCAGCAAGGCCTCGATCGCCGCATCGATTTCGATGCGTCCGGCGAGCACCGCGCCGACCGCCGCCGAGATCGGCATGTCCACCGATTTTTGATGCGCGAGGTCGAGCAGGATCCCGCAGGTGTAAACACCTTCGGTCAGCCGGCCGTCGGCGCCGGCCTCGGCGAGGCTTGCACCGCGCCCCAAGGCGAAGCCGAAGGAAAAATTGCGCGACTGCGCCGAGCTACAGGTCAAGACGAGATCGCCGAGGCCGGAGAGGCCGGCGAGCGTCGCCGGATCCGCCCCGAAGGCGCGCCCGAACCGGCTGAGCTCGGCGAAGCCGCGGGCGATCAGCGCCGCACCGGCGCTCGCCCCGAGCCCGCGCCCCGCGGCGATGCCGCTGGCGATTGCGAGAACGTTCTTGGCGGCGCCGCCGATCTCGACGCCGCGTATGTCGTGCGAATGGTAGAGCCTGAACCACGGCGCCGCCAGCGTCCGGGCAAGCGTCGCGGCTCGCTCCGCGTCATCGGCGGCGAGCGTCACGGCCGTCGGCAGGCCCTTGGCGACATCGGCCGCAAAGCTCGGCCCTGAAAGAACGGCGGGCGGATTTTCCGGCAGGATTTCGCCCACGATCTGACTCGGAAAACGACCGGTCTCCCGTTCGATGCCCTTGGCGCAGACGACGATGGGAACATCGCGCGGAGCAAAGCGCGCCAGCGCCTCGCAGGCCTGGCGCAGCGCCTGCGCCGGCACCGCGAGGAAGATGACGTCGGCCTTCGCCACCTCGGAAAGTGAATCGCTTGGCGCCACATTCGCGCCGAGCGGCACGCCGGGCAGACGCGATGCATTGACGCCGGTCGCCGCCATTTCCGCGGCATGGTCCGCGTCGCGCGCCCATAGCGTGACTGTTGCCGCATGCCGGGCCGCGAGATTGGCAAGAACCGTTCCCCATGCACCGGCGCCGAGAACCGCGATTTGGCGCTTGCGCTCAGGCATTCCCCTCTCCTCGCTTGGCATGTGTCCGGCGGCAAGAATCGGGTGGCCGCGCGTTTGCTGTCGCCTTCAATCAGGCGTGTGACTTATCATGCGCGACAAAGAATGCGGAGGGCCAGGCCCGATGTCGAAATTCTGCTTTAGGCCTTGCCGTGATGCGAGGCCTCTCCGTCGGCATCGAGCGGCCAGCGCGGACGCGCCGCAAAGCTCATATCGTCGCTGAGGCCGAGCCTCAGCCTCTCTATGCCAGCCCAGGCAATCATGGCGCCATTGTCGGTGCAGAGCGGAATGGGCGGCACGACGAGGCGCAATCCGCTTTCGCCGCAAAAGCGCATCAGGGCGTGGCGGATCGCGGCATTGGCGGCAACTCCGCCGGCAACCACCATGGCTTGGCAGGGGCCGAGCCTTTCGCCGAAGACGCGCAGCCCCGCGCGCAGCCGGTCGATGAGCGTGTCGATGACGGCCGCCTGGAATGAAGCGCAGAGATCGGCAATATCGGTTGAGGTCAAGGGCGCGATCCGTTCAGCCTCGAGCCGCACCGCGGTTTTCAATCCGGAGAAGGAAAAATCAGCCTTCTCCCGGCCGAGCATGGGCCGCGGCAGATCGAAGCGCGCGGGATTGCCCTTCGCCGCTTCGCGCTCGACGAAGGGACCGCCCGGATAGCCGAGGCCGAGCATTTTCGCGACCTTGTCGAAGGCTTCGCCGACCGCGTCGTCGACGGTCGCCCCCAAGCGCAGATAATTGCCGACGCCCTTGACCGCCACAAGCTGCGTATGGCCGCCCGAAACCAAGAGCAGAAGATAAGGAAAACCGAGGCCGCCGGAGAGCCGCGCCGTCAGCGCATGCGCTTCGAGATGGTTCACGGCGACGAAAGGCTTGTGCGCCGCGAGCGCCAGCGCCTTGCCGGTGGTAAGCCCGATGATGACGCCGCCGATGAGCCCCGGCCCCGCGGCCGCGGCGATTCCATCGAGATCGGCGAGTGCGAGATTGGCCTGTTCGAGGGCGCGCAGGATGAGCCTATCGAGCACATCGACATGGGCGCGCGCGGCGATTTCCGGCACGACGCCGCCATAGGCTTGGTGTTCGGCGATCTGGCTCATGATCTCGTTGGCGAGAATCTCGCCGCCGCCTTCGGGCCGGAGCCGCACGACCGCCGCCGCCGTTTCATCACACGTGGTTTCGATGCCAAGCACGCGCATGAGCCAAACCATTGATCGAGCATGCCCGGCCGAGATTTGCCGGCAGCACGCATCCTAGATAGTCCTATCCGGGAAGCATCACTATGCGCAGCGTTGCGGAGCGCCGGGCTTTTGGTGCAGAAGCTAGTGTAGAATGGGGCGGGGCAGAAACCGCAAGGAAATCAGCAATTCCTTCTCTCAATTCACCGCTTGGGACCGGTCTGCGCCTCAGGATCGGGACGCGCGGCAGCCCTTTGGCTCTGGCGCAGGCGCATGCGCTCGAGCGCCGGCTTGCCGCGATCCATGCCGGTGCAGAATTTGCGATCGTCCCGGTCAAGACGACTGGCGATAGGATCCAGGATCGCCCGTTGAGCGAAGCGGGCGGCAAGGGCCTCTTCACCAAAGAACTCGACATCGCGCTGGAGCGCGGCGAGATCGATATTGCCGTCCATTCGGCCAAGGACCTGCCGACTTTTCTGCCCGATACGATCGAGATCGTCGGCTATCTGCCGCGCGAAGACGCGCGCGACGTCTTCATCTCGGCAAAAGCGCCCGACCCGTGCGCCCTGCCCAAGGGCGCGAGCGTGGGCACGGCATCGCCGCGCCGCGGCGCCTTGTTGAAGCGGCTGCGTCCGGATCTCGCCGTCACGCTGATGCGGGGCAATGTCGAGACGCGGCTTGCAAAGCTCGCGCGCGGCGAGGTCGATGCCACGATCCTGGCGCTCGCCGGGCTCAACCGGCTCGGCCTTGCCCATGTAGCCACCAAGGTGCTCGATTGCGAGGATTTCGTGCCTGCCGTCGGGCAAGGCGCGATCGGCGTCACAGCGCGGCGCGGCGAGCCCGCGGTCATGCACTTGCTCGATCCAATTCTCGACCGAACGACCGGCGTGGTGCTGCGCTGCGAACGGGCCCTGCTTCGCGTCCTCGACGGCTCCTGCCGCACGCCGATCGGCGGCCACGCACGCCTCGAAGGCGAAAGACTTGCTCTTCATGCCATCGTATTGCGGCTCGACGGGACGCAGTTTTTCGAAACGCGCGTAAGCGGGCATGAGGCCCAGGCCGAGGCGCTGGGCGAGAGCGCGGCGCGCGAGTTGCTCGCCCGCGCGCCGAAAGGCTTTCTCGAAGCATAATCCTGGAAAGCCGTGGACCGTGGGGATCATCAGTCGAACTGGAGCGTCGTAGAATGCTCGTCTTGCTCACCCGGCCATCAGACGAGGCCGCCCGTAGCGCCGAGAGGCTCCAAGCCATGGGCCACGCGGCGGTGCTGTCGCCGGTCATTGAAATCGAGCCGATCGAGGCCGCGTGGCCGCAAGGCGTCATCGACGCGGTGATCGCGACGAGCGCGCGGGCCTTCGAATGTCTTGACCTCGCGCCAGATTGGCCGGTGCCCGAAGCCCGCCGGCTTTTTCCGCTCTTTGTCGTCGGAGCGAAGACGGCGGCAGCGGCGCGCGCCCGCGGATTCGACGGCCCGCAGCAGATTACCCTCGATGCCAAGGCGTTGAGCCGCGTGATCATCGACAGGTTCGTGGAGTCGATCCGCATCCTCTATCTCGCCGGAAGCAACCGCAAGAGCGATCTCGAAAGCGCGTGCGCCGAGGCCGGGCTTGTCCTCGACGTGTTGGAAACTTATGCCGCGCATACGGCGACGAAACTTTCGGACGATGCGGTTCGGCAGGTTGCGGCGGGCGAGGTTGGCGCCGTCCTGCATTTTTCCCGACGTAGCGCGGAAATCTTCCTGAGGCTGGCGGCGAAGGCCCGGCTCGATCCGGCAAGGCTCACCCATATCGCAATCTCCGAAGACGTAGCGGGTGTCTTGGCTGCTCTGCCCAAGGTGATGGTGGCGGCGGAGCCGAACGAGGACGCGGTCCTCGCTTTATGCCAACCGCTGCCGGCGGGCAGGACGTGAGCGGGCCTGGCGGAAACGCGGCTTGCATCGCCTCATGCTCGCGGCACGCGCGTGGCTCCCGGCAATCTTGATAAGGCAGCGGCGGATGGTCATCTTAAGACCGCAAGCGCAAGCGCCGAACCCGCGGCTCCAGCAGATTGTTTCCGCGTCGCAGCGGGACGTTTCTTACAACAATCTTCCGATCTCGAAACCTCCGCCTATGCTACACCCAAACCCGAGCGCAATGGACCTGTGTTTAACCAGATCCAGGTCGGATCTTTCCCTTTCCGGGCTCGACGTCAGGAACATCCCAGAAGGAAAAGCATCTTGACCTTGGACGAACGTGTCATGCGTGAGAACGACGCCTTGCGCACCGCCGCTTTGGAGGTGGCAGGGGTGAGCCATTTTTATGGCAAGCGCAAAGCTCTCGACAATGTTTCCTTCGTCGTCGAGCCGGGAAGTTTCACCGTGCTGCTTGGGCTCAACGGAGCCGGCAAGAGCACGCTTTTCTCGCTGATCACGCGGCTCTACGCCACGCGCAGCGGCACGATCCGAATTTTTGGCTATGACGTCAGCCGCGAGACCGGCGAGGCGCTCCGCCGGCTCGGCGTCGTGTTCCAGCCGCGCACGCTCGATCTCGAACTGACCATCATGCAAAACCTCATCTATCACGCCGCCTTGCACGGCATCGGGCGGCGCGAGGCCAAGCTGCGGGCAAGGGCGGTGCTGGCGCGCGCCGGTCTCGCTGAGCGCGCCTCCGACAGAGTGCGCGATCTCTCCGGCGGCTACATCCGGCGCGTCGAAATCGCCCGCGCCTTCCTGCATCGCCCGGATCTGTTGCTGCTCGACGAGCCCACCGTCGGGCTTGACGTAAAGGCGCGGGCCGACATTATCGCGCAGGTGCGCGGACTTGTCGCCAGCGAAGGCATCGGCGTGCTTTGGACGACGCATCTCATCGACGAGATTGCCAAAACCGACTCCGTCGTCATTTTGCACGAGGGCAAGGTCCGCGAAAAAGGTCTCGCCACCGAAATCCTTGCGCGGACCGGCGCACCCGACATGCGCACCGCCTTCGTCAAGGTCACCGGCGCCGAGATCCATGAAGGGAGCGGCCAATGAACAGCATCGCCGCAACCGACCGCATGCCGCGCAAAGGCCTCGGGCTGGCGCAGTATGCGATATGCCTTCAAGGGATCGTCTGGCGCGAATCCTTGCGCTTCCTGCATCAGCGCGGACGATTCGTGTCGGCCCTGGTGCGGCCGCTCGTCTGGCTTTTCATTTTTGCCTCCGGCTTCCGCGCGGTGCTCGGCATCTCGATCATCCCGCCCTATCAGACCTATGTGACCTACGACGTCTACATCACGCCTGGGTTGATGGCGATGATTCAGCTGTTCAATGGAATGCAGTCGTCGCTTTCGATGGTCTACGACCGCGAGACTGGCAATATGCGGACCCTGTTGGTCAGCCCGTTCCCGCGCTGGTATCTGCTGACCTGCAAACTCTTCGCCGGCACGGCGGTGGGCGTTCTGCAGGTCTATACCTATCTTTTGATCGCCTATTTCTGGGGCATTTCGCCGGACTCGCCCTGGGGCTACGTGGCCATTCTTCCGGCGCTGGTGCTCTCCGGCCTGATGTTGGGCGCGCTCGGCATGGTTCTGTCGTCGCTTATCCGGCAATTGGAGAATTTCGCCGGGGTGATGAATTTCGTCATCTTCCCGATGTTTTTCGCCTCCTCGGCGCTTTATCCGCTCTGGCAGGTGCAGGAGAAGAGCCCGTGGCTGGCGACGATCTGCTGGCTCAATCCGTTCACCTATGCAGTCGAATTGATCCGCTTCGCCTTTTACTTGCAGCTCGATCCCATGTCGCTTGCGGTTGTCGTCGGCTGCTTGGTGGTGTTCTTGGCCGGCGCGATCCTCGCCTATGATCCGGCACGCGGCATGTTGATCCGCCGCGGCGGAGCCGCCGAATGAGGCGCGCGATTGAGCATAGACGAAGACGCGCCGTCGAAGGCTCGACGGCGCGCGCCGCTCGGCTTGCGCTTCTATTTCTTCGAGCCGTCGGCCTTGAACTGCGAGATATAGGCCCAGATGTTTTCGCGGTCGCTCGCCTTCGGGAGACCGGGGAAGAGCATCTTGGTGCCGGGAATGTCCGCCTGCGGATTGGTGATGTATTTGTCGAACGTATCCGCGTTCCAAACGAAGCCGGTCTTCTTCTTGTCCTGATCCGCCTGGGAGTAGTCGTAGCCCGGCTCGGAAGCAATGGTGCGGCCGTCGATGCCGTTCAGATCCGGCCCGACGAAATTCGCCGCTCCCGGCCCGATCCGATGACAGAGCATGCAGGTATGCTTGAAGATCTGTTCGCCGGCGGCGGGATCGCCCGCCGCAAGCGCCGGGCGCGCCATCACGGCCAGCATACCGGCCGCAAGCAAGACCATGCTTTTCTGAATCATGATTTCCTTCCCCTTTACGCTGGCAGTATCCGCTACTTTCGAAACACCCGACGATCGGCTCTATCTTTATGCGCCTGCAGATGTGTAGCCCGATCGGCGGAGACAAGACAATCCCTGCGGCGCCGAAGCGAAACCCTGAAATGAGCGAAGTCCTTCATTTGCAAGTCGCGGTTGCGACGCATCAAAAACCAGTTTTCGGAATTGCGGCGTTTTGCCTCGCTTTGGTCCTTCTCTGCGGCGGCCAAGCGCAAGCTGCCGATGTGCTGCGTATCGCAGTGCAAAAAACCGGAACCTTCGGCTGGGAGCTCGCCGTCATCAAGGATCACGGGCTCGACACCAAAGCCGGGCTCGATCTGCAGGTCACCGAGCTTGGTTCGACCGATGCCGGCAAGATCGCGATCATGGGCGGCTCCGCGGACATCATGATCTCCGATTGGCTCTGGGTGTCGCGCGAGCGCAGTCTCGGCGGCAACCTCAAGTTCTACCCTTATTCGAGCTCGCTCGGGGCCGTCATGGTGCCGGCCAAGTCGCCGATCAACAGCCTTGCCGACCTGAGGGGCAAGAAGCTCGGCGGTCGCCGGCGGCCCGCTCGATAAGAGCTGGCTGCTGCTGCAAGCCCTCGCCAAACGCTCGTCAATCGACCTCGACTCGGAGGCGACCATCCTCTATGGCGCGCCGCCTCTGCTATGGCAGGAAGCGCTGCAAGGCAGGAGCGATGCCACGCTCGATTTCTGGAACTATTGCGTCGATCTCGAACTGCATGGCTTCAAGCGCCTGATCGACATCGGCGACGTCGAAAAGAGCCTCGGCGCGGCCGGCCCGGTGGCCATGATCGGCTATGTCTTCGACGAAACCTTCGCCGAACAGCATCGCGACGCGTTGCACCGCTTCTTCGCCCTGACGAGGCAGGCGCAGGATATTTTGGCGCATTCGGATGCCGATTGGCGGAAGCTCGCGCCGCGCATCGGCACCTCCGATCCGGCCGCGCTCGCCCTCTATCGCAAGCGCTATCTCGAAGGGGTGGAGCTCCGGCCGTTGGCGGATCAGGAGGCGGACGCGCGCAAGCTCTATCTCATCCTGGCGCAATTGGGCGGCGCCAAGCTCGTCGGGCCGGCAACCGAACTCGACAGCGGAACCTTCTACAAAGAAGCGCCGGAAAACTGACGTGGTTTTGAGGGTCCTCTCACTTCTCCTGCTGATCGCGATCTGGCAGGTGGCTTCGATGATCGCGAACAGCCGGCTGCTGCCGGAGCCGCTCGCCGTCGTCGCCGTCATCGTCCAGGAAGCGCGGTCGGGCGCGCTTTTCTTCAATCTCGGCACGACGCTGGCTCGGGTGATCGTCTCCTTCGGCCTGGCGATGTTCTTCGGCACTTTGTTCGGCGTCCTCATGGGCCGCAACGAGACATTCGACCGGCTCGGCGACCCCTGGCTGGTCGTGCTCCTCAACCTGCCGGCGCTGGTCATCATCGTGCTTGCCTATATCTGGATGGGTCTGACCGACGCCGCCGCGATTCTTGCCGTCGCGCTCAACAAGTTGCCGAATGCGACGGTGACGATAAGGGAGGGCGCGCGGGCGCTCGAACTCGGGGCTCGAGGAAATGGCGACGGTCTTCGCCATGCCCTGGCGGACGCGGATGAAGCATGTCCTGTTGCCGCAGCTCGCGCCCTATATCGCCGCCGCCACGCGCTCCGGCCTCTCGATCGTCTGGAAAATCGTCCTCGTCGTCGAACTTCTCGGCCGCTCGAACGGCGTCGGCTTCGAGATCGGCACCGCATTTCAGCTCTTCGATGTCGCGCTCCTTCTCGCCTACGCGCTTCCCTTCGTCGGGATCATGCTCGCGATCGAGACGTTCATCGTGCAACCCTTCGAGCAACATGTCTCCCGCTGGCGCCCAAAGGCAGCTTAAGATCAAGATCGTACGCAAGGCGTTCCGCACCGCCTCGGGCGAGGTGCGCGAAGTGCTGCGCGACTTTTCGCTGGCGCTCGACGGCGGCAAGATCCACGCGCTGGTCGGGCCGTCGGGTTACGGCAAGACGACGTTGCTGCGGATCATCATCGGCCTCGACCATGACTTCGAAGGCACGGTCGACCTTCCGCCGGAGACGCGAATAGGCATGGTGTTTCAAGAGCCGCGGCTTCTGCCCTGGCGCAGCGTGCTCGACAATCTTCGCCTCACTGCGCCGCAGGCGAGGGAAACGGATCTGCTGCGGATCGCGGCCGATCTCGGCATCGCCGAACATCTGCGCGATTTCCCCGGCGAATTGTCGCTCGGCCTCGCGCGACGGGTCGCTCTGGCACGCGCCTTCGCGATCAACCCGAACCTTCTCGTGCTCGACGAGCCTTTCGTTTCGCTTGACCGGGCTTTGGCGCTACGCCTCGGCGACGAGCTTGCGGCGCTCGTCGAGCGAACCAGGGTCACGACGCTGCTCGTCACTCACGACATCGACGAAGCGATCCGGCTCGCCGATCACATCATGCTCCTGGGCGGCCAGCCGGCCAAGATCGTCGCCGATTTCGATATCGCTTTTCCAAGGGCGACGATGACCGCCGATTATGCGGCCAAGACCAAAGCCGAGATCGGCGCGATTCTGGCGGAAACGACGGTGTGACCCTCCTGATCTTCGATTGCGACGGCGTGCTCGTCGATTCCGAAATAATCGCTCTCGACGTTCTGGCGAAGATGCTGAGCGAGTTGGGCGTGCCGATCGCTGTCGCCGCATGCCGGGCGCGGTTCATGGGCAAAAGCACCCGCGATGTGCTCGCCGAAGTCGAAGACATGCTCGGCCGGCCGGTTCCGCCCGAACTCGGCCAACACATGAAAGCGCTGCTGTTCGAGCGTCTGCGCCGGGAGCTGCGGCCGGTGCGGGATGTCCGCGAGGTGATCTCGGCGCTTCCCTACCCGACTTGCGTCGCCTCTTCCTCGCAGCCCGAACGTCTCGCGCTGTCGCTCGAGGTGACCGGCCTCGCGCCGCTCTTTCAAGGCCGCGTCTTCAGCGCCGCCGAGGTGCGGCACGGCAAGCCCGCGCCGGATCTTTTTCTTCACGTGGCCGCCCGCCTCGGCGTCGCGCCGCGGCAGGCCATCGTCATCGAGGATTCGGCCGCAGGCGTGATTGCCGCGCAGCGCGCCGGCATGGGCGTGATCGGGTTTGCCGGCGCAAGCCATGCCGATGCCGACCTGGCCTCGATGCTTAGAGAGGCGGGCGCGCAGGAAATCCTCGGCCGAATGAAGCAGCTTCCCGCGGCGATCGAAAGACTCCGCGCCATTTCGAACGTCGCGACCCCGCAATGAAACTGCTTCTCGTCGCCGCCGCCGCGCTGATCGATTCCGACGCTCGCGTGCTGATCGCCCAGAGGCCGCAAGGAAAGCAGCTCGCCGGCCTGTGGGAATTTCCCGGCGGGAAAGTGGAGCCAGGCGAGCGGCCGGAGACGGCGCTCATTCGCGAACTTGCCGAGGAACTCGGAATCGAAGTCGAAGAAGCTTGCCTGGCGCCGCTCACTTTCGCGAGCCACGCCTATAAGGATTTCCATCTCCTGATGCCGCTTTACGTCTGCCGGCGCTGGCGCGGGATCGTGCGGGCGGGCGAAGCGCAGGCGCTCAAATGGGTAAAGCCGCAGAACTTGCGCGATTATCCGATGCCGCCTGCCGACGCGCCGCTCATTCCGGCACTGATCGACCTTTTAGGCTAAGTTTCGCTTCCCCAGCGGGTCAACGCCCGAAGGGGCCAAATCCCCATTGCTGTGTCGCGAAATAGTCAGGCGCGGCCCGGCCCCGAGCTCTGGAATAGAACGGCGCGCTCGGCGGGGGCGTGCCCGAAATGGTGATGTTCGCGCCCTCCGCCTGCACCATCTGGTACAATATGGCGGCATTGGCCGGATCGAGCCGCACGCAGCCGTGCGAAGCGGGCCGGCCCAGCCAGGCGGTTTCATAGGTGCCATGGATCGCAAAGCCGCCGTCGAAAAAGATCGAATAAGGCATCGGCGAATTGTCGTATTTGCGCGAGTAATGCATGCGCTGCATACCCGTTGGGACGAAGGAGCCACGCGGCGTCACATAGCCGGCGCGCGCGGTCGAGACCGGCCAGGAATAGCTTCCGCTCGAGGACGTGACATGCATGGTTTGGGTGGTGAGGTCGATATCGATGCTAACCTTGGCTTCCGCCGGGGCAAGCCAAAAAATCCCGCAAAGCAAAAGCAAAAGGCCGAGAATCCTGCGCATGTAGCCTCCCCAAGGTCTCCGTGAATGCTATAGCCCCTGCTTCATAGTTCATAGATGTCACTCGCGCGGAGAAACGTAAACCGCAAAGTTTAAGTAAGGTTGATCACAAACCTGTGGATTGCGTCGTACGCCCGGCTGCGAGCAGGTCGATCAGCCAAATTGGTGCGAACGGCGGTGACGAGAGGAGAGCGGAGATGCGCCAAGCCATGGCATTGTTGGTCAGCGTGGCGGCGCTCGCCCTCGCCCTGCCGGTGCTCACGGCCGATGCGCAGGATTTGGGGTCGCTCGAACCCAAGCCGCTGGCGCCGCTGCCGCACCCCAATAGCCCTTCGACTCCGGCCAAAGCATTGTTCGGGCGGGTGACGACACCGGCCGGCGTCGCCGCGCGCACGATCGGCTTTTACGCGCGCGGCTGTCTTGCCGGCGGCATCGCGCTGCCGGTCAACGGCCCGGACTGGCAGGTCATGCGCCTGTCGCGCAACCGCAATTGGGGCACGCCGCAGCTCATCGCCTTTCTCGAACGTTTCGCCAAAAAGGTTCCGCAGGTGAGCCACTGGCCCGGCATTCTCGTCGGCGACATGTCGCAGCCGCGCGGCGGCCCGATGCTTACCGGCCATGCCTCGCATCAGATCGGGCTCGACGTCGATATCTGGCTGAAGCCGATGCCGAGCCGCACACTCACCCCGGCCGAACGCGAGGAGATGATGTCGACGAACGTCGTGCGGCCGGATCGGCTCGATGTGGATCCGAAAGTCTGGACGCCGGACCATGTGGCCGTCATCAAGGCGGCGGCGGAGGATCCCGAGGTCCAGCGCATTTTCGTTAACGCGGCGATCAAGAAGGCGCTCTGCCGCGACGCAAGGGGCGATCGTTCATGGCTCGCGAAAGTGCGCCCTTATTACGGGCACGATTATCATTTCCATGTCCGCCTCGTCTGCCCGAAAGACCAGCCATTGTGCGAAGGCCAAGATCCGGTGTCCCCGGGCGACGGCTGCGACAAGGCTTCTCTGGCTTTTTGGTTCTCCCAAGGGATACTCCATCCCCCGCCGAGCCTCGAGCCGCCGAGGCCGAGGCCCGCTTTGACGCTGGCCGATCTTCCGGCCCCCTGCCGGACGCTCCTGACCGCGAAATAGCGCGGCCGCGTCCTTCGGCGTCGGGCTAAGGGACTGCCGCGCCGTGAACCAAATGGTTAATAGAAGCTTGCCAAATCCGCTGCTCGAAGACTGGACGGGGCCGTTCGGCGCCCCGCCCTTCGCGGCCGTGAAGCCGGCGCATTTCCGCCCGGCCTTTTCGCGGGCTTTCGCCGAACATCGGGCCGAGATCGCGGCCATTGGGGCCAATCCGGAGCCGGCGACCTTCGATAACACGATTGCCGCGCTTGAGCGTTCGGGCCGCGCCTTACACCGCGTCGCGTCCCTCTTCTTCAACCTCGCCGGCGCCGCCACAAACGAAGAAATCGAGGCCATCGAGCGCGAGGTTGCGCCGCTCTTCGCCCGGCATACCGCCGAGATCCATCTCGATCCTACGCTCTTCGCGCGGATCGATGCGCTCTATAAGCGGCGCGACACGCTAGGACTCGATCCGGAACAGGCGCGCGTCCTGGAACGACAGATGATTGGCTTCCGCCGCGCCGGCGCCGGCCTTGCCGACGACGCGAAGACACGCCTCGCCGAGATTGGCCAGCGCCTGGCCGCGCTTGGAACACAGTTTGCGCAAAATGTGCTCGCCGACGAAAACGCCTTCGCACTCGTGCTCGAGACCGAAGCCGAGCTTGTCGGCCTGCCCGATTGGATGCGTAGCGCCGCGGCGGAGGAAGCGCGCCAACGCGGGTTTCAGGGCAAATATGCTTTTACCCTCTCGCGTTCGAGCATCGAGCCTTTTCTCCAGATGTCGCACCGCCGTGATCTGCGCGAGAGAATCTTTCGCGCCTTCGTCGCGCGCGGCGAAGGCGGCGGGGCGACCGACAATTGCGCCGTCGCCACGGAAATGATCGCGCTTCGCGCCGAGCAGGCGCGGCTGCTGGGATTTGAAAGTTTCGCCGATTTCCGCCTCGCCGACACGATGGCGAAGACGCCGGCGGCGGCGCAGCATCTGCTCGATCGCGTCTGGACGCTCGCCCGCGCCCGCGCCTTGCGCGAGGAGGCCGCGCTGCAAGAACTCGCCCAGCGCGAGGGCGGCAATTTTACTTTGGCGCCATGGGATTGGCGCTATTACGCCGAAAAGCGCCGCAAAGCCGAATTCGATTTCGACGAGGCGGCGCTAAAACCCTATCTGGCCCTCGATCGGATGATCGAAGCGGCCTTCTTCGCCGCACACCGGCTCTTCGGTCTCACATTCACCGAGCGGTTCGACGTTCCGCTTTACCACGCGGACGCGCGGGCATGGACGGTCACCGCCGCCGATGGCCGCGAGATCGGTCTCTTCATCGGCGATTATTACGCGCGGGCCTCGAAGCACGGCGGCGCCTGGATGGGCGCGTTCCGCGATCAGGAAAGGCTCGACGGCGAGGTTTTGCCGATCATCGCCAATGTCATGAATTTCTCGAAACCCGCGCCGGGCGAGGCCTGCCTGCTCAGCTTCGAGGACGCGCGCACTTTGTTCCACGAGTTCGGCCACGCTCTTCACGGCCTGCTCTCGGATGTCACCTATCCATCGCTTGCCGGCACGAACGTATTGCGCGATTTCGTCGAGTTTCCATCGCAGCTCTACGAACATTGGCTCGAGCAGAAGGAAATTCTGCGCCGCTTCGCTCGTCATCACGAGACCGGCGAGGAAATCCCGGAGGCCCTGCTCGAACGGCTCATCGCGGCGCGGCGATTCAACCAGGGCTTTGCGACCGTGGAATATACGGCCTCGGCGCTCGTCGATCTCGCGCTCCATCGCGACGCCCCGCCGGCCGATCTCGATATTGTGGAGTTCGAGCGCGCGATGCTGGCCGAACTCGGCATGCCGGCGGCGATCGGGATGCGCCATCGGCTGCCGCATTTCCTTCACGTCTTCGGAGGCGATGCCTATTCGGCGGCCTATTATTCCTATCTCTGGTCGGAGGTTCTCGACGCAGACGGGTTCGCGGCTTTCACGCAAGCGGGCGACATTTTCGATGCCGCGGTGGCTAGGCGACTGCGCGAGCATGTCTATGCGGCGGGTAATCGCGCCGATCCCGAAGCGGCCTATCTGGGCTTTCGCGGCCACGCCGCCTCGCCCGAGGCCTTGCTGCGCAAACGCGGGCTGCTCGAAGCGTGAGATCGTGCCCGCGTGTCGCTTGCCGGTTAGAGCCGAGCAAGTGTCAGCGGGTCGGCCTTGCCGGCAAAATATTTCCGCAGGGCCGTTTTGAACGCCGGGTTTTCCGGATCCGCCTGCGCGAAAAGCGTCATCGAGGAATGGAATTTCAGATCGTCCGGCGAACCGAAGATCTGGTGGGCGCTGCGCGCTTCGATGCAATTGACGAGCCGCGTGCATTCGATGAGTCGCGGCCCGAGGATGGGATGTTTCAGATAGGCCTCGGCTTCAGCCAATGAAGATATGGCGAAAGCGCGCGCCATGGCGCTTGAGCCGAGGCCGGCGATCTGCGGAAAGACGAACCACATCCAATGGCTCTTCTTTTGGCCGGCGCGCAGCTCCTCGCAGACCCTCGCATAGACCGGCGACTGAGCCGCGACGAAGCGCTCGAGATTGTAGCGCGCTGGCATCGGCAAGTATCGTACCTCCAGCCTGAGATCTCCGGGAGCAGCGTAACACTGGCGACGCATTAGTCACCAGCTGGCCGCCCAAGACTCGTTGCGCTCGCATTTCAAAAATTGCTTTCTCTTCGGTCTGCGATTCGGAACGACGCGCGTCGCGGGGCGTTGTGATTTGAGAGAGGTAAATCAGTCGCCCTCGCACACTCCCACAATGAGAAGCGCGACAGGAACTGGTTGGCGCTCGCGCTGCCGGTTCGCTGACGTCAGGAGCAATCGTTATGCCTAACATCTTATATCTTACCACGGCATCGGTGTTGGCCCTCGGCCTCGCTTGCGCGGGGCCGGCGCTAGCCGAGACTGGCGCTTCGCCAAATCGGGGCACAACTCCTTCCAGCATGCGCGGCCAGAGCCTGGATCGCAGCCAAATCGAATTCACGCTCCGCAAAGCCGGAGTCGCGGATCGCCAGAATCTGCCGGGGCACTTGGTCTGGGCCGATGATCCAAGCGGCCAGGCAGTGGCATTCCTCATCGGTCCAGAAAATATGCAAGCCGGACACTCGGCTCGCCGCTTCGACAAGGACAAGCTGCGCTCCGACCTGAGCAAGGCGGGATTCAAGAGCATCAACTTCGCCGACAACCCGGAAATGGTGCGCGGACAAACTTCTGCAGGTCACCAAGTTCTCGCTTTCGAAAGCCAATCCGGTGCCAAACCGGCGACCGCATACGTCGATGCGAGCAAGCTGGACAATGAGCTGAACGAAGCGGGATTGCAGGACAGCCGGCAATTGAACGGCAAGCTGCTCCGCACCCAGGGCGCGGGCCGGCTCTTATTCGTGCTTGTCGCGCCCAAGGACTTCAGGAACGCCGCTCCGCTGAAGTTCACCGACGGACAAATCGACAACTTTTTGCGCGACGGGTTCATCGACGCCAGCATGTACAATAATAACATAGCCATGGTTCAGGGGCGGCTGAACAATCGGGACGTCATCGCTGTCGTCGGCGCAAATATCGGTCCTACCGGGCCAAGCGCGTGAGTCGCTGACGAGCTGGCGCGAGAGGCCCGCGGCGTTCGCTGCCTCCGGGCTTTTTCGGCCAGACGATCATTCGCCGCCGCAGGCCGGCGCTAATTGTTGTTGTGCGTTCCGATCACCTTGCCGCCTTCCGACTTGGTAAAGGGGACGAATGAGATCGGGGAGCCGCCATAGATGTCGGAGCGCGTCACGCTGACGGCGCCGTCAGCGTCGCGTGCGGTGACGATCTTCAGCACATGCTGGGCGCCGGGAGGTCCGACCGGAATGACCATGATTCCGTCGGGCTTCAACTGCTGCAAGAGCGGCGGCGGAACATGGTCGATTCCGCAGGTGACAATGATCCGGTCGAAGGGCGCGAATTCCTGCCACCCATAATAGCCGTCCGCATTTTTTGTGGTGATCGATTTATATTCGACATAGCCGTGTGCAATGAGATCGTCGTAGAGCCGGCGCGTGCGCGCCGCGAGCGCTGGGATGATCTCGATTGTGAACACGCGGTTCGTCAGATTGGACAGATAGGCGGATTGGTAGCCGGATCCCGTGCCGATCTCGAGCACCTTGGCGTCCGGGCCGACGTCGAGCGTGCTCGTCATCCTCGCGACCGTATGCGGCCCGGTGATCGACACCCCGAAACCGATATCGAGATAATGCCACACATAAGCGCGGTCGAGATTGGCCGACGTGACGAATTTTTCGCGCGGCGTCAGCAGAAAGCCGCGGATGTTCTTTGCGCCCCAGATGTCTTTATGCGCAAACAGGGCCTGGAGACGGTCCCAGCGTTGCGCCAGGAATTTGGGATCTTCCCCGCGATTGGCCTGCATCCACGTCACGAAGTGATCGCGCGTGTCCGCCGGCGGCATTATGTCTCTGCCGACCGTCTGAGGAAGATTGGCGCGGCACCTCTGCGGAATTAATCCGAAAGCGCCGAAGCCAACGAGGCCGGCGAGCAAATCTCGACGATCCATTGGATGGGCTCCAAGCGCGGACTGCGGCCGGGCATCATCATAGCCGATGTCGCGCGGATTCGTCACCCCTGGCAAACCCGCCTGCGCCCGCATCGGGCGAAAGCTACATGTGAAGACCGCCGAGCAGCCAGAGGATGATGAGGATGACGATGATGAGACCGAGAACGCCGCCAAAGCCTCGGCCACCATAACGATTATAGCCAAAATAGCCGCCGAACAGCAGGATCAGCAGCACGATAAGCAGAATCAGTCCCATTCGCACGTCCCCCTTTGACGCAGGCTTCCGACCGGCCGGGCTGCAGGCCCGCGGAAAACGCCAGCGCCGGCCGCAACGCAGAACCATACGGCGGTCGCGCCGCTAATCAACACCCCCGATTGGGCAGCCGATGCGAATGCGTGGCCCTGCCGGCCATATATGGAATTCCTATTACGGCGGCCCCGAACACGGCTCGATCCTATATGCGCTTTCCGCCAAATGCTGCGCATGAAATCGCGCTGGGCTGAGTTCAGTTGCGCGACTGGCGCCGAGGTTGGCCTGGATCATGGCGCCAAGCGGCAGCCGGCCGAAGTTTTGGCCATGTCTCGTTTCGGCCAACGGAGATCATTTCAATGTTCGACATTCTCTATCTCGCGATCGGGATGGGATCCTTGCTGATCATCACGCTCTACGTTTTCGTCTGCGACAGGTTGTAGAGCCGAACATGATCATCGACTACGCCCTCGGCGCACTCGCCGTGCTTTTCATCCTTGTCTATCTCGTTTACGCGCTCGTCCGCCCCGAGCGGTTCTGAGGAGCTTACGTGACCGCCAACGGCTGGATTCAGATCGCGATCTATTCCGCGCTCGTCATCGCGCTTGTGAAACCCCTCGGCGCCTATATGACGCGGGTCTTCGCCGGCGAGCGCACGTTCCTCTCGCCGGTACTGCAGCCTGCCGAGCGCGCCATTTACCGGATTTGCGGCGTCGACGAGAACCAGGAACAGCATTGGGTTATCTATGCGATTGCGATGCTGTTGTTCAGCGCGGGTGGCTTCGTGGCGCTCTACGCGCTGCAACGGCTGCAAGGCGTGCTGCCGTTCAATCCGCAGGGACAGACGGCCATTGAGCAAAGCTCGGCCTTCAACACCTCGGTAAGCTTCGTCACCAACACCAACTGGCAATCGTACACGCCAGAGACGACGATGAGCTATCTGACGCAGATGGCGGGACTCACCGTCCACAATTTCGTCTCCGCCGCGACCGGCATCGCGCTCGCCATCGCGCTCGTCCGCGGCTTCGCGCGCCGCTCGGCGCAGACGGTCGGTAATTTCTGGGTCGATCTGACCCGCTGTGTCCTCTACATCCTGCTGCCGGGCTCGATCGTCATCGGCCTGTTCTTCGTTTGGCAAGGAATGCCGCAGAACCTGGACGCTTACGCGCAGGCGACAACTCTCGAGGGCGCGAAGCAGGTGATCGCGCAAGGGCCGGTTGCCTCGCAAGAGGTCATCAAGATATGGGGTACGAACGGCGGCGGCTTCTTCAACGCCAATTCGGCGCATCCCTTTGAAAATCCCAACGCCGTTACGAATCTCGTCGAGATGGTGCTGATCTTCTCAATCGGCGCCGCTTTGACCAACGTGTTCGGCCGCATGGTCGGCAATCAACGCCAAGGCTGGGCGATCTTCGCCGTCATGGGCATTCTTTATCTCGCCGGGGTCGCCACCCTTTATCGCTCCGAGGCTGCTGGCAATCCTGCCTTCGCCGCGCTGCACGTCGATCAAGCGCCCTCGGCTTTGCAGGCCGGCGGCAATATGGAAGGCAAGGAGGTGCGCTTCGGCATCGCCAATTCGGCTTTGTTCGCGACGGTGACGACGGATACTTCGGACGGCGCCGTCAACACCATGCATGACAGTCTGACGCCGCTTGGCGGCATGGTGCCATTGGTCAATATCATGGTTGGCGAGATTATCTTTGGCGGCGTCGGCTCCGGCCTCTATGGCATTCTGATCTTCGCCATCCTGGCGGTCTTCATCGCCGGGCTCATGGTCGGCCGTACGCCCGAATATCTCGGCAAGAAGATCGATTCGCGGGAAGTGAAAATGGCGATGCTTGCCATTCTCATTTTGCCCGCGTCGATTTTGGGCTTCACGGCGCTCGCCGCGGTGTTGCCGGCCGGTCTTGCCGGCCCCGCCAATGCCGGGCCGCATGGCTTCAGCGAAATTCTCTATGCCTTCACTTCGGCTACGGGCAACAACGGCAGTGCTTTCGCGGGCATTTCCGCGAACACACCATTTTACAACACCACGCAAGGACTCGCGATGTACATCGGGAGGTTCATGATGATCGTGCCGATGTTGGCAATCGCGGGATCGCTCGCTGCCAAGAAGATCGTGCCTGCCTCAGCCGGCACTTTTCCGACCGACAGAGCACTATTCGTCGGGCTGCTCGTCGGCGTCATCGTGATTACCGGCGGCCTCATCTACTTCCCGGCAATATCGCTCGGTCCCGTGGTCGAACATCTCGCGATGAACGCCGGCATGCTTTACTGATTGAAAGATGTATTCCGATGGAACTCTCGCATACGCGCAGACGGACCTCTATCGCCGCGGTGGCGGACCCGAAGATTCTCCTCACCGCCATCGGCGACTCGTTCAAGAAGCTCGACCCTCGCGTTCTGATTCGAAATCCGGTGATGTTCACCGTCGAGATCGTAGCGACGCTCGTCACGATTCTTTTTATCCGCGACATCGCCGCCGGGCACGGTCATTACGGCTTTGCTTTCCAGATCATCCTATGGCTCTGGTTCACCGTTCTTTTCGCCAACTTTGCCGAGGCAGTGGCCGAAGGTCGCGGCAAGGCGCAGGCGGCAAGCCTGCGCCGGAGCAAGACCGAATCGGATGCGAAGCTGCTTTACGCGGCCGAGCTCCCTAACGGCGCTGCCGAGCCGCGCTTGGTTCCGGCGACCTCCCTGAAACCTGGCGACATCGTGCTGGTCGAGGCGGGCGATCTGATCCCCAGCGACGGCGATGTGATCGAAGGCGTGGCTTCGGTCAATGAATCCGCAATCACCGGCGAATCGGCGCCGGTCATTCGCGAGAGCGGCGGCGACCGCTCGGCGGTGACCGGCGGCACGACCGTGATTTCAGACTGGATCAAGGTGAAGATCACCGCCGCCCAAGGCTCGACCTTCCTCGATCGCATGATCGCTCTCGTCGAAGGGGCCGCGCGGCAGAAGACGCCAAACGAAATCGCGCTCAACATTCTGCTGGCCGGGCTCACGATCATTTTCGTCTTTGTCGTCGCGACCATCCCGAGTTTTGCCTCCTACGCCGGAGGAAAGGTGACCGTCCTCGTGCTTGTGGCGCTGTTCGTGACCTTGATTCCGACGACGATCGGTGCGCTTCTCTCGGCAATCGGCATCGCCGGCATGGACCGGCTGGTGAGCTTCAACGTGCTCGCCATGTCCGGCCGCGCAGTCGAGGCGGCGGGCGACGTGGATACGCTGCTGCTCGACAAGACCGGTACGATCACGCTGGGCAACCGCCAGGCCGCGGCCTTTGTTCCGCTCACGGGCGTGAGCGAAGGCGAGTTGGCGGACGCCGCTCAGCTTGCTTCGCTCTCGGACGAAACGCCTGAAGGCCGCTCGATCGTCGTTCTCGCCAAGGAGAGACACGGGATCAGAGGGCGTGACATGACGATTCTGAACGCAAAATTCGTCCCGTTCTCGGCCCAAACGCGGATCAGCGGCATCGACACGAGCGACGGCTCGGTGCGTAAAGGCGCCGTTGACGCGGTTCTTGCCTATGTCCGCGCCCTCACTCCGTCCGCGCCTGTGCTCGACTCCACCGTTCGCGAATTGACCGCAAAATCCGACGAGATCGCGAAATCGGGCGCTACCCCGCTCGCAGTCGTCAGGAACGGGCGCCTGCTCGGCCTCATCAACCTCAAGGACATCGTGAAGGGCGGCATCAGGGACCGGTTCCACGAACTCCGGCGAATGGGCATCCGCACCGTGATGATCACCGGCGACAATCCTCTTACAGCGGCGGCGATCGCGGCGGAGGCGGGCGTCGATGATTTCCTCGCTCAGGCGACCCCGGAAGCCAAGCTGAAACTCATCCGCCTCGAGCAGGCGCAGGGCAAGCTCGTCGCGATGTGCGGCGACGGCACCAATGATGCGCCGGCGCTCGCCCAGGCCGATGTCGGCGTCGCCATGAATACCGGCACGATGGCGGCGCGCGAGGCGGGCAACATGGTCGATCTCGACAGCGACCCGACCAAGCTCATCGAGATCGTCGAGATCGGCAAGCAGCTGCTCATAACCCGCGGTGCGCTGACCACATTCTCGATTGCCAACGATGTGGCCAAATATTTCGCCATCATTCCGGCGATGTTCCTCGCCTTCTATCCGCAGCTTCAGGCGCTGAACATCATGCATCTGAGGACGCCGGAGAGCGCGATTCTTTCGGCGATCATCTTCAACGCGCTGATCATTATCGCGCTCGTGCCGCTGGCGCTCAAAGGAGTCGCCTACCGCCCGCTCGGCGCGGCGAATATCCTGCGCCGCAATCTCCTGATCTATGGCCTCGGCGGCATCATTGCGCCTTTCCTCGGCATCAAGCTGATCGACATGGCGGTCTCGGCCGTCGGCCTAGCGTGAGGGCAAACCCATGCTGAACCAAATCCGCCCGGCCATGCTGATGATCGTCGTGATGACGATTATCACCGGCTTGATCTATCCGCTGGGGATGACCGGCATTGCGCAGGTTCTCTTCCACCACCAGGCGAACGGCAGCCTGATCGACAGAGATGGGAAGATCGTCGGCTCCGAGTTGATCGGACAGAATTTCACAAGCGACAAATATTTCCACCCGCGCCCGTCGGCAACGACCGAGCCCGACCCGAAAGATCCGACCAAGACGATTGCGGTTCCTTATGCCGCGGATAATTCGGCCGGCTCCAATTTGGGTCCGACCTCAAAAGCGCTGGTGGGCCGGGTCAAGGCCGACACGGCCAAATTGCAGGCGGAAAACCCCTCCGTCCCGGTCCCGGTCGACCTCGTCACCACATCGGCGAGCGGGCTCGACCCCGATATTACCCCAGCGGCAGCCCTCTTCCAGGTGCCCCGCGTCGCCAAGGCGCGAAATGTCTCCGAAGATCGGCTGCGCGCGCTGGTCGAGGCGCATGTCGAGAAGCGCTTCCTCGGCGTCATCGGCGAACCGCGCGTCAACGTGCTGGAACTCAATCTCGCCCTGGATGACTTGAGACGCGGGTGAAGCGGCGCGCGAATTAAGCGCCGCCAGGCCGATTGGTGTAAAATGCCAGAATGATGGAGAAACGCGACCCAGGCGACCGACGCCCTTCGCCGGATGTCCTGCTGCAGGAAGCCCAGAATGGTGCGCGCGGGAGATTGAAAATCTTCCTCGGCGCCGCACCAGGCGTGGGCAAGACCTACGAGATGCTCCTCACCGCACAGGCGAAGCTGCGCGAAGGGTGGGACGTGATCGTCGGCGTCGTGGAAACCCATGGCCGCAAAGAGACCGAGGCGCTGCTTGCCGGTCTCGAAATCATACCGCGGCGGACGATTGCCTATAAGGGGCAATTCCTCGCCGAGATGGACCTTGACGCCATTCTTGCGCGCCATCCGCGGCTCGTGCTGGTCGACGAGCTCGCCCACACCAATGCGCCGGAGAGTCGCCACCCCAAGCGCTACCTCGATGTCGAAGAGCTTCTCGCCGCCGGCATCGATGTCTACACGACGCTCAACATCCAGCATGTCGAAAGCCTGAACGACGTCGTCGCGCGCATCACCCGCATCCGAGTGCGCGAGACCGTTCCCGATTCGATCATCGATCGCGCCGACGACATCGAGGTCGTCGACCTCACACCGGAAGATCTGATCGATCGCCTCAACGAAGGCAAGGTCTATATCGGCGATCAAGCGGTGCGGGCAAGAGAGAATTATTTTTCGCCGGGCAATCTCACCGCCTTGCGCGAGCTCGCGTTGCGCCGGACCGCGCAGCGGGTCGATGCGCAAATGGTCGACTACATGCGCTCGCATGCAATCGAGGGGCCTTGGCCCGCCGGCGAGCGCCTGCTCGTTGCCGTCAACGGCGTCTCCGGCGGCGCCGCGCTCGTCAGGCTGGCGCGGCGCACGGCGGATCGGCTGCACGCGCCATGGACGGCAGTTCACGTGGAGACGCCGCAGGATCTGCGCGCCGATGAAAGCGAACGCGGTCAGGTCGCGGACGCCTTGCGGCTCACCGCGCGGCTCGGCGGCACGCCGGTGACGCTGCCCGGCGAAGACATCGCCGCCACGATCATAGATTACGCTCAATCGCATAATTTCACGCACATCCTCGTGGCCCATGCGAGTCGCGCGCACTGGCTCGATCTGCTGCGCGGATCGGTGACGCAAAGGCTCATTCGGCATGCCGGCGGCATCAATATTCATGTCGTCGCAGCCGAGGCCACGCCTCCGACGGTCAGGCCCATGCGCACCCAGGCGGGCGCCGCGCCAGCGAATTGGCTGGCGTATGCCGCAAGCTTCGGTTTTGTCGCGGCGGCGTGTCTTGCGGCGCTTGTTTTGCGCCAGACCTTCGCCGTTTCCAATCTCGCGCTCGCCTTTCTCGTCGGCGTGCTGGCGAGCGCCGTCAACTATGGCCTGTGGCCTTCGCTGTTTGCCTGTCTCGTCAGCGTGCTGGCCTTCAATTTCTTCTTTTTGCCGCCGCTCTACACATTCACGATCGCCGACCCGGAAAATGTCGTCGCGCTGTTCTTTTTCGGGGTGGTCGCGGTCATCGCAAGCAATCTCACGGCGCGACTGCGGACCCAGGCGATCGCCGCGCAGCAGCGGGCGCGGGTCACCGAGGAACTCTATCTCTTCAGCCGCAAGCTCGCCGGCGCCGCCGGGCTCGACGATGTTCTGTGGGCGACGGTCTACCAGATCGCGCTTTTGCTGAAAGTGAGAGTCGTGCTGTTGCTGCCGGAAGATGGAAGACTGGCTTTGACGGCCGGATTTCCGCCGGAGGACCAGCTTGACGAGGCCGATCTTGCCGCCGCGCAATGGTGTTTCGAGAAGAACCAGGCGGCCGGCCGCGGCGCCGACACTTTGCCGGGCGCACGCAGGTTGTTCACGCCGATGCGCACCGGCCGCGGCCCAATCGGCGTCATTGGCATCGATTCCGACCGCGCCGGCGTCATGCTGATGCCAGAGGAAAGTCGGCTCCTCGACTCGCTTTCCGATCAGGCGGCGCTGGCCATCGAGCGCGTCTATCTCGCTCGCGACATAGCCAAGGCGAGGCTCGCCGCCGAGACAGACCGTTTGCGGCAGGCGTTGCTCACGTCGATCTCGCACGATCTGCGCACGCCCCTCGCCTCGATCATAGGATCGGCGAGCAGCCTTGTTGCGCATAGCGAAGAACTCGATCCAGCGGCGCGCAAGACGCTTCTGCGGACCATCCAGGAGGAGGCTGAACGACTCAACCGCTTCATCGGCAATCTTCTCGACATGACGCGGCTCGAATCGGGCTCGCTTGTTCCGCAAGCAAGTCTTGTCGACCTCTCGGATCTCGTCGGGGCGAGTTTGCAAAGGGCGCAGAAGATCTTGAAGGACCATAAGGTAGAGATCGCTCTCGAGCCGGGCTTGCCGATGCTGGCGTTGGACATGGTGTTGATGGAACAGGTGCTCTTCAATCTTCTCGACAATGCCGCCAAATATGCGCCGCCTGGCTCCGCAATCGCGATCACGGCGCGCCGCGAAGGCGATGGCGTGGTGCTCACAGTCGCCGACGAGGGCGAGGGAATTCCCGAGGCCGATTGCGAGCGGATCTTCGACAAATTCTACCGCGTACACCGCACCGATCGGCAACGCGTCGGCACGGGATTGGGGCTCGCGATCTGCCGCGGTTTCGTCGAGGCCATGGGCGGAACGATCACCGCCGCCAATCGCAGCGGGCGACCTGGTGCGATATTCAGGATAAGGCTGCCGGTCCCCCCGGCGTCGGGCGCCGAGGCGCTGGCATGAGCGCCAACCAACTTCGCATTCTCATCGTCGACGATGAGCCGGCGATCCTGCGCTTCCTGCGGCCGAGCCTCGCCACCCAGGGCTATATCGTCTCGGAGGCAAGCGACGGGCGAAGCGCGCTCGAAGCGATCCACCGCAAATCGGCCGATGTCGTCGTGCTCGACCTCGGCCTGCCCGATGTGGACGGACTCGACATTATCCGCCAATTGCGCGAAAGCGGCGAAACCCTGCCGATCATTGTCTTGTCGAGCCGCGAAACCGAGGGCGTAAAGGTGAAGGCGCTCGATCTCGGCGCCGACGACTATGTCACCAAGCCTTTCGGGATCGACGAGCTTCTTGCGCGCATTCGGGCGGCCCAGCGCCACAGGCTGCAGCAGCAGGGCGAAAAGGCGATTTTCCGCAGCGGCGATCTTACGGTGGATCTCGTGCGGCGGATCGTGACGGTGCGCGGCCAAGAGGTGAAGTTTTCGCCGCGCGAATATGATGTCCTGCGGCTGCTCGTGGCGCATGCCGGCAAGGTGTTGACTCACCGTTTCATCCTGCGCGAGGTCTGGGGCGGCGACGTCGATGTCCAGTATTTGCGCATTTATATCCGGGCGCTGCGACAAAAAATCGAGGCGGATCCAGAGCGTCCCTGCCATATTCTCACCGAAACCGGCGTCGGCTATCGGCTGCGCATTCAGGACTGAGCATGATTCGCAAGAGTGATGCGCCGCTTTGCAAGGTGACCAGGCGACCAAATCGACGCGCCTTTCCGACATATGCGCGGCTGCGATTCTCCCTCCAGGAAGACCATGGACATCGCTGAAATTCTGACCCAGGATCGCGTGATCCCGTCGCTGCGCGTGAACGACAAGACGCAGCTTCTTCAGGAATTGGCGCGCCGCGCGGCGGCGTCTTTGAACATTCCGCAAAAGACGATTTTCGGCGCGCTCGAGGCGCGCGAGAGCCTTGGCTCGACCGGGCTCGGCCAGGCTTTCGCCCTGCCGCATGCGCGGGTCGAGGGCCTCGATCGGTTTTTCGGCCTCTTCGCCAGACTGGCGCGGCCGGTGGCCTACGACGCGGTCGACGATATCCCCGTCGATCTCGTCTTCATGCTGCTCATACCGCCCAACACGAGCGCAAACTATGTCAGCATACTCGCCGCCGTGGCGCGCCGCATTCGTGATCGGGAATTGGCCGACCGCCTGCGCAAATGCGACAAGGCGGCGGCGCTTTATGCGCTGCTCGCAGGCGACTGAAGGTCGCCCCGCGGCCGGCTGCCGCGAGACCCGGTTCGGGCTTATTCCGCTCGGAGCGGTTAGCTAGTCGAGCTTTTCCCTGTCATCTCTCGCAAATCCGAGGCTTCGCGCAAGGCCTCGAAGCGCCCACAAGATTCTCCGCGGGATCGATTCTTCGATTGCCCGCAACTTCTCGTTGCTCTCGCGAAGCATTCTATCCCGCTCGATCAGCATCTTCGGGACCTCATCGAGGCCAGCCAAGACGGCGAGCAAGAACGACCCGAAAGGCTCGGTGACCTCAATCGGAGTCGGCGTTCTCCTGAGCCATTGAAACGCCTCGGCGGCGAACGAATCCAACTCGGTATCGGAAATCTCTTCAGCGCCGTCGTATTTGACAAATGGAAAGATCACGGGTGCGGTCGGATGAAGCGAAAGGGCCGAATGTATGCGTCTTGCCTGATTGAGCCAGTTCTGCCGCGACCAATTATGCGCATGGTCAACGTGCATCAGCAGTGGTGCAGATACCGAATACAACGTGCCGCCGGCCTGCCGATGGCTTAAAGGAAACCAATAATCCCACCAGGGTGTCCCGATTGATGTTTCGTTGTCGAATTTCAGGCAACGCAGCGCCTCCTTGGGAAAGAAGAAGAAATCGAACCCATAACAGGGTATCCCGGTAACCTGGGCGTTCTCGGCGCGGAGATTCATCCGTTCCAACATCACCAACCCGCTCTCGGCCGCCTTGAGGATAGATGTAACAATCGCCTCGTTCGCAAGCAGCAGACAATCGGCATTTGTGATCCCGGCCAAAGGCGCCGGCGAATTTTGAATAAGCCGAAAGAAATCGATAATGCGCGGCCGCTCGGAACTGACTTCGTGGAACCTCACGTCATAATCGAATTCGGCCAAGGCATCGATTTCCGGACGCGAGTTCAGGCTGACGACGTCGAAGCCCAGCCCTCGCCAAGAGGCAATGCACGCCCGCTGATAGGCGGGCCCGATCTCCTTGCCTGCGGCTGTCCGCTCGGTTTGCCTCGGCAGCGAGGTATAGAGCGTTACATTCCGCTTTGGCGTAGTTGTTCCGGTATCAAACATGCCGCCTTATCTCACGCCCCGCCGCGGCGGTCACTACCGGCGAAGAGCCGCCCACAGTTTGGGAGCCGGGGCCTATACTTGTTCCAGCTAAGGGCTGGAGATATAACTTACAGCGCTCTGCGGCGCCGATGTGTAAGGCTGGAGTTGCAATGAAAGTCGGGCTGCTTGCGCCGCGATTAAGTCCAAATACCGGCGGTGGTTACACCTTTGTCGAGATGATCGTGAGAGCCGTCGGCCATTTCGATCTCGGTGTTGAGATGGTCAATTTAGATTATGAGGCGATCTTTGATCCGCCCGCTCCAGCGTCCCGCCGGCGCGGAGCGAATTTCTTAGCCGAGCTCAAACGCGCAGGCGGCACAATCCGAAACCCTTCAGACCGGGCTGAGACTCCGTGGGAACGCCACACCGCTCTCCTCAACGAGCAGATCAGCGCACAAAATGTGGATCTGCTCTGGATCCCCACGCCGCTTGCGAGCGGATTTGAGCCCTGCGTTCCTTACGCGATGACTGTGTTGGATGTGGCGCATCGATATTTTCCGTTCTTCCCCGAAGTATCGACGCAGGGTTGGACTTGGCAACAGAGGGAAGATTTCTTCTCGTCCATGCTTTCACGCGCGGCTTATATCTTTGTCGGGACGCAAAGAGGCGTTCAGGAAGTCCACGAGTGTTTCCGCATACCGACCGAGCGCATTCGGGCAATTCCGCTGCCGACGCCTTTTCTTCCGGCCGCCAAAGCGGACGCAGCGGTTCCGGTGAAGCGACCTTTTCTTCTCTATCCGGCGCAGTTCTGGGCGCACAAGAACCATGCCGGCGCGATTGCCGCGCTCACGATCCTTCGCTCGAACTACGCCATGGATCTGGATCTCGTGCTGGTCGGCTCCGACCATGGCAACGAGCGATATGTCAGACAATTGGTCGCCGAGGCGGGGCTCACCGATCACGTTCACTTTCTCGGTTTCGTCGAAAGGGATCGGCTCGCGGCGCTTTACCGCGCGGCTCAGGCGCTGCTTTATGTCAGCTTCTTCGGCCCAGACAATTTGCCGCCCCTCGAGGCATTCTCTTGCGGTTGCCCGGCCGTCGTCTCGGATCACCCGGGTCATCGCGAGCAATTGGCTGACGCCGCGGTCTTTGTGGATCCGCTCGATCCGCGCGCGATCGCAGACGGAGTGCGAATGCTTCTCGGCGACCCGGGGCTCAGAGAACGGTTGGTGGCCAAGGGCCGCGCCGTTGCGCAATCGCGCGATATCCACGCTTATCTGAGGAAGGTGCGCGACATCTTTTCAGAATTTTCCAGCTACCGCCGATGCTGGCCTCCGCGCTCGACTTCGGGGGCTAATCGTGAATAAATCCGACAGCGCAGGCGATCAAGCAGGTTTGGCGGGGGTTCCCGCTCGACCGCAAAATCCTGACCGGGCGGCCACAGAGACAGAATGGCGGGATGCGAGAATGTCGGTGGAAGTCATATGCCATGAGGGAATGAAATACGCGGAGATCATACGTGCATCCGCTAAGGTCGAGAAAACGACATTCTTTTCGCCGCCTAAATCGTCGTTTCAATTCGGACTTCTCGCGCACCCGGCCGGATTCGTGGAACCGCCTCATTTTCACAAGCGATTTCGCCGAGAAATTTTTGATCTCCAACAAATGTTCGTCATGCAGCGCGGCATTGTCGTGATCGAGCTCTATACCGACGCCGGCGATCTATTGCAGGAAGTCACATTGCGGAAGGGCGATGCCATTGTGCTGATTTACGGCACACACGCTTTGCGGGTGGTGGAGGATTTCCAGGCCATCAGCGTCAAACAAGGCCCTTTCCTCGGGATAGAGAACGACAAGGTCAACGTGCAAGTCAAAGCGCGATGATTCCAGTTTTTGAGCCCTCGATCGGCGAGGAAGAGATAGCCGCCGTGGTTGCAGCGTTGCGACGCGGTGAGATATCGGGATCCTTCGGCAAGGCGATTCCGGAATTTGAGGAATCGTTTGCAAGCTACGTCGGCTGCAAATATGGAATCGCCGTTACAAGCGGGACCACCGCTCTTCACTTGGCGATTGCCGCCCTCGACCTCGAACAAGGGTCGGAGGTCTTGGTGAGCGCCTCGACGAACATAGCAACTGGATTGGCGGCGTCGCACAACAACCTGGTGCCGGTCGCGGTTGATTCTGAGAATGCCACATGGAACCTCGACCTCGATCTTGTAGAAACTTTGGTCACCGAGAAAACAAAAGCGATTATTCCGGTGCATTTGTTCGGACATCCGGTCGATATGGACCGTTTATGTTCGCTGGCGGCAAAGCACGGATTATACGTGGTCGAAGATTGCGCCGAAGCCCACGGCGCACGTTGCCGCGACCGCATGGTCGGAAGCTTCGGCGATATGGCTTGTTTCAGCTTTTACGCAAACAAGATTATCACGACGGGCGAAGGGGGTATGATCGTAACAAACGATCTCGGCTTGGCGGAACGCCTGCGATTGCTGCGAAACCTGGGCTTCGGCAAGCCTCGCTTTTATCATGAGGTCGCCGGATTTAATTTCAGAATGACCGGATATCAGGCTGCGATGGGCTCAGCTCAATTGAAGAGGATTGATGAGATCGTCGAATCCAAACGCCGGGTGGGTCATGCCTACCAGCGTCTTTTGGGCGACATCCCCGGTATTGTTCTGCCGCGCGAGGCTAATTGGGCGAAGCACGTTTATTGGATGTACGGAATTGTCGTCGAGCCGGAGTTTGGAATCTCGCGCGACCAACTGGCCGCGGTGCTCTTGCAGAACGGAATCGAGACGCGAACTTTCTTTTGCTCGATGAATGAACAGCCCTGCTTTCGCCGGCTGGAGGGATTTCGCGATGTGCCCACGCCGGTTGCCAATAAATTGTGGCGGCAAGGCCTTTATCTCCCCTCGAGCATTTCATTGCCTGGGCATGTTATCGAAGGGATTGCGCAAGCAGTGAAAAGCGCGCGGATGCAATGAAACAGCAAGAGCCTCCCTATGGAGGCCAATTTGCCGAGCTTTACGACGTGTTCTACGCCTCCAAGCCGTACAAGGAGGAGGCGGGCTTCGTTCATCGCTGTATCGGCGAATATGGGCAAGGCGAAAGCAGAAAGATGCTGGAGCTTGCCTGCGGCACAGGCAGACACGCGATCCATTTTGCCGAACTCGGATATCAAGTGACCGCGATCGATTCCTCGCCAGAAATGCTTGCGCGGGCGAAGGGCGCTGCAAAGGATGACAGCAAGATTGAATTCAAAGAGCTCGATATGCGCGACATTGCCCGGATCGCCGGGTCATACGACGTCGTTGTCTGTCTCTTTGATTCGATAGGCTATGTCCAAACGGATGCCGGCCTCGATACGGTATTTTCCGGGATCAGAGCCAGGTTACGGCATGCCGGCCTCTTCATCTTTGAGTTCTGGCACGCACCTGCAATGTTGCGTGCTTACGATCCTCTGCGTGCGCGTCGTCTACCGATCGAGGGCGGAACAATCATTCGCATTTCGCAGACGACGGTTGATCCCAAGCTTTCTCTGGCCGAGGTCACGTATGATTTCTATGAATTGAAGGACGATGGCACCTACAACACTATTGTCGAGAAGCACGTGAACAGATTTTTCACCCTGGGGGAGATCGAGTTCTTTCGCCGCGCGTCATCATTTCTCCCGCTGCGCGTTCCACGCGGGATTTCAGGCGGAGGCCGGGATTTCCGATCAGACCTGGCATGTGCTTGCCATTTTGAAGAAGGAGTAGCACAGAGTCTTCCTTCGCGGATTAGCCAAAATCTCTAATGAGAGAGCGATTGTCGATGGAGCAACGACAGATTCCAGCCTATTTCGGGCACCACAAATGCGCTTCGACCTTGATGTTGAGGGTCATCATGGAAGCGTGCAATTATATGGGCTTGAAACATGCCCATTACCATTCTCCGAAAATGTGGAACTATAAGGACGGCTTCAATCTCGACAAAGTCGCGGACGAAAACAAGTTGGATTTTGTGTCCTATATAAGCGCCGACCTCAGATACATCGGCGATCTAAATCGCTTCCGCGGCATCCACGTCGTTCGCGATCCCAGGGACGTCGCTATTTCTGCCTATTTCTCCCATCGTAACAGCCATCCCACGGAATACTGGCCGGAACTGGTGGAGTATCGCGAGCTGCTTCAACGGCTGCCAAAGGACGAGGGGATATTGGAGAACTTCAAGTTTACGGCGCAACTGCCGATTGACGGCTGGAATTGCAATCTCTTTGATACGATGCGGGAATGGAATTACCAGACGGAGAACGTCATGGAGGTGCGCTTTGAGGACTTGGTGAGGGATCCATACCAGAAATTTTTGGAGATGTTCGATTTCTTGGGACTTCTCAGGTTTTCGGAGCCGCCCGCGCTCGGTTCGATGCACGACCAGGAGAGGGCCAAGCGTCAGGCTTCAATGCCCGCTTGGATTCTTTTGATGATCGTCTACCAAAACCGGTTCGCTAAACTGGCAGGCAGCAGAAGGCGGGGCGAGGAAGACGAAGGATCCCATTACCGCAAAGGCGCGCCTGGCGATTGGCGAAATCATTTCACCGACAGGCATAAGCAATATTTCAAAGAACATCACAATGACCTGCTTGTGAAGTTGGGATACGAAAGAGATTACGACTGGTAAGAGGTGCTCTCGAAGAGCTCGGAATGGTCACAGGAAACAGCGTGGTCGTTTCGTGCCCAGTTAAAGAGACTTCACCGAGACCGTCAATCTCAACGCTCCAAACTGTCGTCGCTGCAGGAAGTCCGGCGCGCATATTGGAAGGATCTGCCGGATGCGAAGCTTCGGATAGGAGAGGTCGGCATATGCTAATTTCGAAGAGTTCCATTTTTTCGGGGAAGTCGAGGGACAGGACAATAAAATACTTTTATCAAGACGGCCTCAAGCTCCGTGAAAGCAATGTTCGAATTCCGCGCACTTCTCGTCCGGACCTAGCAAGTTGCTACGTTTTCGCGTTTCCCAAATCGGGGAGCACGATGGCTAACAATATTGTTACCGGGCTAATGCAAGAAAGTCGCGTTCCCGTTGTTGATATTCCAAGCTATATTTTCAGCAAAGGAATAGATCTGGATACCGCTGTTTTTGACTGTCAGTCCCTATTTTCAGATAGCGGCTATTGCTATCTCGGATTTCGCAAACTCCCTGCATGGCTGAGAGGTGTCTTATCAAAGCTACACGGGCCAAAAATACTACTCGTGCGCGATCCTCGTGATATGCTCGTATCGAAGTTTTATTCACTGAAATTTTCTCACCTTTTCCCAAAGGAAGGTACAGAACAGTTCTCCTCGCTGGTAGAAATGGAACGCTCCTACACCAATTTGTCGATCGACGATTTTTGTATTTCGGACGTCAGCATATATAGAGACATTTACGATAGGTACTATGAGTTGCTTGGGGATGAGAACGTCAAAGTCATCAGATATGAGGATATTATTTTTGAAAAGCTCAAGTTTGCAGATCATATTTGCGAGCTATTTTCGCTGGATATCAAGCCGGATCGGTTGAAGGAAATTGTCGCGCCTTGGGATGTCAGGCGCAGCGGGGAAATACCTACAGAACACATACGGCAAGTCGATCCAGGTGATTATAGGCGCAAATTGCAGGCATCAACGATCGGGTTCCTGAATGTGGCATTCAAGGATTTCATGCAGAAATTCGGCTATCAAGCCTAGGTTAGTCTTTGCATCGACAAGTCGTTAGAATTTCCGGGGTCGCGTCCTTCGCGAAATCTTCGCTTGGCGTTCGTAAAGGACTGACTTAATTGGTCAGACACCGAAAAAGTTTCCATGAAACGTGCGCTCATTTGCGGAATTTCGGGACAGGACGGCGCCTATCTGGCGCATCTGCTGTTGTGCAAGGGTTACGAAGTCGTCGGAACGTCGCGCGACGCGGAACTGTCGCGCTTCGATAATCTCGCGCTGCTTGGCATTCACGAGCGGGTCAATTTGCGATCCATGACGCTGAGCGATTTTCGCGGCGTGTTGCAAGTATTGAGCGAGGTCGCGCCGGCGGAGGTCTATAATCTTGCCGGACAGAGCTCCGTCAGCCTTTCGTTCCAACAGCCGGTAGAAACGCTCGAAAGCGTCGCCTCCGGCACGCTCAACTTGCTCGAGGCGATCCGCTTTCTCGGCCGCCCGCTGCGTCTCTACAACGCCGCATCGAGCGAATGTTTCGGCGACACGACGGCCGAATCTCCGGCGACGGAATTGAGCCCCTTCCGCCCCCGCAGCCCCTACGGAGTCGCCAAAGCGACGGCTTTCTGGGAGGTGGCGAATTATCGCGAGGCCTATAATATTTTTGCCTGTTCGGGGATTCTTTTCAACCACGAATTGATCTTGCGCCCGACGCGCTTTGTGACGCGCAAGGTCGTGCATGCCGCTTGTCGCATTGGCGCAGGCTCCAAGGAACGTCTCAGCATTGGCGAGACGCGGGTGGTTCGCGATTGGGGCTATGCGCCTGAATATGTCGAGGCCATGTGGCTTATGCTGCAGCAGGCGCAGCCTTTGGACTGTGTGATCGCAACCGGCGAAAGCCATTCGCTCGCCGAATTTATCGCCGCTTGTTTCGAGGAGGTCGGGTTGAACTGGCGCGATTATACCGATACCGATCCGGCGCTTTTCCGCACCACCGACATTTTGCAGAGCCATGCTGACCCCTCGCTTGCGCGTGAGCGGCTGGGATGGGAGGCGAAGACGCACATGCGCACGCTTGTCTCCCGCCTCATCGCGGACGAGCGCGGAGGCGCGTGACCATGCAAAGAGCCGGGCCGAAGTCCGCGAGGGATGCAGAGACCGCGGCCAGCCTCGCACATTCGGATTTATGCCGGTTCATTGCTCCGGAAATCAAGGACGATCGATTCTATCGGCTGATCTCGCGCATTGCCGCGACGGCGAATATACGCCACGTTCTGGAGATCGGGTCTTCCAGCGGAGGCGGCAGCACGGAGGCCTTCGTGCGCGGGCTGGCGCTCAATCCGCAGAAGCCCCGGCTATACTGCGTCGAAATCTCGAAGCCGCGCTTCGACGCTCTCGCCGAGGCATATCGAAAATATGATTTCGTGAAATGCTACAATATGTCGACGGTGACGGCGGACGAATTTCCGACGGCGGAGAAAGTTGCGCAATTCTATCGCACCGAAGCTTCGCGACTGACGCAATATCCGCTTGCCGAGATCCTGCGCTGGCTGGACGAGGACATTCGATACGTCCGCGAGGCAGGCGTCTCGACCGGCGCGATCGAGCAGATCAAACGCGAGAATGCGATCGTCAATTTCGATCTTGTGCTGATTGACGGTTCGGAATTCACCGCCGAGGCGGAATTCGAGAAAATCCGCGGCGCCAAGATCATTATGCTGGACGATATCAACACCTATAAGAATTGGCGCGTGCGCCGCCGCCTGCTCGCCGACGCCGATTACGCACTCGTCGTCGAGGATGCACACCTGCGCAATGGCTTTGCAGTTTTTCGCCGGCGCGACTTCGCCCTGCCGAAGTTGGAGGCAGAGCTTCCAATCCATTTTTTCACGCTTGTGCTGAATGGCGAGCCTTTCATTCGCTATCATGAGCATGTCCTGTCGCAACTCGCCGTCGGTTGGCATTGGCACATCGTCGAAGGCGTCGCCAGGCTTTCGCATGACACCGCATGGAGCGTCGCTTCCGGCGGCCATATTGCGCCAGAAGCCCATGATCGCGGCCGCAGCAACGACGGCACCTCGGAATATCTCGACGATCTCGTCCGCCGCATGCCAGAGCGCGTGACGGTTTATCGCAAGCCGCTCGGCGGGTTTTGGGACGGCAAGCGCGAAATGTGCAACGCGCCGCTCGACAAGATCAAGACGAAATGTCTGCTCTGGCAAATCGACGCCGATGAATTATGGACCGCCCGGCAGATCAGCGCCGTCCATCGGCTGTTCGCGGAAGATCCGCAGCGAATGGCGGCGCTGTTCTGGTGCGATTACTTCGTCGGTCCGGAAAAGCTCATCTCGACGCGCTACAATTATACGCAGAATCCAGCTCAGGAATGGCGCCGGGTCTGGCGCTTCAAGCCCGGCGACCGCTGGATGGCGCACGAGCCGCCGACGCTGGGGCGCCGAAGGGGCGTGTTGCGCTTGAGGTCCGATGTCGGCGCCCGAGAGCCGTTCACACAAGACGAGACCGAAGCCGTCGGCGCCGTGTTTCAGCATTTCGCCTACGTCACGGATGGGCAATTGCGCTTCAAGGAGACCTATTACGGCTACGCCAATGCGCTGGAAAAATGGCGCGCTCTCCAGAAGCATCGCGGGTCGGGGCTGCTGCGCGACTATTTTCCTTGGGTGACCGACGCATGCATGTTTGACGATGCCGCGACGCTGGGTGTTGCTCCGATCGCCAAGGTCACGAATGGCGACTGGCAGTTTAGCACGAGCCCAAGCACGATGGCGGTCGAGCAAACGCGTCGAATTTCGCGCCCGCGAATTGCTATCGACGGACACGTCTTTCAACGCGGCCTGTTGGGGATCGGCCGCGTCTGGCGAAATCTCTTTAGGCAGTGGAGCGCCAGCGGATTTGCCGATCACATCTTTATTCTTGATAGGGCGGGCGCGGCCCCGCGGTTCGCGGGCCTGCACTACGTTCCGATCGCATCGCTCGATTATGCGCGTGTGGGCGCCGATTCGATCCGTCTCGAAGACATCTGCCGCCGGATTGGCGCCGATATTTTTGTTTCGACCCATTACACCACGCCCTTGGCAACACCCTCGGTATTCATGGGTTATGACATGATTCCCGAAGTTGCAGGGCTCGATCTCGATGAGCCGATGTGGCAGGAAAAGCGACGTGCGATTCGCCACGCCTCCGCGCATATGACGATTTCGCACAATTCCGCCCGCGATCTCGAACGGTTCATGCCCTGCGTCCCGCCAGGCAGCGCTGTCGTCGCTCCCTGTGGCGTCGATCCCATTTTCAAGCCAGCGAGCGCGGAAGAGATTGCTGATTTTCGCCGCCGCCTCAGCTTGACGAAGCCTTATCTTCTGCTCGTCGGCGATCGGACCGGCGCTGGCGGCTATAAAAACGGTCTATTGGCCTTTAGGGCTTTTGCTGGCCTGCCGGATCAGAAACGCTATACGCTTCTCTGTATCGGCGGGCGGGATTGGCTCGAGCCGAATCTGAGGGATCTTGCCAGCACGCGCGACGTCCGCACATTGAAGCTTAGCGACGTTGAACTCGCGATCGCCTATTCAGGCGCGCATGTTTTGCTTCATCCCTCGCGCTATGAGGGGCTCGGGCTGTCCGTGCTCGAAGCCATGGCCTGCGGCTGCCCAGTCATCACCTGCCGCAATTCGTCATTGGTCGAGGCTGCGGGGGAGGCAGCGCTTTTCATAGGCGGAGACAATCCGCAAGAGCTTGCGGCGCGCATCGTTGAGCTTGAATCGGAGAAGCTCCGCGAGGTTCTGCGCGAGCGCGGATTGGTCCAGGCCAAGCGGTTCGATTTCGTCAAGATGGCCGCGACCGTGGAAGCGACTCTGCGCGATGTTCATCAGAAACTGCTTGACGGCCGGCTCGCGCAACCCGGCGAAGGCTGGCGCGAATTGCGCGAAGAAGAGCGCAGCAGGGAAACACGCCGCCGCGCAAAGTAGTCGACCCGGCAAGCTTTGTGGCGATCATCCCTGCCGACAAAATATTCACCTTCCGCGCCGCTGTCCGGACAGCGGCGCGAACCAGCGCGACAGCAGGCGAAGCAAGTCGGCTCGGGGCCTGCTTTTGGCCTGCGAGCGGGCGACCTCCATGCGCAGCTCGAGTACGCGCGCCTGGTAGATCTCTATGCGCCGCTTGTCCCATTCGGGCGAATTATAGAGCTTGCAAGCATTCTGGATCCGGTAGGCTTCCGGCTGGCCAAGCGCGAGATTTGATGACGCGCCTGAATCGAAATACGAGCCCAGGACGCAATCGATCCGACGAATCTGTATCTGTGGATCGGCAAGAATTTTCAAATACCAGTCGTAGTCCGCGTGGATTTTGTAGGCTTCGTCGAATCCATTCGTTCGCGCAAATACCGATCGCCGCGTCAACGTGGCCTGGTGCGGCAGGCAACCGGTAACCATGAACTCCGCCGCCTGTTCGGGGGCAGGGGGGTGAAAGACAAGGCTGCTTCCATCTTGTTGCCGCACAAGCAGGCCGCCGTAAATCACGTCTGCCTCCGCAAGACGCTTCACCTCTGACATTGCAGCTTCGAGCGCATTCGGCGATGCAAACGAATCGTCGGCATTGAGGAAGATTAGGAAATCGCCGGTCGAGCGCGCGATGCCCTTGTTCATCGCATTGTAGATGCCGCGATCCGGCTCGGATACAAGAACAGCGACGTGCGGATAGCGCTTGATCGTTTCGATCGTAGCGTCGGTCGAGCCGCCATCGATGACGATATGTTCGATCTCGCGGTAGGTCTGGTTTGCGACGCTGTCGAGACAGGATGCGATGACGTGGTTGGCGTTGAAGCAGACGGTGACGACCGACACTTTCATGGACACTCGCGCCCCGAGATGGTGACCATCCGGCTGGAACAGCCAAACGCAACGGACAGCTCTGTCCTACAAGTTCTGCGACTTTAGCAGGCCGCTAAAATATTCGATTGTTCTTCTCAGGCCTTCTTTGAGCTGAATTGTCGGCTGCCAATTCAACAAGGATCGCGCCAATCCAATGTCGGGCCTGCGCTGCTTGGGATCGTCATCCGGCAAAGGAGCAAATGTTATCTTCGACTTCGAATTGGTGATCGCTATGACGAGTTCGGCCAATTGCCGAATGGTGAACTCGACGGGATTGCCGATGTTGATCGGACCGATGACATCGACGCCAGTACCCATCATGCGGAGCATCGCATCGATCAAATCGTCTACATAGCAAAAGGAACGACTTTGGCCGCCGTCTCCGTAGATCGTTATGTCTTGCCCCTTGAGAGCCTGAACCACGAAATTAGACACAACTCTCCCGTCATTTGGGTGCATGCGGGGTCCATATGTGTTGAAGATTCGCACAACTTTGATGGGCATTCTATGCTGCCGCCAATAATCAAAAAAGAGCGTTTCGGCGCAGCGCTTGCCCTCATCGTAACAGGATCGAAGACCGATCGGATTTACATTGCCCCAGTAGGTTTCGGCCTGCGGGTTGACCGCGGGATCGCCATAAATCTCAGAGGTGGATGCCTGCAGGATCTTGATTTTGAGCCGCTTGGCCAACCCAAGCATGTTGATCGCGCCGATCACGCTCGTCTTGGTCGTTTGAACCGGATCGTGCTGATAGTGAATTGGCGAAGCGGGGCACGCGAGATTGTAAATCTCGTCGACTTCGACATATAGTGGAAAGGTTACGTCGTGCCGCATCAACTCGAAGCGAGTATTGGCCAGCAAGTGCTCGATGTTGTGGCGTGAACAGGAGAAGAAATTGTCCACGCACAGCACGTCGTGGCCATATGCCAGGAGACGCTCACAGAGGTGCGAACCGAGAAATCCAGCGCCGCCGGTGACCAAGATCCTTTTGCCTGCTTGCATGCGATCATCCCAACCGAGGCGCTAGCGACAGAACCGCTTGTTTGAGGCAGAATATCTTTCGAACAGCGCAAGACGCGGAAGATGCACTTTGGTCTCCTGAGAGTGAAACCTTGGTCTCGGCTCGCTCGTTATTAAGCAAATTTGCCCGTCTCGAACAAGGGCGTGAAGGGGATCCGGGACCGGCAAATTCCAGCGATTTGCGCAAAGGCAGAATGAAAGCTTCACCTTCTCTCCTGCGAGCGACCGCGATTTCGCCCGCATTCACCCCATCCGAAATCCTTGTGCGCGACCATTCGGCTTGAGATATGGAGCGTCTTTCCTCACATAGTGTCGCTGGAGCGGATGGCGGACGGCAAATGGCAGCTTCGCGAATTTATATCGATCTCACGGACGTCGTGCATCATGCAACCTGGAACTCCGCCTGCGGTGGCGTGCCACGCGTTCAGCTCGAAGTCGCCGCCGCGTTCGTGCGTTCGGATCCGAACGCAATTCCGTTTAGCGTTTACGACGGTGTCCGGCGCGATCTGCGTTCGCTGATTCTGGACTTGGGTGGCGTCGCCGACCGCCTTTTCCCCCGCTTGAAGCAATTTACGCCTTATCCGGGTGTCTATCCATCTTTCTCGCACCCAGTCCGCACCGCGAAGGTTTTGCAAGCCCGCTTGCGAACGCTTTACGATCGGCTCCGCTCGCGGGCCCCAAGAATAACCGCCGCCGATACGCTCTTCGTCGGCGGCGAGTTCTGGGCGAGCCGAACCAGCATTAAGCTCTGGAAGCGCGCGGCCGACAACGGCGCAAATCTCATCTTTTTTGTTTATGACCTGATCCCGATCACAAATCCGCAGTTCACCGGGCATGACTTTGCCAAGGAATATCTCGAAGTCCTGAGTCTGCCGGCGCATTTCATCGTCACGACGCGCTTCAACATGAATGAGCTGGAGAAGGCGCGAATGGAAACGGGCCTCGGCAAGCCTGCTTCCGTCTCGATCGTGCCGCTGGCCGATGAGTTTCCCGGCACGCGCAGAAACGAGAGCGGGCTTCCGCCGCCGAAGGAGGCCGAGCGACTTGCCGACAGACTTGCCGACCGCGCCTTCGTGCTTTGCGTCGGGACTGTTGCGGCGCGGAAGAACCATTTGATGCTCTTGTCGGTCTGGGAGGAGCTTCAGGCGGAGCTCGGCGACCGCTTGCCGAGCCTTGTGGTGGCTGGCCGGCGAGGCTGGAAGGCCGAAGAGGCATTGCGCAGGCTCGATGATCTGGCGGCTTCGGACAGTCGGATCGTCTTCGAAGAAGCGCCGAGCGATGCGCTTTTGCGCTGGCTCTATTCGGCCTGCCTGTTCACCGTGTTTCCGAGCGTTTTGGAAGGATGGGGTTTGCCAGTCGGGGAAAGCCTCTGGTTCGGCAAGGCTTGCGCTGCTTCCAATTCGAGCTCCATTCCCGCCGCCGGACGCAATCTTTGTCTCTATTTTTCTCCCGATAATCCACAGCAGATGAAGGCGGCGATTCGCAGCCTCCTCGATCCTGCGGTCCGCCGCTCCTACGAGAACAAGATCAAAGGTGCGCGGCTGCGAACTTGGGCCGAGGTCGCAAATGACATCAAGGAAATTATAACTCGGCCCCGGCCGGCGGCACCCGGCCCATAAATCGGGCTCAAGGCGAAATGCTCGGTGCGGATTGCGTCAGCGAAAGCAGCACATCGGCATAGGCCTCGCCGCTGTGTCTGCTTGCAAAAGTCGCCGCCTGCGCCTCCGCGCGGGCTCGAATTGTGGAAATTCGCGGGAGAATCCGCGCGATCGCATTCGCGAGCTCATCGACGCTGTATGGCGCGAAGATTTCGCCCTGTGCCTCACCGATACGGATGCTCTCGGCCGCAAAGGTTCCGTCCGAAGCTATGATCGGGCGCCCGGCGCTGACGGCTTCCGTGAAGATCCCCGATCCACGCGTGCCGAAGAGAATCGGATCATACGGCAGCAGAACGACATCGGCCTTGTTCGTCTCCGCGATGTAATCGGCGGAGCGCAGCTCGCCTTCGATCAAGCGCACATTGGACAGGTTCCGGAGTTTGCGTTCGGCGCTGACCGTGGCTCGTTCCCATTGTGAGTGATGGACCTGAATATGGAATTCGACATCGAGCCCGGCATTTTGACAGATGCTGGCGGCTTCCGGCAGGAGATGAAAGCCCTTGGAGACCTTCGAATAACCAAAAAAACCGAGACGAATTGTTCGTCCGGCATGATTGTCGGACCGCGCGACCGCGAGCGGAACTGGAAGGATTTTCGCTTCTATGCCGTATCTCTTGCGATATATTTTCGCAATCGATTCGTTCTCCGTCGTGAAGAAGAGCTTGCGGCCGATCAATGGCGCGGCCCTTTGAAAGGCTTCTCGATAATAAGCATCGCCAAATTGGGCCGGGCGTTCCCACGGAGTCCAGTTGGGCAAGAACATCAATTGGCACACGACATGGGGTAGCGACTCGAGCGGTCGCGCCCGCATGAAGTCGATGACCCCGGCCAGTTGATTTTGGCAAATCGCCGTTATGACCAGGAGTTGATCGGCTCTGCGGTGATCGGGCGGCAAGGCCTCGAGATCATGGCAAAAGGATCGGTTTAAGACCTTCCATGTCAGAAATTCGGGCGGGTAGCTAAGAACTCGCTTTGCGTCTTTCCACCATCGCTCCAGCACGCCGGCCAAAGAGTCCGGCACGCGCGGACCTATGCTGTCGTAAAGCGAATATTTGAAATGCGGTATGGCGATCTGTTCCTCAACGATCGCCGGATCGAGCGATCGCGCGGCGTAGACATGGCATCCTATGACCCGGCGCGCGAGCGCGGCGCGCACTTCCTCGATCAAGCGATAGCTATGCTCCCCACGACTGGTCAACCCATTGGCTATGAGGACAATGTCCATAAACGAATTCATCCCATCTGTTGCATCCGTGAGACTGGCTTGGAAGCACAATCAGATCCCAGAAATGCGAGCTCTCACGTTGATAAGTTAGGATTAGGATTTGAACAGCGGCAGGACTCCTCGCTTGTCCGTCTTATTCGTCGATCGGCCTCCAAAGGCAGCCGATATGCCGCTGGTTTGCAATGGCTATTCGCTAATTGATGATCGGTCCCCGGAGCGCGCCGCGGAGAAGCTATCTGAAAGGCCGATGGTGCCGCAAGGGGGATTCGAACCCCTGACCCCCGCGTTACGAATTGGCATTTTCCGGCTTTTCTTGCTCCCCTCGTTCGCCATTTCCCGCACCAACCGATCGGCTCGCCGCCGGTATCAGCCTCGATCGCGCCCCGCGCCGGCGCCGAGGAAAGGCCGATCGCACTGCCGGCTTTCCCTTGTACGCTGAGCCGAAGAGAAATAGGTTCGACCGTGGAGGGGGGACATGCCCAAGCTGCTGACCACGATGTTCGCGGTTTTGGGATTCGGCATTGCTGCAAGCGGCTTTGCTTTTGCAGCCGGTATGACCCCCAAGGCGGCGCCGGCGCCGGTCTACAGCTGGACGGGTTTCTACGTCGGCGGCAACCTCGGATATAGTTGGGGCGACCCTAATAGCGATACGAGCCTTACCGGCATCGGCGCATCCACGACCTTTGGTCCGTTTGCATTTGCTCATTCCGATCCATTGAAGCTCCAGGGGGTCGTTGGCGGCGCACAGATTGGATATAACTGGCAAGCCTCGCCAGATTGGGTCTACGGCCTGGAAGCCGATTGGCAGGCTTCGGGCGAAGCTGCGGCCCTCGGCTATAGCGATCCCTATGCGGGCAGAAGGCTCGGCTTTCAGGCCGTCGGGACGGCCAATACGAACGACAACGCCCAAATTCCATGGTTCGGCACTTTGCGCGGCCGCGTCGGTTATGCCTTGGATCATGTGCTGATCTACGGAACCGGCGGGCTTGCCTATGGTCAGGTGCAGCTTGAGGGAACGACGACGGACAGCGGCAGCACTCTCTTCATTTGTGGCCCAACATGTAGCCCGACGCCATTCGGCGGCACCGCGCCATTTGGCGCCTCGAGAGTGAGCGTCGGGTGGACCGCAGGCGCCGGCGTCGAAGGCGCGCTGGCGGGCAATTGGACCTGGAAGGCCGAGTACCTTTACGTGGATCTCGGATCGCTCGACCTTTTCGCTCCCGGACCATTTGCCTCGGAAACCATCAATGTGCACGCGCGGTTCACCGACAATATCCTGCGCGTCGGTTTCAATTACAAATTCGGCAACTGACAGGATTTCTCGAAGGGCCGCCGCAAGCTCGTTCGATTTGCTGGTGCCGCAAGAGGGATTCGAACCCCCGACCCCCTCATTACGAATGAGGTGCTCTACCGGCTGAGCTATTGCGGCATTTTGCGCCCGGACGATGCGCGTTGCGCGCCTCTCTTATGCCGGTTCGCCGCATCTTGGCAACCAGGGTTGCTTTTGGGTTGGCTGGTGTTGGCAAATCAAAGCGCCAGGTTGGCGGCTCTGGCTCAAGGCAGCCGCATTTCAGAAAAGCCCAACATCATCCTTGTCCTCTCTCGCTTCGGCGAGGCCCGGATCGTCGGGCGGCGCCGGCATGGGGAAAATCACCGCGCGCGGGCCACGCGTCGGCTTTGCCGGTTCCGCGGCCGATGGGGCAGTCGCGTCTCGAGGTCTCTGCTCGGAAGCTTGCAGCGCCGGCGGCTGCAATTCCGCCGGCGCAGGCTCCGGCAAACGCGGCGAGTCCCGCATCGCATGCGCAACCTCTACGACCGGCGGCTCGATGGCTTTGATCGTCCAATCCCTCGCCGCGATCTCCGTGCCGAGCCTGTCGGCCGGCTTCTGCCAGACGAATGCGTCGAGCCGGCCGCTGACAGGCGACACCGGCGCCCAGGTTGCGGCAGCAACCCCGTCCGCCATCCAGACCGGATCGCGCGGCGCACGCGCGCTGCGGGCGAGCCATTCGCGAACCTGCCCTTCGTCGCCGGTTTCCGCGTCCTCGAGTTCGGCCATGATGAGGCACATGCGCGCCGTCGGGCGCTCGCCTTCGGCGATGAGCGGTGCCATGGCCTCGCGCGCCGCTTTGAAGTCGCGCCCCGCCAACGCGGCGCGTGCGACGATCATGTGGCTCTCTGGATCACGCGGCATCAGCTTGGCGAGCGTGCGCGCCTTGGCCAAACGGTCGGCATTGGAATCGCCCGGACGCAGATCGAGATAGACTTCGGCGAGTTCCGGATGAGGCTGGCGTTGCCAGGCGGATTCGATGAGCTTGCCGGCCTTGCGCAATTCGCCTTTGCGGGCCAGCAGCCGCGCCGCCAACGCTACGGCCGGGGTGAGGTCAGGGGCACGGCCCAGCGCCTGGCGCGCGAGACGCAGCGCCTCATCGGGAGCATGGTCCGCCTTGTCGAGGGCCACAGCGGTTTCAAGCACGGCTTGCTGCCGCTCGCCGGTTTTCTTGTCGATGAGCTTGGCGGCGATATGACTTTGGAGCGCGGCGAGCGCGCGCTCCCATTGCGCCTTGGCGGCATGATGATCGAGCACCGCCTTTGCCGACCAAGGCAAAGGCGCGATCCTGTGCGCCTCCTCGGCGAAATGAATGGCGGCTTCCGGATCGCCGCGCCTCTGCGCTTCGATATGCAGGCCGCGAAGTCCGAGCAGACGCGTCGCCGGATCTTGCGTCAATTTGCCGAAGGCGGATTCGGCGCCGGCGCGATCGCCCGACAGTTGCGCCGCCTGAGCAGCAAGCAACAAGGTCAGCGGGTCCCGCTCAAGATGATGGTCCGCTTCGGCCGATGAACGGCGGGCGAGTTTCGCATCGCCGGCGCCCACCGCAATCATTCCGCGCGACAGCGCCGCATGGCCTTTGGCTCGGCGGCGTCTCTCAGCCCGACGTGCGATCAGTCTCGGCATGCGCAACAAGAAACGGAAAAAGCCGAAAAGGATCGCGAGCAGGACGCCGGCCAGCCCCACGAGACCGAGCGCCACGGCGACCGTCGTTTCGATACGGTAGCCCTGCCAGGTGACCGCGACTTCGCCCGGCCGATCGACAATCCAGACAATGCCGAGCGCGACAAAAGCGAGACTGAGAAGAAACAGAAGAACACGGATCATGGCGGGCTCGGGTGACAGCAGCGGGCCGAGTATTGCTGCGGGCTCGACGCGCTCTTACCGCATCGATCCTATCACATGATTACTCACGTAAAGGAATGCTCGCGCACAATCCGGCGGCTGCCGCGAACCGCGCAAATTCAGGATCGCGCCTTGCCCAGCGCCACCACGGCGTCGGAATCGATGCTCCGGGCCGCGGCAATCGCATCGATGCGGGCTTTCGCTGCCTCGCCGAAAGCTTCAGACCTGGTTTTCGCGACGTCCGGCAACCCGCTCCACTCCTGATAGCCCGTCTCGACCTCCCGCGCATCGAGCGCCGCCTTGATGCGCGCGAGACGGCCGGAAAGGTCGTCGCCCGGCGTCTCGCCGATCTTCCGCACCCGGACAAGGCGCTCCGCGCCTTTGACGAGATGATCGAGGAAGCCATTTTCCTTTGGCTGGGGCTCGGCGGAAAGGATTGCGGGCGAGAGATCGGAAAACTGCTTTGCGAGCGCCGCAGGCGTAGCGACCCCGGAAGCGGCCGTGGGTTCGAGCGGCGCAAGTTTTGATTTGTCGAGGCCGCGATTGGCGAGCGCGGCAAGGTCGGTCTCGTAGGGCGCGCCGGCGTCCACTTTCCGCAGAAGATTCGCGGCGAGGATCGCGATGGCCTCGCTGTCGGCGCGTGCGGCGGCGGATTGGCTCACACGAGTTTCCGACGCGCTCACCCGGCCGTTCTCGGCATTGAGTTGGTCGGCAAGTGCGCCGACTTTTGTATCGAGCGCGGCAAGCTTCCGTTCCAGGCCGCCGAGGCGCGCCTCGAGCGGTGCGAGATCCGGCGCGGCACCTTGGGCGGGCGCCGCCTTTTCTGCCGCGAGCTTGTCGAGATCGCCGCGCAAACCTGCGACCATGGCCCTCATGTCGCCGTTTGCGGCTTCCAACGCGGCCATGCGCTTTTCGAGTACCGCTTGTGTCGCATTTGGCGCCGCGCTCGAAGCGGCCCGATGTTGGAGTGTCGCGACGAGAGACTCGAGCGCCGCCAGATTCGCCGGCGTCCTGTCGAGCCTATTCAGAACTAGGGCGCCGCCGACCGCGATGAGCGCGGCGATGACGATCGCCGCGGCGAATGGCCAGAGATGCGCATGCGTCCTTGGCGGCGGAGCGTCCGGCATCCGTTCGGCGGGCGCGACACTCGCCGGCGGCGGCGACGGAAAGGCCAAGGGTTCTTCAGCGGGCACGTCCGCTGCGCGCGGCGGCGGCGCGGATGCGCCCGACGGGGCGTCCGCTGCGATCTCCTCGGCTTGCCCTTCGATCACCGGCTTTTCGCGCGGAACCTGGTTGGCGGCCGGACGAGCGGGCGCGCCGGTCGATCCCGTCACTCCGCTCGTGTCCGTATCATCGGCCATGTCGCATCCTCGAATCGCGCCCGGTTTTATCGGAAGGCGATTTTCCGCGCAAACTGCCGCGATGGTCGAAGCGCGCTAGCCGGCGGCGACGGCCTTGGCCTTGTCGAGAAGCGCCTGCGCCATCCTGATGCTGGCAATGTCGATCAATCGCCCGTCGAGCGAGACCGCGCCTTTGCCTTCCTTGGCCGCCTGCTGCATGGCCTCGACGACTCGCTTGGCCTTCGTTACTTCCGTATCCGACGGCGTAAAGACGTCATTGGCGAGTTCGATCTGCGAGGGGTGGATCGCCCATTTGCCTTCATAGCCGAGCACCGCGGCGCGGCGCGCGGCGGCGAGATAGCCGTCGCGGTCGGAGAAGTCGCCGAACGGCCCGTCGATCGGGCGCAGCCCATAGGCGCGGCAGGCAACCATCATGCGCGTCTGCGCCGCATGCCACTGGTCGCCCCAGAAGAACGTGCGTTTGCCTTGCGCATCCTTGTCCGACAAAACTCCGTAATCCGGATTGACCCCGCCGATCACCGTGGTGCGGGCGCGGGTCGAGGCGGCATAATCGGCGACGCCGAACGACATCGCTTCAAGGCGCTTGCTCGATTGCGCGATGGCCTCGACATTGGCCATGCCGAGCGCCGTTTCGATCAGCAGTTCAAAGCCAATCCGCTTGCTGCGCTTCTTGGCTGTCTCGATCTGCGTGACGAGCATGTCGATGGCATAGACGTCCGCCGCCACGCCGACTTTGGGGATCAGGATCATGTCGAGGCGCGGGCAGGCCTCGACGATATCGACCACGTCGCGATACATGTAATGCGTATCGAGCCCGTTGATGCGGATCATCATCGTCTTCGAACCCCAATCGACGTCGTTGAGGCCGGCGACGATGTTGGAGCGCGCCTTCTCCTTGTCGTCGGGCGCGACCGCGTCTTCGAGATCGAGGAAGATGATGTCGGCGCGCGACTTCGCCGCCTTCTCGAACATCGACGGGTTCGAGCCCGGGACGGCGAGTTCCGAGCGCTGCAAACGGGGCCGCGCCTGCTCGATCAAGGTGAAGCTCATGGATGCGCCCTTGCGATGCTGCGAACCGGTCCGCGCCGCTGGTTTAAGCCGAAATTCGCCTTGTCCTGCTCTGCGACAGGACCTGCGCCATGGTCGAGCCGAATTCGGCCGGGCTCGGCGCCACAGTCAGACCGTAGGAGCGCATGATCTCGGCCTTTTCGGCGGCGCTGTCGCCGGCCGCCGAGATGATCGCGCCGGCATGGCCCATGCGCCGGCCTTTCGGAGCGGTAAGTCCGGCGACAAAACCGACAACGGGCTTGGGCATATTGGCCTTGATCCAGGCGGCGGCTTCCGCCTCCTGCGGGCCGCCGATCTCGCCGATCATCAGCACCGCCTCGGTCTCGTCGTCTTCGGCGAAAAGCGCCAGATGGTCCATGAAGGAACTGCCGTTGATCGGATCGCCGCCGATGCCGACGCTGGTCGAAATGCCGATGCCGAGCGCCTTCATTTGCGAGGCGGCCTCATAGCCGAGCGTACCTGAGCGCGAGATGAGGCCGACCGAGCCCTGCATATAGATGTGCGGCGGCATGATGCCGAGCATGGCCTTGCCGGGGCTGATGATGCCGGCGCAATTAGGGCCGACCAGCATCGTGCGCCGCTCTTTCGGATAGCGCATGAGGTAGCGTTTGACGCGCATCATATCCTGCGCCGGAATGCCGTCGGTGATCGAGCAGACGAGCCTGATCCCCGCGTCCGCCGCTTCCATGATCGCATCCGCGGCGAAGGCCGGCGCGACGAAGGCGATGCTGGTGGTCGCCCCGGTGTTCTTGACCGCTTCCTTCACCGTGTTGAATACCGGCACGCCCACATGCGTCTGACCGCCCTTGCCGGGGGTGACACCGGCGACGACCTTGCTGCCGGCGCCGATCATCTCCTTGGTATGGAAGCTCGCCTTTTCGCTGGTGATGCCCTGCACGAGAATCGGGGTCTTTTCGTCGATCAGAATGCTCATGGCGTACCTTTTGGTGTTCTTAACCCATGCACTTCGGAACCATGCCCTAGTGTCCGCTGCCAGGCCTGACGCCAAGGCCGTTGCCGCGGCATGCGGCGACGGCCTTGGATGCAGCCTCTCCCAATGTCTCCGCACTTATGATTGCAATGCCGCTTTCCTTGATGATCTTGCGGCCCGCCTCGACATTGGTGCCGGCGAGGCGGACAACCAAGGGCACGTCGATCGCGGTTTCCTTGCAGGCCTGGACGACGCCTTGCGCGACCCAGTCGCAGCGGTTGATGCCGGCGAAAATATTGACCAGCACGCTGCGCACCTTCTCGTCCGAGAGCACCAGCCGGAATGCGGTCGCGACGCGCTCCGGCGAGGCGCCGCCGCCGACGTCGAGGAAATTGGCCGGGCTGCCGCCCGCGTGCTTGATCATGTCCATCGTCGCCATCGCCAGGCCGGCGCCGTTGACGATGCAGCCGATCTCGCCGTCGAGCCCGATGTAATTCAGATTGTGCTCCGCGGCCTGCGCCTCGCGCGGGTCTTGCTGAGTGGCGTCATACATTGCGGCGACGTTCTGCCGGCGGAACAGCGCATTGTCGTCGAACGACATCTTGGCGTCGAGCGCAAGCACCCGGTCGTCCTTGGTGACGACCAGCGGATTGATCTCGAGCATCGAGGCATCGCAGTCGCGGAAGGCGCGATAGGCGCCGAGAATGGTCTCGACCGCGCGCTGCACCTGTTTGCCGCTGAGGCCGAGTTGGAAGGCGAGTTCACGCGCTTCGAAGGCCTGAAGACCGACGGCCGGCTCGACGACCACTTGCATGATCGCATTCGGGTCGGTCTTGACGATCTCTTCGATCTCCATGCCGCCGCAGCGCGAGCCGATGACGCGGACACGCTCGGCCTTGCGGTCGAGCACATAGCCCAGATAGAGCTCGCGCTCGAACGGCGCGGCAGACTCGATGTAAACCCGGTGGACTGGCTGGCCTTCGGCGCCTGTCTGGAGGGTGACCAGCCGCTTGCCGAGGAGGTCGTCGGCTGCGTGCCGAACGTCTTTGTAGCTCGTGCAAATTCGGATGCCGCCTGCCTTGCCGCGCGCGCCCGCATGGATTTGCGCCTTCACCGCCCAGCGCGCGCCCCCGAGCTCGATCGCCGCATAAGACGCTTCCTCGGGTGTGCTCACCACGGCTCCCGGCGGCACCGCAACGCCGAACTGGGCCAATAACGCCTTGGCCTGGTACTCATGAATGTCCATAAACGCATTCCCTCCCGCCGCGGCAGATCGAGCTTTTCAAGATTCGTTAGCCGAGTTTGATCTTTGCCGCCAGATGAGAATAACCGCAACGCTAACCGACGCGCCGAACTTCTTTGCACTGCGGAATCGCCGTTCCCCGACAAACGGCGACCATAAAAGCGATTGTGCCGAAGGAGCGAGAGGAGAAAGGAGGCTTGCCATGCGGATCTGTCGAGGTTGGAGACGGGGGGAAATGCGCTGTCGTGCCGCAAGCTCTATTGCAGCGCGGCATAGGCTCGGGCAAGCTGACACGCCGACCCGCGCACCGCGGCCATGCCGGCGCTCTCTTCGCAGGTGACCTCCCATGGCCGAGACATTTGAACCTTCGCCCCCGGCGCCTGAGCCTGCGCTTCTGCCGGCGCGGCTCATCGAGGGTTACGAAGCCTTTCTCGGCGGCCATTTCCGCCGCGAGCAAGAGCGCTACCGGCAGCTCGCCAAGCGCGGGCAGAGTCCCAAAATCCTACTGATCGGGTGTTGCGACTCGCGCGTATCGCCGGAAGTGATCTTCGATGCATTGCCAGGCGAGATCTTCGTCGTGCGCAACATCGCCAATCTGGTGCCGCCATACCAACCCGACGCCGAGCATCACGGCACGTCGGCGGCGCTTGAATATGCGATCAGGATCCTGAAGGTCGAACATATCGTCATCATGGGCCATGCGAGCTGCGGCGGCGTGCGCGCCTATGCCGAACAGGCCGCCGATCCGGGGCGCGCTGCGATCGCGCCGGGCGATTTCATCGGCCGCTGGATCTCGCTGCTTGCGCCGTCCGCCGCGAAACTCGGGCCGCGCACCGAACCGATCGAGGTCTATGCCGAGCGCCTCGCCCACGCGGCGATCATCGACACGCTCGCCAATCTGCGCAGCTTTCCCTATGTGCGTGAGGGCGAGAAGGAAGGAAGGCTCGCGCTGCACGGCGCTTATTTCGGCGTCGCCGACGGCCGCCTCTACGGGCTCGACGAAGCAGCCGGCACATTCCATCATCTTGCGGAGAAGGCCTACGCCGCGGCGCTCGCGATGCCAAGGTTTTGAGGCCTGCCGTGGGTTCAAGGGCAGGAGCTTCGCGCGAGCGCGGCCAGGCGTGCAAAAAAAAGCACCGACGGCGGCCAAGTCGAACCTGGTCGCCGTCGCGAAGCGTCCGCAATTTTGAAGGCGCTTAGTTCGTTTGGTCTGGATCTTATAAGTCCAGCGCGCGTTCGAAAGGCGAACCCCAGAAGCGGGTCGCATCATTCGCCGTCGCGTTATTCGCGAAGGTTCGCGATTCCTGCGAGGGCCCGCCCTCATCTTGCGAATCGGCAATGGCGCCGCCGCCGACGGGCGCGATCCTGACCGTCGCATTGCCGCGCATGCCCAGCGCGAAAGCGGCGCCGCGCGCAAGATCCAGGCTCACGCCGCGCACGAAGGGACCGCGATCGTTGATCCGCACGACCACCGTGCGCCCATTCGCCGGATTGGTGACCGCAAGCCGCGTCCCGAACGGCAGCGTCCGATGCGCCGCGGTAAACCCATTCGGATTGAAACGCTCTCCCGATGCTGTCCGAGATCCGGAACAGTAGTATGAGGCTCTTATCAAGGAGCCGCCGCTTGGACCGCCGTAACTATAGGAGCCGGCATAAGAGCTGCCCGAGAAGAAGACGACAAGCGGTAGCGTAATCGTAGCAATTGTTATTGGCCTCAATGTTCTGCCCTTTCTGTAGTTGCAGGAAGGGCGTGTATTGAATGGTCTATTGTGTTCAGAACTTGGATATCGTCCGGCCACAGTTTGTTTTATGCATTCTATCCAGGCCAAAAAGTCGCAGCTAAATTGGGCATTTCGGCCACATTTCATCGTGCCTTGTGCGAATCATCGCGCAGATTCATGTTTGACGCTATGTGGGCGGCTTATATTACTTAGACATTAGATCGGGGCGACCGCCAAAGACACTGCCGCGCAATAGGGTGGAACGGCTTCGTGGCATCACCCTCGCCTGCCTCAACTCCTGCCCGCGGACCACCGTTCAGTCCCATGCCGGATAAACGCTGATGCTGATGGCGACGGAATCGGCGATGTGCTCTTTGGTGATGACGCCGGCGATGTTCTCCGGCCGCGGCACGCCGCGCCCGCGCACGACCAGCGCCATGAGTGCCTTTTTGCTCCGCATGCGGCGGATCACGTCGAAGACGATGTCGTCCTCGCGCACGACGGTAAAGTCGCGGCTCACGATGTCGCGTAGCGCGACGCTCGCACCTTCCGAGGCGTGCCGCAGCGCCGTATTGATGCGCAGCACGCCGAGGATACGATTGCTCTCGATGACGGCGACGTGGCGCGTCCGGCCGGCGTGGTCCGGTTGCGAGAGAAAGGCGTCGAATGTCATTTCGGCCGGCGCCAGCAGCACGTCCGTATCCATCACCTCCCGGGCGCGACGGACCAGGAACATATTGGCGTGCAACGCCTTCGGTATGAAATGCCCGCGCCGGACGAGTTTCAAGGTGTAGATGCTCTCGCGCGACAGCAGGCGCCGCACGCCCACGCTCAGCGCCACCGCCACAATCATCGGCATGACGATTTCGTACTGGCGTGTCATCTCGAAGATCATCGTCACCGCCGTCATCACCGCGCCGGTGCTGCCGCCGACCATCGCTCCCATGCCGACCATGGCGAAGGACGGGATGTTGATAGCGAGCGGCAGATGCAGCGCAGTGAGAAGCGCGGCAAAGGTGGCGCCGATCGTCGCGCCCATGAACAGCGAGGGCGAAAATATCCCCCCCGAGGAACCCGAACCGAGACTGAGCGAGGTCGCGGCCATCTTGCAGAGATAAAGCAGCAGCAACAATCCAGCGGAGGACATTTGCCCGAGCAGAATGGCTTGAACTGTGGCGTAACCGACGCCTTGCACGTAATAATGGCCGAAGCGCTGCTGCAGGACATAGATCAATATACCGACGAGCAGCATGCCCAGCGCATGTCGCGTGTAGGGTTCCTTGATCTTGTCGAATAAATCCTCCGCAAGATGCAGGCCGCGTACGAATCCCGCCGCAGCGATCCCGGTGACGGCCCCAAGCAAGGCATAGAGGCAGAGCGTGATTGCCGCCGACGCATTCGTGCTCATTGGAACCAGCTGCGGGACGGCGAAAGCGGGCTCGGGGCCGAAGAAAAATCGGCCGATGAAGGTCGCCATCCCGGTGGCGAGCGCCACGGGCAAGAAGGTCCGAACGCTGACCTCGGGCATCATCAGTTCGATGGCAAACATGACGCCGCCGATCGGCGTGTTGAAGGTCGCGGCAATTCCGGCCCCGGCTCCGGCTCCAACCAGAATGATCCTTTGTCCAGCCGGCATGCGCACGATCTGGCCCAATGTCGAGCCGAGGCCCGAGCCGATCTGAATGATCGGCCCCTCGCGTCCCACCGCCGCGCCGCTGCCGATCGAGATCGCCGAGGCGAAGGATTTCACCACCGCGACGACGGGCCGGATCACGCCGCCCTTATAATAGATCGCATCCATGACTTCCGGCACGCCATGGCCGCGGGCTTCCGGCGCGAAGTTCTTGACGAGGAAGGTCACGGCAATGGCGCCGAGCACCGGCACGAAAATCACCAGTGCTCCCCAGGGGCTCGGCGGCGTAAAATGGTTGGCGTCGTAGCGCACCGCGAATTGACCCAGGAACAGAGCATTGTGGATGAGACCGATGAGATCGCGGAACAAGACCGCGCCGAAGCCGGTCACGATGCCGACCGCGACCGCCAGGATTGCCATCAAGGCCTGCCCGATTTGACGGATGTCTTCGGTTTCGGCAGGAAACTTCGATGGTCTGCTCGCAGCAAGACTTGCGGCCGGCTGGAGCGGCCGAGTAGGGCTTGGCTTTTTCGCCATCGCGTTTCCTTCAGAAATTCGAGTCGCGCCGCCGGTATACGCGTCCGCTTGGGCCCGCAGAAGCCGAATTCCGCGTTTCCGGGAAGTCCATCTGCGACAAATACGGTCGCGCCGGGATTTTGCCGGGCCGCGCTCCGCCGACGCGACGCGCGGTTTGCCTTCATGCTATCCTTGGGGTCCTTGCCCGACGAAGACCGGTTTCGCGCGCGATGAAGACCGACAATGTGCGTCCCGGAGGGAGGCTGACGATGTTGAAACGGATTCTCATAATCTTGGTCGGTGCGACGCTCATGCTGACTGGGCCAATGATCGTCAGAGCTGACGTCGCGCCCCCGATGCCGCAGCCAGTTCCGCCGCTGCCCAATCCACCGCCGCCACCGCCCGGTCCGCCGCCGCCGCAGCCCGGTCCGCCGCAGCCGCAGCCCAATCCGCCACAGCCGGCCCCGCCGCAACCCAATCCGCCGCAGCCGCAGTAAGCGGTGCCGATCCCGGTGCTGATCGTCGCGTCAGCGGCGGCGCTCAGCCTTCGAGCCAAAGTCCAAACAAGAATGACGCGGCATTGGCCGCGAGCGAGGCGAGCAGGGCGCGATCGAGGCGCAGCGCCGCGATCCACGCGATAAGCGCGCCTGCGACAAGCACGACGATCCCCTCCAAGACAAGAATTGACGGCCAATAAGGAAACCGGGAATAGGCCCAAAGCGCGGCGGCCCAGAGCTGCGGGTGAGTGATGGCGGCGGCGGCGGCGGCGGCGAAACCGACATGCAGGTTGCCGCGGCTTGGCCAGCGCGCAAGCCGCGCGACGAGATAGGCAACCGATCCTTCGATGAGGGCCGATAGCGCCAGAGCTTCGATTTCAGTCATCGCGGATAAATGTCGCAACCGTGAATACCCATCTCGAGAAATGCGGCTCCGATCGAGGATTGCAGCAAACGCTCGGCGACCCAGATGTTCGCATCGACAACAGCCCAGCAGGGCTCGACGTCAGACATCTGTTCGCTTATCAACGAATTGTCGGGTTGAGCGGCCGATCCAGGGCAAGATTACTATCGGTTCTCATGCGCGCATCGGTCAAGCATTTTTGGCCAAAGGCCGCGTCGAAGGCAAAGCTCGAATGAATTATCTGGAGGGGTCGCGAGTTCTCCCTGCTGGCAACGGCTCGACAAAGTCTGCGTCTTTCGAGGTGACGCGGTATTATTTCATGGTGGCTGCGGCGATTCTTTTATTGACGCTCCTTTACGTTAGCATTTTCAGCGCGACCGAGAAGAGTGCCGACGTCGTGAATGGCTACTTGGTCGGGCTCGATATGGGGGCCGGAAACTGGCGTCTGTCGCATTGGTATCTTCCAATGGATAATTTCTGGCTCCAAGACGCGTTGGCCTATGCTTTGGCGACGCGTCTCTTTGGCAATCACCCGTTTTTCATGATCGTCCTACCCGCGCTCGCTTGGGGCGGCATCGTCACGATGTCTTGGATTATCAGCCGACGCGGCGCGGCCTCGAAAAATCCAACATGGTCTCTTCTCGTCATTGGAGCGTTGCTGGCGCTGCCGATCCTGCGCGATAACCCGCTAATGACGGTAATCACCGCCGGTTCCATACACGGCCTGACGTTGCTGCAGGCGCTGCTTCTATTTTTATTCGCGGACCGATTTCTCTATCGCGGGGGATACCTTGTTCTAGGATTGCTTTTCCTGCTTGCAACTGCGGCTGTCGCCAGTGATCCGCTTGCTGTGTTTATTGCCATGGTTCCGATAGCAGGGGCCTCGCTTCTTGCAGGGAAGGCTTCGCTCCGTCGGCGTTTGATATTGACGGCGACGGCGATCGTGAGCATTGCTGCCGGCTATGCGATCGTCCGCCTTAACAGCGCGACCGGCGGGTTTACGGTGGTCGACGACGGACCCATTGGATTTTACTTTGCGCAACTGGGCGATTTAGGCCGTAACGCAGCCTATACGATCGAGGCAATCTTCGCCTTTTCCAGCGCGGATTTCTTCGGGCTGCCCGTTTCCCGCGCTCTGCCCCAGCTGCTCCACTCACCTTTGCTCCTCTTGGTCGCTTGGGTGGTCGCCGCAACAACGTGGCAAATGGCCAAGGGGGTGCTCGTCTTGCGGCCGGTCGCGTTCGAGTTCTTGGACTGCGCGCTCGCGCTTGGCGCGGTGCTATTAACGTTAAGCTGCTTGTTCAGTACCGTTATGGTTGGATTTTGGTCGGGCCATTACCTGCTTGCTGTCGTCGTCTTTGGCGCGATTCTTGGAGCCCGCTCCGCGCCAAAATTCCCGTCTCGCATGCTTGTCGGCGCTTCGGCCCTTTTTGGATCGCTCCTCGCCGCGAACGCATATGCTCTCACATTTCATCCGGTTCTCGGGCTCAGGTCAGACGCTCCCAAGTTGGAACATTGGCTTGAAAACCGCGGATTGCAGTTCGGTTACGCTCAATATTGGACCGCCTCACCAGTAACGATTCTGTCGCGTGGCAAGGTGACGGTACGCGCGATCATCGGGGACAAAGGGCACCTGTCGCCATATCTGTGGATTAGCCGCGGAGACTGGTACCCTTCTGCTTTGGGCAGCCGTCGCCCATTCTTCGTCATTCTGGATCCGCCAGGGGCTCCGCAAATATTCAAAATCAGCGACTCGGAGGCGTTTTTTGGCGTTCCTAGCGAACGGGCGAAAGTCGCCGACTGTACGGTCGATATCTACCGGTGAGAAACGGAGGCAAGCGAAAGACGGCGAGGCGGCTGGCGGAGGGAGCGGGATTCGAACCCGCGATAGGGTTTCCCCTATACACACTTTCCAGGCGTGCGCCTTCAACCACTCGGCCACCCCTCCGGACTCTTCTATGACGCCGCGGTCGCGGCCGGGCCTTGCAAGCGCCGCATGAGACCACCGCCGCCGGGCCGGATTCCAATTCGCCGCACTTCCAAAAAAGCGTCAAAATCTCGGGCCCGCCGAATGGCGCGCACTATAATCGGCCAAGGCGCACGCGCAAGCGAAGCGCGCCCCTCTGGGGCCGCCCTCTACGGCACCCGGCCAATGGACAGTCCGCCGGCGCCACTTTATTGAGGACACCCGCCTTCGCCATCCGGTCGTCCATGTTTCGTCTGAGCTTTCGCCTTATCGCCCTTTTGCTCCTCGCCGGGGCCTTTGCCGCGCTCGTCGTCGACGGAACGCGCAGCATCGCCGGCGGCGCATTGTCCCTCACGCCGCTCGGGCAAACGCTCGTCTGGCTGATGCCGGAAAAATTCGCGACGCTGAAGCTTGCCCTTCAGCATGCGCTTCCGCCGTTCCTCTGGGACCCTGTCGTGGCGAAAGTTCTGCTGATGCCGACCTGGCTCGTCATCGGCGTCATTGGCATTCTGCTGATGCTGCTCACGCAGAAGCGGCGGCCGAAAATCGGCTACACGGATCGCTGATCTCAGCACCGAGTAACAGCCTGCCCCTCGCGCGCGTAAAATGGGGGCGGCCATTGTCTGCCCGCGCCGATCGTCCCATGTTAGGAAGGCCGAGGAGGTGTTCCATGTTCTCGTTCCGCAAATCCTTGACTCTGCCGCAAGCTGGCGAAGCCCTGCCCGGCCGGTCCCAGCCGATCGCGACCGCGGCGAAGCATTTCCTCAACGGCCACGGCCTGAAGCCGCCGTTCCCGGCCGGGATCGAGACCGCAATCTTCGGCCTCGGCTGTTTCTGGGGCGCGGAACGCAAGTTCTGGCAGCTCGGACCAGGAATCTGGACGACAGCGGTCGGCTATGCCGGCGGGCAGACGCCAAATCCGACCTATGAAGAGGCCTGCTCAGGCCGAACGGGCCACGCGGAAGTCGTCCTCGTCGCCTACGATCCCTCGCTCATCAGTTATGAGACTCTCCTGAAGACGTTTTGGGAAAGCCACGACCCGAGCCAGGGGATGCGCCAAGGTAACGACGTCGGCACGCAATATCGCTCGGCAATCTATGTGACGAGCGAAGCTCAGCGAGCGGCGGCGGAAAAGTCAAAGGCCGTTTACGACAAGGCACTCGCGGCGCGCGGGCTCGGGCCGATCACGACGGAAATTCGCGATGCGCCGCCGTTCTATTATGCCGAAGCCTATCATCAGCAATATCTCGCCAAAAATCCGGCCGGCTATTGCGGGCTCGGCGGCACCGGCGTCGCCTGCCAGATCGGTACCGGAGTGGCGGCGGAATAGGCTTAGTCTGCGTCGAGCGGATCCGAGATCCGTTCGCGCAAAGCTTCGAGATCGTCCACGAAACCGCGCAATCGCGCCGCGACGAGCCGCCGCAGCCGCTCGGCGCTTTTCGGCGATTCGTTGAGCGTGCGCTGAAACAACGCGCGCGGGATCTCGAGCATGCGCGAGGGCTCATGCGCAACCGCGGTCGCCGGCCGCCGTGTGGGCGTGATCAAAGCCATGTCGCCGATCAACGACGGCGGATACACGATTAGCGCGGCCTTGTTATAGCCCGAAGGATCGAATGCGATCGATCCGGAGCAGAGCAGAAAGCCGCCGTCCGAGGCTTCGTCGCGACGGAACAGAATATCGCCGGCGCGCACGCTGCGCGGCGTGGCGGCGAGGGCTAGGCGGCGCAAGGCCCCGGGTTCGAGCACGGCAAGCGTCGGGTTGCGGGCGAGATTACGGAGGTCCTGCTCGAGCGCCATGCCTGCGTTTCATCGTTGCCGAAAGGCGGCACAATGCGCGAACACCCTGCGGGAGAGGGTGTGCGGGGGCCGGCCGGGGAAAAGCTAAGATATTGAAATCCGGGCGCGTTGCAACCCCTCAAATCGTATCGCCCGGCGCGGCGCCTTCTGCCAACGGAAGAAGGGATCAGGGGACGAGCTTATAACCGCCTGCTTCGGTGATCAAAAGCTGCGATTTCGTCGGGTCGCGCTCGATCTTCTGCCGCAGCCGGTAGATATGCGTTTCGAGCGTGTGGGTCGTGACGTTCGACTTATAACCCCAGACCTCCTTCAGGAGGACTTCGCGGGTGACCACCATTTGTCCGGCGCGATAGAGAAAGCGCAGGATGGCCGTCTCCTTCTCGGTCAGGCGCAGCTTGCCGCCCTTCTCGTTGATCAAATGTTTGGAGCCGGGCTGGAAGGTGAAGGGGCCAATGCGGAACGAAGCGTCGTCGCTTGCCTCGTGCTGGCGCAGTTGGACGCGCATACGCGCCAGCAGAATGGAGAAGCGGAAGGGCTTCGTGACATAATCGTTGGCGCCCGATTCCAGTCCATCGAGCGTATCGGCTTCCGAATCATGCCCGGTCAGCATGATGATCGGATTTTTGAATCCCTCTTTGCGCAGCTGCTTGACCGCCTCGCGCCCGTCCATGTCGGGCAGGCCGACGTCCATGATGACGAGATCGGGTGCCTCCTGCCGCGCGACGGCGAGCGCCGCTGTCGCGGTCGGCGCGTGGAAGGGTTGGAATTCGGCGTGCACCGCGAGCTGTTCGACCAGCTCGCCGCGGAGATCGTCGTCGTCATCGGCAATCAGGATCTTGCGAACCTGCGTCATGACTGGTCCTATATTCGCCGCAACCCGGCCACTCAAAACTGATCAATGTCGGTCGCCAAGCCCAAGCGAAACCCGAGACCCGGCCAGATCGCCATGCGCAAGACGAAGCCGAGCCCGCGTTTGCCTCAGGTCAAGACCGCGCCGGCAAAACTCCGCCGCCTCATTGTGACGGCACCAATCGCGCCTTCCAGGACGGCGCGACTTCATGTCGGCGCGACGACGCTCGTCTGCGCGATCGGCGCCAATTCCATAAGCCACAACAAGCGCGAAGGCGACCGCACGACGCCTGTAGGCCATTTTCGCCTGATTGAAGGCTTTTTCAAGCCAGGGGTCGGACCTCGTCCCGCGACGCTCTTCCCGCTGCGGCCGATCAAGCCGACGCTCGGATGGTGCGAGGATCCAGGCTCGGCCTCTTACAACAGGCAAATCCGCCTGCCGAATCGTGCCGGGCATGAGAGCATGTGGCGCGACGATGGACTTTACGATTTTGTCGGCGTGCTCGACTACAACATGCGCCCGCGGAAGAAATTTCGCGGCAGCGCGATTTTTCTCCACTGCGCGCGGCCGGATCTTTCGCCGACCGCCGGCTGCGTCGCGCTGCGCGCGGCGGATCTGCGCAAGCTTCTGCCGCGGCTGGCGCGGCGCGCGGTGCTGGTAGTGCGGTAGAGACGGCACACGCGATCGGTGACACCGTCATGGCCGGGCTTGACCCGGCCATCCAAAGTCCAAGATGCTGTAGTTTAGCGCCTGGATGCCCGCGTCAAGCGCGGGCATGACGCGAGAGAATTCGCAGTCCCGATGTGTAATGCTGATGCCTATTAGGAGATGCCTGAATGAACCGATCGTTACCACCGCACTATTGGCGCTTACCGCGGCGGTTTTTTGGTTCTTGTCAGCCGCGGGAAAGTTGCCGCCTATCGTGCATATTGGGATCGGACGCCAGATAATGATCCCTTTTATCAGGCCGTGAAATTTTCGGCTCGGATGAATACAGTTGCTGCTTTCTTCAGTGGAGCATCCGCAACTGCGTTCGCTGCCAAGCTCTTTTTCTTTCCAGATTGAGGGGGCGGCGCGAGGAAATCGTCTATATTAGTGGCAAATCCGCCGGCCCTTCACCGCTCCCCGAAGATCGCGCTGCCGACCCGCACATGTGTCGCGCCCAATTGGATCGCCAACTCGAAATCGGCGCTCATGCCCATCGACAGCGCTTTGATGCCGTTGCGCGCGGCGATCTTGTTCATGAGCGCGAAATGCGGCGAGGCCTGCTCGTCGACCGGCGGGATGCACATGAGGCCTGAGATCTCGAGGCCAAGATCCTCGCGGCAATGGGCAATGAACCTGTCCGCGTCCTGCGGCAGCACGCCGGCCTTCTGCGGCTCCGCGCCGGTATTGACCTGAACGTAAAGCCGCGGGCCTCGGCCCGTGCGCGCGATCTCATCGGCAAGCGCAGCGGCGATCTTGTCGCGATCGACCGTCTCGATCACGTCGAAGAATTCGACCGCCTCGCGCGTTTTGTTCGACTGCAAAGGCCCGATCAGATGTAGCCTGATGTCGGGAAAATCGCGCTTCAGCTCCGGCCATTTTTGCAGCGCTTCTTGCACGCGGTTCTCGCCGAAGACGCGTTCGCCCGCAGCGAGCACCGGCCGGATGGCGTCGGCGCCAAAGGTCTTTGTAACGCAGACGAGCGTCACCGCATCGGCGGCGCGGCCGCAATCGCGCACGGCGCGGGCGATCCGCTCCCTGACTTCGGCAAGCCGCGCGGCGGTCCCGTGCGTCTCGCGCCATGCCGCGCTCTCTTCCATCGCGCCCTCGATGATTGACCGGCTCGGCCAATAATGCTGTGTTTCAGGCCGTCTCCCGGAGCCCCTGATAGCATGGACGCGCCGCGCTACAACGCCCGCGAAGCCGAACGGAAATGGCAGAAGATCTGGGCCGCGGCCGGATCGTTCCGGACCCGTAACGACGATCCGCGCCCGAAATATTACGTCCTCGAGATGTTCCCCTATCCGTCCGGGCGGATCCATATGGGACATGTTCGCAATTATGCGATGGGGGACGTGGTTGCGCGATTCATGCGGGCGCGCGGCTATAATGTCCTGCATCCCATGGGTTGGGACGCTTTCGGTCTGCCGGCGGAAAACGCCGCGGTCCAGAACAAGACCCAACCCGCGACATGGACCTACGCCAATATCGCGACCATGCGGGCGCAGCTTCAATCGATGGGCCTCTCGCTCGACTGGTCGCGCGAGATCGCGACCTGCGATCCCGCTTATTACAAACATCAGCAGAAGATGTTTTTGGATTTCCTCGCCGCCGGCCTGGTGATCCGCAAGAAATCGAAAGTGAATTGGGACCCCGTCGACGAGACGGTGCTCGCCAACGAGCAGGTGATCGACGGGCGCGGCTGGCGCTCGGGCGCGCTCGTCGAACAGCGCGAGCTGACGCAATGGTTCCTGAAAATTTCCGACTTCGCCGAGGATCTTCTGGATTCGCTCGACCGGCTCGACCGCTGGCCCGAGAAGGTGCGGCTGATGCAGCGCAATTGGATCGGCAAGTCGGAAGGCTTGAGCATCCGCTTTGCGCTGCAACCGACACCAAGTCTCGATGCGCGCGAGGTCGAGGTCTATACGACGCGGCCCGACACCTTGTTCGGCGCGAAATTTCTCGCGCTCGCTCCCGATCATCCGCTGGCACAACGCGCCGCGGAGCGCGATCCAAAACTCGCCGCCTTCATCGCCGAATGCCAGCGCCGCGGCACATCGGAAGAGGCGATCGAGACGGCGGAAAAGCGGGGCTATGACACCGGGCTTCGCGCGCGCCATCCGTTCGATGCCGATTGGCTGCTTCCCGTCTATGTCGCCAATTTCGTGCTGATGGATTACGGGACAGGTGCGATCTTCGGCTGTCCGGCGCATGACCAGCGCGACCTCGAATTCGCCAACGCCTATCGCCTCGGCAATGCGCCGGTGATTTGCCCGCCGGGCGCCGATCCGGCCACGTTCACAATCACCGACACGGCCTATGAGGGCGACGGCACGCTCATCAACTCGCGCTTTCTCGATGGTCTTTCGACCGCGGCGGCGAAGGAGGAGGTCGCACGCCGTCTCGAAGCCGTCAGGCTCGGCGATCAACCGCAAGCCCGGCGGCAGACCAACTTCCGCCTGCGCGACTGGGGGATTTCGCGGCAACGTTACTGGGGCTGCCCGATCCCGATCATCCATTGTCCGGATTGCGGCGTGGTTCCGGTGCCCGAGTCCGATCTGCCGGTTGTCTTGCCGCAAGACGTCTCATTCGACGCGCCAGGCAATCCGCTCGACCGCGATCCGACCTTCAAGCACGTCGCCTGTCCGCGCTGCGGCGGCCCGGCGCGGCGGGAGACGGACACGATGGATACGTTCGTCGATTCGTCCTGGTATTTTCTGCGGTTCACCGATCCCTGGAACGCCGCCGAGCCGACAACTGAAAGCGCCGTTAAACGTTGGATGCCGGTCGATCAATATATCGGCGGTATCGAACACGCGATCCTCCACCTGCTTTATTCGCGCTTTTTCACGCGTGCCATGCAGGCGACCGGCCACGCCGATTCATTGACCGAGCCTTTCGCCGGTCTCTTCACTCAAGGCATGGTGGTGCATGAGACCTATCTCGGCGAGGATGGCAGCCATCTTTTCCCATCCGAGGTTGTGATCGAATCCGGGCCGGAAGGGCGGCGCGCCTTCACCCGCGACGGTCATCGGCCGGTCGAGATCGGCGCGGTTGAGAAAATGTCGAAATCGAAGCGCAACACGGTCGATCCCGACGCGATCATCGAGACCTACGGCGCCGATACGGCGCGCTGGTTCATGCTCTCCGATTCGCCGCCGGAGCGCGATGTGATCTGGACCGAAGAAGGGGTGAACGCGGCCGGGAAATTCGTCCAACGGGTGTTCCGGCTGGTCGAGGATCTCGCGGGCCTTGCAGCTCCGCCCGACGCGCCGATACCCGCGCAGTTTTCCCCCGCCGCCAACGAGATCCGCAAGGCCGCGCACGCCGCGCTGATCCGGGTCGAGGCGGATCTGAGCCGTCTGCGGTTCAATCGCGCCATTGCGCAAGTTTATGATCTTTCAAATAAATTATCGGCGGCGCTGGGCGACATCGAGACGCCGTCGATAGCCCCCGATCTGCGCTATGCCCTGCGCGAGGCCGCCGACATATTCGTGCGGCTTTTTGCGCCCATGATGCCGCATCTGGCGGAGGAAAGCTGGGCGCGGCTCGGCCACGCGGCGCTGGTTGCCGAAGCGCAATGGCCAGTTGCGGAAAAGAGCCTGATCGTCGAAGATATGATTGGCCTGCCGGTGCAGGTCAATGGCCGGAAGCGCGGGGATCTCGTGATCGAACGCAATGCCGATGCGGCAGCAATCGAGAAAGCCGCGCTTGCGCTCGACGGAGTCCAACGCGCACTTGACGGCCGCGCGGTGAAGAAGGTCATCATTGTCCCGCAAAGGATCGTGAATGTCGTCGCTTAGACTTTCTCGCGGATCCTGGCTGATACGGCTGGCTGCGCTGGCGCCCTTGCCGTTGCTGCTTACCGGTTGCATCACCGTTCAGCCGCTCTATGGATCGTGGAACGGCACGGGCGACCAGCTTGCCGGCCAGCTGCAGGCAATCGCCATCGATCCGATCAGCAGCCGCATGGGCCATTATCTCGGCGACGACTTGGAGCTCGCGCTGAACGGCACCGGCGCGCAGGTGCCGAAAAAATATCACCTGATCGTCACGCTCAGAGAAGCCTCGCGTTCACCCTTGATCGACACTGTGACCGGCGTTCCGACAGGCGGGACGATCGTGACGGGCGCCGATTTTGAGCTCGTTCCCGTTGCCGGCCCGGAGCCGATCTACAAAGGCCATGCCTTCGTCGCCGCGAGCTACGATCGCTCGATCGCCCGGTTCGCCGACGTGCGCGCAGCGCGCGATGCAGAGATCCGGGACGCCCGCGCGCTGGCCGAACAGATTCGGACCCAGGTCGCCGCCGAACTCGCCACGCGAACCTGAATGGTCGCCGTCAGGCCGGGCGACACCGAGCGATTCCTCAACCGCCCGCCGCCGAACGTTTTTGTCTATCTCGTATTCGGCGCCGATGCCGGCCTCGTCTCCGAGCGCGCCCGTCAGATCATCGCGCGCAATATCGATGACGCCAAAGATCCGTTCCAGTTCCTACGGCTAAACGGCGACGATCTCGCCGCTGATCCGCTGCGGCTCGCCGACGAAGCCTATACGATCCCGCTCTTCGGCGGCCGGCGCGCGATCGCCATCAACGCGCAAGGCAAGAGCTTCATTGCCGCGCTCGAACCGGTGCTCGCGGCTCCGCCGCGCGAATGCACGATCGTGATTGAGGCCGGCGCCCTGAAGCGCGATGCGCCGCTGCGCAGCCTCTGCGAGAGCAGCCCCCATGCTGCGGCGCTCGAATGCGCGCAGGATTCGGCCAAGGATCTCGCGCAACTTGTCGATGCCGAGCTGCGCGCCGAGAATCTCGAGATCGAACCCGCGGCGAAGGAGCTTCTCGTCTCCTTGCTCGGCCAGGATCGGCTTACGTCGCGCTCGGAGATCGGCAAACTCCTGCTTTATGCGCGGGGTGCCGGCACGGTGACAGTCGAGCACATCGCGGCGATCGTGGCCGATGCGTCGAGTCTTGCGGTCGATGCCGCCGTCAATGGCGCCTTCGAGGGGGATTTCGTCGCAGTCGAAGAAACGGCCGGGCGCGTGTTCTCGGAAGGCGGCGACTACAATCTGCTGCTCGGAGCAGCGCTTCGCTATGCGATGTCGCTGCATCGCGCCAGACTCGACGCCGAAGGCGGCCGATCCGAGACCGCTGGATTCGGCGCCGGCTCCCGCCGCGGCGCGGCGTTCGACCGGCATGTTCGTGCCTGGACGTCGGAAAAGCTCGCTCGCAGCATTGCGGGATTAAGCCAGGCCATCGCAAAATCCAGGCATGAGCCGGCCCTTTCCAACCTGATTGCGATGCGCGCGCTTTGGGCCGTCGCCCTCGCGGCGAAAAGGAAGTCGGCTTAAAGGCGCGGCGGCGCCGTGGCGAGGCGCGAAGCGACGAAGCAATCCGGTGGCACCACGCACGAAGCTGGATCGCTTCGTTTCGTATGCAATGACGGACCCGTCTATTTCTTCAGTTTGCGGCAGAGATCGTCGAGCTGATCGAGGCTCTTGTAGCGGATGCGCACTTCGCCCGTCTCGCCGCGATGGGCGATCGTGACAAGCAGGCCCAAGGCATTGGTCAATGTCTTTTCGAGCGCGCGGGTGTCGCCGTCCTTGCCTTGCGAAGTTTTGCGGGAGGGACGGCCCGCCGCCTTTTGCGCGATCTTTTCAACGTCGCGCACCGACAGGCCCTGCGCCACGATCCGTTCGGCGATAGCATCGGCTTCGGCGATCGTAAGAAGCGCCCGCGCATGCCCGGCCGAAATCGCGCCCTCGGCGAGAAGCCGCTTGGTCTTCTCCGGCAGGTTCAAGAGGCGCAACGTATTGGCGACATGGCTGCGGCTCTTGCTGATTACCTTGGCGAGTTCGCTCTGCGAATAGCCGAACTCCCGTTCGAGCTGCCGATAGCCCATGGCTTCTTCCAGCGCGTTGAGATCGGTGCGTTGGACATTTTCGATGATGGCGAGTTCGAGCGCCTGCTTGTCGTCCGCCTCGACCGTAATGACCGGAACCTCGTGCAGGCCGGCTTTTTGCGCCGCGCGCCAACGGCGCTCGCCCGCGATGATTTCGTAAGCGTCGGCGAGGCCCGCGAGAGTGCGCACGAGGATCGGCTGGATGACGCCTTTCGCGCGGATCGAGTGGGTGAGGTCTTCGAGTTCGGCTTCGTTGAAGCTCCGGCGCGGATTGCGCGGATTGGGCCGTAGAAAGGCGATTGGAACTTTCTTCTGACCGCGCGACCGCGCGATCGCCGCGCCTTCCTCTCCGGCATCCCCGATCAATGCCGCCAGGCCGCGTCCCAGGCGTGGCCGCGTCTCTTCTGCCATGTTCGCTGCCTTCATGCTCTCATCCTGGCGAAGCCTATCACCCCGCGCTATGCCGCCCGCAACTGCCGTTCGCGCTGGATCACCTCCGACGCGAGCCGCAGATAGGCTTGGCTGCCGCTGCATTTGAGATCGTAGAGAAGCACCGGCTTGCCGTAAGACGGCGCCTCCGAGACGCGCACATTGCGCGGAATGATCGTGTCATAGACCTTGTCGCCCATGAAGCCGCGCACATCGGCCACGACCTGGGTCGCCAGGCTGTTGCGCGGATCATACATGGTCAGCACGATGCCATGGATCGAAAGATCGGCGTTCAGGCTCTTCTTGACCTGATCGACTGTCGAGAGCAACTGCGAGAGGCCTTCGAGCGCAAAGAATTCGCATTGCAGCGGCACAAGCACGCTGTCGCCGGCGGCGAGCGCATTGATGGTGAGAAGATTGAGCGACGGCGGGCAATCAATCAGGACGTAGCTGAACCGCTCTGTTGGGCTTTGCTCGCCCTCGGCCCATTGCCGCACGGCGTTGCGCAGCCGGTGGGCGCGATCCTTGTGCGGGGCGATTTCGAGTTCGACACCGAGAAGATCGAGCGTCGAAGGCGCAATCCAAAGCCGCGGCACCGCGGTCTCTCGGATCGCGGCCTTGAGCGGTTCTTCCCCAGTCATCACGTCGTAGGTCGAGACGCCGCGGTTGCGCCGGTCAATTCCAAGTCCCGTCGAGGCATTGCCTTGCGGATCGAGATCAATGATGAGGACGCGCTCGCCGATAGCCGCCAGCGCGGTTCCAAGGTTGATGGCGGTGGTGGTCTTGCCAACGCCACCTTTCTGATTGGCGAGCACCAGTACGCGCAGATCGAGCGAATAAGACACGCCGCTTCTCCCGAGCAGAACGCCCTAAGCTACTGTTTCCTCTGTGTACTTTGCGATTTTACTGCGGCGCAAAGAAAGAGCTGGGCCTGGTGCCGGCGGCTTTGTCTACGACGGTTACAAGACGGCCTGAAGGCGACGTCACACTTTCGCGCATTGAGACTTGGTATCTACTTGTTGCGGTCGCACGGGTCAATTCATCCGCCATATCTTGTCCCTTGAGAAATAGTCCGAGAGCGCCTTTTTCCAAGAATTTCCCGGCATAGCCTATGAGATCCGGCAAAGGCGCAAGCGCCCGCGCGCTGACGGCCTCGATCGGCTCGTCGATTTCATCGACGACCTTCTCGATCCGACCGGCATGTACGACCGCCGCCGCCCCGGTTTCACGTGAAACTTCACGCAGGAAGGCGCATTTGCGCTGGTCGGCCTCGATCAGATGGATTTTCGCGCGCGGATCGTCGGCCAGACGGATCGCCGTCACAAGGCCTGGAAACCCCGCGCCGGAACCGAGATCGACCCAAAGACGGGCCTCGCGGGCAGCCGCCTGAACCTGCAGCGAATCCGGCGAAGTGCCGCATCCAGACGTGCGGCAGCGTCGAAGCGGCGACCAGGTTGATCGTCTTCTGCCACTTGTTGAGCAGTTCGGCATAGATTGCGAAGCGCTGCTCGGTTGCGGGCGAAAGCGGAAAGATCGCGAGCGCCTCAGCGCGATCGCGGGCGAAGGCGTCCCTCCTTTTGGCGCCGCCGCGCTCACCCGGCGCGCCTGATGCGCGCCGCAAGCAGCGTGAGGGCGGCGGGCGTCACGCCTTCGATGCGGCTCGCCTGCCCCATGGTCATCGGCCTCACTGTCGAGAGCTTTTGGCGGATCTCCGCCGAAAGCCCCGGCATGGCGTGATAGTCGACGCCCGCAGGGATCGCCAGACTTTCGTCGCGGCGGAAGCCCGCGATATCGGCTGCCTGACGGTTGAGATAGACGGCATATTTGGCGTCAATCTCGATCTGCGTCACGGCCTTGGCATCGAGCGCCGCAAGCGCCGGCCAGACTCGGCACAAGGCCGCGAAATCGACATCCGGAAACCCAAGCAGATCGAAGCCCGAACGGCGCACGCCGTCGTGGTTGAGGCGGATGCCGTAAGGCGCGGCTTCATTCGGGCTAAGACTCAACTCGGAGAGTCTCTCGCGGACGGCCGCCAAAACCTTCGCCTTCGCGCGGAAGGCGCACGCGCGTTCGGCGCCGACTGCGCCCGTCACGATGCCCTTTTCGGTCAACCGCTGGTCGGCATTGTCGGCGCGCAACGTCAGCCGATATTCGGCCCGCGAGGTGAACATTCGATAGGGTTCGCTCACGCCGCGCGTGACGAGATCGTCGATCATCACGCCGAGATAGGCTTCGGAACGATCGAAGCCGACGGGCTCGCTCTGCGAGGCCGCGGCGGCGGCATTAAGGCCGGCCACGAGACCTTGGGCGCCGGCCTCCTCATAGCCGGTGGTGCCGTTGATCTGGCCGGCAAGAAACAGCCCTGCGATACGCTTCGTCTCGAGGCTCGGCTTTAATTCGCGCGGGTCGATGAAATCATATTCGATCGCATAGCCGGGCTGCAGCATGCTGACTTTGGTGAGACCCGGAATGGTGCGCAGGAACTGCTCCTGGATCGCGGGCGGCAGCGCCGTCGAGATCCCGTTGGGATAGATCGTCGCGACATCGCGTCCTTCGGGCTCGAGAAAAATCTGATGCGATTCGCGGTCCGCGAAACGCATGACCTTGTCTTCGATCGAGGGACAATAGCGCGGACCGCGGCCGCTGATCGCGCCGGAATAGACCGGCGAAAGCGCGAGGTTCTCGCGGATGACCGCGTGGCCTTCGCTCGTCGTCTTGGTGATGAAACAATCGACCTGGTCCGAGGTGACCGCCTCGGTCAAAAAGGAGAAAGGCTGGGGATCGGCGTCGCCCTCCTGCCGTTCGAGGCGCTGCCAATCGATCGTGCGCCCATCGAGACGCGGCGGCGTGCCTGTCTTCAAGCGACCGAGCGAGAAACCATGGCAAAGCAGACTCTCGGAGAGGCGCTGCGCCGGGCTCTCGCCCAGCCGGCCCGCCGGGATTCGCTCCGCGCCGATGTGGATCATGCCACGCAGGAAGGTTCCCGTCGTCAGGACCAGCGCGCCACAAGCGAGCACGCGGCCGTCGGCAAGGATCAGCCCCTCGACCTTGCCCGTCGCGATGCGGATTTCCGCGGCTTCGGCTTCAACGACGGTAAGGTCTTGCACGGCGGCGATTGCGGCCTGCATTCCGGCCCGGTAGATCCTGCGGTCCATCTGCGCGCGGGGTCCGCGCACGGCGGGTCCCTTGGCGCGGTTGAGGAGGCGGAACTGAATGCCGGCGGCGTCGGCGACGCGGCCCATCAACCCGTCGAGCGCATCGATTTCGCGCACGAGATGGCCCTTGCCGAGGCCGCCGATCGCGGGGTTGCAGGACATCGTGCCGATCGAGGCAAAGGAATGCGTGACGAAACCCGTGCGCGCACCGGCGCGCGCGGCGGCCGCCGCGGCCTCGCAGCCGGCATGGCCGCCGCCGACCACGATCACGTCGAATGAGGTCATTTCGCTCGACACGAGGCTTGCGATCCAAATTTGCGTTTCACGTGAAACTTATCATTTGCCGATGCAGAACCGAGCGAAGATTTCGCCGAGCACAATTTCCACATCCACCCTTCCGATGAGAATTTCCAGCGCACGTATAGCAGCGCGCAACTCTTCGGCCAAAAATTCGACTGGACCGTGCAGCCTCTGCTCCGCGCGCCCGAGCGATGCCGCCGCGGCCTCGAAGGCTTTGCGATGCCGTTCGCGGGTTATCAGCGCGTTCTCTCCCGCGCCGGTCTGACAACGGGCGAAGACCGCGAGCCTGTCGATCAGGAGATCGAGGTTTTCCCCGGTCGCGGCGCTGAGTGCGATCGCTTCCCCGCCCGGGGCGGCCCTGTCCGATCGAAGATCGATCTTGGTTCGAATGGGCCAGACTTCGGCTGCCGGCGCAAAGCCATGAGGCTCGGGCTTCACCGCTTCGCTCAGCCACAGAATGAGGTCCGCAGTCCGCGCTCGGGCACAGGCGCGCTCGATTCCCATCTGCTCGATCGCGTCCTGCGAATCGCGAAGCCCAGCGGTGTCGATCAAGCTCACCGGGCAGCCGGCAATGTCGAGATGAACCTCGATCGCGTCGCGGGTTGTGCCGGGAATTGGCGAAACGATAGCGGCCTCGCGCCGCGCAAGCGCATTGAGCAGGGTCGATTTGCCGGCGTTCGGCGGCCCGGCGATGACGACGACGAGCCCTTCGCGCAGGCGCTCCCCGGCCCTGCCTGAAGCCAGCGCCTTTTCGAGATCGCTGCGAACGGACACCAGAATCGAAGCGAGTTTTGCTCGCGCGAGCGGCGCCACGTCAGCCTCATCGGCGAAATCGATCTCCGCTTCGATCAGGGCCGCGGCCTCGAGCAGCGCCGCCCTCCAGGCCTCGGCCTTGCCGCGGAGCCCACCTGCGGCTTGGCGCAAAGCCTGGCGCCGCTGCGCCTCGGTTTCGGCGGCGATGAGATCGGCGAGACCCTCCACTTCGGTCAGGTCGAGCTTGCCGTTTTCAAAAGCTCGGCGGGTGAATTCGCCGGCTTCGGCCGGCCGCGTTTTCGCGAAACCCGCGAGCGCCCGGATCAGGGCCGCGATTACCGCCGGCCCGCCATGGACATGGAACTCAGCGCAATCCTCGCCGGTAAAGCTCACCGGCCCGGGGAAAAAAAGCGCAAGGCCCCGGTCGATGGCCACGCCGTCCAGATCCTTGAGCGTCACCAGGGTCGCGCGTCGGGGTTCGGGCTGTTTCTCGGCGAGCGCGGTGACTATGTTGCGCGTTCCTGGTCCCGATAGGCGCAGAACGGCGATCGCCGCGCGTCCATGGCCGGAGGCGAGCGCATAGATCGTATCGCGCGTTACGCCGGCGTGTTCGATGTCTTCATCCGAAAGCCGTGTCATGTCCGTCAATGAACTGAGCCGAGCCGCCAGCCCCTATCTGCTGCAACATGCGCTTAATCCCGTCCATTGGCGCATCTGGGGCGAAGCGGCGCTCAAGGAAGCCCAAGCGGCGAATAAGCCCATCCTGCTCTCGGTCGGCTATGCGGCCTGCCACTGGTGCCATGTCATGGCGCACGAGAGCTTCGAAGATCCCGAAACAGCGGCGGTCATGAACGAGCTCTTCGTGAACATCAAGGTCGATCGCGAGGAACGGCCGGACATCGATCATATCTACATGTCGGCGCTTCATGCCTTTGGCGAACGCGGCGGCTGGCCGATGACCATGTTTTTGACGCCGACCGGAGAGGCCTTTTGGGGCGGCACCTATTTTCCCAAAGCGGAACAATATGGCAGGCCGGGTTTCGTCAGCGTCTTGCGCAGCGTCGCGCAGGCTTTCCGTGCCGACCCAGGTAGAATTACCTCTGGTGCCAACATTATTCGCGCCGCCCTGTCGCAATCCGAATCGACCGGCGGCGAGCCCCTCACTCCCGCCTTTGTCGATTCGCTGGCCGCGCAGATCGGCAATTATGTCGATCCGATCAATGGCGGTCTGGGCGGCGCGCCGAAATTTCCCAATACCCCGATCTTCGAATTGTTGTGGCGCGCGCGCACGCGGCTCAACGAGAATCGCCATGGCGATCTCGTCAATCTGACGCTGACGCGCATGACGGAAGGCGGAATCTACGATCATCTTGGCGGCGGCTTCGCCCGCTATTCTGTCGACGAACGCTGGCTCGTTCCGCATTTCGAGAAGATGCTCTATGACAACGCCCAGCTTCTCGAGCTTCTCGCGCTTTGCTATCGCGGCACGGGCAATGAACTCCTGCGGATGCGGGCGGGCGAAATCGTCGCCTGGCTCGAGCGCGATATGACGACGCCGGAAGCCGCCTTCTGCGCAAGCCTCGATGCCGACAGCGAGGGCGAAGAGGGCAAGTTCTATGTCTGGACTTGGGACGAACTCGTCGCGGTGCTTGGAACCGCGGATGCGGTCTTCTTCGGCGAATTCTACGATGCGACACCTGAAGGCAATTGGGCCGAGGAGCCGCACGGACCGCGCGTAACGATCCTCAACCGGCTCGACGGGAAACCTGCGACCGCGTCGGACGAAGCGCGTCTCGCGCTGCTCAAAGCCAAGCTCTTTTCCGCCCGCGCGAAACGCCTCCATCCGGGCCGCGACGACAAGCTCATGGCCGATTGGAATGGACTGATGATCGCCGCGCTCGTCAACGCCGCAACCGCGCTCGGCGAACCGCGCTGGATCGCCTCTGCCGCGCGCGCCTACCGCTTCATTGTCGCGACAATGCAATATCCCGACAGTGCCGGCGCACCCCGCTTGGCGCATAGCGCGCGCGCAGGTGTGGTCGTTAAGCCGGGCCTTGCCCTCGATCATGCCGCGATGCTGCGCGCCGCGCTGGCTCTGCATGAAGCGCGCAATATGCTGCGAGCCGATGTTCCAGATCATGATTACCTCGGCGATGCGATCGCCTGGGCGCGCGCCATCGAGAAGCATCATATCGATCCGCAGACCGGTCTCCTCGCGATGTCGGCGGACGATGCAAGCGACGTGATCTTGAGGCTGACGCCGACGGCCGACGATGCGATCCCCAACGCCCATTCCGTCTATCTCGCCGGCCTCGTGCGGTTGGCGAGCGCGACCGGCGACGATGGCTGGCAGAAGCGCGCCGATGCGTTGTTCGCCACGCTCGCGGCGGCGGTTCGCTCCAATCCGGTCGGCCATGCCGGAATCTTGAATGCGCTCGATCTGCGCCTGCGCGGGCTCGAAATCGTGACCGCCGGTCCCGGACGCCAGGCGCTCTACGAAGCGGCCCTGAGCCTTCCCTTCAGCGACCGCATGGTTCTCGATCTCGATAAGCCGGACATGATCCCGCCCGACCACCCGGCGGCGGCGCAGGCGAAGGCCGCCGGCGTCGCTGCCGCGTTCATCTGTTCCGCCGGAACCTGTTCCTTGCCGGTGCATGATCCGGCGGCGCTGCGCGAGCTAGCCCGCAGCCGAGCGACCGCGTGAGAGCAGCCCGCTTGAGTTCATGCGCGCGATCACATACCGTCGCCAATAGTTTTCCTCGGAGCTTAAGAGCGTGTCTATTCTCACCGACATAGAACAGCGCCTGCGCGCCGGGCCGTATAGTGTCGTTCGTGACGTTTCGCTGCCCGGCGGGATGACAGCGGCGATTGCCGCATCGAGGACGTATTTTTCCTGGAAGGGATTCGTGATCATCTCGCAGCACGTTGTGGTCGCGACAATCGACAATGCGGACAGCAAGAGCGTCGAGGCGCTGTTCGACGCCGGGTTCAAATATGCGAAAAGCGTGAACAAGGTTCCGCTGCCGCGCGGATTTCAATTTGGCTACATGGTCATTCCGGTCATCGTCGCGAAAGCTCCAAGCCCGGAACTCATTGCATATGTCACGAAAAGCCCGCGCAAACATTGGTCGCTGTTTGAATTGCCGATTGTCGTCAACGCAAATTCCGGTGCGGCGAGTTATTTCCGCGGCAAGGCCTTGTGGGGCTATGCGTATTTTTCCGACATGCTTTCGGTCGCGAAGAAATATATCGAAGGCCTCACGGCCTGATTGGCAATGAGTTCCCGCATCCAGGTCCGAGCGGCTTTGGCGAGGCGCCCGCGGCCTTCAGGCGCGGCTCAGGTATTCATCGCCTCGAAGAAGCTGGCGTTGCCCTTCGGAGTCTCGCGCAACTTGCCGAGCAGGAATTCGATCGCATCGACCGTGCCCATCGGGTTGAGGATGCGGCGCAGGACATACATCTTCTTCAGGATGTCGGGCGGAACCAGCAACTCTTCTTTGCGCGTGCCGGAACGGGTGATGTCAAGCGCCGGGAAGCTGCGCTTGTCGGCGACCTTGCGATCGAGAATGATTTCCGAATTGCCGGTGCCCTTGAACTCTTCGAAGATCACTTCGTCCATGCGTGAGCCGGTGTCGATGAGGGCGGTGGCAATGATCGTCAGCGAGCCGCCTTCCTCGATGTTGCGCGCGGCGCCGAAGAAGCGTTTCGGCCGCTGCAGCGCGTTGGCGTCGACGCCGCCGGTCAGCACCTTGCCGGAGGACGGCACGACCGTATTGTAAGCGCGCCCCAGCCGGGTGATCGAATCGAGCAGGATGACGACGTCGCGGCCGTGTTCGACCAGCCGCTTGGCCTTCTCGATCACCATTTCGGCGACCTGCACATGCCGCACCGCCGGCTCGTCGAAGGTCGAGGACACGACTTCGCCCTTCACCGAGCGCTGCATGTCGGTGACTTCCTCGGGGCGTTCGTCGATGAGGAGCACGATCAGATAGCATTCGGGATGATTGGCGGTGACCGACTGCGCGATGTTCTGCAACAGCACCGTCTTGCCGGTCCGCGGCGGCGAAACGATCAAGGCGCGCTGCCCCTTGCCGATCGGCGCGACAATATCGATCACGCGGCAAGACAGGTCCTTCTTGGTCGGATCGTCGACTTCGAGCTTGAGGCGTTCATCGGGATAAAGCGGCGTCAGATTGTCGAAATGGACTTTGTGCCTGACTTTTTCCGGATCTTCGAAGTTGATCGTATTGACCTTCAGAAGCGCGAAATAGCGTTCGCCTTCCTTGGGGCTGCGAATGAGCCCCTCGACGGTATCGCCGGTGCGCAGCCCGAAGCGGCGGATTTGCGAGGGCGACACGTAGATGTCGTCGGGGCCGGCCAGATAATTGGCCTCGGGCGAGCGAAGAAAGCCAAATCCGTCCTGCAAAACCTCGATCACGCCTTCGCCGACGATTTCGATGTCGCGGGTCGCGAGTTGCTTCAAAATCGCAAACATCAATTCCTGCTTGCGCATGATCGAGGCATTTTCAACCTCGTGCTCTTCGGCAAAGGCAAGCAATTCGGTTGGCGATTTCGTCTTTAGATCTTGAAGTTTGATATCCCGCATCGGGATTCTTGTCCTTGGAAGACAGCGCGTTCGAAACGCATGAAGGGTGGGAAGGCCCGGATGGGCGCCAGATCCTTGGGGGACAGGCAGAGCGTGCCAATAATATGGCGCTTCACGGAGCGCCGACACGTCGCCTGCGAGGAGAGATTCATAAGATAGGACGTTTTGCTTTCATTGACAACCTGACAATCGAGCTCGGATGACCGGTTTCTCGAGAATGAGGGCGGGCTTGAGTTCCCGTGGCGGCAATGGGGCGCGTGGCGCACTTGGTCGCAGCGCGTCGCGCGGCGTTGATCGATAGGGGTCCGATTCGTATTGGCAGCCGGCCCGAAAAAAAGCCGGCAGCAGAGCCGCCGGCGTCAGATTCCAAGACCGCTCGATGGATCTTGGCCCAGGTTATTCCCGTCTCTTCAATATTTGGAGACCACCGGCGTCGGCGGCGCACTCCAATCGAATTTCCAGTCAAGCCCCGCGCGCACGACACTCAGCGTCGGATGCGTCGTCTGAAAAACGCCGGCGCCGCCACCGGGTATCGACCCCGTGGTCCTGCTCAAATCCACATAGAGATATTCGGCTTTGACCGACAGGTTGCGGGTAAAAGCATATTCGAGCCCGCCGCCGGCCGTCCAACCCGTTGGGATGGAACCGATCGACCAATTGCCAGGGGCGCCCGCGCCAGGAATGGATTGGTAGACGCTCTCGTGCGCATAGGCGAAACCGCCGGTCACATAGGGCAGGATATTGCCGAAGGCCAATCCCAAACGCGCCCGCGCCGTCCCCAGCCAATCAAGCTTGTCGGACACCGAACCCGTTATCGTGGTGATAGGCGGCCCAACGACCGCCGAACCCTGGACCGTGCTGCCGTCGAAATCGGCCTCGCCTCCGATGACGAAATTTGCCCCTGCGATGCTCGGTCCGGGGAGCTCATAATTGAACCCCACTTGGCCGCCGCCGATGAAGCCCCCGGCAGGAATGCTCGTGCCGGCCAGAAACCCTGGCCCAAACGCATCAAGCCGGGTCGGGTCGAACCCATAGCCGGCGTTGAGGCCGATATAGAACCCGGTCCAGTCCAAAGTCGGCGCCGGCGGCATATAGACCGGCGGCCCCTTGGTGCTGGGCAGATCAGCAGCCAAAGCCCCGCTTGCCAAAGCAAACGAGGCGACGCCGGCTATGATCAGCGCGCGAATCATTTTTCCCAGAAGCCTCATCGCAAGGACCGAGCTCAACGCGGGCCAGAATACCGTAATTGGCCCTGCGGACCAACAGCGAATTCCCCGTTTGCGGGCGCTTTCAAGTAGCTGTGTCCCCAGAGTTACAACCAACCGGCAGTATGTAAGGCTGCTTTTTATTTATTCAAGCTGCTGATTCATAAGGGCTTTAGCACCGTCAGAGCGACGATCGCGACCAACAGGACCGTTGGGATCTCATTGATGATACGGAAATATCTCGCGGAATGCCGGTTGGCGTCGGCGGCGAATCGATATCGCGCCGCCACCAGATGTCCGTAGAGCCCGAGCAACAGCAAGACCAGGACGAGCTTCCAGTCGAGCCACCGGGCCTGAAACAAGCGGCCTTCATACGCCAGCGCAAGCCCGCTTCCCAAGACGACGATCAAGGCCGGCCGCATGATCGCCAGATCGAGCCGGCGTTCCATCACCTTGAAGAGTTCCGATTGCGGCGAACCCTGCGGCACTGAAGCGTGGTAGACGAAAAGACGCGGCAGATAGAACATCCCGGCCATGAATGCGATGACCGCGACGAGATGAATGACCTTCAGCCAGAGGTAAAGGTTCGACAAGGCTCCTGCTTCACGAATGAATGCGCTGAGATCGGCAGGTTAACATGCCGAGCGCACCTGGGCGAGCAGCGCTTCGACATGTGCGATCGGCGTTTCGGGCAAAATCCCGTGCCCGAGGTTGAAGATATGCGGCCGGCCGCGAAACGCGCTGAGAATATTCTCCGTTGCCCGCCGTAATGCATCGCCGCCCATAACCAAGACGCGCGGATCGAGGTTACCCTGCAACGCGACCGTGGATGGGGCAGAGTTCGCGGCGATGACGGGATCGACCTCCGTGTCGAGCCCAAGCGCGTCGGCCCCTGTGCGCTCGGCAAAATCGTGAAGCGCGTGCCCTGCGCCGCGCGCAAAGATGATCACTTTGGCATTCGGGTGCCGTTCACGCAGCGCCGCAACGATGGCGCGCAGCGGCGCAATGCACCATTGCTCGAATTTGGGCGGCGATAAAACATTCGCCCAAGTATCGAAGATTTGCACGATCTCGGCGCCGGCATCGATCTGCCGCGCAAGATATTCGGCTGAACCCGCAACCAACCTGTCGATCAACTCCCGAAAAACCTCCGGGTGGCGAGAGCCGAAGAGGAGCGCAGGCATCTGATCGCCCGTCGCATGCCCGGCTATCATGTAGCTTGCGACCGTAAACGGCGCACCGCAGAATCCGATGAGCGCCGTCGCCTTCGGCAGGGCGCGCTTAACTCTACCGATCGCCTCGAACACCGGCCCCAGTCGATCAAGATCGATCGTCTCGGCGAGCCGTATCAGATCGGCAGCGTCGGCGATCGGCTCAAGTTGCGGACCGGCGCCGCTCTCGAACGAAACCTTCTGTCCGAATGCATCGGGCACCACGAGGATATCGCTGAAGATGATCGCCGCGTCAAAGCCAAAGCGGCGAATTGGCTGTAGCGTTGCCTCCGCCGCAAGTCTTGGCGTGTAGCAAAATTCCAGGAACGACGAAACCTTCGCACGAAGCTCCCGATATTCGGGAAGATAACGGCCCGCTTGCCGCATCAACCAAATCGGCGGCGGCGACAATGTCTCGCCGGCGAGAACTTGAAGCATTGTCTTTTTGGTCGCGCTTTGCAATCCCGCCAAACTAAAAGAATCCTTTCTAGAATTCTTTATGACTCTCTTTTATTAGGGACGGGATTAGTCTGCTTCGAGATTTTGCACAATCAATCTCCCCGCCGCCGACCCTCCCACAATACTCACAACGTCGGCCGCTTCCGCGCACGCTCGCTTTTCGTCAGCGCCGGCAATGGCTTTCGATTCGCCTTTCGGCACGGTTCAACAGGCATCGCTGTTGTGAGTCATATCCGCTCGCCTACCCCGCGATCGTCCCGCGTCGGCAGCTTGTTGACAATGGCGAAGCAAAGGCGGGAGATATCCACCGACCGATGTCAGGCTGGCGGAATTAGTCACAGCGATCCACAGGCTATCCCGCCGGGGCGGGAGAACGAGATCCGGCATTGGAGCGCAGCGCTTTCCATGTTCATCTCATTTCGGATGCGACCGGCGAGACGCTCATCGCGGTCAGTCGCGCGGCTGCCGCGCAATACGAGGGCGTTTCCTCGACTGAGCATCTCTATCCGATGGTGCGTAGTGAAGCTCAGCTCGAGCGCGCGATCGCCGAGATCAAAGCCACCCCCGGCATAGTCCTGTTCACGCTCGTCGACTTGGGCCTTGCCCAGCGGCTCGAGACGGCCTGTCAGGCTATTGGCGCCCCCTGTCTTTCGGTGCTGCAGCCGATCCTCAATATTTTCCAAGCCTATCTGGGCGCCGCGGCCAACCCCCGGCCAGGTGCGCAGCACATGCTCAACGCGGATTATTTCAACCGAATCGAAGCCTTGAACTATACGATGGCTCATGATGACGGGCAGATGTGGGATGATTACGAAGAGGCGGACGTCCTGCTGATCGGCGTCAGCCGAACTTCAAAGACGCCGACGAGCATCTATCTCGCCAACCGCGGCATCAAGACAGCAAATCTTCCCTTCGTGCCGAACATGCCATTGCCCAAATCGATCTTCAGCCTGAAGAAACCGCTGATCGTCGGGCTTGTCGCCTCGGCCGAACGACTCGTGCTGGTGCGCCAGAATCGGATCGAAACCTTGCATGCGATGATGGATTCGTCCTATGTCGATCCCGTCGCCGTGAGCGAAGAAATCGTCCAATCCCGCAAGCTCTTTGCCCAATACGGCTGGCCGCTGATCGACGTCACCCGCCGTTCGATCGAAGAAACCGCTGCGGCCATCATCGACCTCTACAAGGCGCATCGCGGCAGGTTCGGCGTCTAAAAGGCGTCATTGCGAAGCGCGAAGCGACGAAGCAATCGAGCAAGCAGAAGGCTTGGCTTGCTTGGCTCGCAATGACGGCAAGGGTACATCAACGATGGCGTCGATGGATGGCCTCTGGCGTGGCAAGGCGCCGCTTTTGCTCGCGTCGAAAAGTCAGTCGCGTCGCGCGCTTCTCGCGGCGGCGGGGGTTCCGTTCGAGTCCGCCGTCGCGAAGATCGACGAACGCGCAATAGAAGCGCCGCTGCGCAAACAGGGCGCCGGCGCCGCCGCCGTCGCCGCGCATTTGGCGCGCGCCAAGGCGCTCGCGGTCTCCGGTCAAAAGCTCGAGCGCCTCGTCGTCGGCGCAGATCAGGTTCTGGCGCTCGGCGACGAGATTTTCGCCAAGCCGCGCGATCTCGACGAAGCGAGACTGCAGCTCGCACGTCTTTCGGGACGCAGCCACCTGCTCTTTTCGGCGCTCTGCGTGGCGCGCGCCGGCGAGCCATTGTTCGAGACGGTGGCAAGCGCGACGCTCGCTTGCAGGCGGCTCAGCCCGGAGTTCATCGATCGCTATATTGCCGCAACCGGCACGTCCGTGCTCGCCAGCGTCGGCGCCTATCAGATCGAGGGGCTTGGCATCCATCTCTTCGAGCGGATCGAAGGCGACTACCCGACGATCCTTGGCCTCCCGCTCTTGCCGCTGCTTGCATTTCTGCGCCAGGAAGGCAGTCTCGTCGGATGAGGCCGTGCGCTTTCATCATTGGCTGGCCGGTGGCGCATTCGCGTTCGCCGCTGATCCACCGCTATTGGCTCGACGAACTCCGCATCGACGGCTCATATGAGCGCGTCGCGCTGCCGCCCGACGAACTCGAAAACTTTCTCTCCACGTTCGTCGAACGCGGCTTCGTCGGCGGCAATGTCACCCTGCCCCACAAGGAGAAAGCCTTTGCACTCTGCGCCGAGACGACAGAGACGGCGGCACGGCTCGAGGCTGTGAATACATTGTGGATGGAGGCGGGAAAACTTCGCGGCGACAACACGGATGTCATTGGTTTTCTTGCCGCGCTCGACGAGGACGTACCGGGCTGGGGAAAAGCTTTGGAAAAAGTCGTGGTGCTCGGCGCCGGCGGGGCGGCGCGCGGGATCGTTTATGCTCTGCTGTCGCGCGGGGCGCGCCACATCTTGGTGGTCAACCGCACGCGCGCGCGGGGCGAGGACTTGCGGTCTCGCTTCGGCGCTTCGATCGCGCTGGGCGAATATTCCGATCTGCCGCAAGCGCTCGCCGGCGCCGATCTCCTCGTCAACACAACGTCGCTCGGCATGGCGGGGCAACCGCCGCTTGACATCGATCTTGCGGCTTTGCCCGATCATGCGGTCGTCGCCGATATCGTCTATGTTCCGCTTGAGACGCCGCCTTTTGCACCAAGCGCGTAGGCGCGGATTGCGGACCTCGTCCGGGCTCGGCATGCTTCTTCACCAGGCGGCGCCGGGGTTCGAGCGTTGGTTCGGCGCGAGGCCGCAGGTTACGCCGGAGCTGCGCGCCCGCATTGCCGCCGATGTCGAGGGTAAGAGCTGATGTTCGTTCTTGGCCTGACCGGCTCGATCGGCATGGGCAAATCGACCGCCGCGGGGATGTTTCGCGCCGCCGGTATCAGGGTTCATGATTCGGATGCCGTCGTCCACGCGCTCTATCGCGGTGCTGCGGCGCCATTGGTCGAAGCGGCCTTCCCGGGCACGGTCCGCAACGGCAGCGTCGAGAGGCAAGCGCTGGCCGAGCGTATCGTCGCCGATCCTGCCGCCCTGGCGCGTCTCGAGGCCATCGTCCATCCGCTTGTCCGGGCGGATCGCGCCGCCTTCCTCACTGAAGCGCGCGCCGCCGGCGAGTCCCTCGTCGTGGTCGATATCCCGCTGCTGTTCGAGACCGGGGCCGAGAAGGAGGTCGATGCGGTGCTCCTCGTTACGGCTTCCGAATCGGTGCAAAAAGGCCGAATCGCGGCGCGGCCGGACATGACGGCCGCCAAGCTCGCCGTCATAATGGCCAAGCAAATGCCGGATTCCGACAAACGCAAACGCGCCGATTTCGTCATCGACACCAGCGCCGGCACAGAAGATACGCAGCGCCAAGTCGCCGAGCTGCTGCGCAAGATCGCGGAGGGAAACCCGGTGAAGGCAAGCCGCGATGCGTGAGATCGTCATCGATACCGAGACCACGGGACTGGATCCCTCGAACGGCCACAGGATCGTCGAGATCGGCTGCGTCGAACTCTTCAATGCGATCCCGACCGGCCAGACCTTCCATGAATATCTCGACCCCGAACGCGATATCCCGGAGGAAGCCTTCCGCGTGCACGGACTCTCGCCCGAATTTCTCGCCGGCAAGCCGAAGTTCGGCGAGGTCGCGGAGCGCTTCCTGTGCTTCCTCGGCGAAGCGGCGATCATTGCCCACAACGCCGAATTCGACATCCGATTCATCAACGCCGAATTATCCGCCCATGGCCATGCCATGCTCGCATTCGAGCGCGTCGTCGATACTTTGGCGCTTGCCCGCCGCCGCCATCCCGGCGTGCCCAACAGTCTCGACGCGCTCTGCCAACGCTATGGGATAGATGCCAGCCGGCGCACCAAGCATGGCGCCTTGCTCGATGCCGAGATTTTGGCGGAGGTCTATGCGGAACTGACCGGCGGGCGTCAGGCGAGCCTGGCCTTGAAGACGATCGACCTGGCGCGTGCAAATGCCAATGGCTCTCTGCGCGCCCGCCCGGCGGCGCTGCCGCCGCGGATCGATGCGGCAGAGCTCGCCGCCCACGCGGCCTTCATCGCCCGCCTTGGCCAGAAGGCGATTTGGCGGCAATATCCGATCGCGGATTTGAGTTTCCCCCCGATGGACATACCTGCTTTGCAAGCCTCGGAGAGCGAGGACGCGCATGCGCCGTGATCAACCGCGGGTGCCGGCGTGAAAAGGGGGAAGCGCGCCGACCCTCAGGTCTGAGAAACGGGCGCGTCGGGTTTTGCTGCCGTTTCCTCGAGCCGGCGGCGATAGAGGCTGGCGAAATCGATCGGATCGATATAGAGCGGCGGGAAGCCGCCGCTGCGCACCGCGTCGGCGATGATCTGCCGGGCGAAAGGAAACAACAGCCGCGGACATTCGATCATGACCACGGGATGGACGTCGTTTTGCGGGATGTTGGCAACCCGGAAAAGCCCGGCATAATTGAGCTCGAACTTAAACAAAGTGTCGGCGCCTTCGCCGGCCGAACCTTCGAGCAGAAGCTCAACCTCGAAGTTCGAATCGGCAACCTGACGCGCGTTGACATTCACCTGAATCGATATTTGCGGCGGCTTGGTTTGCGGTCCGAGCGAGCGCGGCGCGTTCGGATTCTCGAAGGAAAAATCCTTCGTATATTGCACCATGGCGTTGAGCGAGGGCGCGTTGTTCGCCGCGCCGCCATTCCCGTCCGGCATTTCCTTCTCCAGGCCCTTTTTCACGTCTCCGCCGGTAGCATGGATGCACCCTGCGAACAAGCCGAGGCGTCAGCTCCGATCGGTCTCGTCAATCCGCCGCCAATCCTGCGGGGCAAGGTCGATCACGTCGGGCTTCTCGGCAGAAGCGGGCGGCGGCGGTTGAGGGTGCCTTAGCATCGGCGCCAGCAGCACAAGCCCGAGACAATCGGAAATGAAACCTGGCAAGACGAGGAGAACGCCGCCGAGCGCGGCGAGAACGCCGCTTTCCAAAGCTCCGGGCGCGAGGCGGGCGGAGGCGCCGCTTTTGAACATGGTTTTCAGTTCGTCGCGGGCCGTCCGTCCGAGCCGGCGCAGCAGCACGACACCGAGCAGGCTCGTCAGCAAAGTGGCGAGAATCGCGCCGCCCAGCCCGATTGCATCGGCCACGAGACCAAACACGAAGATTTCGCTGAACAACCAGAGGCCGAGCCCGAAGATGAAAGCTGCAGCAAGGGGCATTGTGGTCTTTCCAAGTCGCAATGCGGCCGCATTATTTGCCGCTTGGGATGCGCCTCCCGCCTGTCCAGCATATATGATAAAGGACCCGAGATCCCCGGCCGCGATTGGCAGCAGCGCCATGCCTGACCCCTTCGACCCCTCGACGATCGTATTCGCCCTTTTGGCGATTTTCGTCATTTGGAAGCTTCGTTCTGTGCTCGGCACGCGGACCGGCAACGAAAAGCCACCGCCGGCCAATCCTTTCCTGCGGCGCTCGATCGAAACCAACGACAACAAGATCGTCCCGCTGCCGGGAGCCGCCCCGCCCGAGGTTCCAATTTCCTCGCCAAACCCGGAGCGCTGGAAGGCTTATGCCGAGCCGGGCTCGAAGGCTGCGGGCGGTCTCGATGCCATCGCCGCCGCAAGTCCGGACTTCGCACTCGCGCCATTCATCGCCGGCGCGAAAGCCGCCTATGAGATGATCGTGACCGCCTTTGCTTCCGGCGATCGGCAAACCCTGCAGAATTTGCTCGACAAGGACGTGTTCGACAGTTTCAGCGCGGCGATAACGGCGCGCGAAGCTCGCGGCGAGAGCATGACGACACATGTGGTCTCGATCGATCAGGTCGTCGTCGAGGATGCAGCGATGCGCAATCGTTCGGCCCAGATCACGCTGCGCTTCATCTCGAAACTGATCAGCGCGACGCATGACAAGTCCGGCGCATTGATCGACGGCAATCCCGATACGAGCGTCGATATGACCGATATCTGGACCTTCGCCCGCGACGTCGGCTCGCGCGATCCGAATTGGAAGCTCATCGCCACCCAAACCGGACATTGAGCGGTTTGCCTCATGCCGACTGCTTGAACGACATGTCCGACGTTGATCGAAGGCAGGCTCGGCTCGCGCCGTTGAGCTTGGCCGAAGTCGAGGGATTTTCCGCCGCCGACCATCTTGAAGCTTTTCGCGTCTTTGCCGAGCAGGCCAAGGCGGCGCTCGGCGTTCGCCCGCCGCTGCGCGCCGCGCGGGCAGCTTCCGCCGCGCTGAAGACGGCGTTCGGCGCGGCACTGGCGCGGCCGGCGAAAACACAAACTGCGGCGCGGCGCTTCTTCGAAGATCATTTCGCGCCGTTTTCCGTGATGCCCGCGGCCTGCGCCGGTTTTGTCACCGGCTATTACGAACCGATCGTCGCCGGCGCGCTTCAGCGCTCGGCGCAATTCACCGCGCCGATCCTCGAAAGGCCGGCGGATCTCGTCACGCTGACGCCGGGCGAGAGCGTTCGGGGATTGCCCGCCGAGCTTTCCGCCGCGCGACGGCTCGGCGACGGGACTCTCACTCCCTATCCCGATCGTGCCGAGATCGAGGCCGACATAGGTCCTTACCGCCCGCTGGTCTGGCTCGAAGACAGCGTCGAAGTCTTTCTCGTTCAGGTGCAGGGCTCGGCCCGCGTGGTGCTGCCCGATCGGCGCCAGATCCGGCTCGTTTACAGCGGGCGCAATGGCTGGCCCTATACGTCGATCGGCCGAATTCTGATCGAGTTCAGGCGAGATCGCCGCATCCGACATGGGCCTCGCCGCGCTGAAGAATTGGATCCGAGCGCATGGCCAGAGCACCGGCGAGGCGGGCGCGGCGCTGATGCATGCCAACCGGTCCTATGTCTTCTTCGCGATTAACGCCGATCTTCGCGACGCCGACGGTCCGATCGGCGGGGCGGGCGTCAGCCTTGCGCCTTTGCGCTCGATTGCCGTCGATCGCAGCATCTGGTCTTACGGCCTGCCCTTCTGGCTCAGCGGGAATTTGCCTTGGGAAAAGGACAGAGCTACCCCCTTCAAGCGCCTGATGATCGCACAGGACACGGGTTCGGCTATCGTCGGAGCGGCGCGCGCCGACATTTTCTTCGGCAGCGGGGCGCGCGCGGGCGCGCTTGCGGGCGGGATCAGGCATAAATGCAATATCGTCGTCCTGCTGCCGCACGGCGAAAGCATTTGAGCGGGAAGCCGCATGATTGAAGTTCCGGCGCGCGGGCGCCGCCTTTCAGCCGAAGAGATCGAGCTTTGGCTTACCGCGATGCGCGGCGTAGCCCGCAGGCCGGGCAGCGCCTTGCCGGAATCGCGCCGTGCCGGACCGGAAAGGCCAGCCGAAAGCCCGCGGTCCCCGCCGCCCAGCGCGCCCCCTGAGAGCCGCCGCCCCGCGCTGCCCAGCCTCGCGCCGCTCGAGCGACGCGCCCGGCAGAGGCTCGCGCGCGGACATATGGCGATTGAGGCGGCGATCGACTTGCACGGGATGCGCCAGCAGGAGGCGCATCTCGCCTTGCATAGCTTTCTATGCCGCGCGCAGCGCGACGGCGCGAAGATCGTTCTCGTCGTTACCGGCAAGGGCGAAAGCCGACCGGCGGAGGGGCTTGAGATGGGCGTATTACGCCGAAGCGTGCCGCTCTGGCTGCGCGCGCCGGAGTGGCGCAGCCTGGTTGTCGGCTTCGAGGAGGCGACGCGTGCGCATGGGGGCGGGGGTGCGCTCTATGTGCGCCTTCGCCGATATGAGCGGGGCAAGGGCTAAGCTCGATCGTGCGTCTCGCTTTGGCCGCCGGCGAGGACGGTATATTGCCAGCTCTGGAAAGCGGAGACGCGCATGACGTTTGCGGCCCAGGATTGGACGGAGCTCGCTGCCCCTTCGCTCGCCGATTTCGAAGCGCTGGCTTCGGCGGCCTATGCGCGCTTGCCGGAGAATTTTCGCAATCTTTGCCAAGATCTCGTCATCCAGGTCGCGGATTTCCCCGCGGAAGGCGTCCTCGACCAGATGCAATGCGAAACCGAATTCGACCTCCTCGGCCTTTTCTCCGGCCGCGGTCTCGCGCAGGGCGGCGCTCTGCGCTTGACCGGCCAATTGCCAAATATGATATGGCTCTACCGCCGCCCGATCCTCGATTATTGGGCCGAGAACGAGGAAAGGCTCGGCGACGTGATCGGGCATGTTCTGGTGCATGAGATAGGCCATCATTTCGGCCTCTCCGACGCCGACATCGCGGCGATCGAAGCGGCAGCGGATTAGGTTCGCGCGCACGAGAGGAGGAAAGGATGTTGACGGCAGCCATACCCGTCCTTTCGGCACTCATCGCGCTTGCCGGCCTCTCCATGGCTTGGCGGCAATCGCGTGAATCGGCGCTGCGTCGCGGCGACGTTCTGACCTGGGCCAACGAGGTGATTCGCCATCTCCAGAGCCTGCTGCTCATTTGCGTGCTTGACGATGACGAGGTCGACGCGGCGACGAGAAAGGCGAAGCTCACGGAGATCATCTTCAACACCTCGGTGCTGGTCGAACAGGGGCGTCTTTTTTTCCGCAACGAAGTGACCGACGATCACGGGCAGGAAAAGGAACCGGCCTACCGCGGCCACCGGCCGACGATTCTCGACCAGATCGTGCTGGCCCATCAAATTGCGCGCCAGTGGGAGAAAGCCAACGATGCGCAGCGGACGGACATGATGCTGCTCGCCGAGGACTGCGCCAAGAAATTCGTCTCCCTCGCCCAACAGGAAGTTGGCCGAAGCAGGACCGCGAGCGCCGTGACCAAGAAAGCCGGCGATGGGCGTCAACTCGACGATCTCTTGAAGAATTTCAACAGCACCCAGATGGAGGAAAGGTCGAGCTTCGCGATCTACGTGCGGCGCTCCGTGGGCGGACAGGCTGCGGCAGCCGAGACGGTTCGGGAGTAACTCAATCGATGCAGAAATTCACCTCTTTGACCGGAGTCGCGGCACCGCTCGAAATCCGCAACGTCGACACCGACATGATCATCCCGAAGCAATATCTGAAGACGATCAAGCGCACCGGCCTCGGCGCCGGACTTTTCGCCGAGCTGCGCTACAAGGACGACGGCTCCGAAAATCCCGACTTCGTCCTCAACAAGCCGGCCTATCGCGGGGCGAAGATCCTCGTCGCGGAAGATAATTTCGGCTGCGGTTCGTCGCGCGAACATGCGCCCTGGGCATTGCTCGATTTCGGCATAAGCTGCGTGATCTCGACGAGCTTCGCCGATATTTTCTACAACAATTGTTTCAAGAACGGCATTCTGCCGATCAAGGTCTCGCCGCAGGACCTGGAAAAATTGATGGACGACGCGCGGCGCGGCGCCAACGCGACGCTCTCGATCGATCTCGAGAAACAGGAGATCCGCGGGCCCGACGGCGGGGTCATAACCTTCGACATCGACCCGTTCCGCAAGCAATGCCTGCTGAACGGTCTCGACGACATCGGCCTCAGCCTGAAAAAGGCGGAGAAGATCGAAAGCTTCGAGGCGAAAGCCAAAGCCGAGCGGCCGTGGCATTGAACGCCTCTATGAGGGGATTGAATTTTTCTTTCGTGCGGTCGAGAGGCGAATTTTATTTGCTTTCCAAAACCGAGCTATATACATCGTGATATAGCTTAGACGGTCCGGTTCAGTGGCCGCGAGGTTGGGGGCAACCATGATTTCCAGGTCTTTCAGGGCGAGCCACATGGCTCGGCCGCTTCGCTGGCTCGTGGCAGCGGCGGGAGCGGCGATCGCGCTTACGCCCGTTTGGGCATGCGCTCAGACCGCGCAACCGCCGGTTTTTTCCGATCCGGCCTCGCCTTTCGTCTCCTGGCTCGACATGATTTCGGCGACCCAGGCGGCCCAACCCAGTTGGATGACACCGCTCGTCACGGTCACGCCGCGCCTCGAACAAGAGTTTCGACTTGATTTTTATGACCAGCAAAACGCGACCGGCAGCCAGGGGAACGGCCAGCGCATCGTCAATTACGGCGGCCCTGGCGGTCCACGGGTGGAGTTCATCCCGGCCTGGAACTGGGAAGTTATTTTGGCGCCTCCGCCCTATGTGACCGCCAGTGGCCCCAAGGGGGATGCACAGGGCGCGGGCGATTGGCCGGCTTTCCTGGTCAAATACCGGTTGCTTTCCGCCAATCAGCAAAACGGCGATTATATCGTGACCGCGTTCTTTCAGATGGCCGATCCGCTCGGCACGCCGGCGAAAATTTCAAACAATGTTCTGACCGCGCAGCCGACGCTCGCGTTCGGCAAAGGCTTTGGCGATTTCGATATTCAGTCGACGATCAGCGCGCAAATTCCGGTCAGCGCGCTGTCTTCGCCCGGCAATACGCCGCAAGTGAATATGACGAACTTCGGCGATCCCATACTTTCGAACACGACCTTCCAGTATCATTTCCTGAAATATTTTTGGCCGGAACTCGAGGTCAACTACGAGTACTGGCCGAACGGGGAGCACACCGGCCTCAGCCAAGTCATGCTCACGCCGGGCATCATATTCGGGCGCTTCAAGATCGGCCAGGACAGCCCCACCCGGCCGATCAACCTGATCTTCGGCGTCGGTTATCAGGTGGCCGTGACGCGGAATCCGGTCATCCAAAATAATTTGGTCGCGACCGCGCGGCTTACTTTCTAGCTCGGCGTCGCGACGGCCTCTTCGCCCGCGCTCGGACGCCTTGCCGTCCAGAGTTTGAAACACCTGTTGGCGAACGTCGTCTACTTCGATCGTGGCGGATCGCCGTCGTCGCTTTCGTCGCCGTCATGGCTACGCTCGGGTCTCGACCCGAAATAGAAACCGACGATGACGAAGATGACGTACAAGAGCGCGTCGAATAGCTTATATTGTCTCTGTGCGACTGCAGCCCAACAGACGGTGCTGACGAGCACGATCGCCAGGATCGAAGCGGTGTTGCGCTTCCTCTCAAAAAAATCCCCGACGAGCGCCTTCAGAAGACTGCGCCCGAATGTTTTTTGCCACCAGCTTCGCCGATCGTCTTGAGCAGGCTGTAGTGCCATGGACACGCCCTTATTTTGGCCCTTTGAATTGACGCACGCTATCGCATCCGGCGGCCGCTTCCTATATGCTTTCCCCAAAGCAGGAGCGAGGTGGCCGGCATCGTTCGGCTCCTCGAGGTTTGCCGCGCTTGACGCGGGCGCCTCGCTCACATAGGAAATCGCCTCCAAATTCATCTTCTCCGCGGGCGTTTTTCCGGGGCCGAAAGGTAAAATCATGTCGCGCCGCTGCGAACTGACCGGCAAATCCGTTTTGACCGGCAACCTGGTCAGCCATTCGAACCGCAAGACCAAGACGCGTTTCCTGCCGAATCTCACAAGGGCGACGCTGATCTCCGAGTCCCTCAATCGGCGCGTGCGCCTGCGCGTCGCCGTCGCCACGCTGCGCTCGATCGAACATCGGGGCGGACTTGACGCCTTTCTGTTGAAGGCGCGCGACAGCGAGCTTTCACCCAATGCGCTCGCCTTGAAGCGCGAGATTGTGAAGAAACAGGCGGCGGGCTAGCGACGCGCCAACCTTCTCCCGCAGGCAGAAGGACCGCGTTGTCGAATCAATGCAACAGCACGGGCGGGCGCCTCTCGGCCGCGGGCTTGTGGGCCGGAGCCGGCTCCGCTTTTTCGTCGAAAAGCTCTGCCAGCTTCTCCGTCATCGCGCCGCCGAGTTCTTCGGCATCGACGATCGTCACCGCGCGCCGGTAATAGCGGGTCACGTCATGACCGATGCCGATTGCGATCAATTCGATCGGCGAGCGCGTCTCGATATCCTCGATCACATGCCGCAGGTGGCGTTCGAGGTAATTGCCGGGATTGACCGACAGCGTCGAATCATCGACCGGCGCGCCATCCGAAATCATCATCAGGATGCGCCGTTGTTCCGGCCGGCCGAGCAACCGCTTATGCGCCCAATCGAGCGCCTCGCCGTCGATGTTTTCCTTGAGCAGGCCTTCGCGCATCATCAGGCCGAGATTCTTGCGGGCGCGGCGCCAGGGCGCGTCGGCGGCCTTGTAGATGATGTGGCGTAGATCGTTGAGTCGGCCGGGCGAAGGCGGCTTGCCCGCCTGCAGCCAGGCCTCGCGCGATTGGCCGCCCTTCCAGGCACGCGTCGTAAAGCCGAGGATCTCGACCTTGACGCCGCAGCGCTCGAGCGTGCGGGCGAGAATATCGGCGCAAGTCGCCGCGACCGTGATCGGCCGGCCGCGCATCGAGCCGGAATTGTCGAGGAGCAACGTGACGACGGTGTCGCGGAAATCGGTGTCCTTCTCGCGCTTGAATGAAAGCGGCTGCTGCGGATCGACGATGATGCGCGAAAGCCGCGCCGGATCGAGCACGCCTTCCTCGAGATCGAATTCCCAGGAACGGCTCTGCTGCGCCATCAGGCGGCGTTGCAGGCGGTTGGCGAGGCGGCCGACGATCGACGACAGATTCTGCAATTGCTTGTCGAGATAGGCGCGCAGCCGATCGAGCTCCTCCGGCTCGCACAGGGCTTCGGCGGCAATCGTCTCATCGAAGCGCTTGCTGAAGGCGCGGTAATCGGGCGCGCGTTGCTCGGGGCGCGATCGCAACGGCGGCCGGCGCGACTCGGCCGGCTGCTCGCCCTCGGCCGCATCGCCCTCATCCTCGGCCTCGAATTCGCCGGCGGTCGCCTCGCTCGTATCGAGCGTGGTTTCGCCGGCGGCCTCCGTGGCTTCGGCGGCCTCCGTTTCCGCCGCCTCGACGCCGTCGTCGCGTTGGCCCTGGAATGGCTCGCCGTCGTCGGCGTTCGCCTGCGCTTCATCGCTCGGCTCCTCCTCGCCGGCGTTGTCGGAGCCGAGATCCTCCGCCAGCTCGAGCGCGGCAAGCAGCCGCCGCACGCAGTGGCCGAAGCCGCGCTGGTCTTCGATCGAACCGGCCAGCCGATCAAGGTCGCGGCCGGCGCGTTGCTCGATATTGGACCGCCAAAGATCGACGAGCCGTTGCGCGTTCTTTGGCGGTTTCTGCCCGGTCAGGCGCTCGCGGACGATCAGCGCGACCGCCTGTTCGAGCGGCGCCTCGGCGCGCTCCCTGATCTCGGCATAGCGGCTATGTTGGAAACGATCCTCCGTCATGGCGTCGAGATTTTGCGCGACGCCTTCCATTCTGCGTGCGCCGATCGCCTCGACACGCGCCTGCTCGACCGCTTCGAAGACGGCGCGCGCGGCAGGCGCACGCGGCGACAGGCGCTTATGCACATCGACGTTATGGCAGGCGAGGCGAAGCGCAATGGAATCCGCTTGGCCACGCAGGACGGCGGCGTCGCGGCGCGTGAGTTTTCGCGGCGGCTCAGGCAATCGCGCCTTCGCGGCGGAGCCGTTGCGCGTGAGGCCCGGTTTTTCGGCCGCGTAGGCGACATCGAGCTGTGGCATATGTGCGAGCGCCCGCATGCAGCCGGCAACCGACCGCTTGAACGGCTCATGCGGCGCCTCGGTTTTTGAGGGCGGCTTCTGGTTCGAACCGGTCATTGTATCTTCTTTGGTTCGCGCGTCAGCTCATTGCGACATTTACCGAGCTTTCCGGCAGCTCTTGGCCGAAGCAGCGCTGATAGAATTCGGCGACAAGCGCGCGTTCCAATTCGTCGCATTTGTTGAGGAAGGTCAGCCTGAAGGCGAACCCGATGTCGTCGAAAATTTCGGCATTTTCCGCCCAGGTAATCACGGTGCGCGGACTCATCACCGTCGATAGATCGCCGGCCATGAAAGCATTGCGCGTCAAGTCGGCGACCCGCACCATCTTGCCGATCTGGTCGCGGCCGTCCTTGGTCGCCTGATAGGATTTCACCTTGGCGAGCACGATCCCGACCTCCTTGTCGTGCGGCAGATAGTTCAAGGTCGCGACGATCGACCAGCGGTCCATCTGGCCCTGATTGATCTGTTGCGTGCCATGATAGAGACCCGACGTGTCGCCAAGACCGATCGTGTTCGCGGTCGAAAACAGCCGGAAGGCCGGATGCGGCCTGATCACCCTGCTCTGGTCGAGCAGCGTCAAGCGGCCCGACACTTCGAGCACCCGCTGGATCACGAACATGACGTCGGGGCGGCCGGCATCATATTCGTCGAAACAGAGCGCGATATTGTTCTGGATCGCCCACGGCAGGATACCTTCGCGAAATTCGGTGATCTGCTGGCCGTCCTTGATGACGATGGCATCCTTGCCGACGAGATCGATGCGCGACACATGGCTGTCGAGATTGATCCGCACGCATGGCCAATTGAGCCGCGCCGCGACCTGCTCGATATGGGTCGATTTGCCGGTGCCGTGATAGCCGGTGATCATCACCCGCCGGTTCTTGGCAAAGCCGGCGAGGATCGCGAGCGTCGTGTCGCGATCGAAGAGATAGTCGGGATCGACATCCGGGACATGCTGATCCGGCGTCGAAAATGCAGGCGCCTCCATGTCCGAATCGATCCCGAAAACCTGACGGACCGATATTTTCATGTCCGGAACGGCCTTGTTGGCCTGGCCATCGCCGGCAAGCGAGATGTTCGACATTCGTCCTCCAGTCCGGCCGGGCTCGGCTCACCCTGGCGTCTTGGCGGGATGGGTCAGGGGCCCGAGGTCAGGCGAGTTTGACTGATTTAAGATAATTATAGGCGCGGATGATTTCCCGCAATTTATCTTCGAGCGAGCGATCCCCGCCGTTGGCGTCGGGGTGAAGCCGCTTCACCATGTCCTTGTAACGGGTTCTGATCGCGCCGGAATCCGCCGTTTCATCAAGCCCCAACTGATCGAGCGCCTTTTTGGCGGCAATTCCGTAATGCGGTCTTTGCGGCTCGGCCGACCCTTGCGCCGAGCTTCGGCGGCCAAAAATGCTTAAGGGATCTACAAAACGCGACGGATCGTCGCTGCGTATCCGAAAACCGCCGCCATTGGCGCCCATCGACCAAGTCGGACGATGCCCGATAGTCGCGTCGCGCTGATAAAGCGCCACGGCTTCCGGCGTCATGCCGCTGAAATAATTGTAGGAAGCGTTATATGCACGAACGTGATCGAGGCAGAAGCAGAAATATTCGCCTTCGGACCGCCATCCCTTGGGCGCGCGGAACGCGCCCGGCTCGGCGCAGTCGGGGTGATCGCAACGCTGCTTCACGCTGCCCAGCTCGGCCTTCGGCCTCGGCGCGATTTTGACTCGATCGAAGAGCGGGGAATTCAAATCCATGGTGCGATATTATGAATGTCTTGGCGACGGCCGCAAGCCGCCCGAGCCGCGAGCATCAGCAGAAGCCGGTTGGAGGCAACCCGTCGAGGAGGTTCCATGAGCGGTGAAGCCAGCATGGCCATGCGCATCCGAGAAAAATTGCACCTCGCGCTTACGCCAGTCTCGCTCGAAGTCATCGACGACTCAGCTAAACACGCGGGCCACGCACATCTCGCGTCGCCGTCAGGCAAGGCGGGCCGGGCAGGCGAGACTCACTTTACCGTGAAGGTGGTGTCGGAAGTCTTCACGGGCAAGAGCCGCATCGATCGGCATCGGATGATCAACAAACTGCTCGACGCGGAAATCGCCGCGGGCGTGCATGCGCTCGCAATCGAGGCCAAGGCGCCCGGCGAATGAACGCGCGCGCAGAGCTAGAACGCAGCACGAGCCTCGCGGGGCGGCCCCGCCCCTGTCATGAAACCGCCGCAAGTCCAAAGAACTAAGGGCCGTCGCCCGGGACTTCGTGAAAACCGGAATTTTCGTCGCGCTTTGCAGATCAAGCGATGCGGGATAGGAATGGCAGGGCTGGGCGCGGTGAAATTCCTGGTCGAGCGGGGCGCGTATATGGATTATGCACATCCGGACCGTTCGCCGCGGCGCAAGCGAAGCCTCTGGCCGCACATCACCGGGCTTCTTGTCGCGGCCTTCGGCCTGGTCGCGGCGGCCAGTGCCTCAGCCAGCCCCGAGATCGTTATCGACGTTGCCACCGGCAATGTCCTCTACGAGGAGCAAGCGAGCGAGCCTTGGTATCCGGCCTCACTTACCAAATTGATGACGATCTACGTCGCCCTGAGCGCCGTCCGCGACCATGAGATCACGCTTGACACGCCGCTCGTCGTCTCCGCCCGCGCTGCCTCCATGGCGCCCTCGAAAATGGGCTTTGCGCCGGGCACCGAGGTGACGCTCGACAACGCGTTGAAGATGCTGGTCGTGAAATCGGCCAATGACATCGCCATCGCAGTGGCGGAAGGGATCGCAGGTTCGGTCGAAGCCTTCGCCGAGGACATGAACGTCGCGGCGGCGCAGCTTGGCATGACGCAAACCCATTTCGTCAATCCCAACGGCTTGCACGACCCGGCGCATGTCTCCTCGGCCCGCGACCTCGCCATCCTGGCGCGGGCGCTCTACGTCAATTTTCCCGATGCCGCCGGTCTCTTCGGCATTGGCGCGCTGCGCCTCGGCGACGAGATCATACCGACCCACAATGATCTGCTCGGCCGTTATCCTGGCGCCGACGGCATGAAGACGGGATTTACCTGCGCGGCCGGGTTCAACCTCGTCGCCAGCGCCACGCGCGGCGGCCATCGCTATATCGCAGTCGTCCTGGGCGCGCCGAGCATCAAGTCGCGGCTGGTGCGAACCGCGGTGCTGCTTGATCGTGCGTTCGCCGGGATCGATCATCCGCATCCCCTTTTCCCCGCCGTTTCGATGCAATCGACGCCGCCCGACATGCACGACGAAGTCTGCCGGCGGCGCGCTCATGCGGTTGCCGAATACGACGCGGAGACGGAACGCTTGGAGGCGCCGCTCGCGGCCCCGAGCACGCCGATCTTTCCAGCCAATGGCTTCCTGTTCAATGCGGCCCCGGCTGCGGAACAAGCGCCAATGGCCGCGCGCATCGCGCTGATGCCAGCCCCAGTGTTCGATCCGGTGGCGGTCTATATCGGTGCCGCTCCCGGTTACGCCGGTCCAGTCGCGCAGGCGCGCCCGCCGCACTCGCCGATCGGCACGCCGTCGCCGCCTGAGGCCGCCACCGCGTCCACGGAAGAAAAGCCGCAAGGATCGGAAACCAGCGACACGTCGGTCAAGCCGGATGCCGCGGTCGTGCCGATCAAAACTCGGCTTGCCAAGCACGCCGGCACGCACAGGCTGTCGCATAAATCCGCGAAGGGCGCCAAGCTTGCCGCTCAACATGAACCAAACGAGGATGAGGCCGACACCGAAGCCGATACGAAGGCGAAAAGACATTCGGCAAAAACGGTGACTGCCGAAAAGCATGAAGCCACGACAGCCGCTGCGACGAAGCACAAATCCGTTGTCGCCGCGAAAGTGGTGAAAGTCCACAAGATCGCCGAAGCAAAGGGCAGCAAGATCGCGAGCAAGACGAAACACCTGCCCGCCAAGCCGGCCAAACTTGCCGCCAAACCGAAGCCCAAACCCGCATCGGCTCCCGATTGACGAGCGAGCTTCACCGGCGCCGCCGCATGCGCGCGCGCATCAGGCCACGCATATGAGCGCGGCAAACCGGCCGCCGGTCTTTCCCTTGACGGTCTTCACCGGATTCCTCGGCGCCGGCAAGACGACTTTGCTCAATCGGCTGTTGCGGGCGCCGGAACTCGCCGATTGTATGGTGCTCATCAACGAATTCGGCGAGATCGGCCTCGACCATCTGCTCGTCGAGAGCGTCGCCAACGATATGGTCGTGATGACCTCGGGCTGCCTCTGCTGCACGATCCGCGGCGATCTCGTGGCGACGCTCGAGGAGATGCTGCGCCGCCGCGATAATGGCCGCTTGGCTTTCAACCGCGTGGTAATCGAAACGACCGGCCTTGCCGATCCCGCACCGGTGCTGCACACGATCATGTATCACCCCTATCTCATGCTGCGCTTCCGGCTCGATGGGGTGGTGACGCTCGTCGATGCGCTGAACGGCGGCGCAAGCCTCGACGATCATCCGGAGGCGCTGAAACAGGCGGCCGTGGCCGACCGGCTTGTGCTCACCAAAACCGATCTTCTCGCCCCCGACGATCGTGATGTCGCTGCTTTGCGGGCGCGGCTTTCGCGGCTCAATCCAACCGCCTTGCAGCTCGACGCCGCGCATGGCGAAGCCCGCGCGGCAAAGCTCTTCGACATCGGGCTCTATGATCCGGAGAAGAAAGCGCCAGACGTACGCCGCTGGCTCAACGCGGAAGCGGCGGAACATCATGGCGATCACGACCATGAACACGATCCGCATCCGCGGGACGTCAACCGGCATGACGCCAGGATCCGCGCCTTCGCCTTGCGCCACGCCGAGCCGCTGCCGCCCGCCGCCGTCGACATGTTCCTTGAATTACTGCGCGGCGCGCATGGCGCGCATCTCTTGCGCGTCAAAGGGATCATTTCGCTCACTGACGATCCCGCGCGTCCTCTCGTCGTCCACGGCGTGCAGCATGTGTTTCATCCGCCGGTGCGCCTCGAGGCCTGGCCGGACGAAGATCACACTACGCGGATCGTGTTCATTCTCCACGACATGGAGCCGAACTTCATCGAAACAATTTGGAAGGCTTTCGCCAATGCGGCGGAGACGGGCACGCCGGATCGCGCCGCGCTGATGGACAATCCGCTGCAGATACCGCGCGGCGGCTTGCTGGGGTAGCTCGCGCTCAGCCCTTCTGCGTGCTCTCGCCTGTTTTTGCTACGCCGTCGCCTGTCTTTAAAAGCATGCCGTGTTGCGCGATGTCGGGGAGATTTACGACGAGCACCGGCGGCGGCGCCGCGAACAAATTCTCCTCCTTGAACCGGCGGTAGATCTCGAAATTGAGGTCGCTTTTCACGCTGGCGAGCATGCTGACGTCACTGACGAAGCAATAAAGCTCGAAGTTGAATGCCGCAATCGTGATCTCCGCGAGCACGACCTGCGGCGGTGGATTCTTGCAGCACAAACCTGTGGCCTCGCGCGATGTCGGCCAGCACGTCGCGCGCCTTTTCCGGATCGGCGGCGGCATTGACGGGCATGACAATCTTCACGCGCCCAGTGCGATCGGTGCGCACGAAATTTTTAACGACTCCGGCAACGAGATCGGAATTGGGGATTACCACCGCGGCGCGGTCGAAGGTCTCGATCTCGGTCGATCGGACGTTGATCCGCCGCACATAGCCCTCGTTGGGGCCGACGCAGATCCAGTCACCGACCCGGATGACGCGCTCCCACAGCAGAATCAGGCCGGAGACGAAATTGTTGACGATCGACTGAAGCCCGAAACCGATACCGACCGAGAGTGCGCCGGCGACAATCGCCAGTTTCTCGAAATCGACTCCCAGATAAGCGAGTGCGAAACCGAGCGACAGGATCCAGCCGATATAGCCGAAACTCGTCTTGACTCGCGTTGCGCAGGCCCGGGTCGAGGTTGGTGGTTGGAAGAAAGCTCGTCGTCGAGCCAACGCTCGACCGTCCGTGTCACTAGATAGCCAGCGAGGAAGATGCAGAGCGCGAAGAAGACGATCGACGGAGAAATCGTCACGCCGCCGAGTCTTGAAGCCGAAAAAGGCGGCGGAGAGATAGCCGGACACGTCGGACGATTGCACGCCCCACGGTGCGAGCGCGAACAGTATGGCGCCAAGACAGACGGCCACGCGCGCCGCGCCGGACAGTAGAATGGCGAGCTGCTCGAACGAGTCGCGACGCAGCCCGGTGCTCAGCACCAGGCTGCGTCCGAACCGCGTCGTCGGCACAAGGCCGACACGAGTGACTTCATCGATGAGGATGACCAGCATCGCGGCCACGGCGCCAACGCCGCCGATCCAGATGACCTGAGCGACCAGGAAGTGGCCAAGGTTCGTTAAGCCCGCCAGAACGGCGGTAAGGATCGCCACCACCGCCGATCCAAAGTACGACTCGCAGCAGGCCGTACCAATCATAGGAAACGCCAAGGCGCGGTCCAACGATGTCGTCGCCGCGGTCCTCCGGCGCGCGCGCGATCCAGAGCGCGGTGGCGAGTACGAGCGCAGCCAGGAAGGCTCCGAGCCCACGCAAGAAGTTTTGAACGGTGCCGGACGCGCCGATCACAGCGGCAAAGGCTTGGACAACTTGGCTCGCCGAGACCAGGATAGTGAGCGCGAGAACCGCGCGGCGAACGTGCTGGCAGGTGGCTTCGTCGAGCTGGAGGAGCCGCCAATTTGGCCGCCCTGGCGCGAGCAGGCCGCGGGCGATCCCGGCGACCACTGCGACCCGAGCCACGGCGAAGAACACAGCGCGCGGCAGCGATTGCGTCGGATCGAGCAAGCCGAAGCCTTGGGCAATCGCGCCAATGGCGGCCACGGCTGCGATCGGAAGGGCCGCAACGACCAAACAAACGCGCCACGCGGCGAGGATTTTTTCCAGGCGGTCGGGCTGGTAGGAGTCCGACGCACGGAAGACCAAACGCCGTGCGAACCAGAGTAAAAGAAAATAAAGTCCGAGGAGCAGCGCCACCAGCGCCGCAAATCCGAAAGCCTTCAATCCGGCGAGCTTGCCAACCTGAGCGCTGAGCCAAGCGGCGCCGGCGGTTCTGGCGGCCTCAAAGTCGCGGGGCGCCTCGGAAATGACGTCAAACCAGAGTGCCGGGCTGATGAGCCCCGGTCCGCGTTCGAACAGCGATTGCTCCAATCTGGCGCGGCGGCGCTCGGCGATCTGCGCATTCGCCTGCTCGGCCTGGACGGCAAGCAGATTGGCCCATTTCACCAGAGCATTGACGTCGTCATAGGCCTTTTGCCGTTTCGCGCGCTCGGCCGCGAGTTCGGCGGTCTCCGGCGGCCCTTGGGGGCCGGGCGCGGGTCCGAGCTGGTCGAGCTGGGTTTTTAGGGCCGCGAGCCGTGGCGTCAGCTGATCAAGCACGGTTTGCACTTCGTCGCTGACCGGCTGGGCTTCATTCTGCAGCTTTTGCAGATCAGCCGCGGAAAGGTTCGGCTGCTGCAGCGTCGTGTAGATCTGTTTGAGCGCGGCGGCGGCCTGATCGAGGCGGTCGGTGTAGTTCGCCGGCGTCTGCGCGGCCGCCCCAACAAGGCCCGCGCAAAGCGCCAAGGCGGCGATGCGAAGCACGAATTTGTGCAGGCTGCTCAACCGGCCACCTCCGAAGATCGAGCCGAACGCGTGCATTCACGCTTCGCGCGCAGTTTCGTCAAGCACGACGGCGTCGGGTCGCGGCGGATAGCGATGGTCTTCGCCGCGGAAATCCTTGACCCGGTAGGCGCCCTCCTCGCCGGCGACAAAATTCTCGCCGATCGGCACCTTGCCGAATCCGCCCGGTATGTCGAGGACGTAGAGCGGTTGGCAGAGGCCGGAGAGCCGGCCGCGCAGCGCGCCGACCAGCGCCCGGCCTTCGGCGATCGACAAGCGGAAATGCGCGGTTCCGGGGGCAAGATCCGGATGATGCAGATAATAGGGTTTGACTCGCGCTTGCACGAAAGCGCGCATCAGCTCTGCGAGAGTGTCGACATCATCGTTGATGCCGCGCAGCAGCACGCTTTGGCTGAGCATCGGAATACCGGCGTCGACGAGTTTGCCGCAGGCGGCGCGGGCCTCGGGCGTCAATTCGCGCGGATGATTGGCGTGAAGCGCGACATAGACGGTCTTGCCGCTGTCGCACAGCAGCCTCGCCAGCTCGTCAGTCACGCGCGCCGGCTCGGCCACCGGCACGCGGGTATGGATGCGGATAATCGCGACATGTTCGATTGCGCGAAGTCTCGCCATGATGTCGGCGAGCCGGCGCGAAGACAAGATCAAAGGATCGCCGCCGGTCAGGATCACCTCGAAGATTTCCCGATGCGCGTCAATATAGGCGAAGGCCGCGTCGAGCGCTTCGCCGGAGAGATAGCGTCGGACTTCCGGGCCCGACGGTCTCGCGGCGAAAGCAGAACCGACAATAGACCGGACAGAGGTGGATGAGCTTGAGCAGCACCCGGTCGGGATAGCGATGCACGATGCCTTCGACCGGGCTCATGACCGCATCGCCGATCGGATCGGAAATGTCCTCGGGCCGCAGGAGGAGTTCGGCAGAATCGGGAATGAATTGCCGAGCGATCGGATCGTCTGGATCAGCGCGGTCGATCAAATCGGCCAGGGGGCCGCTCAAGCCGATGGCATAGCGCGCGCCGACCTTGCCGAGCGCCTCGCGTTGCGACTCCGGCGCGAGGCCGGCGGCGATAAGTTCTTCGACCGTGGCGATGGGAGGCCTCATGATTGCGTTCCCTCCTCGACGACCGGCGTCCACAGGACCTCATCGATCCGTTCCGCCCCGGTCGCCAGCATGACCAGCCGGTCGAAGCCGAGCGCAATACCGCTTGCCGGCGGCATTTCCGCCAGGGCCGCGAGAAAATCCTCGTCGATCGGATAGGGCTCGCCGTAAATCCTTCGCCGCTCTTCCATCTCGGCTTCGAATCGGCGGCGCTGCTCGGCCGGATCGTTGAGCTCGCCGAAACCATTGGCGAGCTCGACGCCGCAGGCATAAAGCTCGAATTGTTCGGCGAAACGCTCATCATCCTGAAGCCGCGCAAGCGCCGCTTCAGGCGCGGGATAATCGACAAGCAGAGTCGCGCGCCCGTGACCGAGCTTCGGCTCGACCTTCTCCGACAGAATCTTGCTGAAGAGATCCGACCAGGTGTCGTCCGGCACGACGCGCAGCCCGAGCCTGGCCGCCTCCGCCGCGAGGGCCGCGCGATCGCAACTTGCGAGCATCATAGGTTTGCAACAAGATCGACGCCGGCATAGCGGCGAAAGGCTTCAGCCACGCTGAGGATTTCCGGCGGTTCCGTTGCGTCCGCCGTTGCGGAACGGAAGCGCAAGCGCTCGGTTCCGACCGCCGCGGCGGCGGCGGCGATGAGTTCGGCGCAATCCTCGAACAAGCTCTGATATGGCGCACGCGCCCGATACCATTCGAGCATGGTGAACTCGGGATGATGCAACGCGCCGCGCTCGCGGTTGCGGAAGACGTGGGTGAGGCTGAAAATGCGTTCCTCGCCCGCGGCCAGCAGTTTCTTGGCCGCGAATTCGGGCGAAGAATGAAGATAGAGGCGCGAGGCGCGGCCCTCCGGCCCGATAAGCCCGGTAGCGAAAGCCGAGATATGCGCCTCGTTGCCGGGCGAAACCTGCAGGACCGCGGTATCGACCTCGATAAAGCCGCGCGCGCCTGAAGAAGCCGCGCACAGCCTCAGTGAGCGCGGCGCGCTTCAGCAGGAATTCCCGGCGTTTGGCATGGACCTGCGGATGCCACCAGAAAGAAGGCTTGCTCATTTCCTCATTTCGCTTGAAAAACCACCGCGACGGCTTGTAGCGAGGGCGCCGCGCCTTATAGCGCGCGCGAAGCTCCCTCGGCAGAGCGCGACCTAGAACCCCGGGGCTCTGCCGCAAGTCTATGATTTCATGCGCTTTTCTACAATCGGCGGGCTTGGCCGCAAGGCCGACCCCGCGCCAACACGAAGGATCCGACGTGAAAGTCATCGCCAGTTCGATTCGCAAAGGCAATGTCATCGAGAAAGAGGACGGCCAGCTCTACGTCGTCCTGACCGCCGAAAGCTTCCATCCCGGCAAGGGCACGCCGACGACCCAGATCGATATGCGCCGCATCTCCGATGGCGTGAAGACGACAGATCGCTACAAGACGACGGAGCAGGTCGAGCGGGCCTTCGTCGAGGACGCGAACTTCAATTACCTCTTTCAGGATGCCAACGGCTACACGTTCATGAATGCCGATACCTACGACCAGGTGGTCGTGCCGGCCGAGATCATCGGCGATCAGGCGGTCTATCTGCAGGAGGGCATGACCTGCATCCTGTCGACGTTCAACGGCGTGCCGGTCGCAATCCAATTGCCGCCGCGCGTGACGCTCGAGGTCGTGGAGACCGAGCCGGCGATGAAGGGCCAAACGGCGTCCTCCTCCTATAAGCCGGCGAAGCTGTCGAACGGACTACGCACCATGGTGCCGCCGCACATCCAGCCCGGCACGCGCGTGATCGTGCAGACCGCGGACGGCTCCTACGTGGAGCGCGCCAAGGATTGAGCTTCGGGTTGCCGGCTGGCGCCGCTCTATCGACGGCGCTTGCGCCTGGCCTCGATCCGCTCGAGGAGGCGATCGACACCGGCCAGATCGGGGGGGACTTTTGCGACCGAGAAGACAAGGCGCAGCTCCTGGCCGATCAGACCAGCGATATCCTTACGCTCGCCCGCGCCGTCTCGCGTGCGACGCGCCGCCACCGCGTCGCGCGGCCCGGAAAATCGTCAAAGCCCTGCATGGGGCCTGGCCTTCGTTGAATCATCCAGCAAATCTTCTTGCAGCTCCGGGCTTGCGCGAAGCCGCATCGCGCCGCGCGAGGCCCGCATCTATGGCGGAAACGAGGCGGCGCTTGTTTCGTTCCGCTGTTCTGCCTGCTTGTTCAAGTGGATCGCCGCTGCAACTGCGCCGTTTGCGAATTGGGGCGCACGAGGCCGGCTGGAGCTTGGCCCGAGCGCGCTTGTCGAAGCTTCTGGCGGGGACTATCATGCTTTTCGCCGTGGGGTGCTGCCGAGACTTCGGCGGCTGAGATCACACCCTTCGAACCTGAATCTGGGTAATGCCAGCGCAGGGACCGGCAGCACGATGGGACGCCGTCCCTTGTCTTGGCTTTCGTGCCCGCTCCCGAAGCCCGATATTCAGCGACCGCGCTCTTGAAGGAGCACGCCGATGAACATCCGCCAGAAGCCCGAGAGCCTCATTCCGCAAAGCGTGACCTGCGGCCCGCTGCCCGGCTCGCGCAAAATCTATCATCAGCCGCTGGCGCGGCCCGACATCACCGTGCCGTTTCGCGAGATCGCGCTCGATCCTTCCGCCGACGAGCCGCCGGTGCGCGTCTATGACGCCTCCGGGCCCTTATACGGAAGACGGGGTCGCAGATCGATCTTTCGGCCGGGCTGCCGCGCCTGCGCGAGCCTTGGCTTGCCGCGCGGGGCTTTGAGAGCTTACGCTGGCCGCGCGCTGCGGCCGGAAGACAATGGCAATGTCGCGGGCGACAAGCTCGTGCCGCCCTGCCCGGCGATCACCGCGCCGCTGCGCGGCAAGCAAGGCGCGCCCGTCACGCAATATGAATTCGCCCGCGCCGGCATCATCACCGAGGAAATGATCTATGTCGCCGCGCGCGAAAATCTCGGCCGCGAGAAAATGCTCGACGGCGCGCAAGCGCGGCTCGCCGACGGCGAAAGTTTCGGCGCGTCGATTCCCGGCCTTCGTCACGCCGGAATTCGTGCGCGACGAGATCGCGCGCGGCCGCGCCATCATTCCGGCGAACATCAATCATCCCGAACTCGAGCCGATGATCATCGGCCGCAATTTCCTGGTGAAGATCAACGCCAATATCGGCAATTCGGCCGTCACCTCCTCGGTCGCCGAAGAAGTCGACAAGATGGTCTGGGCGATCCGCTGGGGCGCCGATACGGTCATGGATCTTTCGACCGGCCGCAACATCCACAACATCCGCGACTGGATCATGCGCAATGCGCCGGTGCCGATCGGCACCGTGCCGATCTATCAGGCGCTCGAAAAGGTCGACGGCGATCCGATCAAGCTCACCTGGGAAATCTTCCGCGACACGCTGATCGAACAGGCCGAGCAGGGCGTCGATTATTTCACCATCCATGCCGGCGTGCGCCTCGCCTATGTGCCGCTCACCGCCAAGCGCACGACGGGCATCGTCTCGCGCGGCGGCTCGATCATGGCGCGCTGGTGCCTGTCGCATCACAAGGAGAGCTTCCTCTACGAGCATTTCGACGAGATCTGCGACATCATGCGCGCCTACGACGTCTCGTTCTCGCTCGGCGACGGTCTGCGTCCCGGCTCGATCGCCGACGCCAACGACCGCGCCCAATTCGCCGAACTCGAAACGCTCGGCGAATTGACCAAGATCGCCTGGGACAAAGGCTGCCAGGTGATGATCGAAGGCCCCGGCCATGTGCCGATGCACAAGATCAAGGTGAATATGGAAAAGCAGCTCGAAGAATGCGGCGAGGCGCCGTTCTATACGCTCGGGCCGCTGACGACCGACATCGCGCCGGGCTACGATCACATCACCTCGGGCATCGGCGCGGCGATGATCGGCTGGTTCGGCTGCGCCATGCTCTGCTACGTGACGCCGAAGGAACATCTGGGCCTGCCCGACCGCGACGACGTGAAGACGGGCGTCATCACCTATCGCATCGCGGCGCATGCCGCCGATCTCGCCAAGGGCCATCCGGCGGCGCAGTTGCGCGACGATGCTCTGTCGCGCGCGCGTTTCGATTTCCGCTGGCAGGATCAGTTCAACCTAGGGCTCGATCCGGAGACGGCGCGCGCGTTCCACGACGAGACGCTGCCGAAAGAGGCGCACAAGGTCGCGCATTTCTGCTCGATGTGCGGCCCGCAATTCTGCTCGATGAAGATCAGCCAGGATCTGCGCGACGAAGCCGCGGCGATCGAGGCGCGCGAGAAGGGAATGGCGGAGAAGAGCGCCGAGTTTTTGGAGAAGGGCGGCAAGCTTTACGTGTGATATGTGCTTCATGCTTCGAGACGCACGCTTCGCGTGCTCCTCAGCATGAGGGATGTTTGTTATTGAAAAACCACGCCCCTCATCCTGAGGAGGCTGCGAAGCAGCCGTCTCGAAGGATCCCGCGGCGCTCAAGCAGTTTGGCTTCGAATTGCCGAGAATCGACTGAACCATTATCGACAGTATCGGCAATGAGGCTGCTGACCTTAATTTCCAGGCAGAGGCTTTATCTGTGCAGGCCGCCGTCATGGCCGGGATTGACCGGCCATCCAGGCGCTTTCGATGGGGAGTGAAACCGGGTAGTAGATCCCCAGTATGACAGGCCGCTTGCCTGGATTGCCGGGTCAAGCCCGGCAATGACGATGAACAGGATACTCGCATGCCCTCCAAACTCGACCAGTTGAAATCCATGACCATTGTCGTTGCCGACTCGAGCGACATCGCGTCGATCAAAGCCTATGCGCCGAAAGATTGCACGACCAATCCGACCCTGATCCTCAAAGCGGCGGGGATGGACGCGTACAAAGAGCTGGTCGAAGAAGCCGTGCTTTGGGGGATCGACCGCAACATTCCGACGAGCCGCGTCGCCTCGCGGCTTTGCGTGAATTTCGGCGCGGAACTCTTGAAGCTCGTGCCCGGCCGCGTCTCGACCGAGGTCGATGCGGATCTCTCTTTCGATGTCGAGGGCACGCTTGCGCAGGCGCGGACCATCATCGAGGATTATCGCGAGCACGGCGTCGGCAAGCACCGCGTGCTAGTCAAGATCGCCGCGACCTGGGAGGGCATCAAGGCTGCGGCGCTGCTCGAAAAAGAAGACATTGCCTGCAATCTCACGCTCGTCTTCTCGCTCGCCCAGGCCGCGGCCTGCGCCGCGGCCGGGGTCACGCTCATCTCGCCTTTCGTCGGCCGCATCCTTGACTGGTACGTGAAGAACGAAGGCAAGACCTATACGGCCGACACCGACCCGGGCGTTGCCTCGCTCAAAGACATCTATGCCTATTGCAAGGCCTATGGCGCCAAAACCGTGGTCATGGGCGCTTCGTTCCGCAACAAAGCGCAGATCGAGGCCGTGGCCGGCTGCGACAGTCTCACGATCGCGCCCGCTTTGCTCGACGAGCTCGCAAAGGATAATGGCGCATTGCCGCGCCGGCTCGATCCTGAGTTTGCGAAAGCGAGCGCGCCGGCGCAGATGTTCCTCGATGAAAAGACTTTCCGCTTCATGTTGAACGAGGACGCGATGGCGACGGAAAAGCTCGCCGAGGGCATCCGCATTTTTTCGCGCGACATGCAGGCTTTGCGCGAACTCGTCTCGGAGCGGATGCGGATGGCGGCGTGAGCATCCTTCCCCTTCGGGGGAAGCTGTCATGCGCAGCATGACGGATGGGGGACCCCCACCCGGCCGCTGGCGCGGCCACCCTCCCCGTTCCGGGGAGGGATTCACGCAGCCGGCTTCTCCCGCCTGCCGGCGAACCACACCGCCGCCGCCGTGATCGCCGCGAAGAGAACCAAGACCGCCGCCGGCCATTGCAGCGCCTTAACGCCGATGTCGGCATAGATTCCTGCGCCTATCGCCGCACCGATCACCAGTCCGACCCAAAGCAAGAGGTAAGGCACCCAGGCCCAGCGCTGCTTGGGCTCGGCGGCGAAGGCGTCGGCAATCGTCTCGCCCAGGCTGACCAGTGTGCCGGTCACATAGGTGAGTGCTGTCTTCGTCTCGCCTGCTTTGCGCACCGCCTCGTTCTGGATTCCCATGGCGAGCACGATCGGCACGATCGCCGCCGGCGAGAATGCAACGAGCGCCGCGAGGCCGAGCAGAGCCGCGTCGAGAATGAGAATGGCGGGCCGGCGCCATTGCTTCGCCCACAGGGCCAACAGCCGGCCGAGGATGACGCCGAGCACGAACAAAGCCACGAGACCGCCGGCCTCGCCCGCTTTGCTCCCGTCCCCATGGATCGTTGCGACCGCGAACTGCGTGGAATTGCCGCTCATGTAGGACACGAAGAGATGGCCGAGCTTTAGAAAGCCGACGGCGTCCACATAGCCGGCGGTTGCTATCAGACAGATTGCGAGCACGAGATGGGCGAGGTCTTCGCGGGTCATGCGGGGTGCTTTGCCTGAGACTACGTCTCTCCACCTGGAGCTATGAGGTGCGGCTACTCATGTGCATCAGTTGGGGCGGCGGCGCTATGCGTTGGTCGCGAAGCTTCGCGCCGGCGGCGGCCAGCAGCCAATCTATCGAGCAATGTTACGCGGGTTTCCACCAGCCCCTCGCTCGTAACAGCGTAGAAAATCGGCAATGCCAAAAAACACATCAGCGCGAGCGTGGGCGAAATAGCCCAGCCTGTGATGCCGCCCAAAATATACAGCGCCACGCCGAACAGCGCTCGGTGCCTTTCTTGCGGGAAAAAACTCAGCTCGACATGAGTCTCGAGAAGATGCGGATTGATACTGAGAATGTGGAACAAGAGCAGCCATGAAAGGCACATCAGACATCCAACCGCCGCATAGAGCACGACGGCCACGCTGGCGTCGACCGGACTTCCATGTTGCAGCGCCGTGGACAAAATTGCCGTTGGAAATGGGATGAGTGCCGAGGTCAGCAGCAGCAACAGATTTGCCAAATGCAGGCTGCGGCTGCAGTAGCGCACGCGCGAAAAAACGGCGCGATGATTGAGCCAAATAATGCCGACGTAAAAGAATGACGCAAGGAATGCGATGTAATTCGGCCATTGCGCTTGCAGCTTTTGCAACAAGTGGCCGGACTCATACTCCGGACGCACGATATCCACCACCAGAAGAGTGATCGTTATCGCAAGGACGCCATCGCTGAATGCCTCGAGCCGATCGGTATCCGATAGCCTTATGTTGGGTAAGGAGAGATTCCGATCCGAAACGGTGTTGGAACCTCCGTCTTGCGATACTCCCTTCATCGTGTGCCGCTCCAGGACTGCCAAAATGCATCCGGCCCTGGCCTTTCAGGCGGCCTTTTGCTTTGGCTTGATCAGCTTGCGGTTGACCAGCAGCTCGGCGATTTGCACCGCGTTGAGCGCCGCGCCCTTGCGCAGATTGTCGGCGACGCACCAGAACGAGATCCCGTGCGCGACCGTCGCGTCCTCGCGGATGCGCGAAATATAGGTTGCGTCTTCGCCCGCCGCCTCATGCGGCGTCACATAGCCGCCGGGCTCATGCTTGTCGATAACGAGACAGCCCGGCGCCTCGCGCAAAATGTTGCGCGCCTCGTCCGCCGATAATGATTCTCGAATTCGACATTCACCGCCTCGGCATGACCGATGAAGACCGGCACGCGCACGCAGGTTGCCACAAGCTTGATCTTCGGATCGAGGATCTTCTTCGTCTCCGCCATCATCTTCCATTCTTCCTTGGTCGAGCCGTCCTCCATGAAGGCATCGATCTGCGGAATGACGTTGAAGGCGATGCGCTTCGGAAACTTCTTCGATTCGATCGGATCGGAGACGAAGATCGAGCGGGTCTGGGCGAAAAGCTCGTCCATCGCCTCTTTGCCGGCGCCGGAGACGGATTGATAGGTCGCCACGACGACGCGCTTGATCGTAGCGCGATCATGCAGCGGCTTCAGCGCGACGACGAGCTGCGCGGTCGAGCAATTCGGGTTGGCGATAATGTTCTTCTTGGCAAAGCCCGTAACCGCATCGGCATTGACCTCGGGCACGATGAGCGGCACGTCGGGGTCGGCGCGCCAGGCGGAGGAATTGTCGATGACGACGCAGCCCTGCCGGGCGATCTTCGGCGCATAGTCCTTGGAGATCGCGCCGCCGGCCGACATCAGACAGATGTCGGTGCTGGAGAAATCGTAATTCTCCAGCACCTTGCATTTCAACGTCGCCTCGCCGAACGAGACCTCGGTGCCAAGCGAGGCCTGCGAGGCAAGCGCCACGACTTCGTCGGCGGGAAACTGGCGCTCGGCGAGGATATCGAGCATTTCCCGCCCGACGTTACCGGTCGCGCCGACGACGGCCAGTTTGAAACCCATCTTGATCTCCTCTGCCCGGCAGAGCCGGCCGGCCCGTAGATAACGCCACGGCGGAGCCGCGGCAATCGGCCTTGGCCGCGCAATGCGGGCGCGGCTGAAGACCAAATGTTACCAGGTCCTTGCCCCATAAAGCGCTTGTTCACGCTATCTCCAAATCGCTTCCTTTGGGTAACTGCCGGCAAGAAGTTCCGGTCCAGAATCCCTGCGAGAGGCAAGCATGCGGGCCAGTCTTCATCACGTCGATACGAGAAGCGAGAGGCTTCGCACAAGGCTTCGCCGCCGCCGCTGGCCAATGGGCAGCGCCAGCGTTGCCGCGCTCCTTCTTGTCGCCGCCGTGGTCCTGGCGGCAACGAAACCGCCGCCGGCACCTGTCCAGGCCGCCGCGTCCGCTCCGCCCCTCCCGGACTGGGTCGACATAGAGCGGCCTTTCCAACTCTTCAATCTCGCCGCGTCCCATCTCCCGCGGTCCACGCTGACCTATGCGGCGCGGCGGCGCCGGACGGGCGGCGGCCGGCAGGACATTCTCACCTTCGGCAAGCTCAATGGCAGCGACGCGCCGTTCATCCGGCTCATGCTGTACCGGGTCGGCACGGAAGAGGCGCCGCAAGCGCCGCTCTTCGTCGAGCTTGTCCGGCAGGCGGCCGCGGCCGGTCTTTCGATCGCCCGCAGTCTGCCGCCCGAGGCCCTCGCCACCCGTTTCGGCGATTTTGAGACGGCCGATATCGACCTCGCTGCCGGGACCGACGCGCCGACGCCTTGTCTGGGATTTCGCGCCGTCGAACTCGATAGCAGCTTTCGCATGAGCGGCTTTGCCTGTGGGGCGCCGACGAGGCCGCTGTCGCGTCCGGCGCTCGCTTGCCTGCTCGATCGGCTGGACCTGAACTCGGCCGGCGACGACCCGGCGCTCGCGGGCTTCTTTGCCGCCACCGAATTGCGCCGTGACCCGATCTGCGCCGGCACCGGGCTCGCGCCCATGGTTTTGCAGGCGAATTGGATCGATCAAGATGATGCGCCGCCGCCACTCAGGCTGCGAAAAGTGCGCTAATGGGCTTTTCGGCCCGGCTGGTTGGGCGTTTCCCATTCGCGCCGAACCAAAAACCGTCTAGGATGTTACCGGGCAGACCATATTGGCAGAATCGGTCTTCAAGGCGAAGCCGAGCCGGCCGATGGCTCGAGAGTCAAATATTTAGAGCGCATTCGGACGCAAATTAGATCCGCTTTGCTGGAGCGCTCTCTGGAAGGAGATTTTCATGCGTCCGATCGTATGGTTTTCGCTGGGCCTCGTGGCGGCGACGGGCCTCTTTGCTTCGGGCGCTTCCGCCGCGACCAAAACGCATCATCATCCGAACGGATTCGTCTACATCGATCCGCGCCCGCCGCTCACCGTCAACAGGCGCAGCTGGCTCGACCCGGGCCCGGTCGTTCCGGAAGGCAGCATGCAGGACTATATGACCGAGAACACGATCTTTAATCAGACTCCCGATCAGGCCGATTACCGGTCCCGGTTCGGCAACGAAACCTTGCCCCGCCGGTTTGATTTGCCCGGCCGTCGCGAACCGCTGGTGGAGTTCTGGACGCCCACCTATCCCTACTAAAGGGCGGATGCTCTCAGAATTCAAAATGCGCCATGACCGGCACATGGTCGGAGGGACGCTCCCAACCGCGGCTTTCGCGCAAAACCTTCATGCCGCAGAGATGCGCTGAAAGACTCTCGCTGAGCCAGATGTGATCGAGCCGTCGGCCCTTGTTCGTCTTGGCCCAATCCGGCGCACGATAGCTCCACCACGTGTAGAGCTTTTCCTCGACCGGCACATAGCGGCGCAGCGCATCAATCCAAGGTCCGGCGGCAAACACCTTGCCGAGCTTTTCGACCTCGATCGGCGTATGGCTCACGACTTTGAGCAGCGCTTTGTGATTCCACACATCGGTCGCGAGCGGCGCAATGTTCAAATCGCCCAGCATGATCGCGTCGGCGCCGGCGATCTTGTCGGCGCGCATCCATGCTTCCATCTCGTCGAGAAAAGCGAGCTTGTGGGCGAATTTCGGGTTGACGAGCGGGTCGGGTTCGTCGCCGCCGGCCGGCACATAGAAATTATGCAAACTGACGTCGCGGCCCGTCGCCGGGCGTAAGATCACGCTGATGTGACGCGCATCGCCTTTGTCGCAAAATGGCCGGCGATCGACTGCCGCGAACGGAAGCTTCGAGACGACGGCGACGCCGTGATAGCCTTTCTGGCCGTTGATCGCGAGATGTTCATAGCCGAGTTCGCGGAAAGCGCCGGCGGGGAATTCGCTGTCGCGGCACTTCGTTTCCTGAAAACAGATTATGTCCGGCGCATGCGCGGCGAGAAATCGCGCGACGAGATCGATTCGCAGCCGGACCGAATTGATGTTCCACGTGGCAAGCGTCAGACGCATTGTGCACCCTTCGGCGATTCGGATCGCGCCTAGAAAGCGAAGCTCGCCGGCGAACTCAAGCGCGCGGCCTTGGAGCGGCAGATTGGTCGCTCGACCGTCCGCGTAGTCGCGGAGACAAAAGAATAGGGCGCCCGACCAGAGATCGGACGCCCCGCGGAGCGACACACCGGGAGGGGTCCGGCAAAGCCAGCGTGACAGAACGGGGGGAATTCGTCAGGCCGGCCGTATCACTCTCCAAGCCGAAAAATAGGGAATCGGGCGCGCTCCCGCAAGGCGCTCCCCGAAAAATGCCCGCGCCTCAATTATTCTGGTTCAGCTTCCGGCTGTCGCTGTTTTCCAGCCGGTTCTCCGTGATCTTGAACAGATCCGGATCGGGAGTGTCAGTAAAATCAACGTTGAACAAGGAAACGAGGGTATCGTTGCCTTGTGGATCGGTCACCTCCCATTGTTTCAGCTGGAACTGGGCCGTGTCGAACATCAGTTTAATTCGCGAGGTCCCACCGAAGGTTAGCTTGTCTTCGACCGTTATGGTGACCGTATCGGGGTCGCTCGTCACGTCGGTGACGGTGACATCCTTGGCAAGATCGATCTGATCCTTGAGCAGGAATTTCAACGGCGTCTGCCAGATGAAATAGAATTCCGGGTCCGACCGGTCGGCGCGGTCGAGAACCGCAACCGTGCTGCCGTCGGCGATGATATCGAGGGTTGCGGGATCGGCATATTCGAAGCGCAACTTGCCGGGCTTCTGCACGTAAACCTTGCCTTCCGAGCGCCGATCTCCGCTGATCTGGACGAAATCGGCGACCATCGTTGTCGCGCTGTTGAAATAGGCATTGGCCTTTTGGATCGCGAGCGCCGGGTCCATGGGCACAAAAGGTGCCGCCGCATCGGTGGATGCGGGCTTGGAGGACGGTGTGGCACTCTTGTTTTGGTCGCCCGCGGCGGTCGGCGCGGGAGCGGCCACAGTGGTTTTAGCGGGCGCGCCGCCCTTGGCTTGATCATGCGCGCCGGCAGGTTTGGAGCTTGCGGCCTTTTTGGGAGCAGCAGGGGTTGTCTTGGGCGGCGCGGCGCTATCGGCGGGCGAGGACGCAGCTTGTGCGGTCGACGGATCGGCGATTGCGCTGTCGGATCGGGCGAGCCCGGCAGCCAGGCCGAAGGACAAAGCCAGGAGGAGCCCGAATAAGGTCTTGCTGTTCATACGGCACCTCGGTAGGCAGCGCGGGTCGCGGCGCCGGCTGAAGCATAATCCAAAAACGTCGCAGATTTCAGAATATCAAGCGAATAAAACTTGCGGCGCACTGGCGATTCGATCCCAATCCCGTCCGAACCAGCGATAATTCGCCGATGTGGCGGCAATTGGACGGTCAGGCATCGCGCGGGACCGTCTAGCTTGTCTCAATCATCGCCACCCAGGTCGAAAGCGCCGCGATCGATGCCGCCGCCGACCAAAATTATCCGCTTGCCGGAATGGTTGGGTGCGCTGACGACGCCTTCCTTTTCCATTCGCTCGACCAGCGAGGCGGCTTTGTTATAGCCGACCGAAAGCCGCCGCTGCACGTAGCTCGTCGAACATTTCTTGTCACGCAGCACGATGGCGACGGCGCGGTCGTAGAGATCGCCGCCTTCTTCCCCGTCGGCGCCGGTGGGGAACATCCCCGACTCGTCGGCGTCGGCGTCGTCCTCGGTGGTAATCGCATCGAGATATTCTGGCTGGCCCTGGCTCTTGAGATGCGCCACGACCTTTTCAACCTCTCCGTCGGAGACGAAGGGGCCGTGCACGCGGATGATCCGGCCACCGCCCGCCATATAGAGCATGTCGCCCTGGCCGAGCAATTGTTCGGCGCCCTGCTCGCCGAGGATGGTCCGGCTGTCGATCTTCGAGGTCACCTGGAACGAGACGCGCGTGGGGAAGTTCGCCTTGATCGTTCCGGTGATCACGTCAACGGACGGGCGCTGCGTTGCCATGATGATATGGATGCCGGCGGCGCGCGCCATCTGCGCCAATCGCTGAATGGCGCCCTCTATGTCCTTACCGGCGACCATCATCAGGTCGGCCATTTCGTCGACGATGATGACGAGATAGGGCAGGACCGTAAGCTCCATCTCCTCGCGTTCGTAGATCGCTTCGCCGGTCTCTCGGTCAAAGCCCGTCTGCACCGTGCGCGTGACGGTCCGCCCTTTTGCCGCGGCCTCAGCGATACGGCTGTTGAAACCGTCGATATTGCGCACGCCGAGCTTCGACATCTTCTTGTAGCGGTCTTCCATTTCGCGCACCGCCCATTTGAGCGCGACGACGGCCTTCTTCGGGTCGGTCACGACCGGCGTTAGCAGATGCGGGATGCCGTCATAGACAGAGAGTTCGAGCATCTTCGGATCGACCATGATCAGCCGGCATTCGTCCGGCCGCAGCCGATAGAGCAGCGATAGGATCATCGTGTTGATTGCGACCGACTTGCCTGAGCCGGTCGTGCCGGCGACCAGCAGATGCGGCATGCGGTCGAGATCGACGATGATTGGCTCGCCGCCAATCGTCTTGCCGAGCGCGATGGCGAGCTTGTACTTCGTCTTGTCGAAATCCTGCGAGGCCAGGAGCTCGCGCAGAAACACCATTTCGCGGCGCTGGTTCGGCAGTTCGATACCGATCACATTGCGCCCCTGAACGACGGCGACGCGCGCCGAGACCGCCGACATGGAACGCGCGATGTCGTCGGCCAAGCTGATGACCCGCGCCGACTTTATGCCGGGCGCCGGCTCGAGTTCATAAAGCGTGACGACCGGGCCGGGACGGACGTTGATGATCTCGCCTTTGACGCCGAAATCCTCCAGCACACCTTCGAGCAGCCGGGCATTCTGCTGCAAGGCCTCTTCCGACACTCTGCCGCCAACCGGCCGTTTCGGCTCGCTGAGCATCAGGAGTTGCGGCAGCTGATATTTGCCCTGGCCGAAACGGTCGAGCATCGAGGGCTGGATCTCGCGCGCCAGGCGCTGGCCGCTCTTCAGCGTCCCGACGCCCGGCGTGACCCGCATTGCGTCCGCTGCCGGTCCGCCATTCGCGCCTTGCGCGGCCGCGCGCGCGGCGGGGGGCGCATAAGTGCTCGCATCGAAGAAACTGGAATCGAAGTTTGGATCTTCGCGCAGGAAACGCTGGTCGAGCGCCGGACCGACGCGGCGCGCCGCATCTTGCCAGGGCGCGGGCGTCGACTTCATCTTCCGGCGCGAGCGTCGCGTCAAACCGCGCGCGATCGCCGATTTCAACGACAGCAGGCCGTGGGTCAATGCGCCAAGCAGCACGAGCGCGAGCTTCGAATCGGCACGATCCTCGTCCTCGCTCGATGATGCAACGTCTTCGTCCGCGTCCTCGTCGAAATCCGGTTCCGGCTTCGGCCGGCTCACCGACGCCGTAAGCGCGAGAATCGCCACCGCCGCGAACACGAGCGCGAGAATGAACATGATTGCCGGGTGACCGCCGAAAGCGCGGCGCGGCAGCAGGAGAATGGCGTCGCCCAATACGCCGCCGAGCCCGGTCGGCAACGGCCATCGGCTGGTCACGGGCAGAATTGCGGCAAAGCCCGCCGCGGCGAGACCGCCGACGAGCCAGAGCAAGAGGCGCCGGCCAATGCGGTCGAGACGGCGCGCCGTCATCAACCGCCAGCCGAGGATCGCCAGCGGCGCGAGCAGCGCGACGGCGGCGAGACCCAGCATCTGCATCACGAGATCGGCCGTGATTGCGCCGGGAACGCCGAGCAGGTTATGGACCGGGCCATCGGTCGCGTGGTTCAGGTTTGGATCCTGGACCGACCAGGTGAGGAGTGCGAGCGCCAGCCCGCCCGTGCCGGCGACGAGCGCAATTCCCGCCAATTCCGCCGCCCGCCGCGCGGCAAACGCGCGCAGCGGATCGGGGATGCGATCCAGGGCCGTGAAGCTGGTCGTCGTCCGCATCAGTTTGCGCCTGAGTGACCGCCTTGGTCAAAGCCGACCATGGCAAACGCGCAGAATTCACCGATCGGCAAGCTGATCGAGTATGGGCGGATCAGAAATGGGGCCTCGCCAGTCGAAGGAGACGCACGGTCAACGAAGCTCGGGCCACGACGACCGGCGACCGGCCACAGGCTAAAGAGGCGTGGTTAAGACCGGCTTAACCTTCAGCTTCCGGGGTGCCAGCGGCAGAAACCATGTGCTGCCGGGCCGCAGGTGGCGGCGCGACCGGGATTGCTGCAGGGAGAAATGGGAACCCCCGGGGGTCGGCGCCCGGCGGCATCGAGGACGGCGAAAGGCAAGGCAATAACAAGGATCGAAAGCGCGGGCCCGAAGTTCTCGTGCCGATATCGGCTGGGGTCTAAATGGCGTCCATGCCCTTTTCGCCGGTCCGGATGCGCACGACTTCGTCGAGCGGGCTGACAAAGATCTTGCCGTCGCCGATTTCGCCGGTACGTGCTGCGGCGGTGATCGCCGCGATTGTCCGATCGACGAGTTCAGAGGCGAGCGCGACTTCGACCTTGAGTTTGGGAAGGAAATTTACCGCATATTCCGCCCCCCGATAGATCTCGGTGTGGCCTTTCTGGCGCCCGTAGCCTTTGACCTCGCTCACCGTCATGCCATGCACGCCGAGCGAAGTGAGCGCGTCCCTGACTTCGTCGAGCTTGAACGGTTTGATGATCGCCGTCACAATTTTCATGTCGTCCTCCAGTGGGCGCGGGTCCGGCTCGAATAGATAGCGAGCTGCGAGCGGCCGTCACTTGGCCTAGCTTTCTTGGGAGGGCCCAAATTCGCTAATCACCCAGGATGCAATGCGGCTTTCAAGTCCGAGTGGAAAGCAAGCCATGGGCCAGCGATCCTGTTCCGGGAAATCAACGCGGATCCCGGGCGGGCTTGGCGCGGTTCAGCCTGATCGCGGCGAGTTCAGGTCGATTTGCGGCGCAAGCGGATCAAGCCCTCTTGCGCGACGGAAGCGACGAGGTGGCCGTCGCGGCCATAGATGAGACCCCGCGTCAAGCCGCGGGCGCCGGCGGAATTCGGACTGTCCTGGGCATAAAGAAGCCATTCATCGGCGCGAAAGGGCCGATGGAACCAGAGCGCGTGATCGAGGCTCGCAACCTGCAGGTCGGGTTCGAAGATAGTCCGGCCATGCGCGACGAGCGCCGTGTCGAGGAGCGTCAGATCGGAGAGATAGGCAAGCACCGCGCGGTGCACCGCAGCATCGTCGGGGAGCCTGCCGCTGGCGCGCACCCAGACATATTGAACCGGCGCCGACAGCTTGCGCCCGAGATAATGGGCGAGTTCGACCGGGCGGATCTCGATTGGCCGATCCTGCGAGAACCAGTGGCGCATCGGCTCGGGAAACATGCTGCCGAATTGCGCATAAAGCTCTGCTTCGCTGGGCAGATTTTCCGGCGCGGGGACATCCGGCATAGGTAGGGCATGGTCAAGGCCCCGCTCTCTGATCTGAAAAGAGGCAGAGAGAGACAAAATTGGACGCCCGTGCTGAATGGCGTTGCAACGGCGTGTCGCAAAACTGGCACCGTCACGAAGCCGATCCACCTCATAAACGATCGGCACCGCCGGATCGCCCGGCAGAAGAAAATAGCCGTGCAGCGAATGCGGTTCTCGCCCTTCGACAGTGCGGGCGGCGGCGACAAGCGCCTGGGCAATGACCAGGCCGCCGAAGACGCGCTGCCAGCCGACCTGCGGACTATGGCCGCGGAAAATATTGTGCTCGATCCTCTCGAGATCGAGGATCGTGAGGAGATTGTCGATGGCGCTGGGCATGAAGCGACCCCGCTTCAGTCTTCGAGCGGGCGCGCCTCTTCCGGCAGCATGATCGGAATTCCGTCGCGGATCGGATAGGCAAGCTTGGCGGCGCGGGAAATCAATTCCTGCTGTTTGGCATCATATTCGAGCGTTGTCTTGGTCAATGGGCAGACCAGAATTTCCAGCAGCCGCGGGTCGATGCGGGACGCCTCTGTTTCACCCGGTTTTTGATCCTTGTCGGCCATGGCTGTTTTGGTCCTATCTGGCGCTCATTGGAGCGGCGTCGTCGCGCGTTTGCCGCGGGCGAGCTCGAATTCGGTGATTGCGACGAGGACTTCGGCGCGGCATTTGAGGTTTGGCGCTTCGAGCAGCGCCTGCTTTTCCCGCGGCCCGTAAGGACTGAGCATCGACAGCGCATTGACAAGCGCCTCGTTCGGAGCCTCGCGAATGCTCTGCCAATCGATTTGCAGGTCGTTGGCATCGGCGAATTGGCGCAAGGTCGCGAGGACGCTGTCGCGATCGACGGCCTCTTCCCCGGCCCGCGGAGTGAAATCCAGATCAAAGTCGGAAAATTCGACCTGCGCCTGGCGATAGGGCGTCGACGCGACGATTTCTTCGACGATGCGAAAGCGCGCAATTCCGGTGAGCGTGATGAGATAGCGGCCATCGCCCGTCTCGGCGAATTGCGTGAGCCGCCCGGCGCAACCGACCGAGAGAAGCGCAGGCGCCGCCGACGTCCCTGCATCGGCGGCGGGCTGAATCAAGCCGATGACCCGATCGGCCTGCAACACATCGTCGACCATCGCGAGATAGCGCGGCTCGAAAATGTTGAGCGGCAGCTGGCCGCGCGGCAAGAGCAGCGCGCCCGCCAGCGGAAAGATCGGCATCACGCGCGGCACTTGCCCGGCTGCGAGATAGGGAGCGTTGATGGTCATGGTCGTCATCCCTCCTCGAAATTCTCTCGCCAAGTTCGCGCTAGGAGAACAGCAGCGTCGAAAGCTTGCGTCGGGCAGTGTTGGTCGCCGAATCCATATTGCCCCAAGCCTCGAAGAATTGCAGCAATTGCTTGCGGGCGGAACCTTCGCCCCAGCCGCGGTCGCGTTTGATGATTTCGAGCAGCGCATCGGCCGCCTCGTCGCGGCGCCCGCGCGCGTTGAGCGCGATGGCGAGGTCGAAGCGGGCCTGATGATCGGCCGGCTCCGATGCGACGCGGCGCGCGAGTTCGGCCACGTCGCCCACGGAAGTCGCTTGAACCGCGTTTTCGAGCGCCGCGCGCGCTGCAACGATCGACGGGTTGCGTTCGGAACCCGGCGGCGCTTGCTTGAGCAGGTTTTCGGCGGTCGCAAGTTCGCCCATCGCGACGGAACTTTTGACGAGGCCGCTCAAGGCGCCGAGATCGGTTGGATCCTCGCCGAGCTGGGAAGCAAAAATTTTTGCCGCCGCCGCGGCGTCGCCGCGTGCGAGCGCCGCCTCGGCCTCGGCGCGCAAATCCTGATTGCCAAGCGGTCCGACCAAACGTTCGACGAAGCCGCGGATCTCGCTCTCGGGCAGCGCGCCGACGAAGCCGTCGACCGGCTGCGATTTTTGGAAAGCGACGACGGCGGGGATCGAGCGCACCCCGAGCCTCGCTGCGATCTGCGGATGTTCCTCGATGTTCATCGTCACCAGCGCGATCTTGCCGCCGGCCGCTTTGACGATCTTCTCGAGAATCGGGGTTACTTGCTTGCACGGCTCGCACCAGGGCGCCCAGAAATCGACGAGCACAGGCTGGCGGGCGGACGCGGAAAGCACGTCGGCGGCAAATGTGGCGGTCGTCGTCGCCTTAATCGGCGCCGCCGCGACGTCGTCCGTCTTGCGATCCGCGGTTTGCGTCATTCCGCGCCTTTCCTTGACCCCGTGCGTGCGAAGCACCGCGCGTCGAGCGCTCGGGCTCGCGGCTCGCCAAGCGGCGCGAACATACACGCCCCACGCTATCCTAGCGGAAAATGGACATGCCGCCGTCAATTCGCAACTGTGGCGCCGCGTTTTATGCTGGGGGAACCCATTTGCTCGCTGACTGATTTGCAATGCGTTGGGCTTTGCGGCATAAACCCCGGGCGCGGCAAGTCCGCGGCGGACGCGGGTGTAGCTCAGGGGTAGAGCACAACCTTGCCAAGGTTGGGGTCGAGGGTTCGAATCCCTTCGCCCGCTCCAAATTTTCGCAAAGAATCAGCCGCTTAGAAGCACCCTGCGGGGGCATTTTTGCATGCGTGACCCGGCAATCCGGTCCGCAGGCGCGTGCTCAGACACCCTCGCAACCTGGAGGTCGTGGCATGTCCGGAAACGTAGCCGAGCAATTCGCGGCCACGCTTGATGCCGTCGGCGTGAAGCGGATCTATGGCGTCGTTGGCGACAGCCTTAATGGAATTACCGATGCGTTGCGCAGGCAGGGCAAGATCGCATGGATCGGCGTCCGCCATGAGGAGGTCGCGGCCTTCGCCGCAAGCGCCGAGGCCCACCTCACCGGCAACCTCGCAGTTTGTGCCGGCAGCTGCGGACCGGGCAACCTTCACCTCATCAATGGCCTGTTCGACTGCCACCGCTCGCGCGTTCCGGTTCTGGCGATCGCCGCGCAGATCCCCTCGGCTGAGATCGGCTCGGGCTATTTCCAGGAAACCCATCCGCAGGAGCTGTTCAAGGAATGCAGCCATTATTGCGAGCTCGTCTCCGATCCGGCGCAAATGCCGCGCTCGCTCGAAATCGCCATTCGCATGGCCGTCGGCGAGCGCGGCGTCGCGGTGATCGCGATCCCCGGCGACATCGCGCTTAAGGAGGCTGCGACCAACGTCACGCCGAAACCCGGCAGCTTGCTTCCCAGGTCGCCGGTTGTCGTCCCGGCTGATGAGGAACTCGACGCTCTCGCCAAGCTGCTCAACGACGACCTCCGCGTGACGATGCTCTGCGGCTCTGGCTGCGCGGGCGCCCATGCCGAGGTCATATCGCTCGCAGACAGGCTTAAAGCGCCTGTCGTCCACGCGCTCAAAGGCAAGGAATATGTCGAGTACAACAACCCCTACGACGTCGGCATGACCGGCCTCATCGGCTTCGCCTCCGGCTATTATGCGATGATCGATACCGATGTGCTGCTGATGCTCGGCACCGACTTCCCTTATCGGCAATTCTATCCAAGAGGCGCCGGCATTCGCACCGCGCAGATCGACATTCGCCCCAGCCAGATCGGCCGGCGTACCTCGGTCGACTTAGGGCTGGTCGGCGACGTTTGCGCCACCGTCAGGGCGTTGCTCCCGCGGCTTAAGCGCGAGGCGGATCGCAGCCATCTCGATCAGGCGGTGGAGCATTATCAACGCACCCGCCGCGAACTGGACGAACTTGCGCGGAGCCGGCCGGGAAGGCGTCCAATCCACCCTCAACAGGTCGCCAAGGCGATCAGCGATTTCGCCTCGGAGGACGCCGTCTTCACCTGTGATGTCGGCCTACCGACCGTTTGGGCGGCGCGCTACCTTAAGATGAACGGCAAGCGGCGGCTGATCGGATCCTTCTGGCACGGCTCGATGGCGAACGCGATGGCAATGACAATCGGCGCGCAGTCGGCCTTTCCCGGCAGGCAGGTGATCGCCATGTCGGGCGACGGCGGCTTTGCGATGCTGATGGGCGACTTCCTCAGCCTGAAGCAGCTCAACCTGTCCGCCAAGATTGTGGTGTTCAACAACGGTGCGCTGGGCTTCATCGAGGTGGAGCAGAAGTCGGCCGGGTTCCTGCCGACCGGCACCGAGCTCGTCAACCCAAACTTTGCGGCGATGGCCGAGGCGGTGGGAATCAAGGGCATCCGCATCGAGGATCCAGCGCAGGTCGAAGCCGGGATCAAGGAGGCCTTGGCTTATGACGGGCCCGCGCTGATCGACGCCGTGGTCGCACGCACCGAGCTGCCTGTCCCGCCGGCCATCAATGCCGAAATTGTCAAGGGCTTCACGCTCTACATGCTGAAGGCCGTGTTTAGCGGAAAGGGCGACGAGCTGATCGACCTCGCGCGAACCAACCTCTGGCACTGAAGCATATGTGAGAAGGGGCGGACAGAAGTCGCCGGTGCCGGCTTCCATTCCCCTCCACGCAAGCCATTCGACGCTTTCCCGCTCCAGCGCGATCAGTGGCTTAGCGTGGGGCGGTCCAGTCACAATAGACGGGCCAAGGGCCCGCTGCGGGCAACGAGCGTGCGCGGCTTGCGAACTTATCGAGACGCAGCGTAACCTGAGGCCTGGCTTCGGCTCAGGCCTTGCGCTCATGCTCTTCTTTCTCACCAGTCAGCCGCTGTGGCTCTCAGGCGCCCTCCTGGTCGGCCTGACGACGCTCATGGCGGTGTTGGGCCCCGCCCTTGTGCGCCGTTGCGTCAGCCTGGAGAAACTGCACACGAACAACGAGGTCGCCGGGTTCAAGTTCGCCACGGTCGGCGTTCTCTATGCGGTCTTTCTCGCCTTTGCCATCATCGTCGTGTGGCAGAAGTTCAGCGACGCCGAGACCACCGTCGCCAAGGAAGCCGGCGCGGCATCGACCCTCTATCATCTGTCGCGCGGCCTGGATGAAACGCAGGGAGCCGCGCTGCGGGCCGCGGTCACCAATTATCTCAAGGTGGTCATCACGCAGGAATGGCCGGCCATGGAGAGCGGTGCGGCGAGCGCATCCGCGCGCGACGCGCTGCAAGCCATCTACACGGCGCTCCTGCAAAACAGATCCGCTACACAACAGGATACCGCGTTGACGTCGGAAATTTTCTATCAACTCGACGAGCTCACGCAGGCGCGCCGCGCGAGGTTGCTCGCTGCGGAAGGCGCGGTCCCCGGCATTGTCTGGGTCGTTCTTTTCGGCGGCGCATTCTTGACCCTCGGCTTCGCCCTATTCTTTGGCGCGCCCAACCTGCGGGCGCAGATGATCATGATGGCAATCCTTTCGGCGCTCATCTTTTCCGAACTTCTCATCGTCGTCGCCATCGATCGACCTTTTACCGGGTCGGTGAAGGTCAACGCCGAGGCGCTCACCGAAGTATTGGCCGATCTGGGCTCCTAGCCGAGAGCGGCGCTTCAGAGCGCGTTAAGCGGGGAGGCGCGAATCGCTCGAATAGACGCGCGAATGGCCGAAGCGCGTATGCGGCGGATTAGGAATCATAGTCAGGCAAATCGAGCCGATCGAGCAAGCTCGGACCCATGGCGAGCCTGGCGAGGCCGGGAATGCCAAAGAGTTTGGTGATCTGGTTGCGGAAGACCAGGCCCAATCGCGTTTTCGGCGCCAGCGACCGGGCAAATCGCGCAGCGCCGTTCTGTTTTTCGGCGATGAAACTGCGCAGCCGCTGTTCGTAGTTCGCAAACGCGCGGCCAGGATCGTCCGCGTTGGCCTTAAGTTCGCCGGCCAGCACATAGGCGGCGAGCATGGCAAGCGCCGAACCCTGCCCCGCGAGCAACGACGGGCAGAAGGCGGCATCGCCCACGAGTGCGACGCGCCCGCGCGACCAGGCCGGCATGTGGATTTGGCTCACGCGATCGAAATAAACCTCGTCGCAACGATCGAGCGCGGCAAGGATCCGTGGACATTCCCAGCCGGAGCCGCCGAAGGCGGCATGAACCGCGCGCTTCTGGGCCGCAAGCTCGTTCGCGTCGATCAAATCAGCGGTCGCGAACACGAACAGAAACATCGTGCGATCGCCGCGCATGGCGAAGCGGCCGACCTGCCTTCCCGGTTCGGCATAGCAAACATAGACATTCTCGTCGCGCGGCCGGTAACCTTCGGTCTCGAAGGCGGCGGCGGTATAGCCGAGATATTTCTCGAACTGCTGCTGCGCTCCAAAGACCAGTTCGCGCACCACCGAATGAAGTCCGTCGGTGCCCACGACGAGATCAAATTGGCGTTGCGGCGCGCGCGCGAAGACGACCCGCACGCCATCGTCGGACTGCGCGATGCTTGTGACGGTATCGCCAAACAGGGTTTCGCAGCGCCCGTCGATTGCTTGATAGATGAGCCTAGCGAGATCGCCGCGCGGCAGGCTCACATACCGGCCCTCGGTCAGAGAGCGGAAGACGTCGACGTCAAACCCGCCGACCCGCCGGCCGAGGGCGTCAACGAAGCGGAGCTCGCGAATCTGATAGCCACGCGCGGCGAGGCCGGGAAGCAGTCCTATCCTTTCGGCGACATCATAGCCGAGACCCCAGAAGTCGATGACATATCCGCCGGTGCGTAGCTGCGGTGCGCGCTCAACGAGCGTTGGCCGAAAGCCGTATCGTAAAAGCCAATAGGCCAAGGTCGGACCGGCAATCCCGAGGCCCGAGATGAGCACCGATCTTTGCTTCATAATCGCGCCTCGGCGATAGGTTGCGCGCTAAAACTCCCCTCTAAGGCATCCGCCAGGCGAGCGCCAACAAGGCACCCACAAGCGCCGGCGGCATGACGATCATTCCGAGCTTCAGAAAGTCCCAGGCGTCGATCATCTCGCCCTCTCGCCGCAGTGCGATGAGCCACAAGATGGTGGCGAGCGATCCGCTGATGGAAAGATTGGGGCCGAGATCGAGCCCGATCAACGCGGCGCCTGTGATCGGGCTCGGCGCTTGCGCCGCCGCCAAGCTCGAACCGGCGACAAGCGCGGCCGGAAGATTGTTCGTCAGATTGCAGCCGAAAGCAAGGATCGCGCCCAGCCCAGCGGCCGTCCATGCCAATGAATGCGCGGCCGCCGCCTGCAGCAGATGCGCCAGCCTGCCGATTACGCCCACCCTGGCAAGCGCCTCGACCAGGATGAAGAGCCCGGCGACAAGCGGCAAGACATTCCAGGAGACGCCGGCAAGCAGCGGCCATGGCAATTGGCGGTTGAGGGTGAGCACAAGGACCGCGGTAGCGAGCCCGGCGCAGAAGGTCGGCAGGCCAAGCCTTACCCCGTAAGCCGAAGCCGTCAGTAGCACGAGCCCGGTCGCAAAAATTCCTATGCCGCTGAGAAGCCCGCCCCGGCTCAGCGTGGCCGGCGGCAGTTCGCGGCGCAAAGGCATTGCGATGGCGCGCGCGACATTGAGCCATAGAACCGCGAAGGTGAGCAGGATCGCGGCGAGCGAGGGCAGCGCGAATTGTCCGAGCCATTTTGCCAGAGGCGGCATGGCCTGACCGAAGACGACGAGATTGGCGGGATTGGAAATCGGCAAGAGGAAGCTCGCCGCATTGGCGACGAAGGCGCAGATCAGCAGATAAGGCAAAGGCTTTGCGCCCGCCGCCTTCGCCGCCGCATAGACGGCCGGCGTGAGGACCACGGCCGTCGCGTCGTTCGAAAGAAAAGCGGTGACGATCACGCCGACACCATAGGTGAGCACGAACAGGCGCTTTCCGGAGCCGCGCGCGTGCCGGACGGCGAATGCCGCAAGCCAATCGAACAGCCCTTCTTGCCGGCCGAGAGCGGCGAGCAGCATCATCCCCGTGAGGAAAAGATAGACGTCGGTACCCTTCGCAACGCCGGTTACGGCGTCGCCGACCGGCAACAAGCCGAAGACCACGAGGAGCAAGGCGCCGCCCACGGCCCAGACGGCCTCGGGGAGATTGAACGGCCGGACGATGACCCCGCCGGTTGCGATCGCCACGATTACGAGCGTTGCCGCTTCTGCCGTCACGCTCGCTCCGGGAGAAAGTCCATTGATCGTGCCGCACGCGACTCGTACTCGACACCACGCCAGACCTAGCGTATTTCGGCGGCGTTTCGCACGCGGATTCCGGCGGAGTTGTAATCGCTGACGCGATTTTCAGTTGAAGGCGACGCGGCGATCCTCAGCGCCGGCGCCGCTGCCGCCCCGGTTTCCCCGAGTTCGACATGGGGCGGCAAAGACCCCACATTGGCCTTAATGATTCGTCTTTCGTTCCAGCCGGAGACCGGATTGAGCGATCCCGCATTCGAAAATCGGGACTTCGGTTTAGAGGCGCCGGGCCCGCGTCCGGGCGGCATCGCGGCGCGGGCGAGCGGCGCTGCGGCTATGGGCTATCTCGACGGGCTCAATCCGCAGCAGCGGGCCGCAGTCGAGGCGCTCGACGGTCCGGTTCTCGTGCTTGCCGGGGCCGGCACCGGCAAGACGCGGGTTCTGACCACCCGGATCGCCCATATTCTGGCGACCGGCCGCGCTTTCCCGAGCCAGATCCTCGCCGTCACCTTCACCAACAAGGCGGCGCGGGAGATGAGGGAGCGAGTCGGGTTGCTCGCCGGCATTGTTCGCCGAAGGCATGCCGTGGCTCGGCACGTTCCATGCGATTTCGACGAAAATCCTGCGCCGCCACGCCGAGCTGGTCGGGCTGAAATCTTCCTTCACCATCATCGACACCGACGATCAGATCCGCCTTTTGAAACAGGTTCTGCGCGCCGAGAACATCGACGACAAACGCTGGCCGGCACGCTCGCTCGCCTATCAGATCGATGCCTGGAAGAACCGCGGTCTCGATCCCGCGCATGTGCCGTCGGGCGAAGCCGCCACTTTCGCGGAGGGCAAAGGCGCCAAGCTCTATAAGCTTTATCAGGAGCGGCTGAAAATTTTGAACGCCGCCGATTTCGGCGACCTTCTGCTCGAGACCCTGCGCCTGCTGCGCGAGAATCCCGACATCCTGAAACTCTATCAGGATCGCTTCCGCTACATGCTCGTCGATGAATATCAGGACACGAACACGGTCCAATATTTGTGGCTGAAACTTCTGGCGCAAGGACGCGGCAATATCTGCTGCGTCGGCGACGACGATCAGTCGATCTATGGCTGGCGCGGCGCCGACGTCGACAACATCCTGCGCTTCGAATCGGACTTTCCCGGCGCGAAGATCATCCGGCTTGAGCAGAACTATCGCTCGACCGGCCATATTCTCGATGTCGCCGCGGGTCTTATCGCCCACAACGAGGGCCGCCTGGGCAAGACGCTCTTCACCGACGGCGAAGCGGGCGAAAAACCCACTGTCGCCGGCGTCTGGGATTCAGAAGAAGAGGCGCGCGTCGTCGGCGAGGAGATCGAATCCTTGCAGCGCAAGGGCGAGCGCCTGGAAGACATCGCGATCCTGGTTCGCGCCTCCTTCCAGATGCGCGAATTCGAGGAGCGGTTCATTACTTTGGGCATGCCTTACCGCGTGATCGGCGGCCCGCGCTTCTACGAGCGCGCCGAAATCCGCGACGCGCTCGCTTATCTGCGGACCGTCGCTCAGCCGGACGACGATCTCGCCTTCGAGCGAATCTATAACGTGCCGAAGCGCGGACTGGGCGACGCGACCCTGCAGCTTCTTCACGATCATGCGCGGCGCGAAGCCATCAGCCTGACGCAGTCGGCGCGCAGCATGGTCGAGACCGAGGAATTAAAGCCCAAGCAGCGGCAGGTGCTGCGCGATCTGCTCGCCGATTTCTCCCGCTGGGCGGGGCTCATCGATCAGAAGCCGCAGGGCGAACTCGCCGAAATTATCCTGGAAGAATCCGGCTATACCGACATGTGGCGCAAGGACCGCACGGCGGAGGCAGCGGGCCGGCTCGAGAACTTGAAGGAACTCGTCCGCGCCATGGACGAATTCCCCGATCTCGCGGGCTTCCTCGAACATGTCGCGCTGGTCATGGATGCCGACAACCAGGATTCGGAGGAGCGCGTCTCGATCATGACGCTGCATGCGGCGAAGGGGCTCGAATTCGAGACGGTCTTCCTGCCCGGCTGGGAAGAGGGCCTTTTTCCGCACCAGCGTTCGCTCGACGAATCCGGCCGCGCCGGCCTCGAAGAGGAAAGGCGTCTCGCCTATGTCGGCCTCACCCGCGCCAAACGCCGGGCAAAAATCTATTTCGCCACAAACCGGCGCATCCGCGGCCTCTGGCAGACAACGCTGCCGTCGCGCTTTCTCGATGAATTGCCGGCGGTGCATGTCGAGGTGGTCGATACGGCATCGGGCCGCTCCTATGGCAATTATGCGCAGTCGCGCTTCGCCAATATGGACACTTATCGCTCATCCTACGCGACGCCCGGCTGGCAGCGGGCGCAACGGCGCAGCGAGGCAGAGCGTGAGGCGCACGGCGGCGCTGGCGCGAGCGGCTGGCGCGAGACCGCGTCGCGGCGTGGACCTTTGATGATCGAAGGCGAGCTTGTCGCCAAGTCTTCGGTGGGCTCAGCCTTCACAAAAGGCGCACGGGTGCTTCATATGAAGTTCGGCCCCGGCACGATTGCCGCTGTCGACGGCAACAAGCTGACGGTCGATTTCGACAAGGCCGGGCGCAAGATGGTGCTGGAAAGTTTCGTGCAGGCTGGGTGAATTCAGCTCGCCTCGCCTGGCTCGTCCTTGAGCTTTTCGAGCAGCAGGCGCACCGTTTCGGCGACTTCGGCGAGCGCCTTTTCGCTGATCTCATAGGCTTCGGACGCCGCCGCCCAGCTCTTGGTTTCGACCGAAGTCACGACCATCCGTCCTTGCTCCTGCACCTTGACGGCGGCGCGTTCGAGCCGCGCGACGAGGGCTCCTTCGCTTTGGCGCAGCTGCGGATAGCGCTCGAGGCAGGCGGCAAGTTGCGGCGCGAGCGGGCACGATAGAGCTGTCGGACTCGTCGCGCCGATGAGCATGGCTGCGAGCTGGCGCTTGTAGACCGCCGCCTCCGCCGGCAGCCGCGCAAGATCGACGCCCGGATAGCTGCTCTTATCCTCCTCCCAGGAGGCTTGCGCGAGCTTCTCGCAGCCGACGAGCCGGGTGTTGATCGCACCGATCTCGATCTCGGTCTTGCCGACCTTGGTCGCGATCTTTGTCGTGCTCTCGGCAATTTCGGATGTCGCGGCGCGCTGGTCTTCCAGAAGGTCGGCGAGATGGCGGGCGCGCTGGGCGACCTCGATCATCGCGTCGCCGGTGGAGATGACGCGCTCCACGACCTGGTTGACGATGCCGCTGCCATCGCCCACGGCCTTGTGGCTGTCGGCCACGGCCTTTTTGATCTCCGCCATTTCGCGTGCGAAGGTGCCGAGCCGGTTGCGGATCTCCTCGGTGACCTTGCCCGTCTGGTCGGACAGGGCCTTCACCTCGGCGGCGACGACCGCGAACCCGCGGCCCATATTGCCGGCGCGCGCGGCTTCAATCGTCGCGTTGAGGGCAAGAAGATTGGTCTGCCGCGCGATCGCTTCGATGGCGCCGGCCATGCCGCGGATCTGATCCGATGTTGCTTCGAGCACGGCAAGCCGGTCCCCGATGGAGCCCACGCGGCTGTCGATCACGGTCATCGCGCTTGTCGCGGCGCGGCCGTCGACGACGCAATTTTCCAGAGTATAGCGGGTGCGGTCGGCGCCTTCGGCGCTTTCGACGGAATTTTCCGCGAGCGCATTGATCGAGATAGCCAATTCTTCGACGGCTCCAGAGATCGCCTGCGCCGAATGCGTCATCTCGTGGATGTCATGCGAGATCCAGCCGACATTGACCGCCGTTTCAGAAGCCTCCGCCGAAAGCACGGCGACCAGCGCGACATCCTCGAGAATGCGCGTCTCGATCGACCGGACGAGGGTCGCAAGCGCCCGGCCGAAGCGCCCGAGGGGGATCGCCGCCGCCGAATGGGTCACCGCGAAAGCCTCGATCACGTCGGCGAATTGACCCTCGACGTCAGCCTCGCTCTGGCTCGGTGCGGCAGGCGCCGAGGTCCGGCGGAGCAGCTGAAACATCAGTTCTCCCTTATATTTAAGGCTCTTAGCGGCCGCGACCAGCGCCCGAATCGGTAAGCGAGAAATTACGCCGGCGGGGGACTCTTCCAACTTTAGGCCTGACAAGGTCAAATTTTCGTAACCGTGCCGCCGGCCAAGAAACCGACGTAACGGAAACTTCGTGCCCGCTCCGGTCGAGCCCGTTTCGCCTCGACGCCGGCCGATGTTCGCCTCGATTGCCGTTCATCCCGCTGCGTGCTACCCGCCGCCATGCTCGAAGGGAACAATGCCTCATTCCTCATGCGTCTGCGCTGCGATCCGGCATTGGCCCTGCGGATCGCCGACGTCATCGTCGAAAGTTTCGATCCCGCCGACACGTCCGCGGCGGCGTTCGAAGAAACCGTCAATGGTTGGGAGATTCGGCCCTGGGTGGTCGAGGCCTATTTCGGCGTGGCGCCGGATCAAGGACGCGTGCGCGCGCTGGTTGCAGCCGCCGCTGGCGAGGAGACAGCGAAGGCGGTTCGGTTCGGCCGGATCGAAGCCCGCGATTGGGTAACACATTCGCTCGAAGGGCTTGCGCCTGTCCGTGTCGGGCGTTTCTTCGTTCATGGCCGCCACGCGCGCGGCGCCGCAAGCGCGCATGCGATCGCGATCGAAATCGAAGCGGCGCTGGCTTTCGGCACGGGTCATCATGGATCGACGCGCGCCTGTCTTGCTTTGATCGGCCATATCGCCAGGCGGCGCCGCCCGCGCGCCGTTCTCGATATTGGAACCGGTACCGGCGTGCTCGCCATTGCCGCGGCAAGGAGATTTCATGTCGGCGTGAGGGCCGGCGACACCGACCCGATTGCGATTGCGACAACTAGGGCCAATGCGCGGCGCAACGGCGCTGCTTCCTTGCTGCGCGCGGTTCGAGCGCGAGGCATCGACCACCCCGCGCTGAAAGGCGGCGCGCCCTATGATCTCGTCACCGCCAATATTCTCGCCGCTCCGCTGGCGAAGCTCGCGCCCGCCCTCGCCCAAGTTTTGGCGCCGGGCGGCGAGATCATCCTTTCGGGGCTTCTGCCGCCTGACGTTCAAGCCGTCGTCAGCGCCTATCGCACGCAGAAGCTCGCGCTCGTTGGCCGCCTCGACATCGAAGGCTGGGCGACGCTTCTCATGCGCCGGCCGAGATTGCGCAATCGCCCTCCTTCCGCTTTGAGATTCGGATCGTTAAGGAAGGAAGGATGAGTTCGGATCAGATTGTCATCGTCGGGGCGGGCCACGGCGGCGTACAGCTCGCCGCCTCGCTGCGGGAGGAAGGATTCGCCGAAAAGATCATTCTTCTCGGCGACGAAAAGGATCTTCCCTATCAGCGCCCTCCTCTCTCCAAGGCCTTCTTGAAGCGCGCGACGCCGGAAGACGGCGTTCTGCTGCGCGGTCACGATTTCTATCCGCAAAACAAAATCAATCTCGCCCTCGGCGAGCGCGCGGTCGAGATCGATCGCGCCCGGCGCCGCCTGCGTCTTGCTTCCGGAGCAAGCCTGGAGTTTTCCAAGCTGGTACTGGCTACCGGCGGCATCCAGCGCAGCCTGCCCATCGAAGGCGCAGGGCTCGACGGCGTTTTCTCGCTGCGCACGCTCGCCGAAGCGCGCATTTTGCGCGAGCGCCTCGAAGCCTCGCAGAACATCATTGTCATCGGCGCCGGTTTCATCGGCCTCGAATTCGCCGCGACCGCCGCGGCGCAAGGCCGCAACGTCGAAGTGTTCGAAGTCGCGGATCGGCCGATGGCGCGCTCTGTCACCACCGAGACCTCGGCGTTCTTCGCCGCTGCGCATAAGGCCTTCGGGGTGAAGCTCAATTTCGAAAGAAGCGTCACGTCGATCGAGGGCCGCGGCGGAAAGGTGGCGGAGGTCGCGGTGACAGACGGGCGCAACTTGCCGGCCGACATGGTTCTCGTCGGAATTGGACTGAAGCCGAGCGACGAACTCGCCCGCGCCGCCGGTCTCGATGCGCCCAACGGGATCAAGGTCGACGAACGACTGGCCACGAGCGATGAAAATATTTTCGCAATCGGCGATTCGGTCTTCCATTACAACACGCATCACGGCGCCGAGCTGCGCTTGGAATCGGTGCAGAACGCGACCGACCAGGCGCGCACTCTCGCCAAGCTCATCGTCGGCAAACCGGCGCGCTACGACCACGTGCCGTGGTTCTGGAGCGACCAGGGCGATTTGAAGCTGCAGATCGCCGGTTTTCTCGACGACAGCGACCAAATCGTCCTGCGCGGTTCGTATGAGGAACGTGCCTATTCGCTGTTCGGATTCAAAGACGGCAGGTTGACCGGCGTCGAATCGGTCAACAAAGCTGGCGATCACATGCTGGCGCGCCGGCTGCTCGAAGGAGGGATTGCGATCACGCCGGAGCTTGTCGCCGATCCGTCATCCGATTTGAAGGCATTGCTGAGAGCCGCGCGATAGGACTCCCTCTGCGGGCATGCGGGGAGAGAGGGGCGCGGCTACTTCTGCCGCGCGAGAACTTCCTTCACCGTTTTGACAAGCTCCGCTTCCGGCACTGAGAATTGCGCGCGCGTGCGCAGGTCGAGATAATCGGCGCGATCCTTGGTCGAGCCGGCGAGTTCGGCGCCGAGCACGAGATCGCGGATCGCAATCTCGCCCTTGGCGCGCTCGTTCGAACCTTGGATGACGGCGCAGATCGCGCCGCGCTTATCGGCATATTTCAGCTGCGCGTTCATGCCGGATTGCCCGAGATAGAGTTCGGCGGCGAATGCCGGCGTTGCGCAGTTCTGTGACAAAGCTTTGATAACGCGCGATCTCGCCCTGATCGAGCACGAGCACCACCACGGGCCCGCGCTTCACGCCTGCGCTGACGATTGGCGAGCCGATCGCCTTCAAGGCCGCATAAAGGCGCGAGACGCCGATCGAAAATCCGGTCGCGGGCACGTCCTCGCCGCGGAAGCGACCGACAAGTCCATCGTAACGCCCGCCGCCGCCGATCGAACCGAAGCGGATCGGCTTGCCGTCCTCGCCGTCAATCTCGAAGGTGAGATCGGCCTCGAAGACCGGGCCGGTGTAATATTCGAGACCGCGGACGACGGATGGGTCGAACGCGATGCGATCTTGATAGTAGCCAGCCCTTTCGCAGATAAGAAGCATGCTGATAAGTTTTTCATAACTAGGTTTATTGGAATCGGACGTGAAATCGCGAGGTTTTTGTCTCGCAAAATTTTTCAGTTTTTCCTTGCCATCTCTGCCCTCAGCGGTGAGGCACCCGATCATCACATTTATCTGCTCTTCATCTAATTGCGCGCCCTTCGTGAAGTCGCCGCTCTCATCCTTTCGCCCCTTTCCGAGAAGCATGCGGATACCTTCCACGCCCAGCCGATCGAGTTTGTCGATCGCCCGCAGAACAGTAAGACGCCGCCCCGCATTTGCCTCGCCGCCCAGTCCAATCGCCTCCATCACTCTATCAAGAACCTTCGGCTATTCACCTTGATCACGTAGTCGCCGCGCTTGATGCCGAGCCGCTCCAGCGTGTCGGCCGCCATCATGCAAAGTTCGGCATCCGCCGCGACCGAGCTTGTGCCGACCGTGTCCGCGTCGAACTGCATGAACTGGCGATAGCGCCCTGGCCCCGGCTTCTCGTTGCGAAACACGGGACCGACGCGATAGCTGCGATAGGGTTTCGGCAGGCGGTCGAAATTTTCCGCCACATAGCGGGCAAGCGGCGCGGTCAGATCGTAACGCAGCGAAAGCCATTGCTCGTCGTCGTCCTGGAACGAAAACACGCCTTCGTTCGGCCGGTCCTGATCGGGCAGGAATTTGCCCAGCGCCTCGGTATATTCGATGAGCGGCGTCTCGACCGCCTCGAATCCATAGAGCTCGTAGACTTCCTTGATCGCGGCGAGCATTTTCTCGGTCGCGGCGATGTCGGCCGGGCCGAGATCGGCAAAACCGCGCGGCAGCTTCGCCCGTTTCTTCAAATCGCTCATCGAAATCCCTTTCGCCCGCTTCTACGGTCGGGATCAAAAAGGGGCAAGCGAAAGCCGCCGCCAGAACACATGCAAGCTTCAAGCCTCGGCGAACCTAGATCCCCGCGTACCACTCGTAGCCAAGGTCTTCCCAATAGCCGCCCTTGCCCGCGCCGAATTGCGCGAAGGAGTCGACGAGCTCGATTCGCATGACGTATTTCGCCATCTTGTAGCCGAGTTGCCGGCCGAGGCGCAGCCGCAGCGGCGCGCCATAGGCAATCGGCAACGGCTGGCCGTTCAGCTCGTAAGCCAGCAGCGTCTGCGGGTGATAGGCATCGACAAAGTCGATGCTCTCGTAATAGGGCGTGCCGCCCGGACTGTCGTCATTCGTCTCCCCCGGCACCAAATCGTTGGGCACGCCGTCTTGAAACCGGTCGGCGCAGTGGAAGACGACGAACTTCGCCTGCGGCTTCACGCCTGCTCGATTGAGAACTTCGGAAAGCGGCGTGCCAGTCCACTTGCCGATGCAGCTCCAGCCTTCGACGCAATCGTGCCGCGTGATCTGCGTCCTGGCGGGAAGCGCGCGCAGATCGGCGAGCGAAAGCTGCATCGGCTTTTCGACGAGGCCGTCCACCGCGAGCCGCCAATTGACGAAATTGGCGGCGACCAACGCCCGATAGGCCGCGTTGGACGGATTGGTCGATCCGTTGGCGCGAAACTGCGGGGCGATATCGCTTTCCGAATATTCGGGCGCGAGTTTGTCGCGCGGGAGGACCAGGCGTTGCGCGCGATAGGTCAGAGCCGATGCCTTGTCAATGATGGCGAGGACGCTCGGATTTTCTGAGATCGAATCGTCACATCCCGCGAGCAGCAGCGAACCCGCGCCGATCGTGCCGAGCCGCAGCAGATGGCGGCGCGAGATCGAATGAACAAGCTTGCGCTCAGCCGGTTGAATCATGCGCCTTCTCCTCGATGACATAGCGGCCGGTGATCATGGAGCGCAGATTGTTGAACACCCCGGAAATGAGCACCATGACCACGTGCACCACGACGAAGAGCACCAGAAACGTCGCCGTGATAAAGTGGATCGAGCGCGCCGACTGGCGGCCTCCGAACAATTCGAGCAGCCAAGGAAAGGCAGCGTCCATTGCCGGCGACATCGTCAATCCGGTAAGGACCATGAGCGGAAGCGCGACGAGCGCGGCCGAGACATAGGCGAGCTTCTGCAGCACGTTGTAGTCTCGCTCGTGCGGAAACTTGAATCGCACGTGCTCCCAGATCGAGCGCGGGATATGGCGGATATCCGACCAAGACGGCCACAGATCGCGCGCCAGATGACGGCTGATGATGCCGGAGAGCAGGTAAATGGAACCGTTGATCACCAGCAGCCAAGCGAAAAAGAAGTGCCAGCGGCGGCCCGTCGCGAGATCCTGGTCGGAAGGCCAAGTCATGAATCGCGGAAAGCCGCGCTGCTCCGGGTCTCCATTCGGGTCTTTGGAGACGCCGAACCAGCCGGTCGTATCGAATTGATGACCCGCGATCGAGGTAATGCCACGGGTCGGAAAATCGCTCGAGGCCGTCATTGACAGGAAGGGATGGGCGAAATCCGACTGCTTTCCCCAGTAAAGTCCCGGATGGGCATTGAAGATCTGCAGCCCGCTCATGAGCAGAAACACCCAGACGACCACGTTGATCCAATGCGTGACGCGCACGATCGGTCCATGCTTGTAGATGGTGACGCGCCGGACTCGCGTTGGGCTGTCTTCGGCGACCTGCGACATGCGCACCTCCGGAGGAATTCAATGCTCTCTACGGATCTGGAGCGAAGAATGTTTCTTCACGAGACTAGCCATTTCGGAGGCGGCCAACCAATATTTTTCGCTGTGTCAGGCTTGCCACAAAGAGCTTGTCTAACGCGTTCGCGGCCGGTGATATCTTTGTGAGCTTGACCGGAACGATTCAAGCCGATTTCGGTTATCCCTGGCGCTGCCACAGGCTCCAGCGGTATCTCCCTAATGACTTGATCGGTATGGCATTTGAGACCTGACCGATGTATGCCGGCGACCGGTCAGGTCGGATGCGGTTCGGGATCTCTGGAGAAATGACGATGGTGAGTCCGGGGTCAGCAGGGCGGGCTGCGGCGCCGCCTGTGCCGCGACGCGACTGGGCGCTCTTTTTCGATCTTGACGGGACTTTGCTCGACATCGCGACAACGCCCGACGGGGTGGTCGTGCCGCGCGATCTCGTTGCCGATCTTCAGGCCGCGGCGGCCACGCTTGGCGGCGCGCTCGCAGTGGTGAGCGGCCGCGATCTGGGCGAGATCGATGATTTGCTCTGGCCGCTGCGCCTTCCGGCCGGTGGCGAACATGGCGCGGTCGTGCGCTTGCCGGGCGGGTCGAGCGACGAGGTGGCGCTCAAAGTTCCCGAGGATTGGATCGGGGAACTGCGCAGGCTCGCGGAATCGTGTCCAGGCGTGCTGATAGAATTGAAGCCGCACAATGTCGTCGCTCATTATCGCAATGCGCCGGCGCATGCGGCGACGGTGCGCGGCCTCGTCTCGGGGCTCGTCTGCCGCGATTCGAATGGCTTCGAACTGCTCGACGCCAAAATGGCGGTTGAGATCCGCGCGCGCGCGGTGAATAAGGCACGCGCAGTCGATTGCCTGATGCAGGTCGAGCCTTTTGCCGGGCGCATCCCGGTTTTCGTCGGCGACGATACGACCGATCGGGATGGGTTCGGCGCCGCGATCGAACGCGGCGGCATCGCGCTCGACGTCGGCGTGTCCTTCGCCGGCCGCCCGGATAAGGTGCGCGCCTGGCTCAAACGCATCGCCCGAATTTGAGGTCGCTCGCTGCATGACCACACTTGACCTCGCGGTTATCGGCAATTGCACGGTTGCGAGTCTCATCGACCGCAACGCGCGGCACAATTGGTTCTGCTTTCCGCGTCTCGACGGCGATCCGGTCTTTTGTGCGCTGGTCGACGGCCACCAGCCGACGCACGGATTCATGGACGTCGTGGTGCGCGATGCGGTGCAATCGAACCAGCGCTATCTGCCCAACACCGCCGTGGTGGAGACCACGATCACCGACCGTAACGGCGGCCAGGTGCGCATTATCGATTTTGCGCCGCGTTTCATGCGTTACGGCCGCAGCTTTCGGCCGCCCATGCTGGTGCGGCGGCTCGAGCCCCTCGCCAAGCGCGTGCGCCTCGCGGTGCGCATCCGCCCGGTGTTCAATTACGGCGACGACAAGCCCGCGGTCATCGTCGGCAGCAATCATCTGCGCTATGGCGGGCCGCATGCGACCTTGCGCGTCACCGCCGATATGGCGACCGCCTATATTCTCGAAGAGTCCGAGTTTGCGCTCGATCGGCCGGTCAATATTTTCATCGCGTCCGACGAGCCGATACCCGAAAATCCAGATGCACTCGCCCAGACCTTCCTCGCCCAGACCATCGAGGATTGGCGGACCTGGGTACGCGGCCTGTCGGTACCGTTCGAATGGCAGAGCGAGGTCATCCGCTCGGCGATCACGCTCAAGCTCTGCAGCTGCGAAGACACCGGGGCGATCGTCGCGGCGCTGACGACATCGATTCCCGAGGCGCCGAATTCGTCGCGCAACTGGGACTACCGTTTTTGCTGGCTGCGCGACGCATTTTTCACGGTCGGCGCGTTGAATCGTCTTGGCGCAACCCGAACGATGGAGGGCTTCATCCGCTTCGTGATCGACGCGGTGCTGCGCGAAGACGACGTTTTGATCGCTCCGCTCTACCCGATCTCGACCGCGACGAGCTCGGCCGAGCGTCTGGCGCCGGCGCTATGCGGCTATCGGGAAATGGGCCCGGTGCGCATCGGCAATGCCGCGGTCTCGCAGGTGCAGAACGACGTCTACGGCTCGATCATCTTGACCGCCGCGCAGATGTTCTGGGACGAACGCCTCGCCCGCGCCGGCGATGCGACTCTTTACCGGCAATTGCGCGGCATGGGACGGCTCGCGGCGCGCTGTGTCGTCACGCCCGACGCCGGACCTTGGGAATATCGCGGCCGCGTCAGCGTACATACCTATTCGGCGGCGATGTGCTGGGCGGCGCTGCACCGGCTGGCTTTGATTGCCGAACGCGTCGGCGAAAGCGCCGACGCCGCGGAGTGGGATGGGCTGGCTCACAAGCTGCGCAACGAGCTCATCGCCCGGGCGACGACTCCGGAAGGCTGGCTTTCCGGCGTGCTCGACGCGTCGATCGTCGACGCCACCTGCCTGCTTTTGCCGGAGATCGGCCTCTTGTCGGCCAATGATCCGCGCGTCGCCAAGACGCTCGATGTCGTGGCCAAGCGGCTGGTGCGCGACGGCTTCGTCATGCGCTATGACGAAGCCGACGATTTCGGCCATCCCGAAACGGCCTTCCTGGTCTGCACCTTCTGGTACGTCGATGCCCTGGCGCTCGCCGGGCGCCGCGAGGAAGCGCGGGAGATCTTCAAACGCGTGCTCGCCATCCGCAACACGGTAGGGCTGCTGTCGGAAGATATCCTGCCGCAGTCGGGGGCGCTCTGGGGCAATTTCCCGCAAGCCTATTCGCATGTCGGTCTCATTCATTCGGCCGCGCGTCTGTCGCGCGGCTGGGAGGAGGCGCTATGGCGCGCGTCGTGATCGTATCGAATCGCGTCCCGGTGCCCTCCGTCCGCGGTGCGCGCGCCGGCGGCCTGACGGTGGCCTTGCGCGATGTCTTCAAGAGTGGCGCCCTCTGGCTCGGCTGGAGCGGCGAAATTGCCGCCGAGACCTGCATCACCGCCAAGATCGAGCCCTCGGGCAAGTTCGATTTCGCGACGATCGACCTGTCGGACCAGGATTACAAGCGCTTCTATGTCGGCTTCGCCAATTCGGTGCTCTGGCCGCTGCTGCATTTCCAGCCGGGCCTGCTCGAATTCGATCGCGAGGACTTCGAAGCCTACCTCGACGTGAACCGCACTTATGCGAAGGCGCTTGTTCCGCTGCTCGAGCCCACCGACCTGATCTGGGTGCACGATTATCATCTGATACCGCTCGGCATGGCCTTGCGCGCGCTTGGCGTGAAAAACCGTATCGGCTTCTTTCTGCATGTGCCCTTCGTGCCGGCAAGTCTGTTTGCCGTGCTGCCGTCCGCCGAGACCTTGCTGCGCATGATGTGCGCCTACGACGTCGTCGGCTTTCAGGCGCGCCAGCATCTTCACGATTTCGAGGACTGCCTGCTGAACTTCCTGAATGTGGCGCATCAGTCGGGGAAGCCGATTGTCATCGACGGCCACTCGGTCGTCGTCGCGGCGATGCCGATTGGCATTGATACACGCGCGTTTGCGCGTCAGGCCAAAAAGGCGATGCAGGGGCGAGCCTCGCAACGGCTGGACGAAAGCATGCAAGGCCGCGCCCTGATGATCGGCGTCGACCGATTGGATTATTCGAAAGGACTACCCAACCGTTTCGAAGCTTTCGGCCGCCTGCTCGACCGTTTCCCCGAACACCGGCTCAAAGTCACCTACCTGCAGGTCGCGGCGCGTTCGCGCGAGGACGTGACCGAATATCAGCGTTTGAAGCGCGAGCTCGATCGCTTGGCTGGCGAGATCAACGGCCGCCACGCCGAATTCGACTGGATTCCGCTGCGCTATATGACGCGTGCCGTCACGCGCTCGAGGCTTGCCGGATTTTATCGTCAAGCACGCGTCGGCCTCGTTACGCCGTTGCGCGATGGCATGAACCTCGTCGCCAAGGAATATGTGGCGGCGCAGGATCCGGAAGATCCCGGCGTCCTCATCCTGTCGCGCTTTGCCGGCGCGGCCGAGGAGATGACCGAGGCCATCATTATCAACCCGCATGATCCCGACGAGATCTCCGAGGCCATGCATCAGGCGCTTATCATGCCGCTCGACGAGCGCAAGGCACGTTACGAAATGCTCTTCGACAAGATCTGCCAGACGACCGCGGCCACCTATTGCCGCGACTTCATCGCCGCGTTGTCGGCAACGCCGAACGACACTGGCGAGGTCACATGACGATGACCTTGGTGCCGACGCCGACGCGGTTATAGAGATCGATCACGTCGTCGTTCATCATCCGGATGCAGCCCGAAGAGACATTGGTGCCGATCGTGTAAGGCTCGTTGGTCCCGTGAATCCGATAGAGCGAGGAGCCGAGATAAAGGGCCCGGGCGCCGAGCGGATTCTCCGGGCCGCCCGCCATATGGGTGGGCAAATCGGGGCGGCGCTTGAGCATGTCGGAGGGCGGAGTCCAGTCCGGCCACTCGGCCTTGCGGCTGATCGTCTTGACGCCCGCCCAGGCAAATCCGGGCCGCCCGACGCCGATCCCGTAGCGGAGCGCTTTGCCGCCCTTTTCGACGAGAAAGAGGAATTTATTCGGCGTGTCGATGACGATCGTGCCGGGGCGCTCAGGCCCGGCATAATCGACTTCCTGGCGCAAATAGATGGGATCAATCGCGCGCTGCACGGCCGTGGGCTCGGGCCCGGGGGTCTGCGCGGAAGCCGTCGTTGTTTGCGCGCCCGAGCCGCCGCCGCCCAACAAGAATTGGAGAAAGCCGCCGCCATAACTTGGGCTTGATGCCGGCGCGGCCGTATCCGGAGCAGGCTCGCCGGGGGATTGGCCAGCCGGCGCATTATAGGCTTGTTGCGCAGTGTCGGCGGAAGCCGCCACGGCCATGTGCGGGAGGATCAGGAAGGCCGAGCCGATGAGGCAGAGGGACGCGAAACGCTTGCTCATTTTCGTAGAACTACCCATGAATCCGAAGGATTACATGGTAAGCGAAAACGCGCGTCGGGTCTTAACAATCATGCTTTGTGGTAAGTAAAGTAATAATCTTAATTTGTTGGGTGAATGAAATCTAAATTACGCGCGCGTGCAGGCTGACAGGTTTGCAAACGCGATCAGACGCGGTTGTAGACATCCTCGATGCGGACGATGTCGTCCTCGTCAAGATAGGAGCCGGTCTGCACTTCGATCAATTCGAGGTCGATCTTGCCGGGATTGGCGAGGCGGTGAATCGCGCCGATCGGCAGATAGATCGAACTCGTTCTCATGCACGAGAATGACTTCCTTGTTGCGCGTGACTTCCGCCGTGCCGCGCACGACGATCCAATGTTCGGCGCGATGGAAATGCTTCTGCAAGGACAATCGCGCGCCGGGCTTCACGACGATGCGCTTGACCTGATAGCGCGCGCCGTGGTCGACCGACTGGAAATAGCCCCAGGGCCGGTAGCATCTCTTATGTTCCAAGGCTTCGCGCCGATTCTCGCTCTTGAGGCGATCGACAAGCTGCTTGACCTTGTCGCCATGCGCCCTGTCGAGAACAAGCACGGCGTCCTCCGTCGTGACGACGACGACGTTGTCGACGCCGATGACGGTTGTCAGGTGCTCGTCGGATCGGACGTGAACGTTCCTTGCGTTCATGATGATGCCGTGGCCGCGTACCGAATTGCCGTTGCTGTCGCATGGCGACAGTTCGCATACCGCTGCCCAGGTTCCGACATCCGACCAGCCGATGTCGGCCGGTACGACAGCGGCTCTGTCGGTATGCTCCATGACGGCGTAGTCGATGGATATCTTCGGGGCTCGGGTAAAAGCTTCCTTGTCGAGGAGGAGAAAGCCGAGATCCCGGCGGGCTCGCGCCAGCGATTCGCAGGCGGCTTCGAGGATTGCAGGTTCGAGCCGGCGCAATTCCTCTTGCATGACATCGGCGCGGAAGAAGAAATTGCCGGCGTTCCACAAGTGTCCCGCGGCAACATAGCTTGCGGCTGCCGCGGCGTCGGGCTTCTCGACGAAGGCTTCGACTTTGAGCACCGTGCCGTCCTCGACGACCGCCTTGCCGGTCTTGATATAACCATAGCCCGTCGCCGGCTCGCTCGGCTTAATTCCCAAGGTTACGATATAGCCGCGTGCCGCGGCGGCCGCCGCGCGGCGGCAGGATTTGACGAAGCCTTCACGGTCTTTCACGATGTGGTCGGCGGCGAGAATGGCGACGATCGTCTCGGGCGCGATTTCCGCCGCAAGCTCCGCGCCGACCGCAACGGCCGGCCCGGAATCGCGCCGCACCGGCTCGAGCACGATACGAGCTTCGCGCCCGATTTCCTTCACTTGTTCGGAAACAAGGAAGCGATAGTCCTGGTTTGAAATGACGATCGGCGTCTCAAACAGCGGGTCGGCTAGCATCTCGATCCCCATCTGGAAAGTCGAGCGCGTACCGAGCAAGGGGATGAATTGTTTGGGGAGGCTCTCGCGCGACTCGGGCCAGACCCGCGTACCGCAGCCGCCGCACATGATGATCGGAAGGATTTTCAACGATTCCCCCGTGACGAGGTGACTGCGGACGGATAACGCGACGCCCTTTTATCGCGACGCAATTCTAGTCCTTTAGGCCACTGCTGGATAGGTGCCCTGTGCCGGAAACGCCAACGAGCTTAATGTTGAATTGCGCCGCGACGGGCGGCGCTAGGCCGGCGCGTCGGAAATCTCGCTCCAGAATGGCTTGACGTCGGCAAAAGCGCGTAGCGCTTTCTCGGCCTTCCGCTTGAATTCCGCTTCCGGCAGGCCTTCGATGCTGCGGGCGAGAGACTGGATTGCGGCGCGCCTGCCTGCAGCGGCCGCGTCGCCCGCGCCGATCTCCCGCTCCAGAGACGCGAGAAAGCGCCGCGCCATGCGGATGTCGTTCTCCTTGCCCAAGATCGTCTGCAAATCCTTGAGGGCGCCGATGAAAGCATGGAATCGCTTGCGCGCGGCTTTGGGCGTGACCAAGGTCCCGAAGAACTCCGCGCTATACCGCAGATTCTTGGCGCGAATTCGGATGTGATGCCGCTCCTCCTGATCTGCCTCCCCGATCTTGTCGCAGCGGTCCTTGAACTTGTGGGTGGCCTTGGCAAGCTTGCGCGCGACGAGGGATGCGATCTTTTCCTGTCGCACGCCTTCGCGCGCAGGATCGACCAGCCAATCTCCGGCTTCGATCCAGCCGACGAGACGAGAGAACAATTTCGCCGTCTGTGGCGCCGCGAGTGCCGCAATAAGTTCGTCATAGGCCAAATTGCGGCGAGCTTCGATGCTGTGCAGAAGGTTCGCGGCGGCAGCGGGTGGATCCGTGCCGATCGCCGGTGCGATCTCCTCGCCGATCAGCACGTCGAGGTCGCGCGCCCTTTGCAGATGCGCTGCGAGCCGTTTGAGATTGGGCCGCAATTCATCGCTGCCGGCGCCGCAGACAAGCGGCGCAAAGAGTCGCAGGCTGGTGCGGAGCCGGCGCAGAGCCACGCGACATTGATGCACCGCCTCCTCTTCGCGGCCCAGGCGAATTGCGGCCTCGTTCAGGAGGAATTGATCGAAACAGGCGCGCGCGATCGTCTGAAACGCAGTCGCGGAATCCATATTCGCGGCGAGTTCCGGCGCAAAGGCCGTGACGTGCGAGGAGCGCAGGTCGCCGCCGAAACGATAGCCGCGCAGCGCAGCCGACCCGGCGCTCATCCGCAGCTCGGTCGGTTGGCAAATCTCCGCCAGCAAGCGAAAAAACTCCGCCGGATCGCATCGGCACGTGAAGGTTACGACGGCGAATGACGTCTGTTTGCGATGCGCCGTTATGCGGGAACGATCGAGGCTGATCTCGGTCTCGGCGCCGCCCGTGCCGATGCGCCACTGACTTCCTTGCATTTCGATTTGGAATAGGATGCGGAGGCTTTGCTTGACGCCCGGACTTTGCAGCAACGACCAAAGCCAGCGGCGCGCTTCGACCGGCGTCGCTGGCGATAGCGGCTCGATACGTTGCGCCCAGCCGTCCGGCGGCGGCAGGCCGCGCGAGGCGCTGTCGACGGCCGATTTCACTTCATCGGAGGTGATCTCCCCGGCACGGTGGATGCCGAGCGCGAGGCCGTGACTGCCGATCGCTGTCTCGGGCGTGTCGACATAGAGCGCGAAATCCTTAGTCTCTCCCGTCAGTTCCGCGCCAAATCGGCCAAGGCTTCCCAGCAACCAATCGCAGTCCTGCGGGTCGAGTTCGAACCGACACGAAATTTCACGGGCCTTACGCATCCGCACTCCACGCTAGATCCTGCAATGAGCTCCCGTAGGATCGAAACCTGCCGATTTCGGTCGGATCACGCGTCAAAACAAGCACCTAATGGTGATCGTGATCAAATTGATCGCTTCCGCCTCAGGCGGCATGAGCGCATCAAAATTTCTACGCCGGAAAAATAATCTTCACCCGTCTTGCAGTGGACCACCCATGGCGGAATGTTTCAAGACCGTTTTGCGTCAGCGGCGGGGACCGCGGCTGCGCAAAAGCAAAACCTCAAGCATTCAAGCCGCTTCTCAGATTTTCGCAGCGACGGCGACAAAGCCTTCCGCCTTCGACAGCAGATGCTCGGCCTCGGCCACGATCCGCGCGATCGCGCGGCCGGCGTCCGGCACGTCGCGGATCAACCCCACGGCCTCGCCCATGAAGACGCCCGTATCCTCTGCATCGCCGGCGCGAAAGGCGCGCCAGTAACGTTCGGCCTCGGCCGCCTGCATTTGGGGCTCTGCCAAGGCTTCCTCGCGTCCCTGCCAGTCGGCGACGAAGCGCGTGTTGAGCGCGCGACCGATAATGCCCGGCGGCCAATCGTAGCTGCGCACCACGTCGATTACTTTGGTCTTGACCGTCGCATCGCCGTCGGCGGCCAAGATAGCCTTAAGAAACCCCGGCGGCGTCAGCGCCTCGGCGCACGCCATTAGACGGGAGCCGATCAGCACGCCGTCGGCGCCGAGCATCAATGCCGCAGCCAGGCCGCGCCCGTCGGCGATTCCGCCCGCCGCCAGCAGCAGCGTATCGGGCGCCGTGCCGGCGAGATAATCGGCAATTTCCGGGGTCAGCGTCAGTGTCGCCCGGGTGCCGCCATGGCCGCCTGCTTCGCCCCCTTGCGCGACGACTAGGTCGGCGCCGGCGGCGACCGCCTCGCGGGCATGCGCGAGGGTCTGCGCCTGACAGATCAGCGGAACGCCGGCGCGCTTGATCGTCTCGGCGAATGGCGCGAGCGCCCCGAACGAGAGCATCAGCGCGGCGGGGTTGCGCGCCAGAACGAGTTCGAGCAGTTCGGGCTTGCTGGCAAGCGACCAGGTGATGAAGCCGCATCCGACGCGGGCGTTGCCCGCCTCGCTGAATTCATGCATCAGCCAGTCGCTGTCGCCATAGCCGCCGCCGATGAGCCCAAGGCCGCCCGCGCGTGTCGCCGCCGCCGCCAGCTTGCCGCCGGCGATAAAGCCCATCGGCGCAGAAACTATGGGATGCTCGATCTGGAAACGGTCGGTGAGCCGCGTGCGCAAAGCCATTCGCTAACCTCGTGACGAGCGTTCGTGAGAGGCGAGAGCCTACTCTAAATGTCACGTTGGGGTCGATCGCGGAACACGCCCCTAACCGGCGATGAAGCGCTCGCCCTTGGCGAGAATAACGCCATGCGCGCCGGCAATGCCGAGTTCCAGGCTTTCGCCGACGCGCCGGGCGAGCTTGACGAAATGTTCCGCCGCCGCGGGCCCGCATTGCTCCCGCGCGGTCATCTCGAACAATACGAGCCACCGGTCGAAATGCCGGGCATCGATGGGCAACGGCAGATGCATAAGCATGGGCTGGCCATGATAGCGCCCGCTCATCAAGGCCAGCGACGACCAGAAGGCGCACATCCGCGCGAGATGCGGCTCCCAATCCGCAATCCGCGCCGTGAAGACCGGACCGATCACCGGGTCTTGGCGCACCCTTGCATAGAAGGCTTGGACGAGCCGCTCGATCATCGGCTCGTCGATCCCGGTCTCGGCCTGGATTTGCGCGGTCAGGGCCGCGCGCCGTTCCGCCGTCGAAGAAACGTCGCGCGTCATGGACACGTCATTTCCGCTGGATTCCTGAGCCGCGCAATAACATGCATCTAAAATAGATCTTATAGCGCGCAAACCGGGGGATCAAGGGCGTCGATTGCCGCGGCGCTGCTGTTATTACAAAGCGATTGGCGAAGATGGATGCGCGCGGCGAGCTCAGGCCGCCTTTTGCTTCGGCCGAACTTCGGCCGAATAATCTTCGACGAAGGTTCGCGACAGGTTGCCCGGCGTGAATTTGTAAGGCCCGATTTCGGAAACCGGCGTCACTTCCGCGCCCGTACCGGTGATGAAACATTCCTCGAAGCTTTGAAGCTCCTCTGGCATGATGCGCCGTTCGACAACATCGATGCCGCGCCGGCGCGCGAGGTCGATGACGGTGCGTCGCGTGATGCCGTCGAGGAAGCAATCGGCGATCGGCGTGTGCAGCACGCCGGCTGCGGAGAAGAAAATATTGGCGCCCGTGCATTCGGCGACGCGGCCCTGCCAATCGAGCATCATGGCGTCGGCATAGCCGCGCCGTTCGGCCCGGTGTTTCGAGATCGTGCAGATCATGTAGAGGCCGGCCGCCTTGGCAAGGCTCGGCGCGGTCTGCGGGTCTGGCCGGCGATATTCGGCCATGTCGAGGCGGATGCCCTTCATCTTCTCGGCGACATTGAACATGCTCGGCCAGGGCCAAACCGCGATTGCCGTATGAATTGTCGAGTTTTGCGCCGCGACCGCCATCATCTCGCTGCCACGCCAGGCGACTGGGCGCACATAGCAATCGGTCATGTCGTTCTTGTCGAGGACGAGCCGCTTGGCCGCGTCGATCTCGGCGACGGAATAGGGAATGTCGAAATCGAGCATATTGGCCGAGCGTTTGAAACGTTCGGAATGTTCGGTGGATTTGAAAATCCGCCGCCGAATAAGCCCGCTCGCCTTCGAACACGCAGGAGGCATAATGCAGCCCATGCGAGAGCACGTGCAGCTTGGCCTCACGCCACGGGACGAGCTTGCCGTCCATCCAGATGAAGCCGTCACGCTGATCGAAAGGCAGGACGGACATCGAGCCGCACTCCTTGTTGCTCAGGGCCCGCGGCACGGCGGATCTTTGCTTCGATATGGGGCGCCACGCAGTTCGAGCTTCTCGATCGATCGCCGATCCGCGGACGACTTGACGGGTAGCAATCTTGCTGAAATATGTCAATATCACTGACTTATTCCGGCCCCCCGGCTGAAAATGAGGCGCCGGTTGTGGCGCTGATGCCAATTGCTCGAGCACAGCCTCGCGAGCATCGCAAAAACGAAACGGGTTTTTGCGAAGAGATCATGCGATGGAAAGACAACTTCGGACAGGATTGACGCCGCCAGAAGAAATTCTGCTCGAGAGCTGACCTCGGAAAGGCGACCATGGACTCTGTCTCGCGCAGAAAAGCATCGGAACTGGCGCCGACAGCGCCGCGGGTTCCCCTGCCGGAGGCGGGAGAGCCCGATCCGATGTTCGATCTCATCGAACTTCTCTTTTTTGCCTACCGTGACTTTATCGGCGACGCCGACCGCCTGCTCGAAAATTATGGCTTCGGGCGCGCCCATCACAGGGTTCTGCATTTCGTCAGCCGGCGCCCCGGCCTCACCATCGCCGAACTGCTCGATATCCTGAAGATCACCAAGCAAAGCCTCAATCGCGTGTTGAAGGAGTTGCGCGACAAAGGCTACGTCGAGGTGCGTGCCGGCGCGATCGACCGCAGGCAACGCCAGCTCTATCCGACGAAGACCGGGATTGCGCTGGCGCTGAGCATCGCCAAATTGCAGTCGCAACGGTTTCGCCGCGTCTTCGGCCAATTGCAGAAGAGTGCACGCGCCGATGCGATCGCCTTCCTGCTTGCGCTGATCGATCCGACGGAGCGCGACAAGGTCGCGACCCTCGTCTCATCCGGCGCGCGGCTGAAACCCGCGGGGCGCGAGCCGTGAACGACGCCGTGACAGAAGCTGCGCCGCCGACCCCGGCGGACGATGCGGCGCATCTCCTCATCGTCGATGACGACCGCCGCATTCGCGTGCTGCTGCAGCGCTATCTCACGGATCGCGGCTATCGGGTCACGCTTGCCGAGAATGTCGATGAGGCGATGGCCTGCCTGAAAAACTTCGCCTTCGATCTCATCGTGCTCGATGTAATGATGCCGGGCGAAAACGGCTTTGATTTTGCCGCCCGGCTGCGGGCTGAGCCTTCCGACCGCGGGCAGGTCCCGATCCTGATGCTGACGGCGCGTGCCGAAACGGAGGATCGAATCACCGGCTTTGAAAACGGCATCGACGATTTCCTCGCCAAGCCCTTCGAGCCGCGCGAGCTTTCCTTGCGGATCGCTTCCATCCTGCGCCGGGCGCAGCCGCATGCCGCTTCGTCGGAGATCACCCAGGCTGAGTTCGGCGGATTCAGCTTCGACCTGCATCGCGGCGAGCTTCGCCGCGGCGACGAGGTCATCCGGCTGACCGAACGCGAGCGCGACATGCTGCGGATGCTTGCCGAACACGCCGGCGAGACGGTAACGCGTGAGGCTCTCGCCGGCCCCGGCATCGCCGGCAACGAGCGCACCATTGACGTGCAAGTCAACCGACTCCGTCACAAGATCGAACGCGATCCGGCCAATCCGCTGCATCTGCAAACGGTGCGCGGGGTGGGCTACCGACTTATCATCGACCGCTGATGAGCCATCCTCTCACGAGCCTGTCGCTTCCCGGCTATATTGCCAAGCCGCGCGCGATCTGGCGCAGCTTTGCCCGCAAGCTCGCGGCGATGATGCCGAAGGGCCTTTATGCGCGCTCGCTGCTGATCGTCATCCTGCCCATGGTTATTCTGCAGGTGGTCATCACCTATGTGTTCATGGAACGTCATTGGCAGCTCGTGACCCATCAGCTCTCGACCGCCCTGGTGCAGGACATCGCCGCGGTCATCGACGTCCACAATTCCTATCCGCAGGACAAGAATGACGAGACGCTGACGCGCATCGCCCAGGAGCGGATGAATATCGACATCGAATTCATGCCCAAGGGACCGCTGCCGCCGCCTCTGCCGAAACCGTTTTTTTCGATCGTCGACAGCGCCCTTTCGAACGAGATTCGGCGGCAGATCGACAGGCCCTTCTGGCTCGATACGGTCGGGCGTTCCAATCTCATCGAGATCAGGATCCTGCTCGACAATTCGATTCTGCGGGTCGTCGCCTATCGCAACGCCGCTTATGCGTCGAATTCATATATTTTCCTGCTCTGGATGCTCGGCACCTCCTGCGTGCTGATCGTCGTCGCGCTGGCCTTCTTGCGCAATCAGATCCGGCCGATTTTGCGCCTGGTCACCGCGGCGGAGGCGTTCGGCATGGGCCGCGACGCCGAATTCAAGCCGCGCGGCGCCCGCGAAGTACGGCGCGCCGGCTACGCCTTCATCGAAATGAAACGCCGGATCGAGCGCGCCATCGAGCAACGCACGGCGATGCTCACGGGAGTGAGCCACGACCTGCGCACGATCCTCACCCGCTTCAAGCTTTCGCTCGCCTTGATCGGCGACGATCCCGAGGCGGCCGAGATGCAGAAGGACATCGAGGAAATGCAGCGCATGCTCGAAGCCTATCTCGCCTTCGCGCGCGGCGACTCCGGCGAAGTCGCGGCGCGCATCGACATGCGCCAACTTCTTGAAAGCCTGCGCGGCGAGGCCGAGCGGCATGGCGCCGAGGTAAGCGTCGCTTATTCGGGCGACCCGCTTGTGATGGTACGCCCGGCCGCGTTCAAACGCTGCCTGTCAAATCTCATGGGCAACGCGCTTGCGCACGCCAAACGCATCCAGATCGAGGCGCAGCGCGACCAGCGCTTTCTCACGATCCATATCGACGACGATGGACCTGGAATTCCGCCCGACCGCCGCGAGGATGTTTTTCGGCCTTTCTTCCGACTGGACGCGGCGCGCAATCAGGACGAGGGGGGCACCGGCCTCGGCCTCGCCATCGCGCTCGACATCGCCCGCTCGCATGGCGGCGACATTACGCTCGGCGACAGTCCGCTCGGGGGGCTGCGCGCGACGGTGCGCGTGCCGGTGTGAGCATCACCTCTCCTACGGGGGAGTCGATCCTGCTTAGCTCCAGGTGGCCAGCGCCCTTGAAAGCCGCTTCCGCTGACTTACCTAAGTTCGATAGTTTGATAATTGTAAAATTATTGAACTATCGAAGCTAGGAGGATGGAAAGTCATGAGCAGATTGTCTGGCAAAACAGCGGTAGTGACCGGCGCATCAAAAGGCATTGGCGCCGGAATCGCCAAAGGGCTTGCGGCGGAAGGTGCGGCGGTCGTCGTCAACTATGCCTCAAGCAAGGACGGCGCTGATCGCGTCGTCGCGGACATTAAAGCCAAGGGCGGCAAAGCGATCGCCGTTCAAGGCGATGTGACAAAGGCAACGGATGTGAAAAAAATCTTTGCAGAGACGAAGAAAGCCTTCGGTCGGCTGGATATTCTGGTCAACAACGCCGGCGTCTATAATCTTTTGCCTCTCGAGGCGGTCACGGAAGAGGATTTTCACCGGCATTTCAACATCAACGTGTTGGGCCTGCTGCTGGCGACGCAGGAGGCGGCGAAGCTCTTTGGCGACAAGGGTGGCAGCGTCATCAATATCGGCTCCGTGGTGAGCGATCTCAATCCGCCCAATACAGTCGTCTACACCGCCACGAAAGGCGCGGTCGACGCGGTGACCCGCGTCCTGGCGAAGGAGCTGGGTCCGAGGAAAATCCGGGTCAACTCGATCAATCCAGGCGTGATCGAAACTGAGGGCACACATGCTGCGGGCGTCATTGGCAGCGATTTCGAGAAGCAATTTGTCGCGCAGACGCCGCTTGGGCGGACCGGACTGCCCGATGATATAGCGCCGGTCGCGGTGTTCTTGGCGTCGGACGAGTCGCGTTGGGTCACGGGCGATACGCTGGTGGTTTCGGGCGGCTTGCGTTAAGGCGATCACGCCCTTGTGGCGGCCGACTCGCCGCCGGATAGACAGAGAGAGCATGATCGATTCAATTTGAAGCGGTCATGCTCGAAGGTATAGGGATGGCGGAACAGGCGGGCAAAACGCTGACGGAGGATCAGATCCTTCTCATCGCGAAGGCCTTGGGCGACCGCCGCCGCTATGAAATCTTGAAGCGTCTCGGCGAATGCCCTGACGCACTCGCCTGCTGCGAGGTGCGCAATTGCACGGGCATCAGCCCGGCGACGCTTTCCCACCACATGAAAGAGCTCGAAATAGCAGGGCTGGTGAAGGTCGTCCGTGAGGGCAAATTCGCCAATTATGTCCTGCGGCGCGACGTGCTTGAGGCATTCTTCCAACGCCTGAGAACGGATCTTGCGCGTTGCGGCTCAGAATTGGCAAAAAATCTCTGAGGAGAACTGCTGCTGCCAGGCGCGGGGGTATGACGCGATCGATGCCGCGGAACGCGTTTCATCCAGCGCATCACTAATTTGCTGAGGGGTCAGCCAAGTCTCGGCGAATTACGATACCGTCCGCTCGTCCTCGCGCGGCGGTGGCGCGGCGGCGCGGCGGCGTTCGAACAAAGCCCGCGCCATCGAGAAGAGCGGCGAGGTCAGGCGGTTCAGCTCTTCGGCGCGGGCGATGAGCCGGCCGCCGCGAGTCAATTCGCTGATCGAGCACGGCCATGGTCGCCGCCAAATCCGGATCGTCGTCGGAAAACCATGTCCGAAGCACGCGCCGCCAGGCCAAGACGAGACCTTGCAGCTTGAGCGCGCCGACCGGACCCTCGGAGTCGATCCCCGCCGCCTCGAGCATGAAGCGCATTGAATTGATCATCAGCCGGTTCAACGCCGCGGCGGCGAAAGGATCGCGCGCCGTCCATTCGCCGATTCCTTCGAGCCCCAGCTTGTAGGGAGCCAGGGCATCGAGGCGGCGCCGCAAAACGGCGATGAGCCTCTCCTTGGCGGGCTCGTCGGCGGGCGCCGCCTTCGTGCCTTCGAGGACGATCTTGTCGATCTTGCGAGTGAAGGCCGCGAGCACGGCGCCTTTTGAGGGAAAGAGATCGCGAAAGGTCGATAGCGACACATTGGCCCGTGTCGCGACATCGACGAGCGGAATGTCCTCCCAGTGGCGTTCTCCGGCGAGTTCGAGAAGGGCACCAATGATGGCGTCCTTCGGGTCCGGCGGAGGCTGTGCGGCGTCGAGTCCCGGTTCGCTTGCTGGCACGATCTCGCCTCCCACGCGTCAAAATTGGCAAAGGAGAGACTAGAGCGCCGGCGACGGCAGTCAAGCTTATGCGCCGCCTTGGCGTCTGCAATTGCCGCCGCGGTGCGCCGGCTCAGCCCGACAGTTCCTGCGCGCGCAGCTTGGCTGCCGCGACCGCCTCGCCGATCAGTTTTTCGAGCCCGCCTTCGCGCAGAATCGCAAGCGCCGCTTCGGTCGTTCCGCCAGGCGAGGTGACGCTTTGGCGCAACTCGGCCGGCGAAACGTCGGGCTGGCGTGCGAGCAAAGCGCCGGCGCCCTCGATCGTGGCGCGTGCCAAGCGGGCCGCGAGATCGCTTGGCAGGCCGGCGTCGACCCCGGCCTTCGCCAGACATTCTGCGAGATAGAACACATAGGCTGGGCCGGAGCCGGAGACAGCCGTGACCGCATCCATGAGGCGCTCATCCGACAGCCATTCGACGCGACCGACGGCGGAAAGAAGCGCGTCGGCGGTTCGCCTTTGCTCCGGCGTTACGTTCGGATCGGCAACGGCCGCTGTGATCCCGCAGCCGATCGCCGCGGCGAGATTGGGCATAGCACGCACGATTGCCCCGGCAAGACGTTCGGAAATGTTTCGGATGGTCTTGCCGGCAAGGATGGAGATAATGAGCGTTGCTTGGCTCGTCAGCGGTGCAAGGCGTGGCGCGACGGAGTCCAACATTTGCGGCTTGATGGCGAGGACAACGACGGAGGCTGGCGCCGCCGGCATGCCCAGCACCACGCCGCGCGCGGCGAGCGCTTCGATCTGCGGCGACGGATGCGGCTCGAGCACAGCGATCCGTGCGGCGTCGAAGCCGTGATCGAGCCAACCCCGCAGCAGCGCGCCGCCCATCTTGCCGGCGCCGACAAGCAACAGCGGTTCCCCGCCGATCGCCATTCAAGCTTCGCCTTTCGTCTCCAGCATGGCCGTATCGAGCGCTTCGCGGCCGCTCTTGCCGGCCCACACCACGAATTGAAAGGCCTGATAATAGCGTTCACACGCGACGACCGCACTGGTTAAAGCCGCCTCGCATTGTCGCGCGTTCAGCGCGGCGCCGCCGGCCAGAAGCATCGCGTGGCGGAACATGATCACGCCATCCTGCGGCCAGATGTCGAAATGGCCGATCCAAAGCTGTTCGTTGATAAGCGCGATCAGGGCCAGCGCTTCACCACGCCGGGCCTGCGGCACCTTGAGATCGAAGGCGCAGGCGACGTGCAAAGCCTCGATGTCCGGCAGCCAGGTGAAGGCGATGTTGTACTCGCTCCAGGTGCCGGCCACGGCGATCGATATTTCGTCTTCCTCGTCGCGGTCGAATGACCACTGGTTGTGCGAAGCAATCCTTTCGATTTGATCCACGGGATTTTCGGTTTGCGTAAGCTCGATTTGCAAAAGCGACATGCCCGGTGCCCCGAGAGGATGATGCCCGAAAACCAATGTTGCGGGCCGAACAGCTGAAACGCGGCGGGACTGGAACCAATTGATCCGATTGGATCATTAGCCTAGCTACGCACGGACGAAGCCAAAGCCAGCGACAGGCTTGCGATGCAAGGCGGGCAATGCGGCCTCCCTGCGCATTGCCGAAATAAACCTCAGAAGAACGCGGGGCCAGAGCGTCGCAACTCACATCGAGGACAACAGAATCACATCGTGAGGTGATTCTGCAACAGCTCGACGACAGCAAAACGCGCTCCGCAAACAAGCTCCCCGGTTCTCGATCGGCATCAGCGTCTTCGATCCGCGCTGATTCGTCTATCGGGACAAATGGTCTTCCACAACAGAACCGGCGGTGCGATGGCCGGCCCGCTCAGGCTTCCCCAGCGGCGGGGAAAACGGTGGATAAAGGCGGCGAGTGATTCGTCCAAAGCCGGCGCGGCTTGCTCGCTCAAATCGACCAGTCGCCGGAATCATCGAAGCGCTCGATGTAGAGGCGCTCGACGAGATAGGCGATCACGCGTGCGCTCGATTGTTGGGCGCTGGCGCCATCGTTGCCGAGCACGATTTCGGCGCCCTCCGGCGCCTCATATGCTTGATCGACGCCGGTAAAATTCTTGATCTCGCCGGCGAGCGCTTTCTTGTAAAGACCCTTGGGGTCGCGCGCGATACATTGTTCGAGCGGCGTGTCGACAAAGATCTCGATGAATTCGCCGGCTCCCAGAATCTCGCGCACCAATTGCCGGTCGGCTGCGAAAGGCGAAATGAAGGCGCAGAGCACGATGAGGCCCGCTTCCGTCATCAGCTTCGAGACCTCGCCGATGCGACGGATGTTTTCGATGCGGTCGGCGGTGGAGAATCCGAGATCCTTGTTCAATCCATGGCGGATGTTGTCGCCATCGAGCAGAACCGTGTGCACGCCGCGCGCGTTGAGCTGTTGCTCGACAAGATTGGCGATCGTCGATTTACCCGAACCGGATAGGCCGGTGAACCAAAGGACCGCCGGGCGCTGATGCTTCAGCCGCGCCCGCTCTGCTTTGGTGATCGTCACGTCCTGCGGGTGGACGTTCGTCGCCCGCTTGAGGCCGAACGCGATGAGCCCGGCGGCGGCCGTCGCATTGGTATAGCGATCGATGAGAATGAAGGCGCCGGTGACCCGATTTTCGGAATAGGGATCGAAGGCGATCGGCGCCGTGGCGGTGAGATTGCAAGAACCGACCTCGTTCAGACCGAGCGTCTTTGCCGGATGTTGGGCGAGAGTTGTGACGTCGAGCCGATATCTGAGCGCCGTCACTGTGATCGGAATCGTGCGGGTCCCGATCTTCATCAGATAGGAGCGGCCGGGCTGAAGCTCCTCGTCGCACATCCAGATGAGATTGGCGGCAAACTGCCTGGCGACCTCGAGGCGCGCCTGCGGCGCGGCGAGAATGTCGCCTCGCCCCACATCCAGCGCGTCGGCGAGCGTCAAAGTCACCGAGTCGCCGGCGCTGGCAAGCTCGAGATCGCCGTCGGCCGTTACGATGCGCTCGATCCGGGTGCTCTTGCCCGAGATCGCGACAACGAGCTCGTCCCCCGGCTTGATCTTGCCCGAGGCAATCGTTCCGCAAAACCCGCGGAAATCGAGATGCGGCCGGTTCACCCATTGGACCGGCATCCGGAAGGGAAGCTGGCTGCGATCTTCCTCGACGCTGATATTTTCGAGATAGGCGAGCAGATTTGGGCCCGAATACCAGGGCGTTTTCTCGCTCTTTTTCGAGATATTGTCGCCGAAGCGCGCCGAGATCGGAATTGCGAGGCAAGTCGCAAATCCGAGCGGCGCCGCGAAATCCGCGAACGCGCTTGCGATCCGCGCGAAAGCCGCCGGATCGTAACCGACAAGGTCGATCTTGTTCACCGCGAGTAGGACGTGGCGGATGCCGAGCAGGGAGACGATCGCCGCATGCCGATGCGTCTGGGCAAGCAGTCCCTTGCGGCAATCGACGAGAAGGACGGCGAGGTCGCAGTTGGAGGCGCCGGTCGCCATATTGCGCGTATATTGTTCGTGGCCAGGCGTGTCGGCGACGATGAAGGCGCGCTTGCCGGTCGAAAAAGCGCGATAGGCGACATCGATCGTAATGCCTTGCTCGCGTTCTGCTTCGAGTCCGTCGACCAGCAGCGCGAAGTCGATGTCGGCGCCCACGGTACCGTGTTTCTTCGAGTCGCGCTCGAGCGCGGCGAGCTGATCGGTCAAAATGAGCTGCTGCTCATACAGGAGCCGGCCGATGAGAGTGGATTTGCCGTCGTCCACGGAACCGCAGGTGAGAAAGCGCAAGGTCGGCAGCGCGTCCTCGCCGGCCGGCGTAGCAGGCGCGCGCTTTTCCAGAGCCTCGATCTCGACTGCTTCATTCATCAGAAATAGCCCTCGCGTTTCTTCTTCTCCATCGAGCCCGATTCATCGTGGTCGATCAGCCGTCCCTGCCGTTCCGACGTCGTCGCATTGCGCATTTCGGCGATAATGTCGTCGAGCGTTTCGGCATCGGAGCGGATCGCGCCGGAGAGCGGATAGCAGCCGAGCGTGCGGAAGCGAACCTTTTCCATGCGCGGTGTTTCGCCGGGACGCAGCGGCAAGCGGTCGTCATCCACCATGATCAGCGTTCCGTCGCGCTCGACCACCGGCCGCTCCTTGGCGAAATAAAGCGGCACGACCGGGATCGATTCCGCCGCGGTATAATCCCACACGTCGCGCTCGGTCCAATTCGACAACGGAAAGACGCGCATCGATTCGCCCGGCTTGATCCGCGTGTTGAACAGCCGCCAGAGCTCGGGGCGCTGGTTGCGCGGGTCCCAGGCATGCGCCGCCGAGCGGTGCGAAAAAATCCGCTCCTTGGCGCGGCTCTTTTCCTCGTCGCGGCGGGCGCCGCCAAAGGCGGCGTCGAAACGGTATTTGTCGAGCGCCTGGCGCAAGGCCTCGGTCTTCATAACCTGCGTATGCAATGCCGAACCGGAGGCGATTGGCGAGATGCCCCGCTTCAGCCCGTCCTCGTTGGTATAAACGAGGATCTCGACGCCAAGACGCGCCGCGGTGGCATCGCGAAAGGCGATCATGTCCCTGAATTTCCAGGTCGTATCTACGTGCAGCAGGGGAAATGGAAGTTTGCCGGGGTAAAACGCCTTCTGGGCGATATGGAGCATCGCGCCCGAATCCTTGCCGATCGAATAGAGCAGCACCGGGCGCTCGAACTCGGCCACCACCTCGCGCATGATGAAGATCGCCTCGGCTTCGAGCTGGCGGAGATGCGCGGAGAGGGTCTTATTCACAGACAATTTCCGGCTAACCCCCCATTTTACATCCGGCCTGCTATTATACGCTGGTGCCGGCCGGCGCAATGCGTGAGCTCGACAAGCAATTCAAAGCCGTAGCGCCAAGTGAGGTGCCGGTTTCAACAGAATGGGCAGGCCGGCGGCGACAAGCACTACGGCCTCGCAAGCTGCGGCAACCGCCTGGTTAAGCCGCCCCTGCGCGTCGCGAAACCGGCGGCCGAGCTCGCTATCCGGGACTATTCCGAGCCCCACCTCGTTGGAAACGAAGATCGCGGGTCCCTTGAGCCCCTCGATCGCCTGCACCAAAATTCCGCATTCCGTCTCCGGATCGCGACCGAGGTGCATGACATTGCTGAGCCACAGCGTCAAGCAATCGACGAGCAGCACTTTGTCTTCGGCCGACTCGCGGTGCAACGCACGGACGAGATCGAACCTCTCCTCCACGACTCGCCAATGGGCGCCGCGCGCCGCCTTGTGCGCCGCGATCCGCTTTGCCATTTCGGCATCGCCTGCCTCTGCCGTTGCGATCAGGACCGGCTGCTTGCCCGACTGTTCGGCGCATGTCTGGCCGTAGCGGCTTTTGCCCGAGCGCGCCCCGCCGATCACAAGAAGGCGGCGAAGATCGAGACAATCATCCATGGCGAGCTCTCTCCAGGATTTGGCGAGCCTCGGATCGAAAGCTTGACTGTCCGAGGCCATGAGACCAGCCTTCCGGCTTCCCGCAAAGATCCCGAATATGAGACATTTCATCGTCGCCTTGCTGGTTCTCAGTTTTGCGTCATCAGCGGGCCCGCGCCAAGCGCCGGCTGACGAGCGGGTCGTGAATGTGTTCAATTGGAGCGATTATATCGATCCGCACGTGCTCGAGGATTTCACCCGGGAAACAGGCATCAAGGTCGTCTACGACACCTATGATTCGGACGCGGCGCTCGAGACCCGTCTCATGCTCGGCGAGAGCGGCTATGATGTCGTGGTTCCTTCCGGTCCGGTCCTGCAGCGGGTGATTGCTGCCGGCCTGCTGCAGACACTCGATGCGACGCGATTGCCCAATGCCAAAAATCTCTCGCCTGAGATCATGGCGCGGCTTGCCGTCGATGACCCCGGCAATCGCCATGCCGTCAACTACATGTGGTACACCGCCGGGATCGCGTTCGACACGGAGAAAGCGCGCGAACGGCTGGGCGGCGCGGCGCTCGATTCCTGGGACGTGATCTTCAAGCCGGAGAATCTGAAGAAATTCGCCGATTGCGGAGTCGAAGTGCTCGATGATGCGCAGGATCTTTTCGCCATCGCCCTCATCTATCTGAAGCTCGATCCCAACAGCCACAACGTGAACGATCTGCGCCGTGCCGCGGGTTTGCTTGGCACGTTGCGCGCAAATGTGAAGAAATTTCATTCCTCCGAATATATCAATGCGCTCGCCAACGGCGATATTTGTCTCGCCGTAGGCTGGTCGGGCGACGCGGGGCTGGCGCGCGGTCGCGCCAGCGAGGCGGACAACGGAATCGACATCGGCTATGTCCTTCCCAAGGAAGGAAGCATCATCGCGCTCGACAATCTTGCCATCCCCGCGGACGCGCCGCATGTCGCGGCGGCCTATGAATTCATCAATTTTCTGCTGCGTCCGGATATCGCCGCGCGCGACACCAAAGCGACCGGTTTCGCCAGCGGCGTCGCCGCAGCCCCTGCGATCGCCGACGATAAGACGATCTATTCCGATGCCGAAACGATAAAACGCCTGTTCGCCCTCAAGAATTATGACGCGGCAACCCAGAAATTCATCGCGCAGGAATGGACGCGGATCAAGACCGGCAAGTAACGATCGGGCAAAAGGCCGCCTCAATGCGTCGCCGGGGCCTTTGGCAGGAGAGCCGCTGCGTCGATGATCGAGCGCGGCGCAAGCGCCAAAAAGCCGGCTTGTCTTACGGCGGCGATCGCGGCAAGAGCAGGCCGGCGGTCTCCTTTCGGCATGCCGCGAGCCGTTTCACGCTATCGTCCGAGGCCGGCGTGCCCCATCTTCTTCTCGAACGCTATGTGAGCCGCGTCGGCCGCGGCGAGCTCGAGCACGATCCGGCCCAAGAACAGGCGTTACGCGGGCTCGAAAAGCTCGCTCTCGAGCTTGCCTTCTATCGCCCGGCACGCAAATCGGCCGCGCTCGGCTGGCTCGGGGGCGGCCGCGAAAAGGCCGCGCCTCTGCGCGGCGCCTATATCTGGGGCGCGGTCGGCCGAGGCAAGACCATGCTCATGGACCTGTTCTTCGACGAGACCCAGCTCACGCATAAGAAGCGGCTGCATTTCCACAGCTTCATGGCCGACGTGCATGCGCGCATCTTTGCCTTCCGCCAGCAGCTGAAAAGGGGCGAGGTGAAGGGCGACGATCCGATCGCGCCGGTCGCCGAGGCGATCGCGGCCGATTGCTGGCTTCTCTGTCTCGATGAGTTCTTCGTGAGCGACATCACCGATGCGATGATTCTCGGCCGCCTGTTCAAGGCTCTGTTTCAGTGCGGCGTAATTCTCGTCGCCACGTCCAATGTCGAACCGCAAGAACTCTACAAGGAAGGCCTTAATCGAGGATTGTTTCTGCCTTTCATCGATCTTCTGTTGGAGCGGATGGACGTGCTGCAGCTTGCCGCGCGCACCGATTTCCGGCTGGAGAAATTGATGGGCGAGCCGGTCTATCATGTTCCGGCTGATGCGAAGGCGCATGCCGCGTTAAGCCGCGCCTTCGCTGCCCTGACCGGCGTCGAGCGTGCTGCGGCAGTGCGCCTCGGCGTGCTCGGCCGCACGATTCTGGTGCCGCAGGCAAAGGCACATGTCGCCCGCTTCAGCTTTGCCGATCTTTGCTCGGCGCCACTCGGGCCGCCCGACTTCCTCGCGATCGCCGAGAATTTCCACACCGTCGTCATTGATGCCATCCCGGTCATTCGGGCGGAGCAAGCCGACGAAGCGAAAAGATTTATCCTGCTGATCGATACGCTTTACGACCAGCATGTGAAATTGATCGCCTCCGCGGCGGCCGAACCCGCCGAACTTTATCTCGGCAGGAAAAAGCGTGAGGCCTTCGAATTCGCGCGAACCGCGTCGCGGTTGATGGAGATGCGATCGGCCGCCTATCTCGGCCTGCCGCATGGCTCGATTGGCGCCAAGCCGTTGCGCTGAGGGGAAACTCGCTGCCAACCCCATCGCCTTTGCTGACGCCAGCGGCTGCGCAGCTGGCGAGCTAATTGCTTGAAATTTAAGCCTCACACAGCCTCGATCGGCGGCGCGGTCGAAATTCCACCCTTTATCTCAATGATGTCACCGGGTGGTCTTGCTTTTGTATATCATCTTCGGCAGAACCGCCGCCGTTCTCCTTGCCGCGTGTCATGGCATGTCGATCGGCTCGGTTGAGAGGACATTATGCCACGTCGGAAGATCGCGCTGATCGGCGCCGGCCAGATCGGCGGCACGCTCGCCCATATCGCCGCGCTCAAGGAATTGGGCGACATCGTCCTCTTCGACATTGCCGAAGGCATACCGCAGGGCAAAGCCCTGGACCTCGCGCAGGCGGCGGCGCAGCAGGGCTTTCATGCGCATTTCGACGGCGCCAATGATTACGCGGCGATCGCCGGCGCCGATGTGGTGATCGTCACCGCGGGCGTGCCGCGCAAGCCCGGCATGAGCCGCGATGATCTGCTCAGCATCAATCTCAAGGTCATGGAGGCGGTCGGCGACGGGATAAGACTTTATGCGCCCGATGCCTTCGTGATCTGCATCACCAATCCGCTCGATGCCATGGTTTGGGCGCTGCAGAAATCGACCGGGATTCCCGCAAGAAAAGTGGTCGGCATGGCCGGCGTCCTCAATTCGGCCCGCTTCCGGCATTTCCTCGCGGAAGAATTCAAGGTCGCGCTCGAAGACGTGACGGCCTGCGTCCTCGGCGGCCACGGCGACGACATGGTGCCTTTGCTGCGCTATTCGACATGTCGCCGGCATTCCGCTGCCCGATCTCGTGAAGATGGGCTGGACCAGCCAGGAGAGGCTCGACGCGATCGTCGAGCGCACCCGCAAGGGCGGCGGCGAGATCGTCGCCCTGTTGAAGACAGGCTCGGCCTTCTACGCGCCGGCCGCCTCGGCGATCGCCATGGCGCAATCCTATTTGCGCGACGAGCGCCGCGTGCTGCCCTGCGCCGCGAAGCTCAACGGCGAATATGGCGTGAAGGATCTCTATGTCGGCGTTCCCGTCGTGATCGGCGCCAATGGCGTCGAAAAAGTCGTCGAGATCGCGCTTAATCCCGACGAAAGACGGATGTTCGAAAAATCCGTTGCTTCGGTGCAGTCCCTGGTCGAAGCCTGCAAGGGCATCAATGCGGCTTTTGCCGCATGAGTCGCGGTTAGGCCGGCATCTTCCGCGCCGGGCGCGGCAGAGAGAAACATGAACATTCACGAATATCAGGCGAAGGCGATTCTTCGGGAATTCGGGATTCCCGTCGCCGCAGGCGTGGCCGTCACCGATGCGGGCGAAGCCGGCAACGCCGCCGCCACGCTCCCCGGCCCGATCTTTGTGGTCAAAGCGCAAATCCACGCCGGCGGTCGCGGCAAGGGCAAATTCAAGGAGCCCGAGGCGGGCGCCGGCGGCGGCGTTCGCCTGGCGCGCTCGCGCGAAGATGTCGAAGCGCACGCGCGCGCAGATGCTCGGCCACACGCTCGTTACGCTGCAGACCGGACCTGCCGGCAAACAGGTGAACCGGCTCTATATCGAAGATGGCTCGGCGATCGAGAAGGAATTCTATCTCGCCCTTCTCGTCGACCGGGCGACGAGCCGGGTCGCCTTCGTCGCCTCGACCGAAGGCGGCGTCGCGATCGAGGAGGTCGCAAAACATACGCCGGAAAAGATCGTCAGCTTCTCCGTCGATCCGGCGACGGGCGTGATGCCGCACCATGGCCGCGCGCTCGCCGCGGCGCTCGGGCTCTCCGGCGATCTCGCCAAACAGGCCGAAAAACTCGCGGCGCGGCTTTATGCGGCCTTTGTCGACAAAGACATGGCGCTGCTCGAGATCAATCCTCTGGTCCTCGGCAAGGACGGCCTGATCAAATGCCTCGATGCGAAGATCGGTTTCGACGACAACGCGCTCTTCCGCCATCCGGAGATCGCGGCGCTGCGCGACGAGACGGAGGAAGATGCCAAGGAGATCGAGGCTTCAAAGCACGATCTCTCCTATGTCGCGCTCGACGGCACGATCGGCTGCATGGTCAACGGCGCCGGCCTTGCCATGGCGACCATGGACATCATCAAGCTCTATGGCGCGGAGCCGGCGAATTTTCTCGACGTCGGCGGCGGCGCGACGACGGAGAAGGTGACGGCGGCCTTCAAGATCATCACCGCCGATCCGAACGTCAAAGGCATTCTCGTCAACATCTTCGGCGGGATCATGAAATGCGATGTGATCGCCGAGGGCGTCATCGCCGCGGTCAAAGAAGTCGGCCTCGAACAGCCGCTCGTCGTGCGTCTCGAAGGCACCAATGTCGAACTCGGCAAGGCGATCATCGCCAAATCTGGCTTGAACGTCATTGCCGCCGACGATCTCGACGATGCCGCCCAGAAGATCGTCGCCGCCGTCAAGAAAGGCTGACCCCGTGGCGATCCTCATCGACAAGGAGACAAAGGTGATCTGCCAGGGCTTTACCGGCAAGACCGGCACGTTCCACTCGGAGCACGCGCTTGCCTATGGCACGCGCCTCGTCGGCGGCGTCTCGCCGGGCAAGGGCGGGGCGAAACATCTGGGCCTGCCGGTCTTCGACACGGTGACCGCGGCGCGCGAGGCGACGGGCGCCGAGGCGAGCGTCGTCTATGTGCCGCCGGCCGGCGCGGCGGATGCGATCTGCGAAGCGATCGACGCCGAAATCCCGCTCATCGTCTGCATCACCGAAGGCATTCCCGTGCTCGACATGGTGCGGGTCAAGCGGGCGCTCGACGGCTCGCGCTCGCGGCTCATCGGCCCGAATTGCCCGGGCGTCGTAACCGCCGGCGCAAGCAAGATCGGCATCATGCCGGCCAACATCTTTCTGCCCGGCTCGGTCGGCATCGTTTCGCGCTCCGGTACGCTCACCTATGAGGCGGTTTTTCAGACGACCCGCGAGGGGCTCGGCCAGACGACGGCGGTGGGCATCGGCGGCGACCCGGTGAAAGGCATGGAATTCATCGATGTGCTTCAGCTCTTTCTCGCCGATCCTAAGACGCAATCGATCATCATGATCGGCGAGATCGGCGGCGGCGCCGAGGAAGACGCGGCGCTGTTCCTGCGCGACGAGAGACGGCGGGGCCGCGCCAAGCCGGTCGTCGGCTTCATTGCCGGCCGCACCGCGCCGCCCGGCCGGCGGATGGGCCATGCCGGCGCCATTATTTCGGGCGGCAAGGGGGGCGCCGAAGCCAAAATTGCCGCCATGAAAGAGGCCGGCATCGAAGTCTCGCCTTCGCCGGCCCGGCTCGGCAAAACTCTCGTCGAACTGCTGAAAAGGCGAGATGGCCTGGGATAACCGCCAACCGCGCGACGGAAAACATGAAAGGCGCGCCGGGCGCGCATATATCGGAGATGGATCGCACACGCTGAGCGAATTCGGAGAATAGGATGGCACGCCGAGACGGCAACAATGGGCAGAACGGTTCGGGCGGAGGGGCGTCGCGCTCGCCCGCCAACGATTCCTTTGCGCTGAGCTCCTTTCTCCATGGCGCCAACGCCGCCTATGCCGAACAGCTCTATGAGAACTATGCCCGCGATCCCGCTTCGGTCGATGCCGAATGGCGGGATTTCTTCGCCGGCTTGAACGAGGACCCGGCGGCGATCGAGAAAAGCGTCGAAGGTCCGGCCTGGAAGCCGCGCGGCGAGCCGGTTCTCGCGCATGACGAGCTCGTCGCCGCCTTCGACGGCAATTGGGATGCGGTCGAGACGGCCATCGGCGAGAAGATCAAGGCCGAGCAGGCCGGCGGCCATTCGGACGCGGAACTGCAGCAGGCGACGCGCGATTCCGTGCGCGCCATCATGATGATCCGCGCCTACCGCATGCGCGGGCATCTGCACGCCAATCTCGATCCGCTCGGGCTTCAGGCGCCAAGAGATCACGAAGTCGCTGCATCCCTCGAACTTCGGGTTCACGGAAGCCGATTACGCGCGCCCGATCTTCATCGACGGAGTGCTCGGCGTCAAATTCGCGACCATCCCGGAGATGCTGACGATCCTCAAGCGCACCTATTGCGGGACGATCGGCTTCGAGTTCATGCACATCTCGGATCCCGCCGAAAAGTCCTGGTTCCAGGCGCGCATCGAGGGACCCGGCAAGGAAATCAATTTCACCCGCGAAGGCAAGCGGGCGATTTTGAACAAGCTCATCGAGGCCGAAGGATTCGAGAAATTCATCGATCTTAAATTCACCGGCACCAAGCGCTTCGGGCTCGACGGCGGCGAAGCCATGGTGCCGGCGCTCGAACAGATCATCAAGCGCGGCGGCGCGCTCGGCGTGAAGGAGATCGTGCTCGGCATGGCGCACCGCGGCCGTCTGAACGTCCTCTCCCAGGTCATGGGCAAGCCGCACCGCGCGATCTTCCATGAGTTCAAGGGCGGCTCCTTCACCCCCGACGATGTCGAAGGCTCAGGCGACGTCAAATATCATCTCGGCGCATCGTCCGACCGCGACTTCGACGACAATCAGGTTCATCTGTCGCTGACCGCCAATCCCTCGCATCTCGAAATCGTCGATCCGGTCGTGCTCGGCAAGGTTCGCGCCAAGCAGGATCAACGGCACGATTTCGTCGAGCGCAGCAAGGTTTTGCCGCTGCTCATTCACGGCGATGCCGCCTTTGCGGGCCAGGGCGTGGTCGCCGAATGTTTCGGCCTTTCCGGCTTGAAGGGCCATCGCACCGGCGGCTCGATCCATTTCATCATCAACAATCAGATCGGCTTTACCACCTATCCGCGCTATTCGCGCTCCTCGCCCTATCCGTCCGACACGGCGAAAATGATCGAAGCGCCGATCATTCACGTCAACGGCGACGACCCGGAAGCGGTGGTCTACGCGGCGAAAGTGGCGACCGAGTTCCGTCAGAAGTTTCACAAGCCCGTGGTCATCGACATGTTCTGCTATCGCCGCTTCGGCCATAACGAAGGCGACGAGCCGGCGTTCACGCAGCCGCTGATGTACAAGAAGATCAGGTCGCATCCGACGACGCTCGAAATCTATGCCGAGCGGCTGATCGGCGAAGGCGTGGTCACTGCGGCGGAGATCGAAACGAGCAGGGCGGAGTGGCGGCAGAAACTCGACGCCGAACACGAGGCTGGAACCGCCTATAAGGCGAATAAGGCGGATTGGCTCGACGGACGCTGGGCGGCATTCCGCCCGGCCGAGGGTGTCGACGAGCCGCGGCGCGGCCGCACCGGCGTCGAGGTCGCGAAGCTGAAAGAGCTCGGTTCGCGGCTCTGCCTGGTGCCGGATGGCTTCAATCTGCATCGCACGATCCGGCGCCTGCTCGACAACCGCGCCGCGATGATCGAATCGGGCACAGGCATCGATTGGGCGATGGGAGAAGCGCTTGCTTTCGCCAGCCTTCTCGACGAAGGCCATCCCGTGCGCCTCTCCGGCCAGGACAGCGAGCGCGGCACCTTCTCGCATCGCCACAGCGTCCTCGTCGATCAGGAAACGGAGGCGCGCTATGTGCCGCTCAATCATGTCCGCGACGGCCAAGCACGCTACGAAGTCATCAATTCGATGCTCTCGGAGGAAGCCGTGCTTGGCTTCGAATATGGCTACTCGCTCGCCGAGCCGCATGCGCTCACCGTCTGGGAGGCGCAGTTCGGCGACTTCGCCAATGGCGCGCAGGTGGTCTTCGATCAGTTCATCTCTTCGGGCGAGCGCAAATGGCTGCGCATGTCCGGCCTCGTCTGCCTCTTGCCGCATGGCTATGAGGGCCAAGGACCGGAACATTCCTCCGCCCGGCTCGAGCGCTATCTGCAAATGTGCGCCGAAGACAATATGCAGGTCGCCAATTGCACGACGCCGTCGAACTTCTTTCATATCCTGCGCCGGCAATTGAAGCGCGACATCCGCAAGCCGCTCCTCCTGATGACGCCGAAGTCGCTGCTGCGCCACAAGCGCGCCGTCTCGCGGCTCGAAGAATTCGGGGAGGACACGACCTTCCATCGCCTGCTCTACGACGATGCGGAGATGTGGCCCGGCGGCGAGATCAAGCTCGTCGCGGATGACAAGATCCGCCGGGTCATCCTGTGCTCCGGCAAGGTCTATTTCGATCTTTTCGAAGAGCGCGCCAAGCGCGGCATCGACGACATCTATCTCTTGCGCGTCGAGCAGCTCTACCCCTTCCCGCTGAAGGCGCTGGTCAAGAAACTGGCGCTCTACAAGAATGCCGACATGGTTTGGTGCCAGGAAGAGCCGAAGAACATGGGCGCCTGGAATTTCGTGGACCCCTATCTCGAATGGGTTTTCGTGCAGGCCGGCAGCAAGGTGAAGCGCCCCCGTTATGTCGGACGCGCCGCTTCGGCGGCAACGGCAACAGGCCTGATGCCGAAACATTTGGCGCAGCTCAACGCCTTTCTCGACGAGGCTTTGACCGCTTGAGCCGCGGCCCATTGACCGCGAGTGTTGAAGCCGTGGATTTTTCGCTGCAAGTGCGATCCAGCCGAGCTAGGATGGGCACAGTTCCGCGAGCTTCTGGGGATTGCGCATGGCGAACGAAATTCGCGTCCCGCCTTTGGGCGAATCGGTCAGCGAAGCCACGGTCGGCCGCTGGTTCAAGAAGGCGGGCGAAATGGTGCGCGCCGACGAGCCCATCGTCGAACTCGAAACCGACAAGGTGACACTCGAGGTCAATGCGCCCGCCGCCGGCGTACTCACCGAAATTGCGGCGCAGAGCGGCGAAACTGTCGCGCCTGGCGCGCTCCTGGGCGCGATCGGCCAGGCGACGGGCGCGGCGGTTCCCGCCGCTAAGAAGAAAGCTGCTGCCGCGCCGGCCGCGCCGCCGGCGCCGGCGCCGGCTCGAAGTTCGTGCCGCCCGCGCCGGCCGCCGCCAAGATTGCCGCCGACAAGGCCATCGATCTTTCGGCGATTGCCGGCTCCGGCAAGCACGGCCAAATCTTGAAGGGCGATGTCTTGGCCGCGCTCGCTGCGCCGCCTTCCGTTCGGCCGGTCCCCACACCGCAGGCGCGCGCCCCGGCGCCGACTGACGACGCGCCTCGCGAAGAGCGCGTGCACATGACGAAATTGCGCCAGACCATCGCGCGCCGGCTCAAGGATGCGCAGAACACCGCCGCCATGCTGACCACGTTCAACGAGGTTGACATGAGCGAGGTGATGGCGCTGCGCAACCGCATGAAAGACGCTTTTGAGAAGAAGCATTCGGTGAAGCTCGGCTTCATGGGCTTCTTTGCCAAGGCCTGCGTCAACGCGCTGAAGGAAGTCCCATCGCTCAATGCGGAGATCGACGGCGACGATCTCATCTATAAGAATTATTATCATCTCGGCATCGCGGTCGGGACCGACAAGGGTCTTGTCGTGCCGGTAGTGCGCGATTGCGATCGTCTGAGCCTCGCCGAGATCGAGAGGAAGATCGCCGACCTCGGCAAAAGAGCGCGTGACGGCTCGCTCAAGATCGAGGAGATGCAGGGCGGCACATTCACCATCACCAACGGCGGCGTCTATGGCTCGCTGATGTCGACGCCGATCCTGAATGCGCCGCAATCCGGCATTCTCGGCATGCATAAGATCGAGGATCGACCGGTCGCCATTGCCGGCAAGGTCGAAATCCGGCCGATGATGTATCTTGCCCTCACCTACGATCATCGCATCGTTGACGGCAAAGAGGCGGTGAGCTTTGTCGTGCTCGTCAAGCAGGCTCTCGAAGACCCGGCGCGGCTGATCCTCGAAATCTAAGACCGCGTGCGCGGCATAAAGGAGGCGTCATGCATTCGGTCGAACTTTATGCGCTGGAACTCAGCGTGCTTCTGTTCATTGCGCATGTCGTCGTCCAGGCGGTGTTGGCGCATGCCGAATTCGGTGAGGCCTATCTGCTCAGCCCGCGCGACGAAAACCGCACAGTCAAAGGCGTCCTTGCCGCACGGGCCGAACGCGCGCTCGCCAATTTCGTCGAGAATTATACGCCCTTCGTCGCGGTCGATCTCGGCCTCATCGCCACGGGTCAGACGGGCGGTTGGGGCGCGGTCGTCTGGATCGTCGGGCGCATCCTCTATCTGCCGCTTTATCTTGCCGGCATTCCGGTGGCGCGCACGCTTGCCTGGCTTGCGGCGATCATTGGCCTCTTGATGATGCTCGCGCGGCTGGCCGGGCTTTGAAGGACGATTCGAGGTTTGACGATGTATGATCTCGTCGTGATCGGTACCGGCCCCGGCGGTTATGTCTGCGCCATCCGCGCGGCGCAGCTCGGCCTCAAGGTCGCGGTCGTCGAAAAACGCAAGACGCATGGCGGGACCTGCCTCAACATCGGGTGTATCCCATCGAAAGCGCTGCTTCAGGCCTCGGAAAAATTCGTCGAGGCCGATCATGAGTTGGCCGGCTTCGGCGTCATGGTCGACAAGCCGAAGCTCGATCTCAAGGCGATGATGAAGCACAAGGACGACACCGTCGCCGCCAATGTCAACGGCGTCGGCTTTTTGCTCAAGAAGCACAAGATCGAATCGTTTTTCGGGACGGGCAGGATCAAGGCGGCGCGCGAGATCGAGGTAACCGCGCCCGACGGCGGAAAGCAGACGCTCACGGCCAAGAATATCGTCATCGCCACCGGTTCCGACGTCGTGCCGCTGCCGGGCGTCGAAATCGACGAGAAGCAGATCGTCTCTTCGACCGGCGCGCTTGCTTTGCCCAAAGTGCCGGCGCGTCTCCTCGTCATTGGCGCCGGCATCGTCGGCCTCGAACTCGGCTCCGTCTGGCGCCGGCTCGGCGCGCAGGTCACCGTCGTCGAATTTCTCGACCATATCCTGGCGGGCATGGACGGCGAGGTCAGCACCGCGTTTCAGCGCATGCTCGAAAAGCAAGGGCTCGAGCTTTTGCTCGGCCACAAGGTCGTCAAGGTGGAGAAGGGAGCAAAGGGCCTCGCGGCCAAGATTGAGCCGACCGCCGGCGGCGCGGGCCTCATGCGGGAGGTGGATATCGTGCTCGTGGCGATCGGCCGGCGTCCCTATACGCAGGGGCTCGGGCTCGAAGCGCTCGGGGTTGCGATGGAGCGCGGGCGCGTTGTCATCGACGAGGGTTTTGCGACGAGCATCCCGGGCATTTACGCGATCGGCGATGTCGTGCGCGGGCCGATGCTCGCGCATAAGGCGGAGGATGAGGGGATTGCGCTCGCCGAGATCCTCGCCGGCCAGCACGGACATGTGAACTATGAGACAATCGCCTCAGTGGTCTACACGAATCCGGAGATCGCCGCGGTTGGCGCGACCGAGGAGGAGCTGAAGGCCAAAGGCATTGCCTACAAGGTCGGCAAGTTTCCGTTCAGCGCAAATGGGCGCGCGCGCGCGATGCGCGCCACCGAGGGATTTGTAAAAATTCTCGCCGATGCGGCGAGCGATAGGGTTCTCGGCGTGCATATCATCGGCGCCTGGGCAGGCGAACTCATCGCCGAGGCCTGCGTGCTGATCGAATTCGGCGGCTCGTCGGAAGATCTCGCCCGCACCTGCCACGCACATCCGACGCTCTCGGAGGCGGTACGCGAAGCCGCGCTCGCGGTGGAGAAGCGGGCGATCCATATTTGAGACGCGCAAGCGGGGCACGTACCCAATATTTCGAAGAGCACCCAGCGCTTCGCGGCACCTGAATTGATCGGTCGTCGAAGATAATCTCAGGCGCTCAGAGCCCAGCTCAGATCAATGACCGCAACTGAGATCCCGACGATCTTCCCTGCGAAATCGCGCGCTGGACAATAGGAGACGCGATAGATGCGCCTTGGTGAGGACCCATCTGGCGCGGCGTCCCGCACAACGCATTCCGTGACCGGTTCGCCTGTCAAGGCGCGTTGCAAAAGCGGAGCGATTTGCTCGAAGAGATCCGGCAGAATCTCCGTCACCATTCGCCCGATATGCATGGCGACTGGAAGGAGGTGCATCTCGGCCAGGCAGCGATTGAGGCTGACATAGCGGAGATCGCAATCCACAAAGGCAAGGCCCACGGGCGCGGCGTCATAAAGCGCCTGCAGTCGGGCAAGGTGCTGGCCCGGTGGTGCCTTGAGGCCGAGCATCACCTCTTCGCCGACCGTTAGGGGAGGAGCGGCGATCCGCGACGGGATCACGGCCTCGGCTGCGGGAGGACCGAACAGGCAGCCTTGCCCTAGGTTGCAGCCCAGCCTGAGCAGCATCGCCGCTTGCTCTTCGGTCTCCACTCCTTCAGCGACGGTCCCGATGCCGAGCCTCCGAGCGAAACCGACCGAGGCGGCGACGATCTCACGGCTCTCGCGTCTATGAGCCATCGTGCCGACAAAAGAGGCGTCAATCTTCAGCGAGTTGAAGGGAAGTGCGTGGAGCAGGCTCAAGCTGGCGTAGCTAGTCCCAAAATTATCAAGCGCGAACCGCGCGCCCGCCCCCCTCAATGCGTCGATCAGGCGCCGGGCAAGGTCGAGCTGTTCCATCAGCGCACTTTCAGTGATCTCGATCGTGAGACGCGAGAGTGGGAAGCCGGTTCGCTGCGCGATGGCCGCGAGCCGGTCGGCAAGGGCTAGGTCCTGCAGCTGGCGAGGCGAGATGTTGAGCGACATGCGCAGCCCCTCGGGCCAGGAGAGCGCAAACCGTCCGGCCCGCTCAAGCAAGGCTTCGCTCAGCTGCCCGATTAACCCAGCCTTCTCGGCAAAGCCGATGAACACGTCGGGGCTTACCAACCCCCGCTGCGGATGATTCCAGCGTGCCAGGACCTCGAAGCCGATCGGCCTTCGTTCGCGCAGTTCCACCAAAGGCTGAAAATGGGGGATGATCTCGCCGCGCTTGATCGCGCCGGCAAAGTCGCCGATGCGGAGCCGTCTCATGTGCTTGGAATTTGCGGCAGGTTTGGATCAGGACGGGTTGCGTCGGTCAAAGCGTCACGTGGCGATGTCGGCCCGAGCGGATGAAAGCGGGAACTGCCGCAAGTCTATCGATTGCACGGGGGTGGAAAAGCTGGTGCAAATACCGGGCGCTGCTCATGGCCGCGCTCACGGTCGCTCGCATAGTGCCAATCGCTTAACTGAGGTTTTTGCCTAAGGCGCAGCCAAATTCGGGACATTCACCTGATCAGTGCCATACGCACGAGTTCGGCCGCGTTTTTGGCGCCCAGCTTTCGCATGATATTGGCGCGATGAAAATCGACGGTGCGCGGGCTTATGCCGAGCCGCTGAGCCGCTTCCTTGCTCGATGCGCCCGCGACGATTTCCGCTAAGACCGCCCGCTCACGGGGGCTGAGCCGCTCCATTACGCGCGAAAGAGCTGGGTCTAATTCGCCGGCGCCGCGAGGCGTGACGTCATATAATTCTACAATTTCCCACAAACCTGAGCGAAGCGCCGCGGCGACCTGATGCGTGCATGTCGCATCGAGCAAATCGATCGCGTTGCATTCCTGCAACCGAAAGACACACGCCAGGAGGATCTTATTGTCGGCGATACGCTCGTCGAGTTTTCTTTCGAATTCGCTGAATTTCTGTGACTCGTTCCTTAGCAGCCATTCACTGCCGTTCGACATTGCGCGGAGACCCGCATAGCCTTTCGAAAGAGCTTCCCGAAGCTTCTCCCGATATCGTTCGATGGTGCCGGCGATGTCGAACTTGCCCGCTGTGAAAATCCACCGGTCGCGCGGGATCAGTTCGATATTGCCGCGCGAAAGATGCCGATCGAAGTCAGGCAGCGCCTGCCGGAATGCGCTCAGCGCTTCTTCGTCGCTCACATAATCGGGCAATATCCCCAAACAGAATTCCTGGTTTTGCAGCCCGGCGGAGAAAAAGACGGCCATCAACGCCAGGAAATCACGATTTGTTTCATGGAAGAGGCAGAGATGCGTGCCCCAAGGCACGTCCCCTAAGACGCTGATGCCTGTCGGCCGGAATGCATCGTCCACAGGCATCGTCCCGAGCAAGATGTTTCACGCCGCGAGGCATGCTCATCCTTGCCCGAGATAAGTTCAAGCGCAAAAGCGCGCAGCAATGCAGAGAGTGTAGCCTGATCGCGGCCAGACCAGCAGCCTTTGTTCCTATAAATCCTTGAACATGAACGGCGAGACCGTGCGCATCTGCTCATCGACATGCAGCGGCCGCAGCACCGGCGGCGCGGCGCGTTGCGGGCAGGCGGGGCGCTCGCAGAGCCGGCAATTGATTCCGATGGGCGTTGCCTCGACGCTCGCAAGATCGAGCCGCTTGGCGTAGATCAGCCGGCTCGCATATTTCATCTCGCAGCCGATGCCGATGGCGAAATGCGGCTCGATCGCGCCATAGGGCGTGATCGCGCGGCGCACCGTCCGGGCGATCGAGAACCAGCGCGAACCGTCGGTCAGTTCGACGACCTGGGTCAGAATCCGCCCTGGCTCGCAGAAGGCCCCATGGATATTCCACAAGCGGGCAGGTGCCGCCGAAATGGGCGAAGGGAAAGCGGCCGGAGGAAAAACGCTTCGAAACATTCCCGGCGCTGTCGACGCGCAGGAGAAAGAATGGAATGCCGCGCGCGGTCGGGCGCGCCAGCGTGGTCAGCCGATGCGCGACCTGCTCGTAGCTCGCTCCGAACCTCGCGCCGAGAAGCTCGATGTCATAGCCCGCGAGTTCCGCCGCCTCGTGGAATTTGCCGTAGGGCATCATCAAGGCGGCGGCGAAATAATTGGCGAGCGTGACCCGCAACAGCCGGCGGCCGAGGTCGTCGCCGGGCTCGAGCTTTTGCGCGAGCTCGCTCAACAGCGCATCGCAATCCGTGAAAGCGAGCTGATAGGCCGCCTGGAACGTGCGGCCGGGCTGATCCATGACTTCCGAAATCATCAATTGCCGGCGGTGGTGGTCATACCAGCGCAGCCGCTCGCCCATGACTTCGAGCGGCAGGACGCGAACCCTGATGCCGTGCTTGGCGCGCAAATGTTCCGAAATCGCGAAGAACAGCTCATGGCCGCCCAGCGCCAGATCGGAGGCAAAGGTCTCGGCCGCCTGATCGAGTTCGGGGAAATGGTTGCGCTGGGCATGGAGAATGGCGCGGACCCGATCGACCGGGCTTTCTCGTCATGATCGCCTCGGTGCGGTCGGGATCGGCGCGTTGGCTCAGCCCGGCCTGGCTTGCCTCGCGCGCGGCGACATAGGCGCGATAGAGCCGCTGCATGGCGGCGAGAAGGGTGGGGGCATGTTCGGCGGCGTCCTGGACCTCCGACCGCGGGACGCCGGCCTCGCGCATGATCGGATCGGCGAGCAATTGTTCGATCTCGCCGATCGCCTGATTGGCCTCGCCCTCCATGAATTCGCGCGGATCGACGCCATAGACGTCGGCGAGCCGGATCAGGACCTGCACGGTGATCGGCCGCTGGTTGCGTTCCATCAGGTTGAGGTAGCTTGCCGAAACGTCCAGCTCCTCGGCCATGCGGGCCTGGGTCACTTGACGTTCGCGCCGCAGCCGCTTCAGCCGCGCGCCGGCGAAAATTTTGCGTGAGCTTGTTGATGGGACGGCCGTCACGATAAAGCAGTTTACATGAGTCAATTTCTTTACACAATGACAATTTACAGAGTCTTGTATTTACAAGGCTACCAAATTTTGTAAGCCCGAGGGTTGCGTATGGACGCTCTTTCCCCCTTATACGGAAGACGACGGGGGCCTGTCGCTCCTTCGTTGTCAATCACTGTCAACGCCGTTAGATGCGTTCGGAGAACTATGATGAGCAATGCTGCGAGTTTCGACGATTTGGTGCCCTCCGCGCCCAAGGGCCGGTTCGACGGTATCCGCCGCCCTTATACGCCCGCCGACGTGCGCCGGCTTCGCGGCTCTTTTCCGATCGCTCATACGCTTGCCGAGCGCGGCGCCAACAAGCTCTGGAAACTGCTGCATGAAAAGCCTTACGTCCACGCGCTCGGCGCGCTGACCGGCAATCAGGCCGTGCAACAGGTTCGCGCCGGGCTCGACGCGATCTATCTTTCGGGCTGGCAGGTCGCGGCCGACGCCAATGTTGCCGGGACCATGTATCCTGACCAATCGCTCTATCCGGCGAATTCCGGTCCCGACGTCGCGCGCCGCATCAACAATGCGTTAAAGCGCGCCGACGAGATCGAGACTGCCGAAGGCAAAGTCACGCGCGACTGGTTCGCGCCGATCTTCGCCGACGCCGAAGCCGGCTTCGGCGGTGCGCTCAACGTCTTCGAGATCATGAAGGCCTATATCGACGCCGGCGCAGCCGCGGTCCATTTCGAAGACCAGCTCGCCTCGGAGAAGAAATGCGGCCATATGGGCGGCAAAGTGCTGATCCCGATCGCGCAGCATGAGCGCAGTCTCGCCGCGGCTCGGCTTGCCGCCGACGTCTGCGGCGTGCCGACGCTGGTTGTCGCGCGCACCGACGCGGAATCGGGAAAGCTCATCACCTCCGATGTCGACGAGCGCGACCGCGCCTTTATCGAATCGGGCAGCCGTACGCCCGAGGGTTTCTACCGCGTCAAGGCCGGCGTCGATTATTGCATCGCGCGCGGCCTCGCTTATGCGGAACTCGCCGACATCCTCTGGTGGGAGACTTCGCATCCCAATCTCGAGGACGCGCGCAAGTTCGCCGAGGCGGTGCACAAGAAGTATCCGGGCAAGCTGATGGCCTATAATTGCTCGCCCTCGTTCAACTGGCGCGCAAAGCTCGACCAGGCGACGATCGAGAAATTCCAGCGCGAGCTCGGCGCCATGGGCTACAAGTTCCAGTTCGTGACGTTGGCCGGGTTCCACGTGCTCAATCTGTCGATGTTCAATCTCGCCGACGACTATCGCGATCGCGGCATGGCCGCCTATTGCGAGGTGCAAGACGCCGAGTTCGCCGCCGAGAAGCACGGCTATTCGGCGACCCGCCATCAACGCGAGGTTGGCACCGGCTATTTCGATGCCGTTGCCGAGGTCCTGTCGGGCGGCAAGGCCTCGACGACGGCACTTGCGGGCTCGACCGAAGCCGCGCAATTCCAGGGCAAGAAGGTGGCGGCCGAATAAAGCAAGCGCCTCGCCAGGTCGCGGGAATATCTGAAAGGCACCGTGGCGGCCCCACGGTGCCTTCTGCCGTCTTGGGGTATACGAGCGAAGCTCAAGCGGCGGCCCGCATGGACCGAGGACTCAAAAAGCCCCAATAGGAGGCCGTCAGCGCTCAAGCTGCGCGGGACGGACTTCTTGGCGCGTGCCTTCTTGGCGCGACGCCCATGGCACGACCTCACCCACGGACGGGCGCGCTTCAAGCAAGGTTCGTTCGGCATCCGTCGACATCCAGCCCAATTTCGCGGCGCGCGCGGCAAGCTCCGTGCGGAGGACTTCGAGAATGCTTCCGTCCGATATGCACGGCCGGCAGAAGTCGGGATCCGTCCGGTTCTCGCCGGCGGGAATCCGGTCGGTGTCGGCGCCGGTTTCGACAAAAAAGTCACGGTTGCCCCTATCGAGATAGCTCTCGGTCGGCAGGCCATTTGCAATCAGAACGTCGTGACTTGGAAGCTCAACATGCCAGTAGGCGACATCGTCCATCTCGACCCGCGCAATCGTCGATCCGTTGACCAGCAAATCCACGATGACCAGCACCTCGTCTTCACAGCTGACACAAATCGAATGGCCTGGAGAAAGGTAGAGATCGCGGTACGGCCGCATCGGACCGAAAGCGCCGCCGGCGACGCGGATCGGCCAAACCGAGCGCGGGTCAGGATGAATGCGGGCATTGACCGTGCGATGACCGAGCCAAACGATCGGGCGAATGGCACCTGATAAGGTAACGACTTTTTCGCCGAGCTTCAGTTCCTCAACCGCGATATCGCCGCGCACCGTGCGGATCAACGTGCCGGAGAGGAAGCAAGTCACTCCCACGAACGCCGGTTTTGCGCCGGCATTTTTACGGGTTGCTTTGGCGCTCGCTGCCCAACTTCCGGTGTCAAAGCCCAAGAGCCGCTTCGAAACAAGCGCCGCACGCACCAAAGCGCCGGGAGATTGAGTGTTTGGCTTGGTCATGCCGCGCGCCCCTCGGAGAGCCACCTGCCGACATCATACTTGTGTGCCGATGATTTGCAATGCATCCTGCTTGCGCGCTTGCTCTCAGCCCAGACGTTTCACACCGGCAAACTGCTTGATATTGCGAACCATCCGACGTTTGCGTGAAGGACGCGTCGTTGAAGACTGACACTCGCTGCTTTTCATTCCTCCCCGATGCCGCGCGCGCCGAGGCTATCGATCGTGCCGTCAGGCATTGTCTCATCGAAAGCGTGCACGTGGTTTTGCGCGAGATGCGTCGCGCCGGGGTCGCCTGCGAAGGCGATTTCGATGCCTGGAGTTTGCGCGCGGCAAAGCCGAAACGAGCGCCGCCGCTGCTTTGGGCCTATTATCACGACCTGGTTCAAGCGGTTGCGCGCGCCGACGACGGCGCCATCAGCCAAGCGGCGAACGAACTCCTCGCTTTCGAACCGATCGAGCAGGCGCCCGGTAACGTCATCACGCTGAGCGGCCCTTATATGAATGAGCCGGATGTCCGACGCTATGACAATATTATCGATGACAGTCCGGACACGCCGCGCAACTTGCAAGCCGTCGCGCCCGCCGAAGTCGCGCGTATCCGGCATCTCCTCGACGCCGCAACAGACCTGATCTCCAGCGCCTGCCCTGCGTTGCTGGCCGAAATCGAGACGCTCGGCCATCAGATCGTGCTGGTGAGCGAGGGTCGCGGCGCCACGGAGTTCGGAGGCGCCGCTTCGATCTTCCTATGGGGCGCGGTGGTTTTGAATCCGGCGCTCATCCCCGACAGAATAGCCCTCGTCGAATCTTTGACGCACGAGACCGCGCATGCGCTGCTCTTCGGATCGACCTTGGGCGAAAACCTGACGCTCAACGATCCGGCGGAGCGCTACGCCTCGCCGCTTCGTCCCGATCTCCGCCCGATGGAAGGGATTGTGCATGCGACGTTCGTGCTTGCGCGGATGATCCACGCTCTCGATCTTCTCGCCCAATCCGATTGCCTCAGTCGGGCCGAGCGCGGGCTCGTGAACGAAAGGCGCGCGCGCCACCTCGGCGGCTATCGCGCCGGGCTCGAGACAGTCATGGCGCATGCCCGTTTTGCGCCGGAAGGCGACAGTATATTCAGCGCCTGCGCCGGGGCGATGGCTGGGCGCAAGACGGGCGCGCGAGCCTATCTCAAGAAGGCGTTGCCCCGGTGGCTCGGCGGACGACGCCCAAGCAGCCGCGCCGATGCCGAAGCGATGCCGAAAGTCGAAAGTTCCGCAACCAATGAAGTTTAGCGGCAGCCGGGCTATTTCAAATTCGAAGTTTGATGGCGGCCCGCCGATCAGGGCGAAATGGGGTCAGAAAGAGCCGCCTTAAGAAGGGTCAAAGGCAAAGCCACCAAAATGAGTATTGGGGCCAGCGACCCGAAAAACCTCGTGTTGGAGGACGGAGAGCCAAAATCCAGAGCAAAGCCTACCGCCAGAAGTCCTAATGCAATCGCGCATAAAAAGACCGCAAGGATCGTCGCGGACTTTGAGATTGAGCGCCAATTCTTCCGACGCGCCTCTTCCTCCCGTTGCTGCTGCAAAACCAGCTGGCGAAGGCTATTGAGCTCAGTTTCGATCTCTTGCTGCGTCATTTGCGCCTCCTCTGTTTCGGCCAGGTTGCGCTGGCGGGTCAAGATTGGCCAGTCGGTTGTTTCTTGTAAGCCCCGAGATTTGCTTTTTCGAATGAACCCACTACCAGTTTAGCGCGTCCCTTGTGAGCCGGGGACGAACCGGCTATAGGGGCGCCGAGGCTGCGGCGCCCTTTCATTTGGCCGGGCCACGCACGGCACTCCGCTCTGTTGGGAATTTACCGATGAAGCCCGAAGGTCATCCGAATTATCATTTCATCAAGGTCGTCATGACCGACGGCAGTGAATATTTGACGCGCTCGACCTATGGCGAGCAAGGTGCGACCTTGCATCTCGATATCGATCCGAAGACGCATCCGGCCTGGACCGGCGGGTCGCAGCATCTCGTCGATCGCGGCGGCCGCCTGACGCGCTTCACGTCGCGTTTCGGCACGGTCGGAATCGGCAAGAAGAACTAGCGCTTTCGATGCCGGTGGCGCGACCGCTCATTCGCTCATGGCGAAGGCGGCGCGAAGCAATTCGAGCTGCGGCTCGAGCGGCCTTGCGGCATTGCCCGGCGCGCCCTTCTCCGCCGCCGGATGGATCAGCCGGTCGAGATGGAGGATGCGGCTTTGCAGGCGCAGCGATCGCTCGACGATCGCGACCAGCCGCGGCGGCAATTTCGCCAAGACATCCGGGCCGGTCGAAACCTGCTGCTCGCTCAGGCGAACCTTGCGTTTCTCCGTCGCCGCCTCGCCCTGGCTCAATTCGCCATCGTTGACCGCGCGCTGGAGCAGCAGCCAGGAGGCAATCTGCATCAGCCGGGTGGTGAGGCGCATGCTTTCCGTGGCATAGGCAAGGGCGGCCAGGCGCGAAAGCTTTTTGGCTTCGTCGCGCCCGCCGCCGTCAAGATAGGCGGCGGTTTCCTCGACGAGAGCCATGCCTTCGCGAAACAGCGACTTGAACGACTCCGATGTCGCCAATTTATCGGCCAGGGAGACGGCGCCCTCGAGACCCGACACGTTCATCTGATACGCCCACCCAACGCTTGCGACGGGGCACTTCTGCCCATGCCCGATCCTAGCCCATTGCGGGGGCGATGGGCATTAAGCTTTCAGAAAGGTTAACGCATCCGGCGCAGCCCGCAAGCGCGAGCGCCGGTCAAGAAAAAAGAGCCGCACGAAGCGGCTCTTGAAGTTTGATGTTGGGGAGGTATGAGACCGAGGCGAAAACCTCTCGGCTCGGCCGGCTCGCAACCGGCATAATTTATTAATAAAGGAAAAAGTTTAACGAAAGGTTTACGCGCGCTCGGCTGGGTGCGTGCGATGCGCTCAGGAGACCGATTTGAAGAAGGCGCTGGCGGTCGCGCGGCTCGCCTCCTTGGCTTGCCGGGCGCGTTCGAGCCGCTCGATTTCCGCCCGCAGCGCCGCGATCCTGTCGCCGAGCTCTTCGACCGAGAGCTCGTCCAGAACCTGCCCGATCACATGCACCGCGGGTGCCGGAGGCGGTGCAAAGACATCGTCCTCATCCCTGGCCATGACGACACCGAAAAGCCCGAAACCTCATCGTAGCTCGCCCGATCCCCAAATTCCTCGGCAAACTTCCGGTATTAGGTAGCAAGCTCACCAAAGCTGTGCAGGGAATGCATAGCTAGATGGAATTCCCTTCAAAATTGTGTTTAATTCGCGTCTCTATTGGGGGATGCGCCATGTGTGAAGAAGCCGACGCCCGCGCGAGGGCAGAATACGCCGCAAGCCTGTTGAAGGAATTGATTGTGCTGACACGGCCGATCGGAGACCGCTTTTTGCAAGGCTGGTTGACCATGGCTTGGCACGCCGCCCTGCGGCACGCGGGAATGATGGTCTAGCCAGCCGAGCCTAGAATTTATGTCCGCCCCTTTCGATGATCCGTGCGCGCTGTGCCTTGATCGCATCAGATCGCCAGATCATTTCTCGCCGCGGCCCGTTAGGTAGCGCTACCTTTCTACGCGCCACTAAATATAGTATTCGCAAGCATTGTATCTGCGGGCCCTGTGGACTTCGCAACCATGATCCCCGATGCCCTATCGCCATCGACGAAGCCGATCCCTTTCGCCTCCAGCGCAGCTTGGATGACATCACCCACTTTGATAATCTCAGATTTCTGTGATGAATGCGACTTCATATCCTGAAAATCTCGCCGCGCTTAAACAGGCTGGATAGACCCATGTGAAGGGGAAGACCTCCGTTTCGGCATTCAGCTCGAATAGCCGCAACGTCGCGTTGACGTGCATAAGAGCGAAACGCGCGGCTTCGATCTTTTTCTCGTAAGCCGCAATCAAGGATTCCAGTTCGCCACGCTTGGTGCGGAGCGTATTGACTATCTGTGGATTGGCCATCCTGCCATTGTTGCCGATCGGACGCGGTAGGGCGAGAATGGTCTAGGTGAGTTTGCTACCTAATGCCGGAAATTTCGGCCATTCATCCCCATCTATGAGGGGCCGCTTCGGCTCGGCGCGTTGCATTCGGCGCCAGGCTTTCCTAGATATATTCTCGTTTCCCGTCATAGGCATCAGTGAGCCACGCGCCGCGGCCGAACTCGGGCTAGGGCGCGGCAGGAGAATAAGCTGCGCTCGGCCTCAGCCAGTCCGGCCAAGGAGAACGAGATGAACAACACCCCCCTGATGCCCAAGGCGACCGCCGTCTGGCTCGTCGAGAATACCTCGCTCAGCTTCGATCAGATCGCCAATTTCTGTAAGCTTCACCCGCTCGAAGTGAAGGGCATCGCCGACGGCGAGGTCGCCGCCGGCATCAAGGGCGCCGATCCGATCACCTCCGGCCAGCTGACGCGCGAGGAGATCGCCGCCGCCGAGAAGGATCCCGAGCACCAACTGCAACTCGCCCAACCCAAGGTGCGCCTGCCGGACGCCAAGCGCCCGCGCGGTCCGCGCTATACGCCGCTGTCGCGCCGGCAGGACCGGCCAAATGCGATCCTTTGGCTTGTCCGCAACCATCCGGAACTGAAGGATGCGCAGATCATGCGCCTCGTCGGCACGACCAAGACGACGCTCCTGGCGATCCGCAACCGGACCCATTGGAATTCGGCCGCCCTTACCCCGCTCGATCCGGTGACGCTCGGGCTCTGCTCGCAAATGGATCTCGATTTCGAGGTCAATCGCGCCGCCAAGGAGCGCGCGCCGGTCGAGGAAGACCGCAGCCAAACGCTCGTGCCGGCCGAAGTGACGACGGCGCCGCGCACCGAGGCCGAGCAGGACGCCGAGGTTTTCGGCGCACCTTCGCCGCCGGCCGAACGCGAGGCCGCTATCGACGTCGACTCGGTTTTCGCCAAGCTCAAGGACCGCAAGTCCGAGGAGTGAGCTCCCTCTGGCGCGTTTGTCGAAATCCGCGAATCTGATACGAGTGTTTATCCGTCGGCATTTGGTCGGCGGCCGGGGGGTCTCGGAATGCGCGGCAATGTCTTGAGGGGCCTCTTTATGGCCGGTCTGTTGGCGGCCTCGAGTGCCGAGGCCGCCGATCTCGGGCGCAGCGGGCCTGGCTACGGCCCCGGCCCTGGCCCCGGTCCTGGTCCCTATGCCGGCGCGATCGGCTGCCGGCTCGTGCCGCAACCTCAGTTCAATCTTTACAACGACGTGACCTGGTACCGCCCCATTTGGGTCTGCCCGACGCGCGGGGTCTATCGCGACACACTTTGGCCGCAGCCTTGGCCCTATTGAAAAGGGGGCGGCGTGAACTCGTTAACCCTAGCCGAGAAACCGGCAGGGTTGAAGTAACGGCTGGATAAGGATAACGCTTATAGGGTTGATTGGGCTCGCTTTCGCGGGCCCGGTCAAACAGCGGACGCCGATGCCCACACCAGTTCTCGCAGGCCGTATCAGCGCGTTCGCCATCCTGGCGTCGGTCACAGTTTTGCTCGCCGGCTGCGGGGAAGATCCCGGCCATCTGGGCGACCGCGCCGACCAGCCGCTGCCTCCGCAAATTCTCGCCTTGATGCAGGATAAGGGCACCACGCCAGCCGCCCCGATGCTTATCCGCGCCTACAAGAAGGAGGCGGAGTTCGAGATCTGGAAGATGAAGGGGGACGGGCATTATACGCTGCTCAAGACCTATCCCATGTGCCGCTGGTCCGGTCAGCTTGGGCCGAAGGTGCGCGAGGGCGATCGTCAGGTGCCGGAGGGCTTCTACGCGATCACGCCCGCCCAGATGAACCCCAATTCAAACTATTATCTCTCCTTCAACGTCGGCTATCCCAACGCCTATGATCGCGCGCATGGGCGCAGCGGCGCATCGATCATGGTGCATGGCGCCTGTTCTTCGGCCGGCTGTTTCTCGATGACCGATCAGCAGATCGCCGAGATTTATGCGATTGCCCGCGAGGCCTTCGCCGGCGGCCAGGACGCGATCCAGATGCAAAGCTTGCCGTTCCACATGACGGCCGAGAATCTCGCCAAATATCGGCTCGATCCGAATATCGATTTTTGGCAGGAGCTGAAGACCGGCAGCGACAATTTTGAGGTCACTGGGCAGGAGGTCACGGTCGGCGTCTGCGACGGACGCTATGTCTTCAACGCCCAGTCGGCGAATGGCAGACCGTTGGAGCCGACCGGCCCGTGCCCGCCGCTGAAACGCGATCCGATGGTGCAGGCCGAAGTCTTGGCGAAGCAGATGCGCGACGACGCTCAGGTCACCGAGCTCATTGCCGAGGGCGTGCAGCCAGTTCGCACCGTCTATGCCGACGGCGGCCAAAATCCGAGCTTCGCGTCGGTCTCAGGTGAGGTGAGCCGGCCCGATGCCATCGCCCAAGGCCCGGTTGACGTTGCGGTCGCTGACGACCGCAAGGCTCCGACGCTGGCGCAATTGCGGGCGGCCGAGGCGAGGGACCTCGCCGAAGCCGATGCCGCGGACAAGAAGGCCGCGGAACTGCGAACCGCGGAAGAAGCGGCCGACCGTCCGGTTCCGGCGCAAGCGTCGGCCTATGCCGAGCAGCAACCCGCCAGCCCGCCATCGGCCAATCCGCCGCAAAACCCTTCCGACGGTTCGATCCTGACCCGCCTGTTCAACCCGCAGCCGCAGCCGCAACAGCCGGGCGCGCCCGAAGCGGCCGACCAACCAGCGCCGGCGCAAGCGACCGCCAATGCCGAGCCGCAACCCGCCAGTCCCGCCAGTCCGGCAGCGGCAAATCCGCCGCATAACCCTCTCGACGGCTCAATCTTTACGCGCCTGTTCAGCCCGCAATCGCCGCCGGCGCAAGCTCCCGCGCCCACTCAGGCCGCCTCGGAGCAGCAGCCGGCCCAGCCGCAAACTGCCGAGCAAGCTGCCGGCGAGACGGAGCAGGCCCAGTTCTATGAGCAAACCCAGCCGACGCCGCAGCGTCCTGTTGTCGACCAAACGGCGACCGCCGATACCGGCTCGGATGAAGCGACCGAACCTGCCGATCTCCGGCTGCCACCGCGGCATAAGCGGGCGCGGGCGCAAGCGCAGAAACCGCCGGCCGTGACGCAAGACGCGACGGCAAAAGCCGCGCGCTCCCGGCCGGACGCGGCGCCACAGCCGGCTCAACAGGCGCAAGCGCCGAGCCCGCCGGCTCAACAGGCGCAAGTGCCGAGCCCGCCGCCTCAACAGGCGCAAGCGCCGAACACCCCGGACAAATCTTTCGGCGACTTGACGCCGATCCTCCCACAAGGTTTCTCGGCGCTGGCGACGCCCGACCAATAGGCCGAAAATCTTCGAGCGCTTCGATTCTGCTCTAGGCGACTTGCAAAACCCGCAAGCGCCCGGGCAGCGCGGCAAGGAGATAGACCGCGACGCTCAACGCGGTGATCCAAAAGCTGCTCGGCCAGTCCGTGTAGAAGGCGAGCGTGATGCCGCCCCATGCCTCGGTGAGTGCGAGGAGCGCCGAAAGCAGGACGCCGGTCGCCACCGCGCTCGTCAGTTGCTGGGCTGCCGCTGCGGGCCCGACCATCAGCGCGAAGACCAGCAGCACGCCGACGATCTGCGCGCATTCGGCCGTGGTCAGAGCGACGATCGCCAGAAAAAGCACGCCATAAAGCCGCAGCGAGACGCCCTTTGCTTCGGCGAGCTCCGGCTGCAGGCTGGCGAAAAGCAAAGGTCGCGAGATGATGCCGAGCAGAGTCAGGCTCGCGCCGCCAAGCGCGAGCAGCGTGAATACGGTCGGAATATCGACGGCGAGCACATTGCCGAACAGCAAGGTCGTCGCCCGCGTCGCGAAGGCGGTGTAGAAATGCAAAAACAGCAGGCCGAGGGCAAGCGAGAAGGCAAGAACCAGGCCGATCGCCACGTCCCGCTGCGCCAGGCGCTCGCCCATCAAGCCCATCCCGATACCCGCCGCCATAGTCATCAGCACGAGGCCCCAGAGCGGCGCAACGCCGATGAGCACGGCGCCGGTCGCGCCGGTGAAACCCACATGCGCCAAGGCATGGCCGGCGAAAGTCTGGCCGCGCAGCACGAGAAAATAGCCGACCGTGCCGGCAAGGAGTGCGACGACCGTTGCCGCGGCAAAGGCGTTGCGCATGAAATCATATTCAAACATGGTCGGCATGCGCTCCGTGCGTATGCGCATGCGCGCCTTCGTGCCGATGTTCATCCCGCTCCACGTCGTGGCCGCCGGACATCACGAAGATCCGCCCTTTGAGACGGATCACGTCGATGTCGGATCCGTAGAGACGCGAGAGAACCGGCCCGGTGATCACGTCGTCGATTGCGCCGAGCGCGGCTTGGCCACGCCCAAGATAAAGCACTTGGTCGATTGCGCCGAGCAGTGGATTGATCTCATGCGCGCTGAACAGCACGGTGATCCCGAGCTCCACCTGCAGCGCTTTCACCAAGTCGACCACCTCGTGCTGATGGCGCGGGTCGAGGCTGATCAGGGGCTCGTCGAGGAGGAGCAATTGCGGACTGCCGATAAGCGCCTCGGCCAGCAACAAACGTTGCCTTTCTCCACCCGAGAGCTCGGCGAGCGGACGCCGCGCGAGCTTGCGTGCGCCGACGAGATCGAGAGCGCGCTCGGCTTGCGCCCGCGCCTGTTTGCTGAGGATCGGCAGGCCGAGCCGATGTCCGTTCGCAACGCTGGCGACGAAATCCCAGCCGCTCAGCCGCGTGGCCTGAGGAAGGGCGCTGGCGGCTTGCGGCAAATAGCCGACCGAAGGATTGCCGCGCGTCGCCGCCTGCCCAAGCACGCGGATTGCTCCTCGGCTTGGGGCGACCAGTCCAAGAATGGCGCGCATCAATGTGGTCTTGCCCGAGCCGTTCGGACCGAGCACGCCGACGAACTGGCCGGAGCCGATGTCCAAGCTGATACCGGCCAGAATGAGATGACCGCCGAGCGCCAGAGAGACGTCGCTGAGCTCGATGGCGTTCATGAGCCGCTATTTCGGGAGGGCGCGATCAACCGCATCGAGTTCGCTCAGCATCCATGCCTGATAAGTCAGTCCGGGCGGCTCGGTCTCGCTTGCGCCAACCACCGGAATACCCGATGCCTTCGCGAGCTGCATCATATGTTCGGCGATCGGGTCCGAGGCTTGGCTATTGTAGATAAGCAAGGCGACTTTATGGTCTTTGAGGTCATCCTCAAAGGCGGCGACGTCGGAGGCGCTCGGCTCCGTGTTGTTCATCACCGCAAGCTGAAAAGACTGGTTGCGGCTCTTCATCCCGAGCGCCTCGATCATATAGCCGAACACGGGCTCGGTCGCGGTGACCTCCCTGCCGGATGAGCGGGCTTTAAGCGCTGCGATCTTCGCCTCTATCGGATCGAGCGATTTCTCAAATTGCGCCAGGCGTCGTTCATAATCCGCCCGGTGCGCCGGGTCGAGGCCGGCAAGATCATCCGCCAACGTCCGTGCGAAAGCGAGCATGGTCGCAACATCGTACCAGATATGCGGATTGTCGCCGCTCTTTTTCCCGACAAGCCCGGCGACATCGATGGTCTTGCGGTCGGAGCTCTTTGCGGCGCTCAGCAATTTTTCCACCCAGGGATCGTAATCGATTCCGCTGTAGACGACGATGCGCGCGGCGGAAATGGCCCGCGCCACCGAAGGGCTCGCCTCGAAAAGATGCGGGTCCTGGTCGGGATTGCTGAGTATGCTCGTCACACTTACGCCGGGCCCGCCGATCTGTTGGGCGACATCGCCATAGAAATTCTCAGCGGCGACAATGCTGATCGGATCGGCGCTGATCGGATCGGCCGAGGCCCGCGGCTGAGCGGCGAGGAGCGTGGCAAGGCAGGCCAAAAGGAAGAAGAACTTCATGCGCCATCGGTCTTTCAACGCTGCAGACGTAATGATATAACATCTGAACCGGGCGCTGCCAAGTTGTAACGCGCGGCGGCCCTGACCGAACTCTCACGATCAAGTGATCGGCGATCCTCGGCCGACGCGGGATCGAAGGCGACGAAGCGGCCAACGCATGCGCATCGCACAAACATGAGCCGCGGGTGGCGCAGGCTCTCAGGCAACACGGACTTTTTCTCGCCCGCTTTTTTTGCTATGAGCGAGCAAATGCCTGCAACAACGCCGCGCCGTCTTCTTCCTTCCTTGGCGATTCTGATTGTCGGCGCCGTCGTCTTGGCGGTGGCGGCACGAATCATGTTGAACGTGTTGTTCACGCTCACCTCTGGCCCGAATGCGCAGAGCGTCGCAATCGGCGGTCCCTTCCACTTGACTTCGGCAAACGGCAACGTGGTCACCGACGCCGATTTCAAGGGCCATCCTTTCCTCGTCTACTTCGGCTATACGCATTGCCCAGACATCTGCCCTGCCATCCTCTTCGAGATTTCGCAGGTCCTGAAGGCGATGGGCGACGACCAGCGGATGAAGGCGTTGTTCATCACCGTCGATCCGGAGCGCGACACGCCGGCGGTGATGAAGGAATATTTGTCGAGCTTCGATCCCAATATCGTCGGCCTCTCCGGCACGCCGCAAGAGATTGGCGCTGTCGAAAAGGCCTATCGTGTCTACGCCAGGAAATCGCCGGAGAAGGGCGGCGACTACACGATGGACCACACCGCCATCGTCTATCTCATGGACAAACAGGGCCACTTCGCCACGGCGTTCAATCTCGATCGTTCTCCACAGGTCGCCGCAAAGGACCTCCACGCCTATTTCTGATGTTTGCAAGCGCAGCAGGACGCGGACGGCGCCTCGGGGCGCAGGCAGCCGATCGCGTCAATAGAAGCCGATCGGAAAATATTTGAGATAGAGGTCGGTATAGACCCCGCGTTGGGCGAGTTGAACCAGGGCATAATCGAGCGCTCGGCGCAGGCTGCGATTGCCCTTCTTCACCGCGATGCCGACGCCTTCTCCGAAAAACCGGCTTTCGGTAAAGGGACCGCCGCGAAACACGCAGCAATTCTGCGCGTCGGTTCCGGCGAGCCAAAAGCTCGAAGTAATGGCGTCATCGAAAAATGCGTCGATCGCGCCGCCTTTCAACGCCGCATAGAGCGCGGCGCGATTGTCATAGGACTTGCGCAAGGTTTTGGGAAAGAAGCTTTCGAGATAGGCTTCCTGCGCGGTTTTTCCGATGACTCCTACGCGCTTGCCTGTGAGCCCCTCGGGGGTTGCTTCAAGCTTCGTGTCGGCACGCGTCACGAAACGGGCCGGCGTCGCGTAATAAGGCGCGGTAAAGTCGAACTTGGCCCGGCTCTGCGCGTCGATGCGCAAGGAGGCGATGAGCGCATCGCCTTCGTTCGAATTCAATGCGTCGGCAAGCAGATCGAAGCGGCGCGCCTGAACCGTGCAGGCGATCTTCAGCTCCTCGCAGATGGCGCGGGCGAGATCGACATCGAAGCCAGTGAGCGATCCGTCGGGGAGGGCGAAATGGAAAGGCGGGTAATCGTCTTCGGTCAGGAATCTCAGACTGTGGAGCTCCGTCAGGTCGGGCTTGTCCACCCGGTGTTGCGGGTCGAAGAAGTTCGGGACGACGACGGAACCGAGAGGCTGGCCCATGGCCAGGCCAGGCGCAACCAAAACGAACACGGAACAGGCGGCCCCGGCGACAAATAGGAGAACTCTAATAGCCAAGATCGAGGCTCTCCGTTAGGCTTGAGCAAGTCTGTCGGCTTTTAGCAGTTCTTGCGCGTTCGTGTAGCGTCTCCATGCCGTCGAACTACAATCAGCTTGCGCCTGCCGGAAATTGGCCGAAGCGGGGCACTTCCGCAAAGCTCGACCTGCATCGCAGGTGGGGGCCGGAAACTTCGCCCCCGATCCAGGAGACGCGCAGCGGCCCATCGCTCGCCTCCGCACGCGTCAGCCTGAACTTGCCGACCGAGATCGGGTTTCTTATTCATTATGGGATCGCTCCCGGCATTCTTATGGCGGCGGCGGCAACGGCCAGGGCGCAAGGCGTGACCGCGGATCGCGTCCTTCTCGCCCAAGGCAAGGTCACCGAATATAGCTTCTATAGATTGCTGGCGCGCTACCTGCGCGTGGCCTTTGTCGAAGGGCCGATCGCGCTTGCGCCGCCGGCGTGCTGCCATCAAAGCTTCAAGGCGGGATTGGTGCCTTTGGCCGGTCCCGGCGGTCCGGCGTTTCTCACCGCGCCACGCGGCAAAGTCCTTGCCCTTCTGATCAGGGCCTTGCGACGCAACGGCTCCAGCAGGCTCGCGCTCACGACTCCGACCCATCTCTTCGACCTTGTGTGCGCCGCCTCGCGCGAAAAAATTGCGCTCAGGGCGAGCTTGGCGCTCTGGTCTTCCGATCCCGCGCTATGCGCCAAGGAGGGGGCAAGCCGGGGGCAGAGGTATGTCGGCCTGGCGATCGCAGTCTTGATTGCAGCCTGTTCGCTCTTGGCGCCGGCCGCCACGGGTATGATTTGCGGAACGGCTTTGAGTTTCGCGTTTCTGGCGGTCATCTGGCTGCGGCTGGCCGCCTGCGCCGCCAGCTTCAACAGGCCGGCGTTGCCGCAGTTGCGCGTCAAAGAGGCCGCGTTGCCGATCTATTCGATCGTCATCGCGCTCTATCGAGAAGTACGCGTCATTCCCCAGCTTCTCGCGGCTTTGGAAAAGATCGACTACCCGCGGGCCAGGCTGGACTTCAAATTCGTGATCGAAGAAGACGACAAGGAGACCGTCGCCGTCCTACTGCGCGCGGCGCGTCTCCCCGGCTGCGAAATCGTCATCGCTCCGCTCGGGATGCCGCGCACCAAGCCGCGGGCGCTAAACGTGGCCTTGCCGCTCGTGCGCGGCGAGTTCGTCGCGGTGTTCGATGCTGAGGATGTGCCGGATCCGCGGCAGATCAGGATGGCTGCCCAGCGCTTTGCGGCGGCGCCCCCGAGCCTCGGCTGTTTGCAAGCGCATCTTGCCATCGACAATGCCGACGACGGCTGGCTGACGTGGCTTTTCGCAATCGAATATGCGGCGCTGTTCGACGTGATCAACGTTGGGCTCGGCGCGTTGCGCCTGCCGTTTCCTCTGGGCGGCTCGTCCAATCATTTCCGCACCGACGTCTTGCGCAAACTCGGCGGCTGGGACGCATGGAACGTGACCGAGGATGCCGATATCGGGCTGAGATTGGCGCGCTTCGGCTATTACGTCGAGACATTCCCTTCAACCACCTATGAGGAGGCTCCGGCAAAACTCGTCGACTTTCTCGGCCAGCGGCGGCGGTGGTGCAAGGGATGGTATCAGACCTTGATCGTTCTTTCCCGCAACCCGGGCCGGCTATTCTCCGAGCTCGGCCCGACGCGTTTCGGCACGACCTTACTCATCCTCCTCGCCTACGCGTTGGCACCACTCGCCGGTCCACTCTATGGCCTGTGGCTTGCCGCCGATGTCGCGCTGGGTCGGGTGAGCTTGCCTGCCGACATTTTTCAGATCTGGTCGCCGACGCTTTGGATTTCGGTCGTCGCTGCGGGGATTCCGGCGGTGCTTTGGCCAGCTGTCGAGGGGATGCGTCGGCGTCGGCTCCTCGGTCTTTGGCCGTCGCTCTTGCTGTTGCCGATCTATTCCCTGCTCATCTGCTGCGCCGCGTGGATGAGCCTCTACGATCTCGTGAAGCGACCGCAGCACTGGCACAAGACCGAACACGGGCTTGCGCGAAGTTCGCGCCGCGGCCGCGAGCCCACGGCTTCGATCGCACGTGGCCTCGATGGTCCGTAGATCATTGCGTCAGTCCGCCCCCATCCGGCGCGCAATAGCGCAAGACCCGCTCCATCTCGCCTGCGAGACGCTCGCGTTGATCCAGCGGCAGTGAGCCGACGCACTTGCTGATGTGCCTCGCAACGGCGTGCCAATCATCGCCGTGGCGCTGCGCTGCTTCGCTGCAGATGCCGGCCAAAGCGATAAAGGCAGGGTGCAGCATCGGTGTATCGTTCATATCTGAACAACCGCTGTTCAAAGCTTATCTTCCGGTCGCCTCAGGGAAATGCATCTTCGCATATGCAGGCGCACAAATCGAGAGACGCCAAGTGTACGTTAACAGAGTTTTCCGATCCGATAACGACATCCGGATGCAGGTCGTCACCTCGGCCGAGCAGTTCATGCACGCAATCGCCATCCGCGCGATCTGCTTCATGGAGGATACCGGGCTCACTGCGGATCAAGCTATCGACGGGAACGATTACCAGGCAACCCATATTTTGGCTTATGCCAAACAGGAGCCTATCGGCGCCACCCGGATTCGCTGGTTTCGCGACTTTGCCAAGATCGAACGCACGGCCTTCCGGCCGGCATATCGCAGCGCGCGCGTCCTCAAGCTGTGCTCCCACTTCATCTTCGATCACGTCGCCAGGAAGGGCTACCAGCTGTTGGTGACGCATGCCGAGCCAAAATACGCCCGCGTCTGGGAGTTGGTTCTTGGTTTCGAGCGCGTCGACGGGCGCCCGTCCGTCCTTACCGAAGGACACGAGCCTTATATCGAGCTTGTCAAAAGGCTGTCGCCTCCGCCCGACGCCATCACGCTACAAACCCATCCGAAGGTGCTGTTTCGGATCGAAGGACAATGGGACAAGCCGAGCGCGTTCGAGACCGGCGATGGCTAAGCTGTCACGGGTCAATCGGCGCAGCCGCAGCGTTTGTCGCGTTTGCTGGAGTTGTGTCATTGCGTCTCGCATGTGCAGCGATCAGGACGGAAGATGCAGCAATCAGGATGGAAGATGAAGCCGGATTGGAAAAACGCGGAAGCGGAAACCGTTTTCGCTCTGTTTCGCGACTCGCTCAAAGATTCGATTGCCGATCATCAAATGATTCTCGATCTTCTCATACAAAGACAGGTCGAGTTACCACTCGATTTCGGCGGCGATCTCGGTGAACTTCTCGAAGATGCAAGCAACGTCTACATGGCAATGTCGGAAAGCGTGAGCCAGAAATTCCTAATGTCTCGACACCGGCGCTAGCCAATAGGCTCCGCCTGGCGACTCGAGCCCCGGCCGGGCGGAGACGAAGACTCGCCAGCCGGCGAGATTCCTGCAGCCGGTTGATCCCCGGCGCAGCTGGTGTTGAGCATTTCGACCGCCGAGTGAAGGAACGCGCTTTGGTAACCGCTAAGAATATGCGCACCCCGCCGCAAGACCGCTCACAGGAGGCCAACTCGTTCGCAAGCGCCGCTGTGTTGAACAGCTTCCCCACGTCGGTGGGGCGCATCCCCCGAGCTCCCGGTGGGGCGCCGGATGCCTGCCACTTTCGAACCGACGAGTCGTTGCTGGATATGCAGAGCGCGTTGCTGATCGAGAATATCCGTCACACCATGACGATTCACGCGGAGATGTTTCGTCGCATCCTTGAAACCACGCCGAGTCCGTCGCTGCTGCTGGCCGAACTGCTCGAGGATACCGGCAAGCGCTATATTGATTTCTCGGAACTCGTCTCCGCCGCGTTCAAGCGCGCCCCTACAGGTTGAAGAGCATCGCGTATCCCTCGCGATAGACGGGATCGTCGACCGACAAGGCCATCTGCTCTTGGAACCAAGGATTTCGCGGCCCGAACATTTTCTCCACCATATTGAAGATGACGCGGACGGGCTTGGCCTCGAGCCGTTCGGTGAGAGCGACGGCATAGAGCCGCAGCTTGACGTGTATATCGAGATCGAGCGGCCGCGCCGCTGGCTCCATCATATTGTAATTGGCAAGCAGGCCGATCCCGAGGCCGGCCTTCACCATCATGCCGTAGGAGATCGAGGCATCGCAATAATGCGTGACGGTTCCTCGACCGATCAAGGCATGCCATGAATCCCATGGGCCTCCCTTTGCCGAGTAGATCTCGGAATCGATGAACAGGTGATTCTGGACGTTGGCCGGCATCGGAACGCCCATACGGTCGATATAAGATTGGCTCGCGATGGGGATGAAATGCAGCCAGCCGAGCGCCAGGCTCGTCATGTCATGCGAGGGATCGGGGGAAAATCCGAGGATCACGTCCGTTTGGTTCTCACGCAGGTTCTTGAAGTGCCCGGGGCTCTTCAGATGCACGTGAATCCGCGGATATTGTATCGAGAAGCGCCGCAGCTCAGGCACAAGGAAGACGACGCCAAGCCCGTCGGTAATTCCGAGCCGTACTGTTCCGTCGGCTTCGCCCTTTTCCGCCCGCAGGTCGCTCGCGATGGAAAAGAGACGCTGATCCAGCCGAAGGAGTTCGGCCGCGAGGGCTCGCCCCTTCTGCGTGAGATTGGCGCCGTTTTTGGTCAGGATGACGAGCTGCGAGCCCATCTGGTCTTGAAGCCGGCGGATTTCGCGCCCGACCGTCGCGTGGCTCGAGCCCAATAGTTCCGCGGCTCGACTGAGGCTGCCGGCCTTCGCGACCCACAGAAAAGTACGCAGTTCTCCCCAATAATCGCCGCTCAGCAGACCGGCCTGATCGATCGCCCGGCGTGAGATCGAAGGCGCCGTCGTGTCGAAAGGGTGCGACTCAGATGCGGTGTCGTCCATTTCATCAATCATAGACAATCCCCACGCGACCAACGGCTTGGCCAAAAGCGACCGTTGCACCGCCGCGAGCCTTCGAGGAGGGACACCGCGAGCAAGCTATCGGACGTGCCGCCGCCGCGGGATTTCCACTTTTGGTGACCATCGGCGTGCCAAGCCGAGCGCTCGCTACATCCACCTTCCTCCGCTGCCGACGAGCCGGGCCTTCCTTGCCGGCGTTCGGCAGCGCCACATCTGACATCCTCGTCTAATAATGGTAACACCTTTGTGATGTCGCGATCAAATTCCAGGCGTCATGCCCTATGAGCCGAAATAGTGAAAAGGCGACAGAAATGGTGGAAACCAAACATATGCGAGCGTGAGCCGGGTGTCAGGAACGGATATGTCGCGTGCAGGAATCCGCAGCGCGCATCAATAGGGTAGAGCATGTCATCGGTCGCGACCACTTCGCCTATATCCGTCCGCGATGCCGCCAGCAGCGCCGGCGCTTGGCCCTTTGACGAGGCGCGCAAGATCGTCTTCCGGATCGAGCGCACCGGACAGAGACAAGTGGTCTTCGAAACCGGCTACGGCCCTTCCGGCCTGCCGCATATCGGCACCTTCGGCGAAGTCGCGCGCACCAGCATGGTGAGGCATGCGTTCGACGTCCTGACGGGCGGCGAGGTGAAGACGCGCCTCATCGCTTTTTCCGACGACATGGACGGGTTGCGCAAGGTTCCCGACAACATCCCGAACAAGGAGCTCGTCGCCGCCCATCTCGGCAAGCCGCTGACGCAAATTCCCGATCCTTTCGGCACGCACGCGAGTTTCGGCGCGCACAACAACGCCAGACTGCGCGGCTTTCTCGACCAGTTCGGCTTCGACTATGAATTCGCCTCAGCGACCGACTATTATACGTCGGGCCGCTTCGACGCGGCGCTGTTGCGTTTGCTCGCCCGCTACGAAGCCGTGATGGCGATCATGCTGCCGAGCTTCCGGCAAGAGCGCGCCGCGACCTACTCGCCTTTCCTGCCGATCCATCCGGTGACCGGGATCGTCATGCAAGTGCCGATCGAGGACATCAACGTCGCCGCCGGCACGATCGCATGGCGCGATCCGCAGAGCGGGGAGCGCTTCGTCACGCCGGTTACCGGGGGCCATTGCAAATTGCAATGGAAGCCCGATTGGGCGATGCGCTGGTATGCGCTCGGCGTCGATTACGAGATGGCCGGCAAGGACCTCATCGACTCGGTCAAGCTCTCCGGCGAGATCGTGCGGGCGCTCGGCGGCACGCCGCCGGAAAGCTTCATCTACGAACTCTTCCTCGACGAGAAGGGCCAGAAGATCTCGAAGTCGCGCGGCAATGGCCTAACGATCGAGGAATGGCTCACCTACGCGAGCCCCGAGAGCCTGTCGCTCTTCATGTATCAGAAGCCGACCGCGGCGAAGCGGCTCTATTTTGACGTTATCCCGCGCACGGTCGACGATTATCTCGCCTTGCTCGACGCCTATCCGCGCCAGGACGTTCGCGAGCGCTTGGGCAATCCGGTTTGGCACATTCACGCGGGCGCGCCGCCAGAGCCCGAAATTTTGCGGCATGAGGGCTCCGGGACGGCGATCTCCTTCGGCATGCTGCTCAATCTCGCGGCGGTGGCCAACAGCGAAGATCCGCAGGTGCTCTGGGGCTTTCTGCGCCGCTATGCGCCGGATGTATCGCCGGCGAGTCATCCGCGCCTCGACAGGCTCGTCACCTATGCGGTGCGCTATTTCCGCGACTTCGTCCGCCCGAACAAGACCTATCGCCTGCCCGACGAAACCGAGCGCGCCGCCTTGCAGCAAATCTCCGCTATGCTTGCGGCTCTGCCCAAGACCGCCAGCGCCGAAGAGATTCAAACCGCGCTCTACGACATCGCCCGGCCTATCCGGCGCTATCAGGACTTTGCGGCAAAAGGCGCAACGCCCGAGCGCCCGGGCGTCTCCAACGAATGGTTCAACATGCTCTACCAGGTGCTGCTCGGGGAGAGCCGCGGCCCGCGGTTCGGTTCGTTCATTGCCCTTTATGGAATTGAAGAGACGCGCAAGCTGATCGCCGATGCTCTCGCCGGAGAACTGATGCGAAAGCACGAAGAATTTCTGGATGCGAGGAAGGCGTCAAAGGGATAATCGCCATTGCGAAGAGGCGAAGCGGCGAAGCAATCCGGACCCGAAGCGAAACCGGATGCGCTTCGCCCGCAATTACGGATCATCCCCCGCCGTGCTTGAGCGCCAGCGCGGCGAGATATTTCCAGGCGGTATAAGTGCCGACAGCCAGCAGCGCGAAGAGAAGCGCCGAACCCAGTATTTCGATGATAAAAGTCAAGGCGCGGCCGAAAAGGCCCGGCTTTTTCGCCGCCGCACGGACTGCGGCCTGAGCCCGGTGGCGTGCGGCAATCTTCTCCTGCGCCTCGGCATAGGCGCGGGCCGCCTGTTCGAGCGTGCCATCGGCCGCGAGTGCCTTTTCCCGCTCGATGAGCCGACGTGCGATATAATCGGTCACGGCATCGACAATCGGCTCCAGCCGCTCGCTTTCGGCGATTAGGACGCGGCCATGGCGCGTATCCTGGACGAAGCGATAGGTGCGCCGGTCATGGCCCATTTCGACGAAGCCGATCATGTCGATGAACAGCCGCGGCCGTTCGGTCGAAACGAGACCGATATCGAAGAGATCGACGTCGTTGGGGATCTCCGCGGCGACGGGCAGCAACTCGTCGCGCAACATCTCGAGGCGAGCGGTTTCCGCGCCGCGCAATTCCGCGATCACTTTGGTGCGCTCGGCATCGTCGAGCCGCGCGCGGCGGATGGCGAGTTTCAGCTTGTCGGACGGGCTCGGCGCCTCCGGCTCGGCTTCAGGCTGTTGAGCACCGCCGGTCTGCGGCGGCACGAAATCCTGCGTCCGGCTGTCCACCGACTGCTCCTCGGTTAAGGCTTTCTTAATGTAAATCATTTCAGAGGACAGGCAATCCGTCCCCGCCCGGCACCACAATCGATCCTCAATTTGGGATCTGGCTCACGCCCGGACAAAAATCTCGCCCTTACCGAGCACCGCCATGTCGCCGGCAAAGCGGCGCAGCGGCGTCCTGAGCAGCCTGGCCGCGCCGCGGCTCTCGGCCAGCAGGAAGCGACCGAAGACGGCGGGAAAGCTCGAGGCGAAGCTGCCGCAATCAACAAAGGTCGGGGCGAGCGTCGGCGGCCTGGCCAGTAAGATCGTACCGCGGCGCATCAGATAGCCGGGGCTCGCGCCGGCGCGGCCGAGCACGACCAAGGTTCCGGCGATGAGCCGGCTGCCGAGCCAATCGCCGGCGTCGCCTTCGATCAGGATCGTGCCGCGCCGCAATCTGTCGCCGGCACGCTGGCCCGCCGTCCCGCGGAGCACCAGCAGACCCCCGGTCATGCCGTGGATCTCGCCCTCGCGCGGTGCGGCGAGCAATTCCCCGGCATCGCCCATGATCTCGAGCCGTCCGCCCGCCATGGCGGAGCCGGCATAGGGTCCGGCGTCGCCGGAGATGATGAGCTCGCCGCCGGTCATCTTGCGGCCCGAATTGACCCCGACGTCACCGTTAACGACGATGCGGCCCTGTTGCAGGCCCTGCCCGACATTATCGAACCGCTCCGAGCCGCCCTCGAAACGGATTTCTTGGGCGGCGCCGGCGCGAATCTTGAAGAGATCGCCAAGAGGCAGCGTTTCGCGCGTCGTCGCGAGATTGATCGCGGCAATGTCTTTCATGCTCTTGCCGGCGAGAAGATGCGGCAGCAGCGGCGAGAGGTCGAGCCTCTGCGGGGGAGTCCGTTTGAGGGCGAAAACGAGCGGGTTCACGGCAGCAGATCTTTCAAGTGGAAATGGAAGGGCCCGAGCTTGCCGCCGTAATTGCCGGCGCTGACGCGCCGCGCGCCAGCGCGCGCCCCGAGCTTGATGATGGCGGCAAGGCCAGCGCGCATGGCGTCAGCGACGGCGGCCTCGGTCAGCCCGTCGATGACGATTTCGAGGACGCAGCCTATGTCCTCATCGAGCGCGGTTTTCACCACCCCTCGCAGGCTCGGACAAAATGCGTCATTGGTTGACGCATGCAAGGCCTTGTATTTCGAGCCGACCTTGGAGCCTGACCGGACGATGCCGCCGGGAAAAGGCATGATCGCATCGCGAACATTGTTCATGGCGTCGATTGCCGCCTCGGCGGCGCGCAAAGTCTTGTCGTAGTCCGCGCCCAAGATCAGGAGGTTGCCGCCCCCGACGGCGCCCTTGGCGAGACCGGTCGTCGCTTCGCAGAAAAATTCGCCGTCCATCACCGGAATCCGCCAGAAGTGACGACCGCCGAACTTTTTAGAGATCTGCCAGCCATCGCCGAAGTAACGCAGCAGCTCGCCGACCTTCAATTGCTCCTCCGCTTTGAGGTCGGCGAAACAGGCCGAGCCCGGCGAAGTCAGCACGCATTGACCGACGCGATTGACGAGCTGCGTCTGCAGGTCGTTGGTCGACATGGCGAAAATCAAAACGCGCACGCCCGGCCGCCCGTCAGGCGTGTCGCGGGCCTCGACCTCGCAATCGATGCCGGCTTCGGCGCCGCAGCCGATCACCGAAGTCGCAAAGCCGGTCATCGTGACCGCCGCCTGTCGCGCCCAGCGTTTGTTCGGCCCGGTGATCACCAGCGCCGTGCCGCGCATCGGAAAAGCCTCGGCGAAAGTCTCGTCGATCCGCACGCCATTCTTGATCATTGGCCGCATGCGACCTCCTCGAAGGCATAGTCGCGGCTGATCGCGCCGGCGCGGGGCACTTTGAACATCTCGCGCGAGACGCCATAGAGATCGTCATAATAGGCCGAGAGCCGACGATTGATGCCGGATCCGTAGTCGGGCTGAACCGTCAGCGCGCGGCCGTAGCGATAATGTGTCACACGCCCGTCGCGAACAACGAGGTCGCCGTCCTTGAACACGAGATGGGCGAAGCGGAACATCTTCGCCCGATCCGGGTCGTCGTGATAGACAGCGACATCGGCGAGCGCCCCGGGACTCAAATGTCCGCGATCCTTGAGGCCCAAGAGCTTGGCCGGCGCCACGCGCGTCATCGTCGCGATCTCGCCGAATGAGTATTCGCGGGTGATCGAGGCAAGCGTGGTCATCTCCACCGCTTCCTTCGGCAGCTCGGCCAGCCAGCGCGCCCGCGCATCGCGGCTCATGATGAGCGCGAAAAGATCGGGGTAGGTGGTGTAAGGCGCGCCGTTCGGATGGTCGGTCGTGAAGAAGACGCGGCTTGGATCTTTGACGAGCAGGAACAACTCGAGACCGCAGGCCCATTGCACGGCGTTGAAGAAATTATCCGATTTGTAGAGATAAGGGACGACGCCGGCGCCGTTGGCTTCGCCGTCGTAGATCACCGATTTGCGCGGCTTTGCCAGGTTGACCGCGCTATACTGGCGGATGACGTCGAGCGACACCGTCACAGTCTGCCGAAACATCACCTGGCCGACGTCGATGGTCAGCGTTTTCGGAGCCGCATTGACGGCCTCCGCGAGGCGCGCGGCCGCGGAAGAAAAGCCGCGCTTGCCCTCCTTGCCATAGGAATAGAACTGAATATGGGCGACATGCAGCGGCTTGTCGCCGGAGGCGGCGATGGTCTTGAGCGCGGTCTCGACATTGCCGGGAACGCCGAGGTTGTTGAGGTGAAGATGCAGCGGATGCGGAATGCCGATATCGATCACCGCCTGCTGCAAAGCCTCGAAGATCTGCCGCGACGTCACGCCGTAGGTCGGCACGACATCGTCGAGGTCGAAGGTGCGTATATTGTTCTGAAAGGCAACCGATCCGCCCGGATTGATCGCCTTGATGCCGAGGCCCTTGCTTGCCGTAAGCATTGCGCCGGCGTAATCCGCGATGGCCGTGGGGCTCTTCCCGTCGCGCAACATCGACAAAAGAAAATCGTCCTCGCCGAGCACCGTCAAGTTGCCCTTGTCGAGAATCGGAATGTCGGCAAGTTCGAGATGCGAATGCAACGCATAATGCGGCGGAACGGCCGGCTCGATGACGGTCGTAAATCCCATCGCGGCATAGCGGCAGCCGGTCTCGAAAGTCGACCAGCCCGCCGTCGACAACGGCGTTGCCGCGGGTCGCGGGATATGGGCGCGATGGTTTTCCGGCAGCAGCAGCCGGGCGGTGTTCACGTATCCGCTCGCGACATGCGAGTGGATGTCGATGGCGCCGGCCATGACGATCTTGCCGGAGACGTCATAGACCTCGTCTGGCGTCGCGCCTTGCGGCGGCGCGACGATCCGATCGCCGCGTATCCAAATATCGCCGATGCCGTCCCGCCCGCTGGCAGGATCGATGACACGACCGCCGGCAAGTCGTATCAACATGCCTCGTTTCCTTTCGTTAAATTCTGGTCGATGAGCGCAATGACATCGGCGACCCTCGGCGCATCGCTCGCTGCCTTCGCCTTGGTCAAAGCAAACGTCGCGATATCGCGCGCATATTCGATTGCGTCGTGGTGCTCGCCTGGCGAACCGACATCAATTCTCACCTTGGGCGCATAGCGAAACCTGGTCTGCGGCTTGGTCAGAGCGACGAAGGGGATCTGGCGCTTCCATAGCGGCGCCTCGCCGCCATAGGAAGAAATCCACAAAGCCGCATCGGCTTCCTCGGCCTCGATCATACGGTTGGCGTCGAAACGCCAGGTGTCATACTCGGGATAGCCGCGGCCGAATCCGATGCGCATCGGAAACCCGGTCATCCATCCCGAGGTCTGTATGACGCCGAGCGCGTTCATGCCCGGCCCCAGCGGCAGGGTTGAAAAGCGCGTGTGCTGGTTGAGATCGACGGCCAGTCCGCCGATCATTTCGATCGTCAATCTGTCGAGCAATTCGGCCGACCACACGATGACGCCGAAACGCGCGGCCCTCAGCTGCGCCGCAAGCTCCGAAAGCTTCTGCGCAAGGGCGCTATTCATTCGCGTCTTGCGCTCGAGGACGGCGGCGCGCAGGCCGGCGACGGCATGCGGCAATGCGCCCGGTGCCGCCTCAATCTCGCTAGCCCGCACCTCCGCCGCCTCGCCGCGGCCAGGACCAAGCCAGAAAATCTTGCGCGCCTTTTTTCCGCCGGCAAGGCGCGGCGGCGCGGCTAGGTCGAGTTGCTTTATCAAGTCGGGCCAGGTCGCCCACAGTCGCGGGCCCACGAACAGCACGCAATCGGCGCGCAAACGCACATCGCCCGCTGTCGTGATCATCCGGCCGGCCTGTTGCATGACGTCGATGTCGCGCAACAGGACGTCGCTGAGCAGGTGGTCATAGGCGCCGCGCAATTTTTCTGCCAGCGCGATCGCGGAGCGGGTGCCGGCAACATCGGTGGCGAGTCCGGCGATCACCGGCAGCCGCGCCTGTTCGAGCAAACGCGCCGCCGCTGCGGCAGCCGTCTCGAGCGGGACCGCTGCACCATCCACAAGAGCTTTCATATATTCCTTGCTCCGTCGTCGCCGCTACGCAATGAGGCTGGAAACCTCTGTTCTTACTTGTCGTATTTGATGTAAGCAAAACGCTGATCGTCGGTCGGAGTCCCTTCGAGGGCGCCTCCCTCCTTGCCCGGCTGCCAACTCACGACCTCCTCGATCTTTTTCGCCAATTGGAAATCCTTGTCGGTAATGCCCTTGGCCGCATGGTTCTTCAGGCGCACTTCGACCCAAGCGTAGGAGGCCGTCAGATCCGGATGGTGCCATGCCGCTTCGGCGAGATGGCCCACCGTATTGATCAGCATGAGCGTACCTTTCCAGCTGTGCGTTCGGTAGGTGCGCCTTATCCAGCCGTCCTCGTAATGCCAGTGCGGCAATTCGCTTGCCAGCCGCGCCTTGATCTCGGCTTCCTCATAGGTCTGCTCGCGTTTCGCCGCACTCATCGGAGCCCCTTTTGCACGCCACCGTCTTAGTATGGCAATATAGCCCATTCCGGTCCAGTCTGGAGCGCGGTTCGGCGCGCGCCTTCCGCCTCAGGTCAGAGCCCGCGCGCAATTGCGGTTGCGTGCGGCGTTTCGTTCGCGTTGAAAGCGCGCTAGATATGGGCTACGGCAAAACCGCTCCCGTAGCGGCAGGCGGCGCGCCCTCGTGGATTCTTGAATAATCGCAAAGCTCTTTCGGATTTTGTTGGGGACAGATGCACGTGAGCATCAGGGTGAAGGCATCGGCGCGTCTCCACCTCGGTTTTCTCGATCTCAACGGCGGCACCGGGCGCCGTTTCGGCAGTCTCGGTCTGGCGATCGACAGGCCGGTCACGTCGCTGGAGGTCGAGCCCGCGGTGGCGGGCTCGGTTGAAGGCCCGGAACGCGCAAGGGTCGCGGCCCATCTCGACGCTTTGCGCGGCCGTTTCGGACTTGAGCGCTCCTACGGCGTCACGATCCACGAGGCGATTCCCGCACATGTGGGTCTCGGCTCGGGAACGCAGCTTGCATTGGCTGTTGCCGCGGCGCTCCGTCGCCTCGAAGATATGGCGCCGGACGAAACCGGCGACGCGCTGTTTTTGCAGCGCGGCTTGAGATCCGGAATTGGCGCGGCGCTTTTCTCGACCGGCGGCTTCGTCGTCGATGGCGGACACGGCGCGGGCAAAGCCATGCCGCCAATCCTCTGCCGTCTCGACTTTCCGGAAGATTGGCGGATCATTCTCGTCATGGATCCCGAGATGAAAGGCGTGCACGGCGCGCGCGAACGCGAAGCCTTCGCGAGCTTGCCGCAGTTTCCCGCCGCTGCTGCGGCGGACATTTGCCGGAGGGTGCTCGTGCAAGCTTTGCCGGCGCTGGTCGAGCGCGACCTAGCGCAATTCGGCGAGGCGATCGGCAGCATCCAAACAGTCCTCGGCAATTATTTCGCGCCCGCACAGGGGGGCGCCCGCTATACGAGCCCATGCGTGGCGGCGGTGATGGCGCTGCTCGCACAGCATGGTGCGAAGGGAATTGGCCAAAGTTCCTGGGGACCGACCGGTTTCGCCTTCGTCGCCAGCGACGATGAAGCGCAGAGACTTCTCGGCCTCGTTCAGAAAGATAGGCCGGCGCAGGAAAATAACGCGCAGGCGAATCCGATCATGCTAATCTGCAAGGGGATCAATCACGGCGCGAGGATCGAGAAGATCGCCGGCGCCTAAGACCAGCGACGGGAAGGGACATAATGTCAAAAATCATATTGCACATGCTAAGCCCACTGAAGCATATGAGCCCGTTCGACGTGAATATGGCGCTCGATGCCGGCTACGATTCGGTAACGCCCTATATCAACGTCGTCCTCGACGACATCATGCCGCTCGTCCAAGACGCCATGTTCTCGCGCTCGCCGCGCGACGCGGTGCGCACCGCCGTGTTCATCGGCGGCAAAGACGCGATTTTGGCACTCGACATGATCGACAAGGCCAAGCAGGCGCTGCTGAAGCCGTTCGAGATTTCGATCTTCGCCGATCCCGCCGGCTCTTTCACCACTGCCGCGGCGATGGTCGCCTGCGTCGAAAAGGTGTTGAAAGAAAAGAAGCACCGCAGCCTATCGGGCACGAAGACCATCGTCTATGGCGCGACCGGCGTCGTCGGCTTTTCTTCGGCGGTCATCGCCGCGCTCGAAGGCGCCAAGGTCACACTGGCCGGCTACGACGGCCCGAAACGCGTTGAGAAGGCCGCAGGTGAAATCAAAAAGCGGTTTGGCGCGAGCGTCGATTTCTGCGACGCGAGCACCTCTGAGAAAGTACTCGCCGCGCTGGTCGCTTCGGAGATCGCGCTCTGTGCCGGCAGGGCTGGCGTGCAAATTCTCTCGGCCGCTGACGTGAAAAAGGCGAAAAACCTTCTGGTTTGCGCCGACGTCAATGCCGTGCCGCCTCTGGGTATCGAAGGCGTCGATCTGCACGACAACGGCAAGGAACTGCCGGGCGGCAGCCTCGGCATTGGCGCGCTCGCCATCGGCAATGTGAAATATCAGACGGAGTTGCGGCTATTCAAGAAAATGGCAGTCTCCGACAGCGCCTTGTGTCTCGATTTCCGTGACGCTTTCAAACTCGCGCGTGAGCTTGCCTGAGCCGTCCGATTCTCATCGCCGCCGCGTCAGGACGGGCGCTGGCGGCGGCAGCGCGGCGCGCGGGCTTTCGTCCGCTCGTCGCCGATTTCTTCGACGACCTCGATACCCGCGCGCTCGCCGCCGCCAATATGGTGGCGGGCGATATGGAACGCGGTTTCGAGGCGCCCCAGCTCATCGATCGGCTGCTCAGTCTCGCACGACAAGAAAATCCGGTCGGCGTCGTCTATGGCAGCGGGTTCGAAGATAGAACCGAGATTCTCGGCGAGATCGCGCGGCATTTTCGGCTTTGCGGCAATCGCGCGGAAGCGGTCGCGCGAACGAAAGATCCGCGTCAACTCGCGCGCGCTTGTCGCGAGTTCGCCATCCCGCATCCCGAGATCAGGTTCGATCCGCCCTCGGAGCCGAGCGAATGGCTCATCAAGCGGCAGGGCGGCGGCGGCGGCCTGCATGTCGTTCGGGCAGGATCGGGAAGGCCGAGCCCGTTGGACTATTACCAGCGCCGCGTTCACGGGAGGCCGGTCTCGGTTCTGCTTCTCGCCGATGGAAGCCGTTCGCGGGTGCTGGGAATGAGCCAGCAATGGGCGGCGCCGAGCGGCGACCGGCCATTCCGCTTCGGCGGCGCGGTACGACCGGCCGAGCTCGATGCCGCATCGGCGCAAGGAATTTGCAACGCGGCAGCAAAGCTCGCCGCGGCTTTTGGTCTCGTCGGCCTGAACAGCGTCGACTTTCTTCTGGCACCGCACACCTTCCATCTTCTCGAAATCAACCCGCGCCCCGGCGCGACGCTCGATATTTTCGCCGATCGCCGGCCTTTTCGCTTTTCATCTCGAATCCTGCCGGCGGCCACTTGCCGAGCGAGCCTTTGATCTTTACGACGGCTTGCGCGACGGCAATCGCCTACGCGCCTTGCGATCTTGCGTCTATGCCCGAACTCGACTGGCCTGTGTGGTGCATGGACCGGCAAAAGCCGGGCACGTATCTGCGTAACGGCGATCCGGTCTGCACCGTTTTGGCCGAAGCCGCGGAACCTGAAGCGGCGCGGGCAATTGTCGGTGAGCGCCTCGCCGCTCTTCGCGAGGATCTGATGACGTTTGGTAACGAGGAAAGCGCGGCATGAAGGGCGAAACTAAAATCAGCGTCAATTTACTCGCCGGCGAACTTGTCGATCGGCTGCTGGCCGAGAGCGATCGCCTGCGCGTCGTTGTGAGCAAAGGTTCGCGCGGCGAAATCTTGATCGATGCCGGTGCCAGGGCCGTCGGCGGAATCGACGCTGGCATAATGATTGCCGAGATCTGTCTTGGCGGCCTTGGGCACAGTCACCCTCGCGCCGTTATTCGGCGTCGCCCAGATGGCCCTTCCATCTAACGGTGCACGCGAGCGATCCGGTGATCGCCTGTCTCGCCAGCCAATATGCAGGCTGGGCCCTGTCGCATGGGGAAGGCAACAGCGCCTTCCGCGCGTTAGGCTCTGGTCCGGGGCGCGCCTTGGCGCAGAAAGAGCCGCTCTTCGAAGTTCTCAATTACCGGGACAAAGCCGATCGCGCGACCCTTGTGCTGGAGGGCGACAAGCCGCCGCCCGTCGAAATCGTCGACAAGGTCGCGCGCGATTGCGGCGTCGCGCCGGAGCGCCTGACCTTCATCTATGCGCCGACCCGCAGTCTCGCCGGCAGCGTGCAAGTCGTTTCGCGTGTCCTTGAAGTCGCGCTGCACAAAGCGCATGAACTGAAATTTCCGCTGACGCGCGTCGTCGATGGCGTGGGAACGGCGCCGCTCTCACCCCCGCATCCCGATTTCGTCATCGCCATGGGGCGGACCAATGACGCGATCATCTATGGCGGCTTGGTGCATCTCTTCGTCACCGGCCCGGCATCCGAGGCGCGCGAACTCGCCGAGGCCCTGCCGAGCGTCAATTCGCGCGACCACGGCCGCCCTTTCGCCGAGATATTCAAGTCCTTCAAGGGCGATTTCTATAAGATCGATCCGAGCCTATTCAGCCCTGCCGCAGCCATGGTGACCGCGCTCGAAAGCGGCGAGACGTTCCGCGCCGGGCAGATTTCGCAGGATTTGCTCGATGCCTCCTTCGGGTGACAGGACGCCGATCCTGCCGAAATCGCCCGGTTCGGGCCCGCAGATCGCGCTGCTGATCGATCGTTACGAATGGCACGCGCGGGAATTGACGCGGGCCTTCGCCGCACTCGGCGCGCGTGTCGTGCCGTTGCGCCTCTCGGCCTGCAATTTCGATACGCGCCGGCCGAATGCTCTCGCCATTCCGGGCTTTGCGGCGCGGCTGCCGGATCTCGTCCTGGTTCGCGCGATCGGTCTCGGCTCGTTCGAATCGATCACCTTGCGGCTTGGCATTTTGCACGCGCTGGTGGACCTCAAAGTGCCCGTCGCCAACACGCCGCGCTCAATCGAGCGCTGCGTCGACAAGGCGGCGACGAGCTTCCTTTGCTTCAAGCATAAGATCCCGACGCCGGAGACCTTCGCGCTGCAAAGTCCGCGGCAGAGCCGCGCGCTCGTGCGCCGCGAATGCGCGCGTGGCCCGCTCGTTTTGAAGCCGCTGTTCGGGGCTCAGGGACGCGGCCTCAAGCTCATTCGCCGGGAATCGGACCTGCCCGACATCGAAACAATGGCCGGTGTCTATTATTTGCAGCGCTTCGTCGGCATCGACCGCGGCGGCTATAGCGACATCCGCGTGTTGGTCGCGCAAGGCCGCGTTCTGGCGGCCATGACGCGGCGCGCCGATCATTGGATCACCAATGTCAAGCTCGGCGGCCGGCCGGAGCCGGTCGTCATCGACCCGGAGATGCGAGATCTGGCGCTCGGCGCCGCGGCGGCGGTCGAAGCGGATTTTGCCGGCGTCGACCTGCTGCAAGGGGCGGACGGGCGTCTGACGGTCATCGAGGTCAACAGCATGCCAGGCTGGCAGGGCCTGCAAAGCGTGACCGATTTTTCAATCGCCGATGAACTCGCCGGCGCGCTTTTCGCCCGCTATGGCTTGGCTCCGTCGCCGCCGGCGGAGATGGCCGGTTGATCGGCGCCGCCGAGATCGGCGAGGCCTTCTTTGCCGCCTGCCGCGACGAGATCGAAGCCCCGAAGCCCGGCAATGTCCATATTTTCGGTGCCGGCCATGGAATGACCGTAGAGGATTTTCTCGCGAGCGCCGAGGCCGCCGCAGGACCGCTTTCGGCGCCCGGCACATCTGTCGGGGCACGAATTTTGGGTGGCGTTGAAGCTACAAGCGCGGCGGCCGGAATGAACACCAATCTCGGCATTCTGCTCCTTTGCGGGCCGCTCGCCGCCGCGGCCGAAGGCGGCGGCACCGACCTGCAAGCATCGCTCGCCGGCGTCCTTAAACGGCTCGATCGCAGCGATGCGGAACAGGTCTTTCGCGCAATCAGCCTGGCAAAGCCCGGTGGACTCGGAGAAGCATCCCGCTACGACGTGCGCGGGCCGGCCGAGGTCGGGCTGTTGGAGGCAATGGCCGAGGCGGCGGAACGCGACGCTTTGGCTCGCCAATATGTTTCGAATTTTCGTGATGTTTTCGTGACCGGGCTCGAGGCGCTGGCGGCGGCGCGCCAATCCGGCCTTGAGCCGCCATGGCCGACGGTAGCCGTCTACCTGGCCTTTCTCGCCGCCTTTCCCGATACCCACATCCGCCGCAAGCACGGTCTGGCCGCGGCCCGCGAGATTCAGCACGAAGCATTGGAAATGCTTTCGATTTTTCAGGCGCGGAAAGTTGATTGCCTGGCCGATCTGCTGGCCTTCGACGGGAGCCTCAAGTCGCGTGGCCGCAACCCCGGGACGAGTGCCGATTTGACGGTGGCTACGCTTTTCGCGGATCGGCTGTGCAATATCTTGCTCAGTCGCCGCAATGATGCTTGAGTTAAGCGCGCGGACGGATCCGCCGCTATCTGGCCAACCGGCCTATTCACCTGTGCTGGCACGCCCGAGGGGCTGTGCCGGCTTGATGGGCGCGACAACAAGGATAGCCGTTTGGCTACCGGGTACATCGGTAGAGTTTGTGGTTCACCGGAGGAAATGATTATGGCCAAGATAACGAAGTTGTGTGTCGGCGAGTCGCTCGTCGGCGACGGCAATGAGATCGCGCATATCGATCTCATTCTCGGACCGCGCGGAAGCGCGGCGGAGACCGCCTTCACCAATGGGCTCACCAACAACAAGGACGGGTTTACCACGCTGCTTGCACTGGTTGCCCCGAACCTTATGTGCAAGCCGCCGACGGTGCTTTACAACAAGGTGACGATCAAGAGTGCGAAGCAGGCCGTGCAAATGTTCGGCCCGGCGCAGCACGCGGTCGGCAAGGCGGTCGCCGATAGCGTCGCCGAAGGCGTGATCCCGGTGGAAGAAGCCGACGATATTTTCATCTGCGTCGGCGTATTCATCCATTGGGAAGCCGAAGACGACAAGAAAATTCAAGATTTCAACTATCGCGCCACGAAAGAGGCGATCGCCCGTGCGGTCAAGGGCGAGCCGAAGCCCTCCGAGGTCGTCGCCAAACGCGACACCGCCAAGCATCCTTTCGCGCCGAATTGATCTCTGCGGCGCACACGTGGCGCCGGCGCATAGCTGACGGGGGGAGCCTTCGGCTCCCCTTTTTCATGCCAACGTTTCGAGATGTTTCGCGCCGATCCGGCGATCGTGCAAAGCCGAGGCGACGAGCACGCCTGCAATTCCGGCCTGCTGAAGCGACCTCAGATCCTCGAGCCCGCGCACGCCGCCGGCCGCATAGAGCGCATGGCGGCCGGCAGCTTTGGTGCCGATCTTCCCCAGCCGGTCGAAATCCGGGCCGGCCTGGCTGCCAATCCGCGCCAAGGTCATCACGATAAGGCGTCCGGGCCAGAGCGCCTCGTCGTCGGCAAGATGCGCCGGGCCTTGAAATTGCTCGCCGCGGAAGTCGAGCGACAAGAGGCTGCGCGGCCAAGTGGAGAGGCGAGCAATGAGGTGAATGTCGCGCAAAGTCTCGCTGCCGAGCACAAGATCGCCGTTATGCGCGGCGAGCCACGCGGTCGCCTCGGCGTCCGTGCCGATCCCGGCATCGACCCAGAATGAAAGATCGGGAAACGCGGCCTCGAGCTCCGCGATGCAGCCGGAGTGGCTGCCGGTGCCTTCAATCGCATCGAGATCTGCGATGTAAATCGTGCGGAACTCATGCAGGGCGAGGAAGCCGGCGACGACATCGGCCGGGCGGCTCGTCGGCGAGAGCGGCGTTTTGATCGGCGCATAAAGATGCCGCTCGCCTCTCTGCGCCCGAACCGCCTGCCCGCCTTTCAGGTCGATCACCGGGATTACATCCAAGTGCCGCTCCGCGTCATCAACGTGCGGCTGGAAAGCCGGTCCGCTTCGCCGCACCATTCTCTCATGCTAGAGCATTTCCCGAGGTAGAAACCAACTCGGATCACATGCCAAGCATTATCGGCTGGGACATCGGCGGCGCGCATTTGAAGGCCGCGCGGCTGGAGGCGGGACGCATCGTCAATGTGGTGCAGGTCGCCTCCCCTCTCTGGCTTGGCCTCGCCGAGCTCGATCGCGCTTTCGCCGAGGCCAAGGCGGCGCTCGGCCCGGCCGACCGGAACGCCGCGACAATGACGGCGGAACTCTCCGACACGTTTGCCGATCGGCAGATAGGAGTTGCCGCAATCGCCGCGATCGCCGGACGCGAACTCGCGCAGGGACTCCTCTTTTACGCGGGCGATCGCGGCTTCGTCACCGCCGAGAAGGTCGCCGCCAACGCCGCGGCGATCGCCTCGGCCAATTGGCACGCGAGCGCGGCGCTGGCCGCGCGGCATTGTCAGCGATGGGCTCTTCGTCGACATGGGCTCGACGACAACGGATATCATCCCGATTTGCGCCGGCGGCGTCGCGGCACGCGGCCATAGCGATCCCGAACGCATGGCCTATGGCGAACTTGTCTATGCGGGCGCGGTGCGCAGCTTTCTCATGGCGGGCTTGCGCCTCGTCCCTTTCGGCGGACGCTGGGTGACGCTGATGAATGAATGGTTCGCCAATGCAAGCGACATCTATCGCATTCTCGGCGAACTGCCGGAAGGCGCCGATCAGATGGCGACGGCCGACGGACAGGCCAAAACCGCCGAGGCCTCGCGGGCGCGGCTGGCGCGGCAGATCGGCTATGACGCCAAGGACGTGAGCGCCGGCGCGCTTGTGCAACTGGCAAAGTTTTTCGCCGAGGCGCAGCTGCGCGAGATCACCGACGGCGCCTATCTCGCGCTGTCGCATTGCGAACTCGACGCCAAGGCGCCGGTCATCGGCGCCGGAGTCGGACGTTTCGTGGTCAAGCGTCTCGCCGAGCGGCTCGGCCGGCCCTATGTCGATTTCGACGACATGATCCCGGCTCTGCCGGAGATCCGCAAAAAGGCCGGCGATTGCGTGCCGGCCTGCGCGGTGGCTTTGCTGGTGGCGGCGCAGAGCTAGATCGTCATTGCGCGCGATGCGAAGCAATCCAGCGTCAATATGTCCCTGGATTGCTTCGTCGCTTTGCTCCTCGCAATGGCGCGAGCTGGTTTTGTTCGCTTCACGCACCTTCATTCAAACGGTGCGCCTCGACCTTTTCCATCAGCCAGCCCCAGGCCTCGGCTTCGTCCGCCCCGGCGGTCTTTTCGATGGCGATCTTCAGATAGGCGATCTCGCGCTCGATCTTGTCGCGCGGCAGGAAATCGAGCCGGCTGACCAGCACGGCCAATTCGAGCACCGCCGCCTTGGCCCGGTTCAGGCCTTGGAACGGCGCGTGATTAACCTGCCGCAGCACGCGGCAGACAAAGCGCGGGCGCTGTGGATCTTCTTCGGCGCGCGCGACGGCAAGCTCCGCATGCGCCAGGGCGGCGGCAAGCCGCGGCACCGGAAAATTGTCCAGCGCCACCAGCGGCCAGTCGCGCCGCCCCGTGAGGCAGCCGGCGAAAATGCGCACGTCGTCGGAATAATTTGCGACCGCATAGGGAACCTGTTCAAGATTCGCGAGGCTCGTCGAAGGCCGGAACGGCGCGATGATCCAATCTGCCTCAGCCGCGATCAGCCCGAAGGGCGCGATATGCGCCTTGCCGGCGGCATCGACCGTGGTGACGATCACCTCGCGGATCATCGGCATGATCAGCTCTCAGGCTTTCCGGCGCGCAACGTATGGCCGATCGCGCGCAGCCGCGTCAGATCTTCCTCGGCGTGCTCGGTCGCGACTCCGAAGTCGAGCGGCTCGTCCTGGATATAGCGCTTGCCGAGCGCGAAGGCGATTTCCGCCTTGGCGAGTTCCGTACCCAGATAGAAAGCGTGCGCCGCGTCGTCCGCCACCGCGAGAAAGGGATAGAGCGCCATGGCATCGCGCGCTATGTGATGGCCGTCGCGATTATAGAGATGGATCCCGTCTTCGGCGATTTCGATGCGATAATTTGCATCGTGCACGTCTCTCGCACGCTCTTCGATCTCCGCCGGCGACGAGAGGAAGGGCTTGAGATCATGGACTTGAAGCAGGCCGGCGCCAAATCCTTTCGGCAAAGCCTGTTCGCTGTGTGCGGCATACATCAGCCGGCGCGCGGCATCGTGCTCGTTGAGCGTGCGGCGCGTGTGCGGGCTCACCTGCACGACAAGAACGTTGCGGATCGAGAGTTCCGAGCAGAGGCCGAGCAATAGGGCCGTGACGCCCGAGGAATCGGCCTCGGTCAGCTCGGTGAGATTGCCCGTGCCCATCATCATTTGCGCGTCGGGCATGAGCCGCCGCGTCTCGATGTAGCGTTCCAGCGAAGCTGCGAAGCCGAATTGGATCGGATCGAGCACGGGATCGAGGATGAAGGAAATATCCTCGGCCGCCGCCGTCTCCGCCAGGCGGCGCAACGAGTCGAGATCCGAATGCGGCTGCGGGATCAGGATCGGTGTCACCGGATAGTCTCGCGCGATGTGCAAGGTCGCTTCGGTGAGGCTCAACAGATAATCCGCGCCGGCCCCCGCCCCGCGTTCGAGTTCATCCGCATTGGCCGAATCGACGCTGACGGCATGGCCTGCCGCCTTCAAGGCGCGCACGCTGTCTTCGAGGTGCGGAAAGGGCGTATCGGGCAGGCAACCGAGATCGATCACATCCGCGCCGGCGCGGCCCATTGCCGTCGCGCGGGCAAGGATCGCGTCCACGGATAACGCCGAGGCATCGACGATCTCGCTGAAAATGCGGATCTCGTGCTTTGACAGGTCCACCTTGCGGCCGCCGCGGCCGAAGAAGGCGGGCAGATCGGCGATCTCGTCCGGGCCGCGTTCGCATGTCACGCCGATCTCGCGCGAAAGCGACACGAGATCGGCCCGGCAGCGGCCCGGCAGGATGATCCGATCGGCCTCGAGCGGCCGCGGCAGGCGGCGCAGGATGATGGCCTCGGTCATCAGCGCCGCGACTTTGACGCCGATGTCGAAGACCCGCCAGGTGAAAGGCAGCGCGTCGAGGCCGTTCATCAGCTTGACGAGCCGCGGATAAGCGAAATGCCCGGTCAGCAAAAGCAGACGCTCAGCCATGATGTCCCAACTTCGCCCTTGCCCAGCTCGTTGGTCATTATCCAACCTTCGGAAAAATTTGGCAAAAGCCGCGTTCCAAAATGCAGGCTAAGCGAGCCTGACCCGGCTGCCAGGCACTTGCCCTTGCGCCAGAAGCGTGCCCGCGGAAGCAAGCCATTGCGGCCCGGCAATGAACACATCGGCCCCGCTTGCCACGGCAAAATGCGGAAACAGAGGATCGACTATACCGGCCTTGATGAGGTCGGCGACGCCGACGTGCAGCTTCGATCCGATGTCGGCGCTTTTGATCAGCAGCAGCCGTTTGGCCCCAAGCTCCTTGGCGAGCCAGGCCGAGAGCGTATCCGATGTGATCTCCCACGATTTCGGCAGGCTGGCATCGAGCGCCATGGGAGCGGGCGCCCAATAGGCGGCCTGATTCATCCGCAAAGCGCGCCGGATAGCCGCCAACGTGGTCACGCGGGAGAGCCGCGGCCACAATGCCGCGATTGCGCGTCCATATTGTTCCATGGCAAGCAGCGCCATGTGATGCGCCGCCTCGTCGTCGAAGCGCATCTTGGCCTGCATCGCGCGGACCGTATCGGCGAAGGCGCCGCCGCCCGGCACCAGGATCAGCGGTCCGCTGAACTGATCGAGCACTTCCAGCCAGGCGGCGAGGTCGCGCGAGCCGGCGAGGCTGCCGCCGAGCTTGACCACGAGAGGACGCGGAGCCTTGGGAGCAAGCACGCTTGCGCTCCGATCTCAAGAGACGGGGGCCGAATGTTCAGGTCCGCCCGCCCGCCTTAATCCCCCGGCGAAGCGGCGAAATCGGAAAGTTCGGCAAAAAGCTGGCGCGACTTGGCGGATTGCGCCTGGCGTTCGCGCTTGATCTCAATGCCGACGCTGCCCTCGACGACATCGAGCTTTTCGATCCGGATCTTGGCGCAATCCACCCGTGGATGTGCGAGAAGCGCGTCGGCGATCCGCTCCGCCAAAGTCTCGACCAGATCGATATGGCCGCGGCTCAGGATCAGCCTGATGGCATCGACGATGAGATCGTAGGAGAAGACGTCGCGCATGTCTTCGGCGTGATGGCCGGCGCGGCGCACGTCGACATCGACGTTGAAACGCACCCGCTGCGTCCGGTCGCGCTCGAAGTCATAGGCGCCGATCGAAATGGCCAACACGAGATCGTGGACGAAGATCCGGTCGGTGTTCCTTTTCTGCTCCGCGTCGAGGGAATAGCCGCGCGCCGAGAGAAGCCGCCAATCGACCTTCGCGTCTTGATCGAAGTCGCCGCGTTCGGCTTCGCGCGGGATGAGGTCGCGCACCAGCTTCACTTGGGGCCCGTCGATGCGCTGAGTGCGTTTGTGCCCGGTGCAAAGCGCGCCGCGAAACCCGAGGACGTTGGGGCCAAGCGGCAAGAGCCGGGCAATGTCCGGCGGCTCCAGCGAACCGGCAAGTCCCGCCGTCAACTTTGCGTCGTGGCAGAGATCGACGAAGGTCCGCAGGCCGGCGATATCGACATGATCGATAAGGCGCGCGCCGCTCTTGGTCGCCGTGTCGAGCATCGCGCCTTTGAAACCGGCGGCGGCGAGGCGCTGTAGCAGCGAAAAATCGTGCGGAAGATCGGCGAAAAGAACCGCGACGAGATCGACCTTGGCCGCGACCGGCCGCAACGCCTCGATTGCGGCTTCGACCGCCCCGTCTTCGCTCGGGAAGAAGCCGGTCTTGACGTAATCGACGCCGGTCTCGACGAGCTTCTCCGCCGCGGCGACGATGGACTTTGACTGCATGTTCAAATTGCCGGTAACCGCGCTGACCGGGCGGCGGCCGGCGACGGCGGCGACCACGGCGCGGACCGCCGCATGATCGGGCGCGCCGAGCGGCGGCTGCGCAGGGTCCTTGAGATCGATGATGTCGGCGCCTTCGATGAGCGCGATCCCGGCTTCCGCCGCATCCGTGACGCTCGCCAGCATCAGCGTCATTGGCCACCATCCAGATTCGGGTGAATGGGCGGGGATCGCCGAACCGTCAAAGAGCGCAATTGCAGAAAAAATCCATATGAACAAGCCGAAACTGACGCTGCGTCGCAATTATAGGGGACACGACCGAAAGGGCAATCGAGCTCGGCCCGGCGGCGCTCAAGGCCTCGGAAACGGCGCCTGCTCTTTCAGGTCATAGCCTGCTTCAGACCAGCCCTCAGTTCCGTCGGAATACCAGAGCACGTGGGTGTAGCCGAGGCTTTTGGCGCGTTTGGCGGCGTTCCAGGACATCCAGCAGTGACGCAGGCAATAGAAGACCAAGGTTTTTGCCTTGTCGCCTCCGCTCGCCTGCTCCAGGCCGCGGCGAAAATAATCTTCCGTCGCCGGCGCGAGTTCGCCATAGCCCGTATCAGGGAGCCAAATGCTGCCGGGGATGTCGAAGCGCGGCTTGTCGCGCCAGAGCGTTCCGGGCGCGAGGTTGGCGGGCTTCGGCGCCTGCGGCAAAACATCGATAAAGGCCGCCGCCCTTTTTTGCCAGAGCTCGTGCGCCTGTGTGAGGGTGAGCGCAGGCGCTCCGTCAAGCGTAGCCGGCGTCGGTGCCTTGTAATTTGAGGTCCGATATGTGTTTGGCTCGGGAACCGCCGATTGGTCGGCGGCGCGCACGCCCATGGGCAAAGCCAGAAGGAGCGTCATCGCAACAACACGGCAAGCGAGGAGACGCATCGAGGAATCCCTGAGGTTCTGACCGAAGGCGCTCGCGCCTCGGCTAAATCTGCGCGGATACATACATCATCCGGCCGCACGATCAACCGCCGCACGAGCTTGCTTCAGGAGCGCCTCTCGCGTAGGCCTACGCAGAGAGGATTTGTCGTGGCGAAGCTCGTAGCGCGCAGTCTCGTCGTTATTTTCATCGGAGTTTACGTCGGCGCGGCGCTCGGGGTTTTCACCGGGCATGGCGATCTTGCCGCGCAGGAGATCGCGCCGCTCGACGTGCGCGAGATCGCGCCCGGCGTCTATGCCCATCAGGCGCCCGTCACGATCATGGACGCGGCGAGCGGCGGCGACATCGGAAATAACGGATTCATCGTCGGGGGCGACGCGGTCGCGGTCATCGACACCGGGGGAGCGCCGATAATCGGCGAGCGCTTAAGGAAGGCGATCGAAAAGGTTACCGCTAAGCCAATCCGTTATGTGATCAACACGCATGAGCATCCTGATTATACGTTCGGCAATGTCGCCTTCGTCGCGCCCGGCGTGACTTTTGTCGGGCACCGGAATCTTCCGCGCTCGCTGGCGGTGCGCGGCCCGCACTATATCCAAACCCTGCGCAGGGATATGGGCGAGGCGCTGATCGAAGGCGTCAAGCTGATCCCTCCGACGCTGCTGGTCGATGTCGGGGAGGACATGCACCTCGATCTTGGGCATCGCATCATCGATTTGCACGCCTGGCCGCCGGGGGCTACGGACTGCGATCTCACCGTCTTCGACGAGAGGACTTCGACGTTGTTCGCGGGCGATCTTTTGTTTTTGCAGCACGTCCCCGTGGTCGACGCGAGTGTCCTCGGTTGGCTCAAGGATATTCCTCGGTTGGCCGCCATTCCGGCTCGGCTTGGCGTCCCGGCACATGGCCCGGTCGGGGTTGCGTGGCCGCAGGCGCTCGACGCGGAAAAGGCCTATCTTCAGAAGCTCACCGAAGACGTGCGGGCGATTCTGGCAAAGGGCGAAGATATCAATATTGCCGCGCGCAATGCCGGCCAGTCCGAGGCATCCAAATGGCACCTTTTCGGCGTCTATAACGCGCGCAATGCAACGGCGGTCTATGCCGAGCTGGAATGGGAGTAAGGGCAGGCTTTTCCGCGCGGCGGGGCGGATCTATATTGGCGATTGGAGCGAGACCGAAGGAGAGGACATGCGCGCTTTGCGACTTTTGACCATGGCGGCGATTGCCGCCGGCGCAGGCCTGGGCTTGGCCATGCCGGCGGTCCATGCCGACCAGGACCTTTGGCCTGGGCTCGCCGATACGCTCTTCCCGAACCGGGCGATGGTGCAAGACGGGATGATGATCAAGCTCGGCACGCCGCTCAGCGCCGAGGATGCGGCACTGGTGCCGATCACGCTGCACATGCAATCGGTCAAGGACGCAGTGGCGGCGGATGACCCGCGCCGGATCAAGAAGGTCACGGTCGTCATCGACAATAATCCGGCTCCGGTGGCCGCGGTCTTCGAATTCGGCCCGAAGGCCGGGGTCACGACGATCGAAACGCGCGTTCGCGTCAATCAAAATACCAAGATCCATGCGGTGGCGGAGGCCGCCGACGGCAAGCTCTATGTCTCCGAATCCTACGTCGAGGCGGCGGGCGGCTGTTCGGCGCCGAGCGCCGCGAATCTCGACCCGAATGATCCTGCGATCGGCACGATAAAGGTGCGGCAGTTGGCGCCCGAATATGCCAGCGACGACCCGCGGCGCAAGCAAGCGGTCGTCATGATCAAGCATCCCAACAATTCGGGGATGCAGTTGGATCCGACGACCCATCTCTACATTCCCGCGCGCTACGTCGATTCATTGAAGATCACGCAGGGCGATGATCTGCTGTTTGCGGTCACCGGCGGCATTTCGATTTCGGAGGATCCGAATTTCCGCTTCGACTATCTCGCCAACGGCACGAATGTCTTGCATGTCGAGGCGAGCGACACTACGGGCAAGAAATTCAGCAAGGATTGGACGCTCAATCCGGCGTTCTGATTTGCTGAACGCCGCCCCGGCAGCTTGGGCGTCGTTTGCGAGAAGCCAAGGGTCAGCCTTCCCCCGCTTGTCTGCTTGGTGACAGGCTCCGCGGCGGAGGCATCCAGAAGCCGCATAGGCAAGATTGCTTCGCTTCGTTCGCAAAGACGGATGGCTGCGTCCTCAGAACAGTTCGAAATCGCCCGCCATATGATCGCGCGGGGCCTCGACTTCGGCGGCAAAGCCGAGCCTCGAGGAAAGATCGGACATCGTGACCACGCGCGATGCCACGCTTGGATCGAGCCGCCAATCGTCCGGCAGGACCAAGGCGAGCGCAGCGACGAAATCGGCGATATTGCCGAGCTTTTGGCAGATCTGATCCAAATGCTGCAATTCCTGCAAATGCGACGGATGGCGCGCCGCCGCCTCGAGGATCAATGGTGCGATCAACCCTTGCAGCCGCTCGATCGACTGGCAGAGCTCGCTCAACGCATCGCCGACCCGGTCCGTCACGTCGCTGATCGGAACCATCCGGCCGGCGCAATTCGTTGCCATGTTTAGCCTCATCTTGGTCAGAAAAACTCTACGTCGCCGTCGTGGCCGCGCTCCGGCAAGGGCCGCGGCGCGATCAGTGGAATATCATTGCCTACCACCATCGCTTGCCGGGCCCGCCCGGATATCGGCCAGAACTGGACGCGACGCCCGTTATCGCCGCCCAAGCTGGCACCGACCAAGCTTATCTCCTCATTCTTGAGAAATCGTTCGGCGAAAGCGGCATTGCGGGCGCCGATATCGGAAAGCCCCTCGAGCGTCCTGGCCCCGCCGAACAGTTTCGCCTCCAGGCGATCCCGGCGCGCGCCCTTCTGCAACAGCCCATTGACCAGCAATTCCATGAGATGCACGCCGTAACGTTCCGCCTCGCTCGTATCGGACTTTTGCTCGGCGCCGGGCAGCAGGAAGTGGTTCATGCCGCCGACACAGGCGACAGGATCGCGAATACAGGCCGCCACGCAGGAGCCGAGCAGCGTTACGAGGACGACGCCCGGATCGTCGGTGACGTGGTATTCGCCTTGGAGGATATGCACCCTTCGGTGGCGATCGTCCTTGGGAGCCGGCAGCTCCTTTTCGCGCGCGCGAAGCCCTGAGGTCATTTAAGACGCCCCAGGACGGCTTCGATCGCGCTTCTGAGCGCCGGCATGGTGAACGGCTTGACGAGGTAATTGTTGACGCCGAACTTCTTCGCCCGCTCGATCAGCTCTCGATCGCTGCGGCCGGTCAACATGATGAAAGCGGTGTTCTTGGTCGTCGGCTGCATGCGCACGGCGCGGAGGAAGCCGATGCCGTCGAGCTTCGGCATATTAAGGTCGGAGATGACGAGATGCGCAGGCTTTTGTATGAGCATCTTGAGCGCTTGCTCGCCGTCCTGCGCCATCTCGATTTCTTGGATGCCAAGTTGTTGCAAGCCGTCGCGGATGAGCGCGCGGCTGGTCAGCTGATCGTCGACGATCAGCGCCTTTATGGCAGATGCGTACGGCATGTCTGCCTCCCTTCCTCTTTTTTATCCGGATTTTTATCCGTGAGACGCAGGACTTCGTCGCCGATTTTCTCGAGCGCCATCTGCTTTTCGACGGCGCCGAGTTCGTGCGCGACTCTCGGCATGCCATAGACCAGGCTCGTCGCCCGATCCTGGCCGATCGTCCTGGCGCCAGCCTGGCGCATGGCGGCAAGCCCTTCGGCGCCATCGCGCCCCATGCCCGTGAGAATGATCCCAAGAGCTTGAGATTTGGCTGTTTCGGCAACGGACTTGAACAGGACGTCGACCGAAGGCCGATGGCCGTTGACGGGGTCGGAAGCTTTCAATCTGCAGGTCAAGGTCTTGCCGGACATGACTTCAAGGTGGGCGACGCTCCCGGGCGCAACGTAGATTTGGCCGGACACCAGCCGCGCGCCTTCAAAGGCCTCGCTCACATGCGCTGCGCAAAGCCGATCGAGCCTTTGGGCGAAACTCTTGGTGAATGCCGCCGGCATGTGTTGTGCGACGACGGTCGGCGGGCAGTTCTGCGGGAACCGGGAAAGCAGCGTGATCAACGCTTCGACGCCGCCGGTCGAGGCGCCGATTGCGATCATCTTTCCATCCGGCATATAGTCCGAGGCCGCGCGCTTATGGACATGAATGGCGTCCTGTCGCGGCGTCTTCATGAGATGTGGGCGGGCGCCGGCAGCCTCCTTCACCTTCAATGGCAGGTCGGCGAAGATCTCCTGTTCGCCCGGCATCGGTTTGGCGACGCAGTCGACCGCGCCTATTTCCAAGCGCCGCGATGGTGGCCACCGTTCCCTCGTGCGTCAGGTTCGACACCATGATCACGGGCGTCGGGCGCAGACGCATGATCTTGGAGAGGAATTCGATCCCGTTCATATTCGGCATCTCGACATCGAGAGTCACCACGTCGGGATCGAGCGTCTTCATCGCATTGCGGGCTTCCAGCGGGTCGGCTGCCTGCCCGACGACCTCGATATCGGGGTCGCGGCTGAGCGCATGGCAGATCAGGCTTCGCATGGTGCGCGAATCGTCGACCACGAGAACTCGTGTCTTCTTCATTTCGGCGAGGCTCCCTCTTTTAGACGATAGGTCGTGATCCCGTCGCCCTCGAACAGGGCCGCGGCGGCCCCCGTCAGCCGTTCCGAATGGCCGATGTAGAGCCGGCCACCTGCGGTGAGGTAAGGCGCGAACCGGCTCCACACACGCGCCTGGGTCTCGTCCTCGAAATAGATGACGACGTTGCGGCAGAAGATCGCGTCGAATTTGCCGCGCATCGGCCAGGCACCGATGAGATTGAGTTCGCGAAAGGCGACGATGGACTGCAAGGCTTCGCCGGCCGCCCAGGTCTTGCCGTCGTCGCCACGCCCCGGCGTGAACCAACGCAGGCGCAAGTCCGCCGGCACCGCCTGCAACAGCTTGTCGCCATAAATCCCGCGGGAGCCATCGGCCACCATATTGGGATCGATGTCGGTCGCCAGAACCTTGACGTCGTAGGACGCGGCATCCGGCATGACGGAGAGGAGGGTAATGCCTATCGAATAAGGTTCGGCGCCGTTCGAACAAGCCGCCGACCAGATGCGGATCTTGCCGCCGCGGCGCGCCTGCTCGACCAGCGGCGGCAGAACATCTTTGCGCAGATGTTCGAAATGATGCGGCTCGCGGAAGAAGCGGGTGACGTTGGTCGTCAACGCAGCCAGCATCCGCTGGCGTTCGTCGCTCTCGGCGCTTTCCGAGACCAGCGCGCAATATTCGCGAAAACTTCTCAGGCCGAGCGTTCGCAGGCGTTTGGCAAGGCGCGAATAAACGAGGCCCGTCTTGGACTTCGGCAAATAGATGCCCGTGTCCGTAAGCAAGATTTCGGCGATCCGGCGAAAATCGGAATCGGTCATCAAAAACTCGCCGGACGCGGCGCCGCGAGATTTGTGCCTCTCGATTTCCGAATGTTGTGCGGGAATCATGCCGCCTCGCTTTGCGGCGGCGGCAATACGTGGTCGAGGCCGATGAGGCTGATCATCCGGCCGTCGATCGCCAGCACCCCGCGGGTGAACAGCCTGGCCATCTCCGAGGCCACGTCCGGCGTCGGCTGGATTACCGCTTCCTCGACCGTCAGAATGTCGAGCACCGCATCGACCAGAAGCCCGACCACCTGGTTCTCGATGTTGACCACCATGATCACATGCCGGGCGGTCGGCTCGGCCGGCGGGAAGCCCAGCCTCGCGGCAAGATCGACGATCGCCAGCACCGCGCCGCGCAGGTTGATCACGCCGCGCACGAAGCTCGGGGCCTGCGGCAAGGCGGTCGCCGGCGTATAGCCGCGGATCTCGCGCACCGCCATGATGTCGACGCAGAATTCCTGCGCGCCAATGCGGAAGGCGATCAGCTCGCGCCCGCGCGTCGTCTCCGTGTGCGTGTCGTTGATCATGATCAGCCTGCCGCCGCGAGCGCTGGTTCGTAAGCCGCGGCATCGGCACGCGAGCTCGCTACGACCGCGTCGACGTCGAGAATGAGCGCCACGCGGCCGTCGCCGAGGATCGTCGCCGCGGCAATGCCCGGCAACGTGGCGATAATTGGCCTCCAAGCTCTTGATGACGACCTGCCGCTGGCCCTGGATCGCATCGACCAGCAAGGCGCTGCGGCCGCCGCCTTCGGTCTCGACCAGGATGACGACGCTGGCCATGGGATCGGCGGATCCGGCGCGATAGCCGAGTTCGCGGCCGATATCGATCAGCGGCGTGAATTTGTTGCGGATGGAAATCACCCGCGCCTTGCCGCCCATGCCGTGAACTTCGGCGGCCTTGGGCTGCAAGGTTTCGACGATGGCGGTAAGCGGCACGATCAAGTGTCTGCTGCGCCACGCGTGACGACCATGCCGTCGAGCACCGCGAGCGTCAGCGGCAGGCTCATGGTGAAGGTCGAGCCGCGGCCAGGACGCGAGGCGATCGATATCCGGCCGCCGAGACGCCTGGATCGAGCGTTTCACCACGTCCATGCCGACGCCGCGCCCGGAAATATCGGACACCTCGAGGCGGTCGAAAAGCCGGGCAGGAAGATCAGATTGTCGATCTCTTCGTCGCTGAGCAGGGCATCGGCGGCGATCAGGCCCTTCTCGACGGCGATCTGCTTGACGCGCGGCGCGGTCTGATGCCGGCGCCATCGTCGGAGACCTCGATGACGATGCGGCCGGAGCGATGCAGCGGCCGAAAGCCGAACGACGCCTTCCTCGGGCTTGCCGGCGGCGACGCGCGCTTCCGGCTTTTCAATTCCGTGATCGATGGCGTTGCGGATCATATGAGTGAGCGGATCGGTCAGTCGCTCGATGACCGTCTTGTCGACTTCGGTGCCTTCGCCTTCGGTGACGAGACGCACTGACTTGCCGGTCATGGCGGCGAGCTCGCGCACGAGGCGCGGCATGCGCTGGAACACGGATTTCACCGGCTGCGCGCGGATCGCCATGACGCTGTCCTGGATTTCGCGCGTCAATTGCTCCAGTTCGTCGAGGCCGACCACGACGGCCGAGGCGCGGGCAAGTCCGGCCTCGGTGACACGCTGCGCGAGCATCGCCTGATTGATGACGAGTTCGCCGACGAGATCGATCAGGCGGTCGACGCGGTCGAGATCGACGCGGATCGTCTGCGGCGAGCGACTTTGGCGTCGATCTCGGAATTGGCCTTGCCGGCGCTTTGGCGTGCCCGCCCGGCGGCACGCGCGACTTTTCTGTTGCGCTCGCTGCGGCAGCCGGCTCCGAGGAGCTATCGCCCGCAGGCGGCGGCTCATCGAGCGAGGCCTTGACCCGAGCAAGGAGCGCGGCGACCTCATTCTCGACAGCGCCGGCGGCGTCCGCCGGGGGCGCGGTCACCCGACTCCGAAACGATATCGAGATCGCAATCCCAGGCGACGAATTCGAACACTTCGCGGATCGCCGCCTCGTCCTGCTCGGTCTCGCAGCTCGATCGTCCAGGCGAGATAAGCGCCTTCGGGATCGAGTTCGCTGAGCAGCGGCAGGTCGGACGCGTCGCAGGTGACGTTTCGACCTCGCCGAGGCGCGCGAGCTCGCGCAGGATCAAGGCCGATCTCATTGGCCTTGGCATAGAGGCTGGGCTTCGGGCGGAATTTGATGATGAAGACGCTGTTCGGCGACGCTTCGATCGGCGCTTCGACGGGCGTCTTCGTCGAGATCGTCGAAGCGAACCTGGACGGGCTGGAAATTCGAGGTCGGCGAGATCGTCTTCTTCCGCGTCAGCGCCGCCATTCGGATCGAGCGCGCGCAGTTCGTCGGCCAATGCAAGATTGCGGGCGGTTCATCGACCGCGGTGCCGTCGCGCGCGGCGCGCACGAGATCCGCCAGCACATCGGCGGCGCGCAACATGATCTTCAGAACGTCCGGAGTCGGCCGCGACGCGGCCGGCGCGGACATGATCGAGCGCCGTCTCGAACACATGCGCGAAGCGCACAAGGTCTTCGAGGCTGAAAGCGCCGGCGCCGCCCTTGATCGAATGCACCGCCCGAAACACGGCGTTGACCGTCTCGGGATCGCAATCGCCGCCTTCAATTGCAAGAAGGCCCGATTCCAATTCCGCGAGTTGCTCTTCGCATTCCTGAAAGAAGGTCTGCTTGATCGCCGCCATCGGGTCCAAGGTCTGTCTCCTTGATCGTCAGGCGGCGACGCGGCGGACGGCGGCGACGAGTTTGGTCGGATCGAAGGGCTTGACGATCCAGCCGGTGGCGCCGGCGCGCCGGGCGCGATCTTTCTTTTCGGCGTCGCTCTCGGTCGTCAGCACCAGGATCGGCACCGCGCGATATTTGGCGTCGCGGCGCACCTTTTCGATGAAGCCGAACCCGTCGAGCCGCGGCATGTTGATATCGGTGACGATGACATCCGGCGATTCCTGCTGCAGAACTCTCGAGTCCGTGCATCCCGTCCTGCGCCTGGACGACGCGATAGCCCGCATCGGACAATGCCAGCAGCAGCATGTCGCGCATGGTGCGCGAATCGTCGACCGTGAGTATCGTCTTGCTCATTGGGAGCGCTCCCTATTCAAAAAAGTCCCCGGGCAGATCCCGAGGAGTTCAAGCCCGGCGATGAACTCTGAAGACGGATTGACGAATTCGAGAACGGTACCGTCGGCCTTCCAGGTTGACGCCGCGGCGAGAAGGATTTGCAGGCATTGGCCGCCGATCCGCTCGACCCGCGATCCTTCGATCGCGATGTCGGTGCCGGTCAGGGAGGAGATGACTTCAAACAGGGAAGCGGCGGCGACATGGTCGAGTTCGGCGGGCAAGAGCAAAGTCTTGCCGCGCGCGCAAGCGGTCTGCATCTTCGCCCCCCGAAGTTTTCGTTTGCCGCTCCGCACCTACGCTCGCGCCCCCGGATTCGCGCGTATCCAATTGGAGTTCTTAGGTGAAAAGAATGAATAAATTTGCAGCGAACAGAATGAACGAAACGTCAATCCGGCTGGCGCGGCACCAAGCTCCAAATCTTGCTGAAATGTTGCCGAAAGATCCGGCGCAGCCCGGCTTTAGAAATCGGTGCGGCTGCGGATCGCCGCAACGAGAGTGCCCTCGTCGAGATAATCGAGCTCGCCGCCGACCGGCACGCCATGCGCGAGGCGGGTGATGCGAACCGGCAGATGCGCCAAAAGATCGGTCACATAATGGGCGGTCGTCTGGCCATCGACGGTGGCATTGACGGCGAGCACAACCTCTTCGACCGAATCGGCCGCCACTCTTTCGACGAGGCCGGCCAGATTGAGCTCCTTCGGTCCGATACCATCGAGCGGCGACAGGCAGCCGCCGAGCACGTGATAGCGGGCCGCCAAGGCCCCGGCGCGTTCAAGCGCCCAAAGGTCGGCCACGGTTTCGACCACGACCAGAAGCTTGCGGTCGCGTCGCTCATCGCGGCAGACGGTGCAAGGATCGCAGGTGTCGACATTGCCGCAGATCGAACATGCGACGACGCGCTCCCTCGCCGTCGCTAACGCGTCGGCGAGTGGCGCCAGCAGGTCGTCGCGCTTGCGAATGAGGTGAAGAGCGGCGCGCCGCGCCGAGCGCGGTCCCAGTCCCGGCAGGCGCGCCAGCAATTGGATCAGCCGCTCGATTTCGGGACCGGCAATGCGTTCGACCATCAGAACAGCTTCAGGCCCGGTGGCAAAGGCAGGCCTGCCGTCACCGCCTTCATCTTCTCTTCCATCGTCCGCTCGGCCTTCTTGCGGGCATCCTCATGCGCGGCAACGATCAAGTCCTCCAGCATCTCCTTGTCATCCGGCTTCAGCAGCGAAGCGTCGATGGCAAGCGCCTTCATCTGACCTTTGGCAGTCAAGGTTACGCGGACGAGGCCGCCGCCGGATTGGCCCTCGACTTCGAGGCGCTCCATCTCGGCCTGCATTTCCTGCATTTTCGCTTGCACGGCCTGCGCCTGTTTCATCAAACCCATCATGTCGGGCATGGCGGCTCCTCTCGCACTCCGGGGATCTGCACAATGGGTCTGCGACCCGCTCAAATTAGAGATCGTCTTCGCTGAACGCCTGATCGGCGTAAGCAATGTCATCGCCGGGCTCCAGCGGCTGCTCGGCCGCGTCCGGTGATTCTGTCCCCCGCACGCCGATGATTTCGGCGCCCGGAAACAGAGCCAGCGCGCGTTGCACGAACGGATCGGCGCGCACGCCGAGCATTGTGGCGGCCGCGGCGGCCTCGGCCCGCTCGCTGAGACTTGGCGCGCCGATTTCGGAGGAGATCGCCACCATCCAGCGGCGACCCGTCCATTCTTGCAGGCGGCGCGTGAGCTGCTGGGCAATTTGCGCCGAGGCACCCGGCGAGAGAGCAAATTCGATCGAGCCCTCCTCGAAGCGAACGAGCCGCACATCGTGCTCGAGCGCCACTTTCAGCTGAATGTCGCGTTGCGCCGCTGCCAGCGCAACCACATCCTCGAAACGGGCGAGGCGAAGCTGCGGCTCCGGCGAAGTTTGCGGCGCTGCCAAGGGCGCTTTGGCCTGTACAGCGCCGAGGCTTGCAGCCAAGCTTCCGCGAACGCCGCCGCCGGCTGGCGCGCTTGCGCGAACCGGTGCTGGGGCAGCCGTAGCGGGTTGCTGGCCCAGACGGCGGAGTGTTTCATCGGGTGTCGGCAAATCCGCCGCATAGGCGAGGCGGACCAGCACCATGTCGGCTGCGGCCAGCGGGCGCGGCGAATCCCTCACCTCCTGCAAGCCTTTGAGCAACAATTGCCAAGCGCGGCTCAACACCGGGAGCGCCAGCCGTTCGGCAAATTCGCCGCCGCGAACCCGCTCTTCCTGGGTGATGGCGGGATCCTTGCCGCTCTCCGGAGCCAGCTTCAGTCGGGTCACGAAATGCACGAACTCGGCCAGTTCGCCGAGCACCCGGCCTGGGTCGGCGCCGGCATCATAGAGTGCCTTCAAGGAGGCGAGCGCCGCCGCGATGTCGCCTTTCATGACCTGCATGAAAAGGTCGATGATGCGCGAGCGATCGGCGAGACCGAGCATCAAACGCAGATCACCGGCCTTGACCTCGGTTTTGAGGCTCCCCTTGGCATGTGCGATGGCCTGGTCGAGCAAGCTCAATGCGTCGCGCACCGAACCTTCGGCGGCGCGCGCGATCAGCGCGAGCGCCTCGGGCTCGACGGCGACCGCCTCCTTGGATGCAATCGAAGCAAGGTGGCCGACCAGCAGATCCGCTTCGACCCGCCTGAGATCGAATCTTTGGCAGCGCGAGCGCACCGTGACCGGGACTTTCTCGATCTCGGTCGTCGCGAAGATAAATCTCACGTGATCCGGCGGTTCCTCCAAGGTCTTCAACAGGCCGTTGAACGCCTGTTTCGAGAGCATGTGGACTTCGTCGATGATATAGACCTTGGTGCGGGCGAGGACGGGCCGATAGCGGGCGTTCTCAATGATCTCGCGCACGTCGTCGATGCCGGTATGCGAAGCGGCATCCATCTCGATCACATCGACATGGCGCGAATCGATGATCGCCTGGCAATGCACGCCGAGTTCCCTCATATGGATCGTCGGCTGCGTGATCGCGGCTCTGCCACCCTGCGCAGGCAGCTCATAGTTGAAAGCGCGCGCGAGAATCCGCGCCGTCGTGGTCTTGCCGACGCCGCGCACGCCGGTCAGAATATAAGCTTGGTGAATGCGCCCAAGGTCGAAAGCGTTCGACAGCGTTTTCACCATCGGCTCCTGGCCGATGAGATCTTCGAAGCTTGCGGGCCTGTATTTGCGCGCCAGCACGCGGTAAGGCGCGGGCGGCGACGCCTCATCCAGGTTCAGGCTCGGGATTGAAAATTTGGCGGCGGCGTCGCGGTCCATCGGTTCGGCCTAATGAAATCCTTGAGGCATTGCAATTCCCGAGTGCTCAGTCTCTCGCATCTGCGCCTCGCGCTTTTCTCACCCAATGTATCCTCGGCGCTTTCGCGCCCTTCGGAAAATCCTTTTGCAGGCGCGGGCAGAATTGCAGCAGGCCCATCGGCGGCTGCCTTTTCAACGTTTCGATCTCCGCCTCGGTTTCGACCGGAATATAGGTCGAATATTGCGGGTCGTCGCCGTCGTCCCAGTCCACCCGCTCGTAGAATTCATAAAAATAGAGCTGCCCGCATTCACGGCACTTGAGCAGGCACCGCGACCAATGATTATCGTCTTTGTAGGTTGCGATCGGCTCAAAACGCGCCCCCGCCGGCGCTATGAGCTCCGGCTTTGTCCACAGGATGCAGTTGGTCGGCTCTTTCATGGTCCGGTCCCTCGCGCCTACGCGAGGTCTTGCTGCAACCGGACGTGGGAGGCTGGACAGAGACCCGCCCGGTCTCGTCTGGGCTGCTTCCTTCCGGACCTGACCCGGTTGGCGAGTGGTGCGTCCACCGCCAACCTCCCGCAGCTAAAATGGACCAAGGGGGGCAATTCCGCAATAGCGCAAACTCGCTAAAAGGTGCAGGCTTCGAGCGAGAGGACACGCCAGAACAACGACTTAGGCGCGAGCGCGATCCGCTCCCCATGCCTGGGCTCATTCGCCAGTCCGGAAGAGAGAGATGACCGACGCGCTTGTACTTTTTTCCGGCGGGCAGGATTCGACCACCTGCCTCGCCTTGGCCCTCGACCGTTTCGACCAGGTCGAGACGATCGGCTTTGACTATCGTCAGCGCCACCGGGTCGAACTCGACCAGCGGGCCGAGATCCTGGCGAAAATCGGCGGGATCAAGCCGGAGTGGCGGGCCCGGCTCGGTGAGGACCATCGGATTGATCTCGGCGTGCTCGGCGAAATCTCGGCGACAGCCATGACGCGCGACGTCGCCATCGGGATGGAGGCCAATGGTTTGCCCAACACATTCGTGCCGGGCCGCAATCTTCTGTTCTTGACGTTTGCCGCGGCCGTCGCCTATCGGCGCGGCTTGCGGACCATCGTGGGCGGAATGTGCGAGACGGATTTCTCCGGCTATCCCGATTGCCGCGACGCGACCGTCAAAGCCATGCAGGTGGCGCTGAACCTCGGGATGGAGCGGAATTTCGTGCTCGAGACCCCGCTCATGTGGCTCGACAAGGCCGAGACTTGGCGGCTTGCCGAGAAGCTCGGGGGTACTGCGCTGATCGACCTCATCATCGAAGCGACGCATACCTGCTATTTGGGCGAACGCGGGCAGAGACACGACTGGGGCTATGGCTGCGGCGAATGTCCGGCCTGCAAGCTGCGCGCCGAGGGCTGGCGCAAGTACCGCGCCGCGTTCGCCTCGCCGCCCGGGCATTAATATTGCCACGATGCCGCATAATATGGAAAAGCGGCTTCCCCGCTATCCCATCAGATCGAGGTTTGGCATGCCTGAAAAAATTCCGGTCACCGTGCTCACCGGCTATCTCGGAGCCGGCAAGACGACGCTGCTAAACCGCATCCTGAGCGAGCCGCACGGGAAGAAGTTCGCCGTCATCGTCAATGAATTCGGCGAAATCGGCATCGACAATGACCTTGTCGTCGGCGCCGACGAGGAAATCTTCGAGATGAACAACGGCTGCATCTGCTGCACGGTGCGCGGCGATCTCATCCGGATCATCGAAGGGCTGATGAAGCGCAAGGGCAAATTCGACGCCATCATCGTCGAGACCACGGGCCTTGCCGATCCGGCGCCGGTGGCGCAGACATTTTTTGTGGACGCCGATGTCGAACAGGCGGCGCGGCTCGACGCGGTGGTCACCGTGGCCGACGCCAAATGGCTGGCGCAGCGGCTGAAGGATGCGCCGGAGGCAAAAAATCAGATCGCCTTTGCCGATGTCGTCCTGCTCAACAAGACCGATCTGGTCAGCGCCGAGGAATTGCGCGAGGTCGAGGCGCGCATCCGCGCGATCAATCCTTACGCCAAGCTGCACAAGACGGTGAATTGCAGTGTGCCGCTCGACGCGGTCCTCGGCCGCAACGCCTTCGATCTCGCGCGCATTTTGGAGATCGAGCCGGAATTCCTCGACACCGGCGATGACGGACACGACCATGACGGCCATGGTCACGATCACGATCATGATCGCCACGATCCATCGATCATCATGGGCATGATCGCGATCACGATCATGATCGCAGTGAACACGCGCACCACGAGCGCGAACATCATCACGGCGGCCTTAGACATTATCACGACGAGGAGATGCAATCCGTCGCGCTTTCCATCGAAGGCGATCTCGACCCGGAAAAATTCCTTCCTTGGCTCAATGACTACGTGCAGAAGGAGGGTCCCTCGATCCTGCGGTCGAAGGGGATCGTCGCTTTCAAGGACGAGCCGAAGCGCTTCGTCTTCCAGGGCGTCCATATGATCCTCGACGGCGATCTGCAGCGCGACTGGAAACCTGCCGAACCGCGGCTGAGCCGCGTCGTCTTCATCGGCCGCAAGCTGAAGGAGGATGAGATCAGGCGCGGCTTTCTGGCTTGCGCGGCGTGAGCCCGCCGGCTCCAAAAGCTTCGCATGGCGCAAACCTCCCTCACGACCAACGTCACGCCAATTGCCGCCGGCGCGCATGTCACCGCCGCCGCCTTTTTGGGCGGCGTCCCCGTGCTCGCCCTCGGCGACGGCACTGCGCTGCGCAGCGAAGCGGACGGCGAGAAGCGCAGCGTTCTTCATAAGGACGGTGCAATTCTCGTCGCGGCGCGGGCCGGCAAACGACTGCTGACCGGCGGCGACGACGGCCGCATCGTGGCGATCGCCGCCGACGGCTCGGCGGAAGAAATCTTCCATGCGGGGGGCACATGGATCGACGCGCTCATTGGGCGCGAGGATTGCTCCATCGCTTGGTCGAGCGGACCCGAGGTCGGCGCTCGCGATCCGCAGGGGAACGTCAAGCACTTCACCGCGCCCTCTTCGGTGCGCGGCCTCGCTTATGCGCCAAAAGGCTATCGCATCGCGATCGCGCATTATAATGGGGCGACGCTGTGGTTCCCGAACGCTGCCGCCGCGCCGGACGTATTGACCTGGAAAGGCGCGCATCTCGACGTTTCATTCTCGCCGGACGGGCGTTTCCTCGTCACCTCGATGCAGGAGAACGCGCTACATGGCTGGCGGATTGCCGATAAGCGTGACATGCGCATGAGCGGATATCCGGGCAAGACCCGCTCCTTTTCCTGGTCGAGCGACGGGCATTGGCTCGCGACCTCGGGGGCGCAGGCCTGCATCGTCTGGTCGTTCAAAGACAAGGACGGACCGATGCAAAAACCGCCGCGAGAATGCGGCGCAAGGCAAGCGAAGGTCTCGCGCGTTGCTTTTCATCCCAAGGCGCTGGTGATCGCGATAGGCTACGAAGACGGCTGGATTCTCCTCTGCCGCCTCGCCGACGGCGCCGAGATCCTGGTTCGTAAACCGCCGGTCGAGGGGCACGATCCGGTCGCGGCGCTCACCTGGGACGACGACGGCCGGCGGCTTTTGTTCGGCACGCGCGAGGGCAATGCCGGTATCCTCGCGATGCCCTGACCCGCGCCTTCGCCGGAGACTGCAACATTTTGCTGTGGTGACCTCCAAGAGGGCAGCCAACCCGCGGTGGATGACCTATATTAGCGCTCGGTCTTGCAGCGCCGAGAACTCCGGTCGGCGAGTGGACCCTGAGGAGGTCGGGAATGATCATCGGCCGCATCGCTCTTTTCTTCGCGCTTCTGTTTGGCCTGGCATCGACCCAGATGCCGGAGTTCTGGCAACAATATCGCCAGCGGCTCGGCGGCGCGATCGATGAACTTACCGCGATTGTCACACAATTCGATACGCAGGCGGCGAGCCAACACCTTACCCCTGACGCTGCGATCGCTCACCTCGAGGGGAGCGGAGATCCCATTGCGCAAGGCAGGGGCGACGAGATGCGCCGCATCATCGGGCGGCTTGCAAAATTGCAGCGTTCCGCGGCGGCCTTCAACGATCCGAACATCGCCGGCAAATGGGCGACGCTCATCGAAACTTTCGACCCCTATATCGCCGGACGGACTTATGCGACCTTCCAGCCGGCAATTCCAACGACGGTGGACGCATTCATCGCCGGGCTCATTGGTTTTCTCGTCGGCGGCGGCATCGTGCACTTGATCGGACTGCCGATCCGGCATCGGCACAAATTGTTTGGCCAGCCGCCCAAGACGGACGATGCCGAACCTTTAGTCAAAGCCTAGCGCGAATGGTCCCGAACGTCCTGTCGATCGCCGGCTTCGACCCGGGTGGCGGCGCGGGCGTTTTGGCCGACATCAAGACTTTCGCCGCCTTGCGCTGCCATGGTCTTGCCGCGGTGACCGCCGTCACCGCGCAGAACACGCAAGGCGTGCAGGGAATCCATGTCGTGCCGGCGGAATTCGTCGCCAAGCAAATCGGCGCGCTTTTCGCAGATATCGACGTCGCCTCGGTCAAGCTCGGCATGCTCGCCGCGCCGGCCATCGTCGAGACAGTCGCGCAAAGCCTCGCCGAATATCGCGGCGGCGGGATCGTGCTCGATCCAGTAATGGCGGCCTCGAGCGGCGATCGCCTTGCGATCGGGGATGTCGCCGATGCCCTGCTCTGCTATCTCGCGCCGCTGGTTACTCTCGTCACGCCTAATCTGGCGGAGGCCGCGCTCCTTGCCGACGCGCCGATTCCGACGACGATCGCCGGCATGCACAAGCTCGCCGAGCAATTACACAGGCGCGGGTTCAAATCCGTCCTCGTCACGGGCGGCCATTTGGAGGGCGCAACGGCCGACGATGTTCTGTTCGACGGCACGTCGCATCGGAGCTTTTCCGCCCCGCGCGTCGCCACGCGCAACACGCATGGCACCGGCTGCACCTTCTCTGCTGCGATTGCCGCCCACCTCGCTCGCGGCCTTGCTCTCATCCCGTCGATAGAAGCGGCGAAGGACTATGTCAGCGGCGCACTTGCCAGGGCGGGCGAACTCGATGTCGGTCGCGGTCCGGGGCCGCTCCACCAGCTGCATCGATTCTGGTAGAATTTTCGGCAGGAGCCGCGGCCGTTCGTGCGGCAGACCAATAGGGGGATGCACGATGCTGAAAGAGTTTCGCGACTTTGCAATGCGGGGCAACGTCGTCGATCTCGCCGTCGCCGTGATCATCGGCGTCGCCTTTGGCAAGATCGTCGACTCGCTTGTCAATGACATCATCATGCCGATTATCGGCGCGGCCACCGGCGGGCTCGATTTCTCAAATCATTTTCTGCCGCTGTCCGCCGCGGTCACGTCGCCGGTGCTTTCCGAGGCGCGCAAACAGGGCGCCGTGCTCGCCTGGGGCAATTTCCTGACCATCGTGCTCAACTTTCTGATCGTTGCCTTCGTACTCTTTCTTGTGGTGCGCAGCATCGCCATGTTTCGCACCAAGGTCCTGCGCGAAGAACAGGAGGAAAAGGCCGTCGCGCCGCCGCCGCGTCAGGAGGTGCTGCTCGAGCAAATTCGAGATCTCCTGGCGCGACGCTAGACTATCGGCGACCGGGAAACCGAAGCATAGAGGGAGAGCAGGATCGATTGCATCGATCCTGCTCTCCGCGCAGGAACCAAGGGGGCGTTGGTTTGGCTGCGCACTAGGCGGCATTTGAACAAACTTCAGTGTTGATCCGGGCTGCCGTCGTCGCCGCGGTTTTCGCCGCCGCCGTTGCCGAAATCGCCGTGCTCTCCATGTCCGCGCCAGCCTTCGTTCATGGCGAAGTGCCGGTGCCCAAACCCGATATGCGCGGCGCGCAGCAGAAGCGGCAGCCGCTGCTTCTGGTCATCGGTCAAGGCGGAATAGAGCGGAGCGGTTGCGTCGGCCAGTTTTTTGAGCGCCTCGCCCCGCGCGATCTGATTCTCACTCATCCGCTGCATCCGCGCGACGGGATCGGCGGGACGTCCCTCGCTCCTCGCCTTCTCGCGCTGGTCGGCGATGGTCTTGTTGAGGTCGCGAAGCGCCGACTCAAAGGGCGACCAAAGCTTCTCTTGATCGGCCGTCAGCTCGAGGCCGGCGTGAAGTGCCGCCACGCGCGCATCGAGAAAGGCGGCCCGATCCGCCGGCGACGGCATGAAATGATGCTGCGTCGGCTGGGTACTGTTGTCAGTGTCTTGATCCGCGAAGGCCGAGATGGCCATCGTAACGGTGCCAGCGCCGATGAGCCCGGCAAGGGCAACGGCGAGCGGCAAACGGAGTGTCATGTTCATCTCCCTTGACTGCTTTGATGCATCAAGGCGTAGGCTGCGTTACGAGCCGCTTCAAATTAAGCTTTGGCAATCTTGCTTGCGCGCGCGGCAATCCCGTCGGCAATCACGGCTGAATCACGAAGACTTGAATGGGACCGTTGCGCGGCAGCGGCTTTAACCAATTCAACGTCTCACCGCGAGAAAGCGCCGCGGCAAGCCCATGCGGCGCGCGCGTCGCAAGCGCGTCGGTTTCCGGCAGGCCGGCGCAGATCGCGACATAGGCGACGTGGTTGGCGCGCAAGATCCGACGCGCGACGTCCGGATCGGCGAGGAAGGCATCGAGCGCGGCGCGATTGCCGTGGTTGTTGCGGTGATACGGCGCAGCGAGCACGCCATGCGGCGTCAAGGCGAGCAGATGCGAACCGGCATCGATCGGCGCGAGCACGATCCCGGCGGGCAGGTCGGCGATCGGCGCGAAGGCGGCCGAGGCAAGACAAGCGGCGCGATCCTCGCGCTTTGCCGCCTGGGAGTCTTGCGTGAGAACGAGCGCCCAGCCAATCGGCGAGAACGGCAAGACAAGGACGAAGGCGAATACGGCCGCCCGCCGCCATGTCGTGGTCATCAAAAGTTCATGCAGGCGCAGGACGCACCAGGCACCGCCAAGCAGCGCAATCGGGCCGGCAAAGCCGATGACTCTGATCATCCAACAGGATAGCGCAACGGCGATGGCGCAGATCGACACGACCATCAGCCAGCGCCGCCGCGCCAAGCCCCTTTCATGCAAGGCCGCGGCAATGCTGGCAGCAAAGCCGAGCGCGATCGGCAGGGCGTAGATCGCCGCCGTAAAAGGCTCCTGGCGGAAGAAGCGGCTGAGCGGCATCGCCTCCTCGACATTCTTCAGCCAAATCTGGCGCACCAGAGGATCGATGCCGGTGTAGGGATCATAAAAGCAGACCGGTCTTACCAGCATGGCGGCGGCGACTATCACGGCCGCCGCGAGGCCCGCTGCGCAGAGCCGCGCGCCTGCCCCTTGCAAGCGCGACGAGGCGGCGGCGAGCGCGATCATCACCGCCGCTCCGGTGAGGCCGGGCAGGAGATAGACCGGCGAATAGGCGTCGCAGGCGGCATCGAACCAATGCGCTCTGCCGATCGTCGCAACGAACGTCACCGGCAGAGCGAGGCCGAACCCCATCCCGAAGCTTGCCAGCGCCCTTTGCATCGGCGCGCCTTGGCCGATCCAGAGCGCGACCAAGAGGGCTCCGAGCGCGACGATGAACGGCAGGTTTTCGATGCTGATTGCCAGAGAAAGGGCGGCGAGCGCGCCGGCGATTGCGGCCCGGCGGGCATGCAGGGGGTCGATGGAATCGACGAGGCTCGCAAGCATGAACATGAGAAGCACGATCTGCGGCGCCGAATGATCGATACGGCCGGGTTGGAATTGTCCGAAGACCATGCCGCTCAGCAGCGTGAGCGCGATCGCCGGGAGGATGGCCTGCGCCCCAATGAGGACGCGCGCCAGCCAGGCGACGGCGGCATAAAGCAGGCCCTGGAGCATCAATGGGAAAAGGAGTCGCGTAAGGCGTTCGGCCGTTTCGGCCGGCAGCACCAGGCCGAAACTCTTGATCATCAGCGCAAGCGGCAGATCGACGACCCGCGACCAATGCATGAACACGCCATGCGGCGGGTCGAGCCGTCCGATCGTCATGTCGAACCAATTCTGCCCGGCCAGCAGCTCGCGGACTTGAACGAGTTGCATCGCATCGTCAGAATCGAAGAATGTGCCGTCCTGCCAAACCTTATGCGCGCCCGGGAAGGACAGAACGCATCCCAGCGCCAAGGCGAGCCCGATCAGCAGCCACACGGGAATTCGGCCGCCGGCTTCGGCGCTCTGTCGGGCCGGTTTGGCGCCTTCGGCGGGGCAGACGATGCTCATGTTTCCTATCCGCGGCGCAGGACGAAGTCTTTTCTGGCCAAAAAGCCTTTAGGGAGGATTACGCGAGCGCAACGCGCGGAGCTTCGGCCGGCCGCGCCGCGGCTGTTAAGCACTTGTTAAGCCTATCGGCGCTGCAATGGCCTGTGACAGGCCCGAATGCGCAGTTATAAACAGGGCAAGGCACCCGATGATTCAGACGATTCGCCCCCTCTCCTTCGCCGAGATTCTGGACGAGATCTATTTCGCCGCGGCGGAGAGCGTCATGGGCCGCGCCGAGCCGCTTGCCAACAACGGGGATTGGCTGTTTCAATTGTTCGCGGAGGGCGTCGAGGCGCCCGCGGACCCCGCGAGCGCAGAAGCGTCAGCCTTTGCGGATCGCGTCTCCGCCTACCGCGACGCGGAAGCAGATGCCGCCGCGGCGCCGGCCATCAGCGAGGAAGACCGGGTCGCCGCCGAACTCGAGCTGGATGGCGCCGCCACGATCGGCGACCTCAAGCGAATCCGCCGCGCCTTCGCCTTGCGCAATCATCCCGATCTCTTCAAGCCCGGTTCGGGTGCGCAAGCGACCGCGCGGATGAAGATCGCCAACATGCTCATCGATCGCCGCCGCAAAGAGATCGAATCCAGACGGTGACCATATCGGTGCCTGCCGAGGTTCGGCGAGCGGTCCGCTTGTGCGCCACTTCTCCCGCGTGCATCATAGGCGATCCAGCGGGCCCATGATCGCATGCCAAGCATCGACCTCAATTGCGACTGCGGCGAAAGTTTTGGCGCCTATGTCATGGGCGACGATGCGGCCATGTTCGACATCGTCACTTCCGCCAATGTCGCCTGCGGCTTTCACGCCGGCGACCCGGAGGTCATGGCCGAGACCTTTCGTATTGCCAAGAACAAGGGCGTCGCCGTCGGCGCCCATCCCGGCTTTCCGGACCTTTGGGGCTTCGGTCGGCGGCGGCTGCCCTTTTCCGCCGCCGAGATCGAACGGCTCGTCGCCTATCAGATCGGCGCGGCCGCGGCGCTCGCCTCCTACGCGGGCCACGGACTGACGCATGTGAAGCCGCATGGCGCGCTGAGCAACATGGCAACGGAGGACGAGGATGTCGCCCGCGCGATCGCCCGCGCAACCAAGACGGTCGATCCGCGCCTCGTCTTTCTTGCCGTCGCCGGGACGAAGCTCGAGCAAGCGGGTCGAGCCGAAGGTCTTGCCACCGCCCGCGAAGTCTATGCGGACCGAGCCTATGGCGACGACGGGCTTCTGCTCGCCCGTTCGCAACCGGGCGCTCAGCTGCATGAGCCCGAGACGATAGCCGGCCGTGTCCTTGCGATGCTGAAAGAAGGAGCCGTGATCGCCGCTTCCGGCAAGCGCATCCCGGTTGGCATCGAATCAGTCTGCGTGCATGGCGACACGCCGAACGCGGTCGCGATTGCGCGGCTCGTGCGCGGCCGTCTCAGCGAGGCGGGAATTGCATTGCGATCATTTGCGCCGGCCGGCGAGCGCAGCGGACCGTGACCTAATCGCTGCCGGTTTTCGAGTAGTGCTGGCCGATCGAGATCGGATCGCCGATCTGCCAATCGCCGGCGTGGCCGAATTCGCTGCTCGAATGGATCGACAGAATCTCGGCCAAGCGGTTGCGGGCACGGTTGACGCGGCTTTTCATCGTGCCGACGGCGCAGCCGCAAATGCTCGCGGCCTCTTCGTAGGAGAGGCCCGATGCGCCGATGAGAATCAGCGCCTCGCGCTGGTCGCCCGGCAATTGCTGGAGCGCGCCGTGCAGATCGAGCAGATCCATATGGCCGGTCTGGGCCGGCGCAGTTGCGAGTCGCGTGGCGATCGCTCCGTCCGAGTCGGCGACTTCGCGCCGCCGCTTGCGATATTCGGAATAATAGAAATTGCGCAGAATCGTAAACAGCCAGGCCGGCAGATTGGTCCCCTCGACGAAGGAATCGAGGTTGCCCCAAGCCTTGACGAGGGTCTCCTGCACGAGGTCGTCGGCGCGGTCGGGATTGCCGCAGAGGGAGACCGCAAAGGCGCGCAGGTTCGGGATGACGGCGATGAGGTCCGCCTTGATCTGCGCGTTCGCATGCGCCGATTGCCGTTCCTTCGGCGTTCCGGTCACTTCGCGTCCTTTTTCGAACCCGTGTTGCGCCCCCCCGCTTCTACGGCGGGCGGAGCGCCGGCCTCGAGCTGGCTCAGCAAATCGATGAACCGGTCGGGGATCGGTTGCATCAGAACGTCATTATAGACGCCGCGCAGACGCAGCCCGATCTGATCGATGATCTCGGGTTTTGGCGCCATCTTGCGCACCCTCGCCGCCGAGAGCGGGCTCAACGCCACCTGCGCTCGTGCCTCTTTGGCTGTTTCCTTGGGATCTGTGCATTGATTTTTTTCTTTTTTGCTGCGAATTGGCGCGCCCGGCTTCTTCGCCTTAAGATCGATGGGTTTTGTCACGGCCATGCCCTTATGTGCATCTTCATCGGTTCCATTGGCGGATCGAGCCCAGCAGGTCAGGTGAGGCCCGCTTCGAATTGGGGCCTTCAGATCATGTTCTTATCCGCCATTTTGGTTTATGCTTCCATGCGAGTAAAAAGGCCGCACAGCACCCCATTCAGAACGCGATGTTTTCGCAAAAGTTCCGGGCGGGGAACCAAATTTCGGCTGGCGCATTAGAAAGCTGGACCGTGGGTTGGGCTGGCACGCGGGCAGAGGAGCCGGGATCTATGTCGATTTCGAAAGCGATTTCCTCCCATATTCCCTATCTCCGGCGGTTCGCGCGCGCCCTGACCGGGACTCAGGCCGGCGGCGATGCCTATGTTCTGGCCACCTTGGAGGCGGTTGTCGCCGAGCCGCGGGCCTTCTCCGAGAACGCCGATCTGCGGGGCTCGCTTTATAGACTGTTTCTCAAAGTCTGGGAATCAATGCCAGTCAATGGCTATGTCGATCAGCCTTCCTTTTCGGCCGAGGAGAAGGGCGCCCAGCGCAACCTGGAAGCGATCCCGCTGCGTCCGCGCGTGGCCTTCCTGTTAAGCTCGCTCGAAGGGTTCGAAACCGCGGAAGTCGCGCGAATAATGGATTGCTCGGCGGAGGACGCGGCAGGGCTCATCGACAAGGCGGGCAAGGAGATTTCGAAACAGATCCGCACCGACGTGCTGATCATCGAAGACGAGCCTTTGATCGCGATCGATATTCAAATCCTCGTCGAAGAACTTGGCCACAGGGTGGTCGGCATCGCTCGCACCCATGCGGAAGCGGTGACAGCGGCGCGAGCCATGAAACCCGGCCTCATCCTCGCCGATATCCAGCTCGCCGACGGCAGTTCGGGTCTCGAAGCGGTGAATCAGATCCTCGGCATCTTTTCCGTGCCGGTCATCTTCATCACGGCCTATCCGGAGCGATTCTTGACAGGCACGCCGCCCGAGCCGGCTTTTCTGATCACCAAGCCGTTCGGAGTTGACAGTCTGAAGGCGGTGATCAGTCAGGCGCTCTTTTTCGATCGCAAGTCGCATCGAAAAGACGAAACGCAGGCAAAAGGCGCGCTCGTCTGAGCCTAAGCGGCGGTCGGTCAAATCCCGCCCTCTGCCTGTTTGGCGGCCAGCGCCTCCCACACCGCCTTGACCAATGCGGCTGCCGTGAATGGCTTGACGAGCCAGCCGAGCGGACGCGCCGCGGCGGCGCGGGATCGCGTTCCGGAATCCGCATGCGCCGTAACAAAGACGCTCCGAAGTCCATATTTCTGCAGAAGCTTGACCGCGGTATCGATGCCGTCGCCGTGATGTGCAAGCCGAATGTCCATGAGGACCAGATCGGGTTTTTCTCGGGCCGCCAGGGTGAGGGCGTAATCGGCGCTTGTTGCGATGCCGACCACCACGAAGCCGGCTTTGGCCAGCATGTCCTCATTCTGCAGGCCGACGAAATAATCGTCCTCGACGATGAGGATGCGCGGAGCTCTGTCGACCGAAATCGCGCCCTCTTCGCGCTCGGCCGCGAAACAAGGCGAAGGCCAACGCGGCGTGCAAGACAGAGGAATAAGTTCGGCCTGATCCCTGCCCATCGAAGGCGTCGCGTTGATGGCGCGGTTTTCACGCGCACAAGCTCAGCGCAATCTATCAGCGCCCCACGCAAGAAAAAAGCATGTAAATTATCCGACCGTCAGGGAACCATTCGCGGCTGCAGCCAAGCACAGGCTCGCCGCCGCGATCCGCGCTGCGGATCAGTCTTTATCGGATGGCGTCAATCTACGCGCGAACAGGAAGCCGGCGGCGAGCGCGAGCGCAACGAGCGCCATGGGCCCCACTTGCTTGGCCAGGGTGACGCCGAGCCGCAACGCCGCTTCTTCGGGCTTCATGTCCGCCTCATGCAAGATAGCGATGAGCGGCGCCACGGTTTGATCGATGCTGTCGGAAAGTTCCGCGCGGCTCGCCGCGAGCGAGTCCTCGCGACTCGAACTCGGCTCGACTGTCTCTTTCGACGGCTTCGCGCCGCGTCTGCGTCCTTCAAACCAGAACGCGATCAGACACACGGCGGCGATAGCGATGTGAAGTCCCGCCACGCAGAGAGCAGCAAGCGCCGGCCGGGTCACTTCCGCGACCCACAGATAGAGGGCGACCGAGACGAAGGCGAGGCTCGCGAACAAAAAGACAAGCGCCACGACAAGCAGCGCGGCGCTTGTGGCTATGCGCCTGCCCATGGCCTCGACCGACGCGGTGATTTCGCCCAATTGTCGAGTCAGAAATCCGATCATTTGTGCGGACGGACCAAGATCCCGATCAGAAAGCCGGCAATGGCGCCGGCAAAGACGGCGGCAAATGGGCTGCGCTCGATCGTGTTCTCAAGATCCGTGGTGATCGCGCTGAGGCGATCCTTCGCTTCGGCTGTTTGCGCCGAGAATTTCTGTCGAGCCTCATCCGCTGCGCCGAGTACCTGCTGCTTTGCCGACTGGGCCTGGTTCTGAACGAGTTCAAGCACAGACGCGGAAAGCTTCGAGATATCCTCGCGAAGGTCGGCGAGATCGGCGCCGAGATCGCGCCGGGCTTGCTCTCCGGGATTTTCGAGATCGGGCATTTCCTTCTCCATTGATTAGGGTCGCGGGTGCGATTTCAACGGCGCAACCGAGCCGGTGCGCGATGGGGCTACCTCTCGCATTCGTGAATATAGTCTAAATTGGCCTTCGCACATTCGGATCCGCGCAATCGGTAAAAATTTGGGTTCCGGTTCGGATCGAGACATTCGTGCTGCGCGCAATCGACGCGGGAAGGTCCTTCGCGCAACCGGCGAGGCCATTAAACCGTTCCACAGCCCTGGGGAACCTTCGTCGCCGCGGCGCGTTGATCCAGATAGCGCCAAGCGCATATAATGACACGTGAGGAATTTCGCATGAGCAATTCGGCGGACTTGCACAGCAGGACATCGACCCGGGGATTCGCCTCAATGGATCCCGAAAAGCAACGTGCTATCGCCCGCAAAGGCGGCGAGAGCGTGCCGCACGAAAAGCGGAGCTTTTCGCAAAATCCCGGCCTCGCGGCTCAGGCCGGCCGCAAGGGCGGCCAAAGCGTAAGCCCGAACAAACGCAGTTTTTCGCAGAATCATCAGTTGGCGTCAGAGGCGGGGCGCAAAGGCGGCCATGCCTCGCACGGCGGCCCGAAAGCGGTCAAATATTGACGCCATGGGCGAGGAGCGTCGCCCAGTTGTTCGCCCGCCCTCGGCGTCAGTCCGTCTTCAGTCTGTATAGTGGCACGTGATCGCTCGGCTTGTGACGGCCAAGCTTAAGCTTGGCTGCATTTCGGCGCGGCGGGGGCTCCTTTTTGGTTGTATTATTTCGGGCCCGCGGAAGCGCTCCCGGCTTGCCGGCGCGCGCGCCATAGTATAGTGGCGCGAACCTGAGGGGCTTCAAAATCTGGCGCCGATACCGGAGTTGAAACGTGCCTGAAGGCAAGAAAATCAATTTGCTGCATTTGTCGACGCTCGTCGCCGTCTGCATCCTTGTGGGCACGGAAATGGTCGGCGCGTCTTGGGCGGCAGGCTGGGCATTAGGCGGGCTTTTGCAGCTCGATCCGCTGATCAGCCGCGTTTTCGAAGGTTTTTTTGCTCTCTGCGGTTTCGTTCTGCTGTTTTATTTCATGCGGATCGCGATCAAGAACGAGCCGATCCGCGAATGAGCCGGGCGATCGCCGGCCTCCTCTGATTGTTTTTTGCAGAACTCAGCCATTCGTATGACCCGATCCAATCGACGGACTTTCCTGAAGGCCGCCGCCGCCGCTGCAGCCTTCGGCCTGGTCGATGCCGAACGGACCCAAGCCGCGTCCAGCGGCCAGAAATTCGGGCCGCCGCGGCCCTTTTCCTTCGATCTTTTGAAGGAGGCGGTGCGCAAAATGGCCAAGGAGCCCTATGTCGGACCGGCGCTGCCGGCGCCGGAGATCATCGCCGAGATCGATTACGACGCCTGGAGCGAGATCAAGTTCGATATGAATCAGGCGCTCTATGCCGACGGGCCGGGACGCTTTCCGGTCAGCTTTTTTCATCTCGGAAAGTTTTTCCCCAAGGCCGTCGAAATAAACGTCGTCGAGGCGGGGCAGGCGCGCGAGGTCATTTACGCTCCGGGCACTTTCGGCATGCCGGAGGATTTGCCGGCCCGGCATTTGCCGAATGGCGCGGGCTTCGCCGGCTTTCGCGTGCAAGAAGCGCGCGACGTCTCGCCCGATTGGCGGAAGAGAGATTGGGTCGCCTTTCTCGGCGCCGATTATTTCCGCGCAATCGGCGAATTGCGCCAATACGGGCTGTCGTGTCGCGCCATAGCGCTCGACGTGGCGGTTCCCGGCAAGCGCGAAGAATTTCCCGATTTTACCAAGTTCTATATCGATGAATTGGGACCGCCCGATGGCCTCACGCTCTATGCGCTGCTCGAAGGTCCATCGATCGTCGGGGCCTGCAAATATGCAATGACTCGCGGCAGGGGCGTCGTCATGGACGTCGAACAGATGCTCTGTCTGCGGCGCGACATCACGCGCTTCGGCATCGCACCCTTGACTTCCATGTATTGGTTTTCCGAAACGATCAAACCGACGGCCGTCGACTGGCGTCCCGAGGTGCATGATTCAGATGGTCTCGCCATGTGGACGGGCGGCGGCGAGCATCTCTGGCGCGCCATCAACAATCCGCCGCGCGTCATGGCTTCGGCCTTCCTCGACAATAATCCGCGCGGCTTCGGCCTGATGCAGCGCGACCGCAACTTCGACCATTATCTCGACGGGGTCTTCTACGACCGCCGGCCGAGCCTCTGGGTCGAGCCGAAAGGCCAATGGGGCAAAGGCTCAATCCAGCTCGTTGAAATTCCGACGGACGACGAGATCCACGACAATATCGTAGCCATGTGGGTGGCGGACGCGAAGGCGGCGGAAGGCCAGGAGATCGACATCGCCTATCGGCTTTACTGGCTCGCCGATCAGCCCTTCCCGGGCGATCTCGCGCGCGTGGTCGCCACGCGGCTCGGCAACGGCGGCCAGCCCGGCAAGCCGCGGCCGCGAGGGGTGCGCAAATTCATGGTGGAATTCATCGGCGCCCCGCTCGCTTCCCTGCCCTTTGGGGTCAAGCCGGAGCCCGAGCTTTGGGCGTCGCGCGGCACGTTCTCCTATATTTATACGGAGGCGGTGCCGGACGACGTGCCAGGCCATTGGCGCGCTCAGTTCGATCTGACGGTCACCGGCGAGGAGCCGGTCGAAATGCGGCTCATCCTTCGCTCAGGCGGCCAGATTTTGAGCGAGACCTGGATGTTCCAATATCATCCCTGGTCGCAGTGCAAGCCGTCGTGTTTTCCGAATCCCGGGACTTGAGCGCAGGTGAAGTCTCGGCGCGCGCGGCTATAGCCGGCGAAGCCGATCTCGGTTTTGTGGATGGCGCAACACTCGCCTGCATCGTAGCATATTGAAGGCGCGGCTTTCGGAGGCCGATCACGATGATCGCGAAGTCACCTGCAAACACGGCGCCGTTACTTGCCGTCGTCGGCTTTCTAGCCTTTGCCTGCGCCGATCGCGCCTACGCCGAAGGCACCGATATCGGCAAGCCCTGGCTGTTCGGCGCCGGAATAGCGTGCGATGCGAGCCTCTTGCCCTGGCCTACAGTTTGGCTCGGGCATTTCTCCGGCGGATTGGCGAGCTATGTTCCCGGCGCTCCCGCCGCTTCGATCAGCTGGCAGGATCAGAAGCTCTGCTTTCCCTCGCGGCGCGAATGCATGCAATGGCAGCGGGCAGAGCGGCGGCGGTTCAACGGCATCGAGGGCTATTGGACCTGTCTGCTGCTGCGCTGAGTCTGGCTTGATGCGCGAACCTATATATGCGGCGGGGCTGACGCCTGAACTACGGGAAGCATCATATGCTCGACAGACTGAAGAATTTCATGGCCGAGCTTGCCGGCGAGCCGGCGGCGCGCGAATTCGGCGAGGACGATTATCGGCTGGCCGCCGCCGCTTTGCTCGTTCATCTTGCCAATGCCGAGGGGGCCGCCGACCAGCCGGAGCGCATTCGGCTGACCGACATTATCGAAAAGAATTTCAGCCTCGATTCGCAAGCGACCGCGCGGCTGATCCAATCCGCCGAAGCGAGCGACCGAGAAGCCGTCGACTTCTATCATTTCACGCATGTCCTTTGCCGCAGCCTCGACCAGCCAGGACGGTTGCGGATCATCGAAATGATGTGGGAGATCGCGCTGGCGGACGGCGTCGTCCATGAGGTCGAAGAGAACATCGTGGCGCGCATCGCCGAACTTCTGGGAGTTTCGCCCCACGACAGGATCATGCTACGCCATCGTGTCGCTGCCGAGACGCCGGCAGAAGCGGCGGTTGCCGCACCCTGGACGCCCGTCACGGCAAAGGAATAATCCTGCGCCGGCCATCCGCGTTCAATGCGCCGACCGATGCACCAAGCGCCGCCCGCTAAAGCCTCGCCACCCGACGAAAAGCCGTTTCCTCGGGATTTGCGGCGATCCTAAGCCGCCTCCTCGACGCCGTCCTCGCTCGCCGCGACTTCGGTATCGGCTTCGACTTCTTCGGCCTTCGTCCGGCGCGGGCCCTTTTGCAATTGCGATTCGATGAGTTTCAGCGATTCCGTCTCAGTCAGCTTCTGGACGACGGCGAGCTCGCGCGCCACCCGATCGAGCGCCGCCTCATAGAGCTGACGCTCGGAATAGGACTGCTCCGGCTGGGCTTCCGAGCGATAGAGATCGCGCACCACCTCCGCAATGGCGACGAGATCGCCGGAATTGATCTTCGCCTCATATTCCTGCGCCCGGCGCGACCACATGGTCCGCTTGATCCTGGCGCGGCCGGTGAGCGTGGTCAGCGCCTGCTTGAGCACGTCCGGGCCGGCGAGCTTGCGCATGCCGACACTGACCGTCTTCGGCGTCGGCACCTTCAAGATCATCTTGTCTTTGGCGAAGCTGATGACGAACAATTCAAGCTTGAAGCCGGCAACCTCTTGCTCCTCGATGGCGAGGATCTGGCCGACGCCATGCGCCGGATAGACGATGAATTCGGTCGGCTTGAACCCGAGTTTCACCGAGCCCGGCGGCTTGGGGATTGCAGGCAAGCGAATGTCGCCCGGTCTCGCCCCGAAGGCTTGCTGGCCTTGAGGGGCGGGCGTTACGCCAGGCACGCCATAGCGCGCCGCCGCTGGAACGCCGGGCCTCGGCGGTTGGGGCGTCGCTCCCAAAGCTTTCTTCTGAGCTTTCTGAGCGAGCGTGGCCGATTCACGGCCGTGAGATGCGGGCTTGCCGCTCGTGGCGCGCAGCGCCATCACCGCCGCTGCATGCGCGCGCCTTTCCGAAAGGACCTTCTGGGCGGTCGCTTCGTTGCGAGAAGCCGGCTGCCGCGGCGCGCCCTTAGTAAGCTTAGGCTGAGCGATATGCCGTGATTTGCCGCGCGCCGCCTGTTTGGCTTTGGCGAGCCGCGGGGCCTGAGCGGCCTTTCTCCGGCCTTTGATCGGGGAGGCCGGCTTCCGAGCCGAAACTCTGGCGGGCCGCGCCCCGGCCTTCTTCAACCGAGCGAGCGCCGATGCGCGACCCCGCGCCGCAACCGCCCGGGTGCGGGCGGAATTCGCCGGCTTGCGGGCCTTCGTCTTGGCCGAACCCGTGCGTTTGGCCACCGGCTTCACAGACGACCGGCGGGCGCGATGCGCCGCGGGCCGGGCCGTTCTGGCCTTGGGCTGGGCCTGCCGTTTTGCGGTTTTCACCCCGCCACGCCGCGACTTGGCCGCCGCCCTGGTAGCCATAACCTTGGTCTTGCGGGATTTTCCGACTTTCTTGACGGACGACATACGCGGCGCACTCCTGTTTGGCTCCGCTTCGGGGACGGAACATAGTGGCAACAGAGAGGCTCTCTGTTGCCTGTCAACACGATAATCCGACCTTCCGGACCGCGGGCACAGCCTTATATGGGGATCATCCGTGGCGGCGCGAACTCGGCCTCAGCTGATCGCCGCCTTGAAGTAAAAAGAAAAAACGCCCCGTGCTCCCGCCAAGCATAAGGACGCGTCTTGGATGATCGAAGCCGACAACACCAAGAAAATACCACAACAATGAGTGAAAATCAAAAGATTACGTCGTTCTATGCCCAACAGTCGCCCTATACCCGACAGCCGCGCGGCGCGATGAGCCTGCCGCCCCGCGTTAAGGCTAATCGCCCTCCCCTGGCTCGGGAGAGAAATAAAGCTCGAATTTGTCGGGCTTGCCGTCGAATTCTTTTGCATCCGGCGGGTGCGGCCGTTTGTGCGAAATATTCGGCCAGATCTTGGCCATGTCGGTGTTCAGCTTGAGCCATTTTTCCAGCCCCTTTTCCGTATCGGGCTTGATGGCATTGGCCGGGCATTCAGGCTCGCAGACACCGCAATCGATACATTCGTCAGGGTGGATCACGAGCATATTCACGCCCTCGTAAAAGCAATCCACCGGGCAGACTTCAACGCAGTCCGTATATTTGCACTTGATGCAATTCTCGACGACGACATAGGTCATTCAAATCTCTCCGCACGGGCTCTTTCGGCCCGCGATAATCGGCCTCGCGTTGCTATCGCCTTTGCGAGGCTTAGGCAAGCAAACAACGACCCGACAGCTTGTCGCCCCGGCATTCGCCGAGCCATAGCGCACTAAAACTCGGCTGCATCTTTCGCCGTCAGGTCCTCGAACAGCAATTGCGCAGCGCAATTTGGTCGACGCCGCTCAGCGACGGCGAGGATGCGCAAGACCCGAACCTGTCGTTCGAGCGCGATCGTCAGGACATCACCGGGGCCGACCGACTTGGCCGGCACATCGGCGCGACGCGCATCGACCCGCACATAGCCCATTTCGACGAGGCGCACGGCCTGCTTGCGCGTTTTAGCCAGGCGAGCGAACCAAAGCCATTTGTCGAGCCTTTGGCGCCCTGTCGCGATGGCGTGAGCCTGATCATGGGCGCGCATCGACAGTCCGGAGTTCGAATTCAGACTCGAAATAAGAATGCCGTCCAGGCGATTCAAGCTTGCGCCTCGCGATGCCATGGCCGAAGGGGGTTACGATCCTTCTTGAACTGCGCCATTCTAACCCCTCACCCGCCCGAGGATTAGCGTCCAAGGGCCCCGCTTGTTTCTGGGTTCGCACCCTCGGTTCCCCATGCATGATGCTGTGATCATCGGCGGCGGCCACAACGGCCTCGTCTGCGCCTATTACCTCGCCGCGGCGGGCTTGAAGACGATCGTGCTCGAGCGGCGCGATAAAGTCGGCGGGGCGGCGGTGACGGAGGAATTTCATCCCGGTTTCCGCAATTCGCTGGCCGCCTATACGGTCTCGCTGCTCAACCCGAAAATCATCCGCGATCTCGATCTCGCTGGCCACGGGCTGAGGATCGTCGAACGCAAGCTCGCCAATTTTCTGCCGCTCGACGACGGCCGCTATCTGAAGATCGGCGAAGCGACAACAAAAGCCGAAGTCGCGAAATTCTCCCTGCGCGATGCCGAACGGCTCGATGCCTATAGAGCGCGCCTCGATGTGCTCGCCGATCTCATGCGCGAACTCGTGCTCGAGACGCCGCCCAATGTCGCCGACGGCCCCCCATTCAAAATGCTTGCCGAACTCGTCAAGACAGCCCGCCTCGGCAATCGCTTGCGCCGCCTCGGGATCGAGACGCAGCGCGATCTCCTCGAAATCTTCACCGCTTCGGCCGGCGATTATCTCGACTATTGGTTCGAGAGCGCGCCGATCAAGGCCGTTTTCGGTTTCGATGCGATCGTCGGAACCTATGCGAGCCCCTATGCGCCGGGCACAGCCTATGTGCTGCTGCATCATTGTTTCGGCGAGGTCAACGGACGCAAAGGCCAATGGGGCCACGCGATCGGCGGCATGGGCGCGATCAGCGAAGCGATGGCAAAGGCGGCGAGCGAACGCGGCGCGGAGATCCGCGTCAACTGCCCGGTCAAAGAGGTGCTTGTCGAGAAGGATCATGTCGCCGGCGTCGTGAGCGAGAGCGGCGAGGTCTTCCGCGCGCCGATCGTCGCGGCCAATCTCAATCCGAAACTGCTTTACCGCAATCTCATCGCGCAAGATGCGTTGCCGGTGGGTTTCAAGGACCGGATCGAGCGATACCGCTGTGGCTCCGGCACGTTCCGCATGAACGTAGCCATTTCCGAACTGCCGAACTTTTCCGTGCTGCCGGGGCGCGAGCTCGCCGAGCATCATACCGCCGGCATCATCATCGCTCCCTCGCTCGCCTATATGGAAGAGGCCTATTTCGATGCGCGGCGAAGCGGCTGGTCGAAGAAGCCGATTATAGAAATGGTGATCGCCTCGACGCTCGACGGCACGCTGGCCCCCAAAGGCGCGCATGTCGCGAGCCTCTTCTGCCAGCATGTCGCGCCCAATTTGCCGAATGGCGCATCCTGGGACGCATATCGCGAGGAGGTCGCGGATCTGATGATCGCCACCGTCGATGCCTATGCGCCGAATTTCAAAGCATCAGTGATCGCGCGGCAGATTTTCTCGCCGCTCGATCTCGAGCGCAGTTTCGGCCTCATCGACGGCGATATTTTCCACGGCCAGCTCGATCTCGGGCAGATTTTCTCCGCCAGGCCAATGCTCGGCCACGCCGATTATCGCGGCCCAATCCAGGGCCTTTACATGTGCGGCGCCGGCACCCATCCGGGCGGCGGCGTCAGCGGCCTGCCGGGGCACAATGCAGCGCGGGAGATTTTGCGCGATGCGGCGCGGCGATAATCGAACGGCAGGCGTGGCCCTTGCGCTTGGCTGTGCCTCAGATAGCATCGCCACAATTCAAAAGGGGGGATGCGATGAGCTCGACGGCGTTCCTCGCCCGCTTGATCGGCCTTCTCACATTGGCAATCGCGCTCGCGATCCTGATCAACCGGCGCGGCATGATCGCGGCCATCGAGAGCTTGCGCCAGCATGGCGACACGCTTCTCCTCGCCGAACTGATGGGGCTCGCCGCGGGACTTGCAATCGTCATCAGCCATGAAGTTTGGACCAGCATTCTCGGCGTCATCGTCACGCTGTTCGGCTGGTTCATCCTTTTGCGCGCCCTGATCCTGTTGCTCCTGCCGCCCGACAAAATCGCCGAGCTCTTCGCGCTCGTCGCCTGGCCGCAAAGGGCCGAAACCTATGCGATGATCAGCCTCGTGGTTGGCATCCTGCTTACCGTTGCCGGCTTCGCCGCCGCATGAACGAGGACACGGGGGAAAACGAGATGGCGGAACGATCCTGGTATATCGCCAACGCCGGTGTGCAGCAGGGGCCATATCCTGAGTCGCAGTTCCTCAATTTCGTCGCTGCCGGCCAGATCAACGCGGACACGCTCGTCTGGACCGACGGCATGGCGGCGTGGCAGAGGGCAGGCGACATACCTGGCCTGATGGCCGCTGGCCGCGCGCCGCCGTCGCCGCCGCCGAGGCCGCTCCGCGGCGGTGCGTCATCGCCAGACGTCCATCCAGGCGGAGATGCGGTCACGGCGGATTTCGGCGTTTGGGCCCTCTTGGGCCGCGTTCTCCTCGCTGGCATCGGCGTCGTGCTAATCATCCCGGCGCCCTGGGCGATGACGAGCTATTATCGATGGTTCATCGCGCATCTGCGGGTCCCCACAATTCCCGAGATCGGCTTCACCGGCCGGGCCGGCGACATTTGGTGGGTCTTCGTGCTCATCGGGCTTTTCGCCTACGCCGGCGTGCCGCAAGTCTCCCATCACATCCCTTATGTGCATCACAGCCATTATCTGCGCTTGCTCGTACTTCTCGTCGAGCCCGTCCTCTCCTGGCTGATCGTCAGATGGATTGTGGCGAATCTCGCCTCGCAGGGGCAGCCGCTTTCCGCGCGTTTTGCCGGCAGCATCTGGGGATTTATCGGCTGGAACTTGCTTCTCTATCTGTCGGTCGTCACCATCGTCGGCTGGGCGTGGGTGACGACGGCTTTCCTGCGCTGGGTATGCCGCAACATCCTGGAGGCAACCCGAACCGTCTCGTTCAATGCCAGCGGATGGCAGGTGCTGTGGCGAACTTTTGTGTTCGTTATCGCGGCAATCTTCATCATCCCGATACCCTGGGTCCTGCATTGGTACGTGCGCTGGTACGTCTCGCAATTCTCGGTCACCGAGGGAACGGCATGAAGCCGGTGGCAAACAGCCTCAATGCCCTTCGAAGGCGATGAGGCAGCGCACTGGCACGCCGAGCGCCTCGATCTTCTTGGCCCCGCCAAGGTCGGGCAGATCGATGACGAAACAGGCGGCGACGACGTCGGCGCCGAGCTTTTGCAAAAGCTTCACCGCCGCTTCCGCCGTTCCGCCGGTGGCGATGAGATCATCGACGAGGATCACCCGCTCGCCCGCCGTCACCGCATCGACATGCATTTCCATTTGGTCGATCCCGTATTCGAGCGAATAGCCGATCGAGACCACTTTGTGCGGCAGCTTGCCCTTCTTGCGGATCGGCACGAAGCCGGCCGAGAGCTGATGCGCGACGGCGCCGCCGAGAATGAAGCCGCGCGCCTCGATGCCGGCAATCTTGTCGATCTTGGTGCCGGACCATGGCTGCACCAGCTCGTCGACCGCGCGGCGGAAGGCGCGCGCGTCGCCGAGCAGCGTGGTGATGTCGCGGAACATGATGCCGGGCTTCGGATAATCCGGGATGCTGCGGATGGCATGTTTGAGATCGATGCTCATGTTGAAGACACTCGCTTGAGGATCGCGTCGAGCTTTTCGAGAAGCGCGGGATCGCGCGCGCCGGGTGCGGTGATGAGCGCGCCGTCGAGCGCCCGGTCGGAGCCGATCGGACAGAGCTCATGCTCGGCCGGAAAATCCCGCAACAAGCGTGCCAGGAGCCGCGCCGCCTTGTCCGCATTGGCGGCCACGATCGAAAGGATGGCGGCGACATCGACATTGTCATGTTCGGGGTGCCAGCAGTCGTAATCCGTCACCATGGCAATCGTCGCATAGGAGATTTCGGCCTCGCGCGCGAGCTTGGCTTCCGGCATGGCGGTCATGCCGATCACGTCATAGCCCGAGGCCTTATAAGTCAAGGATTCGGCGAGCGAGGAGAATTGCGGGCCTTCCATCGCGACATAGGTGCCGCCTTGCACATAGGCGATGCCTTCCGCCTCGGCCGCCGCGACGATCCGCGCTTGCAGGAGCGGCGCGACCGGATGCGCCATCGAGACATGCGCGACGCAGCCATTGCCGAAGAACGAGGAGTTGCCGCGCGAAAGTGCGATCGACGAACTGATCGACCAGCACGAAGAGGCCGGGATAAAGCTCCTGCTTGAACGAGCCGCAGGCCGAGACCGAGACGATGTCGGTGACGCCGACCCGCTTCAGCGCATCGATATTGGCGCGATAATTGATGCCGGAGGGCGAGAGATGATGGCCGCGGCCATGGCGCGGCAGGAACACGGCTTCGGTCGCCCCGACACGCCCGAAGCGCAAAGCATCGGACGGTTCGCCCCAAGGCGTCGCAATCTTCGTTTCGCGCAAATCTTCGAGGCCCGGCAGATGGTAGACGCCCGATCCGCCGATAATGCCGACGATGGCCCTGGTCATTCCGCGCTCACCCGTTCCGCAAAGCGACGCAGTCTCGACGCAGGGCCCCATTCAGGCAAGAGGCGAATTTCCGCGGCCCATCGCGAGCGCGACCCTTAGTGGGTCACGCTCTCCCAGATGCGCCGCTTCGTGAAATAGAGCAGGCGGCTGCCTACCTGGCGAAACTGAGGTAGGAAGCTAGCGCATCTATTTGGTTCGGGGATAAATTGCCGGCAATGTGGGGCATCGGAGGCCCTGCGGCCGCATTATACCCTTCGCCCCACTGCTCCAGCCTTTTCTTCAAGTAAGAGTATGATAGCCCCCCCAAACGCGGAATTTCTCCAACCCCCTCAGCGTTTGGGCCATGGCAAGCAACGCAGGCCACAATATTGGAATCGGGCATCCCCAGTTGATATATCGCCTTTCCCGCAGCTGCGAGACCTCTATCTCCGTCATTGGCCAACTCCGGGGGCAGCGTCGAGAAATAGGTCGCTAAGTCGTGCGCACTCTCGGGGCTGAGATGCGCCGCAGCCCCCCACATATATTCCCTTGAAAGCGGATCGTCTCTAGTGTGTTGAATAAAACTCATGAGCTGATGGACGATGTATTGGTCTTTCTGCCCGGCCAGCCGCGGCGCGGTCCAATAACCTTGTGCCGATGTCCCATGGCACCAGGTGCAGTTACGAACAGGAGTCTCTGCGTGACCAATCAATGAGGCAACAGCACAAAAAACAATTGCCAGGATCGCTATTTTTAATCGCATGTGATCCATGATCTGCATTCCGCCGCCTTCCGCCTCTCGTGAGTGGCGATAACAGAAAAGCTTATTTCAGAGAGCTGACATACGCCGCGACAGCTTCGATTTGCGGCTTGGCCAAGCTGTGCGCGACCGGGCTCATGATTGCGGAGGTATCTGGTTTTGCCGGATTTTGGCCCCGCTCCTTACCCCAATTCATCAATTCGTTTATGACATACGGGTAGAGTTGGCCTGCCAGACGGGGAATTTGCCCGCTGCCCGTCGCGTCGGGGCCGTGACAGGCAGCACATGCGGCAATATTGGCGTCGGGAATTCCGTCTTCGAAGATTTTTTTTCCAGCGACGATGAGTTCCTTCGGGGCACCCCCGAGAGGTTTGGGCTTCAGGTCTCGAAACTTCGTGGTAAGAGCACTTATCATCGCCGGGCTCAGACTATGCGCCACATTGAACATGATATTGTTCGTCCGCCGACGCTCAACAAAAGCGCGTAACTGATTCTCGATGTACTCTGGTTGCTGTCCCGCAAGCCGTGGAATTGGAAAAAACCCACGAAACCCTTGCGCCGCCGCCCCGTGGCAGTCCTCACAATATCCGATCTTGGCATCAACGGCTCGCTTAAAGCTGGTATCTTCCGCGCGGCCCGCGACGGCAAAAACCACTGCGAGGATTACCGATTGCAATGCCAATTGTAAGCCGACGAGCTTCATCACATGCCGCCAACGGCGTTCATTCCGTGTCATCGTCTCAGTACATCGGAGACTTGAACCATCGTCTGCTCTGAGACCCCGCCGGGTTGAGCGCAGGTTTTGACTACCGTTTTTGCCAAATCGCGGCATCGTTGACTTGATCAACCTCTCAACCAGCAAAAGGCAAAAGTTACTCGAGGTCACTGACATAGGCCGCGACGGCTTTGATCTGCGACTCGGTCAAGCTGTGTGCGATCGGCGCCATGATGTCCGACGTGTCCTCCGCTCGCTCCTTACTCCAGATCGTCAATTGCCTTACAACGTAAGGATAAAGCTGGCCTGCGAGACGAGGAAATTGACCGTTGCCTTTAGCCTCCGGACCGTGACAGGCGGCGCATGGAGGAACATTGGAATCAGGAATTCCCCCTTCAAAAATCTTTTTCCCCGTGGCCACGAGCTCAGTTGGCGCACCTCCGAGGGGTTTGGGATTGAGCTTGCCAAAATTTGCGGCAAGAGCCGTTATCATCGCCGGACTCAGGACATGCGCGACGTTAAACATAATATTGAACTGCCGCTTGCCCTCAGCAAAGCCGCGCAATTGATTCTCGATGTATTCGGGTTGCTGCCCGGCGAGTCTCGGTATCGGGTAATATCCGGGGAAACCTCGTGCGTCCACGCCGTGGCAGACTTCGCAATACTGCATCTTTGCCTGAACCTCTTGCTGCGAAACGGCGGGCGACCGTTCGTCTTCAGCGCGGCCCACCCCTGCAAAAACGATTGCCAGGCTTGCCGTTTGCACGATCATGATCCAGCAGGATACCGCAATCCAAGATCCGTTGGAGAGGTTGGGAGCAATCTTATGAAGCACCGGCATTACAGCGTACCTCTCAGCCGCGCCGTTAGAACATGATCCAAGTGTAGGCCATGAGCGTGTTGTTGTCTGACGCGTTGTCGCCATTCCCGTCGAAGTTCGTGGTTCCTCCGAAAAGCGTCAGATATTTCGTGTATGACAGACCAATGCGGGCGTTGAACCAAGGAAAGGGGCCGGGGCTGCCGTGACTGAAAGGCAAATAAGCGACGTCGAAAGTCAGGCTGCTGCTGTTCGGGCTAAGCGGGTTACCGGTGATGGCATTCATGCCATAAAAAGCATCGCTCGAACCCCTCACGGTGTAATAGCTGGCCGCAAAGCTGTAAGTGCTGTCGTAGACGTAATCCACCGTGGCTTGGAAGCTGTTCAGAGTGTCGCTCGGATTCGAGGTCAAAGTCTGTAGAAATGACGAAGTATATTGATCCGATTCGTTGATGTCCGTCAGTTTGATCTCGAACGCGTGCTTGTCATGAATGAACTGGTATTGGGCATCGAATCCGATGTCGAGGATTTGGTCGACGCCGAAGCCGTCGACGCCTCCAGGCACTTCGTCGGCCAGCATGCCGAATGTGCCGATCATGAAGCTATGATCGCCGATTGTCGGCGCAATCGCTATCCGCCAGTAAGGTGCGACCCCGTCGATGAGGGTATTGCCGGTACCCTCGCCAAGGGCTTGCTGCACAGACTGGGAAAGACTCCGATAGGAGGTGACCTCGGCGTAGACCATATCGTGCCACCACGTATAGACACCGCCTCCGACGACCTGGCCAGCGAAGGACTGCCCGCCGATCTGCGTCTGCGGCGGCGTGAAAGCGGGCCCGGTCGCCGGAGAAATATAAGGGAAACCCCAGGCCGGCGTCGTATTCCACACGTCCTGAACTGTCGGATTGTTATTGACGTCGATGCCATAAACAAGATCGATGCCGAAAACTTGGGCCTTGTCGGCGTAGCGGACATCCGAGTTGTCGAGGAACCAACTTTGTCCCACCCCGTCATAGGTCCCCTGAATCAAGGCGCCGAGATTGCCGTAGATCTGGCCGCCATAGAAAAGGCTCGCCTGGTTCAGAACCATGTTGTCGTTGGTGTGCAAGTCTGGCGCGGGAGGCGCCGCCAAGTCTTGCTCGAAATGCTCGAATTGCGGCCCCTGAATCATCGCGGCGAGCGGCGGTGCTTGGGTAAAGGTCAGGCCTCCGCCCATTGTGTAGCCGTTAAGTTTGAACGCGCGTCCGAAGGGCGTCAATTCGGGAAAGGCGGTGTGGCAGGCGGAGCAGGCTTGACCGGTCTGCATCGCGAAGCTCGGTATGGCCGAAGCTGACTGCGGCTTAAGCAGCAAGCCGACGACGACTATGCCCCCGGCGACGGAGGCGACGCCACCGAAGGCAAGAACGACTGAAAGGGAGTCCGCCGCAGAGGCCCGCGCCAGGACCTCATGCTCGGGATCGAGATGTCGATTCGAGATGACATCCTTCATAAATCCCCCAGATCAAAATTGAACGTCAAAAATTGGTTTGGGGCAACGCGGAAACCCATCAGAGATTATTATTATTCAACGGTGTTGCCGAAACGTCCCCGATGTTGCGCACGAGTTAGTTTGAAACACGAATTTTGATTGCCTATAAATCACCATCGAAATGCGCCCAACATACTAAGAGCTCGGCGCTCGGGCGCTTTCACGACGGCGCACCAATGCAAGCTTCTAGCGGCGCGCAACAAGCCCCCGTTCCGCCTCAGCCTCCTGCCCCAACTGCAAGATGTGCTTCGCGCCGCGTCTAATCTCTCGTCGACAATATTGCAGAGAAGCTTCTTCTGATCAGTCGACGTCGAGGCGATCTCCGCTGAGTTCAGGGCACCCTGCGGACGCGTGATCTACGACAACATGAGGATTGCGAGAGAGACGGTCTTCGTCCGCGGCCGGGACGACGCGCCCCGGCGCAGCCGGCCTTCAATGCCCGGCGACGCCTTCCCAGATGCGCCGCTTCGTGAAATAGAGCAGGCCGGCGAAGACGATCAGAAAGGCGACGACACGCAGGCCCATCTCCTTGCGGTCTTCGAGCCGAGGTTCGGCCGCCCAATAGAGGAAGGCCGCGACATCGCGCGAATATTGCGGCAGCGTCTGCGGTGCGCCGTCGGTATATTTGACGGCGCCGTCGGTCAGCGGCTTCGGCATCGCGATGACATGGCCGGGGAAATAAAGATTCCAATGCGGATCGTCGGGGTGGGTGAAGCCGTTCAGGATCGCAACGATGTAATCCGGCCCCTGCTCCTGATATTGTGTGAAGGCATCGAAGATGAAGAGCGGGAAGGGCCGCGGATAGGTGCGCGCCTTGGCCAGCAGCGACATGTCCGGAGGCACGGCGCCGAGCGCGGCTTTGGCCGCCTCCGGATTGGCAAAGGTCCAGGGGAATTGATCGGAAGGCCGGCCGGGCCGCTTATACATCTCACCGGCTTGGTTGGGGCCGTCCTCGATCTGATAGGTTGCGGCGAGGGCTTTCACCTGCGCCTCGGAAAAGTCCGGCCCCTCGGGATCGGCGAGATCGCGGAAGGCCACGAATTTCAGCGAATGGCAGGTCGAACAGACGTCGTGATAGACTTTGAAGCCCCGCTGTAATTGCTCCGAATCGTATTTGCCGAATGGCCCGGCGAAGCTCCAGGATTGGCGCGCCGGGACGGCGGAATCTGCGGCAAGGAGCGGCGGCGCGCAGCCAAGCCCGCTTGCCAGCATCAGCGCGAGCCAGGTTTGGCGAAGCCGCAAGATCTTGCCAAGGCGCATACGCGTGTTTCCCAAGTTTGGCGGGTTTGGCGACATCAGCTTTTCACACGCGCGGTCTTGCCGAGAACCGCATCGGCGATCGAGGCGGGCATGGGCCGCGGCTTCTCGACGAAAGGCAGGAGCGGCAAGACCAGCAGGAAGAAAGCAAAGTAACAGAGCGTGAGGATGCGCCCCGCGAGGACATAATTGCCTTCCGGCGGATTGGCGCCGATGTAGCCGAGTCCGATGGCGACCGCGACGAAGATCCAGAAGAAGATCCGATAGAGCGGCCGATAGGAGGCCGACCTGACCGGCGAGCGGTCAAGCCAGGGCAGGAAGGCAAACAGGAGAATCGCGCTGAACATGGCGGTCACACCGCCGAGCTTCGAGGGGATCGAGCGCAGGATCGCGTAATAGGGCAGATAATACCATTCCGGCACGATATGGGCCGGCGTCTGCAGCGGATTGGCCTCGATATAATTGTCGGCATCGCCGAGATAGTTCGGAATGTAGAAGAGGAACCAGGCGAAGAAGAGGAGGAACACGACCAGGCCGAACGCGTCTTTCATGGTGAAATACGGGTGGAAAGGCAAAGTGTCCTTGCCCGTCTTCTTCTCGATGCCGGCCGGATTGTTCGAGCCGGTCACATGCAGCGCCCAAATGTGCAGGACGACCACGCCGAGGATCATGAACGGCAAGAGATAGTGCAAGGCATAGAAACGATTGAGCGTTGCATTATCGACCGCATAGCCGCCCCAGAGCCAGGTGGTCATCATGCCGCCGGCCATGGGAATGGCCCCGAACAGGCTGGTAATGACGGTTGCGCCCCAAAAGCTCATCTGCCCCCACGGCAGCGTGTAGCCGAGAAAGCCGGTCGCCATCATCAAGAGGTAGATGATCACGCCGAGGATCCAGAGCACCTCCCGCGGCGCCTTGTAGGAACCGTAGTAGAGGCCGCGCAGCATGTGGAGATAGACGGCGAGAAACATCATCGAGGCGCCGTTCGAATGCGCATAGCGCAACAGCCAGCCGTAGTTCACGTCGCGCATGATGTGCTCGACCGAGCTGAAGGCGAGTTTCGAGTCCGGTGTGTAATGCATCGCGAGCACCACGCCGGTGACGATCTGAAAGACCAGCATGAAGGAAAGAATGCCGCCGAACGTCCACCAGTAATTGAGGTTGCGCGGATTGGGAAAGGTGACGAAGGAGGAATGCAGAAAACCGACCAGCGGCAGGCGGCTTTCGAACCATTTTGCAAAGCCGCTTTTGGGAACGTAAACCGGTTGGCCGCTCATGATTTGGTCTCTGTCCGCGAAGGTGGGGCGCGCGCCTCAACCTATCGAGATTTTGCTGTCGGAGATGAAGGTGTAGGGCGGGAGAACGAGGTTATACGGCGCCGGTCCTTGGCGGATACGGGCAGCGAGGTCATAGACCGAGCCGTGGCAGGGGCAGAACCAGCCGTCGTACGGTCCCTGGTGGCCGAGCGGCACGCAGCCGAGGTGGGTGCAGATGCCGATCACGACCAGCCATTCCGGTTTTTGCACGCGCGACTGATCGCTCGCCGGATCGCGCAAGTCGCCGAGCGCAACCGCGCGGGATTCGGCAATTTCCTTTGTGGTTCTGTGGCGGACGAAGACCGGTTTGCCGCGCCATTTGACGGTTACGATCTGGCCTTCGGCGATATGGCTAAGATCGACCTCGGTCGTCGAGGCGGCCAGCGTCGAGGCGTCGGGGTTCATCTGATCGATCAGAGGCCAGACCGCGGCGCCGAACGCGACGGCTCCAGCCGCGCCGGTGGCAATGAAGAGGAAATCGCGGCGCGACGGCTCCCCCACGCTTGCGCTATCGGCCACGATTCTTCCCTCGATGAAGGCTATTAGCTTTTGCTATCGACTTATTCGCAAGCCGAATGCCGCCGCAATGCGGCCTTTCGCCACTTGGGCTTTTTAGCGTCTTGCATAATCGCAAAACACGCGAATGACGCCTAAACTGCCGTGCTGCGGCTAGACCCGCAAGAAAGGCCGATGCAAGGCCGATGAGCGAGAAAGACCTCGAAATCGGGCAGACCGAAGCGCGCGCCTGTTTCGAAAGGCTGCAGGCCAAGATTCTTGCGGTCTTCGAAGCCCTGGAAGAGGAATGCCCGGGACCGTTTGCGCAGCCGCAACAACAGCCCGGCCGATTCGCCGCAACCGACTGGGTCCGTAGCGCGCAGGCCGGGGGCGATGGCGGCGGCGGCAGGATGGCCCTCCTTCACGGACGGCTGTTTGAAAAAGCCGGCGTTCATTGCTCGACTGTCCACGGCACGTTCCCTGCGGAGTTTGCCCGGCAGATTCCCGGCGCCGAGACAGATCCGCGTTTCTGGGCCTCCGGAATTTCGCTGATTGCGCATCCGTTCAACCCGCAGGTGCCGGTCGTGCATATGAACTGCCGTTACGTCGTGACCAGCAAGGCCTGGTTCGGCGGCGGCGCCGACCTGACGCCAGTCCTCGATCGCCGCCGCCAGCAGGAGGACCGGGATTCGATCGACTTCCATGCGGCGATGGAGCGCGTTTGCGCACGCCACCCGCTGGTCGCGGACTATGATCGGTTCAGGACGTGGTGCGACGAATATTTCTATTTGAAGCATCGCCATGAGCCGCGCGGCATCGGCGGGATCTTCTTCGATTACCTGGCGACGCCGGCCGGTTTCGACGCCGATCTCGCCTTCGTCCGCGATGTCGGGGAGACGTTCATCGAGATCTACCCGGAGATAGTGCGGCGCAATTTTTCGAACCCCTGGAGCGAGGCCGACCGCGACGAACAGCTCGTGCGGCGCGGCCGCTATGTCGAATTCAATCTGCTCTACGACCGCGGCACGATCTTCGGGCTGAAGACCGGCGGCAATGTCGAGTCGATCCTCTCGTCGATGCCGCCGCTGGTCAAATGGCCGTGATGCCGTGAAGGCAGCGCCGGGTTGCGCCGCGATCTTGCCTGTGTCACACCAATGCAAGAGGTGGTTCGACCGACATCGAGCGGCAAATCGAGCGCAAGGAGAGGAGACGATCCATGATGCTTCTGCGGCGTTCACTCGTGCCGGCGGCCCTTGCCCTTATGGCGCCGATCTGCCTCGGTTCGATCGAACCGGCGAAGGCGGCTCAAGTCGGTCTCCTCCAATGCAACGTCTCTCCTTCCATCGGCTTCATCGTCACATCCAGCAAAACGCTCGCCTGCCGATTCAGCAGGCACCATTTCCCGCCTGAATTTTATGTCGGCAACATCAGCAATTTCGGCCTCGCCCTCGGCGCAACCGGGCCCGGGCATCTGGTTTGGGCCGTCTTCGCGGCAACCCCCGCGTTGAACCCTTATGCGCTCGCCGGTTCCTATGGCGGCGCCACGGCGAATGTGTCCTTGGGGCTTGGCGCCGGCGCCAACGCGCTCATCGGTGGCGGCGGCAACTCGATCGCCCTTCAGCCGCTGTCGATCAACGCTCAGACCGGCATCGCCGTGACCGCCGGTATCAGCAGCCTCATTCTGGATCCGGCGCCGCGCTAGGCCCTTAAAGCGCGATCGGTCGATCCGGAAAGGCCAATTGCTCGCGCGCGCGCCATTGCGGCCCGACATAGTTCACAATGAGCGAGCGCCGCAGGCCGGCGATCGGCCGCTTTTCGAACCCATGCCAGGTCGTGGCGCCGGGAACGAACATCAAAGCGCCGTTGCGAAGGAACGGGGCGCGCTTGTGAACTTTGTTGCGCGGGCTGTAAATATCCGTTCCGAGATCCGCCTGCCGCGCGCCTTCGGCAAGCGAAATCAAGCAAGTAAACTTCTTCTCGCCGAGGTCCGTGTGAGGCTCGAGCCAAAAGCCGTCGCTATCGACGGCATATTCGAGCCGCAGGTTTGTGCCATCGAGCGGCGCGGCTGTGAGCGCGACGATTTCGCGGGCGACCCGTCGCGACTGCAAGGCCTCGGCAAGGCGGGCAAGGAGCGGAAAACGCCGCATGCTCGCCGCGTTGGCGTAACATCGCGTCGCATTCTGATCCTCGCGCTTGCCGGAAAGGCGCGATGGATTGGGCGTTTGGATCGGCAACAACGCTAAAGCCTCGGCCAGCGCCTGCGGCAGCAGATCGTTGGCATAGAAATGCCGATAGGGCTCCTCATAACGGCCGGCAGCGCAGAGGCTGGCGCAGATATTGTCGGCAGTTTCGGCTGCGAGATCGGCCATAGCTCCCCATACTACAAAATTTCATTGCATCGACATGCCGGCCGGCAATGCTCGGGCGCGCATCGGCTCATCGCCTTGTTGGGGTGAGCGGGTAGCCGGTGGGTTGCGGCGAAGCCGGCCGAGCCATAAATTGAAAGGGTGCTCGCAATCGCTCGAAGGGCGCGTTGGCGAGAGAAAGGCTTCTAAATTGAGCGGCGCAGCCGGTAAGACCCCGCTTCACTCCAAGCTCATCATCATCGGATCGGGACCGGCCGGCTATACTGCGGCGATCTATGCCGCCCGCGCGCTGCTGGAGCCGATCTTGCTTGCCGGCTTCGAGGCCGGCGGTCAGCTGATGAGCACGACCGACGTCGAGAATTATCCGGGTTTCGCCGAGGCGATCCAGGGTCCCTGGCTGATGGAGCAGATGCGGCTTCAGGCCGAACACGTCGGCACGAGGTTCATTGCCGACCATATCGTCAAAGTGGAGCTCGGCTCGCGGCCCTTCCTTCTCCACGGCGACAGCGAGAGCATCTATTCCTGCGACGCGCTGGTGATCGCGACCGGCGCCAAGGCCAAATGGCTGGGCATTCCCTCCGAGACGCGGTTCAGAGGCTATGGCGTCTCGGCCTGCGCCACCTGCGATGGATTCTTCTACCGCGGCATGCCAGTCGTCGTGGTCGGCGGCGGCAATACGGCGGTCGAAGAGGCGCTCTATCTGAGCCAGCTCGCGAGCAAAGTGACCATCGTGCATCGGCGCGAGAGTTTTCGCGCCGAGAAGATCCTGCAAGACCGGTTGTTCAAGACGCCCAATGTCGAAGTGATCTGGGACAACGTCGTTGATGAGATCTGCGGCGCCGAGGACGGGCCGACGCGCGTCACCCACGTCCGGCTCGAGAATTTGAAGACGGGCGTCTTCAGCGAGATTGCGGCCGATGGCGTTTTTGTGGCGATTGGCCACGCGCCGGCGACCGATCTTTTTCTTGGCCAGGTTGAGGCCAAGCCGAACGGCTATCTGAAAACCGCGCCCTTTTCGACCGCGACCAACATTCCCGGCGTCTTCGCCGCCGGCGACGTGACCGATGAGGTCTACCGTCAGGCCGTAACCGCGGCGGGCCTCGGTTGCATGGCGGCGCTCGAAGCGGAACGTTGGCTCGCAGCGAAATCCTACCACCGGGCAGCGGCGGAATAAGCCCGCCACGAGCCGCCCATCACCGCGCCCCTATTCGACCGCATTCTTCCTCGATGGCCAGGGGTGCGGAGGGAATTCATGGACTGGGACAAGCTGCGCATCTTCCATGCGGCGGCGGAAGCAGGATCGTTCACCCGTGCCGGCGCTGCCCTGGCGCTCAGCCAATCCGCGGTCAGCCGGCAGGTCGGCGCGCTCGAGCAGGAGCTGTCCGCGCCATTGTTCCATCGCCATGCCCGCGGCCTGATCCTGACCGAACAGGGCGAGCTTTTGTTCCGCACAGTGCGCGACGTGATGGCCAAGCTCGAAGCGGTGCAAACCAACTTGGTCGATAGCCGCCAGAAGCCGCATGGAGAATTGCGCATCACCACGACCTTCGGGATCGGCACCAATTGGCTGGCACCACGGCTCGGCCAATTCCTCGAACTCTATCCCGATGTCAGATTGAAGGTGATCCTTTCCGACGACGAGCTCGACCTCGCTATGCGCGAGGCGGACGTGGCTTTGCGCCTGCGCGAGCCATTGCAACCCGATCTCATCCGGCGGCGCCTGTTCACGGTCCACTACCGCCTCTATGCCTCGGTCGACTATCTGAAGCGGCATGGGCATCCGCAGACGCTTGAGGATCTCGATCACCACCGGCTGCTCAGCTACTCGGCGCCGGGGTTCCTCGACGATCTCAACACGTTGCTCTATCTCGGCCGCGAGGCCAAGAATCCGCGCGAACCCGCCATGTCGGTCAATAACATCACGGCGCTCTGGCGCGCCGCGGAAAACGGGGTCGGAATCGCGATTTTGCCCGAATATCTGGACAAACCCGACCTCGTGCAGCTGCTCCCGGCGGCGCCGATGCCGGAATTGGAATGCTATCTCGTCTATGCCGAGGAGATGAAGAACGTCGCCCGCGTCCAAGTTTTTAGAGATTTTCTTGTCGCCAGTGCGCAACGTTGGCGCTACTAAGAAACCGCCCGCCCGGCGTCATGAGGCATACATGCGACGTATCTTCTTCGTTCTTCTCGTTGCCGTCCTGGCGGCCGGCGGCTTGCTGGCGCATGCCGACCCCTTCTCGGTTCTGACCTATCACGGCGGCGCCAACCGCAGCGGGCATTTCGTCGTGCCTGGGCTGACCTGGGAACGCGCAAAGTCGCTGCGCTTCGACGCGGCGTTCCACGCCGAGCTTTCAGGGCAGCTTCACGCGCAACCCTTGTATTGGCAGCCGCCCGATTCGAGTCCCGCGCTTCTGATCGTCGCCACCGAAAACAACGTCGTCTACGCGCTCGATGCCAAGAGCGGCCAAACGGTTTGGAAGCGCGAGCTCGGTGCGCCTGTGGCGCGCGAGGCGCTGCCTTGCGGCGACATCGCTCCGCTCGGCGTAACCGGCACGCCGGTCATCGACGCGGTGAGCGAAGCTTTGTTTCTCGACGCGGCGGTCGACCTTCCTTCCGGGCCCAGCCATCTCGTCTTTGCGCTGGCCTTGAAGGATGGAACGATCTTGCCGGGCTGGCCGGTCGATGTTCAAGGCGCTTTCGCCGACCAAAATCCTCCCTTCCTCGCGAGCACGCAAAATCAGCGTGGCGCTCTGTTGGTCGTCAACAACACGGTCTACGTACCGTTCGGCAGCTTTTTCGATTGTCGTCCCTACCATGGAACGGTGGTCGGTGTTTCTCTGAGCGATCCGCACAAGGTGACGCGCTGGGCAACGCGCGCGCCGGGCGGCGGCGTTTGGGCGCCGGGCGGCGTCGCCTCGGACGGCACGTCGCTTTTCGTGGCAACCGGCAACACCTACGACGCCCAGGACTGGGCGGACGGTGAAGCCGTCATTCGCCTCTCGCTCGATCTTCAGGGCCCTCCCGATCAAGGCGACTATTTCACCCCCGGCGATTGGCGCGATCTCGATGCGCAGGACTCCGATCTTGGAGGGATATCGCCTCTGTTGATCGACCTTCCCGACGCAGGCGGCCAACGCCCCGTGGTGCTTGCGATCGGCAAGGACGGAAAAGCCTACCTGCTTGATCGGGTGAATCTCGGCGGGGTCGGCGGCGCGCTGGCCGTCGCCAAAGTCTCGAACTACGGAGCCTATGCCGGCGCCGCCGTCTATCCGGTAGGCGATTCCATCTATGTGGCATTTCCAACCGAGGGAATTGGCTGCCCGGCCGCCGAGTCGCAGAGAGGCCTCATTGTCCTTTCCATCCACGGCGGCAAGCCTCCCACACTTGGCACCGCCTGGTGCGCGCAAATGAAGGGCTTCGGAGCGCCGATCGTGACGACCACCGACGGCCGCTCGAACGCAATCGTCTGGGCGGTCGGCGCGCAAGGCGACGGGTTCCTGCACGCGTTCAAGGGCGATACCGGCGAAGTCCTGTTCAGCGGTCCGCAGCAGGGCTTGGCCGGCTTGCACCGCCTGCAGACGCTCATCGCGACGCAGGACCGTCTCTATGTCGGCGCCGACGGAACAATCTACGCATTCGCCTTCTAGCTGGATTCGATGAAACCGCCCACGTTCGCCCTTCTCGCGGCCGTCGCGGTGATGGCATGGGGCCTGCCGGCACGCGCCGATCCTTCCGTTCTGACCTATCACGGCGATGGCGCGCGCAGCGGCCATTTCATCGTGCCCGGCCTGAGCTGGGATCGGGCCAAATCGCTTCACCTCGATCCGGCGTTCCACGCCGAACTTTCCGGTCACGTCTATGCGCAGCCGCTCTATTGGCGGCCGCCCGACGCGAGCCCCGCTCTCCTCATCGCCGCGACCGAGGACAATGTCGTTTACGCGCTCGATGCACATACCGGCCACATTGTCTGGAAGCGCGAACTCGGAACGCCGGTCGCGCGCGCCGCCCTGCCTTGCGGAGACATCGATCCTCTCGGGATCACCGGCACGCCCGTGATCGATCCTGCGAGCGGGACCCTCTTTCTCGACGCCGATGTGGCGCAATCCTCCGAGCCGCATCATCTCGTCTTCGCGCTGGCCTTGAAGGATGGCGCGATCATGCCGGGCTGGCCGGTCGATGTCGCGGCTGCGCTCGCCGGCAAAGCGCCTCCCTTCACGGCGCGCGTTCAAAACCAACGTGGCGCGCTGCTGGTCGTCGCGGGCACGCTCTA
>CAWDYF010000002.1:0-1512500 GCA_963806675.1 uncultured Alphaproteobacteria bacterium | reverse complement strand
TCACCGAGCGATCCTAGGCTCGGCAGACCGCCTTCGGCCTGACGCCTGTGGCTGTCGGCGTGCCGCGTCCTATGTTAGATGATGCGGCCGCGGGCCGCGGGCCGGGGCCGCGGGCCGCGCGGTCTGCGGTCAAGCTGCGACTGACCGATTCGCGAAAGCCCTGGGGGAGGAGCTCTGCAATGTTCGGCCTGACCGCGCTGCAGCTCGCCAGAATCCAGTTCGGCTTCACCGTCTCCTTCCACATCATCTTTCCGGCGATCACCATCGGGCTTGCCAGCTATCTCGTCGTGCTCGAAGCCTTGTGGCTGTGGAAGAAGCAGGAGGTCTATCGCAGGCTGCATCATTTCTGGCTGCAGATCTTCGCCGTCAACTTTGCCATGGGCGTCGTCTCCGGCGTGGTGATGTCCTATCAGTTCGGCACCAACTGGAGCTATTTCTCGGCCTATGCCGGCAGCGTCACCGGGCCGCTGCTGACTTACGAAGTGCTGACCGCCTTCTTCCTCGAAGCGGGCTTTCTCGGCGTCGCGCTGTTCGGCTGGAACAAGGTCGGGCCGGGCTTGCATTTTTTCGCGACCCTGATGGTCGCGGCGGGCACGCTGATTTCGGCCACTTGGATTCTCGCCGCCAACAGCTGGATGCAGACGCCGCAAGGCTATCAAATCATCGGCGGCCGCATCGTTCCCGTCGATTGGCTCAAAATCATCTTCAATCCGTCCTTCCCGTTCCGCCTCGTGCATATGACGATTGCGGCCTATCTCGCGACCGCGCTCTTCGTCGGCGCTTCCGGCGCCTGGCATCTGTTGAAGCGCCACGATACGCCGGCCGTGCGCACGATGCTGTCGATGGCGATGTGGATGATGCTCATCGTCGCGCCGATCCAGATCGAAGTCGGCGACGAGCATGGTCTCAATACGCTGCATTACCAGCCGGCGAAGATCGCCGCGATTGAAGGCCATTGGGAGAACAAGCCTGGCCAAAGCGTGCCGCTGATCCTTTTCGGCTGGCCGGACATGCAAGACGACGAGACCCTGGACGAGGTCGATATCCCGCACCTCGGCAGCTTGATCCTGACCCATTCCTGGAATGGCACTTTCCCCGGTCTCGACGACTTCCCGCCTGCCGACCGGCCCGACTCGACCGTCGTCTTCTGGAGCTTCCGGGTCATGGTCGGACTCGGATTCCTTATGGTGTTTCTCGGCCTATGGAGTCTCTGGGCGCGCTGGCGGGGAGACATGTATCGCGCGCCGCTGTTTCTGCGCTTTGCTATCCTGATGGGCCCCGCCGGCATCGTCGCAATTCTCGCCGGTTGGATCACAACCGAAATGGGCCGCCAGCCCTGGGTCGTCTATAACGTGATGCGCACCGCCGACGCGGTTTCCAATCACTCGGCGCCCGAGCTGACGGCGACGCTGCTTCTCTTCATCGTCTTGTATTTCTCGGTGTTCGGCACCGGCGTCAGCTATATGCTCAAGCTCGTCGCCAAAGGGCCCGACGCGACCGGGCCCGAACCAGAGCCCGGCGCGTTTCAACGGCCGGCGCGGCCGCTTTCAGGCGCGCCCGACATCGATCCCACATCGCCGGGGCAGGGAGAAGGCTGATGGGCGTCGATCTTGCGATCCTCTGGGCGATCATCATCGGCTTCGGGCTGATGATGTATGTGGTCATGGACGGATTCGATCTCGGCATCGGCTTGCTGTTTCCATTCATCCACGACCGGGCCGACCGCGACACGATGGTCAATACGGTCGCCCCCGTGTGGGATGGCAACGAGACTTGGCTCGTGCTCGGCGGCACCGGGCTCATGGCCGCCTTCCCGCTTGCCTATTCGGTGCTGCTCAGCGCGCTCTACCTGCCGCTGGTGCTCATGCTGGCCGGTCTGATCTGCCGCGGCGTCTCGTTCGAATTCCGCTTCAAGGCGGATGCGGCGCACCGGCCTTTCTGGGACAGGGCCTTCGCCGGCGGATCCTATGTCGCGGCCGTCTCCCAAGGCGTCGCGCTTGGCGCCTTCATCAACGGCTTTCATGTGACCGGCCCCTCCTATCAGGGCGGCGCCTTCGATTGGCTGACGCCTTTCAGCCTGTTTACCGGCTTCGGCCTACTTGTCGCTTATGCGCTGCTGGGTTCGACTTGGCTCATCATGAAGACGGAAGGGGCGCTGCAACAGCGCATGATCGCGCTCGCCAGGCCGGTCACGATCATTCTCCTCGTCGTGATCGGCATTGTCAGCCTCTGGACGCCGCTCGCGCATCCGGGCGTCGCCGCGCGCTGGTTCAGCCTTCCCAACATCATTTTCTTCTCGCCCGTGCCCTTGCTCACGCTGGCGACGACATGGGCGATCCTCCACGCACTGCGCCGCGAGCCGCATGTGCTGCCCTTCGCGCTCGCGCTGTTCCTGCTGTTCCTGGGCTACAGCGGGCTTGCGATCAGTCTCTGGCCCAACATCATTCCGCCCGCCGTGCCCATCTGGGACGCCGCGGCGCCGCCGCAAAGCATGGGCTTTGCGCTTGTCGGCGCTCTGTTCATCATTCCGATCATCCTCGCCTATACCGCCTGGTCCTATTACGTGTTCCGCGGCAAGGTCAGGGCGGGCGAAGGCTATCATTGATGCAAGCGACGCCTCGCAAGCCGTGGCTGCGGCGGATCGGCTGGCTGGTGCTGATTTGGACGGCGAGCGTCGCCGCGCTCGGGCTCGTGGCGCTGATTCTCCACGGACTAATGTCGCTCGCAGGATTGACGGCGGGATAGAGCTTTATTTCGCCGGCGCCACCAGTGCGAACATCGCGCCTTGCGGATCGACGCATTGGATAATCCAGTTTCCGCCCGGCACTTCGTGCGGACCATTGATGACGCGGCCGCCTTTGGCCTTGACGCGCGCCGCGGCCGCTTCGATCGCCGCCACGTTGAAATAAAACAGCCAATAAGGGCTGGGCTCGGCTGCCGGCTTGTTGAACATTCCGCCGATCGAGGGGCCGTCTTTGCCGAACAGCTGATAGACGCCCAGCGGACCCATATCCATGCTCTCGCCCTTCTGCCAGCCGAACAGCCCGGCATAGAAATCGAAGACTTTCTGCCAATCGGCCGCATGCAACTCGTGCCAGCCGACGCCTCCCGGCGCGCTGTGAGAGGGCGCATGAGCCTCCTCCATGCCGCCTTTGAACAGCGCAAAGCTCGCGCCCTGCGGATCGGCGACGATGGCGAAGCGGCCGATGTCCGGAATGTTTTCCGGACCGTGGTCCACTTTGCCGCCCGCCTGCCTCAGGCGCTTGGCGAAAGCATCGACGTCATCGACCGCGACATAGCCAATCCAGTCGGGCCGCACATCGGCGTCACGGGCCTCGGGCGGCAGCTCCATCATTCCGGCCGCCGGCGTCGTCTCGATCGTAAAGAGCGTGTAGCGAAGACCTGGAATTTTCGCGTCGCGCGCGCCCCAGCCGATGACGTCGCGATAGAAGCTCTCCGCCGCCCCGAGATCGGTGGTCATCAGCTCGTACCAGACGAAATTTCCCGTCATCGGCTTTCACTCCAGTCCGGCGCGGTTCGCTTCTAGGTGCGGCCGCAGTTGCGAAGAACATGAAAGACCATGATGCGTTTCGCCGCAACCTTTTGCTGGGCGGTGGTCAGGCCGGGGAATCCGCCGATATTTCGCCGGCGGCGATCTTTCTGGCTTCGGATGACACGCGTATGATGACGCGGCAGAATAAAACGTCACCGGCGGACAGGCCGAAAGATGCCGAGGGCTGCGGGAGGTTGGCTGTTTGGAAGGTTTGTTCAGCGCGCGAAGATGACCCAGAGCGCGGCAACAAGCACGATCCCGACGAGCCCAGCGAGGAAAATCATGCGGTGCAATGGCGTGCGCAGGATGATCTCGCCTTGGCGCGCCTTCTCGGCCGGGTACGTCATCTGTTCTCTATCGCCATTGCTGGCCATGGGCTTGGCTCCCTTTTTCATCGTTCAAGAACCAAGCAGCGGCGCGATCGTTCCCGCGCCCGCCGACCAGAGCCATTTCCAAACCGTTGCAGAGGAGACCGCGATGAGCTTCAGCCTCGAAAGTCCCGGATTCCGCAATGGCGGAGCGATTCCGCGTAAATACGCCCGCGCCGGCGACAATCTTTCGCCGCCGTTGCGCTGGCAGGATGCACCGCAGGGAACGAAAAGTTTCGTGCTGATCATCGCCGATCCCGATGCGCCATCCGGAACCTTCTATCATTGGGCGGTGTATGACATCCCGGCGGACCGAACCGCACTGCCAGAAGGCGCCGGAAGCGAGTCGGGGGGGCTGAGCCAAGGCGTGAACGACTTCGGCGATGCTTATTATGACGGACCGCAGCCGCCCCGCGGCCACGGCGTGCACCACTACCATTTCCGCCTCGCCGCTCTCGACGTCGAGACGCTCCATCCGATAGGCAGCAAGGTCGCGCAGATCTGGGCGCAGGCGCAGCCGCATATGCTCGCCGAGACCGAGCTCGTCGGCACTTACGAGACGCGATAGGAAGTGGCAGAGCGGCGAACGAGAACCGACTGTCCCGGCCGAAGCGATCCTCGGACCTGATCCGGGGATCGAGCCGGGATCCGGGACAACAGGTTCAAAATCCGACCAGTTGCCTTTGCTCTGGACCCCCGGAGCTTCGGCCGCCCCGCGGGCTCGTCCGGGGAAGGCATTTTTCGGAGCAGGAAGCTACTTTTTATCGGGCGGCGTGCTCGCCGCAGCGGGGGCCGGCGTCGTTGGCGCGGGCGCTTGCCCCGCAGCCGGCGTCGGCTGAGGCGTCGGCGCTGTCGCTGGCGCGTCCGGCGCAGGTGCGTCGGCGCGCTCGATCTTCGCGTCCTTGCGCAATTGCTGAATGAGTTGGGACTGCGCCTGTTGGACTACGAAGGCTTCCACTTGCCCCTTCACCTGATCGAAGGGCGGGAAGGTGGTTTGCCTTTTGCCTTCGACTTTGATGATGTGCCAGCCGAACTGCGTTTTGACCGGATCCGAGACCTCGCCCTCGTTCAATTTGAACGCGGCGTCGGCGAACTCCGGTATCATGCGATCCTTGGTGAACCAGCCGAGGTCGCCGCCGTCGGCGCCGCCGTCCTTCGAGACCTCCTTAGCGACCTTGGCGAAATCTTCGCCGGCCTTGATCCGTTTCAGCGCCGCCTCCGCGGCAGCCTCGGTGTCGACCAGAATATGGCGGGCGTGAATTTCCGTCTGCGGCTTGTCTGCCTTGGCCGCAAGGTCATAAGTCTGCTGCAGCTTTTCAGGAGTCACGGCGTCTTTCGCGACCTTTTTGAGCAGCATTTCCGCCAAGATCTTTCCGCGGTAATAGGCGAGCCGTTTGGTGAAGTCCGGATCCTGGTCGAGTTTATCGCCGCCGGCCTTCTGCGCGACGAGTTCGCTGTCGATCAGGTAATCGAGAAGATAAGTGTCGCGCGCCTTGCCTTGCAGTTGCTGCGGGATGCTCGAGCCAAGATCTTCCGCGGCGATCTTGAGATCCGCATCGGTGATCGCCGTGCCGTTCACGGTCGCGAGCACCTCGGCCGCCGCGGGCGGCGTCATCAAGATCGCCGGCAACATAAAGCTCAGGGCAAAGCCGAGGCCGAGGGCGCCGGCGCGGAAAGTTTGCGTGGACATCTGATGATCTCCCTGGGCTTCGGGCGCCGGCGGGTCGGTTGGCGGTCCTGCGCGGAAATTCGGGCTTAAATGTGCCATGCCGCCTCCGCCAGGCCCCGAAATCGCCGAAAAACCGGAAGCCTAGCCTCGATTGACAAGGCCGGACCCCACTCTTATCTCTCGAAGTGTCCGGGTGCGGCCGATCTTTCTGCAAAGCAGGCCGCAAGGCTGGGGCATTTTCGGCCGACGCGGATCGCGGCGCGGGTTCGCCGTCCGAAAATACCCGCAGTCACGATGTTGAAGCCTCGGCGCCTCGCGGCGAGGAGTGGGAATTCGCCAAAATGCGCCGCGCCGTGCTCACCGAGCCTCATTCGTTGCAAGTTCGTCATGTCTCATCGGCAATGACGTCAGTTGCGATTCGCCAAATGAACGGGATTGATCCGCGACCGGTTCGCTTGCATCCGAGGTCCGGCCGCTCCTCGTCAAGTCCGGGCGGCGATAGGCCGCGAAAGGTTGCTTGAATGTTCAGCGCCATCGCCATGAAAATTTTCGGCTCGGCCAACGACCGCCGGCTGAAGACCTATCGGCCGGATGTCGCTGCGATCAATGCGCTCGAACCGGAGGTCGCGAAACTGACGGATGCCGAACTGCGCGCCCGCACCGATACTTTTCGCGCCCGGCTCGAGGCGGGCGAGCGGCTCGACGATCTCCTGGTGCCGGCCTTCGCGACGGTAAGGGAAGCCGCAAAACGCACGCTCGGCCAGCGCCATTTCGACGTCCAGCTCATCGGCGGCATGGTCTTGCATGAAGGAGCGATCGCCGAGATGCGCACCGGCGAAGGCAAGACGCTGGTTGCGACACTCGCTGCCTATCTCAATGCGCTTCCACGCACCGGCGTCCACGTGGTCACTGTCAACGATTATCTCGCCCGCCGCGACGCTGAATGGATGGGCCGCATCTACACATTCCTCGGCATGAGCGTCGGGACGATCGTCCATGGCCTCGACGATCAACAGCGGCGCGAGGCTTATGCCGCCGACATCACCTACGGCACCAACAACGAATTCGGCTTCGATTATCTGCGCGACAACATGAAGTACGAGCTCGCCCATATGGTGCAGCGCGGGCACAAATTCGCAATCGTCGACGAAGTCGACTCGATCCTGGTCGACGAAGCGCGCACGCCGCTCATCATCTCCGGCCCCTCCGACGACAAATCGGATCTCTATAATTCGATCGACAAGATCATCCCGCGGCTCGGCGCCGAGGACTTCGATCTCGACGAGAAGCAGCGCGCGGTGAGCCTCACCGAGGTCGGCAACGAGCATATGGAGGAACTGCTTGCCGAGATCGGCGTGCTGCAAGAAGGTTCGCTTTACGACGCGGCCAATGTGACCATCGTACATCACGTGAACCAGGGGCTGCGCGCCCATAAATTGTTCCAGCGCGACAAAGATTACATCGTCCGCAACGGCGAAGTCGTGATCATCGACGAATTCACCGGCCGGATGATGCCTGGCCGGCGCTACTCGGAAGGCCTGCATCAGGCGCTCGAAGCCAAGGAGCGGGTGACGGTCCAGCCCGAGAACGCCACGCTCGCGTCGATCACCTTCCAGAACTATTTCCGTCTTTACAGCAAGCTCTCCGGAATGACCGGCACGGCGGCGACCGAGGCCAACGAATTCGCCGAGATTTATAAGCTCGACGTCGTCGAAATTCCGACCAACCAGCCCGTGCGGCGCACCGACGAAGACGACGAAGTCTACCGCACCTACGAAGAAAAGCTCGAGGCGATCGCGCAGGAGATCGATGCCGCCAACGCGAAGTTTCAGCCGATGCTGGTCGGCACGACCTCGATCGAGAAATCCGAGCAGCTCGCCGAATATCTGAGCAAGCGCGGCTATCGCCATATCGACATTACCGAGCCCACGGCCTTGCAGAAACTCTATGCGGCGGCGCGCTCCGGCAAGCCGTCGAGGCTCTTCGCCGTGCTCAACGCCCGCTTCCACGAGCAAGAGGCCTATATCGTCGCCGAAGCCGGCGTGCCCGGCGCGATCACCGTCGCCACCAACATGGCCGGCCGCGGCACCGACATTCAGCTCGGCGGCAACGTCGAGATGCGCGTTGCGCAGGAATGCGCCGGCCTGCCGGAAGGTCCGGAGCGCGACGCCAAGGAGGCCGAGATCCGCGCCGATGTCGCGCGCTTCCGCGAGCTCGCGGTCGCCGCCGGCGGCCTCTATATCGTCGGCACCGAACGGCACGAGAGCCGGCGCATCGACAATCAATTGCGCGGCCGCTCCGGCCGCCAGGGCGATCCCGGACGCTCGAAATTCTTCCTGTCGCTCAAGGACGATCTGATGCGCATCTTCGGGTCCGACCGGATGGACTCGATGCTGGTGAAGCTCGGCCTCAAGGAGGGCGAGGCCATCGTCCATCCGTGGATCAACAAGGCGCTCGAAAAAGCACAGCAGAAAGTCGAGGCGCGCAACTTCGATATGCGCAAGAACATCCTCAAATACGACAACGTGATGAACGATCAGCGCAAGGTGGTCTTCGAGCAGCGCCGCGAGATGATGGCGCAGGCTTCGCTCGAAGAGATGATCACCGACATGCGCGAAGGCGTCATCGAGGACATGGTCGCCAAACATGCCCCGCCTGATGCCTATCCCGAGGCCTGGGACATCGAAGGCCTGACGCAGGCGGCTGGGAGCACCCTCAATATCTCGCTGCCCTTTGCCGAATGGGCGCAGGAAGAGGGCATCACGGACGACGATCTGCGCGAGCGAATCCAGACGGCGGCTGACGAGGCCTATGCCGCACGCGTGGCAAAGAACGGCCCCGATCTCATGCGCTATATCGAGAAGCAGGTCGTGCTGCAGGCGCTCGACCATCTCTGGCGCGAACATCTCTCGACGCTCGATCACCTGCGTCAGGTCATCGGCTGGCGCGGCATGGCGCAGCGCGATCCTCTCAACGAGTATAAATCGGAGGCTTTCGAGCTGTTCAGCGAGTTGATCACCCGTTTGCGCGAGACGACGACGGCGCAATTGAACCGGATCGAAATCGCATTTGAGGCGCCCGAACCGGCGCCGCCCTTGCAGACCGCGAATTTCGAGGCGCTGAACAATTCGGCGGGCCTCATCGAGGCGCTCACGCCCGAGGCCTCGCCCGAGGGCTTCACCCGCGACAGACAAGGTTTCGCGCCCGAGAGGCAAGCCGCCGCCCAACCGGCGGCGCAGCCGGAGCGGCGTTCGGCGCCGGCCCGTGTCGCCAAAGATCCTTCGACCTGGGGCAAGGTCGGCCGCAACGAGCCCTGTCCCTGCGGCTCCGGCAAGAAATACAAACATTGCCACGGCGCGATCGGGTAGCCGTGTTCCCTCCCGCGTTGCGGGGGGTGAAGGAGGAAATGCCATTCCCTCCAAATAACTTGGCTTGAAGCGCAACTGCGGCTGCGCTTGGCCGATTAGCAGAGCAAACCGCCGCCATGGCACGGATCTAGCACCTGCGAGCAAGGGTGATCCCACCGCGCCACCGCCGGATGGAGCCATGATACGCATCTTCGTCGGATCTGAGCTGAGCTTCGAATTTCCGCAGCCGACGCCGATGATCGCGATGCTGAACGTGCATTTTTCGCGCTATTCGGATCTCGAGCGCCCGGACTATCTGACGACCAAGCCTGCCGTTGCGATCGAAGATTACCGCGACACATTCGGCAATTGGTGCGCCCGGCTGGTCGCTCCGGCCGGCGCTTTCACGCTGAAAACCAACGCAATCGTTCGCGACCCCGGCGTTCCGGATCCGGTGCGGCTCGAGGCCATGCAGCATCCTGTCGAGCAATTGCCGTCCGAAGCCCTTCAGTTCCTGCTCGCCAGCCGCTATTGCGAGACCGATGCGCTGTCGGACGAGGCTTGGCGCCTTTTCGGACATATGATGCCCGGTTGGTCGCGGGTGCAGGCGATCTGCGACTTCGTGCATGATCGCATGACCTTCGGCTACGAGCACTCGCGCCCGACCCGCACCGCCCACGAGGCCTATAACGAGTGTCGCGGCGTCTGTCGCGACTATGCGCATCTGACGGCCACGTTCTGCCGCTGCCTCAATATCCCGACGCGCTACTGCACCGGCTATGTGACCGATATCGGTCTTCCGCCGCCTTATGAGCCGATGGATTTTGCCGCCTGGATCGAGGTCTATCTCGGCGGTCGCTGGCACGCCTTCGATCCGCGCAACAACGCCCCGCGGGTCGGACGCATCCTGGTCGCGCAAGGGCGCGACGCGGCGGATGTGCCGCTCACCCATAGTTTCGGCCCCAGTACGCTCACCGGATTTAAGGTCTGGGCGGAAGAAGCGCGCCGGGAATGAGGCGCCGCGTGCCGTGATCCAAGCCGAATTTCCGGATGACCCGAGAGGGCTTCGCGCCGGTCTAACTCCCGTCTGGAGTTCCGTATGGATCTCGTCTAGGAGGCTCTATTAGTCGGTTCGGACGGGCTCTGCTCAAAATGCGTTTGCCGGCGATGTGGAAGAAGTTTCGGGATCGGACATTTGGGCCGAGTGCCGATATATTCAATTGGCGCATCGGGACCTTGGAAAGGAGTCTCGACGAACTCAGGAGGCGTCTTGAGGAACTTGCAGAGCAAGTTCATGCTGTCGCCCAAAACGTTCAGGTCGTTCACGACGGGGCAACGGAAGCTGTATTTTCCATGATGCCTGTCCTCACTCAACAATTGGGCATCCGTTCATCTTACCTGAGGAACGATCTTACATTTCCGATTTTCAACCCTGGCGTCGCGCAGGCGCGCGACGAGATCTTGTTCGTATCTCGATCATCGAACTTGCGACTATATGACGATCGGCGCCGCTTCTATGAAGCGCCGCCGCATGACACCGTCAACGTCTTTCACCGATACGACAAGAATTTACGCTTCATCGATACTCATATGCTCGACGACCAATTGCTGCGCGCGAACTGCAAAGCGGCGGAATATGGAATCGAGGATCTGCGACTGTTCAATTGGAATGGGGCGCTTTGGGCAATGGCTGCAGGCATCAGCGCGCATTCACCTGACAGCCTCTCTGCCGCCCAGATTTTGATCCGGCTGGATCAATATAGGGTCGCAGAATTCTTCGAGTTCAGTTCTCCAACCGGTGCCCAAATGGAAAAAAACTGGATTCCGCTTGTTAAGGAAGACAAGCTGTTCTTGCTCTACAGCATCGATCCAATGGTCGTTTACGAGTTCGCGGATGGAGCGCTTGCGCTCGTGCGCGGATCGCCGGCCGAGGTAAAAACGTTCGACATTCGAGGCGGGACGCCGCTGCTTCCGTGGGGAGGATATTATATTGGCCTCGTCCACGCGCCTAATCGGGCGAGCAATGGCAGGGGGCACTATACTCACAACTTCATTGTCCTCGACGACAAGTTCGATGTCGTTGAGATAAGCCGGCCGTTCTTTTTGCAAAGAAAAGGGATCGAGTTCGCGTGCGGGATCATCCAATACGGGGATGATCTGCTGATCTCATATGGAGTTTCGGATAGAGGCGCCGCCTTCTGCGTCCTGCCGGCGGATAAAATCGGGCAATGGGTCGTCGGCATCGGATCGCTGAGCAAACAGCCGGACCGGTCCGTCAACGTCCGGCGAATTGGCGGAGGTGGAGCAGGCGAGATTCGCCAGAAATAACCTGCGCCGCGATTGTTCCGCGCAGTCTTCCGGGAATCCATGCCACGATCTGGCATCCGGGAAAGCAGGGTTATACGGCAAATTTCCCTTTCCCATGAAATGCTTTAAGCCTCGGCCATGAGCAGGCCTTCAAATCGGGTGCGCGAGCGCGTCGCCGATGTTCTCGTGCCGGTCGCCGTCGATCAGGCCTATTCCTATCGCGTGCCCGCCGACCTCGATCTCGCCCCCGGCGATCTCGTCGAAGTGCCGCTCGGCACGCGCGAGACGATCGGCGCGGTCTGGGAGATCCGCCAAGGCGCGTCCGGTTCCAACCTCAAAGCAATCGCCGCGCGCTACGACCTTGCGCCGCTCAATCCGTCTTTGCACGCTCTCATCGATTGGGTGGCGCGTTGGACCTTGAGTCCGCGCGGAATGGTTCTGCGCATGAGCATCAAGGCGCCGTTCAATGCCGACCCGGAGCGGCCGCGCATCGGCTTGCGCCGGGCAGGGCCGCCGCCGGCGCGCATGACGCCGGCGCGGGCGCGGGTGCTCGCGGCGCTCGAAGGTGGACTTGCTCTGTCGAAAAGCGCGCTCGCCGATCTCGCCGCCTGCTCGGCGAGCGTCATCGATACGCTCGTCGATGAAGGCACGCTCGAGGCTGTCGCTCTGCCGCCTGAACCTGTGGCCGAGACGTGCGAACCGGACTTCGCGGAGACTCGGTTCGAACCGGCACAGGCGGAAGCGGCGGCCGCGCTCGCCGCGGCGGTCGAGGCGCGTGAATTCTCGGTGAGCCTGCTCGAAGGCGTCACCGGATCCGGCAAGACGGAAGTCTATTTCGAAGCCCTCGCGGCGGCTTTGCGCGCCGGCCGCCAAGCCTTGGTCCTCATGCCGGAAATCGCGCTGACGGCTCAATTCCTCGATCGTTTTGCGGCCCGTTTCGGCGCGCGTCCGGCCGAATGGCATTCTTCGGTCAGTCCGCGAAAACGCGCCCGCATCTGGTCGGGCGTGGCGAGCGGCGAGGTGAAAATCGTCGTCGGCGCGCGCTCGGCCCTGTTTCTGCCCTTCGCCGATCTCGCCGCGATCGTCGTCGATGAGGAGCATGAAGCCGCCTACAAGCAAGATGATGGCGTTTCCTATCATGCGCGCGACATGGCGGTTGTGCGGGGGCAGATCGACAAGGCGGCGGTGGTACTCGCTTCAGCGACGCCGTCGATTGAATCGCGGGTCAATGCCGAACAGGGCCGCTATCGGCATCTGAAGCTTCCGGCGCGGTTTGGCGGCGGCAGGCTGCCGTCAATCGAAACGATCGATCTCCGACGCGAGCCGGCGCCGCGCGGCAAATGGATTTCGCCGCGGCTCGTTGCGGCGATCGGCGAGACGCTGGCTGCCGGCGAGCAAGTTTTGCTCTTTCTCAACCGGCGCGGCTATGCGCCGCTCACGCTCTGCCGGGTGTGCGGGCATCGGTTCCAATGCCCGAACTGCACCGCCTGGCTTGTCGAGCATCGGTTTCGCCGTGCGCTTGTCTGTCATCATTGCGGCCATATCGAGCGGCGCCCGGATGTCTGCCCCAAATGCGAGGCGGCGGATTCGCTCGCCGCCTGCGGGCCGGGGGTCGAGCGGCTCGCCGACGAAGTTGCGGAGCTTTGGCCGCAGGCGCGCGCGCTCGTTCTCTCGTCAGATTTTCCCGGCGGCACGGAACGGCTGCGCCAGGAACTCGACGCAATCGCCAATGGCGCTTGCGACGTCGTCATTGGCACGCAGCTTGTCGCCAAGGGGCATAATTTCCCGCTTCTGTCGCTGGTCGGGGCGATCGACGCAGATGTCGGACTCTCCAACGGCGATCCGCGCGCGGCGGAGCGCACCTTCCAAGTGCTGCAACAGGTCACGGGGCGGGCCGGACGTTTCGGCCGCGCCGGGCGCGCGCTGGTGCAGACCTGGCAGCCGGATCATCCGGTGATCCGTGCACTTCTCTCCGGCGAGGCCGAGCGTTTCTACAGCGAAGAGACGGAGCAGCGTCGTGGTGCCGGCCTGCCGCCTTTCGGCCGGCTCGCCGCGCTCATCGTCTCCGGCAAGGACAGGGCTTCGGCCGAAGCGCATGCGCGCGCTTTGGTGCGCACGGCGCATGCTTTGCCGCCGAATCCGAAATGGCGGCTTGCCGCGCTCGGCGGAATCTGCGCGGGAGGACGAGACCTCCCTCCTAGGCCCGGCCGAAGCGCCGATTGCGGTGATCCGTGGGCGGCATCGGTTCCGGCTGCTCGTGCGCGCCCCGCGCTCGGCCGACCTTCAGGGCTTTCTACGCGCTATGCTTGCGACCGCGCCGCCCGAACGCGGCGGGGTGCGCGTTATTGTCGATGTCGATCCGCAGAATTTCATGTGAGACCGAAGCATGAACCCTCTCCCATCGGGAGCGGGTGGTCGGATGAGGGGTTATGATGCCAAGTGGATTACAGCGATCGTAACCCCTCATCCGCCCCGCTTCGCGGTGCACCTTCTCCCACAGCGAGAAGCCATGCCTATGGCGCCTCGTAATTCGGATCCTCGGCATCATGCGCATGGCCGATGGCCTGCTGCAGCCGCATGTCGAGCTTGTTGCGGTTCAGAATGACCTTCTGATCGTGAACGGCATGAACCGCGTCGAAGGGCACGCGGAAATCGCCGGCATTCTCGACATAAATGACGAGTTCCGGGCGTCCGTGCGGTGCGACCTCGCGCACCGCGCCAATGGCCACGTCGCCGTCGTGGCAGAAGACCTCGAAGCCTTCCTCGATATCGTTGACGTCCATGACCTGCTCCTGACTACGCGCGCCCTCCTTCTCCCTATGGGAGAAGGTGCCCCCGCGGAGCGGGGCGGATGAGACAATCCCTCAGCGTTGGCATCGTAATCCCTCACCCGGCTGCTTCCAGCCACCGTCTCCCTCTGGGAGAGGGCCGTTCACGCCGCCTTCCACTTGATCGAACAGCCGATCGAGGGATGCTGCTCAGCCGGCGCCGCTCCAGTCTTGGCGATTTCGCGCATGGCTTCGACAAGCTCGCGGCGCGCGCCCGCCGCCGGCGGATTGGTGCGGCCCTCGTCGAGCCGGCCGCGGTATTTGAGCCTGCGGTTCTTATCGAAGCCGAAGAAATCGGGCGTGCAGACCGCGTCATAGGCCCGCGCTACTTCCTGGCTCTCGTCGTGAAGATAGGGAAACGGAAATTTATGCTTCTCGGCGAAGCGCTTCATGTTGGGGAAGGAATCCTCGGGGTAGCCGCGCGCATCGTTCGAACAGATGGCGGCGAAGCCGATGCCTTCCGCCATCAGCACCCGCGCATCGGCGACGAGCCGATCGATGACCGCGATCACATAAGGACAATGATTGCAGATGAAAACGATCACCGTTCCGTTTTTGCCGGCCACATCGTCGAACGAATAGGTTCGTCCATCCGTGGCGGGCAGCCGGAAATCGACTGCCGGAATGTCGAGTTTGACCGAAGTCACTGTTGCCGCCATGAGCTTTCTCCGCGTGTCAGAACTTATATAGATCTTCGCGCCGCGAAGGCCAGCGCCGCCTGCCCCGCAGCGTCGCGAGATTGCCGATGATCTTGGGTAGCTGCGATCGGATAGCTGGCCAAAGGCCGCCCGATGCCGCAGCTGCCCAGGGTTGCGCACAAAAATGCCCTATGTTAGTCACGCTCGCCCCGTGTGGCGGAGCCTCTCGCGCCATATTCGGTCTCTTTCAGCCTGCGCTTTGGGTTTGCTGCGAACCCGCTCGAAGCCGGGCCTCTCACGTTTATGGATTCAAAGGCTTAGAGCCTTGGCGCAAGACCAGATGATCGTATCGGGAATGACCGGGCGCTATGCCCTGGCGCTCTATGAGCTTGCCGAGGACTTGGGGCTCACCGACAAGGTGGCGGAGGATCTCGGCAAGTTCGCTGCCCTCGTTGCCGAAAGCGAGGATTTGCAGCGGTTCGTGAAAAGCCCGCTTCATTCCGCCGAAGAACAGTTGAATGCGCTCAATGCCGTGCTTCGGCGCGCCGGCATTTCCGGAATCTCCGGAAACTTCTTGAAGCTCCTTGCGCAGAAGCGCCGACTCTTCGCCGTCGCCAAGATGATCGACGATTTCCACAAGCTCGACGATGTCGCCAAAGGCCGCATTCGCGCCGAAGTCACGGTCGCCGAGCCGCTCAAGGACAAGCATGTCACGGCATTGAAGGCGGCGCTGGCCGATTTGACCGGCGGCAAGTCGGTCGAAGTCACGACCAAGATCGATCCGGGGATCATCGGAGGGCTGATCGTCAAGCTCGGCTCCCGCATGGTCGACGCCTCGCTCAGGACCAAGCTCAATTCGCTCCGCGCACGTATGAAAGAGGTCGGCTGATGGATATCCGCGCCGCTGAGATTTCGGCGATCCTCAAGAAGGAGATCGCCAACTTTGGCAACGAGGCCGAACTGACCGAGGTCGGACAAGTTCTCTCGGTCGGCGACGGAATCGCCCGCGTCTATGGCCTCGACAACGTTCAGGCGGGCGAGATGGTCGCCTTCGAAAGCGGCATCCGCGGCATGGCGCTTAACCTCGAGACCGACAATGTCGGTATCGTCATTTTCGGCAGCGATCGCGAGATCAAGGAGGGCCAGACGGTCAAGCGCACGGGCGCGATCGTCGATGTTCCGGTCGGCAAGGAGCTGCTCGGCCGTGTCGTCGATGCGCTCGGCAATCCGATCGATGCCAAGGGTCCGATCAATGCCACGCGGCGCGCCCGCGTCGACGTGAAGGCGCCGGGCATCATTCCGCGCCAGTCGGTGCACGAACCGATGGCGACGGGGTTGAAAGCGATCGACGCGCTTATCCCGATCGGTCGGGGTCAGCGCGAGCTCATCATCGGCGACCGGCAGACCGGCAAGACGGCCATCGCGCTCGACACGATTCTCAACCAAAAGTCGGTCAACCGGGGCACGGACGAAAAGGCCAAGCTCTATTGCGTCTATGTCGCGGTCGGGCAGAAGCGCTCGACCGTCGCGCAATTCGTGAAGGTGCTCGAAGAACAGGGCGCGCTCGATTATTCAATCGTGGTCGCGGCGACCGCGTCCGATCCCGCTCCGATGCAATTCCTCGCGCCGTTCTCCGGCTGCGCCATGGGCGAATATTTCCGCGACAACGGCATGCATGCGCTGATCATTTACGACGACCTGTCGAAACAGGCCGTCGCCTATCGGCAGATGTCGCTGCTGTTGCGCCGCCCGCCGGGCCGCGAAGCCTATCCGGGCGATGTTTTCTACCTCCATTCGCGCCTGCTCGAACGCGCCGCCAAGCTGAATAAGGAACACGGCAGCGGATCGCTGACCGCGCTGCCGATCATCGAAACCCAGGCCAACGACGTCTCGGCCTATATTCCGACCAACGTCATCTCGATCACCGACGGCCAGATCTTCCTCGAGACCGATCTCTTCTATCAGGGCATCAGGCCGGCGGTGAACGTCGGCCTGTCGGTATCGCGCGTAGGTTCCGCGGCGCAGACCAAGGCAATGAAGAAAGTGGCCGGCAGGATCAAAGGCGAGCTCGCCCAATATCGCGAGATGGCCGCCTTCGCGCAGTTCGGCTCCGACCTCGACGCCACGACGCAGCGTCTGCTGGCGCGCGGCGCGCGGCTGACCGAACTTTTGAAACAGCCGCAGTTCTCGCCGCTGAAGATGGAAGAACAGGTTTGTGTGATCTATGCCGGGGTCAACGGCTATCTCGATCCGCTGCCGGTCGAGCGCGTCAAGCCGTTCGAGGATGGGCTGCTCGCCTTATTGCGGGCGAGCCATGCCGATCTGCTCGACACAATCCGGGGCTCGAAGGATCTGTCGGACGGCTCCGCCGCGAGCCTGAAGGCGATCATCGAGACTTACGCCAAATCCTTCGCATGACCGCAACGAGAGTCTGAGCCCGTGCCCTCCCTGAAGGATCTGCGCAATCGCATCGCCTCGGTGAAGGCGACGCAGAAGATCACCAAGGCCATGCAGATGGTCGCAGCCGCAAAGCTGCGCCGGGCGCAGATGGCGGCCGAGGCCGCGCGGCCCTATGCCGAGCGCATGGCGAAGGTCGTCGCCAATATCGCGGGCGGCTTGGGGGCCGGCGCGCCACGACCGGCGCTTCTCGCCGGCACCGGCCATGACGGCATTTATCTGTTCGTCGTCTGCACGGCAGAACGCGGGCTTTGTGGCGCGTTCAACTCCTCCATTGCGAGGCTCGCGCGCGACAGGGCCGCAGCGCTCATGGCCGAAGGCAAGACGGTGAAATTCCTCTGCGTCGGGAAGAAGGGCTATGATCTGCTGAAACGGCAGTTCGGGCGGCAAATCCTCGAGGTCGTCGAATTGCGCGGCGTTCGCCAGCTCGGTTTCGAACATGCCGATCCGATCGGGCGCAAGATCATCGAGCTTTTCGAGAAGGGCGAGTTCTCTATCTGCACTCTGTTCTTCTCGCGGTTCCGTTCGGTGATCGCGCAAATTCCGATGGCACTGCAAATCATTCCGGTCGAACCGCCCGAGGCGGGCGCCGCTCGCAGCGAGATTGTTTATGATTGCGAGCCGGAGCCTGACGAACTTCTCTCCGCCTTGCTGCCGCGCAATATCTCGGTGCAGGTGTTCCGTGCGCTGCTCGAGAACGCCGCCTCCGAACAAGGCGCCCGCATGAGCGCCATGGACAATGCGACGCGCAACGCCGGCGAGATGATCAAAAAGCAGACGCTGAAATATAACCGCACCCGCCAGGCGATGATCACCAAAGAGCTGATCGAGATCATTTCCGGCGCGGAAGCGCTTTGAGCCAATAAGAGGACCAATTGCATGGCTAACGCCGCCCAACCCCAGGCCACGGGCCACATCACGCAGGTCATCGGCGCGGTGATCGACGTGAAGTTCGACGGCCATTTGCCGAAAATCCTCAACGCGCTCGAGACCAAGAACCACGATAACCGGCTGGTCCTCGAGGTCGCGCAGCATCTCGGCGAGGATACCGTGCGCTGTCTCGCCATGGACGTCTCGGAAGGCCTGGTTCGCGGCCAGCCGGTCACCGATACCGGCGGTCCGATCACCGTGCCAGTCGGCGACGGATGCCTGGGCCGCATCATGAACGTGATCGGCGAGGCCGTCGACGAAGCCGGTCCGATCGAGGCTTCGACGCGCCGCGCCATCCATCAGCCGGCGCCCTCCTACGCCGAGCAGGCAACCGAGGCGCAGATCCTCGAGACCGGCATCAAGGTCGTCGATCTCTTGGCGCCTTATGCCAAGGGCGGCAAAGTCGGCCTTTTCGGCGGCGCCGGCGTCGGCAAAACCGTGCTCATCATGGAACTCATCAACAACATCGCCAAGGCGCATGGCGGCTATTCCGTCTTCGCCGGCGTGGGCGAGCGCACGCGCGAGGGCAACGATCTCTACCACGAGATGATCGAGTCGAAGGTCAATATGGATCCGCGCGAACATGGCGGGTCTGCCAAAGGCTCGAAATGCGCGCTGATTTACGGCCAGATGAGCGAGCCGCCTGGGGCGCGGGCGCGCGTCGCTCTGACCGGGCTCACCGTCGCCGAGGATTTCCGCGACAAGGGCCAGGACGTGCTGTTCTTCATCGACAATATCTTTCGCTTCACTCAGGCGGGCTCGGAAGTTTCGGCGCTCTTGGGCCGCATTCCTTCCGCCGTCGGCTATCAGCCGACGCTTGCGACCGACATGGGCGACCTGCAGGAGCGCATCACGACGACGACCAAGGGCTCGATCACCTCGGTGCAGGCGATCTATGTGCCGGCCGACGACCTGACCGACCCCGCGCCCGCGACCTCCTTCACCCATCTCGATGCGACGACCGTGTTGTCGCGCGCGATCGCCGAGAAGGGCATCTATCCCGCCGTCGATCCGCTCGATTCGACCTCGCGCATGCTCTCGCCCTTGGTCGTCGGCGAGGAGCATTACGCCGTCGCCCGCCGCGTGCAGCAGATCCTGCAGCGCTACAAGGCGCTGCAGGACATCATCGCCATTCTCGGCATGGACGAATTATCGGAAGAGGACAAGCTGACCGTCGCGCGCGCCCGCAAGATCGAGCGCTTCCTGTCGCAGCCCTTCCATGTCGCCGAGGTCTTCACCGGCGCGCCGGGCAAGCTGGTGTCGCTCGCCGACACGATCAAGGGCTTCAAGGGTCTCATCGAAGGCAAATATGATCACCTGCCGGAGCAGGCTTTCTATATGGTGGGCGCAATCGACGAGGCGGTCGAGAAGGCGCAGAAGCTCGCGGCGGAGACCTGAGCTATGAATTCCCGCGTCTTGTTCCTGGTTGTCGGCCTGGTGCTGGGAGCAATCGTGGGTTGGTTGACCCGGCCCGAAGCGACAGAGGTGAAGTTCGGTCCCTTCTCGGTCGAGGTGCAAGGCAACCATCCCGCTTGGGACAATGACACCGGAAGCCTGACGACGGGACAGTCGCAGCATATCGGCGTCTATACGATCGCCGGCGGGGTCCTCGGCGCGCTTGCCGGCCTCCTCGCCGGACCGGGGCGACGGAACTGACCGTCCAAAGCCATTGAAGGAGCCTTTATGCCTTCCTTTCCCTTCGAGCTCGTCGCGCCGGAAAAACTCGTCTTTGCCGGAGAGGTCGAGGCCGTCGTGGTGCCAGGGACGGAAGGCGAATTCACCGTGCTCAAGGATCATGCGCCGGTGATAGCGATGTTAAAACCTGGCGTGCTCGAAATCGATCAGAGCGCCACGCAGAAGATGAAGGTTTTCGTGCGCGGCGGCTTTGCCGAAGTCGCGGCGGCCGGCCTCACGATCCTCGCCGAACAGGCAATCGCGCTGGACGAACTGAATGCGGCCGAGCTCGACGCCGATCTGAAGGATGCGGAAGAGGACATTGCCGACGCGCCGACCGACGAGGCGCGCCGCATCGCCACCGAGACGCGCGACCATTTGCGCGAGCTGCGCGCCGCGCTGCAGATTTAATACCCGTCATTGCGAGCAAAGCGAAGCCATCCGGTTGTTTCGATGGCCTGTGGATCGCTTCGTCGCTTCGGTCCTCGCAATGAGGCGGCTCATTCAGTCTCGCCGGTCTCACTCACCAGCTTCGGCCGTGCTCGATAGAGATCGGGATAGAGCCGGTGCAGAGTCTCGATCTTCGGCAGATCGTAGTAGGCGATGTAGCTATTGTCCGGATGCAGCGTGGCGAAGTTCTGATGGTAGCCCTCCGCCGGATAAAAGCCCGTGAGCGGATCGACCCGCGTCACGATCGGGCGCGGGAAGACGCCCGCTTTGTCCAGCTGCGCGACATAGGCAGCGGCCACGCGCTTCTGTGCATCGCTGGTGACGAATATGTCGGAGCGATATTGGCTGCCGACATCCGGTCCCTGATGGTTCAGCTCGGTCGGATCGGTCGCCACTGAGAAGTAGAGCTGCAGGATCTTCCCGTAGCTAATGACGCGCGGATCGAAGCTAATGCGCACGGATTCGGCGTGGCCCGTTTCGCCGGTGCCGACGAGCTGATAATGCGCCGTGTCTCTGGCGCCGCCGGAATAGCCTGAGACCGCTTCGCTCACGCCCTTTACGTGCTGAAACACGCCTTGGACGCCCCAAAAACATCCGCCGGCGACGACCACGGTTTCGGTAGGCGCCGTGTTCGACTCATCGATCGCCGGAGCCGGAACGGAGCGTGGCGCCGCCGCGCCATCGGCGATCGGCCAGAGTGCCGCGCCGGCCGCAAGCAAGCCCGCGCAGGAGATCCAGGCGAATGCGCGCGGCAGTTTGGACTGAAGCTTCATGAGAGTGCTCCTTTGCAGGGACATCCGGAAATCCTAGGCGGCGCCGGGGACGAATTTCAAGGCGAGGCCGTTCATGCAATAGCGCAAGCCGGTCGGCGGCGGTCCGTCTTCGAAGACATGGCCGAGATGACCGCCGCAGCGCCGGCACGCGACCGCGGTGCGCACCATGCCGAGCGAATTATCGTCCGCCGTGATCACCGCATTGTCGAGCGGCTTCCAAAAGCTCGGCCAGCCGGTGCGGCTGTCGTATTTCGTCTTCGACGAAAAGAGCGGCAGATCGCAGCCGGCGCAAGTGAAGGTGCCGACGCGCTCTTCATGCAGCAGCGGGCTGGTGAACGGAAGCTCGGTCCCCTGTTCGCGAAGAACATTATATTGCGCGGGCGTGAGCAGCTTTTTCCATTCCGCATCGGTATGGGTGACTTCAAAGGTCGCCGCGGCCTTGGCGGGCTGGGGGCGGCTTAAGCGGCCGATCGCCAGCGCTGCCAGTCCGGCGGCGCCCGCATAAAAAACATGTCTGCGCGTCAGCATTCGTCTTCTCCTCGACCTCGGACCCAAGCGAGCGCGCCGCGGCTCGTTGAAATATAAATAAATTCAACGACGTGGACGAGCCGTCCTTCGCGTTTCCGCTTGGCGATCCTTTCTCCCTATTGGAGTTACGAGCTCTGCGGCCAATTGGTTACGTGGCGCCCGAGGGATCACACGGAGTTGATGGCACGTGCTACCAAGCTCGCGCCAGCTTGCCGGCCGACGCTGCCTCCTGCTGCGCCCCGGCCCGATCCGACACCCGAATCGAACCCAAATCATGGCTCCGCCGCTTCTTGCCTTGCAATCGCTTCGTCTGAGCTTCGGCGGCACGCCTTTGCTTATCGACGCCGAACTCTCGCTCGGGGCGGGCGAGCGGCTTTGCCTCGTCGGGCGCAACGGTTCGGGCAAATCGACTTTGCTCAAGATCGCCGCCGGCCTGATCGAGCCCGATTCGGGCCAGCGTTTTCTGCAGCCGGGGACCCGAGTTTGCTATCTGCCGCAGGAGCCCGATTTCGACGGGTTCGACACGGCGCTCTCCTATGTCGTAGCCGGCCTCGGCGAGAGTGCGCATCGCGGCAAGATCCTGCTCAACGAGCTGGGCCTCGTCGGCGACGAAGAGATCCGGCAGCTTTCGGGCGGGCAGGCACGGCGCGTCGCCCTGGCCCGCGTCCTTGCGCCCGAGCCCGACATCCTGCTTCTCGACGAACCGACGAACCAGCTCGATCTGCCGGCGATCGAATGGCTGGAAGCAAAACTCGCGAGCCTGCGCTCGGCGCTGGTGCTTGTCAGCCACGATCGGCGTTTCCTGCAAAATCTCGCCCGCGGAACCGTCTGGCTCGACCGCGGGCGCAGCGTTGCCTGCGATTGCGGCTTTGCCGAATTCGAGGCCTGGCGCGATCGCAGGCTCGAAGACGAGCAAATGCGCCAGCACAAGATCGAACGGCGCATCGCCGCGGAGGAAGATTGGCTGCGCTACGGCGTCACCGGGCGGCGCAAGCGCAACCAAGGGCGCCTCGCGCGGCTGCAAGATCTGCGCCGCGCGTATCGCGAACATCGGGTCGCGGTCGGCGCCGTCAAATTCGCCGCGGGCGATCCGGATCTCGTGAGCAAGCTTATCATTGAAGCGCGCAATATCGCCAAAGCCTTCGACGCACGCGCCATCGTCAAAAATTTCTCGATCCGAATCCTGCGCGGCGACCGGCTCGGCATCGTCGGGCCGAACGGCGCCGGCAAGACCACGTTGCTCAATCTTCTCAGCGGCGCGCTCGCGCCTGACCGTGGCCTCGTTCGGCACGGGGTCAATCTTGCGATGGCAAGCCTCGATCAGAACCGGGCGAGCCTCGATCCGCAAACGAGCCTGAAAGACGCGTTGACGGGAGGCGGCAGCAACTATGTCGAGGCCGCCGGAAATCGCAAACACGTCGTGAGCTATATGAAGGATTTCCTGTTCTCCCCCGAGCAGGCGGGCACTCCGATCGGCCGGCTCTCGGGCGGCGAGCGCGGCAGGCTGATGCTCGCCCGCGCGCTGGCGCAGCCGGCCAATCTCCTCGTCCTCGACGAGCCGACCAATGATCTCGACCTCGAGACGCTCGACCTTCTGCAGGAAATGCTCGCCGATTACGAGGGGACGGTGATTCTGGTGAGCCACGACCGCGATTTCCTCGATCGCGTCGCGACTTCCATTCTGGTTGCCGAGGGCGACGGGCGCTGGAGCGAATATGCCGGCGGCTATTCCGACATGGTGGCGCAGCGCGGCGCTGGCATTATTGCCATGGCCGAAGACCGCAAGCCGGCGAAAGCAAAGGTCGCAGCGAGAGCGCCAGAGCCGGCAAAGCCGAAACGTAAGCTCTCGTTCAAGGAAAAGCACGCGCTGGAAATTTTGCCGCAGCGCATCGCGGAGCTGCGGAAGCTCGCCTGGCGCTGCAAAACCAGCCTCGCCGACGCCGATCTCTATCGCCGCGACCGGCGAAAATTTGAGGAAATCTCGCAGGCCTTGGCGCGTGCCGAAGCGGAATTGGCCAAGGCGGAGGAGGATTGGCTCGCGCTCGAGATCCTGCGTGAGGAAATCGAGGGGCGAACAATCGGTTGAATCGGCAAAACACCACGTAGGAAGTTTGGGAGAATCTTGCTACAGCAACCTTCTCCCATTGGGAGAGGGTGCCGGGCAAAGCGAGGCGGATGAGGAGTTGCAATCCGTCCGTCTTGCAGCATCCTAACCCCTCACCCCGGTCGGCTCCGCCGACCACCCTCTCCCAATGGGAGAGGGTTTGCGGATAGTCATGTTCAACCGGCTCTATCATTTCACCCTTTCGCTCGCCGAGAGCCGGCATGCGCCGTGGGCGCTTGGGTTGGTCGCTTTCGCCGAGAGTTCGTTCTTTCCCATACCGCCCGACGCGATCCTCGTGCCGATGTCGCTCGCCAGGCCGAAGCGCGCGCTACTCTATGCGCTGATCTGCACTTTGGCCTCGGTGGCGGGGGGTCTGCTCGGCTATGCGATCGGCGCGGTTCTGTTCCAGACCGTCGGCAAATGGCTGATCAACCTCTATGGCTATGGGCCGCGCGTCGCGGAGGCGCGCGCTCTCTATGCGCATTGGGGCTGGGCCTTCATTCTGATCAAGGGCGTAACGCCGATCCCGTTCAAGATTGTCACGATCACCAGCGGGCTTCTCGCCTATAGTCTGCCGCTGTTCATTATCTTCTCGCTGATCACCCGCGGCGCGCGCTTCTTCACCGTCGCCGTACTGCTCAATCACTACGGCGAGCCGATCAAGGCGCTGCTTGAAAAATATTTCGGCTATTTCCTGATCCTGTTTGCCGCTGCGATTGTGCTCGGCTTCTGGATCGGAACGCATCTAGCCTGACATGACGATGCGGCTCGACATAAGCACGCCCTCGCGCGCAGCCGTTGCGGTCTTGGCGATCGCCGCGGCGACGATTGCCGGCGCTTTCATCTTCCAGGCGCTCGGCTATGCGCCTTGCGAGCTCTGCCTGAAGGAGCGCATTCCCTATTACGCCGGCATGGCGCTTGCGGTGTTCGCTGCGCTTTTCGCGGGGCGCGGATCCCTCCGCCTGACGCAGGCCGCCTTCGTCGGCCTCATTCTGATCTTCGCAGCGAGCGCCGCCTTCGGTGCCTATCATGCCGGCGTCGAATGGGGCTTTTGGCCGGGGCCGTCGAGCTGCACGGGCGCGATCGGCAAAGCGGCTTCGATGCAGGAATTTTTGCATCAGTTGAACAATGTGAAGGTGGTGCGCTGCGACGCCGCCGCGATCCGCATCTTGGGCCTGTCGCTGGCCGGTTGGAACGCGGTGATCTCGGTGGCGCTGATGGTGTTAGCTGTCTTTGGACTCAGGCGCGCGACCTGAGGCGCGAACCCTCTCCCAGAGGGAGAGGGTGGTCGGCGGAGCGGACCGGGTGAGGGGTTACAACGCTGCCATTCGGATGGAGCGTAATCCCTCATCCGCCCCGCTCCGCGGGGCGCTCTCTCCCACAGGCAGAAGGATCGCCGCACTATCCTTCAACCGCCAGCCTCGCCCTTGCCCGCAGCTTCTCCGTCGCGCTTTTCAACTGCCCGCAGGCGGCGAGGATGTCGCGGCCGCGCGGGGTACGCACGGGGCTCGCATAGCCGGCATTGAAGACGATCTCGGAGAATGCCTCGATCTTCTCCCAATCCGAACATTCATACTTCGTGCCGGGCCAGGGATTGAACGGGATCAGATTGATCTTCGCCGGAATGCCCTTCAAAAGCCGCACCAGCTCGCGCGCCTCGCTCGCAGAATCGTTGACGCCTTTCAGCATCACATATTCGAACGTGATCCGCCGCGCGTTCGAGGCGCCGGGATAAGCACGGCAGGCAGCGAGCAGGTCCTTCAGCGGATATTTCTTGTTGAGCGGCACCAGCCTGTCGCGCAGCTCGTCGCGCACCGCATGTAACGAGATCGCCAGCATCGATCCGGCCTCGGCGCCGAGCCTCTCGATCTGTGGCACGACGCCGGCGGTCGAGACGGTGATCCGGCGCTTCGAGATCGACAGCCCGTCGCCGTCGGCGAGCACGCCGACGCCATCGCGCACATGGTCAAAATTAAACAAAGGCTCGCCCATGCCCATGAAGACGACGTTGGTGATCGGCCGCATGCCTTCGCCCGGCAGCAGTCCGTCCTTGGGCGCGACGAGGCCGGGAAAATCGCCAAGCTTCTCGCGCGCGACGATGAGCTGGGCGACGATCTCGGCCGCCGTCAGATTGCGCACCAGTTTTTGCGTGCCGGTATGGCAGAAACTGCAGGTCAGCGTGCAGCCGACTTGGCTCGAAATGCATAGCGTCCCGCGGTCGCTCTCCGGAATATAGACGCATTCGATCTCCGCGCCCTTGTCGCCAGCATCGACCGGCGCAAGGCGAAGCAGCCATTTCCGCGTACCGTCCTGCGAGACCTGCTCGGTAACCACCTGCGGGCGCGCCAAGCTGTAATGCGCCGCCAGTTCGCCGCGCAGCGCCTTGCCGATATTGAGCATGGCGTCGAAGCTTGTCGCACCCTGGAAATAAAGCCAATGCCAGAGCTGGCCGGTACGCATGCGGATCTCGCGCTCCGGCACGCCGTGGCGGCGCAGAATCTCGGCGAGCCCGACGCGCGTCGCACCCAGGAGCGAAGGCAGCTTTGCCTTGGCGTCACAATCCGGCCGCAGAGACGGTGAGGATGGGCGCGATTCTTCCTGCAAATTCATCGCCGCCTTCTAACACGCCAGACCATCATTCTCCAGAACATGGCCCTTGGCGGTCCAACCGGCGCTTTGCGCCAAGGGGAATGCTCATGCGCAAGAGCCATATTCAAATCCTGGCCGTCATTTTGGCCCTTCTGCCCGGCGCGGCCGCGGCGCAGGTGGCTTTGAAAGACGCGGTGCCGCACATCACCGTCGTCGGCCATGCCAGCATGGAAGTGGTGCCGGACGTGGCGATCCTCTCCCTTTCGGTCGTTACCGAACGGCCGAAAGCCGACGATGCGGCGGCCGAGAATGCGCAAACCGCTGAGGCGTTGATCGCCGACATCAAAGCGCAGGGGATCGACGCCTCCGACATCAAGACTGCTTCGGTAACGCTTTCGCCGGACTACGAAGAAATCAATGAAGGGGCGAGCCAAACGTCGAAGCAGGTCTTGCGCGGCTATATCGCGCGCAACAGTATCGCGGTGCGCGTCCATGCAATTGATAAGGCCGGCGCACTCGCCCGCCGGATGATCGACAAGGGCGCCAATCAGCTTGACGACGTGAGCTTCGCCTACACGCGCCAGGATGAGGCCTATGACGGGCTGCGCGACAAGGCCATGCGCGACGCGCTGCGCCAGGCCAATGATTATCTGCCCGCGGCCGGCATGCACCTAGGACGCGTCCTTGAAATTGCGCCGGTCGAAACCGGCGCAACGCGCAACAATGTCCCAATGTTCGCCAGCGTGGCGTCGGGAGCTTCCCGACCGGCGTCCTCGATACCGATCGAGCCGGGCACGATCACGCTGCAAACCGACGTGGAGGTCACCTACGAGCTGACGACGCAATAACGCGCGCCTAGTCCGGCTTTCTCTCTTTCGGCCCCAAGACGTCGGCGAGCCGCGTCTGCGCCGAACCCGGCCGAAGCGGCTTGCGTTGGCTTTCGTGCGGCGCCCAGCCGGAGAGAAAGATCAGCTCGAACGTCGCGCGCAGGCGCCCATCGGGATCGGCATGATCGCGCGCATAGATTTCCGCGGCGCGCAGAAAAAAATGCCGCCCTGCCGGCCGGCGCAGCCGTTCGACAAGCACATTGGTCGCGCCCATGGCGCGCAGATCCGCCAGCAGCGCGAACATGTCGGGATAGCGCACCGTCAGCGGCTCCACGTCGGCGACGGGCAGAGAAAAACCCGCCCGCTGCAGCAGGCCGCCCATGTCGCGCACGTCGGCGAAAGGCGCGACGCGCGGCGAGGTGCCGCCGGCAATCTCGGCCTCCGCGCTCGCGAGTGCGCCGCGCAATTCTTCGAGGCTCCGGCCTCCCAGAAGGCAGCCTAGAAACAGCCCGTCCGGCCGCAGGACCCGGCGGATCTGTGCGAGTGCGCCCGGCAGATCATTGACGTGCTGCAGCGCCAGCGCGGAGACGGCGAGATCGAAGGACGCCCGCTCGAATGGCAATAGTTCCTCGTCGCCGACGAGGCGCAACAGGTTCGGCGGACCGAGTGCGGCCGGCAGCGGCGCGAGCCGCGCGACCGTCGCCTCAGTGCTCGCCAAAGCGCCGGCAAGCTGTGGCAAGGGCGTGCCGATATCGACGATATGCGACGAAGCGCCGGTTCACCGCGCCGAGTCTGTCGCAAATCTCGTCGCTCGCACGCGCGAGCAGAAATTCAACCGGCCCGGCGGCGAGCGCCCGCGCCAGCCGGCGACGCTGCAGCGCGCGATCGAAGATGCGAAAATCCGCCATGAGCTTCTCGAGCAGACCGGCAGACGCTTTCGTCGAGTACCGGCTTCGGCCCGTCAGCATATAGCGGCTGGCGTTCCGCCGAACCTGCTTTATGCTTGGCCCATGGCCTATGAGGATCTTGCCGACGCGCAGGGTCGCGCCGAGCCCGCGCCTCGGCCTGGGCTCGAACGCGCCTTTGCCAGAGCGGCGGCCACGCTACGCGACGGCCTCCACCGGCTCGGCGCGGCGGCGCTTGACCTCGTCTTTCCGCCCACCTGTCTTGCCTGCCGCAAAGCGACGGCAGGGCATGGGGCACTTTGCCCGGCCTGCTGGAAAAGCATCAATTTCATCGACCGGCCCTATTGCGAAAGGCTCGGCACGCCGTTTCCCTATGACCTCGGCATCGAGGGGCTGCATTCCCCCGACGCGATCGCCAATCCCCCTGTCTATGCCCGTGCCCGCGCCGTGGCCCGGTTCGAGGAAGGGCCGGCGCGCACCCTTGTGCATCGGCTGAAATATAGCGACCGGATGGAGCTCGCGCGGCCGCTTGGGCTCTGGATGGCGCGCGCCGGGCGGGAGATTTTGGCCGAGGCCGATCTTCTCATCCCTGTCCCGCTGCATCGCCGCCGTCTCATCTGGCGGAGATTCAATCAGGCCAATGCGCTGGCCGCCTCAATCGCGCGCGCCTGCGGCAAGGCCGCCGATCCTTTTGTGCTCGTTCGCGTCAAACCGACCCCGCCGCAGGTCGGACTGTCGCGTGCCCAGCGTGCCACCAATATGCAGGGGGCGTTCGCCGTGCCGGAAGAGGCGCGGCTTTCGGTCGAGGGACGCGCCATCGTTCTTGTCGACGACGTGATGACCACCGGCGCGACGCTCAACGCCGCGGCCCGCGCCTTGCTGCGTGCCGGCGCGAAACGGGTCGACGTTCTGGTCTTCGCGCGGGTTGTGACCGGCTCCTGAAATCCCATATAGTGCGACAAGCCTCAGGGTTGATTCCATGCCGGGTTCCGACATCGTCATCTACACGACACGCATCTGCCCCTTTTGCCGCATGGCGAAGGAGCTTTTGCGGAAGCGCAATCTTGCCTACGAAGAAATCTCGGTCGATGGCGATTACGAGGCGCGGGCGAAAATGACGCAGCGAGCGCATGGCCAAAGAACGGTTCCGCAGATCTTCTTCGGCGAGGTGCATATCGGCGGCTGCGACGAGCTCCACGAACTCGATGCAAGCGGAAAGCTCGATGCTCTGCTGAGCGATCTGCCGCGATGATCAAATATGCTTTGAGGTGCCTCAGCGGCCACGAATTCGAGAGCTGGTTTGCCAGCGCGGCGAGTTTCGAGGATCAGGCTGCGCAGGGCCGCGTAACCTGCCCGAGCTGCCACACGGCCGATGTTGCCAAAGCGATCATGGCCCCGGCGCTGACCACCTGCGGACGCGACGAACGGGCGGATCCGGCGCACCACGCCGGCATTGCGCTTGTCGACGAAAAGCAGCGAGAGGTCGCTGCTGGAATTCGCGCGTTCCGAAATCATGTTCTCGGCTCGACCGAAGATGTCGGCGCGCGCTTTCCGGAGGAAGCGCGCAGGATTGCCGCGGGCTACGTCGAGGATCGGCCGATTCGCGGACAGGCGAGGATCGAGGAAGCCGGGAAGCTTCTGGAGGAGGGCATTTGCATTCTGCCAATTCCCCTTCTGCCCGAGGATTTCAACTGACAAAGCCGGCACACGGGCTTGGCTGCACGCCAGTTTCGGGCAAGCCGGCCCGGCGCAGAGTCGGGAGGGCCCGCGAATCCTCTTATGGCTTCCTCTCCAAGCAGCGCGACGTTGAGACGGCCGGCGCCATTGCCGGGCGTCCTTGGCGAAGCCGAGCTCGATGCGGTCCTCAACGCCGCTGCCGCTGATCTGCGATCGGGTCGCGCCGAAACGGCGCGCGAGCGGCTCGTTGGGCTCGATCCGGGCTTCGTTGTCAGTCCCGAGCGCTGCCAGCTCGCTGGCTTGATTCTCCTCGGGGCGAAAGCTCAGGCCGATGCGCTCGGCTGGTTTGCGCGGGCGCGGGTGCTGCGGCCCGGCTATGCCGAAGCGGCGAAGCACATGGGCGCCGCCTTGCAGCAGCTCGGCCGCTTCCACGAGGCGCTCAAAGCCTATGATGAGGCTTCGAGCCTCGGGCCCGGCGATGCCGCGGGTTGCTACAATCGCGGCCTGGTGTTGCACGCGCTCGGCCGCAAGGACGAAGCGATTGCCTCCTTCGATCAGGCTTTACGGCTGAAGCCGGCCTATCCCGAGGCTCTTCGCGCCGGCGCAATTCTGCTCCGCGAGGCGGGCCAACTCGAAAGCGCGCTCGAATTTGTCGAAGAGGCGCTGCGCATCAAGCCGGATTTTTTCGACGCCCATCTCGATCGCGCCAATCTCTTGCATGCTCTCGGCTCGCTCGAGGCGGCGCTCAGCGCCTATTCGGAAGCGCTCGAGATCTTCCCCGGCCACGCCGACCTCTGCAACAATCGTGGGGTCGTTTTTCAGGAACTCGGCGAGCTCGAGGCGGCGCTCGCCTCGTTCGATGTGGCGCTCGCGAACAAGCCCGACTTCGCGCAGGCGCTATTCAATCGCGGCACGGTGCTGCTGAAACTCACGTCCCCGGAAGACGCGCTCGCGGCGTTTGATCGGGCCCTGTCGCTTGCTCCCGCCTATTCGGCCGCGCTCGTCGGCCGCGGCGTCGCATTGAAGGAACAGGGCCGCTTCGTCGAAGCGGACGCCGCTTTCGATGCGGCGCTCGCGCACGAGCCCGATTCCGCCCACGCGAAGAACAACAAAGGCGCGCTGCATCTGCTTCGCGGCGATTTCGAACAGGGCTGGGAGGGCTATGAGAATCGCTGGATCAGCGGGGTCACGCCGAAGACGAAATTGCAGTTCCCGATCCCGGAATGGAAGGGCAAATGCCGGGTAGGCGAAAAGCTCATCGTCTTCGACGAGCAAGGGTTTGGCGACACGTTTCAATTCTCCCGCTATCTGCCGCTGATCGCGAAAACCGGAACCGACGTGACGTTCTTCTGCCGCAGCAATCTCCTGCGGCTCATGCGCGGGCTCGGGGGCGACGTGCATTGTCTCGACGATCTTGGCCCGGACGAAAAGTTCGACAGCCAGATCGCGCTGTTGAGCCTGCCGCGCGCGCTTGCAACGAGGCTCGAGACCGTTCCGGCGGAGGTTCCTTATCTTTTGCCCGAACCCGGGCTTGTCGCAAAATGGGCGGAGCGCTTGGGCTTTGCCAAGCAGTTCAAGATAGGTGCTTTGCTGGCACGGCAGTCCCAATGTGCGAGCCGATCCCGGCCGGTCCATGCCGCTCGCCTGTTTCGCCGCGCTCGCCCGCGACGGCGTGCGCCTCGTCAGCCTGCAGCAACGCGACGGCCTCAGTGAGCTCGCAAACGCTGCGTTCGACATCGAAAGCCTCGGCGATGAATTCGACGCCGGCCCCGACGCATTCGTCGATACCGCAGCGGTCATGCAGTCGCTCGATTTGATTGTGACCTGCGATACGTCAGTGGCGCATCTCGCCGGCGCGCTCGGGCGGCCGGTCTTCGTGCTGTTGAAGAAAATTCCGGATTGGCGCTGGCTGCTCGATCGCGAGGACTCGCCTTGGTATCCGACGATGCGCCTCTTCCGTCAGAGCGAGCGCGGCGATTGGCGCGACGTGATGGCCCGCGTCGGCGCAGCGATCGAGGCGATGCGCGCTTGAGCCTCAAGCCTTGCGCTCGGCCGCGATCATATAATTGACGTCCATGTCGCGGCTTTGCTGCCATCGCCCGCTGAGCGGATTGAACGCGACGCCCGTCTGCTCGAGGACGTGAAGTCCCGCCGCGCCGAGTGCGGCGCCGAGCTCGCGTGGCGTGACGAAATGTTCCCATCTGTGGGTGCCTCTCGGCAGCCAGCTCAGCACATATTCCGCGCCGAGAATGGCGAGCGCATAGCTTTTCAGCGTCCGATTGAGGGTCGCGACAACGCAAAGACCGTTCGGCCGAACCATGCGGGCGGCGGTGGCGATGAAAGCGCTCACGTCGCGCACATGTTCGACCACTTCCATGACGAGGACGACGTCGAAGGTCCGGCCTTGCTCGGCAACCGCCTCGGCCGTCGCGCAAAGATAATCAATTTTCAATCCCGACATCTGCGCATGCCGGCGCGCCACCGCGATATTGGCGGGCGCCGGATCGAGCGCCGTCACCGTCGCGCCCAGACTGCCCAAGGCTTCCGAAAGGAGGCCGCCGCCGCAGCCTATGTCGAGGATTTCGAGGCCTTCGAGGCCGTGGCTGCGATTCGTGGCGCATCCTTGCGGAAGCGCTGGCTCAACAGCCGGCGCAGATAATCGACCCGGACCGGGTTGAATTGATGCAGCGCCCGCATCGGGCCGCGCGGGTTCCACCAATTTTCGGCGAGCCGGTCGAAGCGGGCGACCTCTTCGGGGTCCACGCTCGCGTCCATTCCCTCGTCAGGCGGCATATGTAAACCTCTCGCGCGATCGCAAGCTGGGTTAAATTGACTTGATCTGCCGGTAGTGTATAGGCGGCCAAACCTTGCGGCGCGAGCGCTGCCGGGCAATCATCCATTCGCCCACGCAAAGAAAGCCTTGCCGGACCCTATGGCCCGCCTCGTGATGAAATTCGGCGGCACTTCCGTTGCCGGCATGGATCGCATTCGCAATGTCGCGCGGCACGTGAAGCGGGAGGTCGATGCCGGCTGCCAGGTAGCGGTCGTCGTCTCCGCCATGGCCGGCAAGACCGATGACCTCGTCGCCCTCTGTAACGAAGCCGCGCACCACTATGACGCCCGCGAATATGATGCCGTTGTCGCCTCCGGCGAGCAGGTGACGGCCGGACTGCTCGCCATGGTGCTGCAAGGCATGGGTCTCAAGGCGCGCTCCTGGCAGGGCTGGCAGATTCCGATCCTGACGACCCAGCCGCCGGCCGCGGCGAGGATCACCAGCGTCGACGGAGAGCGGATCGTTTCCGGCCTTGTCGAACGCAACGAGGTCGCGGTCATCGCCGGCTTTCAGGGCTTGAACAAGGAAACCGGGCGGGTGACGACGCTCGGCCGCGGCGGGTCGGACACCAGCGCGGTGGCGATCGCCGCCGCTATCAAGGCCGACCGCTGCGATATATATACCGACGTCGACGGGGTCTATACGAGCGACCCGCGCGTCGTCCCGAAGGCGCATCGGCTTGACCGCGTGACCTACGAAGAAATGATGGAGATGGCCTCGCTTGGCGCGAAAGTGATGCAGGTCCGCTCGGTCGAGCTTGCCATGGTGAAGAAGGTGAAGACCTTCGTGCGCTCGTCTTTCGACGATCCGGAGAACCCGCGGCCGGGCACTTTGATTTGCGATGAGGAGGACATCGTGGAACAGCAAGTGGTCACCGGCATCGCATTTTCCCGCGACGAGGCGCAAATCACGTTGCGGCGCGTCGCCGATCGGCCTGGCGTTGCCGCGGCGATCTTCATGCCGCTCGCCGAAGCCGGCATCAACGTCGACATGATCGTCCAGGTCGCCTCCGACGACACGGTGACGACCGATATTACCTTCACCGTTTCGAGCGCCGATTTCGACCGCGCCCGGGCCATTCTCGAAAAGACCAAACCGCAGATCGGTTATGCTGCGCTGCAAGGGGCGGGCGATGTGGCAAAGGTCTCGGCAATCGGCATTGGCATGCGCAGCCATGCCGGCGTGGCCGCGACCGCGTTCAAGGCGCTCTCCGAGAAGGGCATAAATATCAGGGCGATCACCACGTCGGAGATCAAATTCTCGGTTTTGATCGATGCCGCCTACGCGGAACTCGCGGTGCGCACGCTGCACGCGATTTACGGCCTCGACGAGGCGTGAGACAGATTTTGCAGGTTTGTCTCGCGACGGTCCGGTTCATGCTTGCGGTCCGGACTTTGCATTAGCTATAGGAGCATATGCGGCTCCGCCCTCGAAACGCGTGCGGCAGATGCGAAGGCCCGCGGTCGCGGCAAGTTCGCGCGGATGCCGTGAACTTGTTCGCACTGGGCGCTCTAAGTGTAGCTCTGGGCATTTTCTAAGGGCGAAGCCGCGGAGCGGCCCCAATGCCTTGGAATGTTCTAGGGGATCCGCCTCGCGAGTGATTCGGCTCGCCGATCTCGAGCGCGAGGCTCCCAAAAAAGGAAATGGCCATGCGTGGCCCCATCGGCGGACCGCGACTGCTGTTGCGACGGCTTCGCGAAGTCATGGCGGAGCCGATCAGCCCGCAGGACCGGCTTGACAAGATCGTCGTCCACATCGCCGCCAACATGGTGGCGGAGGTGTGCTCGGTCTATGTGCTGCGCGCCGACGGCCGGCTCGAACTCTTCGCAACCGAAGGCCTCAATCGCGAAGCCGTCCACTTGACGACGATGCGCAAGGGCGAGGGCCTCGTCGGCCTGATCGCGGAAACGGCGGAGCCCTTGGCGCTTGCCGACGCGCAGCATCATCCCTCGTTCTCCTACCGGCCAGAGACCGGCGAAGAGATCTATTCGTCCTTTCTCGGCGTGCCGGTCCTGCGCGGCGGCATTACGCTCGGCGTGCTGGTCGTGCAAAACCGGGTGCGGCGGCTCTATTCCGAAGAGGAAATCGAGGCCCTGCAGACGACGGCGATGCTGCTCGCCGAAATGGTCGCTTCGGGCGAACTGCAGGCGATCGGTTTGCTCGATACCGAGATGGCGCTGCATCGGCCGCTGGCGCTCAAAGGCGCGCCGATCGCCGAGGGCGTCGGATTGGGTCACGTCGTCCTCCACGAGCCGCGGGTGATCGTCAAACAGATCGTTGCCGAGGACGTGAACGCCGAAACGGAACGGCTCGAAGCCGCAATCGATGCGGTGCGCCTATCGATCGACCGTCTGATCGAAAAAGGCGACGTCGGCCCGGGCGAACACCGCGAAGTGCTCGAAGCCTTCCGCATGTTCGCCTATGATCGCGGCTGGATCAGGCGGTTGCGGGAGGCGCTGGCGACCGGCCTTACGGCGGAGGCGGCGGTCGAGCGCGTGCAGAGCGACGCGCGGGCCAAGCTGCAACGCCAGACCGACCCCTATATGCGCGAGCGGCTTCACGATCTCGACGATCTCGCCAATCGCCTTCTCTATCAGCTCGCTGGCCGCAGCTTCGTGACCGCGCACGAGGATCTGCCGGACAATGCGATCATCGTGGCGCGCACGATGGGGCCGGCGGCGTTGCTCGATTACGACCGCACCAAATTGCGCGGCCTCGTGCTCGAGGACGCCGGCGCATCGAGCCATGTCGCCATCGTCGCGCGCGCGCTTGGAATCGCGACCGTCGGAGAGGTCGCCAATATCGTCGCCTTCGTCGAGCCCGGCGACGCGCTGATCGTCGACGGCACCTCCGGCGACGTGCATGTGCGCCCGCCCCAGGATATTGAAAATGCCTATGCGGAGAAGGCGCGGCTGCGCGCCCGCCGCCAGGAGCAATATCACAAGCTGCGCGACAAGCCTGCCGTCACCAAGGACGGCACCGCGATCGAGCTTCACATGAACGCCGGGCTGCTCGTCGATCTTCCGCATGTCGCCGAAACCGGAGCCGCCTCGATCGGGCTCTTCCGCACCGAGCTGCAGTTCATGATCGTCTCGCAATTCCCCAGCATGCGCCAGCAGCAGGCCTTCTACAAGGCGGCCTTCGACGCCGTTCCGGGCAAGCCGATCACCTTCCGCACTCTGGACATCGGATCGGACAAGGTGCTGCCCTATATGACCAAGGTCGAGGAGGAAAATCCGGCGCTCGGCTGGCGCGCGATAAGGATTGGGCTCGACCGGCCGGCGCTGCTTCGCATGCAGTTGCGGGCACTGCTGAGAGCCGGCGCCGGCCGCGAAGTGCGCATCATGTTTCCGATGATCGCGACGGTCTCGGAATTCGCGGCCGCGAGGGAACTTGCCGAACGCGAGGTCGCGCATCTCAAGCGCCACGATCACCGGCTTCCAAGCGACCTCAAGCTCGGCGTCATGGTCGAAGTGCCGGCGTTGTTGTGGCAGCTCGACGAGATCTGCGCGCGCGCCGATTTCCTCTCGGTCGGGACGAACGATCTCATCCAATACATGTTCGCCGCCGATCGCGACAACAAGCGCGTCGCCGGCCGGTTCGATTCGCTGTCGCCGCCGGTTCTGCGGGCCTTGAAGATCGTCGTCGACAAGGCGCAAAAGACCGGCACGCCGTTGACCCTCTGTGGCGAGATGGGCGGCAAGCCGATCGAGGCGCTGGTGCTGCTGGCGATCGGATTCCGCTCCCTTTCCATGTCGCCGGCCTCGATCGGGCCGGTGAAGGCGATGATTCTCGCAACCGACCTTGAAGCGACCACCGGATTCGTCAACCGCCTCATCGAAGCGCGCGACGGGGCCCATTCGTTGCGCGACGAGCTGCATCGATTCGCCAAGGCCAACCGCATCCCGGTGTAGCCCCGCCTTCTCCCCGCGGGAGAAGGTGCCCTCCGAAGCAGGGCGGATGAGGGGTTACAATCGCTGACGAATTGCACCATTCTAACCCTCACGCGGCCGGCTCCGCCGACCACCCTCTCCCATAGGGCCAATGGGGAGAAGGCACACGATCCTACGACACCATGCTGCCGCAAGAAAAACTCGATCTCATCCTGCGCCGCCACGCCGAAATTTCGGACCGGCTCGCCGCCGGTCCCGAATCCTCGGTGTTCGTCGCCCTGTCGCGCGAACTTGCCGAGATCGACGACGTGGTCGGCGCGATCCAAGACTATCGCGGCGAGCAAAAAGACCTCGCCGGCATAGAGGCGATGCTCGCCGACCGGGCGCTCGATCCGGAGATGCGCTCTTTGGCGGAAGCCGAGCGGCAGGGATCGCGGACAAGGCTCGCGGCGCTCGAGCAGAAGCTGCGGATCGCTCTGCTGCCGAAGGATGCGGCCGACGAAAAAAGCGCCATTCTCGAAATCCGCGCCGGCACCGGCGGCGACGAAGCCGCGCTCTTCGCCGGCGATCTCTTCCGCATGTATCAGCGCTATGCGGAACTGAAAGGCTGGCGGGTCGAGATCCTCTCGGCCAGCGAAGGTTCGCTCGGTGGATTCAAGGAAATCATCGCCGAGATCGAAGGCCGCGGCGTCTTCGCACGGCTGAAATTCGAATCCGGCGCGCATCGCGTGCAGCGCGTGCCGGACACCGAAACGCAGGGCCGCATTCATACTTCCGCCGCCACCGTCGCCGTGCTGCCGGAAGCCCAAGATATCGATGTCGATATCAACGAAGCCGACCTCAAGATCGATACGATGCGCGCGCAGGGCGCCGGCGGCCAGCATGTCAACAAGACGGAGTCGGCGATCCGCATCACCCATCTGCCGACCAATACGATCGTCTTCGTGCAGGACGAGCGCTCGCAGCACAAGAACCGCGCGCGGGCGATGGCGCTCTTGCGGGCGCGCCTCTATGACACGCAGCGGCAGAAGCTCGATGCCGAGCGGGCCGCGGATCGCCGCGCGCAGGTGGGATCGGGCGATCGCTCCGAGCGGATCAGGACGTATAATTTCCCGCAAGGGCGCGTCACCGATCACCGCATCAACCTGACGCTCTATAAGCTCGATAAGGTGATGAGCGGGGAGGCGCTCGACGAGGTCATCGATGCGTTGATCACCCACCATCAGGCGGCTTTGCTGGCGAGCGAGAAATAAGCCGAGCCGCGTCAGTCCGGTCCGAACGGCTCGTCCTTGGGCGCCGGACCCGCGGGTCGCGTCAGCAGCGAATCTCCCCTGCGCACGAGACTCACGAAAACGCCGGCGAGGAATCCGTCGATTGCCGCAAAGACGGCGTGCCCGGCGAGTTCTTCAGGCGGCCAGTTCCCGCGATGCAGGAAAATGAGGCCTGACATGACGAGCGCCGCGACAACCAAAGCGGTGAGCACCCCGATCGAAGTTGCGCCCCTGACGATGATGAGGCCGAGCAGCGGAGCGGCCATCGCGGCGGAGATCGTGACCGCCAGCGCGATGGCGAGCCGCGGATCGACGGCGCCGGTCGCAAGCGTGGCCGCGCAGAAGGAGACGAGCAGGATCGCCAGAGCCCGGGCATAGGCGAGTCTTCGGCTTGCCGGGCCATATCGGCGGCGCTTCGGGTGAAAGATGTCATGGGCGAGGCTGGTCGCAAAAGATTGCACACCCGCCGCCGCAACGCCGATCCCGAGGACGACCGCGAAAACGGCAGCAAGCCCGGTTTGCGTCGGCCCCGATCCCCGCAGCAGCGGCAGATTTTCGAGCAGATATCCCGCATCCGCGCCGATGTCCTGGAGTCGCAGAACGCCGTTGAAGCCCGGTTCGGCAGCACAGGCTTGGGCGATTTCGGCGGACGCGCCGGAGTGAATGCCGCAGATGGCGATCTCGCCGTGTTCGCTCGCCGCGAGAATCCCGGCCGGCAATTTGCCCGGTTCATGGCCGACCAGGATCGCGTCGTTCGCCGTCGTCGAGCGCGCCATGGTGAAAGCGGCGAGCGCGGCGATGATGCCGATGAACAAGAATGCAAAGAGGCCGCCGCGCACGGCGCCTCCCCGGTCGCGGCTGGCGACCGCCGGACCGAGCAAGGGTGCCAGAACGCCAAGACCAAGCGCAAGCGTTGCGACCATGGCCGGATCGATCGGCAGATTTTGCCGCGCCCCGCTCACCACGTCGAAACGCGCTATCGTAGCCGTAAGCGGGATCGTTTCGCGCAGCATCGACAAAGCCGCCGGCAGGCCGAGGGCCGCCAAGGTCACGACGGCGCCGCCGACCGCCAGCCATATCACGCCGGAAAGGCCGCCCGGCACGATCAGCAAAACCAGCAAAATGCCCAAGACCGCGGCGCCGAAGATGCGGTTCGCACCGGTAGCGGCGAGAAAGGCGCGCAAAGCGGTCTCGTAGCCGCCAATGGCGACAAGGCCGGCGCAGATAGCCGCGATCGTGGCGATCCCGATGCGCACCACAGGATGGGGAAAGCGCCAGCCGGCGAGATCGGCGATCGAAGCAGCGCCGCAGCCACGCAGATAGGGGCCCGTCACGAAGAACGCGCCGATGAGTCCGGCGCAAAATCCAACCGCGAGCGAGTTGAATCCGAGGCCTTGTGGTAAAGGCGGCAGAAACGGCAGAAACAATCCCGCCGCAAGCCCCGCATAGGCAAGCCCGGCGTAAGGTGCGGGCAGCGCGCGGCCGCCGACATAGAAATCCACAGGCCGCATGGTGCGCAGGATCGCGGCTATGATCACGAATTCGGCAAACACCAAAAACCCGACCGAAGCCTCAAGCGCGGCGTCTGGCAGGCCGACCCGTTCGAGCACGGCGACAAGGCCGAGCCCGACCGCGAAGGCTGCGAGCGCGAAGCTGAAGGCCCCGTCGATTCGCGTCCGGGCGAGTGCGGCGTCGGTATCCTGCTGCGTCACGTAAGATCCACAGAGAGGCGCTTGCCAGGCGCGGCGCGGCAGCCGAGAATAATGGATGTGCCGAACAGGACGTCCGGGACATCAGAGATCCGAGACATCGCATGATTGACGAAACAAAACCAGCATCGGCTTGGTCGTCGTCGCGCCCCGCGAGCGATCGGCGTTGGCGGCCCGAGACGCCGCTCACCCGTTTCCTTGGCGGCACGCCTTTGGGTGTCGCGCTCAGATTGTTCTTCGTGTCCTTGATCGTCGGCGTTCTGCTGATGTGGCTTGACATCAGGCCGGCCGATCTCGTGCAAGGCGTGATCCGCTTCGTTCAACGCGTCTGGTCGCTCGGTTTCGATGCGCTGCGCGAGATGGGCGATTATATCATCGCCGGGGCTATGATCGTGGTCCCGCTTTGGCTGCTCGCTCGGCTTTTGAATTGGCGCGGACCGCGGTGAGGCCACGAGGAGCGAGATTTTTGCCGCAAATCCTATTCAAGATTCGCGGCTGCAATCCTTCCCTCCGCCCAATCTTTCGCTTTCGTGCCGCGCGCCGCGTCGAGCCGCTGCAGGCCTGCGGCTGGTAATTTGGCGAGAAGCCCGCGCTTGATCTCCGCAATGAGCAGCGCTCCCTTGAAGACGAGGCCTGAATAAAGTTCGATGAGGCTCGCGCCGGCTTCGATCTTCGCCAGCGCGGTCGCAGCATTCTCGACGCCGCCGACGCCGATGAGCGGAAATTGATTCTCGACGCGCAAATAGGCATGCGCGAGAAGCCGCGTCGAGAGCGTGAACAGCGGCCGCCCGGAAAGGCCGCCCTGTTCTTTGGCCTTCGCCGCATCGATGAGATCGGGCGGACGCGAAAGCGTCGTGTTCGAGACGGCGAGACCGTCAATATTGTGGGCGCGGCACACGCGAATAATGCCGTCGAGTTCTTCGAGCGTCAGATCGGGGGCGATCTTGACGATCAGCGGTCTTCGCTTCCGGGCCGCGTCGCGGGCGGCGAGAACGCGGGGCAAGAGATCGCGCAGCTCCCGCTGGCGCTGCAGATCGCGCAGCCCGAGCGTGTTCGGCGACGAAATATTGATGACGAAGAGCTGCGCGACGTCGGCGAAGGCCTTGATGCCGGCGACGTAATCGCCGATCCGATCCAGCGAATCCCGGTTGGGGCCGAGATTGACCGCAACGATGCCGGACCTGCCGGCCCGCGCCGCGAGCCTGCCGTGGACAACCTGGTGCCCGGCGCTGTTGAAGCCGAGCCGGTTTATGACGGCGTGATCCTCGCGCAGCCGGAAGACTCGCGGACGCGGATTGCCCGGCTGCGGCAGCGGCGTCACCGTGCCGACTTCGGCAAATCCGAAGCCAAGACCGAACATCGCGTCCACGACCTCGCCATTCTTGTCGAACCCCGCTGCGAGGCCGATCGGATTGGGGAAATCGAGGCCGAAGGCCGAGATTGCCAGGCGCGGATCGTCCGGTTGAGGCTCGCGCAGGGGCGCTAGCGACAAGGCCTTGACCGTCAGGCGATGCGCCAGCTCGGGCTGCAGCCGCGAGAGCATGCTTCGCGCCAGCCCCGCCAACCGCGCGCTCAAGGCAGCAGATCTTGAAAGCTGTGCGCGCCGTCGGCGGCAAGCGGCAAAACCCGCACGAAGCTCACGGCGGTGGTGGCGAGCGGCGCATAAAGATGCGGGAAGAATGCGCCGTCGCGCGAAGGTTCGAAGCGCAAGGCTTCGCCGAGTTTTCCCGGATCGACGCCAACCAGAAGAAGATCGCTTTGGCCGGCGAAATATTTGGCGGCGGTCGCACGGACCTGCGCGCCGGTCGAGAAATGGATGAAGCCGTCGTCGCAATCGGGCGGAGCGCCGGCGAACGCGCCGTTCTTCTCGGCTTGCCGCCAGAGCTTCGCCGGCACGATCTTATAGATCAGGTCCACGGGCTTCCTCACTCAGGCAGATTACGCGCAAAGCTCCCGCCGGTTCCAGCGCGCTCACGATTTCTCCCCGTCGAAGCCCAAAAGCTCCTCCTGCGACATATGAAAAGCATTCTCCTCGGCCGGAAAGCGCTTCTCCCGCACGTCGCGGACATAATTTGCCAATGCCTCGCTGATCGACGCGCCGATCTCGGCATAACGGCGGTTGTGGCGGAAATTGACCGCGCCGATCCCGAGCATGTCGTGAATCACCAGAACCTGCCCGTCGGTGAAGCGTCCGGCTCCGATGCCAATCGTCGGCGCGGCGATCGCCTTCGTGATCCGCGCGGCGACCTCCTCGGGGATCAGTTCGAGCACCAGCATGGAAATGCCGGCGGCGTCGAGCGCGCGCGCATCGGCCAGCAGTTTGCCGGCCTCTTCGACGGAACGGCCCTTCAGCCGCATCTGCGCATGGTGCTGCGGCTCGAGGCCAAGATGGCCGCAGCAGCAGATGCCCGCCGCCTTCAAAGCCGCGGCGATCTCGGGACGCGGCCCTTCGAATTTCACCAAATCGGCGCCGGCTTCGATGAGCTGCTTCGCATTGGCGACAGCCGCGGCGGGCTGCTTGTAGCTGGCGAAAGGAAGGTCGGCGAGAATCGGGGTCTCAGGCGCGCCGCGGCGGACGGCGCCAACATGATGCGCGATATCGGTAAGTGTCACCTCTTTCTCGCTCGCATAGCCGAGCACATTGGTCCCGACGCTGTCGCCGACGAGGATGATGTCGATCTGCACCGCCGCCTCGGCCTTGGCCGTTGGAAAGTCATAGGCGGTGAGCATGGCAATCGGCCTAGCCTGCCGCTTCATGTCGAAAAATCGGGCCGCTTTGCTCATGCCAATCGAAAACTCTTGGTCGCTTAGGATGAAAGATTACGGCCGCGGGCGCCCGCCGCCTTGAATTCTGTGGACAGCCCTTACCCGGGCCGTGCCGCTTATCTATAGTGGCGAGCCTCAAAGCTGAAGGCGCCATGCGATTCCCTGCCTCCTTTCTCGACGAGTTGAAAGCAAGGCTTCCGGTCTCGGAAGTCGTGCGCAAGCGGGTGAAACTGACCAAAGCCGGGCGCGAATGGCGCGGGCTTTCGCCCTTCAATGCGGAGAAAACGCCGTCTTTTTTCGCCAATGACCAGAAAATGGCGTGGTTTGACCTCTCCGCCGGCAAAAACGGCAATATCTTCGATTTTCTGATGGAAACCGAGGGTTTGAGCTTTCCCGAAGCGGTAGCGCGCCTGGCCGAACAGGCGGGGCTCGCCCTGCCGCAGGTCTCGCCCGAGGCAGACGCGCGGGAAAAGCAACGCGCAAGCCTGCATGACGTGCTCGAACTGGCCGCGGCCTATTTCGCCGCGGAGCTCGCCGGCCGCTCGGGCGCCAAGGCACGCGCCTATCTGGCCGAGCGCGGGCTCAATAGCGCGCTGCAAGCCGAGTTTCGCCTCGGCTATGCCGGGCCGGAGAAATATGCCCTGCGCGATTATCTCGCGGGCAAGAACGTCCCGGCGCAGGCGATGATCGATGCGGGGCTTTTGATCCATGGCGAGGATATTGCCGTCCCTTACGATCGCTTCCGCGAGCGCATCATGTTTCCGATCGCCGACCGCGCCGGTCGAATCATCGCCTTTGGCGGACGGGCGCTCGGGGCGGAGGTCCAGCCGAAATATCTGAATTCGCCGGAGACGCCGCTCTTCCATAAAGGCGCGATCCTCTACAATCATCATAACGCGCGCAAAGCGGCGCATGAAAAAGGCGGGGTCATCGCGGTCGAAGGCTATGTCGACGCGATCTCCATGTCGGCCGCGGGGTTTGCCAATGTGGTCGCGCCGCTCGGCACGGCGCTGACGCCGGAGCAATGCGAACTCCTGTGGAAAATGGCCGAAGAGCCGGTGCTTTGTTTCGACGGCGACCGGGCCGGGCGCAAAGCCGCCTATCGCGCCATCGACCTCGCCTTGCCGCTGATCGGGGTCGGGCGGTCGCTGCGCTTTGCGCTCCTGCCGGAGGGGCAGGACCCGGACGATCTCGCCCGCAGCGGCGGCCCTGCGGCGATCGGCGAAGTGCTCGCCGCCGCCTTGCCGCTCGTCGATCTCCTCTGGCAGAGGGAGACGGAGGGCGAAGTCCTTTCGACGCCGGAGCGCCGCGCCGGGCTCGAACGGCGGCTCGCCGATCTCTGCACGGAAATCCGCGACGAAATCCTGCGGCGCCATTACCAGGCGGAGTTTCGCAACCGGCTCGCGGTTCTCTTTGGCGAGGGGCGGGGCTCCGGAGCCGCCCCGGGCCGCGACCAGCGGGCAAGACGGCTTTCGTCGCCTCGGCGGGGGTCCTACCGTGCCGAGGAGGGGCCGCAAACCTATGTTTTGCAACCGCTGCGGGTTGGGGCGAGCCTGGCGCGATCGGCGCTGCTGCGCGCCAAACCCGCCGGCATTTCTGGCCGCGAAGCCTTCATTCTATTGATCTTTCTCAATCATCCGGGCCTGCTCGAGGCCTATGGCGAGGCCTTTGCGGAGCTCGATCTGGCGCATTCCGAGGCTCAAGCTTTGCGGCAAAAATTGCTCGATCTCTGGGCCGATCGGCGTCTCGGCGCGGACGACATGAAGGCCGAAATCGAGCGCTGCGGGCTGGGACCTGTGCGGCGGCGGCTCGAATCGATGACCGCGCATTCTTGCCTGTGGACGGTCTCGCCCGATGCGGCCGACCCCGACGCCGAGGAATCGCTCAAACAAGCGCTGGCCTTGCATCGTAAGATGCGGGCCCTAAATAGGGAACTGGTCTCGGCGGAAGCAGCTTTGGCGGGTGATGCCAGCGAGAAGAATCTCGCTCGGCTGAAGTCTATCCAGGAGCAATTGTCCGCACTTGCGGGGACCGAAGCCGTCATCGACGGATTTGGCGCGGCTTCCGGCCGGCAGGGTGGTTTGCTGTGAAACTGCGAATCCGCTTTGGCCTGGGTCGGGCGAAGGATGCAAACAAACCTGGCTCGGAGAGCCAAGAGGATTCGATGGCGAAGAAAGACAACGAAAAAGCCGAAACCGAAGGCGCCGCCGTCGAGACCACCGACAGTCCATTGCTCGACCTGTCCGATGCCGCCGTCAAGCGGATGATCAAGCTCGCCAAGAAACGCGGCTTCGTCACCTATCGCGAATTGAATGCCGTGCTTCCCTCCGAAGAAGTCAATTCCGAACAGATCGAGGACATTTTGGCGATGCTCAACGAAATGGGCATCAATGTCATCGAAAGCGAGGAGCCGGAAGAGGCGGACGCCGAGGAAGGCGAAGAGGAAGAGATCGAAGGCGGCGAGCTCGTCGAGGTCACCCAGCCCAAGGCGCCGGCCACGAAATCCTCCGAGCCCGCCGACCGCACCGACGATCCCGTGCGCATGTATCTGCGCGAGATGGGCTGCGTCGAACTTCTCTCGCGCGAAGGCGAGATCGCGATCGCCAAGCGCATCGAGGCCGGCCGCGAGGCGATGATCGCCGGGCTCTGCGAGAGCCCGCTGACCTTCCAGGCGATCATCATCTGGCGCGACGAATTGAACGACGGCAAGGTTCTGCTGCGCGACATCATCGATCTCGAAGCGACCTATGCCGGGCCCGACGGCAAGAACACGCCGAAGATCGACATGACGGCGCCGGGCGCGCAGGAAGCGCTTGCCGCGCAACGCGCGCCCGCGACCGCGCCGCTCACCCCGCCCGCCGGCCTTCGCCCCGCCGGCGAAGAGGGCGAAACGCCCGGTGCTCGAGGAATCCTTCGACGACGACGACGACATGGAGAATTCCGTGTCGCTCTCCGCCATGGAGGCCGAACTCAAGCCGAAGGTGCTCGACACGTTCGACCGCATCGCCGACGCCTATAAGAAGCTCAACAAGCTGCAGGTGCAGAACGTCGAGAACAAGCTGAAGAACGAGACGCTGACGCCGGCGCAGGAGCGCCGCTACAAGACGCTGAAGAAAGAGATCGTCACCGACGTCAAATCGCTGTCGCTCAACCAGAACCGCATCGATGCTTTGGTCGAGCAGCTCTATGACATCAACAAAAGGCTGATCGGGCTCGAGACGAAGCTTCTGCGCCAGGCCGAGGAGAGCGGCGTCGGGCGCGAGGATTTCCTCAAGAACTATCAGAATTCCGAGCTCGATCCGAAATGGCTGCTGCGCGTCTCGAAGCTCGGCGGCCGCGGCTGGAAGGATTTCGTCACCCGCCGCAAGGAGCAGATCCGCGAGATCCGCAGCGACATCCATGGGCTCGCGACCGAAACCGGCCTCGAAATCCAGGAATTCCGCAAGATCGTGCATGTCGTGCAGAAGGGCGAGCGCGAGGCGCGCCAGGCGAAGAAGGAAATGGTCGAGGCGAACCTGCGCCTCGTGATCTCGATCGCCAAGAAATACACCAACCGCGGCCTGCAATTCCTCGATCTCATCCAGGAAGGCAATATCGGCCTGATGAAGGCGGTCGATAAGTTCGAATATCGCCGCGGCTATAAATTCTCGACCTATGCGACCTGGTGGATCCGGCAGGCGATCACCCGCTCGATCGCCGATCAGGCGCGCACCATCCGCATTCCCGTGCATATGATCGAGACGATCAACAAGATCGTGCGCACCTCGCGCCAGATGCTGCATGAGATCGGCCGCGAGCCGACGCCCGAAGAGCTTGCCGAAAAGCTCGCCATGCCGCTCGAAAAGGTGCGCAAGGTTCTGAAGATCGCCAAGGAGCCGATTTCGCTCGAGACGCCGATCGGCGACGAGGAGGATTCGCATCTCGGCGATTTCATCGAGGACAAGAATGCGATCCTGCCGATCGACGCGGCGATCCAGTCGAACCTGCGCGAGACGACGACGCGGGTGCTCGCCTCGCTCACGCCGCGCGAGGAGCGCGTGCTGCGCATGCGCTTCGGCATCGGCATGAACACCGACCACACGCTCGAAGAAGTCGGCCAGCAGTTCTCGGTCACGCGCGAACGCATCCGCCAGATCGAGGCGAAGGCGCTGCGGAAGCTGAAGCATCCGAGCCGGAGCCGGAAGCTGCGGAGCTTTTTGGATAATTGATTTCGCTGCACCTGTCGGGGCACAGACGTGAAAACACGCACGATCGAGGTCGATTCCAGAACCGCCGATTTGCTCGAGGCGCGCGCACGCGGGCGCGGGATCAATGTTTCCCAATTGATTGCCGACATGGCTTGCAATGAAGAGGGTTTGCCTGCCGATCTCGCCGACATGCGCGCCAACGGCGAAGGGCCTTGGTCGCCCGAGGCCTTGGAGGAAGACGCGCAGCGTCTTGCCGATTTCGAGCGCACCCGCATGGGCGTGCCTTGGGATGAGGTCAAGGTCTGGATGGAGAGTTGGGGCACGCCCAACGAGTTGCCGACGCCCAAACCGCGCCGCTGATCGAACGTACTCCCGAGGACCCAGACTACTACGTAGCTCGGTTCACGAAGTCGGCCAGATCGTCGAGGCGATGCTGCCAATATAGGGCGACGCCCTTGTTGTTCTGGACGTCCTCAAGATTGGCCGCACTAAAAACGCCACTGAGAACGGCGGCTGGAATAATTTGTGCTGCTCCGAGTTCGCGATACCAGGTCGTTGCTTTGCCTCCGGTGTCGTGCACGACGCGCTTGTAAGAGTTGACGGCAGAATTGGAGACTTTGCATTCAATCGGCATCACGCGGTTATCTCGCAGCCTAACGACGACGTCTGCACGCGTGCCGGCGAGGCGCGTTTCGCCACAAAATTCGCCAGGATTGGGCGCGGCCGTGAGCATGGGAATTTCGCGCACCGCAACCTCCGTGAGGTGTATGCTAGTAAGCAAGTCTTTAACAGTCTGTTCCTGCGCTTGTTTGGATGTGTTGCGCCGATGAGTTTCCACCTCGCGAGCGCGGCGAGAACGGCGGATACGACAATCGCCGTCTTACGTTCTTCTTTGGTCGGGCTGCGATTGTCAGAGATCCAAGGAAAGCGATGCGGGTCAGTAATTGTGAAAACGATCTCGCGGATGCGAGCAGCCTCAGCAGGTTCGGCGCGAAGGCGTGACGGCGTCAACGTGGCATCGGCGACGGTCGCCAGATCGTCCGCCGAGATTGGCGGGGCAGTAAGATATCGGAAGGCTTTTTGTTTTTTCTTGCCGTCAACCAAATTTGCAATCAGCTTGGCGTTGACTGGGTTTTTGGCAACGTTGGGGAGTTGGTCGATCATTTCCGCGACGATCAGGGCGAACTCGCTGAAAAACTGATTATAGAGATCAAGCGGTTCGTTAAGGCGCTCGTTCCGAAGGCCTGTGTCGCTATGCGAGCGTCCGCTTGCAGCTCCGAGAGTGACCACTGTCTGGGCGATGCCTTTTTCTTCGGCGAGGTAGCCATGAATATCTTCTAGGCACGGGAGGCGGAGCCTTTCAGCTCCTTCGGTTCGAACTTGACGAGTTCACCTGCATAGACGCGGCCTCCTGTCGTCGATGTGCCTACGCAACCAGCCCAATATCGCCTCGAGTTGGCTATTACTCAATGGCTTCCTGGGATAAAGGCCATGAGCGATGTTGAGGTGCCGGGCCTTCGCTGTGTTGAGCACAAACGCGGGGGCCTGCCGAGCCATTAGGTGACCAGTACCGGCGCTGCCATGCGGCAGCCCTCGATCGCCCACCATGCCCTACGATGCTGTGCAACGTAGCTATCCTTTGCGCCCACGGTCTTAGCCCACGCCAGGAATTTGTGGACCGCCTTGCGATCCTCCAAATCGAGTTCGTCGAGGGAAACCGGCAGGTCCACGACCTTTTTCAGGCCGACCGTCGTGATGAGTTCGGTCCGGGAGCCAGGAGCTCGCGCCCTTTGGTGATGGCGGCGCGCTTGAAGCGATTTGGAATGTCCCTGGCTTGGTCGCCGGCGATCCATGCCTCATTGGCGCCGGTCACTTGTCCGCGGTGCACACGGAAAATCTCTCCAAGTTCGATGAAGCCTGCTGGAACTTCCTTGTGCTCGCGCGTAAAGGCCGACCACCGCCGCGCCTTCGCCATCCTTCCCAGCCGACTGCACGGCCTTGATCCAGCGGCGTGAGGTCCTCCAAACGATGTACCGCACGCACAGCAAAGTGCGTCGGCCGATGTCCAACATGGAAACACGTCACAGCGCCAGTCGTGAATGCGTCAGCGAACGGCTGCGCCTTCGGGTCAATGATATGCACAGCGGATCCGCCCAAGCCGTCGGCAAGCATGCTGCGCAGCGTTGACCCGTAGTTTACGTCGAGTCATTCGGCCGCTGTGATGAACGCTCCGTAGTCCCCATGCTTGGCGATCTCGCGCGTGCGTAGGAAGAAATGAATGTGCAGTCCTGCGAGTTTGCTGGCCTTAAATCCGAAGTGGTGCGCAGTCGCAGCGAACCATGTCTTCCATCGCACCGAAATGTCGTGGTGCCTGACATAAGGTGGATTGCCGATGTAGAGCGTCTTTCCCTGGCATGGGGGCAACGCCACCGCGCGATAGTCGCCGAGTTCTAGCTGTAATCGGTGTGCGTAGCCCTTAACGCACGCATTCGCACGCGCTAGGAGCAGCGCCAACGGATCAATGTTGACGCCGACAAGTTTGGCGCTTTGAAAGCGGTCCGCGGCGGCTGATATAAAGCGGCCGGAACCAATGCCAGGATCGACCACGCGCTCAGGCGCCGCGTCCATTCCCGCGGCCCAAGACATCATCGCCTCAACGATGATTGGCGGCGTGTATGTTGCCCCGGTTTTGCGCCGCTTTTCCGGCGATCGTAGCTTACAGAACTCCATGCCGAGAACGTCTTCGCCGGCGTGAATACGATTCCGGCACTCAGTTATAACGTGATGGGCCGGGGCGGTGGCGCGTCCAACAAGCTTTTGTTCGGCAGCTGTCAGAACTTGCCCAGGATTAATTAATGCACCGGCGAGTGCGGCGAGACCAGACTCGCTGGCGGTCATACTTTGTCCTTTTGGGCGAACCGCTCGTAAAGTGCCCACATCTCTTCGAACAGTTGCTTTAGTCGTATCTGTCGGCGGCCGGCCTCCGCCTTGACTTTGCTCGCAAGGGCCGGAGACAGGCTGATTCCAATAATGCTGCGCGGTTTGGGGTGACCGGATCTTTGAGCAATTTTGCGTGTCATCAATTGGATGCGTAGTCGACTCGTCGACTCCGGTCAATCGTGCAAGCCGCGAAAGGATACATTTCCACCGTTCGGGACGCGTATCGTCCCGCTCTGATTTGAGTCGATCGTACAGCCACAAGGCGCTCGACAGCATGTACGAAATAGAACAAATAGTGAACAATCTGTCAATATCAGAATGTGCCGTTCAAAAAAGCGCATGTTGAAAGATGGCTGCGGAATAGATGCGCCTGAAGCGCAGAGCGGTTATGCAGCTGGCCCTCCTTACACGACTGCCGTAGGGGCGCTTTAACCTCTTCCTGCTCTTCTGCTCCTGCCTGAAACCCCAAGCGGAGCAGCCCTTTGAAGACCTACGACGCCGTCATCGTCGGCGCCGGCCCGGCCGGACTGACCACCGCCTACACAATCGCCAAAGCCGGCCGCAGCGTCCTCGTCGTCGAACAGGACCCGACCTATGTCGGCGGCATCAGCCGGACGGTCAATTACAAGGGCTTCCTCTTCGATATCGGCGGGCATCGCTTCTTCTCGAAATCCAAGGAAGTTGTCGATCTCTGGAACGAGATCCTGCCGCATGATTTCATCGAGCGCCCGCGCCTCTCGCGCATCTTCTACCGCGGCCAATTCTACTCCTATCCGCTGAAAGCCTTCGAGGCTCTGCGCAAGCTCGGCCTCGCCCAAAGCCTCGCCTGTCTCGCCTCCTTCGCTTATGCCCGCGCCTTCCCGGTGAAAGAGCCGAAGACCGTGCATCAATGGGTGCGCAATCAATTCGGCGAGCGGCTCTTCTCGATCTTCTTCAAGACCTACACCGAAAAAGTCTGGGGCATGAGCTGCGACGAAATCTCGGCCGAATGGGCCGCGCAGCGCATCAAGGGTCTCGATCTCGGCGCCGCGATCATGGACGCGCTCAACCGCTCGCTCGGGCGCAAGAAAAGCGGCGCAGTCGCGAAAACCTTGATCGAATCCTTCCGCTATCCGCGTCGCGGCCCCGGCATGATGTGGGAAGCCTGCGCCGCCAAGATCAAAAAGCTCGGCGGCGAGATCGTGATGGACCGCAAGCTCGCCTCGCTCGCCTATGACGAGCACGGCCACGCGTGGTCGGTCGCGGTCGAAAGCAGCCGCAGGCGCCTGCGAAACCTATTCTGCCAAACACGTCGTCTCCTCCGCCCCGGTGCGCGAACTCGTCAGTGCGCTAAAGCCGACGGCGCTCAGCCTGCTGCATGCGCGCGAGCTCAAATATCGCGATTTCCTCACCGTGGTGCTGATCGGCAAAAGCCAAGTCGATCTGCCCGACAATTGGATCTACATCCATGATCCGAAGGTGAAGGTCGGACGCGTGCAGAATTTCCGCTCCTGGTCGCCCGACATGATTCCCGATCGGACCTCGACCTGCCTCGGCCTCGAATATTTCTGCTTCGAGGGCGACGGCCTCTGGACCGCGGCCGACGAAGACCTGATCGCGCTCGCCAAGCAAGAGATCGGCCGCATCGGCCTCATGGATCCGGCCGATGTTCGCGACGCCTGCGTCGTGCGGCAGAAAAAAGCCTATCCGGTCTATGACGAAGCCTATGCCGAGCACATGGCGACGATCCGGCGGGAACTCGCGCTGCGCTATCCGAACCTCCACCTCGTCGGGCGCAACGGCATGCACAAATATAACAACCAGGATCATGCGATGATGACCGGCATGCTCACCGCCGCCAACATCATCGCCGACGAGACGCTCTATGATGTCTGGCAGGTCAACGAAGACGCCGAATATGGCGAGGCCGGCGCATCGGGCGCGAAGGAAGCCTTGAAGAGCCTGCGTCTCGTTCCCAAGAAGGCGGCCTGATCTTGAACGCCTCCGCCTTGAAAATTCTCGCCCGCGCGCCTTGGCTTTCGACGCTCGGCGCGCCTTGGGCGCGCGTCTTTGCCTCGGATCTTGTCGGCTACGGGCTTTGCAGCGCCGCCGCGCTCGCGCTCGACTGGTCGCTGCTCATCCTGCTCGTCAAGAACGGCATGAATTATCTCGTCGCGGCGGCGACAAGCTTCATGGCCGGCATGGTTTTGGCCTATGTCGGCAGCGCCTATTTTGTCTTTCGCGGGCGCCGCGCCTACCGAATGTCCGCGGAGGTCCTCGGCTTTTTCGCAATCGGCCTCGCGGGCCTTGCGCTCAATCAGGTACTGATCTTTCTGTTCGTGCATTTCTGCGGGCTCAACGTCGGCATTGCCAAGGCGCCGACCGCGGCCTGCGTGTTCCTGTTCAATTTCTTTCTGCGCCGCTCTTTGCTTTTCGCGTCTTCGCCCCATCCCGTGTGAAGGCGCAACATGGCGCGCGATTTTTCGATCGGGCTTGAACGGCGTCGGACTGTGGAACCCGGCCGCGGCATCGAAAGCGTCGGCGGCAGGCTCGGGGGCGTCGCGGCGGGGCTCAAGCAATCCATCTTTGACGGCAGGATTTTCCTGCCGCTGATCGCCGTCGCGCTTTGGGCCTTGACCCATCCCTATCAAGGCATTCTCGGCGATGCGACGGTCTATGTCGGCCGGGCGCTCGCCGATCTCGACCCCGCTGGCATCGGCCGCGACATGATGTTCGTCAATGACGGACAATCGCGCTTCAGCCTATTTCCGCTCTTGCTCGACCGTCTGGTCGCGGCTTTCGGCACGGGACCGACCGCCTTGGCGTTGGCCCTTCTTGCCATGGCGGCATGGCTTTTGGCGCTGGCCGGCTTGGCGCGGCAATTCGTGGCGGTGCGTTTCATCGCCGTCGTTGTCATCTTCGTCGCGGTTCTCCCCACGGGCTATGGCGCGCCCTGGCGGTTCAATTATTCGGAAGTGCTGGCGGTGCCGCGCCCCTTCGCCGAAGCGCTCGTTCTTGCCGCGCTCGCGGCGCTCGCCGGCGGCCGAACCTGGCTTGCCTTCTGCGTGCTCATTGCCGCAAGCCTCGTTCATCCGCTGATGGCGCTCGCCGGCTGGGCGGTCTTTGGCATCGTGCTTTGCCGCGAGGATCGACGCTGGGCGATTGCCGCAGCGCTCGCCGCGGCTCTGCTGCTTGCCGGGGCCTTTCTCGGCGTGCCGATCCTCGACCGTCTCGTGCGGCTCATGGACGGCGATCTCAAAAGCTTCGCCGAAAGCCGCAGCCCGCTGCTCTTCCCGACCGCCTGGCCGATCGATTTCTTCGGTCCGCTGGCGGTCGAGGCGACGACCATCCTCATCGCGGCGAGCTTCTTCGAAGGCCGGCGGCGAATGATCCTCCTGGCCGCGATTTTCGCCGGCATCGGTGGGATCGCCGTGCAAGCCCTGTTCGGCGATTACCTGTCGCTGCTTCTCATCATTCAACTCCAGCCCTGGCGCATGGCCTGGCTGTTGGCGGCGATGGGCGCAATCGCATTGGCGATTGCGGCGCTCGAACTCTGGCGGCGCGGACCGCGCGGGCATGTCGTCCTGGCAATTCTCGCGATGGCGTGGCTGTCGAGCGAAGAATCGGCTTACGGCGCGCTGATGTGCCTGCCGGCGCTCGCTCTGCATTTCGGCGCGCGGTGGATCACGCTCCCGATCACATGGAGGACCGCGCGCGTTGTCTGGGCCGCGGCCTTCGCCTTGGCGCTCTTCTGGAACGCGCATTACTTCATCGGCTACGGCAAGTTCCTCGCTGCCATCCCCGCCGATGGCCCGCATCTCATCAGCTATTTCTGGACCAGGCGTTACATCGCCTTTCCGATCCTTGCGCTGGTCATGGCCCTTGTCTTCGCGCGTCCGTCACGACTCGTCTGGGGCGTAGAATGCGTCGCGGCTTTTCTTCTCATTGCCGGCGTGATTTGCTTTTGGGACCAAAGGGTGCCGATCCAGAAGCTGGCCGATGCGGATTATCATCCCCCTCAGCTCATGCGGCTGATCGGCAGCCGCGGCGGCGAGGTGTTGTGGGTCGATGGATTGGCCGAGGCATGGTTTCTGACCGGCCGCCCGCAATGGGCCTCGCGCCAGCAGGGCGTCAGCACGATCTTCTCGCCCGAACTGACGCGCAAATGGCGGGAGCGAATGGAATTTCTCGTGCGCAAGGGATTGGCCGAGAAAAAGGCGCTTACGGCGGAGCATTTCCCGTCAGCTGCCGACTTGCCGAAACTGTCGCATGACGCAATCGTCGATCTCTGCGCCCGCGCCGACGCGCCGGCTTTCGTCATCGCGCCGATCGCGGAAGGCGCGGAACTTCCGCCGGGGTCCGAGGCGCAATATTGGCGTTTCCGGCCGAACTTCCGCATGACCGAAGAATCGAACGGCTATGCGTGGCAGCGGATCTCAGGCTACGCGGTTCTCCCCTGCGCGCGAGGCTGAGCGGCGGGCACCGGCCGCCGCCGCCCCAGATGAAATCGGCGAATCTTACAAGCGCGAGCTTGGCTGGAGTTGGTCTCGGGTCGCGTCGCGTCGCGTCTCGACAAAGGGAACCGGCTTGCAGGTTGCGCGCGGAAAGGCCATGAAAATGTCGGAAGCTTGCGTTCTTGCAGACAAGCCTCAGAAGCTCGCCCGACAATCTTCGATGGCCGAAGCGCCGCACATAAAGACTGAATGAGCCAACTCACCCTTTCTTTCGCGCCCCTGCTGCCCCTCGCGCTGCTGGCGCTCTTTGCGCTGCTGGCGCTCGCCGTTACGGGGCTCGGCCTCCTCCGCGGCCGGCGCGGCACTTTGCTACGCGCCATCGGGCTCGCCCTGGTGCTGCTCGCGCTTTTCGATCCTTCTCTCGTCCGCGAAGATCGCCAGCCGCTCAAGGACGTGGTGGCGATCGTCGTCGATCATAGCGGCAGCCAAACCATCGGCGAGCGCATGCAGCAGACGGACAAGGCGGTGGCCGAACTCAAGCAGCGCCTCCAAGCCTTGGGCAATGTCGACATCCGCGTCATCGACAGCAGCCTGACCGACAGTGAGGAAGACGGCACCCGCCTCTTCGCCGCTTTGAACGAGGGGCTTGCCGACGTGCCGGCGGAGCGGATCGGCGGCGTCTTCATGATCACCGACGGCGTCGTACATGACATTCCGGCCGATCCGGCAGCGCTCGGCTTCAGGGCGCCGTTGCACGCTCTGATCACCGGCCACGAGGGCGAACACGACCGCCGCATCGAACTGGTCGATGCGCCCCGGTTCGGCATCGTCGGCAAGGATGTGACAATCGAGGCGCGTGTGATCGATACGCCGGCGAGCAGCCAACCCGTCGTCATCCACGTGCGTCGCGACGGCAATCCCATCGCCGATGTGACGGCCGCTCCCGGCGAGCGCATCAAAGTGCCGGTGAGCATCGAGCATGGCGGCCCCAACGTCGTCGAACTCGAGGTCGAGGGCTCGCCCGACGAGCTCACGATGATCAACAACAAGGCGGTGCTGACCATCGACGGCGTGCGCGACAAGCTCAAAGTTCTGCTCGTCTCGGGCGAACCGCATCAAGGCGAGCGCATGTGGCGCAATCTTCTCAAGTCCGACGCCAATGTCGACCTCGTTCACTTCACCATTCTGCGTCCGCCGGAGAAGCAGGACGGGACGCCGATCAACGAGCTCTCGCTGATCGCATTTCCGACCGCCGATCTCTTCGGCCGCAAAATCAAGGATTTCGATCTCATCATCTTCGACCGCTATTCGGATCAAAGCGTGTTGCCGCCGATCTACCTCGATAATATCGTCCGCTATGTCCGCAACGGCGGCGCGCTTTTGATCGCGGCCGGCCCCGATTTCGCCCAGCCGGAAGGAATCTACTATACGCCGCTCGGCCGGCTCGCGCCGGCCGCCCCGGACGGGACCGTAACCGAACGGGCCTTTCGCCCGCAGATCACAGCCGACGGCGCCAAACATCCCGTGACTCGCGGCCTGCCTGGCTCGGACCAGACGCCGCCCGCCTGGAGCGAATGGTTCCGCCAGGTGAACGCCGACGTGACGCGCGGCACGAGCGTCCTCTCGGGAGCCGACAACCGGCCGCTCCTCGTCCTCTCCCGCGAGGAAAAGGGCAGGGTGGCCCTGTTGCTCTCCGACCAGATGTGGCTTTGGGCGCGCGGCTTCGAGGGCGGCGGCCCGCATCTCGATCTTTTGCGCAGGCTCGCGCATTGGCTGATGAAGGAGCCGGAGCTTGAAGAGGAGGCGCTGCGCGCCAAGGCCGAAGGCCATGAGCTCGCCATCGAGCGCCAGAGCCTCAAAGACGAGATTCCGCCGGTCGAAATCGTCGCGCCTTCCGGCAAGGAGATCATGGCGACGCTGACGCCGGCCGAGCCGGGGCTTTCGCGCGCGCAAGTCAAAGTTTCCGAACTCGGCCTCTATCGGGTGACCGACGGCACGCTTTCCGCACTCGTCAATGTCGGGCCGGAAAATCCGCGCGAATTCCAGGAGGTGGTCTCGACGACCGAGAAGCTCCGGCCCCTGGCGGAAGCAACCGGCGGCACCGTGCGCCGCATCGGCGCCGGCAGCGGCGGCGACATTACGCTCCCGCGTATCGTCGCGATGCGCGACAGCCCGATCTACGGCGGTTCGGATTACGCCGCGATCAGAAGGACCGGCGCGGCGCAAGTGACGGGCGTCGGGATCGCGCCGCTCGCAATCGGGCTCATCGGCCTCATCTTCCTCTTCGGCAGCGTCGTCGCAAGCTGGATTTTCGAAGGACGCGGCGGATCGCGCCGAAGCGAACCGGCCTGACGCTAACTCAAGCTTTCAGGATCTTCCTGTGCGGCCGCCTCCTGCGTTAGCGGCCTGCCCGGCAGGCTCACCAGCCAGTTTGCGAGAAGACTGCATGCCAATCCTACGGCCGCCTCATTGATGAGAGCGTCGTAGCCGAGATGGTCCCAGATATAAGCGCTCGAGAGGCCCGTCAGCACAGCCGCCAGCAAAGAAGCGGGCGAATGCCGCCACCCGAGCGTTTTGATCATGACCGGTCCGCCAATGGCCGCGCCCAGCTTCGTGATCGAACCGATAGCCATCGAGAAGACATTCCCCGGCAAGAGAAGCGAAAGCCCGATTGTCGCGAGGCCGAGAAGGAAGATGACCGCGAACGTGGTGGTCGTCTTGCGTTCGGCGATGGACCGGCGGAAACAGACAATATCGCGATAGACGGTCTGGCCGATCGCCACGAGCAGGCTGTTCGAGGTCGAGGCAATCGTCGCATAAACGTCGGCAAAGATGATGCCGCTGACGATCGCCCCCATATTATGCTGAAAGAAGAGGCTTAGGCCCGTCTCCGGATCGGCGATCGCGGGCATCACCCCGCGCAGGACGATTCCGAAAACGCTCATGGCGATCCATGTCGCCTGGACGAAGCCGATATAGATCCACCACGCCGCCTGCGTCTCTTGCGGACTTCTGCCGGCAAAATAGCGCGTGATGATCTGCGGTTGGCCGAGCCCGAAGCCGATTGCCGCCGCGGCGTAGCCGGCGACGAAGCCCAATGCCGCGAAGCCGGCTCCCTTGGGAAAGAGGGTGAGAAAATCGCCGCCCGCGGCTTTGATGTTCTGCGCGAATGCGGCTGAATCTCTTGTCGCGAACCAAATGACGGCGGCGAGGGCAATCGTGGTGCCGACGATCCGGATCAGCGCCTGCAACGTATCGGCATAGACGGAACCGCGGAAACCGCCAAGCGCCGAATAGATCACGATCGTCGCGGAGAAGAAGATCAGCGCCGAGAAACCGTTGAGATCGAAGATGCCGGAAAGGAATTTCCTGCCCGCCAGCCATTGCGCCGACGTGTAGGTCGAAAGAAACGCGATAAGCAGCAAAGCGACGAGGATCGAGACGAGCTTCGCCAGACGACCGGAAAGATCGAAGGTGAGCATTTCGGAAAGCGTGACAGCCTTCGCCTCGCGCGCAAGCGCGTTGAGCCGCGCTGGAAAGACTCGCCAGAAGATAAGGTCGCCGAGCATCCACCCGAACGGCATCAGCAGCCAGTGGACGCCGCCGGCATAGCCGAGGCCGACCGCCCCTGTGACGATGAAGCCGCTGTTCCCGGCGGCGCCGGCGCTGAGCCCGATGAACCAGCGGTTCAGCCGTCGCCCCGCGAGGTCTTCGTCGCCCTCTGTCCGCCGTGCGCGCAAACGGCCGAGGATCGCGGTCCCGAAGGTCGCCGCGAGCGTCAGGAAGAAGATGAGCGCGGCTAACCCTTGCCGGTGCATGCCAGCACGCTAGAGCAGGATCGCGCCGGAGGGAATTCGGCGTTGGCTCCGGGCCGCGGATCTCGCCCGCTTCGCGCGCTCGTCGGGGGACGTTGCCCCATTTTCGGAAGTTGTTCGCTTTCCCGGCCGGAGCGAAGCGACGAACCGGGATCTGAGAGCCGCAGGATCAGCGCTTATCCTGCTCCTGATCCATCTCGAACACGCGGCTGGCGCGTACGTCGGCGGCGTCGATCGTCGTCAGATCTTCGAGCGAGACGAGACCGGGACGTTCGAAATGCCGGTTGGCTTGGCGCAATCGCATGCGGTCGAGCGCGTTGCGGATCGAGCGGGCGTTGGCGAAATGCGGCTGCTTGCGGCGCGCCGCGACATAGTCGCGGAAGGCGGCGCGGCCGGGCGCATCGAAATGATAGCTTTGCGCGGCAAGCATCTTTTCCGCGATCGCCATCAATTCTTCGTCGGTATAATCGGGGAAGTCGATGTGATGCGCGATGCGCGAGCGAAAGCCCGGATTTGAACGGAAGAAACGATCCATGCGGTCGGCATAGCCGGCGAAGATCACGACGAGATCGTCGCGCTGGTTCTCCATGACATTGAGGAGGATCTCGATCGCTTCTTGGCCGTAATCGCGCTCGTTCTCCGGCCGATAGAGATAATAGGCCTCGTCGATGAAGAGCACGCCGCCCATGGCCTTCTTCAGGACTTCCTTCGTCTTCGGCGCAGTATGGCCGATATATTGGCCGACAAGGTCGTCGCGGGTGACCGAGATGAGATGGCCCCTGCGGACATAGCCGAGCTTGTGCAGGATCTCGGCCATGCGCAGCGCCACCGTCGTCTTGCCGGTGCCGGGATTGCCGGTGAAGCTCATGTGAAGAGTCGGCGTCTCGGAGGTGAGCCCCATGCGCTTGCGCACGCGATCGACGAGCAGCAGAGCCGCGATTTGCCGGATGCGGGTTTTCACCGGCGCGAGGCCGATGAGCTCGGTGTCGAGCTGGTCGAGGACTTCTGCGATATGGGTATCGGCGAGTTCCTGGCGCAGATCTATCGCCGGAACGTCGGCGGCGATTGTCTCGAGACTCTCCGAAGAGGTCATGTCAGAGGGCCTAATCTGTTAGGGCGGTTTCGGACTGGACCGTATAGCGGACCATGCGTCCAGCACCCTCGGTGCGCATCAAGCGGAAGCCCGGCTCCTTCTTCGGCCGATTGACCAGGAACGAAATCCGCACGCTTTCCCAGCCATGGCTGGAATCGAAGCCCGAGACGCGGATGTAATCGTCCGCATGGACCTTGCGGCAGGCGTCGAGTTCGAGCATCACCGCGGCCGCGTCCTTGATGTCAAACATGGGCAGGCCCCACATTTCCCAGAATGTGTCGCGCGGATGCGCGACCTCGGTGAATTCGACGTTCACCGCCCAGCCCTTGTCGATGCAATATTGCACTTGGATGCGGATCTCGGCGTCGCTCAGATCCGGCAAAAATGAAAAGCAGCCCTGGGTGAGGCGCATCTTCTTCTCCTATTCGGCCGCTGCGGTCGCGGTCGGCAGAAAGTCGGGCGTATCGGTCGAGGCGTAATCGAAGGTCACGTCCTTCCAGGTCTCAAGCGCTTGTTTCAGCGGCAGGCTTTTCTTCGCCGCGGCTTCGAGGATCTCTTCGCCTTCGGCGAGGATGTCGCGGCCGGCGTTACGGGCGAAGATCATCGCTTCGAGCGCCACGCGGTTGGCGGTGGCGCCCGCGGCGATTCCGGCGGGATGTCCGATCGTGCCGCCGCCGAATTGCAGCACGCAATCCTCGCCGAGCATGTCGACGAGCTTGTGCATCTGCCCGGCGTGGATGCCGCCCGAGGCAACCGGCATGACCTTGTTCAGCGAGGCCCAATGCTGATCGAAGAACAGCCCATGTTCGAGCTGAACGGGATTAAAATCCTCGCGGCAGATATCGTAATAGCCGCGCGTCATGTTCGGGTCGCCTTCGAGCTTGCCGACGACGGTTCCGGCATGGATGTGATCGACACCGGCGAGCCGCATCCATTTGGTGATGACGCGGAACGAGACGCCATGGTTCTTCTGCCGCGTGTAGGTCGAATGGCCGGCGCGATGCAGATGCAGGATCATGTCGTTCTTGCGGGCCCATTTGGCCATCGACTGGATCGCCGTATAGCCGATCACAAGATCGATCATGACGATGACCGAGCCGAGCTGCTTGGCGAATTCGGCGCGCTCGTACATATCCTCCATGGTCGCCGCGGTGACATTCAGATAAGTGCCCTTCACCTCGCCGCTCGCGGCCGAAGCCTTGGCCACCGCCTCCATGCAATAGAGATAGCGGTCGCGCCAATGCATGAAGGGCTGCGAATTGATGTTCTCGTCGTCCTTGGTGAAGTCGAGGCCGCCCTTCAGCGCCTCATAGACGACGCGCCCATAATTGCGGCCGGAGAGGCCGAGCTTCGGCTTCACCGTCGCACCGAGCAGAGGCCGGCCGAACTTATCGAGCCGCTCGCGCTCGACGACGATGCCGGTCGGCGGCCCTTGGAAGGTTTTCACATAGGCAACGGGCAGGCGCATGTCTTCGAGCCGCAGTGCCTTCAGAGGCTTGAAGCCGAACACGTTGCCGATGATCGATGCCGACAGGTTGGCGATCGAGCCGGGCTCGAAGAGATCGAGATCATAGGCGATGAAGGCGAAATAGGAACCAGGCGCGTTCGGCACCGGATCGACGCGGTAGCATTTGGCGCGATATTTGTCGCAAGCCGTCAGCCGGTCGGTCCAGACGACCGTCCAGGTGGCGGTCGAGGATTCTCCGGCAACCGCCGCCGAGGCTTCGATCGGATCGACGCCATCCTGCGGCGTGACGCGAAACACGGCGAGAATGTCGGTGTCTTTGGGCTCGTAATCGGGGTCCCAATAGCCCATCTGCCGATATTCCATCACGCCGGCCGAATAGCGGCTGCGCCTCTCGGCGGGTGGCTGAACCTTCTTGCCCATCACATTCATCGCTTAATTCCTATCTCATGCGGCTTGCGGCGAGCCGACCCGAGAGACGGTCCCGCGGCGTTGGTAACCACGCGACGGCGGCCTTTTTACGTCCCAAGAAAAGGCCGAAGACCAAGCGTCATCAGTGCCGTAGCGGCTAAGCGCGTCTTGTCCGGCGGCTCGCATCGCAAGCATAGGATCAGGCTCCATCAGAGGCCCCTATATGGGCCGCAGCCCGCGCCTTAGCGAGGAGGGAATCGACCGTTATGCCGAAAGTTTTGTAAAGATCGCCTGCCGGCGCGCTCGCGCCAAAGCCTGTCATTCCGATGAAACCGTCGTCCGGGCGCAGCACCGCGTCCCAGCCTTGCCGCAGCGCCGCTTCGATGCCGACGCGCGGCGCTTGCCCGAGGACGCACGCGCGGTAGTCCGCGTCCTGTCTGGCGAAAAGCTCGAAACAGGGGATCGAGACGACGGCCGCTTTCAGGCCCTCCGAGGCCAAGCGCTCCGCCGCCTCGACGCGCAAGCGCGACCTCGGAGCCCGTCGCGAGCAAAGTTACCTCACGTGCGCCCTCGACATCCCGCAAGATATAGGCGCCTTTCGCCGACAGGTTCTCGGCTGCATGCTGGCGCCGCACGAGCGGCACATTCTGCCGCGACATGCAGATGGCGGAAGGCGCCTTTGTGCTTTGCAACGCCAGTTCCCAGACCTCCGCCGTCTCGACGGCATCGGCCGGCCTGAAGACGAGCAGATTGGGCATCGCGCGCAAAGCCGCGAGATGTTCGACCGGCTGATGCGTCGGACCGTCCTCGCCGAGTCCGATGGAATCATGCGTGAGCACATGGATCACCCGCAGGCCCATCAAGGCGGCGAGGCGGATCGCTGGGCGCGAATAATCGGAAAAGACGAGGAATGTGCCGCCGTAGGGGATGAAACCCCCGTGCAGCGCGATGCCGTTCATCGCCGCCGCCATGCCGTGCTCGCGAATTCCATAATGGATGTAGCGGCCGGAAAAATCCTGCGCCTTTATCGCCCGCATGTCGGCGGCCTTGGTGTTGTTCGAACCGGTGAGATCGGCCGAGCCGCCAATGAGGTTGGCCTGCACCTTGGTCAATTGATCGAGCACTTTCTGCGAGGAGGCGCGGGTTGCCTGTGCCGCGCCCGCTTCGCTCGCGGCGCGCTTGAACGCGATGATTGTGTCGTTGAGATCCGCAGCAAGCGCCCCCGCCAGATCGGCTTCGAAACGCGCGGTTTTTTCCGCCCGCGCGGCGGCGCGCCGCGCCGTCCAAGCCAAGTGTGCTTTGGCGGATTTTTCGGCCGCCTGCCGCCAAGCCGCTGCGATCGGCGCGGGAATCTCGAACGGCTCGGCCGTCCAGCCGAGCTTCTGGCGTGCGCCGGCAATCTCCGCCTGGCCGAGCGGAGAACCATGCGCACCATGCGTGCCGGCCTTGGTCGGAGCGCCGAAAGCAATCGTCGTCTTGCAGGCGATCAGAACCGGCCGCTCCGCGCCCTGCGCCTTAGTAAGCGCGGCAGCGATTTCTTCCGGCTTCTGTCCGTCGATGCGCCAAGCATCCCAACCGGCGGCTTTGAAACGCGCGAGCTGATCGACGGAATCGGCAAGATCGAGGCGCCCGTCGATCGTGATCGAGTTATCGTCCCAAAGCACGATCAGCTTCGAAAGCTTCAAGTGCCCGGCGAGCGCAATCGCCTCATGGCTGATGCCCTCCATGAGACAGCCGTCGCTGGCGATGACATAGGTGCGATGATCGACGAGCTCAGCCCCATAGCGGGCCGCCAGCATCCGCTCGGCAAGCGCCATGCCGACGGCCGCGCCGAGCCCTTGGCCGAGCGGCCCCGTGGTCGTCTCGACCCCGGGCGTGTGGCCATATTCCGGATGGCCAGGCGTCTTCGAGCCGAGCTGGCGGAAGCGTTTGATCTCCTCAATCGTCAGGCCCGGATAACCGGTGAGATAGAGGAGGGCATAGAGCAGCATCGAGCCGTGCCCGGCGGAGAGCACGAATCGGTCGCGATCCGGCCAAGCGGGATCGGCGGGGTCGAATTTCAGGAATTGCGTGAACAGGACCGTCGCCACGTCCGCCATGCCCATGGGCATGCCGGGGTGGCCGGAATTGGCCTTTTCCACCGCGTCCATGGCAAGCGCCCGGATCGCATTGGCCATGTCCTGATGAGTCACGGCTGTTGATTTCGCCTGAACGTTCATGAATGCTCCTTCATGCGGCACGTCTGGCGCGTTCGACGAGCTGCATGATGATGGGGGTCAGAATCAGCTGCATGGCGAGATCGAGCTTGCTGCCGGCGATGACGATCGAATTCGCCCGCGACATGAAGCTGTCGTGGATCATCGACAAGAGATAGGAAAAATCGATCCCGCGCGGATTGCGGAAGCGGATGATCACCATCGATTCGTCGGATGTCGGGATCCATCGCGCGGCGAAAGGATTGGACGTATCGACGGTCGGCACGCGCTGGAAGTTGATGTCCGTCTCGGTGAACTGCGGGCAAATGTAGTGCACGTAATCGGGCATGCGCCGTAGGATCGTGTCCATGACGGCATCGGCCGAATAGCCGCGCGCCGCCTTGTCGCGATGGATCTTCTGCACCCATTCGAGATTGATTACCGGGACAACCCCGATCTTCAGGTCGGCGTAACGGGCGACGTCTATGCCGTTGCCGACGAGCGCGCCATGCAGGCCCTCGTAAAACAGAAGGTCGCTCTTTGCCGGCAGCGCCAGCCAATCGGTGAACTTGCCGGGTGGAGCGCCGTAGAGTTCCGCCTCGTCCTGGTCGTGCACATAGCGGCGGGTTTTGGCGCAGCCTGTTTCGCTATAGGTGCGAAACACGGCCTCGAGTTCGTGCAGCAGATTTGCGCTCGGCCCGAAATGGCTGAAGTGCCGGTTGCCGCGCGTCTCCTCGTCGATCATCACTTGCCGCATTTCGTCGCGATCGAATCGGTGGAAGGCGTCGCCTTCGATGAACACCGCGTCGATCTTCTCGCGCCGAAAGATCTGCGCAAAGGTCCGCTTGACCGAGGTCGTTCCCGCGCCCGACGAGCCGGTGACCGAGATGATCGGATGTTTGGCCGACATCGATTTTCCTTCGCTCAAGTCCGCATCAAACCGCGGCGGCTGAACAGCGGCGAATGCTCAGCCGAGAACTGCGGATCCGTATGATAGCGCGCGATGAGGTGGACGAGGTTCGCCGAGCCGAAGACGAACGGCGTACGGACGTGGATATTGGACGGCACAGTGTCCAGAATACGGCGCACCGTATCGGTCGCGTTGCCTCCCGCCTGCTCGGTGATAAACGCAATCGGGTTGGCCTCATATATGAGCCGCAGCCGGCCGGCGCTATAGCCTTGTCGAAGATCGCCCGGGTAAAGAAAGACCCCGCCACGCGAAAGGATGCGATAAGCTTCGGCGACGAGCGAGGCGGTCCAGCGCATGTTATGGTCGTAGCCGAGCGGTCCTTCGGTTCCTTTCACGCAATCATCGACAAAGGTCCGCACCGACGGCGCCCAATGCCGGTAGTTCGACGTGTTGATGGCATATTCGCGCGCCTCCCGCGGAATCCGCACGACTTCGACCGCCTCACGGAAGACTCCGGCGCGGCGGTCCAGAATGAAGATGTCGGTTTTATCCGGCAGCGCCAGAACGAGCGAACACTGCGGACCGTAGATCACGAAGCCGGCGGCCAATTGGTTACGCCCGGGCTGGAGAAAATGCGCCTTGACGCTGCTCGCATCGGGCAGGGCCGGGAGTATGGAGAATATGGTCCCGATCGACGCATTGGCGTCGATGTTCGACGAGCCGTCGAGCGGATCGATGGCCACCGCCAAAGGCGCATTCGGATCGAGCTGCAGCGGTTCGGCAAGCTCCTCGGAAAGGGCTGCCGCCACCGGCGCCCGCCGCAAAGCGTCGAGGAACAGGCTGTTGGCAAAGATGTCGAGCTTCTTTTGAACGTCGCCGTCGGGGTTCAGATTGCCCGCATCAGCATGTCCGTCCTCTCCGAGGCGTCCAAGCGAGATGATCTGCGCCATGTCCGCGGCCGCGGCGGCGATTTCGCGAACCAAGTCGGCGATCGGCGCAAGCGCACGCTCTCGCTCGACGTGCTCGTTCAAAATACTGCCAAGATCCTTGGCGGACGCGGCTTCGGGCATGACCACCCTGATATTGGTTTATTGGCCTCATATCGGCCGGGCAGGCGAGAACCTAGCCGATTAAATAGACTACAACGCGAGATATGACGCAAAAAAATCCAAACACAAGCGAGGAGACGTCAGGCGCGCTGTCTGCCCGGTCCGGCTCGAACGCGCGGTTAGGTTTACGATTTGAACAGGCGCGGTACTTTATTCTTCATTCTCCCGGCGGGGCGGGGCCGGGTCTTGAACCTTGAGCCGCACCGCCAACAGCGGCCGCGGACTTCGCCGGCTTGAGGAAACCCAGAAGCACGTCGGCATAGGTATCGCCGCTGTGGCGGCGCGCGAACTTGTCCGCCCGCTCAGCGGCACGGGCCCGGCATTCGGCAAGATGCGGCAGAAGCCGTTCGATCGTCGCGGCCAGCGCCACGCCGTCATAGGGAGAGAAGATCTCGCCTTCGGCTTCGCCTCTTTCTATGCTCGTTGCCGCGTAAATGCCTCGCGCGGCGATGATCGGCCTGCCGGCGGCGACGGCCTCGGTGAAGATGCCCGAGCCGCGCGGGCCAAATCTTTCCGGGTCATAGGGCAAAAGAGTCACGTCGACCGCATTGGTTTTCTCGGCGTAATCGGCGTTGCTCATCGTCCCCTCGATCAGGGTGACGTCGGGCATGCGGCGCAGCTGCCTTTCCGTTGCAATCGTCTCTCTTTCCCAGTTGCTATGCTGGATCTGGACGATGAATTCGACCGGCAGATGTTTTGCGCGGCAGATCTCGATTGCCTCCGGCAGAAGATGAAAGCCCTTTTCGGTCTTCGAATAGCCGAAAAAGCCGAGCCGCACCTTCCCCGCCTCGGCCCGCGCCGGCTGCAGCATGTGCAAGGGAATCGGAAGGATCGTGGTGTTGATATTGAATTCTTTGCGATAGACTTCCGCCAGAGCGTCGTTTTCCGTCGTGAAGAACAGCGACGTGCCGATCAGTCCGGCGGCGAGCCGAAAAGCCTCGCGGTAGTAGGCCTCGCCCAGCCTCCCGTTGCGGCCCCAGGGCGTCCAGCTCGGAGTGAACATCAGATGACAGACGACCTTCGGCAAACGGTCGGCGGGCAAGGATTGGAGATGCCGGATCAGGCCGTCGATCTGATTCTGCGAAATCGCCGGGATGAGAACGAGGTTTTCGCGGTTCCAAACCTCGCCCGGCAATTGGCTGAGATCACGCCGGTAGGAGGCATTGAGCACCCGCCAGGTTCTCTCCTCCGAAAAAACGGAACCGCCGCCGAAATCTTGCAGAAGTGCCGGCAGCCGCGCAATCCATTCGCGCAAGGGCGGGAACTTGCCCTGGTAGAGGCTGCCGTGAAAATGCGGTATCGCCCCGATGTCGGCGATAAGGGCGGGATCCATCCGCCTTGTGCCGAACACCCGATGGGCGATCTCGCGGCGTGACAGTGCGTTGCAGACCTCGAGCAGAAGCTGATAGCTGTGCTCTCCGCGACCGCGCAGACCATTGTCCAGGACGAGGATTTCCGCCCCGCCGCCTGCGCGCCTCGGCTCCTGTTCTCGGCGTTTCATAACAATTGGTAAGCTCAGGATCTCACAACGACTGGACCGAAACTGCCCACCGATCTGTGATAATTCAGTGGCGTCGCAAGAAGAACTTTCTCGTTCGTGGCAGATTCGGGCGATCGCAGCGTTCGGCTTGCTGCCGCAAATTTATCCTCAAATGCCTATAGCGAGGGGGAAGGCGACCTGCAACTTGGCTCGTGGTGAGCGCAAGCAGCTTCGGGCCGAAGCCGCGGCTCCCGCACTTGCACTCGTTCAGGCCGGTTGTTAAATATGGCCACCAAGCCAGAGGACTGACCAAAGATGGCGTCGCGCGAAGACCAGGATGCCAATTCGGGCGGTTTCCAGACGCCGAATCCCGGGTCCCTGCGCGCTTCGCCGCGACTCTTCGAGAATCCCTTGCTCGACAAATTGTCGCGGGTGCATTGGTCGATGCCGCTGGTCTTCTACATGCCCTTCGTGGCGTTGCTGGCGTGGTTGAGCTTCAATTCGCTCGGGCCGGCAACGGTCGTCGGCATGGCATTGCTCGGCTATGTGATTTGGACGCTCATCGAATATTTCGGCCACCGCTATCTCTTCCACGCCGAATTCCCCGGCGCCTGGGGCGCCCGCATTCATTTGCTGATCCATGGCGTTCATCACGATCATCCTAGCGACCCCCTGCGCCTCGTGATGCCGCCGCTGCTGAGTGCGCCGATCATGCTGGCGGCCGTTCTCGTCGGCCGCGTGCTCTTCGGGTTTCCTTTGGCCTATCCGGGGTTGATGGGATTCATGCTCGGCTATCTCGTCTACGACATGGTGCATTATTATCTGCATCACGCCGAGCCGAAGACGCGGCTCGGGCGCAGCTTGCGGCGACTTCACATGCTGCATCACTTCCGCGATTCAGAGCGCGGCTTCGGCGTCAGCGCGCCCTGGTGGGACAAAGTCTTCGGGACCGCGCATCTTGCCGCCCCGCAAGACGGCGGCCGGCCGCGGCTGAGCCGGCCAGGATCAGCCTTTTTCGATCGTTGGCCGATCGCCGTGCAACGACAGCGTGGTGCCCGGCATTGCGCCGCGTGCACCATCGAAGACGTCGAAGCGGCCGTTGGCCCAGACGACGTCATAGGTCGTCCAGGCGCGAAGCCAGGCCGCGAGCGCCAGGATCTCGCGTCCCATGAAGGCGAGCGGCGACCAGGCCGACACCTCCCATCCCTTCAGCCAAGCGACGCCGATTTCGCACGCGAACCAGCCGAGCAAAGCGAGCGCAAACGCTGCGGCGGCGTGAAGGCCGAGAAGCGGCGCCGCGAGAGCGGCGGCCCCGGCCGAGGGGAGCGCGTTGGCGAACGGTTCGAACGGAAAGGTCACTTCATTCGCCCGCCGGATCACGCTCCAGCGCACCTGCCGGTCATAGATCTCGCGCAACGTGCGCCGGCCGATCAGCTGCCTGACGCTGCGATGCGCGAAAACCGTCTTCAGCCCGATCGCCGCCAAGCCGCGTGAGATGGCCGTATCTTCGGCGAGCGTATAGGCCATGGCATCGACGCCGCCCGCCCGCGCGAGATCGCCGCGCTTGAAGATCATCGCTTTGCCGACGCCGAAGCCGAGGCCGAGGACCGAGGCCGTCAGCAGGACCCTCGCGTAGCCATTGATGAGAAATGCCTCGACATGGCCTGCAAGGCTGCGCGGCTGCTCGGCGACGGGAACGCCCACCACCAGCCCGACACCGGGTGTAAAATTCTGCATGAGAACGGCCATCGTATCGGCCTCAAGCACGATGTTCGAATCCTTGACCAGAACGAAATCGTAAGCCGCCGCCGTAAGCGGCGCCGCCAAAGTGTTGAGCTTGGGGCTCACTGCGAAGTCGGAATGCGATTGCAGGATGCGCGACGCGATTGCCGGATGCGCGCGCTTGAGGCGCTCGACCGTCTCGAGCGCCGGCGAATTCGATTCGGCAGCGCTGAAAAGCACTTCATATTCGGGATAGGCCTGATCAAAGATCGAAGCCTGCGCGGTTTCAAATCCGCAATGCCCCAGTTTGATGGGCAGAATCGCCGAGATCGGCGGTTGCTCGCGGCAGGTTGCGCGCCGCGCCTGGATGCGGGGCTGAAGCAAGGCGCAAATGCTGGTGATGAGCAGAACGGCGGCGGCGACGGCCAACCAGGCCGCGCCGAGACAGGAAACAATCACCGAGAAACCCATCAGCCTGATCCGTTACATCCGGGCCAGTCGGCGCATCAATTGCAAGCCTCGGCGCTTCGCCGCATCCTGCATGCCCAGGCAAGCAGATCACACGCCGACCGAGCCACGTCAATCGCCATGAGGACGGCGGGAGCGCCGAAGCGCTGTATGATAAGCGCGCTAGCCTTCCAAACCCTCCAGTTCCGTAATCATCGCCTCGATCATTCCGAGCCCAATCTGCCAAAAGGCGGGATCTTTGGCATCGAGGCCGAAGGGCGCCAGCAGCTCCGAATAATGCTTGCTGCCGCCCGCCGACAACATCGCAAGATAGCGCTCGGCGAAGCCTTCGCGCGCGCCTTGATAGACGCCATAGAGCGAATTCACCAGGCAATCGCCGAATGCATAAGCATAGACGTAAAAGGGCGAATGGACGAAATGGGGAATATAGGCCCAAAACGTCTCATATCCCGGCCCGAGCCGGATCGACGGGCCGAGGCTCTCGGCCTGCACGCTCATCCAAAGCGCGCAGATCCGATCCGCCGTCAGCTCGCCCTCGCGCCGTTCGAGATGCAGCTTGCGTTCGAACGTATAGAAAGCGATCTGCCGCACAACCGTATTGATCATGTCTTCGACCTTGCCGGCGAGCAAAGCGCGGCGCGCGGGGACGGACGTGGTTTTCGCAAGCAGGGCTTTGAATGTCAGCATTTCGCCGAAGACCGAAGCGGTCTCGGCCAACGTCAGCGGCGTCGGCGCCATCAAGGCGCCGTTTGGCGCGGCGAGAACCTGATGGACGCCGTGGCCCAGTTCATGCGCGAGCGTCATCACGTCGCGCGGCTTGCCCTGATAGTTCAACAGAACGTAAGGATGCGCCGAGGGCACCGTCGGGTGAGCGAAGGCGCCGGGCGCCTTGCCCGGTCGCACCGGCGCATCGATCCAATTCCGGTCGAAGAAGCGCTTGGCGATCGCCGCCATTTTCGGCGAGAAGTCGGCGTAGGCGCCGAGTATGGTGTCGCGCGCTTCGGCCCAGGGAAAGGTCCGGGTCTCGGCATCCGGTAAGGGAGCGTTGCGGTCCCAGTGGTCGAGCGTCTCCCTGCCGAACCATTTCGCTTTGAGCCGGTAATAACGGTGCGAGAGCCGCGGATAGGCCGCATGCACCGCGGCAACGAGCGCATCCACCACCTCGGGCTCGACGCGGTTGGAAAGATGACGCGAATCCGCGACATCGGCAAAGCCGCGCCAACGGTCCGAGATCTCCTTGTCCTTGGCGAGCACGTTGGTGATGAGACCGAACATGCGCAGATTCTGTTTCAGGGTCGCGGCGATCGCGTCGGCCGCGGCCTTGCGCAGCGCGGCATCGCGGTCCTGCAGCAGATTGAGGACCTGCTCGAGCCCCAAGGCCTCGCCGCGCACCTCGAACCGCAAGGCCGCAATCGTCTCGTCGAAGAGCCGATTGAAGGCGCCGCTGCCGGTAATCGCCTTCTCGTGGAACAAACGCTCGGTTTCGTCGCTGAGCTCATAAGGCTTTTCCTTGCGGACGTCTTCGAGCCAGGGCCGATAATGAGCAAGCGGTCCCTCGGCGGCGAGCCTGGCGATGACATCGTCGTCGAGGCGGTTGAGTTCGAGCTGAAAGAAAAGGAGATGGGTCGAAGCCATGGTCGCCTTTTCCTGCGCATCGCCGAAGAATTTCGCCCGCACCGGATCGCTGGTGTCGCCGTAATAGACGAGTCCGGCATAGGACGTGATCCGCCCGAGCAGATCTTCCAGCGCCTCATAGCGCGTGAGCGCCGCCGCAATCCTGGCGGAGTTCGAATCCGCCAAGTCAGCCTCGGCGAACGTAGCGAGTTTGCCGCGATAGGCTGCCGCGAAAGCCTTGCTTTCGGCCTCCGCACGTTCGAGATCGCGCGCATAGCTTGGCGAATCCATCGCCGGATAGAGATCTGCGAGAGACCATTCCGGCAGGGGACCGAGGTCACCATCCACGCCCGCTGTCGCCGCCGCCGCAGCGCGCCGAGCAACTTCGAACAAGCCGAACCAATGTGAAAAAATCATTGCGCCCATGATTTCGGGGATCGTCCGCGAGCTGCGGACCTCCCCTCATAGCGGATCGACAGGCAGATGATCAATGCGCAATTTATCGCCTCGGCCGGCGGTGCATCGGGTGATGGAACCGCAGCGCGAATTTGCGGGCTGCGACGGCGCGGTCGTCGCAACATTTCCGATCCAGCCAGGATGGATTCCCATGATTAATTCGCAGCAACCGGTCGCCGCGTTACATCGCGTGCGGAAAATTCTGCTCACCCTTTCTTGATCGGCTGATACCGGCGTTTGGGGTAACGCGCGCTACCCCGAATTCGAACCAGACCTGTGCGGGACCGGCGCGGCCGGTCTGCCGTGGACGGGCGACGGTGTCGCAATGTCCAATTCTCGAAAAAAGGATCGCGTCATGAACATCACGTCAACAAATACCCGCGCCGTTTCGAAGCCGGGAGTCAGGACAAGAATTATCGCCGTGGCGGCTGGACTTTTGCTGGCTTCGAGCGCCTATGCCGTCAACGTCCAGGAAGTCGTCCGCATGATCACGCACACCGATCTCGTAATGCAAGACGGCACCACGATGCACGCCGACGTCGTCAAGATGCACGGCAGGATGTACGTCATGATCCCGGTGGATTCTCTGCCCGACTATCTGCATCAGCAGATCACGAAGGTGATGCAGTAGAAAGTGACGATACATTAACAAAAGAGTTGCGCGAACGGGGGCGTCCTCTACGAAACCGTTCGCGCGACGATTAAGGCAGTTCGCCCCGGCCGCCGCGGCATGCGCGCAAGCCGTCAAGCCTTCGCTCAGCCGTAGCGGCGGGCACCCGGCGCCGCGCCGCGAGCAATATCTTCCCCATTAACATCGCATTTACTCTGATCGGCCAGCATGCGCCGTGGGTGGTTTGCCGCGCCCGCTTCGCGTGCGTTCCCCCTCACGCCCGACGTGCGATCCACATGATAAGCGCAATCGCGTCCGCGTAGGGATCATTGGCGGCATGCCGCCTGCCGAAGAAAGAGCCCATGTCCTGTCTCGTTCTGATCGTCGACGACGACCCGGTCCAACGCCGGTTGCTCGAATCGCTCGTCCGCCGATTCGGCTATGAGACGGAGAGTGTCGAAAGCGGCGCGGGGGCGCTGGCGCGGCTCGAGCCGTCGGCCGGGCGCGACGTCGATCTCCTGATCCTCGATCTCGTCATGCCCGAGCTTGACGGCATGACGGTGCTCGAGCGGATGCGCGAGCAGAGACGCAGCATCCCGACGATTGTGCAGACGGCGCATGGCTCGATCGAAACGGTGATCTCGGCCATGCGGGCCGGCGCCATCGATTTCGTCGTCAAGCCGGTCGGTGTCGAGCGATTGCAGATCTCGATCAAGAACGCTTTGCGGGTCGACGCCCTGGAAGAGGAAGTGCGGCGGCTCAACCGGCAGTCGCTGGGGACGCTGACGTTCAAAGACCTCGCCAGCAAAAGCCCCGACATGGAGCGGGTCATAAGGCTTGGCGAGCGCGCCGCGAAATCGACCATCCCAGTGCTGCTCGAAGGAGAATTGGGCGTCGGCAAGGAAGTCATTGCCCGCGCGATCCAAGGCGCCTCGGACCGGCGCGGCCGGCCTTTCATCACCGTTAATTGCGGGGCCTTGCCGGAAAATCTCGTCGAATCGATTCTTTTCGGGCACGAAAAAGGCGCGTTCACCGGCGCCGCCGAGAAACACCCGGGCAAATTCGTCGAAGCGCACAGCGGGACGCTGTTTCTCGACGAGGTCGGCGAATTGCCGGCGGAGGCGCAAGTCAAGCTGCTGCGCGCGCTGCAGGACGGGGAGATCGATCCGGTCGGCAGCAAGCGCCCTGTGAAGGTCGATATTCGCCTCATCTCGGCGACGAATCAGGACCTGATCGAGCTCGTCAAACGCGGCGCGTTCCGCGAGGACCTTTATTACCGTCTCAACGTCTTTCCGATCACCATGCCGGCTTTGCGCTCACGCCACGAGGATATCGCCGATCTCGCCCGCCGTTTCACGGCGCGGTTTGCGGCCGAGGAAGGCAAGCGCGTGCGCGGCCTCAGCGCCGAGGCCTTGGCCCTGCTCGGGAGCTACGAATGGCCGGGCAACGTGCGCCAGTTGGAGAATGCGATCTTCCGCGCCGTGGTTCTCGCCGACGCCGATGAGCTTACGGTGACTGAATTTCCGCAGATTGCCGCGCAAGTGAAGGGCTTCGAGGTCCGTATTCCGGCCGCTCCCAGCGCGCTCCTCAAACAGCCGCGGCCGGAGCGCGAAGTCGTGCGCGTCGAAGTGCGCGATCCCAACGTGCTGCGGCTTCTCGACGACTCGGGCAATCTGCGCCAACTGGAAGCGCTGGAGGCCGAGACCATCCGCTTCGCGCTGGCCTATTATCGGGGGCAAATGTCGGCCGTGGCGCGCAAACTCGGCATCGGTCGTTCGACCCTCTATCGCAAGATGAAGGAATACGGGTTCCAGCAGGCCTATGACGATACGGTGACCGACGCCGAGACCGACGACAGCAACGCGGCCGCCTAAATCATGTGGCCATTGAGCCACGTTCGCTGGGATAACGCGGCTTGCGGCGCAGCGCGCGTGCTTCGCCATTGATTTTGCTAAATTCGCGCGTTTCTCATGAAGGCCGGGTGAAGCGCCTGCCGAGTTCGATCGGGCAGGAGAAAAGCTTCGAAACCAGTTTCAGGAGTAGGCATGCTGCGTCACAAGGCTTTCCGGTCCATATCGCCTGTGGCGGCGCTGATTGCTGCCCTGTCGGTTGTTTCTGTCGCTCCGGCGATCGCCCAAGACCAGGCGGCAAAGTCGGCCTCGGCCGCGGCGCCCCAGAGCGATACCCCGGCTGGTTCTAGGCCACCCGATTCCACGCCTTCCGAAAGCCCAGGCGTAACTTCGACTGGAGACCCGAGTGATGGGGCGCCGCCTGCGGCCGATACGCCCAATGCGCCGCCGACCCCGGCAACAATGTCAACTGAAAGCGCGGAGCCCACGGCCCCTCCGGTGCCTGGCGAAGTGCCGGCGGCGGCCGAGAGCCCCGAACTTCCGGCACCGGCCTCCGTCGCGCCGGATGCCGCAACTCCGCCTGCGCCGGCCGAAAGTCCCGCGTCGACCGCGAGCCCGCAAGTCCCCGCGGCGACGTCGGCGCCGCAGGCGCCAGCTCCCGCTGCCGTGTCCCCAAGCCCCGAAGCCCCAGCGGCCGCCACCGTTCCGGTTCCGGCCATCGCCGACCTCGTCAAGAGCGCGGTTGATGCGCTGGTCAAGACCGAGACCGAAGGCAGCCAGGCGGCGGAGATGCGCAAGGAGCACGCTGCCATCGCCGCCTATTACGCGGCGCGCGATTACGCGCCTTTGTGGGTCGAGAACGGCAAGCCAATAGACGCGGTCGCCATTGTCCTGCAGCAGCTCGCCCATGCCGCCGACGATGCGCTCGATCTTTCCGCCATGCCGGTTCCCGTTTTCGAGGGGGGCGCGGAGAGGCTTGCGGCGGCGGATGTCGCCTTGTCGGCGCAAATCGTCGCCTATGGGCGCCAGGCCTCGGGCTGCCGCGTCGATCCGCAGGAGATCTCGGGCCTGATCGGCGCCAAGCCCAACCTTCCCGATCCGGCCCTCATTCTTGCGTCGGTCGCGGCGGCCGGCCCCGCGGGCGGGACGATGCTGCAATCTTTCAATCCACCGCAAAAAGCCTATGCGGGCTTGCGCGAAAAGCTCGCCGAGATCCACAGCGCCGCAAAGCCGGCGGCCAGCGATCCCATTCCGATGGGGCGCCCGCTGCGGGTCGGCATGAGCGATCCACGCGTGCCCTTGATCCGAGCGCGTTTCGGGCTCGATCCAGGGCCAGCGGACGGACCGGCGGACCTTGTCTATGACACGCGGGTTGCCGCGGCGGTCGCCGATTTCCAGAAGGCGAACGGGCTTCCGCCGTCCGGCATATTGACGGCGCGCACGATTGAGACGCTCGCCCAGCCGTCGCGGCTCGATCACGAGATCATGGCCAACATGGAGCGCTGGCGCTGGATGCCGCGCGATATGGGTTCCGACCGCATCGAGGTGAACATTCCGGATTTCATGGCCAGCGTCGTTCAGGACGGCCAAGTGGTTTCGCGCCACAAAGTGATCGTCGGCAAGCCAGATACGCCGACTCCGGTCTTTTCCAATGCGATTAAATTCCTGATCGTCAATCCTTATTGGAACGTGCCGCCGTCGATCATACGCAAGGAAATGATGCCGCTGGCGGCGCAGGATCCCTCCTACTTGAGCCGCATGGGCTTCGAAGTCTTCATGCAGCATGGCCAGCTTGTGGTCCGCCAACCGCCCGGCGAGCGAAATGCGCTCGGCCGCATCAAGTTCATGTTCCCCAACCAATATTCGGTTTATTTGCACGATACGCCCTCGCGCGGCCTGTTTGCGTCGGCGCGGCGCGCTTTCAGCCACGGCTGCGTGCGCGTCGATCAGCCTTTCGCGCTTGCCGAATCCGTGCTCGGCCCCGACTGGCCGGAAGCGAGAATTAAGCGCCTGATCGGCGGCGCCGAGCGCTATGTCTATTTGCCGAAACCGCTGCCGATCCACATCGAATATTTCACCGCCTTCGTGGACGATGCCGGCCAATTGCAGCTGCGCGACGACCTTTACGGCTACTCGCGCTTGGTGGAAGTGGCGCTCGGGCTCGAGAAAGATGCCGGCACTTATCCGTGGCAGACTTCGCTAAGGGAGCCGCAAAAATCGCCGTCGATTTGGCAAATGATAGTTAAGCCTAACCAATTCGCGCCGCTCATCGCGGGACACCCTTTCTGAGTGCCCCTTGGGGAAGGAGCGGCATCCAAGCCTCAATCTGGCCCTCGACGCGCGAAGCAGAGCTTATTAGTCCGGGCGCGCGATTGACGACTAAGTTGTTTTAGAACAGCGGTTTACAGCACGGCAGGTCGATCCCGGGCGAGGCAAGCGCAGCGCGGGCGACACAGGTTCGCCACATTTGATCGATTACCTCCGCCTTATCTTCTCTCGTTGGCGATGTCAGCGAAGGGAGGATTGGCCGCGAACGGGGGGACGTTGCCGGCCGAATTGGCTACGCGACGTTAACGGTTCTCGGTAACAAATCAGGATTGCGGCGTCGATCGCCAGAAGCGAATCGGCTTTGGAACCGCTGATCCGAGAACCGAGGGCCTCAATTGGCGAAACCGCGCCTAATTACGGACCCGAGAACTTGCGCGGATCCGCGCGGCCTGGACTTAATCGGAAATCTCTGCGGCTCACGCTTCAGCCGTTTCGTTTCGCGGCTCGCTCGGTCTGACGCTTGGCGGGCCTCGACGCATTTGGCGCAAACCGTCAGTCTAATCGCCGCCGGCGGTCTTTTCGGCTTCTGGCTTTGCGTGATCGTCCCGTCATCGACCGAAACCGCCGTCGCCGATGGCGACACGCGCACGCTGCATCTCTATCACGCCCACACGGGTAAATCGATCGATGCGACCTATCGCGTCGACGGCCATTACGACACCGCCGTGCTCGAAAAGCTGAATTGGTTCTTGCGCGATTGGCGGCGCAACGAAGAAACCAACATGGACCCTCGCCTATTCGATGCGATATGGGAAAGCTATCGCGCGGCCGGGGCGATCGACGACAGAATCGTCGTTCTCTGCGGCTACCGCTCGCCGCAAACCAACGCCATGTTGCGGCGTCGCTCGCGCGGCGTGGCCCAACATTCCCAGCATATGCTCGGCAAAGCGATGGATACGACCTTGCCCGGCATGTCGATGGAAAAACTCCGTGAAGTCGCGATGCGCCTGCAAATGGGCGGGGTCGGCTATTATCCGAGCTCGAACTTCGTCCATATCGACGTCGGCGGGGTCCGCGCCTGGCCGCGCATGAGCTACGACCAGCTCGTGCGCCTCTTCCCCGATGGCAAGACAGTCCATGTCGCGGCCGATGGGCGCACATTGCCCGGCTACGATGAAGCGCGCGTGGAACTCGAGGCCGACGGTGGCTCAGCCAGCGTCCCGCCGCCCGCGCACAGCGGAAACTTCTTCGCTTGGCTGTTCGGCGGCAAAGGCGGCGGCGACGAAGACGAACACGAGGACGCCGCTGGCGTAACCGCGCCGGCTAATCAGCCGGGCGAAGAAACCGCGGCCGCGGCGGCTTCTCAGCCCGCCGGAGAAACTTATGTGGCCGATGCGGCGAGCGACAAGACGACGGACGATGATTCCAGCGCCGTCGCCGCCAATCAAACGCAAGCGCCAGTCGGCGCGGGCGACACGCCGGTTGACGCGGCGGACGCGCCGGCTCCCCCCGACGCTCCGCCGGTCCCCGTTCCGCCGCGCCGTCCAACCGATCTGGCCTTGTTGACCGAAGTGCCGGCTGCGGCCCAGCCGAACCCGCAAATGGCCATGGCGGTCGCCACGACCCCCGAGACATCCCGACAAGAGGCATTCGGCGGTCTCGCAGCTCCTCCCGCGCCGCCGACACCGGATGATCTGCCCGGCATCATCACCCAAGGCCCCAAGGACGGCAGGACTGCGCAAAGCTTCGCGCGATCGGGCTCAGTGCCACAAGGCCAGGTTCTCGCCTACGCGCCAATGGCGCAGATGGAGGGGCTACGCTCGGCGGCGCATGGGCAAAGACCGGACGAGGAGAGCTACGCTGGCCGACGCGAGTTCGGGCGTCGTTCCGGCCCGGCTCGATCGATCGAATTTCGGCAGCCTGACGGCATCGACTGAAACGGCCGAAATGGAAAGCCAGACGATTTTCGGGCCGACGCTCGCCGGCCTTCGCCGCGCGGCCCGCGTCGAGACGGCGGCGCTATCCAATAGATTGGCCTCAGGTTATCTCGCCCGTTTCGGGGCCGACGCGACGGTTCTTGCGGCCGATCACTTCTCCGGCCCGTCCGTGGCTTCGCTCGATGCCGATAAGACGCTGATGGTCGCGGTCGACAGCTCGGCCCAAAACGGCGACTGAGCAAGACGAACTCGCCGCGCCAAACCGCGGCGCCTCAGCTTAGAAGCGAACGAACGCCGATTGGCGCGGGATCAGCCCCCGCAGGTCCGTTCGGCAAGATCCAGATGAAGATGAGCGCGAAGACGCCGCCGATCACCACGGCCCGGGCGAACTGAGCCCGCGAGGTGACGCTTCGGTCCTTCAGAAAAATCCGGTCGAGATCAAGGGATTTGGACAGTACATACATGACGGCGCCCGGCAAGCCCGGGGACTTTCCCCAGCGTCACGCAGAATTAACCTTGATTGGTTGCCAATCCTTTACCATGCCCGATGCGCTTGGACTTGGCCTCGCGGGGGCGCCTTTGCCACTGAAACCCTTCGACTTGCATTGATTTTGCTAGAAACTGATGCGCCCGGGATTGCAAGGAGCCGGATTGGGCAACATGCCGCGATGTTTCGATGAGATGACCCTGGCCGACGGCGCGACGCGCGCCGTCTATGGCAAAGTCGCGCGCTGGCTCACGGATACGCCGAGCGAGCTTCTCGCCTCCCGCCGGGCCCAGGCCGAGCTTCTGTTTCGCCGCATCGGCATCACCTTCGCCGTCCATGGCGACAAGGACGCGGGGGAGCGGCTGATCCCCTTCGATATCGTTCCGCGCGTCATCGGCCGCTCTGAATGGACGAGGCTCGAAGCAGGGCTGGTACAACGCGTGAAGGCCCTCAATCTCTTCCTCTGCGACGTTTATGGCGCGCAGGAGATCGTCAAGAGCGGCGTCATGCCGGCCGACATTGTGCTCGGCAATCCTTATTACCAGGCCGAAATGGCCGGCCGGCGCATCCCGCACGACATCTATGTCCATATCGCCGGCATCGACATCGTCCGCATCGACGAAGGCGATTTCTATGTGCTCGAAGACAATCTGCGTACCCCGTCCGGTGTCTCCTACATGCTGGAGAACCGCGAGGTGATGATGCGGCTGGCGCCCGACCTCTTCGCCGAATATCGGGTCGCGCCGGTCGAGAATTATCCTGACGCTCTGCTCGCCGCGCTGCGCTCCGTCGTGCCGCATGCGGCGCGTGCCGAGCCCACGATCGTGCTGCTCACGCCCGGCCAATATAATTCGGCCTATTACGAACATTCCTTTCTGGCCGATAAGCTCGGCGTCGAACTCGTCGAAGGCCGCGATCTGCTGGTACGCGACGATGTCGTCTATATGCGCACGACCGAAGGGCCGAAACGCGTCGATGTGATCTACCGCCGGATCGACGACGCTTTCCTCGATCCGCTCGTCTTCCGGCCCGACTCGGTGCTCGGCGCGCCTGGCCTCTTTAATGCCTATATTTCCGGCAATGTGACGCTCGCCAACGCAGTCGGCACCGGCATTGCCGACGACAAGGCGATCTACAGCTACGTGCCCGAGATCATCGACTTCTATCTCGGCGAAAAGCCCATCTTGAAGAACGTGCCCACCTGGCGCTGCCGCGAGCCGGACGCACTCGCCTATGTCCTCGAGCACCTCTGCGAACTCGTCGTCAAGGAGGTCAACGGCTCGGGCGGCTACGGCATGTTGATCGGGCCGCATGCGACGAAGGAGGAAATCGCGCTGTTCCGTGACAAGCTGCGCAGCAAGCCCGAGAATTTCATCGCCCAGCCGACGCTTGCTCTTTCGACATGCCCGACATCTTTCGACACCGGCGTAGCTCCGCGCCACGTCGATCTGCGGCCCTTCGTGCTCTCGGGTTCCGACGGTGTCCGCGTCGTGCCCGGCGGGCTCACGCGGGTCGCGCTCAAGCAAGGATCGCTGGTGGTCAATTCGTGCCAGGGCGGAGGCACCAAGGATACGTGGGTCATCGAAGACGCCCGCCTCGAGAATCTGCCTTGTGGCGCGCTGGCTAAGCCGGCGCGGGAGCCGCAAGCCTCGGATCAGTAATTTCGGTCGTTACGGATCGATCATGCTCTCACGTACCGCCGACAATCTCTATTGGCTTGCGCGCTACATGGAACGCGCCGATTTCCTCGCCCGTATCATCGACGCGACGCGCCGGCTTGCGGCGGTGCCCACGTCGCAAACCAGTCCCGGAACCGAATGGGACAGCATGCTCGAAGCCTCGGGCGCCGCCGAGGGATTCCGCCAGGCGCATTCGGTGCCGGAGGAAGCCAGCGTCGTCGATTATCTGATGTTCTCGATCGACAACCCTTCCTCGATCCGCAACTGCATCGAAAAGGCGCGAACCAACGGCCGCGCCGTGCGCACCGCCTTGACGGTCGAGATGTGGGACGCGATCAACGGCGCCTGGATCGAGCTCAAGCGCTATGTGATGAGCAATGCGCGCGGTTACGATCGCGAGCAATGCGGACGGTTCCTGGAGTTCGTCAAAAAGGCCTCGCTCGATTACGACGGCGCCGCGCACCGCACCATGCTGCGCAACGACGCCTATTGGTTCTCCCGGCTTGGCCTCTATATCGAACGGGCCGACAACACCGCCCGCATCCTCGACGTCAAATACAACATACTTCTGCCGGAGACGGAGGCGGTCGGCGGTTCGGTCGATTATTTCCAATGGGCGGCGATCCTGCGGGCCGTTTCCGCGCTCACCGCCTATCATTGGGTCTATCGCGAAAGCCTGAAGCCCTGGCTGATCGCCGATCTTCTCATCCTCCGGCAAGAGATGCCGCGCTCGCTCATCGCCTGCTACGACAACATCGTGCGTTTCCTCGATGCGATCGGCAAGGCCTATGGCCACAAAGGCGTCGCCCAGCGCCACGCCCACACCGTACTCGCGCGGCTGATTGGCTCAACGACGAAAGAAATCTTCCAATCCGGGCTGCACGAGTTCGTCACCGCCTTCGTCGAAGACAACACCCGCCTCGGCGCGATGGTCTGCGAACAATATCTGTTCAATTGAGCCGCGCGGAACTTGGGCTCGAAGACGCCACGCGCGATCCTCCGACGGCAATTATTGATGGGGACATGTCGCCCGGAAAGTTGATGGATTTTCCGAAGGAGACGTGCTTCAAGTCTCCGGATCACCGGTCCGTTTCGCATGCAGACACATGAAACCGTCCAGAGCTTCCGCAAGATTGCGGCGGGGTCGAACCGCAAGTTCGGCATCACGCTCGGCTTCGTCTTTGGTTTTCTCGCCTTCTGGCCGCTCGTTCACCACCATGCGCCGCGATATTGGCTGCTCGCCATCGCGGCTCTCTTGCTGGGCGCCGGGGTGCTTTTTCCCGAGCGGCTGACGCCGCTCAACCGCGCCTGGTTCAAGTTGGGGCTCGCCTTGAATGCGCTCGTCGGTCCGCTCATCATGGGAGTTCTTGTTTTTCGGCGCCGTCACTCCGGTCGGCTGGATCCTGCGCAAGCGTGGCGAAGATCTCCTGCGCCTCAAGCTCGAACCGCAAACTGCGACTTATTGGACGCGGCGCGAGCCTGAAGGGCCGGCGCCTGGAACATTGAAGAAACAGTTCTAGCGGATGCTTCCATCGGAATCGATCCTGCTCTAAAATCTCATCCATGCCCCGAGGGAGGAAGCTGAATGTCGATCTTTGCCGAGCTTTTCGAATTCTTGGGCACGCGCAAGAAATTCTGGTTGGTGCCCCTTCTGGTGCTTTTTCTCGTATTTGGCGGTTTGTTCATCCTGAGCCAGGGGTCGGTTGTCGCGCCCTTCATCTATACGCTGTTCTGATCGACCGCTGATGCTCGTTCTCGGCATTTCGGCCTTTTATCATGACAGCGCCGCCGCGCTGATTTGCGACGGACAGATCATCGCCGCGGCGCAGGAAGAACGGTTCACCCGCAAGAAGCACGACCCGACATTTCCGCTCAATGCCGTCAGCTATTGCCTCGCCGAGGGCAAAGCCGACGGGGCGGCGATCGACAAAGTCGTCTTCTATGAAAAGCCTTTCCTCAAGTTCGAGCGGCTGCTCGAGACCTATGTCGCTTTCGCGCCGCGCGGATTTGCATCGTTTCGCAAGGCCATGCCCTTGTGGATCGGCGAGAAACTTTTCCAGCGCGATCTTCTTCTGCGTGAGCTCGCCGCGATCGATCCGGCGCTCGGCGACAAGGCCAAGCTCGGCTTTTGCGAACATCACTATTCGCATGCGGCCTCGGCCTATTATCCGGCGCCGTTTTCCTCCGCTCTGGTGCTCACCATGGACGGGGTCGGGGAATGGGCGACGACGACGGCCGCCATCGGCGAAGGCGACGAGCTCAATATCGTGAAAGAAATTCGCTTTCCCCATTCGCTTGGGCTCCTCTATTCGGCTTTCACCTATTACACCGGGTTCAAAGTCAATTCCGGCGAATACAAGGTCATGGGCCTCGCGCCCTATGGCGAGCCGAAATATGCAAAGACGATCTTCGAGCACCTGATCGACGCGAAGCCCGACGGCTCGTTCAAACTCAACCTCGATTATTTCTCCTTCTGCACCGGCCTTACCATGACCGATCGGCGCTTCGATGCTCTGTTCGGCGGGCCGCCGCGCCGCCCCGATCAACGGCTCGAGCAGCGGCACATGGATCTTGCCGCTTCGATTCAGGCGGTGACGGATGAGGTGGTGCTGCGCCTGACGCGATCGCTTGCGGCCGAAACGGGGCACAAAAATCTCTGCCTGGCCGGAGGGGTCGCGCTCAACTGCGTCGCCAATGGCAGAGTGTTTCGCGACGGACGCTTCGACGAGATCTTCATCCAGCCAGCGGCGGGCGATGCCGGCGGTGCGCTCGGGGCGGCGCTCGCCGGCTATTATGACGATAAGCGGAACAAAAACCGCAAGCTCATGGTCAAGCAGCCCGATTCCATGCGCGGCGCCTATCTTGGGCCGTCCTATGCGCAAGCCGACATCGAGCGGCGTCTCGAAGCGGCCGGCGCCGTCTATGGGGTCGCGGGGGACGCTGAGCTCATCGAGCAGACCGCCGCCGCGCTCGCAGCCGGGCAGGCCGTCGGCTGGCACCAGGGGCGGATGGAATTCGGCCCGCGCGCGCTCGGCGCTCGTTCAATCCTTGGCGATCCACGCTCGCCGACCATGCAGAAGGCGCTCAATCTCAAAGTCAAATATCGCGAGAGTTTCCGCCCCTTCGCGCCCTCGGTGCTGCGCGAGCGCGTCGCCGACTGGTTCGAACTCGATGCGGATTCGCCCTATATGCTGCTCGTCGCCGATGTGAAAGCGTCGCATTGCCGGAAAATGACGGGCGCGGAACAGGCGCTTTTCGGCATCGATAAGCTCAACGTGCTTCGCTCCGATATTCCGGCGGTCACGCATGTCGATTATTCGGCGCGTATCCAGACCGTTCATAAGGAGACGAACCCGCGCTATCACTCCCTGATCAGCCGGTTCGAGGAATTGACCGGCTGTCCGGTACTCGTCAACACCAGCTTCAACGTGCGCGGCGAGCCGATCGTCTGTACGCCTGAGGACGCCTTTTCCTGTTTCATGGGGACCGAGATCGAATTCCTCGCCATCGGCAACTGCATCCTGCATAAGGCCAAGCAGAACCCCGCGCTCGCGCGCGACTACAAAGGTTCCTTCGATCCGGACTAAACATGCTCGCGATGTCGCCTCGTCTCCCACGTTTGCTCGTGATCTTCGTCCTGCTGCCGCTCATCATCTTCGCGGCGGCCTATGGCGTGAGTTGCATGGCCTATTCGAACTACACGCGGGGGCTCTACGAATTCCTTGCGTTCCTGTTGCTCGTGGATCTGGCCATCGGCCTGCGGGGAGGATGGCGCAACGCGGCCACCGTGGTTGCCGCCACGATTTTCGGCCTTACCGCGATCGAACTGGCCTCCGCCGGCATGGAAAAGGAGCAGCCTCTCTATCCGCGCGGCTTTTCCACCTCGCGTCCCATTCTCGGTTGGGGCCCGGCGGCGCCGGGCGTGTACCACAGCAGGCGGCTGGGACCGGGCGGATCTGTCATCTATGACGTCGATTACACGATCGACGATCATTTGCTGAGACGAACATTGTCGGGCCCGGCCGGTCCCGCGGTCGCATTTTTCGGCGATTCGATGACGTTCGGCCAGGGACTGGCCGATTCCGAGACTTTGCCGCAGGCCTATGCAGACTTGACCGGGCGCAGGACGCGAGTGCTCAATCTCGGCTTTTCGGGCTATGGGCCGCAGCAAATGTTGCGCGCGCTCGAGACCGGTCTTTTCGATCCGCTCCTGGCGGATGCGAAAGTCTTCGTCTTTGAGACCGCGGCTTGGCACAGCACGCGCGCATCGTGCCGCGACAGTTTCATGGCAAGGGCGCCCCGCTACGCTTTGCGCGATGGCGAACCGGTCTTCGCCGGAGCCTGCACGGAGGGATTGAATCGCATCCTCCAAGATATCTTCGTCAGCAGCGCTACTTTTCGCCGCTTCATGCTCCCCGTCGTGGATTTGGTGGAGCCGGCCGACGTCGAAATCTATCTCGCCGAATTACGACGCAGCGCCGAACTCATCAAACAGAAATATGGCGGGCGCCTCATCGTGCTCTATCTTTCGCAGAGCGCCGCCTATCTGGCGAAGTCCGGATTGACCGACGCAATGATCAAGCAGCGGCTGCGGCAATCCGGCGTCGAACTCATCGACGCAACGCTTTCGCCAAAGGATTTTCCGGCGGGAACCTTGTTCAGGATTCCGGGCGACGACCATCCGACAGCGATCGCAAACCGTGCTCGCGCCGCAATGTTGAAAAACTATCTTGCTGCGCCGATCGCGGCTTCAAAATCGCCAGCCGCGAATTAACCCGCACCCCCAGGGCGCGATCGGCCGAAGATCGATCGAATAAATGCTACACCCGCATCGGCATGAGCACGTAAAGGGCGGGGGCGCCGTCGCGGTCGAGCACCAGCGTCGGCGAGCCGGGATCGGCGAGTTTGAACAGCGCCGTGTCGCCATCGAGCTGGCTGGTGATGTCGAGCAGATAGCGGGCATTGAAGCCAATATCGAGGGGCGGCGCATCATAACCGACTTCGAGTTCCTCGACCGCCGAGCCCGAATCGGGATTGTTGACCGACAAAGTGAGCTTGCCGTCGGCCATCGCGAGTTTGACCGCGCGGCCACGCTCCGAAGATATGGTCGAGACGCGATCGACCGCCGCCTGGAACGGGGCGCGTTCGACAGTGAGATATTTGTCGTTGCCTGAGGGGATGACGCGCATGTAATCGGGGAACGTGCCGTCGATCAATTTCGTGATCAGCACGACATCGTCGAAGCTGAACCGCGCCTTGGTCGGCGAGATCTCGATCGTCACTTCTTTGCCTAAGTCTTCGATAAGCTTTTGCACTTCGTTGACGGCCTTGCGCGGGATGATGACGCCCGGCATTCCGGCCGATCCCGATGGCGCGGCAATTTCGACGCGCGCCAGCCTATGGCCGTCGGTCGCCACGGCACGCAACATCGCATGCCCCTCGGAGTCGACCGCGTGAAGATAGATGCCGTTGAGATAATAGCGGGTCTCTTCGTTGGAGATCGCGAATTGCGTCTTGTCGATGAGCTTTTTCAAATCGGCGGCGGGTAATTTGAACTTGTGGGTGAAGTCGCCGGCGGCGAGATCCGGGAAGTCGGCTTTCCGGCAAAGCCTGGAGCTGAAAGCGCGAACGGCCGGAACGCAAGAGCAATTGCCCGGCGTCTTCGCCGTCCTTCGAGCGAAACCTGCGCGCCTTCCGGCAATTTGCGGACGATCTCGTAGAGGATATGCGCGGGAAGCGTGGTCGCCCCCGGCTGGCCGACATCGGCGGGAAGACGTTCGGTGACTTCGAGATCGAGGTCGGTCGCCTTCAACAGCATCGAGCTGCCCTCCGCCGCGACAAGCACATTGGACAGGATCGGGATCGTCGTGCGCCGTTCGACGACGCGATGCACGTGGCCCAGCGCCTTCAACAGGGCGCCCCTTTCGAGAGTGACTTTCATGAGACGAACCCAATCTGGTCGACGCGTCCGCCATGCCGGCCATGGCCGGCTGCGCGGGGGCGCAACTCTGGCGCGGCTATGGGCAAATCGCAAGCGCCGCCAGGCGCAATGCCCAACATTCCGCGCCGCGCCATCGATAAGCCGCCATGGCGAGGCGGCTGCGGCACTTTACCCCCCCTTAATCCGGCCGCTCTAGGCTCAAGCCGCGAATGAGAACCGCCGCGCTTTGGCGCGTGGCGGACTTCGGCGGCAGGCGGCGTGGGCATGGCCAGGGGCAGCGGCGAGCGGCGTGAACCGACTTTCGACCCTTACGACGAGGACGAGGACGAACGCCCGCGCCGTCGGCGCAAGAAGAGGCCGAAGCAGCGGCGCTCGTTCTTCGGCGCGCTGATCTACTGGTCTCTCATGCTCGGGATCTGGGGTACGGTCGGCGCCACCGGCCTCGTCGCCTATTATGCCGCGCAACTTCCGCCGATCGACCAGCTGGCGATCCCGAAACGGCCGCCCAACATCGCCATCCTTGCCGACGACGGCACGCTGCTCGCCAATCGCGGCGATACCGGCGGCGCGGCGATCCATCTCTCCGAGCTGCCGGACTATCTTCCCAAAGCCTTCATCGCCATCGAGGACCGGCGTTTCTATGAACATTGGGGCGTCGACCCGCTCGGCATCCTGCGCGCGCTCTTGCGCGACGCCATCGGCCACGGCTCGATGGAAGGCGGCTCGACACTCACCCAGCAGCTCGCCAAGAACCTGTTCCTCACGCAAGAGCGCACGCTGTCTCGCAAGATCCAGGAGGCTATCCTCGCCGTCTGGCTCGAGCACAAATATTCGAAGGACCAGATCCTCGAACTCTACTTGAACCGCGTCTATTTCGGCTCGGGGGCGTTCGGCGTCGAAGCCGCGGCGCAGAAATATTTCGGCCATAGCGCGCGCAATGTGAGCCTGTCGGAAGCGGCCATGCTCGCCGGCCTCATGAAGGCGCCGACCCGGCTTGCGCCGAACCACAATCTCGATGCCGCAATCGATCGCGCCGACGACGTCATCACCGCCATGGCGCAGGAGGGCTACATCACCGAGGCGATGGCCAAGCTCGCTCTGGCGCAGCCGGCTCAGCCGGTGAGCGAAAAGGGCGCCGGCTCGATCAATTATGTCGCCGACTATGTGATGGACCAACTCAACGACACGCTCGGCGACATCGACCAGGACATTGTCGTCTCCACCACCATCAGCGCACCCCTGCAAGCGGCCGCGGGAAATGCGCTGACCGACGAGCTCGACGCCAAAGGAACGAAATACGGCGTAAGCCAGGGCGCGCTCGTGGCGCTCGATCCTGACGGCGCGTTACGCGCAATGGTCGGCGGGCGCAGTTACGCCGAGAGCCAATTCAACCGAGCCGTCTCCGCCAAGCGGCAGCCCGGTTCCGCCTTCAAGCCTTTCCTCTATCTGACGGCGCTCGAACGCGGCCTGACGCCCGACAGCGTGCGCGACGACGCCCCGATCAATGTCAGGGGCTGGCAGCCGGAGAATTATTACCACCAATATTATGGGCCGGTGACGCTCACCAAAGCTTTGGCGCTTTCGCTCAACACCGTCGCCGTGCGGCTCTGCCTCGAGGTCGGACCCGCCGCTGTCGTCAAAACCGCGCATCGGCTCGGCATTGCCTCCGACCTTCAAGCAAACGCCACGATTGCGCTCGGCACGTCCGAAGTCACGCCGCTCGAACTCGTGACCGCCTATGTGCCTTTCGCCAACGGCGGGATCGCGGTTGAGCCCTATGTGATCACCAAGGTCCGCACTGCGGGCGGCAAGCTCATCTATCAGCGCAAGGCATCGGACGAAGACCGCGTCATCGAACCTGAATATGTGGCGATGATGAATACGATGCTGAAAGAAACCTTGCTCACCGGCACGGCGCGTCGGGCGGAATTGCCGAATTGGGAAGCGGCCGGCAAGACCGGAACCAGCCAAGACTGGCGCGACGCCTGGTTCGTCGGCTACACGAGCCATCTCGTCGCCGGCGTTTGGCTCGGCAATGACGACAATTCGCCGACGAAAAAGGCGTCGGGCGGCAATCTGCCGGTCGAGATCTGGTCGAGATTCATGAAGGTCGCACATGCCGGCGTTCCGCCGGCCGGCCTGCCGTCCGGCACGTGGGGCGAGCCCAGCAACAATCCTGTGGCAAGCCTGTTCAATTTCTTTGGCGCAGCGCCGCCATGGCCGACGCCGCCGAGCCGCGTTGCCGCGCCGGCTAATCCGCCGATGCCGATCGTAATCGGCCAGACCCGCAATGCGCCGGCTGACGCGCCGCGGCGCGAGGACAGCGGCTTGACGCCGCCGGCCTCGATTCCGAACGGCGGCGAGGCCGCGCAAGATAGCAAGCCATTCTTCGGGCTGTTCTAGCATTCCAACCCAAGCAAGGACGATCTTGCGCCGCACGCATTCCGTGTCGTAGCCTGCCGACCTTCGCCTTTCACGAGGGCTACGCCCGATGGCCGAAGCCGTGCGCAGGGACGCCGCGATTCCAAGGTCTGCGCAGAAGAATCTGCCGACCCCGCACGAGCTGCCGAACCTGCGCGCGGCTTACTCGGATCGCACCTCCGCTTTGATGGCCTTTCTGGCCGCTTTCGCCTACCACCCGACGATCGATGCAGCGTTTCCTGACCAGACAAGTCGGGATGTGGGACCCGATCATCCGAAAGCCGATCCAGGAAAAGCGCGCCCAAAGCAGGTCGGCGCGAAAGACATAGCTTCGATACCGCCCGACCTTGGGCAACTGGGCTTTACCTCACTGGCGGTCTTCAGCAACGGGATGACCGACGGATTTGCCTTCGTGGCGGAGAGCCTGGATCTCGCCGTCTTGTCGTTTCGCGGCACGCAATCCAAAAAGAATTGGAATACGAATTTCCAAGCTTGGCTGATGCACCCGGAGAATACCATCGCCAAACTCCGCGTGCATGAAGGCTTCTACCGGGCGTTCAAGGAGTTGGCCGACGCGGGCTTGGCGGACAAAATCGCCGCGGTCGAGCGCGTCGCCGACCGGCCGCTTTACATCACCGGCCATTCGTTGGGCGGCGCTTTGGCGCAAATCGCCGCCGCGGTCTTCGGCTCGGATAAGGTCGCTGCATGTTACACGTTCGGCTCGCCGCGCGTCGGCAATGCCTATTTCGATCTCTGGGTGAAGCCACCGAGCTATCGCGTGGTCAATAACGCGGATCTCGTTCCGCAGGTGCCGCTTCCGATCGTCTACCGGCATTCCGGCGATCCGCGCTATTTGCCGAAACGCGTCGAGAACTCTCCGTTTCGCTATCAACCAAGCCCGTTTGCCCGGTTGCTGCAACTCGGAGAGGGCATTTTCCAGTTGTTGTGCACCTGGTCGATCCTGGGCGTCGAGGATCATGCAATCGCCGCATATTACGCAAAGCTGGAGGAGATCGCGACGGCGCGTTCGCAGGACCGGCTGCCGTTCCACATGCAAAGGGCCGGATCGAATCCGGCCCATGCAGCACAAGAAGCCTCGCGACACTAAAGATAATTCAGTGCACGCTCACAGTCTGCAGCTCGTTCTGCAGCGCATTGGCAAGCGCGGCATCGCGCGAATCGGTGAGCACGATCGGCACGCCGTCGGCGCCGAGCAAAGCAAAAAGTTGCAGGCCGGGCTGGATCGGCGGCGCTTGCGGAAAAAGCTTGGAAACCTCTTCAGAACGCAGCTCGCGCACATAGGCGAGCGAGCCGCCGCCCAAATGGGCAAATTGCTCTTCGCTGAAGGGTGGGGATTTGGTCTGGTCCAACATTGTCACTCCTTTTGCGGTCTCTTGGAGACCCGCTCGGATGCGAACCTTCAGTCTCGCATCATGATATCTATCTTCTTAACCAATCGTGCAGGCTCCGGGCGAACCAAGTCCACGGTGAGCAGCCCGTTGGAGAGGTCGGCTTCCGCCACTTGCATCCCGTCGGCGAGGAGAAACACGCGCTCAAATTGTCGTGTTGCAATCCCGCGATGCAGGAAATGGCGGTCCTTGTCCTCCTTTTGACGGCCGCGAATGACGAGCTGCCCTTCCTCGATCGTGATCTCCAATTGATCGCGGAGAAAGCCGGCGACGGCCAAGGTGATCCGCAGCCGTTCGGCCTGGCCGCGGGTTCCGGAGATCCGCTCGATGTTATAGGGCGGATAGCCGTCCGAAGCGGCACGCGTGGCTCGGTCGACCACCCGTTCGAACTCGTCGAACCCGAGCAGAAAGGGCGAATGCAGCGTCCGTGACATGGCGAAGCCTTAAGGCCTTCGATGGGGGAGGCCCGTTATGGCGCCTCCTGTGGAAAATATGGAGATTTGGGGGCACCGTTCAAGGCCGCTAGCCGGAGGCCTTCAGGCGGAAAAACCGTCGATCCGGCGGACCGGACCCGGCCGATGCAGTCACATGGCGCTCGGCAGGACGCGATCCGGCGGCCGATGGCCATCCATGAAGGTCTTGACGTTGACGATGACCTTCTCGCCCATGTCGATCCGGCCCTCGCGCGTCGCCGAGCCCATATGCGGCAGAAGCGTCACCTTCCCGGCCGTAGCGAGCTTGATGAGCTTCGGCGAAATCGCCGGCTCGTGCTCGAACACGTCGAGGCCGGCGCCGGCGAGTTCGCCGGCCTCCAGCATTTCGATCAGCGCATCCTCGTCGATAATCTCGCCGCGCGCCGTATTGACGATGATCGCCTGCGGCCGGAGATATTTCAGGCGCCGCGCCGAAAGCAGATGATAGGTGGCTGGCGTATGCGGGCAATTGACGGAGACGATGTCCATCCGGGCCAGCATCTGATCGAGCGAGTCCCAATAGGTCGCCTCGAGCGCCTCCTCGACCGACGGCGCGACGCGGCGGCGGTTGTGGTAGTGGATCTGCAGGCCGAAGGCCAAAGCGCGTCTGGCTACCGCCTGGCCGATCCGGCCCATGCCGACGATGCCAAGCCGCTTGCCGGTGATTCTGGCGCCGAGCATCCAAGTCGGCGACCAGCCGACCCAATGCCCGGCGGGAATCACGCCTGCGCCTTCGACCAGCCGCCGCGCCACGGCGAGGATCAGCGCCATGGTCATATCGGCCGTATCCTGGGTCAAAACACCGGGCGTATTGGTGACCGCGATGCCGCGCTTCGTCGCCGCTGCGACATCGATATTGTCGACGCCATTGCCAAAATTGGCGATCAGCTTGAGCTGGCTGCCGGCCTGCTCGATCAAAGCCGCGTCGATGCGGTCCGTCACGGTGGGGACGATGACATCGGCGATGCGCACCACCTCGGCGAGCTCAGCCTGCGACAGCGGCTTGTCGTCGAGATTGAGGCGCGCGTCGAAGAGCTCGCACATGCGGGTTTCGACGACATCCGGCAATTTGCGCGTGAGGATAACGAGCGGCTTCTTCTTGCTCATTCTTCATCCCGTCATTGGCCGCCCGCGGCCAGCGAATAGCATGACTCGAACGTCGATCTGTTGCGTCTCTTAGGGCACCGTATGTCGCCATGCTGCAGGCGCCGGCACCGCGGCGATCGAACGCGAATCGGTCTATGGGACCTCGTCTGCGGGTGGCGCCCGCCCCGAGATTCAGGTCGGCCTATCGATCAGGCGCGGCTTCAGCAAGGCTTCACAACTCCGCCCGCGGGCCTGCCCTGGGCTTCGCGCGCTGTCTAGCAGATGGCCATCCAAACACAAGAATGGCAAGGATCGATGACCCTGGACGGGTGATTCGGGCCGCTGCCGCCGGGTCGGAGCCGGATGGGGCAAAGCCGCGTCCGGACAAGCCCAGAGGTCACGTTTGGCGCAAAATCGACGGGCATATTCGGGGCGGCGTCGAACCGCGCCTCTTGCATCGGTCTGCTATGTGCTAGGCGGTGTAAAACGCGAGGTTTCGGCTGCCATTCTTGCGAGCTTCGGACGCCGATCGCGTTGGAAGGAGCGAAAATGAGTTCCCGGCGCAGGTCCGTCGCCAGTTTGCTGTGGATGTGTTCGCTGGGGATCGCCCTGTCCGGCGCCGCGCAATTGGCCTGCGCCCAAAACGCGGCTCAGAAGAACGGTCAGCAGATCGGCAGTGTGAGCGGCTTGCCGCTGCCCCGATTCGTCAGTCTAAAATCAGACCGGGTCAACCTGCGGGAAGGCCCGTCGAAGGATCATCGCACCACCTGGATTTACGAACGCGCCGGCCTGCCGATGGAAATCACAGCCGAATTCGGCACCTGGCGCAAAGTCCGCGATTCGGATGGAACGGAAGGCTGGGTCCTGCACACGCTGCTTTCCGGTCGGCGTACGGCTATCGTCGCGCCGTGGAAGAAAACCGAGGTCTTCACGCTCCATTCCAGGCCGGCCGAGGATTCCCAGCCCGTCGCGCGGCTGCAACCGAGGGTGATCGCGGCCATCAGGTCATGCGACGGCAAGTGGTGCGAGATTTCGGGCGAGGGCTTCGACGGCTATATCGAGCAGACCCTGCTTTGGGGCGTCTATCCCAATGAGAAGGTCGAATGAATGGCCCGCCGCCGGCCCATTCAATTCTCCATGCGCAGCCTGACGACCACTTCCACGCGGGAGATGCGTGTGCCTTTCGGCGGCTCCGGCAGATGCGCTATGTCGATCCCGACCTGCGGGATATCGACCAGCACATTGGTGCCTTCGATCAGGAAATGATCGTGATGCGAAACATTCGTGTCGAAATAGGCCTTTGAGCCGTCGACAGCGACCTCGCGCAACAGGCCGGCCTGGGTGAATTGATGCAAGCAATTATAGATCGTGGCGAGCGAGACCGGTACGCGCGAGGCCTGCGCTTCTTCCAGCAGCTTTTCGGCGCTGATATGCCGGTCGCCCTTGCTGAACAAAAGCCAGCCGAGTGCGACGCGCTGTCGCGTTGGCCTCAGTCCCGCCGCGCGCAGCTTCGTCCGCAAATCATGCACCGGGCAGCCGGCAAGCGGCGCACCGGCTGCGCTACGATAGGCGCTTTCGCTCGGTTTGAATTTCGCCTGGGTCATTGGTGCGCCCGCGCCGCTCGCCTCGGAACTGGCCAGATTGGTTATCGCGATGGGAAGTTGCCGAAAGATACGACAAGTTCTCGTCCCGACAAAGGCTTAATTGCTTTGCTGGGATCGCGCGCCGCGGGGCGGCGGTTCGCGATGGGCTTAATTCCAAAGCCAGGATTGACAGGCGAAGGACAAGAATCTTGCCGGTCGGCGTGAACCGAATTGTCCAAAATTTGGTTCGCCACATTTGCTGCGCCGCAACCGCAAGGCGACCGGCGTCTCGGACTTGCTCTTGCGAGAGCGGCGCTGTCGTCCCTATCTTGAGCGGTGGGGCTACTCCAACCGCCGGTGGATTTCGGCCGGGGCCGAGGAGCATCGGGTTCGAACCGCTTCCGAGAGGCCGCAGCCTATGTTAGAAGCCGCAAAATTCGCTCGCGTCGCTGCGCCGCCTCCGGGGCGAGCACCACTAGAGTGAAAGCGCGATGAGCGAGCGACGTTTCAGCTACGACTATGAAGACTTGATCGCCTGCGGGCGCGGCGACCTTTTTGGCCCCGGCAATCCGCAATTGCCGCTGCCGCCGCTGCTGATGTTCGACAAGATCGCGGATATTTCGGAACAGGGCGGCGCCAACGGCAAGGGCACGATCCGAGCCGAATTCGCGATCAAACCCGATCATTGGTTTTTCGGCTGCCATTTCAAGGGCGACCCGGTCATGCCCGGGTGCCTCGGCCTCGACGCGCTGTGGCAATTGCTCGGCTTCTACCTCGGCTGGCTCGGACTGCAGGGACGCGGCCGGGCGTTGGGCGTCGGCGAGGTGAAATTCACCGACCAGGTCCTGCCGACAGTGAAAAGGCTGATCTACGGTGTCGATCTGAAGCGCGTGTTCAACAGCAAACTGGTGCTCGGCATTGCCGACGGCTGGCTCGAGGCCGACGGCCGCCGAATTTACCAAGCCACCGACCTCAAAGTGGGCCTGTTCAAGGCTGCAATCGCGGCCTGAACACGCCGATTTGCCCGCCGATAGTAAACTGCCGACGCGATCAGGAGACAGGGATGAGACGTGTTGTCGTCACCGGAATGGGCATCGTATCCCCCATCGGGAACAATACCCAGGAGGTGCTTGCGTCCCTGCGGGAGGCGAAATCCGGCATCGTCAAGGCCGACAAATATGCCGAGCTTGGATTTCGCAGCCAGGTGCACGGCGCCCCGACGCTCGATCCGGAGGGCATGATCGATCGTCGGGCCATGCGTTTCCATGCCGCCGGCACGGCTTGGAACCATGTCGCCATGGATCAGGCGATCCAGGATTCAGGTCTCAGCGACACGGACATTTCGAACGAAAGAACCGGTCTCATCATGGGCTCGGGCGGACCGTCGGTGCGAACCCTCGTCGAGGCGGCCGATACGGCGCGCAGCAAAGGTCCTAAGAAAGTCGGTCCCTTCGCCGTGCCCAAAGCCATGTCCTCGACCGCATCGGCGACGCTTGCCACCTGGTTCAAGATCAAGGGCGTCAGCTATTCGATCTCCTCGGCTTGCGCGACCTCCAATCATTGCATCGGCAACGCCTATGAAATGATTCAATATGGCAAGCAGGACGTCATGTTTGCCGGCGGCTGCGAAGAGCTCGATTGGAGCCTGTCGGTTCTGTTCGACGCCATGGGTGCATTGTCGTCATCCTTCAACGATAAGCCGAGTGTAGCATCCCGCGCCTATGACAAGGATCGCGACGGCTTCGTCATCGCCGGCGGGGCCGGCGTCGTGGTCCTGGAGGAATTGCAGCACGCCAAGGCACGCGGCGCCAAGATTTACGGGGAACTGGCCGGCTATGGCGTCACGTCGGACGGCTACGACATGGTGCAGCCTTCCGGCGAAGGCGCGGTGCGTTGCATGCGCATGGCGCTCGAGGGCGTGAACACGCCGATCGACTATATCAATCCGCATGCCACGTCGACGCCGATTGGCGACCTGCGCGAGATCGAAGCGATCCGGACCGTGTTCAACGGGCGATCGCCGCCGATCGCCGCGACGAAATCCTTGACCGGACATTCGCTCGGTGCGACCGGAGTCCAGGAGGCGATCTACAGCCTTCTGATGATGCAGAGCGGCTTCATCTGCGAGAGCGCCAATATCGATGCGCTCGATCCGGCCTTCGCCGACATGGATATCGTGCGCAAGCGCCGCGACGACGTTGAGTTGCGCGCCGTCCTGTCCAATTCCTTCGGTTTCGGGGGCACCAACGCCTCGATCGTCTTGAAACACGTCGATGCCTGATCAGCGCGGCGGGTTGATGCAAGGCAAGCGCGGCCTCGTCATGGGGGTCGCCAACGATCACTCGATCGCTTGGGGCATTGCCAATGCGCTGCATGATCAAGGTGCCGAACTGGCCGTCACCTACCAGACTGCGGCGCTCGGCAAACGCGTGAAGCCGCTGGTTGAGCGCATCGGCTCCTCGCTGGTTCTGCCTTGCGACGTCGAAGACGTTGCGAGCCTCGATGCGACTTTCGCAGCCTTGCAACAGGCTTGGGGATCGTTCGATTTCGCCGTCCATTGCATCGCCTACTCGGACCGGGCGGAACTGCGCGGCCGCTATGCCGATACGACCCGGGAGAACTTTCAACGCACCATGGTTATTTCCGCCTTCTCTTTCACCGAGATGGCCAAACGCGCCGCCGCCTTGATGCCGAAAGGCGGCGCGCTGCTGACGCTGACATTCGGCGGCGCGACCCGCGTGATGCCGAACTATAACGTGATGGGAATTGCCAAGGCCGCGCTCGAGGCGAGCGTGCGTTATCTCGCCGCGGATTTCGGCGCGCAGGGCATAAGGGTCAACGCGATCTCCGCCGGCCCGGTGCGTACGCTCGCCGGCGCGGGCATCGCCGATGCCCGGTCGATGTTCAATTTTCAGAAGGCGCATGCCCCGCTCGGGCGCCCCGTCACGATCGAGGACATCGGCGGCGCGGCGCTTTATCTCCTTTCCGACCTTTCAAACTGTGTCACCGGCGAGATCCATTATGTCGACTCCGGCTACAACATTATCTCCATGCCACGCCCGGACCGGCTGAAGGCGGACGAAGCCATGATGCCGGACGAGGCGGAGAACTCTTGAGCCATGCGGCTCTATTCGGAAAATTATTCGCCCTTCTCGGCGCCGGTCCGGATCGCAATCTACGCGAAGGCGCTTGACATCGAGATCGTCGCGCCGCCGGGCGGCCTGCGCTCGGCGCAATATCACATGATCAATCCGCTTGGCACGATTCCCTGCCTCATGCTGGACAACGGCGCGCGCCTGCCGGAATCCTCCGCAATCATGGAATATCTGGAAGAGAAATTCCCTGACCCGCCGTTGCTTCCTGCAAGCCCCGAGGCCCGCGCGCAGGTGCGCATGCTGCAGCGCGTCGGCGAACTCCATATCACCACGCAGACGGTCGAACTTGCGCAAAGGCCCGGCGCCATCGCCGGGGACGAGACGGCCGCCAATCGCCTGACGAAAATCGTCCGCGGTCTCGCCGCGCTGCAGAATGTTCTGGCCGGGGACGATTTCGCGGCCGGCCCCAATCTGACATTGGCGGATTGCCAACTCGCGCCGGCGCTCTTCCGGGTGCCGCGGGTGGTCGGCGCCTTCATGGACCGAGACTTGATCGGTGCCTATCCGAAGGTGGCGCGATATATCGAGACCAGCCGCCGGCACCAGGCCGTGGCCCGCGTGCTCGACGAAATGGGAGCGGCCCTTGTCTGAAAGGCTCAAGGTCTCGCTTCAGATCGGCGCGACCCCCAAGCGATCCTTGAACCAAACCGTTCCGGGCCTCGTCTCAGTAGAGAGAAAACTCTTAGGGCGTGGCTTGCCGGTCATAGATCGGCGCCTTGTTTTCCCTTATTTAGGGCCTATTGGATAAGCTGGACTGCCATCCTCGCGAAGGCGCGATGCCGCGCCCGGCGAATCTAACGGGTAGAGAGTCATGCGAATCACCCGCCGTATGATGTTAACCGGGGCTTCGGCCGCAGGCCTGTCGCTCACCCTTGCAGGCTGTGTGACCACCACGCCGAGCCCGGTTGGTCTGGACGCAAATCCGCCCGAGACGCTCGGTTCGCGCAGCAACCAGGAGCAATATTCCGGCATTTATGGGCCGGTAGACGGTGAGGCCTTTCCCGTTCCCGGCGTCAGGACACAGGATCTAAACTCGGCTTTCCTGCGCCAAGAGGTTGCCTATAAGACGAACCAGCCGGCGGGCACGATCATCGTCGATCCGGCGAGCCATTATCTCTACCATATTTTGGGCGGCGGCCGCGCCATCCGCTATGGGGTCGGGGTCGGGCGCGAGGGTTTCGGCTGGTCCGGCATCGCCCAGATCAAACAGAAGCAGGAATGGCCCGACTGGTATCCGCCGCCCGAAATGATTCAGCGCGAGCCGGAGATTGCGAAATACATGTCGGACCTGCCGAGCGGGCAGGGTATGCCGGGCAGCGCCGATAATCCGCTCGGCGCGCGCGCCATGTATCTCTGGCAGGGCAACAAGGACACGTTGTTCCGGATTCACGGCACGAACGAGCCATGGACGATCGGCACGAGCGTCTCCTCCGGCTGCATAAGAATGATCAATCAGGACGTGATCGATCTCTATTCCAAGACGCCGGTCGGCACCAAGGTGATCGTGCTGGGACCGGGCGTCGTTGGTTGATGCGCGCATACAAAGTGCGGCAGCGCGTGCTGGAACAGCTGCGGACGCTGCGGTAAACTCTGCCGTATGATGCGATTCTTCCTCGCCGGCTTCGGTCTTGCCGCGCTTCTCGCGGGCAGCCCGGCGCGGGCCGATTTCCAAGCCTGTCTCGTTGAACTTAAGGCGGCGGCCGAGGCCAAGGGCGTTTCCGCCGGCGTCGTCGATGGCGCCACGAAAAATCTCACCTTCAATCCGGATGTGCTCGAGTTCGAAAAAGAGCAACCGGAATTCGTGACGCCGATCTGGGACTATATCGCCGGGCTCGTCGACGACGAACGGATCGCCGACGGCCGCGCCGCCATGCAGCATTGGGCGAAATGGTTGGGGGTGGCCGAGCACAAATATGGCGTGCCGGCTTCGGTGATTGCGGCGGTCTGGGGGATCGAATCGAATTTCGGCAAGAATTTCGGCACGCGCCCAATCCTGCAATCGCTGGCGAGTCTGGCTTGCTCGCCAAGCCAGCGGCCGGATTATTATCGCCGGGAGTTCATCGCCGCGATGCAAATCGTCGGAGCGGGCGACGCCGATCCGGCCAATTTCGTCGGCTCCTGGGCCGGCGCTTTCGGCCACACGCAATTCATGCCCACCACCTTTCTGCGTTTGGCGGTGGACCTCGATGGCGACGGGCGCCGCGACGTGATCAATTCGGTTCCGGATGCGCTTGGCTCGACCGCCAATTATCTCCACCACAGCGGATGGATTCCGGGCTTACCTTGGGGTTTCGAAGTCAAACTCCCGGCGAATTATGTCGGCCCGTCCGGACGTCGCGCCAGGCAACCGATGGCAGCCTGGGCGGCGCGCGGCATCACCCATACCGACGGTTCGCAGCTTACCGGCAACGGCAACGTGGGATTGTTTCTGCCAGCGGGGCCGCGGGGGCCGGCCTTTCTCGTCACGCGTAATTTCGATGCGATCTACGCCTACAATCCAGCGGAGTCCTATGCGCTGGCGATCGGGCTTCTGTCGGATCGCCTGCGCGGCCGTGGCCCGATCGTGACGCCTTGGCCGACCAGCGATCCAGGCTTGTCGCGAGCCGGTCGGCGCGAAGTTCAGGCCTTGCTGATCCGCCGCGGCTACGATCTCGACGGCAAAATCGACGGCGTCTTGGGCAGGAAGACACAAGCCGCGATCGCCGATTTTCAAGCCCATGCCGGGCTCAAGCCAGACGGGCGGGCGAGTCAATCGGTTCTCGCCGCGTTGCGCGGTCACTAGTGCGTGAGAGAGAAGTTCGCCGCGCACGGCGAGAAATTTGCTCACCCGGAATTGACTGGCTTCGACGCGCGGTTGCTCTAAATTCCGCCGCCGCGAAGAATTCGCACGCAAAAGATTTCGCACGCACATGCTGGCTTACAAGTTCGCCCGATCCGGTTCGCTCGTCATCGCATTGACGGCCTGCGGCATGGGCGTGGCGGCGGGCCAACCGAACGGCGTCGCCGGCGTCGTCGAATTATTCACTTCGCAAGGCTGTTCGTCCTGTCCGCCTGCCGATCGGTTGCTCTCCACCATGGCAACCGACCCGTCGATCGTCGCGCTGAGCTTTTCGATCGACTATTGGGACTTCATCGGTTGGAAGGATACGCTGGCCTCGCCGCAATTCACGGCGCGGCAGAAGGCCTATGCCGCGGCACTCGGCGAGGGCCGCGTCTATACGCCGGAAGCCATCGTCGACGGCCTTTTCGATGCGGTCGGGAGTGACAAGGCGGCGATCGATCATGCCGTCAAGATCGGCAGAGAGAGCAAAGGCGCGCTCACCGTGCCGGTACATTTGCGCGAGTTGGGCGGCGTGTTGCAGATCGACATAGGCGCCGGGACCGACGTCGCGGCCGCGGTCTATGTGCTGCGCGTCGCAAAATCCCGCACCGTCACGATCGGGCGCGGCGAGAATTCCGGCCGCAGCCTGACCTACACGAATGTGGTGCGGGCGATTCACAAAGTCGGCGAATGGGACGGCAAGCCGGAGAGCCTTAAGCTCACGGAGTTGAAAGGCGACGACGAGGCCTATGTCGTTCTCGTGCAGCAAGATTCGGAGCAAGGCCCCGGCGCCATTCTGGCCGCCGCCAAAGGCGTCGGACTTTGATTGCAGCGACGCCCCGCCGCAGCATCGGACTAGCGTTCTGATTCGCGTCCGAATTTTGCCCCGATCCCTCGTTTCATTGCGCCCGTTTGCGCGTCCCGCCTTTGGTTCACGCCCAACGGCCGAAAAAGGTATGTTGAAGAATGATTTGCTTTCTTCGTCTGGCCGTGATGGCCGGCCTCGTTCTGTTCGGGTTCGGCGCGGCACCGTCCATAGCTCAACAATCCACTGCGCTGCGACTGGCAGCCGACGATAGCGCGCCGGCATCTGCCGAAGAAAAGACCGGCAAAGCGAAGTCCACCAAGTCGGCCAAGGCCAAGGCGAGTAAGAGCGCGGCGAAAAAAGAGCCGCCGCGCAAGACAGAAGCAGGCGACGACACAAGCGGGGCGAAACCGGTTCAGATCGCGAGCTTTGGCGATTGGGGTGCATTTCTCGCCCAGGGCGGCAAGGACAAGACATGCTATGTGCTCGCCCAGCCGGAGCAGCGCGACCCCAGCAAGCTCAAACGCGATCCGGCCTATGTGTTCATCTCGAATCGGCCTGGCGAAAATATCCACAACGAAGTCTCGATCATGATGGGCTTTCCGATGAAGGATGGCGGCGACGCCGAGGCCGATGTCGCCGGAACGAGCTTCGATCTTGTCTCGAAAGGCACCAACGCCTGGATCAAGAACCCGGCGCAGGAAGCCGAATTGATCAATGCGATGAAGAAAAGCGCGAAGCTCGTCGTCAAAGCCAGCTCCCTCAAGGGCCATATGACGACCGACAGCTATTCGCTCGCCGGGTTCACCCTAGCCCTCGCGCGCGCCGAGAAGGCATGCCGCTAGGGTGGCCGGCGGCGCCCTCCGCCGCAAGTCAGGGAGCCGAAAAAGCAGCCGCTTCTTGGGGGCGGCGCCTTTTGCGGTTCATGCGTTCCCGTCGACCCATCTTTGGACGCTGGCTGCCGCCGTAATCGACCGGATCGGTGAGGCGCGGCCCGCGGGGCAGGGTGCCAAAGCGTTTATCAAGGAATGTTCAGAATATTGTTGATAAAGTCTATGGACTTTGCCATATAGGAGCCGGCCTCCAACCGAGGTCGGGGCGAACGGGGCATCCAAGTGACCAATACGAGCGCAGGCTGGTTGAGGGGCGCAAGCGCGTCCGTGAGCCAACCGCCAGAGGTCCACAGATTTGCGCTTCCTCGGCCGGCGAAGCGTCCGATACCAGCAGCTTTAGCGAAGGCCGCTTTTTCCGCCGCCTTGGGCCTTGCCCCCTGGCTCTTCGTTACCCCCGCCGAGGCGCAATATTTTGCCCTCGGCAAGGGGACCTATCCGCTCGAGTTTTACGACATTGACTTTGGCGCTCTCGCCAATCCTGCCAATCGCGTCACTCCGCTCGACCAGCTGCATTACATCCCAGTCGGGATAGATCCCGAAACCTATCTCTCGCTGGGCGGCGAGGTCCGCCAACAGTTCTGGTCGTGGAACAACGAAGGGCACGGCCTAAAGTCGCCTTTGCGCAATACTTATGACCTCTCGCGCGTCATCGCTGATGCCTATCTTCACCTCAATCGGCATGTCGCGCTCTTCGCCCAAATCGGGCGCTTCGATGCGCTCGGCAAGGATCCGCCGCTCAATGCGGCGGACGCAAGCCGCGGCCGTCTTCAACAGGGCTTCGTCGAGCTCAAGCAGGCGGTCGGTCCGGCGGACGTGACCGCGCGCATCGGGCGGCAGGAGATCGCGCTCGGATCGGGACGTTTCGTCTGGGTCAATGACAGTTCCAATATTCGCACCGCCCACGACGGCGTGCGCGTTCACGCGGATTTCCAGGGCAATGCCACGCTCGATCTCTTCGCCAGCCGGCCGGTGACCCCGGTGCCCGATGCCTTCTCCGATTGGGATTCCCATTCGGGCACGTTCGCCGCCGCCTATGCCAGCGAAACGGTGCTCGCCAACCACCTTCACGTGGATGAATATTATTATTTTCGGCGCAACATCGGTGCCCAATATGCGGGGCTCACCGGCAACGAGGATCGCGATACGCTGGGCGGACGGGTCTGGGGCGCCTTCGGCTCATTCAAATACGACAGCGACTTCGCCTATCAGTTCGGAACCTTCGACGCTCGACCGATCTCGGCTTTCGGCACATCGACGCGCTTGCTCTATTCGTTGGAGGCTTTGCCCTGGGACCCGGGCGTCCAATTCCAGACCAGCTATTTCAGCGGCAGCGGTCGTGGCGGCAGCATCATCGGCACGTTCAGCGCTCCCTTCGGGCGGCCCACAATGCTCAATTACGCCGGGCTCGAAACGCTCGAAAATCTCATCGAAGCCTATCCCTCTCTCATCGTGAACCCGACGGCGGACTTGGCGCTTAGGTTCGGGCCCGAAGTTCTGTGGCGCGCGTCGGCCTCTGACGCCGTCTATATTTCACGAACGACGCCGTTGTCGAAGACGATGTCGGCTGAGGACACCGCCAGCTATATCGGCACGAACCTGGTGGCAACCGCACAATGGAAGATTGCGAGCAACGTCTCCCTGTTTGCCGAATATCTGCATGAGCTCGCCGGCCCCGCCATCACCCTGGCAGGCGGTCATGGCGCGGATGTCGGGATCATGCAGATCGACGCCAACTTCTAGTTTGCGCGAAGCCTCTATCTTTCTCGGCCTTGTCATCTGCGAAGCATGGCGCATAATAACCCGACGGCCGGGTGCACCGGCCCGGATCATCGTGCAAAGTCACGAGGTTGCGGCCCATCGCGGCGCGGAAGGAAACATGCCCGAATCTCTCTATCCCGTTCATCCCGATTGGGAACGCCGCGCCTTTATCGACGCCGCAAAGTACGAGCAGATGTACGCCCGTTCGATCGCCGATCCGGACGGCTTTTGGGGCGAGGAAGGCCGCCGCCGGATCGAATGGATCAAGCCCTTCACCAAAGTGAAGAACACGTCGTTCGGCCCGGGCGAGGTCTCAATCAGATGGTATGAGGACGGCGTCACCAATGTCGCGATGAATTGCATCGACCGGCATCTCGCCACGCGCGGCCATCAGACGGCGATCATCTGGGAAGGCGACGATCCGGCGCGATCGCTCCACGTCACTTACAAGCAGCTGCACGACAATGTTTGCCGCTTCGCCAACGTCCTCAAACACCAGGGCGTCAAGAAGGGCGACACGGTCACGATCTACATGCCGATGATTCCGGAGGCTGCCTATGCGATGCTCGCCTGCGCGCGCATCGGGGCCGTCCATTCCGTCGTCTTCGGCGGATTTTCGCCGGATTCGCTTGCCGGCCGCATTCGTGATTGCGGTTCGAAGCTGCTCATTACCGCCGACGAGGGCCTGCGTGGCGGCCGCAAGGTTCGTTTGAAGGCGAATGCCGACGCGGCGCTCGAAAAGGCCCCTGGCATCGTCGCCAGGATGATCGTCGTGAAGCACACCGGCGGCGCAATCCCTTGGCATGAAGGCCGCGACATTTGGTACGCGGAGGCGGCAGCCGGGGTCTCGCAGGATTGTCCGCCGGCACCGATGAATGCCGAAGACCCGCTGTTCATCCTTTACACATCCGGATCGACCGGAGCGCCGAAAGGGGTCGTCCATACGACCGCCGGCTATCTCGTCTTTGCCTCGATGACGCACCAATATATTTTCGATTACCACGACGGCGACATCTATTGGTGCACCGCCGACGTCGGCTGGGTCACCGGCCACAGCTATATCCTCTACGGGCCGCTCGCCAACGGCGCCACGACCTTGATGTTCGAAGGCGTGCCGAACTATCCCTCGGTCTCCCGCTTCTGGGAAGTCATCGATAAGCACAAGGTCAATATTTTCTACACCGCGCCGACGGCGATCCGCGCCTTGATGGGGGCCGGCGACGGCCCAGTGAAAGCAACGAGCCGCGCCTCGCTGCGCCTGCTCGGTTCCGTCGGCGAGCCGATCAATCCGGAAGCCTGGTCATGGTTTTACAAAATTGTCGGCGACAGCCGTTGCCCGATCGTCGACACGTGGTGGCAGACCGAGACCGGCGGCATTCTGATCACGCCTCTGCCCGGCGCCACGACGTTGAAGCCGGGTTCCGCCACCAAGCCTTTCTTCGGCGTAAGGCCGCAAGTCGTCGATGGGGCGGGCGCCGTGCTCGAGGGGCCGTGCAGCGGCAATCTGGTCATCGCCGATTCCTGGCCCGGCCAGATGCGCACCATCTTCGGCGACCACGACCGCTTCGTGAGCACCTATTTCGCGCCCTATCCCGGCAAATATTTTACCAGCGATGGCTGCCGGCGGGACGCCGACGGCGACTATTGGATCACCGGCCGGGTCGATGATGTCATCAACGTCTCCGGCCATCGGCTGGGGACGGCCGAGGTCGAAAGCGCGCTCGTCGCCCATGCGAAGGTTTCGGAGGCCGCGGTCGTCGGCTATCCGCATGACATCAAGGGCCAGGGCATCTATGCCTATGTCACCTTGATGAGCGGCGCCGAGGGTTCCGACGATCTTCGCAAGGAACTTGTTGCCTGGGTGCGGCAGGAAATCGGTCCGATCGCGACGCCCGACATCGTCCATTTCGCACCCGGCCTGCCGAAGACCCGCTCCGGCAAGATCATGCGGCGCATCCTGCGCAAGATCGCCGAACATGAATTCCATGCGCTCGGCGATATCTCCACCCTCGCCGATCCGAGCGTCGTCGAGGACCTGATCCGCGACCGCAAGCACCACGCGGCACTCAATCGTCCCGAGGCGGTAAAAAAAACGTGAGAAAACAGGCCGCACTGCGACCTCCGCGCCACACGTCAACGGCATTTTAACGCGATTGCGCAAAATAATGTTCATAGCCTGCGGCAATTCCCTATTGTCGCAGAGGTTCTTTCGTTGCCGTGGGGGGACGTTATGAGCAAGTTGAATCAACGGAGCGTTGTTCCCGCGATTTTTGCGCTGCTTTTGTCGGGTGCGGCCGGCTTACTCGCTTGCAATTCGGCGAGCGCCCGCGAAATCGTCGCGATCCGAGGCGATTACCCCGCCGGCGAGATCATCATCTGCCAGCACGAGCGCAGGCTCTACTTTACCGAAGGCAACGGCGAGGCGATCCGCTATCCGATCGCCATCGGCATGCCCGGCAAGGCTTGGCTCGGCCCAAGCGCCGTCCAAGGCAAGTATATGGCTCCGGATTGGTCGCCGCCGGCGATTGTCGCTCGCGACCACCCCGAGCTTCCGAGACTGATCAGGGGCGGCTCGCCGCACAATCCGATGGGCGCCGCGGCGATCACGCTGACCCGCTATCAGGTCGCGATCCACGGCACGAACAGATGGATGCGCAAAAGCGTGGGCACCGCTGCCTCCTATGGCTGCATCAGGATGTACAACGAAGACGTGGTCGACCTCTACCAGCGCGTGAGCGTCGGCACGCCGGTCATCGCCATCCCCTGACCGCCGTCTCGGCCCTATCCGCGCCCGCCCTGCCGCTCTAGATTGGCAGGGTGATGCCAGACATCAAAACGACCTGCTGCATCGTCGGCGGCGGCCCGGCCGGAATGATGCTCGGGTTTCTTCTCGCCCGCGCCGGCATCGACACCGTCGTTCTCGAAAAACACGCCGATTTTCTGCGCGATTTTCGCGGCGATACGATCCATCCCTCGACGCTGCAGGCGATGGACGACCTCGGCCTTTTCGATGAATTTTTGGCTCTGCCGCACCAGGAAGCGCGGGTTATCTCAGGCAAGTTCGGCGACGTCACCATCCCGCTGGCGGATTTCTCGCATCTGCCGACCAGAGCGAAGTTCATCGCCTTGATGCCGCAATGGCACTTCCTCAATTTCCTCGCCGGCCATGCCGAGCGCTATCCCGCGTTCCGTCTCATCATGCAGGCGGAAGCCGATGGGCTCATCGAAGAGGCGGGCGTGGTCCGCGGCGTTACCGCGCGAACGCCGGACGGCCCACTTTCGATCCGGGCCGGTCTCACGATCGGTGCCGACGGCCGGCACTCGACCGTGCGGACAAAGGCCGGTTTCACGCCATTAAACATCGGCGCGCCGATGGATGTCCTGTGGTTCCGGCTGAGCCGGCGCGCGAGCGACCCGGATGAAACCTTCGGCCGCGTGGACTACGGCCGGATTCTTGTGCTGCTTCAGCGCGGCGATTATTGGCAATGCGCTTACCTCATTGCCAAAGGCGGGTTCGATCAGATGAAGAGGCAGGACATCGCCGTCTTGCGCGGCCGCATCGCCGAGCTCGCGCCCTTCATCGCCGAGCGCACCGCGGAATTGAAGACCTGGGACGACCTCAAGCTGCTAACCGTCGCCGTCGATCGCCTGCCGCTGTGGCACAGGCCGGGCCTTCTCTGCATCGGCGACTCCGCGCATGCCATGTCGCCGATCGGCGGCGTCGGAATCAATCTCGCGATCCAGGATGCGATCGCCGCCGCCAACATCTTGTGGTCGGCCTTGCGGCAAGGAGCGGCGTCGGATGACCTGCTCGCCGCGGTTCAGAGGCGGCGCGAGCCGGCCGTCAAGCTGACGCAGGCCATGCAGGTCTTCGTCCAAAACCGGGTGATTTCAAAAGTGCTGCACTCAAGCGGCAAGATGAACCCGCCCTGGATCCTGCGCCTTTTCATCTATCTGCCTTGGCTGCGGCGGCTGCCGGCGCGCTTTATCGGCATGGGCTTTCGGATGGAGCGGGTGAAAAGCCCGAAAACCGAGCCGCAAAGCCCCTGAGCAGCGAGATCCCAGCCCGCGATATGCTAGATAAAGCGAAACCGCCGGATCACGCGCGCATGGATCATTTCGACCTCTCCGAGCAGCTCTTTGCGCTCGAAGCCCATCACGCCGATATGAGCGAGGTGACGCTCGCCGATCTCTTCGCAGCGGACCCGGGGCGATTCAAAGACTTTCACCTCGAACTCGACGACATCCTGTTCGACTTTTCCAAACAGCGGATCGATCGAACGACGCTCGCGCTGCTCCTCGATCTCGCCCGCGCGGCGAAGGTAGAGGAACGGCGCGAAGCGCTCTTTGCCGGCGAGATCGTCAATCAGACCGAAGCGCGGCCGGCGCTCCACATGGCGCTGCGCAACATCAGCGGAGCGCCGATGCGCGCGAGCGGCATCGACGTGATGCCCGAGGTCCTCGCCGAGCGGCGCAAGATGCTCAACTTCGCGCAAGACGTGCGCAACGGCGCGATCCGGGGCGCCACCGGCGCCTCCTTCACCGACATCGTCAATATCGGGATCGGCGGTTCGGATCTCGGCCCGGCCATGGCCGCCCGAGCGCTCTCGCCTTTCATTGCGCCGCATCTCAAACTGCATTTCGTCGCCAATGTCGATGGCGCCGATCTCGCAGATACGATTGAAGGGGCTTGCGCTCGAGCGGACGCTTTTCATCATTTGCTCGAAGACATTCACCACGCTCGAGACGATGACCAATGCCGCCGCGGCGCGCAAGGCCGTGGTCGAAGAACTGGGCGAAGCCGCGGTTGCGCAGCATTTCTGCGCGGTCTCGACCGCGCCCGAGGAGGTCGCCGCCTTCGGCATCGCGGAGTCGCGCCGCTTTCTCTTCTGGGATTGGGTCGGCGGGCGCTATTCCATCTGGTCCTCGATCGGCCTGTCGCTCGCGATCGGCATAGGGGCTTCGCATTTTGAAGATTTTTTGAGCGGCGGCGCGGCGATCGACCAACATTTCACGAGCGCGCCACTCGATCGCAACGTGCCGGTGCTGATGGCGCTTATCGGAATCTGGTATCGCAATTTCTGGGATTATGCGGGCCACGGCGTGATCCCCTACGATCAGCGGCTCAAGCGCTTTCCCGCCTATCTTCAGCAGCTCGAAATGGAATCGAACGGCAAGTCCGTCGATCTTTTGGGCGAGCGCATCGAATCGGAGACCGGCGCGGTTCTCTTCGGTGAGCCCGGCACGAATGCCCAACACGCCTTCTTCCAACTCCTTCACCAGGGCACCGAGATCGTGCCGGTCGATTTTTTGGTCGCGGCGCGGCCGACCGCGGCGAACGCGCATCAGCACGATTTGCTCCTCGCCAATTGCCTGGCCCAGAGCGAAGCCTTGCTGCGCGGACGCGGGCGCGAGGAAGTCGAAGCGCGGATGCGCGCGCAAGGCGTGCCGGAGGATGCGATCGCGGCGCTGGCGCCGCACAAGGTTTTTGCCGGGAACCGGCCGTCGAGCACTTTTCTCTACAAGCAGCTCACGCCGCGCGTCCTCGGCGAATTGATCGCGCTCTACGAGCACAAAGTCTTCGTGCAGTCGGTTATCTGGAACATCGACCCCTTCGATCAATGGGGCGTCGAGCTCGGCAAGGAGCTGGCTTTGCGTCTGGCGCCGGTCGTTGCCGATAAGAGCACGGCGCTCGACGGGCTCGATTCGTCGACCGCCGGACTTCTCGCGCGCCTGCGCAAATGGGCGGACGGGCGGAGCTAGTAGTTCCCGCAACTGCAGGCGGATGCGAACGGAGGTAAAATCTTGCACAGCAGCTACAACCGCATCGCCGCACAGAACATCGACCGCCTCGCGGCCTTGAGCGACGGCGTCTTCGCCGTCGCCATGACGCTGCTCGTGCTCGACCTGCGTACTCCGGCGGCAAATGCGATCCACGGCGAGAGCGATCTCCAGCATGCGGTCATCGCGATGGCGCCGAACATCCTCGTCTATATGATGAGTTTTCTCACGTTGGGAATCTTCTGGGTCGGACAGCAGACGCAGCTCAATCATTTCGTCCGCGGCGACCGCCATCTCGCCTGGATTCATCTGGCCTTCTTGTTCGCTATCTCGCTGATGCCCTTTTCGACCTCGCTGATGGCGGCGTTCATCTCCTATCGGACCGCTCTCGTGATCTATTGGGCGAATATCTTCGTTCTCGGGGCGACGCTGTTGGCGGGCTGGCGCTATGCCCTGGGCGCGCAATTGGTGGAAAAGGATCTGTCGCCGGAGATCGGCGCGGCGATCGAACGCCGCATCGTCATCGCGCAGGCGCTCTACCTCATCGGCGCTCTGCTCTGCCTCGTCAGCACTTATTGGAGCATCGGCTTTATCTTAATCGTACAAATTAACTACGCGATTGCACCGCGGCTCGGTCCCTTGTCGCGGCTCTGAAGCCGCGGGATCGAGTGCCGAAGTGCCGCGCCGGAAGCGCTATTTCAAATGCTTTGCGAGAAGCTTGTTCATCTCGAACATCGTGACTTTGTTCTTGCCGAAGACGGCGGCGAGCTTGTCGTCGGCGAGGATCTCGCGCTTGTTGGCCGGGTTTTGAAGCTTGTGCTTCTTGATGTAGATCCAGATCTTGCTCACCACCTCGGTGCGCGGCAGCGGTTCGGAGCCGACAACCGCGGCGAGGTCCTTCGACGGATGCAACGGCTTGTTGAAGGCACTCGGGGCTGCGGCCCTTTTCTTAGCGGTGGCTTTCTTCGGTGCACTCGTCATCGCTTTCTCTCCGATCGAATCTGCGCGAACCGCTTGGGGTTCATGCGGTCTAGTAACCCAAAATCGCCGATATCTGAAACGCTGCAAGGGGGATTTCGGCGGCAAAGCCGAATTATACCAAGACAATTCTGCGGCCGCGGCAGAGCGGGGCGGAACGCGGCGGAGCGGCGGCCTCAGAGGGGCGGGAATCAGGCAATCAAGCTATGCATTTTTAGCATAGCTGATTCGCAAAGGCTCGCCAAGACCGCTTGCGGCGCGCTTATTTTGGATCGCGCGCGGCCTTGCGCCTGCGCTTGGCGAGGGTGCGCAGGCGCAGCGCATTGAGCTTGATGAAGCCCGCCGCGTCGCGGTGGTCGTAGGCGACCGCCCCTTCCTCGAAGGTCACGAGGTCCTGGTCGTAGAGCGAGTAGGGACTCGACCTGCCGACCACGGCGGCGGAACCTTTGTATAATTTCAGCCGCACGCGACCGGTGACGAACTCCTGGCTGCGATCAATCAGCGCCTGCAGCATTTCGCGCTCGGGCGAGAACCAAAAGCCGTTGTAGATGAGCTCGGCATATTTCGGCATCAGCTCGTCTTTCAGATGCGCGGCGCCACGGTCGAGCGTGATCTGCTCGATGCCGCGATGCGCGGCGAGAAGGATCGTGCCGCCCGGGGTTTCATACATGCCGCGCGACTTCATGCCGACGAACCGGTTCTCGACGAGATCGAGACGGCCGATGCCATTCGCCCGGCCAAGCTCGTTCAAATGCGCGAGCAAGGTCGCGGGCGACATCGCCACGCCATCGACCGCGATCGGGTCGCCCGACTTGAAATCGATCTCGATGAAACTCGGCGTATCGGGCGCGTCCTTGGGATCGAGCGTGCGCGAATAGACATAATCCGGCACCGGCGCGGCCGGGTCTTCCAGAACCTTGCCTTCGGAAGAGACGTGCAGCAGGTTGGCATCGACCGAGAAAGGGGCTTCGCCGCGCTTGTCCTTGGCGATCGGGATCTGGTTCTTTTCGGCGAAGGCGAGAAGCGCGCTGCGCGAGGTCAGATCCCATTCGCGCCAAGGCGCGATGACTTTGATGTCGGGCTCGAGCGCATAATAGGAAAGCTCGAAGCGCACCTGGTCGTTGCCCTTGCCGGTGGCGCCATGCGCGACCGCGTCGGCGCCGACTTTGCGGGCGACCTCGATCTGTTTCTTGGCGATCAGCGGCCGCGCGATCGATGTGCCGAGAAGATAGAGCCCTTCATATTGGGCATTGGCGCGAAACATCGGGAAGACGTAGTCGCGCACGAATTCCTCGCGCAGATCCTCGATGAAAATATGCTCGGGCTTGACGCCGAGCAGAGCCGCCTTCTGCCGCGCCGGCTCGAGTTCCTCACCCTGGCCGAGATCGGCCGTGAAGGTCACGACTTCGCAGCCATAGGTGGTCTTCAACCATTTGAGAATGATCGAGGTGTCGAGCCCGCCCGAATAGGCGAGAACGACGCGCTTGATCGCTTTATCTTCCGGCATTTGGTTCTCTTTGCGGGATTTGACGCTGGTGCACTATAGTGGCCAAGCTTGGCCGCGCAACATTGCTCTCTCGGACGCGCCGCGGCGCCGAAGCCGCGGGCGCGCAGGCTGCGACAAGATGATGATGGCGAAACGTATCGTCTCCGATCAGTGCCTGGGTCTGATCATCGACGTCCAAGCCTTCTTCTTGCGGCAGGTGGAGAAGCGGCGTCGCCCCAAACTCGAAACGAACATAAGCAACTTTGTTTGCCTGCTGGGCCATCTCAAAATTCCGGTCGTCGTGACCCTCGAAAGACCCGTCGCTCAAAAAGGCGCCTTGCCCAAATGGATCGGCAAGCACTTGAATGATCCGGCGGCGTGTTTCGAAAAAGACTTCTTCGACCTGACCAGAGAGAAGGAAATTCGCGACCATCTTGGACGCGCGAACAAGAAGCAGATGATTCTCGCCGGTTGCGAAACCGACGTCTGCGTCCTTCAGTCCTGCCTCGGTCTTCTCGGTCTCGGCTATGAGGTTTACGTGGTCGAGGAGCTCGTGTTTTCGTCAAGCCGCAACGTCGCCTCGGCGATTGCGCGAATGAAGGCCGCGGGCGCCGTTTTCCTGACTTACAAGAGTCTCTACTACGAGCTGATCGAGGCGGTGGGCGGCCCCCGAGATGGACAGGGAAGCCTCGCGAAATTCCCCGACGATCCTGCCGATTGCATGGGGCAATGAATCGGGCGGCTAGCTTCCCGACCCGGGCGCCATGGCGCCGACGCTCAAGCCGGTCCGGACCATCGTGGTCAGTTCCGAGTGCGCTTTCTTGAACGGAGAAATGATGCCGTGGAGCCGGCTCTTTGCGATCAACCTGTCATGCAAGGCGAGATAGTCGATGCCCGTGCCCAGGAAACACTGGACCGCGTCGCGCGGCGTTTCGACGATGGGTTCGCCCTTTATGTTGAATGACGTGTTCAACAGCACGGGAACCCCCGTCAAAGCATCAAATTCCTTGAGCAGTTGGTAGAGACGCGGGTTGGTGTCCTGACGAACCGTCTGCACCCGGGCGGTGCCGTCAACGTGAACGACCGCCGCGATCCTGTCTCGCCATTCCGGGCGAACCCGCTTGGCAAGCAGCATGAATGGCGATTCTTCGTCGCCTTCGAAAATCTCGTTTGCCCTTTCGGCAAGAACGATCGGCGCGAACGGCCGGAACGCCTGCCTGAATTTGACGCGCTTATTCAGTTTGTCCTTCATCTCCGCCTTGCGCGGGTCTGCGATGATGCTGCGATTGCCGAGCGCGCGCGGCCCATATTCAGAACGGCCTTGAAACCAGCCGATTACCTGTTCGTCAGACAGAAGTTTCGCGGTATCGCGGCAGATGTCCTCGCTCGCCGTATTTATCGTTGCGAGACGAACCAGCCCTTTGTCGGTGACCGCGCGCATATCTTCGTCTTTGTAGTCGATGCCGAGATAGGCATGTTTCATGACAAAAGAGCGCGGGTTCTTCTGCAGCGCCAAATGCCCGTAATAGGCGCAGCCGATTGCAATCCCGTCATCGCCAGCCGCCGGCTGAATCCAAATATTGTCGAACCCCGCCTCGCGGACGAGGCGGCCGTTGGCGACGCAATTCAGCCCAACGCCGCCGGCGATACAGAGATTCTTGGCTCCGGTTGTTTGGCGCAGCCAGACGGCACGATCGAGAAGCACCTTTTCGGCATCGTCTTGAGCGCGCCAGGCGAGGTCCTGCCAATGTTCCATCGACGGACTGCGTTCCCAGTTTTGCTCGCTGTCCGGTAGCCAGGGCTGCTTGAACCCATCGATCCAATCGGGCACGACCAAGTTTCCGTCTTTGATTTCGAGCAGCGGCTTTGCCCGATCGGGGCGTCCATAGGGCGCCAGGCCCATCACCTCGCCGCACTTGTTCCAATCGGCGAAAATATAGCTCGAGACCCGGCTGTACAAAGCTCCGAGGCCCGGCATGTTGTAAAACTCGTCGCTGAGAAACCCGCGACTTGGCTTCAGCCAAACCTTTTTCAGCGCTTCGATGGTGGAACCATTGAACCGGTAAAAGCTCTCCGACTCGCGCGCCAGCGGCTCGACCGTCTCCGTCTGCGGATATTTCTCGGTGACGTCCGAGGCGTAGCTGCCGACGCCGTCCACCACCATCACGACTCCTTCGTCGAAAGGGCAGGCGGCAAACGCGCTGTAGGCATGCGCCAGATGATGCGACACCGTCACGACGTTCTTCGATTGAGAAAGATAGAGCGGATTTTTTGCCGCTTGCGCGCGCTCTTCTCGACCAAACAGATACGGCGCAAATTGATGCTGCAGCCGCTTTTCAATCTCCTCGACCGGCATGATGTAGCAATTGCGCACCACCAGGGCGACGTCGTCCAACCCGATGCCTTCGGCCTTCAGGCAGTAATTGACCACCTCGTCATAGAAGCCGCGGTCGTGTTTTTCGCGCGTAATCCGCTCTTTGCAGATCGCATATGCAATCTCGCCATCGCGCAGCAGGCATGCGCTTACATCATGGTCGTATGCATTTATCCCAAGTATGTAATTTCGATTTTTCGACATTGAACCTTTTCGGGCGGAATCCCGCTAAAGAAATACGGATGTCATCAAGACCTGCTTCACCGTTCCAGATGATCGGTGGGAGGTCAAGTCGCAGGGTTGCCGGTGGGCGGCGAACAAAATTCGCCGTGAACCTTCGCGATGAACATCCGAAACTGCTGCGCTGCGGTCGCGAAATGCCGCCGCGTTGTGGCACAAGTACCGCTGCGTTGTGGCAAAAGTGATACGCACGGGGGCTTGCACGGCATTGAACCGAGCCGTGACGATATTCGCTTACAAGGTCGCGCATGGCGTTGCGGCGGCCGGCGCCGCATGCTAGGATTTCACGTTCTGGGAGGATTCAGAAATGGCACTGAACGATATTTTGGCGCAATTGAGCTCGAAAAGCCTCGAGGTAACACGCAAGCTAGGCAGCGTTTTCGTGCGCGGCTTGGCGGTCGTAGCGATTATCGGGACTTATGGTCTCGGTCAGGTTGCGAGCGTTATGGGCGTTTCCGGTGTCGTCATGACGGCTTCTACGACCCCTGCGCAGGCTTGGCGCGGCGGCTGGGGCCGTGGCGGCTGGGGCCGCGGCGGTTGGGGCCGTGGCGGCTGGGGCTGGGGCGGCGGAAGAGGGTGCAGAGGCTGGCGTGGAGGCAGGTGCTGGTGGTGGTGGTAGTAATCTAGCCGCCATTCAGCTTGCTAACAGCGGCTGTCGCGCTATTGGTCGCGTGGTATCTTGGCTCGCTGCAAGTTTAAGAATCGGAGCGGTGCAAATCCCCGGATTTGCGCCGCTGTTCTTTTGGCGGGGCCGTCGACGTCAACGCTGACGCGCAACTGCACCTTGCAGAATTGCTGGAAAAAGCGCATATAGATTTATCGATCTTCTCATAGCGATCATCCTCCGATGATCGAGCATTGAGAGTGGGCCCGGCCGGACCCGCTCTTTTTTATTGCCGACGGCCGGCTTGAATCATCCGCCGCAAAAGCCTTGTAAATCAACGGCTTAACGAGGGCGGCGCGACGCTGATCCGGGCGCCAATGCAAAGGACGTGGATTTGCAAACCATGCTCACGGAATCGCGCTTTTCGACCGAAACGGGCGTTGCCGGCCGGATCGCCGCGATCGCTGCGCCGGTGCTCGCCAATCTCGGCTTTCGCCTCGTTCGGGTGAAGCTTTCGGGTCAGGCGGGCACGACGGTTCAGATCATGGCGGAGCGGCCTGACGGCAGCATGTCGGTCGGTGATTGCGAAGCCGTCAGCCAAGCCCTATCTCCGGTCTTGGATGTCGAGGATCCGATCCCCGGCTTTTATCGGCTGGAGATCTCTTCGCCCGGCATCGACCGGCCGCTGGTGCGCGGCTCGGATTTCGACCGCGCCCGCAGCCATGAAGCGCGGATCGAAATGGCGGTCGCAATCGACGGCCGCAAAAGATTTCGCGGGATCATCGAAGCTTGCGAAGGCGAAGGAAGCCAGGCCCGCGTAAAACTTCGCCGCGTCGACGCTAAGCCCGAGGAACCGGTGGATCTATGGCTCAGGCTCACCGATATAGCGGAAGCCAAACTTGTCCTGACCGATGATTTGATCCGCGAGGCGCTGCGTCGCGCCAAAGCCGGCACCAAACGCTCCGATGTCGAAGAACGGGCTGGCACGTCGGAGGCCGCCGAAACCGCGCCGCGGCGCGGGCCCGGCCGGTTCAAGCCGGCGCATCCGGCCGGCTCCGGTTCAAAGCTCAGGAAAGCGAAACCGGCGCCGCCACCCAAAGCTTTGCATAGACCAGAGTGAAGATAGAGAATTTCCGCCGCGCGCTGTTGAAAGCGCCGACGGTCACGAGAGGAGAAAACCATGGCCGTCAGCGCCAATAGGCTCGAACTGCTGCAGATCGCCGACGCGGTGGCGCGGGAGAAATCGATCGACCGGCAGATCGTGCTCGCGTCGATGGAAGATGCGATGCAGAAGGCCGCCCGCTCTCGCTACGGGCAGGAGACGGAGGTTCGCGCCGAGATCAACCCGAAGACCGGCGAGGTCCGCTTCTCGCGCCTGCTGCTCGTCGTCGACGAGATCGAAAACGACGCCACCCAGATCACCGTCACCGAGGCACGCAAGAAAAACCCGGCCGCGCAGGTCGGCGACTGGATCGCGGAAACTTTGCCGCCGTTCGACTTCGGCCGGATCGCCGCGCAATCGGCGAAACAAGTGATCGTGCAGAAGGTGCGCGAGGCCGAGCGCGACCGCCAATATCAAGAATTCAAGGACCGCATCGGCGAGATCGTTAACGGCGTCGTGAAGCGGGTCGAATACGGCAATGTGATTATCGACCTTGGGCGCGGCGAGGCGACGATCCGGCGCGACGAGATGATCCCGCGCGAAGTGTTCCGGCCCGGCGATCGCGTCCGCGCCTATGTCTATGACGTCAGGCGCGAACAGCGCGGTCCGCAGATTTTCCTGTCGCGCACCCATCCGCAGTTCATGGCCAAGCTCTTCCGCCAGGAGGTGCCGGAAATCTATGACGGCGTGATCGAGGTGAAGGCGGTGGCGCGCGATCCGGGCTCGCGCGCCAAGATCGCTGTGATCTCGCGCGATTCCTCGATCGATCCGGTCGGCGCCTGTGTCGGCATGCGCGGGTCGCGCGTCCAGGCGGTCGTCAACGAGCTGCAGGGCGAAAAGATCGACATCATTCCATGGTCGCAGGACGCAGCGACGTTCATCGTCAACGCGTTGCAGCCGGCGGAGGTCGTGAAAGTGGTCCTCGACGAAGATTCGGAACGAATCGAAGTCGTTGTGCCGGACGATCAATTGTCGCTGGCGATCGGGCGGCGCGGCCAGAACGTGCGGCTCGCGTCGCAGCTCACCGGTTGGGACATCGACATCCTGACCGAGGCCGAGGAATCGGAGCGCCGGCAGAAGGAATTCTTGGAGCGCACGAATACGTTCATGAATGCCCTCGACGTCGACGAGGTGGTCGGCCAATTGCTCGCCTCCGAAGGTTTCCGTTCGGTCGAGGAATTGGCCTTCGTCGAGCCCGCCGAACTCGCCACGATCGAAGGTTTCGACGCGGATACGGCGGGGGAAATCCAGGCGCGGGCGCGAGCCTATCTCGCGAAGGTCGAAGCCGAGCTGGATGAACGGCGCAAGGAACTCGGCGTCGCCGATGATCTCGCCAAGATGGAGGGCCTCACCGGAGCCATGCTGGTTAAGTTCGGCGAGAATGACGTGAAGAGCGTCGAGGATCTCGCGGGCTGCGCCACCGACGATCTCGTCGGCTGGAGCGAGCGCAAGGACGGAGAGACGATCCGGCATGCCGGGTACCTCGATGGGATCGAGATTTCGCGCGAGGAGGCCGAGGCCTTGATCATGCGGGCGCGGCTCGAGGCGGGCTGGGTCGAGGCGCCTCCCGCCCCTACGGTCGAGACGCAGGAGGCGGGGGCCGGCGAATAGCGCGGAGGTCGCATTGAGCAACCGAATGAAGCCCGATCCAGGATCCGAGCGGACCTGCATCGTGACCAAGACGAAAGCCGGTCCCGAGGCCATGATCCGCTTCGTCCTTGGCCCCGACGCCGAGGTCGTCGCGGATCTGCGGCATAAATTGCCTGGCCGCGGCGTCTGGGTCAGCGCCCGGGCGGACGCCGTCGCCGCGGCGGTCGAGCGCAAGGCCTTCGCCCGGGGGTTTAAGGCGCAGGTGAAGGTTTCCCCGTCCTTGCCCCAGGAAATCGACGTCTTGCTCAGCCAGATGTGCCTTCAGGCGCTGTCGCTCAGCAAGAAGGCGGGTGAGGTCGTCACCGGTTTCTTCAAGGCCGAGGCCGCGATCAAGGAGGGCCATGTGATCGGCCTTGTCCATGCCAGTGACGGCGGTGCCGACGGCAGCCGCAAGCTGGCGCAGGCCCTGCGGCGCAGGTCCGGCGGGGAGCCGAAGGCGGAGATCAGACTGTTTACGTCGCTTCAATTGAGTTTGGCACTCGGCGGCACAAATGTGATACATGCAGCGCTCACCGAAGGGGCGGCGGGCGAGGCGTTTCTTTCGCATTGCCGCAGATTGGAGCGTTACCGCTCCGCGCCCTCCGCCCCGTCCGATGCAGGGGCACGGGAAACAGCTGACGACGGAGCGATCTGATAGGCAGCTAGGGACGACTTCGCCGCGCGTTCAAAGGTGCCCGGCACTGGCATCCGCCGGCTTTGCGAACGAAACGGGGCTCTGGCCCTGGAATTTTGTGACATAGTGGGCCTTGCCCTGGGATCTGGACGAATGGCTGAATCGAAGAATTCCGGCGACACGACTCTGACCGTCGCCCCGACCAAGACCTTGTCGCTGAAGCGGCCGGTAGAGGCGGGGACGGTGCGTCAGAGCTTTTCGCACGGCCGCACCAAGACGGTCGTGGTCGAAAAGGTCAAGCGCCGGGCGCTGGGCCCCGGCGAAGCGCACCCGCCGCGTGAGACCGCACCGCCGCCGGCCGCGCCGGTGCAAGCTCCGCCGACCCAGGAGCAGCAACGTCCCGAACCTGCGCAGCGTCCCACGACGGCGCGGCCGGGGGCGGGCGTCGTCTTGCGTTCACTGACCGAAGAGGAGCGCGAGGCGCGCAATCGCGCGCTGTCCGGCGCGCGCGAACGCGAGGATGAAGAGCGCCGTCTCGCGCTGGCCGAGGCGCAGGCGCGCGAAGCGCGCGAATCGCGTGAACGGGAAGAGCGCGCCGCAGCGGCCGAACGCAAGCGCGAGGAAGAGGCGCGCCGCGCGCACGAGGCCGAGGCCAAGCGTCGTTCCGAGCAAGAGGCCAAGCGCAGGCTCGAACCCGGCGCACCGCCCCTCCCGCCGGCCGCGCCCACCGCGAGAAAGCCGCTCGGGGTATTCACCGGCCCGATCGCCAGTGCACGCCAGCAGCCGATCGACGAGGAAGAAACAAAGCGGGTCATTCGCCGCCCCGGCATGGCGCCGAAGGTCGTGCTGCCGCGCCCGACCCGAACCGGCGAACAGAAGAGCCGCGGCCGGCTGACGGTTGCCAGCGCCACGGGGGAGGAGGACGAGCGGACGCGGTCCGTCGCGGCGTTCCGCCGCCGTCAGCAAAGGCTGAAAGGCCATGTCGCCGAGCAGAAGGAAAAGCTCTCGCGCGAAGTCATCCTGCCCGAGACGATCACCATCCAGGAACTCGCCAGCCGCATGTCCGAGCGCGGCGTCGATGTGATCAAGCTGCTGATGAAGCAAGGCGAGATGGCGAAGATCACCGATGTCATCGACGCCGATACCGCGCAGCTCATCGCCGAGGAACTCGGCCATACCGTCAAACGCGTCGCCGAATCCGACGTAGAGGAAGGCCTGTTCGACAGGCCCGACGCGGATGGCAATCTGCTGTCGCGACCGCCGGTCGTGACCATCATGGGCCATGTCGATCACGGCAAGACGTCGCTGCTCGATGCGATCCGCCATGCCAATGTCGTCTCCGGCGAAGCGGGCGGCATTACCCAGCACATCGGCGCCTATCAGATCGTGGCGCCGAACGGCACGCCCGTGACCTTCATCGACACGCCCGGCCACGCCGCCTTCACGGCGATGCGCGCCCGCGGCGCCAAAGTCACCGACATCGTCGTGCTCGTCGTCGCCGCCGACGACGGCGTCATGCCGCAGACGGTGGAAGCGATCGTGCATGCCCGGGCCGCGGGCGTGCCGATGATCGTAGCGATCAACAAGATCGACAAGCCGGATGCAAAGCCCGAGCGGGTGCGCACCGAACTGTTGCAGCATGAGGTGCAGGTCGAATCGCTCGGCGGCCAGACGCTCGAGGTCGAAGTCTCGGCGAAACAGGGAACCAATCTCGACAAGCTGCTGGATCTGATCGCCTTGCAGTCCGAAGTTCTCGATCTCAAGGCCGATCCGACACGCCCCGCGGAAGGCACGGTCATCGAAGCGCGGCTCGATCGTGGCCGCGGCCCGGTCGCCACCGTTCTCGTTCAGCGAGGCACGCTTCATGTCGGCGATCTCATCGTGGGCGGGTCGCAGTGGGGCCGCGTTCGGGCGCTGCTCGACGACAAGGGCGCAGTCCGCGACGAGGCGGGCCCCTCTATGCCCGTCGAGGTGTTGGGGTTTTCCGGTTCGCCCGAGGCCGGCGACCGCGTCGCTGTGGTGGACACTGAGGCGCGCGCACGCGAGATCGCCGAATATCGCGAGCGGCAGAAGCGAGATAAGGCGGCGGTTCGCGGCGGCGTGGCGCGCGGCTCACTCGCCGATATGATGAGTTAGCTGAAGACCGTCGGACGCAAGGAGTTTCCGCTCGTCATCAAGGGCGACGTGCAGGGCTCGGTCGAGGCGATCGTCGCCTCACTGGAGCAGCTCAACACCGAGGAGGTGGCGGCGCGCGTCATCCACGCCGGCGTCGGCGGCATCACCGAGTCCGATATAACCTTGGCGGAAGCCTCGAACGCGGCAATCATCGGTTTCAACGTGCGCGCCCACAAGGAAGCGCGCGCCCTCGCCGAGCAGGGCGGCATCGAGATCCGCTACTACAACATCATCTACAACCTCGTCGACGACGTGAAGGCGGCGATGTCCGGGCTGCTGCCGCCGACGCTGCGCGAAGAGATGCTGGGCAATGCGCAGATCCTCGAGGTGTTCACCATTTCCAAGGTCGGCAAGGTGGCCGGCTGTCGCGTCACCGACGGCGTCGTTCAGCGCGGCGCCAATGTCCGTTTGATCCGCGACAATGTCGTCGTGCACGAGGGCAGGCTCTCGACGTTGAAGCGCTTCAAGGATGAGGTGAAGGAAGTCGTCGCCGGCCAAGAATGCGGCATGGCCTTCGAGAACTATCAGGATATGCGCGTTGGCGACGTCATCGAATGCTATAATGTGCAGGAGATCAAACGCACCCTGTAGCACCGATCCAAACCCAGGCCTTCATGCTTCGAGACGCGGCTCATTGCGGGTCATCTTGCAACGTGCAATGGGCTGCTCCTCCGAATGGGGCGATGGTTCGAGCACTTGGTCCTCCCTGTGAGCTTGCGAGGCAAGCGCCTCGAAGACCGGGGTCATGGAAATTTCAAACGAGCCGCCAGCCCAAGTCCAAACCGAGCTTCTCCAAAATCAAAACCTCTCTGCTGCGCGCAGCAAGCGGCCCCTGTAAGGGCGCGAGAATATGGAAGTCCCCATGTCCAGAGTTCATCATAATGGCGGCGAGCCCTCGCAGCGCATGCTGCGCGTCGGCGAGCTGATCCGCCATACCTTGTCCGATCTCCTTTCCCGCGGCGCGGTGCGAGACCCGGTCCTCGAAGGCCATGTCGTCACCGTGCCCGACGTCCGGATGAGCCCGGATCTGAAGCTCGCGACGGTCTATGTCATGCCGCTCGGCGGCAAGGACATGGATGGCGTGCTGGCGGCGCTCGAGCGGCACAAGAAATTCCTGCGCGGCGAGATCGCCGGCCGCATTAATCTCAAGTTCGCGCCGGAGGTGCGTTTCAAGCCCGACCACAGCTTCGATTGCGGCACGAAAATGGATGCGCTGCTCAGTTTGCCGCAGGTGAAGCGCGATCTCGTGACCGATCCGGACAAGCGATGAATGCGCCGCGCTCGAGCCGCGTCGAAGTCAACGGCTGGGTGGTGCTCGACAAGCCTGTCGGGATGACATCGACGCATGCCGTGGCGCGGCTCAAGCGCATCTTCAACGCCAAGAAGGCGGGTCATGCCGGCACCCTCGACCCGCTGGCCTCGGGCGTCCTGCCGGTCGCCTTCGGCGAAGCGACAAAGACCGTGCCTTTCGTGCAGGACGGCGAGAAAACCTACCGGTTTACGATCGCCTGGGGTGCGGAGACGGATTCCGACGATGCCGACGGGCGGATCGTCGCGCAATCCGAACGGAGGCCAGAGCCGCCTGAGGTTCGCGCCGCGTTGCCCGAATTCACCGGGCGGATCATGCAGCGGCCGCCGGCCTTTTCCGCCATCAAAGTCGCCGGCGAACGCGCCTATGATATTGCCCGTGACGGCGAGATGCCGGCGCTCGCGCCGCGTCCCGTCGAAATCCACGCGCTCGGATTCCTCGCGGCAACAGGCGATAGCGCGACATTCGAGGCGCGCTGCGGCAAGGGCACCTATGTGCGGGCGCTGGCGCGCGACCTCGGCCGCAAGCTCGGCTGCTACGGCCATGTCGCAGCGCTCAGGCGCACGCGAGTCGGGCCTTTTCTCGAAGCCGATGCCGTGGGCCTGGAACATTTGGCCGAAGCGCCCGGCCTCCTTCGCGTCGAGGCGGGGCTGACCGAAATGCCGCAAGTGGCGGTTGATCGCGAAGCGGCCGCGCGGCTGCGGCGCGGGCAATCGATCCTGCTGCGCGGCCGCGACGCGCCGATAGGCGGGCCGGCCTGTGCGACTTGCGGCGGTGTCGTCGTCGCGGTCGGCGCCGTCGAACATGGCGAACTGATACCGGGACGAGTGTTCAACCTGCCATTTTGAGGCAGGCGCATGATCATGTCGGCTGCGATGTCAGGCGACCACGACGAACCGCGGACGATGTGCTTGGGACTTTCGAGTAGCGCGCCAATTTCCGACGGCGCGAGCGGCTTGGAGGAGAGGTAGAAATTCTAAAGACTCGACGGTCGTCGGTCGATTTGACTTTTGCCCGCGCGCCGCCGCTCGGCGCCCGGCCTGTCGTCGCGGGCGGCGCCGTCGAACACAGCGAGCCACTGCAGAGGCGCGTGATCAACCTTCCCACTTTGGGGCAGCTCGCCCGGCGCGCCCGCAGCCGTGAGACGCTGGACAGCAGTTTTCAAAAGCCAAAATGTCGCTTCGCCGCGCGGACCCCTTCGCGGCCTACTTGCATAGGACGCGAAAGTCGTGGGGATCATTGCTGACCCAGGTGCATCCGGCGTCGGGGCTCGCTTGCCCGGCACTGTTCAGATGCACATGCGGCGGCAGGTTCGGTGTTGGGGCGGGTACGTCATTCCCGGCAGGAGTTATGGGCGCCGCGCTGGGCGCGGGATTTGCCGCCGGAGGCAGTGCCGGCACCGCCGCGGGCTCGGGATTTACCGCGGGAGGCTGCGGCGGCGTCGCGTCGGGCTGGGGATTTGTGACCACTGCGGGCACCGCTGCGGGCTGGGCGGCGGCCGGGGTGTCCGGCGTTGCGGCGGGCTCGGCGGCGGGGGGCGGTGCGACCTCGAAGGCATCATTTTCGCTCGCCGACATGCGGTTCCAGCTCAGCAATCCGAGCCCCAAAATGACCACCAGCGTTCCGGCGGCCCAGACCCATCCGTGCGGCGGCTTGCCGGCGGCTTCGAGCCCTCCGGGCGGGGGAGCTGAACTGGACTGATGCGATGCGGCGAGCTTGGCGAGATCCGCCGGAAGCCCTGGGTTCGCAGCTTCGAACTTGGCGTATTCAGCCGGGAAATAAGCCTTGGCGAAAACGATCAAATCGACATAGCGCGACGTCATCGGCGGAAAGGTGGTCATCAACCGCGCCAGAAACGCGAAGAAAGAACCCTTCACCCGACGCTGCTGTTCGATAATTCCTTCCGGATTGACGGAATATCCGAGTTGCCTTCCAACCAGGAGCTTCTGCATCGCCGAGGTTGCGCTCGCTATATCGCCGTTGATCGCGGCGACGGCGAGGCGGTCGCCGGTGTAGACCAGCGTCCGGTCATAGGGGAGAATGAAGATGTTGAAGACAACAAGCTGCTGCGCGGCACGGATGATCCAGCCCAGGACGCCGGCTTGCCGGCGCGCGCGCATGTAGCCGATGAACCGGCCTACGAGCCAGCGAACTTCGTCATCGCTCACACCGGTTTCGAGGAGTTCGGAGTTGAGAAAGAGCGCGCGCCTAAAGAAAATGTACCGCATGTAGGCGTTGAAATTGCCCTGCTCGTAAACGAAGATATAAATCGGCTTTTGGTAGCCCATCCTCGTTTTCAGCTCCTCGGCGATCGTGTTGATGCGAGGATAGTTCAAGTTGGAAACCAATATGGAGTTTCCCAGCATCCGAGCGAAAAACACACGCGCGCCGATCCAGAGGAGCAGAGCAATGAAAGGCACGATGAGAAAGATCGTGCCCGCGACCAGCGCGACTGCGATCAGCGGGAATAAAATGATCGAGAACACCAAGGCCAAATAAAAGCGGCGGTTTTGCAACGGATGGGCATAGGCGTAAAATACGCGATCGCTCATCGCCTCATGATTGATCGACATGCCTGCCTCCCTCACTCAATCTTGCTTCCGAGGCCGCACCGTCATTCTATGGAAGCCAACCTTGGACAAAACAATAAACCACCCATGATCGGCCATTTCAAATGAATTAATGGTAGGAAAGTCGCGGCGCAAAAACGGGGGCGGGCGCATGGCGGATATTTTCATAAGCTACAAGAAGGAAGACTTCGAGCTGGCCGATCGCGTCGTCAAAGCGTTGCAGACCGAAGGATTTTCGGTCTGGTGGGATGACGGTCTCACGCCGAGAACCGCGTGGGATGCGACGCTCGAACGCGAAATTGCCGCCGCTGCGACTGTCGTCGTGCTTTGGACGCCGCGCTCCATCGGATCCGATTGGGTGCGCACCGAAGCCCATTACGGCGACGATCGCGGGAAACTCATCCCGGTGATGCTGGAGAGCTGCACCATCCCGCTCGCCTTCATGTTGAAGCAGACGATCAACCTTTGCGAATGGCACGGCGACCGTAACGACCGGCAGTGGCGCAAGCTCTTGACATGGATCGCCGATCTTACGTCCACGAAGCCGGGCAACGCCAATATCCCGCAAGCTCTTGTGGCGGCGCAACCCAACCGGTTCCGTGACGCCGTCGGGCATTTGGCTTCCGGCGACCCGATCGTCGACGGCGCGCTGGTCAATGCATCGACACCCGCTGCGACCGCGTTTCGCGACGGCGAGAAAATGCCGGTCATGCGAATTCTGCCCAAAGGCGCGTTCCTCTTGGGCTCGCCCGCCGCCGATCCGGACTATACGTCGGTCGAAGGCCCGCAAAGGCGCATCGAAATTCCTGTGCCCTTCGCAATCGGCGTCTTTCCCGTCCTCGTCGCGGAATACGAGGCGGTCATGGGCGCGCTTCCGACGCTCGCGACTTCCCCGGCAGCGCCGCATGGTCTGGTCGACTTCTTCAAACGCGCGCCCGCGCCGGCTTCCACGACCATCCACTGGAACCCGTCGGCGCCTGTCACCTATGTTTCCTACGACGAGGCCCAAGCCTTCATCGCCCGGATCACGACCGCTACCGGCGAGGCCTATCGGCTTCCCTCGGAAGCGGAGTGGGAATATGCCTGCCGCGCTGGCTCGCGAACCCGCTACTCTTTTGGCGATACGATCGATAAAACCATGGCGGCGTTTGAGGCCGCCACCGGCCCGGTGGGGGCCGGATCCTTCCCGCCGAATGCATTCGGCCTTTATGACATGCATGGAAACGTGCGCGAATGGACCGCCGATCTCTGGCATGAATCCTACGACACAACGCCGCTCGACGGCAGCCCCGCGACGCAGGGGCATGGGTCGATGCGCGTGGTACGCGGCGGCGGATGGTGCGACGGGCCGTCCCTGCTGCGCTCGGCGGCGCGCATGCGCGCGACGGATTTGAGCCAGACGAATGTGATCGGCTTTCGCGTCGCCCGCGCGCTGAGCTAGGCGGCGAGGAGCGGTGCGCCCCAGCCTATGCGTCATGTGGCGGGGTCGTCGTCGCAATCGAACATGGCGAATGTTGGGGGCGTGCGTTCAACTGCCATTCACAAGAGCAAGTCGGAGATCATCCTGACGGCTGCTGATCAACTCGAGCATGGTCGCAGGTCCGTAGCCCATAGCGGCCCCAAACACATTGGGGCCGCGCTCAGCTCTGAGCCGAAGAACGGTTCAGTTGGGGAAGCAGCCATGCGTATAATTGCCCCAATGATATCCGGGCGGGCAGCCGCGCATGCCGGGACCCACGACGTAATTCGACACGCATTGTCCCCAATCCGTGCGATGACGGCCGACCCCGCAATTGTCCCAAGCATAGGCGCTGGAACAAAGCACTCCACCAAAAACCGCTGCCGTCAGGATTAGCCTGAAAATCTTGAACATGATCGTCCTCCCAGACTTGAGCCTCTTTCGCGCGACCTAGCCGCGGTACGAGCAAGGACGCGCGTCATAAGCCGGCGTTCTTTAGTCGCGAGGGAGCAAGATCGGGTTCATGGAACGGGCAAGGCAACGACCCGGACAGTCCAAACGGTGCCGGGCGGAGCCCAGCCGATGTCATCCTCGGCCGCCGGCGCTCTTGCTCCGGCGCGGCAAATCCCTGTATAAGACCCGCGTCGCGCCGGATATTCCCCGCGCAGCTCCTCCCGAAACCCCGCTGGACGACATCCCGGCCTGGCCGAGGGCAGGAGAATTTTTTGAAACGCGAAAGGATCTCCCGATGTCGATCACGGCCGAGCGCAAGCAGGCGCTCATCAAAGACTATGCTACGAAATCCGGCGATACCGGTTCCCCTGAGGTCCAGGTGGCGATCCTGACCGAACGGATCGCCAATCTAACCGAACATTTCAAGACGCATGTGAAGGACAACCACTCGCGCCGCGGGCTCTTGAAGCTCGTCTCGCAACGCCGCCAACTCCTCGACTACGTGAAAGGCCAGGACGAGCCGCGCTACAAGGCGCTGATCGAGCGGCTCGGCATCCGGCGCTAGCTCTGCCGCGCGCGGCTGAATTTGCCCGGATGCTCCGGCCCCGCCCAGGCTCGGCGGGAGCTCAGCCATTGGAAAATGCGCAGTGAGGCAATAGATTTAAGGTGCAGGCGCGCTGGTCGCGCGATTTGGCTGTGCCAAGCCGCTTCGATCCGCCGCCCGCCTAGTCCCGCTCGAAGCGGAAATGCTCTAAGATTGCGAAGCGCCGATGCGCTTTGCTCCCGGTGCGGCGGAATGGGCCGCCGCCCGAACCCGAAGACCGACCGCCATGGCAGGATCGCCAGGCGCTGCCTGCCGGCAGCATCTCGCCGTCTTGCACATGGCCTTGGGTCTTTGCCACCTGATGAGAAAGACCAAGCCTGATGTTTGACATCCATCGTGAAGAACTCGACTGGGCCGGGCGCAAGCTTGTGCTCGAAACCGGACGCCTTGCGCGCCAAGCCGACGGGGCCGTGCTCGCGACCTATGGCGAAACCACCGTCCTCGCCACCGCCGTTTCCACCAAATCGCCGAAACCTGGGGTGGATTTTTTCCCGCTCACCGTGAATTACCAGGAAAAGGCCTTCGCCGCCGGCCGCATACCCGGCGGCTATTTCAAGCGCGAAGGCCGCCCGTCGGAAAAAGAGACGTTGGTCTCCCGCCTGATCGACCGGCCGATCAGGCCGCTCTTTCCCGATGGCTACCGCAACGACACGCAGATCGTCGCCACCGTTCTCTCGCATGACCTCGAGAATGATCCCGACATCGTCGCGATGGTGGCGACATCGGCGGCGCTCACCCTTTCCGGGATCCCGTTCATGGGGCCGGTCGGGGCGGCGCGCATCGGCTATATCAACGGCGACGTGAAGCTCAATCCGACGCTCGACGAATTGAAGGATTCCGCCCTCGATCTCGTTGTCGCCGGCACCGCCGACGCCGTTCTCATGGTCGAATCGGAAGCCAAGGAACTCTCCGAAGACCTGATGCTAAAGGCGGTCATGGCCGGCCATAAGGGCTTCCAGCCGGTGATCGAGGCGATTATCAGGCTCGCCGAAAAGGCGGCCAAGGAACCGCGCGATCTCGTCACCAACGACAAGGGCGCGGTCGAGGCGGCGGTGCGCGAGCTTGCCGAGGCGGAGCTTCGCGAAGCCTATAAGATCACCTCGAAACAGGACCGCTACAATGCGGTCGACGCGATCAAGGCCAGAGTCTTCGCAGCGCTTGCGCCGGCCGAAGGCGAGGCACGTTTCCCGAAAGATCTCGTCGCCGAGGCCTTCCACGATCTCCAGGCCAAGGTCGTGCGCTGGAACATTCTCGACACGGGCATCCGTATCGATGGGCGCGACGTGAAGACGGTGCGACCGATCCTCGCGCAGGTGGGCGTTCTGCCGCGCACCCATGGTTCGGCCCTGTTCACCCGCGGCGAAACTCAGGCCCTCGTCGTCGCCACGCTCGGGACCGGCGAAGACGAGCAATATGTCGATCGGCTGGAGGGCACTTATAAGGAGCGCTTCCTGCTGCATTATAATTTCCCCCCCTATTCGGTCGGCGAAACTGGCCGCATGGGTTCGCCCGGGCGGCGCGAGATCGGCCATGGCAAACTTGCCTGGCGCGCCATCCATCCGATGCTGCCGACGCCCGCCGAATTTCCCTACACGATAAGGGTGGTCTCCGAGATCACCGAGTTCGAACGGTTCTTCGTCAATGGCGACGGTCTGCGGTTCGTCGCTTGCCTTGATGGACGCGGGCGTGCCGCTGAAAGCGCCGACCGCCGGCATAGCCATGGGCCTCATTCTCGAAGGAAGCCGCTTCGCCGTGCTCTCCGACATTCTCGGCGATGAGGATCATCTGGGCGACATGGATTTCAAGGTGGCGGGTACGGAGACGGGCGTCACCTCGCTGCAGATGGACATCAAGATCACCGGCATCACCGAGGAGATCATGCGGGTCGCCCTCGATCAGGCCAAGGCCGGCCGGCTGCACATTCTGAAAGAGATGGGCAAGGCCTTGAGCGGCGCGCGCGCCGAGCTGGGCGAATTCGCGCCGCGCATCGAGACCATGAAGATCCCGACCGACAAGATCCGCGAAGTGATCGGCACCGGCGGCAAGGTGATCCGCGAGATCGTCGAAAAGACCGGAGCGAAGATCAACATCGAGGACGACGGCACGGTGAAGGTCGCCTCCTCGGATGCCGATTCGATCCGCGCCGCGGTCAATTGGATCAAGTCGATTGCGAGCGAGCCGGAAGTCGGCCAGATCTACGAAGGGACCGTGGTCAAGGTCGTCGATTTCGGCGCCTTCGTGAATTTCTTCGGCTCGAAGGACGGGCTTGTGCATATTTCGCAGTTGGCAAAAGGCCGCGTCGGCAAGACATCCGACGTGGTCAAGGAAGGCGACAAGGTGAAAGTCAAGCTGCTCGGCTTCGACGAGCGCGGCAAGGTGCGGCTTTCGATGCGCGCCGTCGATCAGGAGACCGGCGCCGATCTCGAAGCCAAGGAGAAGGCGGAAGTCGCGGAATAGGTCAAGTCGAAGGCCGTTAGGGCGCGCATTCCCCCCTGCGCAGGGGGGAACGGCACACCCGAGTGTAGCCTCAAATCGCCCTTGTTGCCATTCGGCTTGGCGGCGTCACCCCGAAGCAATCGCCTCGGTCACCAACGCGATCGCCAAGCCGTCATAGCCCTTGCGGCCGACGGTCTGGATCACCGTCGCACTCACGCGCGGTTCGGCGGCCATCGCCTCGTAGAGACGGCGCACGCCCTTCACCATAGGGTCGTGGCTTTCGGCGTCGATCACCTCGCCGTCGCGCACCACATTGTCGATGACGATGAGGCTGCCGCAGCGCGACAGCTTCACCGCCCAATGAAAATAATCCGCGTAGCTCTCCTTGTCGGCGTCGATGAAGATCAGATCGAAGGGACCGTCGATTTGCGGCAACGTTACGAGCGCCGGCCCGAGACGCAGTTCGATGACAGCGGCAAGCCCGGCGCGTTCGATATTGGCGCGCGCCACCGCGGCATGTTTTGGATTGGTTTCGAGTGTGATCAGCCGTCCGCTCGCTGGGAGCGCCCGCGCCAGCCAGATCGTGCTGTAGCCGCCGAGCGTGCCGATCTCGAGGATTGCGCGCGCACCTTGAAGGCGAGCCAATATGTAGAGGAGCTTGCCCTCGTTCGGCGCGACAGCGATGGGTGGAAGGCCGGTGGCCTCACAGGCGGCAAGAGTCCCGTCGAGAATGGTATCGTTGCCGATCAACAGATCGCGGATGTACTCTTCGACCTCATACCATTGAGCCTCGCTCATGCGATGCCTCTCGGTTTCACCGCTTTCCCGGCCGAAGCGATACCCGGACGTCCATCCGGATATCGCGCGAGGATCCGGGGGCCGCAAGGCCCGTGATTGATTTCAATTCTTCTGGACCCCCGGATCTTCATCGCCCCGCCGGCGTCTCGGGCGAGGCGCGCCCTGCCGGTCAATGAGAGCGCCGTTCGCGCCGCCTGCAGATCGAAGGAGCGCAGACGCCGGCCATGCTTAAGATGGCCTGGAACGACATAAAGACTTGCTTATATCTTTATTGCCTGCCGCCCGCCCGCCTGTTATGAACCGGCCAACCGCCAAGGACGATCCATGACTCATACCGCCGCCGATCGTGCCATCGCCGACATCGGGCTTGCCGCCTGGGGCCGCAAGGAAATCGCCATCGCCGAGACGGAAATGCCCGGCCTCATGGCGATCCGGGCCGAATATGGCCCCTCGCAGCCGCTTGCCGGCGCCCGTATCGCCGGCTCACTGCATATGACTGTCCAGACGGCCGTTCTGATCGAGACATTGCGGGCGCTCGGCGCCGATGTCCGCTGGGCCTCCTGCAACATTTATTCGACCCAGGATCACGCCGCCGCGGCGATCGCCGAAGCGGGCATTCCGGTCTTCGCCCGCAAGGGCGAGAGCCTCTACGACTACTGGGAATATACCCACAAGATCTTCGAATGGGGCGACGGCGGCGCGCCGAATCTCATCCTCGACGACGGCGGCGACGCGACGCTTCTGATCCATCTCGGCGTCCGCGCCGAAGGCGGCGACACCGGCTTCCTCGACAAGCCCGCGAACGAGGAAGAGGAAGTCCTGTTTGCCGCAATCAAGCGCAGGCTGAAGGAAAATCCCGGCTGGTATGGACGCTGCGCCGCCGCGATCAAAGGCGTGAGCGAGGAGACGACCACGGGCGTGCATCGGCTCTATGTGATGCAGAAGGAGGGCAAGCTCCTGTGGCCGGCGATCAACGTCAACGATTCCGTCACCAAGTCGAAGTTCGACAATCTCTATGGCTGCCGCGAATCGCTCGTTGACGGCATTCGACGCGGCACCGACGTGATGATGGCCGGAAAGGTGGCGATGGTCGCCGGTTTCGGCGACGTCGGCAAGGGTTCGGCCGCTTCGCTGCGCAACGCCGGCTGCCGCGTCATGGTCTCGGAGGTCGATCCGATCTGCGCCCTGCAAGCGGCGATGGAAGGCTATGAGGTCACGACCATGGAGGAGGCGGCGCCGCGCGCCGATATTTTCGTGACCTGTACCGGCAATATCGACGTCATCCGGATCGAGCACATGCGGCAGATGCACGACCGCGCCATCGTCTGCAACATCGGCCATTTCGACTCGGAGATCCAGGTCGCCGCGCTGCGCAATTTCAAATGGCACAATGTCAAGCCGCAGGTCGACGAAATCGAATTTCCCAACGGCAAGCGGATCATCCTTCTTTCCGAAGGCCGGCTCGTCAATCTTGGCAACGCGATGGGCCATCCCTCGTTCGTCATGTCGGCCTCCTTTACCAATCAGTGCCTGGCGCAGATGGATCTTTGGACCAAGCGGGGCCATTATGGGCGCAAGGTTCACGTCCTGCCCAAGCACCTCGACGAGAAGGTCGCCGCGCTGCACCTCGGCAAGGTCGGCGCTAAGCTGACGAAACTCACGCCCGAACAGGCGAGCTATATCGGCGTCCCGGAGACCGGACCCTTCAAACCCGATCTTTATCGCTATTGAGGCCGCGCCGCTTCCCCCGAACATGCTGTAAATAAGCGATCCGTGCCGGGTGACAGCGATTCGCCGCTGTCGCATCATGGGCCCGCGAGAGGTCGGAATGGGCGAAGGTGCGCGGGACGGCGTTGCCGGGAACGGGCGACCGCAGGCTCTGCCGCGGCTCCGCCTTCGCCTGTTCTTATGCCGGCAAGCAGGACTCGCGGCGATCTTCTGCCTCGCCGGCGCGCCGGCTTTGGCGCAGGCGGACTATCCGCTGGCGGTGCTCGATAACCTGCGCGAAAATCAGGACGTCGTCATCGGGCTCTCGCTGGTCGTCGGCCTCGTGCTGTTCTCGACGATCACCGCGCTTCTCTACTTGCGCGAACATCGGCGGTGGACGAAGTCGGAGGCGGCATTCTCGCTCGAACTCAACAATCTGCGCGCCAAGCTCGACCGCGCCGAGGTGTTTCTCTCGGCCGAACCGCAGATCATCGTCGCCTGGGGCGGCCCGAGCGGCGAGCCCGAAATCGAGGGCGACCTCAGCCTCGTCACCGATGCGCCGATCTCCCGCCGCGTGCTCGGCTTCGGCTCCTGGCTGCCGCCGGACCCTGCGCAACAGCTCGAAGCTTGCATCGAGCGGCTGCGGGCGCGCGGCGAAGGTTTCCGCTTCGCGGTCGAGAGCCTCGGCGGGCGCACGCTCGAGATCGACGGCCGCGCGGTCAGCGGCCGCGCCGTCATGCGCATCAGAGATGTTTCCGGAGATCGGCTCGAAACGGTGCGCTTGCGCGAGAGGCTTGTGCGTACCATCACCGAGCTCGACGCTTTGCGCGGACTGCTCGACGCCATTGCCGATCCCGTCTGGCTGCGCGCCGCCAACAGCAAGCTCATCTGGGTCAACGCCGCCTATGTTCGCGCGGTCGAGGCCAAGGACGCGGCCGACGCCCTCTTGCGCGGAACCGAGCTTCTCGAACGGGCGACGCGCGAAACCGCCACCGAGGCGCGCGGCAACGCCGCGATTTGGCGCGGCCGCGCCGCGGCGGTGGCCGCCGGCCAAAGGCGCCTGCTCGACATCATCGATGTGCCGGTGAGCATGGGCTCTGCCGGCATGGCGATCGACGTGTCGGAGATCGAGTCGATGCGGGCCGATCTCGAGCGTCAGATGCAGGCGCATGTGCGCACGCTCGACCAGCTTTCGACCGCAGTCGCCATATTCGACCGCCGCAAGCGTCTGATCTTTCATAATTCCGCCTATCGCCAGCTCTGGTCGCTCGATCAAGCCTTCGTCGATCAGCGTCCGAGCGATTCCGAGATCCTCGACAAGCTGCGCGCGGCCGGCCTGTTGCCGGAACAGGCCGATTTCCGCGGCTGGAAAGAGAATCTCTTCTCCGGCTATCGGGCGATCGAGACGAGCGAGCATATCTGGTATCTGCCCGACGGGCGGACGCTGCGGGTCGTCATCAGTCCGAACCCGCAGGGCGGCGTCACCTATCTTTTCGACGACGTCAGCGAGCGCTACCATCTCGAATCGCAATTCAATGCCTTGACCCGCGTGCAGAGCGAGACGCTCGAACTCGCTGAAGGAAGGCGTCGGCGTGTTCGGCACCGACGGCAGGCTCAAATTCTTCAACCCGGCCTTCGCGAGCCTGCTGAAGCTCGACGCCAATCTGCTGAACGACAAGCCGCATATCGATCGTCTCGCGGGCCTCTGCGCCTTGTTCGGCGAGAATCAGAGCTTTTTCGACGAGATCATATCCACGGTGGTCGGCCTCAGCGATCAAAGGACCGGCTTCGAAAGGCGCATCGCCTGCCGCGACGGCTCGGTGCTCGATTGCACCGCGCAGCCGCTGCCCGACGGTGCGACGCTGCTGACCTTCACCGACACCACCGCCAGCGTCAATGTCGAGCGCGCGCTGACCGAGCGCAACCAGGCTTTGATGGAGGCCGAGAAGCTGCGCAACGACTTCGTCCACCATGTGTCCTACGAATTGCGCTCGCCGCTCACCAACATCATCGGCTTCATCGAGCTGTTGAGCGACGGCTCGGCCGGGCCGCTCAACGAGAGGCAACGCGAATACGCCGGTTATGTGCGCGCCTCCTCGGCCGCTTTGCTGGCGATCATCGACGATATTCTCGATCTCGCCTCGATCGACGCCGACGCGCTGGAACTCAATCTCGAAGAGGTCGATATCGAAAAAACCATGCATCTCGCGGTCGAAGGCGTGCAGGACCGCCTGGCCGAATCCTCGCTCAATTTGCAAGTCGTGGCAACGGGGGGACTGGGCAGCTTCGTTGCCGACGGCCGACGCATCCGCCAGATCCTCTTCAATCTTCTTTCCAACGCAATCGGCTTTTCGTCGTCGGGCCAAACCATCGTGCTCGAGGCGCTGCGCCGCGACGACGACATCGTCTTCACGGTGCGCGATCGGGGAAGCGGAATTCCGCCCGATCTCATCGAACAGGTGTTCGAACGTTTCAAGACGCAGACGACGGGCTCGCGCCATCGCGGCGTCGGACTGGGCCTGTCGATCGTTCGTTCGCTCGTCGAATTGCATGGCGGCAGCGTTCTCATCGACTCGGTGCAAGGCGAAGGGACGACCGTCACCTGCATTTTCCCGGCCCGGGGCGCGAAGCTGGACAAAATGAAAACGGAACCCTATCGCCTTTCGCAGCGGAGCAACCGCGCATGAGCGCTGTTAGGATGCTCGATTTTCGGACGAAATCCTGCGGTGCAAAAAAGACCCAATCTGGTCTTCTAACCGGCGTTCCGCGTTGATCGCGGCTTTGCCGTCGCGCAATGAGGAGAATGCAGCACATGGCGGCTCGCGCGCCGCAGCAGAGGGAACATTGGCGGATAGAACTTCCCGACGAGGCGACGACAATCTCCTTGGCCGCCGCTATCGGTCAGTGGCTGCGGCCCGACGATCTTCTCACGCTATCGGGCGAACTCGGCACGGGGAAGACCACGTTCGCCCGCGCTCTGATCCGCAGCCTCGCGCGTGACCAGGATCTCGAAGTTCCAGAGTCCGACCTTCACGCTCATGCAAGTCTATGAAGCCGGGTTTCCGATCCTGCATGCGGATTTCTATCGCATCAAGCGTGCCGATGAACTCGTCGAGCTCGGCTTCGAGGAGGCGCAGGAAGGCGCGCTCGTCATTGTCGAATGGCCGGAGCGTGCCGAATCCCATATGAGGGCCAACCGGCTGAACATCGCCTTCGAGATCGATCCTAGCCGCGGCGGCGAATATCGCGTCGCGACGCTGACCGGCCGCGGCACATTCGCGCCGCGCTTGGCAATGGCCCGCGCCGTCCGCGAGCTTCTCGCCGCTTCCGGCTGGGCCGAGGCGGAGCGGCATTTCATGCAAGGCGATGCTTCGACCCGCGCCTATGAGCGGCTCGTCAAGCCGGACGGCGCTACCGCCGTGCTCATGATCTCGCCGCCGCGTCCGGACGGACCGCCGGTGCACTACGGCAAATCCTATAGCGCGCTGGCGCGCCTCGCCGACACCATCCGGCCCTTCGTGGCGGTGGACAAAGGCCTGCGCGCGCAGGGCTTTTCCGCGCCCGAGATCTTGGCCGTCGATCTCGATGCGGGGGTCGCCGTCCTCGAGGATTTTGGCAGCGAAGGTCTGGTTGACGGGCATGGCATTGTGCCCGAACGCTATGCCGAGGCCGTCGCGGCGCTCGCGCGGCTGCATCATCTGAAGCTGCCGGATACGCTGCCGGTCGAAGGCGCCGCGACCTATCGCATCCCGCCCTATGACATCGATGCGTTGTCGATCGAGGTCGAATTGCTGCTTGAATGGTATGCGCCGCATGTCGCCAAGGCCGCGCTGCCGGTAAGCGCCAAAGCGATCTTCACCAATCTTTGGCGGCACGTCCTGCGCGATCTGGCGCGGCAGACATGGACGTTGCGCGACTATCATTCGCCGAATCTGCTCTGGCTTGCGCAACGCGATGGTCCCGCGCGCGTGGGAATCATCGACTTTCAGGATTGCGTGCTCGGCCATCCGGCCTATGACGTCGTGTCGCTGCTGCAGGACGCACGCGTCGATTTGCCCGACGAGATGGAACTGAAGCTTCTCGGCCATTATGCCAAATTGCGGCGCGCCGCCGATCCGAGCTTCGATATGGCCGCCTTTGCGCGCGCCTATGCCGTGCTTGGCGCCCAAAGAGCGACGAAAATTCTGGGGATTTTCGCGCGCTTGGACAAGCGCGATCATAAGCCGCAATATCTTGCACATCTGCCACGCATCGAAAAATATTTGACCAAAGACCTGGCGCATCCCTTGTTGTCGGCGCTCAAGGGCTGGTATGAGACGCACCTCCCGCGTGCCCTGCAGAAGGGCCCGTGATTTTCTCCTCAATTCCCGCCGTGCCGCATCTCGATGACGTCCTCCATGCCCGATAAAGCCATGATCTTTGCCGCCGGGCTCGGCACGAGGATGCGGCCGCTGAGCGAGCAGATCCCGAAGCCGCTCATCAAGGTCGGCGGCAAGGCGCTTATCGACCATGCGCTCGACCGCTTCGCCGCGGCCGGAGTTACGACCGCAATCGTCAACCTGCATCATCACGCCGATCAGATCGAGGCGCATCTTGCGGGGCGCCGCGCGCCGAAAATCCTGCTTTCTGACGAGCGCAAGAAATTGCTCGATCAAGGCGGCGGCATCAAGAGGGCCCTGCCGCAACTCGGCGACGCTCCATTCTTTCTCTGCAACACGGATTCATTCTGGATCGAGGGCCCCCAGTCCAATCTCCGCCGCCTCGCGGAGGCGTGGGATCCGAAGGAGATGGACATCTTGCTGCTGGTCGCCGCGGCGGCGACCAGCGTCGGCGTCGATTGGCCGGGCGACTTCACCATGGACCCGGAGGGCAGGCTGGAGCGGCGCGAGGAACGCAGGGTCGCGCCTTTCGTCTATTCGGGCGTGGGCATCATCAAGCCTTCGCTTTTCGCCGATGCGCGCGAAGATGTCTTCAGGCTCGCGCCCTATTTCTTCAGCGCCGCGCAGAAGCGCCGGCTTTTTGGCGTGCGGCTCGACGGCATCTGGCTCCATATCGGCACGCCGCAGGTGATCGAAGCGGCCGAGCAGCTCGTCACGCGGTCGGTGTTGTGAGGATCACACCGATTTTGCGGCTGAACCCTCAACCGGCCGGCTCGATCAGCCCTCTCCCACGAGGAGAGGGCGCGCGCTATCCCTTGCGCTGCGTCACGGCGTCAATCCAATCGAGGTAACCGGAAAAGCCCTGCTCGATCGGCAGAGCGATGATTTCCGGCGTCTCGTAGTCGTGCAGCGCGCGGATCGCCTGCTCGACCTCGGCGTAATCGGGGCGCCTGATTTTGATCAGCAGCAGGATCTCCGCCGCCGCTTCGGTCCGCTCGCTGCCACGTATAGATGCTGTCGATCGGCAGCATGTTCACGCAGGCGGCGAGGCGTCGCTCGACGAGCGCACGCGCAATCGCATTGGCGTTTTCCGACGTGCTGCAGGTGGTCAACACGACGCAGTGAGAAGCGCTCATTCGTGCACCCGCTAAGCGAAGGCCATGCGCAAGTCGAGGGTCAATTCCTTGCCGATTGCGTCGTAGGTCTTGTCGAGCCAGTCCTTGCCGGCGCTGCGCCCGAATTCGAAGAATTGGCTGATCAAGGACCAGGACGCATCGAGCTTGGTCGCCGCCGAATAGGGCCGCAGGATTTGCCCGCCGTCGACGCGATGGACGAAGGGCCGCATGTAATGTTGCGGCGACAGCTTGCCGGAATCGACCAGCCGGCTGACAAAATCGATCGCCCTGAGTTCGCCCATCAGCGCCGCGTTGAAGGTGATTTCGTTCAGCCGATTTTGAATCTCGCTGGCGGTGATCGGCATCTCTTGGCGCTCGATCGGATTGATCTGAACGATCACGATGTCCGGGCAACTCAATTCGTAAAACAACGGAAACAGGGCGGGATTGCCCATGTAGCCGCCGTCCCAATAGGGAACGCCGTCGATCTCGACGGCGCGGAAGAGGAAGGGCAGGCAGGCCGAGGCCATGACGTGATCGGCGGTGAGTTCGCAGGCGCGGAAGACTTTGATCTTGCCGGAATGGACGTTGGTCGCCGGGACGAACAGCTTGATCCTGTCGCAAGCCCGCACCTTGGAGAAGTCGATCGCGGTGCTCAAATAGTCGCGCAGGGGATTGAGGTCGAAAGGGTTGAGCTCATAAGGGCTCGCATAATGGGTGAGGAAATCCGCCCACCACGCGGTCACTTGCGAGGCAATGGTCCCATATCCGAAGAACAGATCGAAGAGTTTGCTCTGCACCGGCGAAAGCGCGTTCTGCTGCGCCACCGAGCGCCAGAACTCGGCGAGCTTGGCGCGAGCGGCCGGTCGTCCGCCCTCCACATAGCCTTCGGCGAGCACGGCGGCGTTCATTGCGCCGGCGCTGGTGCCGGTAATCGCGGTGAAATCGAGCCGCTCGTCTTCGAGCAGAAAATCGAGCACGCCCCAGGTGAACGCGCCATGCGAGCCGCCGCCCTGCAGCGCGAGGTTCACTGATTTCGAGCCGGCCATCGCCTCTCCGATTCTCACGCTTGGCTTGGCCGCACGCGGCCCAAATGCAGGCACGCCTCAATGCGCCGTCCACCCTCCGTCGATGGCAATATTGGCGCCGGTGATCTGCGCCGCAGCGTCCGAACAAAGATAGAGGACGAGCGATGCCACCTGCTCGGGCGTGACGAATTGCTTGGTCGGCTGCGCATCGAGAAGCACGTCATTGATGACCTGTTCGCGGGTAAGATTGCGGGCCTTCATCGTGTCGGGAATCTGCTTCTCGACGAGCGGCGTCCAGACATAGCCGGGCGAGACGCAGTTGGCCGTCACCCCGAAAGTCGCGACTTCCAGCGCCACGGTCTTGGTCAGGCCGACGAGCCCGTGCTTCGCCGAGACATAGGCGGATTTGAACGGCGAGGCGACCATCGAATGCGCCGAAGCGGTCGAGACGATCCGCCCCCATTTGCGCGCCTTCATGCCCGGCACCGCGGCGGCGATGGCATGAAAAGCCGCCGAGAGCGTGATGGCAATGATCTTGTCCCAGAGCTCGGGCGGAAAGTCCTCGATCGGCGCGACATGCTGAATGCCGGCATTGTTGACCAGGATATCGAGCGCGCCGAATGCCGCCTCCGCTTCCTTCACCATGGCGCGGACCTCTTGCGGCTTCGTCATATCGGCCGGCGAATAGAGGGCTTTGACACCGAAGTCCTTGGCGATGGCGCTGCGTTCGGTTTCGATCGCTTTCGGCTCGCCGAAGCCGTTGATCATCACATTGGCGCCATCTTGCGCCAGCGCCCGGGCGATCGCCAATCCTATGCCGCTGGTCGAACCGGTGACGATGGCGCTGCGCGACGTGAGTGTCATGACTTAAATCCCTCATTTTGCCGCCTGACAGCGCCGCCTTGATGCTGCACCCGCCGGGGCAAAATTCAAGGCGAAATTGGCGCCAAGGGCAGTGGGTCTATTTGAAATTCGAATCTTAATGGCGGACTGTCCGTCAGCGAGCCGAAATGGGGTCAGAAAGAGCCGCCTTAAGAAGGCTCAAGGGCACAGACACTAAAACGAGTATCGGGGCCAACGACCCGAAAAACCTGGTGTTGGAGGACGGAGAGCCAAAATCCAGGGCAAAACCGACCACCAGGAGTCCCAATGCACACGCACATAACAAGAGCGCTAGGATCGTCGCGGTCTTTGAGATTGAGCGCCAATTCTTCCGACGCCCATCTTCCAGCTGTTGCTGTTGCAAAACCAGGACGCGAAGGTTGTTGAGTCCAGTTTCGATCTCTTGCTGCGTCATTTGCGTTTCCTCTGGCTCGGCCAGGTTGCGCTGGCGGGTTAAGATGGGCTAGGCCGCCGCTTGTTTCTTCTAAAGCTCTGGGCTTTGCCGAGCGCCGGGTCGATTTTACCGTTTCGAACGGATATAGTGCAGATATGACGACTCTTTCACGCAAGCCGCAAACTCGGTCCAAACCGACTGCCGCCGCAGCCAAGCTCGCCCTCGCGGCGGCGGAGGATCGCTGCCGGCGCGAAGGCGCGAAGCTGACGCCCTCGCGGCGCCAAATTCTCCAGATCCTGGCCGACGAAGGCCGCCCGCTCGGCGCCTATGACATGATCGAGAGGGTCGCGGCGGCGACCGGCAAACATCCCGCGCCGATCTCGATCTACCGGGCGCTCGATTTCCTGCTCGAAAACGGGCTGGTGCACCGGCTTGCCTCGCGCAATGCCTATCTCGCCTGCGCGCATGGACATGCCAATCAGGATCCTGTGGTTTTTCTCATCTGCGACAAATGCGGGACGGTCATCGAGGCGACGCCGAAGGCGGTTCACCGCGACCTCGCCGCGCTTGCCGCCGAGGTCGCATTTAAGCCCCGCGCGCAAGTGATGGAAATCGCCGGGCTCTGCCGCGAATGCAGCGGATAGATTGCAACGCATGGATCGCTTATCGGAGGCGCGAATGAAATGGCTCGTCCTCCTTTGCGTGCCCTTGTCGCTTCTCGCGCGTCCCGCGTCGGCCGCGGACGCGCTGAGCAACGAGGCCCTGGCCTTGGCGGCTCTCATTGCCGAAAATTCACCTTTGCTCAGCGCGAGCGACAAACATGTCCTGGCGGCCTTGTTCGATGGCGAGCTCGATGTGCCGGTCTCGCCCGGCGGAAAGATCTCGGTCGAGGCCGACAGCATCACCTGCAGCGCGGGCGATGTCGACATCAGTGAACATTCCTGCAATTTGATCTTTGGCAAGGCGACCTCGACGCTGGCCGGCCGCAAAGCCCATGAACTCTTTGCGACGATCCTGGAAGTGGGCGTGCGAGCGGAAGGCGCGATGGGAAGAGTTTACGACAGTGTCGCGCATGTGAAATGCGCGATCGATCCGCACGAAATCGAGCAGCGCGACGGCGGCGGCGCCAACTGCAGTTTCGATTCCGGCGCGGCTCAGTAGTCACGTTCGCCGCGAACAGGAGCAGAGGAAAATGCCGAGCGAAGATTCGATCCCGATTGCGCGGCATGAAGGACCGGACATAACGATCTCGATTCACGCGCAGCTCAAGTCCGACGGCGGCTTACGTCTTGAAGGCGGCGACGTTGGCGAGCGTGTCAAAGAATTCTGGGGCGATGACGATTATGAATATTGGGTCGATGTTCCGGCATCGGCATTGGGACGGCTCTTGCTGGTGCTGTTGAAGGAAAAATACGACGGCGATCTCCAGGCCGTCTCCAAGTTCAGGACGCTCTGCGAGAGCAACGCAATCGCGCATGACTTCTCCAACTGGGTGTGAAATTGGGCGCTGTCCGAACTAGGGGCGAATATGCCCGCCCAAGTTAGGGCGGTGCCTGAAATTGTGGCGAACATAAAAGGAACGCCAATGCCTTAGCTCGACCCCTGCGGCGATTTTCATCACCCCCTTCCATCCGTCATAATGGCTTCATCCCGGCGGGTTTCTTGACCTCAAGGCCGATCCGCGCCATCTGAAAAGGGCACGATGACCATATCTCTCTCCCCTACCTGGCCCTGTTCCGAAGCCCCCGAAACGGGGCCTTCGCCGCGCCACCGCTCGGTCGGCGTGCGGGTCGGGACCGGCAAGGGCGCCGTGACCGTCGGCGGCGGCGGCCCGATTATCGTCCAATCGATGACCAATACCGATACCGCCGATGTCGCCGCGACGGCCGAGCAGGTCGCAGCCTTGGCCCGCGCCGGCTCCGAGCTCGTGCGCATCACGGTCGACCGCAATGAGGCGGCGGCCGCCGTGCCTCATATCCGCGAGAAGCTCGACAAGATGGGCTGCGACGTGCCGCTCATCGGCGATTTCCATTATATCGGCCATAAGCTCTTGGCCGATTATCCGGCCTGCGCCGAAGCGCTCGCCAAATATCGCATCAATCCCGGCAATGTCGGCTTCAAGGACAAGCGCGACACGCAGTTCGCCTCGATGGTCGAATGCGCGATCAAGAACGGCAAGGCGGTGCGCATCGGCGCCAATTGGGGCTCGCTCGACCAGGACCTGCTGACGCGGCTGATGGACGAGAATGCGCGCTCCAACGCGCCGCTCGATGCCGGCGCGGTGACGCGCGAAGCCATGGTCCAATCGGCGCTGCTCTCGGCGCCAGCGCGCGGAAGAAATCGGCCTCGGCCGCGACCGGATCATCCTTTCGGCCAAAGTGTCGAACGTGCAGGACCTCATCACCGTCTATCGGATGCTGGCCGAGCGCAGCACCTATGCCATTCATCTGGGTCTCACCGAAGCCGGCATGGGATCGAAGGGCATCGTCGCCTCGGCGGCGGCGCTTGGCGTCCTGCTGCAGGATGGGATCGGCGATACGATCCGCATCTCGCTCACGCCCGAGCCGGGCGGCGATCGCACGATCGAAGTCAAGGTCGCGCAGGAAATTCTGCAGACCATGGGCTTTCGCACCTTCGTGCCGCTCGTTGCCGCCTGTCCCGGCTGCGGCCGCACGACCTCGACCGTGTTCCAGGAATTGGCGCGCGACATTCAGGCCTATATTCGCGACGAAATGCCGGGCTGGAAGACGCGCTATCCCGGCGTCGAAGCGCTCAACGTCGCGGTCATGGGCTGTATCGTCAACGGGCCGGGCGAATCGAAACACGCCGACATCGGCATTTCCCTGCCCGGCACCGGCGAGACGCCGGCTGCGCCGGTCTTCATCGACGGCAAGAAAGCCATGACCTTGCGCGGCGAAGGCATCGCCGCCGAATTCAAGGCCCTCGTGCAGGATTATATCGAGCGGCGGTTCGGCGGCGCGAAGAGCGCGGCGGAATAATTGCCGGTCACATAAAATTTAACGAAAATCTTTGAGCTCCCTTTGCGGCCGTCAAGGATGATTTGACTCGGGCGTCAATGGCGGTCGCCCTGTCGGGGACCTATATAGGGTTCAGAGCGCTGCTTCGGAGATCAGATCATGCGCAAGGGCTGGACGGCAGGGGTTCTCGCGATCGTCGCGACTTTAGCATGTGGATCGGTGGGGACCGCTGAGGCGGCTTCCAAACCAAGCCATCATCGGCATGGCATGGTTTACGGCGGTTACGTGGGCGCCATACGGCCTGGCGCCGTCTATACCTCGCGCGGACACTATACCGCGCTTGTCGGCGATCCCGGCGGCGGGGTCGGCTTCTATCCGCTGCCCTACCAATATCGCGTCGGCGCATGGCGTTATCGCATGCGTACGCCGCCGCTGCCGCCCTGGATCAATCCGAACCCGGTGATCGCCGCGGCGCAGGCGCAATCGGTGCGCTATTACGGTTGGGGCGATCCGACGCCCGCCGGCGATTATCGCTATGGCGTCTATAATCCGCTCGATGGCGTCGGCTCGCCTTTCTTCGCGGGCTATTACGGGCCTGCCGGCGACGAGGATGAGCCCGAGTTTCCCTTCGGCACGCCTTATCCCTAGACCAGTCCCGCCGCGATATTGATCATTAGCGCCAATACCGCGGTGTTGAAGAAGAACGCAAGCACGCAGTGGACGAGCGCCGTGCGCCTAATGCCGCGCGCCCAAATCTCGACGTCCGCGGTCGCGCAGGCAACGCCGATCACGAACGAGAAATAGAAAAAGTCGAGATAGTCGGGCTCGCTGGTTCCGGGAAATCTGAGGGCGGCGTGCGACTTCGCGGGTGGCGTAGCTGGTTTGCGGCGCGGGGCAAAATATTCATGCGCATAGTGCAGGGCGAACATCACATGGATGAAGGTCCAGGCGCTCACGATCGTGGCCGCGGCAAGCCCGATATGAAGCCCCTTCATCGCTCCGGTTGCGTCCTTCGCGATCGTCAATTCGGAGAAAATCCCGCCGAAAGCGGCGCATGACGCCAGCGTCGCGAGAATCAGAATGGTGAAGCGCCCATCGTCCTGCTGCTCCGCTTTGCGCATCATCGAATTCTCGCGTGGCCGTCGTGATCATGACGCCCACAAGCACGAAATAGAGCCAAAGACCGGCATTCCAACCGATCAGCGCTCTTGTCACCGGCCGAATGTCGTGCGGCAACAGCAAGCCGATCGCGATTCCGCAGGCGCAGCTGATGAACAGCCGCGGCCGCGCCTGAACGACGCGGATCGGCCGCGAATAATAGCGCGGGCGCGGATTAACGGGGGCGGGCGCTGGGCTCAACTCTTGCGCGCGACTGCGAAACGCGCCGCCTCCTTCAAGATCCGCGCCTTGTCCCCGAAAAGTTCGAGCGCGCCGATAGCCTCTTGGGCCAGCCTGTCGCGCCGCGCCCGCGCGGCTTCGAGACCGAGCGCGGCGACGAGAGTCGCCTTGTTCCGGTCGGCATCCTTGCCGGCGCGCTTGCCGAGCGCCGCCTCGTCAGCCTCGACATCGAGAATGTCGTCGGCGACCTGGAAGGCGGCGCCGATCGCGTGGCCATAGCGCGACAAAGCGGCTTTGGCCGCCGCATCGGCGCGCGCGAAGATCGCCCCGGCCTCGACCGCATAACGCAGAGAGCGCGCCGGTCTTCATCGATTGCAGCATGATGACTTCTTCGGCCGTATGCGGCTCTGCCGCGGCTTCCGCCTCGAGGTCGAGGACCTGGCCGCCGACCATGTTGCCAAGCCCCGCGGCGCGAGCGAGCGCCAGAACGAGCGCGGCGCGGATCGCCGGGTCGGCATCCGTCTGCGGATCGGCGGTGACGTCGAAGGCATAGGTCAAAAGTCCGTCGCCGACGAGGATGGCGGTCGCTTCGTCATAGGCCTTGTGGGTCGTTGGCCGGCCGCGTCGCAGATCGTCGTTGTCGAGCGCCGGCAGATCGTCGTGGACAAGCGAATAGCAATGCACCATTTCGACGGCCGCGGCGGCGCGCAGCACGCCCTCGCCCTCAACGCCCAAGAGCCGCGCCGTCTCGACCATCAAAAACGGCCGCAGTCGCTTTCCGCCGCCGAGGCTCGCATAGCGCATGGCCGCGAGGAACCGCGTCGGCCGGATCGTCTCGCCCGGCAGGGGAAAGGTGGACAACAGCCGGTCCAGCATGTGCTCGGTCGAGTCGGCCACGGCCGTTAGCCGTGCCTGGAAATCCTGTGTCGCCGAAGCCGTCATGCCCTGCCCGTCCTGGCTCTTCCCTTGGCCGCTCCGCTTGCCTGATCGCGGAAGATCGGTCAAGGCTCGCGGATGTATCGAAAACCCGGCAATTTCGGCATCTTCGACACGATCTTGCGATGCGCCCTCTACTTCGTTCTGCTGCTTTTCCTGTTGCTCGCGGGTCTCATCATCGCCGATCGATTCGTCAGGCCCGTCTCGACCTTGATGCTCGGCCGCAGGTTGCTGCACGAAAAAGTCACGCGGGACTACATGCCGCTCGACCGAATGTCGCCCAATCTTCTCGCCGCCGTCGTCATGTCCGAGGATGCGCATTTCTGCCGCCATCACGGCGTCGATTGGGGCGCGCTGCGCGAGGTGATCGATGTGGGCGGCATCGGCGGCGCGAGCCGCGGGGCCTCGACCATCACGATGCAGGTGGTGAAGAACCTGTTTCTGTGGCCGGGGCGCTCCTATGTCCGCAAAGCCTTCGAAATTCCGCTCGCGCTTGTGCTCGATCGCGTCTGGCCGAAACGCCGCATCCTCGAAATTTATCTCAACATCGCCGAATGGGGCGATGGAATTTTTGGCGCCGAGGCCGCCGCGCAGGCCTATTTCCACAAAAGCGCCGCCGATCTCAGTCTGCACGAGGCGGCGCTGCTCGCCGCGGTCCTGCCCGACCCTTATACCCGCAGCGTGCTGCACCCGAATTGGCGCGTCACGATTCATGCGCGGGTGGTCGTGCGCCGCGTCGTCAGGTCGCCCGGATTCCTCTGATTGCGCGAGAATAGCCGCGTGCGGCAATTTTTGGATGGCCAAAACCGTCGTTCCAGTGTATCAGCCGGCCTCGAGAAATCGGCCCGCGCTGGGCCCCGAACCTTTGGAGCTGACATGGCCGTTCCGAAACGCAAAACGTCTCCGATGAAGCGCGGCTTCCGCCGCTCGGCGGATGCGCTGAAAGCGCCGACCTATGTCGAAGACAAGGATTCGGGCGAATTGCGCCGGCCGCATCACGTCGACCTGAAGTCCGGCATGTATCGCGGGCGGCAGGTGCTGAAGCCCAAGACCGCGCAGGAGTAAGCGGGCGCGGCTTGCCGCCCTCTGGCGCTCAGACCATGTATTGCCCGCCGTTGACCGAAAGCGTCGCCCCGGTGATGAATCCGGCCTCGTCGGCGACGAGGAAGAGCGACGCAGCGCGCGATCTCCTCCGGCTCGCCCAAGCGGCGAACCGGAATCTGCGGCAGGATCGATTTTTCCAGAATGTCCTTCGGCACGGCCTTGACCATTTCGGTCGCAATATAGCCGGGGCAGATGGCGTTGACGGTGATCCCTTTGCTGGCATTTTCCTGCGCCAGCGATTTGGTGAAGCCGATATCGCCGGCTTTGGAGGCGGCATAATTGGTCTGCCCCATCTGGCCCTTTTGGCCATTGATCGAAGAAATATTGACGATCCGGCCGAAGCCGCGACCGCGCATGCCCTCGATCACCGGCCGCGTCATATTGAAGAGCGAATTCAGATTGGTGTTGATGACGGCGTACCATTGCTCCGGGGTCATCTTGTGGAGCATCGTATCGCGCGTGATGCCGGCGTTGTTGACGAGGATTTCGATCGGCCCGAGATCGGCGCCAACTTGCCGAGGCCGGCGACGCAGGCCGCGTAGTCGGAGACATCCCATTTGTAGACGGGGATGCCGGTCTCGGATTTGAACTTGGCGGCCGCCTCGTCATTGCCGTGATAGACCGCCGCGACCCGGTAGCCCGCGGCCGCCAGAGCCCTGCTGATGGCCGCGCCTATCCCGCGCGTGCCGCCGCTCACCACTGCCACGCGACCCATCTGTTTCCTGCCCTTCGCTTGATCGCCGTTATCGCCAAGCGGATTTGTTTTCTGAAGTCTCAAGGCCGCAACGCGTTCAGCGCTCGATCGTCAGCGCAATTCCCATGCCGCCGCCGATGCAGAGCGTGGCAAGACCCTTGCTCGCGCCGCGCCGCTGCATCTCATAAAGCAGGGTGACGAGAATCCGCGCGCCCGAAGCGCCGATCGGATGGCCGATTGCGATCGCCCCGCCGTTGACGTTCACGATCGCCGGGTCCCAGCCCATGTCCTTGTTGACGGCGATCGCCTGCGCGGCAAAAGCCTCGTTGGCCTCGACGAGTTCGAGATCCTTCACCTTCCACCCGGCCTTTTCGAGCGCCTTGCGCGAGGCGGGAATGGGACCGCTACCCATGATCGCCGGATCGACGCCGGCGGTCGCCCAAGACACGATGCGGCCAAGCGGCGTGAGGCCACGCGACTTGGCATCCTCGGCGCTCATCAGGACGAGCGCCGCGGCGCCGTCGTTGATGCCCGAGGCATTGCCGGCGGTGACCGTCCCGTCCTTCGAGAAGGCCGGTCTCAGCTTGGTGAGCCCTTCGAGCGTCGTGCCGGCGCGGATATATTCGTCCTGCATCGACGACGATGTCGCCCTTGCGCGTCGCGATCGTGACGGGCACGATCTCGTCGGCGAATTTGCCGGCCTTTTGCGCGGCCTCCGCCTTGTTCTGCGAGCCGAGCGCGAATTTGTCCTGCTCCTCGCGGCTGATCTGCCATTTGCGTGGCGATGTTTTCCGCCGTGATGCCCATGTGATAACCGTGGAACGCATCGATCAGACCGTCGCGCAGCATGATGTCGATGAACTTGACGTCGCCCATTTTCGTGCCGGCGCGCAGATGCGCCGCATGCGGCGCCTGCGACATGCTTTCCTGACCGCCGGCGACGATGATCTTGGCGTCGCCGTTGGCGATCTGCTGCAAGCCGAGCGCCACCGCGCGCAGGCCCGAGCCGCAGACCTGATTGAGGCCCCAGGCCGTCTTTTCCTGCGGAACGCCGGCCTTCATCGCCGCCTGGCGGGCGGGATTCTGGCCCTCTCCCGCGGTCAGGATCTGGCCGAGGATGACCTCGTCGACTTCGTCCTTCGCGACCTTGGCGCGCTCCAGCGCCGCGGTGATCGCGACGGCGCCGAGCTCATGCGCGGGCATATTGGCGAAGGCCCCGTTGAAAGAGCCGACGGCGGTGCGCGCCGCACCCACGATGACGATGTCGCGCGACATTTGGCATTTCTCCTTCGACCGACGCGGCTCAACCCTTAAGCAGGAGCTTTGCGTCGTTTCATTGATTTTTATCATTCTCAAGCATTTCTGCCTGTCTGCGGTCAAGCATCGCGCCGCTGGCGGCAACCGGCCGCCGACAGAATTTCGGTTTTCGCAAGGCAATAAAACGCTTATGGTCCTTGTGGAGGTCATACTCCCCCGATCTGCCAGCTTGCCTCGGAAAAAGGGTTTTGATGGACCATGGCCAACGACAAGCAACCCATCACGATCAAGAAATACGCCAACCGGCGTCTCTATAATACCGGCACGAGCGCCTATGTGACGCTCGAAGATCTCGCCGATATGGTGAAAAAGGGCGAGGATTTCGTCGTCTACGACGCCAAGACCGGCGAAGACATCACCCGCTCGGTGCTGACCCAGATCATCTTCGAGCAAGAAGGCAAGAACGGCCAGACCCTTCTGCCGATCACCTTTCTTGCGCCAGCTCATCCGCTTCTACGGCGACAGCATGCAAATGCTGGTGCCGAGCTATCTCGAATTCACGATCGACAAGCTCACCACCGATCAGCAGAAGTTTCGCGACCAATTCGCCAACGCCTTCGCGACACGCGGCCCACCCGGCAGATGTTCGGCTCGCTCGAAGAACAGGCGCGCAAGAACATGGCCATCTTCAGCCAGGCTCTGTCGATGTTTTCGCCCTTCGGAACCGCGCTGACGACGCCGTCGGCCGAGAAGCCGCAGGAAGGCCAGGCCGAAACCGGGGCCAAATCGGACCTCGACGAGATGAAGCGTCAGCTCGACGAATTGCAGAAACGGCTCGAAGGGCTGACCCCGAAGGAATGATTTGAAGGCTGAGTGGACGACGGCCGCCTTTCAGGCGACCGAGCAGCCGGCTCGAGGTTCGCTCTCGGCCTGCGGCTGCCCGAAATGATAGCCCTGCAAATAATCGACGCCCCATTCGGTCGAGCATCGCCGCCGATTCGGCATCCTCGACCCATTCCGCGACGGTCGGGATTTCGAGGTGACGGGCAAGATCGACGAGCGTGCGGACGAAGAAGCAATCGTCCTCGGACCGCGCCAGATTTTGGATGAAAGCGCCGTCGATCTTCAACAGATCGACGCGCAGATTGCGCAGATTGCGGAACGACGTATGACCGGAGCCGAAATCGTCCATCGCAACTTTCACGCCGCATGACTGCATGGCGGCGATCGCTCGCCGCGGTCGCCTCGAGGTCGGCGATCGCGCAAGTCTCGGTGATCTCGACAATCAGCCGCCCGGCGACGCTGTTGTGAACGGCGCAAGCCGCCCGCAATCGGTCCGGCCAATGAACGTCAAGGACGGTTGCCCCGGACGCGTTGATTGCGATACAGCGCAGCGGGTCCCTGGCAAGCTCGGCCACGACCAGTTCGAGCATCCGATGATCGATGAGCCGCACCAGGCCGGTCTTTTCCGCCACTGGGAAAATATTGGCGGGCAGAACGGGCCTTCCGTCTTCGCCGCTCAAGCGCGCCAGCGCCTCGTAGAAGGCAATCTCGCCGCTCTTGGCCGCGACGACCGGCTGCAGCGCGAGCGCGATCCGCGACGCATTGAGCGCGGCGACGATCTCGTCGGAAACATGCAATACATTCAGGCGTTTATCCTCCCGCACGAGGCTCGGCGTATAGGCGATGAAACGATTGCCGCCCGACCTGCGCGTCGCTGCGAGCGCCTCCTCGGCCCTGTGCAGGGCGGCTTGCGCGCTGCGGCCCAGTTGCGGGATGACGACGCCGCCCACCCGGATCGAGAGCGCGATCTGTCCCGCCTTGGTCGGAAGCGGTCCTGCTTCGATGGCGCAGAGAAACCGTTCCGCAGCCAGGTTCATCTGCTCGCTGCTGCAGGTATCGAGGAAAATCGCGAATTTGTTGCCGGCGTAACGCGCCATCAGGTCCGTCGCGCGCATCTCGCCGCGCAATCTTTCAGCCGCCGCCGCGATCAGCTCGTCACCCACGTCATAGCCATAAGCTTCGTTGAGGACCGCAAGATTGTCGATTCCGGCAAGCAGGATCGCGTGCGAGACGCCTTTGCGCAGGCATTCGGGCAGCAGAGCCGAGATGTGCTCGATAAAGGGCGCGCGGTTGAGAGCCCCGGTCAGAGCGTCATAGCGCGATTGGCGGGCCAGCTGGCGTTCCGCCTCGTAGCGATCGGTGATGATCCGCACGAGGCCGTGCGCCCGGGCGGGACGGTCGTTCGAGCCGGCGAACCAGCGGCCCGTATCCTCGATCCAAATGATCTTCGCCCGGCCCGCGCGTTCGTTCGTCCCGCTGATGAGACCGTAGATCACCTTATAGGCAACGCCGCGGCCACAGTCGCGCTCGGCCGAGGAGATGATGGCTTCGAAGCGAGAGCTCGGGCTTTCCGGCGCCAGATGTTCCGCATAGGCCCGGCCGGAGGCGATTTTGGTGAATTCGGCGAAATCCGGGATTTCCGCCGTATTCGGGCCGAAGACCAGCCGATCGGTGACGATGTCCCAATCGTAGACCGCTTCGCCGATCGAGTTCAGGATGGTACGCGGATCGGGGAGGCCGACCGGTCGGGGCGCATCGGCATTTTTGTCCCGCGGGAGAGCCATGATTGGCCTTTGGCTGGCGATTTGTCCGAGCTCGGGGGCTTTTTGGAGGAGGCTCGCCTTCGGAGTGCTAGCAGCGGCGCGTTAAGAACTTGTAAAGCATCGAATCTTTCGAACCTGCCGCCATCGCCGATCGACCAGCCGAGGAGTTTCGCGCGGCGTCGCATCAAGCCCTGTTTTTGGCTTCTCTCAGAGCGGCGAAAACATCCGCGGGATCGGCGCCTGCGAGACCGAGGCGCGCCTGGATTTCCGGTTGCGCGGCACGCAGGAAGGGATTGGTCGCGCGTTCGAGGCCCATTTGCGAAGGCAGTGTCAGGCGCCCCTCGGCGCGCAATGCGGCGACAGCCTCCGCCCGGCGCCGCAAAGCCGCATTGCCCGGATCGACGCTCACGGCGAAGCGAGCGTTGGCGAGCGTATATTCGTGCCCGCAATAGATCTGCGTTGCATCCGGCAGCGCCGCGAGCTTCAAGAGAGATCGATAGAGAACCGCGGGCGGGGCCTCGAACGGGCGGCCGCAGCCCATGGCAAAGAGCGTGTCGCCGGCAAACAGCACGGCGTCCTTTTCAAACCAATAGGCGATATGGCCGAGCGTGTGTCCTGGCACCGCGAGCACCTTGGCTTCGTGCGGCCCGATGAACACGCTGTCGCCGTCTTCCACCTCTCGGTCGAGCCCGCCGATCTTGGCTGCCTCCATGGCCGGGCCGGTCACGCGGACGTTCGGAAAGGCGGATTTGAGGCCGGCTATTCCCTGCACATGATCGGCATGATGATGCGTCACGAGAACATCGGTCAGCGACCATTTGGCCGCGGCGAGCGCGGCAAGGATTGGCTCCGCCTGCGGCGCATCGATGGCGGCGGTCGCGCCGGTCTCGGGGGCATGGACGAGAACGCCGTAATTGTCGGTGAGGCAGAGGAACTGGCGGATCTCGAGGCTCATGCATGCGTCTCTCTCTCGCCGCCGTCGGCTTTGCACAACCGGCGCGAATATGTCTCAAAGTCCGATCGGTCGAAGATCGCCAATCGCGTGTCCGCCGGGCAGAAGCCCGCGCATCCGCGCCTTGAATTCGAGGTTCTTTGGTCGTGCCGTCGATTTCGAAAATATTGTAGCCGGCGCGGTGATCCGGCGTCCCGCGCAGCGCCGAGGCCGAGGCGACGCCGACGACCGGCACCTGGCGCCCCGGACCTTTGAGATGCGCGACCGACAGGCGGTGGTTATGGCCGTGGATCACGAGCTCGGCACCCGCGTGACGGATCATCGCCTCGAAGAGATCGGCGTCGGCGAGGGCGCGCCCGAGCCTGGCGCCGCCTCTATTCGGCGGATGGTGGATCATCACGACCCGCACAAGGCCTTGCCGGGCGCATCGGCTGAGGAGGCTCGCGCAGGCTTCGCACTGCCGGCGCCCGAGCCGCCCGGAGGCAATGAAAGGCGGCGTCGGCACCGCGGAGGAGAGGCCGATCAAGGCGACGCCGCCACGCACGCGAAGATAGGGAAAGGATGCGGAGCCGGTATCGTCCGACGTCCAAGGGATGAAAGTCGCGGCAAGATCCGGCATCGTTGCCCGCACATAAGCATCGTGATTGCCGGGAACGAAGCTTACGTCATGCGCGGCCCCGAGCGTCTGCAGCCAGGCCCGGGCGAGCGGATATTCAGCCGTGAGGCCAATGTTCAGAATGTCACCGGTCATAGCGATGTGATCGGGGTGTTGCGCCTTGATGTCGGCGACGAGCGCGACGAGAACGTCCATGTCATGGACGAGAGAGCGGCCGCGTGTCCAATTGAGATAGCCGGTGAACCGCTTGCCGATAAGCTCCCGCCGGCGCGGCCGCGGCAGCGGGCCGATATGCGCGTCGGACAAATGCGCGAGGACGAGGCTCATCTGCGGGCGCTCCGGACGGCAATCGGAGATCGGATCAAGCGTTGCCGATGAGGATCCCCGCGGCAAGCACGATCACGCCGCCGAGCACGATCTGAAAGATCGCCTGCAGCAGCGGCGTATCCATATAATGCGCCCGCACCCAGGCGATAGCCCAAAGTTCGAAGAACACGACCACGCCGGAGATCGCGGTCGCGATCGCGAAGGCGTTTGGCACTCGGTTCGGAACGAGATAGGGCACCGTGTGGCCGAGGCCACCGAGGGCCGTCATGATGCCGCAGATCGGACCGCGCAGCCATGGCGCGCCGCGGCCGGTCAAGGCGCCGTCGTCCGAAAGCGCCTCGGCGAAAGCCATGCTGATGCCCGCGCCGACCGAAGCGGCGAGCCCGACGAGAAACGTCGCCCAAGTATTATGCGTGGCGAACGCCGCGGCAAACAGCGGCGCGAGCGTCGATACCGAGCCGTCCATCAGGCCGGCAAGACCCGGCTGCACATATTGCAAGACGAAGGTGCGGCGCTGGGCGGCATCTTCCTTGTCGCGTTCGGCCTGCGGTAAAAGTTCGGTTTCGATGTCGCCGACGATCGTTTCGTGGTTCTTCTCGACCTGGGCAAGCTCGTTCAGCAATTTGCCGATCGCCGGGTCCTTGGCCTGCGCCGCCGCCTTCGTGTAGAAGCCATAAGCCTCCGCCTCGCGGATCTCGAGCTCGTTGCGGATCGAGGCGATCGGCAGATTGCGAATGAGCCAGACCGGGCGACGCTTCATGAAGCCGCTGACGTCGGTGCGCCGAATCGGCAGAAGATTGGGTCCGAACTTTTCATGATAAGTCTCGAGCAGCGCGTCGCGATGTGAGGCTTCGACCTCAGCCATGCTTTTGAACATCGCGGCGGTCGCCGGATAGCGCTCGCGCAAATCCTCGGCAAAAGCCAGGTAGACGCGATGGTCGTCATCCTCGTTGTCGATCGCGATCGCGAGGATCTCTCTTTCATCGAGTTGCGAAAAGCGCTTCAACGCTCATCTCCTGGAATTGGGGCAACCAACCGGAGCTGGTCGGCTCGGGGCACCAGTTTTGAATAGTTCTAATCTAGCCGAGCACCCGGTCCCGGTGCAACCGCGTTGAAAGAGGCGGGGGATGGATCTGGCCGCCTATCTCCGGCGCCTGGCAGCGCTCGGCGCCGAACGCGCAAAAGGCCGCATTCGGCCGCTGCGGCTCGGCGTCCGCGCGCTTGTCATCGAGCCAGAGGCACGCGTTCTCCTCGTCCGCCACACCTATGTTTCCGGCTGGTATCTGCCGGGCGGCGGAGTGGAGGCGGGCGAATCGACCGAGGCTGCGCTTGCCCGCGAACTCCGCGAAGAGGCGGGTATCGAACTGCTGGCGCGCCCGCTCTTGCACGGGCTCTTTTTCAATCCGAAGGGATCGCGCCGCGACCACGTCGCCTGTTACGTCGTTCGCGATTTTCGCGTCACGCCGACCCGACCAAATTTCGAGATCGCGGAAGCGCGATTTTTTTCCGCCGATGCCTTGCCCGAAGACACGAGCACCGCGACCCGCGCCAGGCTCACTGAGGTTCTCAGCAATGCTCCGGCCTCCGAGATCTGGTGAGCAATTTGCCGCACCGGAGCGGCGATGTTAGAGGCTCCGGGCCATGTCCGATCTGACGCTCGCCCTCGTGCCGCAAGGTGCGGCCGACCAGGCCGCGATCGAAAAACTCGACGAAAGAGTCTTCGGGCCGGGTCGGTTTGCCCGCTCGGCCTATCGGTTGCGCGAAGGCGTGGCACCCGATTTGAGCCTCTCTTATGTCGCGCGTGTCGGCCGGCTGCTTGTCGGGGCCAATCGCATGACGCCGATCCGCTGCGGCGGCAAGCCGGCCCTTCTACTTGGTCCGCTCAGCGTCGAACCCACCTTCCGTTCCGCCGGCATCGGCGAGGCGCTGGTGATGAAATCGCTCGAAGCGGCGCGCGCCGCCGGCCATCGTCTCGTGCTGCTCGTGGGCGACATGTCGTATTATGGTCGGATGGGATTCGAACCCGTGCCGGCGGGCAGACTTGCGTTTCCGGGGCCGGTCGATCCGCAGCGCCTGCTCTATTGCGCGCTTGACGAAGGGCGCCTTCGAAGGCGTCAGCGGCCGGGTCACGCGTGCCGTCTAAGTTTTTGGGCCGACCTCTATCTCCACCACCGGAGCGCCGGGGATATTTTGGTCGGTCGGATTGAGCCCGGCTCTTTGCAGCGCGAGAAAGACGGATGCATTGGGCGGGACTGAGTGGTCATAAAAGACGGTGAGACCCGGTTGGCCGCTACGGATCCAGTGACCGGTAACAATTGAGACATCCGCCCCGGCATCCCTTAAAGCGCCGGCCAACTCGATTGCAAATTGCGTCGGCTCACCGCTCGCCAGCGGCACAATCGAGACGCTCGCCAGCCGCAAGACGCGGCGCTTGATAATGTCGCGTTGCTGATCGCTCAGGCTTCTCGCCGCCGAGCCGCTTACGAGAATTCGTTGGTTTGCGACCGCAGGCGTGGCGCCCGCCGCAGCAATAAAATCGCCGGCGCCGCCGAGCAGGAAGATGGCGCTCGCCAATGCCGGTCTTATGGCGAAGGTCTTGCCCACGCGATCCCTTCCTTCTCGATGCGAGAGGTGCGCTTGGCCTGCCATTCGGCAGTGGGGTCGCGCTTACGGCTCGAGGACCGAATCCCAGTAGAGATAGTCCATCCAACTTTCGTGCAGATAATTGGGCGGAAACAGCCGCCCGTTCTGGTGCAGATCGTTGACCGTCGGCCGATAGGGGTCTCGTCGCCGGCCACATCCGCGCTTCGCTTGTCAGCCGATCGCCTTTGCGCAGATTGCAGCAGGAACAAGCGGCCACGACATTCTCCCAGGTCGTCGTGCCGCCCTTCGAGCGGGGCACGAGATGATCGAAGGTCAATTCTTCGCGCGCGCCGCAATATTGGCAGCTGAAGCGGTCGCGCAGGAAGACGTTAAATCGGGTAAAGGCCGGATGGCGGGACGGCTTGATATAGGTCTTCAGCGAAACGACCGAGGGCAGCCGCATTTCGAAGCTCGGGCTGCGCACCGTCCGATTGTAATGCGAGACGATGTTGACGCGGTCGAGGAAGACCGCCTTGATCGCATCCTGCCAGCACCAAAGCGACAGCGGATAATAGCTCAACGGCCGGAAGTCGGCGTTGAGAACCAGAGCCGGACAGCCTTCCGGCGATACCACGGGCTGGCAGTGAACCGTCAAACCTGGCACCTCGCACGAGCACCGGCGCGGCCGACGCTCGAATTGCTCCAATCCATGGCCGGGGTGCGGACGCGGGTTAACGTCTGCTTCCGCGCGCTCCAGCGTTACTATCTGCCTGTGGGCGCCGATTTGGCGGTCCAATTCGCCCAGAAATTCTCTAAATGACCTGCGTCCCTAAGGCAAATCGCCCCGGATCGGCTCGCATGAGTTGGTGACGGCAATGTGAAAGCGCGGGCAGCACCTGGGCCCCGGCCTCGTTCAGCGCGTCGGAACCGGTGTGCCACTGCGATAATCGTAGAAGCCGCGCTGGGTCTTGCGGCCGAGCCACCCGGCCTCGACATATTTCACCAACAGCGGGCAGGGCCGATATTTCGAATTGGCCAGGCCCTCGTGCAGGACCTGCATGACCGAGAGGACCGTGTCGAGACCGATGAAATCGGCGAGCTGAAGGGGCCCCATCGGATGATTGGCGCCAAGCCGCATGGCGGTATCGATCGCCTCGACGGTGCCGACGCCCTCGTAGAGCGTGTAGATCGCCTCGTTGATCATCGGCAGCAGGATTCGGTTGACGATGAAGGCCGGGAAGTCCTCCGAGACCGTCGCCGTCTTGCCGAGCCGGGCGACGAATTTCTTGGCCGCGCCGAAGGTCGAATCGTCGGTCGCGATCCCCCGGATGACCTCGACAAGCTGCATGCGCGGCACGGGGTTCATGAAGTGGATGCCGATGAATTGTTCCGGCCTATCCGTCACCGAGGCAAGCCGCGTGATCGAGATCGATGACGTATTGGTCGCGAGCATGCAGTCGGGCCGCAACGCGGGACACAGGTTCATGAAGATTTTGCGCTTGATCTCTTCGTTTTCCGAGGCCGCTTCGATGACCAGATCGCATTCGGCGAAAGCATCATAATCGAGCGCCGGCGTGATCCGGCCGACAGCGGCGACGCGCGTTCCCTCGTCCAGCTGCTTGCGTTCGACGAGGCGGGTGAGATTGCCGCCGAGCGTGGCGAGGCCCGTATTGATCCGTTCCTCGGAGATGTCGTTGAGCGCGATTTTGAAGCCGGCGACGGCGCAGACCTGCGCGATACCGGCGCCCATTTGCCCGGCGCCGACGATGCCGATTTTGTCGATTTCAGCCATGAGTCTCTTCCGCGGGAAGCGATCGCTGACCGAGTTTTGGTCAACTCGGACGGCTCCTCCCCCGACGGGGCGTGTCGTAATCGTCCCGAAGAGGCAAGTCAACGCGAGGGCGACGGGCGAACCTCGGCGCGCACTCTCAGACACTCGTGGCGGGATTACCCCGTGAAATGCAGCGGAATCGTGAAACTGCCTCCGGGAACGCCCGGCGGCGGCGCCGGCACCGGGTTGGCGCGGCGTACAGTCTCCACCGCCGCCTGGTCAAGAAGCGAGGAACCGGAACTGCGCGCCAGACGGGCGCCGAGAATTTGGCCGCTGCGATTGACCGAGAAGGCGACGACCGCGGTGCCGCTCGCCGGCCGCGCCGCTTCGGGATATTCCTTGACGCTGCTGATCCGGATGACGATCTCGCTCTTCCAGGATTGAGCGGCCGCGCCGTTGAAGCCTGGCGCTGGCGCGGCCGCCTTCTGGGCATGCGGCAGATTGGTGCGCGGCTGCGCACGCGCCTGCGGCTTCTTTTCCTCTTTGACGACCGGCTTGGGCGGCGGCGGCGCCATCATCACCTCCGCCTGCTGCGCCGGGAGCAAGTCCGGAACGACAGGCGTCTGCGGTTGCACCTCCTGCGGCTGCGGCGGCGTATCGACCTCTTCCTGCGGCGGCGGCGCAACCGCGATCGGGGCGAGATTGATCATCACCGTATCGGGCGGAGCGCCAGGCGGCATTTCCGATTGCCGCACGAGCATGAAAGAGACCACCAGGCCGACATGGGCGAGGAGGACGGCAAGCGCGGCAATGCCCCAACGCGTTAGGCCCTTGTCCTCGCGCCGCGGCAGGATCGTATCGGCAAACATGCTCATGGCGTTGCGGGCGACGACGTTGGCGTGGCCGATGGCGCGGATTCATCCGTTGCCTGGCCGGCGTCGAGACCAACCAGGGCGATCTTGAGGTAACCCGCCTTGCGCAGGAGATTCATCATGTCCATCACGGAGCCGTATTGGATCGACTTATCGCCGCGCAGAAAGATTCTCTGCGTCTTGTCGCCTCCCGTCTGTTGGTCGAGCACCTCGCCCAAGGACGCTTGCGGGACCTGCGTCTCGCCGACTGTGAGCGTCAGGTCGGACTTGATGGTCACGAAGATGGGTTTGTTGGGCCGCGGACTGGCCTGCGCCGTCGAAGCGGGAAGATCGACGTTGACATCGACCGTCGAGAGCGGCGCCGCCACCATGAAAATGATGAGCAGCACCAGCATCACGTCGATGAAGGGCGTGACGTTGATCTCGTGCGCTTCGTCGAGATCATCGTCGCTGGTGGTGAGTTTGACTGCCATCGGCGCTCACTCCGCCGATCGCCGCATGCCGACGACGCGCCACTCTTCCTCTTCAACCGGGGTGCCGCGGTCGAGATCGCGCGACACATGGCGCAGAATTTCCGCGGCGGCGTCGGCGAGCAGGGCGCGATAGGAGGCGATGCTGCGGGCGAAATAATTATAGATGATCACCGCCGGTATGGCGGCGACAAGGCCGAAGCCGGTGGCGAGCAGCGCTTGCGCGATGCCGGGAGCGACGACCGCGAGATTGGTCGTGTTGGTCTTGGAGATGCCGATGAAGCTGTTCATGATGCCCCAGACCGTGCCGAACAAGCCGACGAAGGGCGAGGTCGCGCCGATCGTGCCGAGAATGCCAGTGCCGCGGTTCATCTGGCGGCCGGCGCGGGCTTCGATTCGGGCGATGAGCGCCGCGGCCCGCTCCTTGATTCCGTCGGCGTTGAGATCGGCGGAGCGATCGACCTCGGTCGCCGCCGCCTCGACCATGCGCACGATCGCGCCTTTCGCCGCTCCGAGTTCCTGCGCGGCGCTCGAAAGGCTCGAGGCCCGCGCGAGCACGCCAAGTTGGCGCCGCGCCCGCCGCTTGGCGTTGAAAAGCTCGACGCTCTTTGCCAGGTAGATCGTCCAGGTGACGAGCGAAGCGAAAGCGAGCCCGACCATCACGATTTTGACGACGATGTCGGCCTCGAGGAACATGCCCCAGGGCGAAAGATTATGCGGCAGCAGCCGCGCCGGGATCGGGGCGGTTTCGTTCGGAGCGCTTGGCGCCGTGGCGTCGGATTCGGGCAGTGCGACGCTGGGCGTGTCGCCAGCGGCGGCGGCCGGAGCGCTGGCTGCCGGCGAAGCCGGAGCGGTGGCTGCCGGAACCATGGCAGGAGCCGTTGCGGCCGGTGAAGCCGGCGCAGACGGTGGCGCCGAAGCCGGCGGCGCGGCCGTATCCTGTTGGGGGGGCGAAGCGGTTTGAGCAAATCCCGCGGGAGAGATTGCCAGCAAGCCCATGAGGCACAGGGCCGGAGCACCTAGTTTTAACAGCAACGCCATCTCCCAACGCTCACGCGCGCAACGCATCGTCCGTATCCTTAGATGTGTCGCTTCCCCGACGAGCGACTGGTTGCCGATTGCCGAATTCCGAAGCAGCGTGCTTTAGTGGTTGCTTACATCCCCGCGCGCTTCGACTCTTTCGCAACAACAGAGATCATCGATTTTGTCAACGCGAACGTGAGCCCGATGCGATCATTTCGCGCCGCACACATGATCCCTACGCTGCAAGTCCATTTTTTCACCAAGCTCCGAATGCCACGTTCGCGAATCGCGCAGCCGCATAAAATCCCACGTGGCAATATCAGCAATATAAAAATGCGCGGTGAGCTGACAATCCCTCGAGCGAGGGGCCTTTCATGAAGAAATCCGCGTGCGTTTCAGGAACTTTTCCAGGAACCTCGCGCGATAATCCCGGGCATGACGATTTCTCAGATCGACGGATCGGCAATAGATGGCACGCCGCCTGTCGCCTGGCACGGCGCCGGCGGCGACTTCGAGGCCAACGCGCTGAACACCCGCCTGCCGCACGCCCGTGCGTCGAACAATATGAGATGGCGCGCCGCGGCGCTCTCCAAGCCCGGGCCTGAGTACGATACGGCCCCCAAGAGGCGTCAGCTTGCGCGGCCACGCCTTTGCAGAGTGATCTTGTCGCGACCAAGCCGCGGCAGCCAGTTTCAGCGTTTCGCGGCAGCTCGCTTCGCGCCTTGCCCACGCCGCGCGTTGCTTATTGTCAGACTTTGCTCCAGGTCAATGAAATCGGCGCGAACTGCTCTATCGAGAAGCTCTTGGGCCAACGCAACTTGCGGGGGCGGGCTTATTCTGGTTCTATCCAAAGCCGCGCCGAAGGAACGATCTGGCCGAGCCAAAGTTAAGACCCGCGATGAATGCGCCGCGCAGCAAGGTCGCGGCGTTTCCAGGAACTAACAGCGCGCATCCGCAAGGAGGGCGTTCCGAGGTCGAGTTGAGGAGCTGAAACGTGGTACCGCGTGCGAATTGGAAGGGCTATCTCAAGCTGTCGCTTGTGTCGTGCCCCGTAGCGCTGTTTCCCGTCGCGAGCACGACCGAGCGCATATCTCTGCACCTCATTAACCGGGCGACCGGCAACCGCCTGCGTCAGCAATACGTCGATTCCGTCACCGGCGAGATCGTCGAGCGCGATGAACAGGTGCGCGGTTACGAGATAGGCAAAGGGGATTACATCACCCTCGAAGAAAGCGAACTCGCCGAACGCGCGCTCGAGAGCACCCATACAATCGACATCGAGAGCTTCGTCCCGCGCAAGGACGTCGACGAGGTCTATCTCGAAAACAGCTATTACATGGCGCCTGACGACAAGGTCGCGGACGAGCCTTTCGTCGTCATTCGCGAGGCCATGCGCGAACGCGGCATGGTCGGCCTGGCGCGCGTCGTGCTCTATGGGCGCGAACGTGCTCTGATGATCGAGCCGCGCCACAAAGGTCTGATCGGCACAACGCTGCACTATCAATACGAGGTGCGCGACGAAAAGCCCTATTTCGAATCCGTGCCGGATCTGAAAATTCCGGCCGAGATGCGCAAGCTTGCTGAGCATATCATCGATATGAAGCGCGGCGGTTTCGATCCATCGCAGTTCCAGGATCGCTATCAGGACGCGCTGGTCGCGTTGATCCGCGCCAAGCGCGCCGGCCGGCCGCTTCCGTCGGCGCAGGCGCCGAAGCCGCCGAGCAATGTGATCAATCTTATGGACGCATTGCGGCGGAGCGTCGAAAGCGGGCGCCGCGGATCGGGCGCGAGGACCCTGGCGTCGGCGACGGCGGCGCCGAAGGAAACCGTCAAATCGCCGACCGCCAAGAAGGCCGCCGCGCCGGCGAGCAGGGCAGGGCGGCCGCGGCGGGCGAAGAAGACCGGCTGAGCGAAGAGGAGCCCGTGGCCAGCGCGCTCGAAGCCTACCAGAAGAAGCGAGATTTCGGGGTCACCTCCGAACCGCGCGGCAGCAAAGCCCGGCGCAAAGGCCATACATTCGTCGTCCAGAAACATGATGCGAGCCGGCTGCATTACGATTTCCGGCTCGAACTCGATGGAGTGCTGAAGAGCTGGGCGGTCACGCGCGGCCCGAGCCTCGTCCCCGGCGAGAAACGGCTCGCGGTGCATGTCGAGGATCATCCGCTCGATTACGGTTCTTTCGAAGGCACGATTCCCGAGGGCCAATATGGTGCCGGCACGGTCTTGGTCTGGGACCGCGGGACCTGGGAGCCGGAGGGCGATCCGCACGCAGGCTATGCCAAGGGCCATCTCGATTTCACGCTCAACGGGAAAAAGCTGAAGGGCAAATGGCACCTTGTGCGCATGCGTCCGCGGCGCGGCGAGAAGGCCGACAATTGGCTGCTGATCAAAGCCCACGACGCTTTTGCGCGGACGCCGGAGGACCCCGACATCCTGGAAGAGGAGCCGGATTCTGTGCTGACCGGCCGTTCGCTCGAGGATATTGCGAGCGACACCCACAGCCGAAGCTGGACCTCCGGCAAGCCGGCTCAGGCTCGCGCAGCAACCGCCAACTCGCCCCGCGCGCGCGCATCGGCGCCGCTCACCCAGTCGAAGGCCGCGATAAGATCGGCGACGAAATCGAGCGCAGCGCGCCGAACTGACGCAAAAAGCGCCAAGACCAAGCGGCCCGCCAGTTTCACCTTCAAAGCGCCCAAGCCGGCGAAACGCGCCGCCTTGCCGAAGTTCGTCGCGCCGATGCTGCCGACGCTCGTCGATGCGCCGCCAAGCGGCGCCGGTTGGGTGCATGAGATCAAGTTCGACGGCTATCGCATCGAGGCCGTGCTCGATTCGAGCAAGGTCGTCTTGCGAACGCGCAAGGGGCTCGATTGGACCGATCGTTTCCCCTCCGTTGCCAAAGCCGTTTCCGGGCTGCCGGCGAAGAAGTGCCTCATCGACGGCGAGGTCGTCGTCGAGAACGACAACGGGATTTCCGACTTTTCCGCGCTTCAGAATGCCCTGAAGGAAGGAAAGGCGCGCGGGTTGATCTATTATGCCTTCGACATCCTTCATCTCGATGGTTTCGATCTCACCCGCGTTGCCCTGGTCGAACGCAAGGACCTGCTCGGCTCGCTTCTCAAGCGGGCAAGCGGCACATTGCGCTTCAGCGAGGATTTCGACGAAAACGGTGAACTGATGCTGCAGCACGTCTGTCGGCTCGGGGCGGAAGGCATTGTCTCCAAGCGGCGCGACTCTCCCTATCGCCCGGGCCGCACCACCGATTGGACGAAATCGAAATGCGCCAACCGGCAGGAATTCGTCGTGCTCGGCTATGTCCCCTCGACGACGGCGCGCAGAGCGATCGGTTCGCTCGTCCTCGGCTATTACGACAAGGGCAAGCTGGTTCATGCCGGTCGCGTCGGCACCGGCTTCTCCAACAGGGTCGCCGCCGATCTCTTTGCCGAATTGGAGCGCGAACGCATTGCCAAACCTGCGCTGGCGACGCCGCTTTCGACCGAGGCGCGCCGCAATGTCGTGTGGATCAAACCGACGCGCGTCGCAGAAGCGGAATTTCGCGGCTGGACGGCGGACGGAAATCTCCGCCAGGCTTCGTTCAAAGGCCTGCGCGAGGACAAGGATCCGAAAGAGATCGTGCGCGAGAAGGCGGTCGCCGTGCCGCTCGACGCGCCCGCGACAAGCGTGAAACTCACTCATCCGGACCGGGTGCTTTGGCCCGACGTCGGCATCACCAAACAAGGCCTCGCCGATTATTATGCAATGGTCTGGCCATGGATCGAGAAACATATCGTCGGGCGGCCTCTCGTCCTGGTGCGCTGCCCGTCCGGATTCGTGCAGGGCTGCTTCTTTCAGAAACACGCCTGGGCCGGACTCGATGAGCACATCCAGCAAATCCATGATCCGCACGAAAAGCAGCCGATCCTCGGCATCCACTCCTTCGACGGCTTGATCGCATTGGTTCAATCGGCGGCGCTCGAGATCCATCCTTGGGGTTCGAGGTCGAAGACCCTCGATCGTCCCGATCGGCTGATCTTCGATCTCGATCCCGGCGAAGGTATCACCTTTCGCGATCTCATCTTGGCGGCGCGCGAAGTTCGCCGGCGTCTCGCCGAGGCGAAGCTCGAAAGCTTCGTCAAGACGACCGGCGGCAAAGGTCTTCACGTGGTCGCGCCGATCGAGCCGCGCGCGAGCTGGGATGCGGCGAAGAATTTTTGCCGGGCGCTTGCCGAGGCCATGGCGAAGGACGGCCCGCAACGCTTTACCGCGACGGTGGCCAAGAAGGCCCGTTCCGGCCACATCTACGTCGATTATCTGCGCAACGCGCGCGGGGCGACGGCGGTCGCGCCCTATTCGACGCGGGCGCGGGCGGGTGCCGCAGTATCGACGCCGCTTGCCTGGGACGAACTCGACTCTGTCTCGAGCGCGAGCCAGTTCACGCTGAGCAATTTCGGCAAACGGTTGCAACACCTGGCCGGCGATCCCTGGATCGGATTCTTTGACGTTCGGCAGGCCTTGCGCGCCGGCCGCTAGCTGCATCCGGGTGAACGGCCGCTACTCACGCCCGAAAATTTTGCGCAGCTCGCTTTTTGCCCGTTCGAGCGTCCGCCGGCGCGCGGCAGGCAGGTTCTTGCCTGCCCGATTGATATAAAAGGTCAGCATCGACATAGCCGATTGGAACGGGCTCGATTTTCGCCGGCCGCTGCGCTCGGCCGAATCCTTCAGCGATCGAGCGATGTATTTCGGGTCGTCCGAGTCAAACACAAGCGGCTCGAGATCGAGGGCGTTGCTCTCGTTCGTCACCCGCGCGGACCATTTTCGTGTGGGTTTCTTCGCCATTCGAATCGGCTCTCGGGCGCGCAAGAGCTTGAACGCCGTGGGGCTGGCGGCGCTTCGCGCGCTTATCGGCGCCCATGGGGATCCTAACAGTTGATCTTAGGACGATGTGCGAATAAGTGCTAGCTTGGATGCCGCAATCGTCGCCCCGAAGCTTTAGTCGGTGGCCTGGGCAGCGGATGATAACTCTGTGAAAAATTCCGCATCGCCCGCGATACATGTCTTCCGGTTGTTTGCCGGGACGCTCGGTTGGATCGCCATCGTCGTACAATTGGCCGCTACGCTCACTCTGCCGACCGGTCCCAGCGAACTGATGCGAACGATCAATTACTTCAGCTATTTTACCATCCTCACCAATATTCTCGTGGCAGCGACCCTCACCGTCCCGGAATTGGCGGCTCATTGGCGCGCAAGTCGCTTCTTTCTAAGCTATGAGATACGCACTGCGCTCGCCGTCTTTATGATTGTCACGTGTGGCGGCTATGCGCTTCTTCTCGCGGGCCGTTCAAAGTTGACCGAGGTACAATTTATCGCCGACGTTGTGCTCCATTATGTGATGCCGCCGCTCTATCTCATTGATTGGTTGCTCATCCGGCCCACGCATCGAATCGCCTGGGAAAACGTGCTTTATTTCCTGATGTTTCCGCTTCTCTATGGGGCCTATACCCTGCTGCGCGGCGCGCTGGTCGGGGTCTATCCCTATTCGTTCTTCGATGTCGGTCAACTCGGCTACCGGGCCGTCCTCATCAACGGCGGGATCTTCCTTATTGTGATTCTGGGCCTCGGCATCGCCGCGGTGGCGATCGCCCGCTGGCGCGCGCCGATGCCGATGCCGTCGAGCGCCCCATGCGCGTAATGGCGCAAAGAACGAATTTTTATTTGGGGGACCGGGCAAAGAGCCGCCGCAAACACCCGACAATCTGGGCGCCGACTGCCGTTTAAGACGCTAGCGAATGCGTCTGGCTTGAATTATCGTTGTCGGGAGCTCTCGTCCAAGTGGGAGGCAAAAGCTTAGATGCAAGCGCCCCGCCGCGTCAAAATCCGCAAGGAAACACGCTTATTCGACGACTTCTTCAAGATCGATGAAGTCATTGTCTCACACGAGCAATTTAATGGCAGGATGAGCGCCTACCAACGCCGGCTGATCTTCGAGCGGGGAGATTCGGTTTCCGTGCTGCTCTACAACCCCGACACGAACGCGGTGGTGATGGTCAATCAGTTCAAGCTGCCGAGCTTGATCGCACGCCGCCGCGACAATCCCGCGACGACGGACGGCTGGATCACCGAGGCGATCGCCGGAATGATCGATGAGAACGAGAACTCCGGAGGAGGCCATCGTTCGCGAGACGATGGAGGAGACCGGCTACAAAATCCATAACCCCACGCTGATCTGCAGGTTTTTCTCCTCGCCCGGCGGCACGTCCGAACGCATCTTTCTCTATTTTTCCCGGGTCAGAGAGGCCGACAGAATCGGCAAAGGGGGCGGTCTGCCCGGCGAAGACATCAGAGTCGTGCAAATGCAGGCGAATGAGCTGCTCGATCAGCTGGCGAAGAAACAGATCGAAGATCCGAAGCTCGCCATCGCGGCCTACTGGCTGCAGGACTACCTGAGACATATCAAGCCGCTGGACTTCTGCAAGGTGCGGTATGAGCTTAAGGAAAAGCCCGGTCTGATCGTCGGCTATCAAACCGGCTCCATCGAAAACATCCGCAACGTGAGTATCTGGGTCAATTCCGAAAACACCGACATGATCATGGACCGTTTCCTCGGCAAGACCATCTCGGCGAGGATTCGATTTCTTGGCGCCATCAAGGACCGGGACGAAAACGTCGTCGAAGACATCATCGCGGAGGAACTGCGGGGCGCCGTCGGCGAGCGCGGGCATGTCAAAATCGGGACGGTGTTGGTAACCGAGTCCGGCATGCTCTGCAGCAGAAACCAGGTGAGACGAATCTTTCACGTGGCAACTGTCGAAGGCGGCCCTGGCGAAGGCGTGAGCGCAAAGCCGGAGCGGCTGGAAGAATGCGTCGACAGAGTCCTGCGGCGGGTCGACGAGGAAAATAACAAGCTGTGGAGAATTCTCCGAAAGAAGAATCTCGATTCCATCATTTTCCCGATGTTGGGCGCCGGCGACGGCGGCCTGCCGATCGAAACCGTGGCCAAAATCGTCATCCCGGTCGCGGTCCGTTATTTTCGCACCCAACCGAATCCAACGCTGAAGGAAATCTATTTCCTGGCGTTCAAATCGCGCGACAAGAGCGCATGTGACAGCGTGCTGAAGGAGCTCTGCGAGGAAGGAATACTTGGAGCGCTTAAATGATCGTGTCGGAGGCATTGGCTTCCAAGTGGGAAGAGCTCGGCCCTTTCCTGCGGCGCGCATTCTGGCAGCCGCTGCATCGCATGATGGCCATCTTTCACATTTTGCCGCTGACCGCGGCGCTGATCGTATTCTTTACCTTCGCGACGAACGGGCAGCTTCGAGAAATCTACCTGTCGTACCTCGAGAATCTGAGCGGCGACGCCCATTGGATCGCGGCGACGGCGGGATTCACGGCGGCGGCGGCAGCGCTTGCACTGCTCAGCGCGGTCCTCTACGTCGCCCATTATGAACTCAGCACGATGCGGATCGGCGTCGTCTATTCGAGCTATTCGAATCCGGAGGCTCGCTCCAAACTGCGGGTTCTTCAAAGGGCGGCGGCAGTCATCCTAGCCCTATTTCCATGGCTCGGCCTCGTTGCCGGGTTGTTCGGAGCGCTGCTCTACCTGATCGAGAGGTACGACCGGCTCAAGGGGGCAGGCGTGACCGAAGGCCACCTCACTTCGATGCTGCATCTGCAGCCGCCGAGCGTCTGGGAAATCGCCATCGCCGCAATCGCGCTGGGAATCTCGATCGCTTTCTTTCTCGATTTCTACAGAAACAGCAGATTCGTTCAATGGGCCGGCATCTTCATAACGCCGTTGACGGCGGCGGCGCTGCTCATCTTGTTGATCAATCCCTCCCTGGGATCTGCGAGCGCAGTTTGGATAATCGGCGCGCTTACGGGCGCCGCATTGCTGATCGTCATGGGATCCTATCTCCATGGAATGCGGCCCAAAATCATCTTTTCGTTGACTTTCTATCCGGACACCGGCGTCAATCCAAGGCGCCGCCGTCGGCGCGTCATGTTTGTCTGGGCGCTTTTGCCTTGGCTTGCGATAGCGCTTGCCGTAGCGCTCAATTTCGCCGTCCTCGGAGTGAAGCCGACGCCCGGGCCCCACAGTGGCGCAATGATCATTCTCGCGATGGCCTGGTCGGCGATGGGGCTGACCGTGGCGATGTTGCTCGATCGGTTCAGGGAAAGCCCGGCGCTGAAGCCGACAATCCTCGTATCGCTCGGGGTGCTGATCGTCGCGGCGCAGATCGCATCCTTGGGCGGCGCCGACACCGTCGTATCCATGTATCGGTTCATCGGTCCCATGGGCTCGATTTCGCTCGAATTGGCGTTCGTGATCTCGGCCTTCGCGCTATTGGCTTGGCTCTCGCAGAAATCCGGATTTCCGGCGCTGGGCTTGGTCTTGTTGGCGATCCTTATCAGCGCGCTCTTCCCGGTTCCCATCCAGTTCACCGTCGTCGTTCTCACCGTCTTGAGCGGGGTCCTCGCAGTCATGGCGCTTCTGTCGGGCCTGCGCGTCGTCGCGACGCTTGCCATGGTCGTGGCTATTACAGCAGCCGTCAGTTTGGAGAGGAACTCGGGCTTTGCGCTAGTCGCCCCAAACCCGACGCTCCCTGATCCGTGCCAAAGCGCTGCGGGATCAGAGGATGCCTATCGTTGTCCGATCGAGCAACGGTTTGAGGCCTGGCTCAAAGCCAGGACCGCGAAACAATCCCCGGTCTTCATCTTCGCCGTCGAGGGCGGCGGCATCTACGCGGCGGCCGCAGCCTCGCTGTTGCTCGCTCGGCTGCAAGACTCCGCGCCGGACTTCTCGCAACATGTATTTGCGATCAGCGGAGTTTCAGGAGGCGCCATCGGAGCGACCATCTTCCAGGCGCTCGACCGCTCGGCTCTCGAGAACGACCCCGCGGGATCGCCGCAAAATCGCGGAGGCCCGGAACCTGCAGCGTCTGCGATGCCAAATTCAGTCGCTTCGCGGGAATCGGACGATTGCTCAGGGTTTGCGACGCTGCAGCGGGAAGTGTGTAATGTCATGCAGGACGACCATTTATCGCCGGTCGTCGCGTCGATCTTTCCGGAGGTCTTCGGCGCCCGCATTAAGCGCGCCGAGGCGCTGGCGGCAAGCTTTGAAGAATCGGTGCGCTCCCGATACGGCAAAGCCGCGCAGGAACTCTGCGATCCTTTCGTCGATCACTGGTCGCAGACCGGCCGCGCGCCGGCCTTGGTGCTCAACACGACCTGGGTCGAAACCGGCTTCCGCGCGGCGTTCGCCCCCTTCTCGCTGCATGGCAGCGGCGATCAATCCCTCTATTCGTTTTCCGACCAGTACATGCCCGGGAGCCCGGCTTCCGCGTCAAACACCTCGTGCGACACAGGGTCGAACATTTCGTCCAAACAAATCACGCTCATGGACGCGGCCATCGACAGCGCTCGATTTCCATTAATTCTTCCGGCCTACTCCGTCGAGATGGAAGAAAACCCGAAGGGGCGCTATGTGCGATGGAATTTCGTCGATGGAGGCTATTCCGACAATTCGGGCGCGTCGACGGCACTCGCCCTCTACGGGGCGCTCGAGCCGATCGCGAAGCACCTCAACGTCGATCTCGAACTCGTCCTGCTGACAAGCTCATATTCGCAACCTGACCTCACGCCCGGCCGGGTCAAGATCAGCGGTACCCAATTCCGCGATACGCTCGCGCCGATCGATGCGATGCTGAAGGTCAGGGAGGGGCTGGGCAACGCGGCGGTGGCGCGCGCCAGTGACTACTTCAAGGGGAAAGCGGCGCATCTCGCAATCGTGCAGCTCAACGACCGGGCCTTTGACCTCCCGCTCGGCTGGAAACTCTCGCCGACAAGCTTCAACGTCGTGTCTTGGATGCTGGGCAGCCCGGAGGAATGCTCCAAAAGCGTCTCAACTCAAAGAGAACCCGGTGTGACTCAACCGGCCTCGACATCCGCGAGCCGGACGAATCTCGAGGTCCAGCGCGATGCCAACAGCTGCGCGCAGAAGCAGATCGAGGACTCGCTGAACGCGGGGCAGGTCACAAACGCGCCTGCGCCTGCCCGCACGACGGAACAAGGATCTCTTTAGGAAGCCGGCCCAGCGTGGCCGTCATCCACAAATCCGATGCGTCGATTTTCACGACTGCATCTCATTGCCGCGCCCGGGCCCGTGCGGGAAGCCGGCGGTTAGGGTATCACTTGGACTTGCGGCGTCGTCGGGATTTCGTTGACCGAGGTACTCAGCGCGAGGAGCTGAGCGAGAAGCCCCAGAATGCGCTTGGTGTTGATCGCGCCGGGGCCCTGATTGGGTACACAATAGCTTTGACCTTCATAGCCCACTTCGAGGAAGCAGCCGCTGGGAGAGCCGTTCGTAAGGAGGAAGAGATCGGCGTCTGCAAACGGGCCGTCCGGGTCGGTTGCTTCGCGGGTCGTAAGCGTGATGGGCGCGGCGCCCTGCCTGGCCTCGGCAACCAAGCGGCCCAAAAATTGGAAAATCGCAAAGGTCGAGCGCGGCTGAACCTGCAATATTACTTTCCCCCCTTGAGGACCGGGAAATGTCACCGTTTGGGGACCCAGTGCCCTGCCTTTTGAATCCAAAGGTCGATCATGCGAACCGCAAATCGGCGATCTTCCGTTTGGCTTTGGACTATCTGGGAGGGTCAGATCGAAGCAAAGCCGCCACTTCGGTTTCTGTTCCTCTTTCTGACCACCGGCCTGAGCGGTTGAGACATCGACGGTAACGTTGAATTTTTTCGCCAGATTTTCCCTTTTTTCCTTTTGGATCTGATCCGCATCGTGGGGGTCCGGCTCCGAAGAGATACCGAATTCGATAGCCTCATTGACGTAACTTGTGAATGTCTTGAACCCTTCATCGCTAGGATCGTTGAGGTATTGATGCGTTATGCCGCCATGCTCCTCAGTAAGCTGTTCCACGAAGAGGTAGAACAGGAGTTCGCGGGCGATGCCTTGCCCGACGAAGGCGTGAAGAGTTTCCGGGTCCACAGGCTCCAGCAAGCCTTCATAAAACTCCTTGGTCTCCGAGGGGCTCACGTTGAAATTCGTCGATCCGGTCATGTTCACCGAATTGGGAGCAAATCCGGATGCGGCCGCGTTGGCCCCGAAAACCGCCTGTTCCTGCAAGGCGCGCGTCGCAGCAAGCGTGGCGGGATGGCCGAACACGAGCGAGGGCAGGCCCAATTGGCCGCCTGCCGTGGCCCCGCCCGTCACCTGGCCCAATTGTAGGAACGCCAGCGGCTCAGCGTGGCTTGCGCGGATGATGTTGGTGAGGATCATCTCGTCGCGGGCGCGTTCCGCGGCAATGTCGTAGGTCGATACGCGATTATCGACACGATCATTCAAGGCGCATCCCGAACCTACTAAGACGCAGGCCACAACGACTGCCAAACGCGGCAGACCTCTACTCATAACAAGCCCCCCGGCTGTCCCTGGGCGAAGTCTCAACGCTTGTCGCGGAAGTCTTTGCCGCCCAGGACGAGAGCAGGTTAAGTGGAAAGCCAGGTCTTGGCAAGAACTCAAGTCGACGGGAAGCCCCTTACTGAGATGCGGGAAGCCGCCCTGACTGAGATGGGAAAAATGCCCGTCTGCTCCGCGGCGCGGGGCTCAATTCATATGAGCCGCGGTCGCGCCGGGGTGCGGAGATGGAGGCTTTCGATCGCAGTTTGATGCCAAGCAACCGGGGCTCGAAGCGGCCGCGCCGCGGCGCCTTATCGCTTCAACGGCGTCGGGGCGTAGGTCGAAGCCGAGTTGGTCAAATGGTAGCGGAGGAGGGACTCGAACCCCCGACACAAGGATTATGATTCCTCTGCTCTAGCCAGCTGAGCTACTCCGCCCCGCGAGAGGGCGCGCGTTCTCTGCGCCGTTTGGACTATGCGTCGCGGAAAATGCCTCGCGTCGAGGCGCCGGGGTATAGGCCGGCCGCTGAGACAGTGTCAAGCACTCGGCGCCAATGGCATGCCATGACGATCACGATAGACCCGTGCCGGCGAAAGCTGCGCGACGCCATATCGACCGCGCATTTCGGTACGCGATCTCACGCCACACGTCGCTGGCGCAATTCCGGCAGGATTTCGCGCAACGGGCGCGGCCTGCTGAAGAAGAAGCCCTGCGCCTGGGTGCATCCTTCCGCGCGCAACTGCGCGACATCGTGTTCGGTTTCCACGCCTTCCGCGGTAATGGTGATGCCGAGGCTCAAGCCCAGCGAGATGATCGCCCGAACGATCGCTTGGGACTCGTTGTTGGATGAAAAATCCTGCACAAACGAGCGGTCGATCTTGATCTTGTCGAAGGGAAAGCTCTGCAGATAGCTCAGCGAGGAATAGCCGGTGCCGAAATCGTCCATGGCGATGCGAATGCCCAATGCGCGCAGCGCGTGCAGCGTGGCGAGCACGTGATCGCTGCGCTCGAGCAGCAGCGCCTCGGTGATCTCCAGCTCGAGCCGATGCGGGGCGAGGCCCGCGTCGTCGAGCGCGTCTGTCACTATCTGAACCAGGTTGCCCATTCGGAACTGAAGCGGCGACAAGTTGACGGCGAGTTTTGTGTCATCCGGCCAAGTGGTGGCGTCGACACAGGCCTGCCGCAGCACGAACGCCCCGATCGCGCCGATCAGGCCGGCTTCCTCCGCGACGGGGATGAAATCGCTGGGCAAGATCATGCCGCGTTCGGGATGCGGCCAGCGCACCAGCGCCTCGAAGGCGCAGGTCTGCCCGCTCGAGAGATCGACGAGCGGCTGATAATAGACCTCGAGGCTGTCGGCATTGATGGCGGAGCGCAGGTCCACTTCGAGCCGGCGGCGCGCCTGCACCCGGGCGTCCATCTCCGGCTCAAAGAAGCGAAATGCACCCTTGCCTTCGCCCTTGGCCCGATAAAGCGCCATGTCCGCTTGCTTGAGCAGCCGGTCCGGATCGTCGCCGTCGCTGGGCGCAAGCGCAATGCCGATGCTTGCTCCCACTGCGACCAAGTGGCCTTCGAGTTCGCAAGGTTCGGAGATCGCCGCGATGAGCCGTTCAGCGAGCGCGGTTACTTCCTCCGCCGAACTGGCGGCGCTCTGCAGCAGCGCGAACTCGTCGCCGCCGAGGCGCGCCACGGTGTCCTGTTCGCGCAACATCATCTCGATGCGCCGCGCAATCTCCTGCAGCAGGAGATCGCCGATCGGATGGCCGAGTGTGTCGTTGACCGACTTGAAGTTGTCGAGATCGATGCACAAGACCGCGAAGTGGCCGCCGTCGCGACCGGTGCGCCCGAGCATTTCCTCGAGCCGCAGCCGCAACAACACGCGGTTCGGCAGTCCGGTCAGCGCATCGTGATGCGCCATGTAGGCGATACGCGCCTCGGCGCGCTTGCGTTCGGTGATGTCGATCACGGCGATGAGCGCCGCCGCGCGCCCATCGTAGGTGAGGCATTGAGTATAGATGGCGACATCGATCGGCCTGCCGTCGGCCCTGCGATGCCTCCAGGTGCGGCCGGCCTGATCGTCGGGCGAGAGCGCCGCGATATGCGGCAGCGCTGCGGTCTCGACGGAATCTTGCAGGTCGCTGAGCGTCATCTTCAGGACGGCGTCGCGGGCATGCCCATAATGCGCCAATGCGGCGGCGTTCACCGCGATGATGCGTTGGTCATCGAGCGCATAAACGAACATCGGCAGAGGATTCGAATCGAACAACAGGCGAAACGACGCCTCGCGCTGCTTCATTTCCGTAATGTCGACGCGAAGGCCGATAGAACCGCCGTCGCTGGTGCGCCGTTCCTCGATCAGGATACAGCGGCCGTCGGAGAGAACCTGCTCGTGCCTGCCGCGCGGATCGCGCAGCAGCTCGAGCCGTTCGGCCATCCATTCCTCTTCGTGGCCCTTCGCCTCGGGATAGTCGCCGCGGGCAACTCCGATGCGCAGGGTGTCCTGCAGCCGCACCCCGACTTGGAACAGGTCGGCGCTGCGCTTGTAGATGTCGGCATATTGCTGGTTCCACATGATGTAGCGATTCTCGGCGTCGAGAAACACGACTCCCTGGGGCAGGATGTCGATTGCGTCGCGCAGCCGCGCATGCGCGCGCTCGGCTGCTTCGATAGCGAGGCTGGTTTCGGCGCGCGCGCGTCGCAACGCTTTTCCGCCGGCCTCGCGGCGCGCTTTGGTCATAGGCTCCGGGAAAACTGGCGACGCTTTTTTCGTGTGCATGGGGCGACTTGGTCCTGCAGCGATTTCTCAGCAAGTCATAGAACAGCAAGTCTGAACAAACTCGGGGTGCTCGTTTTTGAACTCTGCTCAAAGTTTCGCCACTTCCCGTCATGGTTAGGAAATTCCAGCCGACGCGGACATCGACGCGCGCATTTTGCAAACGCGCGTCCTAGGCGCGCAATTGCGTCGAGAACGCGTTGTGGAGCGGCACGGAGGCCAAAAGTGTCGCGCGATCGCGACAAAACTCGCAATTCTCACGCGAAACGTCGCTCTATGCCTGCGTTTGCGCCGCCGGCTTCATAATGCGAACCAAGGTGAAAAGCCCGAACGGCGGTAGCGCGCGGCGCTCGGCGAGCACGAGGCCGGTCTTGCTTTCGAGCCAATCGGCGAGGATCCGCCAAGGGAATTCCGGTCGCCAGCCAAGTGCGGAGCTGTTTTTTGCCAGCTGGGCCTCGATCCAAGCCTGCGGGCCGCGCGCCGCGCCGATGTGATTGACCAGCACGATCTCGCCGCCCGGCTTCAAAACGCGCGCCCATTCATCGAGACTGGCTTCGGGTTTCGGCAGTACGGTGAGCACATAGGGAGCGACGATGGCGTCGAACGTGCCGTCAGCGAAGGCGAGCCGGCAGGCATCCATGACCGCGAGACCGGCGACATGTTGGAGAGCCGCCATGCCGATCCGGCGCGCCGCACGCTGCAGCATCGGTTGCGAGAGATCGATACCGACGACACGCGTCGTCGGCTCGAACATCGGCAGTTCGAGCCCCGTTCCCACCCCCACGTCGAGGATCAGACCGCCTTTGTGGCGGCTCGCCGCCGCGGCGGCAAGTTTGCGCCCGGGGTGCATCGCCGCGGCGAAGGTGAGGTCATAGACGGGTGCCCAGCGCGCATAGGCTCGCTCAATATGCGAATTGTCGAAATTTTGCGCGGCAGGCGTGCGCTCGTGAGTCGCATGCCGTTGCACCGGCGCGTGCCTGGTCCCGAGATTGTCCATCTAGCGGCCGGCGGCGGCAAGCGCCGGGTCTTGCGCCGCGGGCTCCTCGCCCAGCATCGCCGGCTCTGTCGCGCTGATGAAACCGCCGCCCAGAACCCGCGCACCGGCGAGCTCGCCGGCATAGAGCACGCAGGCCTGCCCCGGCGAGACGCCGTCTTCGTGGCAGGCAAACTCGACCGCCGCCTCGCCGCCCTCGATGCGCAAATAGGCAGGGACCGGCGGCTTGGCCGAGCGCACGCGCACGAAAACGTCGCGACCGGCGCGGGCGCATTCGGCAAAGCTGCCGTCACCGATCCAATTGAAAGCGCGCAGATGCACCAGGCGCGTCGCCAGCGCTTGGCGCGGGCCGACGAGGACGCGTGCGTTGCCGGCGTCGAGCTTGACGACATAAAGCGGCTCGCCGGCGCCGGGAAGGCTGATGCCCAGTCCGCGCCGCTGCCCGATCGTATAATGAATGATGCCGGCATGGCGGCCGAGCACGCGCCCATCAACATGGACGATGTCGCCCGGAACCGCGGCCTCCGGCCACATCCGCTCGATAAAATCGCTGTATTTTCCCGCCGGCACGAAGCAAATGTCCTGGCTGTCGGCCTTATCCGCCACGGGCAGGTCGTGGCGGCGCGCAATGGCGCGGACCTCGGATTTCTGCATTTCGCCCAGCGGAAAGCGCACCAGTTCGAGCTGCGCGCGCGTGGTGGCGAAGAGGAAATAGCTCTGGTCGCGACTTACGTCTTTTGCCCGGAACAGCGCGCGAGCTCCAAATTCGTCGGGCCGCGAAGCGACATAATGGCCGGTTGCGAGCAGATCGGCGCCGAGATCCTTCACGGTCTCGAAGAAATCGGCGAATTTGATCTCGCTGTTGCAGGAAATGCAGGGAACCGGCGTCTCCCCCTCGCAATAGCTGCGCGCGAACTGATCGATGACCTTTTCGCGAAAGCGCTCTTCATAATCGAGGACATAATGCGGGATTCCGAGTTTTGCCGCGACCCGGCGGGCGTCGTGAATATCCTGGCCAGCGCAGCAGGCGCCCTTGCGGTGCTCCGCCTCGCCGTGATCGTAGAGCTGCAAAGTCACGCCGATGACATCATAGCCCTGCTCCTTGAGAAGCGCGGCGACGACCGAGGAATCAACCCCGCCGGACATGGCAACGACCACCCGCGTTTCGGCGGCGGGCTTCGGCAGGTCGAGGCTGTTGCGGATTTCGGGCATGGCCGCTGTCTCAAATTCAGTCAGATGTCGCGGGCAAAGCTCGCTAAAGCCGATTTTCGGCGGGCGCTCATTTATTCAGCCCATATAGGGGCCGATCAGCGTCCCGACATGGGGCGCCCGGCGCCTTCTCGGGGGATTGACGGAGCAAAAGCCAATTTAATCATCTAAACCATTCCACCGAGGCGAATGCAACCGAGGGGATCGAGCGCGCGGCGCCGGCAGCAGCCAAGCCGGGGTTCGGGCCATTTCTTAATAATATTAAATATTCCGTCTCAGGTCGATACATATATGAAGCAACCCTTAGCGCATTTATAAATATTCGACTAATTTATACCTCCATTGTTATACTAAAGCCTGGAGCCACGCTTAGCCGAATCTTAAGTTGCTTTTTCTATTCTCTCCAGTCGAGCGTCAGTCAAGTATGTGAGTTGAGACCATGGCCGAACTGCACCGCCCGAGGGTGAAATACGTCATCGGGCCTGACGGGAGCCCACTCACCGTGGCAGATCTTCCTCCGGTCACGACCAAGCGCTGGGTCATCCGCCGCAAGGCGGAAGTCGTCGCTGCCGTGCGCGGCGGTTTGCTTTCCCTCGAAGAGGCCTGCACCCGCTACACGCTGACCGTCGACGAGTTTCTCTCCTGGCAAATGTCGATTGATCAATATGGGCTGGCGGGGCTTCGCACGACCCGCATTCAGCAATATCGGATGTGAACGTCCGCGTGAGGCGGCCGCAATCGCGGCGATCCCTATCGCCGCCGGCAATCAAGACAGATCGGCTGGACTTGGGTCCCGCTTGCCCTTCTCACCTTGGGCGGCCGACTTGAGCGGTTTGCCGGCATCGGCTTTTGCGTGGCTGAGCGCCTCGCGCAGTTTGCTTCGCTCGAAAGCGACCACGACGATGCTGGCGAACAAGAGCGGCAGCACGAGATAGAAGAAACGGAATACGAGCAGGGCGGTCAGGACCCGATGCTGCGCCATGGCCGGCATCGCCTTGATAAAGAGAAGTTCGAAAACGCCAAGCCCGCCGGGCGCCTCGGAGACGAGTGCGGCCGAGAATGATGCGATGAACACCCCGAGCACCGCGAAATAGCCGGGATTGCCCTGCTGCGGAAGGGCGAAATAGATGATTCCGGCGGCGCCCATGATCTCCATCGGCGCCGCGACGAATTGGCGAAGCGCAACGCCCGGACGCGGATATTCGATCCGCAGCTTGCCGACGCTGAGCGGCCTCAGATTGAAGATCGAACCGGCGCAATAGGCGACGATCAGGCAAAGACAGACGAGGCCGATCAGCCGGGCCGTGGTCGGCTCGGTCAGGACATGCGGCAGCATGCCGGCCAGTCTTTGCAATTGGCCGGGCTCGGCGACGAGAAGCAGGCCGCCGAGAAGCAGGACGCCAAGTCCGAAGGTGAGCGAGCTAAGTCCGACGAGAATGGCGATTTGGGCCGGCGTCAGGCCCTTTGTCGAATAGGCGCGGTAGCGGACCATCGCGCCGGAAAAGACCGAAGCCCCAATATTATGCGCCAAGGCATATGTCGTGAACGAGCAGAGCGCGATGAAGGTCCAGGAAATAGACTTCACGCCGAGATGCAGAAGCGCGATCCGGTCGTACCAGGCGAGTGCCGCATAAGCGACGAGCGTCGCGGCGATCGCCAGGGCATATTGGCCGGGCGGAATGGCCTTGAGGTCGGCCCAGACTTCGGGGGCGACCGCGTCGCCACGAAATTGCCTGTGGAGCAGCCAAACCGATACGACCACTGCGGCTAAGCCGAGGGCGGGCCAGACGAATTCGAGGAAACGCTTCATGATTGTCCAAGTGGTCGGCCCGCGGGGCTCTGCAAGACGTCCGCTTTGCGTCCACACGCCCTCTAATTTCTCGATTTTTGGGGCATTTGATGACGTGAACCGGGGCGCTTTACACGAATGCGGCAAGCCGATCCGCTCGAAATCCGAAGTGTGAACGGGAGCGCCAGGGGAAATGGTGCGGCGCGAGCCCCTGGCCGGGGAATCGGTCAGGCGCGCGCCGTGCGCAGCCCGATATCGGCCATGGTCGGGCCGCGGTCGACCAAGTCAGGCGCGCGTTCAGCGCCTTTTTCGCGCCCCTCCAGGCTCGTCATCTTGCCGAGCTCCTCGATGGCATTTTCGAGCTTGGCTTTGGCATCCTCGATTTGGCCGCGCAATTCCTCGGAGGACCGGAGCAGATTATCGCGCCGCACGCGGGCCGCCCGAGCATAGGTCGGATAGGCGAAATGCGTGGTGTCGGAGATGCCCGCCCGCTGCTCCTCGAGCGCAATTTCCCGGTCGAGGTCAGCCGCAATGCGGGCGAATTCGCCGATCATCGCTTCGATCTGCGTGAGCCTGCGGCGCCTTTCCTCTACGTGGAATTGCTTCAGCCGGATAAGCGTATCCCGCGATTTCATAATTTTGAAACTCCGAAACGCAGGGCCGTCCGCAACCCTCGATCGATTTCGTCACGCCACCTGTCGAATATGGCCGATCAAAGTTGCTGCTTCCTTACCCACACCGGCGCGATCGCTGGGCGATGAGCGCCGGGTTCATGTATGATTCGCGGCGGGTCTGATTCGTGCGCAAATAGCCCGTCCGCCCGCACCCACTCGCGGCGGCAGCGAGTCCCCGGTTGAGCCGCAACCGGCCAAGTCACGAGAGGAGTTCTCATTTTGCCCTGCCTCGCGAGGCCCGCTTGGAATGATTTTGTTAACCAATGATCGTTAACTTTAAGAAATCGGTTCGGCTGGATCAACCTTGCCGTCCGCGGCTCCGCGTATTTTGCGCCGCAGCGGTGCGTGGGAAAAATAACTTCGCTTGCCGACCAGAGAGGGCAAGGCTGGGGGCCTAATATGCGCGTGTTACTCATCGAAGACGACAGCGCGACCGCGCAAAGCATCGAACTGATGCTCAAGTCCGAGAATTTCAACGTCTACACGACGGATCTCGGCGAGGAGGGCATCGATCTCGGCAAGCTCTACGACTACGACATCATCCTGCTCGACATCAATCTGCCGGACATGTCGGGCTACGAAGTGCTGCGCACCCTGCGCGTGGCGAAAGTCAAAACTCCCATCCTCATCCTTTCGGGCCTCGCCGGCATCGAGGACAAGGTGAAGGGCCTAGGCTTCGGAGCCGACGATTATCTGACAAAGCCGTTCCACAAGGATGAGCTCGTCGCCCGCATTCACGCCATCGTCCGGCGCTCGAAGGGCCATGCGCAGTCGGTGATCACGACCGGCGACCTGGTCGTCAATCTTGATCAGAAGACCGTCGAAGTCGCCGGCAACCGGGTCCATCTGACCGGCAAGGAATATCAGATGCTGGAGCTGCTCTCGCTGCGCAAGGGCACGACGCTGACCAAGGAAATGTTCCTCAACCATCTTTACGGCGGCATGGACGAGCCGGAATTGAAGATCATCGATGTCTTCATTTGCAAGCTGCGCAAGAAGCTCGCCAACGCGAGCCGCGGCCGCAATTACATCGAGACGGTCTGGGGCCGCGGCTATGTTCTGCGCGAGCCGACCGAAGACGAAGAGCTGATGCCCGCCTGAACGCGGCCGCGCCCATTTCTGCGCTCGAATCGATCACCCTGTCGCCAGCCGCAAGGGGGCGCGCGGCGCACGCGAGGCGGATCGCGGTACGTTGATCGAGCGATGCTCCTCATGCATGACGAAGGCGTCGGTCAATCCGACCACGGTTTCGGTCGCGCCCAGCACGAGATAACCGTCCGGGCAGACGACCTGCGCCAGCCGGTTCAGGACGTTCTGTTTCATCGGTACGTCGAAATAAATCAATACGTTGCGACAGAAAATCACGTCGAAACGGCCGAATGCGCCATAATCCGAGAGGAGGTTGAATTCCTCGAAGCGGACGCGCGAGCGCAAATGTTCATTGACGCGCCAGCGGTCTCCTTCTTGCCTGAAATAGCGGAGCAGCTGCGAGATCGGCAGGCCGCGCTGCATTTCGAATTGGGTATAGACCCCCTCGCGGGCGGCGGCGATGCAATGGCGCGACAAATCCGTGCCCAGAATGTCCACGCTCCAACCGGCGAGCTTGTGCGCCTCCGCGTCGAGAAGCATGGCCAGCGAATAGGGTTCCTGGCCGGTCGAACAGGCAGCGCACCAGATCCTGATTTGCCGCATTTCTTTCCTGGCCTGCAGCAATTTCGGCAGGATCACGTTGCGGAAATTATCGAACGGCACGCGGTCGCGAAAAAAGAAGGTCTCGTTCGTGGTCATCGCGTCGACCACATCGCGCACCAGTTCGGGATCGGTTCCGCCGACGAGCCGCTGGACAAGCGCGCCGAGATCGTTGAGGCCGAGCCGCTCGATGATCGGCTGCAGGCGGCTCTCGGCGAGATAGGCCTTCTCGACATCGAGGGAAAGGCCGGAAGTCTGGCTGAGAAGCTGGCGCAGGGCGTCGAAATCGGATGTCATGATTGCTTCTCTCGGAGAACGCCAGGGCACAGCAGACGGCAGATGGTGGGGCCGATCGAATCGAGCGGCAGCACGGCGTGCGCCAGGCCTTCCTCCACGACTGAACGCGGCATTCCCCAGACGGCTGAGGAAGCGGCATCCTGGGCGACCACCACGCCGCCGGCTTCGACGATGGCGCGGGAGCCCGACAGCCCGTCGCTGCCCATTCCGGTGAGAACTATCCCGATGACTTCGGCGCCATAAGCATAGGCCGCGGTGCGAAACAGGACGTCCACCGAAGGTTTGCAGAAGTTCTCGGGAGGCGCATCGGACAGCACGATCAGCTCCGATTCGCCCAGCCGTGCAACGGCGAGGTGGAGGTTGCCGGGCGATATGTATATGTGCCCGTTCATCACCTCTTCGCCGTGCCGGGCCGCGTGGGTCGGCAGGGCGGTGGCTTTTTCGATTTGTTCCGCGATCGTGCCGGCAAATTCGGCAGGAATGTGCAAGGCGATGAAGACGGGTATCTGCCGAATGGCCGGCATCAGTCCTTTGAGGACGATGGGCACGGCCTGCGGACCGCCGGTCGAGGCGCCGATCACGATCGCCCGCCGCGACAGGCGGGGCAAACGAAACGCGCGGATCTCACGCGGGCTCGGAGGTGATCCGGACGCGGACTCGATCTGTGGATCTGCGAGAATGACTGATTTCGGCATGAACAGAGCCGATCCAACTAGAATTGCACGCTTACGCGACGGGTTCGATGAGGCCGATCTCTTCCAGCTTGGATTGCAGGATCTGCTTGTCGAACGGCTTCATAATGTATTCGTCTGCGCCGGCATGAATGGCGCGCGCGATATGCGCGACGTCGTTCTCGGTCGTGCAGAAGACGACCTTCGGCTTCAGCCCTCCGGGCATTTTGCGCAGCTCGTGGAGGAACTCGAAGCCGTCCATCACCGGCATGTTCCAATCGAGCAAGATCGCGTCTGGCATCACATATGCGCAGGCGGCGAGCGCCTTGCGGCCGTCTTCCGCCTCGAGGGTCTGGAAGTTCATGCCTTCCAGAATTCGCTTTGCAACCTTCCGGATGACGGTGGAATCATCGACCACCAAGACCTGTTTCATGTCCAACTCCCGCATCTGCCGCACCCTGTCGTGGCCCATTGCGTCAAACTCGCCGCTGGAAATCGAAAAGGGATCCAACGTCGAGCAGTGAAAGAATTTCGTGGTCGAGGCGATATGCCGCTTGGGTGAGCTTCGCCCTGTGTTGATCGAGATGCGGGGGCAACGAGATCTGGGCCTGCGGATTGATAAAGATCACGTCACCGACCTCATCGACGACGAGCGCGAAATTTTCACCGCGATGCTCCATGCCGATTGCCAGCGTCGATTTGGCCTGCGGCGCGTCCGGCATTTGCAACCGGCGGCGCAGGCTGACCGCGGTCACGATCTTGCCGCGGAGATTGACGAGGCCGACGATTTCCTTCGGGCCGAGCGGCACTGGCGTTACCGCTTCGATCTGGAAGATCGTCTGGACGCAATCGACGGGAAGCCCAAACGCTTCGCCGCCGACGAATACGATGAAGCAATGCCCTTCGTCGTCTTCGGGACGCGCCAGACCGTCGCCGGGCTCGCCCTCTCGGCGGAGCGTGAGACTCATGCCGCGCCGCTCCAATGACGCGCGACTTCGAGATCGTGCTTGTTGAAATGGTGGGCTTCGAGAACACGGCCAAGCATTTCGACCAAAGCCGCGCGATCGAATTTGCCGACGGCGCCGCACATTCCGCTCTCGGCCGCCGCTTGCACTACGCTCGGTGCCGCGTGCGCCGCGAGCGCGATGATCGGGCAAGCCGGCGTGCCGCGGATCGCTGGTTAGCTGTTGCGCGAGCGCGTAGCCGCTCATGTTCGGCATGTCGGTGTCGGTCACGACGGCGTCGAAATGTGCGCCTTTCTCGAATAAGGCGAGCGCATCGTCGCCGGAAGCCGCCGTGGTCACGCGATAGCCGGCCGCGATGAGCAGGGGCGCCAGCATGTCGCGGAAAAATGGCTTGTCGTCGATGAGCAGGATTCGAAATTGATTGGCGAAACCGCGCGAATAGGCGTTCGGCCGGCCGATGCGCATGAAATAGAGTCGCGTCGAGGATTTCTGCGACCTCGCCGCGGATCTCCGCCGTTCCGATGATGCTCGAGGAGACACCGGCGATCTGAATATCAAGACGGGCTTCGACGACATCGACGATCTCTTCGACAAGCAGGCCCATGCTCTCGCCGCCGATGCCGAGCACCAGAACCGGATTGCTTTCGTCGAGCAACGCCTGGTCGGGAGGAATGAGCGGCACGAGCGGCATCAGCTGGCCTTGATGCTGCATGACGAAGATTCCGTCCGACCGATGGATCTCCGAAGCAGGAACCGATTCGATGCGTGCAACGAGCGAGAGCGGCAGGGCTTTTGGCGCACCAGGGCCGGCTCGAAACAGGACGAAGCGGGTATTCTCTTCGGCGGGTACGAAGGCTTCGACCGTGCGTCCCACCGTGTAATCGCTGGCGCGCTCAAACCCGAGACGGGCGGCGATTCCGGTCGGATCGAGGATCAGGACCACGGAGCCGTCGCCGAGTATTGTGTGGCCGGAAAAGACCTCGAGATGCGAGAGCGAAGCGCCGAGCGGCTTGACGACGATTTCCTGGACGTCGCTTACGGAGTCGACGGTGATCCCGAAGGTGCGAGAGTTGACGCGCATGACGATGACGAGCGCGCCGGACTCGACGCCATTGGCTTCGAGGTCGAGGACACTCTCGAGATCGGCGACCGGCAGAACCTCGTCGCGCAGTCGCAACACCAAGCTGCCCTGGATTCTTTCAAGTGAATGGCTGCTTTCGGCATCGATCCGAACGGCTTCGATGACGCAGTGTTGCGGCAGAGCGAAATGATGGCCGCGCGTCTGGACGATCAGCGCCGGCGCGATCGCCAAGGTGAGCGGAATCTTCAGCGAAAACCGCGTGCCCTTTCCGGCCGTGGTCGTGAGCGAGATCGATCCGCCGATCGACTCGATATTGTCGCGCACGATGTCCATGCCGATGCCGCGCCCGGAAATGCTGGTGACGCTTGGCGAAGTCGAGAAACCCGGAGCGAAAATGAACTGGCCGACTTCGTCGTCGGAAAGATTCTTGGCTTCGGTCGCGTTCACCAGGCCCTTGGCCAAGGCCTTGTATCGGATGCGTTCGAGATCGAGACCGCGGCCGTCGTCGGAGACGTCGATCGTGATGTAGCCGGCCTCATGGGTGGCGGCGACTCGGATCGTTCCTTCTTCGGGCTTGCCGAGCGCGAGGCGTCTGTCGGGCAGCTCGATCCCGTGGTCGGCGCAATTGCGCAGCAGATGGGTGAGAGGATCGCGAATGATTTCGATGAGTTGCCGATCGAACTCCGTGTCGGCCCCCTCGGTAACAAGGTAAAGCTTCTTCTTGAGCTCGACGGCGAGCTCGCGCACGAGGCGCGGCAGGCTGGCAAACAGACGCCCGACAGGCTGCATCCGCGCACGCATCACCGCGTCCTGCAGATCGGTGGTCAGGCTCGAGAGCCGCTGCAGCGGCGCTTTGACCGTGGCGTCCTCTTGATGCCGGGTGATTTCCAGAAGCTGGTTGCGGGTCAGGACCAGTTCCGAGACGAGGATCATGATCCGCTCGAGAGCACCGACCGCCACCCGGATGGTCTCCGCCCGGCTCGTCGGGCCGGGCTGGGCCGGCATGCTCGGAGCCGCGGCGAATTCTACGGAGGCTTCGGCCGCCGGCTCCGCGGGGGATGCCGGCTCGGCCACCAGCGCCGGCGCTTCGTCAGCGGCTGGCTTCGGGGGCCCGGGTGAAGCAGAACTGTCGAGATTGGCCAGCAAGGCTTCGATCAAGGCATTGTCGTCGCCTTCCGGCTCCTTGCCCGTGTTCCCCAGCCAAGCCAGAATGAACTTCACCCGGTCGACGGCGGTCAGAATAAGCGACACTGTCTCCGGCGTTGCCGGGGCGCCGTCCCGCAGGCGGCCGATCAGCGATTCGGTGACATGCGTGAGATGCTCGAGCCGGGACAGGGCGAGAAAGCCGCAGGTTCCCTTGATCGTATGGAACAGGCGGAAGATCTTGGCGATAGCGCCGCCGTTCGAAGGATCGCGCTCGAACAGAACGAGCTGTTCGCCGGCGGCTTCGATGTGTTCGGTGGTCTCAACCAGAAAATCGTTGAGTAATTCGTCCATGGCTCCGCCTGGGGCCGCTGCCGCGGCTGCGCCCGGCCAGGACTATCGCGCCGATCCGTTAAGGAGGCTTGAACCAAAATCCGTTAAGACTTTTGAAAAATACAAATGATTTGAAGGTTAAACCGGCGTCGCTCGGTCATGCCGACGCGCCGGCCAGCGCACTCGCCGTTGCCGGACAGGCTTCGAGCCGCACCGAGTCGGGACTCGTCGCGACCTTGAGCGTGAGTTTCGCCGCTCGCGCTACGAGGCCGGTGTAGAAGGCCTGGATTCCCTGCGCATCGACCTGATTGTTTTCCGGCGTGCCGGCAAGAAGTTGCGGCACGTGGCTGGCGAGCCGCGCATTGGCGCCTTTCGCTTCCACCTCGATCCGAGTGATTGCCTCCGCGCCGCTCACTTTCACCTTGATCGAGCCGCCGCGCGGGATCGCAGCCGCGGCGATCAGGCAAAGGTTCAACACGAGTTTCACTTTGTCCTTTGGCATGAGGATGCGCGGCACGTCCCATTCGAGCTGCGTGCGCTCATCGGCAAGCAAACCGCGGGCGACCTGCTCGGCATCGCCGGTGTCGATTGCGGCGCCGGACGAGCCGGCCGCGCCGAAAGCAAGCCGGCAGAATTGAAGTCGCGCAGAGGCCGTGCGGGCGCTCTTCTTGACGAGTTCGAGGGCGAAGCCGCGCATTTCGGCATCCTTCTCCTCGTCGAGCACTTCGAGCCCATTGACGATGGCGCCGACCGGACTGATGACGTCGTGGCACACCCGCGAACACAAGAGCGCCGCAAGATCGAGGGGGTTGAGCGCGAAGTCCGTCATGTTTCATCCCTTCGCCGAGCAAGAGTTCGAACCAACGCGGGAACGAAAAGCCAAGCCGAGCCGCGCATCCGGTCAGAATTGCCGCTTCAGCGGACTGCGACAGATGCGGCTCGCTGCGATGCAGCACAGGCGGCCCGCACGCGCCGCGGCCGAGCCTCGGATCATAGCGGCAACTCTCTAACACAAGACGAATCACGCGAGCTTTGCGGCATTCTAGTTACACGCCGCTCTCTTGCTTTGCAAAGCGGCGCTGCGTGGAGTTCGTCTTCCCGAGCCGCGAGGCTTGAAACGGCGCCCGATTTGCCGCATGCAGGGCAGAGCGCCGCACGCTAGGATCCCATGCCCGTCAAACCGAGCCACAAGCCCGATCGCCTCGACCTCGACTACGAAGCGGTCGCGGAAGTCTTTGCGGAACTCGCCGTGGTCGCCGGCGCGGCCGTCATGGGCTTTTATAAAAGCGACAGTCATGCGCACACGAAAGCGGACGAGAGTCCGGTCTGCGACGCCGACGTCGCCGGCGAGGCGATCATCCTCGCGGGCCTTGCCGCGCGGCTGCCGAATCTGCCGGTCGTCTCCGAGGAGGCCGCCGCGAACGGCGCTACGGCGCAGTTGAGCGAGGCTTTCATCCTGGTCGATCCCGTCGATGGAACGCGCGAGTTTCTCGCCGGCAAGGGCGAATTCACCGTCAACATCGGGCTCGTCGTGAGCGGCGAGCCGAAGGTTGGCGTCGTCTATGCGCCGGCGCTCGAACAGATTTGGATGGCAGGCGAGAAGGCCGTCTCCTTTCCGATTCTTCCGGGCGCCAAGCTGCCGCCGCCCGATCAGCGCCGGCCGATTCACATCCGCCATCCTGGCCCCGACGGTCTGATCGCGCTGACGAGCTGGTCGCATACCGACCCGCGGACCACGACATTTCTGGCGAAATTGCCGGTGAAGGAACGCCGCATGATCGGCTCTTCGCTGAAATTCTGCGCCATTGCCGACGGCTCGGCGGATATTTATCCGCGTTTCGGGGCGACCATGGAATGGGATACGGCGGCGGGCGACGCCATCCTGCGGGCGGCGGGCGGAATCGTCCTTGGCCGCGACGGCCAGCCGCTTCGTTACGGCAAGCTGTCGAGCAAATTCATGAACAGCTCTTTCGTCGCTTGGGGCGACCGGGCCGCGGTGCCGGCCCATCTTGGCGCAAGATTGGCGTAATCTTCCATTAACCATGTTGGCCGAGATTCGCTGACGGAGCAGCATGCGCTCCACATCCGGAGGCGGAAATGCGCGCATATTCGCGTCGAGAGATTGCGGTCAAATTGGCTTTGGTCGCCGCCGCGGGCGCGGTCGTCGGCCGGCCGTTTGCCGCCTCGGCCACCGCCGAAGCGCAGCCGAGCGAATTTAGCGGGGATGAACTGATTCGCGCCGGGCATCACTTCTTCGGCACGATCTCGCGCGGTCTCGCCGAGGTCGTCGAGGCCGCGACCCGGCGCTGGGGCCGGCCGAACGGCTATATTCTCGGGCAGGAGGCAAGCGGCGCTTTTGTCGGCGGGCTGCGTTACGGCGAAGGCGTCATGTACACACGCAATGCCGGAGATCTCAAGGTCTTCTGGCAGGGACCATCGCTCGGCTTCGATGCCGGCGCCGACGGCGACCGCACGATGATGCTCGTCTACGGCCTGCCGGCGGTGAGCGCCGTCTTCCGCCGCTTCGGCGGCGTCGACGGCTCGGCCTATTTCGTCGGAGGTTTCGGCATGACTGCGCTCACTGCCGACAATATCGTGATGGTCCCGATCCGTTCCGGCCTCGGCGCCCGCCTCGGGCTCAATCTTGGCTATTTGAAATTCACGCCGCAGCCGACGTGGAATCCGTTCTGAAGCTTTCGGGCGGACGGCGCGCAACCCGGCCGATTTTGCTCTCGGCCTGCTTAAATGTCATAATTCGGTGCGTGTACCGAGTGAGCATAACTGCGTGATCGAAGAAGTCATGATTTTCGTGCTCGGGTTCCTGTTCGCGGGGCTCGCGGCGCTGGCGTTCGCACCTGCCTTCTGGCGGCGGGCGAACCGACTCACGCGTCGGCGGCTCGAGATGCAAGTGCCGCTTTCTGTTGAGGAAATTCTTGCCGAAAGGGATCAGCTGCGGGCCGAATTCGCGGTCGAGCAGCGCCGCCTGGAGCTGCGCACGGCGCAAGTAAACCGCGCCCATGCCGCCGACCGCAGCGAACTCGGCCGCCGCGCCGCCGAGATCGGCGCACTCAAGGATGAGCTTGCCCAACGCACGTGGGAGAACCGCGCGTCCGAGCAGATGCTGGTTCAGGCGGAGGCCGATCTGTCGCAAGCCGCGGCCGAACTCGGCGCGGCCACCAAGGCGCTCTATGACGCCGAGGGCCTGTATGAGCGCAGACAGGGCGATCTCATCGAGCTTACTCGGGCGCATGAGACGATGACGAATTTGGCCGAAGAGCGGCTCGCAAACCACGCCGCGGCCGAGGCCCGGTCGGTCGCATTGGAGCTGCGTCTCGCCGATGTGAGCCGCATTCTGCTCGAGACGGAAAAACGCCTCGCGGAGCGAATCGCGCAATCCAGCAAGTTCAACGATGAGCTCGGCGATGCGCTGGTGCTGGCGAAGCGCAATCTCGAACACAGCGAGGGCAATTGCTCGGCGCTGCAGAAGAAACTCGAAGTCGAAGCCGCGCACGCTACGGAGGTTACCTGGGAGCTCGAGGATCTGCGCGCAAAGCGCGATGAGGATCAGGAAAAGCTGCGCTCGCTCGCCGCAGCGATCGGCACCCATGAGGCCGCGGTCGAAGACTTGAAACGCCGCGAAGCGAGCCTTCGCGAGCAGCGCGATCAACAGGTCGAAAAATTGCGCGATGCCGAGCGTGCGCTGGCGGAGAAATACGATCGCTTGCAGTCCGAACATGCCGGCTCGCAGGACGCGCTCGACGCCGCCCGCCGGCGTTGCGAAGCGCTCGAAGCCGATTTATCCGCGTCGCGCTCGGGGCGGCAGAAAAGGCCGCTTGCCGAACTCGAAGAAACGCCGAGGCAGGACAGCAAGGAAATTGGCACCATCGTGCGGCTTCCGCTCGCAACCGCCGAGGCTTCGCCGAACGGCGGGGGATCGGAGGCTTCGCCCGAAACCGAGACGCCCGTTCTGCACGTCGTTTCGCCTGCGGCAGCGGAGGCCACCTCAGAGCCGGCCGAGCAACGTGAGGTTCGCGACCAGGTCGGAACCTGAAGCAGGATCGGCCAAAGCGGCGGTGCGCGAGTTCATGCGATGAGACAGAGTCCAACGCGCGCGACCGGCCTTGCGGGCGCCAATTCGGCGCTATAGAAGCGATCATTCCCGGCCTGCTCCCTTCGTCTAGCGGCCCAGGACGTCGCCCTCTCACGGCGAAAACAGGGGTTCGAGTCCCCTAGGGAGCGCCAGCGGGCCCTTTAAGCCCCGCTGGCATGTTCTTTTAGCAGAGCATTCAACTCACCAATCCATTTCTCAATTCGGATTATCGTCTCTTGCGTCGTATCGTGGCCGTCGGTGGCGCTATGCACGTTGCCGGATTTGAGCTGCTCCAATTGCCGCCTGAGTATCGTTCGCATCTGGATCCATTCCTCGATCAAATCCTTGATCGCCATGCGCAGCGTCTCCTTGCTTCTCGCCAAGTATAACGCCGCGCGGCGAGCCGTGTACCGTTCTTAGCTTATGGTCCCAGATGCAAAATTCCGGCAACCGCGGAACGAAGGCACTACCATCGCGCTGGTGCCATCTGGCAAGTGCCGCTCGTGCTTCCTCTGGAGTCGAGCCCCAACCCGCGGGACTGACAAGCAGGTCCTGGAATATGGGACCAACCGCGCACCAAGCGTTGCCGTCGCGGATGACATGCCATCCCAAAGCCACGGCGCCCGATTGCAGCGGCGTCCCCAGCGCATCCGTTAGCTTCACCCCGCATTGCGGCGAATGGGCGGCCGCCGATTTTCTCTTTCCCTCAGCCGTCTTGTGATTCGGCCGCTCGAACGCTCTGACCTTGACCGTCTTCCCGCCGATCGTTTTGGTCCATGCCTTCACTTTGGTGAATTTCTTACCCTGGCCTTGGACCATATTGTTTAGCCCCGATCGCAGACCGAATCTTCCCTGCATCGTTCTCCGAGTGCCGAACGCCAGCAAGCGGTTTGGGACGCTTGTCCCCTGGCAAAATGCGACGGGACGGCATGTGCCCGAACAGAACGTAGGCGGTTGGATTTTCTTCCCGTGGGCGCCGATCTTCGAGCGCAGGCGCGTTGGCACGCCCAGACACTTGGAAGTGCCTAGCCCGGGCAGGCTTTCCGCGTTAGCATTGTCTCGACTGCCGCCTTCAACGCAGGGGGCCTTTGGTATGCGAAATATTCGTCGTGAAAGGAAACTTCGGCCCAACCTCAAAATACACTCGTCGAGCTTCTCGGGAATATCTCACTTTGCACAACGGCGGTTCAAATATGTTCAAGATTATTGTTCGGGAAAGCCTGGGCGGGCATGGAGGCGCGCACGCTGTCGACGATCCGCCGCTGCAACAAGATCGTTGATTTCGCAAAATCTCGTCGCCGGCCTTGCAGCGATGGCCGCCTGCATCTTCGCTTTTCCCGCCGCCTATGCCGAAAATGCCGTAGCGCAGGTCGCTTCCATGCCGCTCAATCTCAACAGCGAACAAAAGTCGGGATTCTTCACCTGGTTTCATCTCGCCCCGGGCGGCAGCCCTGTTGCGGCCGGCGATTCGCAGGCCTGGCACAGTTTCCGCCCCAGCGGGCCGGCCTTTCATGCCTTGGTCCAAGTCGACGTCCTCTGCGAGGCCGACGGCAAGATCGACGCGGCCTCGCTCGGCTTGGAGCGTTCGTTCATTGAAAGTCCCGCCAATGGCGTCTTCGCTCGCGACATCGCCAAAAGTTTCCTGATCTGGACTGTGCGAAAGCCCTCGCCCGCGACCGCCAATCTGATCGCCAATCTGGCCGATCTTTCGGGCGCCGGAACCACGATCATCATGCAGGGGCCGGCGCCTTCACCGCCGCCGCCCGACACGACCGGTGGCTATCGCGTCTATCTCGGGCGTGACCAACAGGCGAGCTTCGCCGATGGCGGCGCGACGCTGGCCTTCACGAATTTTTCCGGCGCGCTGCCGACGGGGCCCATGTTCGGGGCCATCGACAAGGCATCGCCCGGAGTCGCGGGCGCCGGATGGCTCAGGATCGACGTCCACTTCATGGCCAAATGAAGGGAACCTGCGCGGCCGCTTGAGTGCCGAGGCAAAACTGCTTTAGAGCAGGCTTCCCCCTTCTTCATTCCAAATAAATCGCATGGCCCAAGAAAAATCCCTGTTCATGACCTTTCTCATGACCCCCGACATGGCCAATTTCTCCGGCCATGTCCACGGCGGCACGATCCTGAAAATTCTCGATCAAGTGGCCTATGTCTGCGCCGCGCGCTATTGCAAGACCTACGTCGTGACGGCTTCGCTCGATCAGGTGGTTTTCAAAGAGCCCATCAAGGTCGGCGAATTGGTGACCTTCAAGGCGAATGTCAATTATGTCGGTCGAACCTCGATGGAGATCGGCATCAAAGTGATTGCCGAGAATCTGACGACCAAGGAGGATCGCCACGCCGTATCGTGCTATTTCACGATGGTCGCGCGCAATGCCGACGGCAGTCCCTGCGTCGTTCCCCCGCTCGAGATCGAAACCGAGCTCGACCGGCGGCTCTTCGAAGCCGGCAAGATGCGCAAGGAAATGCGCGAAGAAATCATGGAGCGAAACCGGGCGCTGCATGTCGGCATCCCGGACTGAAGGCCGGTGTCCGGTCGTCACTCGGCGAGATCGGGCGCCACGTGCGGGGGCGGATTGGCCAGCGGCCGGCGCGTGCCTCGTACCCATTCCTGGAAACTGTCGAGGATCAGATAGAGCACCGGCGTCGTGTAAAGCGTCAGCATTTGACTGAGGATCAGGCCGCCGACGATCGATATTCCGAGCGGCCGGCGAATCTCGCCGCCTTCGCCGAAGCTCAGAGCCAGCGGCACGGCTCCGAGGATGGCGGCGCAGGTCGTCATCATGATCGGACGGAAGCGCAGAAGGCAGGCCTGGAAGATCGCCTCGTGCGCAGTCCTCCCCTCAACGCGCCGCGCTTCTATCGCGAAGTCGATCATCATGATCGCATTTTTCTTCACGATGCCAATCAGCAGGATCATTCCGATCAGGGCGATGATGCTGAATTGGGTATTGAACACCATCAGGGCCAGCAGCGCGCCGACGCCGGCCGACGGCAGGGTCGAGAGAATCGTGATCGGATGGACATAGCTTTCATAGAGAATGCCAAGGACAATGTAGACGGCCGCAACGGCCGCGGCGAGCAGCAGCGGTTCGTTCGCCAACGAAGATTGGAATACCTGCGCCGTGCCCTGCAAGCTGCCGCGAATGGTCGCCGGCATATGCAGGTTTTGGACGGCTCGCTCGATCTCCGCCGAAGCCTGGCTCAAAGAGGCGCCGGGCGCCAGGTTGAACGATAGCGTCGTTGCGACGAAAAGGCCGGAATGATTGACGGAAAGCGGCGTGTTTCCCGGCGCGAAATGCGCGACGGCGGCGAGCGGAATCATGGTTTCGATGCTGGTGGTCACCGCCGCCCCTGCCGAGGTGCTGCCGTGGCCGGTGTTGGCCAGGGCATTGGTATTGGCGTTGCGGGCCGAATTGAGCACGGCGGTCGAGTTCGTCGAGGTCGAGTTTGCGGATGATTGCGAACCGACGGCCGGAACGCTCGTCGCGACCGTGCCGACCGGCGCGCCGCTGGTCTGCGTTCCGCTTGGCGGGCCGCCGGCGGTGCTGACATAGACGTCGTTGAGCGTCTTCGGGTTCTGCCAGTATCGCGGCGCAACTTCCATGATCACGTGATATTGATTTATCGCGCTGTAGATGGTCGAGACCTGGCGCTGGCCGAAGGCATCATAGAGCGTGTTGTCGATCTGCTCCGGGGTGAGGCCGAGCCGCGAAGCCGTGTCGCGATCGATGATGACGTCCGACTCCAGGCCTTTTTGCTGCTGATCGGAGTTGACGTCGTCGAGAATCTTGCTCCCTTGCAAGGCGGCGAGCAGCTTGACCGACCAGGCATAGACTTCCGTCGGATCGTCGCCCTGCAAACTATATTGGTATTCGGCATTGCTCTGCCTTCCGCCGACCCTGATGTCCTGCACCGCCTGGAGATAGAGTTTCGCTCCGGCGATGACGGCCATCTTGCGGCGTAGCGAAGCGATGATCTGCTCGGCCGACCGCTTGCGCTGGGACAACGGTTTCAGCGTTACGTAGGCCGACCCCGTATTCGTGCTTGACCGGGCGCCGCCGCTGCCGGCTCCGGTAAACCCGACAATGCTCTGAACGTCTGGATCGGCCTGCACGATCGCCATCAGCTGCGCCATTTTCTTCTGCATCGATTGGAAGGATGTGCTCTGGTCGGCCTGGATCGATCCGACCAGCCGGCCGGTATCCTGCTCCGGGAAGAAGCCCTTGGGTATCACGAGAAACAAGACCACCGTCATTCCCAGCGCCGTGGCCAACATCAGCATGATGAAGGCGCGATGCCGCAGCGCCCACCCGAGACTGTGTTCATAACCGTGAATGAGGATTGAAAACGGATTTCGCCAGCGTCGCGCCGGGCGCGGCTGCCGCACCCGCAAGATGAGCGAGCACAGCATCGGCGTCGCGGTCAGCGATATCATCAGCGAAATCAGAATCGCCATGGACAAGGTGACGGCGAATTCGCGAAACAGCCGGCCCAGCAATCCGCCCATCAGCAGAATTGGCGTAAAGACCGCAATCAGCGAAATGCTGATCGAAGTGACCGTAAATCCGACTTCCCGCGCGCCGAGCAGGGCGGCCTGAATGCGCGGAACGCCCGCCTCGAGGTGACGCGTGATGTTCTCGAGCACGACGATCGCGTCGTCAACGACGAAGCCGGTTGCGATGGTGAGCGCCATCAAGGAAAGCGTATCGAGGCTGTAGTTCAGGAGATACATCGCGCCGAACGTGCCGACGATCGACACCGGAACGGCAACGGCCGGAATGATCGCGGAGCGTACGTTGCCGAGAAACAGAAACACGATGAGCGTCACCAAGATGACCGCGATCACGAGCGTTCGTTCGGTATCGTGCAGCGAGGTACGAATGGTCAGGCTTCGGTCCGACGCCAGCGTTATATCGACGTCGCGCGGCATCGCGGCGCGCAGGCGCGGAAGTTCGGCTTTGACGCCGTCCACCGTAGCGATGATGTTGGCGCCCGGTTGGCGGAACAGGATCACCAAAACCGCCGGCTTGCCGTTGGCCAAGCCTTCGTTGCGAAGGTCTTCGACCGAATCCTCGATTTCGCCGAGGTCAGACAGGTGGATCGGATTGCCGTTCCGATAGCCGATGATGAGCGGCTCATAGTCGGAGGCACGCGTCGCCTGATCGTTGGTGTAGATCTGATAATGCCAGCGGCCGTCTTCGATGGCGCCCTTCGGGCTGTTGGCGTTGGCGGCGGCGAGCGCGGCGCGCACGTCTTCGAGGCCCACGCCATAGTTGAACACTGCCGTGGGGTTGAGCTCGATGCGCACGGCGGGGAGGGCCCCGCCGGCGACGATCACCTGGCCGATGCCGCTGAGCTGCGAAAGCCGTTGTTGCAGAACGTTGCTTGCCGAATCGTAGAGCTGCCCGGGCGTCATGGTTTTCGAGGTCAGGGCAAGGATCAGGATGGGCGCATCGGCCGGGTTGATCTTGCGATAGGTCGGGTTCTGTTTCAGGCTCGCCGGCATATCGGCCAACGAGGCGTTGATCGCGGCCTGCACATCGCGCGCCGCGCCGTCGATATCCCGATTGAGGTTGAACTGGAGGGTGATTCGGGTTTGGCCGACGCCGCTCGTCGAAGACATTTCCGTCACGTCGGCAATCTGCCCGAGCCTTCGTTCGAGCGGACTCGCAACGCTTGTGGCAACCGTGTCGGGGCTCGCTCCAGGCAGGCTCGCCTGAACGGATATGGTCGGAAAATCGACCTGCGGCAGCGGCGAGACCGGCAGCTGCGTGAACCCCAATATGCCGGCCATCGCGACGCCGGCAGTCAGCAGCGTCGTGGCAACCGGGCGTCGTATGAAGGGCGCCGAAAGGTTCATTCGCCAGCCTCGCGCGGGCTGAGGCGCGCGGCTCCGCGCGACGGCGACAGCCACAGCGCCAAACGATCGAAGTAAAGATAAATCACGGGCGTCGAAAACAAGGTGAGAACCTGGCTGAAGACCAGGCCGCCGACGATGGCGACGCCCAAGGGCCGCCGCAGTTCGGACCCTGTCCCGGTGCCAAGCATCAGAGGCAAGGCGCCGAGAATGGCCGCCATCGTCGTCATCATGATCGGCCGAAATCGAAGCAGGCAGGCTTGATAGATCGCCTCGCGCGGCGTCAGCCCTTCGTTGCGCTCGGCATCGAGCGCGAAATCAATCATCATGATCGCGTTCTTCTTGACGATGCCGATCAGCAGAATGATTCCGATGATGGCGATCACGTCGAGTTCGTCGCCGGCGATCATCAACGACAGCAGCGCTCCGACGCCCGCCGAGGGCAGCGTCGAGAGGATTGTGATCGGATGAATGAAGCTTTCGTAGAGAACGCCTAGAACGATGTACATCGTGATGACGGCGGCGATGATCAGCAGAAGCTCGTTGCCGAGCGAGGCGCTGAAGGCCGCGGCGCTTCCCTGCATCGACGAGATGAAGCCGATCGGCAGACCCATTTGCTTTTCCGCCCGGTTGATCGCCTCGACTGCCGCGCCAAGCGAGGCGCCGGGGGCGACATCGAAGGAAATATTGGTGGCCGGGAACTGCCCGAAATGGGTCATGAGCAACGGCCCGGCGCGTTGATCGACATGGACGATCGCCGAAAGCGGCACCTGTCCGTTCGTCGTCGACACGGACGAAGGCAGATAGAGGGCCTGCAGCGAGGTCAGGGCGTGCTGGAGATCGGGCGAGGTCTCCATGATGACGCGATACTGATTGGACTGCGTATAGATCGTGGAAATGATGCGCTGGCCGAAGGCGTCGTAAAGCATATTGTCGACCGTCGCCATCGTGATCCCGAAGCGGCTGGCGGTGGCCCGATCGACCACCAGATCGATGGCCCGGCCCTGGTTCTCCAAGTCGCTCGCCACGTTGGCAAGTTCGGGCAGGTTTTGCAGTTTGCTGACAAGGCGTGGCGTCCAGGTCTGCAGTTCGGCGGTGCTGGGATTCTCAAGAACGAAATGATATTGGGCGCGGGTAATGCTCGTATCGATGGTCAGATCCTGCACCGGCTGCATATAGAGCTTGATGCCTTCGACCCCCGCCGTTTCCCGCCGCAACCGGCGGATGACGTCGGTGACCGTATCGTGGCGTTCGTCGTGCGGCTTGAGATTGATAAGGAATCTGCCGCTGTTCAGCGTCATGTTGGTGCCGTCGACGCCGATGAACGAGGTGACGGTGTCGACCTCCGCGTCTTTCAGGACGACATCGGCAAGCGCCTGCTGCGTCTTGCCCATGGCGGCAAAGGAAATACCCTGGGCGGCCTCGGTTATTCCTTCGATCATACCGGTGTCCTGCACCGGGAAGAAACCTTTCGGAATCGCGATATAGAGCAAGATCGTCGCGGCAAGCGTGACGATGGCGATCAGAAGGGTCAGCGGCTGATGATTCAGCACAACCTCCAGCGCACGCCCGTATTGCCGGATCACCCAGTTGAACGCGCGCTCGGCGCCAACATCGAACCGGCTGCGCTCGGATTCGCGCCGATGATGCAGAATCTTCGCGCAGAGCATCGGCACAAGAGTCAGCGAGACGACCGCCGAGATCACGATCGTCGCGGCAAGCGTCAGCGCGAATTCATGGAACAGTCGGCCGACGACATCGCCCATGAACAGCAGCGGAATAAGCACTGCGATCAGCGAGACAGTCAGCGATATGATGGTGAAGCCGATCTGCCCCGAGCCGCGCAGCGCGGCCTGCAAAGGTCCTTCGCCGGCCTCGACATAGCGGGAGATGTTCTCGATCATCACGATCGCGTCGTCGACGACGAAACCGGTCGAGATCGTCAGCGCCATCAGCGACAGATTGTCGAGGCTGAAGCCCAGCAGGTACATCACGCCGAAAGTCCCGACCAACGACAAGGGGACCGAGAGGCTTGGAATGACCGTTGCCGGCAAGTTGCGCAGAAACAGGAAGATGACGAGGACGACAAGAGCCACGGCCAGGCCGAGCTCGAGTTCGACGTCGGCCACGGAGGCACGAATGGTCGTCGTTCGATCGCTCATCACCGTGACGGTCAGCGCCGACGGCAGCCCGGCCTCGATGCGCGGAAGCAGGCGCGTGATTCCATCCACAACCTGGATGACATTGGCGCCCGGCTGGCGCTGGACGTTGAGAATGATTGCCGGCGTCTTGTTGGCCCAAGCGGCAATCTTGACGTTTTCCGGGCCGCTCACCGTGGTCGCGACATCGGCCAGGCGCACCGGGTTGCCGTTGCGATAGGCGATGATCACCTCGGGGAATTGGTCGGCCGAAGTAAGCTGGTCGTTGGCATTGATCGTCGACGACTGAGCCGGGCCGTCGAAACTGCCCTTCGGCGTGTTGACGTTGACGTTGCCGATCACAGTGCGGATATCGTCGATGTTCAACCCATAGGCGGCGAGCGCCCGCGGGTTGAACTGGACGCGGATCGCCGGCCTTTGGCCGCCGCTGATGCTGACCAGCCCGACGCCGGGTTGCTGCGAGATCTTTTGAGCCAAGCGCGTTTGGCTCAGGTCCTCGACGGTGGTCAGCGGCAGCGTCGTCGAGGTGATGGCAAGGCTCAGAATCGGGGCGTCGGCCGGATTGATCTTCGCGTAAACGGGCGGGTTCGGCAGATCGCTCGGCAACAGGCTGTTTGCGGCATTGATCGCCGCCTGTACTTCCTGCTCGGCGACATCGAGGCTGAGACTGAGATCGAACTGAAGCGTAATCACCGAAGCGCCGCCCGAACTCGACGAAATCATCTGATTGAGGCCGGGCATTTCGCCGAGCTGCCGCTCCAACGGCGCGGTCACCGAGGAGGTCATCACTTCCGGACTGGCGCCAGGGTAGAACGTCTGCACCTGGATCGTGGGGTAATCCACTTCCGGCAAAGCCGAGAGCGGAAGAAACCTATAGGCGAAGAGACCGGCGAGCATGATCGCCGCCATGAGCAGAGAGGTTGCGACCGGACGCAGGATAAAGGTCTGCGACGGGTTCATCGCGCCGGTTCTCCTCGGCCTCTAGCGCTCACTGCGCTTGATGGTGGTGGTGGTGCGAATGAGTTTGGGTCGTCGGTGGCGCCGTGGCGCCGTTCTTGCCCGTCTCATTCGACGGAATGGTGACGCGGGCGCCGTCGGTCAGGCGGTCAGTGCCATCGGTCACGACCTGATCGCCGGGCTTGAGGCCTGACACGATCTGCACCATGCCGTTGTCGCTGGGCCCGAGTTGCACATCGCGCACGGAAACCGTGTTGTTCGAATTCACCAGATAGACGTAGGCCCCCGGCTCGCCCCGTTGGATGGCGGCATTCGGCACCGTGACGACGGCTTTCAAGGTCCGAACCAACACCCGCACATTGACGAACTGATTCGGAAACAGAACATTGTCGGCGTTGGGGAATTCGGCGCGGAATTTCACCATGCCGGTCGTGGTGTCGATCTGGTTGTCGAGCACGGTGATTTTTCCGGTTGCAAGTTCGGTCACGTTGGCGCGGTCATAGGCTGTCGCGGTCAATGTTACGCCGGCGTTCGTCTGCGCCGTGATTTCCGGAATGTCGTCTTCCGCCAGCGAGAAGATGACCGAAATCGGCTGCAGCTCGGTCAGGACCGCGATCCCGGTGGTATTGCTCGTTTGGACGTAATTGCCCGGATCGACGAGGCGAAGGCCGACACGCCCGGTGATCGGCGAGACGATGTGGCAATAAGTAATGTTGAGCTTTTCCTGATTGATCTCGGCTTGGTCGAGTTGCACCGAGCCTTCGTATTGCTTCACGATATAGACTTGGTCCTCGGCGGTTTGTTTGGCGATCGAATTCTGATTGGCCAGCGTTTGATAGCGGGCGAGATCCATGCGCGCCTGGTCGAGCAGCCCCTGGTCGTGGGCCAATTGCCCCTCGAACTGCTGTTTGAGCAGTTCGTAGGGTCGTTGATCGATCTGCGCCAGGAAATCGCCCTTCTTGACCATTTGGCCCTCTTGGAAGGCGACCTCGGTCAGCTGGCCGTTGATCTGGGTCATGACGGTCACGGTTGCGAGCGGCGTAACGGTTCCCAGCCCGTTGAAGATGATCCGTATGTCACCGGTGCCGACGGTCGCGACGCCGACCGACTGGGGAGCCGAACCGGCATGTTCGCCGCGCGAGGGTTGCTGGCCCGGCGCGAGCACCCGGTAGGCGCCATAGACAAGCGCGGCCAGGATGATCACGCCGATGAGAAAACCGACGATCGATCGGCGCGCGCGGGGCGGCGCTTCCGGCTGTTGCTCTGGCGGCGGCTCGGCGGGCGTCGTTTGGGGAGCCGGCTGCTCGACCTTCTCACGCGCCAGCGGCTCGCCGGAGATCCTGTCGGGCGCCGGAAGATCGGCGGTGACTTTCTCCGGCGCGGGCCGTGCGGGAGGCGCCTCGGTCAGCGGCGGCTGGCCAGGACCTTTCGACCGACGACCCTTGTCGACTTTCTCGTCCATTTTCGTCTCATCGGTTCGCTCGTGTCCGAGCGATGGTCGCGGACCGCGCCGGCACAAGGAACGAAGAGGTTATCCTTGGCACTCTGCCGTAACGAGGCCACCGGGCCCTCCAGAGTGTGGTGAGCCCCAGAATGAAGCCAGGGTTTCGCATTCCAGGCCTTGGAAAACCGCTGCTGAAACTCGTGTCTCGCCTTACCCAACTGCCGACATGTTCTGTCGGCCGACTATGCCATCAACCTCTGTGTCCGCGCTAGCCCGAGTGAGCGGATTGCCGGTTTGGGCAAGATCCAGCAGAGCAAACGGTGCGTTATCCCCTTCCTCGCATGTGCAAAAAAGGCAAATTACTTCTTGGTGACCCACAAGGTGCGAATCGCAGGTTTCCGGTTTCAAAGCGGCGGGGTAATCGTGGGCACCGCCGATAGGCCGTTGAGGTCTGGCAGAAGCGAAGCGTCCCACCCCCCGCCGAGCGCCTCGATCAGGGCGACGCTCGCCACGAAGAGGCTCTGGCGGATGTCGACGACAGTGACCTCGTCCGAGAGCTGGATTGCCTGCTCCGTAATGACCGTCGTGAATGGGACGGTGCCAGCCTGCCATTGGTTCAGGTAGACCTGCACCGCGATCTGCGCTTGTTTCACCGCCTGCTGTTCGGTGGCGAGTTCCCGCGCCAGAATGCGCTCGGCGGCCAATTCATCCTCTACCTGCTGAAAGGCGGTCAGCACGGTTTGCCGGTAATTGGCGACGCTTTGTTCATAGGTCGCCCGCGCCGCGGCAAGTTGCGAGCTGAGCAGACCGCCGTCGAAGATCGTCTGGGTAGCGTTTCCCGCCACCGACCAGGCTTCGTCTGCGACGGAGATCGGCAGCGGCGTCGCGCCGGCGAAGCCGAACATGCCGCTGAGGCTGATCGTCGGATAAAAATTGGCGACGGCAACTCCGATCAGCGCATTCTCCTGCTGGAGTTGGCGTTCGGCAGCGGCGATGTCGGGGCGCCGTTCCAGCAAGGCGGAAGGGACGGTCACGGGGACAAGCGGGGCACGGTTGGCGAGAGCCCCCGGCGCCAGCGTCAGGTCGGCCGGCGGCCGGCCGATCAACACGGCAATGGCATGTTCATATTGCGCTCTGACCACGCCCACCGCGATCGCCTCGGCCTCGGTGGTCAGGACCTGATTCGCCGCCGCCGCCACATCGGCTTGCGAGGCGGTGCCGCCGTTTTCCTGATTGCGGGTGATCTCGAGGGTCTTTTTATAGTCGACGACCGTCCTATCGAGCAACGCCTTGAGCGAATCGGAGGCGCGCAGATTGAAATAGGCGGTGGCAAGCGCCGCCTGTTCGGAAAGCTTGGCATTTTGCAAATCGGCGGCGCTGACCTGCGCGGCGGCCGCCTCGCTTTCGACGTCGCGTCGGATTCGGCCCCAAACATCGAGATCCCAGGTGGCATTGGCGACCGGATTATAGGTCACCGTCGTGAACGAGCGACCGAGGCTGAAGCCGCTGGTGCTCGTGCCGGAACCTTGATGCGAGTCGGTTGCGCTGTAACTATTGGTCACCGTCGGGAAATATCCCGCCTGCGCCTCCCGGATGATGGCGACCGCCTGTTCATAGGCCGCCACGTCGGCTTTGATCGTCTGATTGGAAATATCGACTTGGCTCAGGAGCAACGAGAGCTCGGGATCCTTGTAGAGGGACCACCACGGGCCGCGATCGAACATGTCACCCGGCGTTACGATCTTCCAGCCTTTTGCTTCTTTGAATTGCGCCGAAGTCGGCGCCGACGGGCGTAGATAATCCGGCCCGACGGTGCACGCGCACAGCGACATGCCAGCGAGCAGGACGTGCGCCGCGGAACGCATCGTGCCTACGCCGGGCAGAGGATGAAACAGCGATGGCAAACCCAAGGGCTGAGACTCGGCTGCGCTGCCCCCCACGCCGAAATGCCGTTGCGGCCCTTCGATCGGCAGCAATTCTCCATCGCATTCCTTGGAACGAGTTGGCAAGATTGGCTCCGGGCGCAAAAGCCGGGCGCGAGGCGCGCGCCAAGCTAGCAGAGGAATTTGCCAACTATTTCAAAACTCTGTGATTGTTCTGTTTTTGCCACTCACGACGCGATCTTGCGACGCGCAAAGCTTTGGGGCTTTGAACGCGTCGGGATCGCTTCGCACGGTTTGCTCCACAACGATATTCGCCTGAGCTTGATCGCGCCAACCCGCCTTTGATGCTGAAGACAGCGGCCTGCTCAATGCCGATCTTTGGCTCCTGATAAAGGCTGATTGGACGAAGCCCGGCGCCCGTTCTAATGTGGCGACCCAGGCCCCATATCGAACGGACGAGGGCTCCATGGCCGGCGAAGCCACTAAAACTGCGGTTTTCATTCAGGGCGCCTGGATGACACCGCAGTCCTGGGACAATTTTCGCAAGCCCTTCGAAGTAGCCGGCTACAAGACCTATGCGCCGAGTTGGCCCTATCTCGACGGGAACGCCGCGGACTTGCGCGCGAATCCGCCGCCAGCGCTTGGCGGCCTCTCGGTCGGAGCGATTGTCGATCACTATCAGACTTTCATCTCGACCTTGTCCGAGAAGCCGCTCATCATCGGCCATTCCTTCGGCGGCCTTTACACGCAGATTTTGCTCGATCGCGGCGTTGGAGCGGCGGGAATTGCGATCGATCCGGGTCCGATCGGCGGGATCGTTCCGGGGCCGGTGTCGCTCGCGGCGGCCTTTCCGGTCATCGCGCGGTGGGAGGGCTGGAGCCGGCCCTATACGCTGACGCGCGAAGGGTTCGCGAAAAGCTTTGCAAATACCGCTCCGGTCGATCTGCAAAACTCCGCCTACGACCGGCTCGTGGTGCCAACCTCGGGGCGCATCTTCTACCAGGCCGCGAGCTGGATCGGCACGTTCGTGCATCCGAAGCGGCGCAGGCAGCCTTTGCTCATCACCGCCGCCGAGAAGGACCGAACGGTGACGCCCTATGTCGCGCATGCGGCCTATAACATTCAGCGGCACGCCCCTTCGCGCACCGATTTCGCACAATTCGCCAACCGCTCGCATTTTCTGATTGCCGAGCCCGGCTGGGAAGAGGTGGCCAACTTCGCGCTCAATTGGGCGAAGGGGCTCTGACCTCAGGCTCCGCCGATACCTTGTCCGACCATCGTCTTGGGGTCGACGATCTCATCGAAGCTTTTTGCGTCGATCAAGCCGGAGGCGAGCGCGGCTTCTCGGAGCGTCAGGCCCTCGTCCTGAGCCTTGCGCGCGATCGCCGAGGCCTTGTCGTAGCCTATCACCGGCGCGAGCGCGGTCACCAGCATGAGCGAGCGGCCGAGCATCTCGTCGATACGGGCGCGATCCAGCCGGGTTCCTTCCACTGAGAAGCGGCGGAAATTCTCGCACGCGTCGCCGAGAATCCGCGCGGAATGCAGAAAGTTGTGGATGATGATGGGACGCATCGCATTGAGCTCAAAATTGCCCTGGCTGCCGGCAAAGGCGACCGCATTGTCTTCGCCGATCACTTGGATGCAGACCATCAGCATCGCTTCGCATTGCGTCGGGTTCACTTTGCCCGGCATAATCGATGAGCCGGGCTCGTTCTTCGGCAACAGCAGTTCACCGAGGCCGCAGCGCGGCCCCGAGGCGAGCCAGCGCATGTCGTTGGCAATTTTCATCAGCGCGATTGCAAGCCCGCGCAGCGCCGCCATGGCGGCGACCATCGCGTCCAGCGAGGCCTGCGCCGCGAACTTGTTGGCGGCGGTGACGAAGGGGCGGCCGGTGAGTTCGGCGATCTTTGCGGCCATGTCTCGGCTGAAACCCGGCGGCGCATTGAGACCCGTGCCGACTGCCGTCCCCCCGGCGGCGAGTTCGAACAGGCCTGCTTCCGAGTCGCGGATGCGCTTCAAGGCGTCGCGGATCTGCCGCGCGTAGCCCGACCATTCCTGTCCGACTGTCAATGGCACCGCGTCTTGAAGGTGCGTGCGCCCGGTTTTGACGATGGCGCCCCATTCCTTCGCCTTCGCCTCGATCGCTTCGGCGAGCGCCCCGGCGCGCGGCAACAAGCGGTCTTCGAGTTCCACCACGGCCGCGATGTGCATAGCGGTCGGGAAGGTGTCGTTCGATGATTGCCCCATGTTGACGTCGTCGTTGGGATGCACCGGGTCCTTGCTCCCGATCTTGCCGCCGAGGAGCTGAATGGCGCGGTTCGAGATGACCTCGTTGACATTCATGTTCGATTGGGTGCCCGACCCCGTCTGCCAGACGTGGAGCGGGAAGTGCGCGTCAAGCTTGCCCGCGATCGTCTCGTCGGCCGCGTGCAAAATGGCGGCGGCCTTCCATTGCGGCAGCCGTCCGGCCGCGGCATTGATCAGCGCCGCCGCCTTTTTCACATAGCCATAGGCATGATGAACGCCCTTGGGCATGCGGTCGTCGCCGATTGCGAGATGGTTGAGGCTGCGCTGCGTCTGCGCGCCCCAGTAGCGGTCGGCCGGAACATCGATGCCGCCGATCGAGTCCGTCTCCCGGCGCAGCCCCATGGCGTCAATGCCGATCGGGATGTCGGGCGTCAATTTTGGGTCAGGCATGGCTCATTCCCTTCATATGTCGCCACCGCCAAGACAGTCCCACCTCGGATGGGATCGGAATGGTTAGGAATTGTTAACTTTCATATGTGATCGTCTGGGGTGCGAGGCTCCTAAGCGGGCTTGGCATTTCGCATGAGATAGGACAGATGATCTGTCCTCGGCCGACTTGGGATGATTCGCTGAGCCTCTGCTCGGCAACGTAAAAACCAAGTTCCGGCACCTTGCGACGGTGTCCCAAAAACTGTTTCGAAGTTGTGCGACGTTCGGATCCGGCTGGTCGCCGGCTCGCGTTCGCGCTGCGGAATCGAACCTCGGCAGAAGAGCGAGCAACGCTATTGCTCGATTTGCCGTCGAGGCCGAATGCCTACGCTCGCGCGTTCGTTGGAATACTGTCAATGACTTTAATTTAAAGCGGGGGAGCGCCAATTGACTTCGATCATTTCTTCGCTGACTCCCGCTCAAGTTGCCGGTCTTTCGACAACCACCTTCGAATCCCTTCAGACCTCGGACATCGCGGCCCTGAGCACAGCCCAGGCAGCCGTTCTCAGCGCGGCGCAGCTCAATGTGCTGAACACCGCCGATCTCCAGACGCTCGTTACGACGCAGATCGATGCCTTGACCGCCGGTGCGATCTCCGGCCTCTCTTTGGCGGCAATCGATAAACTGACGACCGCTCAAGCCGACGAATTGACGACGACGCAGATCAGCGCCCTAACCGCGGCGCAGATCGGCGCACTGACCTCGGACGAACTCCAGGGCTGGAGCTCGGCGCAACTCGGCGCACTGACCTCGGCTCAGATCAGCGGCTTGACGACGACTGCGATCGGCAATCTCTCGACCGACCAGATCGGCAATCTGACCTCAACGCAGGTGCGCGGGCTGACGGACGCGCAGCTCAATTCGTTGACCACCGCTGACCTCATCGCGATCACGGTCGCCAACCTGACGACGGCGCAGGTTGCAGGCCTCACCACGACGACAATCACCAATCTGACGACCGATCAGGCCAATGCCTTGACGCCGGCCCAGGTCGGCGCGCTGAAGGCGGCAGAAATCGGCGCCCTGACCTCGGCTGAACTCCAGGGTTGGGATTCGGCACAACTCGGCGCTCTGACCTCGGCTCAGATCAGCGGCTTGACGACGACGGCGATCGGCAATCTCTCGACCGGCCAGATCGGCGATCTGACCTCGACGCAGGTGCATGGGTTCACCACCACCCAGCTGAATAATATCTCGACCGCCGATCTCAATGCGATCACGGTCGCCGATCTGACCACGGCGCAGGTCGCCGGCTTGAGCACGACCAGCATCACCAATCTTACGACCGATCAGGTTGGCGCTTTGACGCCGGCCCAAGTCGGTGCCCTAACCGCGGCGCAGATCGGCGCCCTGACCTCGGCTGAACTCCAGGGTTGGGATTCGGCGCAACTTGGCGCACTGACCTCGGCTCAGATCAGCGGCTTGACGACGACTGCGATCGGCAATCTCTCGACCGGCCAGATCGGCGATCTGACCTCGACGCAGGTGCATGGGTTCACCACCACCCAGCTGAATAATATCTCGACCGCCGATCTCAATGCGATCACGGTCGCCAATCTGACCACGGCGCAGGTTGCAGGCCTCACCACGACGACAATCACCAATCTGACGACCGATCAGGCCAATGCCTTGACGCCGGCCCAGGTCGGCGCGCTGAAGGCGGCAGAAATCGGCGCCCTGACCTCGGACGAAGTCCAGGGTTGGAGCTCGGCACAACTCGGCGCTCTGACCTCGGCTCAGATCAGCGGCTTGACGACGACTGCGATCGGCAATCTCTCGACCGGCCAGATCGGCGATCTGACCTCGACGCAGGTGCATGGGTTCACCACCACCCAGCTGAATAATATCTCGACCGCCGATCTCAATGCGATCACGGTCGCCGATCTGACCACGGCGCAGGTCGCCGGCTTGAGCACGACCAGCATCACCAATCTTACGACCGATCAGGTTGGCGCTTTGACGCCGGCCCAAGTCGGTGCCCTAACCGCGGCGCAGATCGGCGCCCTGACCTCGGCTGAACTCCAGGGTTGGGATTCGGCCCAGCTTGGCGCACTGACCTCGGCTCAGATCAGCGGCTTGACGACGACCGCGATCGGCAATCTCTCGACCGGCCAGATCGGCGATCTGACCTCGACGCAGGTGCATGGGTTCACCACCACCCAGCTGAATAATATCTCGACCGCCGATCTCAATGCGATCACGGTCGCCAATCTGACGACGGCGCAGGTTGCAGGCCTCACCACGACGACAATCACCAATCTGACGACCGATCAGGCCAATGCCTTGACGCCGGCCCAGGTCGGCGCGCTGAAGGCGGCAGAAATCGGCGCCCTGACCTCGGACGAAGTCCAGGGTTGGAGCTCGGCACAACTCGGCGCTCTGACCTCGGCTCAGATCAGCGGCTTGACGACGACGGCGATCGGCAATCTCTCGACCGGCCAGATCGGCGATCTGACCTCGACGCAGGTGCATGGGTTCACCACCACCCAGCTGAATAATATCTCGACCGCCGATCTCAATGCGATCACGGTCGCCGATCTGACCACGGCGCAGGTCGCCGGCTTGAGCACGACCAGCATCACCAATCTTACGACCGATCAGGTTGGCGCTTTGACGCCGGCCCAAGTCGGTGCCCTAACCGCGGCGCAGATCGGCGCCCTGACCTCGGCTGAACTCCAGGGTTGGGATTCGGCCCAGCTTGGCGCACTGACCTCGGCTCAGATCAGCGGCTTGACGACGACCGCGATCGGCAATCTCTCGACCGACCAGATCGGCGATCTGACCTCGACGCAGGTGCATGGGTTCACCACCACCCAGCTGAATAATATCTCGACCGCCGATCTCAATGCGATCACGGTCGCCAATCTGACGACGGCGCAGGTTGCAGGCCTCACCACGACGACAATCACCAATCTGACGACCGATCAGGCCAATGCCTTGACGCCGGCCCAGGTCGGCGCGCTGAAGGCGGCAGAAATCGGCGCCCTGACCTCGGACGAAGTCCAGGGTTGGGATTCGGCACAACTCGGCGCTCTGACCTCGGCTCAGATCAGCGGCTTGACGACGACGGCGATCGGCAATCTCTCGACCGGCCAGATCGGCGATCTGACCTCGACGCAGGTGCATGGGTTCACCACCACCCAGCTGAATAATATCTCGACCGCCGATCTCAATGCGATCACGGTCGCCGATCTGACCACGGCGCAGGTCGCCGGGCTTGAGCACGACCTCGGTCAACAACCTCACCTTGACACAAGTTACGAGCCTTTCGACCGCGCAGGTCGGCGCCTTGACGGCGGCGGCAGTCAATACGTTGTTGACCGGCAACATGACCACCGAGATTGGCGCCCTCATCGGAGCCAGCGAACTGACGACAACCCAGGCAGCTGCGATGTCCACTGCGCTCGCCGCTGCGCTCACTGCGACACAAATCGGCGGCTTGACGACGACGGCCATCAGCAATCTTACGACGATTACGACGGCCCCGATCACCGATCTGACCTCGACGCAGGTGCATGGGTTCACCACCACCCAGCTGAATAATATCTCGACCGCCGATCTCAATGCGATCACGGTCGCCAATCTGACGACGGCGCAGGTTGCAGGCCTCACCACGACGACAATCACCAATCTGACGACCGATCAGGCCAATGCCTTGACGCCGGCCCAGGTCGGCGCGCTGAAGGCGGCAGAAATTGGCGCCCTGACCTCGGACGAAGTCCAGGGTTGGAGCTCGGCACAACTCGGCGCTCTGACCTCGGCTCAGATCAGCGGCTTGACGACGACCGCGATCGGCAATCTCTCGACCGACCAGATCGGCGATCTGACCTCGACGCAGGTGCATGGGTTCACCACCACCCAGCTGAATAATATCTCGACCGCCGATCTCAATGCGATCACGGTCGCCAATCTGACCACGGCGCAAGTGGCCGGGCTGAGCACGACAAGCATCACCAATCTTACGACCGCGCAGGTCGGCGCTTTGACGCCGGCCCAAGTCGGTTCCCTCACGCCAGCCGCGGTCAACGCCTTGACGACGGCTGAAATTGCGGCACTGACGACGGCTCAGGCGGGGGCGCTGACGAGTGCGCAAATCGCCGCCTTGTCGACCACAAACTTCGCCGCCTTGACGAGCACGACCGCCATACCGGCCCTCAGCGTCAAAGCGATTGCCGGCATTTCCGCCGCTGACATTGCCGCCCTGACGACGGCGCAAGGAAATGCGTTTATAACCGCGCAGGTCCAGGCGATGTCGACCACGCAAGCGAATGCGCTCGTGGCACTTATCGGTTAGTATCGTAACCGATTCGCAGGCCTCGCCCGCCCTGTGAGCGGGCGGGGCGCTTTTTGTCGCCTGGAGTAAGAGACGTCAGCGTCCAGGGCATTCGGCGGATTGGTCGAATGCGTGCAGGTCTCATCAATTCAAGACGGATGTCGGCATGCTCGACCAGACGAATGCGTTGCAAGCCGCCACGCTATTATTCAATAACGCCGTCCAGCTGGCCACCACACAAAAGCTGTCGATTGCCGAATTATTCTCCTGCGCCGAGAAGCTCAAAGCCCTAGATCAAAATCCGCTGGCGGCTCAATTATACAAGACGTGGATCGCCTATAACCCCGATGACCCTCTCCTCTACGCCGTCTACTTCAATTATGGCACGTCTCTCAACGAGACCGACGATCCCATAGGAGCGATCAATGCACTCAGGGAATGCATAAGGCTCAAGCCCGATTTCTTCCCTCCGTACATCAACCTCGGCCGGGTTCTCGAAGATAGCGGGCACGCCGGGAACGCCGTGGCGCAATGGCTGGAACTCGTCGACAAGCTTTCCGGGGTGAACGGCGATTCCGTTGCCCACAAGCTCACGGTCTTGCAACAACTCGGTCGCGTTCTCGAAGGCCTCTATAGCGACCAGGCGGCGGAAGACGCGCTCAGGCAATGTCTCGATATCGATCCCAAGCAGCCCGAGATCGCTCAGCATTGGATTTCGCTTCGGCAACGGCAATGCAAATGGCCGATACTCGCGGAATGGGAGCGCGTGAAGCGGCAAAATCTGCTCGCGGGAATATCCTCTTTGTCGTTGGCCAATTTCGCCGACGACCCGCTGTTCCTGCTCGCAAGAGCCTATCACTATTGCAGGCACTCGATCGGAATACCCAAAGGAGCGAGGTGCCGGCGGACATATGATGCGGCGCGCCGCCGGCCCGGCAAGCTCAGGATTGGCTACGTGTCTTCCGATCTGCGCGATCATGCCGTCGGCTTTGCCATGACCGATGTGGTCGAGACGCACGATCGCGCGAACTTCGAGATCTTCGCCTATTATTGCGGAATTAAGCGCCTCGATGCGACGCAGGCCAGAATAAAGAATGGCATCGACCATTGGACCGACATCAACGATCTCAGCGATGAGCAAGCCGCGCTGAAGATCGAGGAGGATCAAATCGACATCCTCGTCGATCTGAACGGCTACACGAAAGACGCGCGCACCAAGGTCTTTGCGCATCGGCCGGCGCCGATCATCGCGAATTGGTTCGGTTTTCCCGGCTCGATGGGAAGCCCCTATCACCACTATCTCGTCGCCGACGCCAACATCATTCCTGAAGGCCAGGAAATCTACTACTCCGAAAAGGTCCTACGGCTGCCATGTTATCAGCCGAATGACCGCAAGCGAGTCGTGGCGCAAGAGCCGCCTTCGCGCAAGGACGCGCAGCTTCCCGATGACGCCTTTGTCTATTGCTCTCTGAATGGAATGCAAAAACTCACTTCGCTGACCTTCGAGAGGTGGGTTACGATCCTCAGGGAAGTTCCGCGCAGCGTCTTATGGCTGCTCACGGGAACCGCGGAAACAAACGAGCGGTTGCGCGAATTTGCCGCGCAACGCGGCGTCGCGCCGGAGCGCATCGTCTTTGCGGAAAAGAAGTTCAATCCGGAGCATCTGGCGCGCTATCCTCTCGCGGATCTCTTCCTCGATAACTTCCCTTATGGCGCGCACACGACCGCCGCGGATTCTTTGTGGATGGGCGTGCCGGTCTTGACTTTTCCGGGAAGAAGCTTCGCCTCGCGCGTCTGCGCAGGTGTAGTAAGAGCCGCCGGCGTCGGCGAAATGGTCTGCCCGACCCCCGAAGCCTATGTCTCGCGTGCGATCGAGTTCGGGCGGGAGCCCGAGAAGCTCAGGCCGATCAAAGAGAAGCTGATCGCAGCCCGCGGTTCAAGCCTGCTCTTCGATACGCCGAACCTCGTTCGCCACCTGGAGACTTTTTTCGCCAGATGTGGAGCGATTTCGAACGCGGGCTTTTGCCGGTTCCGGATTTGCGCAATCTCGAAATCTATCACGAGATCGGCTTGGGGCTCGATCTCGAGAATATCGAATTGCAGAGCCAAGAAGCTTATCTCGCGCTCTATGGCGAGAAACTCGCCGCGCGGCATGATTTCTCGCCGATCAGCGCTGACGCCCGGTTGTGGCGGGAGGCGACCTGAAAGAGAGCGAGTGCGCTTCAGAACTCAATCCGCGGCACGGCGCAGGGCCTGTTCAAGTTCGGCATCGAGCTTGCGCCCGACCGCCGCCACTCTCGCGTCGCCGAATTGGCCGAAAAGCGTGGAGGGCAAGTCATATTCGAATGTCGTCCCTCCCGATGCATTTTCGTAGAGCACGACGCGCAGAGGCGCATAAAGCGCTGCCGGCAGTTGGTACCGGGTCATCGACGAGGCCGTTATGGGATTCCCGATTTCATATTGCAAAGCGTTGCGCGTCTGTCCGGCGCTGCGCAGCAAAATGCCGTGGTCACGCTTTTCGAAGATAAAGAGATCGGAGCCGTGCGCAAGCACTTTGGCGTGCTCGCTGTCGCCCTTCGCCAATGCATCCATGAGTGCCGGATCGATCCGCGGAATCGAGCGTTCCAGCGCCGCCTCGACGGCCGCGAATGTCTTCGTTGACGCAATCGCGACGTGCTCCACTTTTATGGCATGCTGAGTGAGATTTCCTTCGGCCATAACATTCCCCATCGTAGCAGCTGCCAAAACAATAAACGCGGCGAGCTCGATCGACCTGGCGGCGATTGTCATGTGCCCGGCCCCTTGATTGCGGTTGGCCCGGTTTCCCATGGGCGCTTGACAATAGTGCATATGCGTGCATATACGCGCATATGCACTTATATGTCAACCGAGTCGCCGGGTCGAGGCGCTCGTCGACAGTGCCGGCCAAGGAACTGCTTTAGGAGGCCAGGCGGCGAAAAGCTTACCTGAGGCTGGGCTCGAGGTTATGATGTATATACGCGCATATCGAGCATCGAGGACTGATAATGCCGGCCGACACCCTGCCGAACTCCGAGAATTGCAATTGCTCTGCCGTCCGCGCAGCGGGCCGCTACATTTCCCAGTTCTACGATCAGTTCTTGGCGGTGGCCGGCCTGCGCACGACCCAATTCTCGATCCTAGCAAGGATCGCCCGGAAGGGGCCGATGACGATCAACGCGCTTGCCGAGAATATGGTGATGGATCGTACGACCCTCGGGCGCAACATCCTGCCGTTGCAGCGGGACGGACTGGTCCGGATTGAACCCGTTGCGCTCGACCGCCGCGCCAAAGAGCTGCATCTGACCAAGGCGGGCGGGAAGCGTCTTCAGGCGGCGCTAAAACAATGGTCCGCGGCGCAAGCGCGATTTGAGGCCGTCTTTGGAGCCAAGCGCGCCGCGGACTTGCGCGCATTGCTGCAGGCTGCCGTCGCCAGCGAGTTCGCCGGCCCCGACTAAGGATCCGAGCGAAGACAATGCCCAGATCGGGAGAATATATGAGCGATGCGACGACTGCCCGCCATAAAAGGATCATCGTCGAGGTCTTGACAAAGGCGTTCACGGAACGCGACTTCACGGCGCTGGAGCAATGGTTTTCTCCCGATTATATCCAGCATAATCCCTTCATTCCCTCCAAAAGGGCGGGGCTGCGTGGCTACGTCGAGAAGCTTCCCAAGGGCAGAGTCTACGAGCCGGGGATGATCGTCGCTGAGGGCGATCTTGTGATGGTCCATGGCCGTTATTCCGGCGGTGGCGAAAAGGCGCTCGTCGCCGCCGATATCTTCCGCTTCGAAGGCGACCAGGTCGTCGAGCACTGGGATGTTCTCCAGGAAGAGGTGCCGGCTGACGAGACGATAGCCGGCAACGCCATGTTTATCCCGGCAGCCCGCGCCTGACGCGCGCATTTGCGCGCTTCCGGCTCCTTCGCTAGGAAACCGCTGGCGCGCCCGGAGAGATTCGAACTCCCGACCCCTAAATTCGTAGTCTAGTGCTCTATCCAGCTGAGCTACGGGCGCGCGCCGTTCCGGTGCAAATCAAGCGCGTAACCGGAAGGGGACCCCTTTAGCCGCTCGCCGGAAGCCTGGCAACCGGCGCAAGCGCCCGCCGGCGCGCTCAGGCTCCGCCGCCAGCCGGGCGCGGCGGCAGGATGATCCGGAATCTTGCTCCCTCGTCTTCGCCTTGCGCGACAAGACTGATCTTGCCGCCATTGGCGCGGACGAGATCGGCGGCAATCGCGAGCCCTAGGCCCGAGCCGCCGGGCCGCGCCGAATCCGAAAATGGGGCGAAGAGCTGCGCCCTGACACCCGGCGGCACGCCGGGGCCTGTATCAGCGATTTCGATCATCGATCCTTGCGGCATTTGACCGGCGCTGACGGTCACGACCGCGCGCCGGCCGCGGGCGGGGCCGGCACGGTCCAAGGCCTCGACCCCGTTGCGGATCAGATTCATCAGCACCCGGAACATCTGCTCGGGATCGGCCCAGAGCTCGAAATCCTCGCCGACCTTGTTGACGATCTCGACGCGGGCCGGCCCGCAGACCGCGACCGATTCAACCGCTTCGGCGACGATTGCGCGCAAACCGACGAGGCGCGGTTTCGGCGCCTCGTCCGCCGCCCGGCCATAGGTGAGGATCGTCTGGCAGAAGCGGATGGCGCGATCGAGCGTCGCCACGAGTTTCGGCGCCAGCCTCTGCGCCAAGGGATCGGTCACATTGGCGAGCCGGTCGGAAAGCAATTGCGCCGAAGCCAGCATGTTGCGCAGATCGTGATTGATCTTGGCGACGGCGAGGCCGAGCGCGGCGAGATGTTTCTTCTGATTGAGCTCGCGCACCAGCGTATCCTGCATCGTCGCCAGCGCCTCTTCGGCGTAGCCGATCTCATGCTTGCTGCCGGAGGGCACGATGATGCGAGCGGCATTCTCCGGGTCGGCGCCGAATTCGGTGATATTGGTGGTAAGCCGGCGCATCGGGCGCAGAACCATGAAATTGATCGAAGCGACCGCCAGGCTCGCAACGATCGCCGAGATGGCGAGCGATATCATCAAAATCCGGCCGGCGACCCTATGCAGCGCCGCCTTCGCCCGCGCTTCGTCCATCGTCACTTCGATTGCTTCCCCGCCCATCGGGGCTTCGCCCAAGACCGTGATCACGCGGTTGTCGGCGCCCGTGTAGGTTCGATAGGTGGACGCCAGCGCCTGCAAGAAGCTCGAATGGCGCAGATCGTAAAACTCGTCGACCTGCGGCGGCATTGTCGTGGCGGCCAGGATCCGCCGCGTGCCATGGCTTTTAAGCACGATGATCCGCGCTCCGACGCTGTCCAGCAATTGCCGCGACAATTGGTCGGACACCATGGCGCGTGGTGCGGCTTCGAGAACGAGCGTCGCTGTATAGGCGGCGCTCAAGCGGTTGCGTAGCCAGTTGTCGCGATAATTGGCGATGATCGGCACATAGATCGTGATTTCGGCCGCCATGATGAAGGCGACGACGCAGAAGAGCGTGCGGGTGGCAAGCCCAAAACGCGGCCTGCGGCCGGCAACAGCGCGCGAATTGCCATGCGCGCCCTCATCCGGAAAGCGCTTTTGCTCGATCGTCACGAAATCCCGCATGGGTCCCTATCGGATGCGGTGAGGCCGTCACCAAGCTTTGCCGACTTGCGGGCGCGATGCAAGCGCCGCCGTTCGGCAGGTCTGCGTCAAAGTCGCAGCGGTCGAAACAATCGGATCGAGTTCGGCCGCTTTCATGTTTCCGGCAATTGCGAGACTGAAAATTCCTATCAGTTCGCGGGCTTGCGGCCCAACGATGCCGGCGCCCAGGATATGACCACGCGAATTGGTCACGATCTTGACATGGCCCTCGGGGCCGAAAGCGGTTCGGGCCCATTGATTTTCCGAGAAGGGCGCACGCAGCACCTGGATCGACTTGTGGCGGGCGCGGGCGGCCGCCTCGGTGAGGCCGACAAAAGCCAATTCGGGATCAGTGCAAACAACCCTGGCAAGCGGCGGCGCCGCGCCCGGTCGCGGCCCGAAAAGCGCGGCGGCGACGCGTTCGCCCTGATAGCGCGCCGCCACCGTCGAATCCGAGCCGCCGACCACCTTGCCGATGGCGCGGATCCGGGGATTGCTGGTCTTGCCGTCCGCATCGGCCTTGATCCCCTGCGTACCGTAGGCAACCCGGGCGGTTTTGAGGCCGTAACCTTCGGCACAGGGCAGCGGGCGCGTCGCCGCCATGATGTGCGATCCTTCGATGCTCGCCGCATCGCGACCGAGGTTGACGCGCCCGCCGGCGAGTTGCGGCTCAAGGCTCAGGATTTCGGCATTCTGGTGGATGACGAGTCCTTCGCGGGCGAGGCAGGTGAGAATCGGCGCGATGAGTTCCTGATCTTCCTCCGGCAGGATCGTGCCCGGCGCGATGAGCGTGACCCGCGAACCGAGGCGCAAAAAGGCCTGTGCCAGCGCGAGCTCATCGGCATTGGCGCCGATCAAAATGAGATCCTTCGGCAAGTCTTCGAGAAAAAGCAGCTCTTCCGGCGTGAGCAGACGCATGAGTTCCAAGCCGGCAATGGCGGGCAGCGATGCCGTCGCTCCGGTGGCGACCACGAAATATCGCGCATCGATCGCAAAGCCGCCCGCCTCGAGCCGTGTCGGCGACGTGAAAAATCCGGCCGCGCGAATGATCCTTATGTTCATCGCGACAAGCCGCGCGGGCGCGTTTTCGAGCGCGAAATGCGCCACGATCTCTTGCATCTGGGCGCGCAGCCGGCCGAGATCGAGCTTCGGCGCGCCGCCAATGCCGAACCGCGCCGGGCGCGCCGTCGCGGCCGTCTGCGCCGCCGCGCAGAAGGCTTGCGCGGCAATCGCTGGACCGAGGGAGGCGCCGCCGAGCGCGCGTTTTTCAACGAGAACGACTTTGGCGCCCAAGCCGGCGGCGGCACGCGCCGCCGCAAGGCCTGCGGTGCCGCCGCCGAGCACACAAAGATCGGGCCGTAATATATCCGTCATCGAATTCTTTCATTTTGGGACGCGCTGAGCAGTGGCGCCGGTTCGTCGCTCACGGCTTTTCCAAGGCCAGATTTAACATTGCAATCAAAAGCTTGTTTCATATTGTAACGAATGTTGACCAAGGCCCAAGCGTGCTGCGGGGATCGACTTCGGCTATCGACCGGCGGATGTTGATCCGCCGATGTTGACTTATCCACGCCGACGATGGCACCGGCAAGTATACGGCCGCAATCCAATTCGCGGGGCGCAGCGCTGGGGAGTGGAATATGCAAATTGCCATGGTCGGTTCTGGCTATGTGGGTCTCGTCTCCGGTGCCTGCTTTGCGGATTTCGGCCATAAGGTCTGCTGCATCGATAAGGATGCCGGCAGAATCGCGGCCTTAAAAGCCGGAAAAATGCCGATCTACGAGCCGGGTCTCGCCGAACTCGTCATGAACAATGTGCGGCAGAACCGGCTGTCCTTTGCCGACGATCTTACGGCGGTGGGCGGCGCGGAGGCAGTGTTCATCGCGGTCGGAACTCCGTCGCGTCGCGGCGACGGGCATGCCGATCTCTCCTATGTCTATCAGGCCGCCCGCGAGATCGCCCAGGCGATCGAGGGCTTCACGGTCGTTGTCACCAAGTCCACCGTGCCGGTCGGCACCGGCGACGAGGTCGAGCGGATCATCCGCGAGACCAAGCCCGGCATCGATGTGGCGGTGGTCTCCAATCCGGAATTTTTGCGCGAAGGCGCGGCGATTTCGGATTTCAAACGGCCGGATCGGATCCTGATAGGGCTCGAGGACAAGCGCGCCGAAAACGTGATGCGCGAGATCTACCGGCCGCTCTACCTCAATCAGGCGCCGATCCTCGTCACCAACCGGCGCACGTCCGAACTCACCAAATATGCGGCGAACGCCTTTCTCGCGACCAAGATCACCTTCATCAACGAGATCGCCGATCTCTGCGAGGAGGTCGGCGCCGATGTGCAGGAGATCGCCCGCGGCATCGGCCTCGACAATCGCATCGGCGCGAAATTCCTGCATGCCGGTCCGGGTTATGGCGGCTCCTGCTTTCCGAAGGATACGCAGGCGCTGATCAAGACGGCGCAGGATCACGGCAGCCCGGTGCGCATCGTCGAGGCCGCGGCGGCGGTGAACGAGCAGCGCAAGCGGGCCATGGGACGCAAAGTTCTCGCCGCCTGCGGCGGCTCGGTGCGCGGCAAGGTGATCGCCGTGCTTGGCCTCACCTTCAAGCCCAATACCGACGACATGCGCGATTCGCCGGCCATCTCGGTCATCACCGCGCTGCAGGATGCCGGCGCGGCGATCAACGCCTTCGATCCGGAAGGCATGGAGCAAGCCCGCCTCTACATGGATGACTTGACCTATTGCGGCGACCCCTATGCATGCTGCAAAGGCGCCGCGGCGCTCGTCATCATCACCGAATGGGACGCCTTTCGGGCGCTCGATCTCGAACGGGTGAAAGGCCTGCTTGCGGCGCCGATCCTCGTCGATTTGCGCAATATCTACGAGCCGGAGGAGGCGCGCCGGCAGGGTTTCACCTATGTGAGCGTCGGGCGGGGCGGCGCATGAGCTGCGGTTCGCTTACCGCTGGGAAGCAGGCCCGGCACCCGGAGGCGCGGGCGGTGCCTGCGCGGGCGCTTGCGCCGCCGCCGGGCCGGCGACGCTGAATTGCGCGAACATCCAGGCGACCCCCTTGCTCGGACCTGCCTCGCTGACAAGACCGAGGTAATTCCCGGCCGCAGGCGACTTGCCGGCGACATTCGCGACTTGCTGGCCGTTGATGACAATCGCCGCGTTATTGCCGGCAAGGTTCACTTGCAGTTCGTTGTAGACGTTGACGCCGGTCTTGAGCGCAGCGGACTGCGTCCACGCCACCGGCATTGTCCATTGGCCGTTGCTCTGTTGAAAGACCGAGAATGCCCCTCCGGCGGTAATCATCAAAGCGTCGTAGTTCTTATTGTCGGAAGCCCAGAAGATGAGGCCCGCGTCGGTGACCGTGTTGCCGTTCGCGGCGAGAGACAGGCTTACGCAAACATTGATGTTCGGCGCGAAGCTTCGGGTGTTGAATTCGAATATTGGTCCCGCCGCCGTTCGCCGCCAGGATGAGGGCGGCGCCCTGCGCGCTATTGACTGTAAGGGTCATATTGTCGATCGGCCCCCAGGCGGATGCATCGAAGCTCTGGAAATTATCGGCATAGATGGCCTGCCCCGCGCAGGTGCCGACTGTCGGCGAGGGCGGGGCGGCGGTTGGCATCGGCGAAGCGGCGGGCGCCGGCGGCGTCAGTGTATTCGGAGCCGTCGACGTCGTCGCGCCCGGAGTCGGATCGGTGACGCTAAGATCGAAAAAGCCCCAAGCCGTGGCGCCGGCCGCCGCCGCGGCGACCCGCAGCCCGATGTAGCCGCCGTTCGTGGGCGGCTCGCCTTTGAAACTTCCGACCTCCCGCCCGTTGATCGTGATGGCGGCCTCGTTCCCGACAAGCGCGACTTGCAGCGAATTGGCCTTGTCCTTGCCGGTCACCAGGGCATTTGTCTTCGTCAGCGATACGCCCGTCGACCATTTTCCGCCGCTGTCGCGCAGAACCGAAAATCTGCCGTCGCCGGTGATCGCGAGAAAATAGTAGTTGTTGTCGTCGGACGCCCAGAAGACGAGGCCGCCAATATCCTCCGCGCTTTCCGTCATCGCAACGAACACATCGACACAGACGTCGACGTTCCCATAAACGCTCTTGCGATTGAGCCGCCCGTTGGTGGCATTGGCGGCGGCGCCCAGGGCGAATGCGGAGTTGGCGGTTTTGCTGCTGACGACGAGGGCGTTCTGATCGGACGTACCCCAGGCGGGGTCCATGGTTTTAAAATTATCGCTGAGGATGACTTGTCCCGGGCAAGCCTTCACGACGGCCGGGGCAAGACCGATGAGGATCGCCAAAACGCAAGCGGTTCTCACGGCATGGAAGGACATGCTGCGCCTCTCCTCACGTCCCTGCCGAGAGGAGAGTTCTGCCCCCCGGATCCAAACTTCAGGCTGCCTTCCGCACAAGCCACGGTCAAGAGAGTTGATCTCAGGTTGCATCGCGGACACGTTCACGCGGCGCGCGGCGCGCGAACGCCTCCAGGATCAAAGGGCAAAATTCCTATTGAGACACTGGCGGGATTTGGCGCGCTTGGTGGAGCTGAGGGGAATCGAACCCCTGACCTCTGCAGTGCGATTGCAGCGCTCTCCCATCTGAGCTACAGCCCCGGTCCGCGGCTCTTTACGTCCGGCGCGACGCGGCTGTCAATGCAGGCTCCCGCCGGGCCCCGTGATTTCGTCGCCGTCCATTTCGCGGACTTGCGCGGTCAACCGCCGGTCGGTAAACGGACACATCGATGGCGGCCTTCCGGAGCCTTCATGAACGCCCTTTTCTCTGCCCTTCTCTCCGTCGTCTTTCTTGTTCTGCAGCTCTATATTTACCTCATTATCGTCATGGCAATCATGTCATGGCTCATCGCCTTTCATGTGATCAATATCTATAATGACTTTGTGCGGGCGATCTGGAATACGCTCAATGCCCTGACCGAGCCGTTGCTGCGGCCAATACGGCAGCTGCTTCCCAATTTGGGCGGAATCGACATTTCCCCCGTGATCCTGCTCATCATCATTTATTTCCTGCAAGTTCTGCTCAGCAATCTCTTTCTCGGTCACGCCCAACCGGTCCCTCCTGGCTCCTGAGCCGGTCATGTCGCAGCAGGCCTCAGCCGCCCGTCCGTGGACTCAAAGGCGCGACGGGCTTGCTGTGGCCGTTCGGTTGACGCCGAAATCCTCGCGCGAGGGCATCGACGGCGTTGAACGTCTCGCCGACGGGCGCGCCGTCTTGAAGATCCGCGTCCACGCCGTGCCGCAAGCGGGCGCCGCCAACGACGCGCTGATCCGCGTCCTGGCGAAGGCGCTCGCGCTCCCAGTATCCGCGATCACATTCGAATCCGGGGCAACGAGCCGGCTGAAATCTTTGCGGCTCGTCGGCGAGGCGTCGGCGCTCGCGGCGCGGCTCGCGGCGATCTGCGAAAAGCATGGCGCTTGATCAGCGTCTTGTCGCCAGTTCCTCTTGGCTGACTTCTTTGTGCACCCGCACCATGAGCGCCGCGGCGAAAAGCGGGGTCAGCAGATTGGCGATGGGGACCGCGGCAAGCGTCGCGATCGCGAGCCCGGCAACGAAGATTTCGCGCCAATGCTCGCGGCGCAGGCGCCGGACCTCCGCGATCTTGTGATAGCGCAACGCGGCGAATTCGAAATAACCGAATCCGAGCAGGTTGGCATTGACGACGACGAAGATGATGGCGTTGATGAAGGGAACGAGCAGCAGAAAAAACGCGGCGAGGTTGAGGACCAGCGCGAGGGCGGCAAATCTCACCGCGACGAGCGCCTGTTCGGCGAAGGGCGGCGTCCTGCCGGGATGCCCCGGGTCGATCTCGGTTTCGGCGATCTGTGCGACCTCGTCGAAGAAGAAGCTTGCCACGACAAATGACACCGGTGTGATCGCAAAGGCGAAACCGATCACCAGCGCAATGCCGACGAGAACCGCGACGCTCGCCGTCAGCAAGGAAGAGGGCAGCACCAGGAAGTGGATGAGCAGCCTTTCAATCGCGACGAAGAGGAAGACAAGCAGAATCACGGTCACCACCATGGTCTTCTCGAAGACCATGCGAAATGGCCGGCTTAAGATCTGTTGAAAGGTGGCAACGGCGTCGTCGAGGATCATGGCGGGACGGGGGTTTGAGGAATGAAGGTCGTTGGGCTGCGACTTGTCGCAGGCTGCGAAGCTAACCCTGGGCTTCGCAGGAAGCGAACTGACCGCCGCCGGGAGTGCCAGCGGCGCCTATCCGTAGGCCTTCACCGCTTGTTCGATGGCCGACGCCGCCTTTTGCAGATCCGCGGGAACCATGGCCGGTGTCGCCTCGATGCTGGCGTTCAGCGCCAGGAACCACGGCTCGGCAAATCCGGGGATTTCCGACGCGTCCTTGAGATCGACGATGAGAATGCCGGTGCGCTTGCCTCCGTCGGCGATGAAATAGGCCGCCTCCGGCTTTTGCTGTTCGAGGATTTTTTGAATCACTTTGAGGCCGTCCTTCTTTATCGCCGCATTGCCTGCCTCGACCGGGAATGAAACCTTGACCAAGAATCGCATGCGCTTTTCCCTTTTTGAGTTTGTCGGCTTCGTCGCTGCCCCGAGTTTATCCGCGAGAGGATGCGCCGGTCCAGCACCGTCGGCAAGGAGGTTCGCCAACTCGGGTAAAGTTGCGGCGTCGAGGCGAAGCGGTCATCGACCAAGGCGCCCCCTTAAATTCGCTTGCCAATCGCAGCGCCTGAACCTTACTAGACCGGATTCGCAAGTCGGCAGCACCTGCTTAACGAGCCCGGCGACGACGCAGCGGGAAATCGGGGGTGGGCATTGCGACAGTCGAGAGACCGATCAATGTCAGAAAAGTCGCACGACATCCGCCACGACTGGACGCTCGACGAGATTGTCGCCGTGCACGACAGCCCTTTGCTCGACCTGGTCGGCGCGGCCAACCGCATCCATCGCCGCCACCAGCCGCCGAACTATGTCCAGAAGGCGAGCCTCCTCAGCGTCAAGACCGGAGGCTGTCCGGAGGATTGCGCCTATTGCCCGCAATCGGCGCATTACGAGGCGAACGTCGAAAAATCGCCGCTGATGCCGACGGCGGAGGTTCTGGCGCTCGCCGCCCGCGCCAAAGCTGCCGGCGCCGACCGTTTCTGCATGGGCGCCGCCTGGCGGCAGGTGCGCGACGGCGCCGAGTTCGACGCGCTTCTCGATATGGTGCGGGGCGTGCGCGCGCTTGGCATGGAAGCCTGCGTCACGCTCGGCATGCTGAACGCGAGCCAGGCGCAACGGCTGAAGGAGGCGGGGCTCACCGCCTATAACCACAATCTCGACAGCGGGCCCGACTTCTACAAGAAGATCATCTCGACCAGGACCTATGAAGACCGGCTCGAAACCTTGAAGGCGGTGCGCGCCGCCGGCATTGAAATGTGCTGCGGCGGGATCATCGGCATGGGCGAGAATGTGCGGGACCGGGCTTCGATGCTGGCCGTGCTCGCTGGCTTCGATCCGCATCCCGAAAGCGTGCCGATCAACGCGCTCGTCGCCGTGCCCGGCACGCCGCTCGGGCAACGCCAGAATATCGACCCGATCGATTTCGTCCGGATGATCGCCACGACCCGCATTACATTGCCGGGGGCAAAGGTCAGGCTTTCCGCCGGGCGTTCGAATTTGAGCCGCGAAGCGCAAATCCTCTGCATGGTCGCGGGCGCCAATTCCATCTTCTACGGCGAAACTCTGCTGACGACGCCGAATGCGACCATGCCCGAAGACGACGCGCTCTTCGCTGCGCTCGGCGCGGTCGCGCGCGAGGCTCAGGCTGCTGTAGAACTCTGAGGCCCGGTCGAACTCGACAAAAGCCAGCTCCGCTCAAGCCAGCGGGCGGCGGAGAGCTGGGGATCGCGGTGCCGGTGCCGCCGCGGCAAATGCGGTCTATAATATTGCCACGCGATCGCCCGCGCAGGCGTGCTGAAGCGTTTCCGAGCCCTAAATAGGCATGGCGCCGACGCCGACATGGGTGACGGGAAAACCGGAAAACCGCAGGCCAGATTGATTCGGATCAAGGTTGTGCGAAGCACGTGGCGCTTCTCTACAAGCTCGAGCCGCAACGGCATCGGAGATTTCGGGTGGCTAAGCAAAGCGAGCTGACTGCGCCGGATAGACGTCTGCGCAGCCGTAATATCGAAATTCCGCCGTTCGGGCTTGGCGGCACGGTGACGCTGCCGGTTCAGGCCCACGGGCTCGTGCTTTTTGCGCATGGAAGCGGGTCGAGCCGGTTCAGCACGCGCAACCTCGCCGTGGCAGAGGCGTTGAACCGCGCGGGTTTCGCGACGCTGCTGTTTGATCTGCTCACGCAGGTGGAAGAGGGCGATCGCGCCAATGTGTTCGACATTGGCCTGCTGGCTGACCGACTCGTCGATGCGATCCGCTGGATCGATCGCGATCCGGAACTTTCAAATCTGCCGCTCGGCCTGTTCGGGGCGAGCACGGGAGCGGCTGCCGCGCTCGTCGCGGCAGCGCGCCTCGGCGATAGGGTGGGCGCCGTGGTCTCGCGCGGCGGTCGTCCGGACCTTGCCGGCCCCGCGCTTCGCCTGGTTCGGGCGCCGACATTGCTGATCGTGGGCGGCAACGATGACGTTGTCATCGTTTTGAATGAGCAGGCGTTGGCCGCCCTTTGCGCGCCGAAAGCATTGCGGATCGTGCCGCATGCGACCCATCTCTTTCCCGAGCCGGGCGCACTCGAAATGGTCAGCAGCTATGCGATCGAATGGTTCTCTCGTCATCTTGGACATGGGGCCGCCGAAATGGCTTCAGACCGGAAGGGGTGATTATGCCGTTTCGCGACCGTAAGGATGCAGGGCGCCGTCTTGCCGACGCGCTGCGCGGTTTCAAGGACGAGCATCCGGTCGTGCTCGCCTTGCCACGCGGCGGCGTGCCTGTCGCGGCGGAGGTCGCACGTGCCCTCGGTGCGCCGCTCGATTTGCTTCTCGTGCGCAAGATCGGCGTTCCCTTCCATCCCGAGCTTGCCATGGGCGCCGTGGTCGATGGCGCGGCGCCGCTTGTGGTACGCAATGAGGACGTCATTCGGATGGCGCAAGTCTCCGAGGCGGAATTCGCCGCGATTTGGGATCGCGAACTCGCCGAGATCAAACGCCGCCGGGCCCGCTATGTCGGGGATCGTTCGCATCCCGATTTGAAGGGGCGAGTCGTGATCGTCATCGACGATGGGATTGCGACGGGCGCAACTACGCGCGCGGCGCTACGGGCGGTGCGAAAGCAAGAGCCTAGCCGGCTTATCTTGGCGGTACCCGTTGCGCCGACCGGCACGCTACGTGAACTCCGCCAGGAGGCGGACGAAGTCATGTCGCTTGAAAATTACGAACCCTTCGGCGCGGTCGGCGCCTATTATGCCGACTTCGGGCAGACCTCCGACGAAGAGGTTGCCGCCCTGCTTGCCCGTTCGCCCGGACCAGCAGCTGCGAGTGCCGGCAGGCGCTGATCGTCCCACGCTTGTCGGCAAGACAAACAGAGGTCCGCCATGCAAGTGCCACTCGAAATCGCATTCCAGAATTCAGAGCCTTCGGAAAGCGTCAAGGCCGAGATCGAGCGAGAGGCGCGGCGGCTGGAGAAATTTTCCAGCCGCATCACGAGCTGCGATGTCACGATCATCGGGCCAACCAAGCATCACCGGCACGGGGTGCCATTCAAGATCGATATTCGCATCGCAATGCCGGACCACAAGGACGTCATCGTCAACAAGACGCATGACGACGTGAAGGAGCACGAATACGTCACGGCGGCGATCAGGGACGCGTTCGCCGCCGCCCAGCGGCAGATCGAGGATGCGGTGCGCGAGATGCGCGGCGGCGTCAAGCAGCACCTGGCCGAGGACCACGGCCACGTGTCGAAATTCCTCGCCGACCAGGATTGCGGGTTTATCGAGACACCCGACGGCCGGGAGATCTATTTCCATCGCAACAGCGTTCTTGACGATGCGTTCGATCGCCTGCAGAGTCGGCGCCGAAGTCCGTTTTGTCGTAGAGATCGGCGAAAAGGGCCCGCAGGCGACCACGGTTCGTGCCATCTGCAAGCATCATTTGCAGTGAGGCGAGGCCTATGGCGATTGTTGCTGAAAAGTTTCGCACACAGGACGCCGACGCGGCGGCCGCGCTCCTTAGCGCCCATTGCGAACCGCTTCCGTCGCTCGACGAGGCCGAAAGGTTCGCCGCATTCTTCGATCGGTTCGCGGACGCCAAACTGGTCCTGCTCGGCGAAGCAAGCCACGGCACGTCGCAATTCTACCGCGCGCGCGCGGCGATCACCCGCCGGCTAATTGAAAAGCACGGCTTCAATATCGTCGCCGTCGAGGCCGATTGGCCGGACGCCGCGCGTATCGACCGCTACGTGCGCTTTAGGGCGCATGAAGCTTCGCCCGACGAAGCCTTCTCCCGCTTCCCCACCTGGATGTGGCGAAATGTCGAGGTGCATGATTTTATCGAATGGCTGCGACGGCACAACGGGCCACTGCCGGTGCAAGAGCGGGCCGAATTCCGCGGCCTCGATATCTACAGCCTCGGAAATTCGATCGCCGCGGTTCTTGCCTATCTCGACCGGGTCGATCCCGAGGAGGCCAGGGCGGCGCGCAAACGTTATGGTTGCCTCACGCCATGGCAGGACGATCCGGCCGCCTATGGGCTCAGCGCAATCCGTCTGGGCAAATCGCCGTGCGAGGACGCGGTGGTGGCGGAGCTTCGCGCGCTCGCTCGACAAGCGCCTCGGCTATGTCAGCCGCGACGGCGAGTCCTTCTTAAACGCCGCGCAGAACGCGCGCGTGGTGCGCGCGGCGGAACATTATTATCGGCTGATGTACCGCAGCTCGCGCGAATCCTGGAACCTGCGCGACCGCCACATGTTCGATACGCTCGTGCGGCTGCTCGAGCGGCGCGGCGACGCCGCGAAGGCAGTCGTGTGGGCGCATAATTCGCATATCGGCAATGCCGCGGCGACCGCCATGGGCTGGCAGGGCGAGTTCAACATTGGGGAATCCTGCCGCGCGGCCTTCGGCGATCAGGCCGTGCTGATCGGCTTCGGGACGGATCGCGGCACGGTGGCGGCCGCGAGCGATTGGGATGGTCCGATGCAAGTCAAGAAGGTCTTGCCGGCACGTCCCGACAGTTTTGAGCACGTCTTTCGCCAGAACTCATATTCCGTCTTCGCTGACCGATTGGCGTGGCGGCCGAAAGAGCCAATTGCGCGAACTTTTGTCGAAGCCCAGGCTCGAGCGCGCCATCGGCGTCGTCTATCGGCCGGAGACCGAACTCTTGAGCCATTATTTCGAGGCTGTCCTCGCCGACCAGTTCGATGCCTATGTCTGGTTCGAGGAAACGAGTGCCGTGACGCCGCTATCCGGCGGTCGGCCGCATGGTGCGCCTGACACCTATCCATTTGGGCTGTAAGGCATATCGGCTCGAAGATCTGAGATGCCCGCCAAACGGCGTCTGGCGAGCGGCAGGTTGTGACATCGGCGATGGAAGCGACGGACCTGCGCGTGAACGCCTGCCTGGTATTACTACTTACAGTTGTTCAACTTACCAATTGCTTGCTGAGAGGGAAAAACACGCGTAATAATTGTAACGAAAGTTCGACGCTCGCGCGTTGTCGCCAGGTAGCGAGTTGCGGAGAAAGGGCAGCAAATGTCGCCAAGACCAGTTTCTGTGCCGGACACCAACAGGCTCGTTATCGGAGAAGGGGTCACCATCAAAGGGGAGATCGGGGTACCCGACACCTTGATCGTGTATGGCGTCCTCGAAGGCGACGCGTCGGTTGGCACTTTGGTGGTGGGTGAAACGGGCGTCGTCAGGGGCCGCATTGTCGTCGCCCAGAATGCCGATGTTTCGGGTAAGGTCTTCGAGAGGCTCGATGTGAAGTGTCTGTTGACTCTTCACGCGAGCGGCCGCGTCGACGGCAATGTCAGTTACGGTATGCTGCAGATCGAGCAAGGCGCTTGCATCGCGGGCGGAATTACATCCACCGATTACCGGCCGGAACCGAAATCCGCCGCAGCCGCCGATTACCGGGCAGATCAGAGAGATTACCGAGCCGAGCAGAGAACTGCCGCAACTGCCGATTACCGACCGGAACAGAGATCGGCCGCGGGCGATGGAGTTCGGCGTTCCAAGCAGTCCGTCTTGTCCGACCTGTCGGTTTTCGAACCGGTGCTCCCCCCCGCCGCGCCTTTCTAGCACGGGGGGAATAGGCCGATGGCAAAGCCGGCAATCATTATCGTCGGGGCGGACAAAGGCGGCGTCGGGAAGACGACGGTCGCACGCACTCTCCTCGATTATTTTCGCGCCCACCAGGTTGACACCCGCGCATTCGATAGCGAGGTGCCGCGCGGCACGCTCAAGCGCTTCCACTCGGAGAGAACAAACGTCCTGGACATGACCCGGGTCGCGGATCAGATGAAGGTCTTCGACAATCTCAATTCGTCCAATCCCGCCGTCACCGTGGTCGACGTTCGCGCCGGATTGTTGTCGCCGATTCTCAAGGTCATGCGCGACATCGGTTTACTCGAGGCGGCGAAAAACGAGCAGATCACGCTCGCATTGTTTCATATTCTGGGGCCGTCGATCGCCTCACTCGACGAGATCAGCGGAGCGGCCGGATATCTCGGCAACGCACGCTATTTCATGGTGAAGAATTTCATCAACAACACTTATTTCTTCCAGTGGGACGAGTTCGACGTACTCGTATTACTTCAGGCAGATCGAGGATGCGGTCGAAATCGTGATTCCCAAGCTCAACGAAATGGCGAACGAGCAGGTGGATTTGGCCGCAGTCCCGTATCTGACTTTCGTCGCCAACAGAAAGCCAAACGGAGAACAGGCTTCCTACTCGCCCGTGCTGCGAGGTTATGTTCGAAATTGGCTGGGAAAAGTCTGGGCCGAATACGACCGTATCGGCCTCATGGAGATCGTGGCCGAGGGGACCGGCGGCTCAGCCCGAGAGGCTCGGCGCAAGGCCGCAAGCGAAGTTGCTGCTTCCACCGACCAACGGAGCTCCGACGCGCGGGCTCAGCCGCAAGGCGCGACGGAGACCCATCCGTTCGGGCTCTGACGGTTTGGTGGCTCAGCCGAGAGCCAGGTGAATGTCAGTTCTTGGGGATCATGTCGTTGACGATCCATGCCCAAAATTTAGCGGCTTTCTTCTCCGGCGGACCGGCGAAGAAAGGGGAGGCCGTCGCCAGATGGAGCGAGTCGACGTTCGCAACCTGGGCCGAGGCCAACCGCCTGTGCGATGGTGGGTTTGGGTCCGAGACGCTTGCCCGGTCAATGTATGAACGCGCAAAGCTCTTCTTCGCAGCGGGACCGTTTCCCGCGATCCCATGGTATTATACCGTCGCATTTTGCCCGGCACTTTTGCTGACTGCCCGGCACGCCAAGCAAACAATTCGCGTGCTGGATTTCGGGGGACAGGCCGGCAATCTTTATTATCTCGCATCGGAGCTTCTGCCGGATGCGCATCTCATATGGGCGGTCGTCGAGACCGAGCAGCTCGTGCGGGTGGCCGAGAGAGACCAAAGCCCGGCAGGTCTGCGCTTCTTTCGCGACATCAAGGCTGCGGCGGAGTGGCTTGGGCATGCCGATGTCGTGCACAGCTCTGGCGCTATCCAATATACCCCGGATCCGAGCGCGACACTCGCGACGTTGCTCGCCGTAAGGCCTTCGACATTGGTGCTGCAGCGGTGCGCTATGGCGCTCGATGATCAGTTCATCACGATTCAACGATCGCTGCTGCGCGAAAATGTGATCGGGCCTATTCCGGAGAACTTTGAAGACACGAATGTAAGCTACCCGATCACGTTCATGCGCCGCGACCACATCATGGCGGCGATCGGTGCAACACACAAACCCGTCCTCGCGTGGCTAAACGAATGCGGAAACTGCGTGGCTGGCCGCAGCGTTCGCTTCGGCGACGCGTTCGTTTGGATTGCGCGGCGCTCAAGCTTTGCCTGACGTCGCGATTGGGTGATCGCGGTCACGAAGCCTTTGCCGGAGGGCGCCGCTTAGGTTCGGATCTTTCTCGACAACCTTCTTGATTCTGATTCAGGAATCCCTTGCCGAAGATCGCGGCGGCACCAGTCCCACGACGTTCATTGAAGCAAGAGCAATGGTGCAAGGCGCGGATCTTGGCGGCGAAAATCTGGAAATCGCCGAACTTGGCGGCCAAAAAAACGCGCAGGTCGGCCAACCGGAAGGCAAGCTTTCGGAGGTGAAGGAGAACGAAAAGGTTCTTGCCGCCCGTCTGCGGCAACTTATCGATTCTGTCGCCCAAAAGGATGCGCAAATCGCCAGGGGCGAGGATATTATCGCTTATATTTCGCAGCGTTATGCGGCCATCAAGCGGGAGGAGCGAAAGCAGGGTTTCGGCGGGTTTGGCAAGCCCCGAGCAAAAATTACGTTGCCCGCTTTCGTCGCGCCGGAAGCGTATGAGACGATTCGTAACTCGGTCTTTTTCGACGCCGATCTGTATCTGGATGCATACCCAGACGTGAAGGCCGCCGGTATCGACCCCGCGCTTCATTATCTTTTATACGGGGGGCCGGAAGGCCGAAATCCCAGCCCTTTCTTTTCGGCGCAAGAATATCTCGACCGAAATCCCGATATCGCCGCTGCCGGCCTGAAATCCGCTCCTTCATTATGAACTCCACGGCCACGGTGAGAAAGGGCCGAGCGGGCGTGGGCTTGGACATAACGCCGCGATGCGCAGCTTTGTGAATGATGCGCAAATCGAAAGATCCTTATCTCGCCGGAACCGCAACGACGCCTCACCAGAGCGTGACACTATTCTTATAGTCGCGCATGATGCCACGCGAACGGGCGCGCCGATCCTGGCGTGGAATTTAGTCGTTGAACTCAGCAAGCGATATAACGTTGTCGTCTTGTTGAAGCGCGACGGTGCGGTCCGGGCGGCTTTCGAGGAGGTGGCGACGGCGGTTGTTTGGCTGCCCGACGGATTCCCCATGGACAGCACTGCAGTCGACTGTCTCATCGGAAAATTGATTTCCGCATATTGTCCAAAATACGCGATCGCCAACAGCGTCGAAACGAGGTTTTTTGTTCCTGCTCTCGAGAGGCGGGGCGTTCCGGTAGTTGCGCTCGTGCATGAATTTTCGAGTTATTGCTGGCCGCCGGGGACTTTGGGTTTGCTGTTCGAGATGGCCTCGCGGATCGTCTTTTCCGCCCAGATCGTCGCCGAGAATGCAGTCAAGGACTATAGAAGTCTCGAAGTGCGGGGCTTCGAAATCCTGCCGCAAGGCCCCTCGAAGTTGCCCCTGGGCGCCAATCCGTCAGCAAATATTGCTCCGGCAAGAGCCGACATAAAAGCACTATGGCCGAAAGACAGCGAGCATTCGCTGCTCGTGATCGGTATGGGCACGATCCAGCTCAGGAAGGGCTTGGACTTTTTCATTTCTGCCGCGGCCGCCGTGCACCGCGCTCTGCCAGATCGCGAGATCCGGTTTGCCTGGGTTGGAAAGTGCTATCCAGGCGAGCAGTCCTATATCGAGTATTTGAAAGAACAAGTCGAGCGAAGCGGCCTGAGTGAAACATTCGCTTTCATCGACGAGGTCGATGACCTGGAAGCCATCTATGATCAGACGGACATCTTCTTTCTGTCGTCACGCCTTGATCCGCTGCCAAATGTCGCAATCGATGCAGCGCTGAAGGGCATTCCCGTCGTCTGCTTCGACAAAGCAAGTGGCATGTCGGAGATCCTGGCCGAGGCCGCTGACACGCGGGAGCTCGTACTGCCTCATACCGACGCGGGAGCGGCCGCGCGGTTGATATGCGATCTCGCGGATGATCCCGATCGTCTTGCGCGCTTGTCGAAGGCCGTCCGCAGCGTGTCGAAGGCGCGTTTCGACATGACACGCTATGTCGAGGCAATCGACCAACTGGGGCGCGACGCAATAACGATGCGCGACCAAATCAAACGCGATCAGGCATTGATCTCGGAGAATAACGCCTTCAATGCCGATCTATATCTGGGAACGCAAGCGGGCACGCCGCGGGCCGACGCCGGCGACGTGCTTGCAAAATATCTAAAAATATCGCGGCTTCTCGCGCCTCGCCACCGGCCGCACATCGGACTATTTCTCCGGCGGCCATTGGAAGGGTTCCATCCGCTGATCTATGCCACGGACAATCGGCAGTTTGACGAATCAAGCGGCGAGGATCCTCTCGCCCATTATGTCCGCACCGGCCGACCGCCCGGGCGTTGGGTCCATCAAGTCCTCCGGCCGGGCATAAAGCGACCGGCACGCGCAACCGCTTTGCGCGTCGCTGTCCACGGGCATTTCCATTATCCGGAACTGTTCCCGGACTTTCTCAGAAGGCTGAAGTGCAATGCAACCGCCGTTGATCTCTATCTGACGACGACCGCCGCGGCCAAGGCGGAAGAGCTTGCCAGGCATGTTCCGTCGTCGCACCGCGGGCGAACGAAGATCCTCGTCGTTCCGAACCGGGGCCGCGACATAGGGGCAATGCTGAGTGAACTCGGCGGGGAAGTTTTGTCGGGTTACGACTTTGTCGGTCACCTCCACGGCAAGCGTAGTCTGCACATTGAAGGGAAAACCGGCGACCGCTGGCGCGATTTTCTGTGGGAGCATCTCATCGGCAACGAATTTGCGATGGTGGACCTCGTGCAGGCGGCGTTTGCCCAGGATGAAGGTCTTGGTCTCGTTTTCGCGGAGGATTCCCACCTTTGCGGCTGGGACGACAATCGCGCATGTGCCGAACAACTCGCGCGTCGCATGCGGCTCGCCGCGCCGCTGCCAAACCATTTCGATTTCCCCATAGGGACTATGTTCTGGGCGCGCCCGGCTGCGCTCAAGCCGTTGTTCGATCTCGGGCTTACCTGGGGCGACTACCCGGAAGAGCCGCTGCCCATCGATGGATCAATTTTGCACGCGCTGGAGCGTCTGCCGCCGTTCGCAGCAGACAAAGCGGGATTTCGCTATGCGACCACCTATGTCAGGAACTGGACGCGATGAACACCGCCGCGCATCCGGCCTTCGCCGACCGGGGCGGGTCGGATTACATGTTGATGTCGGCGACGATTTTGCCGAACTCTTCGGGCGCGAAGGCGCGCACCGTCGTCGGGCGTACGTAGCCGCGCGCTGCGAGGGTGGCGGAAAATTTGACCATCGCTTCTCCGTTGGGCATCTCCACGACGTAGAGCGCATCGTATTGCCCGGTGGTAACGTAGGCACAAACGACACGACCGCCCAGCTTCTGCACCAGCGCTTTGCCGGCCTCGTACCGCTTCGTGACGTCCTTGATGGATTTCGCCCCCCACTCTGTCAGTTTGAGATAGCAAACGAAGGTCATCATCTGTCGACTCCCTTGATTGATCGCCGATCGTATTATTTGCGCGCCACGCAGCCGCGGCTTCCGGCACGGCCCGTGACCCAAAGCTGAGCCGATGCTTCCGCGCCTATATTCCCGCTCCAGTCACGGCAATCACTTGACCGGTGATCCCCTTGCCGAAATCGGAGGCGAGAAAGCGGACGGTCGCTGCGATGTCCTCGCGCCTTGCCCAGTGCCCGGTGTCCTTGGGCTTCATCATCGCGATGTTGGAGGCAGTGTCGGTCAGGCCGGGGCCGATGGCGTTGACGCGGATACCAACGTCGCGTCCTTCGAGCGCGAGGGTGCGCGTAAGCGCCTCGACGCCGGCCTTGGCGCAATTATAGGCGACCATATTGGCCTGCGGCAGGCCGGCGCGGGCGAAGTTGATGATCACCCCGCCGCCTGCGCTGCGCATAAGCGGGAAGATCGCGCGCGACATCAGAAAGGCGGTAAGCAGATTGTTGTTCAGTTCCTCGGTCCAGTCCGCGAGACTGAACTCGACCGCCGGCTTGTAGCGGGTCAGGCCACCGGCGAGATTGACCAGAATGTCGATCCTGCCGGATTGGCCCAAGGCGCGCTGAACCAGCTGACCGACTTGCGCTTCGTCGGTCAGAGACGCGGCGAGGCCGAGAACGCTCGCCCCGGTGCTGCGCAGCTCTTGCGCTCGCGCTTCCGCATCGCTCTGCGTGCGGGCGCAAATGACGAGCGCGGCGCCGGACGCAGCAAGATCTTTGGCGACTGCCTCGCCGATCTGCCCGGCATGGCTGACGCCCGTCACCAAAGCGGTTTTTCCTTGAAGATCAGGCATAGCCCGCCTCCACTGATCGTCTCCCACCCGCGAAGCGCACGAGCTTGCGCCGGGGATCGTGCTAAACTAAGTGCATTTTCCGCCGCCGCACAGATGCCGGCGCGGCAAATCCGAAGAATCCGGCGAGAGGGTTCGACAAATTCAGCGGTGGCGGTGCGGCAAGAACTCGCTTATCGAACCAGGCCTGTATTTCTTCCATCGGCACAATCTCTTCATCCGGCCCCTCGACAGCAGTGATTTCCTTGTCCTTCTGCTGCGCCAGTTTCCAGGCGTCCTCGAGGGCCTCCTCCTCAGTCGCCCATTCGCGCGACACCATTTCGTGCTTCAGATCGTGGTCGATATAACGAACATGCCATCCCATTTCCGCGTCCCCGACTTTCTGGCGTAAAGACTATAGTGCAATGGCGCGAGGAACGACACGCGAGTTCCGATAATTCCGCGCCGGTGAATGGCCAGCGTTCGTCGCGTCTTGGCCCAAAGCGCATGTTCTCGTCGGTCCGTTCGCGCCAAGCCCTGGCTTGAATGCAATTGCGGGAGCGTCGTCGCGGTTCGCATAGATGATGAGGATTGGTGGAGCCAGGCGGAATCGAACCGCCGACCTCTTCAATGCCATTGAAGCGCTCTCCCAACTGAGCTATGACCCCACGCCTTCACGCAATCCGGTCCATTTGGGGTGGACTTAGCCGCGCCATCATCGAACCGCGCGCGCGCGATATAGACATAACATCCGGGCTCGACAAGCACTCCGGCGCGCCTCACGGCTCCTCGTCGGGGGCGATGTCGCCATCGATCAGACCGGAAACGTCGTCGGTGTCTTCTTCCTCCTCTTCGAGGAATGTGTCAGCCGGCTCGTCTTCGATTTCGACGTCATCGTCCGCCACGGTCTCCAAAGTGGCCTCGACCGCCTCGACCTCATCGAGGGAGACGAGTTCCACGCCCGGTTCGGCAACAATCTCTTCCTTCTCGGGCACGGCGGCGACGCGGACCGCGCGCAAGGATGCGACCTGCTGAACCGCGCCGCACTTCGGGCAAAGGACCGGATTTTTGTTAAGATCGAAGAATTTCGTGCCGCAGTGCTGGCAGTGATGTTTGTTGCCGAGCTCGGGTTTCGCCACGGGTTTGACCTCTGAAAGACCGCCGCCCGGCTTGGCCAGCGCGGCGCCCCATTCGCCAATCTTAAGTCCGCCGCACGGCCCGATCGGGAAGCCGAACATCGCTCTCGAAATCGACGCGCGCGATCACCTCAGGGGCTCCCGTTAGTGAGGCCGAACGCGCGTGTCAATTGGAAGTTGCGGGTCTTTTATGGTTGCTTTGGGCGGCCAATCCCGCCCAAGAAAGGTGCAGCGTGGCGGCCCCCATGATCGGCTCATGACAGGCTCAGACCCGCATGTTACGAGCACGACATCGGCCAACTGGCGACAGGTGAATGGCTTTGGCGGTTTTGACGAGGGCTTCGCCGCAATCCGCGCCACTCAGCGCCGAGCCGAGCGGCCCGCTTCGCGGCCGGCTGCGGCCGCCTGGCGACAAGTCGATGTCACACCGTGCCTTTATTCTCGGGCTGCTTTGCGTCGGCAAGACGGAAATCCAAGGTCTGCTCGAGGGCGCGGACGTGCTGCATACCGGGCAAGCTTGCCGCGCGCTTGGCGCAAAGGTCGAGCGCCAGGGCGAAGGCCGCTGGAGCGTCCATGGGATGGGACTTGGCTCGCTCCCGCCGCCGCGCACGGCCCTTGATTTTGGCAATGCCGGAACCGGCGCGAGGCTGATGATGGGTGTCGTCGGCGGACACGGCATTACGGCCCGCTTCGACGGCGATGCGTCCTTGCGCGAGCGGCCGATGCGACGCGTGCTCGATCCGCTCGTCCAAATGGGCGCCGAGGTGCTGGAAGAAAGCGGCGGCTGCTGTCCGATCCTGCTCAAGGGAACGCCCGAGCCCTTGCCGATCGAATATGTGACGCCCGTCGCCTCGGCGCAGATCAAATCCGCCGTTCTGCTCGCCGGCCTCAATTCGCCGGGCCGCAGCGTGCTTATCGAGCCGCAGGCGAGCCGCGATCACACCGAGAAGATGCTCGCCTATTTTGGCGCGACGATTGCGAGCGAAGCGCTGGGGCAGGGCCGCAGAATCGTCCTCGAAGGACGCCCCGAACTTCGCCCGTCCCGGATCCTTGTGGCGGCCGACCCGTCCTCCGCTGCTTTCCCTATCGTCGCCGCGCTGATCGTGCCGGGCTCGGATATCATCATCGAAGCCATGATGATGAACCCGCTGCGCATCGGCCTCGTTAAAAGCCTGCGCGAAATGGGCGCCGATATCGACGTGCAGGGTCAGCGCGACGAGGGCGGCGAAATTGTCGCGGATCTCAGGGTGCGCTTCTCGTCGCTGCGCGGCATCGACGTGCCGGCCGAGCGTGCGCCATCGATGATCGACGAATATCCGATTCTCGCCGTGGCCGCGGCCTTCGCCGAGGGCGAGACGCGGATGCGGGGCTTATCCGAACTCCGGGTGAAGGAATCCGACCGGCTCGCAGCGATAGCGGCGGGATTGCAGGCGGCGGGCGTCGCCACGATCATCGAAGGTGATGACCTCATCGTCGAAGGGCGCGGCCGCGACGTGCCGGGCGGCGGTCTCGCTGCGACCCATCTCGACCACCGCATCGCCATGAGCTTCCTCTGCCTGGGACTCGCGGCGCGGCGCAAGATGACGATCGACGACGCTTCCATGATTGCGACGAGCTTCCCGACTTTCGTGGCGCAGATGGCGCAGCTGGGGGCGCGCTTTTCATGATCGTGGCGATCGACGGCCCGGCCGCCTCCGGCAAGGGCACTTTGGCGCGGCGCCTGGCGCAGGACCTGAACCTGCCGCATCTCGACACCGGTCTCCTCTATCGCGCCACCGCGCGGGCGCTTTTGGACCACGGCCGGGATCTTGGCGATGCCGCCGCCGCGGTTGCCGCCGCGCGGGGCCTCGCGCTGACCGACTTCGACGCCGAGCTTCTGCGCGGTCGCGAGATGGGCGAAGCGGCCTCGATTGTCGCCGCCATCCCCGCGGTGCGCGCGGCGCTGATCGACATGCAGCGCAGTTTCGCGCTGCGCCCGGGCGGCGCCGTGCTCGACGGCCGCGACATTGGCACCGTCATCTGTCCGCAGGCGGAGGTGAAGATTTTCGTGACGGCGAGTGCGCAGACGCGCGCGAGCCGGCGCGCCCTCGAGCTCAAAAGCCAGGGCGCGAGCGTCGATTATGCCGAGATCCTCGAGGATATTCGCCGCCGCGATGCGCGCGATTCCGGCCGCGCCGCAGCGCCCTTGAAGGCGGCGGACGACGCGGTCGTCCTCGATACGACGAAGCTCGACATCGAGGCGGCCTACGAAGCGGCGCGGAAAATCGTGGCGGCGCGGCTCGCGGGTCTTAAATTCTTCCCAACGCCTTAGCGCTGGCCAGAGCAATCAATCTTCTTCAGAAAAAAGTGGTCTGCCGATCTACCACGCTGGGAAGCAGGTCTCGCCACGCGCCGCAAGTTCAAGCACTGGCAGCATAAGCGTCAGGTAGTCGGGAATCAGCAAGGCGGTCGCTCGGGCCTCTAAACACGAACAGTATCGACCTAACTATTCGCCATCGGCGACCTTCCCGCAACAGCCATCTTCCCGCCCCTTGCCGCTTCGCTCGGCACTTGCTACATAGCCCGCGAACCCGCTCTTTCCTGCCGTCCCCGCGCCGGCTCGCCTTTTGGCGAAGAGTCCTGTCGCAATACCGACGGACGCCGGCAGGCCGGAGCGCCACCAACCCTTGCAACCGCCGGCGCCGCCCGAACTCGGGCATTTCAGGAGATTAAATGTCGTCTACTCAGACCTACGCGCCGTCGCGCGAGGATTTCGCCGCTCTGCTCGACGAGAGCTATGGCGGCAGCGATGCCCTCGAGGGCTCGGTCATCAAGGGCATCGTCGTCGCCATCGAAAAAGACGTGGCGATCATCGACGTGGGGCTGAAGACCGAAGGCCGCGTTGCGCTGAAGGAATTTCAGGGGCCCGGGCGCGAAGGCACGCTGAAGATCGGCGACGAGGTCGAGGTTTATCTCGAGCGGATCGAGAATGCGCTCGGCGAGGCGGTCATCTCGCGCGACAAGGCGCGCCGGGAAGAGAGCTGGGTCAGGTTGGAGCGCGCCTTCGAGAAGCAGGAGAAGGTCGAGGGCGTGATCTTCAATCAGGTGAAGGGCGGCTTCACCGTCGATCTCGACGGCGCCGTTGCCTTCCTGCCGCGCAGCCAGGTCGACATAAGGCCGATCCGCGACGTCAGCCCGCTGATGCACGCGCCGCAGTCCTTCCAGATTCTGAAGATGGACCGCCGCCGCGGCAATATTGTCGTCTCGCGCCGCACCGTGCTCGAAGAATCGCGCGCCGAGCAGCGCCATGAGATCGTCGCCAATCTCGAGGAAGGCCAGATCATCGACGGCGTTGTCAAGAACATCACCGACTACGGTGCCTTCGTCGATCTCGGCGGCATCGACGGGCTGTTGCACGTGACCGACATCGCCTGGCGCCGCGTCAATCATCCGAGCGAAGTCCTGACGATCGGCCAGACCGTCAAGGTCAAGATCATCAAGATCAATCACGAGACCCACCGCATCTCGCTCGGCATGAAGCAGTTGCTCGACGACCCCTGGCAGAACATCGAGGCGAAATATCCGGTCGGCACAAGGTTCCACGGAAGGGTGACGAACATCACCGACTATGGCGCCTTCGTCGAGCTCGAGCCCGGCATCGAGGGCTTGATCCACGTCTCCGAAATGTCGTGGACCAAGAAGAACGTCCATCCCGGCAAGATCGTCGCGACAAGCCAGGAGGTCGATGTCCAGGTGCTGGAAGTCGATCCCGTCAAGCGCCGGATCTCGCTCGGCCTCAAGCAGACGTTGCCCAATCCTTGGCAGGCTTTCGCCGAGAGACATCCGGTCGGCAGCGAGATTGAGGGCGAGGTCAAGAACAAGACCGAGTTCGGCCTGTTCATCGGACTCGAAGGCGACGTCGACGGCATGGTCCATCTCTCCGATCTCGATTGGAGCCGGCCGGGCGAGCAGGCGATCGAAGATTACAAGAAGGGCGACATGGTCCACGCCAAGGTTCTCGACGTCGACATGGAGAAGGAGCGCATCTCTCTCGGGATCAAGCAGCTGACGCCTGATCCTTTTGCCGCCAAGCCGGTCGAAGCCGGCGGCGCGGCCGATCTCAAGAAGGGCGCCATCGTGACCTGCGAGGTCATCGACGTGAAGGAGGGCGGCCTCGACGTCAAGATCGCGGGCACGGACTTGACTGCCTTCATCAAGCGCGCCGAGCTCGCCCGCGATCGCGCCGACCAGCGGCCCGACCGCTTCGCCATCGGCCAAAAGGTCGATGCCCGCATCACCCAATTCGACCGGCGCGCGCGCAAGGTCGGCGTGTCGATCAAGGCCCTCGAAGTCGCCGAGGAGAAGGAGGCCATCGCCCAGTTCGGCTCGGCCGATTCCGGCGCCGTTCTCGGCGATATCCTTGGCGCAGCGCTGAAAGCGCGCGATTCCGACGGCAAGAAGCCGAAGAAGAAGAAGAAAAGCGAGGACGAATAGTTTGAGCGGGATCGCTTCCTTGATCCCGCCCCAGCTTGCGCCAATCCCCAAAATCCAGGGAATTTCGCTGCAATGTCAAGCTCTTCCAATGCCGACTACATCGTCGATCGACGCCTGTTGCAACGCAAGCTTTCGTTCTGGCGCGTCGTGGCGATCGTGCTTCTCGTTATCGCGCTTGGCATCATCGGGCTGCGGCTCTCCGGCGGCGCGGGAACGGCGAGCTTTTCGCCGCACATTGCCCGGCTTTCGATCAGCGGCCTGATCACCGGCGATCGCGCCACGCTGAAGCTCATCGATGACGTCGCGAAATCGGGGGCGAAAGGCGTCATCCTGTCGATCGAAAGTCCCGGCGGCACCACGACTGGCGCGGAACGGCTTTACGATGCGATACGGCGACTCGCGGCGAAGAAGCCGACGGTGGCCGTCGTCGGCGACATGGCGGCATCCGGCGCCTATATCGCCGCGATCGGCGCGGACCGGATCGTCGCGCAGGGCAATTCGCTCGTCGGCTCGATCGGCGTTCTCATCCAATATCCGAATTTCGCGAATTTGCTCGATAAGGTCGGGGTCGAAATGGACGCGGTGAAGTCCGCGCCGCTGAAGGCTGAGCCCAGCGGCTATGAGCCGACCTCGCCCGAAGTTCGCGCCGCGCTCGCCGCGCTCGTGAACGACAGCTATCAATGGTTCAAGGGGCTGGTGAAGCAAAGGCGCGGGATGAGCGACGCGGAACTTGCCGCAGTCGACGATGGCCGGGTTTTCACCGGCCGCCAAGCGCTCGGGCTCAAGCTCGTCGATGAAATCGGCGGCGAGCGCGAGGCGATCGCCTGGATGGAACACGCGAGAGGGGTTCCGCACGGTCTTCCCATTCGCGATTGGAAATCGGAGAGCGGCCTCGAACGGCTTGGGATTCTAAGTACTTCTGCCAGGATTGCAGACGCTTTGGGCTTCACCGGCCTGGCCAGTTTCTTTGACCGCAGCGCAACCTATGCGCAGGCGCAATTACTTGACGGTCTCGTATCGATTTGGCAAGTTGGCCCGACCGATTGAAACAGGGCCGGCTCGACCAGTCCGATAATTTTTAGATAAATCCAATCGGTTGAAACTTGGTGATTTCAGGGGGCTGAGTCACCGCGAGCAAGCAACTTGCGCGCAGTTCGGATGTCTGAGCTTCAGCTTGAGTAGCGGAGCGGCGGGGGCGGAACATGATTAAGTCGGAGCTCGTGCAGCGGATTGCCGATCGCAACCCGCACCTCTACCTGCGCGATGTCGAAAAGATCGTCAACGCCATCCTCGATGAAATCAGCCATGCGTTGGCGCGCGGCGACCGGGTGGAATTGCGGGGTTTCGGCGCCTTCTCGGTCAAGCGGCGCGATGCAAGGCTCGGGCGCAATCCGCGCACCGGCGCGCATGTTGCCGTCGACGAGAAGGTGGTGCCGTTCTTCAAGACCGGCAAGGAAATGCGCGAGCGTCTCAACGACGGCTATAACGGCTAGACCGGACGAGCTTAAGGCCGGCGTCGAAGCTTGCGAGAAATGGCGATGAAACGGGCCTTGCAATTCATCGTTCTCGTGCCGGTGGCGGTCGTCTGCCTCGCCTTGGCGGTGGCCAATCGAAAAAACGTCGTCGTTTCGTTCGACCCCTTCGTGAGCGATACGACCGGCCAGATCCAGGCGCCGCTCTTCGTGGTTCTGATCCTCGCCCTCATGTTCGGCGTCGTGCTCGGCAGCTTGGCCACTTGGCTCTCGCAAGGTAAACACCGGCGCGCTCTGCGCGACTTGCGCGCCGAGGCGGCGCGCGTGCGCGACGAAGCTGGCCACTTGAAGGTCTGACGGTCGCATCGGTCGGAAATCAGACCAGTTCCTCGCCGATCTGGCGGTGCGAGGCTCGCCCATCCGGAAAACGAGAGCATGGCCATTATCGTTAAAATCTGCGGTGTTTCGACCTCCGAGGCGGTCGAGGCGGCGCTTGCGGCGGGCGCCGACATGCTGGGCTTCGTGCGCTTCGAAAAGAGCCCCCGCCACATCCCGCTCGAGGCGGCGCGAAGCCTCGGCCGCCAGGTCGGCGGGCGGGCGCGCAAGGTTTTGCTGACGGTCGATGCCGACGATGCGGCGCTCGTCGCCGCCGTCGATGCCTTGGCGCCGCATCTCCTGCAATTGCATGGCAACGAAACGCCGGAGCGAATCGTCGCGCTCAAGGCCCGTTTCGGCCTGCCCGTAATGAAGGCGCTTGCCATCGGCGCGCCTGCCGATCTCCTGCAGATCGCCGCCTATGAACAAAGCGCCGATTTTCTTTTGCTCGATTCCCGGCCCGCCGAACCGGGCGTTCCCGGCGGCAGCGGCAAATCCTTCGATTGGACTTTGCTCAGCGGCTTGCATCTTTCCAAGCCCTGGCTGCTCGCCGGCGGCCTCAATCCAGGCAATGTCGACGCGGCGCTCGCCCTGACGCGCGCGCCGGGAGTTGACGTCTCCTCCGGCGTCGAGAGCGCGCCCGGTGTCAAGGACTTGGGCAAGATCGCCCTCTTCCTCGCCAGGGCGCGCGCCGCGGCGGAAAAGCTTGGATCGAAGGTCGAGAGCGGCTAAAGCGTCGGCCCAGGCTCAATTGCAAGGCCCGAGAGGCAGATGAAGCCGCAATCGCCCAATTCTTTCCGCGAAGGGCCCGACGAGCGCGGGCATTTCGGCATTTATGGCGGCCGGTTCGTCGCCGAGACGCTGATGCCGCTGATTCTCGAACTGGAGCGCCACTACGAGGCGGCGAAGCTCGATCCTGCCTTCAAGGCAGAGCTCGACTCTCTCCTCACGCATTATGTCGGACGCCCGAGCCCGCTCTATTTCGCCGAACGCCTGACCGCCCATGCGCGCGAGAAGGCGGCCAATGACGCGCGCGGGGCAAAAATTTATTTCAAGCGCGAGGAGCTGAACCACACCGGCGCGCATAAGATCAACAATGTGCTGGGCCAGATCCTGCTCGCGCGGCGGATGGGCAAGACGTCGCATCATCGCCGAGACGGGCGCCGGTCAGCATGGCGTTGCGACGGCCACGGCCTGCGCGAAATTCGGCCTCGACTGTGTCGTCTATATGGGCGAGGTCGATGTCGAGCGGCAAAAGCCCAACGTGTTCCGCATGAACATGCTCGGCGCGAAAGTGGTGCCCGTTCTCTCCGGCGCGCGCACGCTCAAGGACGCGATGAACGAGGCGCTGCGCGACTGGGTGACGAACGTCGAAAATACCTTCTATTGCATCGGCACGGTGGCGGGTCCGCATCCTTATCCCGCCATGGTGCGCGATTTCCAATGTATCATTGGCGAAGAGACGCGCACGCAGATGCTTGCAGCGGAAGGGCGGCTGCCCGATTCGCTCTTTGCATGTATCGGCGGCGGCTCGAACGCGATGGGGCTTTTTCATCCGTTTCTCGACGACCGGCAGATCGAGATCTATGGCGTCGAGGCGGCGGGCTATGGGCTCGACAAGAAACACGCGGCTTCGCTCGCCGGCGGCAAGCCCGGCGTGCTGCACGGCAACCGCACCTATCTCTTGATGGACGACGACGGCCAGATCGAAGAAGGCCATTCGATTTCGGCGGGCCTCGATTATCCCGGCATAGGTCCCGAACATGCCTGGCTGAAAGAGACGGGCCGCGTCACCTATCTCTCGGCAACCGACGACGAAGCGCTCGCCGCGTTTCAACTTTGCGCCAAGCTCGAAGGGATCATTCCTGCGCTGGAGCCGGCGCATGCGCTTGCCCGCGCGGTCGAGATCGCGGCTGAGAAGCCGCGCGATCATCTGATGGTGGTCAACATGTCGGGCCGCGGCGACAAGGATCTGTTCACCGTCGCCGATCATCTGGGCGGGATGTAGGGTGCAGCGACTTCAAGCTCCCTCATGCTGAGGAGCGGCCCATTCCAAGTCGCGCTTGTGCGACTTGGAACATGATGAATGCTGGGCCGCGTCTCGAAGCAGGAGGGAGCGTAGGGAAAAATATGGGCAGATGACGCCCTCGTCCTTCGAGACGCGCTCCCGTGGAGCGCTCCTCAGGATGAGGGCTTTTGAGGCGCTGATGCCCCTCGATTCAATTATTTCCACGGGCTCACACCTTTCCCATATCCCACGGACATTCATGGTCAGGAAACATCTCAAAATCGCTGTCGTCTTCGTCATCGGCAGATAGGCGCGTTCGCTTGCGCTTCAGCGTCTCATCGACACCCACTTGATATTCACCGAAGTCCAATTTCGGGGTCGCATTGGGATTGCCGTAGAGCTCGATGATGTCACGGCTACGTCGCACCATATCGGAGTAGTCTTTCTTCAGGTCATCAAGTGAAATACCGCCATTGACCTTGCAGTAATGATCTTCGAGAACGCTGACATAAGGCGGCCCGCATCTGTTTCGCGTGCGTTGAAGATGAATTGCGTCGTGGCATCGCGTGCAAATGACCAAGATACGATCAAGCCGAACAATATCAGGGCTTGGAAACGAATATACTTCGTGTCCGTGAATGAAACGGCGCTCGGTCTCCATTGCCCTGCACAACGCACAGCTAAAGTCATTTTCCTTGAAGTGCCGCGCACGGATGCGCGCCCACTCGCTTTTATAGGCTCTCCGCAACGACCGCTTACCCACTAGACCGGGGGGCGTGGGGTCAAAGGCCAACAGGCGCGGTGTCGGTTCCCTACGCATACGCAGCCAGGATTAAGCAAGCATCCGAAAGACGACGACGAGCGTCTGCAAGGCACTCAGCAGTCACATCCACGCCGCGATTATAGAAGCGCGCGCCACAGATGATCCGTCCAATCAATCTCGCATTGTCTGCGGCATCTTTCTTAATTTCGTTTATGAAAGCGAGCTGCGCGAGGTGCACATCGGATGTCCACTTAAAGCCAAAGAATGCAAACCCCTTAGTAAGAAGGTTAGCACAACTCTGCGGTCAGAAAAGCTGGAATTCTGTTGCGGCGGGAAGAAAATGTACTGTTGATCCATTCGAGCGCGCGATTTCATCTAATCGAATTTTGGAGAAGCTATTTGGTATGCTTGAAATTTTAGGTATTGGATGCGGGCCATTGAGTTCGTGTCAATCAACTGAACGGCTTGTTTCCGAACTGGTCTAGACAACCGCGCCTGTCGGAATGTCTCAAAGGCGTCATAACCGCTTCGCGAACATTTCGCGCTGGTTCCTGGATGCCCTTCCACTGTCGGCCTTCGGCCCTTCGCCGCAGGGCTCCGGGAAAGTGTACTTCGAGACGCAGCCCTGTCGGGCTGCTCCTCAGCATGAGGGGGCCGTGGCGGCCGCCGCCTTGTAGCATTTGCTCCACTTCCGCCCGATCCGTCTTCGTGTTAGCCCCTTCGCCCGCATGTCCAGCCGCATCGAAACTCGCTTTGCCGAACTCGCCCGCCAGCGCCGCGCCGCGCTGGTGACGTTCGTAATGGCCGGCGATCCCGATCTTGCGACTTCGCTTGCGATCCTGAAGGCGCTGCCGGCGGCCGGCGCCGACCTGATCGAACTTGGCATGCCCTTTACCGATCCCATGGCCGATGGGCCGGCGATCCAGGCCGCGGGCCTGCGCGCGCTCAGGGCGGGGACGACGCTCGCCAAAACGCTGGCGCTCGCCGCCGATTTCCGCGCGCATGACCGGGTGACGCCGCTCGTTCTCATGGGCTATTACAATCCGATCTATATATTTGGGGTTGAGCGGTTTCTTGCTGAAGCGAAAAAGGCCGGCGTCGATGGCGTGATCGTCGTCGATCTGCCGCCCGAGGAAGACGCCGAACTCTGCCTGCCGGCGATCGAGGCGGGGCTCGCCTTCATCCGGCTCGCGACGCCGACGACGGACGCGGCGCGGCTGCCGGCCGTGCTCGCCCATACGTCGGGTTTCGTCTATTATGTCTCGATCACCGGAATCACCGGCGCGGCGGCGCCGGACACCACGAAAGTCGCCGCCGCGGTCGGCCGGCTCAAGCAACATACCGATTTGCCCGTAGCGGTGGGCTTTGGCGTGAAGAGCGCCGCGAACGCCGCCACGATCGCCGCGGTCGCCGACGGCGTCGTGGTCGGCTCCGCCTTGGTCGAGACTTTGCGCAAGTCGCTCGATCAATCGGGCAAGGCGATGCCAGGTAGCGTCGCGGCGGTCGCCGATCTCGTGGCCGAGCTGGCGGCGGGCGTCCGCTCTGCCGTTCGCCCGCCAAAGGCGCAAGGCTTTGCGCGCGCCGGCACGCGTGCATAGATTGATCACGGCTGCCGCTCGTTTGTTCTGCTCGCGTTCCAAAGGGTCCCCATGAATTGGATTTCGAATGTCGTCCCGCCGAAAATACGCTCGTTCCTGCGCCGTGAGACCCCGGAGAATCTCTGGGTCAAATGCCCGGAGAGCGGCGAACTCATCTTTCACAAGGACCTCGAGTCCAATCTCTATGTGGTGCCGGGCTCCGGCTACCATATGCGGATGCCGACCAAAGCGCGGTTCGACATGCTCTTCGACGACGCGTCCTACGACGATCTGCCGACCCCCGAAGTGCCGCTCGATCCGCTGAAGTTCCGCGACGTCAAGCGCTACACGGACCGGCTGAAAGAGAACCGTCTGAAGACCGGCGCCAACGACGCCGTGCGCGTCTGCACCGGCGGGCTCGAGGGCATGGAGACCACCGTCGCGGTTCAGGATTTCGAGTTTCTCGGCGGCTCGCTGGGCATGGCGGCGGGCGAGGCAATCATCACCGGCATCATGCACGCGGTCGAGCGGCAAACGCCGTTCATCATTTTCACCGCCTCGGGCGGGGCGCGCATGCAAGAGGGCATCTTTTCTCTTATGCAAATGCCGCGCACGACGATCGCGGTGCAGCGGCTGCGCGCGGCCAAGCTGCCCTATATTGTGGTCCTGACCAATCCAACGACGGGCGGCGTCACCGCCTCCTATGCCATGCTCGGCGACATTCATATCGCCGAGCCGGGCGCCGTCATCGGCTTTGCCGGAGCGCGGGTGATCGAGCAGACCATTCGCGAACGCCTGCCGGAGGGGTTTCAGCGGGCCGAATATCTGCAAGAGCACGGGATGGTCGACATGGTCGTGCGCCGCCAGGACATGCGCGCCACTTTGGCGCGGATCTGCTCGCTGCTGATGCACAGGCCGGCTTTGGAACTCGGTGCCGCATGACCAGGCTTCCGTTCGAAACCGGCGCCGGGGAGTGGGACGCAATTCTTACGCGCCTGCTCGACCTGCATCCGAAGAAGATCGACTTATCGCTCGGCCGCGTTATCCGGCTGCTCGATGCCCTCGGTGCGCCGCAAGAGCGGTTGCCGCCGGTCATCCATGTCGCCGGCACGAACGGCAAAGGCTCGAGCATCGCTTTCATGCGGGCGATCCTCGAGGCGGCGGGCAGAACCGTGCATGTCTATACCTCGCCGCACCTCGTCCGCTTTCATGAGCGCATCAGGCTCGGCCGCAAGGGCGGCGGGCGGCTCATCGGCGACGCGGAACTCGCGGCCGTCCTGAAACTCTGCGAAAAAGCCAATGCCGGCGCGCCGATTACCTTTTTCGAGATCACCACCGCGGCGGCCTTCAAACTCTTCAGCGAGCATCAGGCCGACTATCTGCTGCTCGAAGTCGGGCTCGGCGGCAGGCTCGATGCCACGAATGTCATCGAGCGGCCGGCCGCGACCCTCGTCACCCCGGTCTCGATCGATCATCCCGAATTCCTCGGCACGACGATCACCGAAATCGCCGGCGAAAAGGCGGGCATCTTGAAGCCGCAAGTTCCGGCCGTTCTCGGCCTTCAACAGCCCGCGGCCTTGGACATTTTGCAGCGGCAGGCGGATGCGGTCGGCGCGCCGCTCCGGGTCGCAGGCCGCGATTTCTTCGCCCGCGAGGAGCACGGCCGCCTCATCTTCGAGGACGAGCGCGGTCTGCTCGATTTGCCGCTGCCCCGCCTTGTCGGCCGCCATCAGCATCAAAACGCCGCCGCCGCGATTGCCACGCTGCGCGGCCTCGAACCGCAGCTTTCCGCCGCGGCGATAGAAATCGGGGTTGCGACCGCCAAATGGCCGGCGCGACTGCAGCGTTTGCGCAAAGGCCGCGTCGGGGTGCTTGCCCCCGAAGGTGCCGAGATCTGGCTCGACGGCGCGCATAACGAGGATGGCGCCAGGGTGCTTGCCCAGGCCATGGCCGATTGCGAGGATAAAGCGCCAAGGCCGCTCATTCTGATATGCGGAACTTTGGCGAGCAAGGACACCGCCGCCTTTCTGCGCGCGTTCAAGGGACTGGCGCAGGAGGTCCTCGCGGTCCCGGTCGCCGGCGAGCACGTGGCGCGGGCGCCGGTCGAGGTCGCTGCGCTGGCCAATGCGGCGGGCATTCCCGGCGTCGCCGTCGAGAGCATCGAGGCGGGCTTGCGCTTTCTCGCGGCGCGCGAATGGGCGCTGCCTCCCCGGATTCTGATTGCCGGCAGCCTCTATCTCGCCGGCGAGGTGCTGCGCTTCAACGGCACGCCGCCGCTTTGATGCGCTATGCTTGCGGCTTGATGCGTCGCAACACGCGCGAATCATTGCCGGGATATGCCGCCGCACGCCGCCGCCGCGGAGTTACAGCCGCGCAAAACGCGACCTGTCAGAAAGGCGTAATCTGCTTGTAATGCGCGCCTGAAATTCCGCCGAAAAGAGGCCCTTAAACGCGCCGCTCATCTCCGCGTAAGCAATTGATTGTAATACATCTGTAAGAAATGCGAAGGCCCTCTATCTTGGCGTGGCTGCACCTCCCATTTTATGAGAGCATCAAATCGGACAGTTGTTGCTGTCCGGTTTTGCAAACGTACCAATGGAGGAACTTATGGCTTGGACAGCTCCGACGATCGTCGAAGTCTGTGTTGGCATGGAAGTCACCAGCTACGAGTCCGCCGAGATCTGATCGGCGACAACTGGTTTTTTCCGACACAAACTTAGGACGAATGTGCGTATCATTGTCCTCGGATCGGCAGCGGGGGGAGGGTTCCCCCAGTGGAATTGCCTCTGTCCCGTCTGCCGGCTCGCCTGGAACGGCGATAAACGCGTGAAGCCGAGGAGTCAGTCGAGCCTGGCCGTCAGCAGCGACGGCGAGCATTGGCTTTTATTGAACGCCTCGCCTGATCTTCGCCAGCAGATCATCGCGACACCGCAATTGCATCCGCGCGGCAAGAGCCGACAGTCGCCCATCGCCGCCGTCTTCTTGACCAACGGCGATGTCGACCATCTCGCCGGGCTTCTGACTTTGCGGGAACAGCAGAGTTTCACCATATTCGGCAGCAAAGCCACGCTGGCGGAGGTTGCGGACAGTCGCATCTTCGGCGTCCTGAACAGGGAGCTGGTGCATTTGAAACGGGTTGCCCCGGACGATATGGTCGAGACCGGACTCGGTCTCAAAGTCACGCCCTTTTCGGTGCCTGGCAAAGTGCCGCTTTATCTCGAAGCCGCGAAGGTCGAGATCGGGACCGAAGGCGAAGAGACGCTCGGCCTCGAAATCAGCGATGGCGCGAAGAGCTTCTTCTATGTTCCCGGCTGCGCCGAAGTCACGCCGCGCGTTCAACAGAGATTGCGCAACGCCAGTCTCGTGTTTTTCGACGGCACGACCTTCGCCGACGATGAAATGATTCGTTTGGGGCTTTCGACAAAGACCGCTTGGCGCATGGGTCATGTCGCGATGAGCGGCGAGAACGGCTCGCTGCGGCGCCTCGCCGATCTCGGCATAGGGCGCAAGATTTATGTCCATATCAACAACACCAATCCGGTGCTCATCGAGGACTCGCCCGAGCGCGCAAAGGTCGAAGCCGCCGGATGGGATGTTTCCTATGATGGGATGGAGGTGACGCTATGAGCTCCAAAACGGATCTGTTGACCCCACAAGATTTGGAAGCTCGTTTGCGCAAGGTCGGTGCCGAGCGCTATCACAACCGCCACCGCTTCCATGCCCGCCAATATAGCGGCCAATGCACCTACGAGGAAATTCAAGCCTGGGCGCTCAATCGCTATTATTATCAGTCGATGATCCCCATCAAGGACGCGACGGTCCTGACTCGCCTGACCGATACTGAGGATCGGCGCCAATGGCGCAAGCGAATTGAGGACCATGACGGCTTACAGCCCGGCGACGGCGGCATTGAACGCTGGCTGAAGCTCACCGACAGTCTCGGTTTTCCGCGCGATTACGTGACCTCGACCGAAGGCATCCTGCCGGCGACGCGTTTCGCGGTCGATGCCTATGTCGAGTTCTGCCGCGACCGTTCCCCGCTCGAGGCCGTCGCCTCGTCGCTCACCGAACTTTTTTCGCCCAATATCATCGGCGAGAGGATGAGCGGCATGCTGGCCAATTATGATTTCGTCAGCAAAGAGACGCTCGCCTATTTCTCGCAGCGCCCGCCGCAGGCCAAGCGCGATTCGGAATGGGCGCTCGACTTCGTCAAAACCCGCGCCAAGACTCGAGTCGAACAGGAGCAGGCGATCAAGGCGCTCGAATTCAAGTGCAATGTGCTCTGGGCCCAGCTCGACGCCTTGTGGAGCGCCTATGTCGATAAGGCGCTGCCGCCGGACGCCTGGGTTCCGGGCACGAAAGTCGCTGTCCGCGGTCGCGCCGCATGAGTGGCTCGGCTGCAATCAGCGATCAATCGAAGCCGCGTCTGCCGCGCGGCGTGCATCTGAAACATGACGAGACGCGCGGCGAATGGCTGCTTCTCGCGCCGGAGAGAGTTTTGAAGACCAACCCTATCGCAGTGGAAATCTTGAAGCGCTGCGACGGCGTTGCCACATTGAGTGAGATCGTCGACGATCTCGCCGCACAGTTTAAGGCCGAGCGCGCCCGGATCGACGCCGATGTTCGAGCGCTTCTCGGCGAGCTCGCCGCCAAACGGATGGTGGACCTATGAACGCGCTTGAGACCACGCCGACGCCCATTCCGGCTCCGGTCGGCATCCTCGCCGAGCTGACACATCGCTGCCCGCTCGGCTGCCCCTATTGTTCCAATCCGATCGAGCTCGAGTCACGCGCCGGCGAGCTCGATACGGAGACTTGGCTGCGGGTCTTCTCCGAAGCCGCCGCAGTGGGCATTCTTCACGCGCATCTTTCCGGCGGCGAGCCGGCGGCGCGGCGCGATCTCGTCGAGATCGTCGCCCATTGCACCAAGGTCGGGCTCTATACGAACCTCATCACCTCCGGCATCGGCCTCACGCAAGAGCGGATGCGACAATTGGCGGATGCGGGCCTCGATCATGTCCAGCTTTCGATCCAGGATGCCGAGGCCGCCTCGGCCGATAGGATCGCCGGCTACAAGGGCGCTTTCGCGCGCAAGATCGACGTGGCGAAATGGGTCAACGAGGCGGAAATTCCGCTCACCGTCAATGCCGTCATCCATCGCGCCAATATTGCGCATGCCGGCCGGATGGTCGAATTCGCGGTCGAGCTCGGCGCGCGACGCGTCGAGATCGCGCATACGCAATATTATGCCTGGGCGCTTGCCAATCGTAAGGCGCTGATGCCTTCGCGCGCGCAGATCGAGAAGGCGGTCGCCGAGGTCGAAGGCCTGCGCGAGGTCTATGCCGGAAAGATCGTGATCGATCACGTCATCCCGGATTATTATGCGAAATATCCGAAGGCCTGCATGGGCGGCTGGGGCAAGCGTACGCTGAACGTCACGCCGCACGGCAAAGTTCTGCCCTGCCACGCCGCCGAGACGATTCCGGGCCTCGAGTTCTGGACGGTGCGCGACCATTCGCTCGCCGATATCTGGTGGAATGCGCCGGCCTTCAACGCCTTTCGCGGCACCGAATGGATGCGGGAACCCTGCCGCTCATGCCCGCGCAAGACGATCGACTTCGGCGGCTGCCGTTGCCAGGCGTTGGCGCTGACCGGCGACGCGCGCAACACCGATCCCATCTGCCATCTTTCGCCGGAACATCACAAAGTGGCCGAAATCGCCGCGACCTTCGACGAGGTGGATGAAAATGTGCCGGCGTCCGACTATGTCTATCGCACCCTAAAGACGCAGGTGCCGGCAGAATGAACCTGGCCTTGCGTCGATCGCAACTCACGAGGTTCGACGATGCAAGGCAAGACAGTGGTGATCACCGGCGCTACTTCGGGGATTGGCGAGGTAGCCGCCCTCGAGCTCGCCGGCATGGGCGCGCGGATTGTCGCGGTCGCGCGCGACAAATCGCGCGGCGAGGCGACCCTCGCACGCCTTAACCAAAAGGCTCCCGGCCGCGCGCATAAGATTCACTACGCCGATCTGGCGCAGCTCGCCGACATGAAGCGTGTCGCGGCGGAGATTGCAGCTTCCGAGCCGCGGATCGACGTGCTGATCAACAATGCGGGGGCGATGTTCGCGAAGCGACAGCTCACGCGCGACGGATTCGAACTTACCTTCGCGCTCGACCATCTCTCCTATTTCGTCGTGACCGCAGGCTTGCGTGAGCGCCTGCTCGCCTCCGGGCCCGCGCGGATCGTCAACACCTCGTCGGACGCGCACCGGGGCGCGCGATTCGACATCAACGATCTGCAGACCGAGAAATATACCAGTATCCAGGCCTATGCCCGCGCCAAGCTCGAGAACATCCTGTTCACGCGCGAGCTGGCTCGCCGCCTCGAGGGGACGCACGTCACGGCCAACGCGCTGCATCCGGGGGTCGTTGCGACGCGGTTTGGCCACGAGAGCGGCGGCATCGTCAGCCCTCTCCTCAAGCTCGTGCAAAATTTCGCCATTTCGCCGGAAAAGGGGGCGCAGACGATCGTCTATCTCGCCTCCTCGCCGGAAGTCGCCGGCGTGAGCGGGGAATATTTCTATAAATGCAAACCGGTGGCGCCGACGCGCGCGGCGCGCGACGATCGACTCGCCACCGAGCTTTGGCAAAAGAGTGTCGCGCTTACCGGCGTCGATTGGAAATAGCTCCAAATCAGGCCGCCGACGCTGCCGCCTCAATCGAATGCAACGCGCGCCGCTTGAAGGGCGAGATCGGTGGTCGCCGGGTTGAGTCTTATGAGCTTTGTCTCATCGACGCAGCCGTCGTCGACGATCGCGACCGAATCATAGCCAAGCGCGGGAAAGCGCCCGACGATGACCCCGTTTCCCCAATAGTCGGTATGCCGGCCGACGTCGTCGTTGATGTAATCGAGGAAATCTTCAGCTTGATCGCCGCTGAGGCGAATGGCCACGCCTCTGGCGTCTTGCGCGGCAGCCTGGGCATTGAACAACGCCGCGTCGGGCGGAACGCAGGCTGGCCCCGCGGCCTTTGCGAGTGACACGAAGCCAACTGAGCCGGCGAGAGCGAATGTGAGCGCAAGAAGAAAGCTTTTCATTGCTGCACCTCTATGTTGCTGTGGGGCGGCTTGCCCGGAGGGCTCTGTGGCCGCGCCTGGGAATTGCGCCCGTCCGATGCGCCGCGCGCACGCGACAACGCCGCATGCGCATATCTTGTTTCGCAAAACATTCGTTGCCCTCTTCAAAAGTGATCGAGGCGGCAAGGCCCGTGCTGCGCTTTTCCCCGAGTTGCATGGAAGACGCGAACTGCCTAAGGATCAGCTTCGACTCCAAACCAGACATTCAGTCTATGGGGCATCGGCGATGCTGCGACCTTGCCGTCTCCCGTGCCCGACCATCGAAGCCAGAGGATTTTCATGCGTCCTTCCAAACGCGCCCCGGACGAATTGCGGGCAGTAACGCTGGAGCGCAATGTCGCGCGCTATGCGGAAGGGTCCTGCCTGGTCAAATTCGGCGAGACGCATGTCCTGTGCACGGCCTCGCTCGAGGATAAGCCGCCGCAATGGCTGCGCGGGCAGGGGCGCGGCTGGGTGACGGCGGAATATGCGATGTTGCCGCGCGCGACGCACACGCGCTGCAAACGCGAGGCGGCAACCGGCCGTCCGTCCGGGCGTACGCAGGAGATCCAGCGGCTCATCGGCCGCAGCCTTCGCGCCGTCACCGATCTGCAGCTGTTGGGCGAGCGTCAAATCACCATCGACTGCGACGTGCTGCAGGCCGACGGCGGCACGCGCACGGCGGCGATCACCGGCGCTTGGCTCGCTTTGCGCGATTGCCTCAAATGGATGCACGGACGCTCGATCATCAAGGACATTCCGCTGCGCGATCACGTTGCCGCGGTCTCCTGTGGCATTTCGGGCGGCGAGGCCTTGCTCGATCTCGACTATGCCGAGGACGCGGCGGCTGAGACCGACGCCAATTTCGTCATCACCGGGGCGGGTTCGCTTGTCGAGGTCCAGGCGACGGCCGAGGCCGCAGTCTTCAGCGAGGCGGACCTCGACGCCATGCTGAAACTCGCCCGCGCCGGGATCGGGCGGCTGGTCGAATTGCAGAAACAGGCGATTGCCTGACATGGGCCAACGGCTTGCCGGCAAGCTCGTTGTCGCGACGCATAATCCGGGCAAGCTCTGGGAAATGCGCGCTTTGCTCGCGCCTTATGGGGTCGAGGCCGTCTCCGCCGCCGAGCTTGCCTTGCCCGAGCCCGCGGAGACCGGCGCGAGTTTTGCGGCCAACGCCGAATTAAAGGCGCGCGCCGCCGCAAATGCCGCGGGGCTGCCGGCGCTTGCCGACGATTCCGGGCTTTGCATCGATGCGCTGGGCGGCGCGCCCGGCCTTCATTCCGCCCGCTGGGCGGAGACAACGCCGGGTGGTCCGCGCGATTTTACGGCTGCCATCGACAAGGTCGAAGCGGCGCTGCGCGAAGCCGGGGCCAAACCTCCGTTTCACGCCCATTTCGTCTCCGTGATCGCGCTTGCCTGGCCCGACGGCCGCGGCCAACGCTTCGAGGGCAAGGTTTTCGGCACCCTCGTCTTCCCCCGGCGCGGAAAACTCGGCTTCGGCTATGATCCGATCTTTCTTCCTGACGGGCTCACGCGAACCTTCGGCGAGATGATGATGGCCGAAAAACAAGCCATTCCTGCGGATGGCTCGCCGGCCCTCTCGCACCGCGCGCGGGCGTTCCAGGCCTTCGCGCGGACCTGCCTCTAGTCGGGGCGCTTCGCGCGCCAATTGTCGCGGGATGTGGCACTTGCTGCAGAGCAACAAAATCGCGATAATCGGCTCCGCAGAGGCAAGTTCGATGGCGGACAGCTGGGATACCAAATATGGGTCGCGCCGCGTGCGTCACGATCCGCCGACGCTTGAAGAGGCGATCGTCGCGGCGCAGGGCCTGTCCGATGAATTGAACGAGCAGATCGAGATCGCCGCCGGCTTCATGGATCTGCCGGTCGACGTGGTGCGCGCCGAAATCTTGAAGAGCGTATCGCCGCGCCACGCGGCGCGCGTCGTCACCGCCAGCGGCCGTGAAGGCGCCGGCCGCACCGTCATCGTCGAGCGAAAGACGCGCCGCACGCGGCAGACCGAGATTTAAGCGAACCGAGGAAATATCTTCGCGCGGCGCGCCGGCCACGTGTAACCGAGAGCTTTTACTGTGCAGCGACCCGCGCGTCGCCGGCGAGAGTCCTGATCGCGACTTCTACGCTGCGGAAGACGTGGTTTTGGCCGAGCACATCCTCGAGGCCGAAGCGGCGCAACGCCTCCTGGGCGCGTACCGATTCGAGCCGTGCAATCGCGAAATCGACGCCGCTGACGCGGTACTCGCGAATGATCTCGCGCAGAGTGGCGGCGGCGGTGAAGTCGATTTGCGAAATGCCGTTGGCTTCGAGTACGATGAGCTTTGCCGGCATGCTTTGCACGACCGCGCTGATGCCGCGCCGAAAGCGATCCGCATTGAGAAATGACAGGGGCGCGTCGAAACCGATGACAGCGATGCCCGGCAATCTTTCGCCGTGCTCCTGCGGCGTCGGCGGCCACCAAATCGTCGTTCCTGGCACACGCTCGAAAATGGTCACCTCGCCGCCCGCGGTGCTCCAAATGCCGTGAATAAGCGAGAGCCCGATACCGATTGCGACGCCCACACCGATGGGCAACAGGATGATCGCCGCGGCGGTCGCGACGATCAGCAGAAATTCGGGAGGCGACTGGCGATAGATCGTCGCAATCTGATCGACGCGGACGATTTTGAGCGCGACGAACAGCAAAACTCCGGCGAGCGCCGCCTGCGGCACATGGCTCAGAAGCGCCGCCCCGAACAGCAGCAGGGCAAGCAGGATCGCGCCGGCGATGAGACCGGCGAGCTGCGAGCGGCCGCCGCTTGCCGCCACGATCTCGGTCGTGGGCGGGCTGGCATCGACCGGAAAAGCGCCAAAGAGGCCGGCGATCATACTGCCTGCGCCGACGCCGACGAGATCGCGGTCCAGGTCCGGCGGTTGGTCCGGGTTTGACGGGAACGAGCGCGTGGTTGCGGCCGTCTGCACCATGACGACGATCGCGATGATGAGCGTCACTGGAACGAGCTCGGCGACTTCGGCCGCCGAAGGCACGGCGAGGCTCGGGTGGGGCAGGGCGCTGGGGATCGCGCCGAGAACGGCAACGCCTTTCGTTTCGAGGCGGAAGAAAAGGACGGCGCAGGTCGCCGCGACGAGGCCGATGAGCGCCGCGGGAATTCGCGGCGCCAACCGCTCGACAACGGTGATCAGGGCAAGCTCGCCGATGGCAATCGCCAGGGTGAATGGGTTGGCGGCACGCAGAGCGCCGAGCATGTCGGCGGCGCGCTGCGGCAGGGCCGCGGTTCCGAGGATGCCGGGCAATTGCGAGATCAGGATATGCGCCGCGATCCCGACGAGAAATCCGAGCGTTACGGGAATGGAGAGGAGATCGCTGATCCGGCCGAGCCGGAAGAGGCCGGCCGCTACCAGAGCGCCGCCCACCATCAAAGCGAGCGCCGCTGCCAATACGGGATATTCCCTCGAGCTGGCCGCGGCGATGACAGCGAGGCTGCCGGCGAAGATCGGCGTGATGGTCGAATCGGCGCAGCTGCAAAGAAATCGATTATCGCCGAAGGCCGCGAAGCCAAGCGTGCCTGCGAGAAAAGCGAAGAAGCCGATTTGCGGCGCAAAGTTGCCAAGATGGGCGGTTGCCATTTGCGCCGGTATGGCAATGGCCGCGAGACTCAAGCCGGCGATAAGATCGGCGGGAAGAAAGCTGGGCTGGTAGCCACGAAACGATCGAAACAAAGGTCTCCCTTTCCTCGCCGCGGATTCCGGGTTCGCGCCTATTTTCCCGTCAGCGCCAGCACGCCGTCGACCACGAATTGCACGGCGAGTGCGGCAAGCACGACGCCTAGCATCCGGCTTAGCACCAGATTGCCGGTTGTCCCGAGCAGACGTGCCACTTGTTCCGACAAACGGAATGTCAGATAGCAAAGCAGCATCACCGCCGCGATGATCGCCATCAGTCCGGCGAGCATTCCCCAATTGCCGTTGGCGCGTCCGGCGAGCAGGATGGTGGCGGTGATCGAGCCGGGCCCGCTCATCAGTGGGATCGCCAGCGGAAAGGCGGCAAGATTGCGGACGTGGTCGATGGCGACGGCATCGCTGGCAAGCTCCCGCTCGCGTTGGCTGCGCAGTTCGAAAATCATCTCGAAGGCGATGTAAAACAAGAGCAGGCCTCCGGCGATCCGAAAAGCGGGGATCGAGATGCCGAGCGTCTGCATCAGCGTGCCACCGCCGAAGGCGAAGACCGCGAGGATTGCGAAGGCGATCAGCACCGCGCGCAGCGCGATCTCGCGCTTGTCGGATTTGCTCATGCCCGCGGTGAGACCGATGAAGACGGGGGCCAGCCCCGAGGGATCGATCGTCACAAGCATGGTCACGAAGGCGACTTTGAGGAAACCTGGCGACATCGGCGCTCCAACGCTGCACGCTGACGCGCTGTTGTAATTTAAGTGTTGCACCACTTACAACGATGGATCTTCTCTTCGCACCGCAACGAGAGAATCAATGAAACTTGGCAATGGCATCACCAAACCTGGCGCTCGGCAGGGGCGGAGCGCATTCGCTTTCGTGCTTCTGATCGGAATTCTGAGCTTCTTCGCCGATTTCGCTTACGAGGGGTCGCGCAGCATCATCGGGCCCTATCTCGCCGCCTTGGGGGCGAGCGCGCTTGTCGTCGGGGTCGTCACCGGCTTCGGCGAGTTCCTCGGCTATGGGCTCAGATTGGTCTCCGGCGGAGCCGCCGATCGGACCGGAAAACTCTGGCCGATCACGATTCTCGGCTACGTCATCCAGATGCTCGCCGTGCCGGCGCTTGCCTTGACCGGGAGTTGGCCGGCCGCCGCCGTGCTCGTCATCCTCGAGCGGGTCGGCAAGGCGACCCGCAACCCGCCGCGTGACGTCATGCTTTCGCACGCTGCCAAGCAGGTCGGGGGCTATGGTTGGGTCTTCGGCCTCAACGAAGCGCTCGACCAGGCCGGCGCCATGGTTGGTCCGCTGGTCGTCGCGGCGGTGTTGGCCCTCAGAGGGACCTATCGCGAAGCCTTTGCCGTGCTGCTGGTGCCGGCCCTAGTCACGCTCGCCTTCGTCGCTGCCGCACGCCTGCTCTATCCGCGGCCGCAAGATCTGGAGACGGCGCCACCGCCGGTTGAAAGCGGCCGGCTGCCGCGGATCTTTTGGATTTATCTTGGCGGGGCTGCGCTGGTGGCGGCAGGCTTCGCCGATTATCCGCTGATCGCCTATCACTTCAGCCGAGCGCATACGGTGCCCAGCGACTGGATTGCGATCTTTTATGCGGTGGCGATGGGGGCAGGCGGGGGCGCATCGCTGTTCTTCGGCCGGCTGTTCGATCGTTTCGGCTTTGGCGTCTTGATCTGGCTGACGCTTGTCTCAGCCGCCTTTGCTCCGCTGGTGTTTTTTGGCCATTTCTGGCTGGCCCTTGTCGGCGCGGCGGTTTGGGGCATCGGCATGGGCGCGCATGAATCGCTCATTCCCGCCGCGGTGGCGCCAATGGTGCCGGCTGGCCGCCGCGCCTCGGCGTTCGGCCTGTTCACGGCGGGTTACGGCCTCTTCTGGTTCCTCGGCAGCGCGGCGATCGGCTTCCTTTACGATCATTCTGCTTCGGCCGCTGTCGCCTTTTGCGTCGCCGCCGAACTCGCGGCAGTGCCGGTCTTCCTTTGGGTGGCGCGGCTCAAGGCGCCACCGCGTGCCGCAGATCTCGCGTTTTGACCGCGCCGTGGCGGCGCGGTCAGCGCATCACCAACGGCGGCGTCTTTGGAAGAAGCCCAAAATAACCAAGAGCACCACCGCCCCGATCGTCGCAGAGATGATCAGGTCTACGAGATGGGAAAAACCAAGGTGGATGCCCAATTGAGGCAGCAGCCAATTGCCGATAAAGGCGCCAATAATACCGATACAAAGATCGGCGATGAGACCGAAGCCCGTACCGCGCACGATCTGGCCCGCGAGCCAGCCCGCGACAATGCCAACGATGATGATGACGAGGAGACTTTCGCCGGACATAGACAAGGGACACCCTTTCTCAGGTTCGCAGCTGCGCACTTGGCAAGAGCGAAAGCCGCCCCGCGCGGTTTAATGCTAGCATGCCTCGGTTTTGTGTCACAGGTTTCTTTGCCTGACAGTTTTGTGCACGCGCATCATACCGCGCCTTCTGCACCTCTTGCAGCCAGATCAAAGACTAATGCGCCATGAACACCGGCAGATTGGCTTCGGCGAGGATCTGGCTCGTTGCGCCGCCGAAGATCATCTGCCGCAATCGGCTCTGCGTATAGCCGCCCTTGATGAGCAGGTCGGCACCGACTGATCTCGCGGTCACAAGTACCGCCAGCCCCGGCGTTTTCGCCGTCGCATGCGCGGCGATGGCGCGGGCTGGAACGCTATGCCGCTTGAGGCTCTCGACCAGTTGTTCCGCATTGGGTCCGGGTAGGCTCGAGCCGGGGACGGAAAATACCGGGACGTCTTTCGCGGTAACGAGCAGCGGCATCGCGAGCGCGACGCTGCGGGCGGTTTCCGAACTTCCGTTCCAGGCGATTGCGATACATTCGCCGAGTTGCGCCGGGGCTCGCGGCGGCGCGATCAAAAGCGGGCGGCCGCTTTCGATCAGCGCCGATTCGAGCGTCGACTTGCGCGGCTGCTGCGGTCCCGCGCCGGGACGGCCGACCGCGATAATGTCGAAGACGCGCCCATATTCGCCGACGCCGTTGTCGGAGACGAGCACGTCCTTGGTCCAGCCCCAGGACGGCTTTTGCCAATCGCCGGCTTGTGGCTCAATTGCATGATCGCGCATAAAACTCTCGAATATGTTGCGCGCATCGTCGAGCAGGTCGCGCCGCACGATATCGTCGAAGATCGCGCCGTCGAGAGAGAAGTCGGCGGCGACGATCTGCGTCAGATCGGGGCCGAGCGCGACGCCCTCCATATAGCTGCCAAACCTCTGCGAAAGCAGCCGCGCGGTCTCGAGAACCGCCGAGATCGCGGCATGAGCTTCGACGGGGATCAGGATGGATTTCATTCGCAGCGTCCACGTTCACCGACCTATGATGCACGATTTTGCGGCGAGGTACACTACAGCCACGGCAGCGGCGCGCCCCTATCCCGAGGGAGGGGGCTCGCGCGCCGCCTTGGCGCCGCCGTTCTTCTGGAGACGGCCTCATAAAACGATCGTCAGGCGTTCCGCCGCGCGGGTAATGCCGGTGTAGAGCCAGCGGTTGCGATGCTCGCGAAAGGCGCCGCTCTCGTCGAACAGCACGACCTTATCCCATTGCGAACCCTGCGCCTTGTGGACCGTCAGGGCATAGCCGTAATCGAATTCATCCGAGTCCCGGCGCAGTGCATAGGGAATTTCCTCGTCGCCCGTGAAGAACGCCGGCAGCACGCCGACCCGCAGCGGCTTGCGGTTGGCGTCCTCCTCCGGAACGACGCTGAGCCGCAGCTTTTTCCGGCGCATCGCGCCCGCCGTGTTCACCGTCCACAGCGAGCCGTTGAGGAGGCCTTTTTTGCGGTCGTTCTTGAGGCAGACGAGCTTGTCACCGGCTTCCGGGAACGTGCCGCCGTGGCCAAGCAGTTCCCGCATTCGCTTGTTATAGGCGCGTCGCGTCCGGTTCAATCCGACGAGGATCTGATCGGCCTCGGTCACCTCCGCGGCGTCGATCAGGTCGCGGTGAACGACGCGGCTTTCGCCGAATCTGCCCGTGCTCAGCCGGCCGCCGCCGCGGATCAACATGGAAAGCTTGATAATCGGATTGTCCGCGGCCTGCCGGTGCACCTCGGTCAGCATTGCATCAGGCGCGGCTTCGCTGAAATAGCCGCCGCCTTTGACCGGTGGAAGCTGTGCCGGATCGCCGAGCACGAGCACCGGCTTGCCAAACGAGAGGAGATCGCGCCCGAGCTCGGAATCGACCATCGAACATTCGTCGATGATAATGAGACGCGCCTTGGCCGCGGGGCCGTCCTCGTTCAGTTCGAAAACCGGTTCCTCGCTGTCATTGTCGCGAGCGCGGTAGATGAGGCTGTGGATGGTGCGGGCGTCCTTGCAGCCTTTCGAACGCATCACCAGCGCCGCCTTGCCGGTGAAGGCGCCGAACAGAACGTCGCCATCCGAAGCATCGGCGATCGCGCGGGCGAGCGTCGTCTTGCCGGTGCCGGCATAGCCGAAGAGGCGAAAGACCTGCGGCTCGCCGCGCCTCAGCCAGAAGCCGACCGCTTTGAGCGCCGCGTCTTGTTGCGGCGACCACGCCATGTTTCACGCGTTCCCGATCAGAACCGACCGATTCGTCCCGCTCGAAGTTACTATGGGTTGCGAGGTGGGGGCGAAAGAAAGATCGACGATCGTAGCGCGTCCAAACGATGTATTTGTAGAAATTCTAATCTGCGATGACAGACTTGCGCTCCCTGCCTGCGAGTTTATGACTTGCGTTGCGCTATGAGATCCTAATATTCGCGGTTGTAGAGTGGGCGGATTGCGGTCCGGCGCGACCGGCAAAACACAGGATGAACGCATGCATATTGGCAGTCGTGCCCCGAACGCCGTCGCATCTGCCGCCGCCTTCCTGGCGGTCGGAGTTTGCTGGCTCGTCATGCAGTCGCCCGTGCGCGCCGACGTGCCGAGCTTCACGATCGAGTTCCACGACGGCAAGCTCGCGCCCGTGCTCATCCAAGTGCCGGCCAACACACAAGTGAGGATCGAGCTGAACAACACCGGCAAAACGCCGGCTGAGTTCGAAAGCCACGAGCTGCACATCGAAAAGGTCGTGGTGCCGAACAGCAAATCCGTCGTGATCCTGCGGCCGCTCGATCCCGGCCAATACGGGTACTTCGACGACTTTCACGAAGACGCGCCGAAGGGCATGCTGATCGTCAAATAAGTCCGGCGGGCTTTCACGCGGCGAGATGCCCGAAGGCTTCAATCACGCGCTCATAGACGGATCGTTTGAACGGAACGACGAGATCGGGGAGCAGGTCCATCTTCTCCCAGCGCCAGGCGTCGAATTCGGCATGCGCGCCGCCTGCCGGGGCGGAGATGTCGATTTCCGCATCGTCGCCCTCGAAGCCTAGCGCAAACCATTTCTGTCTCTGGCCCAGGTAACGTCCCTTCCAGGATGACTTGGCAAAGTCCTGCGGCACGTCATAGCAATACCAGTCGGGCGCTTCGGCGAGCAGGCGGGTCGAGGATACATTCGTCTCTTCATAGAGTTCGCGCTGCGCCGCCTGATAGGGCTTCTCGCCCTCGTCGATACCGCCTTGCGGCATCTGCCATTCATGCCCCAAAAGCTTCTGCCTCTGCTTCTTGCGCCGGCCAACGAAGACGAGACCCCGCTTGTTGATGAGCATGACGCCGACGCAGGGGCGGTACTTCGCAAGATCCGGCATGTCCGTCATGGCTCGCTCGTGACGACGGCCGGCGCGGTCTTGCCGACGGCGGCGCTGAGCGGAATAAGCACCAGCCCACGCGCCTCCGCCAGGCGCGCAAAGCCGTCGATCTTTGCCAGGCTTGCGGGCAGCGCGCTCGCCATGCCGATGGCGAGGCCCTTGTCGCGCGCGACGGCTTCGAGCTTGACGAGCGCCGCGTCAATTCCGTCGGGCGTCGCATCGATGATGACATCGGCCTTGGCCGCGGCGAGCCCGGTATCGGCGGCAAGCGAGAGGGCCAGGCTTTGCGACGAGGATCCGTCGTCGACATAGATGAGGCCGCGCTCGGCAATCTCGCGTAGAATCGGCGACAGCGCGGCGGCATCGGCGGTGAATTTCCCGCCGAGGAAATTCGCCACGCCGGTATAGCCGGTGAATCGGCTCATGAACCAATGCAAATTGTCGGTGTTCTCGGCCTGGCTTGCGCCCGAAAGAAGCATATGCGGACCCGGATTCGTCTGCGGATAATCGATCGGCTCCATGGGAAGCTGGAGGATCGCCTCATGGCCTTGCGCCCGGGCTTGCGCGACGCTCGCCGCGAGGTCCTTGCCGTAAGGCGCAAAGGCGAGCGTCACGACGCCTGGGAGGTCCGTAATCGCCGCCTGCGTGGCCGATTGGCTGAGCCCCAGTCCGCCGACGACAAGAGCGATCCGCGGCGCATTGGCCTTCAGCGCCGCGCTGGTCACGACCGGCCGGGCATAGACATCGGCGGGCCGCGCGCCATCGGCACCGACGCGCGGCAGCGGGCCATAGCGACTTGGTTCGACGAGCCGCGGGTCCGGCGCGGGAACGAGCGCCACGCCGAGCGACTGCGGCACTTCAATGATGGCTGAGCCGGGCGCGGCGCCGCCGCCGGAGCGGACGACCTTGACGCCGCTCTTTTGTTCGAGGGCCGCCGCGTCCTCGACAATCATCCGGCCGCCGTTAAAAGCGGCCGGCTCGGTATTCGGCTTGGGGCGGGTCGCGGCGGCCGCGCTGGGCCTCGCCGGCGTGATCGCCGCGACCGCCTGCGGCTCCCCTCCCGTCGGATCGCCGAAGAAATGCAGAAAGCCGAAAGCGGAAAGGAAAACGAGCCCCAAGGCGGCCAAGAAGATCAATCGAAGCGGAAAGCGCCCTCGCGGTCGGCGCGAGCCCCTCTCGAGCCCCAGGGGGTCGTAAAGATCGTCTCTCACGCCGGCATCCTTGGGTCGCCGAACTCTGATCGGATAGGCCTCGATAGGATCGGCGAATCACATCCTGATTGGCCGCATATCATACACGGCCGAGTCCTTCCCCCAAACCCGGCGGGCCCCCCAATATGAATGGTCCCGCAATCGCTTAAACGATTGCGGGACCAGATGATCGGAGCCCTAGCGGCGCCGGCGCTTAGGGCGTCTTGCTGTTGTCGTCCGAATCGGGCGGGGCGGCATTGCCATCGGGGCCGGCCGGCTCGGGTTCCGGAGTGGCCGAAGTCGGCGTGTTCGAGGCCCGCGTCACGCCGCGCAGCAAGTCTTCGGCAGCGATGAGTTGCTTGTCGTTCTTCGGGTCCGGCGGAACATAGGCCTGCGAACCGTGCTCTTCGTTTTTGCCGTTGAGGAGATGCCCCTTGAGCGAGGCTTCCCCCTTGGTGTCGTCCTTGCCGACCAGGTCAGGCGGCACGTCCTCCATGACTTCGACATCCGGCTCGATCCCTTTGGCCTGGATCGAGCGGCCCGAGGGCGTGTAGTAGCGCGCCGTGGTCAACCGCAGCGCCCCGTTGTTCTCGCCGAGCGGAATAATGGTCTGGACCGAGCCCTTGCCGAAGGAGCGCGTGCCGAGAATGGTTGCGCGTTTATGATCCTGCAGCGCGCCGGCGACGATCTCAGAGGCCGAGGCGGACCCTCCGTTGATCAACACGACGAGCGGCTTGCCTTTCGAAAGATCGCCCGGCCGCGCATTGTAACGCATCGTCTCGTCGGCGTTGCGGCCGCGGGTCGAGACGATCTCGCCATGATCGACGAAGCAATTGACCACTGCAATCGACTGGTCGAGCAGGCCCCCCGGGTTGTTGCGCAGATCGAGGATGTAGCCCTTGAGCTTGTCACCCGGCATATCGGTCTGGAACTTCACGATCGCATCGTGCACGCCGTCGGCCGTCTGCTCATTGAACTGGGTGATCCTGATGTAGCCGATGTCGTCGCCGTCCTGATGCGAACGCACCGACTTGATCTGAATGATCGCGCGGGTAAGCTTGATGTCCTGCGCATCCTTCTTCGGCCCGCGCAAGATTTTCAGCGTTACTGTCGTGTCGGGAGCGCCGCGCATCTTGTCGACAGCCTGATTGAGCGTCATGCCGTCGACGTCTTCGCCGTCGATCGCCGAGATGATGTCGCCGGAAAGAATGCCGGCACGGGAGGCCGGCGTATCGTCGATCGGGGTGACGACCTTGATGAGCCCGTTGTCCTCGGTGACTTCGATGCCGAGCCCGCCGAACTCGCCGCGCGTCTGCACCTGCATGTCGTTGAAGCTTTTCGCATCCATATAGCTCGAATGCGGATCGAGCGAACTCAACATGCCGTTGATCGCCGCCTCGATCAGTTTATCGTCGTCCGGTTTCTCAACGTAGTCGGTGCGGATCTTTTCGAAGACGTCGCCGAACAGATTGAGGCTGCGATAAGTATCGGCAGCTGCGGCTCGAGCGGTGGTGCTCCAGGTGAGCCATGTCTGCGTTCCCATCAACGCGGCGGAAGCGCCGAGCGCGGCGCCGACCAATAGAAGTGAGATTTTGCGCATTATCCGCGAACCCTTTGCATGTCAGGCCTCGCCCACCATGGGCTCGGATCGATCGCCGCCCCGTCTTTCCGAAACTCCACATAGAGGATGGGCTGTGCCGCGCCGATTGCGATGGCCGCGGCTGTCTTGACCGACCCGTCGCCCATGTTGGCGACGGGCTCCCCGGCAAGGACGAATTGTCCTGCCTCTACGTTAATCCGTTCCATTCCGGCCAATACCATATAATAGCCTTCCCCGGCATTGATGATCAAGAGTTGTCCATAGCTGCGGTAAGGGCCTGAGAAGGCAACCCATCCGTCGTCGGGCGCGGCGACGATCGCGTGCGGCCTGGTGGCCACAAGCAGGCCCTTTTCGGTCCCGCCAAAGCCATCCGGCGAGCCGTATGACCGTACGATCGTCCCAGCGACCGGCATCGGCAACAATCCCTTGGCGTCGGCGAATGCCATGGCCGGGGCGAGCCGGCCGGGATCGCTGAACGGCGACACGTTGGAGGGTTGATTGCCGGTCTCCGCCTCCGCCGTTTGGCGCGCCGCGTCCGCCTTGCGTGCCTCCTCGGCCGCCTGCTTGGCGCCGGCCAACTCATTCTCCATGCGGGCGAGGAGCTGCTTCAGGCTCGTAGCCTGGTCGGCAAGATTGGCGGCGCGCTCGTGCTCGGCCGCAAGCGCCGCCTCGGCGACGCCAAGCGCAGCCTGCCGGGCATCGATGAGCGCTGCGAGCTTTTGTCGCTGCTCGCCGAGGTCGGTGGCTTGCTGAACGAGCTCCGCCTTTTCGGCCACGATCGACTGGCGCAGCTCAATGAGGTCGGCAAGGTCGCTCGCCAGCGCTTCGGTCTCGGCCCGCATTTGTGGCACCACGGCGCCGAGCAGCATCGACATTCGGATCGCCTGCAACATGTCTTCCGGCGCAACCAGCAAGGCCGGGGGCGGGGTGCGCCCCATCCGCTGAAGCGAAGCGAGAACTTCGGCGATCACCGTGCGGCGGCTTGCGAGCGAGCGGCGGATGGCTTCCTCGCGGCCGTTCAAACTATCGAGCCTGGCTTCGGCTTCGCTGATCTTGGTCTCGGCGGCGCTCACCGCCTGGGTCGTGGCGATCAGGGCTGCGGCGAGGCGCGCCCGGTCGCCGCGCAGATTTTCGATCTCGGCTTCGATCTGGCGCCGCTGCGCTTCGGAAGCTTCGATCGTGTCCTCGATCCCTTGCAGCTGGGTCTTGTGGGTCGAGAGATCCTTGGTCTTGTCCTCGCTCGCTGTTGCGGCGGGCTGTTTGGACGAGGCTTGCGGGGCTGGCGGCGGCGGTTCCTGCGCGGCGATCGGAGGCGCCAGCGTCAGAAGGGCGATTGCCGCAAGCGAGATTATTGGCGTCAGATGCGCCGCCAATCCCGTCATCCCAATATCGCGTTCGATCATCGTCTCCGTCGCGAATCACAGCTTGCGAGATGGGCAATGGCGGAAATAAGGCGCTGCACGGCCGGTATGGCGTTTCACGGCCGATGATAGGGATGCCCGAAGAGGATCGTCACCGCCCGATAGATCTGCTCTGCCGCCATGATACGCGCCAGTTGATGCGGCCAGGTCATGGCGCCGAAGGCGAGAACGAAATCCGCCGCGGCGCGGAATTCGGGATCGAGTCCGTCAGGACCGCCGAGAACGAGACCTACCAGGGGGACGCCCCGATCGCGGCTTTTGCCGAGATCGGCGGCGAATTCTGCGCTTGTGAGGCTCTTGCCGGCCTGGTCGCAGGCGATGAGCCTTGGCGCCCCGCCGAGAACCGCGCGAATCGCTTTCGCCTCTTCGAGCTTGCGGTCCTGCGGACGGCGCGCCCGGCTCTCGTCGATCTCGCGCTGCTCGACGGCCAATCCGAAACCGCGGCCGGCCGCCGCCGCGCGCTTCAGATAGCGCTCCGTCAGGTCACGCTCCGGGCCGGGCTTCGTCCGTCCGACCGAGACGAGAAGAAGGCGCACGCTTCAGCCGACGTGGCGCTCGCGCGGCCGATCCCGGCCCCACATCTTTTCGAGATTGTAGAACTGGCGCACATCCGGGCGGAACAGATGGACGATAATGTCGCCGGCATCGACCAGAACCCAGTCGCAATGCGGCAATCCCTCGACCCGCGGCGCTTGAACGCCAAAGTCTTTGAATGCCTTGACCACGTGTTCCGCGATCGCCCCGACATGAATGTTGGAGCGTCCAGTCGCGATGATCATTGTGTCGGCGATGGGGGTTTTGCCATGCAAGTCGAGGCAGACAATGTCTTCGGCTTTGGCATCTTCGAGACGCGCCAGGACAGTCTGCGCGAGAAAACCGGTCTCGGGCTCAGCTGAACCTTGCACCGGGGGAAACGGTAAAGCTACCGTTTCGCGGGTGATCACACGAATCAGCGCTTCGATCCTCCTGCGGAGCCAATCAACGCGACCGGCTGGCCAAAACATTCTCGGGGCGAAGCTCGCTTCGTTCGAGATTGCCCACATGAGCGCATTCAGCGGAACGCGCCTTGTCGTAACGCAACGTAGTTAAGATGGCGTAATTCGGCGCTTTTTTCAATCGGGCGGCCGCCGGAATTTTGGCGCGCGCCGGCAGGAAGGCGGTGGCGAAGCTCGGAGCGAACATGAGGCCTTATTAAAAAACCTGGATTTGGAGGTTTCCCGGCGGCCGAGATTGATGGCTGGGCCATCAGCGATCGGCTCGGCGGCTGAATTTTTCAGAACACTGCGCCTCTCTCTGAGCCGACCCGGCAAATGTCGCGGCAGTCTCTGCCCTGCCGAATTCGAACCGCATCTCGGCTTGCCGGCGCAGGCCCGATAGATCATCGGCGAAAACCTCGAGCTCGCCCCTTGAGAATGTCGCATTGCACGACGGCGGCCGGCGTATTACTCAACTTTCGACGGAAATCCAGAAGGAGCCGGGGGCCGATGGCCGAATTCGACTTGAACGGCGGCGATCTCGCAGCGCGCCGGCCTTTGTCGCCGCATATCTCGATCTATCGCCCGATGCTGACGATGCTGATGTCGATTGCACATCGCATTACGGGCGCGGCGCTTTACGTCGGGACGGTTTTGCTCGTCTGGTATCTGCTTTCCGCCGCCGTCGGCGGCACGGCATTTGCGGCCGCTTCCTCGGTTATGCGGTCGATCTTTGGTCAGCTCGTCCTGCTCGGCTTCACTTTTGCGTTTCTGCATCATTTCTTCGGAGGGATCAGGCACATGATCTGGGACGCCGGTTATGGCTTGGACCATCCGATGCGTGAATGGCTGGCGCTGGGCACGCTTGTCGCGAGCCTGTCTTTCACCCTTGTCCTTTTCACGGCGGCGCACTTCCTTGGCTAGCGAATCAGCATCCCTTTTTGCGCGACCGCCTGCGGAGGAAAGTCGATTGTCATGACCCATGATCCCGGCTCGATCCGCACCATTGCGAGTCGCGTTCGCCATCTCGGCGCGGCGAAATCCGGCACGCGCGAGGCTTGGCTGATGCGGCTCACGAATGTCGCGCTGCTGCCGCTCGCAATCGCCTTCATCTGGATCGTTCTGAAGCTCGCCGGGCAGGATCAGGCGGGCGTGAAGGCGGAGTTCGCGCATCCCGGGGCGGCGATCTTTATGCTGCTCTTCATCCTGGTCAGCATCGTCCACATGCAGATCGGTATGCAGTCGATCATCGACGATTACGTCCACGCGGCGCGTCTCAAACAATGGTCGATGACGGCCAATGTGCTGTTTTCCGTCGGCTTCGGAGTGGCCGCCATCTATGCCGTCCTCAAGTTGAGTCTCACCTGATGCCGAACAAAGGATCAACCGGCGCGTTTGAGCCGGGCGCGGCGCCCGCGGCGGCCCATCCCGCCTATCCGATCATCGAGCATGATTTCGACGTGGTCGTCGTCGGCGCGGGCGGCGCCGGCTTGCGCGCCGTCGTCGGCTGCTCGGAAGCGGGCTTGCGCACGGCGGCAATCAGCAAAGTCTTCCCGACGCGCTCGCACACGGTTGCGGCGCAGGGCGGCATCGCCGCCTCGCTCGGCAACATGGGCCCGGACAACTGGAAATGGCACATGTACGACACTGTGAAAGGGTCGGACTGGCTCGGCGATCAGGACTCGATCGAATATATGTGCCGCAACGCGCCCGCCGCGGTCTATGAACTCGAGCATTGGGGCGTGCCGTTCACCCGTACCGAGGACGGCCGCATCTATCAGCGCCCGTTCGGCGGCATGACCACCGAATTCGGCAGGGGGCCGCCGGCGCAACGCACTTGCGCCGCTGCCGACCGCACCGGCCATGCAATGCTGCATACGCTCTATGGCCAGGCTTTGCGCCACGCGGCCGAATTCTTCGTCGAATTTTTCGCCATCGATCTGATCATGGAAAATGGCCGCTGCCGCGGCGTCGTCTGCCTGAAGCTCGACGACGGCACGATCCACCGTTTCCGCGCGCAGCTCGTGATTCTGGCGACCGGCGGCTATGGCCGCGCCTATTTCTCCTGCACCTCGGCGCATACTTGCACGGGCGACGGCAACGCCATGGTGCTGCGCGCCGGCCTGCCGCTGCAGGACATGGAATTCGTGCAATTCCATCCGACCGGCATTTACGGCGCTGGCTGCCTCATCACCGAGGGCGTGCGCGGCGAGGGCGGATATCTGACGAATTCCGAAGGCGAACGCTTCATGGAGCGCTACGCGCCTTCGGTGAAGGATCTTGCGCCACGCGACATGGTCTCGCGCGCGATGACGCTCGAAATTCGCGGCGGCCGCGGCTACGGCAAGCACAAGGATCACATCCATCTTCACCTCGACCATCTCGACCCGCAGATTCTGCACGAACGGCTGCCGGGAATTTCCGAGAGCGCCAAGATCTTCGCCGGCGTCGATGTCACCAAGGAGCCGATCCCGGTCCTGCCGACCGTGCACTACAACATGGGCGGCATCCCGACGAATTATCACGGCGAAGTGGTGATCAAACAGGGCGACGATCCGAACGTCGTCGTTCCCGGCCTGATGGCGATCGGCGAGGCGGCCTGCGTCTCGGTGCATGGCTCGAACCGACTCGGCTCGAATTCGCTCATCGACCTCATCGTCTTCGGCCGCGCCGCGGCGCTGCGCGCCGCCGAACTGGTGACGCCCGGCGCAAAGCAGGCGGAGCTCGCTCCCGATTCCGCCGATGCGGCGCTGGCGCGTCTCGACCGCTTCCGTTATGCGAAGGGCAGCGTTCCGACGGCAGAGTTGCGGCTTCGCATGCAGAAGGTCATGCAGAACGATTGCGCCGTCTATCGCACCGGCGAGACGCTCGCCGCGGGCTCGAAGCTCATCCACGAAGTCTGGGCCGCGCGCGATCAGCTCTCGGTGACCGACCGTTCGCTGATCTGGAATTCCGATCTCGTCGAGACGATGGAGCTCGACAATCTCATCATCCAGGCGGTCGTCACCATGGACGGGGCGCTGAACCGCACTGAATCGCGCGGCGCGCATGCGCGCGAAGATTACCCCGAGCGGGACGACAAGCATTGGATGAAACATACGCTGGCTTCGATCGACCCGGAAAAGCGCACGGTCGCGATCGATTACCGGCCGGTCCACAGCTATACGATGACCAACGAGATGGCTTATATAGAGCCCAAGGCGCGGGTGTATTGAATGGTCCAGCTCAATCTTCCGAAGAACTCCAAGATCGGCAAAGGCAAGACCTGGCCTGGCCCGGTCAGCTCCGCGCCGTTGAAAGAGTTCCGCATCTATCGCTGGAACCCCGACGATAGAGCCAACCCGCGCATCGATACCTATTATATCGACACGGCCGATTGCGCGCCGATGGTGCTCGACGCGCTGATCCTGATCAAATCGACGGTCGATCCGACGCTGACCTTCCGTCGCTCCTGCCGCGAGGGCATTTGCGGTTCTTGCGCGATGAACATCGACGGCACCAACACGCTCGCCTGCACCAAGGCGATCGGCGACGTGAAGGGCCCGGTCAACATCTATCCGCTGCCGCATATGAGCGTGGTCAAGGACCTCGTGCCCGATCTCACGGCCTTCTATGCCCAACATGCTTCGGTGAAGCCCTGGCTGCAGACGGTGACGCCGGCGCCGGAAAAGGAATGGCGGCAATCGCCGGCCGATCGCGCCAAGCTCGACGGCCTCTACGAATGCATCCTCTGCGCCTGCTGCTCCACCGCTTGCCCGAGCTATTGGTGGAATGCCGACCGCTATCTCGGTCCCGCCGTCCTGCTGCAGGCCTATCGGTGGTTGAGCGATTCGCGCGACGAGGCGAAAGGCGAACGGCTCGACAATATCGAAGATCCGTTCCGGCTTTATCGCTGTCACACGATCATGAATTGCGCCAAGGCCTGCCCGAAGGGCTTAAATCCGGCCAAGGCCATCGCCGAGATCAAGGAATTGCTGATCGAGCGCCAGCTCTAGCAAGCGGCGCGGACGAGCGCTGGGTCGGCGCTCACGTCAAGAATTTCGAACGAGGTTCTTGCCAGGCAGCGGCCAGCGAACGACGTTCTCGGGAGTGGAGCGATCCGTCGACGCCGCGGTTTGCTTTGCCGGGCCGTCCATCCCCTGCAGCAGGTCATTGAGTTGCCGGCGGCGATGTAACCGCGAGCAATCGGCGAGGATTTGGCCGGCCCACGCGAAGATATTATGCGTCCTTACATGTTCGCGCATGCTCTCCATGCGCGCCGCTTGTTCGTCTTCGCCCATCGTGAGCGCGCGTAGCAGGCTATGACATAGGCTTTCCTCGTCATATGGATTGACAATGACAGCATCGACGAGTTCGCGCGAGGAGCCCGCGAATTGGCTGAGTATAAGAACGCCGCGTTTATCTTCGCGGGCCGCGACGAACTCCTTGGCCACGAGATTCATGCCTTCGTGCAGAGAAGATATGATGCACACGTCGGCGCCCCGATAGAATCTGTAGATCTCCGGCTGGCCGAAATTCTCCTTAAGGAAATACGCCGGCTTCCATTTGTGCGTGCCGTATTTGCGGTTCAGGTCGGCGACGATCTCCTCGATTTCCTGATCGACATCGGCATAGGCGCGAATGATCGATCGCGACGGTGAGGCAACCTGAACGAAGCTGACCTTGCCGCGCCAGTTCGGATTTCTCTCGAGGAGCATGCCGAAGGCACGCAACCGCTCGGGAATCCCCTTGATGTAGTCGAGCCGTTCGACGCCCAGGATGATCTTCGATTTTGGATCGATGCCAAGGCGGCTTACAAGCTCCTGCCGGCAGGCGGCGACGTCCGGAACGGCGAGCGCGTCGAAATCAGGCCAAGCAATCGATATCGGATACGGCCTGACCATGCAGAAGTCATGCCCGCGCCGAACCGTGTTGTGCTCACGATCGATCAGAGCTTCGATATGCGTGTCGACGCTGTCGAGAAAATTATTGCAGAGAAACTGCGTGTGGAAACCGACGATGTCGGCGGCCAGCATGCCGTCCAGAAACTCGCGGCGCCAGGGCAAGATGCCGAAGGTCTCGCTGTTGGGCCATGGAATGTGCCAAAAGCAGATGATGAGCGCGTTCGGGAGCTTTTCCCGAAGGAGCTTGGGCAGCGGGCCAAAGTGATAATCCTGGATGAAGATGATCGGGGCAGGGGATTTCGCCTCGGAAATGATGACCCCGGCGAATTTTTGATTGACCGTCTGGTACATCTCCCAATCCGAAGCGCGAAAGCGCGGTTTGATATAGGCCATGTTGCAGAGCGGCCAGATTCCCTCGTTCGCGAAGCCGGCATAAAATCCGGCTTCTTCGGCTTCCGAAAGCCAAAGCCTTCGCAGCCTATAGCTCGGATTATCGGGCGGGACCATGATAACGCCCTGCGCGTCGGCGACGATGCGATCGGCATCGCTCGTTGCAACGGCGACCCATGTGCCGCGACAGGCTCGCATGATCGGCTCAATGGCGGTGACGAGGCCGCTGGCCGGCGTCGACCATGTGATACCGGAGTCCGTTCTGCAGTGTGCGTAAGGCTGCCGGTATGACACGGTGATCAGCTGTTCGGAGGGCAGACGGCTGCTGACGAATTCCTGCAATGTCACTGCCGACCAACGCGGGCTGGGGGAGGACGGACCCTTCTGTTCGCGCTCGATCTGACGTATGCGGTGCCGAATCTCGCGGCTGATGCTCAAGGCCTCAGGCGGCAATCCACGCGCACTCTTTCCCGTCCGCACGTAATCGCGCAGACCGAGGACCCAGCGGCTGAAGGTGACGCGCGCGACGATCATCGTAATGAGCGCGGCAAGCACGCTGACGCCGAATACGGCCCAAAAGAGATATCGCCTTGTCTCTATGCTACGGTGCTCGGCGTAGGACATATCATGGACGATGACGAGGCTGCCTTTCTCGATCGATCCGCGTGAGGCCCTGGGACTCGTAACGGGAAAGGTTGCGACCAGGACATCGTCATCGCCGATCGTTTGTTCTTCCTTGAATTCGGGTTTGGTTATCACGCTCGTCGTGTCCGGACAGGAAATATCCGGCGGAAAGTCCTTGTTGCGGTAGACGGGCTCGCCCTTGCCTTGGCAATAGCCGACGCCGATCAGCTTTTCGTCCTGCGCCAATTGTGTGAAGCGCGCCGTCAGCCGATCGGCATGACCTGTGAAAAGATCCGGCAAATCATCCTGCAGCGCGGAAAACACCAATTTCGAGCGCATTTCGAGGTCGGCTTGCGACCAATGTAGAAAGAGTCGGTCCGTCAGGGGCAGGAGCACATAGGCGAGCAATCCAAGAACGATGGCCAGCGGCGCGAAGAAGCGTGCAAAAATCATAAGCTCTCCATCCGATATGGAAGCATAGCACGCGAGAAGTGCTCGGCAGAAATCAAATGCCGAGTGATCTTGGATCAGCAATTCCGCAGACTGCGCAGAGACATTGCAGCGGCGGCGAAATTGGCCTCGGGATCCAGAGGCGCTTCTAAACATCCGTCTTTGACGGCGAAGGCGCGCTCGTGTATCTCATTGCGGCAATAGCCCCGGTGCGGCCGTTGCAGGCCGCGCCGGGGTTTTTCGCGTGTGAGATCCGATGGCGAACGTCGTGGTGATCGGCGCCCAATGGGGCGACGAAGGAAAAGGCAAGATCGTCGATTGGCTGTCGCTCGAGGCGGACGTCGTGGTGCGCTTCCAGGGCGGTCACAATGCCGGCCATACGCTGGTCATCGGCGACCAGGTCTTCAAGCTCGCGCTGCTGCCGTCGGGAATTGTCCGGCCGGGCAAGCTTTCGGTGATCGGCAACGGCGTCGTGCTCGACCCCTATCATCTCGTCGACGAGATTGCCAAACTCGAAGCCCAGGGCGTCGCCATCTCGCCGGCAAATCTGAGGATCGCGGAGAACGTCCCGCTCATCCTGTCGCTGCATCGCGAGCTCGACGCCTACCGCGAAGAGGCGATCACGGACGGATTGAAGATCGGCACAACGAAGCGCGGCATCGGCCCTGCCTATGAAGATAAGGTCGGTCGCCGCGCGATCCGGTTGACGGATCTTGCCGATCCCGACGCGCTCGATGAGAAGATCGCCCGGCTGCTCGCGCATCACGAGCCTTTGCGCCGCGGGCTCGGGCTCGAGCCTGTCAAAGCCGCGGTGCTTCGCCAAGAGCTGTTGTCGATCGCGCCGAAGGTGCTGCCGTTCATGGACGCAACTTGGAATCTTCTCGAGAATTATCGCCGCGAGGGCAAGCGCATCCTGTTCGAAGGCGCGCAAGGCGCGCTTCTCGACATCGATCACGGCACCTATCCTTTCGTCACGTCGTCGAACACGGTGGCCGCCAACGCCGCGACCGGCTCCGGCCTCGGCGTCAAGGCGATCGGCTATGTGCTCGGCATAGCCAAAGCCTATACGACCCGCGTTGGCGGCGGTCCGTTTCCGACCGAGCTCACCGACGGCATAGGCCAATTGCTCGGCGATCGCGGTCATGAATATGGCGTCAACACCGGCCGGCGGCGGCGTTGCGGCTGGTTCGATGCGGTTCTCGTCCGCCAAGCGGTGAAGACCGCCGGAATCGACGGCATTGCGCTGACCAAGCTCGACATCCTCGATGGGTTCGAGGAGGTCAAAATCTGCGTCGGCTATCGCCTCGACGGCAAGCCTGTCGACCGCATGCCGGCCAGCCAGACGGCGCAGGCGCGGCTCGAGCCGATTTACGAATCGGTCGAGGGCTGGCAGGCGACCACGGCCGGGGCGCGCTCCTGGGCGAACCTCCCCGCCCAGGCGATAAAATACGTGCGGCGCATCGAAGAATTGATTGAAGCTCCGGTGGCGCTACTTTCGACGAGCCCCGAGCGGAAAGACACAATTCTGGTTCATAATCCTTTTCAAGATCGCTAGACTTGGCGGCGCGCCGGTGGCGCCGAGGGCAGGCGGACACGTTGAAATCTTTGACCTTGCGGCTCGGTTCGTTCAATTTCGCGGGTTAGCGGACGGGCCCCGTTGACGTAGCGGACGAGGAATGGTCTTAACGCCCAATGGCTGAATACTATCCTCTGCTCGCAAAGGCCGTCGCGGGCCTGCCGAACTCTACGCCAGAGACAAGGCGCGCAATCTACGAACGTGCCCGCAAGGCGCTCCTCGCTCAATTGCAAAATCTTCAGCCCCCAGTGGCGGAAGCCGACATCGCGCGCGAAACCCAAGCGCTCGATACGGCCATGGCAAGGCTCGAGGCCGAGTTTGCCGCGCCGAATGGTCCGGCTGGCGCCGCGCCGCGCCGCGAACCGCCGCTCGCAGCTGCCCCGCGCACGGCTCCGAACATGGGAGATCCACGGGCACGGGATTTTGCGCGGCCACCCACGCCTGCGCCTCGCCCGAATGGAGCCGCAGGTCCCGCCATGGCGTCGGCGCGAGGGAACGCCGGCCAGGCGAGAGATTGGGGAATCGACACCCAGCCCGCGGACGCCGAGTTCGCCGAGTTCGATGAGGGTCCTGCCGATTACGACGCGGAACCGCGAATGCATGCGGGGCTCACGCGTCCGGAAGTTGCGCGTCCCTATGCGCCGCAGCCCGAAACCGACGATGCGCCACAGAGCCGACGGCTTTGGATCGTCGTTGGCGTCGTCGTCGTTGTCGTCGGGATGGTCGCCGTGGCGGCGTGGAAATTACGCGACCGGCCGGAGGATTTTGCCGCCTTCAAGTCGGCGGCGCAGAGCCAGGCCGATCAGGGCGGCGGCAAGATCGTGGAACGAATCGGCGGTTCGGCATCGCAGAAGCCCGCGCCGATCCAGGCGGCGGCGGCAGCGCCCGCAGCGGCCGCCCCCGCAGCCCCGGCCCAGGTCGCGGCTCCTGCGCCGGCTTCGACTTCGGCTCAAACGGGACCTGCGCCAAGTTCGGCGGCAAAGACCGCCGATTCGAATACCAGCGTTCCTGTCGCCTATCGCGCCGCGCTGCTGGTCGAAGCCCCTGACGAGCCGAACAAGGTCAAGACTTATGTCGGAACGGTGATCTGGCAGCTCGAAAACGTCAGCAGCGATTCGGGTCAGCCGCCGGGCACGGCTGTGCGCGCCGACATCGATATCCCCGACGACAAACTGAAGGCCAGTCTGGAAATTCAGAAGAATACCGACCCCAGTCTCTCGGCCTCGCACACGATGACGCTCGTGTTCACGATCGCAGCCGACAGCCCGACCGGCAGCATCAAGCAGATCAGCGTTCCGCAATTGCGCAGTGAAGACAGCCCGAATGGCGAAGCGTTGAGGGGAAGCTTGGTGCCGATCACGGACAGTTCTTTCCTGGTCGGCCTCAGCCGCGGCGACGCCGAAGGACCCAACATCGAGCTGATCAAACAGCGGGAATGGTTTGACATCCCGATTTTGCTCGCCAACGGTCGGGTCGCCAAACTGACGTTCGAAAAAAACGCCGCCGGTACCCGCGCAATCCAAGATGCGCTCGCCTCCTGGCAAGCGCAGCAATAGGCTTGACGCTGGCCACGGCGGGGCTGGGCCGCACCGAGCTCGCCGCAAATCGGCGCTCGATTAGGCTGAAATTCGGCCAAGATTCTAATGTTGATGCCAGTCGAGTCGGGGCGCGTGCGGTCGGTCTGGGGGCTTCTCCCGGTCGGCCTGCAAACGGTGAAGCGACAGCTGTTGCGGAAGCGACAGCTGTGCGAAAGGGATCCATGCTCGGAAAGCTTACGATTTGTCTCGGCCTTCTCGTGCTGCCAATCGGTGCTGCCGGCGCGCAACCCGCCGCGACCCCGGCGCCTACTTCCGACCGCCACGTCTTCGACATATCGCGCGATGGCAACAAGATCGGAACCGAAGTCGTCGAGATCGACAAGGATCAAGATACGACGAACATAAAGTTCACGACCCATATTTCGGTCGTCGTCCTCTTCATCGAGGCCTACCACTTTGATCATTCTGCGACGGAAACTTGGACTGACGGCAAATTCGTTTCTTACAAGGCCCAAACCGACGACAATGGGGTCAAGCACAGCGTTATGGCGACCGCCTCCGGCGATAAGGTCGATCTCGAAGTCGACGGAACGCACACCGAGGCCGCGGCCGACCTTGTCCCCGCGAGTTGGTGGAACAGGGATTTTGTCAACCGCACGGATATGCTCGATGCCGAAACCGGCCGGCTGATCTCGATCAAGGTCACGGATCTCGGCGACGAGCCGCTCGTCGAGAACGGTACGACGGTCCAAGCGCGCCACTATAGAATCAGGGGCGATGTCGAACGCGACCTATGGTTCGACGGCGACACCTTGCTGCGCATCCAATTGGTCGGTTCCGACCATTCCACGATCGTATCCGATCTCGCGCGCTGAAGCCTGCGCAGCGTCCCGCCGCCCGATAAAGCCGCCCCATGCTTTGGCGCGGACGCGCCGCGGGTCTCGACGTGATCGGGAAAGCGTCCCGAAGGTGATCGGGAATAAGTCCCGTGGTGTTTCGAAGGTTCTCGTCCTTTAGTTCCGGCCAAAGAAAAGCGAGGCGACTTCCGATCTTAGCTCCTGATTGAGCGGCCGGAAGCAGGACCTAAAAAGTTCTCGCAGCATGTTGAGGAATGGCTGGGAGGCCCTCACAACTTCACGATTTTTGAGAGAGATTTTCGGCCTGCGCTTCCGCGTGCCGCACCCTATTGGTGCGGTGCATGACGTTGGAAAGCGTTCGGTCGAGAAGATGTGCAGTTCTGCATGGGAGGAAGTAGCATGAAACTTCGAACATTGTTGCCTCTGGGTGTTGCCCTGGTAGGTACGCTGGCGCTTTCGGGCGGGGCGTACGCTGCCATGATGGGCGTCAACTCGAACGATAGAGACCAGAATATGTGGCCGGCGCCGGGTGGCGACAATCAGTTGACCCGGCACAGCGACCTGAAGGACATCAACACCGGTAACGTCGGCCATCTGCAGCTCGCCTGGGATCAATCCACGGGTGCGTTGCGCGGCCATGAAGGTCAACCGCTCGTGGTCGACGTGGACGGCACGCCGATGATGTACGTCTTCAGCGCGTGGCCGAACATCGTTCAGGCGCTCGATCTCTCCGATCCGGACAATCCGAAAGAGATCTGGAACTACGTCAAGAAGACCGACCGCGACGAATCGGCTGTGCCGCGCGCTTGCTGCGACACCGTCAACCGTGGCGGCTCCTATGCCGATGGCAAGATCGTCTACCTCACCCTCGACGGCTGGCTGATCGCGCTCGACGCGAAGACCGGCAAAGAGGATTGGGTCGTCAAGAACAACTATCCGGACAAGGGTGAAGACGGCACGCCGGCTCCGCTCATTGCGGATGGCAAAGTGTTCGTCGGCTTTGGCGGCGACGAGTTCGCAGCTCGCGGCGCGTTCATCGCCTACGACCTCAATAGCGGCAAGGAAATCTGGCACATGTACAGCACCGGGCCAGACTCCGACGTCGGCATTACCGCCGATACCAACAAGGCCCATCCGGAATACGGCGGGGCCGGCGATCTCGGCGTCAAGACGTTCCCCGGCGACAAGAATCCTTGGCAGATCGGTGGCGGCGCGGCTTGGGGCTGGTATAGCTATGATCCAGAGCTCAAATACGTTTACTACTCGACCGGTAACCCCGGTCTGTGGAGCCCTGGCTATCGCTGCGGCGAAGATCCGCTGACGCAGGCTGGTTGCAACTCCGGCAAGTACGACAACAAGTGGTCGATGACCATCTTCTGCCGTAAGGCCGACACCGGCGAGGCAGTCTGGGCCTACCAGATGACGCCGTTCGACCAGTGGGACTATGACGGCATCAACGAGAACATGCTTGTTGACATGCCGAATGTGGACGGAAAGGCCCTCAAGGCTCTCGTGCACTTCGACCGTAACGGCTTCGCCTATGTTCTCGACCGGACAGACGGCACGCTGGTTCGCGCTCACAAGTATGTGACCGTGAACTGGGCCGAAAAGATCGACATGAAGACCGGCCGTCCGATCAAGGTTCCGGAGCACTCACCGCTCGAAGTCGGCAAGACGGTTCAGGCTTGCCCGTCGGCGATGGGCGGCAAGGACCAGCAACCGGGCTCGGTCGATCCGAAGGATCCGACCAAGTTCTATATGCCGACCAACAACTGGTGCATGACTGACGAGCCGCAAACACGCACGGGCACGCAGCAAGGCGTGGTCTATGTGTTCGCCAACGTCTTCATGTATCCGGAGAAACCCGGCGTGACCGGCAGACTGAAAAAGTTTGACGTGCTCACCGGCAAGGAAGATTGGGACATCCCGGATCCGTATCCGAACTGGGGCGGCTCGCTCAATACGGATGGCGGTCTGGTGTTCTACGGCAGCCTTGGCGGCGACTTCCGCGCCGTCAGCCGCAAGACCGGCGAAGTCCTCTGGCACCGTAAGCTCGGCTCGGGCATCATCGGCAACCCGATCACCTACAAGGTGGGCGGCAAGCAGTATGTGGCCGTTCTGTCGGGCATCGGCGGCTGGATCGGCCTGCCGGTTACCGCTGGCCTCGATCTCAACGACAAGTTCGGTGCGATCGGCGCAACGGCCATGACCAAGGCCACTGGCCTTGCCATGATCCCGCAAGGCGGTATGCTTTCGGTCTTCCGCGTCTACGAGTAAGGGTGTAATCTCTTAATCGCCCTGTTGGCGCCCGAGCCTCTGGCTCGGGCGTCAATTACTTTTCTAACCAAGGCTGCGCTCAGGCCTTTAAAATCGCGTCGCCCAAAGATGACACTGTCCCCCCTGAAGAGCGCCAAACTCGCGCTCGAAGTCTGCGTAATCCTCGCGACCTGCGTCTTCGCTATACCCTGCTCGGCGCAACAAGCCACGTCGCAACAAGAAGAAATGGCGAGGCAAGATAAGGCGCTCGCCGCCGCCCTGCGCAAGATCGATTCATATCAGCCGCTTACGGCAGGAGATCGCGCCGCGCTCAAAGCCGCAGCACGGAAAATGACGGTGCCGGCGCTTCGGGTATGCGCAGATCCCGGCGACATGCCGATCTCGAACGACCACCAGGAAGGTTATTGGAACAAGATTCTCGATATTCTCGCCCAAGCGATGAACACCCACGTCGAATATTATTGGCGCCCGTACATCGAGCGCGGCATGATGCGCGAGACCTTCGGAAATGACAAATGCGACGCGCTGATCGACCTGCCGATGGATTACGAGGGCGTCGTCATGTCGGAGCCGGTCTACAAAACGACTTTCGTCTTTGCTTACCGGACTGATCGCAACTACCAGATCAAGAGTCTCGACGATCCTTTGCTCAAAAAGCTGACGATCGGCGTTTATGAGGTCTCGGCGGTCCGTCAGGTGCTGAAGCAGCATGGCATCGATAACAACGTCGTGCTCCAGCCCGTCACTCACGATGCCGATATCAATCCGAAAGACCAGCCCTCCTATCAGGTGCAGCAGGTAGTCGACGGGCAGCTCGACGTTGCGGCCACATGGGGTCCCTTCGCCGGCTATTATAAGGCCGTGAAGAAGGCACCGATCACCGTCCAACCCATCAATAAGATGGAAAACGATTTTCCGCTCGAATTCGAGCTCGGGCTCGGCGTGCAGCCGCAGGAACGCATTCTGAAGTACAAGATCGATTTGGCACTCGAAGACAAAAAAGCCGAGATCGAGAAGGTACTGCGCGATTACGGCGTGCCGCTGGTGCAATGCAGCGATTGCACCGTCGAAGGCGACTTGCCGGCGCATGGCGACTATACCCAGCCGCCGCCGCCCCCGCCATCCGACAACAAGCCCTCGGTCACCGTGGAGCAACTTAAAGGCTGGCTCGCAGCGGGCGCCGACATCAACCAGGAACTCGACGACGCGGTTCTTGCGTCCGACATGCAGCGCGTCGCCTTCCTGGTCAGCAAAGGCGCGGATGTCAATAAGCCGAATGAGCAGGGCGACTCGCCATTGAATATCGCGGCGCTGCAACGAAATCCAGATCTCGTCAAATTCCTACTCGATCATCATGCCGACCCGAATCCGCGCGGCAGCAACGGGATGACGCCCTTGCTCGAGGCTGTCATGCAGGATGACGTCGGAACTTTGAAGGTGTTGGCGGCCAACGGGGCCGACCTGGAAAGCCGGACCTCGGACGGGGCCACGCCGCTTGCCTTTGCGATCGCCGAGGACAACATGAAAGCGGCGTTGGCGCTGATCGACGCTGGGGCTCCGCTCAATACAAAGAGCACCAAACTCGGGTTGACTCCATTGATGGTGGCCGCGGGCAGAGAGCCTTACGAGGTTTCGATCTCGGGCCAACGGCACGAGCTGGAGAACGCCACGCTCGACCCCCACTACCCTGATGCGCTGCAGGTCGCGCGCAGCTTGATCGCACATGGGGCCGATGTGAACGCGGTGAGCACCTCCGGTGTCACCGCGCTGATGCTGGCAGCCGCGCACAACAGCACCCCCATCGTCGGGCTTTTGCTTCAGTCCGGTGCCGATCTGAACAAGAAGTCGCCGGACGGCAAGACGGCGCTCGACATGGCCGTCGAAAATGGCAATGATGCTGTCGTCAGCCTCATCCGGCTGATGCAGCAATCCAACGGCAAATGATGGACGGCCAGATGCTTTCTACGCAATCGGCGTTGTGTTGCGATGTGCAGATGGACCGGCCTATCGTTTGCAGCAGAAACCAATCGCTAAGCCTGAAGTCGCGGCGAGGCGACGGCCGGGAGGCATTGTCGCTGGGATGACCTGCGACAGATGATGGAGGAGGGGGTTATGGTCAGGACTGTCTTGAAGGTTGTCCTCGGCGTCGGTCTTGCCATGGGCACCATATTCGCGATCGGTGCCCATGCGGAGAACGCGGCGGGGACTGCGCCTCCAAAGCCTATAGATAAAAACGCCTGTAGCCTGCAAGGCGGCGCACTCGTGTGTCAATCGACGGCGCCACCTGCCGCAGCGGGTGCAGCGGGTTCGCCGCTCGCGCTGGCGCAGACGGCGAAGGTCGGCACGCTCGTAAATCCCTACCAGGCCAAAGAAGATGCCCACGATCAGGCACTCGCCGACGAGGGCCATAAGCTGTTTGGCAATTATGGTTGTCCCGGTTGCCACGGCTTTGGCGGCGGCGGCGGCATGTGCCCGCCGATCACCAATGGCATCTGGATCTATGGCGACAAGGACGACACCTTATTCCGCCTCGTGGCGCTCGGCTCCGACGATTTGCAGAAGCAGGGCTTTTCGAGACAGGCGATCGAAAACATCGTCGCGCCCATGCCCTCGTTCGGCTCGATCATCACGTCGCCCGACGATCTTTGGAAGATCATCAGCTGGGTCAAAATAACCGCGTATGAAAATACCCACAAGAAGTGAACCTGCTGACGATCGCCTGGACTAATCGACCGGGGGCGGTCTGAAGCGGAGACGCCGGTGAAAGTTGAATCGAATATGGCGGTCCCTCGGCTGGGGAGGCATTCCGTCTGGAATTCGCCAATGCACCGGTGCGGCGTGGCGGGTAGATTTCTGGTGCTGCTGCTGGGTGGATTACTTGCGTTCAGCAGCAGCACCAGATCCGGCGCGGCAGAGCAGCCGCCTCCGGCCGCGCAATCGCCGGCCGCCCCGGCGGCGCCGGCTCCCTTACAGGTGAATATTCTCTACCTCAGTCGGCAGTACGTGGAACCGCCGCCGCTTTCGCTGGTGAAGAAGATCGTCACCGATGAGGGCATCCAAGGCGCCAGGATCGCGATCCAGGACACCAACCGCACGGGGCATTTCCTCAATCAGAATTATAGACTCGCGGAAACGATTCTGAGCCTCGACGACGATTTCAAAGCCAAGGCCAAAGCCGCGCTCGCCGCCGGCCAGAAACTCGTCATCGCCGATCTTGAAGAGCCGGATCTTCTGGCGCTCGCCGACCTGCCGGAGGCGAAGGACGCGGTCATCCTCGACGTCAGAACGAGCGACGACGACCTGCGGCAGGAGCAATGCCGCGCCAATGTCTTCCATATCCTGCCGAACTGGGCGATGCGCGCCGACGCGCTCGGACAATATCTTATCTGGAAGAAATGGACGCGGTGGCTGCTCATAGCGGGTAAGAATCCCGCCGATCTCGGCTATGCGGCCGCTATCAAACGCACCGCCGCGCGGTTCGGCGCCAAGATCGTTGACGAACGCACCTACACCTATGCGGCGGGCTCGCGGCGGACCGACACCGGCCACCAGCAGGTTCAGGAGCAGATGCCGCTGCTCACCCAAAGCGCGCCGCCTTATGATGTCGCCGTCGTCGCCGACGAGAGCGAAACATTTGGCGATTATCTGCCGTACCGCACCTGGGATCCGAGACCGGTCGTTGGAACCCAGGGACTCTACGCCGTTGCTTGGGCCAGGCCCTTCGAGGAATATGGCGGCACCCAGCTACAACATCGCTTTGAGCGGGAAGTCGGCCGGATCATGACGGAGCGCGATTACTCCGCTTGGCTCGCCGTTCGGACAATCGGCGAAGCCGTCACGCACATCAACTCCGTAAAACCGGCGGACGTGCGCGCTTACTTGCTTTCCGACCGGTTCGGCGTTGACGGCTACAAGGGCGAGGCGATGAACTTCAGGAGCTGGGATTTGCAATTGCGCCAACCGGTGCTGCTGGTCGATCCGACTGAACTCATCTCGATCTCGCCGCAGGAGGGATTTCTTCACCCGAAATATCTGACCGACTCGCTCGGCTACGATCAGCCCGAGACGAAATGTCGGCTGAACAAGTAATAACCTGGATCAGCCAAATGATGAGTAGGATCCGCAATACCTCGCTTCTCTTTCTGATCTCGCTCAGCCTAGCTTCGCTGTTCACCGCCATTTCGGTAGGACAGGCGAAAGCCTTCTTGATTTTCGTCACCAACGAAAAGGATGACACGGTTTCGGTGGTCGACGGCGAGAGCCTGAAACTGGTGCAAACGATCCCGGTCGGCCACAGGCCGCGCGGCATCATCATCACCCCGGACAAGAAGGACATCATCGTCTGTCTCGGCGATGACGCCCAGCTCGCCGTGATCGACGCGAACTCCCTGAAAGTGACTAGGCTGCTCGACTCCGGTCCCGATCCCGAGCTTCTCAACATTTCTCCGGACGGCAAGACCTTGTACGTCGCCAACGAAGACGACAGCGTCGTTACCATCATGGACTACAAGACCGGCGAGACCACGCAAGAAGTGCCGATCGGCGTCGAGCCTGAAGGAATGGGCGTTAGCCCCGACGGCGACATGGTCGTTGCGACATCGGAATCGACGAGCATGGCGCATTTCATCGATGCCAAGACCTACAAGGTGGTGGCGAACATTCTTGTCGATTCGCGCCCGCGATATGCGGAGTTCACCAGCGACGGGGCCTATGTCTGGGTCTCGTCCGAGGTTGGCGGAACGGTTTCGGTCATCGACGTCAAGACCCGTAAAATTGCCAAGGTGATCGGGTTCGAGATCCCGGGCGTGCGCCCCGAGTTGATCGGGCCGGTGGGCATCAACTTCACCAAGGACGGCAAGCGCGCCTTCATCTGCCTCGGAAAGGCGAACCGGTTGGCGGTCGTGGATACCGCCACTTACAAGGTCATCGATTACATCCTCGTCGGCCAGCGTCCCTGGCATGCGGCGCTGAGCCCCGACGGTTCGAAGATCTATTCCGCCAATGGCCTCACCAACGACATAACCGAGGTCGATGTGGCCACTTTGAAGCCGGAAAAATCGGTGCCGGTCGGTCGTCTGCCTTGGGGCCTTGTCGTGAGACCTTAAGGAAATCAGATATTTGCCCAACCTCGGGAGCGTCGTAGCATATGGGGACTCGAACATTGCTAGGGATCCTGCGGCTCGTTTCGCTCTTGCTCATGGCGATTGCCTGCACGTCGTGGGCGAGTGCGGCTGGGCAGACCAAATTCTGGAATATCACCGGCGATACGATCGTGAAGTTTGAACTTGCCCCGGTCGGCACGAACAATTGGGGTCCCGATCAATGCAAAAACGAAAAGGACGATTCCGTCGATGATGATGAGCGCCTGCCGATCGAAGCTGTGGCGACAGGTTCCTACGATGCCCGCATGACCTTCGAGGATGGACGCGTCTGCACCGCGAAGGCCATCAAGATCGAGGTTGGAAAGATCTTTTCCATCGAACGCGACCAGCTAAAGGATTGCAGCAGCCCGCATTAACAACAGCCGCGCGGATCGGACGCGAGGCGCCGAAGATCCGATAGAGGTCCTCAAAACGCGGAAGGACCGGATAGCAACGCAGAAGGGCTAAGAAAATGGCGACCGTCTTCCTTCGCGGTGATCGACAAACAGCCGGCTTCGAGCGACGCAGACTGCCGGGGGCTCCGGCGTGCTGGGCGCTTCTGCTTGTTGGGCTCAGCTTGCCCTTGCTTGCGACGAGCGGGCGCAGCGACAATGCAGCACCGCCCTTCATCACGCTTTCGGGACATACGAGCGATCTCACCGACGCCGAGTTCAGTCCGGACGGGAAACTCGTGCTGACGGCCTCGAGCGATAAGACCGCCAAGATTTGGGATGCTCATTCCGGCGCGCTCCTGCAAACCCTCGCCGGCCACAATGCGGGGCTCAAGACCGCCCGGTTCAGCCCCGACGGAAGCCGCGCGCTGACCGCGTCGCAGGATACGACGGCCAAGATTTGGGACGTCAAAACCGGCAAGCTTCTGCTGACGCTGGCCGGGCATACGGACCCACTTGAGGATGCCGAGTTCAGCCGCGACGGCAAGTTCGTCGTAACCGCCGCTCGCGACTCGACCGCGAGAATTTGGAACGCGGAGACCGGCGTCTCGACCGCGGTTCTGTCCGGCCATACGGAACCGGTCATGCGGGCGGTTTTCAGCCCCGACGGCAGGCGGGTCGCGACGGCGTCCGCCGATCATACGGCAAAAGTCTGGGATGCTGCTTCGGGCAATCTGGTGTTCACTCTCTCCGGCCATAATGGAATCGTCACGAGCGTGGCCTTCAGCCCGGACGGGCATCGGATCGCGACGTCGTCGAGCGACAAGACCGCGCGCATCTGGGACGCTGATACCGGCACCCTAATCGCGGCGCTGATAGGCCATACGCGCGCCGTCGAGTTCGCCGTCTTCAGCCCGGATGGGAAGAAGATCGTGACCGGATCGAGCGACAAGCAGGGAATCATTTGGGACGCAAATACCGGCGCGCGCCTGCAGACCCTTATCGGTCATAGCCGCGCCGTCATGTCGGCAAGCTTCAGCCCGGACGGGAAGCGGATTGCGACCGCCTCCTACGACCGGACGGCGCGCATCTGGGATGCCGCGACGGGGGCTCCGCTTATGCTCCTCAGCGGTCATGACAGGGAAGTGAGCCATGTCCGCTTCAGCCCCGATGGTCGCTACGTCGTCGATGCGTCGTTCGACATGACGGCCCGCATCTGGGATGTATCGCATCCGGCGGCGCCTGCGATGGTTGCGGCTCCCGCGGGGCCAGGCGCTTCGGCACCCAAATAGCCGGGCGCTGTGGCCAGCCCTCGGGCGCGGCGCTAGACTGGATCAGCGCCGTGCCCGCCTTCGCCACGTCGAATACGGCGCTGCGAATGCCGTATCAATCGCCGACCAAGACCAGGCCCATGCAGCAGAAACGCGATCAATTGCTCGGCCTCATCGGCACGCGATCGGTGATCATGGGAATTTTGAACGTCACGCCGGATTCCTTTTCCGACGGCGGTAAATTCCAAACGCGTGAGGCGGCGTTGACGCAGGCGCGCAAACTCGCCGCCGACGGTGCCGACATCATCGATGTCGGCGCCGAATCGACGCGGCCCGGCCATGTGCCCGTGCCCGAGGAGGTCGAGCTCGCTCGGCTCGAGCCTTTGCTCGCCGAGGTCGTGAATGCGAGCGATAGACCGGTTTCAATCGACACTTACAAAGCCGCCGTCGCGCGCCGCGCGATCGAGCATGGCGTCGTCGTCGTCAACGACGTGTGGGGCCTGCAGAAAGATCCGGCGATGGCCGACACAATAGCCGAGGGCAGGGCGATCGTTGTCGTGATGCATAATCGCGAGAACGTCGAGCCCAATCTCGATATTCTTGCCGACATGCGGCGCTTCTTCGATCGCTCGCTGACGCTCGCCGAGCGCGCCGGCATTCCGCGCCGCCATATCATCCTCGATCCGGGCATCGGCTTCGGCAAGACGAAGGAGCAGAATCTCGCGGCCTTGCGCGGGCTCGACGGGCTGCTCGAGTTTTACGGCCTGCCGCTGCTCGTTGGAGTCTCGCGCAAATCTCTGTTCGGCCCGATCCTCGGGGCCGGGGTGGACGGCCGGCTGATTGGCACGCTCGCCGCCAATCTCATCGCCGCCGAGCATGGCGCCTCGATCTTTCGGGTGCATGACGCGGCCGAACATGTCGCCGCCTTCAAGGTCTACGATGCCATCGAACACGCCTGATACGGGCGCGGGCAGCCGCGGGTCGGTCGAGATCGGCTTGGGCCTCGGCAGCAACATCGGCGACGGCCCCGCCAATATCGTCCATGCCCTGCGGCTGCTCGAGAAGAGCGGCGCGATCGAGTTCGCCACTGTCTCCTCGATTTATAAGACGGCGCCTTGGGGCTATCTCGCGCAACCGCCTTTCGCCAATGCCTGCGCTTTGGCGCGAACGAAGCTCGACCCCGCCGCACTGCTCGCGGCGGTCAAAAAAATCGAGGCGGATATGGGGCGCAAGAAGACCATCCGCTGGGGGCCGCGCGTGATCGATATCGACATTCTCTTCTATGGCGACGCGCCGCTCTCGACGCCCGAGCTTGTCTTGCCGCACAAGGAACTCTTCAATCGTGCCTTCGTTCTCGTCCCATTGGCCGAGATTGCGCCGCGTCTGGTGCTCGGCGGCCGATCGGTGGCCGAAGCGGCGGCGAGCCTTGGCGGCGAGGGAATTGAGAAATGGCAGGGCTGACGGATTTTGACATGCATCGAGCGCGGCAGGCGGGGCAAACTCAAGGGGACGCTCGCCGGCATCGCGGCGGCCGTTGAGGCCGCTGCGCTGGCGGGCAGGCTGCACGAGCTACAATCCCGCCGCCGCCGAACTCGCGCGCCGGCGCACGCTCGATTTCTTCGCCGAACAGATCTGATCTTCGAGCCGATTCGCTGTCGAGCGCTTTCACGTTTCCTTCGCCGCGCCGGCGCGCAAAACCGTCGAGGAGAGGGCCGAACGCGGTCCATGTAGGAAGATTATCGCCGGAGGCTTTTGCGTCGCAAAGGTCAGGCTTCGGCTTTCATCGCGCCGATAGGGAGCGAGTGCGACGGCGGCCGGCGAATGTGTGGCGGAAAGCGTTGATCCCGGCCGGTCGATGATCGCGATTGGCACGTTCTCTGCGATCTCGCGCCAGCGCTGCCAACGATGAAACGTCGCAAGATTGTCGGCGCCCATGATCCAGACGAAGTGGACGCCGGGACAGCGTCTCTTCAGGTAGCGGATCGTTTCATAAGTGTAGCGCGCGCCGATGGCGGCTTCCACCGCGCTGACTTCGATACGCGGATGCCGGGCGCGCTCTCGCGCCGCCCCGATCCGCGCCGAGAGCGATGCAAGATCTTGGCTGTTCTTCAAAGGGTTGGCCGGGCTCACCAGCCACCATACGCGGTCGAGCCCAAGGCGATGCAGCGCAATCAGGCTCGCGGCGCGGTGGCCCTCATGCGCGGGATTGAAGCTGCCGCCGAAGAGGCCGATTTTCAGACCCGGCGCATGCGGCGGAAGCAGGGACTGGCCGCGCGTCACGCTGCAACCGTGATGCCCGGCGGCGCGCGATTCACAGCCTGATCTGGCCCGTTCCGCGGACGCGATATTTGAACGAGGTAAGCTGATCGAGCCCGACGGGTCCGCGCGCGTGCATGCGGCCCGTGGCAATCCCAATCTCGCCGCCGAATCCAAATTCACCCCCGTCGGCGAATTGCGTCGAAGCATTGTGAAGGACAATCGCCGAATCGACCTCCCGCAGAAATCGCTCCGCCGCTTCATCATTCTCGGTGACGATGCAATCCGTATGGTGCGAGCCGTAGGTCTCGATATGCGCGATCGCAGCGCCAAGCCCGTCGACGAGACGCACCGAAATGATCGCATCGAGATATTCGCGCGTCCAATCCTCTTCGGTTGCCGGACTGACACGCGGATCGACCGCCAGCGTCGCTTCGTCTCCGCGCACCGCGCAGCCGGCATCGAGCAGCATCTTGACGAGCGGCGCCAGATGCGTCGCGGCGCAGCCGCGATCGACGAGCAGAGTCTCTGCCGCGCCGCAGATTCCGGTGCGGCGCAGTTTTGAGTTGCGCAGGATCGTCATCGCCTTGGCAAGGTCGGCGGCACGATCGACATAGACATGCACGATGCCTTCGAGATGGGCGAAGACCGGTACGCGGGCCTCCGCTCCGACGCGGGCAACGAGGCTGCGGCCGCCGCGCGGAACGATCACATCGAGATTGCCGGAAAGACCGGCGAGCATGTCGCCGACCGCGGCGCGGTCTCTGACCGGCACCAGCGTGATCGAGGCCTCAGGCAGTCCGGCGGCGCGGACGCCCGCGACCAGACATTCGTGAATGAGCGAGACCGAATGGAGGCTTTCGGAGCCGCCGCGCAGGATCACGGCATTGCCGGACTTGAGGCAGAGCGCGCCTGCATCCGCCGCAACGGCAGGCCGGCTCTCGAATATGACGCCGATAACGCCGAGCGGGGTCGCGACGCGATCGATGACGAGCCCGTTGGGCCGCGAAAACCGCGCGAGAATCCGGCCGACGGGGTCGGGCAAGGCGGCGATCTCTTCGAGACCCTTGGCCATGCCATCGACGTGCTTGGCATCAAGCTCGAGACGGTCGAGATGGGCCGCGCTGGTTCCGCCCGCCTGCGCTTCCGCCACGTCCTTTGCGTTGGCCGCAAGAATATCGCCGGCCCGGTCGCGGATCTTTTTCGCCGCAACGTTGAGCGCCTTGTTTTTCGCCTCCGTCGGGGCGAGGGCGAGAATACGCGAGGCCTTGCGGGCGGAGCGGCCGAGCTCAGCCATCAGGGCATGGATGTTTTCCGGCACATCGCCGCGGATGAGCTTGAGATCCCTGTCTTTCTTCATCTGGCCTGTCCCCGGCGGCGCGCCGGGATCCTCCCTGGCCATCCTGCCACAAAACGATTGACTAGCAACTGGAGGCGATTGACCTACATTGGTTTTAGCCCCTTGGGAAGCGCCCCGATGAACCTCGTCGCCCTGGTGATTTTCGCCGCCATCGTCCTGTCCGGCGCGCTCGACATCTACCTCGAGCGCCGTCAGGCCCGCGCCGTCTTGGCCAACCGGGAGCGCGTTCCGGCCGCCTTCGTCGATCAAGTGAGCCTGGATGAGCACCGGCGCGCAGCCGATTACACTTTGGCGCGCACGCGGCTTGCCGTGGCGCAGACGGGTTTCGACACATGTCTTGCCGTGCTTTGGCTGATTCTCCTGCTCGGTCCTGTCTATAGGCTCGTCGCCGGGATTGTCCCGCCCGGCCTTTCCCGCAGCGTCGCCATCGTCGTCGCGGTCGGGGCGATATCCTATCTCTTTCACCTGCCGTTCACGCTCGTCCGCACATTCCGGCTCGAGGCGCGCTTCGGCTTCAACCGCACGACGCCGGCGCTGTTCCTGCTCGATCAGGTGAAGGCCATCGCGCTTCAGCTCGTCCTCGCGGTTCCTTTGCTCTATGGCTTTTTCGCCCTCGAGCGCGCTCTGCCGGAGCTTTGGTGGATCTTCGCATGGGCCGGGCTGATGCTGGTCATGGTCGCGATGATCGTGATCTACCCCGCCTTCATCGCGCCGATGTTCAACAAGTTCACCCCCATGGCGGAAGGACCGATGAAAGCCAATATCGAGGCGCTGCTTAAGAAATGCGGCTTCGAGTCCAAGGGTCTTTTCGTCATGGACGCTTCGAAGCGCTCGGCGCATGGCAACGCCTATTTCTCCGGCTTTGGCAAGGCGAAACGCATTGTCTTCTTCGACACGCTTCTCGAAAAACATTCACCGACTGAAATTCTGTCGATCCTCGCGCATGAGCTCGGCCATTATAAATTCGGCCATGTCTTTCAACGCATCCTCGAGGCGGCGATCCTTGCCTTGCTCGCCTTCGCCGTCCTGCATTGGGCCTTCGCCACGAACGCACTCGCACACGCCTTCGGCCTAGCGGACGATCCGGGCCTCGTTCTGATGATCGTTCTCCTCGCGTTCGGGCCGGTTTCGCACGTGATCTCGCCGCTGACGAATTTTCTGTCGCGCCGCGCCGAGTTCCAGGCCGACGATTTCGCCAAATCCATGACCGGGCCGGAGCCGATGATCAGCGCGCTCACCAAACTTTCGCGCGACAATCTCGCGACTTTGACGCCCGATTGGCTTTACACGCTCTTCAATTATTCGCATCCGCCTGTGCCGGAACGGATCGCGCATCTCAAGGGCGCATGACTTCACGGCGTGACCTGCGGCAGCTCGAAACTAATTACAAATCGTCCTTGAAATTTCGTGCTGAGAGGCCCATATTCGCTAGGTCGATAGACGGCCAGATGACTTGGCCTTGCGCCGAAGAAATTCACGCCAAGCTGAAAAATCTCTACCTGAAAACGCGATTTCGACGGTCCGCGGCTTCGCGGGCAAGCAAGACCTCGTATGTGTGAAAGGGTTTCCCATGACTACGGGAACCGTGAAATGGTTCAACTTCGAAAAGGGCTATGGCTTCATTGCCCCCGATGACGGCGGCAAAGATGCTTTCGTCCATGTCAGCGCTGTAGGGCGCTCCGGTCTCAACGACTTGCGCGAAGGTCAGAAGGTGGGCTTTGAGCTCGTCTCCGACCAGAAGAGCGGCAAGATGTCGGCCGAAAACATCAAAGTTTTGGACTGATTGCAGGCTCGGCGGCTCAAAAACTCCGAGCCCGCCGGCATCCGCATCGCCGCAATGAGCCGACCACGGATGTACTGGCGGCTTGGCAGCGGTGCGGTGGCGTAAGGCCCAATGCCCAAGGAGGCGCCTGGCGCCGATGGCCCCGCACCTCGATGAAGGTCGCGGGGCTTATCTTTTTCGGCGGGCTCGAGGAGAGTTCATCATGCATTACCTCGGCGGGATCTCAGGAAACGGCGTATTGATCTGCAACGGCAAAGAGGTCGCGCGCGCGTCCTATGACTTCGACGGCTATTTGCGGCCGCCGACCGGGATCATAAGTTGCGGCGAGATCCGACTCTGCGCCAGCACGTTGCATGACGTGTTCGGCCGCGACGATGTCCAGATCCGCACCGACGACGGCCGTATTCTCGACCTCAGGTTTTCCGACAAGAAAATTGATTCAGCCGCGGACACCGCGCATGTGGATGTCACCGGCGATCTGCCGGCTTCTCCGCAAAATTGGCGGCGCTAGCGCAAGCAGAAGATCGCGGTTGCCCCAACGCCAAGCGCGCCGAATCGACAGAGTCAATTGCCAACGGACGCCATAGGATGCGGATAGCGGGCAAGCGCGGCGCCAGGCTCGACGATTGCCAAGTTTACCTGTGGATTATCGGGTGAGACTCTAGAGCCCAGTGTCTCGAGAGCTAAAGCTGCGCACGGGTGATTCGTTTGCTCGGGGGCGAGAGGAATGAAGTCGCACGTTAGAGCGGCAGTGGCCGCTGTAGCGCTAAGCGATTGCACGGCAAAGAACGTGCATTCAGTCTATTTTGACGGCTGCTGGTTGAACATTGAGGTCGAAATCAAAAAAAGCCATGTCATCGCTTACGATTATACAAACTCCTGTCATATTGATGGAACACTTCCCGGGCTGTACCACTATGGTGAAGGCTGCCATATCGAATTGCGGCGCAAGACCATGGGCAAATATGATGGTTTTGATTTCAAGTCGGGCTCGCAGTTCGAAGTGACGGTGAAGGGCCGCAACGCCGAAATTTACGACTATACCGCCGGCGATTGGTTTTCGTTTTCGACCTGAGCGCGGGTTGATCCGCTCAGGCCGAAAAAGTCCATAATCCTCCGCTTGCCAAGCATTCGCGCGACAATCCAAAGGCGCTCAGCCGCTTTACGGTTATATTCCGCGCCTCGAGGTCCGGGCCGATGCAACTTAATTCCGGCGGGGCGAACACGAACGCAATAAAGCAGGAACGTTCCCATGCCCTCTGATACCGCCCGCGGCGACGAGCATGACGACATCGTCTACCCACCCGCAATTCCGTTCGTATTGGTTCATGTCGCCTGCCTCGCAGCCATCTGGTCGGGCGTTACTTGGCAGGCGGTCGCAATTTGCGTAGCACTTTACTGGGCGCGCCTTTTTGCGATCACGGCAGGCTATCACCGCTATTTCTCGCATCGGGCCTATTCGACCAGCAGATTGTTTCAATTCATCCTCGCGTTCCTCGCCCAGACCAGCGCTCAGAAGAGCGTTCTCTGGTGGGCGGCCAAGCATCGGCATCACCATCTGCATTCCGACACGCCGGAAGACGCGCACTCGCCCCGGCGCATGGGCTTTTTCTATAGCCACGTGGGGTGGATCTTTGCGCGCAAGCATGAAGCGACGGAGTTCGGCAAAGTGCCCGACCTCTCGCGCTATCCCGAGTTGATTTGGCTGCATCGAATGGAGCTGCTGCCGGGCGTCAGCCTGGGTGTCTTCTGCTTTCTCATCGGCGGATGGCCGGGCCTCGTCGTCGGCTTCTTGTGGAGCACAGTGCTCGTCTATCACGCCACGTTCTGCATCAATTCGCTCGCGCATGTCAGCGGGACGAAGCGCTACGTGACCGGCGACGATTCCCGCAACAACTGGCTCCTGGCGCTGATGACCATGGGCGAGGGTTGGCACAACAATCACCACGCCTATCAGAGCAGCGTTCGGCAGGGCTTCAGATGGTGGGAAATCGACGCGACCTATTACATCTTGAAGGCATTGTCCTGGCTCGGCATCGTGTGGGACCTGAAGATGCCGCCCGTCGAGGTGCTGCGCAACGAACAAAGATTGGGTTCGCGGGTCGTCGCTCGCGCCGCCGAGGAGCTCGCGGCGCGATTCAATTCCGAACGGATCGCGCTCGCCATCACATCGGCGCTGCATGGACCCGAGCTCGCTGCATTATGGGAAGCGCTCGTCCGCGCCGGCGAGCGCACCGGAGCGGCGATTGCTTCCTATCCGCCGCAACTTCCCAGTCGCGAGGAACTGCTCGCCGAAGCAAAGACCCTGTTCGCCAAGACGAAGTCGCTGGACGACATCGTCAACCGCGCCTACGAGCTGTTGCTTGCATCCGTCGGCATGCACCTCGCAGCAGTTGCCGGGGACGGGTTATAGGCGTCGCGCTGCGCAGCTCGCGCGCGTCGCGATTATGGATAGGGGCGCCTGGATCATCCAAATTGACGCCATGATCTGTTGCCGGATATGTTCTGGCCTTGCCGATTTGGCTTCGAATTGCGGTAACCCATGCCCGTCAGGCCGATTCTTGCTCTCATCGCGCTTTGCTGTCTCGCGTGGCCGGCGCCGAGCGCCGCCGCGGCAACGACGCCATTGCCGAGCTTTGCCCTCGATCCGCCTCCGCCGCCGTCGTCGCCCTCGTTCTGGAACGGCCTCTATGTCGGCAGCGAAATCTTCGCCATTTCCGGCAATGGTTCGAAGGGACATGTCGGCGGCGGAGCGGAGCTCGGCTATAATCATGAATTCGCCAATCGTCTCGTCGTCGGGGTCGATGCAATCAGCGGCTTTTCGCCGGGTCTTTTCCCCTATGGTCCGGTGAAGGGCTTCGATTTCGCCGCGACCGACGTCAGGGTCGGCTATGACATGGGGCGGTGGATACCCTATGTGATGACCGGAGTCGTCTTGGCGAAACCGATCATTGGCCCACAAGCGGATTACGTGAACCCGGGCCAGTCGACCGACGATCTCTTTAACGGCCGCGGAAAACTGCGCGCCGCGCCGACCCTCGGCGCGGGCGTCGATTACGCAGTGACTCCAAATCTGCACCTCGACTTCGACGTCTCGGGCGGCAGCGCCGTGTCTCCGTTCGGTCCATAGTCGGGGCACGCGCGCCATCGGGCGAGGCGGTTCAGCATCGCCCAAATGGGGCCAAACGGATTCCGTTAACCGCAATGTCGCGCGGATCGTGGCCATTATGGGCGCCCCGCCCGAAAAGCGCCGCAATTCCAGCCGGTTGAGGCCAAATCCGTCGATCAAAAAATGAAAATCTTAATCGGCATTTAACTAAAAACCGCCTCAATGAGGCTTCAGCACTACGCAGCTTTGCCTGTGCGTTCGGCGCTTGCGGAGGGGCACCCTTAAGCCACCCGCCCGAGACGCAATCATTCGGAAGGGGCGAATGACATACAGCATCGGTACGCAATATGATTTCAGTCCCTTCGAGCGCGGCAGTTTTTCCCGCCAGACTTTTCCCCACACTGTTTCTGGTGGCGTCGCTCTCATCCTCAGCATCTTGGTGGGCGGCGGAATCCTCTATATTCATTCCGTTGCGGCGCCGGACGCCGCGGCGCCCAGCGTCGAGGAGCCGCCGGCGGCAGCATCCGTCGTCACTGCCAGCGCCTATGGGGCATTGGCAGCCGGGCCCGTAGTGCGGCCGAGCGTCGCCGCCAAAGTCCTCGCCGGCACGCCCGCGATAAGCGTCGCCTCGAATGATTATATCGCGCTGCTCGACCCGAAATCGTTAGGTGCGCCGGTCTCGTTCGCGCAAAGCTCTCCGCTCGGATCGGACTTCGCGCCATTTCCCTCGGCCCATCCCACGGCGATCGTGGAAAACGTGCGGCAGACGCCGACGCCGCCGTCTATTCCCTCACAGCTCGTTCAGAACGTCCCGCTGCCGGCTCCGCGTCCGGCCGAGCTTCAAGCGGCGGCAAGCCATAGCTCGGCCCCAACGTCGCTCCGCCAAGTGGCGCAGCAGGAGAGAACGAGCGTCCCGCCGTCCACGCCGGCCGACCAACGCTCGTTCTTCGACAAGCTGTTCGGCATGCCGCGACCGTCGGGGCCGGTTCTCGCTTATGCGGCTCCGGAAGACGGCGTCGCCGGCGACGAACAAAGGACCACGCCCGGCGCGGTGCCCATCGACCAAGCGACCGCCGTTTACGATATCTCCGCGCACACCGTCTATCTGCCTGACGGAACGAGACTGGAAGCGCATTCGGGGCTGGGCGGCGCGCTGGACGATCCGCGTTACGTCAGCGAACGCATGCGGGGGCCGACGCCGCCCGGCGTCTACGACTTGCAGCCGCGCGGCCAGCCTTTTCATGGCGTGCAAGCGCTTCGCCTCGTCCCCGTCGGCAACGACGACACGTATGGACGGGCGGGACTGCTGGCGCATACCTATATGCTCGGCCAGAACGGCGATTCATTCGGATGCGTTTCCTTCAAGGACTATAATGCGTTCCTGAGCGCCTATTTGCATGGCGAGGTCAAACGCCTGACCGTTGTCGCGCGGCTGAACTGAACGCGCGCCCGCGTAAATTCGGCGGTTTCTAACCTGTGGTGCTATATGGGAGACGAACCTTACCCGAAAGGAGCCGGCATGGCGGCCGCGACTCTCGCCGAACTCGATGAACGCATCGCCGTAGTCCGCGAGAACCTCAGGGAATTGACCGAACAAGCCGCGGCCTTTTCGGGGGGCGAAGACGAGGCGCTCAACGCAGACCGTATCGCCGAGCAAGAGCAGCTTCTCGCCTCGCTCCTCAAAGAGCGGCAGTCACTGGCGCGATAGGCCGCCACCCGCCCTTGCCCGCAACAGCGCCAGCAGGTCGGCGCGCCCGATTCCGTCGGCGGGGGCGTCATGCGCTTCGATCTGGAAGGCGTGGATCGCATCGCGCGAGGCCTGCCCGAATTTCCCATCAAACGTGCCTTTATAGAGCTTGAGGCGCGTCAGAAGTTTTTGGATCTCGATCTTGTCGCTGCGGCTCCAGAGCTTTTGATCTTTCGGCCAGGCTCGGTGGAGGCCGGCGCCTCCGACGATGCGGTCGCCGAGGCAGGCGAGCGACAAGGCATAGGAATCGGAATTGTTATAGGCCTTCAAAACCCAATAATTGTCGCTCAGGAGAAAAGCCGGGCCGCGGGCTCCCGCCGGCAGGAACAAAGTCGCTTGCCCCGCCGGCGGCAAAGCCGAACCGTCCGCCGCTGCGATTCCCGCTGCGGCGAAATCGCGAAAATCCGCATGCAATGTCGCGAACCCGAAATGCGCCGGCAGAATGACTTCCAGCCCCCAAGGCAACGCGCTGTTCCAGCCGGAGCGTTTCAGAAAATTGCCGATCGAGGCGAGCGTGTCCGCGGGCTTCTCCCAGATGTCGGCGAAACTCTCGCCGCCGTAGCTCACCGCATATTTGAGAAAAGCCGAGGGCAAGAATTGCGGATCGCCCATGGCGCCCGCCCACGAGCCTCGCATCTTGTCGCGCGGGATTTCACGCTTCTGCAGAATGACGAGCGTATTCAGCAGCTCTTCGACGAAGCGATCGCGGTCTTGTCGGCGAAAGGCGAGGGTGGCGAGCGAGCGGACGACGTCCTTGTCGCCGCGGTCGCGGCCGAAGTCGCTTTCCATGCCCCAGGCCGCGAGCAGGATCGCGCGCGGCACCCCGTAGCGGCGCTCGATCGAGGCCAACTCGCTGCGATATTGATGCGCAAGCGCCTGGCCGCGAGCAACGCGCGTGGGCGAGACCGCCTCGGTGAAATAGGCCGAGAGAAGGCGCTCGAATTCCGGCTGTCGGCCGACGGCCGCCGGCACGGAAAGATCTTCGGTTAGGCCAGCGAAGGCTTGGTCGAACGTGACGCGGCTGACCCCGCGCGCCGACGCCCGCGGCCATAAGCTTTCGAGAAAAGCGCGGAAGGCGCTCGCCGCGGCAGGGCTCTCCGGCTGCTGCGCGGCGTCCTGAGCACTGGCGTGCCCGCACGGGCCCGCGATGCAAAGGGCCGAGCCGAGCAGAATGGCAACATAGCCGAGCCGGGCGCTCAGAACATGCACGAATGACCCCAAGGCTCTGCGCCGCCCTCATGTCGGCGAACCTCAAGGAAGCAATCTTAGCGCCCGGCGAGAGGCCGCGCCAAGCGGAGCTTCATCCCGGGCGACAGACTTTAAGGCACTGAAATAACACGCAAAAAATTCCAGTGAACCCGTTAACCATGTCGAACGACCAATAGAAAAGAGGCCACCCCGTCCAGAACCGCAGGAGCTGACCATGACGACCAATCTCGTGCTTTTCCTCACCTGCGCGCCCCTGTGGCTCTTGGTCGCGATCGGCGCCGCAATGCTCGCTCTTGTGCTTCTGCCGCTTGCCTCGGCCGGGCTGCCGGCTCTTGCCGAAGCACTCCAGGCTCGCCCCCAACGCCGCTTCAATCAGCTGCGTCCGCTTCAATAAGGATCGCGCCGTCTCGCCCGCCTCCGGCGCGGCGAAATCAGGCTGATGGCCGGGTCAAGCCCGGCCATTTTCTTGGGCTCGCCCCCGCAGCTTCCGATCGGCGCGATTATCTTCAATGGCCGAGGAGAGCCGAGATCTTGCCGATGACTTCGACGAAGTCTCTCTTGGGCAGGGCGAGCGCGCCCTCGAACGGGTAATCGAGCAACCGGGCGACCACGAGAATGCCGGCGATGCAGGCCGCAAAACAGGCCGAGATCGCGGCGGAGGTCGTCTTATAAGGGAGTTCGGAGAGCGATACGAACAAGGCGAGGATGATCGTGAAACCGATCAGAACCCACCAGAGCGCGCCCGGTATGCCGGAGCCGGCCTGGAATATCCGGGTCTCGCGCTCGGCATGCGCCTGCGTCAAAAGCGACAACATCTCGGCCTTCTTTTCGCGCTGATCGGGGTCAGGGACGTGCAGATTCGCCACTTCCTGGATCAGCGCCTGCAGCTTGAGGTCGGTCGCGGGGTCCTCCGTGCGATGCGCGGCCATGACCGGCCATTCCCGATCCGCAACGCTCTCGAGATAGTCTCGCTCTGTCGTCAGAATGGCGCGCGCGTCCGCCGCCGGCAAAGTCGCGCCGATCATGCCGACGCCGTGCATGGCGCCGACCTCGAGATCAATGGCGCGCGCCGCCTCGTTATATTCGGTCCAGGCCTCGTCGAATGCGAAGGCGAGCAAAACCGCGAAGACGACGCCGAGCTGCAGGAAAACGGTGGAGCCGACCTCGTGATGCTTGCGGCGAAAGTCGAAGGCGACGAAACTCTGCAGAACCACGGTCGCGAGCGCCGCGATGAGGGCGGCGATCATTGTGACCAAGATGGCCGCGGAATAGCTCATGCGCGATCAGGCCATCGACACCGGCGCCGCGAAGAGCATGCGGAATTCTCCGCCGGCCGGTTCGCAGGCGCCGCGCACGCGGCTCGTTTCGCCGAGCGCGCTCGGACGGGGCTCTCGAAGCGTCAGGATTTCTCTGCGCAATGCCATCCGGCCAATTTGTCGTAATCCACGTCCCTTGTCCATCTGCGGGCAGGGATTGGCGCGCGACATCGTTAAAAGCTTGGCGCGCGTCATGGCCGGGCTTGACCCGGCCATCCATGCGGTTCAGCTGCTGCGAAAGCGCACAGATCGATGTAGGGAACTTGCTGCGCGTTCTATCGACGATCAAACTTGAAGTGGTTCGGCGTGGATGGCCGGGTCAAGCCCGGCCATGACGCGCGCCGCGGGCGGGACCGGCCGCCCATCCGTATGGGTTGCTTCTATTTGCACACCGCGGCTGCCGCCTCCGCGACGGCCTGGTCCTGGGCGCCGCTGCCGCCGCTGACGCCGACCGCGCCGACGATCTCGCCGCCAACCTTCAGCGGAATTCCGCCGGCGAAGATCATCACCCGATTATGATTGGACGTGTTGATCCCGAAGAACTGATCGCCCGGCTGGCTGTTCTGGCCCAATTCCTTCGTCGAAATGTCGAAGGCCTTCGCGGTGAACGCCTTGTTGATCGCAATGTCGATGCTGCCCAGCCACGCGCCGTCCATGCGGGTGAAGGCTTTCAGATTGGTGCCGGCATCCACGACCGCGATATTCATCGGCTGGCCGATTTCCTTGGCTTTGGCTTCGCCGGCGGCAATGACGCGATGGGCTTTTTCGACGGTGATCATGAAGGCTTACTCCTCTGGGTGAACTGCCCAGATCAACAAGCCGGAAAGGCGTGCATCCGGAAGGCAGCAAGGCTGTAGATGGCGCTTGATGGCTGCTCGCTCAAGGGCGGGGGCGGCGGCGCCCTCCGGGCTTGTGGTGATGGCATGATGAAGAAAACATCGGGCAAATCCTGTTTGCCGCACGGGGAACTCACAATACCTGCCGTCGCCCTCGGCATCCCGGAAGACACCGAGGCTTTTGGGAGCGGTCGGGCGCGAAATATCAATGGGTTTTCGGACTCGCTTGTCCCTGCCGAGGTCGCGCTCCGCGGGGCGGCACAGCAAAGGTCGTCACATAGCCAAAGCATTGCGACCCACGCCGCCTGGGCGAGAAAACCGGTTTGGCCTATACTTTGTAATGCCCCCGTACGTCACTAAAGCGGATTGCACGCCGGAAAGGAAAAACGAATGAAGTGGATCCGTGCAACAGACCTTGAAGAATGGTCTAGGTCTCTACCGGCGAGAACCGAGCTGCCTGCGCTGATCGCGGCACTCATCCGAGCGTCCGCTCAAGAAATGAGCTCGTTCCGATTTCCTAGTGGCGATAAAGGGCAGGTGCGAGGGTTCGATGGTCACTTGGAGGCTGAGGGGGCGGGACCCTATGTACCCAATGGCAGATCAATTTGGGAATTTGGCGTAGGTGATGGGGTTGCCAAGGCGGAAAGGGATCATCAGAAACGCGTGAGAGAACTCAGTGCTGAGGATCGGGCAAATACAACATTTGTTTTTACGACACTTCAGACGTGGGATCATCCCAAAGTGAAATTGGAAGATTGGGCGATTGAAAAGCGTACCGATGGGAACTGGAAGGACGTCCGCTACATTGATGGCGTTCAGCTTGAGCACTGGCTCGACGAACATCCGGCGGTCGCCGCCCAATACGCACGCGCTGTTCTCGGTGTATATCCATCGCATGGAGTGCTGAGTACCGATGAGTTTTGGACTGACTACTCAAATTCATTTTGTCCCCCACTCACTGAAGAAGTGTTGCTTTGTGAGCGCGAAGAGCAGGCAAAGAGCTTCGTTGCTTGGTTAGATAACGAAGCTGGCCAGCAAGTTATTTGCGGCGATGCTATTGATGAAGTGATCGCGTTTGCCGTTGCTGCTATACGAAAAACTGATCCTGCGCGGAGGTTTTATCTCGAATCCCGAGTCCTCATTGTCGACAGTGAAAGCGCTGCGCGCTTTTTACGAGATAATAAAACCGGGTTGGTATTTTTCCTCCGCGGGGACGCTCAGAACCTGGCCGGATCATTAGCAAAGGTAGGTCCAACACTTTTGGCGACCGGCGCTGATCGCCCAGGTGTAGAATTGCTACCTCGCGCGTCCATCGGTGGTCTGGCAAAAGCTATAGCGACCATGGGCATTGAGAACGAACGCGCATATGACCTCGCCCGGCGGTGTGGACGTAGCGTAATTGTTCTACGACGCATTCTTTGCGGCTCCGCAGCTCCTAATCCGGCCTGGATTTCCGATGGCCGACTTCTGCTGCCCGCGTTTCTCGTCGGCGCCTGGGATTCACAATCGGAACCGGACCGCGATGTTGTTCATGCCTTAGCAGGCAAAGAATATTTTGATTATGAGGCGGAGATACGAAAGTTTAAGCGCACGCAGGATTCTCCTCTGGATCAAGAGCAAAATATCTGGAAAGTGCGCGCACCGGTCGATGCCTTTATTCACGTCGGACACTTGATAGGAACTGATGATCTCGCGAGATTGAAGGTGGTTGCTACTGCCATCTTTTCTCAAGCTGAGCCACCGCCCGATCCGAACGAACCTTTTCGCATGGAGCCTCGGAGGAGTACCCGTCATAGTTCCTGGATGCGGGAGGGGGTCGCTACTACCCTTCTGCTAATTGCAGCCCTTTCTGATCAGGCAGATCTTGGTATTTCAAAAGAAGTGGCGCAAAATTTCGTCGACGAGATCGTGCACGCTTTGCCGGGGCTTTCGACTGACCACCGGATGCTTGCGAGCCTCGGGCAGCAATTGCCTCTCTTGGCTGAGGCGGCACCGCGCCCTTTGCTCTCGGCCCTCGAGCAGATGCTTGAGGGAACCGGCGAGGCAATTAGACCGATCTTCTCTGAAGTAACACAATTTCTTTCGCCGAGCAGTCCGCACACGGGACTGCTTTGGGCATTGGAGATATTAGCCTGGGATCCAGCTCATCTGCGGCGTGTAGCGTTAATATTAGCAAAGCTCGCGCGTATTGATCCTGGCGGTCAACTAGCAAATCGGCCGATCAATAGCCTCCGTGCAATCTTCCTGTCGTGGACGCCGTGCACAAATGCGCCGCTTCCCTTGCGGCTCGCGGTGCTTGACGCGATCGTAACAAAGGAGCCGGAGATCGGCTGGGAGCTTCTCGTCAAGCTTCTTCCGAAATTCGGCGACACCTCCTTTCCAACCTCCCAACCTCGCTTTCGCGAGTCAGGGGCCTCGGAAAGAGAAGTTCTTACTTACAGTGTTGTTTGGGAGAGTCAGCGTGAGATCGTTATGAGGGCGTTAGACCTAGCCCAAGATAGCGCCTCGCGTTTGGTGACAATCATAAATGAGATGGGCAACTTTGAGCCCTCGCTGATAGCGCGCACCATAACCCTTGTTGATAATTTTCTTTCAAAGTCATCAGGAGAGGCGCGTCGTGAGGTATGGGCAGCCTTACAAGACGAATTCCATCGGCACGCCACGTTCGCCGGTGCAGATTGGGCCCTCCCTTCCACTGAACTCACGCAAATCGAAGAAATTGTCGAACGCTACAAACCCTCTGATCCGATCGAGAGCGAAGCTTGGCTGTTTGATGACTGGTCCCCGAACCTCCCTAATAAGATAAATAGAGAGGACGGAATGATGCACGTTGACAATGATGTGGTCGACGCCGCCCGGCGCGAAGCAATTCGCAAAGTGCTGGATTTCGGCGGAATAGATGCGGTGCTAAATTTGGCTGAACGCGTGCAGCTACCACAGTTTGTTGCGGCCGCGGCGCTAGATGTGACGAATGATCCAGCGTTTCCCGAGGCTTTCATCAGCCGAGCTTTGGGCCGCAGCAGCAAACTTGATCACTTCGCCCGCGCCACTTCTTCTTTCGCGGTTGGCAAGTACGGCGATATCTGGGTTGAGAGATTTAAGAAAGCGGCTTCTGCACAAGAATGGAGTTCGGAAACCATAGCAACACTCCTTGATCTATGGCCGGACGGTAGGCGCACGTGGGAGCTTGCAGCCCAATTTGGTGCGGAAACAGAGGAGCATTATTGGAAACGTTCTGGACCATGGTTGGTACATGGCGACGAGCAAGATGTAATCTACGTGATAAATCAATACTTGAAAGTTGGCCGGCCAACGGTGGCTCTAAACTCGATTTACAATAGGGTTGATGACGTTCCAACCGAATTAGTTTTTGAGCTCCTTGATCGCGCCATTAGTGAATTGAACGCGCTTCCTCAAAAAGTGAACAGTATGGTTGGTTATCATGTCGGGAAGATATTCAAGTCCCTTAACTCCCGGAGCGACGCGGCCAAGGTTGATATCGCTCGACGAGAATACGCCTACCTTCCATTATTGGATCGCCAAGATCGTTCGCTCACTCTCCATCAGCTTATGTCAGAAGATCCTGCATTCTTCATCTCAGTAATTTGTGATGTATACGGAACTTCAGTTCCGGATCGAGACGAGCCCACGAAAGAGCAGAGAAGCCGAGCGATTTTGGCCTTTCAGCTACTAAAGTCCTTCAATCTAGTTCCGGGACTGCAAGACGGCGTAATCGACGCCGCTGCTTTAAGGGCCTGGGTTCGCGAAGTTCTACGACTTGGGATAGAGCGGGACCGAAAAGTCGTTTCTGAACAGTACATAGGCCAGATTTTTGCACACGCTCCCGCCGACTCTAAAGATGCAGCATGGCCGGTAACTTGCGTGAGAGACCTCTTGGAAGAGCTTGAGAATGATCAGGTTGAAAGAGGACTTTTTATCGAGCGTCTTAACATGCGTGGCCCCCATTGGAAGGCCATGTATGAAGGAGGGAAGCAAGAGCGGGAGCTGGCGACCAAGTATCACAGCTGGGCCAAATCTTCACTTCGTTGGCCGAGAACTTCGGCGCTCCTTGAAAGTATCGCAACGCGATGGACAGCGGATGCAGATGCCGAGGATATTCGAGCGCGCCAAGACAAGATGCGCGATTGACGCGTAAGTCCCTCCTAATCCCCCTTCAGCACCATGTCATCCCGATGGATGATCTCTGCCCGTCCCGGCCATGCCGAGCAAAAGCTCGATGTCGCGCGAGTTGCGCCCGGCGATTTTTTGCGCGTCGTCGGCGTCGTAATTGACGAGCCCGCGGCCGACCTCGGCGCCGCGCTCGTCGCGGATCAATAGGCAGTCGCCGCGCGAAAAATTGCCCTCGACCTTCTTCACGCCCGCCGGCAGCAGGCTCTTGCCGTCGATGATCGCACGTACCGCGCCTTGATCGACAATGAGCGCGCCGCGCGCCTCGAGCGAGCCGGCGATCCATTTTTTCCGCGCCGTGATCGGATTGGAGCCGGTCAGAAACCAGGTGCAGGCCGCGCCGTCTCTGATTCGGGCGACGGGATGCGGCACGCGGCCGTCGGCAATGATCATATGCGTGCCGCCCGCGGTCGCGATTTTTCCCGCCTCGATTTTGGTGCGCATGCCGCCACGCGCAAAACCCGAGGCGGGGCCGCCCGCCATGGCTTCGATCTCGGGCGTGATCTTCGCAACGATGGGGATCAGCGTCGCGTAAGGGTCTTGCGCCGGCGGCGCGCTGTAGAGCCCCGGAACGTCGGAGAGCAGGATCAAAAGATCGCAGGAGGCCATGGTCGCGACGCGCGCCGCGAGCCGATCGTTGTCGCCATAGCGGATCTCGGAGGTCGCGACCGTGTCGTTCTCGTTGATGACCGGCACGGCCTTGAGATCGAGCAGGCGTTCGATCGTCGCGCGCGCATTGAGGTAGCGGCGCCGCTCTTCGGTGTCGGCGAAGGTGACGAGGATCTGTCCCGCCGTGATGCCGCGATCGCCGAGCGCTTGCGACCAGGTGCGCGCCAGCGCGATCTGGCCGACCGCCGCCGCGGCCTGGCTGTCTTCGAGCTTCAACGGCCCTTTGGCGAGGCCGAGCACGCTGCGCCCGAGCGCAATGGCGCCGGAGGAGACGACGAGAATATCGGCGCCGTCCTTGTGCAGGGCGGCGATGTCGTCGGCGAGCGTCGCCAGCCATTCGCGCTTCACCACGCCGGGCGAAGGCTCGACGAGAAGCGAGGAGCCGACCTTGATCATGATCCGGCGGAATTTTGCGAGCCGCGGCAGGCCCGCCTCTTCAGTCGCGGCGCTCACGCGTGCCACTCCGGCTCGCGCGCCGTCTGCGGCTGGCGCTCGGCGTCGATGACGGCGAGGAGCACGCGCAGAACCTCATCGACATTCTGATGCGTGACGGCGGAAACGCAGAGCGGCGTGCGTTTGGCGGCGCGTTTGAGCCGCGCCATCTGCGTCTTCAAGGTCTCGGCATCGACCGCATCGATCTTCGAAAGCGCGACGATCTCCGGCTTCTCCGCCAAGCCCGCGCCATAGGCTTCAAGCTCGCGCCGCACGGTCTTATAGGCCTCGCCCGCGTGCGCGCCCGCCGCATCGACGAGATGCAGCAAAACCCGGCAGCGTTCGACATGGCCGAGGAAACGGTCGCCGAGGCCAAGGCCTTCATGCGCGCCTTCGATGAGGCCGGGAATGTCGGCGAGAACGAATTCGCGTCCGTCGCAGGCAACGACCCCCAGCTGCGGATTGAGCGTGGTGAAGGGATAATCGGCGATCTTCGGCTTGGCGGCGGAGACGGTCGCGAGAAAGGTCGATTTGCCGGCATTGGGCAGGCCGATCAGGCCGGCGTCGGCGATGAGCTTCAGGCGCAAAGTGAGAACCCGCTCCTCCGCCTCCTGGCCGGGATTGACGCGGCGCGGCGCCTGGTTCGTCGCCGTCTTGAAATGGGCATTGCCGAAGCCGCCGTTGCCGCCGCGCGCGAGGCGCACGCTTTGTCCGACCTCGGTCAGATCGGCGAGCAAATGCTCGCCCTCGAAGATCTGGGTGCCGACCGGCACTTTCAGGATCGCATCGGCGCCTTTGGCGCCGGTGCGGTTCTTCCCCATGCCGTGGCCGCCGGTCTTCGCCTTGAAATGCTGCTGATAGCGGTAATCGACGAGCGTATTCAGGCCATCGACGCAGAGCGCAATGACATCGCCGCCGCGCCCGCCGTCGCCGCCGTCAGGGCCGCCGAATTCGATGAATTTCTCGCGCCGAAAGGAAAGCGATCCGGCGCCGCCGGCGCCGGATCTGACATTGATCTTGGCCTCGTCGAGGAATTTCATCGCAATTTTCGCTAACCGGCGCTGCCCGACCCTGCTTTCGCCATTTCGGCCGAAAGCAGGATGCTGGTCAACATTCATGCAATTCGCCGGCTGGATCGGCAATCGGCTCGCGGGTCTCGGCGTCGGCTGCGCCGCGGTTCTGATGCGCCATGGGCGGCAGCCGCCTTATCCCGGCGCCGGGGCGCCAATCGGCGCGATTGAGGCGGAAACGGTCGCAGGGATGGAGACCGCCGCGCGCCGCGAGCATATCGAGGCCGGTATCGACATAGGCAAAGCCCGATTTTTCCAGGACCCGCCGCGAGGCCGGATTGTTGACCCTTGAATTGGCGCGAATCCGCACCGCCGGGGTGAGCGCGAAGATCGTATTGACGACCATTTTCACCGCTTCGCTGGCAAATCCCTTGCCCCACATCTCAGGCGCGAGCACATAGCCGATCTCGACCTCGTTTTCCCCGTCCGCGACGGCGGAAAGGACGCCAAGAACCAGCCGCGGCCCCGATTTCCGGGTCATGGCGAGGTGAAGAGCTTGCCCGGCAGCGTTCTCGGCCCTGGCCTTGAAGATGAAACGGTCGGCCTCGTTCGCCGGGTAGGGGTGCGGGATGGCGGCGGTCATTTGCGCCACCTGCGGCAGGGCGGCGAAGGCCGTGATCGCCGCAGAATCGGCCGCGCGCGGCCAGCGCAGCCACAGCCGCCTGGTCTCGAGGCGAAAGACATCGTCGCGGGTCAGATCCGGGAACATTTCAGGCTCCGGTCCCTTGGGCCCCCAGGGCCCAAGCAAAAGGGGAAGACGGTCTCCCATCTCCCCCTATCAAAAACCCTGCCGGGTCTTCGGGACTGGCCCTATCGGATTGGCCTAATGTCCACCGGGTTCATGGGAGCCGGTGGGGTCTTTTCGCGACTCCACCGCTATTTGGCGACTTCGGCTCGTTGAGCCGGAACGACCGATACGGTCGCTCGACAGCTCGGATTGGACTTGAAGACCACTTGGCCTTCGACGAGCGCGAAAAGCGTGTGATCCTTGCCCATGCCGACATTGGCGCCGGCATGCCATTTGGTGCCGCGTTGGCGCACGATAATGTTTCCGCCGAGGACGGATTCGCCGCCGAATTTCTTCACGCCGAGCCGCCGCCCTTCCGAGTCGCGGCCGTTGCGGGACGAACCGCCCGCCTTTTTATGCGCCATCTCTCTGGCTCCGAATAATCTTTGCTCCGGGTCGATCGCGCAGGCCGCAGGGCGCTTCGCCGATCCTTGCAGCCCGGTTGATCCTAACGACGTCCCGCCCCTGGCGAAAGCCAATGTTTAGGCGCTTGCCCTGCCTTTTTTGACCTCGCCGGGCAAGACCCCGGTGATTTTTACAACCGTCAAATCCTGTCGATGGCCGCGCTTGCGCTTCGAGTTCTGCCGCCGCCTCTTTTTGAAGGCGTAGACTTTCGGCCCCCGCTTATGGTCGACGATCGTGCCGGTGACTTTCGCCCCCGCCAGGAAAGGCGCGCCAAATCGCGTGGCCTCGCCGTCGACAAGCATCAGAACCTGCTCGAAGGTCACGGCATCGCCCGGCGCGCCGGGCAAAGTCATGACCGTGATGATGTCTTCGGCGGTGACGCTATATTGTTTGCCGCCGGCCTTGATGACTGCGAACATCTGCGTCCCCATTGGAGCGGAGAACCCGCCGGCCGGCCTTTGAAGGTTCATTCGAAAGCGGGCTGATTTGCTGTGCAAACCGCCCGGATTCCAACGAAAAGCGCGGCTTAAGCCGCGCGCTGGGTGGCAGAGTTAGCCGACACGGGCACGGGCTGTCAACCGTGGCGCGCGCCCGGTTCGCCCCATTTGAGCCATCTTCCCAAGGCTTCGTTCACCAAACGAAGCGTGGCCCAGTCGGGACCGCGCCCATGCATATGAGAAGGCGCCGCGCGCAGCGCTAAGCGCCTGAGGGAAAGCCGAGTTTAAGCTTCGGCCTTCTGCCAAACGAGGGGGAACCTGTCTGGCGTATGCATACGCTCAGCGCCCATGGTCGCTCGGAATTTTCGGCGGCTCTCGTCGATCTTGGCCTCGAACCCGCCATCGAAACGGCGAGCGGTCGGCAGCGGCCATTGGATGGGCGGCGGCAGGTCTCGCTGCGTTGGCTCTGCGGCACGGTTTTGACGGGCCTTGCCGGAGCCATCCTGATCAGCGCCGCCACCTATGCCGCGCTCGACCGCCAATCGAATTTCGCCGAAGCGCCGTTGCCGGCCGCGCCGACGTACAAAGAGGGGGCTTCCGGCGTCAATCCGCATAAGGGCGACCGGCTGGTCAAATCGATCGATATCGTCGCCGACAAACAATCATTCAAAGCTCCTACGACGATCAAGATGGGCGAAAAGGAAGTCGTCCAAGTTCATTCCTTCACGCATATCCAAACGAATTTGCTTACGACGAGCGCCGGCTTTGCCGATGACGTTCCCGCCTTCAATCCGCTTCAGCTTCTGGCGGATGCGCGCAATCCGGTCGATACGGCGCCCGAGCCTGACCAGGGCGACGCGGATGTCTCCTGGTCGACCCGCGACCTGCCGGTCGAGAACCTCTCGTCGAGCGCCGTGCTTTCGCTCGACGAAGTCGAGGCGCAAGTTGCAGAACAGATCAAAAGCACGCTCGCGGCGGGAAACGAGCCTTTCACGCTGCCGCCGCAACTCCTCCTGATGCGGACGAGCCGCGCCAATCCGCTCGGCGCGCTCGCTTATGCCAATCCCAACGACCCGATCACGACGACCCCGTTCACCCGGATCGAAGTCCGCATGGTGCCGGAAAACGTGACGGTCGTACCGCGCGGCTCCGCCGTTCAGCCGACCGAGATGCAGGAGCGGCTCGTCGTTCTCCGGCAAGGCGACACGCTCGAGAGCGTGTTGCGGGCCATAGGGGTTCCACAGGAGAGCATTGCCAGCATCGATGCCGCCTTCGCGCCCCGGCGGGGGGAACCCACGGTGCCAGAGGGACGCCGGCTGAAACTGCTAATGGCGGATCTCGACGGTTCCGGCCGGAACCTGTCGCTGGCGCGTATCTCGGTCTATAACGACGAGACGCTCGAAGCGACCGTCGCGATAACCGATCGCGGCGACTATGTCCGCGTAGAGGATGAGGAAACCGCGGCGAAGAAGACAACCGACGACAGCGACGACAATGACGCCGAGGGGATGCGGCTTTACGATTCGTTCTATGAAACGGCGCTCAAGCAGCAAATTCCGCGTCCGATCATCGACGAGCTCGTTCGGATCTTCGCCAATGACGTCGATTTCCAGGGACCGGTTTCGAGCGGCGATTCGTTCGAGGCGCTTTATGACAACGGCGAGGACGGCGAGCAACGCAACGAGCTTCTCTACGCCTCCATGGTGGCCAACAACGAGACCTTTCGCTACTACCGGTTCCAGACGCCCGACGACGGACTCGTCGATTTCTACGATGAGAACGGCAGGTCGTCGCGGAAATTTCTCATCCGGATACCGATTATCGGCGCCAGGATGACTTCCCCCTTCGGGATGCGCTTTCATCCCATCCTCGGCTATACAAGGCCGCACACCGGCGTCGATTGGGCCGCCCCGATTGGCACGCCGATCTTCGCAGCCGGCAACGGAACGATTATTTCGGTCGGTTGGGATTCGGGCTATGGCCGGCGTATCGAGATTCAGCACGCCAACGGGTACGAGACGACCTATAATCACATGTCTGGCTTTGCCCGCGGGATGAAAGCGGGACTGCGCGTGAAGCAGGGCCAGGTCATCGGCTATCTCGGCCAGACCGGCCTCGCAACCGGCCCGCATCTCCACTACGAGGTGCTGGTGAACGGTCACTTCGTCGATCCCATGCGGGTCAAGCTCGCGCGCACGCGCGAATTCGACGGTCCGATGCTGGCCGATTTCAAACGCGAACGCGATCGGATCGACGCGCTCGTGGCGCGGGCGCCAAATGGCGCCTCTCTCGTTGCCGCCCGCCAAGACAAGTGACTTGCCGAGTCAAATCACAGAATTAAATCAGCGCGACGCGGCGCAGGTCGCAGGGTTGTCGGCCGCGGGGCCCGCTGACCGGGATGCCGTTACGGCGCCGGGCCATTCGCAAGCGATCCCCGACCCGAATTATCGCAGCCAAAACTTGTGCTTCACTAAATTCAGCGCCGTCGATAAGGTGTTATAATATTAGTCATGGCTCGCAATCATGAACCTGCAAGCCAAGGAGGGTTCCGGTCACGAAGTCTGCGGCGCGGGCCTCGCTCGCGCCGAAGCCGGGGATGGGGCACAACCAAATGAAGCCGACATTGATCATTGTGGGGGCGGATAAGGGCGGGGTCGGCAAGACCACGGTGGCGCGCGCCCTGCTTGATTATTTTGCCAGCAATAATGTCATTGCGCGCGCCTTCGACACCGAGCACCCGCGCGGCACCTTGCAACGCTTCCATCCGGACATCACCGAGGTCGTGGACATAACGCAGACCCCCGACCAAATGCGCATTCTGGACACGCTCCACACCTCGCAGGTGAAGGTCACGCTGATTGATACGCGGGCCGGCGCGCTGACGACGAGCCTCGCGGCACTACGGGACGTGGGTTTTCTCGATGCCACGAAGGCCGGCGATTTCAATTTCGTGCTGTTTCACATTCTCGGTCCGTCGCTTGCGTCGCTCGGCGAGATCGCCGAGACGGCGCCATTCGTGACGGATGCTAACTATTTCCTCGTGCGGAACTATGTTAACAACTCGACCTTCTTCGATTGGGATCCGGCCACGCTGCAGGCCCACTTCGGCAAAGTGAAGAACGCGAGCGAAGTCACGATTCCGAAGCTCAATTCGATGGCCTATGAGCAGGTCGATCTTGCCGGTGTTCCCTGGTCCACTTTCGTCGCGAACAAGACGGCGCAGGGAGAACCGGCTCAGCATTCCTTCACCCTACGCGGGTACGTGCGCACATGGCAGAACAAGAACGCGGAAGAGTTCAACCGAATTCGTTTGCTCGATTCCATCAACGGCCGGTTCTGAGCCGCGCCGCGACCAAGGCGTGGCGCAATTGCGCGCAAGATAGCCGGCGCGACCCCCGCGCCGTCCGAACCTTTCTTCCATGAAGAACCGGACGTTCGTCTTCATTGTCTGCTCGCCTGTCGGCCGCACGGGCAAGACCACGACCGCGCGCCTGCTGGGTGATTATTTCCTGTTGAGCGGACGCACATTCGTCGGTTTCGATACCGACGCGCACGAGCCGAGCTTCGCGGCGCGCTTTCCGCACGAGGTCATCGTCTCCGACCTCAATACGATCCAAGGCCAGATGGCGCTGATCGATCCTCTGCTCGTCCCGGACGGCGTGCCGAAGATCATCGATCTCTGGCATCGTTCGCTCGACAGCTTCTTCACGCTTTTGGACCACACGGACTTCGTCGCCGAGGCGCGGAAACTCGCGATCGAGCCGGTCATCCTCTATCTCGCCGAGGGTTCCTCGCGCACGGTTGAAACGGCCAGCCGGCTCTCCACCCGCTATCCGGATCTGCAGATCGTCATTGTCATGAATGAAGGAACCGCGCCCGGGCTCGAGGGGCACGCGGAATTCGGCCGCGATCCCGACGGCCGCAGCTTCAAAATCACCGCGCTCGATCGCGTGCTGCAGCAAACCATCGAGGAGCCCGGCTTCTCGCTCTCGAGGTTCATGCTGATGCCGCCGGTCAATATGTCGATCGTCGTGCGCGCCGGCCTCCGAGAATGGCTGTGGCGGATCTTCTCGCAGTTCAAGAGCTTCGAGCTGCGGACGACGCTTGCCGAGAGCGAACATCTCGGCTGAGCCGGGCTCGTCAAGATCTCTAACCTGCGCGATCGACCTGAGGCAGCGACAAGAGGCTCGCACATGGTTAGCTTGATAGCGCGGCTGCAAGGGGTGCAGCTCGGCTCCAGCGGCTGAAAGGGCGGCGGCCTCGCGTATGGAAAAGCTCAGCACGGAAATCTTGAGCCCGGAGGCAGCGGCAGAGCATGCCGGCGAGTGGCGGCAGCTCGCCGCCAATTGTCTCGAGCCCAATGGTTTTCTCGAGCCTGGCTTCGCGCTTCCCGCTGCCTATCATCTTGCCAAAGCCCGTCCGCCGCATTTCCTTTTCGTCTGGGACGGGCCGGAGCGGCAGAAATTGCTGGGACTTTGCCCGCTCGAGCTGCCGCGAGGTTTCGGGCCTTGGGCTCAGGCGCGCATCTGGACACATGAGCAGGCGCCTCTCGGCACGCCGCTGCTCGACACCGAGCGCGCCACGGAAGTGCTTGCGGCGATCCTTGCGTTTTTACGCCAGCAGCGGCCAAAGTCGGCCGGGCTCGCTTTTCCAGCGCTTCCGAAAGAGGGACCGACCGCGCGCCTTGTCATGGGGCTGGCCGCCGCCGAAGGCCGCCCCGTCCATCAGTTCGACGTCCATCGGCGCGCCATGCTTTCGGGCGGCCTCGACCTCGACCTCGATCTTGAACGATCGTTTCGATCCAAGCGCCGCAAAAATCTCAAAAGCGCGCGCCGACGGCTCGAGGCCAAGGGCGCCGTGAGCTTCGGCTTGCTGAGTGAGCCGCGGGAACTCAGCGCTGGAGGCGAACGGTTCCTTGCGCTCGAAGCAAAGGGCTGGAAGGGCCGGCGGGGCACCGCGCTGCTGAGATCGCCGGCACGAGCAAATTTCGCTCGCGGGGTCATCGCCGCATTGGCGGCTGAGGGGAAGTGCAGGATCGCGAGCCTCGATTGCTCCGGCAAGCCGATCGCCATGGCGATCGTGCTGCAGAGCGGCGACCGGGCCTTTTTTTGGAAGATCGCCTATGACGAAGCCTTCGCCGCGTTCTCGCCCGGCGTTCTTCTGACCCTGGAATTGAGCCGCGCGCTGCGTGCCGACGCGGGCGTAGCGCTCACCGATTCCTGCGCCACGGCCGATCATCCGATGATCGATCATCTCTGGAGGGAGCGCATGACGCTCGCCGACTTTTTCGTCGCGGTCGGTACGGATCGCAAGAGATTTTCCGCCGCTGTGGCCTGCGAATTCGCCCGCCGCAATCTGCGCGACGTGCTCAAGGATATTGTGCAGCGCCTGCGCCGGCTGAAAGAGGCATGATCGAGGCAATCTGCCCATGACCTTTAGGTCTTCGCGTCCGGATCGCCGATCCGGACGCGTCCCGGCCTAAATCACGTAGGATTTCAGCGGCGCGAAACCGTTGAAGCCAACCGATGAATAGGTCGCCGTATAAGCCCCGGTCCCCTCGATCAGCACTTTCGAGCCGATTTCGAGACTGACCGGCAGCGGATAGGGCTCGTTCTCATAGAGCACGTCGACCGAATCGCAGGAGGGCCCGGCGATGATGCAGGGCTCCATCGGATCGGCATCGAAAGCGGTGCGGATCGGATAGCGGATCATCTCGTCCATGGTCTCGGCAAGCCCGTTGAACCTGCCGATGTCGAGATAGACCCAGCGCATCCGGTCTTCCTCCGACTTCTTCGAGATCAGCACGACTTCGGCCTCGATCATGCCGGCATTGCCGACCAGGCCACGCCCCGGCTCGATGATTGTCTCGGGGATGCGGTTGCCGAAATGCTTGCGCAGCGCCCGAAAGATCGCTTGCCCATAGGTCTTCACCGCCGGCACGTCCTTCAGGTACTTGGCGGGGAAGCCGCCGCCGAGGTTGACCATCTGGAGGCTGATCCCGCGCTCGGCGAGGTCGCGGAAGATCGCGGCCGAAGCCTTCAGCGCATTGTCCCAGCTCCTCGGGTTGCGCTGTTGCGAGCCGACGTGGAAGGAGAGCCCGTAGGCGACGAGGCCCAGGCTGTGGGCCTGTTCCAGGACCCGCGCCGCCATTGCCGGCGCGCAGCCGAACTTGCGCGAGAGCGGCCATTCCGCGCCGCCATTGTCGCACAGGATTCGGCAGAAGACCCGCGCGCCCGGCGCCGCCCGGGCGACCTTTTCGACCTCCGCTTCGCAATCGACCGCGAAGAGGCGCACGCCGAGCTGATAGGCCCGGGCGATGTCGCGCTCCTTCTTGATCGTATTGCCGTAGCTGATGCGCTCCGGCCCGGCGCCGGCGGCGAGCACTTCCTCGATCTCGGTGACCGACGCGGTGTCGAAGGAGGATCCGAGCCGCGCCAGGAGTTCGAGAATCTGGCGGTCGGGATTGGCCTTGACCGCATAGAAGACGCGCGTGTCCGGCAGCGCCTTGGCAAAGGAGAGGTAATTGTCGCGCACGACTTCGAGGTCGAGGACAAGGCATGGGCCGTCCTCGCGTCGGTTGCGCAGGAATTCGTGGATACGGTCGGTCATCGCGGCATCCCTTCGCAGGCACGGCGCAAAGCCGCGCAAACGAACCAAGCTTCGGGTGGTCGCAATGTGCGAGGCGACGCGCTGTGGAGACGCCGTCGGCTCGATTGCACCGCGACCGGTGATCCGCAGCGCGCCATGGAGATCCATAATGCGCGGCGGTCAGATGCTGCGCCGTCGGCTATGCTGGGGGTCGCGCAGCGAAACTTGCCGCTCGAACCATCATGGCCTTCGCTTGGAATGGGATGAAATCCCGTTCCGCACGCCCGGCAAGAAAGACAAGCCTCTTCGGTACGCCAGGTTTGGAGACTGGCAGAGACGAAAAAGCCCGGTCCGTCGTTGCTTTAAGTCGCGTCCCCCGTTTGGCGGGGTTCGCCGGTTCGCCTCCGGCTGTCGATTTTTACAGGCGGTTAACCGGCCTCTTGTCCGGATCCCCGCCTACCGACACACGACCACAGGCACGTGCGAAAATGGGCAGTCCGGAAGATATGAATATCCGCGGAGATTACAAGGATTTTTTTCGCCCGATCGCGGCGGCGAACCGCGCCGAGCCGACGGCCACAATTAGGACTCCGAAATGGCGGCATCAGACTTGCTGGTTGCTTCAAAGCCGACTACGGCTCGCGGCCAGGATTGGGAGGCTCCGCTCGCAATCCCGACCGCGAATTCTCAACTCCTGCCTTTCGATCCGCCACATGGCCGAACTGACCCGCCGCAAGCTCGCCAAATCCGCCGCCAACCTTCTTGCCAATTCGCTTCTCGCGCGGGCCGCCATGGCTTCAGGCGCGCTGGGCTTCAGTGCCGATCGGCTTTTTGCGCAGACGCCCGCGCTGCCGCCGAAATTCGGCTATGACGATGTCGTGCGCCGCGCGCAGGACCTCGCCTCCGCGCCGTTCGATGCGACGCCGCCGGTGCTGCCCGAGCCGCTGAGCGGGTTCAATTTCGACGCCTGGCGCGATATCCGCTTTCGACCGGACAAAGCCCTGTTGAATTTCCCCGGCAGCCTGTTTCGCCTGCAATTGTTTCATCTCGGCCATCTCTTCCTGCGGCCGGTGACGGTCAACACGATCAGGGACGGCATCCCGACACCGATCCCCTATACCTCCGATCTGTTCGACTATGGGCACATCAAGCTCGACACGACCTTTCCGATCAATCTCGGCTTTGCCGGCTTCCGGCTGCATTTCCCGCTCAACTCTCCGACGGTCTTCGACGAGGTAATCGCCTTTCTCGGGGCGAGCTATTTCCGCTTTCTCGGGCGCGGCCAACGCTACGGCCTCTCGGCGCGCGGGCTGGCGGTCAACGCCGGCTCGAGCGTCGAGCAATTTCCGTTCTTCCGCGAGTTCTGGATCGAGACACCGCTCCCCAATGCCGAACACGCCACGATCTACGGTCTGCTCGACGGCGAAGCGGCGACCGGCGCCTATCGCTTCGATCTCTATCCGGGAGTCGATTCGGCGCTGGAGGTGGTCATGACACTGTTCCCGCGCCGAACCGACGTGAAATTCGGTCTTGCCCCGTTGACCTCGATGTTCTTCATCGGCGAGAACGATCACCGCTTCAATGAAGATTTCCGTCGCGCGTTGCACGATTCCGACGGACTGCTCATCAGTTCCGAGACGGGAGAATGGATCTGGCGGCCGTTGCGCAATCCGCCGCACCTCGCGGTCTCGGACTTCTTCGACCACGAGGTGCGCGGCTTCGGTCTTTTGCAGCGCGACCGTAATTTCGACCATTATCAGGATCTCGACCTCGCCTATGAACTGCGGCCGAGCTATTTCGTCGAGCCGCACGAGAATTGGGGCGAGGGCGAGATCGAACTCGTCGAACTGCCGACGACCGACGAGGCCAGTGACAACATCGTCGCGTCCTTCGCGCCCAAGGGTGCGCCCGATGCTGGCCGCAGCTTCAGCTATCGGATCACATCCAGCCTTTCGTTTGCTCAGCTCTCGCCCAACGGCAAGGTCGTCGGCACCTATCAGACCGCGGCGCGTGCGCTCGGCTCGCCGGAGCCGGCCAGCCCCGGCTCGCACCGTTTCATCATCGATTTCGCCGGCGGCAATCTCGCCTTCTACGCGGAGAATCCGCAATTGGTAGAGGTTGTCCCGAGCACCAGCCAGGGAAAGATTCTGCGCTCCTGGATCGTGTTCAACAGCCACACGAACGGATTTCGCGCCACCATCGACCTGCAGCTCGATCCCGGGCAATCGACCGACCTGCGCGCCTTTCTGCGCGCCGATAAGAAGGCGCTCACCGAGACCTGGACCTATCCCTGGCAGGCGGATTGATCGATGCGGATTGTGCCGGGCGAGCCTGTCCGAGCCCGCTTCAGGCGCCCGGCGCCTCGCGCAGCCGGGCGAGGTCGAAAGCCTCGATGTCCTGCAGCAATTCGATAAAGGCGGTCGCGCCATAGTCGGCCGAGGCCTCGCCCTTTTCGGCACTCGCAGCGGCGGCATTGCCCATGGCGCCGGAGGCAGAAAGGTCCTGCGCCATCCAGCCGAAGCCGGTCGGCCGGCCGGCGCGCAGCCAGGTGAAATCGCTTTCGATGGCGGCGCTTTGCGAAGCAAAATTGTCGAGCGCGTCGCGGCGTACGAGGTCCGGGCGGAAACTCAGCATCAGCGACGTCTCGATATCGCCGGCATGGATTCCATGCGCCTGTTCCTCGGCCGAAAACAGCCCATCCGGATGGCCGAACCGGTGCCAGGTCGCCGTGACGACGAATAGGTCGAGGCGGGCGCGCAGATCATGCGCGGCCAGGCCGAGCAGCGGAACATTGCCGCCATGCGAATTCAACAGGACCAGCTTGCGGCAGCCGGCGCGCTCGACGCATTCGCCGATCTCGGTCAAGAGATGCAGCAGGCTCGTCGCGGAGAGCGTGAGCGTGCCGGGAAAATCGCCATGTTCGATCGAGGCGCCGATCGCCTGCACCGGAAGGAAGAGCACGGGCAGATCCTCCGGCAACCGCGCCACGACGCGTTCGATATAGCCCTGCATGAGAAAGAGATCGACGCCGAGCGGCAGATGCGGCCCGTGTTGCTCGACCGCGGCGGTCGGCAACACGGCGATGACCTCTTCCATGTCGGTGCTCTGGAAGTCCTTCCAGCTCATCTCGGCCCAAAACCGCGTCGGCAGCATCGGTTCCCCCTTGGCCGCGGCTTGCAAATGCGGAGCCTAGAACCTCGAGCGCAGGCCAGCAAGTCGGCCGGGCCTTGCACAATATGTGTATCCGCGCGAAACATCGCGCATCGCATCCTTCCGGTGGTGGTGCAGCGAATGCAGGCAATCTCACGCGTTTCAGCGGTTGCTCTCGTCATCCTGTCAGCCGCTCCCGCGCTTGCGCTCGACAAGGTGACCTTCGCCACCAATTGGCGGGCGGAGGCCGAGCATGGCGGCTTCTATCAGGCGCTCGCCGACGGAACCTATGCGAAATACGGGCTCGACGTGACCATCGTTCAGGGCGGCCCGCAGACCAACAACCGGTTGCTGCTTGCCGCCGGCCGTGTCGAGTTCGACATGGGCGCCAACATGATCCAGGGCTTCAATGCTGTCGCAGCGAACGTGCCCATCGTTGTCGTCGCAGCAATGTTCCAGAAGGACCCATTCATCCTTATGTCGCATCCGGGCGAGGGGCTCGATCGCTTCACCGATCTTCCCAAAGCGACGACGGCTTTCATCGGTACCGATGCGCTGGTCTCGGTCTATCAATGGCTGCACCAGGCCTATGGCTTCAGCTTTTCGATCGTGAAGCCCTACACTTTCAACTCGGCCCCGTTTATTGCCGACAAGCATTCGATCCAACAGGGCTACGCGACCTCCGAGCCCTATGCGATCGAGCGCGCGGCCGGTTTCAAACCGAACGTCTTCCTCGCCGCCGATTACGGCTATCAATCCTATTCGACCACCATCGAGGCGCGGCGCGATTTCATTAAGGCGAACCCCGATCTGGTGCAGCGCTTCGTCAATGCTTCGATCGTCGGCTGGTATCATTATCTCTATGGTGACAATACAAAAGCGAACGATCTCATCCGCAAGGACAATCCCGATATGAGCGAGGATCAGCTCGCCTATTCGGTCGCGGCGATGAAGAAATACGGCATTGCCGACTCGGGCGATGCCTTGAGGCTCGGCATCGGCGCGATGACCGACCAGCGCATGCGGGCCTGCTTTGCGCAGATGGCGGCGGCGGGGCTGTTCAAGCCCGATCTCGATTATCGGCGCGCCTATATGACGGATTTCGTCGATCATGGCGTCGGGCTCGACCTGCGGCCGAAGCCATGAACCGACTTTTGCCTATATCTCGGTCTCATCCTTCGAGTCGCTTGCTTCGCAAGCTCCTCAGGATGAGAGGCAATGTCGGCATCGAAACAAAATCCCTCACCCTGCGGGGCGCTCCAACGGAGCGCGTCTCGAAGGGCGGGGGAATTGGATCTTGAACATGAGCGAGGCGCTGGTGGCGCTGAACGACGTCGGTAAGAGCTTTGCCAACGGAACCGTCGCACTCGCCCATCTCGATCTCAGTGTTCATGCCGGGGAATTGTTGACGCTGCTCGGGCCTTCGGGCTGCGGCAAGTCGACGGCGTTGCGCCTGATCGCCGGTCTCGAATTGCCTTCCTCGGGAAAAATCGCCACGCCGGCGCGCCGGCAGGGCGGCGTCGGCTTCGTCTTTCAGGAGCCGACGCTGATGCCTTGGGCGAGCGTGGCCGAGAATGTCATGCTGCCGCTCAGGCTGCAAAACGTGCCCACGGACGAGGCGGCCCGGCGCTGCGAGGACGTTCTGGCGCTCGTCGGACTCTCGGCCTTCTCCAAAGCCTATCCGCACCAGCTTTCAGGCGGCATGCGGATGCGCGTCTCGATCGCGCGCGCGCTCGTGCCGCGGCCGGCCCTGCTCTTGATGGACGAGCCTTTTGCCGCAATCGACGAAATCGGCCGCTTCCGGCTCAACGACGATCTTCTGCGGCTGAAGCTAGAGCTTGCAACGACGATCGTCTTCGTCACGCATTCGGTCTATGAGAGCGTCTATCTCGCGACGCGCATTGCGGTCATGACAGCCCGGCCCGGACGGATCATCGAAGATATCGCTATCGAGCCGCCGTTGCAGCGCGGGGAAAATCTGCGCACGAGCGCCGCCTATCTCGATTATTGCGGCCGCGCCATGAAGGCTTTGGCGCGTGCGGCAGCGGAGGATCGTCCATGATAGGCCGTCTTGCTGCGCGTTATGGACCGCCGGCGGCGGCTTTCGCGAGTTTCATTCTCGCCTGGGAGGCGATCGTCAGACTGAAACATATTCAGCCTTTCGTTCTGCCGGCGCCGAGCCTCGTGGCGATGACGCTCTTTACCGACCGGGCGACGCTTTTTGCGTCGCTTTGGGTGACGCTGAAAACGACGTTCGCGGCGTTGGCTCTGGCGATCGTCGGCGGATCCTTGCTGGCGATCCTCTTTTCCCAATGGAAATGGCTGGAGCGGGCGCTGCTCCCCTTCGCCGTCATCCTCCAGGTCACGCCGATCATCGCCATTGCGCCTTTGTTGCTGATCTATCTCTCGGGCTGGCAGGCGGTGCTCGCCTGCGCCTTCCTGGTCGCGTTTTTCCCGATCCTCGCCAATTGTTCCTTGGGTCTCGCATCGGCTGACCGCAATCTCGTCGATCTTTTTCGGCTCTATGGCGCGTCACCCTGGCAGACGCTGGTCATGCTCAAGCTTCCCGCGGCGCTGCCTTATTTCTTCGCGGGCTTACGGATTGGCGGCGGCTTGGCGCTCATCGGCGCCATCGTTGCCGAACTCGCGGCCGGCGCTAACGGGCAGGAGACGGGGCTTGCGTTCCGTATCGTCGAAGCGGGCTACAGGCTCCAAATTCCACGCATGTTTGCCGCGCTCGCCTTGATCTCGCTGACCGGAATCGCGATCTTTTTCAGTCTATCTGGCATTTCGCGTCTCGCGCTCAGGCATTGGCATGAAAGCGCCGAGATTTAGCGAGATTTAACGGAGCCGGGCGTTGTTGGTCGGGCATCAGAAGACGATCCGGACGCGAATCGCCTAAGATCGATACCCGCGCGGAAGCTTGGCTCCGCAAGGGAGGTTGCACATGAAGATGCATGGGAACCGCTCCGCGGCCTGCGTCGGCCTTGCCTGCCTCGGGCTTTCCATCCTTGCTTTCCTCCCGGCGCAAGCTTCCGCGAAGACGTTTTCCAGCGCCGAGGCGGCGGCGGGCCAGTGGGACATGTCGCTTGGCACCACCGACCGCATGTGCCGGATGACTTTGGAGACAGGCACGACCAGCGGCGGCCCCGTCGATATGCCGGCCCTCTGCCGCCGCTCGCTGCCGATTCTCGCCAAGGTCGGCGCTTGGAATCTGCCGAAAACCGGCGACATCAAGCTCGCCGATGCATCCGGCAAGACCATCCTCGATTTTGTTGCGAGGTCCCAGTCCACGCTCAGCGCCAGTGGCCCGGAGGGAGAAATCTACGACCTCGTGCCCGTGAATGCCCCTGGCGACCTCAAGTTCGAGCCGGAAGATGTGAGCGGCGCACCCGGGTTCGATGTCGTTCACGCGCCTTCGGCGCCGGCAGCGTCAAGCCCGCCGAAGCAGCTCGCAGGGGCAACCACAGCCGCCAATCCCGCGGCCTCAACCTCACCGGCGAATTCTGCCGCGGCCCCGCCGAAACCCTCGGCCGCCGCGCTGGCGATGAAGCCAGGCGACCTTGCCGGACGCTATTCCGTGGAGCGCGAGCCGGGCAAGGACGCGAGCTGCCTGCTGATTCTCGACAACCAGACGAAGGCGCATGGCGGCTACAAGGCCTCCTTGGCTCCCGGCTGCCGCGATCAGGGCATCATGATCTTCGATCCGGTCGGCTGGCGGCTCGCCAATGGCCGCCTGGTCTTGACCGCGCGCAGGGGCCATACGACCCATCTCGACTTGCAGCCGGACGGCACCTGGCTGAAGGATCCGAGCGAAGGCAAGCCGCTCATTCTGAAGAAGCTCTGATGCGGATACGCGGGCCGTCGCCCCCAGGTCCCATGAACCTTGCTAAGCCAACTGCCCGGTGCTACCCGGCGAATAGTCTTTGCAGCCAGGACGGCCGAAGCCCTTGATGACAATCAGTCTGCACAAAGGCGACCTGCCGGATGGCCTTAATTTCGGCGACAGCGTCGCGATAGACACGGAAACCTTGGGTCTTGTGCCCGTTCGCGACCGGCTTTGCCTGGTTCAGGTGTCGCGGGGCGACGGGACAGCGGACATCGTGCAGATCGCCGCGGGACAGAAACACGCCCCCAATATCGAAAAACTCCTCGCCGATCCCGGCGTGACGAAGCTCTTTCACTATGCCCGTTTCGACCTCGCCATGCTCTACAAAACCTTCGGCGTCATGGCCGCGCCGCTTTATTGCACCAAAATCGCCTCGAAACTGACCAGGACCTATACCGATCGGCATGGCCTCAAGGATCTCATTCGCGAGCTGCTCGGCATCGACGTGTCGAAACAGCAGCAAAGTTCGGATTGGGGCGCCCCCACTTTGTCCGAGGCGCAGGTGGCTTATGCGGCTTCTGACGTTCTCCATTTGCACGCGCTGCGGGCAAAGCTCGACGCCATGCTGGCGCGCGAGGGCCGTGCGGAGCTCGCCACGGCCTGTTTTGGCTTTCTGCCGACCCGGGCTAAGCTCGATCTCATGGGCTGGCAGGATTCCGACATTTTTTCGCACGAATGATGCGAAATAATAAGCTATTATAGATGCTTGCACGGGTGGGCGCGCGTCCCAGGAAATTGATGCCGCGCCGCGGTGCAATAAGATAGGCTTAGGTCAAGAATCGTGAGGCGGCCGATGGCCCGCGGGTGCCGTGGGCGCGCCAAGTCCAGGTCGGGCAAGCAGAGATGGCGAATCGAGCATGACTGACCTGACACGCGCTCCTCGAGTTCCGGGCGGGCGGCTCGATCTGCCTATCGGGAAGCCGCGCCGGGCAATTCGTGTCGCGCGGCTGCATTCCGGTTTGGTGCGCTATCTGCGGCATCTGCTCATTTTCGGATGCAGCTTCGCTGTGCTGGCGCTCGGCGTCATTATCTTGTTCGATCCGTTCAAGCGGCTGCCGCACAACCTCTCTGTCAGCCAGGTCGGTCTTCAGGGTTCGCTTGTCACGCTGCGGACACCGAAGACCAGGGGCTTTCGCGCCGACGGCCAACCGTTCGAGTTGACGGGAGTCTCGGGCACACAGGATATCATGGACCCGCATGTCCTCAATCTCGTCGGAGTCGACGCCAAGATCGGATTGGACGATGCCAGCACTGCGAAGATCACTGCGCAGAAGGGTATCTATGACAGCAGTCAGGACATTGTCTGGTTGCGCACGGACGTCCGCATCGAGAATGACGTGAGCGGCTACGACATGCGGCTGCGGAGCGCCACCGTCGATCTGAACTCCGGTGCTCTGCTGACTGAGGAACCGGTTTTTGTGAGCATGGACGACGGCAGCACGATTTCGGCCGACCGCATGGACATCAGCGACGACGGCCACAAGATCTCCTTTCAGGGCCAAGTCAAATCGGTCGTCATCATGGGTGACGCGGATTCCGATACGGGCGCGAGCCCCGAGGAGGCGGCCAAATGAGCCGCATCGGCTGTTTGCGCGAGTCGCTGCCTGTTCTCCTCATTTTCTGTTTGGCGTCCTGGTTCGGCGGGGGGACGATTTTGTCCGCCGATGCCAAGACGGCAAAGGGCGACAAAGAGCGCATCAACATCAGCGCCACCAAGCTCGACTATTATGACAAGCAGCAAAAGCTGGTCTATAGCGGCAATGTCGTTGCGGTGCGCGGCGACACCACGCTGAAGACGCCCCTGCTCGTTATATTTCTCGACCCGAGACAGCCGGGCGCGCATCCCGGGCCGCCGTCTTCCACGAGCCAGATGCGCCGCATGGAAGCGGCCGGGCCAGTGACGCTGATTTCGAAGGATCAGATCGCGACTGGCAATTCCGGGCGATATGAGAAGGCCGCCAATAAGATCTATCTCGACGGCAACGTCAGCCTGACCCAGGGTACGAACGTGACCAAAGGCGATCACATCGTCTATGATATGAATACGCATCAGGCGGTGGTCATCGGCCATGTCCAGAGCATGTTCCTTCCGAGCAGCGATGCCGAAGGCGGGAGCAAGAAACAATCGAACAACGAGGCCGGTGCCGGTCAGCCGGAGGCCAAAACCCGATGAGTTTGAGCATGGGGGGTGATTTCGGCTTGCGCGGCAAGTCTGCGGGTCGCGTTGCGGCCAAAGGCGCCGATCGAGGCAATGGTGCGACGACCTGGGCCGGGCGCCTGCGCGCCTTGTTTGGCCGCGGCGAACCGCCGGTCGTGACGCAAAGCGCCGGCTGGCTTCTCGCCGAAGCCGAAGCCGACGAGGCCAACGCAAAACTCGCCCTCGATTCGGAATGGCCGGCGGAGGAACTCGAAAATTGGCGCGAGCATGAGCCGCAAGCTCCGGCCGAACTCCCGCCGCCTTCGACATCGCGACAGTCCTTTGTCAGACGGCCTGCTGCTCAGCCCATTCGGCCGGTCGCACCGGAGCCCAAGCCTGTCGGCGAGCTTGAAGGATCGCTCGTCACCGAAGCGCTGAACAAGAGCTTCAAGGGACGCAAGATCATCAGGGACGTGAGTCTTCTGGTGCATCGCGGGGAAGCGATCGGGCTGCTTGGCCCGAATGGCGCCGGCAAGACCACCTTGTTCTACATGATCACCGGCCTGATCCGGCCCGACCGGGGGCTCATTCTGCTCGACGACTACGACGTCACGAGCCTGCCGATGTATCGGCGCGCCCGACTCGGCATCGGCTATCTGCCGCAGGAACCCTCGATTTTTCGCGGCCTCAGCGTCGAAGAGAATATTCGCGCCGTGCTCGAGATCACCCAACCCGACAAGCGGAAAAGGCGCGAGGAACTCGAATCGCTGCTCGTCGAATTCGACATCGCGCGAGTGCGGAAGTTGCCGGCCATCGCGCTCTCTGGCGGCGAGCGCCGCCGCTGTGAGATCGCACGGGCGCTTGCCGGCCATCCCTCCTTCATGCTGCTCGACGAGCCCTTCGCCGGCATCGACCCGATCGCCATCGGTGAGATCCGGCTTCTCGTCCAACATCTGAAGCGGCGCGGGATCGGCGTGCTCATTACCGATCATAACGTCCGCGAAACTCTCGACCTCATCGACCGGGCCTATATCCTGCATTCGGGCCAGGTCCTGACCGAAGGCACGCCGGAAAAGATCGTCGCCGATCCTCAGGTTCGCCGCCTCTATCTCGGCGAAGGTTTCAGGCTGTAGGCGGGACGCAGGACGCAGGAAAGGCGACCCAGCCCTGCGTCATGCGAAATACCTCTGCAAAATGTCCCGATAGATTTCCGTCAGCGCTTCGAGATCGGCGACGGCGATATGTTCATCGACCATATGAACGGTCGCCCCGACGGGACCGAATTCGACGACCGGACAAAAGGCGCGGATGAACCGCGCGTCCGACGTGCCGCCCGACGTCGAAAGCGCCGGCTTCAAACCGGTGCGCGCCGTAATCGCCTGCGAAACGAGATCGGTGAATCGATCGGGCTCGGTGAGGAAGGCGGACGCATTGCAGGGCTCGAAGGAGAGCTCGTAGCGCGCAGCTTTTGCCGCCCTGGCGCAGCGGCGTGCGATCTCCGCTTCGAGCGTCGCCGGCGTCCAAAGATCGTTGAATCTGACATTGAAATGCGCATGCGCCTTCGCCGGGATGACGTTCATCGCCGGATTGCCGACGTCGATCGTCACAATCTCGAGGTTCGACGGCTCGAAATGCACCGTGCCCTGATCGAATGGCGTGGCGATCAGCGCGTCGAGCAGGCGCAGGAGATGCGGGATCGGATTATCCGCCCGTTGCGGATAGGCGACGTGGCCTTGCACGCCGTGCACGACGAGCCTGGCGTTGAGCGATCCGCGCCGGCCGATCTTGATCGCATCGCCGAGTCTTGAAGCGCTGGTCGGCTCTCCCACAAGACAATGGTCGAAGCGCTCGCCACGCCCCTGCGCCCAAGCGAGAAGCTTGGCCGTCCCGTTGATGGCCGGACCTTCCTCGTCGCCGCTGATCAGAAACCCGATTGAACCCTTGATTGTGCCTTGCTCGGCGACATAGGCGGCCGCGGCCGCGGCAAAGGCGGCGACGGCGCCCTTCATGTCGCTGGCGCCGCGGCCGAAGATCATCCCGTCGGCAACTTCTGCGGCAAAGGGATCGAAACGCCAATGCGCGCGGTCCCCCGGCGGCACGACATCCGTGTGGCCGGCAAAGACGAGATAAGGCGCACCGGTGCCGATCCGCGCATAGAGATTGTCGACATCCGGCGTTCCGGGTTCCGAGAATGTAACCCGGGTCGTCGCGAAGCCTGCCGTCTTCAGCACGTTTTCGAGCAACGCGAGCGCGCCGGCGTCCTTTGGGGTGACCGAAGGGCAGCGGATAAGTGCGCGGGCAAGGTCGCGCGCGGAGAGCGGATATGCGGACATGCAGATCGATCGCGGTCAGCGAAATCGGAACGCGGTCTTATAAGGCAGGATCCGCAAAAGCGGCAGGGTTTTCGTGCGGCGAGGAAAACCACGCGATTCGCGAGAGAATGCCATGCCGGCGCGCGCGCGCGACGTGCGGAATTCGTGCGATCCTTCAGCCCAGGTTTCGATCGTAATGGTTGGGGCCGTCCGTTCCAGGCAAGCAACCCGCCTCGACGAAATACCAAATCCAGCCGAGGACTGGAATCAAAGCAATCAGCACCCACCAACCTGACTTGTCGCGGTCGTGGAAGCGTTTGATGCCGAGGTTGACGCTCGGATAGATCAGCACGAGCGCAACGATGACTTCAATGGCGCGGCCGGTGAAGCTGCCATGCCCGAAGATGTGGTGGACAACGAGTTTTGTGACGACCAGGATCGCGAGGATGATAATTGTACCGATCCAGAAAGGTTGCCGATCCAGCCGGCCGTCGTTGGTCAGAAATAGGTCTTTGAAGTCCATAGGCCGTTCCCCCCACTGCTTTGACGCGACCTTCGCAGGAGCGCCGTGCCGCGTCAACTGTTGCTGAAGCGGAAGCCGCCAAGTTCGACCACGTTCCAGATAAAGACTGCGGCGAGCGCGATGTCGGCGACGACCGGAATAAGATGCGGCATTTCCGGCGCGACCCGCGGCTCGAGCCAGTGCAGGGCTCCGGCGATGCAGGCGAGCAAGGGCAGGAGGCCGGCCAGCGCCGAGGGCCGCCCGACATCGCGCCAACGCTTGGCGCTGAGATTGTAATAGCTGATGAGAATCATGATGAGTGCGAAGCCATAGAGCAAGCGGTAGAGATTGGCGAAGAGAATCCCGATCGTGAAGAGCACCGTCGTCGCGAGGTCGTGGTCGGCATAAGGCTGGATAAGATGCCAGCCGACGGTCAGAACGGCGAAGATTGCGACAAGCGACAGCGTTCCGCGCCACCATGTTGCCGCATCGATCCGTCCGGCGTCGGAACGGAACAGGAAATAGATTCTCGATCGCGGCTCCTCCATCAATCCCTCAACAATTCGTTGATCGCGGTTTTGGCGCGCGTCTGCGCATCGACGGTTTTCACGATGACGGCGCAAGCCAGCGAGGGGCCGGGTCTTCCGCCGGGTAACGCCTCGCCCGGCAAGGCGCCGGGTACGACAACCGAATAGGGCGGAACGCGGCCGATGTGAACCTTGCCCGACGCGCGATCGATGATCTTGGTCGAGGCCGAGATAAAAGTGCCCATCGCCAATACCGCGCCTTCGCCGACAACGACGCCTTCGACGACCTCGGAGCGCGCACCGATGAAGCAATTATCCTCGATGATCGTCGGATTGGCCTGCAAGGGCTCGAGCACGCCGCCGATGCCGACTCCGCCCGAGAGATGCACGTTCCTGCCGATTTGCGCGCAAGAGCCGACGGTCACCCAGGTGTCGACCATGGTCCCTTCGCCGACATAGGCGCCGAGATTGACGAAGGACGGCATCAGGATGACGCCGGGGGCGATATAGGCGGAGCGCCGGACGAGAGCGCCGGGCACGGCGCGGAAGCCCGCTTCGGTATAGTCATTCGCGCTCCAGCCCTCGAATTTCGAAGCCATCTTGTCCCACCAGAATGCACCGCCGGGGGCGCCGGGAATAAGCGTCGCCTCGTGCAATCGGAAGGAAAGAAGAATGGCCTTCTTCAGCCATTGATTGACGCGCCAGCCCCCGGGTCCGCTCTCGTCGGCGATTTTTTCGGCGATCCTTAGCTTGCCGCTGTCGAGCAGCGCCAGCGCCGCTTCGACCGCCGCGCCTATTTCGCTCGGCGCGGCGCTATCGATCTTGGCGCGATCCTCGAAGGCCGCGTCGATAATTTTTTCGAGGTCTTGGCTCCGCATGTTCCGCTCCAGCCACAAAGCCCGTGAGGTTTCGTCCGCAGAACCGGCAGTGTCAATGGCCGGTAAGCCCGACCTTACGTCGCCCCGCTTGCTCCGGCGGCAATGAGGTCGGCGAGAAAGGCCTCGAGATCGGGAGTCACGAAGTCGACATGCGGCAAACCTGTCGCAGCAGGGATCTCGAAAGGTTCGCGATGGTCCGGCTGACCGGGTTTCGGCACGACCAGCACAGTGGTCATCCCCCGTTGGTGCGGAATGATGAGATTTCGGTCGAGGTCCTCGAACATCACGGCGCGTTTGGGATCGACCGCATGTTTATCGAAAAAGCGCTCATAGGCCGCGATCTCCGGCTTCGGCAAAAACTCGGCGGCGACGATGTCGAATACGTCGTCGAAGGTGGCGGCGAGCCCCAAGGCCTCGGCGGTGCGGAGCGCGTGATCGCGCGAGCCATTGGTCAGGATCAGCTTGCGGCCGGGGAGCGCCGCAATCGACGCTGCCAGCGATAGGTTGGGGATCAACGACGAGCGGTCGATGTCGTGCACGAAGGCGAGGAATTCCGCCGAACTGATCGCATGGTCTTGCATGAGGCCGCGCAGCGTCGTGCCATAGCGCTGATAATAATATTTCTGCAACGCCCGGGCCGATATCCCGTCAAGGCCGAACAGGTTGGCCAGAAACAGTGTCATGCGCTGGTCGATCTTGGGCCAGAGATCGCAATCGGCGGAATAGAGCGTATTGTCGAGATCGAAGACCCAGGTTTCGACATGCGCGAAGCTTGGTTGCGCGCGCGGCGGTTCGTCGTCGGATGAAGACCGGCGCGGCGGCTTGGGTCCGTCGAGGTGCCGGCGGCCGTCCGCGCCTATCGTTGGTTTGTAATTCACTGCGTGATCAGCGTTCCGGCGCCGTGGTCGGTCAACAGCTCGATGAGCACTGCGTGCGGCAATTTGCCATCGAGAATAACCACGCCCTCGACGCCTTGCTCGAGCGCATAGATGCAGGTCTCGACCTTTGGAATCATCCCGCCGGTGATCGTGCCGTCGGCGATAAGCGCACGAATCTCATCGATCTTCAATTGCTTGATCAAGTTCTGCTTGGCATCGAGCACCCCGGGCACATCGGTCAAGAAAAGCAGCCGCTTGGCCTTGAGCGCCCCGGCGATGGCGCCGGCAAACGTGTCGGCATTGACATTGTAGGTCTCGCCGTCTGCCCCTTGCGCGACCGGTGCAAGCACCGGGATCAGCTCGCGCCCGAGCACCTGGTCGAGGACGGTGGTATCGACCTTCGCCGGCTCGCCGACGAAGCCCAGATCGATTTCCTCTTCGCGCCCGGTTTTGTCCGACTCGACCGTGTAGACCACTTTCGTGGCGGTCACCATATTGCCGTCCTTGCCGCAAAGTCCGATCGCGCGGCCGCCTTGGGCGTTGATGAAGCCGACGATCTGCTTGTTGATCGAACCGGCGAGCACCATCTCGACGATTTCGACCGTGGCGCGGTCGGTGATCCGAAGGCCGGCGGAAAATTCCGACTTGATGCCGAGCTTGGCGAGCATGGCGCCGATTTGCGGTCCGCCGCCGTGCACGACCACCGGATTGACGCCCGACTGTTCAAGCAGAACCATGTCGCGCGCAAACCTGCGCGCGACCTCTTCGTCGCCCATCGCGTGGCCGCCGTATTTCACCACGACGATCGTGTCGTCGTAATGCAGCATATGCGGCAGCGCCTGCATCAGGATCTCGGCCTGTCTTTGCGCGCTGTCCTGCGGCGTTTCCTTCATGGCTTTCATCCAGGCTGGCCTCGGCGCCTTTTAGCGTTTTGACGTGACAAGCTCAATGCGAGCCCGACAGGAGCGATCCGTGTTCGGCGAGAAGCCGCGCGATTGCGGCGCGAAGCTCGTCGATGCCTTCGCCGTCGGCCGCTGAGGTGACGAGCACCTGCGGAAAGGCGGCCGGACGCTTGTCGAGCGCCGCCGCCGTTTCGGCAAGCCGCGCGCTCCATTCGGCCTCTTTCACGCTGTCCCCCTTGGTGAGGACGACTTGATAGGAGACTGCCGCCTGGTCGAGCCTGTCGAGCATGTCGAGGTCGGCCGGCTTCAGCCCATGCCGGGCGTCGACGAGCACGAAGACCCGCAAAAGACCGGCCCGGCCGCGCAGATAATCCTGCGTGAGCCTGTTCCAAGCGGCAATCTTGTCCTTGGCCGCGGCGGCATAGCCATAGCCCGGCATATCGACGAGCTGCAGCCGCGGCGGAGCCGCGCCGAGCGCGAAGAAATTGAGCGCCTGCGTCCGCCCCGGCGTGTTCGAGATTCGGGCCAAAGACTTGCGGTTGGTCAGCGCGTTGAGAAGCGAGGACTTGCCGACATTGGAGCGCCCGGCAAAAGCGATTTCGCAAGCGACGGGCGGCGGCAATTGCGCAAGCTCCGTTACGCCCCGGACGAAGCTGCATTCGCCGGCGAACAGCTTGCGGCCGGCCTCGCGGAAGTCTTGCAAAATCTCCTGATCCATCGCCGCCTGCTATCACTGCTCGCGTGCCGGCCGGCGGGCGTTCGGCGGCCGGCGCCTCAGGTCGTCGCCTTCTTGCGAAATGTACTGGTGAGATTGTTCCACAATTCGATCTTCACGCCCGCGCGGTGCATGATCAGCGTCTGCTGCGCGACGGACAAGAGATTGTTCCAGGTCCAATAGATGACAAGACCGGAGGGAAAACTTCCCAGCATGAAGGTGAAGATCACCGGCATCCAGGCGAACATCTGCTTTTGAACAGGGTCCGGCGGCTCCGGGTTCATCTTCATCTGGACGAACATCGAGAATCCCATGATCAGCGGCCAGATGCCGATCGCCAGGAAATGGCCGATGAACGGCAAAGCCGTCGGGTCGTAGGGCAGCAGGCCGAAGAGCGTGAAGATGTTGGTGGGGTCCGGTTGCGACAGATCCTTGATCCAGCCGAAGAACGGCGCCTGGCGCATCTCGATTGTGATGAACAGCACCTTATAGAGCGAGAAGAACACCGGAATCTGGATCAACATCGGCAGGCAGCCGGCGACCGGATTGATCTTCTCGCGTTTATAGAGCTCCATCAGCTCCTGCTGCTGTTTCGCCTTGTCGTCGGCGTAACGCTCGCGCAGCGCCGTCATTTGCGGCTGCACCGCTTTCATCTTCGCCATCGACAGATAGCTGCGGTTGGCGAGCGGGAAGAAGGCGAGCTTGATGAGCACGGTGACGATCAGGATCGCTATCCCGAAATTGCCGGTGAACTTGGAGATGAGGTCGAGGAGTTGGAACATCGGGCGGGTGATGAAATAGAACCAGCCCCAGTCGATAAGCAGCTCGAATTTCTTGACGCCGAAATCGTTCTGATACATGTCGAGGGTCTGCACTTCCTTGGCGCCCGCGAAGACGCGATTGGTCGTCTCGGCGGTTGCTCCGGGTGCGATGGTCAGCGGATCGGCGAGAAAATCCGCCTGATAGATCTTCTGCCCGGTGCCGCGCGCCGAGAACGTGCCCTTGAAGGGCACCTGCTGATCCGGGACCACGACCGCGGCCCAATATTTGTCGGTGAAGCCGAGCCAACCGCCGGTGCCATTAAGGCTCTTGGTGGCGTCCGGCTCCTTGAGGATCGAATCGTAGGTCGGCTCCTGCACGCCGGAATCGCCGATGACCCCGACCATGCCTTCGTGAAGAATGGAATAGCCGGAGGTTTTCGGCTTGCCGTGGCGCGAGACGAGCGCATAGGGGTAAAGCGTCACTGGCGAGGCCGACTTGTTCTCGACGCTGTCGGTAACGGTGAACATGTAATGGTCGTCGATCGCGATGCGGCGATGAAAGACGAGGCCATGACCGTTGTCATAAGTCAGCGTGACCGGCGCCTCTGAGGTCAGCTTGTTGGCGTCGGCGCTCCACAGCGTCTGCGGCGTCGGCAGAGCGAGCGATTGGTCTGGCTTACTCACAAATCCGAGTTCCGCGTAATAAGGCGCCGGAGCCTGCGAAGGCGAAAGCAGCACGATGTTCGGGCTGTGCGGGTCCGGCGTCTCGCGATAGGCCTTGAGCGAGACGTCGTCGATCCGTGCGCCTTTCAAGTCGATCGATCCGAACAGGGCGCGGCTGTCGAGGGCGACGCGCGGGCTCGCCGCGATGGCCGCCTCGCGCGTCAGGGTCGAGGCCGGACTCTCAGGGATGGCTCCGCCTTGCGGCGGCGCCGCATTCGGGTTCGGCGCCGGCTGCGCAGCCGGAGCGCCGGGCTGCGGGGCCGTGCTCGGCTGCTGCATTTGCTCCTGGGTCTGGTGCCCCTTTTGCAGCTGCGGCGCGAAGAAATAACTCCAGCCGAGGATGACGAGGATCGAAAGCGCGATCGCGAGATAGAGATTCTTGGTGTCTTCCGACATGACGGCGAGACTAGTCCTTCATCTTCTTGGCTGTCGCAGCGGCGAACGGCCGCGTTTTGGTCGGACGCCCGCCTTGGGGCGGGCGCGCCGCGTGAATTTCTACGAAAGCGCGGGCGAGTTCTTCTTGCAATGCCGGAAAGGCCTGGTCGAGGGCCGCCTGCCGCGCAAGGATCACATAGTCATAGCCGGGGCGCGCCGAAAGGCTCGGCAAGAGCCGCAAGGCCTCCTTCAGGCGGCGGCGGATGCGGTTACGCACGACCGAACTGCCGAGCTTCTTAGTCACGGTAAAGCCGAAGCGCGGACCTTCCCCAGCCGCATCGGCCCGGCGTCGGACGGCCTGAAGGCTGAAACTTCCGGAGTGAAAGCGCCTTCCCTTGCCGGCGTTGAGGAATTCGGCGCGCTTTTTCAACCGCGCCGGGGCTCGCGGGGGCGCCCGATCCATGCTGCCGGTGGTCATGGTCCGCTCCCGCGGGAGGCGCTGGACTGCGGCTGAGATGGCCTCGAACGTGAGCTTCGAGCCTCAGGCCGACAGGCGCTTGCGCCCGCGCGCGCGGCGGGCGGCGATCACTTTACGCCCGCCGGTGCTTGCCATGCGGGCGCGAAAGCCGTGCCGACGCTTGCGCACCAGCTTACTCGGTTGAAAGGTCCGCTTCACGTTCCACTCCGTCGCGAATGTTCATACCGTTCCGCGTCCCGCGCCTGGCGCAGGGCCATGCCCACCGTCTGGGACGCCGCAAAAGGGAGGACGCAGCCTACAAGGACGATTGCCGAAAAGTGGTAGGCTTTTCAGACGAGATCATGCGTCAAACCAAAGCCGCGCCTTATAGGGGCAAGAGGCGAGCGAAGTCAATTTGAAGGCGCCCCGCGAAAATCCAGCCCGATGTCGAGCGCCGCGGCGCTGTGGGTCAGCCAGCCGAGCGAAATCAGATCGACGCCGCTCGCGGCAATCGCCGCCACGTTGTCGAGCGTCACGCCGCCTGAAGCTTCGGTAATCGCCTGTCCGTCGACCATCGCGACCGCCTGCGCCAGCAACGCGGGTGACATATTGTCGAGCAGGACGGCGTCCGCCTTCGAGGCCAGCGCCTCGGCGAGTTGGGCAAGCGAATCCACCTCGACTTCGATCTTGACCATATGGCCGACGTTCTTGCGCGCCCGCCGCATGGCTTCGGTGACGCCGCCGGCGATTGCGACGTGATTGTCCTTGATGAGGACGGCATCGTCCAGGCCGAAGCGATGATTGGCTCCCCCGCCGACTCGCACCGCATATTTCTCGATGGCGCGCAGGCCTGGGGTTGTCTTGCGGGTGCAGACGATCCGCGCTTTGGTTCCCGCCACCGCCGTGACCGCGGCGGCGGTGGCGGTGGCAACGCCGCTCAGATGGCAGAGAAAATTCAACGCCGTGCGCTCGGCGGTGAGAATGCAGCGCGCCGGTCCGTGCACGGTCGCAAGCGTCTCGCCGGGCGCGACCTTGGTCCCGTCCGGCTTCGTGACGCGCAACTCTATTGCGGGATCGATCAGTTCGAAGCTCAATCTCGCGAGGTCGAGGCCGGCAACGACGCCCGCCTGACGCGCGACGAACAAGGGTTCGGCACGGGCGCCCGCTGCGACGACCGCGGCGGTCGTCAGATCACCCGCCCGCCCGAGATCCTCGAGCAGAGCGGCGCGGACGAGAGGCTCGATCATAATCCGAGGCAGGCCGGTCATCGCAGCCATGCTTAGGCGACAGCCTCTGGCAGAAGTTCGCGGGCGGCCTCGAACGCCTCGGCGAGCGCGATCTCGCGCCGCCAGCTCGAAACCGCGTCGCGCCGCGGAAAATCTTCGCGATAATGCGCGCCGCGGCTTTCCTCGCGGCGTAGCGCCGCGATGACGATCATCAAACCGACGAGCGCGGCATCGCTGGCCTCGCTATGCGAGTCTGCGAGCGGATAAAGTTCGGCAGCAGCGCGGCGGAGCGTCTCGCCGTCGCGCAAGACTCCCGCGGCGCGCGCGAGGATCGGCCGCACCGGACCCGCTTCGCCATGCGGCGCGACCGGCTCGATGCGCCCAACAGGCCGCCGCGCAGCGCGCGCGGCTTTGATGCTTGCGGCGGTGAAGCCGGCGCAAACCACAGCTTCGAGGAGAGAGTTGCTGGCCAGACGATTGGCTCCGTGAAGACCGGTGCAGGCGGCCTCGCCGCAGGCCCAGAGGCCGCCGATCGACGCGCGGCCGTCAAGGTCCACCTTGATGCCGCCCATGTGATAATGCGCAGCCGGGCGGACCGGGATTGGTTCTGTGACCGGATCGATTCCTGCCGCGCGGCAGAGCGTCGTGACGCCCGGAAAACGCGCCGCGAAATCGAAATGTCGCGCCCGGCGCGCATCGAGGAAGATGCGATGCCCCTCGGCCATATGCCGCCAGACCGCGCGTGCCACAACGTCACGCGGCGCGAGTTCGGCGCGCGGCGTATCCGCCATGAAGCGCGTGCCTTCCTCGTCGACGAGGATCGCGCCTTCGCCGCGCACCGCTTCGCTGATGAGGTTCAAGCGAGATCCCGGCGCATCGAGCGCGGTCGGGTGGAACTGGATGAATTCGAGATCGGCGAGCTGGGCTCCGGCGCGGGCGGCGATGGCAAGGCCCTGTCCGAAGGAGCCGGCGGGATTTGTTCCATGCGGGAAGAGGCCGCCGATACCGCCCGTGGCGATGACGATGCGGCCCGTGCGCAACAGCACCGGGCCATTCCATCCAGAGGCAATGAGCCCAGTGACCGCGCCGTCCTCGATCGTAAGACGCCGCGCTGCGAGCGCCTCGATCACCTCGATCGAGGGCGTCGCGCGGACCGCCCGCGTCAAGGCGCGAATGATCTCGCGCCCGGTCGCGTCGCCGCCGGCATGGACGATTCGCTTGCGCCGATGCGCGGCCTCGAGCCCGAGCAGCAGGGCGCCGTCCGGGTCGCGGTCGAATTGAACTCCAAAACGCTCGAGATCTTCGATCGCGGCGGGCGCCGCGCGCAGAATGGGCTCGACAACAGTCGCGATGCAGAGCCCATCGCCCGCCGCCAGCGTATCGGCAACGTGGATTGCCGGCTCGTCGTCCGGCCCGATACTCGCGGCAATTCCGCCTTGCGCCAGGATGCTCGACGTTTCGGCGCCCAACGGCGCTTTGCTCAGCAGCACGCATGGCTCTGGGGCCAGACGCAGCGCGGTCATCAACCCGGCCACGCCGCCGCCGACGATCAGTGGACGCGCGTCGAGGTCGTGAATGTCCATCATCGCACCGCCAGCATGCGTTCGACTGAGCGGCGCGCCCGCGCCGCGGTCACGGAATCGATTTCGACCTCATGCCGCATCGTCTCCAGCGCGTGCCTGATCTTTGGCAGCGTGATGCGCTTCATGTGCGGACAGAGATTGCAGGGGCGGATGAATTCGAGCTCCGGATATTGGATGGCGATATTGTCGCTCATTGAACATTCGGTCAGCAGCGCCAGACGCTCCGGCCGGTTCTTCCCGACGTAAGAAGAGATCGCCGCTGTCGAGCCGGAGAAGTCGGCGGCTTGCACGACGTCCGGCGGACATTCCGGATGCGCCAGAATGACGACGCCGGGATAATCCTCGCGCAATTGCGCAACCTCCTCGACGCCGAACCGCTCATGCACTTCGCAATGGCCAGCCCAGGTGATTATTTCGACGCCTGTCTCAGCCGCGATGTTCTTTGCCAGATATTCGTCGGGGATCATGATGACACGCGGCACGCCCAAGGATTCGATGATTTTGCGCGCGTTGCCCGAGGTGCAGCAGATGTCGGACTCTGCCTTCACTGCAGCCGAGGTGTTGACATAAGTGACGATCGGCACGCCGGGATAGCGGCGGCGCAATTCGCGCACGTTCTCGGGCGTGATCGAAGAGGCCAGCGAACAGCCGGCGGCGGGATCTGGGATCAAAACCCTCTTGGTCGGGTTGAGGAGTTTCGCCGTCTCGGCCATGAAATGAACGCCGGCCAGCACGATGACATCGGCATCGACCCGCGTCGCCTCGCGCGCCAGCGCAAGGCTGTCGCCGACGATGTCGGCGACGCAATGGTAGATCTCCGGCGTCTGGTAATTATGCGCCAGGATCACCGCATTGCGGCGCTCCTTCAGTTCCCGGATGGCGTCGATGTCGGCGGCGAAGACCGGCCACTCGATGGCCGGAATCTGATGCCGGACCTTGGCATAAAGGTCCTCCCGAGGCGCCAGCGCGGTCGTTGCCATGGTATATACTCCGCCTGAGCATTAGTTGGTAATATGCTGGGGTTGAGTATATGTTTTGTCAAGAGCGCGAGATCGGGAGTTTCGTTCCGACGATCGCGCGTTCGGTCAGGATTTCCCGGCGGAAACGGAAAAGCTTGGCTGGGCGCCCGCGCGTGTCCTGGCTCATTTGACCCGTTTCTTCAACAAGTTCCTGCTGTTCGACGAGGCGGCGGAAATTTTGCTTGTGCACAAGCCGCCCGGCGAGCGCCTCGACGCAGCGCTGTAATTGCAGAAGGGTGAACGTGTCCGGCACAAGTTCGAAGACCACGGGATGATATTTGATCTTGGCCCGGAGCCGCGCGATGCCGGTCGCGAGAATACGGCGATGGTCGAGAATCATGCTGCGGCCCTGGACCGGCGCAGGTCCGGGCTCGGGTCTCGTGCGGTGTGCCTCGGGAATGAGACCGGCCTCATAGAGAAGTTCGTAGCGGGGCAGCACGAGTTCCTCGTTCCATGGCCGGCCGTCGAGGCCGAAGGTCACCCCGATGCGGTTGGTGCGATCCTGGCGCAGTGCAGGGCTCGGCGCAGCCTCGACGAAGGCTTTGAGGTTCGGCAGCAAAACCTTCTCGATCATCGGCGGTATGCCGCAGCGCCGGTCTTCCCAGGGCAGGTAGACATACCAGCTCTGCCAGCTCGCTTCATAATCGCCGGCCGCCGGCTGTTCCCGCGTCAGCCCGAGATAGCTGATCGATATGACCCGCTGATCGGGCCCGAGGCCGCGGTCGCGATCGGCAAAAGTATAGAGCTGTTCGACATAGCCGAGCGGATGATGCGTCTGCCGCTCGACCCAGGCGCGCAGCCCCGACTGCAGCGAGCGGTGCGCCAGTTCGAACGGACCCGAGGGCAATGCCCGGGCTTCTTGCAGAGTGAGCACTCGTGGCTCGCCGCCTGTGACGGCGACGAGCACGGCAATGAGGTCGGCGGCAATCCCTGATCCCGCGGCGCCCGGACCGGGCTCAATCCCGGCTTTGTCGCCGACAACCTCGGCCGGCGTAGGATGCAAGACGCGTTCGGGCCTGCTCATCGGTTCAATGTCCTGTTACGCTCGCCCGCGAGCGGATCGCCCGGCATCGGGGCGACGTCAAAAAGCGGCGCCAGATCAATCGGCTCTTTGCCCGTCCATTGTGAGGCAAGACCCGTCAAACAAAAAGAATTATCCGAGATCCAAGGGCAGCGCGGCAATGGCATGGCGCGGCCATCGCCACGGCGCGAGATAGATCGCATCTCCACGCAGGGTCAAGCGGGCGGCCCAAGGGTTGGCGGCGAGCCAAACGCCCGCCGCGCGCGACATCCGCCGCCGTTTGCGGGCATCGATCGCCGTCATGGCGTCGACGAGCTTCGGCCGCATCTTAACTTCGACGAAGACGATCGCATCGAATTTTCGGGCGATGAGGTCGATCTCGCCACCGTTGACGCTGAAACGGCGGGCGAGGATCCGATAGCCCTTGAGCCGCAGAAACAAGGCGGCCGCAGCCTCGGCCCGGCGCCCCGAGAGAAGCGCCCGGCGGCGCTTGTCCGCCTCAACGGGCGCGGGCTGCCAGTTCGATTGCCCGGGCATAGACTTTGCGGCGCGGCTGGCCGGTCTCGGCCGAGACCACGGCCGCCGCCTCCTTTACCGAAAGAGTTTCGAGCGCCTTGCCGATGCGAAGATCGAGATCCGCGCCGTCGATCTTTGGCGCCCCTGCCGGCGGCGGCCCGACGAGCAGTACGATCTCGCCTTTCGGCGGCGCGGCCGCCGCGACCGCCGCGGCGAGATCAGGCAGCGTCCCGCGCCGCACGGTTTCGAAAACCTTGGTCAACTCGCGCGCCAGCGCCGCCTCACGCGGGCCGAGCACGGCGGCGAGATCGATAAGCGTCTCGGCGACCCGGCGGGGCGATTCGAAGAACACCAAAGTACCAGGAATCGCCGCAAGCTCGGCAATCCTCTGCCGGCGGCCCGCCGTCTTTGGCGGCAGAAAGCCCTCGAAAAAGAACCTGTCGGTCGGCAGGCCCGCGACCACCAGGGCGGTGAGCACCGCCGAAGCGCCCGGCACCGAAGTCACCGACAGGCCTATGGCTAGGGCTTCAGCCACGAGCTTGTAACCCGGATCTGAAATGAGCGGCGTGCCGGCATCGGAGACGAGCGCCAGCGCCGCGCCATTGCTGAGCCGAGCGAGCAAATGCGGCCGCATGACCTCGGCATTATGCTCGTGATAGGCAACGAGGGGGGTTGCTATGCCGTAATGGGCGAGCAGCGTCTTGGTGACGCGCGTATCTTCGGCCACAACCGCGTCGGCACCCGCCAAAGTCGCAAGCGCGCGCAGCGAAATATCGGCGAGATTGCCAATTGGCGTCGCCACCACATGAAGCCCGGGCGCCAGCGGTTCTGCCTCCGCTTTGAGGCCGAAGGCGGTGAATGTCGCCGGGCCTTCGCCCGAGGCCCGCGGCGCGACCTCCGGCTTTCTGTTCGCGTTCATGGGGACTCGCCGCCTCGAACACCGTTCTATATACCGTCCAACCGGTTTCATTTATAGAACAAGACCGAATCGATCTCAAGACCACAGCCAGCTTCGCTTCGTTTACTTTCGGTTGCGGGAAAAGCGATATATGTTTGAAACACCAGGGCGGGACTCAAGCCTGAGCCGCGCGTCGAGGCCTGCGCGGGTTCCCTCGAGGGCGGAGCGTTCCGTCGAAGTGCTTGCGATGCGGCGATTCCCTGCGGATGCGCCGAGAGGAGTTTTCGCCTTGGCCAACGGCTCGCCCGACCGCGCGCGCGACCACACACAAGACTTTGGCGCCGGCGGCTTGAAGCTCCTGGTCGCCGCGGCGGCCCTTGCCTTGGCATCTTGCGGTTCGTTGTCGTCGAACCAGAGCGCGAATGGCGATATCACCGGCTCGGTCCCGGTCACTCCGGTTCAATCAGAGCCATTGCCGGGGGCGCCGGGCAGCAACGGCGATCAGATCGGCACGGGACCCGTCCACGTAGCCATGATCCTGCCTTTGACTCAAAACGGGAGCGATCCGAGCCTCGTCGGCACGTCTCTGCGCAATGCGGCGGATCTCGCTCTGTCGGAGGCCGGCAGCACCGACATCACGATCTTCGTCAAGGACGATCATTCGACCCCGGACGGGGCGCATGATGCGGCTCAGGCTGCAGTTTCCGAAGGCGACGAGCTCATCCTCGGTCCCCTGTTCTCGCCGAATGTCCGCTCGGTCGGCCAGGTTGCGCAAGGCGCCAACAAGCCGGTCGTTGCATTCTCGACCGATACGTCGACTGCGGGGCCCGGCGTCTATCTTCTCTCGTTCCTGATCGAAAACTATGTCGACCGGATCGTCGATTACGCCGCATCGCAGGGCAAGAGATCCTTCGCCGCGCTGATCCCCGACAATGATTACGGTCGTGTCGCCGAGGCCGAATTTCAACAATTTGCGGCGCGCCGCGGCCTGCGGGTGATGGAGATCGAGCATTATCAGCCGCAAACAATGACCGCCGCCGTGCAGAAGATCGCCGCGCTCGGCAATACGATCGATACTCTGTTCATCCCGGAGCAGGCCGACGCCATGCCCGCGATGGCGCAGGCGCTCACCGCGGCCGGGATCGATTCGCACAAGCTGCAGATTCTCGGCACCGGCCTTTGGAACGATACGCGCGTATTAGGCCTGCCGGCGCTGCAAGGCGCCTGGATCGCGGCGCCGCCCAACGTCGGATTTACCGCCTTCGCCGCCCGCTATCGGGCGCGGTTCAACTCGGATCCGACGCGCATCGCAACGCTTGGCTATGATGCGGCGGCGCTTGCCGTGGCGCTCGCGCGCCGGCCGGGTGCGGACCATTTCTCGCAGGAGGTTCTGACCAATCGCGGCGGATTCAACGGCGTCGACGGCGTCTTCCGCTTCCTGCCGAATGGCCTGAACGAGCGCGCTCTGGCGATCTTGCAGATCAACAACGGAACCACCGCGCAGCTCAGCGCCGCGCCGCGCAATCTCGCGGCAAATTCTTCCGCGACCTGATCGCGCTGTCACGCCGCAAGATCGGCGACCACCGCGTCGAGCACCGGAAAGCCTTCAGCGCTGACCCGGAGCCGCCCGGCGGGCGTGACTTCGACCATGCCTTCCGACACGAGCGAAGAGATCCGCGCCGGATCGAGCCTGCGGCCGGCCACCGCCTCGAAGCGCGCCGGCTCGATTCCTTCCGCAAGGCGCAGGCCCATCAGCAGAAATTCATCGCCCTGTTCCTCGCTCGACAATATCTCGTCCGCGACGAGCGCGTGGCCGTCGGCCTCGACGACCGTCAGCCACATTTCGGGATGCCGCTCGGTCGCCTGAGCGCGGCGTCCCTTCGGCGTCACGATGCGGCCATGCGCCCCCGGCCCGACTCCGACATATTCGCCGTAGCGCCAATAGATGAGATTGTGCCGGCTCTCGGCGCCGGGCCTTGCGTGGTTCGAGACTTCGTAGGGCGGCAAACCCGCTGCGGCCGTCAATTCCTGCGTCGCGTCCCAGAAGGCGCGGCCCATGTCCGCATCCGGCATGGGAAGCTTTCCGGCAAAATTGAGCCGCTCGAAAATCGTGTCGGGTTCGATCGTCAGCTGATAGAGCGAGAGATGATCGGAGCCCCGCGCCAGCGCCGCCTTCAATTCCGTCCGCCAGGCTTTCACGCTCTGCTGCGGGCGCGCATAGATTAGATCGAAGGAATAGCGCTCGAAAACCGAAGCCGCGACATCGAGGGCGGCCGACGCCTCGGCGCCCGTATGCAGCCGCCCCAGCATTTTCAGGTCAGCGTCATTGAATGATTGGACTCCGATCGAAACGCGATTGACGCCGACGGCGCGGTAATCGCGGAACCGCCCCGCCTCGACGCTCGAGGGATTGGCTTCGAGCGTAACCTCCACTTGCGGCCCCTTTTTCCACAGCCGCCCGATTGCCTCGAGAATTGCAGCGACGCTCGCGGCCTTCATCAAGGATGGCGTGCCGCCGCCGAAATAGACCGAGCGGACCACCCGGCCCGGGGTCAGGGCGGCGCGATGCGCCAGCTCGGCCGTAATGGCAGCGACAAATCTTTTCTCGTCGACCGGCTCGGAACGGACATGGCTGTTGAAATCGCAATAGGGGCATTTCGACAGGCAAAACGGCCAATGCACATAAATCCCGAAGCCCGGATCGGCGCGAAGGGGGGTAGGATTCGCCATGCCGCCTTATGTCACGAAGGCCTGAGTCGGTCACTAGGGCGGCCGCGCCGCCCACATCTTGTTGATAAGCGCCGGATCCGCCGCTGGCGAAATATTATGCCGTAAGGGCAGCGCGCATTGGCCATTGCTGCCGGAGGCTAAGTCTCTACCATGCCGGCAAGGAGGCTCTAGCGAGCTTGCGATCGAGAGCGCGCAACCGCGCGCCCGAGAGGCATGCGGGCGTGAGGGCCTGAGGTAGCGCGGAGGCCGGCAGTTTGGGCTTTTCGTCGATTTCTTTCCTGTTTTTCTTTCTGCCTCTGTTTCTGGCGGCTTATTTTCTCACCCCCACAATTCGCGGAAAAAACCTGACGGCGCTGGTCTGCTCGCTGGTCTTTTACGCCTGGGGCGAGCCGCGGTTTGTCCCCGTGCTGATTGCATCCATCATATTCAACACCGTCGCGGCCATCTGCATCGATCGCTGCGAAGGTCGAATGCGCAAGCTGGCTTTGGCATTGGCGGTGACCGCCAATTTGGCCTTGCTCGCCGTCTATAAATACGCGAACTTTATCGTCATCAATCTCGATTGGCTGTTGCATCCGGTCGGGATCAGTTTGTCGGTCGCCGCAATCGCGCTTCCGCTGGGCATTTCGTTTTTCACCTTTCACTGTCTTTCCTACATCATCGATGTCTATCGCCGCCGCTTTGCGGCCAACCGGAATCCGGTGGAAGTGGCGCTCTATATTGCGCTGTTTCCCCAGCTCATAGCCGGCCCAATCGTCCGCTACAAAACAATCGCCAGGCAATTGCACATGCGGCGGCATACGCTTGGTCGCGCCTCTGTCGGGGCGCGCATCTTCGTCATCGGGCTCGCGCAGAAGGTGCTTATCGCCGATCAGCTGGCCCGCCTTGTCGAGACAATCTTCGACCATCTCGCGGTGCGCTCGTTGACCGAAGCATGGACCGGTCTCCTGGCCTACACAGTTCAAATATATTTTGATTTTTCCGGCTATTCGAACATGGCAATCGGCATCGGCCTTATCTTGGGATTTGCGCTGCCACGCAACTTCCGGCTGCCCTACACCGCGCAGTCGATCACCGACTTCTGGCGACGCTGGCATATCTCGCTCTCCGCTTGGCTGCGCGATTATCTTTACATTCCGCTCGGCGGCAACCGCGGCGGCATGCTGCAAACATATCGCAACCTCGTGGCTGTCTTTCTGCTCTGCGGTCTATGGCATGGCGCGAGCTGGAATTTCGTACTTTGGGGCGCCTGGCATGGCGTCTTTTTGGTCATCGAACGGATGGGCCTTGGCCGGCTCCTCGCGCGCCTGCCCGGGCCGGGACGGTGGGCCTACACTTTGCTCGCCGTCATGGGCGGTTGGGCGCTGTTTCGTTCGCCGGATCTGCATGCCGCGGCGTCGATGTATGCGAGCCTGGTCGGCCGGCATGGTTTCAACGAAACGAGCTACGACGTGTGGATTGAGCTGCAGCCCATCGTGGTGATAGCACTTCTCGCCGGTTGTGCGCTCGCGGTCCTGCCGCGATGGGTGAGATTAAGCGGACCGCGCACCCCGGTAATGGCGATCATCGACAATTCTTGCATGTGCGGATTGCTGGCTCTCGCGATGATCTATGTGGGGGCCGGCAGCTACAGCCCATTCCTATATTTCAGGTTCTAGCCCGAATGTTTCGCCGCTATCATCGTTTTTTGATCCTATCGGTCGCCGGCTTGCTGGCGCTGCCGCTGGCGACCGGCATTCTGGTTCCTCAAAATATATCGACCTCGGCCGAGTTGCGGCTGAGCGCGCCCCTGCCGGAAGCCCCGCGCTCGGTCGCGGCTTGGATTACGCTGCCGAGCAGGCTCGACGCTTATTTGCAGGATCATTTTGGCCTGCGCCAGGTAATGATTCACGCCCAAGCCGTCATCACCCATCTTTGGCTCGGCAGCGGCGATGACCTCGTCCAGATAGGACGGAAAGGCTGGTTCTTCTACCGCGGCGATAAAATGATTCTTCAGAGCGCCGGGCTTTTGGTGCGTAAGTCCGAGGTTATTCAATCGGCAGATCTGCTGGCGCGCATCGCAAATGAGCTTTCGGCGCGCGGAATAAAATTCATCGTTGCGTCGCCGCCCAACTCGGCAACAATTTATTCAGATCTGCTTCCCGACTGGGCCGGCAACCGCAGCCGGCCGACGGAATATGATCTGATGCTAAAAGCGCTCGCCGCGCGCGGCGTGCTTGCAATCGACTTGCGGCCTGCTTTGCGCGAAGCGCGGTCGCATGGGGCGGTTTACTATCGCTATGACACGCATTGGACCAGCCGCGGTGCGCTCGCCGCTTTCAATGCGATTGCCGCGGCGGATGGGCACGCCGATTGGCAGCTCGATGCCTCTTCAGTGATCGGCCGTCCGATTGCGCTCGTTGGCGGAGACTTGGCGCGCATCCTCGGCGTCAATGATGACGTGAGCGAACTCTATCAGCCGCTTCTGCTGCCGCGGGCCGCGCGACAATCCTTTGGCCCGCAGCCTTTTCCGACGTCCCTCTATGTTTCGAAGTCTGGCCAAGGCCCAACGATCATGGTGATTGGGGACTCGTTCACCATGGATTTCTTTACCGCTATGGTGCTGGCGCACGCCGCTCGGGTCGCCTGGACCCATCATTTGTGGTGCGGCTTCGACTGGAAGTGGATCGAGCAATTCCATCCGGATGAAGTATGGTGGATGCCCGCTGAGCGTTACTTGCTTTGTTTTCGTCAACCAAGCCACATGCCCGCGCGGCGCAATTTTGCCGCGCAAATAAGCGAGGGCGGGACACGGCCGTAACCGCAGTGAAATCTCCGCTCATCGACCGGCTCGAAACGGACATGGCGAAATCGCGATGGGAACCCGAGATCGTCGCGTCTCATTTCTTGACGACTTGAAAGCCCTTAACGGGGGCCAGCATGGCCCACAGCACCCCCAGGCATTCCATCGTCGCAAAAACAGGGAGCAACACAAACAGCAACAAAGTCAGCAGAATGCGCGTACCCCGACCCGTAATGCCATGCTCGTCCATGTTGGCTTTCAAGCCGGTAACGTAGAGCGTGGCGAATGTAGCAAACGAATAGCTGGCCAAAGCCCTGATGATTACATTGATGTCAACATTGTAGAACAGGTTAATGAAAGTGTAGAGCATAGTAAAAGGCGCCAAGCCCCACAACATTGTGTTCAAACCCAGACACAAGCGCCAACGAAGCTTTACGGGGGCATATAGGGATACTTTGACTAAACCTTGGAACCAACGCCGACGCTGGCGCAGAAAATCCAGAAGCGACATGCACGATTGTTCTTCCAGATAGCCGTCGATCCAAGCGCAACGAAAGCCACTCTCCATGGCTTTTACGGCCCAAAACGCGTCCTCGGTGATGTCCCCCTGCGGTCCGAAATCAAAACCACCGGTTGCCTTTTCCACGTCGTTTCGAACCACAATATAGGAGCCGTGCAGGCCAAATAGAGTGACGCCCAGGCGATGCTGGAAATAGAAACGGGCAAAATCATCTCCGGTTCGCACAGTATCCGCCAAGGTCAGGAAAGGATATTTTTCCCACTCGCGATGATAGACCAGCCCGCCTTGCCCGACGTGCAGCTTCTGCGACAGTTCCTCTTGCCGGATAAATTTGCAAATTCCCTTGATAGATGAAGAGGTTGGCTGTGTCTCCTCGTCGAGATGAACGATCCAGGTCGTATCGGAGATCGACGAGTGCAAAAGTGCGTAATGCAGCGCCCTTGCCTTGAAACGGGAGTTGTTTGGCGTACGATAATCTTTGGGAACGACGATGACGCGCACATCTTTGTCGTGCTGCGGAAGTAATAAAATGTTGTCCCCGTAGTCCATTACGATTTCGATAATGTAGGGGGCGAGCGGCGTCTTGGCCATTTCGCTCTGGCAGCGGCGAATGGTGCGCAGGACAACTTCTATGTTTCTGCCCGCCGTGACAATCCGCCAGCAGATCCTGCGGTTTATCGGTTGCACGTCATCGAGAGTGGCGGAATGCCGATAGGCAAGCGTCCCCAGCAAGCCCACCGAGCCCGGCAGCAACGCGGTCAGCCAAAGCAGACTGGACCAAGCCATAGTCTTGTCGAAGAATGTCGCCGGCAATCTACTTTTCGGCGATATCAAATACCAAACTAAAGAAATCAGCATTATCGAGAGCATACTCACGACGACGCGGGTTCTATGCCCGGTTATGAAACCAATACACCAATCTCGCACGGGTTCTTTCGGAATTGAGACAGGCTGGTTGTCTTGAACAAATTTCAATCCGTGCAAGATCTCGCTCCCAGGCTAAGCAAAGCGTCCTTCAGCTCTGCCATTATCCCTCGTGCTATCCAAGGACAAGATAGGCCGCGACGCCGTCGGCGGAATGGTTGAATGCAATTCAACCATGAGTGGCGCGAGGCCTTCTATGCGGAAGTCGTCTCCGGATGGCGTCAAGCAGGGGAAGAGCCTTGAGGTTGCGATGCGCGTGTCGCCCGGAGAGACGAGCACAATTCCAGTCACGACATGCCACGTGCAACTTCCGTTCCGAGTTGAATCGCAAGCGGCCCCGCGCGACTCGATGTCTCGAAGGCATTGCTGCTTCAAAAGGATGGTGCCCTGGAGAGGACTCGAACCTCCACGGCTTTCACCACTGGTACCTGAAACCAGCGCGTCTACCAATTCCGCCACCAGGGCAGGGGCAACTTCCATAGGGGCGGGCTCGGCGCCTTGTCAATTGGCAGGCGGGCCGCGCGCCAGCGCCGCAGGTCCAGCCTATGCAGAGCCGCGTTCCTTAACTAGAACAACGGCCATGAACGAATCCATGAAGCGGGCAGACCGGCTGGTCACAGTCTTCGGCGGCTCCGGCTTTCTCGGCCGGCATGTCGTGCGCGCCCTGGCGAAGCGGGGATGGCGAATCCTGGTCGCAACGAGGCGCCCCGATCTCGCCTTCCATCTGCAGCCGCTCGGCGACGTCGGCCAAATCCATGCGGTCCAGGCCAATCTGCGCTACCCAGACTTCGATCGCCGCGGCGCTCCGCAAGGCCGACGCCGCGGTCAATCTGGTCGGGATTTTGCGGCCGAGCGGCGGCCAAAGCTTCGACGCCGTGCATCGTCTGGGTGCGCAAAACGTCGCGGCCGCGGCGCGCCAAGCCGGTATCGGAAACCTCGTCCATGTCTCTGCGATCGGCGCCGATTCTTCCGCGCGTTCGCTCTATGCCAGAAGCAAGGCTGCGGGCGAACAGGCCGTGCGGGAGATCGCGCCCAGCGCGGTAATCCTGCGTCCTTCCGTTGTCTTCGGGCCGGAGGACCAATTCTTCAACCGCTTTGCCGCGATGGCGCGCATCATGCCGGCTCTGCCGCTGATCGGCGGCGGTGTAACCAAACTGCAGCCCGTCTATGCCGGGGACGTCGCCGAAGCCGTCGCGCTCGCCCTCGACGGCGAGCTCGCGCCGGGCAGCACTTGCGAGCTCGGCGGCCCGGAAGTGCGCAGCCTGCGCGAGATCATGGCCTTCATTCTGACGGTCACGGAACGCAAACGTCTGCTTCTCCCGATCCCGTTCGGGTTGGCGAAAGGCATGGGCGTTGCGATCGAGATCGCGGCGAAATTGTCGCTTGGCCTGTTGCCGGAGATGTTTGTCATCACCCGCGACCAGGTCGAGCTTCTACGCCGGGATAATGTGGTCTCGCCCGAAGCTTCGGCCGAAGGCCGCACCTTGACCGGGCTCGGGATTATCCCGGAATCCTTCGAGGTCCTGGTGCCGACCTATCTCATCCGCTACCGCAAGTTTGGCCGTTTCACCGAACAGGGCAGCGCTTGAAACGAGCCTGAGGCTGGAATTCGCCATCAATCTGTTGAATAGAGGCGGCCGAAGCCCGCTGCGCCGAATCGAAGCCGCACGGGACCCCGCCACGACCGGAAACGGAATGAAGTTCACCCTCTCCTGGCTCAAGCGCCATCTCGAGACCGACGCCAAGCTTGACGCGATCGTCGCGACTCTGACGAAGATCGGCCTCGAGGTCGAGCGCGTCTACGATCCGGCGGCTTCGCTCGAAGGTTTCGTCGTCGCCGCGATCGTCGAGGCAAAGCCGCATCCCAATGCCGACCGCCTGCGCGTCTGTCTCGTCGACAATGGCGGCGACAGGCCGATCCAAGTGGTCTGCGGCGCGCCCAATGCGCGGGTAGGCTTGAAGTCGGTCTTCGCCGCGCCCGGCACGCATATTCCGGGCAAGCAGGTCACGCTCGCCAAGGGCGTCATCCGCGGCGTCGAATCGAACGGCATGCTCTGTTCCGGCGCCGAACTCGAACTCACCGAGGATCACGGCGGCATTCTCGAATTGCCGGAGGATGCCCGCATCGGCATGGCCTATGCGCAATGGGCCGGGCTCGACGACCCGGTCATCGAAATCAACCTGACGCCGAACCGCCCCGATGCCATGGCGGTCGCCGGAATTGCCCGCGATCTCGCCGCGGCGGGGCTCGGCCGACTGACGACGCCGCCTGTCGTTCCGGTGCCCGGCGCTTTTCCCTGTCCGGTCGGTGTCAAGCTTGATCTCGCTGAAGCGGATCGGCACCTCGCGCCGGCCTTTGCGCTGCGCCTGGTGCGCGGCGTGAAAAACGGGCCAAGCCCGGATTGGCTGCAAAGGCAGCTCGCGGCGATCGGCCTGCGTCCGATCAACGCGCTCGTGGACATCACCAATTTCTTGACCTTCGACCGGGCACGCCCGCTGCACGTTTTCGATGCGCGCAAGATCCATGGCGATCTCAGCCTGCGCCGCGCGCACGCCGGCGAGCGCTTGCTGGCGCTCGACGGCAAAACCTACGCGCTCGACGAGGAGATCGTCGTCATCGCCGATCGAGCCGGGGTGCAATCGATTGCCGGCATCATCGGCGGCGAGGCGTCGGGCTGCACCGACGCGACGACCGATGTGCTTATCGAATCGGCGCTGTGGGACCCGCAAAACATCGCCCGCAGCGGGCGGCATCTCGGCATCGTCTCGGACGCGCGCTACCGCTTCGAGCGCGGTGTCGATCCGGCCTTCTGCCTGCCCGGTCTCGACTATGCGACGCAGCTCATCCTGGAATTCTGTGGCGGCGTCGCCTCCGACGTCGTGCTCGCCGGCCAGGTGCCGGAGGCAACCGCCCGCATTGTCTTTCCTTGGAGCGAGGTGCGCAGGCTTACGGGGGTCGAGCTTGCATCCTCGGAAATGGCGACGATCCTCGAACACCTCGGCTTCAAGCTCGGCCGCGTTATCGGGAACAGCGATCTCGTTGTGGTCGAGGCTCCGACTTGGCGTCCCGACATCGAAGGCAAAGCCGATCTCGTCGAGGAAATTTTGCGCATCGCCGGGCTCGAACGGGTGCCGGCCGAGCCGCTGCAGCCGGATGAACATAAAGTTGCAACGCCGGTGCTCGATCCGCTGCAGCGGCGGGTCGGGACCGCAAAGCGCGCGCTTGCCGCCAACGGGCTCGTCGAGGCAGTCTGCTGGTCCTTCATCTCGCATGCGCAGGCGCTCCTCTTCGGCGGCGGCGACGAGACTTTGCGGCTCGCCAATCCGATCGCTGCGGATCTCTCGGATATGCGCCCAAGTCTGCTGCCTGGTCTTGTCGCGGCCGCGAAACGCAACGTCGATCGTGGCTTTGGCGATGTCGCGCTGTTCGAGGTTGGTCAGGTATTCAAAGGCACGCGACCCAGCGACCAGAAGGTCGCCGCCGCGGGATTGCGGCATGGCCGAGCGCGGCTTGCGGCGGCCGGGCGGACCTGGACGGCCGGCGACGAAGCCCTCGATATTTTCGATGCCAAGGCCGATGCTCTCGCGTTGCTCGGAGCCGTCGGCGCGCCGCTCGGCGCATTGCAGATCGTGCCGGGAGGACCGGCCTGGTTTCACCCCGGCCGTTCCGGTTCGCTGCAATTCAAGCCGAAAAACGTGATCGGCCATTTCGGCGAGCTGCATCCGCGCGTGCTCGAAGAACTTAGCATTGCCGGGCCGCTCGTTGCCTTCGAACTGAGGCTCGACGACATACCGCTGCCCAAATCGAAGCCGACGAAGACCAAGCCGAAGCTCGAACTCTCAGAATTCATGCCGGTCGAACGCGATTTCGCATTCGTGGTCGAGCGCGGCGTGAAAGCGGCCGACATCGTGAACGCCGTGCAAGCCGCAGATCGCCAGCTCGTCAGCGACGTCACCGTCTTCGACGTCTATGAGGGCGCAGGCATTCCGGAGGGTAAGAAGTCGGTTGCGATCGCGGTTACCTTGCAGCCGCGCGATCGGACGCTGACCGAGGCCGAAATCGCTGCGGTGGCGGGCCGCATTGTCGTGGAAGTCACCGAGAAAACCGGAGCCACTCTGAGAGGATAAAAAGTTTGCGATACATCACCCCGATCTTCATGGCGCTCTGTTTCAGCCTGGTTGCGACAGCGCTTCGCGCGGCGCCAGCGACGATCAAGGATTGTGAGAAGATTCAGGCGGCCGATGCCTATAATCGCTGCCTTGCGAGCTTCGGTCCCGTCGCGCACGAACATCCGCTCGCTCCGGTGCCGGCGGACGCGAACCGCCACACTTATGCTTATCGGCACCGGCGCCATGGACGGCTGATCGTCCAGCACGGGCAGCCTAAGCGCATGCTTCTGGAAGCGGACCCGAATACCGCCGACTAATGACGTGAAGCGTTCGCGCGCTTTCAGGCCTTGGCGGGCAGCGCGGCCTTCGCTTGCTCGACGATGGCCTTGAAGGCGACGGGCTCGCGAATCGCGAGTTCAGAGAGAACTTTGCGGTCGATCTCTATTCCGGCGCGCGACAAGCCGTCGATGAAGCGCGAATAGGTCAGGCCGAATTCGCGTGCCGCGGCATTGAGCCGCTGGATCCAGAGGGCGCGGAACTCGCGTTTCTTCGCTTTGCGGTCGCGCGTCGCATATTGCATCGAGCGATCGACCGCTGCCTTGGCGGTGCGGATCGTATTCTTGCGCCGGCCGTAAAAGCCTTTGGCGGCGCGCAGGGTCTTCTTATGTTTTGCGTGCGAGGTGACGCCGCGCTTGACGCGAGCCATGGCCGATCTCCGAAGCAAACGACAACAAGGAAGGGCGAAGACTTTCAGGCGTTGGGCAGAAAGAACTTTTTCACGTTCTCGCCGTCGGTCTTGAACAGGACGTTGGTGCCGCGCAGATTGCGAATCTGCTTGTTGGTGCGCTTGATCATGCCGTGGCGCTTGCCGCGATGCGCATAGATCACCTTGCCGGTGCCGGTCAGCTTGAATCGCTTCTTGGCGCCCGATTTGGTCTTCAACTTGGGCATTTGCTCGTCTCCATCCGGCCGCCTTGGAATCGGCGCCGTCATTATTTTCGAGCGGGGCTATCCCCGCTCCGTTCGTTGCCGAACGAGCGAAAGAACCGCCACGGCAGCCCTCGCCGGGCGGTTCCAAGAGCGGGGTTTATAAGCGCAAAGCCGCGGCCAATGCAACCGGCCCGGAGCGCCGCCTATTTAGGCGCCAAGACCATCACCATTTGACGGCCTTCGATCGAGGGTTCTGTCTCGACCTTGGCGAAGGGCAGAGTTTCGCTGCGGACCCGTTCGAGGAGCCTATATCCAAGCTCCTGGTGCGCCATCTCGCGGCCACGGAAGCGCAATGTCACCTTGACTTTATCGCCTTCCTCGAAAAAGCGACGGACCGATCGCATCTTCACGCCATAGTCATGGTCGTCGATGCCAGGCCGCAGTTTGATTTCCTTGATCTCGACGACCTTCTGTTTCTTGCGCGCCTCGGCGGCTTTCTTCTGTTCGAGAAAGCGGAACTTGCCGTAATCGAGGATCTTGCAGACAGGAGGATCGGCGGTCGGGACGATCTCGACGAGGTCCAGTCCGGCCTCGTCGGCCAATTGCTGCGCTTCGGGAGCTTGAACGATGCCCCGGTTATGCCCTTCGGCATCGATGAGTTGAACTTCGCGAGCGCGGATATCACGGTTGATTCGAGGCCCGTCCTTTTGCGGGGCCTGAGTGCTCTTCATGGGACGGCGAATGGGTTGTCTCCTCTGTAAATGATCGAATCCGACGATCCCGGCTGAAATCCGGAAAACCGCCTCGAGATCGCGTCGGACCCGCCTTTTAGAATCGTTGCATTGCGCGGCGAAGTCAATGGAGTGGAGGCGAGGCAGGAAAGTCGCCCAGAAATCTTACCAATCTCGTTGCGAACCAGCGCCAATTCTTGAGGTTAGGCCGCGCCCGTCGCACTCCTAGCTCTTCGGGCGCACCAACGCCGCATAGGTCGCAAGCGTTTCCGCTTGCATGCGTTGCACCGAAAACCGGCGCAGAGCCTGAGCGCGGGCGCGAAGCGAAAGCGCATCGCGCTCCGCCGCCGCAAGCGTCAAAACCTCGAAAATCGTGCCAGCCAGCGCCTTCGCATCCCCCGCCGCCACGCGCCAGCCGGTTCGCAGTGCAGAATCGACGGCGGGCGGCGAAAGAACGACATCGCTCAGGGCGCCGAGATCGGAAACGATGACCGGTGTCCCGATCGCCTGCGCCTCAACCGCGACGCGGCCAAAGGCCTCCGGTTCAGTCGAAGGCACCACGACGGCGGCGGCGGCGAGCAAGGCCGCCGGCATGTCGCCGCAATGCCCGCTGCGCCGCACCGTACCGGCGAGTCCGGCTCGGGCGATCGCCGCGTCGATCTCTTTGACATAGGAGCCGCGTCCCTGATCGTCGCCGGCCAGGATGAACTTTATGCCGCTGAGCCCGCCGGCAGTGAGGAGCCGCGCCGCTTCAATCAGGATTTTGTGGCCCTTCCAGGCGGTGAGGCGCGCGGCGAGCAGAATGATTCGCTCTTCGCTCGCGACGTTCCAGGCTTGGCGCAGGCTTTTCACCCGAGCCGGATCGACATTCTGCGGGTTGAAAACGCCAAAATCGATGCCCCGTTCGATAATGCGAATGCGTCCGGCGGCGAAAGGATAAAGATCGGCGATGCGCCGCGCTGTATAGGCGGAATTGGCGATCACGATATCGCCCTTCGCCATGATCGAATTATAGCACCGTTTGAATGCGTTCCTGCCGGAATAGGCGCCGTGATAGGTGGTCACGAAGGGAATCTTCATGTGCCGCGATGCGCCATAGGCGACCCAAGCGGGCGCGCGGGAGCGGGCGTGGACGAGGGCGATTCTTTCGCTGCCGATCAGCCGCGCCAGGCGGCGCTCGTTCAGTGCCATGGCGAAAGGATTTTTTGTCCGCGCCGGGAAGCGCAGCCACATCCCGCCTTTGGCCTGCAATTCGCTCACCATCCGGCCGCCTTCGCTCGCGACCAGGGCTCTGGCGCCGACCTCGGAGAGCGCCGCGGCAATATCGAGCGTGGCGGCCTCGGCGCCGCCCGTGTTCAAGTCGGGTATGATCTGCAAGATTGTGAGCCCCGCGAGCGGATGCGCGCCGCCGGCGCCCGATCCGCCGCCGGGTGACCCTTGCGCCACCACCTGGGACAAGGCGCGACCCCGGCCGCGGACTCTATGGTGCGCAAGATTCATGCGGTGAGGATAAAGGCGAAAGAGATGCAACGGCAAATCGGGATCATCGCCACGGAACTGCCTGCGCAATTCCTCGCCGTGGGAAACGATCCGCCGCGACGCATTGCCTATCTGCGACGCCCGGCTGAGGCTCACGCCGATGCGCGGCCTGGCCTCGTCTGGCTCGGCGGGTTCATGTCGGATATGCGCTCCACCAAGGCGAGCTTCCTTGACCGATATGCGGCGAACGAAGGGCGCGCCTATCTGCGTTTCGATTATTCCGGCCACGGGGAATCGGAAGGAAATTTTGCGGACGGAACGGTCGGCGCATGGCTCGAAGAGGCGCTCGCCATCATCCGCGCGCAAAGCCACGGTCCGCAGATCCTGGTCGGTTCCTCGATGGGCGGATGGCTCGCACTGCTCTGCGCGCGCGCCCTCGCTGAGGCCGGCGAGGCGGAGCGTCTGGCCGGGCTCGTGCTGATCGCCCCGGCCGTCGATATGACGGAAAGCCTGATCTTCGCCAAACTGTCGCCGAAGGCGCGCGCAACCCTGCAAACCGAAGGCCGCTGCCTGATATCCTCGTCCTATTCCGACGAGCCTTATCGGATCACGCTCAACCTTATCGAGGAGGGGCGCCGGCACCTCATGCTCGATGCGACGATCAGGACCCATTGTCCCGTTCATATCCTGCAAGGCATGAAGGATGAAGACGTGCCTCGGCAACATGCCATGACTCTCGTCGAACATCTCGCCGGCGATCCCGTGGTGTTGAGCCTCGTCAAGGATGCGGATCATCGCCTGTCGCGCGATACCGACCTTGCCCTCCTGGCGCAGGCAATCGAGACCATTGTAGACCGGCGTTGAGTTCGCGCGAGGCGGCAATTCAGCGCTGGTCGGGATCGTATTCAATTACTGCCGCGAAAACTTTCTGTGCGCCTCGCGGCGGCTTCGGGAATGGCGCGGCCCTTTCGACGAGGGCGAGGCTTTCGACGTCGAGCTCCGCGTCGCCGCTCGACTTCAGGAGCTTGACGGTCTTCACGCCGCCCGCGTCGTCGAGCTCGAAATAGACCGTCGCCGCGCCATGCGCGCCTCTGGCGCGGGCGTCGGCGGGGAATTGCTTGGCGAGTTCCAGCATGCCGAACACGACCGTCTTGTAGCTCATCGCTTCGTCGCCCTCCTCCGAGGGTTTGGGAACGGCGACGGCGAGTAGCGGATCATCATCCATCATGAGCGGCGAGGCGGCAGCGGCCGGGTGAGTTGCCTGCATCTGGAGGGTCGCCATCGTCGGCACAGCGCTCGCGGGCGGCGCGGTCGCGGGCTGCGCCGCTTGCGCGGCCGGCTGTGGCGGGGGGCTCGGCTTCGGCGGTTGCGCCTCAGGGGCCAACGGTTGTGGCGCAGGCGCCGCCGGCTTTTGCGGCGGCATTTCCTGAGCCACCGACTTTGGCGGCTCCGTCCGCGCGGCGGGTTTTGGCGGCTCGGCTTGCGCGGCGGCCGGCTTCGACGGCGCGGGCTGAGTGGCAGCTTGCTTTGGCTCCGTCGTCTGCGGTTCCGGCGGCGGCGACTGCTTCACTTGACTCGCCGGTTTCGCACTCGCCTGTTTCTCGGCCTGCGTAGGTTGTGGCGGCTTTGCTGCGGCTCGTTGCGTCTCGGGTTTGGCCGCCTGCTCGGATGGCTTTGCGGCGGATCTGGCGCCGCTGCCGCGCTCGCCCGCGGGACCGTCCGCCTTCGGCAACTCTTTAGCTTCTGTTTGAGGGCCTTTGCCCTTTCCGACGGCTCCGGCGGCAGGATCGCTCACCAATTCGACCGGGATTTCAAGCGCTGTGTCAGGACGGATCGGCGGCGCGCGTTCCAAAAGATTGAGGGTGAACAGCGCAAAAACATGCAGCGCCACGCTCCCGGTGAGCACGGCTGCGAACAGCCGGCGGCTTTGCGCCGTGCGCATGACGCCGCCCGAAGTTTCGAGAACGCGGGTTACCGGATCGATGCCGAGGCCATAGGCGTCGATGCCCAATGCCAGGGACCGAGCCGGGCCGGTTTTACCTGTGTCTTCGGTCAATCGTCGCAACTCGCAACTGCGATTGCTGAAGCGCGGACTTTAGCGCACAAAGCCGAGGATGTCTTTGACCGCCTTCATCGTCTCCCGGGCGAGCGCGCGGGCGCGTTCGGCGCCCTGAACCAACACGCCATCGATGTAAGCCTCATCCTGCGTAAGCTTGGCCATCGCCGTGCCGATCGGCGCGAGCTTGGCGACGGTTAGGTCAACAAGCGCGGATTTGAAGGTCGAAAAATTGCCGCCGCCGAAGGTTTTGAGCACATCGGCTTTCGAGCGCTGCTCGAGGGCTGCGAAAATGCCGACGAGATTGTCCGCCTCCGGTCTTTTCGCCAGGCCCTCGACCTCGCTGGGCAGAGGCTCGGGATCGGTTTTGGCCTTGCGGATCTTCTGGGCGATCGTATCGGCGTCGTCCGATAGGTTGATGCGCGAATAATCCGACGGATCGGATTTCGACATTTTCTTGGTCCCGTCGCGCAGACTCATGACGCGGGTCGCTGGGCCCTGGATCAACGGCTCGGGCAACGGGAAGAAGGCATCGCCATGCCCGAGCGCGGCGATCTCCTCGGCAAAGTCGAGATTGAATTTCTGCGCGATGTCGCGGGAAAGTTCCAGATGCTGCTTCTGGTCCTCGCCGACCGGCACATGGGTTGCGCGATAGACGAGAATGTCGGCTGCCATCAGGATCGGATAGGCGTAGAGCCCGACCGAGACATTCTCGCGATCCTTTCCGGCTTTCTCCTTGAACTGGGTCATGCGGTTCAGCCAGCCGAGCCGCGCGACGCAATTCAGCACCCAGGCGAGTTCGGCGTGTTCGGCAACCTGGCTCTGGTTGAAGACGATGTGCTTCTTGACGTCGATCCCGGCGGCGATGAAGGCGGCGGTCACCTCGCGAATGCTGGCCTTCAGCTCCTTGGGATTCTGCGGCACGGTGATCGCGTGCAAATCGACCACGCAATAGATGCAGTCGTGCGTGTCCTGCAACGCCACGAATTTGGTGATCGCGCCGAGATAATTGCCGAGATGCAGATTGCCGGTTGGCTGCACGCCGGAAAAGACGAGCGGTTTGAATTTGGCCATAGAGACTCCGCGGATTGCGACGCTTATGGCGCTGGCGGTGAGCCCTGGCAAGCCTCGCGGCCCGGCCTTCAAACGCCAGGGTGAATCAGAGAATGAAACGGCTCAGATCCGCGTTGCGGGCGAGATCGCCGATGTTCTTCTCGACATAATCGGCGTCGATCTTGATCGTCTCGCCGAACCGGTCGGGCGCCGTGAAACTCACCTCGTCGAGCACCCGCTCCATCACCGTCTGCAGACGCCTGGCGCCGATATTCTCGACGCTGGCATTGACCTGCACCGCGATCTTGGCGATGGCGTTGACCGCATCGGAGGTGAAGGAAAGCGTGACGCCTTCGGTTTGCAGCAAGGCTTCATATTGCTTGATGAGGCTCGCCTCGGTCTCGACCAGAATGCGGCGGAAATCGTCCTCGTTGAGCGGCGAAAGCTCGACCCGGATCGGCAGACGACCCTGCAGCTCCGGGAGCAGGTCCGACGGCTTGGCGGTATGGAACGCGCCCGAGGCGATGAACAGCACGTGATCCGTCTTTACCGCGCCGTGCTTGGTTGAGACCGTCGTCCCTTCGATGAGCGGCAGAAGGTCTCGCTGCACGCCTTCGCGCGACACGTCGGCGCCGACGCGGCCCTCGCGGCCGCAGATCTTGTCGATCTCGTCGAGGAAGACGATGCCGTTGTTCTCGACCTCGTGGATCGCATCCTGGACGATCTGGTCCTGGTCCATCAGCTTGTCGCTCTCCTCGGCGAGGAGCGGCTCATAAGCATCTTTCACCAGCGTACGGCGGGGCTTTGCCTGTTTGCTGAAGCCCTTGCCGAAAATGTCGCCGAGCGAAATCGTCCCGATCGCGGCGCCGGGCATGTTGGGCAGTTCGAACATCGGCAGACCGGAGGAAGGTTGCGCCAGTTCGATTTCGATCTCCTTGTCGGCCAATTCGCCATCACGCAGTCGTTTGCGGAAGGCGTCGCGGGTCGAGGGCGAGGCGCTGGGCGCCGACCAGCGCATCGAGCAGGCGCTCTTCCGCCGCCAGACTGCGCGCGCGCGTGCAAGAGCTTTGCGCTTGTCCTGCTTCACCATGCGAAATTGCGATCTCGACAAGATCGCGGATGATCTGCTCGACGTCGCGGCCGACATAGCCGACCTCGGTGAATTTCGTCGCTTCGACCTTGAGGAAGGGCGCATTGGCCAGTCTTGGCCAGCCGCCGCGAGATTTCGGTCTTGCCGCAGCCGGTCGGACCGATCATCAAAATGTTCTTCGGCATGACTTCCTCGCGCATCGCGCCTTCGAGGCGCAGCCGCCGCCAGCGGTTGCGCAGCGCGATCGCCACCGCGCGCTTGGCCTGCTTCTGGCCGACGATGAAGCGATCGAGTTCGGAGACGATTTCGCGGGGAGAAAATTCGGTCATGATGCCGGGGAAAGCGGATGAGGGAGACGCCGGAGGAGCGCCCCCGGCAGCAGGCGCAGGATCAGGCTCCGCAGCGGTCGCCAGCCGGCGCTGAGCAAAAGGATGAACATGCCGAGCGCCAGCACGGTCGCGGGAATTGTTTTGTCGGCCAGCGCGGTCTGCCGTATCAGGGTGCCGAAGGCGAGCCCCGCATAGACGAGGCCGGAGACCAGCAAGGCGCGCCGGTCGATGATCAATGAGACGACGCCAAGCCCGAGAAAGATCGCGAGGATGGCAAGTGCGGATGTCGTCGTGAGCCGGGTCTCGAGCGGGTAGCCCTGCAACAATGCCGTGATCAGCGGATGGACGATGAGCGGCGCGGCGAGAAGATGCAGCCAGAAGGCGATGTCAGTCCGTCGCGTCCGCCTTTGCGGGTCCGACATGTCGAAACCCATAGCGAGCGCGAAGACGCAAAGCCCGCAGAGGAGCGAGAGGCCATTGTGGACGGTCCAGCTGATGTCCGGCAAAAGCCAATCGAGCGCGGCTATGAAGGCGGTCACAAGCGCCGCGGCGCCTGCCGCAACAGTGATCGGCACGCGGAAACGCCAGTAATGCAGGCCGACGAAAACTGCCGTCACCAGCGCCGCCCGACAGGATGCTCCGCGCGTTCTCGACGAACCACAAGCGCGTTCCCCATCCGATGCAGCCACCACGGCCCCGATGGCGACCCGGCGCCATGAGGTGAACGACGCAGGCGAAGATCGCGGTCGCAAAAAGCGCAAGAAGGACGATGCTGGGCAACGCCATACGGCGGCGGCGGGTGAAGAATTCGGCCAGGATCCAGGCGAGCAGCGCGATGATCGCCCATAACGTCGCGCCGGTGAAGGTGAAGTTGATGAGATAGGCGGCCGCGCCGAAGAACAGCGCCAGACCGAGGGTCACGAATATGTCGGCGAAGCCGGTGACGAAGCGCAGCTGCTCATCGTCCGGCTCGGCGGCGTGATAGCGGAGCGGGGAGGGCAGCGGCGGCGGTTCTTGCGCGGCGGCAACCGGCGCGGTCTCGCGCGCCAGCGCCCGCAGCTCTTCGACCTGAGCGGCGGTGAGCAGGCCGCGATCGACGGCGAGCGTCGAGCACCGAATCCGAAATCATGGCATGCTCTCGATGACGACATTGCGGTTGGTATAGACGCAGATGTCGGCGGCGATATCGAGCGCGCGGCGGGCGATGGCCTCGGCATCGAGATCGGTCGAGAGAAGCGCGCGCCCGGCGGCCAGCGCATAATTGCCGCCCGAGCCGATGCGCCATGATGCTGCCGTCGGCGTCGCCTCCGGCTCCAGCACATCGCCGGTGCCGGTCAGCACGAGGCCGGCGTCCTTGTCGGCGACGAGCATCATCGCCTCCAGCCGGCGCAGATAGCGATCGGTGCGCCAGTCCTTGGCCAGTTCGACGCAGGCGCGCACGAGCTGGCCGGGATATTGTTCGAGCTTGGCTTCGAGCCGTTCGAACAAGGTGAAGGCGTCGGCGGTGGCGCCGGCGAAGCCGCCGATGACGTCGCCCTTGGCGAGCCGGCGCACCTTCTTGGCATTGCCCTTGATGATTGTCTGCCCGATGCTGACTTGGCCGTCGCCGCCGATCACGGTGCGGCCGCCTTTGCGAACCATGACGATCGTGGTCGCATGCCAACTGTCGCGACTTGGCGAAGGATCGATCATGTCGCGCAGAACTCGCGGGGGCTAAACAGGATGAGCAGGCCCTTTCATCTATGGGGTGGCGGTAATCCTTGCAAGGGCGAGGCGGTCTGAGCGCCAGAGGCCGCCGGTGCGAAGATCGGCGATTTCTCTTTTCCGACAAGGGCTTTTGGCGCCTTGGTTTTCCCTTTACCCAAAAATGCTCTAATCTCGGCCACTGCCAAGCCATGCCGCAATTGACGTGCTATGAGCACGCGGCCCGGACCATTCGAGACCCACTCAAGTTCATGCGAAAAGCCTTCCTCTCCCGCAAGACCAAGGAAACGGCCCTCGAAGTCCGCGTCGATCTCGACGGCACGGGCGATGGCCAAGATTGCGACAGGCATCGGCTTTTTCGATCATATGCTGGAGCAGCTCGCCCGCCATTCGCTCATCGACATCGAGGTCACGGCCAAGGGCGACCTGCATATCGATCCGCATCACACTGTCGAAGATACCGGCATCGCGCTTGGCCAGGCTCTGCGGCAGGCGCTGGGCGATGCGCGCGGCATCAGCCGTTTCGCCGATGTGCACCTGCCGATGGACGAGGCTTTGACCCGTGTCGCGATCGATCTGTCGGGGCGCCCCTTTCTCGTCTTTCGGACGAAATTCACGCGCGCCAAGATCGGCAATTTCGATACCGAGCTGGTGCGCGAGTTCTTTCAGGCCTTGGCCACGCATTTGGGCATGAATTTGCACGTCGAAACACTATATGGGGAAAACAGCCATCATATTGCCGAGTCCGCGTTCAAAGGTCTCGCCCGAGCTCTCCGGGCCGCGATCACGATCGATGCGCGGCAGAGCGGCGAAATTCCCTCGACCAAAGGGTCGCTCACTGGCTGACGGAACGAAGCATGCCCGTCTATACGGTTCACCTCCCGAGCCGCGGGTTGCGGGGCGAGACATCGAGTTTCGCTTTGCCCGGCGAGCCGCCTCGACCCGCCACAGTGAGCGAGGCCGCGCTCATCAACGCCGTCTTCGTACCTGAAGGTTTTTCACGCGCCGCGTTTTTCCTCGGGCCGTTTTGGCTTGCCTGGCACAGGCTCTGGCTGGAGCTTCTCGTCTGGCTCGTCGGCTTTTTTCTGCTGGCGGACGGAATCCTGCCTTTCATCGGGGCGGGCGCGACTTTCTTGATCGGCTTCGTGCTGGAAATTCTTCTCGGGCTCGAGGGCAATAATCTGCGGCGCGCCAAGCTCGCGCGGCTCGGCTATCGGCTTGTCGACGTGGCCGCCGGCGCTACGCGCGACGACGCGGAGCGCAGCTTTTATCGGCGCAGCTTCGAGACAGGCGTCGCTGCGCCCGCGCCTGCCGAGGGGGGCGCTCGACCGCCGCCGCTTCCGCCAAATCCGCAAGCCGAGGTTCTTGGTCTCTTTCCGCTGCCGGAGGACCCAAGGTGAGCGTCGCCATCGTCGATTATGGCTCCGGCAATCTTCATTCCGCCCGTAAGGCGTTCGAGCGTGCCGCGCGCGAGGCGGGCGTCGCGGTTGAAATCAAAGTGACCGGCGACCCGGAGGACGTGGCGCGGGCGGAACGCATCGTATTGCCTGGCGTCGGCGCCTTTGCCGATTGCCGCCGCGGCCTCGATGCCGTGCCGGGCATGATCGAGGCGCTCAATGAAGCCGTCGGCAAGAAGGGCCGGCCCTTTCTCGGCATTTGCGTCGGCATGCAGCTCATGGCGGAGCGGGGGCTCGAATATCAAGAGACGCGCGGCCTCGGCTGGATCGGCGGCGATGTCGCCGCGATCAGGCCGTCAGATGCGCGGCTGAAGATCCCGCACATGGGATGGAACACGCTTCAAGTCGGCCGCAATCATCCGGTGCTCGCCGGGATTCCAACCGGGCCGGACGGGCTGCACGCCTATTTCGTCCATTCCTACGCCTTTACCGGCGTCGCGCCGGACGAGATTGTCGCCGCAACGGATTATGGCGGCCCGATCGTTGCGATCGTCGGGCGCGACAACATGATCGGTACCCAATTCCACCCGGAGAAGAGCCAAAAACTCGGGCTCGCGCTGATCGCCAATTTCCTGCGGTGGCAGCCGTGATCCTCATTCCGGCGATCGATCTCAAGGGCGGCGCATGCGTGCGCCTCGTGCGAGGCGACATGGAAAAGGCGACCGTCTTCAACGCGGATCCGGCCGCGCAGGCGGAGATTTTCGCGCGGCAGGGTTTTGAATATCTGCATGTCGTCGATCTCGACGGGGCCTTCGCCGGCAAACCGATAAATGCCGACGCGGTCCAGTCCATCCTTGCGCGCGTAAAAATGCCGGTTCAGCTCGGCGGCGGAATACGCGATCTCGCCACGATCGAGGCCTGGCTCGGCAAAGGCGTTGATCGGGTCATCATTGGCACGGCGGCGGTGCGCGATCCCGAACTCGTGCGCAGCGCGGCGCGGCTTTACCCCGGGCAAATCGCGGTCGGGATCGACGCGCGCGACGGCAAAGTCGCGGTCGAAGGCTGGGCAGAAAGCACGGAGATGGGCGCGATCGATCTCGGCCGCAGGTTCGAGGATGCCGGCGTCGCGGCAATCGTCCATACCGATATCTCGCGCGACGGGGCGATGATGGGTTTGAACGTCGCGGCGGCTTTGGCGTTGGCCGAGGCGGTGTCGATCCCTGTCATCGCCTCGGGCGGCCTCGCCTCGCTCGCGGATGTGGAGAGATTGCTGATGCCCGATTGCAGCAAGCTCGCCGGCGCGATCACCGGCCGCGCCCTCTATGATGGGCGGCTCGACGCAAGCGCGGCGCTGGCGCTGATCAGAAAAGCCAAGGCACCCGCATGAATATGCGCGAATTCATTGGGGTTCGCATGTCGCGCGGTCGCGTCGTTCGGGTTCGCAGCGCGTTGACGCCGTTTCTCTGGTTGTTCCCCTGGTCTCTCGCGTTCTTGGGATTCGCCGTCGCCTTCCGCGAGGATACCGTGATAAAATACTTTTTATTGTGTTTGGCGGCGGTGCCCATGTTTGTGACAATATCCGTTGGCTGTTACTTCGCGGTCGCCAACCCCGACAAATTGCGTTCAGAAGAATATCGTCTTCGCCGACGGCCGCTGCATAGAAAGGCGCCGGCCGGCGCAGCCGCAAACGAGAATCCGCACGCAGGACTCGAAACCGAGCAAGAGAACAGGCCGAAGGATGCTTAAATCCCGCCTCATTCCCTGCCTCGACGTGAAGGACGGCCGCGTCGTCAAGGGCGTCAATTTCGTCGATCTGCGCGATGCCGGCGATCCGGTCGCCTGCGCCATCGCCTATGACGCGGCGGGCGCGGACGAGCTCTGCTTCCTCGATATCACCGCGAGCCACGAGAATCGCGGCATTCTCCTCGATGTCGTCAAGCGCACGGCGGAAGCCTGTTTCATGCCGCTCACGGTCGGCGGCGGCGTGCGCACGCTCGAAGACATCCGCAATCTTCTGCTTGCTGGCGCCGACAAGGTCTCGATCATGACCGCCGCCGTGACCAATCGCGATTTCGTCCGCGTCGCGGCCGAAAAATTCGGCAGCCAGTGCATCGTCGTGGCGATCGACGCCAAAGAGACCCGCCGGGGACATTGGGAGATCTTCACGCATGGCGGACGCAACCCCACGCGGCTCGATGCTCTCGCCTATGCGCGCGAAGTCGTGAGCCTTGGCGCGGGCGAAATTCTTTTGACCTCCATGGACCGCGACGGCACGAAGTCCGGCTTCGATATCGGGCTCACCCGCGCCGTGGTCGATGCTGTCGGCGTGCCGGTGATCGCCTCGGGAGGGGTTGGCACGCTCGACCATCTCGTCGAAGGCTTGCGCGACGGCGGCGCCAGCGCCGTGCTCGCCGCTTCGATCTTCCATTTCGGCGAATTCAGCATCGCCGAAGCCAAGGAATATATGGCGCGCGCGGGCGTCGCGATGCGGCTCGACGGCTGTGCCGTCGCCAAGCGGGAAATCGCATGAGCAAATTCAGCCTTCAGGATCTTGCCGCGATCATCGCCCAGCGCGCGAGCGCGAGCGCCGAATTCGTCCTATACAAAGTCGCTTCTCGATCAAGGACCCGCCCGCGCGGCGAAGAAGATGGGCGAGGAGGCGATCGAGGCGGTGATCGCCGCCATCGAAGGCGAGCGCGAGGCACTCGTCAGCGAAAGCGCCGATCTTCTCTATCATCTGCTCGTCGTTCTGCAGGCGCGGGGGATCGCGGTGGACGAGGTCTTGGCCGAACTCGAGAGGCGGACGGCCCGCTCCGGCCATGAAGAAAAAGCTTCGCGAAAAGGCTGAATTGCGGGAAGATGTTTCTACTTGGCGCCGTCTTCATCCGGCTGACCGGCGCCGCACGGCAAGCCAATGGATGACCGCGTCAAGCAAGATCCTGCGATCCTTTCGCCTTATCATCGCTTCACTCGAAGCGAATGGGCGGCGCTGCGCGCCGACACGCCGCTGACCCTCACGCTCGACGATTTGAGCAAGCTCCGCTCGCTCAACGATCCGATCTCGCTCGAAGAAGTCGTGGCGATCTACCTGCCGCTGTCGCGCCTGCTCGCGCTCTATGTCGCTGCGACCCAGGGCCTCTTCAAAGCGACGCAGCGCTTCCTCGGCGCCGAAGACGGCAAGATGCCCTATATCATCGGCGTCGCCGGCTCGGTCGCGGTCGGCAAATCGACGCTCTCGCGCGTCATGCGCGCGCTGCTCTCGCGCTGGCCAAACACGCCGAAAGTGGAACTCGTCACGACCGACGGGTTTCTCTATCCGAACGCCGTGCTCGAAGCCGAAGGCTTGATGGAGAAGAAGGGCTTTCCCGAGAGCTATGACGGCGGCGCTCTGCTGCGATTTTTGCATGACGTGAAGGCCGGCACGCGCAACGTCCGCGCGCCGGTCTATTCGCATCTCATCTATGACGTGGTGCCGGGCGAAAGCATCGTGGTCGATCGGCCGGACATTCTCATCGTCGAAGGCTTGAACGTGCTGCTGCCCGGGCGCGCGCCGAAAGACGGGCGAGGGACGGCTTTCGTGTCCGACTTCTTCGACTTCTCCGTCTATCTTCATGCCGACGAAGCCGATCTCGAGCAATGGTATGTCGGGCGCTTCCTGCGGTTGCGGCAGACATCGTTTCGCGATCCGCGTTCCTATTTCCGCAAATATGCGGAGATCGGCGAAGCCGAGGCGGAGACCATCGCGCGCGACATTTGGACGAGGATCAACCTGCGCAATCTACACGAAAATATTCTGCCGACGCGCGCCCGCGCCAGTCTCGTGCTGACCAAGGATGCGAGCCATTCGATCGAGGCGGTGGAGTTGCGCAAGTTGTGAGCGGCACCATAGGTTCCGTCATTGGGAGGAGCGAGGCGACGAAGCGATCCAGAGACGGAACACTGGATTGCTTCGCTTCGCCGGCAAGGACGGCCTCTCACCCCAACCCATTTTCCGCGGCCAGCGCCAAAAGATCGGTCTGCGGCCGCGCGCCGTAATGCTGGATAATCTCGGCCGCGGCGAGCGCGCCGAGCCTGGCGCAATCGCTCAAGTCCCGCTCCTTGACAAGGCCAGTGAGGAAGCCGGCGGCGAAGAGATCGCCCGCTCCGGTGGTGTCGACCACTTTCTCGACCGGAAAGGCCTTGACCGCATGCGTCTCGTCGCGGGTGACCACGAGCGCGCCGCGTTCCGAGCGGGTTACGACCGCAAGAATATTCTCGTTGCGCAATTCTGCGACCGCGGTATCGAAATCCGCCGTCTGATAGAGCGCATGAAGTTCGGCTCTCGTTGGCGAAGAGGATGTCGATGCTGCCGTCGCGGACGAGGCCTAGAAATTCGTCCCGGTAGCGATCGATGCAAAAGGCGTCGGAGAGGCTGAACGCGACGCGCCGCCCCGCGGCATGCGCGATCTTGATCGCCATCGCGAAAGCGGATTTCGCCGCCGGCGGATCCCAGAGATAGCCTTCAAGATAGGTAATCCGCGCCGCGGCGACGAGCGAGGGATCGACATCGGCTTGGGTCAGGTGCTGGCAGGCGCCGAGATAGGTACTCATCGTGCGCTGCCCGTCGGGCGTGACCAGTACGAGGCAGCGACCGCTCGCCGGACCGTCTTCAGACGGCAAGGCGGTAAAGGCCACGTTCGCGGCGCGAATGTCGTGCGCGAAGATCGCGCCGAGCGGATCCGCCTTCAGCTTGCCGATGAAGGCCGCGCGGCACCCGAGCTTCGCGGCGCCGATGATCGTATTGGCGGCCGAGCCGCCGGAGACGATCGTCGTCTGACCCATGGCGCGGTAAAGCCTTTCGGCCGTGGCTTCGTCGATGAGCCGCATCGTGCCTTTGTGCAGCCCGTGCGCGACCAGGAAATCGTCGTCGCTCGGCGCGATGACGTCGATGACCGCGTTGCCGAGGCCGACAATGTCGTAAAGGCTGGTGTCCATGCCCCTCAGAGCCCGTCGAACAGCGCCGTCGAGAGATAGCGCTCGGCGAAGGAGGGGATGATGAGGACGATGTTCTTGCCGGCGAATTCCGGGCGCAGCCCGACTTCGACCGCGGCGGCGACCGCGGCGCCGGAGGAAATGCCGACCGGAATCCCCTCGAGCCGGGCGACGAGGCGCGCCGTGTCGAAGGCTGTCTGGTTGCCGACAGTCACCACTTCGTCGATGAGGCTGCGGTCGAGGATCGAGGGAATGAAGCCGGCGCCGATGCCCTGAATTTTATGCGGGCCAGGCTGGCCGCCGGAGAGGACGGCTGAATCCTCCGGCTCGACCGCGACGATCCGCAGATTGGGCCGGCGCGGCTTCAACACCTGGGCGACGCCGGTGATCGTCCCGCCGGTGCCGACCGCGGAGACGAAGACGTCGATCTCGCCATTGGTGTCGTTCCAGATCTCTTCCGCCGTGGTGCGGCGATGGATGTCGGGATTGGCCGGATTGTCGAATTGCTGCGGAATCGCCGCGCCGGGAATCGACTGCGCGAGCTCCTGCGCCTTGGCGATGGCGCCCTTCATGCCTTGCGGAGCCGGCGTCAGCACGAGTTCGGCCCCGAGCAGCGCCAGCATCTTGCGCCGTTCGATCGACATCGATTCCGGCATGACGAGGATCAGCCGGTAGCCGCGCGCGGCGGCGACGAAAGCGAGCGCGATGCCGGTATTGCCGGAGGTCGGCTCGACCAGCACCGATCGTCCCGGCGAAATCTTGCCGGCGGCTTCCATGGCGGCGATCATGCTGACGCCGATCCGATCCTTGACGCTGCCGATCGGGTTGAAGAATTCGAGCTTGGCCAGGAGGTTCGCCTTGACGCCCTTTTCCGCCGCAATCTTGTTGAGCCGCACCAGGGGCGTATCGCCGATCGTCTCGATGATCGAATCGTAGATCCGCCCGCGCCCGGGGGCCTGCGCCGGGCTGCCGGCTTGCTTCACTGCGGCTTGCGCCATGACCTTCCTCCTCGTGGCGGGCTCATCTTAAGGCAGGCAAACAATTGCGCGAGGGAATTGTGAGCCTGCCTCGAGGCGGGCGAAGGAGAAGGGACGCGCGCATCGCCGTAGGCGCCCAGCATAGACGGCGAAGCGGCCGTTCATCCTCTCGGCTGGGGGACGATGCGCAGATAGGGCCGCGGTGCCTTCCAGCCGGCCGGGTATTTCTTTTTCGCATCCTCGTCGCTGACGGAAGGCACGATGATCACGTCTTCGCCGACGCGCCAGTTGACCGGCGTTCCGACCTGATGTTTCGCGGTGAGTTGAAGCGAATCGATGACGCGAAGGATTTCGTCGAAATTGCGCCCCGTGCTCGCCGGATAGTTCAGCGTCAGCTTGATCTTCTTGTCGGGTCCGATGACGAAGACCGAACGCACGGTGAGCGTGTCGTTCGCGTTGGGATGGATCATCCCATAAAGATTGGCGATCTTGCGATCCGGATCGGCGATCAGCGGGAAGTTGAGGCTGTAGCCTTGCGTTTCCTTGATGTCCTGCGCCCATTTCTCATGCGCCGTTAGCGGGTCGACGCTGAGCCCGATAACCTTGACGCCGCGCTTGTCGAATTCTGGCTTCAGTTTTGCCGTATAGCCGAGTTCGGTCGTGCAGATCGGCGTAAAATTCTTCGGGTGCGAAAACAGAACGGCCCAGGAACCATCGATGTAATCATGGAATTTGATCGGCCCTTTGGTCGTTTGCGCCTCGAAATCAGGGGCGATGTCGCCAAGTTGGAGTGCCATGTGCCACCTCTCAAAACGCCGCCACGGCGGCGCGGATCAGCGCCTGCCGCTCCCAAATTTTGGCCTTCGGCCGAGAATTTTCCAGGCCTAAGCGCAGGAAAAGTACCGAAAACCATCTCTCGCGCGAGAATATCAACAAACTCCATACGCTACAAGGTTATATTGACCAACTACGATTTTAGATCGTGAAATCAGGCTTGGCGCTTTCGTCGAGAAAAATCTTCTTTTCCCCGGCCTGCCGGCAAATATCGTCGATGGTGACAAGTTCCAGCTCGCTGAGAAAAGCCTCGCCGGCATGCGCGATGATCGGGCTGATCACGTTTTCGACGAAGCGGCTTTCGGTCTTCGCCTCGCTCTCTCCGTTCATGACCGCGCGGATGACTTCGGCGGCGCTGATGCGACGACGCTCGCGCGCCAGTTCATAGCCGCCGCGCGGGCCGCGGACGCCTTTCAGGATGTCGGCGCGAACCAGCGCCTGCAACAAAGTTTCGAGATGGCGCGGCGGCAGATCGAGGCGGCCGGCCAGCGTTTTTGCCGCGACCGGTTGCGGGCGCGCGTGGATTGCGATGTCGGCGACGGCGGCGAGCGCGAGCATGCTGCGGCGGCAGAGAAGTATCATGCCTTCTTCTCCCGGAAGCTTCCTGTCGATCCATAGCCGCCCGCCCCGCGCGTGGTCTGTTCAAGCTCAGGGGCGGCGATGAAAACGGCATGCGCGACCGATGCGACGACGAGCTGCGCGATGCGGGCCCCGCGGATGACTTCAAACGGCTCGCTGCCGAGATTGACGAGCAACACGCCGATCTCGCCGCGGTAATCGCAATCGATCGTCCCCGGCGCGTTGAGAACCGTGACCCCGTGCTGCAAGGCAAGCCCCGAACGCGGCCTCACCTGCGCCTCGAACCCCTCGGGCAATTGCACGGCAATACCGGTCGGTACGAGAAGCCGGGCGCCAGGCTCGATGACTATTTTTGCATCCGGCGCGATCGCCGCGAAAAGATCGGCTCCCGCCGCTCCGTCGCTCTGATAGGCCGGCAAGGGAAGACCTTCGCCGTGCGGCAAGCAGCGCACGGAAACCGCGGGCAAGGCCCCCTCACGCATTGCCGCTCCCCTCCAGCAGTCGCGCCAGATAGGCGACGAGCTTCACCGCGACCGCGTCCTTTCGCATACGCGGCCACGCCTCAACGCCGCCGCGCGTGACGATCGTCACCTGATTTTCATCCTCACCCATCACGTCCGCGCCCACGTCATTGGCGATGATCGCGTCGCAACCCTTGCGCGCCAATTTGGCCCGCGCATTGTCGATCACCTTCTCGGTCTCTGCCGCGAAACCGACGACGAGCCGCGGACGGCCGGGGCCGGTCTGCGCGACGCGCGCGAGAATATCCGGGTTCTCGACAAGCGAAAGGGCCGGGGCCTTTTCTCCTCGCTTCATCTTATGTGGTGCGACCTTGGCGACCCGCCAATCGGAGACCGCGGCCGCCGCGATGAAAATATCGGCGGGCAACGCCGCTTCGACGGCGGCGAGCATTTCGGCAGCTGTCGTGACATGCTGTGTCTTGAGGCCGACTGGATCTCGCAGTTCAACCGGCCCGCTGACGAGGACGACGTTGGCGCCGGCCCTCGCCGCCGCGGCGGCGATCGCATGTCCCTGTTTGCCGGAGGAACGATTGCCGAGATAACGCACCGGATCGATCGGCTCGCGGGTCGGACCCGATGTCACGACGACGCGCCGGCCAGCGAGCGGCCGGCGTTCCGTCGGCAGCGGAATTTCCGTCTCGCCTTCGAGCGCGGCGTCGATCGCCGCCAGGATTGCCGCGGGCTCGCTCATCCGGCCCGGCCCATATTCGCCGCAGGCCATGTCGCCCTCTTCCGGCCCGACGAAGAGGACGCCGTCTAGGCGCAGCAGCGCGAGATTGCGCTGCGTCGAAGGATGCAGCCACATCCGCAGGTTCATCGCCGGCGCGACGAGGATCTTCTTGTCGGTGGCAAGCAGCAGCGTCGAGGCGAGATCGGAGGCCAGCCCCTGCGCCATCTTGGCGATGAGATCGGCGGTGGCCGGTGCGACGACGACAAGATCGGCAGCACGCGAGAGTTGGATATGTCCGATCTCGGTCTCGTCGGTCAGCGAGAACAGATCGTCGAAGACCCTGGCTCCGGCGAGGCTCGCGACTGACAGCGGCGTGACGAAGTGCTTCGCCGCCTCGGTCATGACCGCGTTAACGCTCACGTCCTGCTCGCGTAGGCGGCGGACGAGTTCGAGAATTTTGTAGGCGGCGATGCCGCCGCCGATGACGAGGAGAATGCGTTTGCCTTGCACGCCTCGTTCTCCACTGACCATGCCCGGCTGTTGCTCGTGCTGCTCTTGCGCCCGCATTGGCAGGATTGGGGCTCAACGCAAGAGGAAGAAGATCATTATAACGACGATGAGCCAAAGCGCGAAATGGCCGAGCCTGGCGCCATGCGCCTCGGCTTGGCCGATCTTTTCGATCGCCCCCTCGGAGAGTTCGAACCCCTCTTCCGCCATACGCTCCATTTGCGTCACGATGTTTTCAGCCCGCACGAGCGCGGCCGGAAGATGCGCGGCGAACTGGCCGAGCGCGGCGAGGCCGCGCCCCGCATCCTCGATCTTTCCGATCGGCCCGAGGTTCTTCTCGATCCAGCTGCGCACCACCGGCTCGGCGGTCGACCACATGTCGAGCTTCGGGTCGAGGCCGCGGGCGACGCCCTCGACGACAACCATGGTCTTCTGCAGGAGCACCAGCTCGGTCCGGGTTTTCATGTCGAAGAGAGCGGTGATCTCGAACAGCAAAGTGAGCACGCGGGCCATGGATATCTGGTCGGCGGTGCGCGCATGGATCGGTTCGCCGATCGCGCGGATCGCCTGCGCAAAGTCTTCGACCTTGTAGCGGCGCGGCACGTAGCCGGCTTCGAAATGGACTTCGGCGACGCGCCGATAATCGCGGGTGATGAAGCCGTAGATGATTTCGGCGAGAAAGCGGCGCTCCTTCAAGCCAAGCCGTCCCATGATGCCGAAATCGACCGCGATCAATCGGCCCTGCCGGTCGACGAACAGATTGCCCTGGTGCATGTCGGCATGAAAGAAGCCGTCGCGCACCGCGTGGCGCAGGAAGGATTGAATGATCGTGCGGGCGAGCGTCGGCAGATCAAGGCCGGCCACGGCGAGCGCGGCCGTGTCGGACAAGGCGATGGCCTCGATCCATTCGAGCGTCAAAACTTCCTTCTCGGTGCGGTCCCAATCGACGCGCGGCACGCAGGAAGTCGCTTTCGCCCGCGGTGTTTTCGGCAAATTCCGACGCCGCCGCGGCTTCGAGCCGGAAATCCATCTCGATCTTGACGGTACGGGCGAGCGTATCGACGACTTCGACCGGCTTCAGCCGTTTGGTCTCGGGAAACCAGCGCTCGGCGATCCACGCCGCGAAATACATATCGGAAAGATCGCGCCGAAAGCGCCGCTCGACGCCCGGGCGCAGCACCTTGACCGCAACCTCGCGTTCGCCTCTCCGATCGCGCACGCGGGCGCGATGCACCTGCGCTATCGAAGCGGCGGCGACCGGTTCGCCGAAGCTGATGAACAGCGTATCGATCGGACGGCCGAATGCGGTTTCGATCGCATTCACCGCCAGTTCGCGCGAGAACGGCGCCATGTGGTCCTGAAGAAGCTCGAGACGCAGCGCCACCTCGGGCCCGACGACATCGGGCCGCGTGCTCAGAAACTGGCCGAGCTTCACATAGGAGGGACCAAGCTCGCCGATCGCGGCCGGCAAAAGATCGAGATCCTTCTCGCCGCCCTGCTTGGCGAGGAGCTTGGCCACGCCGAAAGGCAGCCGCGCCGTCACCGGCAGGGCCATGATGTCGATGTCGCTGAACAGGCCGGCGCGGGAGAGGACGTAGCCGGCTCGCGCGATGCGCCACATATGCCCGAAGGGGAAACGCACGCCTAAAGCTTCCAGCCCGAGTAGATCGCCACGATCCCGCCGCTCAGCTTGTTGAACGAGGCGCGGGAAAAACCGGCCGCATCGATGGCATTGCGGAAAGACTCGGCCGAGGCGAAGCGACGGATCGAACTCGACCAGATAGCGATAGGCCTCCGCATCGCCCGTCACGATTTGGCCGAGCGCCGGAATGGCGCGAAACGAATAGGCGCGATAGAGCCGGTCGAGCGAGGCTATGTCCACTTGCGAAAATTCAAGGCACAGAAAGCGCCCGCCCCGGCGCAATACGCGATAGGCCTCGGCAAGCGCCGCGTCGATACGCGGCACATTGCGGATGCCGAAGGCAATCGTATAGGCGTCGAACTCGCCGTTCGGGAAGGGCAAAAACTCGGCATTGCCCTCGACGAAGGCAAGCTTGTCCGCCAAGCCCTTTTGCGCCGCGCGCCGGCGGCCGATCTCCAGCATGTCGGGATTGATGTCGAGAACCGTCACCTGCGTCGCAGCGCCGCCCGCTCTGGCAACGCGGAAGGCGACATCGCCTGTCCCCCCGGCGACGTCGATGTGCCTGAAGGCCCGCGTCTTCGAGGGGTTGAGCATGTCGACGAGCCGATCCTTCCACAGCCGATGCAGCCCGCCGGACATGAGATCGTTCATCAGGTCGTAGCGCGCGGCCACGTTATGGAAGACCTGATCGACGCGACTTTGCTTCTCGGGCAGAGGCACCGAGGCAAAGCCGAAATGGGTCTCTTCCACGCTGTCCCCAGATGACACGCTACTGCTCCGGCCGCAACATAGCGCGCGGCTCGCATCGTGGCTATGAGCCTATGAGCCGGCTGCGGCGCTTGTTTCGGGGATCACTTGCCCGGTTTTGCCCGCGCACGTCAATTTGCCTCTCGATCGAAGCTTAACAGCGGCGGGCACTTCCTTCCCCCGGAGTTCGGCTATAAGCCTCGCGCATTCGTCGGGGCGATCGTCCTAATCGCTTGAGGGGCCGCATGCCCGAATTGCCGGAAGTGGAAACGGTTCGGCGCGGCCTCGCAGCCGCGATGGTCGGGGCGCGGATCACCCGCGTCGATCAGAGACGGGCGGATCTGCGCTTTCCGTTTCCACGAAATTTTGCCGCGCGGCTCAAAGGGCGGCGGGTCGAGGGTTTGCGCCGGCGGGCGAAATATATTCTCGCCGATCTCGATAATGACGACGTGCTCGTCATGCATCTCGGCATGTCGGGCTCGTTCCGCATCGAGGACGAGACTGGAGGCGAAGACGCCGGGCAAGTTCCAGCATGGGCGCTCGAAAGATCGCGCCCATGATCATGTCGCCTTTCATCTCTCCGGCGGCAAGCGCATCATCTACAATGATCCGCGCCGTTTCGGGTTTATGAAAATCATCCACCGCAACAAGCTCGGCAAACATCCTCTGTTTCGCAATGTCGGCGTCGAGCCGCTTGGCGTTGAATTCGATGGCGCGACCCTGGCGCGGCTCTTCGCCGGCAAAACCGCGCCGTTGAAAAGCGCGCTCGGCGATCAGCGCCTGATCGCCGGCCTCGGCAATATCTATGTGTGCGAGGCTTTGCATCGGGCGGGCTTGTCGCCGCGCCGCGCCGCCGGCTCGATCGCCCGCAAGGGTGGCACGCCGACCGAGCGCGCCGAGCGTCTGGCGCGCGCCATCCGCGAGGTTCTCGAAGAAGCAGTCGCGGCGGGCGGCTCGTCGCTGCGCGACCACCGCCAGTTGAACGGCGAGCTCGGCTATTTCCAGCATAAGTTCCGGGTCTACGACCGCGAGGGGCAGCCCTGCATGCGGCCAGGGTGCAGCGGTGTGGTGAAGCGCATCGTCCAATCGGGGCGCGCGACATTCTTTTGCGGAACATGCCAGAGGTGAAGCGCGTCGCTTTCTTGCAGGAGAAGCTGCCCCACGTGACCGGCCGGCAATGGAAACACAAGGCGGCGGGTTACTCGGACAGGCCCGCAAAGCCGGCGCAGATTCGGGGTCCGGGGCGGTCGCCTCATCCCCTCGGGAGAGAGTTCGTGTCACGCTTCCAGCACATTGCCGGGCACGACTTTCAGCATCGTCGCCCGGCCCTCAAGCCCGGCGAAGGCGGCGCGATCGGCACCGGTCAAAAAGACCTGCGCGTCGAGCCCCGTCAGTCTTTCATAAAGCGCGGCGCGCCGCGTCGCATCGAGATGCGCGGCGATCTCGTCGAGAAGAATGAACGGGGCAATTCCGGAGAGATCGGCAACGAGCCGGGCATGCGCCAGCACGAGTCCGACGAGCAGCGCTTTCTGCTCGCCGGTCGAGGAACGCGCCGCCTCCGCCTGTTTCACGCCGTGGCGAACGAGAAGATCGCTCGCATGCGGGCCGATGAGCGTGCGTCCGGCGGCGGCGTCGCGGTTGCGGTTCTCCCGCAACAGACGCCGGTAGATCTCCTCCACTTCGAGCGCCGGCTTGCTTACGATCAGGTGTTCGATTTCGCCTTTCACCGTCAGCTCGGCGAAAGGGAAGGGCGAGGCCAAATCTTTGGTCGCGGCGATGACGCCAACAAGATGCGCAATCGCCTGCTGGCGCGCCGCGGCAACGGCGACGCCGAGTTCGGCGACTTCCCGCTCGGCCGCATCGAGCCAGCGCCCGTTGGCGCCATTTTCTTCGAGCAGGCGATTGCGGTTGCGCAAGGCGCGTTCGAGCGCGTTGACCCGGCTGCCGTGCTCGGCATCGAGCGCCAGCACGAGACGGTCGAGAAAGCGCCGCCTCTCGCTCGCCGGGCCCGCGAAGAGACCGTCCATGGCGGGCGTCAGCCAGACGACGCGGACGTAATCGGCGAAGCGGCGGGCCGAGGCGACGGGCTCGCGGTTGACGCGATAGCGACGAACCGGCGTTGCGTCGGCCTGCATTTCGGTGCCGGTACCAAGCTGAATCAGGCCGTCGCGGGTTGCGACTTCGACCGAGACGGCAAACGTGCCGGATCCGCCGATGCGGGCGCATTCGCCAAGTTCGGCCCGGCGCAGGCCGCGCCCGGGCGACAGCAGCGAGATCGCCTCGATCAGATTGGTCTTGCCCGCGCCGTTCTCGCCGGTCAGCACGATAATTCCTGCGTCGAGGCAAAGATCGAGGGCGGGATAGGTGCGGAAATCGGCGAGTACGAGGCGGTCAACAGAAGGGTGCGATGAACCGGGCTTACCCATCGTCGTGGTCATGATCGCCCAAGCTTCGCGACGATTGCATCGGCGCCCTGTCCTTTCCTCGCCATTTGCATGCCCTCCATCGGCTTCAGAGCCATACCTCAGGGAGAGCCATTCTTGACGTTATTATACGCCTGAATCTTGATCCACGAGATGATCTTCCAAAGATCATCGGGCTTCGCAATGATGGACCCGTAGGACGGCATGGGGGCGACGATGTTTTGGAACCCTCGTCTCGAGAACCCCTGCTTTTGCAAATCGACGGAGCCGAGCGCAACGACACGGAACAAAGTGTCGTCGGCATCGCCGTAAATCCACAGGCCGGTGGTGATCGGCGGGCACATGCCACCGCCACCGCCGCCGCCATGACAGCCGGGGCAGCCAAAACTGCTGTAGAGCTTGTGACCTTCGGCCGCGAGCGCGGGATCGTGCGCGGCTTCTTGGGCAGCATAAGGATTCACGAGACTCCCAACCTTGGAGTTCTTGGCGATCTGAACAGGAGTCTCGGGCGATGCGCCGGCGCCGGCTGCGGCCACGCCGATCGCGAAGGCCGCGCCGATCGCGAGCCCCAGGCTCGAGAGCATTTCGAATATTCTCTCACCCATTATCATTGCATCTTCTCCGGGGCGGGATCCTTGGTACTCTTACGCAGGACTTAGTCATCGACGCCCGCTGGATTTCGCGCTACCTAGGATATATTCGCGCTGCATGGGACATGGGTGAAATGAAAATCATCTTGAACTGCGCATTGGCTCTATTTTTGTTCGCGCCGGGGGCTGCGGGCGCCGTTTCGCCGCCGCCGCCTTCCCAGAAGCATCCATGTCACGATGACGCCTTCCGGCTTTGCAAACCGGACATTCCCAATCATGCCAAAATTCACGCCTGCCTGCTGCTGAACGTCGAGCAGCTCAGTCCCCCTTGCCGGGCGATCATCAGCCCTGGCGCGAAAACGTGAAAGCCATTTAGGCTGCGGCCGGGCAGCGTGGTCTCATCCTATATGAGATCATAGCGCCCGCCTTGGAATTGCAGCGATGAAAGGGATGCCGCGAAACATTTCGAGGCAAGACGCGGGCGCGTCTCTCCGGCTGGCGCGCCGCGGCGATGACATGACTGCGCTCGCCGATCTTTGGATCGCGAGTTGGAATGCCGTCATGCCCGGCATCGACTTCGCCGCGCGGCGGAGCTGGTTTCTCTCTTACCTCAGGGACATCGAGCTGAAGGGGAGAGAAACGATCTGCGCCTTCGATGGCCACACTATGCTCGGCTTCATCCTTCTCGATTGCGAGCATGGCGTCCTCGAACAGATCGCAATCTCTCCCGAACTTTTCGGCAGCGGCGTCGCATCGCTGCTTCTGGATGAGGCGAAGCGCCGTTGCGCCTCAGGCCTCAGCCTGGAAGTGAACGCCGATAATCCGCGCGCGCTGCGTTTTTATGAGAAATCCGGCTTCGAACGGCGCGAGCCCGGCGTCAATCCGACATCCGGCCTGCAAACTTGGCTTATGCGCTGGCCGAGCATGAGAGATTGACCTTCGCTTTGCCTCTGGCAATCGCCGCGGCGCGGCCCTAGATTGGCCCGGCGGAGCTGCGGGGTGCGTGAGATCATTCCCCGGGGCCTTACGATCTCGAAGGGAGCTGTCCCTGGCCTCGCCCCTGGGCTTGGTCACACGGCGCCCACCTACTCTGTAGGTTCCCGGGATCGCAATCCCACGGCCATCGCGGCCCCGCGCCTGCCCCTCGCTTCCCGCCCCGAGTTGATGGACGCTGTCTCAACCAAAGCCGCCTTGCGCCGCGAAGTTTTGGAGCGGCGCGGACTGGTGACGGAAGACGACGCCGTTGCCTTCACGCGACGGCTTGCGGATATCGGCTCTGCTTTCGCCGCCGAGAAGGCTGCGAAGATTGCCTCGGCCTATTGGTCGATCAATGAGGAAGCCTCGACCTTTCTGCTGCTCGACACACTCGCCGCGCAAGGCGTCGCGACAGCCCTGCCGGTGATGCAGGGCCGCGGTGCGCCGCTCTGCTTTCGATTGTGGAAAAAAGACGCGCCACTGGCAGAGGTGAAGTGGGGAATCAAAGAGCCGCTCCCGGGCCCCGAAGTCTTCCCCGATCTGCTTTTCGTGCCGCTCTTGGGCTTCGACCGCGCCGGCAATCGTCTCGGCTACGGGGCGGGATTCTACGATCGGACCCTCGCAAGGCTGCGGACCATGCAGAATATTATCGCCGTCGGCGTCGCCTACGCGGTTCAGGAACTGCCGGCAATTCCGAGCGAAACCTACGATCAGAAGCTCGATTTCGTGCTGACCGACCGCGAGTGGATCGTCTGCAGTGGAAAATAGGGCGCCTGTCCTTCGCCTGAAAGGAGAAGGTGCGGCGCCTTCTGGTTCATGGTTGGAAACGAAGATGGATCGGACCCACCCGCCCGCTTTGCAGCCACTCTCCCTTTTGCAAGGGGAGGGATGAGTGCGCTGAGCTTGGCGCTTTCCCTGTCGCCGCCCTATGCTGGGAACGGGCGAGGACCTTTGAATGCGGCTACTCTTCATCGGTGACATCGTCGGCCGTTCCGGGCGGATCGTGCTCGGCGAGGAACTGCCGAAACTTCGGCAAGCCTGGCGGCTCGATTGCGTCATTGTCAACGGCGAGAACGCGGCCGGCGGATTCGGCATCACCGAGGCGATCCTCGCCGATTTCCTCGCCGCCGGCGCCGATTGCGTCACGCTCGGCAATCATGCTTTCGATCAGCGCGAAGCGCTTACCTTCATCGCGCATCAGCCGCGGTTGATCCGTCCGCTCAATTATCCGCGTGGCACGCCGGGCTCCGGGACCGCCCTTATCGAGACGGCCAAGGGCGAACGCGTGCTTGTCATCAATCTCATGGGGCGGACTTTCATGGACGCGATCGACGATCCTTTCGCGGCGGGGGAGCGCGAGATCGGCGCCTGCCTGCTGGGCGAGGCCTGCGATGCGATTATCGTCGATTTCCATGCCGAGGCGTCGAGCGAAAAGCAGGCTTTTGCGCATTTCATCGACGGCCGCGTCTCGCTCGTTGTGGGCACCCACACCCATGTGCCGACCGCCGACTATCAGATCCTGCCGCAGGGCACAGCGTTCATCACCGATGTCGGCATGACGGGCGATTATGATTCGATCATCGGCATGGAGAAGGAGGAGCCGATCCGCCGCTTCGTCCAGAAGGTGCCGGGCGGACGGCTCGAGCCGGCCGGCGGCGTTGCGACGCTCTGCGGCATCGCGGTCGAGACCGACGCGCGCGGACTTGCGGCGCGGATCGCGCCGGTCAGGATCGGCGGCAGGCTCAGTCGCGGCGCGGCCTGATTTTTGGGACTAGGCATGGGCGACGATGCTCAAATGCTGCCGGCGCGGACCGATCGCCGGTTCATCGCCGCCTTGAGATTGATCGTCCTCCTGAACTTGACCGCCTTCGTCATTGAATTTGCCGTCGCGGTCGCAATTGATTCGGTGGCGCTTTTTGCCGATAGCGTCGACTTTCTCGAAGACATGGCATTGAGTTGCCTCGTGCTCGCGGCTTTGCGGTTTTCGGCTTCGATCCGCGCTAGGATCGGCATGGGACTGGCAGCCCTGCTGCTGTTGCCGGCCGGCGCTACCCTCGTGGCCCTGGCGCAGAAATTCATCACATCGGCGCCCGTCGTTCCGATACCGGTCGCATTGAGCGCCACAGGCCTTGCCGCCTTCATCGTCAACGTCGCCTGTGCCTTGATCCTCGCCCGCGTGCGCAACCATGCCGGCAGCCTGACGCGGGCGGCTTTTCTCTCGGCACGCAATGATGTCATCGGCAATATTGCCATCATCGCGGCGGGAGGCGTCACGGCGCTTTGGCCGAGCATCTGGCCCGATATCGTCGTCGGCGTCGGCATCGCGGCCTTGAACGCCGATTCCGCCCGCGAGGTTTGGACGGCGGCGCGACGGGAGCAGCGCGCGGCACGTTCCGATTGAGCGGGCTTGCTTTATTTCCGCATTGACTGGGCTTATGACGGCCGCGTCGCCGGGCGCGGCGCAGCGAAAGCGAGGATTGGAACGCAATGGCCGGGCATAGTCAGTTCAAGAACATCATGCACAAGAAGGGGCGGCAGGACGCGATCCGCTCCAAGCTCTTCTCCAAGCTCGCGCGCGAAATTACGGTTGCCGCCAAGCTCGGCCTGCCGGATCCCGGCATGAATGCGCGCCTGCGCGCCGCTATCATCGCGGCGCGGGCGGAAAATATGCCGAAGGACAATATCGACCGGGCGATCAAGAAAGCCGCCGGCGCCGATGCCGAGAATTACGAAGAAGTGCGCTACGAAGGCTATGCTCCGGGAGGCGTCGCGGTCATCGTCGAGGCTTTGACCGATAATCGCAACCGGACCGCCGGCGAGGTGCGCTCCTATTTCTCCAAGGCCGGCGGCTCGCTCGCCGAAACCGGCGCGGTGTCCTTCATGTTCGATCACGTCGGGACGATCGAATTCGATGCGAAAGCGGCCTCCGAGGAGGCGATGTTGGAGGCAGCGATCGAGGCGGGCGCCGAGGATGTCGCCTCGACGAAAGAAGGTCACGAGATTACGACGACGCTCGAAAGCATGCGCGATGTCGCGCAGGCGCTCGAAGCGAAATTCGGCGAGCCCCGCAAGGTAGGATTCGTCTGGAAGCCGCAGACTACGATCGCGGTCGATGACGAGACCGGCGAAAAGATCCTGCGCCTGATGGATTCCCTCGAAGACAACGACGACGTGCAGAACGTCTATGCCAATTTCGAAGTCTCCGACGCGCTCATGGCGAAGATGAGCGGCTAGAGCGCCGTGCCTTCGGCTTGCGAGTCGAAGAATGCGCTAGTCTCTCAGCGCAGCTTCGAGGCGCGCAAGATCGACGGGCTTGGCGAGAAACTGGTCGATGCCCGCGGCACGCGCGGCCGCCGCCGCCGCCTCGAACGCATCGGCCGAGACGGCGATGATCCGGCAAGCGCAGGCCCTTGCTGCTGCTTCCGCTGCTCTCAGCCGCCGCGCCACTTCGAGCCCGTCGAGGCCCGGCATTCGAATATCGAGAATGAGCGCGTCGAAGCGCTTGCGCGCGCCCTCGATTGCCGCCTGCGCTTCGTCGAGCGCCGCAATGCCATCCTTGACCCGAAGGACGTGTGCGCCTCGCCTTTCCAAGTGCCGCGCCACGATGAGCGCGTTGATGTCGTTATCTTCGGCGAGCAGGATTTCGAAGCCGCGAAGATCGGCCGGCGCGGCGGCGGGCGTCAGCGGCAGGACGCGCGCTTCGGCGGCGCCGAGATGGGCAAACAGCGAACGCGAACGCAGGGGCTTCACCAGCCAGCCGTCGAAATCGCGCCAGGAATTTTGTCCGAAAGCGCGGCGCTCGAGGGCGGAGAACAGCACGAGTCTTCGGCCGACCCCAGCCTCGCATGCGGTCTGCCCGATACAATGCGCCGCCTCGGCTCCAAGCGCGCAATCGACAATGATTGTATCGGGGATCAGGCCATGGCTCTGCGCCCGGCGAAGAAGATCGAGCGCTTGATGGAGATCCGCGGCGCGAAAAGCCTCGGCGCCTGCCTGCTTCAACTTTTCGGCAAGATAGGGCGCTTCGAAGGTTGAGCTCGCGACGACGAGAATGCGGCGCCCGCAAAGGACCGGCGGGTTTTCAGTCGCCGCTTTGGTGGGCAAGGGCAGGAGGAGGATGAAGGTCGATCCTGCTGCCGAGGTCGCCTCGAGACGCAGACTGCCGCCCATGCGTTCCGCAAGCCTGGCCGAGATCGCAAGCCCAAGGCCGGTGCCGCCTGACTGGGGCGCAGTGCCCTGTTCGAATTCGTCGAAAACCGCGGCGCGGCTTTGCTCGGCGATGCCGGGCCCGGTGTCGGTCACAGCGAATTTCAATTGGCTCGCGATTTTCGTCACGCATAGACCGACGCCGCCGCGCTCGGTGAACTTCACCGCGTTGCCGACGAGATTGATCAGAACCTGGCGCAGGCGCGCCGCGTCGCCGATAACGCGCGTCGGGACATTGGCCGCAATCAAACTCGCGATGTCGAGCCCCTTGTCTTGCGCGCGCGGGGCAAGAAGCTCCACCACGCTTTCGACAAGGCCGACGAGGTCGAAGGGCGCTTTCGCCAGTTCGAGCCTGCCTGCCTCGATCTTGGAGAAATCCAGAATCTCGTCGATGAGCGCGGTGAGTCCGGCGCCTGAAGTGCGGATCGCGTCGACATAGGATCTTTGCTCGGGATCGAGATCGGTTTCGCCCAAAAGGACGGCCATGCCGAGAATGCCATTGAGCGGCGTGCGGATCTCATGGCTCATGGTGGCGAGAAAGCGCGACTTTGCTTCGCTCGCGGCCTCGGCGCGTTCGCGCGCCACTTCCGCCTCTCTCAAATCGAAGCTTTGGCCCGGTTCCGAATTTCCGCGCCTGAGGCGCGGGCCGAGGCGCGAAAGGAGCGTGCCAAAACCTGCGCCCGCAGCGAGCACAAAGCCCGCCGCCGAATCCATTGCCCTGATGAAGGCCTCCTGCATGTGCGGACGTTAGCCGCGAGGCCTTGAGATTTCCTTGCCCGGAACAGGCGATAGCTGCCGTTTACTTAATGAGTTTGGACAGGGCGAGTCCGGCCTTGCTGTGCAGCTCTTTGGCATCGACCGTGCCGTCGCTGTTGGCGTCGGCGGCGGCGAAGTCCTTGTCGACGACCGCGGTATATTCGGCCATTGTCAAAGTCTTGTCATTGTCGGTGTCGGCAGCGGCAAAGTCGGCCTTGCTGAGGCGCTTGCCGACTTCCGCTTTGCTCAGCGTGCCGTCCTTGTCCTTGTCGAGCTTGCCGAACAGGGCACTGGCGGCGGCCTCGACTTCAGCTTTATCGAGGGTCCCGTCCTTGTCCGTATCAGCAGAAGTGAGCGCGTTGGCGGCGAGGGCATGGGTTGCGGGGAGCAGGCCGACGGGCGCAGCGAGAATGGCGGCAAGACTAAAAATCGAGGAAATGGGTCGTTTGGGCATCATATATCTCCGTCCGATTGTGCAGTGCGAAATTGCGCTGCGGAATATAGGAGAAGCTAGGCAACAATCAATGTTTCAACGCGGCACCGATTCGGAATTTGCAAGATTACCCCAAGAAAAATCGATCAGAAATCGAAACAAGCTTTCGTAAGGACAAAGCGAACTAGGGCAGGCTTCGTTCCGCGGATTAGAGCGTTGATCTGGCTCGTTACTTGAGTTTTTAGGCGAACCCGCTCGCGGCGCGCTCTCGCGCACGGCACATTGCCATCTGCAACGACCTAGCTAAGGCCGCGGCGCGCCTAAGCGGCCTGTAATTGCCGCGAGGAATCGATGCGGTAGGAGAGCGCCTCGGCGAGATGCACGCGGCCCACGGTATGGGCACCGTCGAGATCGGCGATGGTGCGGGCCAGTTTCAACACACGGTGAAAACCGCGCGCCGAAAGCGAGAGGCGCTCCGATGCCTCACGCAAAAGCTTGAGCCCCGAGGAATCCGGCCGGGCGATGTCCTCGATCAGGTGCCCGGGCGCGGCGGCATTCGAGCCAACGTTCGGCATGCCGAGCTCCGCGTAGCGGCGTCCCTGGACTCGCCGCGCCGCGGCCACGCGGGCTGCGACCTCGGCCGAGCCTTCCGTGGCCGGCGGCAACATCAGATCGGCGGCACTGACCGCCGGAACCTCGATCATAAGATCGATGCGATCGAGCAGCGGGCCCGACAGGCGTGTCTGGTATTGCGCTATGCAGCGTTGAACCGGCTGCCGGTTGCAGCTGAAGCCGGGGTCGAGCGCATGGCCGCAGCGGCACGGGTTCATCGCCGCGACAAGCTGGAAACGCGCCGGATAGGTGATCCGGTGGTTGGCCCGCGCGACCGCCACTTCGCCGGTTTCGAGCGGCTGGCGCAGGCTGTCGAGCACCTGCGGCTGGAACTCCGGGAGTTCATCGAGAAAGAGAACGCCTTGATGGGCGAGCGAGATTTCGCCGGGCTTTGCATGCGTGCCGCCGCCGACGAGCGCCGCCATCGAGGCCGAATGATGCGGCGCGCGAAAAGGGCGCCGGTCGGTAAGCGCGCCGCCGGCCAATTGTCCGGCGACCGAATGGATGAGCGAGACTTCGAGAAGCTCGCGCGGATTGAGCGGCGGCAGGATCGAGGGCAGGCGTGAAGCCAGCATGGATTTGCCGGCGCCCGGCGGCCCGTTCATCAACAGGTTATGGCCGCCCGCGGCGGCGATCTCGAGCGCCCGTTTGGCGCTCTCCTGGCCCTTGATGTCGCGCAGATCGGGTTGCGGGCCGGCCTGCGCGCGCATCGCCGGCAGGGGCCGGCCCATCACCTGTAGGCCTTTGAAATGATTGGCGAGCTGAATGAGCGATGCGGGCGCCAGAACGTCCATGTCCTGCGAGGCCCAGGCAGCTTCGCCGCCGCTTTCGCGCGGGCAGATCAAACCGTGCCCACGGGCGTTGGCGGTGATCGCAGCGGGCAGGACGCCGGCGACCGAAGTGATCGTGCCGTCGAGGGCGAGTTCGCCAAGCACGGTATAATTGGCCAAAGCGTCCGCCGGTATCGCGCCGATCGCCGCCATGACGCCGATGGCGATCGGCAGGTCATAATGGCTCCCCTCCTTCGGCAGATCGGCTGGCGCAAGATTGACCGTGATGCGCTTGGCCGGCAGCGCGAGACCCGCCGCATTGAGCGCGGCGCGCACCCGTTCGCGCAACTCGGCAACGGCCTTATCGCCGAGGCCGACGACGGTGAATACGACGGCTCCGTTCGAGATCTGCACCTGGACGTCGACCGGCCGGGCTTCGATCCCCTCGAAAGCGACGGTCGCAACCCTCACCACCATCGGCCCCCTCCACCGGCAGAGAGATTTCGCGGGGGCGTGGGTCTCGCGCGCCTGAGTTCGCGCGACCTAACGCCCTATATCTGCGCGGCCATCTTAAGCGCACCGGCGATGTTTGACAAGAACAATTGGTGAACATCGGCCAGGGGCGTCGTGCACGTTGTGAGGCATCGATCACAACTTTAACCCCACGCCATGCATGATCGGCGGGGCCGGTTTACGCCGGCCTCGCTTCGGCCGAGGGTCGGGCTTCTCAAACGAGGTTTGCCGAATGTTCGCCACCCGCCCTTCATTCGGCGATCCGACTGCCGAGGCGGCACGGTTTCTTTGCCGGCTGGCGCTCATCATCCTGATGATACTTACGCCTGCGGCCGAGCTTGTTTCGCGCGGCGCGCTTTATGTGCTTTTGCCCGTCGGCGCGACGGTCCTCGTCATTTCCGGTTGGCTGTCGCGCGGCCTGCGGGAAAGCCATCTCGGGGAGGCTCTCCTCACGCCGATCGGCCTAGCGGCCCTGTTTCTCGTTGTCTGGTCCGGACTTTCGCTTGCCTGGGCGCCATTTCCTGCCGAGGGCGCCGCCCGATTCGGCGGAGCGCTCGGTGCGGCCGTCGTGGTTTTGTTGGCGATCGCCTTTCTGCCCGAGCGTACGAAAGCGTCAAACCTCTATCTCTTGCCGATCGGGCTGGGCCTGACCGCGATCGCGACCGGCCTCGTCGTGATTTTCGGGCCGCAATCATTTCGCTGGGGCCCCAGTCCCGACTCGACGCTCGCGCAACGCTGCCTCGTCTCGATCTCCATTCTGCTTTGGCCGGCGCTCGGCGCTCTCGCCTTGCGCGAGCGCTGGGTGCTGGCGGCTTGTCTCGCCGTCGCCGTCAGTCTGGCGGCATTTGCCGCCTTCCTGCAGATTGCGCTCGTGGCGATAGCGGCGGGTGCGGTCGTCTATACGATCGCGGGTGCCAACGCGCGTCGAACCGCGCGGGTCGCGGCCTTCTGCTTCGCCGCTCTCGTGCTTCTGGCGCCAATCCTCGCCGTTTGCGGAGTTCTTCTCGCCGATTGGGCGCGGCTACCGCAGAGCACGGCGGCAATTGCCGAGGCGGTCGTCGCGCAATGGCCGCGGCTCATAACCGGACATGGACTCGGCACGGCGGCACAGGGTATCCAACTGGGCGTTCTGCCGCCCGATACGCCGCGCAGCATCCTCTTTACGATCTGGTACGAACTCGGCTTGCTAGGCGCCGTCGCTTTTGCCGTTCTCGGCGCCTGCGTTTTCGCCGCGGCCGGTCGCGCTTCGCCTTACGTCGCGCCGCCGCTGCTCGCTGGCCTCGTTGCCGGCCTCGCCATTGCGCTATGGGGCACCGAGACGACGCAGCTCTGGTGGATCAGCCTCAACGGGCTCGACGCCATCGCCTTCGCGCTTCTCTTCAAAGCCCCTCCGCGCTTCAGGCGGCCGCCCGCCCCGGTCTTCGCGGAGGCGGCGAAGTCCGGGAGATGAACTCAAACGGCGAGCGGCGGCGTTTCGGCAAGCTCGAACTGCGTCCGGAAGAAGCGCGTATATGTACCGCCGCGGGCGATCAGTTCCGCATGGGTGCCGGCTTCAACCGCCCGCCCTGCCTCGATCATCGTGATGCGGTCGGAGCCGATGATCGTTTGCAGCCGATGCGCGACGACGATAGTGGTCCGGCCACGCCGCAGATCGTCCAGCGCCGTCTGAATGGCCTGTTCCGATTCAGGATCGAGCGCTGCCGTCGGCTCGTCCAGCAGCAGGATCGGCGCATCCTTCAGAATGGCCCGGGCGATGGCGATGCGCTGCCTCTGTCCGGCTGAAAGATGCAGGCCGTGCTCGCCCACGGGAGTTGCATAGCCGGCGGCAAAGGACATGATGAACTCATGTGCGTTGGCCTGGCGCGCGGCGGCGATGATTTCCGCCTCGCGCGCGCCGAAGCGTCCAAGCCCGATGTTCTCGGCAATCGACGCATGGAACAAAAACACGTCCTGGCTGACGAAAGCGATCTTGTGGCGCAAGGAGCCGATATCGACCGAGCGGATATCCATTCCGTCGATCGCGACTCGGCCGTGCGACGGATCGTAGAAGCGCTGGATCAAGGCGAGCATCGTGGATTTGCCGCCGCCTGATGGACCGACGAGCGCCGTGGTCTTCTCCGGCTCGCCGAGGAAATCCAATCCGTCGAGCACCAATTCCTTGTCGCGATAGGCGAAAGTGACGTTTTCGAACGCGATGCGTCCGCGCGCGAGGGTCAGCGGCGGTCGGGCGGCGGCGGCTTCGGGCGCCGGCCGGTCGATGATGTCATAGACGAGTTTGGCACCGACGAGACCGTTCTGGATTTCGAGGTGGAAACGGGCCAGCCGCTTGGCCGGCTCATAGGCCATGAGCAGCGCCGCGAGAAAGGAGAAGAACGAACCGGCGTCCGCATGCGCGACCGCAACCCGCCAGCCGCCATAGAAGATCACCACGGCGATGGCCAGACCGCCGCAGAAGTCGGCGAGCGGACTGGCAATCGCCATGCTGGCGGCCATGCGGTTGGCGGCGGTTTCGACATGGGTGACGGCGGCGCGCATCCGTCTTTGCATCACCTGCTCGAGGTTGAAGCTCTTGACGATGCGCAAGCCTTGGATCGTCTCCTGCATGATCTCGAGGATTTGCGCCGTGCCGTCGAAGGAGGATCGCGCCAAGGCGCGCACGCTCTTGATCAGGCGAGATAACCCGTAGGCGCCGATCGGCATCAGCGCCAGCGCGACTACCGACATGCGCGCATCCTGGATGAACATCACGATGACCAGTCCGACGAGGGTCAAGACGTCGCGCCCGGCGCTCATGATGATGACTTGCAACGTATCGCGTATTCCGGCGGCGGCGACGCCCATTCGCGTCGTGAATTCGCTCGAATGGCGGTCCTGGAAGAAAGCCATGTTCTGGCTGAGCAGCCGGTCGAAGAGGTTCGCCTGCACGCGTGCGACGATGCGATTGCCGGTGCGGGCGAGCAGCACGAGATAGCTATAGGTGGCAAGTCCACGGACGAGGAACAGGCCGGCGATGGCCAAGGACAGAAGTTCGAGCGCTCCAAAGCCGTTCTTCCCGACCATGTGGTCGAGAACCGGCTTCAGCAGATAGGCGGAGAGTCCGGTGGCCGCGGCCGATGCCGCCATGAGGAGGGCGGCGAGGAGATAGGCGCCAATGTGCCGGCGCCCGTGATCGGCGAAGAGGCGCCGGATTATGGCGATCGAATCGCCGGAAAAGGCCGTGGCAAGAGATAGGGCAGGCATCGTCTGTCGGACTCGCTCTCCCGATGTTCGCCACTCGATCGAAGCTGGGTAGCCTGAATGCGAGCCAAATCCAAGCGCCCTGCAGGCGGCTAGGTCCGGGCGTTCAACAGGCGGAAGACTTTGTCAGACGGGAATGCCTTCGCCGTTCATGACCGGGGCTTGCGCAAGCGCCTCAGCCTCGGTGTCGGTGAAGAGCCGACTGCGGGTCAGGAAGCGGACGCTTTCCGGGGCTTCGAGCGAGAAGCCGGAGCCGCGGCCGGGAACGACGTCGATCGTCAGATGGGTGTGCTTCCAATATTCGTATTGCGCCGCGCTCATATAGAACGGCGCGCCGCCGATTTCGCCGAGCTTCACGTCGCTCTGCCCGATGCGGAATTCGCCGCGCGGATAACACATGGGCGAGGAGCCGTCGCAGCAGCCGCCGGATTGATGGAACATCACCGGCCCATGCATGGCTTCGAGCTTGGCGATCAGCTCAAGTGCCATCGGCGTTGCATCGACTCGTTCGGCCATGGTCGCACTCGTGAACAGCCTCAAAAGCCCGCGTGCTTCGAGACAGCGGCTTCGCCGCTTCCTCAGCATGAGGGCTTTGTTTGCACTCATGCCCTCATCCTGAGGAGCTTGCATCCGACAGGATGCAAGCGTCTCGAAGGACGAGGGCGCCTTTGAGCCAATTCCTCAGAAGAAACCCAATGCCTTGGGGCTGTAGCTCACCAGCAGGTTTTTCGTCTGCTGATAATGATCGAGCATCATCTTATGCGTCTCGCGGCCGATGCCGGATTGCTTATAGCCGCCGAAGGCCGCGTGCGACGGATAGAGATGATAGCAGTTGGTCCAGACGCGCCCGGCCTGAATGCCGCGTCCCATCCGATAGGCGCGGTTGATGTCGCGCGTCCAAAGCCCGGCGCCGAGGCCGTAGAGCGTATCGTTGGCGATCGAGAGCGCTTCTTCCTCCGTCTCGAACGTCGTGACCGAGACGACCGGCCCGAAGATCTCCTCCTGGAAGACACGCATCTTGTTGTTGCCTTCGAGGATCGTCGGCTTGACGTAATAGCCCTCGGCCAATTCGCCTTCGAGCTTGTTGCGCTCGCCGCCGATCAGCACTTTTGCGCCTTCCTTCTTGCCGATGTCGATATAGGAGAGGATCTTCTCCATCTGATCGTTCGAGGCCTGCGCGCCGATCATCGTCTCGGGATCGAGCGGATGGCCCTGCTTGATCTTCTTGACGCGGGCGATCGCTCTTTCCATGAACTTGTCGTAGATCGACTTCTGCATCAGCGCGCGGCTGGGGCAGGTACAGACTTCGCCCTGGTTCAGGGCGAACATGGCGAAACCTTCGAGCGCCTTGTCGAAGAAATCATCGTCTTGGGCCATCACGTCGGCAAAGAAGATGTTCGGCGACTTGCCGCCGAGTTCGAGCGTCACGGGAATGATGTTCTCCGACGCATATTGCATGATGAGCCGGCCGGTCGTCGTCTCGCCGGTGAAGGCGACTTTGGCGATCCTCTTGTTCTGCGCCAGCGGCTTGCCGGCCTCGACGCCGAAGCCGTTGACGATGTTGAGCACGCCGGGCGGCAGAATATCCGAGATCATGTCGGCGAAGACCATGATGCTCATCGGCGTCTGTTCGGCCGGTTTCAGCACGACGCAATTGCCGGCGGCGAGCGCCGGCGCGAGCTTCCAGGCCGCCATCAGGATCGGGAAATTCCACGGGATGATCTGGCCGACGACGCCGAGCGGCTCATGGAAATGATAGGCGACGGTGTCGTTGTCGATCTGCGACAGCGAGCCTTCCTGCGCGATGATGCAGCCGGCGAAATAACGGAAATGATCGATGACGAGCGGAATGTCGGCCGCGGTGGTCTCGCGGATAGGCTTGCCGTTGTCGACGGTTTCGGCCAAGGCGAGCAGATTGAGTTTGCTTTCGACCCGATCGGCGATCTTGTTCAGAAGCTTAGCCCGAGCCGCGGCGGGGGTCTTGCCCCAAGCCTCGCGCGCCTTGTGCGCGGCGTCGAGCGCCAGCTCGATGTCTTCGGCGGTCGAGCGGGCGACCTGGCAGACGGGCTTGCCGGTGATCGGGCTGATATTGTCGAAATACTGGCCTTTGACCGGGGCGACCCATTTGCCGCCGATGAAATTGTCATAGCGCTCACGCAGCGCCACCTGTTGTTTCAGTTCCGCAAGGCTTTTCGCAAGCATGATGTCCTCCCGGGGGTCGAAGGTTGTTTCTTAGCCGCTCATTATGATCGCAGAGTTGATCGAGAGCAATATTCTCCCGCGCTGTGACATTCCCTGGGAGCAAAGCTCAAGCCCCCGGTTCCCTCGCGTTTTCGGCTTGGGCGGAAATTCGGCTCGGCAATGTTGCCGAAGAATTGGGGACGCGTTTTTGCCGGCGCGCAATGGCTCGCGATCCAGCGGCGCTTTCACAATCGCGAGGCGCCGCTTTTCTCGGCGTGCGCCAAAGAACCGACATGTCTCTGCGCGGGGCAGATCTTCTTTATAGTCATTTTAAACTGCGGACACTTGATGGAGCTTCTTTGGAACTTATATAAAGTTTGCCGATTCACTTGCTCTATTTGGCCTGCGCCCCTAGAAACCCGGGCGCGACGAGGATCTCGACTGCGAGCGATTGTAAAGCCAATGATTGTTTGTTCCTGCAACGCCATTTCCGACACGAAGATCAGGGATTCGATCAACAGCGAAAAGTGCCCGCGCACGCCCGGTGCGGTCTATCGCTGCCTTGGCTGCAGCCCCAATTGCGGCCGCTGCTATGCGACGGTCCAGTCGATCATCAAGGACGCGCTCGGAGGCGCCGAAGAGCTGACGCAGCGACGCGCCGACGCGCTCGACCGCTTTAAGCAAGAATGGGCGGCGATGCAGCCGGAAACGGCGCATCGGCATGAGTCCGGAGCCTGCCCGGCCGCTTGCGAAGGCTGTGCCGCTAGGCGGCCCGACGCGCTCGATCGATAGGCTCGACTCAACTCGGACCACCGCGCGGTTGCGGAATTTCCATGCGCGCCCTAGGCTCAGAACGGTCGCGCCGGAGCATATCCATCATTGCCGATCGTTGGGTAAGAGCGCGCCTCAAGAGGGAGCGAGTTGATGAGGGGCGACGAGAAGGTACTCGACTATTTGAATTGCGGCCTGAAAAGCGAACTGACCGCGGTCAACCAATATTGGCTGCATTATCGCATTTTCGACAATTGGGGGTACAGGGAGCTTGCCAAGAAATGGCGGGCGGAATCGATCGAAGAGATGCAGCACGCGGATCGGTTCGTCGCCCGCATTCTGTTTCTCGAAGGCCTGCCCAATATGCAGGACCTCGAGCATGTGCAGGTCGGCCAGACGGTCGAAGAGATCATTGCCGCCGACCTTGCCACCGAACTAGCCGCCCATAGGCTCTATACGGAAGCGGCCGATTATTGCTTCTCGATCCGCGATTACGTGTCGAAGGAGCTTTTCGACGATCTGTTGAAGGACGAGGAAGAGCACATCGATTTCCTCGAGACGCAGCAAGAACTCGTTCGCCAGGTCGGCGTCAGCCTTTATGCCCAGAAGCATATTGGCGGTCTCGGCGACGACGATTAGAGCATCATTCCGCAGGCGTCGCGTTCGGCTGCGCCCAAAGCGGCGCGACGCCTTGCCTGCAATCGGATCAGTTTGTAGGCAATCCGCTTTTCTGCCGCGGCGGCCCCATCAACGCCGGCTGGAACAGAATCGCCGCGGCAAGCGTCGTCACAAGCGACATTGCCAGCAATTTCCCCATGCTCGACGTGCCCGGATGATGCGACAGCCATAGGCTGCCGAAGGCGGTGGCCGTGGTCATCGCGCTGAAGAAGACTGCGCGGGTCAGGCTCGACTGCAGAAGATTCGTCGTTCCCGCTCGCCAGGCCATGACGAAATAGATTTTGAACGCCACGCCCAGTCCCAGCATCAGCGGCAAGGCGATGATGTTGGCAAAATTGAGCGGCATGTTGATAAGCACCGTGAGCTCCAAGGTCACGAGCCCGGCGAGGAGCAACGGCACCAAGGTCAAGAGAACGTCGGTGACACGCCGCAAGACGATGTAAAGAAGTATGCTGATCGAGACCAGCGCCGTGATCCCTGCCTGGATGAACGCCTTGACGATCGTATCCCCGGATGCCTGAACGGCGACCGGCTCGCCGGTGGCGCCGGGCGCCACTTTCTCGACCGCCTTGGCGAACTGGATCATGACATCGTTGTTGTTTGGATCGCCCTTCGGCCCGACTTCGATCAAGGCCTGACCGTCGGGGCCAATCCAATCGCGCCGGATCGATGGCGGAATGTCGTCGAGCCCGGTCGGCTTGGCTTCGAGCGAATGATGCAGGACATCGAGCAAAGAGTGGAGGCCGGGCAGCAGGAGTGCGCGCGCCGCATCCCGCTTGGCCGGCGGCGCCGCCGCGAGTTGGCGCATCAGATCGGCGAGGTGGCGGGCGTCATCCGCGCCCTTGCCGGAGATGTTCCGCGCGGTGTCGGAGAACCGATCGGCCGCCTTGTTCAAGGCGGCGATGTCGTCGGCGTCGGTCGGAGGCGTGAGCGGCCTGTTGGGATCGAACAACGGCAAGAGGATCGACGCAGCGTGCTGGATGATCGGCAGCTTTTGGTTCTGATCCGGCGGTACGAAGCTGGCCAGCGTCACGATGCGGGAGACTTCCGGCAGTTTCTGCAGCTTGGCGATGATCGGCGCGGTCGCATCAAGATTGGGCGCGAGAATATCGATCGAGTTCGCCTGGGTGTCGGCGCTCTTCATCAGGTCGAGAAGGGTCGCGACGGCCGGGGTCTGCTTGCTGCGCAGGTTGAGCGGATTGAAGTCGAAGTGGAGATGGGCCAGAAGCGGGCTGCCGAGCAGGGCGACGCCCAAGGTGGCGATCACGATCGCGTGTCTGTGGCGGCTGATGAAATGGTCGATGGGGGCGAGGAACCCATAGCCGACTGGCTCACGCTCGACGGGCGGGCGCAACAAAGTCAGCAAGGCCGGCAGGACGGTGACCGCGGTGAAAAAGGCGAGGATCATGCCGGTGCCGGCAATGAGCCCCAATTCGGAGACGCCACGATAATCGGTGGGGAGAAACGAGTAGAAGCCGCAGGTCGTGGCCGCAGCGGCGAGCGCCAGCGGCCGGCCGACTTTTGCCGCAGCCCTCCGCAGGGCCTTGTCGAAATCCGGCTCGTCATACCGCTCGGCGCGGTAGCGAACGCTGAACTGGATCGCGAAATCGACGCCAATTCCGACGAAAAGAACCGCGAAGGCGACCGAAATGAGGTTGAAGGCATGGACCATCATCAGGCCGAGAGCCGCGGTCACGCAAAGCCCGAAGATGACGCAAAGCGCCACGGCCAAGACGATGCGTACCGATTTCAGCGCCCACCAGATAATGAGCAGAACGACGAGCGCCATGATCGTCCCGTTGAGCCCGGCGCCTTCTTTCACGGTCGAATATTCCTCGTCCGCAAGCGGCACCGGCCCGGTGAGGCGCACATTGACGCCCTGCTCGGGCGTGAGGCCGAGGTCGCGGGCGCTTTGGCGGATAAAGTTCGAAGGAACACGGCCCGGCTCGAGCGCGTTAAAGTCGAGAATCGGCTTTACCGACAGAAAATGCCGCAGCTCGCGCTGAGCGGGCTTTTCGCCCGTCAACAGGGCCGACCAGGAGAAAAAGGTCCGGTGCCCGGTCAAGACACCGTCGAGTGCGGTGGAAAGGGACACCATCGGCCGATCGAAATCATCGAATGTACCGGCTTTCGAGCGCACGCCGCGGGTGATGTATGAGAACGCGTCCGCCACGCCGCGCAACGTAGGGTCGGTGGCAAGGGCGGCCAGGAAGGGCTCCGCCTTCAAGAGTCCGCCCACGGTGCGCTGGACCGCGGCAACGGGTTGAAACAAGAGTGCATTCTGTTCGAAATAGGGGCCGGTATCGGGCTGATCGACGCTCTCGAAGAGATCGGGCCTTGTCCTCAACTTGGCAGCGAGCGCGGCCGTTGCGCTCCCCGCCAGCTCCGGCGTCGCCCCGTCGATGACGACGTCGATCTCGTTGTTACGCTGTGGGAAAGCCTTGTCGAGCTCGTCAAGCCGCAGCCGCCAGGGCAAATTCTTCGAAAGATAGTCGTTGGTATTCGCATTTATGGCGAAATGGGTCGCGGTGTAATAGCCGCCGGCGCAGGCCAGCAGCACGGCTAGCACCAGCACGAGCCAAGCCAACCTGGAACAAAGCTCCACCAGCCCGATGATGGCTTTGCCGATCAACCCAATCGCTGAAGGTTGAGCCGGCTTCGGGCGGGCTATTTTGTCGGGAGCAGCGTGCATGACGTTTGGGCACCAATCGTCGACAAGTGTGGCAACTTTGCAAGAGCGCCGTCGTTTTGCAGGATGGATCGATTTTACGATGGCATATTTGCGCTGTGCGGCGTTAACTGCGCTGTTTTGCAGCTATATTCGGTAGTTTGACATTATCGGCGTCGCCCTTAAAAGCTTGCCGTAAGGAAAAAAGCAAGGTTCGTCTTGTTGCAAAAAACTCATAACGTACGATACTTGGAGTATCAATGAAGGTGATCTTGGCTCAACCCCGCGGTTTTTGTGCGGGGGTGGTCCGCGCCATCGATATTGTCGAGCGGGCCTTGGAGAAATATGGAGTACCAGTCTACGTGCGGCATGAGATAGTGCATAACGGCAAAGTGGTCGAGAGTCTGAAGGCCAAGGGCGCGCGTTTCGTCGAGAGCTTGGCCCAAGTTCCCCGCGGCGCGCCAACGATTTTCAGCGCGCATGGCGTCTCGCGCGCCGTCGAAGAGGAGGCGATCGACCTCGGTCTGCCGGTTCTCGACGCCACCTGTCCGCTGGTCGCCAAGATCCATATCCAAGGCGAACGTTATGTCCGCCAGGGCCGATCTTTGGTGCTCATCGGGCACGCCGGACATCCAGAGGTCGAGGGAACGACAGGTCGTATTCCCGGCCCGGTTTATCTCGTGCAGTCGGAAGCAGATGTCGCTGCACTCGAGCTTGCCGCCGACACGCCGCTCGCCTATGTCACCCAGACGACATTGAGCGTCGATGATACGAGATCGATCATCATGGCGCTCAAGCGTCGGTTCTGCGACATTGTCGGACAGGAGACCAAGGACATTTGCTATGCGACGCAGAACCGGCAGAGCGCCGTGCGCGAATTGAGCAGACATGTCGACGTGATCCTGGTCGTCGGCGCGAAAAACAGTTCCAACTCGAACCGGCTGCGTGAAATTGGCGCCGAAGCCGACGTGCCGAGCTATCTCGTCTCCGACCGCAACGATCTCGATCTCGATATTCTGCGCGGCGCTGCAACGATTGGCGTCACGGCCGGCGCATCCGCGCCGGAGGTTTTGGTTCATGAGGTGGTCGAGGCGCTCCGCAGCCTCGGCCCGCTTGAGCTCACCACGCTGCCGGGGGTTCAAGAAGACATAGAATTTCGCTTACCGTCGGAACTTCTCGACGCGTAAGCATCGAGGAAATCACCGCACAACTCGATAGGAGCCGGCGTTTATGGGCATTCCGATCCTGCAGATGGCGCAAATAGGCGCCTATGTGCTTCACCAGAAGATCAAAGGGCGCAAGCGCTTTCCGCTGGTGCTCATGCTTGAGCCTTTGTTCCGCTGCAATCTGGCCTGCGCCGGGTGCGGCAAGATCGATTATCCCGATCCCATCCTCAACCAGCGCCTCCCGCTCGATGAATGTCTCGAGGCGATGGACGAATGTGGCGCTCCGGTCATCGTGATTGCCGGCGGCGAGCCGCTGTTGCACAAGGAGCTACCGGAGATCGTCAAAGGCGCCATAGCGCGGCGCAAATTCGTCACCGTCTGCACCAATGCGCTGCTGCTCGAAAAGGTGATCGACCGTTTTGAGCCCAACCGCTATTTCAACTGGTCGATTCATCTCGACGGCGATCCCGAAATGCACGACCGCTCGGTCTGTCAGAAGGGGGTCTATGATCGCGCCGTGGCGGCGATCAAGCTCGTCAAGGCGCGCGGCTTCCGGGTGACGATAAATTGCACCTTGTTCAACGATGCCGATCCGGTTCGGGTTGCCGCGTTCTTCGACAGCCTCAAGGATTTCGGCCTCGACGGGATCACGGTTTCGCCGGGCTATGCCTATGAACGGGCCCCGGATCAGAAGCATTTCCTCAATCGCGGCAAGACGAAGCAATTGTTCCGCGACATCTTCCGGGCCGGCAAAGGCGGCAAGGCCTGGCCATTCTATCAATCCATGCTGTTCCTCGATTTCCTCGCCGGCAACCGCACCTATGAATGCACGCCCTGGGGCAATCCGACCCGGACAGTGTTCGGTTGGCAGCGGCCTTGCTACCTGCTCGGTGAGGGTTATGCCAAAACGTTTGCCGAACTGATGGAGACGACCGATTGGGACTCCTATGGCGTCGGCAGATATGAAAAATGCGCCGACTGCATGGTCCATTGCGGCTTCGAAGCGACGGCCGTCGAGGAATCGTTTGCGCGCCCATGGCAGGCGCTCGGCGTATTATTGCGCGGCATCCGTACGGCAGGCCCGATGTCGGCGGATATTCCGCTAGACCGGCAAAGACCCGCCAATTACGTCTTCGCACGCCACGTCGAGCACAAGCTCGCCGAAATCAAGGAAGCCGAAGCCGCCCGCAACCATCTCTCGGCCGCGGAATAGCGCGTCGAATGCGGCTCTCGTATCGAGGGCCGTGCGGAAGAGATGCGGGATCTGGCGGGGTTCGCTCAGCAGCGAGCGTATCACCCGGCCCATTGCGAGCTCGCCGTCGGGGCGAATGCCGACGAGCGCCGCCGGCGGCAACGGCCGCTCCGCCGGATCCGCAACGACACGAAATGCCGTGAACGGCAGATTATGCGCGGCGGCGATCCGCGCCGCTATATGCGATTCCATGTCGGCGGCGACAGCCCGCGTCGCAACATGCAGAGCCCGCTTGCCGGCCGGATCGATGACCGGAACGTCGATGCCCGCCATGTCGACGATCGGCACATCGCCCAAAGCCTTGGCCAGCCGCTGCGACCAGCCGCGGTGACATTCGAAATATTCGGCGCCTTCAGCGATGATTCCCCGCCCCACGAGCGGAGTGCCGGGCCGAACTCCGGGCGCAAGGCCTCCCGCGATCCCGAAGCTGACGATGCCTGAAATATCGGCGCGGACCGCGCTTTCCAATTGCGCCTTGAGATTCGCGCCATCTCCGCCGCCGGTCACGATGCGGATATCCGCACCTGCCGCGACACGCGCCTCCGCCGCCAAGCCGGTGACGACGAGTATGCTGCCGGGTCCCACATCGCCAAAACGACGCCGCGACGACTGGTCCGATTCAGGATCCTGAAACGGACCATCGGCGAGGGCGGGAAGAATTTCACGGAGGCGTGATAATGCAGATAGAACACACGCGGAAAACCGGTTCCGGTAGATTTTTCCTCGTGCCAAGTTGCGTCCCCCTCTGAGCGCCGAGCAAATACTGGATTCCCTGTCTCCGCTGGGTCGTCGGTTTGGCCGGCACCCGTGAAGCCTAGCAATGCTCATGCCGTTTGCCGCAGCGCCCGGCTCACCTTCACACATCTTGTCGTCGAGCGCGTCGGTCCTTCCCCCAGTCGCCATCCTCCTTCCGGACGGCTTCGCGACATGGCCTTTTGCAGCTTTCGCTTTGTGGCCGGCCGCGCGGGTAATCGGCGTCTGCGAGTCCCGCGTTGGCTGCGCGATCAATCGCTAGCACGGCAAATGCGGCATCGTCGAGGTCGGGTCACATGCATTGACGTAGACTTCAGGCGCCGTCGGTTCGGGCACGGTGACGATGGGCCTGTCCTGGTGCCCGCCGCGACTGGCTTGCATCGTTCCGATTCGGACTCTCGCTTTGTTCTAACAGCCTGATTCTACATCACCCAAGCCCAATCCTTCCGCAAATCGATCTTATTCGCACTGAAGAATGGCTTCCGCGGCGGCGAAGCCGGAGCGGATGGCACCCTCGATCGTGGCGGGCAAGCCCGTCGCGGTCCAGTCTCCTGCAAGCAGGAGATTCCTAAAGTCCGTCTGAGCCGGCGGTCGGCGTGCCTCTTCTTCGACTGTCGCGGCAAAGGTCGCCCGCTTCTCCTTGATGATTTGCCATGCGGGCATCGGCTCCGCAATCTGTGTCGCTCGTGTCACATCCGCCCAGATTCTTGCTGCGAGTTCCTCGCGCGGCACATCGATCAGGCGGTCGGCGCCGCTGATCGTCACCGACAATCGATCCGGAAAGGCGAACAGCCATTCGATCGTGCCGTTGACCACGCCGAGGATCGACGGCAGACCGGCCGGAGGGGCGATCTTGAAATGGCCGTTCACGATCGCGCGATAGGCCTGCGGGGTCTTGAGTCCGGGCAGGAGCGAAGCGGCAACCGGAGCGGGCACGGCGAGAATCACGCGCTCGCCGGCTGCAACTTCGATCCGGTCGCCGCCGAAATCGAGGCCGTTCACCCGATCATCGGCAAGTTCAATGGCGGAGAGACGGCGTTCGAAGGAAACCTCGGCCTTCCTCGCCTCGAGACGGCGCAGGGCTGGGTTTACGAAGGCGTTCGACAGGCCTTTGGCCGCGACCAAGGGCCGGCAGGCCCGTCCGCCTTTGGCAAGAGTCTCGCGCAGGATGGTTGCCGCCAAGCTCGCCGCGCCTTCCTCCGGCGCGGTGTTGAGGGCGGCCAGGAAAAAGGGCCGCCAGAGCCGTTGGTAGAGCAGACCGTCGCAGGGCATCGCTTCCCTGATCGGCGTGCCCTTGGCCGCTCGCAGAAGGCCAAGAACGCCCAGGTAATCGCGCGCACGGGTTCCGGGGACGCGCCTTTTCGGGCTTAAGATCCACCAGGGAATCGCCGCATCGTTCGGCCGCAAGACCCAGCTCTGCCCGGAAGCAAGATCGATGAAAGGATATTCGGCGCTCGCCGGTCCGACGAGTTGGTCCTCGCTCTCCACCTCGCGCAGAAACGTGAGCGCCGCGCGATTGCCCGACAAGAGCAGATGATTGCCGTTGTCGATCACCATCTCCAACGTCGCATCGAAATAGGAGCGGCAGCGGCCTCCGGCCTGCGGCGCGGCTTCGTAAAGCGCGATGCGTCGCGATCCGTCGGCGAGCCGGAGCGCCGCTGCGAGGCCGGCGAGGCCCGCGCCGATGATGTGGATCTTTTCCGGCATCAGATGAGGCCGTGGCGCAGCAAGGCAAGAAGAACGCGCCGCCGGCGCACCCGCACTTTCGCGCGCGGCGGAGCAAAGCCGCGCGCCGCCACGCCCGCAAGAATCGCCTGGTAGACTTCGCCCATCAGCCGTGGCGCACGCACGCTGGGGCGCGGGCATCGCGCCATGATCTTTGCGGCTTCGACAAAATGCTCGCGCGCCCGGACAATGACCGGAGCGCAGGCTTCGGCGAGCTGTGGGCTGGCGAGAACCTCGCGTGGTGTCGTGGCCTTTATGCCCGCGGCTTGCAAAGCTTCGCGCGGAAGATAGAGCCGCGAGATCGCCGCGTCTTCGTCGAGGTCGCGCAGAATATTGGTGAGCTGAAAGGCGCGGCCGAGATGATGCGCGAGCCCCGGGCCTTCGGTGCGCGGCACGCCGAAGACGCGCACCGAGAGGCGGCCGACCGCGCTTGCGACGCGATCACAATAAAGATCGAGCGTCGCCCAGTCCGGCGCCTGGATGTCGGCAACGACATCCATCTCCATGCCGTCGATGACGGCGAAGAAATCCTCGCGCTGCAGATCGAAGGCGCCGGTCGCCTCGGCAAGGCCGGCAAGCTGCGCCGGCGGCTCTTTCCCGGCACAGAAAGCCGCGATGTCGGTGCGCCATTGCGCTAAAGCGGCGCGCCGTGGCGCGATCTCGCCGCCGTCATCGGCGATGTCGTCCACGGCTCGGCAAAAGGAATAGATCTCGAACATCGCCGCGCGCTGCTTGCGCGGCAGGACGCGCATGGCGGTATAGAACGAGCTGCCGCTCGCCCGCGCCTCAGCCGTCGGGGGCGAGGATTCGGCGGCCGAAACGCTCATGCGTCCCTCATTGCATGGTGCGGGCTCGCCCGCTTACCGCGATCGAGCAGGCCGGCGCCGATTCCGAAGAGCGTGAGCGCGAGAACGCCGGGCTTGGTCAAATGCACGTGTTGGCTCAACGGATCGCGGTGACGGAGCATGGTGACGAGCCGCTGCGCAAGCCGCGCGATCACCGCCGTCTCGAGGCTGAGCCGAGATCGCGCACCTGGCGCGGCAATTCGCTTCCCTCGCGGACCAGCAACTCGGTTCGCCCGGCGAGCTGATGCAGGCAGGCGAGCAGATCCGCCGAGGCGCGCGGCGCGGCAAGCGCGGTGACCTCGACCCCTTCCTTCGCCATCCCATCGAGCGGCACATAGACCCGGTTCGAGATTGCGGTAATCGGCGCCGCAATCCTGAATGTGGTTGATGATCTGCAGCGCCGAGCAGAGCGCGTCATTCGCCGGCCATGTGACCTCGCTCTCGCCATGCACGTCGAGAACGAAACGCCCGACGGGCGCCGCCGAATAGGCGCAATAATTCATCAGCTCGTCGAAGTTGGCGTAGCGCTGCTTGACGGCGTCCATGCGGAAGGCGTGCAGAAGATCCTGCGCGTGGCGCGGCGAAAGACGATGCTCGGCAAGCGCGGCGCGCAGCGGCCGCGCGGCGGCAACATCATCCGTCTTGCCGACAAGCGCCGCCTCGAACCGGTCGAGCCCGTCGAGCTTCTCCTGCGGGCTCAGCGCCGGGCTGTCGGCGATGTCGTCGGCGCCGCGCACGAAATAATAAAAGGCGAGGACCGTCGGACGGTATCGACGCGCGATAAGCCGCGAGGCGACCGGGAAATTCTCGTCGCGATGCGTCTTCGTTGCGAGTGGCGCTATTCGCGCTCATGCCAGATACCCGTGTTCGCCAAACCAGGCGAGGGCATCGCCAAGCCCTTGCTGGTAGGGTCTTGCGCGAAACCCCAGATCGCGTTCCGCCTTGGCGGAGGAAAAGAACATCCGATATTTCGCCATGCGCAACCCGTCGCGGGTGAGAAACGGCTCGCGGCCGGTGACGCGCGCCTTCGCTTCGGCCAGGAAGGCCAAAGGATAGATCAGTCGGCGCGGCATCCGCAGCCGCGGCGGCCGACGGCCGCGCAGGGCCGCGATATCGGCAAGCATCTCGGCAAAGCCCACGTTTTGACCACCCAGAATATAATGCTCGCCAACGCGTCCTTGTTGCAATGCAGCAATATGGCCTTCGGCGACGTCATCGACATGGACGAGATTGAGCCCTGTGTCCACATAGCCGGGCATGCGCCCGCAAGCAGCTTCGACGATGATCCGGCCGGTCGGGGTCGGCTTGATGTCGCGCGGTCCGATGGGCGTCGACGGATGAACGATGACCGCCGGAAGGCGTTCCGCGGCAACCATCGCGGCGACGATCTGTTCGGCGACCACCTTGCTCTTCTTATAAGCGCCGATCGCCGCATCGACGCTCAAGGGCTTGGTCTCATCGATGCTCTCGCCGCTTGCCGAGACGGCGAGCGTGGCGACGCTGCTCGTATAGACGATCCGCTCGACCCCGGCCTTCAAAGCGGCCTGCATGAGGATGCGCGTACCCTCGCGATTTGTCCGCAGGATCTCTTCCGGATCGCGCGCCCAAAGCCGGTAGTCCGCCCCGACATGCATCAAAAAGCGCGCCCCCGACATGGCGCGCGCCACCGCGTCAGGATCGCGCATGTCGCCCTCGGCAATGTCGACATCGAGCCCTTCGAGATTTTTGCGCGAGCTCGTGGCGCGCACGAGCGCACGCACCCTATAACCGGCCGCGACCAGCTTCTGCGCGACCGCCGATCCAACGAAACCGGTGGCCCCGGTGACCAAGATTGGGTCGTCCGCCAAGCTGCACCTTGAGTTAACTTCGATTGGTCGCCGGCATATCATTTCCCTCGCGTTACCGGCAATTGCGGGCTCCGCCGAACGCGACGACGCGGAGGACTGCGAAGTCCGCGCTCCCAGGCCGCGTCGAGACGCCGCATGCCGCTCGAAGGACGAGCGGCGCCTTCGAATCCGACGATTTTCTGGCTAGGGCGCGAGACTGAGGTTAAAAGCATTCCAATGTCCGCCGACGCCTCTGTTCAGACCGAAGAAGAGACTGCCGCGAAACGGCGCGTGTCGCCGCGCGCCCTGCTGACGCTCGTTCCCTATGTCTGGCGCTACAAGCTCAGAATTGCAGGGGCCCTTGTCGCGCTCACCGTTGCCGCCGCCGCCACCCTGGTCGTGCCGCTGGCAGTGCGCTTCATGATCGACAACGGCTTCTCGACGCAGAGCGCGGGAACCGTCAACCGCTATTTCGCCGCGATGATCATCGTGGTCGGCGTTCTCGCGCTGGCTTCGGGCACGCGTTACTATCTCGTCATGACGCTGGGCGAGCGCGTCGTCGCGGATCTGCGCGCGCATGTCTTTCGCCATCTCTCGGGATTGGACGCCGCGTTTTTCGATACTGCGCGAACCGGCGAACTCATCTCGCGCCTCACCGCCGATACGACGCAGTTGAAATCGGCCTTTGGCGCTTCCGCCTCGATCGCGCTGCGCAATTTCTTCATGTTCATCGGTGCCGTCGCGCTTATGGTCTATACGAGCCCGAAGCTTTCGGCCTTGGTGCTGATAGCGATCCCGATCATCGTCTTGCCGCTCTATGCGGCGGGGCGCTCGGTGCGCAAACGCTCGCGCACCGCGCAGGATACGCTCGCGGATGCGACCGCCTATGCAGCCGAAAACCTTGGCGCCGTGCGCGTGATGCAGGCTTTCGGCGCGGAGGCCGCGACCAACGCGCGTTTCGCCGCCGCCGTCGAGAATTCCTACGATGCAGCGCGCGCGTCGACGGGAGCGCGCGCGTTGGTGACGGCCTGCGCGATCTTCCTCGCCTTCGCGAGTGTTGTCGCGGTCCTATGGCTCGGCGCGCAGGACGTTCTCGCCGGGCGCATGACCGGCGGGCTTCTGTCGCAATTCGTCCTCTATGCGGTCTTGGCGGCCGGAGCGCTCGGCGAATTGAGCCAGGTCTGGAGCGAAGTTGCCGCCGCGGCGGGCGCCGCCGGCAGGATCGGCGATCTGCTCGCAATCGAACCGAAGATCGTTGCGCCCGTGCCGGCCGTACCGCTGCCAAAGCCGGCGCGCGGCGAGATCGCCTTCGAGCATGTCGAATTTGCTTATCCGAGCCGGCCCGACATCGCGGCTTTGCATGATCTCTCCTTCAGGATCAGGCCCGGCGAAACGGTTGCCGTCGTCGGCCCCTCGGGGGCGGGAAAATCGACCATTTTTCATCTTTTGTTGCGCTTTTACGATCCGGTCCGCGGCCGCATTCTGCTCGACGGCGTCGATATCAAGACGGTCGATCCCGCCGAGCTGCGCCGGCGCATCAGCTACGTGCCGCAAGATACCATTGTCTTCGCTGCCTCGTTTGCCGATAATATCCGCTACGGGTCGCCCGAGGCGAGCGATGCGGCGGTACGCGACGCGGCGCGCAAAGCCGCGGCGCAAGATTTCATCGAATCCGCCGCGGCCACCTATACGGCGCCGATCGGCGAGCGCGGCATCACGCTGTCGGGCGGCGAGCGTCAGCGGCTCGCGATTGCGCGCGCGATCCTGCGCGCCGCGCCGGTTCTGCTTCTCGACGAAGCCACCTCGGCGCTCGATGCCGAGAATGAAATTCTCGTGCAGCGCGCGCTCGAAGAATTGAAAGCCGGCCGCACCACGCTCGTCATCGCGCATCGGCTGGCGACCGTTCTTTCGGCCGACCGCATTCTCGTCATGGACAATGGCCGGATCGTCGAGGAGGGCACGCATCAATCGCTCGTCGGCAAGGACGGGCTTTATGCGCGGCTTGCGCGGCTGCAGTTCGAGTCGGGCGCGATGGCCCTGAACGGCGACCGCAGCGCGGCGGAATGAGATGGGCTTCAAATGCGGCATCGTCGGTCTGCCGAATGTCGGCAAATCGACCCTGTTCAATGCGCTGACGCAGACGGCGGCGGCGCAGGCGGCGAATTATCCGTTTTGCACCATCGAGCCCAATGTCGGCGACGTGGCGGTGCCCGACCCACGGCTCGAAAAACTCGCGGCGATCGCCCATTCGAAAGAGATCGTCCCGACGCGATTGACCTTCGTCGACATCGCCGGCCTCGTTCGCGGCGCCTCGAAAGGCGAGGGGCTCGGCAATCTTTTCCTCGCCAATATCCGCGAATGCGACGCCATCGCCCATGTCGTGCGCTGTTTCGAGGATAGCGACGTCACCCATGTCGCGGGCAAGATCGCGCCGCTCGACGATATCGAGACGGTCGAGACGGAGCTGATGCTCGCCGATCTCGAAAGCCTGGAGAAGCGCATCGTCGCTTTGGAGAAAAAGGCGAAGGGCGGCGACAAAGAGGCGAAAGAAGCTTTCGATCTGATGCACCGCAGCCTCCTCGCTCTGCGCGAGGGCAAGCCCGCGCGACTCGTCGCGGTGAAGCCGGAAGAGAGAAAGGCCTTCAACGGGCTCGGCCTCTTGAGCAGCAAGCCCGTCCTCTATGTCTGCAATGTCGAAGAGGCTTCCGCCGATCGCGGCAATGCCTATGCCGATGCGGTCAAGGCGCGCGCGGCCGAAGAAGGCGCGGGCGCGGTCGTGGTCTCGGCGCGGATCGAAAGCGAGATCGCGCTGCTGCCGGGCGACGAGCAAAAGGATTATCTCGAAGCTGTCGGCTTGAGCGAGCCGGGGCTCAACCGCGTCATCCGCGCCGGCTACAAGCTGCTGCATCTCATCACATTCTTCACCGCCGGCCCGAAGGAATCGCGCGCTTGGACTGTGCCGGCCGGCACCAAAGCGCCGCAGGCGGCGGGCGTCATCCACACCGATTTCGAAAAAGGCTTCATCCGCGCCGAAGTCATTGCCTATGAGGATTATGTCGCGGCGGGCGGCGAAGCCGGCGCGCGCGAAGCCGGCACGTTCCGGCTCGAAGGCAAGGATTACATCGTCGCCGATGGCGACGTGATGCATTTCAGGTTTGCGAATTAATCTGCGAATGCCCTCCTGAAGCTCATGCTCCGAGACGGTGCCTGCGGCGCCTCCTCAGCATGAGGAGCCCTCACCCTGAGGAGCGCGCATCGATTTCGGGTTTACCCGAAATCGACATTCATGATGTTCCAAGTCGCGCGAGCACGACTTGGAATGCGTGCGTCTCGAAGGGCGAGGGCAGCGATAAATCGACGCAAGCAGCCGACATAAAGCGGGCAAAGGAACTAGCGGCCCGAGTTGGAGATATGATTACGCCGGTGAAACGGCGACCCGCAGCTCATCGCCGCTGCGATCGGCGATGTGGCGCGCGGAATGAAAGCCCTTGCTGAAGAGACCGGCCTGTCGCGGGAAAGCCTTTACCGGGCGCTTTCCGAAGACGGCAACCCGGGGCTCAGCACCGTCATCAAAGTGCTGCACGCATTCGGCTTGCGTCTGGAAGCGAAAGCGGAAATTGTCTGAGCTTACCTCACCGCCCCTCGACGCGCCCGCGCAGCGCCGCGAGATGTTCATTGTTCTGGAACAGGATCATCACGATCTCGGTCACGATCCGCGCCGTCACAATGCCGGCGGCCGTGCCGATCAGGGCACATAGCAGCCAGGCGATGCCGGTCAGCAGCGAATAGGCCATCGCCACGAAAGCGGCCAAGATGTTGAAGAGGCCGAAGAGGGCAATGAGCACGACTTGCAAAAGATAGAAGACGCGAATGATCGATGGCGTGAGATAGCGGTTGAAAGTCAGGAAATCTTGAATGCTGGGCATCGTCCCCTCGTCGGTTGGCGTTTTGCCTTGGCGGCGTTTTCGATATTTTAGATGAAGACGGGTCGGGGGAACAGCCGTTGCGAGAGCGCATGAACAGAGCAGGGCGATGGTTTTTTGCGATTTTCGCGGTTGCCCTGTTCGTGGGCCCGCTGCGGGCCGAGCCCAAATGGCCGGATACCTTGCGCAGCCGGCGCGAGGTTTTGACGCTCATCGACAGGCTGAACGCGAACTTGCTTGCAAGCAACAGCGCCACCAAAACCCTCGAAGATTGGTGCGCGAGCCATCACATGGCGGCCGACCCCACGCTTCATGCGCATCTTCTGCGCGACATGCAAAAGCCTCTTCCCCCCGCCGAGCGCCGGCGGCTTAAGATCGCGCCCGGCGAGCCGGTGATCTACCGCCGCGTCGAGCTTGCCTGCGGCACGCATATTCTGTCGCGCGCGGACAATTGGTATGTGCCGGCCCGTCTCACGCCGGATATGGACAGGCTGCTCGAGACGAGCGACATTCCCTTCGGTCGCGCGGTGGAAAATCTACATCCGCACCGGCGGACATTCGCGGTCGCCATTCTCTGGCATCCGCTGCCCGAGGGAGGGCAGATGCGGCCAGCCGACCACCCGGAGGCAGACCTTCCCATCCCGCCCGTGCTCTTCGAACATCGCGCGGTGCTGATTGCGGCCGACGGCATGCCGATCTCCGAGGTCGATGAAAGCTACACGCGCGACATTCTCGATTTCGCGCATGACAAGTGAGGATCGCATCTTGACTGGCAAAGCGCTAGGCTGGGACATGACGCATGGCGCAGACGACAAGGCCAAGCCGTGTTTCGACGCGGATTTCGCCAACCTGCTGAGCGAACTCTTCCGCTGGCGCCGCGACGTGCGCCGTTTCCGTTCCGATCCTGTCGGGAGCGACGTGATCGAAGAGCTCGTCGCGCTGGCGACGCTCGCCCCCTCCGTGGGCCATAGCCAGCCTTGGCGTTTCGTCGCCGTCGAGAGCGAAGAGCGCCGCCGCGCCATCGCCGCCAGTTTCGCCACATGCAACGCGGCGGCGCTCGCCGCCTACGAAGGCGAGACCGCGTCACTCTATGCGCGGCTCAAATTGGCCGGGCTTCGCGAAGCGCCCATCCATCTTGCCGTCTTCTGCGACACGGCGACAGAGACCGGCCGCGGGCTCGGGCGCATGACCATGCCGGAGACGCTTTGCTATTCCGTCGTCGCCGCGATCCAGAATTTTGCGCTCGCCGCCCGGGCGCGTGGCCTCGGCGTCGGCTGGGTCTCGATCCTCGATCCGGCCGAGATCAGCGCGGTCCTCGATGTGGCCGCCGCGTGGCGGCTCATCGCCTATCTCTGCGTCGGGCATCCGCAGGAAGAGCACCTCGATCCGGAGCTCGAACGGCACGGATGGCAGGCGCGGCTGCCGCAGAGCGGGGTGTTGCTAAAGCGCTAATGCACGTCATGGCTGGGCTTGACCCGGCCATGACGCCTGCGAGGTTAGAGTCGGGCGCGGCCTTGTCTTCGCCATGCCGCGCACGATTTGATGAGACACCACAAGCTTTCTCAGTCACGCGATGCAACATGACATTCTGATCGTCGGAGCCGGAGCCGCGGGGCTGATTGCCGCGCGCGATCTCTCGCAAGCCGGCAAGAAAGTCGCGGTTCTCGAAGCGCGCGACAGGACAGGCGGGCGGATCTATCCGTTGCCCGAGGAAGAATTCGGCTATCCGGCGCAAGGCGGCGCCGAATTTCTGCACGGCGACGCGCCTATCTCAAAGGAAATTCTAAAGGCGGCCGGCGCGACCGTCGAACATGCGGGCGATTGGTGGAGCGTGATCGACGGCGAGTTGCGCGTCAACGAATGGGTCACACCGAATGAGGCAGCGCTCGAGTCGAAGTTGAAAGTGCTGAAGCGCGACATGCCAGTCGCAAAATTCTTCGATGACTATCTGGCGGGGACGCAATACGCCGATTTGCGTGAGCATATCTTCAGAAGGATCGAAGGCTATGACGCGGCCGATCCCGCCCGCTTCAGCGCCTTTGCTTTGCGCGAGGAAGTCCTCGGCGAAGGAAGCTGGGGACAATTGAATATCAGGCAGGGCTACGGACTGCTCGTGCGGTTCCTCGAAGGCCAATGCGCGAAGAACGGCGCCAAGATCCTCTGCGGCCAAGAGGTGAAGCGCGTGGAATGCGCCGCGGAGCGCGTAAGTCTTCGATGCGCCGACGGCTCGGTATTCGACGCGCCGCAAGCGCTCGTCACCGTGCCTCTGCCGCTGCTGCGGCAGATTCAATTTATACCGGCGCTGCCGCGGAAGATGGAAGCGGCCGGGGAAATCGGCTTCGGCCCGGTCGTCAAGATCCTGTTGCGCTTCAAGAGCAAATGGTGGGCGCATGTGCGCGGGCAGAATTTGGAGCACATGTTCTTCATGTTCTCGAACGAGGCGATACCGACCTGGTGGACGCAATACCCCGAGCCGCATGCCACGCTGACCGGCTGGCTCGCCGGACCGAGGGCAAAGGCGCTCTCCGGACGCTCCGAAGCGGAAATCCTCGAGCGCGCGCTTCGGTCGCTTTCCAACATCTTCGACGTCGGGCTCGATGCGCTGCGCGGCGAACTGCTCGTCTCCCGGGTCATCGATTGGTCCGCCGACCCTTTTGCGCGTGGCGCCTATAGCTATGCGACGCCCGAGTCGGACGCCGCGATCGAAGCGCTTTTGCAACCGGTCGGCGGCAAGCTCTTCTTCGCCGGCGAAGGAGTCTATCGCGGCGCCGCGACGGGGACGGTCGAGGCGGCTCTGTCGAGCGGCAAAGCGGCGGCCGAACGGATTCTTTCGGGACATTAGGCCAACGGCGGAAGCCGATGTTGCATCGCTTTGTTCTTCTGTTCGCGGGCCTCATGCTCACGGCCTGTCTCGCCGCGGCCGGGGATCGCGATGCTCTGTGGAAGATCATGCACGATCAATGCGTTCCGGACGAGGAGACCCACGACGATCCCGCGCCTTGCGCGCGTGTCGATCTCAATGGCGGCCCCGACAAGGGCTATGTCATCCTCAAAGACCGCGTCGGCGTTGCGCAATTCCTGCTGATCGCGACGCGCCAAATTTCAGGAATCGAGAGCCCGGAAATCCTGGCGCCGGACTCGCCCAATTATTGGGCCGAGGCCTGGGAAAGCCGAACCTATGTCGCGGCCGCCGCCAAGCATGATCTTGCCTGGGATATGATCGGCCTTGCAATCAATGCGCAGCCGGCGCGAAGCCAGGATCAATTCCATATCCACATCGATTGCCTGCAGCCGGACGTGCGCGCTCTGCTGGCGGCACATTGGCGCGAGATTGACACGACCTGGGCAGAGCTTCCCTTCGACCTGCATGGCACGCGCTATTTCGCGCGGCGGCTCACGGATATTGCGAGGGAGGATCCGTTCAAGCTTTTGGCCGGCGGCATCGCGGGCGCTGCCCAAAACATGGGTCTAGAAACCCTGGTTGTCGCCGGGGCGACATTCGGGCCGAGCCAGAACGGCTTCGTGCTGCTAGCCTCGCGAAGCACGCCGGGCGATCCGGCCCATGGCGAAGACCTGCTCGATCACAGCTGCGCTTTGGCGGCGGGCAAGTGAGGATTATGGCGCGAAGGAGGTCCGCAGCTGCGGCGCGCGATCCAAAGTTGCCGCCGCCGCGTCTTTCTTGGCGAGCCACGCGGTCGCCGCGGCGCGGCCGTTGTCCCTGAGCGTCGACAGAAAGCGCCAATCGAGATTGCTGGCGCTTGCCTCCGCAAGGCCGCTGAACTCCTCCTCGGCGGCGATCCGGTGCAAGGTCAGTCGCCTGAGCTTGCGGCCCTCGCGGGAAAACAGGCCCGAGAATTTGCGGCTTCGCGCCGCATGCCAGGCGAGCGTCTCGATCTCGGTCTGCAATGATGAGTTAAATGTGATCTGATCGAGCCGGCGGATGATATCGCGCGAGGTCGTCGGAACCTCGGCGCTCCGCATGGGAGTGATCTGTACGACGAGAATGTCCGGAGCCTGGCTCGCGGTGACAAGGTCGAGCAGGGGCGGATTGGCGGAATAGCCACCGTCCCAATAAGCGACATCGTCGATCGTCACGGCGTGATGGTAAAGCGGCAGGCTTGCCGAAGCGAGCACCGCTTCCGCATTGATTTCGGCATTTGCGAAAATGCGGGCGCGTCCGTCGCAGACGCGTGTTGCGGCAATCAACAGCCCGATTGGCGCGGCCCGCCGCAGCCGGTCGAAATCCACCTCCTCGTTGAGCAAAGCCCGCAACGGATTGAGATCGAGCGGATTATATTGGTAGGGCGAAAGAAGCCGCGTCCAAAACGAAAAGCTGCCCGCGCCGGGGGCAAATCCCGCGGCTGCGCCGAAAGGTCCGAAGGCCGCGGTGCGGCTCAGACGTTCCCAGAATCGGCCGAGCTTGGCGCGCGCCGCGCGCGGGCCACCTTCGGCCAGCCCGGCAGCCAGCAAAACCGCGTTGATCGCGCCTGCCGAAGTGCCGCTCACCGTATCGAATGTGAGGTTCGGGTCTTCGAGCAGCCGGTCGAGCACGCCCCAGGTGAATGCGCCGAAAGAGCCGCCGCCCTGCAGAGCCAGCGACACACGCGGGGGCGGCCAGACGGCGCCGCTCCCGAGCTGACGCTTCAGAACCTCGAGCCTATGCATGATGCGCTCCGCCAATCAGGTCCATGATGCCGGGGCTAGCCCGGGTGACCCCCGTATATAGTGCGTCGCAATATGAATTTCGATATAGCGGGAGCCTAGATTTCTGTGGATTTTTCATGCCCTTATGGCGGACGATTGATTTCGCTAGAATGCCGCGCGGCGACTATCTGTCGCACTGCAGCGTAGCGCATGGCGGGAACCCCCGCCAGATCGCCCCGGTCGGAAGGCCGGGCTCCAGCGGCTTACATAGCCTCACGCCGGCCCGCGCTTTATGCTGGCGCCAACCCATTCACCTCTGGCAAAACCTGCCATGCCCCTGAGCCATCGCCCGGTAAAGGCCGGAGATCACGTCTTTCTCGTTGACGGGTCTTCCTTCGTCTTCCGCGCCTATTTCCAATCGATCCGCCAGGATCCGAAATATAATTACCGCTCGGATCAGCTGCCGACGGGCGCAGTGCGCCTGTTCGCGACAAAGCTCTTTCAGTTCATCCGTGAGGGGGCGGCGGGCATCAAGCCGACGCATCTGGCGATCATCTTCGACAAGTCGGAAGAACTCGTTCCGCCGCGAGATCTATCCGCCCTATAAGTCCAATCGTTCGGAGCCGCCGGAAGATCTTATCCCGCAATTTCCGCTGATGCGGGCTGCGGTGCGGGCGTTCGGCCTCGTGCCGATCGAACAGGATCGGTACGAAGCCGACGATCTCATAGCGACTTATGCGGCTCAAGCGCGCGCGCGCGGCGCCGATGTGCTCATCATCTCCGCCGACAAGGATTTGATGCAGCTCGTGGACAAGGGCGTCGCCATGTATGATCCGGCATCCGGCGAGGCAGGAGCCAAGGGCGCGCGCGAAGAGCGCAAAATCGGCGTGCCAGAAGTTCTCGATTATTTCGGCGTGCCGCCCGAGAAAGTGATCGATGTCCAGGCGCTCGCCGGCGATTCGACCGATCACGTGCCGGGTGCGCGTGGCATCGGCGTCAAGACGGCCGCCCAGCTCATCGGCGAATATGGCGACCTTGACACGCTTCTCGCCCGCGCCTCCGAGATTAAACAGCCGAAACGGCGCGAAATTCTGACCGAGGCGGAGAGCGTCGCGCTCATCAAACTGTCGAAACAGCTTGTCACGCTCGTCCGCGACGTGCCGGTGGACGTGCCGCTCGACGAGCTCGGCCTGCATGCGCCGGATCCCAAAACGCTCGTCGCCTTTTTGAAGGCGATGGAATTTACTACGATCACCAAGCGCGCGGCCGAATTCTTCGGCGTCGCCGCAGAGGCGATCGAGCCCGATCCCGCCTTTGTGGGCGCGGCCGCTTGGCGGGGCCGGAATGGCGAAGCCGCCGCGACGACCGCGGATGCGCCGCAGGCGGCTGCGACCGGTCCCGCGATCGAGGCAACGGCGGCGCCCGCGGGGCCGCGCAAAAATGCGCGCTATGGCGAGCCCATACAAAGGCAAGTCGTTGCGACCGGCCCCGGCGAACTCGCCGCGGCGCGCGCCGCGGCCGCCACCACCTTGCCTTTCGATCGCGCCGCCTATGCCACCGTAACGACCTTCGATCAGCTCGATCTCGTCATCGCTGCCGCGTTCGAGACGGGCCACGTTGCAATCGACACCGAGACCTCGTCGCTCGATGCGATGAATACGGAGCTGATCGGCATCTCGCTCTGCGTCGCCCCGGGGCAGGCCTGCTACATTCCTCTGCGGCATAAGGGCGAGGGAGGGGACGACCTCTTCGGCGGCGGCGAACTCTTACCGGGCCAGTTGCCGGCGGACGAAGTTCTCGCGCGGCTGAAACCTCTGCTCGAAGCCGACAGCGTGCTTAAGATCGCGCATAACGCCAAGTTCGACACGCTCGTGTTCAAGCAATACGGCATCGCCATGCGGCCGATCGAGGACACACTGCTCATGTCTTATGTGCTCGATGCGGGCTTGACCGATCACGGCATGGACGTGCTGAGCGAGAAATATTTTCAGCATAAGCCGCTCGCCTTCGGCGAAGTGGCAGGCTCCGGGCGCAGCTTCATCGGCTTTTCGCGCGTGGCGATCGATAAGGCGACCGAATATTCGGCCGAGGACGCCGATGTCACTTTGCGTTTGTGGAATGTGCTCAAGCCGCGCTTGCCGGCCGAGCATATGACCAATGTCTACGAGACTTTGGAGCGGCCGATGATCGAAACCTTGGCGCGCATGGAGGCGCGCGGGATCTCGACCGACCGCAATATTCTTTCGCGGCTCTCCGGCGAATTCGCCCAAGACATGGCGCGGCTCGAAGCCGAGATTTATGAACTGGCCGGCGAGACCTTCAATCTTGGCTCGACCAAGCAATTGAGCGACATTTTGTTTGGCAAGATGGGACTGCCGGGCGCCAAGCGGACCGCCACAGGCGCCTGGTCGACCGCGGCCGGCGTGCTCGAAGATCTCGCCGAAGAGGGCAATCAATTCGCCGCGCGCATTCTCGACTGGCGCCAGCTCGCGAAGTTGAAATCGACTTACACGGACGCGCTGCCGAACTACGTCAACCCGAAGACGCACCGGGTGCACACGTCTTATGCGCTCGCCGCGACGACCACCGGCCGGCTCTCGTCGTCGGAGCCCAATCTGCAGAATATTCCGATCCGCACCGAGGCCGGCCGCAAGATCCGTCGTGCCTTCATTGCGCCCCCCGGCCATAAGCTCGTCTCGGCCGATTATTCGCAGATCGAACTGCGGCTTCTCGCCCATATTGCCGATATCCCGCAGTTGCGTCAGGCTTTCGCCGAGGGGTTCGACATTCATGCGATGACGGCGTCGGAGATGTTCGGCGTGCCGGTTGCCGGCATGCCGCCGGAGGTTCGCCGCCGCGCCAAGGCGATCAATTTCGGCATCATCTACGGCATATCCTCGTTCGGGCTTGCCAATCAGCTCGGCATCCCGCGCGAGGAAGCGGGCGCCTATATTCGGCAATATTTCGAACGCTTTCCCGGCATTCGCGCCTATATCGACGAGACCAAGCGGATCGCCCGCGCACGCGGCTATGTGACGACGATTTTCGGCCGGAAATGCCATTATCCGCGCATCAACGCCGCGAACCCCTCGGAGCGCGCCTTCAACGAACGCGCTTCGATCAACGCGCCGATCCAGGGCTCGGCCGCCGACATTATCCGCCGCGCCATGGTGCGCATGGACGCGGCGCTTGAGAAGGCGGGACTTTCCGCACAGATGCTTTTGCAGGTGCATGACGAACTCGTCTTCGAAGTGCCGGACGACGAGGTCGAGGCGACCATTCCGCTCGTCCGCGCGGTGATGATCGACGCGCCGCATCCGGCCGTCCAGTTGAGCGTGCCGCTGCAGGTCGACGCCAAGGCGGCGCAGAATTGGGACGAGGCGCATTGAGCGCGGAAATCCTCGACGGCGCGCATATGTCGCCCTGGCTTGGGCTGCCGTTTCTCGCGCTGCTTTTCACGATCGCGCTCGGGCCGATCTTCGCCACGCGTCTCTGGCATGTGCATTACGGCAAGGCGGGCGCCTTTTGGGCGGCACTGGCGCTCATTCTGCTCGTCGCCAGCGAAGGGTTCGGACCGACGCTCGGCGCTTTCGCGCGGAGCATGCTGAAGGACTATCTGCCGTTCATCCTCATGCTGTTTGCATTTTATACGACCGCCGCCGGCATCGTCGTCTCGGACTTGAACCGCGCGACACCGCTCGCCAACACGGGCCTGCTTGCGGCGGGAACGCTCGCGGCAAGCCTCATCGGCGCGACCGGCGCATCTATGATCCTGATCCGGCCCCTGCTGCAGGCCAACGCGCGCCGCAAGCATCAAGTCCACATCATCATTTTCGTCATCTTTCTCGTCGCGAATATCGGCGGCGTGTTGAGCCCCTTAGGCAATCCGCCGCTCTTTTTCGGTTTTCTGCGCGGCATCGACTTTTTCTGGCCCTTGCAAAATCTTTGGCCGCATATGGCTCTCGTCGCGGGCCTGCTGCTCATTATCTTCTATCTGCTCGACAGCTATTTCTTCCGCAAGGAGAACGAAGTCACTGACCGTGAAGAGACGCGTCTCGAAATCCGCGGCCTTAGGAATCTTGCGCTGATCGCGGCGGCCGTCGCAGCCATTCTTGCAAGCGCCGTCTGGCGTCCGGGCGTTGCCGTCACGTTTCTTGGCAGCGGGCTCGAATTGCAGGACATTTTGCGCGATGCCGCCATGCTTGCGATCGGTCTCATATCGCTCGCGGTGACGCCGCGCGCCGACCACGAAGCCAATCATTTCATCTGGGGCCCGTTCGAGGAAGTGGCGAAGCTCTTCGCCGCCATTTTCGTCTGCATCATTCCGGTGATGGCCATGCTGGCGGCGAATTCGCACGGACCATTCCGGCCCGTCGTCATGGCGCTGTCGTATGCCGACGGGGTGCCGAACAACCCCGCCTATTTCTGGGCCACGGGGCTTCTGTCGTCGGTGCTCGACAATGCGCCGACCTATCTCGTCTTTTTCGGCCTAGCTGGTGGGCATCCCGCGATCCTCATGGGTCCGTTTGCGAGGACGCTGGCGGCGATCTCGACCGGTGCGGTCTTCATGGGAGCTTTGACCTATATCGGCAACGCGCCGAATTTCATGGTCTATGCGCTGGCGCGCCGCGCCCGCGTGCCGATGCCGGGCTTCTTCGGCTATATGGCGTGGTCCTGCGCGATCCTTGTGCCGGTCTTCATTCTGGTGACGCTGGTGTTTTTTCGGTGAATGATGGCTTCGCCCGCGCGCACGTCACTCCGCCGCGCCTTCTTGCTTCAGCTCATGCCGCAGCATCAACGGCACTTGCGTCATGGTGAAGAGGAAGATGATGATCACCGTGCCGGGGAATTTGAACGCAACCCAGATGTTGGTCGATTGCGTGCGCCAGACAATCTCGTTCAGGATCGCGAGCGCAAAGAAAAAGATTCCCCAGCGCAAAGTAAGGATCCGCCAGCCGCGCTCGGTCAAAGGCATGGCATTGTCAAGAACGATCTCGAGAATCGGCTTCTTGAAGATGAGCCCGCCGATCAGCGCGATAGCAAAGGCAAGATAGAGAATCGTCGGCTTCATCTTGATGAAGCGCGGATCTTGGAAATAGAGGGTGAGCGCGCCGAAGATGACGACAAGCACCGCGGTGACGAGCGGCATGATGGGCAGGCGCTTGGTGCGCAGATAGGAAATCCCAAGCGCGATGACCACGGCCGGGATCAAAACTGCGGTCGCCGTGAACAAGCCGGCGTTTTCCCCTGCGAGCAGATGCGGGGGAAGGACCAATGCGGCATAGGACGCGAAGAGTTTCGGCCGCGCATTGGCGAAGAAGAAGAGAATGAGCGGACCCAGTTCGAGCGTAAGCTTCAGCCAGGGCGCCGGCGGCTTCTCTGCCGCGGCCGCATGTTCGGCAGTTTCGGTCATTATCTATCCTTAAAGCTCGGCCGCTCGAAGGGCACTAACCGAGGTCGCGAGGCGGCGCAAGGGGCGGGGACTCACGGGTCGAGCCCGGCAATGGCGCGGGCGAAGTCGCGCGCGACGAAGGGCTGAAGGTCGTCGGCGCTCTCGCCGAGGCCGATGAAATGGACGGGCAGGCTGAATTTCTCGGCAATGGCCACGAGAATTCCGCCGCGCGCGGTTCCGTCGAGCTTGGTCATGACCAAGCCGGTGACGCCGGCGCTGCGGCCGAACAACTCGACTTGGCCGAGCGCATTCTGGCCGACGGTGGCGTCGAGCACCAGAAGCACCGCATGCGGCGCGTCAGGATCGAGCTTTTTCATCACGCGGATAATCTTTTCAAGCTCGCCCATGAGCTCGGTTCGGTTCTGCAGCCGGCCGGCGGTGTCCATGATAAGAATGTCGGTCCCCGACTCCGACGCGGCCTTCAGCGCGTCATAGCCGAGCCCGGCCGGATCGGCGCCGCTCTCGCGCGCGAAAACCTCGCAGCCGAGCCGCTGGCCCCAGATTTTCAGCTGTTCGATCGCAGCCGCACGAAACGTGTCGCCTGCGACGAGGGTGACGTGCCGCCCTTCGCGGGCAAATTTGGCGGCAAGTTTGCCGATGCTCGTGGTCTTGCCCGATCCGTTGACGCCGACGACGAGAATGACGAAGGGCCGCCGGCTGGGGTCGATCGCAAGCGGCTTGGCGGCCGGCGCGAGCACGCGTTCGATCTCGGCGGCGAGAATATTTTTCACCTCGTCGACGCTGACATCATTGTCGTAACGCCCTTTGCCGACTTCGTCCTTGATCCTTGTCGCGGCAGCAACGCCGAGATCGGCGCGGATCAGCACGTCTTCGAGATCGGCAAGCATCGCCGCATCTAGCCGGCGCTTGGAAAAGATCTCGTTCAGGCTTTTGCCGATTGCCTGCGAGGAGCGCGAGAGCCCAAGGCTCAGCCGGTTCCACCAGCTTGGCTGCGGAGCGGCTTCGGCCATCGGTGCCTGCGACTCAGAAGTCGGGGGCGATTCCCCGCGCCCAAAGAGCCGCTTAAGCAGCAGCGCCTTCTCCTCAGGTTTATTTGCGTCCGACAAGGTCCAATCCGCGATGAGCAACCAGGATGCGACCTATATGGGGATAAGGCGCTTGCGCACAATCAGCAATTCCAGTTGATCGGGTCAGGGTGCCATAGCCGCGGGAATGCGGCCCGCCGTCTCATCGCCGGGCCAATGTCTCCGGCTCTGCCGTCGCAAACCGTGCCAGAACATCATGCCCGCCGGCCGGCGGCTCCGCCAGCCGCGCTCGAAACAGAATGCTTTCGCCGGCCGCGAGCCGGCGCTTCTGCGACCTCGCCGTCCAGCTGTAAAGCTCGTGGCCATCTCGGTCGCGGATCGTGAGCTCGATCGGCGGCACCTCGGCCTCGTCCGCGGCGACATTGGCGACCTCGCCCTCGATGCCGAGAATCGGTCCGCTGCCGTCGCGGGTCGAGACCGTGCGGAGGTTGCGCAGCTCGAGTCCGCGCAGATTGACCGGCAGGCCGAGCGCCGCATAGGCGGTGCTGGTCGGAGGATAAAGCCGCACGATCTCGGCGCGAAAACCGATTACCGCCATGCCGAATGCCAGCAGAGCTGCGCCGCCGCAAAGATTGCTCAGGAAGGGCGAGCGCCCGCCCGGCCGGGGCGCTGGTGCCGGCTGCACCGATTTTTCAGGCGCCTTGGTGCTGCGCTTTTTGGGCGGACCTGCCAGCACGATGTCGTCTGCGGAAATCTCGATCGTCGCGGGGCCGTCCGGCTCGATCGCAGGGGCCGAAGCCGTCGCAAACCAGATCGCATCGCAGCGCGGGCAGGCGACGCGGCGCCCGTTCGCACCGAGCGCGGCTTTGATAATGTGATAGGATTTGGCGCAGCCGGGGCAATCGATCAGCATGACTCCGCCAAGCCTGCTCTCTCGGGAAAGGGTGGCACGAGGCCAATGATGGTCCGCCGCAATGCTCCTCTGCTATGGTTAAGGCGCCGTTAAAGACGCGATTCGCGCGACGTGCAGGCGGAAGGCCCGATCCAGCGAACGCACGCCTGCTTTTTTAGCTCGGCGCGGGAGACGAGGTTCATTTGGTCCGATTCGAAAATGTCGGCCTGAGATATGGAATGGGAGCCGAGATCCTCAAGGATATCAGCTTCGAGATCGAGCCGCGCTCGTTCCAATTCCTGACCGGCCCTTCGGGCGCCGGAAAGACAACTTTGCTGCGGCTCATCCTGCTGTCGCTCAAGCCAACCCGCGGTCTCATCGCGCTGTTCGATGCCGACGCGGCGCACCTCAGCAAGGACGCGATCACCGATCTGCGCCGTCGCATCGGCGTGGTCTTCCAGGACTTCCGCTTGCTCGACCATCTGACGACCTATGAGAACGTCGCTCTGCCCTTGCGCGTGCGGGGCCGCGACGAATCCTCCTACCGCGCCGAGGTCGTCGAGCTTTTGCGTTGGGTCGGCCTCGGCGAACATATGCATGTCCTGCCCCCGGTTCTCTCCGGCGGCGAGAAGCAGCGCGCCGCGATCGCCCGCGCGCTCATCGTGCGCCCCGAGCTTCTGCTCGCCGACGAGCCGACCGGCAATGTCGATCCCACCCTGGCGCGCCGGCTCCTGCGGCTCTTCGCCGAGCTGCACAAATCCGGCACGGCAGTGGTAATCGCCACGCATGATCTCGCTTTGATGGATCAATTCGACACGGCGCGCCGGCTTGTCCTTGGCGACAGCCGTCTTCACATCTACGAGTGAGGATTTCGATGATCCTCCTCCAATCCGAACGGCGCAGAAGTGTGGAGCGGAGCGCCGACGACGCGGTCCTCAATCTGCGCCGCGAGCAACCGCTGGTACCGGCTGCCTCGATCGCCGGCCGCGCGCTCGTCACGGTCATCGCGATCATGACCTTTCTCGCCGCGCTGACGGCAGGCACCGCGATGCTCATCGCCGATTCGGCGCAAGGTTGGCGCGGCGCGGTATCCCGCGAGATGACCATTCAGGTCATGCCGGTGGTTGGGCGGGACCTCGAGGCCGATGTCGCCCAAGCCGTCGCGGCGGCGCGCGGGATCGAAGGCGTCGCCGAGGTTTACGCCTATACCAAGGCGCAATCGGAAGAATTGCTGCAGCCCTGGCTCGGGAGCGGACTTGATCTCTCCGAACTTCCGGTGCCGCGGCTCATCGTCGTCAAGCTCAAGCGCGATACCAAGCTCGATCTCGATGCCTTGCGCAAGGCCGTGACCGACAAGGTTCCCAATGCGACAATTGACGATCATCGCCTTTGGGACGAGCGACTTTCGATCATGGCCGGGACGGTGGTCGTCATTGCGACAATCATCTTTATCCTGGTGATGATCGCGATGGTGTTGGCGGTCGGCTTTGCGACGCGCGGCGCTATGGCGGGCAACCGCGAGATCATCGAGGTGCTGCATCTTGTCGGAGCCGCGGACGGTTATATTTCGCGCCAGTTCCAAAGGCATTTCTTCCGCCTCGGCCTGCGCGGCGGCGCAATCGGCGGCGGCGCCGCCATCCTCGTCTTCATTCTGGCGGCTTCGCTTTCCGCCTTGATGCATGCGACGCCCGGCGGCGATCAGATGGAGGTCATGTTCGGCAGTTTTGCGCTGGGCGCGAAAGGTTACACCGCAATCGCACTGATCGCCTGCGCGATGGGCATCGTCACGGGTTTTGTGTCGCGCATCATCGTATTCCGGCATTTGCGGCGGCTCACGTGAGGTAGCGGCAATCGGGCAATTGACATTGGCCCAATCCGTTGCCACTTCCTCACCTTCACCGACTCAGAGCCTATGACCAAACCTGATCCCGTCGCGCGGCGGCGGACTTTCGCCATCATCTCCCACCCGGACGCGGGCAAGACCACGCTGACCGAAAAGCTGCTGCTGTTCGGCGGGGCGATCGTGCTCGCCGGCGAGGTGCGCGCCAAGGCTAACCGCCGGCGAACGAGGTCCGACTGGATGGGCATCGAGCGCGAGCGCGGGATCTCCGTCGTCACCTCGGTGATGACCTTCGAATATGGCGGCTGCGTCTATAATCTCCTCGACACTCCCGGCCACGAAGACTTTTCCGAAGATACCTACCGCACCTTGAGCGCGGTCGATTCGGCGGTCATGGTGATCGACGCGGCAAAAGGCATCGAGGCGCGCACCCGCAAATTGTTCGAGGTCTGCCGCTTGCGCGACATTCCGATCATCACCTTCATCAACAAGCTCGACCGCGAAAGCCGCGATCCCTTCGATCTCCTCGATGAGATCGAAAAGACGCTCGCCCTCGATGTCGCGCCGCTGACTTGGCCGCTCGGCAGCGGCCGCGATTTCGCCGGGACCTATGATCTCAATCGCAATCTCGTGCGCCGGCTCGACGCCGACGATGCGCCGGTCGCCGTCGAAGGACCGGCCGATCCTCATATCGAAAGCCTTCTGCCGCCGCCGACATTTGCCGCGGTGCGCGAGCAGATCGAACTCGCGCGCGCCGCACTGAAGCCTTTCGACCGGCGGAGCTTTCTCGAAGGCCATCTGACGCCGGTCTTGTTCGGCAGCGCCCTACGCAATTTCGGCGTGCGCGACCTGATAACGGCCTTGGCCGAACTGGCGCCGCCGCCGCGCGAACTCGAGGCGAGCAGTCGTGCGGTCGATCCGCGCGAGCCGAAGATGACCGGCTTCGTCTTCAAGATCCAGGCCAACATGGATCCCAATCATCGCGACCGCATAGCCTTCATGCGGGTCTGTTCGGGCAAACTCGTCCGCGGCATGAAGGCCAAGCTCGTGCGCAGCGGCAAGACGCTGACGCTCAATGCGCCGCAATTCTTCTTCGCCCGGGATCGCCAGCTCGCCGAGGAGGCGTTTGCCGGCGACGTTGTCGGCATTCCTAATCACGGCACGCTGCGCATCGGCGATACGCTGAGCGAAGGCGAGGAGCTCGCCTTTGCCGGCGTGCCGAGCTTCGCGCCGGAGATTCTACGCCGCGTCAAGATCTCGGATGCGATGCGGGCGAAGAAACTGCGCGAGGCGCTGCAGCAGATGGCGGAAGAAGGCGTCGTCCAGGTCTTTCAGCCGAATGACGGGTCGAGCGCCATCGTCGGCGTCATCGGCGCCTTGCAACTCGACGTGCTCGCCGAAAGGCTCGCTGCCGAATATGGGCTGGAGGTCGCTTTCGAGGCTTCGCGCTTCGAAATCGCCCGCTGGGTCGAGGCGAAGAGCGACGCCGAGGTCGAGGAATTCAGCCGCGCTCATCCAAGCTCGATGGCGATCGATCTCGATGGTGCGCCGGTCTACCTCGCCGCCTCGGCGTTCGATCTGCGCTACGAGCAGGAGAAATGGATGGGGATCGGCTTTTCCGACGTGAAGGATTATCAAAAGGCGGCCGCGCCGCGCTCTCAAAGGGCGTTGGTATAGGCCTTCTTCGAGGTGAGCGTCAGCCATAGAATCTCGATGTCGAACCACAGCGACCAATGGTCGATGTAATGCAGGTCGTGCTCGACACGCGCCCGCATGCGTTCCTCCGCCATTCCGCCGCGAAATCCATTGATCTGCGCCCAGCCGGTAATGCCCGGCTTGACATTGTGTCGGCGCGCGTAAAGCGCGATCCGGCGCTCGAACCTCTGGTCGATCACGAGCGCGTGCGGCCGTGGGCCGACGAGCGACATTTCGCCAAGCACAACGTTCACGAGCTGCGGCAACTCGTCGATGTTGTGACGCCGGATGAAATGTCCGACGCGCGTCACCCGCGCATCGTTCTCGCTGACGAGGGTCAGCTTGGAATCGTCCTCGAGCGTGTGCATGGAGCGGAATTTCAGCATCCGGAACGGCTGCTGGTTGAAACCGTATCGGCGCTGGCGAAACATGACCGGCCCCGGGCTGTCGAGCTTGATCGCGATGCCGACGATGACGAACAGCGGAGCGAGCAAGATCAGGCCAAGCGATGCGAAGAAGATGTCGAACGCGCGTTTGGCGATCACCTCCGAGGCCGACAGCGGACCGCGCACGAGATTGAGGCTGGACACCCGTCCGATCTTCGAAACGCGAGCGCCGGAGAATCGGTCGAGCACCCGTTCAGGGCCGAGGTGGATCGAGGTCGGGATGCGCAGGAACGCATGGATCGCAGCGTCGATCACGGTCTTGTGCGACCATGGCACGAGGATGAAGACATCGTCAGGCTCGAGAATGCGGGCCGAGGCGAGCGCCAGCGCGAGGTCCTCTTCGAGGCTTCCCGCCCCGCGCAGCACAGAAGCGGCAATGATATGGACGCCCAACAGCGAGGCTTCGTGGCGCCCCGTAAAGCTGTCGAGCTCGTCCTCATAGCCGAGCAGGAATATGCGGCGCGCCGCCAGCTGGCCGCGTTTGGCATAGCTGCGGATGCCATAGGTGAGCAGAAGACGACCGAGGTTGAGGGCGGAGAACCCGCCGATGAAATAGGTGGCGAACGCCAGCTCCAGAGAGCCGATCAGGGGCCTCGCGGAAAGCGTTATTACGAGCGTACCGACGATCGTCATGCACCAAGGCAGGACGGAGCGCCCGACCTGATTTTCGAACGTCAGATATTTGCTGATTGCATATTCGTTGCGTATCGCGCTCATGAAAGTGAAGAGCACGGCGACTAAAAGGCCGAGCCGAATATGTGTGTCTACCGCCACGTCGGCCGCGCGAGCATAGGTGACGTTGGCCAGCACGCCGACACCAAGAATCGCCAGAAAATCGGCGACGACGGCGACAAGCGAGAAGAACCCGCGAAACAGACCCCTGTTCTTTCGCGGCAGCGCGGCGGCCCAATTGGCCCGTACGAAGGATCTCGACGAGCCCGCCGTTGTCTCGGCGCGAAACATTCTGACAGCTCCGCAGGTGCTCGCCTTCGAGCACGGTTCCAAAAAAGCACAGCCGCGGGTCCGAATGAGACGCTTCGCGCCCGACGGCGGCCTTGTGCTGGTCACGCAGCAACCGGCATGCCCCGCGCCGACAAGGCCGCGAGGAGGACGTTGCGATACGACCGCGGCCGGGCCGATTGCGTTTGCTTGAGCACTTGACGCTGCCGATACGCCGAAGCATCGTCGGTCGGTCCAGTTCTGGAGGGTCGAGATGACGAGATTGCGCGATGCGGCCCCGGTCTCGCGGATGCGGGCGCTGTGCCTTGTGGGCGCGGCCGTAATCGGGCTCGCCGCCGGTTATGCGTCGTTCGCGGCCTTGGCGCGCCCGCAAGTGCCGGCGGAAGAGCGTTATGATTCCTACCAGGGCGTCCTACCGGGCTGCGCGGATCCGGCGGTCTTCGAGCGGATTCAATCGCGTTTCCATGCGCGCGAGGCCGAGTTCTGGAAATCGGGCCTCGAGATCGTGAGCCTCGATCAGGTGCGCGAGATCGGCTTTCGCTCGAACGGGCTCGATCTCATTCCGCGCCGCTATTGCACGGCCAAGGCTCAAATGAACAATCAATCGGTTCGCGACGTCTCATATTCCATCGACGAAGACCTCGGCATCATCGGCTGGGGCTTCGATGTCGAATGGTGTCTCGAGGGGCTGGATCGCGACTATGCCTATTCGCCGGATTGCAAAATCGCGCGGCCCTGACCGCGCCCGGGGGGAGATCGACGATCCATGGCTTTCGGTTCTGCTTCTCGCGGCGTGGCGATCGCTGCCCTGGTGCTCTGTCTTGCCGGCCTGGCGTGTGGCGCTGCGGCGCAATCTGGCGGGCAGAACGACGGTTGCATCCTTGACAATTGCGCCGACAAGAAGCCGCTACCGGGCCTCGCGCAGGGGGCGCCGCCGCCGGGCGAGGGCGACAATGAGCCGGGCGACTTCGACTTCTACGTTTTGGCTTTGTCCTGGTCGCCGGGCTTCTGCGACACCGGCGGCGCCGAGAAGGCGCGTGCGCAATGCGCCGACGGGGCAGATCTCGGCTTCGTCGTGCACGGCCTTTGGCCGCAATACAACCACGGCTTTCCCGAAGATTGCGGCGGGATCAGCTCGCCCTCGTATCTCGCCTTGCAGGCCGTGCAGGGGCTCTATCCTGACGAAGGGCTTGCCCGTTATGAGTGGCGTAAGCACGGGACCTGTTCGGGCAAGAGCCCGACGGACTATTTCGCCGACGTGCGCAAGGCGCGTGCGGCGATCACCATTCCGCCTGCGTTCACCGCCGCCAATCAGACTCAAACCTGGACGCCGCTCGATATCCAGCGCGCCTTCATCGCCGCCAATCCGCGGCTTAGACCGGGCATGCTCGCGGTCGAATGCAACAGGGGCGAATTGGATGAGGTACGGATCTGCATGTCCAAGGATCTGCGCGATTTCGTCGCCTGCCCCGAGGTCAGCCGCAACTTCTGTTATACGCAGCAGGTTACCGTCGCGCCGATGCGCTGACGCGGATATGCGCGGATGAACTATCGCCACGCGTTCCATGCCGGCAATTTCGCCGACGTGTTCAAGCATGTGATCTTGACGCGTATTCTTCTCTATCTGATGCGTAAGGACACGCGGCCTGCGGGTAATCGATACCCACGCCGGCGACGGCCTCTACGACCTTTCCGGCGCGGCGGCGGAAAAGACGGCGGAATGGAGAAACGGCATCGGCCGGCTTGTCGCCGGTGATGCCCCCTGCGAGGTCGAAGCTCTCCTCGAACCTTATCTCGGCATCGTCTTGCCGCTCCTTGCCGGCGAACCGCCGCTCTATCCCGGGTCTCCGGCGCTCGCCTGCCGTCTCCTGCGGCGGCAGGACCGGATGGTTTTTTGTGACGCGCATCCGGATGCGGTCGCGGCTCTGAAGGCGCAGCCCGAGATCGGCCGCGACCGCCGCGTCAGGATCGTCGAAATCGACGGGTTCACCGCTCTCAAAGCCTACGTTCCGCCAATCGAGCGCCGCGGTCTCGTCCTGGTCGACCCGTCTTTCGAGCAAAAGAGCGAATTCACCGACCTGCTGACGGGTTTGGCGGCTGCGGCGCGAAAATGGCCGACCGGGGTCTACATGGCCTGGTTCCCGATCAAGGACCGCTCCGCCGTCAACGGCTTCCTCGGCGCCCTTGTTGCGGCGATGACACAGGCGGGGATCGAAGAACTCCTTCGGCTCGAACTCCAGGTTGAAACGCCGCGCCTGGATGGACCGCTTGCCGCAAATGGCCTCATTATTCTCAATCCGCCCTATCCGCTTGCCGTAGAAGCGCGCGCGATTTTGCCTTATCTTGCCCAGACCATGGGAATAAGGGGCGGCTGCGGTGCCGACATCGCGTGGCTCGCAGCCGACTGAATCGTGAGAGTGACCGAGCTTAGCTCGTTCTCCCGCGGCGCATGGAAAAAATAGAGCCGCCGGTTTTCATGCCGGCCGGCCCGCAAGGGGGAGGGAATGCCCGATGCCACAGATGGGAACGGTGAAATTTTTCAACGTGAACAAGGGCTTTGGCTTCATCACGCCGGATGACGGTGGACCCGACATATTTCTTCACATCACCGCCGTCGAACGCGCCGGCCTCACCGCCTTGAGTGAGGGGCAAAGAGTGAGCTTCGAGACCGAGCCGGACAAAAAGGGAAAAGGACCGAAGGCCGTCAATCTGCAACTGATCTGAGCCGCGCCTCATTCGATCCGGGCCGCCGCCTTGTGCCTATCCATGATCTTGGCGGGCCTCCATGACGATGCGGCCGGTTCGAAGGAATCCGTTTTATGATGATCTTGCGTTCGTCGCCGCCTTCGCCCTTTGGACGCAAGGTCGAGATCGCGGCTTGGCTCGTCGGCTTAGCCGGGGAAATCGAAGTCGTAACGGCCGACACGAGCGATCCCGACGACGTACTGCGGCGGCAAAATCCACTCGGCAAAATCCCAGTGCTTATCCTCGAGGACGCAACCACGATTTTCGACAGCCGCGTGATCGTCGAATATCTCGACCTCCGCGTCGGGGGGAATGTGCTCATACCCTCAGAGCCGGACGCCCGTATCAAAGTCTTGACGGCGGCGGCTCTCGCCGACGGCATTCTCGATGCGGCGATCCTCCAGATCTATGAGCAACGCTTCCGCGCAGCCGATGCGCACTCGCAGAAATGGCTGGCCTACCAGGCCGAGAAGGTTGAGCGCGGGCTCGCTGCCTTCGCCGCGGCGCCGCCGGCCGGCCGCCGCGATGTGGCGCATATCGGGCTCGCCTGCGTTCTCGGCTATCTTGATCTGCGCTTCAAGGGAGCGTGGCGCGGCGCGCATCCCACGCTTGTCGCCTGGCTCGACGCTTTCGCAGCCGCCGTGCCGGCCTTCGCGGAGACCCGCCTCAAGACATGATTTGGGCGATCGCGTTGCCGCGATCGGCGGGGTTCCGCCGATTACGCCCTAGAAATGGTAATTGATCCCGGCGCGCAACGTCGAGAGAAGCATGCCGGAATTGGTGCTGTCGCGCGTGCCGCTGAACAGTCCGCTGCTTGCGTAATCATTGAACAGATATTCCGCCTTGACCGAGATATTCCGCGTCACCGCGAATTCGACGCCGCCGCCGACCACGAAGCCATTTAGATAGGTCGACTGGTTGACATAGAGGTTGGGCGCGGCGGAAAGGTCGGTGACGCTGCCGTTGAGATTGGCGCCGGTATAGCCGCCGGTGATGTAGACGAGCGTGTGGTTGAAGGCATAGCCGAACCGGGCGCGCAGCGATCCCTCGCCGTTGAGGTTGCCCGTGCCGCTGATGCCGGCACCAGGATAGCCGGTGCCGCTGACGCCGCCGAAATCGAGGTCGCCTTCGATGCCTGCAACGAGCGGGCCGGATTGATAATTATAGCCGGCGGTGATCCCGTAGAGTCCGCCGTCGGCGCCGCCGAAATAGGAGTTGCCGCCTCCGGTGAAACGCCCGAACCCAAAGGAAGCATTGGCGCCGACATAGGCGCCGGTCCAGGTAAAGACCGGCGGCGGCGCGTAATAGGGCGCTCCCGATTGCGACGGCAGATCGGCCGCGAGCACCGGGAAGGCCATTGAAGTCAAGGCGAGAATGGCCAGGAGACTGTGTCTCATCGGAATACCTCGTCGCTTGTTGGATCACCCGACGAGGAAGCTTAATGTTACCGGGTTACTTATGGATTAAATAAAATAACCGTAAAGCCTGGGGCCTCTTGGCGTGCGTTAGCCTAGGCGCGAGCATATAGTACAATAAATATTGTATGATTAATTGTTTATGAAGCGAAGTTCGTCGCAATTAACTTGCGCGCGTCTTGAGAATACTTCATGGTTAACATAATCTGAACGTCGCTTCATGAGCTCCTTCGGCTCGCTCCTCGACGGGCCGCAAGCGGCTTTTCTCGCCGGCGAAATTGCTTAAAGCTCAAGGCTTCGGCCGAACAGGGCGGAGTGCGGCATGGCAGTGGCCTTGGTGACCGGCGCGGCGAGACGGATTGGCCTCAGGATCGCCGAAAGGCTCGCAACGATGGGATATAGTCTCGCGCTTCACTGCAGCGAGACCTCCTACGACGAGGCGGAAGAGGCAGCTGCCCGCTTCGCAAAGAGCGGGGTCGAGACCTTCCTCGTCGCCGCCGATCTCGTCGATCCCGCCGCGCCCGCGCGCATTGTGCAGGCCTCGGCAAAAGCCCTGGGGCCGCTCGATCTGCTCGTCAACAATGCCTCGATCTTCGAAGAAGACAGTGCGCTAGCCATTGATCTCGATCTTTGGGACAGGCATTTCGCGATCAATCTGCGCGCGCCCTTGTTGCTCGCGCAGGCATTCGTCCGCCAGGTGCCGGAAGGGTGCGAGGCGGCAATCGTCAATATCATCGATCAGCGGGTTTGGCGGCCGACGCCGCAATTCTTCTCCTATAGTTTGAGCAAGGCCGCGCTTTGGTGGGCGACGCAAACCATGGCGCAAGCCTTTGCGCCGCGCGGCATAAGGGTCAATGCGGTGGGCCCGGGACCGGTGCTGCCGAACGAGCCGCAAGGCACCGGCGGATTTGCGGCGGAGGTCGCCGGCGTTCCCCTGAAACACGCCGTGAGCGAGGGCGAGATCGCCGACGCCGTCCTCTATCTCGCCGAGGCGCGCAGCGTGACCGGACAAATGATCGCTGTCGACGCGGGCCAGCATCTTGCCTGGAAGACGCCGGATATCGTGGCGGCAGGCGGAGCCAAAACCTGACCCGATCGCCTCAATCCGCGCTCGGCAGCCGGCGGATCGTAAATTCGATCCGGCCGTCGTCCGTTTCGCGCCAGAACTCGATCTCGGTCATATAGGCGGCCTTCGGAAACCTGGCGAACCATTCGCGCGCTTTGTCGCGCGCCTCGATGCGCGGCAAGGTAAAGGTTTCGCGCCGCCAGGCGCTTGGCGCACGTTTCGCCCGCTCGCCGAGACGGTGCGCGATATCCGAAGGTGTTTTACGCCCGGCACTCATGTTGCCGCCTCTGGTTACTCCGAGTTAGAGATAATACGCCGTTCGTTATAAGCCAGATGTCCCTGGCGGCGGCTCATCTCGTCAAGGCATTCGCAACTCTCCCGGATCCAAGCGGATAGGCTGCTTCGACCACATAGGGGCCGCCGCCGGTCGAAGCGCGCGACGAGTACAGAACGAAGCGGGTGGCTTCGAACCGACGCGAGAAAAAGAAACCGCGCGCCGTCAAATAGGCGGCGACTGCCGCGGGGGAGGCATCGCGCAGCCTTGCCAGCGTGACATGCGGGGTGAATTTGCGCGGCTCCGGCGGGATGCCGATACGGCGCATCAACCTTTCCTGCTCCGCCTGCAGCTCGACCAGCGGCGCTGAGGGTTTGGCCTTGGCGATGATGGCGCGCGGCCGATCGCCGCCGAAGGAACTCAGCCCATCGAGCGTTACCGTAAAGGGCGGGCGGCGAATTTGTTCGAGCGCCGCCGAGACGTCGCGCGCGGCCGCATCGTCGATGTCGCCGATGAAACGCAAGGTGAGGTGATAGTTTTCCGTGTCGATCCAGCGCGCGCCGGAAAGGCCGCCGCGCAACGTCGAGAGATCGAGCGCGAGATCGGAGGGAATCTCGAGGCCCGTGAACAGACGGGGCATATACCCTCCTTAAGTCGATCGCAGCAGTCGAGGACGCCGAAGGCGAAGCGGACAGATTGAGCGAATCGAATTTTCCCGGATATCTTGAACCGAATTGGATTTTCGAGAAAGATCGACGCGCAAGATTCAACCTCCGCGCGGTATTGTTGCAACGAAGGCTTCGACCGAAGGCAGAATTCCCGCGACGATCGTCTTGACGCCCGCCGCGTTCGGATGCAGCCCGTCGGCCAGCGTGAGGTCGGGATGGCCGGAGACGCCTTGCAGGAAGAACGGGTAGAGCGGCGTCCGATGTTGCGCCGCCAGCTCCGGGAAGATCCTGTCGAACGCCCTTTGATACTCGGCCCCGAGGCTCGGCGTCGCCAGCATTCCGGCGATGAGCACCTTGATATGGCGCGCCTCGAGCGCGGCGATGATCCGATCGAGGACGGCTCGGGTATGGCCCGGGTCGAGGCCGCGCAACATGTCGTTTGCGCCGAGTTCCAGAATGACCCCGTCGGCTCCGTTTTGAACGCTCCACTCGAGCCGCGCCCATCCGTCAGCGGCGGTATCGCCGGAAACCCCGGCATTGACCACGCTCACGTCATAGCCGTCGCGCCGCAAGGCCTGTTGCAGCACGACCGGGAAGGCGGCCGCTTGCGGCAGATCATAGCCGGCGGTGAGGCTGTCGCCGAAGGCGACGAGTCTGAGCGTTCGCGCGGCGACATGTTCAGCAAGCCCGAAAAGCGCCGGAATCGAAAGCGCAAGTGCGACACAGCTCTTGACCGCACGGTTTGCCGCGCGCCGCATCCCGGCCTCGGCGAGGCCGCGATCGCGCCCGTCCCGCCGACGGCCGAACATGGACGAGATCATGGATGAAGCGGCCATCATATTGAAGGATGTCGATCTGAGCCTCGGCCGCGGCGCGGCGCGCGTACATATCTTGAAGCAGATTTCGCTGACAATAAAGCGCGGCGCGGCGATCGGTCTCACGGGCCCGTCGGGCTCCGGCAAATCAACGCTATTGATGGCAATCGCCGGCTTGGAGAGGCCGAACTCGGGACGTATCGAGATCGACGGCACCGACCTCACGCAGCTCGGCGAAGACGCGCTCACACGGTTTCGCGGCGCCCGAATTGGCGTCGTGTTCCAGTCTTTTCATTTGATCCCCACCATGACGGCGCTGGAAAACGTAGCCATTCCGCTGGAACTCGCCGGAATTGCAGAAGCCTTCGCGCGCGCTATGGCGGAACTTGCGGCCGTCGGTCTCGAAGACCGGCAGCGCCATTATCCGGCTGAGCTTTCCGGCGGCGAGCAGCAAAGAGTGGCGCTCGCCCGCGCTCTGGCGCCCAATCCCGCGATCCTCCTCGCTGACGAACCGACCGGCAATCTCGACGCGGAAACGGGGGCTGGCGTCATCGATCTCATCTTCGCGTTGAAACGCGCGCGCGGCACGACGCTCGTGCTTGTCACTCACGATACCGCGCTGGCCGCCAAATGCGACTGGGTGATCGGATTGAGATCCGGGCGGATCGAAACGGCAGATCGGCCGGGCGCCGGCGAGATTCTGTCGGCAAGCGTGCGCCGAAAGGCTGTTCCATGAGCTTTGCTTCTGGAACGAGCCTTCGCGCGAGGGATTCATCCCTCGCCTTGCGCCTGGCGCTGCGCGATTTCCGCGGCGGTTTCTCGGGGTTTTGGATTTTTCTCGCCTGTCTGGCGCTCGGGCTTGCGGCGATCACTGGCGTTGGTTCGCTATCGCGCTCGCTTGCCGAAGGCCTCATGCAACAAGGCCGCATCATTCTCGGCGGCGACCTTTCCTTCGAACTCGTGCAGCGCGAGGCGAGTGCGAAGGAGAAAAGCTTCCTTTTCGCGCGGGGGCGCCTTTCGGAGATCGCGCTGATGCGCGCCATGGCGCGGCGGCCCGACGGCCAGGCGGCGCTCGTCGAGATCAAAGCAGTCGATGCCGCCTATCCTGTGAATGGCGCGGTCGGGCTCGCGCCGGTGCAGGATCTCAAAGACGTGCTCGTCGAGCATGACGGAGTCTATGGAATTGCCGCCGATCCGGCGCTCTTGGCCCGGCTCGAACTTCGCCAGGGCGAAGAATTCAAGATCGGCGGCCAGACATTCGCGCTACGCGCAATTCTCACCTCCGAACCCGATAAGCTCGCCGGCGCAATTGGTTTTGGCCCCCGCGTCCTGATGTCGGAGGCAGGACTTCGCGCAACCGGCCTGCTGCAGCCGGGCTCCCTCGTCAAATGGGTCTATCGCCTGTCGCTCCCGCGCGGCGTCGAGGTCGACTCCGCCGCCGCCGCCGTGCGCGCCGCTTTTCCCTCCGCCGGATTCGAAATCCGAAGTTGGAAGAATGTCTCGCCGCAATTCACCCGCGACCTCGACCGATTCACTCAATTCCTGACTCTCGTCGGCTTGAGCTCGCTCCTGATCGGCGGGGTCGGCGTGGCCAATGCGGTTCATGGCTTTGTCGAACGAAAGCGGGAGACGATTGCGACATTGAAGGCGCTCGGCGCGCCGGGCGGCTTCGTATTCAGCATGATGCTGGCCGAAGTTTCGGCCATGGCCGCAATCGCCATGGCGGCAGGCGTCGCCTTCGGCGTCACGCTTCCCTTCGGCCTCAAGGCGGCGTTCGGCTCACTGCTTCCATTTCCGCTGGCGCCGTCGATCTTTCCGCGCGAGATCGCCGCCGGTCTCCTCTATGGCATTTTGACCACGCTTGCCTTCTCGCTCCTCCCGCTTGGGCACGCACATGACGCGCCGGTCTCGGCCCTGTTCCGCGATGAGGTCGCGCCGGCTTCAATTTGGCCGCGGCGCCGCTATCTGCTCATGCTGCTGGCTTCTGCCATAGGGCTTGGCCTGAGCGTGGTGGTTCTCGCGGCCGATCGGCGATTGGCGCTGATCTATCTCGCTGCCGCGATCGGCGGCTTCATCGTGCTGCGCGCCGCGGCGGCGCTCATCATGGCTGCGGCGCGCAAATTCCCGCATCCGCGCCGCGTCGAACTGCGGCTTGCCGTCGGCAATCTTTACCGCCCCGGCGCGCTCACGCCCTCGATCGTCCTGTCGCTTGGCCTCGGGCTCACGCTCATCGTCGCGTTGGCCTTGATCGATGGCAATCTTCATCTCGCGCTCGACCAGTCGCGGTCGAAAGAGACACCGAGCTATTTCTTTCTCGGAATCGCGCGTTCCGACGCGCAAGATTTTCGCAAGTTCCTCAGCGATCATGCGCCGGGCGGAAAGCTCGAACTCGTACCCATGCTGCGCGGCCGCTTCGTCGAGATCAAGGGACGTCCCGTCGCAACGGTGAAAGCCAATGACAATGTCGCCTGGGCGCTCGACGGCGATCGCGGCATCAGTTTTTCCGAAACGATGCCGCCCGGATCGACGCTGGCGGCCGGCACCTGGTGGCCTGCCGATTATTCCGGACCGCCGCTCGTCTCGCTGGAGTCGGAGGTCGCCGAAGGGCTCGGCCTCAAGCCAGGCGACGACATCACGGTGAATGTGCTCGGCCGCAACATGCGGACGCGAATCGCAAATCTGCGCAAAGTGGACTGGCGTGACCTCGGCATCAATTTCGTGCTCGTCTATTCGCCGAACAGCTTTGTCGGCGCGCCCTACAGCGATCTCGTCACGCTCACCTTCGCCCACGGCGGCCAGGGCAATCCGGCGCTCGTGCGCGATGTGGCAAAGGCGTTTCCGAATGTGGTCAGTCTCCGGGTCAAGGATGCGCTCGATGCAGTCAAGGATATCGTCGACAAGCTCGCCTTCGCCATGCGCGGCGCCGCGAGCATCGCCCTTGTCGCGGCAATTCTTGTTCTCGGCGGCGCGCTCGCGGCGGCCCAGCGGGCGCGCCGCTATGACGTGGTGATCCTCAAAACTCTGGGCGCCACGCGGCGGCGGCTGCTCGCCGCCTTGCTTTGCGAGCTCGCTCTCGTCGGCCTGGCGGCGGCGGTCTTCGGGGTGCTCGCCGGCGGTGCCGCGGCCGTTGCCGTCGTCCGCTCGGTGATGAAGCTCGACTTCGTTTGGCTCTGGCCGCAGGCCTTGGGCGCGGCGGCCGGCGCTTTCGCCGCGGCGGTTCTCCTGGGGCTGCTCGGAACCTGGCGCGCCCTCGGCCAGAAGCCGGCGCAATACTTACGAAATTTATAGGTTTGCCGGAGCCGGAGCGACGCCATCGACCCTTGTGCCGCTCATGGCCAAGGCCATATTATGGGCAATCTTTCGTCTGCGTCGAAAGACGCGGCCGACCGGAGGCGATCAAGCCTCCCGAACCTCAAGAGGAACCAATGTCCAACTTCGACCCCAATGCGGGCCGCTGGGGGCAGGGCGTCGCCCAACCCGGTCGGGCTGCCGAGATCGACCAGGGCCTTCGCTCCTACATGCTCGGCGTCTACAACAACATGGTGATCGGCCTCGGCCTCACCGGTCTTGTTGCCTACGGCGCCAAAATGCTCGCGACGACGACCGATGCTTCCTTGGCCGTTGCGCAGTTTGGCCACACCTATCTTACCTCGTTTGGTCAAGCGATTTATGTGAGCCCGCTGCGCTGGCTCGTGATCTTCGCTCCGCTTGTCTTCGTGCTCTTCATGTCGTTCGGCCTCAACCGGATGGCCGCGGCGACGGCGCGCGCTCTGTTCTTCGTGTTTTCGGCGGCCATGGGCCTGTCGCTCTCAACGCTGGTGCTGGTCTATACCGGCCAATCGATCGCTCGCGCCTTCTTCATCACGGCCGGCGCTTTCGGCGCGCTCAGCCTCTATGGCTATACGACGCCGCGTTCGCTCTCGGCGATGGGATCTTTCCTGATCATGGGCCTCTTCGGCCTCATCATTGCGAGCGTCGTCAACCTCTTCGTCCACAGCTCCGCCTTCCAGTTCGGCCTCTGCATCCTGTCGGTGCTGATCTTCTCCGGCCTCACCGCCTGGGACACGCAGGCGATCAAGGAAATGTATTTCGCCTCGGACGACTATGAGACGGCGACCAAGAAATCGGTCAATGGAGCACTGCGGCTCTATCTCGACTTCGTCAATATCTTTACCGCGATCCTGCAGCTCACCGGCTCGCGCAACGACTAGAGCTCGCGACATCGCAAATAAAAAGCCCCGCGACGAGCGGGGCTTTTCGCATACGCGGTCTCCGCCTCAGCCGGAGACGATCTTCAGCTTCTTGTCGAGCACGTTGATCACGCGCTTCAGATCGTTGCCGCGCCGCAGGACAAGGCCGCTTGCCGCGACCACGCAATAGGCGCCCTGTTTGCGCGCGCCCTTCGGGATCTTCTCGATGCGATAGAGGGGAAATTCGGCGGCGCGGCGATAGATCGAAAACACCGCCTTTTGTCCGCTCGCGGCGATCGCATAATCGCGCCATTCCCCGTCCGCGACCTTGCGCCCGTAAAGATCGAGGATGTCGCGCAACTCCTGCCGGTCGAACGATACGAGAAAGGCGCCGGTTGTGGGACGATTTGGCCAAGCCGGCCTAAAGCCTCGACCTGCGACGAGCGAAACGACGCTCGCCGCGCTCCGATTTTCTTCCGTCGCCTCCAAATCCATCCGCTCCTCCCCTTGTCATGATTGCGGAAACCGGGGGAGGGGGCAAGCTTTTCAATCGAGGCCGCCCCGCTTGGGAAGCCGCTCGGCGTCGCATTTTTTTGTGATGAAATCCGGGGAAAATCCACGGTCCATTGATCCAAGCTGCTGGGGAAACTTGCATTTCGCGCGAATGAACGTTGATGTGGACGGACTGTCGAATTCACAGTTTTGCCCTTTTGGGGCCTAGCGTGCGCCGCGAAACAGCATGAAGATTGTAAGCGTCGCCCTTGGGCTTGGCACTGATCCTGTCGGACTCGTCAGCCCCCCAGCCCCCCGTGGGGTCAGGGGCCAGCGCCCCGTCAAACTGAGATGCAGGCGACGATAGAGCCGGTTTGAAGCCTTGCTTCAACCGGCTCTTTTTTCGGCTCCGCGTCAACTGCTGCGTGACGGCACGGCCATCCCCTGAGCTGATCCGGCGACTGCCGCGGCGATGCGCGGTCTCCGGGCTTGAATTCGCTTCGGCGCGCAGCGATATGTCGGACGCCGCGCGGTATTTCAGACGTGGCGCTTCGCGAATTCCAGCAATTGTCAGCGATGGGAGGTCATCGGGATGGCAGCGAGCCATGCTTTTCAAGCCGACGTGGCCCGGCTCCTCGATTTGATGGTCCACTCGGTCTATTCGGAACGTGATATTTTTCTTCGTGAGCTTGTCTCGAATGGCGCCGATGCCTGCGAGAAACTGCGCTATGAAGCACTCGCCGATCCGTCGCTCATTGCCGGCGATCCTGGCTTTCTCATCACCGTCAGTCTCGATAAACCCGCCCGGACGCTGACGGTCGCCGACAACGGGATCGGCATGTCGGAGGCGGATCTCACCCAGTCGCTGGGCACGATCGCCCGTTCCGGCACGCGCGCTTTTCTCGACAGGGTGGGGGCTCAGGACGATGCGGCGATCGGCAAGGACCTGATCGGGCAATTCGGCATCGGCTTCTATTCGGCCTTCATGGTCGCCGAGCGCATCGACGTCGAGACGAGACGGGCGGGGGCGGACGAGGCGCATCTTTGGAGTTCCGACGGGAAAGGGACATTTTCGATCGCGCCGCTGGCTCTCGAAGCCGCGCCGGCGCGCGGCACCCGCGTCATCCTTCGTCTGAAAGGCGAGGCATCCGAATATCTCGAGCCGGCGCGGGTCGAGCAGATCCTGCGTGAACATTCGAGCGCAATCGCGGTGCCGATCGCCCTGGTCGAAGCGCTGGGCAAGGAGCCACGCCGCCTGACCGACGGCGCGGCGCTGTGGACGAAGCCGAAAAGCGCGGTCAGCGCGGAAGACTACGCCGAATTCTATCGCAGCCTCTGCGGCCAGTTCGATGAGCCGGCGCTCACCCTGCATTGGCGCGCCGAAGGCCGCCACGAATATACGGTTCTCGCCTTCGTGCCGGGTTCGCGCCCGTTCGATCTTTTCGATTCGGCGCGCAAGGGCCGCGGCAAGCTCTATGTTCGGCATGTACTGATCGCCGAAGACGCCGAAATCCTGCCGAGCTGGCTGCAGGTTCGTGCGGCTCGTCGTCGATTCCGCCGATCTGCCGCTCAACGTCTCGCGCGAGCTGATCCAGCAAAGCGCGGTCTTCGCCGCGATCAAGAAGGGTGTCGCCAATCGCCTCGTTCAGGAGCTGACCAAGCTCGCCGAGAGCGACGCCGAGACCTACGCAAAGATCTGGGCGAACTTCGGCGCCGTCCTGAAGGAAGGGCTTTACGAAGACCCCGAACGGCGCGACGCCTTGTTCAAGCTCGCGCGCTTTGCCACGACAACCGATCTCGATGGCAAGCGCACGCTCGCCGATTATGTAGCTTCGCTGCGGCCCAATCAGACCGCCATCTATTATCTCAACGGCGACGATATCAAGCGGCTCGATGCCAGTCCGCAGCTCGAAGGTTTTCGCGCCCGCGGCATCGAAGTTTTGCTTCTGCCCGATCCGATCGACGCCTTCTGGGTTTCGTCCGCCGTTGGCTATGACGGCAAGCCGTTCAAGTCGGTGTCGCAGGGCGCCGCCGACATCACATCGATCCCGCTCAAGGAGGGCGGCGAAACCGCGGCCGCCGAGCCGCCCTCGGCGGCGCTCGCAACGCTCTTTGCCCTGATGAAACAGGAGCTCGAAGAGGTTGCTTCTGACGTGCGGGCCTCCGATCGCCTGGCGGAAAGTCCGGCCTGCCTGATTGCCGCCGGACTACGGCCTCGATCGGCGTCTCGAGCGCATGCTGGCCGAGCATGGCCAATTGAAGAGCGTCTCGAAACCGGTGCTCGAGATCAATCCCAAGCATCCGCTGATTGCCGCGCTTGCCGCTCAGGTCGGGCAGGCCGACAAGGAAGCGCTCAATGACATCATCTGGCTCATCTTCGACGAGGCGCGACTCATGGACGGCGAAAAGCCCGCCGATGCCGCGCGCTTCGCGGCGCGGCTGACGCGTATCCTCATCAAAGCCGTCGCCGAGCCGAGAGACCGCATGAGGCCCCGTTTCGATCCGAGCTTGTCGCGGAGCCAGGCGCAGCGTCAGCTCGCCCAAGTCTTCGCCGCAGCCGGCCTCGCCGCAGCCGGCGCTCGATGCACGGCTCATCCTCTGCGCCGCGCTCGGCATCGATCATGCCGCTCTCCTGCGCGATCCCGATCTGCCGATCGGCGCAGCGGCAGAGTTGATCGCGCAACTCGCTCACCGCCGGTCGAATCGCGAGCCGACCTCGCGGATTATCGGCAAGCGGGAGTTTTGGGGCCTCGATTTTGCCATTGGCCCGGCCGTCCTCGATCCGCGCCCCGAGACGGAGATCTTGGTCGAGGCGGTGACGGCGGCCTTGGCATCGCGTCGGGCGGAACGCCTTTGCGCATCCTCGATCTCGGCATAGGTTCGGGAGCCATTCTCGGCGCTCTCCTCAGCCATTTCCCTCAGGCGCTGGGGATCGGCGTCGATCTTTCGGAGGCCGCGTGCCGGGTCGCGCGGCGCAATCTCGAGACGCTTGGCTTTGCGTCGCGCGCGCGCGTCGTCTGCGGCGATTGGGCGAACGCGCTCTGCGGCGCTTTCGACGTCATCGTCTCGAACCCGCCCTATGTCGCAAGCCACGAGCTCGCGAGCTTGGCGCCGGAGGTGCGCGAGCATGATCCGCAGCTGGCGCTCGACGGCGGCAAGGACGGACTTGCCGCCTATCGGGCGATCTTGCCGAGCTTGGCCGGGCTTGCCACGCCGGACAGTCTTGTCGCGCTAGAACTCGGCCTCGGCCAAGCCCGCGGCGTTACGCGGATCCTCGCATCGTCGGGTTTCGACGTCATCGCGACTCAGCGCGATCTCGCCGGCCACGAGCGGGTGATGACCGCCCGTCGAGCGCGCTGAACGAGCCGTTTGTCACATTCGAGATCTGGCAGAAACATTGCCCAGCGCGTGACATATCTGCCACAGAGGGCAGCTGGCGCAGAATTTATTTCGCGAAAGTCCTTGGCGATCGGAGCAAAAGCGACTAGTTTCCGCGCTCAAAGGTTGCCTTTCGCGATTGACGTTGCATTGCGGTGGCGTTGAGATCCTCCTTCCCGGCCAGGAACTGAAAGGGCTCGAAGGATTTCCGCTTCCGGCGAGCCTGATGTGCTCAGCGCGATCAAGGCGATTGTCCCCAAAGTCTGAGGTCCCGGAGTGCGGGGCCGGTTCTGTTCGTCGGCTTTGCCACGAGCCCGGATGTTAACAGCTGGAGAACATTTGCCAGCTTACTCTCGTGCTTGAACTTGACTGAAGGATACGCCGACCCGGTGGTGAACCCGAGTCGCGTTTGGGGATGATGCTACGCAAGGGACATCGATGAGACCGAATCAGAACAACAAGCGCATGCGCGGGCGCAACAACAGCAATCGTAAGGGCCCGAACCCGCTTTCCCGTTCCTTTGAATCGAATGGCCCCGATGTCAAAATCAGGGGCACCGCCCATCATATCGGCGAAAAATACCTGCAATTGGCGCGCGATGCCCAATCGTCCGGCGATCCGGTGATGGCCGAGAGCTATCTTCAACATGCCGAGCATTATTTCCGCTTGATCGCGGCGGCCCAACAGGCCCAGCAGGCGCCATTCGGATATAACCGCCCAGCCGGCGAGCTCGAGGCGGAAGATGTCGACGAAGAGGACGATTTCGTCAGCATCCCCGACCGGTTCGCTTCGCCGGTCGAGCGTTCGAACCCGCAGCCTCAGCCAAACCAGCCCTACACGCCGCCGCAGCCCCCGCAGAATGGCCAGCCGAACTATCCCGAGCGCGAGCGGCCGGCTTTCGCCGGCGGCGAGCGGCCTTCTTTCGAACGCCCTGAGCGCCGGCCGGAGCGCGGCTTCTCCGAAAGGCAGCCTTTCCCCGAGCGGCAAGGCCAGCAAAATCGCGAGGCGGAACGGCGCGACGGCGGACGCGGACGCGGCCCGCGCGATTTTCGCCCCGACAATGCGCCCCGTTATGAGCGCAACGATCCCCGCGCCGAAGACCTCAACGGCAAGAATCTGCCGGCCTTCATCACCGCGCCGGTTCGGTTGCAGCCGGAGACCAATCTGGCCGACCCGGACGAGGAAACGCTCGCTCCGGAGATCCTGGATCGGCCCGAGGCCGAGACCGAGGCGACCGGCTATCATCTGCGTCCGCGCCGGCGCCGGCGCAGCGGAGAACATTTAGGCGAAACGGATACCGCCAAGGATTCGCTCGAGGATTGATCTTCTGGGGCACGCCGGTTGCGCCCGCGCATCTAAGCAGAGGGCTTGCCGGCGCCTGGCCAGGCTAGGCCCTCGCTCGCCCTAAAAATCCCTTTTCCGCTTGCTTACATTTTGGAGAGCCTGCCTTCGGGACCAATTGGGTTTCGCCGGGAGTGCTCTCGTTATTGATCAAGAGCATGTTCAGACGGATCTTCATTGCTGAGAATGCTCTTCTCACGGCGTGGCTTGCCGCGGATTTGGGAGTGGTCAATGAATTTTGAAAAATATACCGAGCGTGCGCGCGGCTTTGTGCAAAGCGCCCAGTCGCTGGCGGTCCGCGAAGGGCACCAACAATTCACCCCCGAGCATCTGCTTAAAGTCCTGCTCGACGATCCCGAGGGCCTGGCGAGCGGCCTGATCGACCGGGCCGGCGGCAATTCGCGCGAAGCGCTCGTCCAGACCGAACTGGCGCTCGGCAAACTGCCGAAAGTGCAGGGCGCCGGCGCGGGACAGCTTTACATCTCCCCGGCCATGGCACGGGTTTTCGACAATGCCGAGAAGATCGCCGAGAAGGCGGGCGATTCCTATGTGACCGTCGAACGGCTGCTCCTTGCCTTGGCCATGGAGAAGGGCAGCGAGAGCGCCAAGATTTTGGAACGCGCGGGCGTCAACCCACAGGTCCTCAACGCCGCGATCAACGATCTGCGCAAAGGCCGCACCGCCGACAATCCGACCGCGGAAAACGCCTATGATGCGTTGAAGAAATATGCCCGCGACCTGACCGAGGCGGCGCGCGCGGGCAAGCTCGATCCGGTCATCGGCCGCGACGAGGAAATTCGCCGCACCATTCAGGTGCTGTCGCGGCGGACCAAGAACAATCCCGTCCTCATCGGCGAGCCGGGCGTCGGCAAGACGGCGATCGTCGAGGGTCTCGCTTTGCGCATCGTCAACGGCGATGTGCCCGAAAGCCTGCGCGACAAGAGCCTGCTCGCGCTCGACCTCGGCGCGCTGATCGCCGGCGCGAAATATCGCGGCGAGTTCGAGGAACGGCTGAAAGCGGTCCTGAACGAAATCACCTCCGCCGAAGGAAGGATCATCCTGTTCATCGACGAATTGCATACGCTGATCGGGGCCGGCAAGGCGGACGGCGCGATGGATGCCTCGAACCTGCTGAAGCCGGCCTTGGCGCGCGGCGAATTACATTGCATCGGCGCAACTACGCTCGACGAATATCGCAAGCATATCGAAAAGGACGCCGCCCTCGCCCGCCGCTTCCAGCCCATCTATGTTTCCGAACCGACGGTCGAAGACACGATCTCGATCCTGCGCGGCCTGAAGGAGAAATACGAGCTGCATCATGGCGTGCGGATCACCGATTCGGCGATCGTAGCGGCCGCCACCTTGTCGCACCGCTATATCTCCGACCGTTTTCTGCCGGACAAGGCGATTGACCTCATCGACGAAGCGGCTTCGCGGCTGCGCATGCAGGTCGATTCGAAGCCGGAGGAGCTGGACGAGATCGACCGCCGCATCATCCAGTTGAAGATCGAGCAGGAGGCCTTGAAGAAGGAAAAAGACCCTGCCTCGAAGGATCGGCTGCGCAAGCTCGAGGCCGAACTCGCCGAGGCGGAGGAGAAATCCGCCGCCATGACGGCCCGCTGGAAGGCCGAGAAGGACAAGCTCGGCACGGCGCAAAAGCTGAAAGAACAGCTTGAGGCCGCCCGCAACGAGCTGTCGCAGGCGCAGCGCCGGGGCGAATATCAACGCGCCGGCGAGCTCACCTACAGCGTCATCCCGGAGCTCGAGAAAAAACTCGCCGAAACGGAGGCCAAACGCGGCGACATCCTGGTCGACGAGGCGGTGACCGCCGATCATATCGCGCAGGTCGTCTCGCGCTGGACCGGCATTCCCGTCGACAGGATGCTGGAAGGCGAGCGTGGCAAGCTCTTGCGGATGGAGGAAGAGCTTTCGAAGCGCGTCGTCGGTCAGGCGGAAGCCGTGGCCGCGGTCTCGACCGCCGTGCGCCGGGCGCGCGCCGGCCTGCAGGATCCGAACCGGCCGATCGGCTCGTTCATGTTCCTCGGGCCGACCGGCGTCGGCAAGACCGAGCTCACCAAGGCGCTGGCGGCGTTTCTGTTCGATGACGAGACGGCGCTGCTGCGCATCGACATGTCCGAATATATGGAAAAACATTCGGTCGCCCGGCTCATCGGCGCGCCGCCCGGCTATGTCGGCTATGAGGAAGGCGGAGCGCTGACCGAAGCGGTGCGCCGCCGGCCCTACCAGGTCGTGCTCTTCGACGAGATCGAAAAGGCGCACCCGGATGTCTTCAACGTACTGCTGCAGGTACTCGACGACGGGCGGCTCACCGACGGGCAAGGCCGCACGGTCGATTTCCGCAACGTGCTCATCATCATGACCTCGAACCTCGGCGCCGAACTTCTGGTCATGCAGAAGGAGGGCGAGGATTCGGCGGCCGTGCACGACGAGGTAATGCAGATCGTTCGCGCCCATTTCCGCCCGGAGTTCCTGAACCGGATCGATGAGATCATCCTGTTCCACCGCCTGCGCCGGGAGGATATGGGGGCGATCGTCGATATCCAGATCCGCCGTCTGCAGCGCCTGCTCGAAGACCGTAAGATCAGCCTCGATCTGACGCCGGAGGCGCGCGCCTGGCTCGCCGAAAAGGGCTATGATCCCGCCTATGGGGCGAGGCCGCTGAGGCGGGTGATCCAGAAGGCCTTGCAGGACCCGCTCGCCGAAAAGATCCTGGCGGGCGAGGTCCATGATGGCGAGACGGTGACGATCGGCGTCGGCCCGCAGGGGCTCACGATCGGCGCGCAAAGCAAGGGCAAGGGCAAGGCGAAGGTCGCCTGATCCTTCCCGTTCGAGGGAAGGCGGCAGCGTCGCTGAGCGACGCTGCCGGATGAGGTCCTTGCAAACCCGCTTGGCCGCTTCCGCCCCCTGGGAGGGGAGCGATCCGCGGCCCGCAATATTGCGAGTTTCTAGTCCTTTTCACGAAGACCCCGAAAAGCCTTTTCCGAAGCCCCAGAAAAGTGCCCGGAATTGCGGAAAACCGCCTCCAAAACCATGCATTTGGCGGCGATTTGGACTATATATTCTGTAGGACGTGAACCGTCGTCCCCGCCCGCAAATTCACTCAAAGAAAGATCGCGCTCTATGGCTCAAAGAGCTCCCGCCAGATCGGAGTCCACTCCCGATAATGGGCGAGACGTGATGCAGTCGGGGCAGGATTCCTACGGCGCCGATTCGATCAAAATCCTGCGCGGACTCGATGCCGTGCGCAAGCGGCCCGGCATGTATATCGGCGACACCGATGACGGCTCGGGCCTGCATCACATGGTCTATGAGGTCGTCGACAATGCGATCGACGAAGCGCTCGCTGGCTTTGCGACCAAGATCACGGTGACGCTCAATCCGGATGGCTCGGTGACCGTCACCGACGACGGACGCGGCATTCCGACCGACATCCATGCCGAAGAAGGCGTCTCCGCCGCCGAGGTCATCATGACCCAATTGCACGCCGGCGGAAAATTCGACCAGAATTCCTACAAGGTCTCGGGCGGTCTGCATGGCGTCGGCGTCTCGGTCGTCAACGCGCTCTCGGTCTTTTTGCGGCTGCGCATCTGGCGCGACGGCAAGGAACATGTGGTCGAATTCGCCGATGGCGACGTGGTCGCTCCGCTCGCGGTCGTCGGCCCGGCGCCGATCGAAGACGGCTGGATAAAGCGCGGGACCGAAGTCACCTTTCTTCCTTCGCCCAAGACCTTTTCGATGCTCGAATTCGATTTCGCGACGATCGAACACCGGCTGCGCGAACTCGCCTTCCTCAATTCCGGCATCAGGATCGAGCTCACCGACGCGCGCAGCGCCGAGATCAAGCGCGAGGAGCTTTTCTACGACGGCGGACTCGAAGCCTTCGTGCGCTACCTCGATCGCGCCAAGACGCCGCTGACGGCGGCGCCAATCCTCGTCAAGGGCGAGCGCGATCGTATCACGGTCGAGGTCGCGCTGTGGTGGAACGATTCCTACCACGAGCACGTGCTCGCCTTCACCAACAACATTCCGCAGCGCGACGGCGGCACCCATCTCGCCGGTTTCCGCGCCGCCTTGACGCGGCAGGTCACGGGCTATGCCGATCGCTGCGGCATCAGCAAGCGCGAGAAGGTCGATCTCACCGGCGATGATTGCCGCGAAGGCCTGACCTGCGTGCTCTCGGTCAAGGTGCCGGATCCGAAATTCTCCTCGCAGACGAAAGACAAGCTCGTCTCCTCGGAAGTGCGCCCCGCGGTCGAGGGCCTCGTCAATGAAATGCTCGAAGCCTGGTTCGAGGAACATCCGCAGGACGCGAAAATCATTGTCGGCAAGGTCGTCGAAGCCGCGCAGGCGCGCGAAGCGGCGCGCAAGGCGCGCGAACTCACCCGCCGCAAAGGCGCGCTCGATGTTGCCAATCTGCCGGGCAAGCTCGCCGATTGCCAGGAGCGCGATCCGGCCAAGTCCGAACTTTTCCTGGTCGAGGGCGATTCGGCCGGCGGCTCGGCGAAACAGGGCCGCAACCGCGAATATCAGGCCGTCCTGCCGCTGCGCGGCAAAATTCTCAATGTCGAGCGCGCGCGTTTCGACAAGATGCTCTCCTCGCAGGAGATCGGCACGCTGATCACGGCGCTCGGCACCGGCATCGGCCGCGACGACTTCAATCCGGCGAAGCTGCGCTACCACAAGATCATCATCATGACCGACGCCGACGTGGACGGCGCCCATATCCGCACTCTGCTGCTCACCTTCTTCTTCCGGCAGATGCGCGAATTGATCGAGCGCGGCCATCTCTTCATCGCCCAGCCGCCGCTCTACAAGGTCAAGCGCGGCAATTCCGAGCAATATCTGAAGGACGAGCGCGCGCGGGAGGATTATCTCATCGACAACGGGCTCGACGGCGCCGTGTTGCGGCTCGAGACCGGCGAAGAGCGCGCCGGGGCGGATCTGCGCGCCGTCGTCGAAGAGGCGCGCATCGTTCGTCAGATCCTATCCGGCCTTCACTCGCGCTACGATCGGACCGATCGTCGAACAGGCGGCGATCGCCGGCGGGCTCAGACCGATCGCCGGCCAGAACGAGGAGGCGGTTGCTGGCGGGCGAAATCGCCGAGCGGCTCGATCGCCTGGCGGACGAGATGGAACGCGGCTGGAGGGGTCGCGTCGAAGGCGGCGGCTATATTTTCGCGCGCGAACTGCGCGGCGTGCGGCAGGCCTCGGTCCTCGATGCCGCGCTGCTCGGCTCCGCCGAAGCGCGCCGCATCAACGAGCACGCCTCTTCGCTGCACGAGATCTATGCGCGTCCGGCCCGCTTCATCCGCAAAGGCGAGGAGAGGCAGGTCAGCGGTCCCTCGCAGCTCGTCGATACCGTCATGGCCGCCGGGCAGAAGGGAATTTCGCAGATCCAGCGCTACAAAGGATTGGGCGAGATGAACCCGGAGCAGCTGTGGGAGACGACGCTCGACCGCGAGGCGCGCTCGCTGTTGCAGGTGAAGATCAAGGAAGGCGACGAGGCCGACGACATTTTCGTCAAGCTGATGGGCGATGTCGTCGAGCCCAGGCGCGAATTCATCCAGGAGAACGCGCTGAACGTCTCCAATTTGGACGTGTAACAATTCGGGCACGCCGGACGTAATGAGAGGCGAACGAAGCCCTCTCCCCGTTTCGCGTCGCTTGCGAGGAGGGGGCAGACAGGGGCACCCCACGATGGAAACCAAGCAATTTCCCGTCACTCACACCGATGCCGAATGGCGCAAGCTTCTGAGCCCCGAGCAATATGACGTGATGCGCGGCCATGGCACCGAACGGGCCGGCTCATGCGCACTGAATTACGAGAAGCGCGCCGGCACGTTTACCTGCGCCGGCTGCGGCCAGAAGCTCTTTGTCTCAAAAGCCAAGTTCGAGAGCGGCACGGGCTGGCCAAGCTTCAACGATCCGGTCCCCGGCTCGATCGAAGAGACCGTCGACCGCAGCCATGGCATGATCCGCACCGAAGTCCATTGCAGCCGCTGCGGCAGCCATCTCGGCCATGTTTTTCCGGACGGGCCGCCGCCGACGCATCTGCGCTATTGCATCAATGGGGTGGCGATGAATTTCGCGCCGGAGGGGGCGTGATCGCGGCGCGCGCCGCTCACTCGAGAAACGAACGCATAAAACTTGAGCCGACGTTCGAACAATCGAAAATGTGCAGCCCGAGTTCGTCGCCGATCTCCTTGAAGGTCGCGATGCCGCGTACCGAATTTCCCTTGGCGTCGAGACGGGGCGAGAACGTGCCGATGCCGAGCTGGCGGTTTACGATCCCGACAATTCCGCCGCCGACGCCGCTCTTGGCCGGCACGCCTACGTCATAGGCCCAATGGCCGGAATAATCATACATGCCGCAGGTGAACATCACGGCCAGCGTGTTGCGCACCGCGGTCAGCTCGAACACCTGCTTGCCGGTTGCCGGATTTTCCCCGATATGGGCGAGCGTCGCGCCCATGCGCGCCAGATCGGCGGCGGTGACCAGGATCGAACATTGGCGGAAATAGAGATCGACGACCGCATCGACCGGACCGTTCAGCGCGCCGACGTTGCGCAGCAAATGGCCGATAGCGCGGTTGCGATGTCCCGTCTCCGCCTCGGAGCGATAGACCGATTCGTCCATCGTGAGACGCCGTCCGGCGGCCGCGGAGAGCCGATCGAGAATAAGCTCGAAGGCGCCGGCGCCGGCGACCTCGTGCACGACGCCGGCGATTGTGATCGCGCCGGCGTTCACCATCGGGTTGAAGGGCCGATTGGTGGCGGGGTCGAAGACGATCGCGTTGAAGGCATCGCCGCTGGGTTCGACGCCGACCCGCTCGAGGACCGCGTCGCGTCCTATGAGTTCGAGCGCGAGGCAATAGACGAAGGCCTTCGAGACGGACTGGATCGTAAACGGATGGTCCGTGTCGCCGGCGGCGTAGAGCTTGCCATCCACGGTGGCAAGCGCGATGCCGAATTTTTCCGGATCGGCCGCGGCGAGCTGCGGAATATAGTCGGCGAGCGCTCCGTCCGTATTGGCGAGATGGCGCGCATGACTCGCAGCCAGCACGTTGTCGATGCCGAACCGCGGTTGCGCCTTTTTCAGTTTGGAGTCCATGGCAATCCATCGGGCAATGAATAGGTCGGCTGTTTCAAGCACAGAGCGGGCCAGAATGCGTTCTTTTTCGATGTTCCTCAAGCTTTCTTGCGTCCATTCAAATTTGCCGACGACGCAATGAATTCCGGCCGGAGCAAAATGTGACTGGCTTGCCCGACGAAATCTGGTTCACCTCGAAGGACCCGCAGACAGGCTGGCTGTCCAACTTCTCGCCGCATGGATTCGAGCTTTCCGGGCTTCGCTGGCCGAGCGTCGAGCATTATTATCAGGCGCAGAAATATCCGGGCAATCCGGTCGCGGCGCGCATCCGGGCAGCCGAAAAGCCGGCGATTGCGCGCAAAATAGGTCAAGACCGCTCGCTCAGCGTGCGGCCCGACTGGAACGAGGCCAAAACCCAAGTGATGGCACGGGCGGTCGGCGCGAAGTTCGAGCAAAACCGCGCGCTGCGGGAGAAGCTTCTCGCAACCGGCGCCGCCGAACTCATCCATTTTTCCAAGAGCGATCCGTTCTGGGGACGCGACAGGGACGGCAAAGGCGAGAACCGCCTGGGTGAAATCCTGATGGCGCTGCGCGAAGAACTGCGCAGGCTGGCTTGAGCCTAGGGAATATAAACCGCCTCGATCACCTGCAGTTCCTCGCCCATCGGGTCGAGTTCGAGACGCACCACTTCGGCCATCAGCTTGTCACGGAATTTATAGGCGCGCCGCCAGCCGTCCTCTGTCGTGGGCGGCCAGGACGTATAGGTCTTCTTATCGACCATGAGGGCTTCGCAGCGCAAATACCGGCTTTTCACCGGGCCATTGATGTTGCGAGCGATGATATACATGGGGCCTGCCGACAAACGCGTTTTACGCGGCGGAAGTCTAGCCCATCCTGCCTCTTTTTCGTAGCGCCACGACAAGTTGGAGCACACGGGCGACAGGGCTCGCCTGTGTTCTCGATCCTATCCGAGGGGCGATCGGGAAGACCGAGAGGCCGGCGAAAGCCGGCCGCGCAGGTCTGGAGGCTTCACGGATCGCCTCAGTATTTGGCGACCACGGGCGCCGGCGGCGCAAACCAATCGAACTTATAGCTCAAACGCGCCGAGACCGTGTCGATTCGGGGCTGGACCGTAAAAGTGTCGCCGGGGACGGGCAGGCCGGTCGCAGTCGCGTTTGGCACTGACGTTTGAGTGCTCAGGAAATAGTGCCGGTATTCGATGCCGGCGTACCAGTTCTGCAGGAAGTTCCACTCCACGCCAGCGCCGACATAGCCGCCATCGTTCCAGGTGTTTCCCACTTCGAAGGGCGCAGGAACGAACTGATTGTTGAATCTCGCGTCCGCGAATCCTCCCGTAAGGTAAGGCATCCAAGCATCCATTGCCCAGCCAACCCGCGGGCCAATTGTCCACAAATATTCAAGCCGCGAGGTGGCGAGCGTGCCAGGGCTGCAGCCGGCCACGGGATTGCACGGGCTCGTGCCATTCGTGTTGTTGGGGGAATCGACGAAGCTTCCTTCGACGCCCAGCACGAAATTGCCAAACTGTTCTTGCGCGCCGACATGCGCATCAATGATGGGCGACGCCTGGTTGATGCTCCAAGTCGTTGGCGGCGGAGTTACAAAAGCGCCGTCAACCTGACTGAACTCACCTCCGACGCTGCCGCCGAAATAGATGCCGCTCCAACTCGAGACCGGCGGTGGCGGCGCGAAGACGGGCGGCCCCTTGGTGTTCGGTAGGTCGGCTCCGAGGGCCGGCCCGGTGACGGCGGAAACCGCGATGGCGGCCGCGAGCAATTTCCTCACGCGCATGGTTCTACCTCCCCGGCGATCCCGCCTCCGCCAAGGAACGGCCACGCTCACGTCTGCGCCGCAAGGCAAGGCCTCAGAATGAGGGGTGCGCCGCCCCCGCAAAAACACTAGCTCAAAACAAGAGGGAAGGAAATCATCGATGAGTTTTGGCGCCACGTTTTTTATGATCTGCATTCCAAACCACACGCAATGAGGCTCCAAAGATCTGTGTCTCCTGGGTGACGAGCCAACAGGTCACGAATCCATCTTCAGCGCCGCGATGAAGGCCTCTTGCGGAATCTCGACTTTGCCGAATTGGCGCATGCGCTTCTTGCCCGCCTTCTGCTTTTCCAAAAGCTTGCGCTTGCGGGTGGCGTCGCCGCCATAGCATTTGGCGGTCACGTCCTTGCGCAGCGCGCGCACCGTCTCGCGCGCGATGATCTTGCCGCCTATCGCCGCCTGGATCGGAATCTGGAACATATGCGGCGGGATCAATTCTTTCAGCTTCTCCACCATGGCGCGGCCGCGCGTTTCGGCCCGGTCGCGATGCACCAGCATCGAGAGCGCATCGACCGGCTCGGCATTGACCAGGATCGACATTTTGACGAGATCGCCTTCGCGATAATCCCGGATCGTGTAATCGAAGCTCGCATAGCCGCGCGAGATCGACTTCAGCCGGTCGTAAAAATCGAACACGACTTCGTTCAGCGGCAGATCGTAGATCGCCATGGCGCGGGCGCCGACATAGTTGAGATCGACCTGCACGCCGCGCCGCTCCTGGCAAAGTTTCAGGACCGCGCCGAGATAATCGTCGGGGGTCAGGATCGTGGCGCGGATCCACGGCTCCTCGATTGCCGCGACCCGCGTCGGATCGGGCATATCGACGGGATTATGCAGCGAGAGGACCTCGCCTGAACGCAGCCGAATGCGGTAGATGACGGAAGGGGCGGTCGCGATGAGATCGAGATTGAATTCGCGCTCGAGCCGTTCCTCGATGATTTCGAGATGCAGCAGGCCGAGAAAACCGCAGCGGAAGCCGAAGCCGAGCGCGGCCGAACTTTCCATCTCATAGGAAAAGCTCGCATCGTTGAGCCTGAGCCGTCCCATCGCCGCGCGCAGATCCTCAAAATCGGCGGCATCGACCGGGAAGAGCCCGCAGAACACCACTTGCTGGGCCGGCTTGAAGCCGGGCAGGGCCTCGAGGCAGGGCCGTTTCGCATCGGTGATCGTGTCGCCGACGCGGGTATCGGCGACTTCTTTGATTTGTGCCGTGATGAAGCCGATCTCGCCGGGACCTAGCTCGTCGATTTCCTGCATCTTCGGCTTGAAGACGCCGATCCGATCGACCTCGTAATGGGCGTTGGTGCCCATCATGAGGATCTTCTGGTGCTTCTTCAGCGCGCCGTCGATGACGCGGACGAGGACGACGACACCGAGATAGGCGTCGTACCAGGAATTGACGAGCAGCGCCTTCAAAGGCTGCGCCGCATCGCCCTTGGGCGCCGGCAGACGCTTGACGATCGCTTCGAGCACGTGATCGACGCCAAGCCCGGTCTTGGCCGAGATCAGCAGCGCGTCGGAAGCATCGAGCCCGATCACATCCTCGATCTGCTGCTTGATCCGCTCAGGCTCGGAGGCAGGCAGATCGATCTTGTTCAACACCGGCACGATCTCATGGCCGGCGTCGAGCGCATGATAGACATTGGCCAGCGTCTGCGCCTCGACGCCCTGGCTCGCATCGACCACCAGAAGCGAGCCCTCGCAGGCGGCGAGCGAGCGCGAGACCTCATAGGCGAAATCGACGTGGCCGGGCGTGTCCATCAGGTTCAAGACATAAGTCTCGCCGTCCTTTGCCCGATATTCGAGACGCACGGTCTGCGCCTTGATGGTGATGCCGCGCTCGCGCTCGATGTCCATGGAATTGAGCACCTGCTCGACCATTTCGCGCTCGGGCAAGCCGCCCGTCATTTGGATCAGCCGGTCGGCGAGCGTCGATTTGCCATGATCGATATGGGCGATGATCGAGAAATTGCGGATGTTTTCGAGTTGGGGCATGCGGCGGGATAACAGGCAGGGGGAGTGAAGGAAAGCGAAGCCAGTAACGAGGCTGCCCAATGCGGCTTGCTGTTCGATGCAGCGTCATGGCCGGGCGTGACCGGTCATCCGGGCCGATTCGCCGCCGCCAGCCCTCGTTAGGGTTGCCGGCACCTGAGCCGCGTCATGGCCGGGTCAAGCCGGGGCCATGACAGACAGTGGCCGGCACCGCCCTCGCTTGGTCCAGTTTCGGGGGGAGGCTTGACAAACCGGTAAGTGAGTGATCACTTACGATCATGAACGCCCCTCGTCTTTCGCGCGATTGCCGCCGCCAGCAGATCCTCGATTCGGCTCTGCCGCTTTTTGCGCGGCATGGATTTGCCGGCACGACCACGAAGCGCATCGCCGACGCGGCGGGCATATCGGAAGCCTTGCTTTTCAAGCATTTTCCAACGAAATCCGCCGTCTATGCGGCAATTCTGGCGGATGTTTGCGAAGCCGATCCCGGCCTCACGCAGTTGCGCGCGCTGCGACCCTCGACGGCAACGCTTGTCATCTTCGTACGCGGCATGGTGAACCGTTTTCTCTCGGGGGGCGGCCCTCCCTGCGAGGAGCCGAATCAGAAGCTGCGGCTGACGCTTTCCAGCCATCTTGAAGATGGAGAATTCGCCCAAATCCTGTTCGACAAGGTCGAACAGCTCGTTGTTCCGGTTTTCACCGCCTCGCTCGAACGTGCGATCGCCGCCGGCGACGCCAACCCAAGCCAAGCATCTCCGCGTGATCTCTTCTGGTTTGCCCACCACACGATCTGCATGCTTGCCGCCACGCGCCTGCCGCAGGTGCCGCCCTTGGCCTACCCCCCGCTCGCTCAACTCGAGCGCGAGACCTGCGAATTCATCCTGCGCGGGATCGGCCTCACCCATGCGGCGATCGCGGCGCATGAAGATTGCGTGATGCCGCAGGAATTTTCCGATCTCTCTTCTTTGGAAAGTGCATGAGATGACCGTTTCGACCGACTCGGATCTCGGGTCCCGCGCCGCCTATGAGGCGCCGGCCTCCGCGCGGCCGGTGCGCGGCAAGCTCTGGTTTGCGATCGTTGCCGTGCTGCTGGCGCTTCTGGTCGGCGGGCTCTGGGGGTTCAATGCGTTTCGCGAGCACATGATCGCGCAATTCTTCGCCAATATGAAGCCGCCGCCGACGCTCGTCACCGTCGCCGAAGTCAAATCCGAAGTGCTTCCGCATTTGTTGACCGGGATAGGCGACGTCGTCGCCGTGCATCAGGTCGACGTGACGACCGACGTCAGCGGCCGCGTGACCAAGATCATGTTCCAGCCGGGCACGCACGTCACAGCCGGCGAGCCGCTCGTGCAATTGTTCGACGATCCAGATCTCGGCGATCTCGCAAGCTATCAGGCGCAGGCTCGTGGCGCCGAGCTCGCGCTCGAACGCGCCAAGGCGCTTGCCATTCGCGAATACGGTCCGCAGGCGACCGTCGATCAGAACCAGGCCATCTACGACCAGGCGCTCGCCGGCATCGCCAAGACGCAGGCAATCATCTCGCAGAAACTCATCCGGGCGCCTTTCGATGGCGAACTCGGCGTACGGCACGTCGAACTCGGGCAGTTCATCAACGCCGGCGCGGAAATTGTGACCCTCACCGATCTCTCGCAGGTCTACGTGAACTTCACCGCGACCGAAAAGAATCGCGCGCTCCTTCAAACGGGACAGACGGTGCGCGTCGTCGTCGACGCCTATCCGGGCCGGACCTTCGTGGGAAAGATCACGACCATCGAACCGCAGATCAGCACCGACACGCGCAACATCTCGGTGCAGGCGACGCTCGACAATCGCGATCACGCGCTGAAACCGGGCATGTTCGCAACGACCACCGTGGTTCTGCCGCCGCTGCCGCCGGTGCTCACCGTACCGGAAACCGCGGCGGACTACACTCTCTACGGCGATTCGGTTTTCCTGATCACCGAGACGAAGGATGCCGACGGCAAGACCAAGCTGACCGCGGTGCGCACCTTTGTGACGACCGGCGAGCGGGTGAACGGCCGGGTCGTCATTAACGGCGCGGTCAAGCCGGGCGATATAGTGGTCGCCGTGGGGCAGCTCAAATTGCAGTCGGGCACCGAAGTGGCGATATCTTCCGATGCCCCGCCGCCCATCCCAGCTCAGCCGAGCCCTTACTGAGCCGCAGGAGGGCGGGCCGATGGCCTTTACCGACATTTTCATCAAACGTCCGGTTCTGTCGCTCGTCGTCAGCCTTTTGATCCTGCTGATAGGGCTCAAGGCCGGCACCAGCCTGCCGGTTCGGCAATATCCGAAACTTTCGAACACGGTCATCACCGTGACGACGACCTATCCCGGCGCTTCGCCGGAATTGATGCAAGGCTTCATCACGACTCCGATCGAACAGGCGGTCGCCTCGGCCGAGGGCATCGATTACATGACCTCGTCTTCGGTGCAGGGGTCGAGCACGATACAGATCTTCATGAAGCTCAACGCCGATCCCAACCAGGCGCTGACCGACGTAATGGCGAAGGTCAACCAGGTCAAATATCAGATCCCGAAAGCGGCGAACGATCCGATCATCCTGAAATCGACCGGCCAGACTACGGCGGTGATGTATATCGGGTTCTCCAGCAATGAACTCAGCGGCTCGGCGATCTCCGACTATCTGACGCGCGTCATCCAACCGCTCATGTCGACGGTCGACGGCGTCGCCTCGGCCGACATTCTCGGCGGCCAGACTTTCGCGATGCGGCTGTGGCTCGATCCGGTGCGGATGGCGGGCCGCGGCGTCTCCGCCGCCGACGTCGTCGCTGCGATCCAGGCTAATAATTTTCAGGCCGCGGCGGGGCAAATAAAGGGTTACTACACCATCTCCAACGTCACGACCAATGCCGACTTGACCGACATGAGTGATTTCAAGCGGATGATCGTGAAGGCCAAGAACGGCGGCCTCGTCCGCATCGAGGACATCGCAACCGTCGAGCTCGGCGCGCAAAGCCGAGACTCCAGCGTCGCGTTCAGCGGCGAGCACGCGATTTTCATCGGCGTGCAAGCGACGCCGCAGGGTAATCCGCTGGCGATCGTCAAAGGCGTGCGCGCTCTCTTTCCGACGATCGAACACAACCTTCCGCCATCGCTCAAGATGAAAGTGGCTTATGATTCGACGAAGTTCATCCAGTCCTCGATCGACGAAGTGGAATCCACTCTGCTCAAGGCAGTCGCGATCGTCATCGTCGTGATTTTCCTGTTCCTCGGCTCGTTCCGCTCCGTGCTCATCCCGGTGGTGACCATACCGCTGTCGCTTGTCGGCTGCTGCACGCTGATGCTCGCCATGGGCTTCAGCCTCAATTTGCTGACGCTGCTCGCGATGGTCCTGGCGATCGGCCTGGTGGTCGACGACGCGATCGTGGTGGTGGAGAACATCTATAGGCATCTGGAGGAGGGCAAACCTCCCGTTCAAGCCGCCCTGATCGGCGCGCGCGAGATCGTCGGACCGGTGATCGCCATGACGATCACGCTGGCGGCGGTTTATGCGCCGATCGGACTGCTCGGCGGTCTGACGGGTTCGCTGTTCCGCGAATTTGCCTTCACGCTCGCCGGCGCGGTCATCGTTTCGGGCGTGATCGCGCTCACCTTGTCGCCGATGATGTGTTCGGTGCTGCTTTCGCGCGGCAGCGGCCAGGGCCGCTTCACTCGGATTATCGACAAGGTCTTCGGAGCCGTCACGCGCTGGTATGGGCGACGCCTGGATCGCTCGCTCAATTACCGCGCCGCCACCGGGCTGTTTGCGGTCACGATTCTCGGCCTGATCGTTTTTCTTTATGAGCACAGCAACGCGGAATTGGCGCCGGAAGAAGACCAAGGCATCATTTTCGCGCTGACCAAGATGCCGCAATACGCCAACATCGACTATGCCGATTATTACGGCAAGAAGCTCGACGAGGTCTTCAAGTCGTTCCCCGAGACGGATCTGCGTTTCGTCCTCAACGGCACTCCTGCCCCGAATCAGGGCATTAGCGGCATGCTCTTGAAACCCTGGAATGAGCGCAAACGCTCCTCCATCGCCTTGAAGCCCTTGGTCCAAGCCAAGCTGTCGAAGATCGAGGGCGTGAATGCCTTCGCGTTCAATCTGCCAGCCCTGCCGGGAGGCCCCGGCGGTCTGCCCATTCAAATGGTCATCAGCTCGACCAATGGGTTCCCGTCGGTCTTCAACGAGATGGAGAAGATCAAGGCCGCCGCGCGCAAGAGCGGGTTGTTCATCGTGTCCGACAGCGACTTGCAATTCAACCAGCCGGTCGTGCGCATCAGCATCGACCGCAGCAAGGCGAACGACCTCGGCCTGACGATGCAGCAGATCGGCAATACTCTGGCGCTCATGCTCGGCGGCAATTACGTCAATTGGTTCAACCTGGAAGGCCGGTCTTATGAAGTGATCCCGCAGGTGCCGCGCACGCTCCGCCTCACGCCCGAGCTGCTCTCGAATTATTACGTGCCTTCGCTCACCGGCCAGCAAATACCCTTGTCGACGGTCGTATCGGTTTCAACGGGAACCGATCCGAACGCGCTGACCCATTACAACCAGCTGAACTCGGCGACATTTCAAGCGGTGCCAATGCCGGGAGTGACGGTCGGCAAGGCCGTGCAATTCTTGGAGAGCCAGGCCAATCTTCTGCCGGCCGGCTTCAGCCATGATTTTCTCGCCGATTCGCGGCAATTCGTGCGCGAGGGCAATCAGCTGGCGATCACCTTCTTCTTTGCCCTCATCATCATCTTCCTTGTCCTCGCGGCACAATTCGAGAGCCTGCGCGATCCGCTCGTCATCATGATCAGCGTGCCGATGGCGATCAGCGGCGCACTCGTCCCGCTCTTCTTCGGCGTCGCGACGGTGAATATCTATACCCAGGTCGGGCTCGTCACCTTGATCGGCCTCATCAGCAAGCACGGCATTCTGATGGTCGCCTTCGCCAGGGACTTGCAGCTCAAGGAAGGTCTCGACCGCCGCGCCGCGATCGAGAAGGCGGCGCGTGTCCGGCTGCGGCCGATCCTCATGACCACGGCGGCGATGGTGACCGGCCTCATTCCGCTGCTCCTGGCTAACGGCGCCGGCGCAGCCAGCCGCTTCTCGATCGGCCTCGTCGTCGTCTCCGGCATGTCGATCGGCACTTTGTTCACGCTCTTCGTGCTGCCGGCCGTCTATGTGGCCCTGGCCAAGGATCACCGCGCCGAAGCGACTTCGCGCCGGAGCAAGGAGATCGCCGCTTTCGAGATGAGCGCGCCGTAGAAACCGAGGCCCCGGCCCATAACATCGCCGGCGCCTTTGCGTCCGAACGCCGATCTCAATCGATTGCCGGCAGGAGTCGCAGCCATGCGAAGAGATCTGATGAGAAGACTGAGCCGGCCCTTGTGGTTCGTGTTGGCGGCGGTCTTTCTCTTCGAGGCCTGGCTCTGGGACGTGTTGGGCGCCCTGCTGAAGCGCCTCGCGGCCAGCATTCCCTTCGAATCGCTCAAACAGGCGCTGGTGCGCGGACTGAACGCGCTGCCGGCGCCTCTCGTGCTGCTCGTCTTCCTCATTCCGGTCGCGCTGATCGAACCCTTCAAGATCGTCGGCCTCTGGCTCATCGCCCATCATCATATCGTCTATGGGGTTCTTGCCTTTGTCGCTGCGAAAGTCTTCGGCCTCGGCGTTGCTGCCTTCCTGTTCGATGCGACCCGGACCAAGCTGCTGTCTATGGGCTGGTTCGCGCGCTTTTATGCATGGGTCATGTGGGTTCGCGCGCGCGCGCATGAGATTCTCGAACCTTACAAGCAGCGCGTTCGCGCAATTCTCACGCCGTTCAAGCGAAGACTGAGAGAAATGCTGGCGTCCTTCGCATCGCATGCCGGCCTGGGGCGCAAGCTTGCCGAACTGCGAGCGCGGGCGCGGCGCTTGCGCGGCCTCACCTGAGAGCGCGATCTAGGGCCGCGGTTCAGCAAGGGTTGCAAGCAGGTCGCAGACCCGTTCGCGCATGTGCGCCGGCACGGGCGCTTCGACCCGGACGGGATCCTTGTTCTTATAGAGCGGGATTTCGATTGCCCGGGCGTGAAGCTGCAGTGTCGGGCCGGCGTCGCTGCCCGTGCCGTAGATGCGATCGCCGAGGATGGGAAATCCCATGGCCGCGCAATGGACGCGCAGCTGATGGGTGCGGCCGGTCAGCGGCGTCAGCGCGAGCAAGGCGAGAGTATCGTTGCCGCCGAGCAGGCGCCAGCGCGTCTGCGCTTTGACGCCTATCGGATCGACCTTCATCCACCAGCCACGCGACGAATTGAGCCGCCCGAGCGGCAGGTCGATGCAACCTTCCGCTTCCCTCGGGCGGCCTTCGACAATGGCCCAGTAGCACTTGCCGACCCTGCCTTGCTTGAACAGCAGGCCCAGTCGCTCGAGTGCTTTGTGATGGCGGCCGAGCGCCAGGCAGCCCGAGGTCTCACGGTCGAGCCGGTGCGCCAGCGCCGGATCGCGCGGCAGCCCGAAGCGCAGGGCGGAGAAGCCCGCTTGCAGACTTTCACCGCCTTTCGGACCTTTATGGACCGCAATCCCCGCCGGCTTATCGATGACGAGCACCAGGCCGTCGCGGTAAAGAAGTCGCGCCTGAAGTTCCTCCGGTGCCACAGAAAACCTCGCAAGCAGCCTCTTCGCAGCCCCGCATTTCGTCCGCTGGTTGCAGCAACAAGCTTTATTTACCTTCGCATGTCTAAAATGCGATTGCGAATTCGGCAAAAAGCTTGAGCTGAAAGCTGTGTGACATGCAACCGCCACGGTCGTGCTGGTTAGCGCAGCGGAACAATTCCTCGGGTTGGAACGTTGACCATGCAGTCAGCGGCTGGACAGGCCGTCCAATGCATGAGGCAAAGATGCAGCGCGAGATTCGATCGCATGCGGAATTGCGTGAAATATGTTTGCGTGCTTTGAGATCGCATGAGGGTTTCGAACAGGTCGACGAGATCCTGATCCAGCCGCGAGCTGCGCCGGCCGGCGGAAGCAACTGGACTCTGGCGGGGTTCAGGCCACGCGTGGGCAATGCGGCCCTGCGCGGGGCGCGCGGCGCCATCGATCAGCTACGCCGATCCTATGAGTTGGGCACCGTAACCCCCGCTGGCAGCGCGCGCAGCAAGGCGGCGGGGCATTGATCGCGGCGCTGCGGCTGCCGTCGCGCCACGCCTGCCTCGGCCAGAGCCGGCATCACGGGCATTTGACCATCATCAGCCCAAATCGGCATGTACGAGCACCGGCCTGAACCACGGCCATTTGCGACATTGTCCGTTTCGTCCTATGTCGGAGCCGCCGCGGACGGCCGCGTACGGGACGATAATCTTGACCTATTCCCACATTCTGGGGACGGGGGCCTATGCTCCGTCGCGCATCCTCACCAACCAGGATCTCGAAAAAATCGTCAACACTTCGAGCGCCTGGATCAGCGAGCGCACGGGGATCAAAGAGCGGCGCATCGCCGCCGATCACGAAGCAACCTCGGACATGGCGATCGAGGCCGCGCGGCGAGCCCTGGCCATGGCCGAGACCGATCCCAGGGCGCTCGACATGATCATCGTCGGCACGATCTCGCCTGATATGCAGATGCCGTCCTGCGCGGTGATCGTCCAGGCCAAGCTCGGCGCAACCCGCGCCTTCGCATTCGATCTTTCCGCTGCCTGTGCCGGCTCGCTTTACGCCATCAGCATAGCCGACCAGTTCATTCGCAGCGGCAGGGCCAAGCGCGTGCTCGTCATTGGCGCCGAAATCCTCAGTCGGCTCGTCGATTGGTCCGACCGCAACAGCTGTGTGCTTTTCGGCGATGCCGCCGGCGCGCTCGTCATGGGACCGACCCCGAATCCTGCGCGCGGCTTGATTTCGGCGCATCTTCATTCCGACGGTAACGCCGCCTCGATGTTGTCGATTCCCGGCGGCGGCAGCCGGCATCCGCAGTCGGAGGAAGTTCTCGCCAAGAATATGCATAAGATCGCGATGAACGGCCGGGAAATCTATAAATTCGCGGTCCGGGTTCTCCCCGACGCGCTGCTCGAAGCACTGGCAGCGAATGGATTGAAACCCGGCGCGATAGATCACGTCATTTCCCATCAAGCCAATGCGCGCATCGTCGAATTGGTCGTCGACCGGCTCGCAATCCCGCGCGAAAAATGCTGGCTCAACATAGATCGCTACGGCAACACCTCGAGCGCCTCGCTGCCGATCTCGCTCGATGAGGCCAATCGGGCCGGAATGCTGAAGCAAGGCGATCTCATCGCCATGATGGCCATCGGGGCGGGGATGGCCTGGGGCAGCGCGCTCCTGCGCTGGTGATCAATCGTATCCGGCCGTTGGAGAAACCGCTTCTGCTTCCTTTGCTTCTCCAGGCCTGTTAAACTCGACTTCTGATCTCGCCTCAAGCGGAATTGGGGGTCAAAGGTGAGGAAAGGACCTTTGCTTCCATATCGCGGCTTGCATCGGGACGATTTGGGCCGTTCGCCCCTCCAACCTAAACCGATCATCGTCGGTTTAGGCATCCTGATCATCCTGCTGGTCTGCCTCGGCGCCGGATTGGCAATCCGCGAATTGCGCCGCGGCGACATCAACGACGAAAAACGCGAGCTCACTGCGCTCGACCTCCTGCTGGCGGAGGAAACCGAACGGACCTTGCAGAGCGTCGATCTCGTTCTCACGAGCTTGCAGCAAGATCTCGCTCTCGACGGGATGACAAAGCCGCTGCAGCTCATTCGCTCGCAATCCGACACCGTCACCCACACGTTGTTGAAATCGCGGATCGTCGGGATTCCGCAACTCGCATCGGTCAGCATAATCGGATTCGACGGGCGGCTCGTGAATTGGTCGAACTCGGTATCCGGCGCCGGCCAGCAGCGTGGCGGGGAGCGACTATTTCAAAGTTCTCAAGGACGCGCCAAACTCCGGCGCCTATCTCAGCCTGCCGGTGCAGAATGATAACGGCGGCTGGACGGTCTATCTCGCTAGGCGCATCGATGGCCCGTCGAAAAGATTCCTCGGTGTCGTCGTCGCGGCGATCGATCTCGCCTATTTCGAGAATCTCTACAAGACGCTGGGCATCGGCGGCCACGGCGCCGTCAGCCTATGGCGGAGCGATGGAATGCTGCTCGTCCGCTATCCACCCTTGCCGGGTATCGGCCATATCTTCAAGATCGCGGCGTTCAGCGGGATACTGCGCGATGACCAGCCTGTCACCTATGAGGCCGCCAGGGGGCTCGATGGACAAGCGCGCATCGTCGCGGCCATGCCCGTCAAGCAATTCCCGCTGGTCGTCAACATCAGCAAGGGGATGGCGCAAATCCTCACGGATTGGTACCAGGCGGCGGCATTGATTGCCGGCGGAGCCTTGTTCTGCGTCGTCGCCCTTTGTTTCGTCCTCTGGCTGCTGATCCGCCAATTCAATGCCTATGACGCGCTCGCCATAGCCGACAGGGAGCGCAACAAGGCCGTGGCCGAACGCGAGCAAGCCGAAGCACAATTGCGGCAAGCCCAAAAGCTCGAATCCATAGGCCAGCTCACCGGCGGTATCGCGCACGACTTCAACAATCTTCTCACCGCCGTTCTGGGCAACTTGGAGCTGCTGAAGAAATATACCGCGCGCGGCGAGGCGCGGCTCCACCGCTGGGCGAGCAACGCATTCGATGCGGCGAACCGCGGTGCGGTGTTGACGCAGAGACTGCTCGTCTTTTCACGCCGGCAGCCGCTTGAACCGCGCGCCGCCGATCTCGTTGCGATGTTGGCTTCGATGTCGGACCTGCTGCGGCGGACGCTCGGCGAGAATATAGATATCCAAACGCAGGTCGCGCCCGGGCTCTGGCAGGCCTTCGCCGACATCAATCAGCTCGACAACGCGATTCTCAACATCGCCATTAACGCCCGCGACGCCATGGACGGACATGGGCGATTGACGATCGTCGCGGCCAATTGCCAAGTGGACGAACCGCACGAGGAGGGCGGCGCCGAAATCGCACCCGGCCAATATGTGCTGCTTTCGCTCTCCGATACCGGCAAGGGAATCGAAAAAGACGTGCTCGACCGGGTCTTCGAGCCATTCTTCTCGACCAAGCCGGTTGGGCAAGGCACGGGCCTCGGCTTGAGCCAAGTCTATGGATTCGTCAAGCAGACGGGCGGCCATGTCAAAATCGAAAGCGCGCCGGGCCAAGGCGCGACGGTCAAACTCTTTCTGCCGCGCGCCAATGTCGAAGAGAGCGGCGCCGTCCCGGGCTCGGACTCGGAGGAAAAATCCATTGGGCAGGCGCAGGGGGCGGTTTTGGTCATCGAAGACGATCCCGACGTGCGCGCCTATTCGGCCGAGATCCTGCGCGACCTCGGCTATCGGGTGAGCGAAGCTGGCAACGCCAAGGCGGCGCTTGAGATGCTGCGGGAGAGTGCCGACTTTTCGCTCCTCTTCAGCGACGTCGGATTGCCTGGGATGAACGGAATCGAGCTCGCCGAGGAAGCGCTGCGTCTCCAGCCAAAGTTGAACGTCCTTCTCACGACGGGCTATGCGCAAGATCATCTCATCGAGCGTTGCCAGTTCGAACACGGCATCCTGCTCCTTCCAAAGCCCTTCACGCGCGATGATCTCGCGCAGAAGATCAAGCAACTCCTGACGCCGCGGAAGATTGTGTCGGTGAAAGCCTTCTTACCGAAGTCCGTCAGCCATTCGGGAAGCTGAGGCGGGCCCGGACAGCGGCGGCGATCTCCGCAAAGACCGTGCCCCATTCGCCGCGTTCGATTTGCCGGAAGAGTCGCATCGTCGGATACCAGGGCGAATTTTGTCCCGCGGCGAGCCAGCGCCAATCGGGCACGTGTTTCAGCGCCAGCAAGACCGGACGCCCGAGCGCGCCGGCGAGATGCGCGAGCGATGTGTCGGATGTCACGATCAGGTCGCAAATGGCCATCACCGCCGCCGCGTCCAAGAACGAATCCGGGCCGCTGTCGAAGTCGGCGCCGAGCGTCTCGACGGTAAATCCGGCGGCAGGCTCCGCCATGCCGCTGTCCTTTGCGAGACTGATGAGCCGGACGCTTTCGATTGCGGCAAGTTCAGCGAAACAGGCCAAAGGCACGGTACGCTGCAGATTGATCGTGAGGTTGCCCTGCCGGCATATGCCAATCCGAAATCCCTGCCGCCCAATGCGCGCCGCCCATTCTTCGACGCGCTGCGGTTCGGCATGGAGATAGGGCACCGCCGCGGGCACGGTTTCGAGCGACGTGCGGAAGGCGTAAGGCAGGCTCATCAAGGCGATCTGATAGTCGTAATCCTCCTGCCGCCCGCCGGCCTCGACAAGTCGCGGCACGATGGGCAAGGTTTGCAGCAGTCGAAACATTGACTTGCGCCCAAGCAAGGTCACCTCGGCGCCGCGGTCGACGAGGAGCGGAAGATAGCGGCAGAATTGGATGAGATCGCCTAGGCCTTGCTCGTCCCAGACGAGGATGCGGCGGCCTTTCACCGCCTCGCCGTTCCAGGTCGGCAGCGAGGAAATGATGGTCTTGCGCGGCGCGTTGCTGCGCTCCCAGCGGCTCTCGAAGGCGCTAAACCCGCCGATGAGATCGCCGCCGAGCAGAAGCGCGCCGGAAAGATTGTTGCGGGCGTCGGGATAGTCGGGCTTGAGTTGCAGGGCGGCCTCGAAGGCGGCACGCGCCTCGTCCAAGCGGCCAAGCTCCTTCAGCGCGACGCCGCAGCTCGACAGGACCTCCGGGTAGAGCGGTCGCAGCGCGAGCGCGCCTTCGTAGTCCTTGAGCGCCGCCTCGAGCCGGCCGAGCTCTTGCAGAACGTTGCCGCGATTGAGCAAAGCTTCGGGATAGGCAGGCCGCGCCCGCAAAGCTGCGGCGAGGCTGAGGAGCGCTTCATCGAGATGTCCCAGACGCTGCAAGGCGGCGCCGCGAATACAGAGCGCCTGCGCATGCGCCGGCTCCTCGCTCAGGATTTTGGCGGCCGCGGCGAGCGCAAGTTCCGGCCGGCCCTGCGCGAAGAGGACGTTGGCGCGATTGATCTCAGCCTGCCGAAAACGCGGCCGCAATTTCAAGGCGCTTTCGTAAGAAGCAAGCGCCTCGCCCAAGCGTCCGAGTTCGCAGAGAACATTGCCGCGGTTACAGAATGCTTCCGCATAGTCGGGCTTTTGCGCCAGCGCCGCATCGAAATCGGCGAGCGCATCGCTCGCCCGACCGAGCCGCTGCAGCGCGATCCCGCGGTTGTAATATGCCTGCGGATAGGCGGTCCGCAGCCGCAAGGCAGCATCGTAGCAGGCAATGGACTGCGAAAAACGATTGAGCTTTTGCAGGACATTGCCGCGATTGAGCTCGTTCTCCGGATGCGCGCTGGCGATCGATGCCGCAGCTTCATAAGCGGCGAGCGCGGCTTCGTTGCGGCCGAGTTTCTGCAGCACGCAGCCGCGGTTGAAGAGCGCGGTCGCGTCAGCCGGCTTCAGTGCGAGCAGCGCATCGAAGGAGGCCAGCGCCTCCTCGAGCCGCCCGAGCTGGTCGAGCAGCGCGCCACGGTTGAGCAAAGCCTCTGCGCAGTCGGGTTTGACGCCGAGCGCCTTGTCGTAGGCGTCAAGCGCTTCGGAGTTCCTTCCGAGGCTTTGAAGCAGGGCGCCGCTCAGATGCAGGGCTTCGTGATCGGCGGGATTGAGCCGCAGGATCGCCTCGAACGCGGCGAGTGCGTCAAGCGGGCGACCGAGGTTTTGCAAAGCGACCGCAAGTCCAGCGCAGGCTTGCGGATAATCCGGGCGCAAATCGAGCGCCTGCTCGAACCATGTGCATGCGGCGCGCCAATTGCCGCTGTTTAGATGAAACAATCCAAACGCATAAGCGGCAGAATCGCTGGAAGCCGCGAGTTCCCGCACGTCCTCGAGATGGGCGCAAGCCTTGGCCGGGTCCCCGGCATTCATGCAGGCGAGCGCTTGGGTGAACGCCACCTGCAGCAATGCCTTGGCCCGCGCCGCCGGGTCGGATGGTGCAGCGCTTTGCTGTTCGGCCGATGCGCGACTCATGCAACGATATCCGCGTGGGCGGCGGCGCGCGTTGGGGCGAGGTCGGTCTGCTCCATGGGCAATGCTGCTCCGGCGCTATGCTCGTGCCGGTCGCCTGAACGGGTGTCATCCGACCGAAGCTGCGCCGCGCGGCATGAGAATTGAGGAATCTTTCCCGGACCTGACGCCGGCCGGCGGCCGCAGGTGGCCGCTTGCGTCGGGGCCTCGTCACCGCCATGTTATTGGCATGACGGAGCCTTTCGACAATCCATACCGCTCGGGCCAGTTCGACGTGAGCGCCCTCAGCCGTCTCAACGAGCGGCCGCGCGAGATTTTTCGGCACATCGTCGAATCCTATCTCGCCCATGGCGAGCCGGTCGGCTCGCGGCAGCTTGCGCGTCTCTTGCCCATGACGCTGTCGCCGGCCTCCGTCCGCAACGTCATGCAGGACCTCGAGGAGCTGGGACTGATCTATGCGCCGCACACCAGCGCCGGCCGCTTGCCGACCGAGCTTGGGCTGCGTTTCTTCGTCGATGCGATGCTTGAAATCGGCGACATAGGGCAAGACGAGCGCGCCCAGATCGAGGCGCAGATACGCGCGGCCTCGAAGGAGCAGGCGCTTGAAAACCTGTTGAGCGAGGCGATGAGCACCTTGTCGGGGCTGACCCGCAGCGCCGGCGTGGTGGTGACGACGAAGGAAAATCCCAGGCTCAAACAGGTCGAATTCGTCCGCCTCGATCCGGAACGCGCTCTCGCAATCCTGGTCGCAGCCGACGGTTCGGTTGAGAACCGAATCGTGCAGACGCCGCGCGACCTGCCCGCTTCCGCTTTGATCGAGGCGGCCAATTACCTCAACCTGCGGATCAGCGGGCGCACGATCGAAGAGACCAGGGCGGCAATCGAAAAGACGCTTGCAATCGCCGAAGCGGAACTCGGCGAGCTGACGGCGCGGCTTGTGAAAGCCGGGCTCGCAAGCTGGGTCGAGAACGCCAGCGAAGGCCAGCACCTCATCGTCCGCGGGCAGGCCAATCTGCTGGAGAATCTGACTGCGCGCGAAGACCTCGAGCGAATCCGTCTTCTCTTCGGCGATCTCGAAACTCAGAAGGACGTCATCGATCTTCTGAACAGAGCCGAGGGCGGCGAGGGCGTGCGCATCTTTATCGGCTCGGAGAACAAGCTCTTCTCGCTCTCCGGCTCGTCGATGATCGCCGCGCCGTTCCACGACGAGCAGCGAAGGATCGTCGGGGTACTCGGCGTCATCGGCCCGACGCGGCTCAACTACGCGCGCATCGTGCCGATGGTCGATTATACCTCGAAGCTCGTCGGGCGGCTTTTGCGCGCGCGCTGACGAGGCTTAATCCTTTTCGGCTCGCACAGCCTTCAATTTATAGAGCGCTTCGAGCGCCTCGCGCGGCGTCAATTCGTCGGGGTCGATCGCATCGAGCGTGGCGGCGAGCTTCGAGGCGGGCGACGCTTCGGGTGAGGCGCTCGCCGCCGCGAAGAGCGGCAGATCGGTGACGAGCCGCTCGACGGGCTTCTTTCGATCGCCGGCTTCGAATTCGGCCAGCAGCATTTGCGCGCGCTGCACGACTGCGGCGGGGAGGCCGGCGAGCTTCGCCACCTGAATGCCGTAGGACTTGTCCGCCGCGCCCTTGACGATTTCGTGCAGGAAGACGACGTCGCCCTTCCAATCCGCCACGCGGATGGTGAGATTGAGGATGCGGCGCAGATGCTTGGCGAGATGCGTCAGTTCATGGAAATGGGTTGCGAACAGCGCCCGCGCGCGATTTTTCTCGTGCAGGTGTTCCATCACCGCCCAGGCGATGGCGAGCCCGTCGAACGTGGCGGTGCCGCGGCCGATCTCGTCGAGGATGACCAGCGATCGTTGCGTCGCCTGGTTGAGAATCGCAGCGGTCTCGACCATTTCGACCATGAAGGTCGAGCGGCCGCGCGCGAGATCGTCCGCTGCCCCGACCCGCGAGAACAGCCGATCGACGATGCCGAGCTTGCAGCGCGCCGCGGGGACGAAGGATCCCATCTGCGCCAGCACGGCGATCAATGCGTTCTGCCGCAGGTAGGTCGATTTGCCGGCCATATTCGGGCCGGTCACGACGGCGATGCGGCCGGACTCGCCGCCCGAGAGATCGCAATCGTTGGCGACGAAGGGCTTGCCCGCCGAGGCCAGCGCCGCCTCGACGACCGGATGGCGCCCCGCTTCGACGACGAAGGCGAGCGAAACGTCGATCTCGGGCCGCGTCCAATTGCGCTGAGCGGCGATTTCGGCGAGCGCGGCGGTGACGTCGATGGCCGCCAAGCCATCCGCCGCGGCTTTTATGGACCGCTCCCCGGCAAGGACTTTGGCCGCAAGCCGATCGAATATCTCGCATTCGCGGGCGAGCGCGGAATCGGCGGCGGTGGAAATCTTTGCTTCCAGTTCGGCAAGTTCGGCGGTCGAGAAGCGCATCGCATCCGCCATCGTCTGGCGATGCACGAATGTAGCATTGAACGGCGGCTTCAAGAGCCTTTCGCCCTGCGCCTGTGGAACTTCGATGAAGAAGCCGAGAAAATTATTATGTTTGACCTTCAGCTGGCGGGTCTGCGCAAGCTCGCAATAGCGCGCCTGCAATTCGGCAATCACCCGGCGGCTTTCGTCGCGCAGAGCCCGGCTCTCGTCGAGGCCGGCGTCATAACCGGTGCGAATGAAGTTGCCGTCGCGGATCTTCAGCGGCAGGTCGATGGCGAGCGCATCGGAGAGTACCGATGCGACCGTCGGATCGACTGCCGCTGCTTGCTTTGCCGCGGCAAGAAGATCGGCGGGCAGGTCCGCCGTCGCGGCGAGCCGCGCTGCGATTTGGGCGGCGGCCGAAAGTCCGTCGCCAAGCGCGGCCAGATCGCGCGGGCCGCTCCTTTGCAGCGCGAGACGGGAGAGCGGCCTCGCAAGATCGGGCGCGGCCTTGAGGCGCGCGCGCAGGTCGTCGCGCAGGCCTCGATCCTCGCGCAGAAAGTCGACCGTATCGAGCCTGCGCTCGATCTCGTCTTCGTCGGTAAGCGGACCGGCGAGACGCTGCGCAAGAAGCCGGCCGCCGCCGGGCGTGACGGTGAGATCGATCGCGGCGAGCAAGGATCCCTCGCGCCCGCCCGATAGGGTGCGGGTCAATTCAAGATTGGCGCGCGTTGCCGCGTCGATCTCCATATGCGCTTCGAATCGCGTACGAGCAGGCAGGCTCAGCGCGGGGCGTGCGCCGCGCTGCGTGCGCTCGACGTAGAAGATCGCGAGCGCCGCGGCGGCGATTTCGGCGCGCGAGAAGGCCCCGAGACTGTCGAGCGTCGCTAGCCCGAAATAATCCGTGAGCCGCCGTTCCGCTGCGGCAGGATCGCTTGCGTCGCGGCCGATCGGCGTCAGCGGAACATTCATCTCGCCGATCAACCGCGCAAAACTCGCATCCGTGCAAAGCCCCTCCGGCGCGACGATTTCGGCTGCGTCGATACGGGTGATCTCCGCGCCGAGGGCTGCTTCAGTGACTTCGGTGACGTTGAATACGCCGGTCGAAATATCGACGCTGGCGAGGCCAAAGATCGATTCGGTCTCCGAATGGCGCAGCCTTACGATGGCGACAAGCGAGTTGGCGCGAGCGGGATCGAGGAGCTTTTCTTCGGTGATCGTGCCCGGCGTCACCAACCGCACGACGTCGCGCTTGACGACGGATTGGCCGCCGCGTTGCTTCGCTTCAGCCGGGTCTTCGATCTGTTCGCAGACCGCGACGCGATGGCCGAGCGCAATCAGGCGCGAAAGATAATCGTCGGCGCGCTCTACCGGCACGCCGCACATCGGAATGTCGCGGCCCAGATGCTTGCCGCGCTTGGTGAGCACGATGCCGAGCGCCCGCGAGGCGATCTCCGCGTCGGCGAAGAAAAGTTCGTAGAAATCGCCCATTCTGTAGAACAGCAGACAGTCGGGATTGACGGATTTTATCTCGACGTATTGGGCGATCATCGGCGTGACCTTCGCCGCGCCGTCCGTGCCGCTTGTATCCTTAGCGGAGCGGTTCGGGTCCGGCGGATCGCCTGTGACGCGCTGCTGCATGGCGCAACCTTAGCAAAGGCGCCGCGCCGATGCACGGGAGCCCAGCCAGAGCTGTGGACGGAGACGGAACGGGCGGCTCACACCGCCACTTGCGCGCCGAGTTCGACGACGCGGTCCGACGGGATCGAGAAGAATTCCGTCGCGTCGATCGCCTGTTTCGAGAGCGCGATGAAGAGATGATCCTGCCAGGCGGGCATGCCGGAATTGGGCGCAGCCTTGATCGTGCGGCGGCCAAGGAAAAACGAGGTCGTCATAATGTCCAATTTGAGCCCCGACTTGCGCAGCAGCGCGAGCGCCGCCGGCACGCGCGGCGATTCCATATATCCATAATGCAAGGTGATGCCGGTGAAATCATCCGACAGCTGCTCGATTTGATAACGATTCGCCGCGGGCACGCGCGGCGTGTCTTCGGTGCGCACCGACATGATCCAGACATGCTCGTGCAGCACCTTGTTGTGTTTGAGATTGTGCAACAGCGCGGAAGGCGCGACGTCGAGCTGATTGGTGAGGAAGATCGCCGTGCCCGGAACACGCGTCGGCTTGGATTTTTCGAGCATTCGGATCAGGTCTTTGAGCGGGATCGAGTCGCGCAGCATCTTCTGCGAAAGCAGGGAATTGCCGCGCACGAAGGTCCACATCACGATCATCGAGCAACAGGCGATCAGCAGCGGCACCCAGCCGCCTTCGACCACTTTCATGAGATTGGCCGAGAAGAAAATACAGTCGATCAGCACAAAGATGGAAACGAAAGGAATGGCGGCCCAAAGCGGCCAGTGCCACTTTTTCCAGACGACGACGAAAGCAAGCGCGGTCGTCACCACCATGGTTCCCGAGACCGCAATTCCATAGGCCGAGGCGAGCGCGCTCGAAGACTTGAATAGGAGAGCGAGGAGAACCACGCCGATCAGCAGCAGCTGGTTGATCTTGGGAATGAAGATCTGTCCCTCCTGCGTCTCCGACTTGTGCTGAATCTCCATGCGCGGCATGAGTCCGAGCTGGATTGCTTGCCGGGCGAGCGAAAAGGCGCCGGTGATCACCGCTTGGCTGGCAATCACGGTCGCGAGCGTCGCCAGCAGAACCAGCGGCATAAGCGCCCATCGCGGCGCGAGAAGAAAGAACGGATTTTCGATCGCCGATCTATGCTCGAGCACCAGGGCGCCCTGGCCGAGGTAATTCAAGGTCAGTGCCGGCAATACGAAGAACAACCAGGCAAATTGGATCGGCACTCGGCCGAAATGGCCCATGTCGGCATAGAGGGCTTCGGCGCCGGTCACAGCGAGGAAGACGGAACCCAGAACGATGAAGCCGAGGAGTCCATGGCCGAACAGGAATGCGAGGCCGCGCAGCGGATTAAAGGCGAGGAGGATGCGCGGCGCGTCGGGCAGATGAAGCGCGCCCAGCAGTCCGATCACGACGAAGAAGATTGCCATGATCGGGCCGAAGAAGGAGGCGACCCTCGCCGTACCGTGGCTCTGCACCGCAAAGATCGAAATCAGCACGACGATCGTCAGAGGCAGCACATAGTCGGAGAAGACCGGAGTTGCGACATCGAGCCCTTCCAACGCGGAGAGCACCGAAATCGCCGGCGTGATGATCGCATCGCCGGAGAACAAGGCGGCCCCGGCAACGCCCAGAAAGAAGATCGGCGCGGCGCGGCGCGCGAAGGGCTTTAGGCGGCCGAAGGCCGACTGGGCCAAGGCCATCAGCGAAAGAATCCCGCCTTCGCCCTTGTTGTCCGCCCGCATGAGAAACAGCACATATTTCGCGGTTACGATGAAAAACAACGCCCAAAGCAGAAGCGAGACCGTGCCGATCACATTGTAATCGGTCGCACCCTCAAATCGCGTATGCCGCAACGATTCGCGCAATGCGTAGAGCGGGCTCGTGCCGATGTCGCCATAGACAACGCCGACCGAGCCGAGCGCCAGGGCCGCCAAGCTCGCCTTTTTGTCCGATGATCCATTTTGTGAAGGAATTTGGCCGCTGGTGACCGCGGACGCGGCTTTGTCTTGCGCGGTCGTCATTTGATGATCCTTCACTCCCCTGGGTTCCCGTAAGCTCGGCCGGCAAGCGCGAGGGGCCTCCAGGGGCGTGCATTGCCTGGTGAGCCGCGGCATATAGCGCTTTCCCCCAGGCGGGAGAAGAGGCTCGATCCCGCGCCCGAGGCCCCATGTCTTTGGCCGAATGCGCGGCAGGCGCTTGTTGGCCGCTCGCCGAACTGCCATTTCACCCTCATGCAAGGCGATCCCGCAGATCTTCCCATCCGTGCCGTTCTGCCGCAGCTTCGCGGGGCGTTGAGCACTTGCGCATCCGCCGTCATCGTTGCTCCGCCCGGCGCCGGCAAGACGACGCTCGTGCCGCTCGCGCTCCTGGATGAGCCCTGGGCGCAGGGCAAAAAGATCATCCTCCTCGAGCCACGCCGGCTTGCGGCCCGCGCCGCGGCCGAACGCATGGCCACGACGCTCGGCGAGGCCGTCGGCGAGACGGTTGGGCTGCGCATGCGGCTCATGTCGCGTGTCTCGGCGAAAACGCGGATTGAAGTCATTACCGAAGGCGTCTTCAGCCGCATGATTCTCGAAGATCCGGCGCTTGAGGGCGTCGCCGCTGTCCTGTTCGATGAATTCCATGAAAGGTCGCTCGACGCGGATTTCGGCCTGGCGCTTGCTCTCGACGTGCAAAAGCATCTGCGCGCGGACCTGCGGCTAATTGTCATGTCGGCGACGCTCGACGGCGCCAGGGTCGTCCGCCTGCTTGGCGAACATGTGCCGCTGATCGAGGCGCAGGGGCGGATGCATCAGGTCGAGACGATCTATCTTGGCCGCGATCCGCGCGAGCGGATCGAGGCGGCGCTGCTGCGCGCCATCATGAAGGCGCTGGCGGCCGAGCAAGGCTCGCTGCTCGTCTTTCTGCCCGGGCAAGGCGAGATAACGCGCCTCGCGGCTTTGCTTTCGGGGACGATGCGCGATCAGGCAATCGAGGTTGCGCCGCTCTATGGGGCGCTCGATCGGGCGGACCAGGATCGGGCTATCGCGCCGAGCCCGGCAGGCAGGCGCAAGATCGTGCTCGCCACATCGATTGCCGAGACCTCGCTGACGATCGAAGGCGTGCGGGTCGTGATCGATTCCGGACTCGCGCGGCTGCCGCGCTATGAGCCTGATCGCGGCCTGACGCGGCTTGAAACCGTGCGGGTGTCGCGCGCCGCCGCCGATCAGCGCCGCGGCCGGGCAGGGCGCATCGCGCCCGGGGTCTGCTATCGGCTTTGGGAAGAAGCGGCCAACGGCGCGCTCGAAGCTTTCGCGCCGCCGGAGATGCTGAGCACGGACCTCTCGGGTCTGCTCCTCGATAGCATCGCTTGGGGCGCGCGCGATCCGGCGTGCGATCTCGGCTTTCTCGATCCGCCGCCCGAACCGGCGCTCAAGGAGGCGCGTGCGCTGCTCGCCTCTCTCGGCGCGCTCGATGCCGAAGGCGGCCTGAGCGAAAAAGGCCGCGCCATGCGCCGGCTCGCATTGCCGCCGCGGCTGGCGCGCATGATCGTTGCGGCGAAGGCGAGCGGGGAAGCCGAGCTTGCCGCGGAAGTCGCTGTCCTGATGGTCGAACGCGGCCTCGGCGGCGATACGCCCGACCTCGGCCTGCGCATCGAACGATTCCGCAAAGACCGTTCGCCGCGCGCGGAGGACGCGCGGCGGCTCGTAAAAACTTTTCTGAAGCAAGCCGGCGTCTCCGCCGCAGGCAAGCCGGACGATCCGGCTGGAGCCGGCCGTCACCTCGCCGCGGCCTTTCCGGATCGGATTGCCAAAACCCGCGGCAAAGCCGGTGAATTTTTGCTGGCGAACGGGCGGGCCGCGGCGCTCGAACGGCATGATCCGCTTGCCCCCGAAGCTTATCTCGCCATTGGCGAGATCGCCGGCCGCGCCGCAGCGGCGCGCATTCTTCTGGCCGCGCCTATAAGCCTGAGCGAGATCGAATCTCTCGCCGGCGAAACGATCGTTACACGGGAAGAGGTGACGTTCGATTCGATGTGCGGCCAAGTGCAAGCGCGCAAGCAGCGAAAACTTGGCGCGCTCGTCCTCAGCGAGCAGAATTTGAATCCAGATGGCCACGAAGCAGCGTTAATTCTAGCCGAGGGCATCGCCGCATCGGGGCTCGATCGCCTGCCGTGGACCAAAGCTCTGCGCCAATGGCGCGACCGCGTCGAATTCCTGCGCCGGAGCGAAGGCGAAGCCTGGCCCGATCTAGCGGACGAAGCTTTACGCGCCAGCGCGGCCACGTGGCTTGCGCCCTTCGTCGAAGGCAAGACGAGTCTTTCCGAGATCGGCGCGGCGGATCTCGAAGCGGCGTTGAAGGCGCTGCTGCCTTACGATCTGCAGCGCCGGCTCGAGGCCGAGGCGCCAACCCATTTCGAGACGCCGGCCGGATCGCGCATCCCGCTCGACTACGGCGCGGAAGCCGGTCCGCTGCTCTCGGTGCGCGTGCAGGAGCTTTACGGGCTCGCGGCCCATCCAACTGTTGCCAAAGGCAAGGTGCCGCTGACCCTTGAGCTTCTATCGCCGGCGCAACGGCCGATCCAGATCACCCGCGATCTGCCGGGGTTCTGGCGCGGCTCCTGGGCTGCGGTCAGGACAGAGATGAAAGGCCGTTACCCCCGCCACCCCTGGCCCGACGATCCGGCTTCGGCGCGAGCGACAACGCGCGCCAAGCCAAAAGGATCGTGAAGAAACGGCAGACGCCGGCTTGCAATTGTCGGCTTGCGGTCACTGCTTCTGCTTCATTTGATCGTCGTCGGCTTTCGCCGATTTGCCGCTCGCCAGCATTGCGGCCCGATAGGCGTTCACCAATCCGGCGCCGAACTCGGCGTGCAGGCTGGGCGAGCCGAGCGGCTTGGCGGTCGTCGTGATGATGGCGCGAATTTCCTTGGGCTTGAGCGACGGCTTGAGTTCGAGCAAGAGCGCCGCCACGCCGCTCACATGCGCCGCGGCTACCGAGGTTCCTGTGGTGATATCGTAGGACTGATCCGGCGCGAGGGCGAGAATATCGACGCCCGGAGCGGCAACCGCGATGTAGGGGCCACGATTGGCCATTTTATACAAGTCGTCATGACTGTCGGTCGCGGTAACCGCAATGACATTTGGGTCGGCTCCCGGGTAGAGCGGCGCGGAATTAGGACCCGCATTCCCGGCCGCCGCGATCAGCACCATGTCCTTGTCGTAGGCGGCCGCCAGCATTCGGTGCAACAGCGGGTCGGCGGGGCCGGCAAAGCTCATGTTGACGACACGCGCATTATTGTCCGCCGCCCATTGCAGGCTCTTGTAAATGGCAAAAGAGGTGCCTTTGGCTACGCCGGGAGTGTCGTCGAACGCGCGCTCGGCGAGGAGCTGTGCGTCGGGCGCAATGCCAAGCAGCTTGCCGTGCGCGGCGATCGCGCCCGCCATGGCGGTTCCGTGCTCTTGCGGGTTGCCTTCGCCGCCGAGCGCGTCGGAGCTTTTCGCGATCGTTCCGTTGAGATCCGGATGCTTGGCATCAATTTCCGAAATCGATAACGGCAACGAGAACACCTTTGCCCGTCGCAATTTGGTGGGCTTGCTTGATCTGCATTTTATCCAGCACGTATTGGGCCGCTTCGCCTTGGCTCGCGGCCGGAGCGGTCGACGTATCCTCCTGCAGCGCGAAAACATAATTGGGCTGCGCACGCGCGACGATATGTTCGTTGTGCAGCGCGCCGATCATGCTCGCCACCGAATGGCCGCTGCCGATGTGTAAGCGGTAGAGCGTGACCCCGATGAGCGGCAGGCTTTGCGATTCGAGCCGGGTCAAACCGTGGCGGCGCGCGATCTGATCGATTGCTTGAGGCGATGCGCTCGCCGAAAGTTCGACGATGACCTCGTCGGGAACAAAAGGCGGCCGGCCTCGGCTATAATTGCCGTGGTGAATCAGGTGGGTTTCGAGCTGCGGACCGGCGGGAGGCTGGTAGGTGAGTTCGCCGCCGGGCGGACTGGGTGGGGCGGGGGGCGCAGGCGGCGTGGTCAACTGCTGAAGCAGAATCCCGATAATGGCGATGCCAACGCCGACGCCCACCGCTATTCCGACATCGCGTCCGGTTTCGTCGCCCCCGCCGCCCGGTTCGGGACCAGGATAACCGCCGGGCATGACAGGGGCTGGCGGCCGCGGCAGGTGCTGCGCCACGGCCGGGCTTAACCCGCCGACACAAGACACGGTCAGAAGCAGACCTGAGAGCAGCACCGCGACGACGCGGCGCCAATTCCTCGAGGTGCTTTTCATGGAACCCCCCACCGAGGCGGGATTAAAGACCCACTTCGGCCCTCGGTCAAACGCACCCCCGTTCGCGTGCGACCGGGCCGCATCGGAAGGTTACTCGGTCATGGCGATGAAGCCGACGACCTTGTTGTCCTGCAGGGTCTTGACGATGCGCGCCTGATCGAGCTTCGGAAGCTTGGTTGGCGCGACACGCACTCGGTAGAGGCCGCCCGCCGATGGGCCGTCCGCGATGCTTAATTTATGGGTTTCCAAAAACCGGTCGATATCGGCGGCGCTCGCCTGCGGCTGGAAGCGAATCAGGACATAGGCGCCTTCGCCAATCGCGCGCGTCGGCGCCGAGGCCGTTTCATAGCCGCCACGAGCGCTCTTCTCCTTGAGCATGATGCCGGTGATCACTCCGGCCTGCAGCATGAGGACGAGCGCCGCCGCAATGCCCGACCAGGCCAGCGTCCGCGGCGAAAGATTTGCAAACAACTCCCCGATGCGGGCGCCGAGATTGATCGACACCTTCGGGCTTCGCGCCGGCTCGGCGTCGATCTTGGCGAACAGCGTCTGCATGGCGCGCACCGACGGCGCACCCAACGTTTCGTTGAGATGGATCGTCTGCGCCAGTTCCTCGCGCACCAATTCGTAGCGGCGCGCCAGCTCAGGGTCGTTGGCGAGCGCGGCTTCCACCCGCTGCGTCTCGCGACGGGTGAGCGTCCCCGCGGCGTGCCAGGGCAGCAGGTCTTCGATATCGCTGGTTTCGCGTTCATTTGCCGTGTTCATGGCCAGCCTCGATCGATTCCACGCTCCTTCAGGAGCTCCGACAATTTCTTGCGTGCGTAGAACATGCGGGTCTTCACCGTCGCCTCCGGGATACCGACGATTTTCGCAACTTCCTCCACCGATTTCTCGTGGTAGTACACGAGGTCGACGATCTCGCGGTGCTCGGCCGACAGCTTACTCAGGCATTGCCGCAACGCCGCACCCTTGTCTTTCTTCGCCAGCGCGACTTCCGGATCGTCGGCTTGATCCTCGATCGCGCCGGCGGTCTCCTCGTCCAGTTCCGCCTCCGGCCGGCGGCGCAGCACCGAGAGCGCCTTGAAGCGGGCGATGCTCAACAGCCAAGTCGAGACGGCTGAGCGCGCCTCGAATTTTCCGGCTTGGCGCCAAACGTCGAGAAACACCTCGCTGATCAAATCCTCCGCCGTCGCTTCGTTGCGCACGATTCGCAGCACGAACCGGTAGGCCCGCACATGATGACGCGCGAACAGAACCTGCATGGCGAGCCGATCGCCGTTGGCTATCCTTCCGATCAGAACCTCGTCCGAAATCGTCTGCATCGCAGGGCTATCGGCTCATGCCATAGGTCGCAAAGGGCGGCGCGCGGGTTCAATTGCAAGCGAAGAAATTTCGTCGAGCCCTTTAGCATACGCTGGAATAGACCGCGATCATCGATAATCCCGCCCCAGCCTTTCTGCCGAAAAACGGAAGATCCTGGTGGCGCCGTCTCGAATCGAGACTTAGGCCGGCCCGGGGGAACACCGCAGGCAGCCTCGAATCGCGCACGAGCGGCGCTTCATCGCGCCGGAAGCTCTCCGGACTAACCGCGGAAATCGGCCAGCTTTCCAGCAAAGTGCAGCTCATGATGCGGGGTGGGTGCGGGCTTGCCTTGCGTGGCCGGCGCGTCGAACCGGACCAGAAGCCCGAGGGTGAACGCGGCAAGCGTCAAAATCAGGATGAGAACCAGCGAAACTTGAAATTGGCGGCGCGCGGCCTGAACATCATAAGAGCGAACCAATCCGGCATCCGGCGCGTGTTGGAAATGATCGGCGATCGACATGGCAATACCCTCCTCACACCCGTTCTTCGGCGAACCGTTAGTTAGTCGTTAACGATTGCTTGGAGGTTCAAGGCACCGTGACGGAGGGCGAGGCGCAGCGGCAAACTGGGGGTTGACGCGGCTGGGTCGAAGGCCTCGGCGGCGACAGATGCGCTTGCCAAGATGATTATCGATTTCTTCCGGATTTCCGCTGCCTTACGCGACGGTGTGGAAAGGAACGAGCGGGATGAACGGATAGACGTGGACCTCGGCACCGTCACTGAAAGGTGCGTTCTCGGCTTCGATGCGACCTGATCCTTGCGATGCAACGAGTGCGCGATTCCTGGATAGAAACAAGAAGCGGGTGTGTCTTCAAAGCCACGAGGCGGCAAATTTCCATAGACCACGAACGAGCCCCTAGGGGCTTGTTTGGAATGACGATAGATTAGGCAAAATCGGGCTTGGGGGCACCGCGAGATGCGTAACGTCATAGCCTCGGCAACGGCATCTCTTTCTTTGATCTTTGTAGTTTACTCGGCGAGGGCAGAGATCGGGGTTCCAGCCGCGCCAGGCGGCTTATACTTCACCCTCGAGGGCGGCTACCAGCAGCCGGACGCACCAGGTGTCGCGGCGCAAGGAGCCTCCACCGTCGTTCCGGGTACGCCGAGTGCAGCCGGCAGCGGGATAGGCGAGGCCTTCGGCCCTACCGCTGGTGGTGCGTTCTCTTCGGCAGACCCCTCGAGCGCCACAGGCGGTGGTCTCGGCGTCGGTCCTGGGGCCTTTGCATTGGGAAAAGCGAAAAGCGGCACCGAGTCGGCTATAGCGAACTCTAATGGCGGCGGCTTTATTAACGCGGATCGTGGCGGCTATGGCGAGGTAAGTCTCGGATACGTGTTGCCTGCCCCCTTCCTCGGCATCTTGAGCCGAATTGAAGTTTACGCGGATGGGACCTTCGCTGACGAAAACCAAGGCGTGTTTGGCGCTTTCGGCCTTCGCGGCGTGGACAACAACAGTGCGATCGCTTTCAGCGCGGTGCCGCTCAATTCACTTACGGGCAGCGTCGACCAAAATATCAACACTTGGGAAGTCGGTTTCCGCTTTAAAGCTGACGAGAAGGTTGGCCCGTTGGGGATAGCTCTTAGCGCCGAGCCGTTCTACATAAATTACCGTCAATATACTCAACTCGTCCGCTGTTCTGCCAAGCACCGCGACTGCTCCCGACGGAGCCTTCGCCGACCGCATGTCCAATGTGGATGCGAATCTGTACGGCGGACAATTGGCGGCCGAAGGGGTTGTGCCTCTCTTCGGGAAGCTGAGTCTGATTGGACGCGGTTCTGCCGGCATCTACGGCCTCGACGCGGATGCAAATTTCAATAGCAATTTCATCTTAACGGGTGGCCCCGTCGCCCTGGGCTATGTTCATGACGAAGGAAGCCGGATGGGTTATCGACTGGGGGCAGAAGCCGGAGTGAGATACGCGTTTAGCTCATCGGTTTGGCTTTCTCTCCTTGGGGGCCTCGATTATCTGAGCGAAGTGCCGACCGCCGTCTTGCCCCGCGAGCCGACCGATCCGCCTGCGCATATGGCTTTCAATGGGCAAGTCGATTGGCGGGTGGGCCTGCGCTTGACACTCGCGAACTTCTAAAGGCGAGCAAGGGCCATCACGCGCAGTGAAGTCTTTGCCGAGAGAAGCGCGTGCAAGGCTCGCGTGAAGGCCGGTTACGCGTCATGCGCGGCGTTTGAGATGACATCGCCGAACGCTCGGGATTGCCCTTCCGCCCTTCCGCCCCTATAAGCGCGCCACGGCCGGTTTCCGACACCCCTGGAGGCGAGGGCCGTATTCTGATCAAGGACACCGAAATGGCCGAGACCAAAACGCTCGCGGCCACGGTGCGCAGCGGGATAGGCAAGGGGGCCGCCCGCAGCACGCGCCGTGCAGGCCGCATTCCCGCCGTCATCTATGGCGGCGGCGCCGCCGCCCAACCGATCTCGCTCGATTACCGCGAGGTCAACAAGCTTATCTATGCCGGGCACTTTCTGACCACGATCTACGAGATCGACGTCGACGGCACAAAGCAGCGCGTCATTCCGCGCGATTATCAGCTCGATCGGATCAAGGATCATCCGGTGCATGTCGATTTCCTGCGCCTAAGGCCAGGCACGACAGTGCGGGTCAATGTGCCGGTGCATTTCGTCAACCAGGACGTCAGTCCGGGCATCAAGAAAGGCGGCGCGCTCAACGTCGTGCGCCACACCATAGGTCTGAAGGTGCCGGCCGATTCCATTCCCGAGGCGGTCACGATCGATTTGAGCGGGCTCGATATCGCCGAATCCATTCATATCTCGGCCGTGACTCTGCCCCCCGGCTGCACGCCAACGGATATGCGGCACGATTTTACCATTGTCACGATCGCGCCGCCTCTCGCCGCAATCGAGGCACCGACGCCGACCGAGGCCGCGCCCGCCGAAGCCGCCGCCGTTGCCGGTGCCGCGGCTCCGGGGGCCGCTCCTGGGACACCGGCAGCACCCGCTCCCGCGGCTCCCGCCGCCGCGCCGGCGCCGGAGCCGAAGGGCAAGGGCAAGAAATAGCGGGCGTCTGCAAAGGACGCTAAGATCGCCGGTGGCCGCACCCTGGCCATCGGCGCCCGCCATCTTCGCTGCAGGCTCTTGGATGAAGCTCTTCGTCGGCCTCGGCAATCCCGGCCGCGCCTATGCCGGGCAACCGCCACAATATCGGCTTCATGGCGGTCGACGCGATCGCCCGCCGGCATCCTTTCGCGCCGTTCCGCGGCCGCTTTCAAGGCCAGGCAGCCGAGGGCGCGATCGGCCGCGAAAGACTGATCCTGCTCAAGCCCGAGACTTACATGAACGATTCCGGCCGCGCGGTCGGCGAGGCGGCGCGTTATTACAAGATCGAGCTGCCGGACATCGTCGTCTTCCACGACGAACTGGACCTCACGCCGGGAAAGCTCAGGGTCAAGCTCGGCGGCGGCAATGCCGGCCATAACGGCTTGCGCTCGATCACCGAGAGCATCGGCAATGATTATCGGCGCGTGCGGATAGGCATCGGCCATCCGGGCGACAAGGACCGCGTGCATGATTATGTATTGAGCAATTTCGCCAAGGCAGAGACGGCTTGGGTTCAAGCGATCTGTGAGGCGATCGCGGCGAATGCCGACTTCCTCGCCGAGGGCCAGGATGCAAGCTTTCAGAACAAGATCTTTCTGGCGATGCGCGCTTCCGGCCTCGTGCCAAACGACGACGCGGATCAGGCCTGAAGACAGCATCGCTTGATTGCCTTGGTTTCACGCGGCGGATATGACCGGCGCCTGGATTGCAGCATGACCGAAGAACCCGCGATCACGCCCGAACTCGTCGCCGCGCATGGGCTGAAGCGCGACGAATATCAGCGCATCCTCGGCCTCATCGGGCGTGCGCCGACATTCACCGAGCTCGGCATTTTTTCGGCCATGTGGAACGAGCATTGTTCCTACAAGTCTTCGCGTCTCCATCTGCGCAAATTGCCGACCAAAGCTGCCTGGGTGATCCAGGGGCCGGGCGAAAACGCCGGCGTGATCGACATCGGCGACGGGCTCGCCTGCGTCTTCAAGATGGAGAGCCACAATCATCCTTCCTTCATCGAGCCTTTCCAAGGCGCGGCGACCGGCGTCGGCGGCATTCTGCGCGACGTCTTCACCATGGGCGCGCGGCCGGTTGCCTGTCTCGATCTTTTGCGCTTCGGCGCGCCGGATCATCCCTTGACGCGCCACTTGGTCGGCGGGGTCGTCGCCGGCATAGGCAGCTACGGCAATAGTTTCGGCGTACCGACCGTGGGCGGCTCGACCCGGTTCGATCGCCGCTATGACGGAAATATCCTGGTCAATGCCATGGCGGTCGGCATCGCCGAGAAAGATGCGATCTTCTATGCCAAGGCGAGCGGCGTCGGAAACCCGATCGTCTATCTCGGTTCCAAGACCGGCCGCGACGGCATCCACGGGGCGACCATGGCCTCGGCCGCCTTCGCGGAAGATGCGGACGAGAAGCGTCCGACCGTTCAGGTCGGCGATCCTTTCGCCGAAAAGCTCCTGCTCGAAGCCTGTCTGGAACTGATGCAGAGCGGCGCGGTCATCGCGATCCAGGACATGGGCGCCGCGGGCCTCACCTCATCGGCGGTGGAAATGGGGGCCAAAGGCAATCTCGGAATTTCGCTCGATCTCGACGCGGTGCCGTGCCGCGAGCCCGGCATGAGCGCCTATGAGATGCTGCTCTCCGAGAGTCAGGAGCGCATGTTGATGGTTCTCGCGCCCGGCAAGCAGGAGATTGCGGAATCGATCTTTCGCAAATGGGGGCTCGATTTCGCGATCATCGGCAAGACGACGGACGATCTGCGCTTCAAAGTGAAGCATTGCGGCGAGATCAAAGCCGACCTGCCGATCAAAGAGCTCGGCGATCAGGCGCCGCTCTATGATCGTCCCTTTTCGCGCGCCTCGAAGCCGCCCGTCGTTCGGGCCGAAGACGTGCCGGCGCCGGTGAGCAATGCGGAGGCTCTGCTGCGTCTCGTCGGCAGTCCAAACCTTGCATCCAAGCGCTGGATCTACGAGCAATATGATCATTTGATCCTGAGCAACACGGTGCAGCCGCCAGGCGGAGATGCGGCGGTGATCCGCATCGGCGAGGGCCCGAAGGGCCTCGCGCTGACGACCGACGTCAACGAGCATTATTGTGCGGCCGATCCTTATGAAGGCGCCAAGCAAGCGGTTGCGGAAGCTTGGCGCAATCTCTCGGCGGTCGGCGCAAAGCCGCTGGCGCTGACCGACAATCTGAATTTCGGCAATCCGGAGAAGCCCGAGATCATGGGCGAGTTGGTCGGCGCGATCGAAGGCTTGGCGGCGGCCTGCCAAGCGCTCGATTTCCCGATCGTCTCCGGCAATGTGTCGCTCTATAACGAAAGCCCGGAGGGCGCGATTTTGCCCACCCCCGCGGTCGGCGGGGTCGGCTTGCTCGAAGATGTGAGCCTGACGACAACCATCGCCTTCAAAAAGCCAGGCGAGGCCATCCTGCTTCTGGGCGAAACTTCAGGCTGGCTCGGGCAATCGGCCTATCTGCGCGAGATCGGCGGACGCGAAGACGGTGCCCCGCCGCCGGTCGATCTCGCCCTCGAACGAAAAACCGGTGACTTCGTGCGCGGCCTCATCCGCGAGGCGGCAGTCAGCGCGGCGCATGACCTCGCCGAAGGCGGGCTTGGTGTCGCGCTGGCCGAAATGGCGATCGCCGGAGGCATCGGCGCGACGCTGGCCATCGAGCCTTCGATACCGCTGCACGCCTTTCTGTTCGGCGAGGACCAGGCCCGCTATGTCCTGACCGCCACCCCCGATTCAGCCGAGGCGATCCGTGAATCAGCCCACGCCGCCGGCATCGATTGCGCGGTCATCGGCTGGACGGGAGGCGACGCGTTGACCATTCAAGGCGACATAGCCATATTCCTGGGTGACTTGCGGCGGCGGCACGAGAGCTGGCTGCCGGAGTTCATGGCCGGCCGCGCGGCCTGAATGCAGGAGAATTCGATGCCCATGCCCGCCGCCGAAATCGAGCGGATGATCAAACAATCGCTTCCCGACGCCGAGGTCGAGATTACCGATCTCGCCGGCGACAACGACCATTATGCGGCGGTCGTCGTTTCCTCCGCTTTCGTCGGCAAGTCCAAGCTTCAGCAGCATCAGCTCGTCTATAAGGCGCTGGGCGGCAATATGGGCGGCGCTCTGCATGCGCTGCAGCTGCAGACCTTTGCGCCGAAATAGCGATCTCCGCAGAAAGCTTCGCCAATCCAGAAAGGACAGAACTATGGCCATTCACGATCGACTCAAATCCATCGTCGATGCAAACGATGTCGTGCTCTTCATGAAGGGCACGCCGGATTTTCCGCAATGCGGCTTCTCCGGCCAGGTGGTGCAGATCCTGAATTATCCTCGACGTCAAATATGAGCGGGTGAATTGCCTGGAAAGCGACGAAATCCGCCAGGGCGTGAAGAGCTTCTCGAACTGGCCGACGCTGCCGCAGCTCTATCTGAAGGGCGAGTTCGTCGGCGGCTGCGACATCGTCCGCGAAATGTTCCAGTCGGGCGAGCTTGCGGCGGCTTTGGCGGAGAAAGGCATTGCCTTCAAAGCGCCGGCCGCCGCCAAGGCCTAAGCCGCGCGAAACGCGGTTCGGCTCGTTTCGGCTTGATCGGGGGGCCGAATTCGGGCATAGGACCGTCTCTCGCCGGCTTGCCGGCGAAATTTGTTAAAGGCGCATCATGAAAGTCCGCAATTCACTGAAATCCCTGCGCCGCCGCCACCGCGCCAACCAGCTCGTTCGCCGCAAGGGCCGCGTCTATATTATTAACAAGGTCCAGAAGCGCTATAAGGCCCGCCAGGGTTGAGCCGGGGATAGAAGGCGGCTTGCCGCGCCAATTTGCCTTGATATTTTGACTTTCCTCGGCGCTCATTTAATTATGACACTTGCGTTGCAGTGACGGCGCGCGATCGCCTGCATTCCAACCAATCTTGGCCGAGCGGAGAGATTTGGGCCGATGCCATTGCGCTTTCCCTATTGGCCTTTGCTGATTTTGGCCCTGGCTTGCCTGACGGCGCCGGCACTTGATCGGGCCGCGGCCGGCTCGGATGGCGGGGGCGCGGCGCAAGACGACGATGTCGGTACGCCCGATGATCCTTCGGGCACGATTTTGCGCCTTCCGGGCATGCCGCCGATGCAACTGCCGCCCGGCGTGCATGTCTTCGGCCCCGAAGGTCAAGAGCTGCTCGCGCCCACCGACCGGAGCGAGGGCGGCCCAGCCGATCCCGGTCCCCCCAAAAGACCTCCAATTCTTGGTCCGACGCCGCAACAGAGATTAGAGGCGGCCAAAGCCGCAGCCCTGAAGCAGGCCATGGCGCCGCACCCGACGCATGCGGCGCTTCGCGCTCACGCGCTCGACGCCCTGTTCAAACGCCTTGCCGGGGCTTCCGACGCCGACGAAGCGAGCGGAATCGTCGACGCCATCGAGCGGGTGTGGATGGAAACCGATTCCGATACGGCCAATCTGCTGATGGCGCGGGCGCTCACCGCGCAACAGGCGGGACACCTGCCGCTTGCGCTCACCCTCTTCGACAAGGTGCTCGCTCTCGATCCGGACTGGGCGGAAGCCTGGGACAAACGCGCCACGACGCGCTTCCTCGGCGACGATCTGCAAGGCGCGATGGCCGACTTGCAGCAGACGCTGAAACTCGAGCCACGGCATTTTTCCGCTCTCGTCGCCATGGGATTCATCCTGGAGAAACAGGGCCAGGACAGGCGCGCGCTCGAGGCTTTCCGCAAGGCTTTTGCGCTCAATCCGCAGCAGCCAGAGGTCAAGGCGATCATCGATAAGCTTCAAGTCGAGGTCGAGGGCCGCGACATCTAATTCTCGATATAGGCGATCCGCACCATGTTGGTCGCGCCCGGCGAGCCGAAGGGCACGCCGGCGACGATGATGATCCGCTCTCCCGGGCCGGCAAATCCTTCTTTGCGCGCAATGGTGATGGCGCGATCGGCCATGTCGTCGACGTCCTGCGCATCCTCGGTGACGACGGCATGCACGCCCCAAACGAGCGCCAACCGGCGGGCGGTCTCACGGTTGGGGGTTAATGCGAGAACCGGCGGCTCCGGCCGTTCGCGGGCGATGCGGAAGGCGGTTGAGCCCGATGAAGTCCAGGCGACGATCGCTTTCAGGTCCAAGGTCTCGGCGACGTTGCGCGCGGCCGAGGCGATCGCATCGGCGCCGGTCGCCTCGGGAACCGCGCGCTGCGCATTGATGATCTGCCGGTAGAAGGCGTCGCGCTCCACCTCTTCGGTGATCCGGTTCATCGTCGCGACCGTCTCGATCGGATATTGACCCGAGGCGCTTTCGGCCGAAAGCATGATCGCGTCGGCACCTTCGAAAACGGCTGTCGCCACGTCGGAGACCTCCGCGCGTGTGGGCACGGGAAGGGCGATCATCGATTCGAGCATTTGGGTTGCGACAACGACCGGCTTGCCGAGGCGGCGGGCGATGCGGGTGATGCGCTTCTGCAAACCCGGCACTTTCTCAAGCGGCATTTCGACGCCCAGATCGCCGCGCGCAACCATGAAGCCATCCGAGATTTCCATGATCTCTTCGAGCCGCGAGATCGCCTGCGGCTTCTCGATCTTGGCCATCACGAGCGCGCGGGCGCGCACCACCTTTTTTACCTCCGCCACGTCCTCGGCGCGTTGCACGAAGGAGACGGCGACCCAGTCGACGCCGGCGTTGAGCCCGGCCTCGAGATCGATGCGGTCCTTCTCCGTCATGGAGGAGAGCGGAATTTCGGTATCGGGCAGGCTCACGCCTTTGCGGTTCGAGATCGTGCCGCTGACGTCGACCATCGCCACGGCCTTCTTCGGATAGGCTTCGACGACGTGCAGACGGACCTTCCCGTCGTCGATCAAGATGACGTGGCCAGGCTGCAAAGCGTTCAAGATCTCGGGATGCGGGAGATGAACTCGGGTTGCATCGCCCGGCGTCGTGTCCTGGTCGAAGGTGAAGAGGGATCCGCGGGTCAAATGGACCGAACCGTCCTTCAGGCTTCCGATCCTGAGCTTCGGTCCCTGCAGATCGAACAGAATCGCAATCGGCCTGCCGAATTCCTGCTCGAGCGAGCGGATCATCTTGACCCGCTCGCGCATGTCGTCATGGGTCGCATGACTCATATTGATCCGAAACACGTCGGCGCCCGCTCGAAACAGGTCGGCGATGGCGGAACGTTGAGCCGTCGACGGACCAAGTGTCGCGACGATCTTGCAGCGGCGAAGCCGTCGCATCGGGCATCTTCCTTTCTTCAGTCCCGGATCTCCAGCAATGCGGCGCCATTCGGCCTGGGGGCGGAAGATGAAATCACGCCGCTAGAATAATTGGGTTTATAGCGAATTTTTGCGACAGCAAGTGCTCGATGGGAAAAATCAGCGCCGGCTTTACCGTTTGCGGCGCCGCGGCGCGGCCCGCGGGACCGGGGCGCTCACGCTCAAGCAGGTCAAACCTTCGCGATTAGCATGGAAACCGAAAGGTTGGGTCTGAGCGCGGAACGCCGAGGCGAATCGAATTTCGTCGCTTAAGCTTACGCGACAATCTAGCCGCGCTGGAAGAGACGCTGACCCAAAAACTCGCCTTGCCTCACGCCGCCGGGGCAGGCGAACAGACCGCCGCCGACATGGGTCGTGAATTGATTGAGGGCATCGAGCTTCGACATTTTGTCGAAGATCCTGATGAAGCCCGTGCGCGGGTCACGCTGATAGGCGATGAACAGCAGGCCCGCATCATACAGCATGCCCTGCCGCCAGGGCGGCCAACGTTCGGCAATAAAGCTCACCCCGTCGTCATAGGAATAGCTGCGGCGCAATATCCTGGCGCCATCGTTATTGGCGGCTGCGCCCAGCCGCATATGCGCGGTCTCCGGGATGATAAAATTGCCGTCCTTGTCGGTCGCCTCAAAATCCGGCGGATCGAATTCATCGCGTCCGCCAAGCGGCGCCCCCGAGCGCTTGTGGCGGCCGATCACCTGCTCTTGGAAGTCGACATCCGACCTGTCCCAATGTTCAAGCGATATGCGGATGCGGCGCACGACGACATAGGTGCCGCCCCGCATCCAGTCGGGGCCTTCCCCGCCGACCCAGATCACCTCTTGGGCAGAAAGAGCCGGACGCGTTGGCCCGGCGCTGCGCCCGGCCGGGGGCGGCGCGACCGGGTTTTGCGTGCCGTCCTTAAAGCCCATCAGATTGCGCGGCGTTTCGCCGCTTGCCGGCTCGGACGAAAAGCCGGCTTGCGCCCAGCGAATCTGCGCCACGCCCTCGGCCAGCCGAGCGAGCTGACGGACGGCGTGGAACGCGACTTGCGGGTCGTTCGCGCAGGCCTGCACCGAGAGATCGCCGCCGGTGTGCTCGGCGACGAGCTGTTCGCCGTTGAATGACGGCATGTCGACGAGCCCCGCCGGCCGCGCCGCCGCCAATCCGTAGCGGTCCTTGCCGTCTTTGACGAAGAGGCCGGCCCCGAAACCGAAGGTGAGCGTAAGCCGCGCCGGGCCGAGGCCAAGCGTCTCGCCCGAATCCAACGCCGGCGCGGAAGAATACGTGTCCTTGCCGAGATTCGTGACGGCGTCGCCGGCGGTCATTTGTGCCGCGGCGTTTGTCCAGGCGCGCAGCAGAGCCTCGATGTCGCTCGCTCTCGCTGTGACAAGATCGAAGGCGGCGAAATAGCTGTGCGATTGGAGTGCACTCAGGACGCCGCTCTGGTGTTCGCCGAAGAACGGCTCGAGGTCCGTTGCCGCGCTTTCTCCGGCCGGACTTGCCTTGGCCGACAGCGTGGCGCCGCCGAGGCCAAGATTGGCGCCGAGCGCACCGGCCGCGGCGAGGAAGCCGCGGCGCGAGCCCATGGGGCAACGGCCTTGCGTCATTGCGCAAGAACGAGCGTATTCACCTCATCCTCCACATAATAGAACCCATCGCCGGGAGGCGTCATTGCGATCCCGAAGAGATCGCCGCTGCCCGGCGGAGTCTGCGCCCTGTTGGGGTCGATCCATCTTGCGTAGATCTGCTTGCCGGTCGCAGGATCGATCTCCACCACTTGGCCATTGAGGCCGTTGCTGACAATGAGATGCCCGTTGGGCGCCATTGTCATGGCGAGCGGCCGCTTGAGCAGGCCGTCCTTGGTGACATCGCGGCCGGTGCCGGCGCTGTCCACGCGTTTCGCCGCATCCGCGATTGCGGCGATCCGGTTGCCCAGCGCGTCCGACACATAGAGTGTCCCGTCCTTGCCCAAGGCGAGCCCGGTCGGACCGATGACGAACACGCCCTTATCCGCCTGCTCGCCAAATCCGCTGGCGATCACCGTCTCCTTGCGGACGCTCGGCGGCTGATCCTGCGGAATTGTCATTTCGAGCCGCAACACCGTCGCCTTGTTCAGGACCGGCGGGTTCCCGTTTGGCGCACCGACATCGAAACCGGTGTTGCTGAGGAAAAGCGTCGCGCTCGCGCCGTTGTCGATGACCGCCATATTGCCCCAGGGTCCATTTATGTCGGGGCTGGTGATGACATTCGCGATCTTGCCGGCGGAATCGAGCACGACAAGGCAGCCTTGGCCTTTCGTAGCCGTGGTCCCGTCCTGGCTCGGCAAGCTGCCGACGATCACCCAGCCGGATTTCAGCATGGTCATCGCGGTGGTCAGTCCGACCCCCCCGGGGCATTGCGCAAGATGCCGCGGGATAACGGCGAAGAGGCGCATCTTCTTCGTCGCGGGATCGATCGCGACAATGGTCGTGCCGAGCCCCTGCAAGTTGTTCCTGTCGTTGAAATTATCGACCAGAACGTCATCCTTGTGAATTTTCCCGGCCGAGACCGGCGCGACAATGACGGCATAGGGATTCTGGTCGCCGTTGTCCGGCACCGTCGAGGTGAGAGTCGTCTGGCGATGAAGAGTTTCCAGGAATCCCGCCTCCGCACGCGCCGCCAGAGGCATCGCTGCAAGGACCGCGGTGGCGAGGAATCCGACCGTATGAAAGCGTAGCATGTGCAGTATCCTCGAGCTGAGATCAGAAGGTGACGGTGCTGCGCAAGCCAAAGATCGATTCATCTTTGATGCGGACCGTCGGATTGTCGGGATCTGGAATTCCTCCGCCCGGGCGAAAGACATATTGGAAGTCGGGCTGGAGCTGCCACCAGGCCGTGACCTGACATTGATAAGTGGCCTCGATGAAGGTCTCGACCGAGGGGATCGGCGTCGGCACGCCGGTATAGAGCACATTGTCCTGGGCGAGGGCGCTGTCGAAACTGCTCACCTGCGCCACGCCGAATCCCAAGCCGGCGGTGTCGCCGTCGCGCCCCTGAAACGGAGCTTTGAGCGTTACGCCGCCGTTGACGCTGAAGCCGATCAGGTTGCGATCGTCCGGAGCTCCCATGACGCGGGCGAAAAGGTTGAGGGATTGCGTGCTGTCGGCGCTCGGGCGCCAGATCATCTGATCCGCGACGGCGTAGATGCTGAAATTCGTATTTTCCTTCTGCGGCACGCCAGTGCTCATCGGATTGGCAAGTGACAGGCCGGTCGTATCGAATCTAGGGTTGGGGAATGGCGCCGTGTCGAACCAGGCGCCGATCTTGTAAGTGCCGGGGAGACCGGCCGCATTCTTGCCGGCGTCCATGTCGCCGGCCGCAGGCTGGTTGACCGCATATTGCGCTTCCGTGACGAAGAGCGCGCCGGTCGATGCCACATGCAGAAAATTGCCGCCCCAGGCCGAACTTCCGCGCAATTGGGAATCGTCGTTGAACGGCCCGCCCGGCGGATTGTCCTGGAACACGCCGGCGAGCAGGGTCAGCGGACCGACCGGGTTCGAGCGCAGCCGCACGCCGAGCGAGGAGAGCGGATAGGCCGGCCCTCCGGCATAAAGATCCGCCGAGGGAAGCATGGGCCAGCCCATCACTGTGTTGACGAACAGGCTCGATCCCTGGCTCACGATGAATTCCGTATCGATGCTTTGTTGGCCGACTTTCACGTCCATCTTGCCGTTGAGAAAAGTCTGTTGGTACCAGGCTTCCCATAGTCGTGTGGAGGGAAGCGCTGCGACGCCGCTGTAAGTCTGCAGATCCAAAAGGTTGGTCGTGCTCAGATCGCGGCCGCGGATTTGGAAGGCGCTGATATTGGCGGTGCCCCCCTCCCATCCGAACCCTTTCTGCGTGTCGAGTGCGAGGCTCATTACGGTCAGGCCGTTGTAATTTGCGCCTTGCTTGATTCCGCCAGTCGGATTGCCGAACCCTTCGTTGAGATCCAAGAGGGTAAGCGTCAGTCCGTATTTGCCGAGCGCCGTGCGCAGACCGCCCATATCGCCCAGCAAATTGGTCCGCGATGGCGCAAGAAGACCGGTGAAAAAGCTTGGCTCGGAGTTAGGCTCTTGCGCGCTCGGCTTCGTGCTTTGCGTTGTCGCGGCGCTTCCCGCCTCCTGCGCATGGGCGCGGGCGATTGCGACCCCCGCAAGGAGCGAGGCGGCGAGGCCGAGACGCATCACGCCGGCCGCGGCACGAATCTCGGCGGCTTGCTGTCTGCACCTTCCTGCCGCACGGCGGAAACCGTTTCCTGCGCCCAAAATTTGCGATTTCTTATGCATGCCCAGCCCTCTTTCCGACGGTTTGCGCCGATCGATATTGGCTGGCGGGCGATGCCCCATCGGCAATCGTAGCTGGCTTGGATTTGTGTTTGGCGTCTTCATGTTTCGATGCGGCGACGCTGTCACGCCGCTTGGCCGTGATTATTTCGTCAGGATGAGTTTGCCCGTTGTGGTGATCCGAAGCCGGTAGTCTTCTTGTTCGTGGCGAATGATCACGACCTTGTCGCTGCCCATGAGGTCGCGGCTTAAGATCGTTCGCGGTGCCCTGAGCTGTGCGTCGCGCGGCGTGCTCTCGCTTGACGCGCTCTCGCTCGATTTGTCCGACATCGTGCCCCCGTCTGGTGCTTTTCACCTCACGCTTTCGGAAACTGGTCGGTTCTTAGGGCGGCGTCGGAGGCAGCGTCAATAATTATCTTTTACAATTATAGTAATTCTAAACTATTCTGCCTTCTCCGGGAAGAATTGTAACTGTTCTAAGCTAGCTAGATCGTGACGAATACATAAGCCCATTTGAAAGATGGTGCCCGTTCTCGCCGACATAATCAAAATCGCTTCCTCAGCAGGCGTTGCACTCGGTCACGTCCCCACAGCAAAAAACTGTAGCCAAGGCTACGCCGCCGTCAATAGGCCAAACTGCGTCTTGGAGCAAAATTTCAATCTGTGTGCCGAATGCAACATGTTCACGGGAAGCGGCCATTTCGACCGGCTTCTGCGTCGCCTGTGAGCACCTGGGCGCGCCGAGCGTCACGGTCCCGAATGCATCGGGCTGGGGTTCGGATTGGGATCCGTCAGTTGCACGGTCCAGTTCTTGGCCTCCGTACCGGTATCGACTTCAAAAAAGCCGGTGCGGTCGAAGCCGCGCACAAAACAATCCTCGCGTCCGCTGATGCGGAACTCGTGGTCGCGCGTGCACATGAAGGCCTTGCCCTTCCATTCTGCGCCGCGTTCATCCATCGCATAGACGTAATAATATTCCGCCGCCAAAGGGCCGCGCACCAGGGTCTCGCAACCGCTCGCCTTGAGATTCCACCAGCCTTCGCTGACCCAGGCGGTGCCGTCGGTATAGGCGATGGCGACGCTGACCCTGTTGGTTGTGCTGTTGCAAAGCCGGAAATCGGCGTGCGCGGGACCAAGGCCGAGGAGGGTCGCGGCAAGAGCGATGATCGGTACTTTCATGCGAGGCGGAGAGTTTTCAGACCAAATTGAGACGGAGATCTGCACCATGCTCGAACGGCGAAAACATGTCGAAGCCAACAACTGCGCGTCGAAAGCCAACTCCTGTTCGCGCCTTTATCGGCGTGACCGACGCCAATCGGGCAGGGCCAATAAGGCCGAGCCACTTTGCCGCGCAAGCAAAATTTGAATCAAGTCGCCGTTACTTCGACACCTCCCCTCGCGACGCATTTGACTTGCGAGGGATTTGCGCCTTCGGATTGGTCATGCCTGGCCGCCCAGAAGATAGCGCCGATACCGAGATGTTCGCTCCGGTCGAAGTCATTGCCGGGCGTGAAGATGCCTCGATCTTGCTGCTTTGCGATCATGCCAGCAATGCGCTGCCGCCCGCCTATGGCAAACTCGGGCTTTCGCCCGAAGAGCTTGAAACCCACATCGCCTATGACATAGGCGCGGCGGCGATCACCCGCCGGCTCGCGGCGCTTTTGGCGGCGCCGGCGCTGCTGACGCGGTTTTCGCGCCTGCTCATCGATCCCAACCGCGGCGCGCTCGATCCCACATTGGTGATGCGGCTCTCCGACGGCCGGATCATCCCCGGCAATGCGCGGATCGACGCGGCGGAAATCGAGACGCGCCAGCGCCTCTATTGGCGGCCCTACCGGCAGGCGATCGCGGCACAAGTTTCGACCATGCTGGCGGCGGGGGTGCTGCCGGCGGTCATCGGCATCCACAGTTTCACGCCGGTTTGGAAAGGTGCGCGACGCCCGTGGCAAATCGGTATCTTATGGGATGGCGATCCGCGCTTCGCATCGCTCTTGATTGGGGCGCTCGCCACGCAGAACATCGCCGTTGGCGACAACGAGCCTTATGCGGGCGCGCTGCCGGGCGATACGCTCGATGCCGAGATCACCCCTCGCGGGCTCGCCGGTCTGCTCATCGAAATTCGCCAGGACCTCGTTGCCGACCCGGCACAGGCGCTGACCTGGGCCGATCGTCTGGCCGATGTGCTGGCGCCGATTCTCGATCGGCCGGAGGTGCATCTGATCGGCACGGCGCAAAACGCGCATGGCGAGAAAAGTCGTCGATCTTAGGATTGCGGGGATTTCGCCGAGCCAGCCTTGACGCTGGGTTATTTTAGACCGCAATCCGGTCGGCATCGCGCTGAGTGCGGGTTCGACCAAGCAAAGGATGCGGAAATGACGGTACATGTGGCCAAGGCCGGCATCGCAGGCAAGGAATTGAAGCAATTCGTCGAGCGGATCGAAAGGCTCGAAGAGGAAAAGAAGGCCCTCGCCGACGATATCCGCGACGTCTATGCGGAAATGAAAGGGAATGGGTTCGAGACTAGGGCGGTGCGGCAGATCGTCAGGATCCGCAAGCAGGATCACGCCGAACGCAAGGAGATGGAAGCGATCCTCGATCTTTATATGCAAGCCCTGAACATGGACTGAGGCGCGACGTTCGGAAGGCGATTCTGGCCCCTTCGATCCTTCGAGACTTCGCGCATCGTCAAGGCGCGCCAGGAATGTCAAACAGTCAAAATGGGCGAGTTCCGAAACCTTGTGCCAATCCTATTAATCGGCGAACTTCGCCCTATCTAACAGGGCAACCGCCGTTCGCCCCAGGGCCGAATTCGACCGATCGACGACGAGGACGACGATGATTCGCGACGACATCCTCTTCTCGCCCTTTCGTCTGGGCGATCTCGATCTTAGAAACCGGATCGTGATGGCGCCCTTGACGCGCAACCGCGCGACCAAGGGAAGCGACGCGCCGAACGAGCTCAGTGCGGAATATTATCGCCAGCGCGCCTGCGCCGGACTGATCATCAGCGAAGCCACGCAGATCTCCAGACAGGGGCAAGGCTATATCTGGACGCCGGGCATTTACTCCGAAGCGCAGATCGAGGGCTGGAAGAAGGTCACCTGCGCCGTGCATGATGCCGGGGGAAAGATCTTCATCCAGCTTTGGCATGTGGGCCGGGTTTCGCATGTCTCCTTGCAGCCGGGCGGCGCCGCGCCGGTTGCGCCTTCGGCGATCCGGGCGAAAACCAAAACCTTCATCGAAACCGGTTTCGCCGATGTGTCGGAGCCGCGCGCGCTGACCATCGATGAGATCGCCGGCATCGTGGGCGATTACGCCCGCGCCGCGGAGAATGCCAAGCAAGCCGGGTTCGACGGCGTCGAGATCCATGCCGCCAACGGCTATCTCATCGATCAGTTCCTGAAAGACGGCGCCAACAAGCGCGCCGACGCTTACGGCGGCTCGGTCGAGAACCGCGCCCGTTTCGCGCTCGAAGTCACGGACGCCATCCTGCGTATCTGGGATCGGCGCCGCGTCGGCATCAGGCTCGCGCCGGTCTCTCCGGCGAATGACATAGCAGACAGCGACCCGGCCAAGATCTTCTTCTATCTCGTCGAGAGGCTCAGCGCGCGCGGGCTTTCCTACATCCATGTCATCGAAGGCGCGACAGGCGGCCCGCGCGACATCGCGCCCTTCGATTATCTGGCGCTGCGCAAGGCCTTCGCCGGCGCTTACATCGCCAACAATGGATATACGCGCGAGCTCGCCATCGAAACCTTGGCGGAAGGGCGCGCCGATCTCATCGCCTTCGGCAAGCTCTTCATCTCAAATCCCGATCTCGTCGAGCGATTTCGCATGAATGCGCCGCTCAACCCGTTCGATCAGGCGACCTTCTACGGCGGCGGCGCGAAGGGCTATACCGATTATCCGACCTTGGCGCACGAGGCGATGGAATCGGCCGGTCGCACCGGCGCGGGGATCGGTTGAGAGCGCGGCGCTCGAACAATGCGAACGGGGCAATGCGCGCCGTCCCGTTTCGGCACGTGCCTGCGCGCTTTGCTAAGATGGCATTAACCATGTTTGCCTAACCCTTGTTCGGCGCGGCCGAATTCGGCCGCGTTGAGCGAGGGACGCGTGCCGGTCTCCAGCAAAGACCGCCTCAAGGTCATGGCGACTTCGGCGGCTGCGATGCTCATCGCCGCCGCGAGCGTCCCGGCTTGCGCGCAGAGCGCAAATCCACCTCCGAGCGCAACATCGCAGGACCAGCAACCGGCAGACCAGCAACCGGCAGACCAGCAGGCGCCGGACCAACCGGCGCCCGATCAGGCGCCGGATCAGCTGGCGCCGGACCGATCTGTGCCCGATTTGCGCGGCACCACTCAGCCTTCGCTACAGGGCGAAGCTTCGCCCGAAGCGCAATCGCAGACGCCCGACAAGGCCAACCCCATTGCCGCGGAAGAGCCGCAATATGGCCTGCCGGCACCGGTGACCGACACATCCAATTTCGTGAATTACGGCAAGCCGAAGCCGAAAAAGCCGAAGCTCTACCAATTGCCCAAGCTGAGGCGGCCTGGCTTGCAGAAGCTTCCCCCGCTCACGGCCTATAAGGGCGCGCCTTTCACGCAAAAGCGCGGGAGCAATCCGCCGCTCGCGGATCCGGCCAATCCGGCTCCGACCGTCGCCGTCGTTCCGCTCTTGCCGCATCCGCCGCGTCCGAAACCGGACCCGGCCCCCTTCGCTCCGCTCGGCATCGATGTCGGCTCGCTGCGGCTCTTTCCCTATGTCGAAACCGACACGGGCTACGACACCAATCCGAACCAATTGGCGGCCGATGCGGTTGGCTCGCCCTATGTGCATGGCGAGACCGGCGTCAGGGCCGAATCGCTATGGTCGCAACATAGTTTCACCGCCGATCTGCGCGGCGGCTATTACGATTATTTCCTCGTTCCCAACGCCAGCCGGCCGGACGCCGCCGGCACGGTCACCGGCCGAATTGACGTGACCCGGCAAACGCAAATCAATCTGCAGAGCACGTTCACGATCCAGACCCAACAGCCTGGCTCGCCGCTCCTTGCCATTCCCAACAGCGTCTTCATCACCAACCGTCCGCTCATCGTCACCCTCGGCCAATCCGTGGGCGTGACCCAGCAATTCAATCGGTTTGCGATCAGCCTGACCGGAGCCTTCACCCGCTACATGTTTGGCGATGCGACGCAGTCGGACGGGACGGAGCTCCTGCTGTCGCAGGACAATTACAATGATTATGCGCTGACCGCGCGCGGCTCATATGAATTGACGCCGGGCCTCATCCCCTTCGTGGAACTGACCGGCGACGCGCGCCGTTACGACAACGGCGTCGATGTCTATGGCTTTGCCCGCAACTCGAACGGAATTGCCGGCAAGCTCGGCTCGACGCTCGAGTTCACCCGCCTGCTCACCGGCGAAATCGCCGCCGGCTATGCCGAGCGTGTCTATGTCGATCCGCGACTGCCCAATCTCGACGCCCCGACGATCGATGCCAAGCTGATCTATACGCCGACGCCGCTGACCACCGTCAACCTGACCGCCGCAACCTATCTTTCGGAAACGACACTCGCCTTTGCCTCGGGCGCAATCAGCCGCAGCCTGAGCCTCAATGTCACGCATGCGTTGCGGCGCGATCTCACGCTCTCGGCAACCGCAACCTATCAATACAACATCTACGACGGTCAGCCGATTACCGAACAGCTTTATTCGGGCACGCTCAAAGCCGACTATAATCTTACCCGCTCCGTGGTCATCACCGGCAGTTTCACGCATAATCGCTTCACGAGCACCGCGCCGGGCGAGAATTACACGGAGAACGTGTTCCTTGTCGGGCTCAGACTGCAGGATTGAGGACCAAAGCGAAGCCTAGCGATCGAGCTAAGGGCGTTTCGCCGAAGCGATGACAAAGCTCGCGACCGCATCGACTACGCCCGGCGCCAAGGGCAAACTCGGATCGGCATAAGTCGCGAAGTTCGCCCGCTTATCATCCGAAATAACGGTTTTGAGGACGTGGTTTGTGTCGGGGAGCAGGGCAAGCTCGGCTTCGGGTGCCGCTTGCTTCAGGCGCTCGGCGTCAGCGACGCTGACCTGCAGGTCGCGCTCGCCTTGCAGGATGAGCACGGGTTTGGCGACGTTGGCGATCAGCTCAGCGGGGTCGTAGGAGAACACGCTGATGAGGAATCCTTGGATCTGCGGACCAAACAGCGACCGGAGCGCCGGGTTCATGCTGGTGACGTCGACGCGCTTGCCGGCTTCGAGGGCATCGATCGCCGCCATCGCCTGATCGAGGATCGGCGCATTCGCCGGATTTGCGCGAAGCTGCTCCTTCAGCACTTCGCCGAGCGGCCGACCGGCGGTCGCAACCAGCACCAGTCCGCAGATGTCGGTTGCCTTTTGGGCCGCGGCCAGCGCAATGAGGCCGCCCTCGCTATGCCCAAGCAGAAAGACACAATGGGCGCCCGTCTGCTTGCGGATGGCGGCGGTCCAGGCGGCAACGTCGGTCACATAATCCTCGATAGTAACGGCATTGGCATCGGCGACCGCGGCGCTCGAGGCAAACATGCCGCGCTTGTCGATGCGAACAGTGCCGATGCCACGGACCGCAAGAGCTTCCGCCAGCAATTTGTATGTGGACGCCTTCACGCCATAGGGATTGTTGCCGTCGCGATCGGTCGGACCCGAGCCAGGAATGATGAGCACCATCGGCGCGCCGCCCGATGCGGGCACCAGCATCGTTCCTTTCAGCGGGCCTGAAGGGCCGGGCGCTTCCACGTAGGTTTCAACTGGCACCGACGAAGTCGCCGCCGCGGCTGTCGTCGACAGCACGAGGGCGGCGAGCATGGGCGGCAAGCTTCGTGGAATGGCACGTCTCTCCGGAATGCGCGTATAAGAGCCGGCAATGGCGTTCACGCGGGGTGGAACTTCGCCCGCCGCCTCGTCGAAATTATGTTGCGCCGGACGCCATAGTGCTTGGCCTAAAGCCTGCCGACAAGGCTCTTCAACAGCGCGCGAAACTCCGGCGCGATCTCCGGATTGGCCAGCGCGAAGGCGACATTGGCCCCCAGGAATCCAAGCCGCGAACCGCAATCATAGGTCTTGCCGTCGAAGCGCACGCCATGGAAAGCCTGTTTGGCTCGCGAGCGCCTTCATGCCGTCGGTCAACTGAATCTCGCCGCCGGCGCCCTTTTCGCCTTTCTCCAGGATGGGAAAGATTTCGGGTGAAAGGATATAGCGCCCGGAGATGATGAGATTGGACGGCGCCGCGCCCTTCGGCTTCTCCACCATGCCGGTGATCTCGAAGGTCGCGCCATGATCCTTGCCGACCGAGACGACGCCGTATTTATGCGTCTCCTCCGGCGCCACTTCTTCGACTGCGATAATATTGCCGCCATGGTTCTCGTAAGCCGCGACACATTGGGCAAGGCAGCGCTTGCCGTTGCCGGCGGCGAACGTCAGCATGTCGGGCAGGAGAACCGCGAAAGGCTCGTCGCCGATGATGTCGCGCGCGCACCAGACAGCGTGGCCGAGGCCGAGCGGCGCCTGCTGGCGGGTGAAGCTCATCGCGCCGGGCTTCGGCAAATCGGCCATCAGGGCTTGCAGTTCCTTGGTCTTGCCGCGCTTGAGCAGAATGTCCTCGAGCTCATAGGCCATGTCGAAATAATCTTCGATTACCGCCTTGTTGCGGCCGGTGACGAAGACGCAATGTTCGATCCCTGCTTCATATGCTTCTTCGACGACATGCTGGAGAATCGGCCGGTCGACCACAGTCAGCATCTCTTTGGGGACGGATTTGGTCGCCGGCAGGAAGCGTGTCCCGAGGCCGGCGACGGGAAAGATGGCCTTGCGGATGCGCTTGCTCATGCGAGATGCCAAAGGTTCAAAGCAGATCGACGGCCCGGCGCCCGCGGGGCCTTCGCGCAAGGGTGACCGGGGGCGCGCGAATGACCTAGGACGCAGCCCGCCCCGGCGTCAACTCGGCGGTGAGACTGGGATTAACCCGCTGTTTTGTTCTCGAAGGCAGGATTGGCGGGAAGCGGAGAAGGCGAATGGCAGTTTTGGTGACGGGCGGGGCCGGCTATATCGGCGGCCATATGGTCCTCGCGCTCCTTGATGCCGGCGAAGAAGTCGTGGTGCTCGACGATCTCTCGACCGGCTTTTCCTGGGCGGTTCCCAAACCGGCGAAGCTGATCGTCGGCGATGCCGGCGACACGGCGCAGCTCAATGCCGTCGTCCGCGAACATTGGATCGAGGCCATCATTCATTTCGCCGCCAAGATCGTGGTGCCCGATTCAGTTTCCGACCCACTCGGCTATTATTTCAGCAATACGGTCAAGGCCCGCGCTCTCGTCGAATTCGCTGTGCGCAACCGGATCAAGAACTTCATCTTTTCCTCGACCGCCGCCGTTTACGGCGAGCCGGCGGCCAATCCGATCTTCGAGACGGCGCAGCCGGCGCCGATCAACCCTTACGGACGATCGAAACTCATGGTCGAGTGGATGCTCGAGGACACTGCCAAGGCGCATGACTTCTCCTATGTGGCGCTGCGCTACTTCAACGTAGCCGGAGCCGATCCCAAGGGGCGGCTTGGCCAATCCACACCCAACGCGACACATCTCATTAAGGTTGCAGTGCAAGCGGCGGTCGGGCTGCGCCCGGGAATTGACATCTACGGGGCCGATTATCCAACTCCCGACGGCACCTGCGTGCGCGACTATATTCAAGTGAGCGATCTCATCACCGCGCACATGTTGGCGCTCGGGCATTTGCGCGGCGGCGGCGAAAGCCTCGTCCTGAACTGCGGCTATGGCCATGGTCATTCGGTGCGCGAAGTCATCGACGTGGTGAAACAAGTTTCGGATACGAACTTCGAGGTTCGGCTGACCGGACGGCGGGCGGGCGATGCCGCCGCGCTCGTCGCCGGCGCGCAGGCGATCCGCAGCCGGCTTGGCTGGAAGCCGCGTTATGACGATCTGACGGAGATCGTGCGGCAGGCCTACCAATGGGAACGCAAGCTTCGCGACGGGGCAATCGCGAAAGCACAATGATCCTGCGCAGGGATCTCAATGAGCAACGTGCTGTTCGCGCATCTGCTTGTTGTATTCGTGCCGGCGCACCATCCCGGCGATGCAGCCGAAGACGGCACCTTTGACCGCATGGTGCCCGGCGACATGGCCGGCGACGGCGCCCGCCAGCCCATATTTGAGACAGCCGCCGGGCTTCGGTTCGGCCATTGAAGCGCCTGCGATCGCGACGCACAAGAAACAGGACAGGATTGCGGTCCTCATCTGAAAGCCCTCCCTTGAAATTGCGCGAAAGACCTTGCCGAGGCTCGGCGGGGCGAGGAAGATATGTGGTTGAGCGAGCCGCGCGAAAAGGGCAGCGACGCTGATGCTGGCGTCGGATTTCCGGCAGCGAAGTCGCCTCGCCGAGCGCCCCGTCATCCGAGGACCATGACCAACGATCCCAACGACACATTCACCGAGACGACAACGGCAGGCTGGGGCGGCCGCATGGGCCACAGCATCGCCGGCGTGTTCATCGGGATCCTGCTCGTGCCGGCGGCGATCGCGTTGCTTTATTGGAACGAGGGGCGGACGGTCGCGGCGATCAGCGCGCTTAACCAAGGCCTGCATCGAGTAGTGGAGGTCACGCCGGATGCGGTCCTTCCCGCCAACGACGGCAAGCTCGTTCATCTCATCGGCCCGGTCACCACCACGACGCCCGCCCGAGACGCGGCCTTTGCGGTCACTGGCGACGGACTTTTGCGCCTGCGCCGCAAGGTCGAAATGTATCAATGGAAGGAAGACGAGAGCGCGAAGGCGCAGCAATCGATGGGCGGCGCGCAGACGACGCAGACAACCTATAGCTATCATCGCATTTGGTCGGAAGCTCCGATCGATTCAGGCGCGTTTCACCACCCGGTCGGTCATGTCAATCCGGTCATGCCAATGAGCTCGGTCACCTTCGACACGCCCGCGGCCACGCTCGGCGCTTACCATATCGATCGCGGCGTGCTCGACAAGATCTCCGACTTCACGCCTTTCGCGGTAGAGAGCACGCCGGTGCAGGGCTATAAGGCGCAAGGCGGCACGTTCTACCGTGGTCAGGACCCGGCCAATCCCGCCGTCGGCGACCTGCGTGTCAGCTTCGAAGCCGTGCCATCGCAAATCTTTTCTGTCGCCGGCACACAAATTGTTGGCACCCTTACGCCTTATCACGCCGCCAACGGCTATGAGATCGCGCTGATCAAACCCGGTGCGCTTACGGCGGCGGCACTCTTTGCCGAGAAGAAACAGAAGGAACGCATCATCACCTGGGTGCTGCGCGGCGTCGGTTTTGCGATGATGGTCGTTGCCTTCGTGCTGATGGCGGGGCCTGTTGCGATGGTCTTCGCGGTCGTTCCCTTCCTCGAGGGGATCGTCGAAGCCGGGACGTTGCTCGTTGCTCTGACCTTCGCCGTCCCGGTGACTCTGGCGACGATCGCAATCGCCTGGGCGGCGCATCGGCCGCTCGTCGGCAGCCTGCTGCTGGCCGCGGCTGTCGTCTGGCTCCTCGTCTTGCCGCGTTTGCATAGAGCGAAGCCGCCGCGCGCTGCCCCGGCGGCGCTGTAACCGGCTCACAAATTGCGCGGAGCGCATTGATTGAGGTCAAGGCCCTCGGGCCTCACGCCTTTGACTATGCATTCGGATAGGTGGACCATGGGTCCGTTCAAGCTGACAATTAGGGCCGGGCATTGCCCGGCGCGATGGGAGAATCCCTATGAAGGTAAAAAAGATCATGCACGAGGGCGTTGAATGGGTTTCGCCTGACACGCTCGTCACGGCTGTGGCGAAGAGGATGGCGAAATTTGACATTGGTGCGATCCCGGTCGGCGAGAACGACCGGTTGGTCGGCATGGTGACCGATCGCGATATTGCAGTCAGAGGCGTCGCCGATGGCAAGGATCTGTCCAAGCTGACGGCCGGGGAAATCATGACCAAGGGCATTGTCTGGTGCAAAGCCGGTGATAGTGCGGACGAAGCCACGCGTATCATGGAGGAAAGAAAAATTCGGCGGCTGCCGGTCATCGACGAAAACAAAAGAATGGTCGGTATGCTCAGCCTCGGCGACATCTCGCAGGCGGTATCCGAGCGTGCCACCGCTGAACTTGCGAAGGCCGTCTCGGCGCACCACAAGTGAGCGGCCGTTCGGCCGGTCGCTGGACCGGCCGAGCCGAGCTCTGCCTATACCCAGCCCTTGAGCTCGCGCCCGACGATGTCGCAGATGACGGCAATACCTTCGGGGCTGTCGTTGAGACAAGGGACGGTCGCAAAATTCTCGCCGCCGCTTTGCAAGAAGAGATGCCGGTTCTCCACGTCGATCTCTTCGAGCGTCTCGACGCAATCGGCGGAGAACCCCGGCGTGATGACGACGAGATTGCGGCAACCTTCGCGCGCTAGCGCCTTCACCGTCGCATCGGTCGCGGGTTCGAGCCATTGCGCCCGTCCGAAGCGGGACTGATAGGTCATTTTCAACTTTTTCGCGGCGGGGCCGAGCGCTTTGCCGAGCAAACGGAACGTTGCCTCGCAATGGCGCGGATAGGGGTCGCCTCTGTCCGCATAGGCCTGCGGAATGCCATGGAAGGAGACGAGGATCACGTCGGGGGCGAAATTGAGCCCGGCCAGGAATTTGCGCAACGAGGCGGCAAGCGCCTCGATATAGACGGGCTCCTCCCAATAGGGCGGCGCGATGCGCAATGCCGGCTGAAGGCGCATGCGCGCCAGCGCGGCGAAGACCGCATCCCCGACGCTCGCCGTCGTCGCCGCCGCATATTGAGGATAGAGCGGCACGATCAGCAGGCGGTCGCATCCCGCTTCGATGAAGCGCGCCAGCGCTGGCGCGATTGCCGGATGCCCATAACGCATCGCCCAATCCACCTTGATCGAGGCCTTTGCCGAGCCCAACGGGCCGGTCTCGACCCAGACGGCCAGCTTCTGCGCCTGCGCCCGCGTGATGGTCTTCAGCGGACTTTCGTTGCGCTCGCGATTCCAGATTGACCGATAGACCTTGCCGCTGCGCGTCGGGCGCACCGACAAGATGACGAGGTTGAGGATCGGCCACCAGATCCAGGGCGGCGTTTCAATGACGCGCCGGTCGGAAAGAAATTCCTTCAGGTAGCGGCGCATGGACCAATAATCGGTCGCCTCCGGCGTGCCGAGATTGACGATCAGGACGCCAATTCCTGCGGCGTCTTTTGATCCGGGCGCAGCACTCAATGGATCGACCTTTCGCCGCGATCCACGGGGCGGCGCGGATCGGGTCATTGATTGGGCGAACCAATAGAGGGTTTGTCGCCGTTTCGCCATATCGGCCAAGCCGGCGTGTAGCGGATCGGATGAGTTGAGGCTGTTGCCTCAAGCGGCCGTCATATGCGCTTTCTTCTGCGTGCGTTCATGCGCGAGGCGCAATTCGGCAAGAGCCGCTTCGAGCGTGCTCAGCTGTCGCTCGATATGGTGGATCTGGGCCGCGATCTGATCGGCTGGAAGATTGAGTTCTCCGCCCGAATCGTCGCGTGCCAGGATCTCGCGGATCTCGGTCAAGGTGAATCCGAGCTGCTTGCCCTTCAAGATCATCTGAAGATGCAGACGGTCACGGCCGGAATAGAGCCGGGTCGTACCGCTCCGGCGCGGATGCAGCAGGGCGCGGTCCTCGTAAAAGCGCAAGGTCCGCAGGCTGACCCGGAATTCGCGCGCCATGTCGCCGATCGTCCAGGCGCGCTCGGCTTGCGATTCATTCTGCGCCTCGATCTGGCATCGGGCGCTGCCATTGACGCTCGTTTCCATGGGCCCCCACCCCCGTCCGGACCATTTAGATACAACCTTAGGTTTTATAAGCAACATGCGCAATCAGTAGTAATACGGTTGTTTCAAAATCGGGCAGGATTAACCGGCTGTTTACCGCGGTTACGGAAATTCATCCGAGGCCGGCGCCCGGCAGGCGATCATGATTCGGTGCCGCTTCTCCAGAACTTGGGTTCATAGCCGGGGCTTATCGGATCCCTGCCGGAGAGAATATGATGCGAGCGGTTCCCTGGGGCGGCAGGGATAGAAGCGAAGAGGCGGCGCTGCAGCGGGCGCAGCGTGGCGAGCCCCGCATGCAAGCGGCAGAGGCGCCGGCGCGCCTTTCCGGCAGCCAATTGAATCGGATGGAATCGACCCTCAACTCCCTGTTGGCGGCGGTAGCGTCCGCTGCCGAGGCCGAATGGCCCGCCCGCGCAGGGCGTGGGTCCGGCAAATCGCGTCCATCGCTCGGCGCGGCCATCGCCGAGGTGACCCGTCGCCAGAAGGCTTTGGACGAAGGGGCGGCGCCGCGGCCGCAGCCGCCTTTCAGGACATTCGGCGCGTCCGACGATGCCGCGGCGCGACCTGGATTACGCCAGACCTCGCTCATGAGCCTGCAAGGCGACATTGCCGCGCTCGCCATCAAGCTCGACGATATGCGCCGCGAACAGGCCGCCCGTCACGCCGAGCCGCCAGTCTGCAACCTCGACAAGCTGCGCACCGAAATTGGCAACATGTCGGAAGCGCTCCGCGATCTCGCCTCGCGCGGCTCGATTGCCACGCTCGAGCAGGCGATCCGCGGTCTTGCGCAGAAGCTCGAAGCCTCGCGCACGGAAGGCATCAACGACACGGTGCTCCAGCCGCTGGAAAAGCTCATTGGCGAACTCAGGCATTCGCTCGCCGACATCGATCCGCGCATGACCATAAAAGGTCTCGAGGGCGAACTAAAACGGCTCGGCACCAAGCTCGACGATCTCGGCCGCTCGGAGATCGATCCCGCCGCCTTCCAAAATATCCAGAGCCAGACGCGGGAGATCCGCGATCTTCTGACGGCGGCTATGGCGCGGCCGCTGCCTGTCGAGCGGATCGAACGCCAAGTCGCGCAGCTTGCCGAGAGCATCGACCGAGGCCGCACGGCTGCGCGGGAGCCTGGGGTCCACGCTTATGCTGATCGCGCATCGGCCTTCGACAAGATCGAGGAGCGACTCGATGCGATTGCGGCGAAAGTCGAGGAGGCCATCGCCGAGGCGCGCGACCAGAGCCATTATGAGGCGCTGTCGCACCGCATCGACAATGTCCAGCAGGGGCTCGCGGCGCGCATCGCCGAGACCTGGCCGGCGGCCGACACGCGCCCGCTCGAAGATCTCGTTCGCGGATTGGCCGAGAAGCTCGAAAAAGCGCAGGGGCCGCACGCCGGCGCGCAAGCGATCGATGCTCTGGAGCAGCAGATCGCCGAGCTTGCGCAGCGACTGGATGCTTCGAGCGCCGGCTTTTCTTCGCTGACCTCGCTGGAGCAGACGATCAGCCAGTTGTTCGCCGAGCTCGAAATGACCCGCCGGGCGGCGCTCGAGGCGGCGGAGAATGCCGCCAGTGACCCGAATTCGCAGCCGTCGGGCATCGGACAGGAACTGCAAAGATTACGCGCCGTACAGGACGATGCCGATCGGCGCACGGTCTCGACCTTGAACGCGGTTCACGAGACGCTCGAAAAGGTCGTCGACCGCCTTGCCGTGGTCGAAGAGGAATTGTCCGTCCGACCGAAATCGTCGAGCGAGCCGCTTGCCTCAGGCCCGCCGCCAATCTTTGCGCCGGCCCAACAGCCCAATCTCCCCCTGCGCGATCGGGCGGATTTGCAAAGCCAGCCGCTCGGGCCGGACGAGCTTGTGGCGCGGCGCGACAACGGCAGGAAAAACGCCATGCCGCCCGCGGCCGCGCTGGAGGATTTCCTGATCGAGCCCGGCAGCGGCTTTCCGGGACGGCGCCAGAGCGCGAATGGCGAAACGGGGCAGGAGCGCTCCTCGGAGCCGGAGGCGCCGACGACGCGCGCCGATTTCATCGCCGCGGCGCGCCGCGCCGCCCAGGCCGCGCAGATCGAATCGGCGGCAGCCGTCGCGCAAAGCCGGGCGCGCGCGGGCGGTTCGAAAGACAAGGCGGGCCTCATCCGGCAAACGCGCAATTTCATCGCGCAGCACAAGCGGCCGGTGGTGCTTTCGCTCGCAGCCCTGTTCGTCGCGATTGGCGCCTATGCGGTCGTCAAGACAATGAGCCACGCGCAGCCGACCAACATCTCCTCGAATATCGATGCGCCGGCCGCGGCGATGATCGCGCCGCCGACCGCTTCGCCGCAGATCGCCGCGCCGGCGCAAATCAGCACCGCGGCGCTCGATCCTTCGCCGACCGGAGGCGCGGCGCGCCAGCGCGCGCCCGAGGTCGACCCGATGACCACCGGCTCGATCGGCAAGCCGCAAGGCACGGCCCGCGACTTCACTCAGTCCGACCCGCAAGCCGCGGCGGAGGCCGGCAATGCCGAGGCACAATTCGTCTTGGCGACGAATTATGCCGAGGGGCGCCACGTGTCGCGCAACTTGGCGCAGGCGGCGCAATGGTATGGGAAGGCCGCCGCGCAAGGCCTCGCGCCGGCCCAATATCGGCTTGCCTCGTTCTACGAAAAAGGCCTCGGCGTTGCGCAGAACCTCGCCCAAGCGAAGGCCTGGTACCAAAAGGCCGCGGCACAGGGGAATATCCGCGCCATGCACAATCTCGCGGTTCTTGCCGCCGACGGCGGCGATTCCGGCAGGCCGGATTACGCAACCGCCGCGCAATGGTTCAAGAAAGCCGCCGAATATGGCGTGCGCGACAGCCAATATAATCTCGCCGTGCTTCTCGCCCGCGGCCTCGGCGTTTCGCAGAATTTCGTTTCCTCCTACACCTGGTTTGCGATCGCCGCGGCGCAGGGCGACGATGACGCCGCGAGAAAGCGCGACGATGTCGGCGCGCGGCTCGACGCCAACGAGCTCGCCGCGGCGAAAGCCATGGCCGCAGGCTTCCGCGCCAAGACGCCGGAGCCGGCCGCCAACAACGTGCAGGTTCCGACTGGGGGTTGGAATGCCGCACCTGCGCCCGCGCCCGCGCGCGCCTCAACAAGCAAGACGCAAAGGCCCAAGCTGTCGATGCTGTGAGGCAGGCGCTGGCTGCTTGCGGCGAAGGGGACGGCATCGCCGATCGCGCGCAGCGCGACCTCGTAGCTTTATTTCCCGAGCGCCGCGATCTGTCGATCGAACCAGGCGAGTTGGCGTTGCCATAACGACCAATTCGGATATTGCGCGACCAGACGCGCGACGATGGCGCGGCCGGAGTCAAAGGTCTCGCGCGCCTTCATCGGCGCCCCGCCTTTGAGATAGGCATAGGCGAGCTTTGCATAAGACACCGCGAGATCGCTCTGCCAGCCGGCATTGCCGGGATCGGATCCGGCCAGAGGATCGATGACTGCAAAGCCGGCCTCATAGGAGCTGAGCGCGTCGGGGAGATTTCCCTGCGCCATCAATATGTCGCCGACCTTATTGTAGGACACCGCGAGGTCGCGCTGCCAATCGGTATCGCGAGGGCCGGCTTTCGTCAGGCGTTGTCTGATGTCGAGGCTCGCCCGATAGGATTTCAGCGCGTCGGGCAGGTTTCCTTCTGCAACGAGCATGTTGCCGACCTTGTCGTAGGACACCGAAAGGTCGAGCTCGGCGCCGGCATCGTCGGGATCGGATTTGGCCAGACGGTCGGTGATGGCGAGCCCGGCCTGATAGGACTTCAGCGCCTCGGGCAGATTTTTCTGCGCCCTCTCGACGTCGCCGACTTTGTCGTAGGAGACCGCCAGGTCGCGCTGCCAACCGGCATTGCCGGGGTCGGATTTCGCCAGATCTTCAGCAATGGCGAGGCCGGCCTGATAAGACCTCAGCGCTCCGGCCAGCTCGCCCTGCGCGACAAGCACATTGCCGATCTCGTCATACGCGACCGACAAGTCGCGCCGCCAACCGGCATTTTCTGGATCGGATTTCGCCAGACTTTCGGCGATGGCGAGGCCGGCCTGATAGGACTTCAGCGCCGCGCCCAAATCGCCTTGAGCCACGAGCACGTCGCCGATTTTTCCGTGAGACACCGACAGGTCGCGCTGCGCCACGGCGTTGGCGGGAGCCGATTTGGCCAAACGCTCGGCGATTGCGAGCCCGGCCAGGTAGGATTTCAACGCCTCGGGCAGATTTCCTTCTGCGACCAGCACGTCGCCGATTTCGTTGTGGCCCAACGAGAGGTCGCGTTGGGCGCCAGTATCGTCGGGCCTTAATTGCGCAAGAGACTCGGCAATGGCGAGGCCAGCATGATAGGAATTCAGCGCCTCGGGCAGATTTCCTTCCGCGACCAATACATTTCCGATCCTTTCATAGGCGACCGACAGGTCACGCTTCCAGCCGATGCGCGGATCGGATTTCGCCCGGCTTTCCACGATCGCTTGCGCCGCGCGGTAGATTGTCAGCGCCGCCGCGAGATTGCCGCGATCTTTCTCGATATCGCCCAAGCCGAGACGCGCCCAATACAGGTCATGGTCGTCGCTGCCGGGCTTGGCGCGCGCGACGACCTGGGTAAAGGCCATCTGCGCCGCGTTCAACTGGCCGGCTTCGGCTTGGAACTCCGCGTCCAAGATGAGGCCCTCGATGTTGGAGGGATCGAGACGGGCGGCTTCGGCGTAATCCTCGCGCGCACGCTTATGGTCGCTGACAGCCGCGATGGAGGCGAGGTTGCGATAGGCGGCGGCCGCGTCCTTGGCGTCCTTGTCGGCCCGTTTGGCCTTGTCCTCGGCGACTGCCTTCAACAGAGGTTCGGCTTCGGCCGCCTTGCCGGCCTTGAGCAATTCGAGAGCCTCGGCATATCTCGGGTCGGTCGCCGCGCCTTCGGCGATCGCGGTGATGGCTTGGGTGAGCGATTCCTTCGCGCCCGGAACCGCCGCCTGCGCGGTATCGACAACGCTGTATTTCGCGACCAATGCATCGATCTCGGCAAGCGTGACGGCCTGCTGATGCGAGCGCCAGAAGAAGACGCCGCCAACGGCCACGAGCAGAGCGATCACCCCGCCGATGCCGGCGCGCAGCCGTTCCTGCCTTCGCCGCTCGCGTTCGGCGCGGCGATAGATCATGTCGGGCGCAAGCCCGATCAGCCGCGCGACGACCTTGGCGAGCGCCAAGACGAATCCGTCACCCGCTTCCCGCAGATCGGCGGCCAGGACATCGGTGGGCGCGTCCGTGATCGCGCCGTCCGGCGTGACGGCGAAACGCAGCGCCGGAGGAAAGCATTCGTTTTCCGGATCGCCGGGTTCGCCCTCCACGATCAACGGGACGATTGCGCGCTCGGGGTGGCGCGATTTGAAAAGCCGGATTTCCTCGTTGACATATTTGCTTTTCGCCGCATGTGGCGAGGCGATGACGATCAGCGCAGCGGAAGCGTCGAGCGCCGCGGCCGTCTCCTCGCCGAGCTCGCCGCCCGCATCGAAATCGTTGCGGTCGCGAAAGATCGGCCGCAGCGTCGGCGGAACCGGACCGGCCGGCGTCGGACGGCTGACGAGGTCCTTGTCGATGCGGAAAGATTCGAGACGGGCGTGGACCCGCATCGCGATCCGCGTGTCCTGGTGATTATAGGAAAGGAATGCGCGGTACTTGATGGGAACCGCCACGCGCCGCTCTCCCCGAAGCTTGCCGGCGATTATTCATTCTAGCACGGAAAATCGCGACCAGGATCGGCGAGATCGCGCGGAAACGCAAATGTTGCGGGGCAAAGCCGCTTGCTTTATGCACGAACCGCGAAACGGATGCCGCAAGCGCGAAACGGTCCAGTTCTGGGGGAGCCCGTGTTCCAGGCTCGCAAGCCAAGCCTGACAGTCCTCAAGAAGTTGGTCCTGGCGCTTATCATTCTGGCCGCGGCCCTGTGGCTCGCGCTGAATGCGGTGCCGCTGTCCAATTATGCGCTGCTTTATTATTACGGACTGGTCTTCGCTGTCGCGGTCGCCTTTGGCGTCATGTTCCGGGGGCGGTGGCGCGACGCATGCGTCGTCGTGGCCGCGCTGACGGTCGGACTCTCGGCCATTGAGCTGATCTCGATCCATGCCGTCGCCCGTACCATGAACATGCGTCAGACGGGCAGCTTCGCGCCCGATGCGGCGCTCGGCTGGGGTCTCGGCAAGCCCGGCGTCTATTGGCAAAAGAAAATCCAAGGCGGTCCCAACGGCCACGTCATCTTCGACGTCACCTATACGATCGACTCGCATCGTAACCGCCAGACGGTGTCGACGGAACATGGGCCGACGGTCGCGTTCTTCGGCGATTCCATGACGTTCGGCGAAGGGATACCGGACGAGCAGACCTTGCCGCAGGCCTTCGCGGATCTGACCGGCCGGAAAATGCATGTGCTCAATCTGGGAGTGTCGGGCTACGGCCCGCAGCAGTTCCTGCGGGCGCTGGAGCTTGACCTCGATGACAACCTCCTGAAAGGCGACCCACGCCTCTTCGTCTTCCTCACCGCGCCTTGGCAGGCCGAACGGGTGTCATGCGCCGCGAGCTTCGCGCTTCTCGGGCCGAGCTATGCACTCGAGAGCGGGCTGCCCGTCTACAAAGGTGCTTGCTACCAGCAAAGCGGGAAGGTGCTGAGCGCAATACGCAACGCCTTGGCCTCGACCTCGACCTACCAGATGTTCTTCAAGAACGTCACACCAAGCGTATATCGGCGGGACATCGACCTTTACATTGCAGTGTTGATTCGAGCCGGCCAGCTTGCCCGCGAGAAATACGGCGTTCCGACACTTGTTCTGTACCTCACCGATTGGCCGGACTACGTCCGCCAGGTGGGCATGACGGATCAGCAGGTCATGCAGCGGCTGCGCGACGGCGGCCTGCAGGTCATCGACGCCTCGCTCGACCAGAAGGCCTATCCCGGCCAGCCGCTACGAATCCCCGGCGACGGGCATCCAACCGGGCTCGCCAACAGGATTCGTGCGAAAATGGTGCTGCAGGTGCTCGAGAATTTATCGAAGGATCGGGCCAAGACGACAAGCGTTCCGGAGTTGCCGGTGACGGCCGCGTCGCCCTAGCTGCGCCAAACGTCGGTAGCCGCGTTTGGGCGCGCCTCAGTGGTGGCCGCCCATGTGGCAAGAGCCGGCGGGCGTGGAGTTTCCCGGCATGAAGATCCGCACCGTCCAACTTCCGCTGACGGCTCCTTCGGCGCAAATTTGACGGGCGGTGTCGGCCGCAATCTGGCGTTCTTGTTCTCGGCTGAGCGAGGAGACCGTGGGAATCGCCGCGACGAGGTCGAGAGACCGCGTGTCGGTGTTGATGGTATATTTCGTGATCAGTCTGACGGCTTTATGCGCATCGCCGATATTGCCGAGCGTCCGAAGGTCGTCGGCGCGAGCCGCAATCGCCAGACCGCAAATCGAAAAGGCCGTAACAAGGGCCGCCACTTTGGCCGGCCACGATGACGAGAAGTTCTCGGTGCGACGTTTCAACATGAGCTCTGGCCTAGCAGTGTGGACCCGGAAAGCGCGCCCGAGCGCTGCCGCGGCGCTTTACTCGCATCAATTTCTCATAAGAACGGCGCGGGTTCAATCCGCCAGGCATTGATCCTGCCCGACCCTATAGACCCGGTCGCGGCCGAGGACATGGGCATAGACCGCGGCGGAACCAAACAGCACCGCGAAGGCCCGGTCGCGCAGATTGAGGCCGCCGGCATAGGCGCCGAAAGCCGGCAGGATGCAGCGCGTCCCATCGCTAACAAAACAGCGCCGCCGCACCGAGCCGCCGGCGCCCGCGACGCGCGCCACAGGGTGAAGATGGCCGGCGATTTCGGCTTCCCCGGATGGAGCCTGCGGCTTATGCCGGAACAAAATCCCGCCGATCGCGATCTCGCACATCCGCGCGCCGCCGAGATCCATGGGCAGAACCGGATCGTGATTGCCGGCAAGCCAGATCCAATCGCGCCCGCGCTGCAGGTTCCCGAGCGCGGCGCGGTCCTGCGCCGAGAGGCGGGCGCCGCCGCCGACATCATGGAAGGAATTGCCAAGCGCAAGCACGGCGCGCGGCGCATAGCGGGCGATAAGCACGGCGAGCGCGGCAAGCGTCGTTGCCGTGTCGTAGGGCGGCAGGAACACGCGCCGCGCCGCATAGGCCGAGCCTTTTTCGAGATGCAGGTCGGCGACGGCCAGCAGCCGCTCACCATGCCAATAGAGTGCGCCCATCGGGTCGGCGAGAAAGGAGGCTCGTGCGAGCGTGAGGACGGTGACGGCCGGTGACCACGTGTCGCGTGCCAGGCTGTTCATGTTGATTTCGGATGCTCCATCTCGCAAAACTGGCGCATCACCTTCTCCAGCTAACAAGAGAACGGCGCAATCCATATGATTCGCCACTATGCTGGCCTGCCGCGCCCCGATCAAGTGCGCGTACCGCTCGCGCTGCGGAGGGCGGCTTTGCCGGCCCAATGTCCCGATGCTATAGGGGCGGCAATTCCGAGGCCATTCCGCGAAAAGGTCCTGCGATGAACAAGATCAAGGTCGCAAATCCCGTCGTCGAGCTCGATGGCGACGAGATGACCCGGATCATCTGGCATCTCATCCGCGACAAGCTCATCCATCCCTATCTCGACATCAACCTCGAATATTACGACCTCTCGATCGAGAATCGCGACCTAACCGACGACCGGGTGACGATCGACGCCGCCAATGCGGTGAAGAAATGGGGCGTCGGCGTGAAATGCGCGACGATCACGCCCGACGATGCCCGGGTCGCCGAATTCAAGCTGAAAGAAATGTGGAAATCGCCGAACGGGACGATTCGCAACATCCTGGGCGGGGTCATTTTCCGCGAGCCGATCATCTGCAAAAATGTGCCGCGCCTTGTGCCCGGCTGGACCGCGCCGATTGTCGTCGGCCGTCATGCTTTCGGCGATCAATATCGGGCAACCGATTTCAAAGTGCCCGGCAGCGGCCGCCTTACGATCAAATTCGAGGGCGACGACGGCAAGGTGATCGAGAAGGAGGTCTTCAACTTCCCCGGCGGCGGGGTCGCCCTGGCGATGTATAATCTCGACGATTCGATCCGCGATTTCGCCCGCGCCTCGCTGAATTACGGGTTGTTGCGCAAATATCCCGTCTATCTCTCGACCAAGAACACGATCCTCAAAGCCTATGACGGCCGCTTCAAGGAGATCTTCCAGGAGATCTACGAGAAGGAGTTCAAGGCGCAATACCAAGCCGCCCGGCTCACCTATGAGCACAGGCTCATCGACGACATGGTCGCCTCGGCGCTCAAATGGTCGGGCGGCTATGTCTGGGCCTGCAAGAATTACGACGGCGACGTCCAGTCCGACACCGTGGCGCAGGGGTTCGGCTCCCTCGGCCTCATGACCTCGGTGCTGTTGACGCCGGACGGCAAGACGGTCGAAGCCGAGGCGGCGCATGGCACGGTGACGCGGCACTATCGCGAATATCAGAAGGGCAGGGAGACGTCGACCAATTCGATTGCCTCGATCTTCGCCTGGACGCGGGCGCTCGCCCACCGCGCCAAGCTCGACGACAACGCGGAACTCGCGAAATTCGCCGCCACGCTTGAAAAAGTCTGCGTCGAAACGGTCGAGGCCGGATATATGACCAAGGACCTGGCCCTCCTCGTCGGCGACAACCAGAAATGGCTCTCGACCACCGGCTTCCTCGACAAGATCAGCGAGAATTTGCAGCGGGCGATGGAGCCAGTTGCGGCTTGAAGCGCGCCAATGCGGCCGGCCTTGGGGCGGCGCCGGACGCCCCGCGACAAGTCATTGTCTCGACGCGCGCATCTCGTTATAAGGCCAGCGTTTTGGTTATGGGTGCGGAGATTCGAAACGTGCCGACCGATACGATCGACGCGGACTACCGACCGTCCGAAGACGAACCTTTTATGAATGAACGCCAGCGTGACTATTTTCGTCGCAAACTGCTGGCGTGGAAGAACGACATCCTGCGCGAGGCGCGCGAGACCCTGGTCGTCCTGCAAAACGAGAATGAGAACCTGCCAGATCTCGCCGACCGCGCCTCCTCCGAAACCGATCGGGCGATCGAGCTTCGCGCCCGCGACCGGCAGCGCAAATTGATCGCCAAGATCGATTCCGCGCTCGGCCGGCTCGATGAGGGAACTTATGGCTATTGCGAGGAGACGGGCGAGCCGATCTCACTGAAGCGGCTCGACGCGCGGCCGATCGCCACCTTCTCGATCGAGGCGCAAGAGCGCCACGAACGGCGCGAGCGCGTCTATCGCGACGGATGAATTCCCCCTGCCTTAGCGCTGTTTGGGCGCCAGTACCTCGGGTTGCGAAATGAAGCAGGCACATATCGTGGGTATCGCGCTGGTCGCGGGGGTGGCCATAACACTTCTGACAGGCATCGTGAAAGCAACTCCTCGGGGACTGCTCGGAGCGTCCTGGCACGGCTTCCCCAGGGCATGGCTCATCAAGATGGTCATAGCCCCTCAATATTTTCCTTGGAAAGCGGACTATCCCAACTTTGTCCTAGACGTGCTCTTCTGGGCGACAATAGCGGGAATAATACTCCTGATTGCAAACCGCATGAAAAGTGAGCGCTGATACTGGCTGGAAATCAAAGGATCGCGACGAGGCAAATCGCGCTCGCCTGCCTTGCCCGAGCGCGAAGAGAAGTGCCTCCCGCCGGCGAAATTGCTTCCTATATTTGGTCGGGCTAGCCTTGGCGGAGCGCCGCGGCCCAACACCGCCGGCGCTTGAACCTTCGAGCCTTTCCGGAAAGAGAAAATGCCATACGCCAAACCGTCGGCCGGTATTGCCGAGCTCACGCCTTCGGCGCCGACACCGGCCAAGCCCGGGCCTGCCGTCGCCCATGCGCGCCTCGCCAACGGGCTCGACATCGTGATCATCCCCGATCATCGCGCGCCCGTCGTGACCCATATGGTCTGGTATCGCAACGGCTCAGCCGACGATCCGATCGGCAAATCCGGCATCGCGCATTTTCTCGAACATCTGATGTTCAAGGGAACCAAGCGACATCCGGCCGGCGAATACTCCGAACTCATCGCCGATCTCGGCGGCCAGGAGAATGCCTTCACCTCGAACGACTTCACCGCCTATTTCCAGCGTGTCGCCAAGGAGCACTTGAAAGTCTGCATGGACTACGAGGCCGACCGGATGGCCAATCTCGTGCTGACCGACGAGGTGGTCGCACCGGAACGCGACGTGGTGCTCGAGGAGCGGCGTATGCGGACCGATTCGGATCCCGCCGATCTTTTGAACGAGGCGGTGCAGGCGGCCCTCTTCACCCGCCATCCCTATGGGACGCCGGTCATCGGCTGGACCAGCGATATCGAGGGGCTCGGGCGGGCCGACGCGCTCGCCTATTATCAGCGTTTCTACGCGCCGGAAAATGCGATCCTCGTCGTCGCCGGCGACGTCGAGGCGGCCGCGGTCATCGATCTCGCCAAGTCGGTCTATGGCGCAATTCCGGCACGGGGCGAAGCGCCGCAACGCGTCAGGGTGCGCGAGCCGGATCTCCAGGCGCATCGGCTGGTGACGCTTTGCGACCCGAAGGTCGAGCAGCCCTCCTATCAAACCGTCTTCATCGTCCCTTCCTACCGTACCGCCGCGCCGGGCGAGGGGGAGGCGCTTGAAGTCCTCGCCCATTATCTCGGCGGCGGCCAGGCAAGCCTTCTCTTCAAGACTCTTGTGGTCGATAAGAAGATCGCGGTTTCCGCCGGCGCCTATTATGCCGGCACGGCGCTCGACGATACCCGCTTCTATGCCTATGCGACGCCGGCGCCGGGCATCAGCCTCGAGACGCTCGATGCTGAGGTCGAAAAGATCATCGCCGAAGTGGCGCGGCATGGAGTCAACGAGGCCGATCTTGCCCGCGCCAAGACGCGGCTCGTCGCCGACGCAATCTATGCGCAGGACAGTCAGGTGGCCTTGGCGCAATGGTATGGCGGCTCGCTCGCCGCCGGCCTCACACTCGCCGAGATTTTCTCCTGGCCGGAGCGGATCGAGGCGGTCAGCGCCGCCGACGTCGTAAAGGCCGTGCGCTGGCTCGACCGCAAACGCAGCGTCACGGGTTTTCTTCTGTCCGGGCAGACCGCGCCGGCGGGCGGCACAGGGGTGATATGACCGCAGATTCCAAGACAGAGACGAAGGAAGGCGCGCCGCGCTCGCGCGCCGAGACCGTGCAATGCATCGTCTCGCCCGGCGGCATCAAGGCCTGGCTGGTCGAAGACTATGCCGTGCCGCTCGTCGCGCTCGAATTCGCGCTGCTGGGCGGCGCTGCGCAGGACCCGCAAGGCAGGCCGGGCGTTGCGACGCTGCTGGCCGGACTGCTCGACGAAGGGGCGGGGCCCTATGATTCGGACGGCTTCCATCGGGCGCTCGAAGAACAGGCGATCGAACTATCCTTTTCGGCCGACCGCGATTTTCTCTCCGGCCGGATGCAGACGCTCGCGCGCAACAAAGAGAAGGCTTTCGAATTGTTGCATCTCGCCGTCACTGAAGCGCGGCTCGACGCGGAGGCTTTCGAACGGGTGAGGACCCAGGTCGCGGCCGGCTTGAAGCGCGAGCTGAACGATCCCGATTCGGCCGCAAGCCGCGCCTTGCGCAGCCTCTCTTATCCCGGCCATCCCTATGGCGCGCCGGTGCGCGGCGACCTCGCGACGCTCCCCGATCTGACCCGGGGCCAAGTCTTCGACATGCGCGCGGCGAGCTTTGCCCGCGACAATCTGAAGATCGCTGTCGTCGGGGCGATCGACGCGGCAACGCTCGGCAAATATCTCGACGACGTATTCGGCGATTTGCCGGAGAAAGCCGCGCTCACGCCGATCCCCGATGTCGTCGTTTCGGGCACCGGTACACGCCACGTCGTCGATCTCGACGTGCCGCAATCGACGCTCCGCTTCGGCCGCCAAGGCATCGCGCGCTTCGACAAGGACCTCATTCCGGCGATGGTGGTCAATCATGTGCTCGGCGGCGGCGTCTTTTCCGCCCGTCTCTTCAAAGAGGTGCGGGAGAAGCGCGGGCTCGCCTATTCGGTCTATTCGCGCCTGATCGATCAAGACCATGCGGCGATGTTCTCGGGTGGCACCTCGACCAAGAACGAGCGCGCCGCCGAATCGATGCGGGTGATCGAAGCCGAGATCCGCAGTCTCGCCGAGGCGGGGCCGACCCTGGAAGAGCTCGACAAGGCGAAGAAATATCTGATCGGCTCTTATGCCTTGCGCTTTGACACTTCGACCAAGATCGCCGGCCATCTCGCGCGGCTGCAGGCCGAAGGCTATGGCGTCGATTATCTCGACGAACGCAACCGGCTGATCGCTGCCGTGACCATGGCGGATGCGAAACGCGCCGCCAAGCGCCTGTTCGGCGACGGCTCGCTTCTCGTCGCGGTGGTCGGGCGGCCGGTTGGGATGTAAGGGCGGTCCGCACCTGCCCTCGCCCTGAGCTTCAGGCGGACGAAGCGAGGCGGCCACAGCAACTGCCGCCCGCTTGTTTGAGCCGGAATTTTGCAGCGAGTTCCGAGCTGGTAAGCGGCTTGCTGTAGAGGAAGCCCTGTCCTTGCGTTGGACCGAGCATCCGGATGAAGGCTTCCTGTTCCGTCGTTTCTATCCCCTCCACGACAATCTCCAAAGAGAGGTCCTTCGCGATCTGCGTGATCGCTCTTATGATCGAGGAAGATGCGGCGTTGAGGTAGAGACTATCCGTGAACTTTTTATCGATCTTGATTTTGGAGAAGGGAAAATCGTGAATGTAGGAGAGCGACGAATAGCCCGTACCGAAGTCATCGAGCACCAGCTTGATGCCGAGTTCCGTCAACGTCTTGAGCGTTGTCTTGATCGGAATGGTATCGGCCAAGAGAAGTGATTCGGTGATTTCGAAGTTCAAGCGATCCGCGCGCAGTCCGGTCTTCAAGAGGACTGCCTGCACGCTCGAGATCAACCGTTCAGGTTGCCTGAATTGAGCTGTCGAGAGGTTTACGGCGATGGAGACATGATCGGGAAACGTCATGGCTGTTTGACATGCGGTCTCGATCACCTGCTCGCCAATTTCGATGATCGTCATGGTTTTTTCGGCAATCGGAATAAACGTGTTAGGGCCGAGAAGCCCGCGAGTGGGATGGACCCAACGCAGCAAAGCTTCAACCGATATGACCTCCTTCGATCGGAGTTCATAGATTGGCTGGTAATGCAGCAGAAATTCATGGCGCTCAACCGCAAGGTGAATCTCGCTTTGCATGGTCCGCTGGATTTGGAGTTCGCGTTCCATTTCGGGGTCGAACATCCGATATGTTTTTCCCCCGGCCCTTTTGGCCTCATAGAGGGAGATATCGGCGTTTTTGATGATCTCCTCGGCGGTTCCGCCGTTATCCGGGAAAGTGGCGACACCTACGCTGGCGGACGGCGTCAACGTGTCCCCTTCGATACTGAACGGAAGCGCCAGGGTGAGAACTATCCGCTGAACGATGCGCTCTAACTCGCGCGTATCGGTATCAGCGATTTTGATGAGAAACTCGTCTCCTCCGAAGCGCGCGATCAAGTCGTCGTCGCGCGTCGTGCTCCTGAGTTCGACGCGCAACTTCGATGATTACGGCGTCGCCCGTTGTGTGACCCAGCGTATCGTTGATTTCTTTGAAGCGATCAAGATCGAGGTAGAGGATCGCGAACTTCTTGTCCGGCGCATTGCTAATCGACTCGCTGACATGATCAACGAAGGTATATCTGTTCGACAGTCCGGTAAGCTCATCGAACAGAGCGAGCTGCCGAGTTGCCTTGTTGGCATTGTAAACGGCCACTAAGTTTTCATGCAGCGATAAGGTCACCGAGCTGGCAGCGACGACGGTCCCGCAGAGTAATATAACCGCCGCACTCCCAAAGGCGCTCTGCATCGCCGCGTAGCCTACGATCATGGGCAGGAGAGTCGTTACGACCTGCATAATGACCAGTCTGGGGCGACCTGCATTACGGGCGACAAAGCCCATCGCGTAACCGACACCCACACCTGCTGCGATAGCATGGGTCCCCGTGGATAGCGGTTGCTGTATAAGTTGATAACACGTCATACCGATGATGACGCTGAAGCAAGACGACAGGATGAAGAACATCGTGTCGTAATACTCGAAGGATTGGCGCGTCTTTAGCGCCGCCTTGCGTCGCGTGTAACTCACGTACAGCAGGGCTCTTGTAGTCCCCACGACGATGATCAATGACAGAAATACGAGAAATATGCTCTCTTTCGTCAAGCCGTATGAGGCCGCCGTTATGAGCACACCCATGATGTTCGCGGAGTTGAGCGACGATTGCGACGCGAACAGGGAGGCAACGAGATGCTGGTAAAGACCATCGTCGAGCGTTGCGTCTCTGAAGTCGACCGCTTTTCGCCATACGCCGCATCTGGAAATACTGCGATTTATCGGGACAGCGAAGGATATGTGTTTTCCGGCCTCGTTAGGTCTCGCACAAATGTGTGACCTCGAGCTTGCTCAATATATGACCCGGAGGTTATGCCGCGTTCATAGGTTTTAAGATCAACTTGCAAAATTTGTTAGAACTCGAAGCAAATTTGGATCGCGCGCCCGGCGCGGTGCGTTGCCGGCGGCCCCGTGCTTCCGATTTCAGTCGAATAGTTCGAGTTTGCGTGCCTGGGCCAAGAATTATCGAAGACTTTTTTGGGAGTATATGTGCTGCAGGATGCGATCCTGGCCAATACTGATGCGCTGCAGGCGAGAAATTTCCCTCGGTGTCAGCCGCAGCATGTATCCACTCCAAGCTTTGGCGAGCAAATGGAGTTCGGTCCGATATTCTTCGGCGCGCCGACGGTAGAAAGCCTCGAACAAGTTCAAACGGGCTCCGTGCATAGGGAGTGTCTCAGCCGCATATTTGCGAAGCCAAGCCTCGCCATGCCCCGTCGGCATAACGGCGTCGAGAGCGCCTAACGCTTCAAACTGAGAGGCCGAAAGCTCGGCGCCAGTCGCCAAAAGACTATGAGCCGCCTTTGGGCCGATCCGTCGGGAAAGAACTGCTACGGCGGCAATGGCGAAATGATTAAACTTCACTTCCGGATAACTGAATGAAGCCTGCTCCTCGGCGATCACTACGTTGCACGACAACGGAGCGTCGATTTCACCGCCGATTCCTTTCCCTTCAATTGTGGCCATTGTGATTGCTGAGCCGTAAAGGCTCGAAGTGTTACCCAATACGCCTTCAATTGATAAGCGTGCGTATTCTTGAAGCGCTGACTGGTCGCCTTTGGCGATGCATCCCAAATAGAAATCAAGATCGCCCCCTAACGTGAAAACTGGGCCCGAGGCCCGGTAGGCGAAGAAGCGGATCGGCGATTGAAAGTATCGGTCCCGGCCCCAGAGAGAGACAATCGCCGTCTGGAGTCGATAGACGCTGTTAACGAGGTCAAATGTAAAAACTGGCTTGGGTTCGGGTGCGATGGTGACCCAAAGCGTTTTGATGGGCTGATCATATTCCAGCTTGAGCTGGGCAAGCGGCCCAACCTTGTAGCGGATTTCGTCCAAAACCTCGCCCGAACTTACTTCGACGTCTTTAGGTCGGGTGATGGACTGAAGTGATTGCGTGACCACAACACTTACGCTCACGTCTGAACATCGTCAGGGGGCAGTGTCTAAATTTAGGCTTGGTTAACAATTTGTAAACCAGCAAGTCGAATTTTGGTTAACGCTGCCGCGCCTGATTGTCCGAATTTGCCGCCGCGATTGGCGGACGCCAGGCGTTGCTAAGTTGGACTTGAACGTCCCCCGTTGGCAGGCGCCGCGCGCGCTTTTTGAAAGCAGATCGACGATCGACGTTTAGGCAGGCGTCGATCGACGTGACCGTGTTCATGGCGGTGCATGAATCCGCTTGCGGCGCATCGCGGCCGGCGACGTCAAATGACTGCTGGCTTCGTCGTGATTGAAATTCAGCCTGATCCACCAGGCCCCGATTCCCGAAAACTCCCGATTTCGTCCGACTCGTGCTCAGGAAGACGCGGCCGGCCGAATACGATTGCCGGATCAACCCGAAATCGCATTGCCGACGAACTGCCCGGCGGCTGTGCCGCTATTTTCCGCGGCCCCTCGCTCTTCGAGACGCGAGTTCCGCTCGCCCGCGGGGTGGAGGGGTCCGTTTCCGCGACGAGAGAAGCGCCGTCATGCCCGTCCGCCGCCTCGATCCCGTGCTCGTCGATCGCATCGCCGCCGGCGAAGTGGTCGAGCGGCCGGCCTCGGCGGTCAAAGAACTCGTCGAAAACGCGCTCGATGCCGGTGCCACGCGTATCGAAGTGGCCGTCGAATCGGGCGGCAAGAAACTGATCCGCGTCATCGACAATGGCGCCGGGATGAGCGCAGCCGATCTCGACCTTTCGGTCGAGCGGCACGCGACTTCGAAATTGCCCGACGGCGATCTTAGCTCCATCACCACGCTCGGGTTTCGTGGCGAGGCTCTGCCGTCGATCGGTTCGGTCGCGCGGCTCGACATTGCGACGCGCTCTGTGGGCGCGGAGCAGGGCTCAGCCATCCATATCGATCAGGGTTTGAAGGGCGCGGTTATGCCGGCGGCGCAGCCGCAGGGCACGCGGGTCGAGGTGCGCGAGCTTTTTGCCGCGACCCCGGCGCGGCTCAAATTCCTGAAGAGCGACCGCGCCGAGGCGCAAGCCGTCGCCGATGTCGTCCAGCGCCTCGCCATGGCGCATCTTGGCGTGCGCTTCACGCTCTCCGGCCCGGACGCGAGCGGCTTCGACTATCCCGCATGCGCGGGCGATGACGCGGGCCTGCTGCAGCGGCTCACGCAAATCCTCGGCAAGGAGTTTCGCGCCAATGCGCTGCCGGTTGATGCCGCGCGCGAGGGCATGCGTCTCTCTGGCTTCGCCGGCCTGCCGACCTCGCATCGCGCGAATGCCGCGGGGCAATATTTCTTTGTCAACGGCCGGCCGGTGCGCGACAAGCTGTTCGCCGGCGCCATCCGCGCCGCCTATATCGATCATCTGCCGGCCGGCCGGCATCCGGCGGTCGCGCTCTTCATCACTTGCGATCCGCGCGAGGTCGACGTCAACGTGCATCCGGCCAAAGCCGAAGTGCGCTTCCGCGATCCGGGCCTGGTGCGCGGACTGCTTGTCGGCGCGCTCAAACAGACGCTCGCGGCGGCGCTGCATCTGGCCACACCTTCGGGTGGCGCCGCCGCGCTCGGCGCGATGGCGCGTCGCCAGACGATGAATGGCGATCCTTCGCCGCGCGCGAGGCCGCAGGTTGAATGGAGCGCGCCCCTGTCGCCGGCCAATCCAGGCTTCGCCGAAGATCAGGCGCGTTTCGAGGGCTTCGCGCCCAGCGCCGATGCGCGCGCGGATGCCGAGGCACCCGCGGCCGGCGCGGCGCCGCTCGGCGCGGCGCGCGCCCAGATCCACGAATGCTATATCCTCGCCCAGACCGAGGACGGCATCGTCATCGTCGATCAGCATGCGGCGCATGAGCGGCTCGTCTATGAGCGGCTGAAAGCCGCGCGGGCGAAGAAATCGGTGGAGCGCCAGCCCCTGCTCATTCCGGCGGTCGTCGAATTGGACGAGGCAAGCGTCGCGCGGCTCGTCGATGCGGCGCCGCTGCTTGCCGAGTTCGGGCTTGTCGTCGAACCCTTCGGGCCGGGCGCGATCCTCTTGCGCGAACAGCCGAGCCTGCTCAAGAACCTCGACGCGGGGCTTCTGCTGCGCGACCTCGCCGACACGCTCGCCGAGGACGACCGGGCAACCGCGCCGCTCGAACGCCGCCTCGATCATGTGTTGGCGACGCTTGCCTGCCATCATTCGATTCGCGCCGGGCGGCGGCTCGCGGCGGAGGAGATGAATGCGCTGCTGCGCGAGATGGAGCAGACGCCGGGCTCCGGCCAATGCAATCACGGCCGGCCGACCTATATCGAATTGAAGCTCGCCGATATTGAACGCCTGTTCGGGCGGAAATGATGATCATGCAAATTCAAAGGCGCATCATTATTCCTTCTCCCATTGGGAGAAGGTGGCCGACGGAGCCGGCCGGATGAGGGGTTGCAGTCGATCAAGCTTCTTGGATCGCAGCCCCTCACCCGGCTTGCTTTGCAAGCCACCCTCTCCCTCTGGGAGAGGGGTTTTCTAAAGGTCGAACGTGAACCTTCTTCTCCTCGGCTCGGGCGGACGCGAACATGCGCTTGCCAATCAATTGGCGAAAAGCCCCTTGCTCGATGTCCTCTACGCCGCGCCCGGCAATCCCGGCATCGCGCGGGTCGGAACGAATATCGGGCTCGATCCATCCGACACCCAAGCCGTCGTCGATTTCTGCAAGTCGAACGACATCGGGTTCGTCGTCGTCGGGCCGGAGGCGCCGCTCGTCGAAGGCATCGTCGATGCGCTGGAAGAAGCCGGCATCAAATCCTTCGGTCCGCGCCGCGCCGCGGCAGAGCTCGAAGGCTCGAAAAATTTTGCCAAGGAGCTCTGCCGCCGCATGGGAATCCCGACGGCCGATTATGCCTGCTTCACCAAGGCCGCGCCGGCCAAAGCCTATCTCAAGAAACATGGCGCGCCGGTCGTCGTCAAAGCCGATGGGCTGGCCGGCGGCAAAGGCGTCGTCGTGGCTGAGACGCTCGCGGAGGCGCAAAAGGCCGTGGACATGATGCTCAAAGGCGGCTTTGGCGCGGCGGGGCGTTCGATCCTCATCGAAGATTTTCTCCAAGGCGAGGAAGTCTCCTTCTTCGCGCTCTGCGACGGCAAACGGGCGCTCGCTTTCGCTTCGGCGCAGGATCACAAGCGTGTCGGCGAGGGTGACACCGGACCGAATACCGGCGGCATGGGCGCCTATTCGCCGGCGCCGATCATGGATCAGGCCCTGACGGCGCAGGTGATGGCCGAGATCGTCGACCCAGCTTTGCGCGGCATGGCGGAGCTAGGCACCCCATTCAAGGGGGTGCTCTTTGCCGGCTTGATGATCACAAGCGACGGGCCGAAGCTCATCGAGTTCAACGTCCGCTTCGGCGATCCCGAAGCGCAGGCGATCCTGCCGCGGCTCGAAGAAGATCTTCTCGTCTTGATGCTTGCCTGCGCCGAAGGGCGGCTCGCCGAGCGCCGGCTGAAATTCGCAAGCGAGAGCGCTTTGACCGTGGTGCTAGCCGCTGCGGGCTATCCGGGCACGCCGAAGAAAGGCACCGAGATCCGCGGCCTCGCCAAGGCGCAGGCGATCCAAGGCGTGATCGTCACGCAGGCCGGAACGCGGCGGGAGGGCAACCGGCTGCTCGCGGATGGGGGCCGCGTACTGAATGTCACGGGTCTTGGCGGGTCGCTCGCCGCGGCGCGTGCCCGCGCCTATGCGGGCGTCGATGCAATCGATTGGCCCGGCGGCTTCTGCCGCCGCGACATCGGTGCAAAGGCATTGACCAAAGGTTAGGCTGGCCCTCGCGCGAACGCGACCTGCGTATCCCCATAGGCGCGCAGCTCGATCGTCTCATAACCTTCGGGCAGGGCGAGCCCGGCGGCGGCCCGCTCTTCGACGACGATGAGCGCGTTCGCAGAGAGCCAGCCGCCGTCGCGCAAAGCAATGAGCGCGGGTTCTGCCAAGCCTTGGCCATAGGGCGGATCGAGGAAGGCGAGGCTGAAGCGCTCACCGGGCGGCGCTTGCCCAAGCTTCAACGCATCGCGGCGAAAGATGCGCGTTTCGCCGCCGAGCCCGAGCATATCGACATTGGCGCGGATGATTGCGCGGGCGTTGCCCGCAACCTCAACGAACAGAGCCTTGCGGGCGCCGCGCGACAGCGCCTCGAGCCCCATCGCACCAGTGCCGGCAAAAAGATCGATGACCGCTGCGTCGATCACCGGATCACCGTAGGCATGCGCGAGGATATTGAAGATCGTCTCGCGCAGCCGGTCCGAGGTCGGCCGGATCTCGCTGTCGGAAGGGCTTTGCAGAACCCGCCCCTTCAACCTGCCGCCGACGATGCGCATGGAGCTTCTCTAGGAATTTGCCAAGCCGTCATTGCGAAGCGAAGCAATCCGGTTCGGCGTTCTCTGGATTGCTCCGTCGCTTCGCCCTTGCAATGACGCGGTCAGCAAGCGGTCCCATGTCAATCTCTCTTCGGCGGGCGCCCTTTGCGGCCGGCGGCGGCGGGTCGCGGGTTGCCGCGCCATTTGCCTCCGGGCCTTTGCCGCTTCTGCGCGCCTCCTTCCTTCTTCGCCGGAGTTGGCGAAGCCATATGCCGCTCGACCGCTACCATGCGGCCTTTAGAGTCGGCCGTCTCGGCGCGCTCGATGCGTTGGCGGTGAGGTCTGCCGGATTCGCTCTTGCGCCCTTTCGCCTCGGCGCGTAGCGCCGAGACATGTTTACGCGGCCCGGGCAGCGGCCGCCCTCGCGGCTTTTTCGGCTCCGGCTGAGGCGAGGCCTGTCTTGGCCGCAGCCTCCCGCTTCGCGCCGAGCCCGGCCCACGTTCCGGCCTTATCTCCTGGCGCTGCGGCTCATCCCTTGGCGCCTCCAAATCCGCGCCCGCTTCTTTGAGCAGAGACGCACCAAGCTGATCGCGCAACACGCGGGTGCGGACCTCGAGCAAGCCGCCTTCGGCGAGTTCGCCGAGCTGAAAAGGCCCGAAGGAAATACGGATGAGCCGATTGACGGTCAGCCCCAGATGTTCGAGCACGCGCTTGACCTCGCGGTTCTTGCCCTCGCGCAAGCCTATCGTCAGCCAGCAATTGGCGCCTTGAATGCGGTCGAGCTGCGCCTCGATCCCGGCGTAATGGATGCCTTCGAGCGTGATGCCTGCCGCGAGCCGGTCGAGGCTCGCCTGATCGATCGTGCCATTGGCGCGCACCCGATAGCGCCTGAGCCAGCCGGTTGCTGGCAATTCGAGGACGCGCGCGAGGCCGCCGTCGTTGGTGAGCAGCAGCAATCCTTCGGTATTGATGTCGAGCCGTCCGACGCTGACGAGACGCGGCGCTTCGGGATGGTGGCGCGCGAGATAATCGAAGATTGTCGGCCGGCCCTGCGGGTCTTTGTTGGTCGTCACCAGCCCGCGCGGCTTATGAAAGAGAAAGAGCCGCGTGCGCAGACGCTGCGCCAAAGGCTGGCCGTCGACCACGACTTTGTCGTCGGGACCGATGGTGACGGCTGGCGTCGTCAGAAGCTTGCCATTGACGGCGACCCGGCCTTCGGCGATCCAGGCCTCGGCGTCGCGGCGCGAGCAAAGGCCGGCGCGGGCCATCACCTTGGCGATGCGTTCGCTCCCTGCAGCCGGCGGCCCAGCGCCGCGATCTGTTTTCGCCTCGGAGCGGCGATCTGGTCTATCTTGGCGCATGCGGCTTGATAGCAGAACGGCTGGCAAGCGCGAAATTGGAGTGCGACATGAGCGGCCGCAAGCACGATCCCATGGGTGAAGCCTTCGCCGAGGCAGGCGCGGCGGGACGACGCGGCGAAATTCCGATCGGCGCGGCAATCGTCAACGGCGACGAGATCATCGCGCGCGCCGGCAACCGGACGCTCGAAATGAAGGACCCGACCGCGCATGCCGAAATCCTCGCCATCCGGGCAGCCTGCGAAAAACTTGGAACCGAAGGACTCGTCGGCTGCGACATCTATGTGACGCTCGAACCTTGCGCCATGTGCGCGGCGGCCATTTCTTTCGCCCGTCTGCGCCGGCTTTATTGGGCCGCGGCCGACCCGAAGGGCGGGGCGGTCGAGCATGGTCCGCGGCTGTTCACCCAGCCGACCTGCCATCATGCGCCGCAATGCTATGGCGGGATTCGCGAAAGCGAGGCGGCGGATCTGCTCAAGGCCTTCTTTGCCGATAGGCGGCAGCTTGGCCTATAACCCAACGGAACAATGGGGCCGCACGGCAATTTCCTTCTGGCTCGCTCGCAGCCGCCTTTTGCGGCTGTGCGCAAGAGCCGCGCGCCCGGACCCGATCGCTACTTGACAGAAAACCGCCCCGAGCCCACAAGAAATGCACCTGACCGGGCTCGCGGGAAGGCGTTGGATCTTCACGAAGACCGCGGAAATTCAGAGACTTAATCGATAACTTGACGGATTGGCCGATGCAAGCCCTAGCTGAATCCGAAATGGCCGCAAGTTCGGACGCGAAGCCCAAGCTGCGCATCTTCCTCTGCGCGCCGCGCGGTTTTTGCGCCGGCGTGGTTCGCGCCATCGACGCCGTCGAGCAGGCGCTTCGCATCTATGGCGCCCCGGTCTATGTCCGCCACGAGATCGTCCATAACAAATATGTCGTCGAAGGGCTGAAGGCCAAGGGCGCGATCTTCGTCGAGGAGCTCGACGAAATTCCCGACACGTCGAAACCGGTGATCTTCTCCGCGCATGGCGTGCCGAAATCGGTTCATGCCGAGGCCGAGAAGCGACATATCTTCGCCCTCGACGCGACCTGTCCACTGGTCACCAAGGTCCATCGCGAGGCCGAGGTGCATTTCCGCCGCGGCCGCCAGGTGATTCTCGTCGGCCATGCCGGCCACCCGGAAGTGGTCGGCACTCTGGGGCAATTGCCGAAAGGCTCGATCCTTCTGGTGCAGACGCCGGAAGACGTGCAGAAACTCGAGAATGTCGACGAAGGCAACCTCGCCTATGTCACCCAGACGACATTGTCGATCGACGACACGCGCAACATGGTCGATGCGTTGACGCGCCGCTTTCCACATATTATCGGCCCGCACAAGGAAGACATCTGTTACGCCACGACCAACCGCCAGGAAGCGGTCAAGCGCATCGCGCCGATCGTCGATGCGATGATCGTCGTGGGATCCTCGAATTCATCGAATTCGCAGCGCTTGAAGGAAGTCGCCGAGCGTTCGGGCTGCAAGCTCGCCCGTCTGGTGCTGCGCGCCGACGACGTCGATTGGGATCTCTTCAAGAATGCCAGCTCGGTCGGCATTACCGCCGGCGCCTCGGCGCCCGAGGTCCTGGTGGAAGAGATCATGGACGCTTTCGCGCAACGTTTCGAACTCGATGTCGAGATCGTCTCTACGGCGGACGAAAGCGTGTTCTTCCCGCTGCCGCGCGAACTGCGGCCTGGAATTGGCGGCCTCAAGGACGCTATGCTCGACGCCGAGGAGAGCATTGAGATTCGCGACGAATGAGGCGACAGGTCCGCGCGCGCACGGCGGGCGGTTTGCATTGCATCGATTAGCGCGCGTCATTCATCCTTGATCCGCAGCCCGCTTTGTTCCTTGCCGTTGCGGCGCAGGATCATGCGGCTTGCCTGTTCGACGCCGTCGGCTTCGAAGCCCACTTCCCAATCGATCAACTTGCACATAAAGTTGTGATCGTCCTTGGCGAAGAGCTCCTGCCTGCCGTGCGCGTCCGTTTCGACGAAGAGCCGCGCGCCCTCCTGCGTGACGCGCAGAATCCGCTCCGGCCCCAAGCGATAGACGCCGACATAATCGGCGAGCAGAGCCGCATCGAGGACCATTTCGCGCTCACCCTCCGCTACCCCGAAATAGAGCCCGGCGAGATCGCGCGCGATCTTCTGTACCGGCGCGGCCTGGATATTGGCGAGCAGAACGATGGTGAGATCGTCGTCGGGATAATGGCTCATTACGACGCTGAAGCCGTTGATGCCGCCGGCATGCACGTAGTGCCGGCGGGAAAACTGAGTTTGGATGCCCCAGCCGAATCCATAGCCATGGCCATGATCGGCGAACATGAGGTCGCGCGCGGCGCTGCCGATCGGCCTTGCCGCGGCGAGCGCACGTTGCCAAGCCAAGAGATCGTCCACGCATGAATAGATCGCGCCCGCCGCATAGGGCAGGCTCATCGCCAGATAGGCGGCGTTCTCGATGCGGCCGTTCCTAGTGCGATAGCCCTGGACGCGCCCCGGGATGACGGTCTCAACATGCTCGTAGCCGGTATTGCTGAGCCCGAGCGGCAGGAGAATATTGGCTCGCACATAATCTTCATAGGGCTCTTGGCCCAGCCGCTCGATGACTTGGCCGAGAATGACATAGCCGCCATTGTTGTATTTGAACTTCGTGCCCGGCGCGAAGTCCAGCGGTTCATTCTCGGTCAGCGCGATAATCTCGCGTGGGCCGAGATCGCGCTGCGCCATGCCTTGGAAGAAGCCGGGAATGGACGTGTAGCTTGGAATTCCAGACGTATGGGTGAGGAGGTGAAACAACGTGACGTTGCGCCAGGCGGCCGGCGCTTCAGGATAGGAACGCGCGATCTCGTCGTCGAGCGCGAGCTTGCCGCGCTCCATCAGCTGGAGGATCGCCGCGGCGGTGAATTGCTTGGTCAACGAGCCGAGCCTGAATTTGCCGGTTCCCCCGTGCGGCACATTCCATTCGCGATTGGCGAGGCCGAAACCCCGCCGCAGCAGAACCTCGCCGCCTTTTGCGACCAGCACGTCGCCGGCGAAAAGATCGGCGGCGGCGAAGGGCGCGATGCGGGCGGACGCGGATTCGGCGTAGTCGCTGTCGCGGGTATGTTCAGTTCTTGTCATGCAACAACCAGTCGTGCCGCCCCCGCCCTTCGAGACGCGCACATTCCACGCTGCACTTGCGGAGCTTGGAATGTGCGCGCCTCAGGGTGAGGGCTAGCGGTGCTATCACAACCGCCTCATGCTGAGGAGCCGCTGAAAGCGGCGTCTCGAAGCATGAGAACCGGCTCAAGCGGTGACAGTTCACCCCGCCTGCAGCAATTTCACCGCCGCCTCGCGCTCGAAAAGATGCAGCAACAAGAGCAAAGCCCTGCCTTGCTCGCCTTCGAGCTTCGGGTTGAGCGAGAGAATATGCCGCGCCTCTTCATGCGCAAGCTTCAAGAGATCGCCGTGCACGTCGAGCCGCGCAAGCCGGAACCCCGGCATGCCCGATTGCTTGGTGCCGAGCACGTCGCCTTCGCCGCGCAGCCGCAGATCCTCCTCGGCGATACGGAACCCGTCCTCGGTCCCGCGCATGATGGCGATCCGCGCCTTGGCGGTCTCGCCGAGCGGGCTCTTATAGAGCAGGAGGCAGGCGGATCTCGCGGCGCCGCGCCCGACGCGGCCGCGCAACTGATGCAATTGCGCCAAGCCGAAACGCTCGGCCTGTTCGATGACCATGATATTTGCCTCGGGCACGTCGACGCCGACCTCGATCACGGTGGTTGCGACAAGGATCTGCGTCTCACCCTTGGCGAAAGCCGCCATCGCGCGATCGCGGTCCTCGCTTTTCAGGCGCCCGTGCACGAGCCCGACCTTGTCGCCGAAGATCTGCCGGAGCGCGGCGAAACGCGCTTCGGCGGCGGCGACGTCGATCTCTTCGCTCTCCTCGACAAGCGGGCAGACCCAATAGGCGCGGCTGCGTTCGGCGATGGCGCGCTCGAGCCGCGCTGTGACCTCGCCGATCCGCTCGAGCGGCAAGGCGCGGGTTTCAATGCGTTGGCGTCCGGGCGGTTTCTCCCGCAAGGTCGAAACCTCCATGTCGCCGAAATAAGTCAGAACCAGGCTGCGCGGGATCGGCGTCGCGGTCATGACCAGGATATCGACCGCCGCGCCCTTGGCGCCGAGCGCGAGCCGCTGATACACACCGAATCTATGTTGCTCGTCGACGACGGCGAGGCCGAGATCGCGGAAGGCGACGCTTTCCTGAAACAAAGCATGTGTGCCGATCGCAATATCGATTCCGCCATCGGCGAGCGCGGCCAGCGTACTTCCCCGATCTCCGCTGCGACCGGTCAGCAAGGCGACATTCAAGCCGGCTGCCTCGCCATATTTGGCGATGGTCTCGTAATGCTGGCGGGCGAGGAGTTCGGTCGGCGCCATCAGTGCGGCTTGCCGCCCGGATTCGACCACACTCGCCATGGCGAGCAGCGCGACGATCGTCTTGCCGGAGCCGACATCGCCCTGCAGCAGTCGCAGCATGCGAGAAGGGGCCGCAAGATCGGCGCGGATTTCGGCGAGCGCCTGGACCTGCGCCGCGGTGAGCTTGAAGGGCAGCGCCGCCAAGATTTCTTTTGCCCGCGCGCCGCCGCCTTGGCTGGCGCGGCCCGTTGCGCGGCGCAAATGCGCGCGCGTCAGAGCAAGCGCGAGCTGATGAGCGAGCAATTCGTCATAGGCGAGCCGCACACGCGCCGGCGCTGTCGGCGAAATCGCCTCGGGCTCGGCGGGGCGATGCAGCGCGTTCAACGCCGCGGCAAAGCCCGGCAGGGCCGGCATTTTCACAATTTGCTGTCCATGCCATTCCGGCAGATCGGGAAGCCGTGCCAGTGCCGCAGCAACCGCCTTGGCGAGAACACGCGGCTGCAGCCCCTCGGTCAGGCCATAGACCGGCTCAACCGCCTGCATGGCGGCAAGGCCCGCGGCGTCGAGCACGCGATCGGGATGCACGATCTGGCGATGTCCGTCCCAAATTTCGAGCTTGCCGGAAATCCAGCGCTTCTCGCCGACCGGCAGGCTCTTTTCGATCCATCCTCCGTTGGCGAGAAAGAAGACGAGCAGGACGTCGCCGGTTTCGTCTTCGACCAATACCTTATAAGGCGCCCGCGAGCGTGGTCCCGGCGGATAATGCGCGACGACTTGCGCCTCGATCAGGACCATCCGATCGAGCGGCGCCTCCGCAATCTTGGCGCGGGTGCGCCGGTCGATCGTGGCATTGGGCAGATGGAAGAGGAGGTCGAGAACGCGGGCGCCCGTCCCGCCCTCAGTTACGAGCCGGTCGAGAAGCTGGGCAATCTTCGGTCCGACGCCAGGCAGGCTGGTCGCCGGGGCAAAGAGCGGGTTCAAAAGGGCAGGGCGCATGGGGCGAGATTAGGAAGAGCAACGCCCTCGCGCCAGACCCGAGCCCGGCTTTGCGCCGTCCAGGAACGGGCTCTATATACGGGTCGGAAACGGCGCGCCAGGGCGGCCATCAATCTCTAAAAACCGGAGTTGCGGTGTCCGGCTCGCAGATTTCGAGCGCCGATCTCGACCCCCGCCGGCGGAGGATTCTGTTCCGTTGCTGGCATCGCGGGATGCGTGAGACGGACATTCTCATCGGCCGCTTCGCCGACGCCGAAATCGCCGGAATGACCGAGGCCGAACTCGCCGAGCTCGAAGACCTGCTTGAGGTCGGCGACCACGACATTTTCGGCTGGCTGACTGGAGAGCAAGAAGTTCCGCCGGCTTATGCCACCGACTTGTTCCGGAAACTGCAGCTCTTCCACAGCCATTCCGGGCCGCTCGACCTCTAGAACGCCATTGACCACGTGACCGATCTCAAACGCGCCATCGCCGAGCTTGCCAAAGGCGGCTCGCTCACCTTTGCTTCGCTGCCCGACGGTTTCGACGCCTTCTGCATCGCCGACCTGACGCGGGCGCTCGCGCGGGCCGCCGAAGAGCGCGCCGCGGTGCTCGTACATGTGGCGCGCGACGAACAGCGCGCGCATGCCTTCAACGAGGCGCTCGCTTTCGCTGCGCCGGAGATCGAGATCCTCGATTTCCCCGGCTGGGATTGCCAGCCCTATGACCGCGTCTCGCCCAATGCGGCAATCTCGGCGCGTCGCATGACGGTGCTCTCGCGGCTTGCCCGTTCGCGCAGTACGCCGGGGCAACCGCGCATTGTCTCGACCACGGTCAACGCGATTTTGCAGCGCGTGCCGCCCTTGGAAAAGGTTGCGGCCGACTATTTTTCGGCCGCGCCCGGCAATGCCGTCGATATGGACGGGCTCATCCACTGGCTCGAGAACAATGGCTTTCAACGCACCTCGACCGTGCGCGATACCGGCGAATATGCCGTGCGCGGCGGCATTCTCGATCTTTTCGCGCCCGCCATGGCAGCACCGGTGCGGCTCGATTTCTTCGGCGACACGCTCGAATCGATTCGCAGTTTCGAGCCAGAGTCGCAGCGCACGATCGCGCCTCTGCGCTCGCTCGACCTCGTGCCGATGAGCGAAGTCCAGCTCACCTCGGATTCGATGCGGCGCTTCCGCCAGGGCTATGTCGCAAGCTTCGGCGCTGGCACGCGGGGCGATACGCTCTATGAGGCTGTGAGCGAGGGCCGGCGGCATCCGGGCATCGAACATTGGCTGCCGCTGTTCTATGACGGGCTCGACACGCTCTCTGATTATACCGGCGCTGCGCCGATGATCCTTGATCCGCTGGCCGAGGAGGCGGCAAAGGAGCGGCTGGCGCAGATCGGCGACTATTACGATGCGCGCAAAAGCGCCTATGAGCCCGATCCTGCGCATGCCTCCTATAAGCCGCTGCCGCCCGAGGCCCTCTATCTCTCCGCCGCGCAATGGGGCGAACGGCTCGCTGCCAGCGGGCTTGTGCAGGTCACGCCTTTCGCGCAGCCGGAAGGCAAAGGCCTCGTGATCGATTGCGGCGGAAAAATCGGGCGCAATTTCGCGCCGGAGCGCAACGACGAAGGCGCCAATGTCTTTCACGCCGCCGCCGAGCACGTGCATGCGCTGCAAGCGCAAGGCAAGCGGGTCATCGTTGCCGGCTGGTCGGAAGGATCGCGCGAGCGCCTCGGCCATGTGCTGAAGGATTTCGGCCTCGACCGAATCGAGCCCGTCGCCTCTCTCGCACAAGCCATTCGCCAGCCCAAATCCACGGTGGCACTCGCGGTCATCGGGCTCGAAGCCGGATTCGAGGCGGCGGATCTCGCCGTCGTCGGCGAGCAGGACATTCTCGGCGACCGGCTGGTGCATGGCCGCAGGCGCACCCGTCGCGCGCAGGACTCGATCACCGAGCTTAGCGCGCTTTCGGCGGGCGATCTCGTCGTCCACGTCGATCATGGCATCGGCCGGTTCCATGGCCTGACGCCGATCGAGGCGGCGGGCGCGCCGCATGATTGCCTCGAAATCCACTACGCCGAACGCGCCAAGCTCTTTTTGCCGGTCGAGAACATCGAGCTTCTCTCGCGCTATGGGTCGGAGGACGCCGACGTCGAGCTCGACCGATTGGGCGGCGTCGCCTGGCAGCGGCGCAAGGCACGGATGCGCAGGCGCATCCTCGAAATGGCGGCGGGGCTTTTGCAGATCGCCGCGGCGCGACAGACCCGCGCGGCGCCGAAATTTTTGCCGCCGGAGCCGCTGTATGAGGCCTTTTGCGCCGGCTTCCCCTATGAAGAAACAGAAGACCAGGCGGCGACGATCGAGGCGGTTCTCGACGATCTTGCCTCCGGCAAGCCGATGGATCGGCTCGTCTGCGGCGATGTCGGCTTCGGCAAGACCGAGGTCGCGCTGCGCGCCGCCTTTGTGGCGGCGATAAATGGCAAGCAGGTCGCGGTCGTAGCCCCGACGACGTTGCTCGCCCGCCAGCATGCCAAGGTTTTCCAGACGCGTTTCGCCGGCCTGCCGATCAAGGTCGCGCAAGTGTCGCGTCTGGTCGGGGCCGCCGAAGGTAAGCGCGTCAAGGCCGGCCTCGCATCGGGCGAGATCGACATCGTCATCGGCACGCATGCTCTGCTCGGCAAGGCGGTCGGCTTCAAGGACCTGGGCCTCGTCGTGATCGACGAGGAGCAGCATTTCGGCGTCAAGCACAAGGAGAGGCTGAAGGAACTGCGTGCCGAAGTGCATGTCCTGACGCTTTCGGCGACGCCGATCCCGCGCACCTTGCAGCTGGCCCTGACGGGCGTGCGCGAACTCTCGATCATCGCCACCCCGCCGGTCGACCGCCTCGCGGTGCGTACCTTCGTTTCGCCATTCGACGAACTGCTGGTGCGCGAGGCGCTGCTGCGCGAACGCTACCGCGGCGGCCAGAGCTTTTATGTATGTCCGCGCATCGAAGACATCGAACAGGCGGCCGACTTCCTGCGCCGCAATGTGCCGGAGGCGAAATACGTCATCGCCAATGGGCAGATGCCGGCTTCCGAACTCGAAGAGCGCATGGCCGCGTTCTACGACGGCAAATATGACATCCTTCTCTCGACCGCGATCGTCGAATCGGGCCTCGACATTCCGACCGCCAACACGCTGATCGTGTATCGCGCCGACATGTTCGGCCTGGCGCAGCTCTATCAGCTGCGCGGCCGCGTCGGGCGTTCGAAGACGCGCGCCTATGCGCTGTTCACCGTACCGCCCGACCGGACTTTGACGCCGCAGGCGGAGAGGCGGCTGAAGGTTCTGCAATCGCTCGATGCGCTGGGTGCCGGCTTCCAGCTCGCAAGCCACGATCTCGACATCCGCGGCGCCGGCAATCTCTTGGGCGAGCAGCAGTCCGGCCATATCAAAGAGGTCGGCTACGAACTCTATCAGCAGATGCTCGAAGAGGCGGTCGTGGCGCTGAAGGCCGGCATGGACGAGCCGGCGGAAGAGGCGTGGTCGCCGTCGATCACCATGGGCACACCGGTCACGATTCCGGAAGATTACGTCGCCGATATCGACGTGCGCCTCGGTCTCTATCGGCGCTTGTCGAAGCTCGAGGCGGACGCCGAGATCGAGGCTTTCGCGGCCGAGATGATCGACCGCTTCGGAGCGCTGCCGCGCGAGGTCGAGCAACTCTTGAAGCTCATCGCCATCAAGGCGCTTTGCCGCAAGGCCAATGTCGAAAAGCTGGAGGCGGGGCCGAAAGGGATTACGCTCGGCTTCCGCGACAATTCATTCGCCAATCCGCAAGGCCTGGTGCGTTTCGTCGCCGAGCAGGGGTCGGGGGCGAAGGTTCGGCCCGACATGCGGGTCGTTTTCATCCGCGACTTCGAAGACCTGGCGGCGCGCCTCGAAGGTACGCGCGTCATTTTGCGCACGCTCGCCGCGATTGCGACGAAAAAGGCGGCGTAAGGAGCACGAAGGCGCCACGCTTGGCGCAGCTGCGTGATCGCGTGTCGCTTTAATTCAAATTGCATCTTGTTGCGCAAATTTTGGTCAGTCTTGCGCGCATGCGGTGGGGCTCTTCGCCGACATTGCACATGGCTTTAGCTTTATTGCCTTTTTATTGGCGGTCGGCGCGCGCCCTGAGGCAGGTCACCTGGCATGGCGCCGAGGCGCTCGGCGCATGACGGCGCTGCCGATTTACTCTTGCAGCAATTTCGTTTTAGATCGGAATCGCCTGGCACTTAGCTGGACTAGGCTATCCGATTGAGGAGGATACACTAATGAATTTACGCCACGTCATATTTGCGATGGCGGCAATTTTGCTGGCCGCTTCGCTCGCGTCGAGTGTCGACGCCCAGACATCGCGCGGAGCCGCCACGATCAAGGCGCAAGCGCAAAACTTCTCGCCGATCGAGAAGGCCGCCTGCGGGCCATATTGGGGTCCTTGGTGCGGACCCTGGACGCATCGGGTCTGCGGCTGGGGCAGGTGCTGGTGCGCCCCCTGCTACTAGTCCGATAATTTGGGAGGCCGCCGCGCTCGGCGGCCTCTTTAGTCGGCAGGCCTCAATGCTCGAGCACGATCTTGCCACTGACCGATGCGCTGTTCAGCATGGCATGAGCCTCGGCCGCCTTTTCCAGCGGCAGGCGTACGGCGATGAGGGGAGCGATCCGGCCATCGGCCAACATGCGCAGGAGCGTCGTTAGATCGGCGCGATAGAGCTCGGGGCGAGATTGCTTCCAGAGAGTCACGTTGAAACCGCAGACGCCGAGGCTTTTGCCGAGCAGCGATAGCGGCGTATAGCGCGGCATATCGATGAGGAACCGCAGAATGTTCCAAAAATTGCGGCGACCGCCGCTTGTATTTGCCGAAGCGCCATAGCAAACCATCACGCCGGCCGGCCGCAGCGTAGCAAAAGAGCGGCGCCAATTCTTGCCGCCAATGGGATCGAAGACGGCATCGACGCCGGTGCCAGTGAGTTCTCGAACACGAGCGACAAAATCCGCGCTGCGGTAGTCGATTGGCACCGCGCCGAGACGCGTAAGCAATTCGTGTTTGGCCTTCGACGCGGTTCCATAGATCGCACACCCGCTTAGCGCTGCGAGCTCGACCAGCGCCGAGCCTACTCCGCCGGCAGCGCCATGCACCAGAATCCGGGATCCCGCCGTTACCGCGGCGACCCGATGCAGCATTTGATAGGCGGTCAGATAGTTCAACACCAAGGCGACGGCGCTGGCCGAATTGACGCCCTCCGGCACAGGGACGCAATCTTGCGCCGGCACCACGATATAGCGGGCGTAGCCGCCGATCACTGTCAGCGCGGCGACGCGCTGGCCGACAGACAAGTCGGCGGCGTCCGGCCCGACCGCATCAATTTCGCCGACCACGTCATAGCCGGGGGCGAAGGGATAGGGCGGCATACCCGGATAGAGCCCCTCGCGCATCAACACGTCGGCGAAGGCGACGCCGGTCGCAAGAACGCGCAGACGAACTTGACCGCGGCCGGGTTGCGGCATCGGCTCGTCGACGAGCGTCAGAACCTCCGGGCCGCCGCGGCGGGAGATCAGCATTCGTCGCTGGCGCAACCCGTCTCCTTTGGCGCTAGAATTCGACGTCAAGCTCATCGATCTCCTCAGGCTCCTTTTTTGCCGCCTCGATCCATTGCAGCATCGGCGGCCAGCGCATGATCGTCCGGCAATAGGCTTTCGCCGCATCCGTCATCGCTACATTATAGGTCAGGAAACGCGTGCAGACTGGCGCATACATGGCATCGGCGATCGTCGGTTGTGTCCCGAACAGAAATGGGCCGCCCCAGCGCGCGAGACATTCTCCCCAGATCGTCTGCACGCGATCGATATCGGGCTGAGCGCCGGCGAAGATCTTGAAGCTCTTATGTTGCGCTTTCAGGTTCATCGGCAGCGCCGAACGCAGATTGTGAAACCCCGAATGGATTTCGCCCGAGATCGAGCGGCAATGGGCCCGCGCCGCGCGATCTTTCGGCAACATGCCGGCCGCGGGATGAAGCTCGGCCAAATATTCGGCTATGGCGAGCGTATCCCAGACGCTGACGCCGTCTTCGCTCAGGCGGGGCACCAGCACGGAAGGGGCAAGCAGCAGCAGTTCGGCGCGGTTGGTGGGGTCGTCGATGGAAACGGCCTGTTCTTCGACGTCCAGTCCGGCGAGCTGGCAGAGCAGCCAACCGCGGAGCGACCAAGAGGAGTAGTTCTTGCTAGAGATGGTCAGCACGGGACGGGTCATGGCCAATCCTCAATCATTGCCTCCACAATGATATTGCAGCGCAGCATGAAAAGCACTAGCGTTGATCAGGAAACAATTGCGGCAAGATGACTGGCCAATTCAGCGATTTCTTAGTTCCGGAGCCGATGCGCAGAGACATGCTGTATCGCGCCTACCAGACCTACACCGAGACCTCCGAACCGCTGCGCACGGTCGCGCGACTTGCTATTGGCACAGGGAAATTATTTAATGGCATCAGTAGCATGGGCGCTTCGCACCTTTCGGCTCTGTTGGAGCTGGTGGCGCGAAGCAGGCTGACCCATACGCGCCCGTCTTATGGCGTTGAAAGCGTCACCATCGAGGGTCAGGAAATCCCTGTGCGGGAAGAGATCCTCCAATCGCTGCCGTTTTGCGATCTGATCCATTTTGCCAAGGATACCGGCGCGGCGCAGCCGAAAATGCTGGTCGTCGCACCGCTCTCCGGCCATTTCGCGACCTTGCTGCGCGACACCGTGAAAACGCTGTTGGCCGATCACGACGTCTACATCACCGATTGGAAAAACGCCCGCGACGTTCCGCTTTCCGAAGGACCGTTCGGATTCGAAGATTATGTCGATTACGTCATCGCATGTCTCGAAAAGATCGGTCCGGGCGCGCACATGCTTGCCGTTTGCCAGCCTTGCGCTCAGGCGCTTGCCGCCGTCGCGCTGATGGCCGAGGCACGCAACCCGGCGGAGCCGCGCTCCATGACGTTGATGGCGGGGCCGGTCGACACAAGGGTCAACCCGTCGAAGGTCAATGCGCTCGCGACGTCAAAACCGATCGAATGGTTCGAGAAAAACTTGATCTCGCGCGTGCCGTCTCGGCTGCCGGGTGCCGGCCGCAAAGTCTATCCCGGCTTCGTGCAGCTGTTTGCCTTCATGTCGATGAATATGGAACGGCATATCAAGGCGCATCGCGATCTTTACCATCATCTCGCCAATGGCAGGATCGATGACGCCGAGGCGATCATGACGTTCTACGATGAGTATTTCGCTGTGCTCGACTTGCCGGCCGAATTCTATATCGAGACCGTCAAAGCCGTTTTCCAGGACGCGTTGCTGGCGAAGGGCGAACTGACCCATCGGGGCCGCAAAGTCGACCCCCGCGCCATCCGGCGTACCGCGCTCTTGACGGTCGAAGGAGAGCGCGACGATATCTGCTCGGTCGGTCAGACGGCCGCGGCGCATCTCCTGTGCAACGGCCTTCGTCCGCATCTGAAGCGGCATCATTACCAGGTCGGCGTCGGCCATTACGGAACATTCAGCGGCCGGCGGTGGCAGGGCCAGATCTATCCGGTGATCCGCAATTTGGTGCTGGCGATGAACTGATCCGGCGGCGGCCGAAACCGCGCCGGCGTGTGGCTCGTCACGTCGAGTTATGTGCCGCCGCGCGTGCAACATCTTCCAGCAACTCAGCGAGCCGGCGCGGATCTTCGGTAAAGCCGGCTTCGATCCAGCGCGCTTGGAGATCCTTCAGGGCTTGGCCGATCGCTCTGCCGTCGGGAACGCCGCGCGCCAGAAGATCGGCCCCGGAGAAGGGCAAAAGCGGTTGCTTCGCGGCACGCGCATAGGCGAGCGCCTCCCGCCAGGGTTCTGTATCGGCCCCGCTCTCGGCCGCCGCGAGTGCAAGCGCGTCGCAGGCGGCCTGGCGTCCACGCCGGAAGATGAGCCGCAGCAGAGCCGGCGCCGGCGGCGGCGCCTCGAGGCCATGCAAGCTCATGAAAGCCGCCGCGGCTTCGACAAGGCGCTCGGTCTCTACGTTCGAGAGCCGCAGGCGCTCGCGCAGCCGCTCGGCATCTTCCGGCAGATTGATTGCGAGCGCGGCGAGGCCGAGCAGGGGATCGCGCGGTTCGTCACCGGCAAAGCGCAGCAGATTTTCAAGCCGCGCCGGATGCGGCGCGGAGGCGAGAAGCGGCCCGAGCAACCCAGTCTCGCAGAATTGGCGGGTGACTTCCCCCGCCCGGCGCGCCGCCAGCAGTTTGAGGATCTCGCTGCGCACCCGTTCGTGCGAGAGCCGCGCGAGCCCGTCGCGTTCGCGCAGACAGGCGAGCACGGCGGCCTTGTCGAGCGGGCCTTCGGCATAGTCGGCGGCGAAGCGGAAGAAGCGGAGAATGCGCAGATAATCTTCGCGAATGCGCGCCGTCGGATCGCCGATGAACCTGAGCTTTCGCGCCTCGATGTCGGCGAGGCCGCCGACATAATCATAGAGCATGGCCTGCCGCGTCATCGACAGCGCGTTCATGGTGAAGTCGCGGCGCTTGGCGTCGGCCTCGAAATCGCGGCTGAAGCGGACTTTCGCATGCCGGCCGTCGGTCTCGACGTCTTCGCGCAGGCTCGTCACTTCGAAGGGCTTGCCTTCGACGAGGAGCATCACGGTTCCATGCGCAAGGCCGGTCGGAACGCTGCGCAGCTTCGCCGCCTCGGCGCGGGCGATCACTGTCTCGGGCGTGGCGGTCGTGGCGATGTCGAACTCCGCGACCGGGCGGTTCAGCAGCGCATTGCGCAGGGCCCCGCCGACGAGGCGCGCCTCCTCGCCGTCGCGGTCGAGCAGCGCCAGGATGCGGAGGAGATCCTTGCGCTCAAGCAGGGCTTTCGCCGCCGCGGGCGCGGCAATCGCGAGCGTGCTCATTCCATATGCCCCGGCACCAAGACGCCATTGACGAGATGGGCCGGCACATAGGCGCCGAGATGGCGCTCGGCAAAGACGCCGAAGAGGAAGACGCCGATCACTGCTACGAAGAGGCCGGCGAGGGTCAACGTCGATACGGTTCCCGGGCTCCAATTGCGGCTCGCAAAGGGAGTCGTGCGGCGGAAGACGAGCAGCACGGCGTAGCCGATAAACGGCAGGAGGAAGAGAAGCACCGGCCTCCAGACAATTCGCCACATTGGAGCCTCTCGGCTTGAAGCGCCGCCGCGCGGCGCCGGCGCATGCTAGGCCAGTTTCCAAGATGATGGAATCGAGCGCCAATCGTGCCGCGGCAAAATGCCCTTGAATCAAGGCGGTGGCCTCCAACGGCGGCCCTCCCGCCGCGGTTGCGCAGTCCCGCCGGAAAACACATATGGCGCAAGAGGGGGAGCCCGATTCGGCGCGGCTCCTGTCTCGCGTCTTGGCTCGAATTTCAAGAATCCGGCGGAAATGATACATCCGCAAGTCCGGGAGTTATTCTTGCTTGCGAATCAAGACAGCGTTTTGAGCTACGAGATCGACTGGCGCGCGCCGTTCGACATTGCCAAGCGGCTTGCCGATCGGCCGGGCTTCGCCTTTCTCGATAGCGCGCTCTTTCATCCCAAGCTCGGCCGCTATTCCTTCATCGGCATCGAGCCTTTCGGCATATTTACCGCGGCTCGGGGCTATGCGACCTGGAACGGCGCACCTATGTGGGTGCCGCCGCTCGCGGCGTTACGCGATCTCCTCGGCCGTTTCAGGCTCGAGGCCGACCCAAACCTGCCGCCCTTCCAGGGCGGCGCCATCGGCGCCATTCCTTACGAGTTCGGCTGGGAACTCGACGGTCTACGCGCGGCGAACCACCTCAATCGCCAGGAAGAGCCGGTTCATCTGGGCTTTTACGATCTCGTCCTTGCCTTCGATCAGTTGCAGCGCCGCGCCTATATCTTTTCCTCGGGCTTTCCCGAAGCGGGCGAGAAACGCCGGGCACGCGCGACGGCGCGGCTCGAGCAGGCGCTGCGCCTCATCGAACGCGCGCCGGTAAGCGCGACCGGCCCGCAGCCGGCGATCACCGGCTGGACCTCGAATTTTTCGCCCGCCTCCTATCATGCGGCGATTGAGCGCGTGCAGGCTCATATTTTTGAAGGCGACATCTATCAGGCGAATATCGCCCAGCGGTTCACGGCGGATCTGCCTGCCGATTTCTCCCCGTTCGTCTTCTATGAGCGGCTACGGACGACAAATCCGGCGCCTTTCGCCGCCTATCTCTCCTGCGGCGGGGCGGTGATCGCCTCGTCCTCGCCCGAACTGCTGCTGCGCAAGCGCGACGCCGCGGTCGAGACCCGGCCGATCAAGGGGACCATGACGCGCTCCAACCACCCTGTCGAAGACCTGTGGCGCGGCGAGGCGCTCACCAAGTCGGAGAAGGACCGGGCCGAAAACATCATGATCGTCGACCTCTTGCGCAACGATTTGTCGCGCGTCTGCCGGCCTTTCTCGGTCGAAGTTCCGGTGCTTTGCGGGCTGGAATCCTATGCCAATGTCCACCATCTCGTCTCCGTGGTCACCGGCACGCTGGGCCCGGGCAGGGATGCGATCGATCTCATCGCCGCGACCTTCCCCGGCGGTTCGGTGACCGGCGCGCCGAAGCGGCGGTCGATGGAGATCATCGATTCGATCGAACGAGTGCCGCGCGGCTATTATTGCGGCGCAATTCTCTATCTCGGCTTCGACGGCACGATGGACATGAATATTGCGATTCGAACCGCCGTGCTAAGAGAGCGCAGCGCCAGCCTGCACGCCGGCGGCGGCATCACCTGCCTGTCGGATCCGGCCGCCGAATATGCCGAGACGGAGGCCAAGGTGAAGCGCCTGTTCGATGCTTTCGCCGGGGTCAAGGAACTGGAAGAATTGCCGCCATGAATCGACCGATCCTCGTCATCGACAATTACGATTCCTTCGTGTTCAACGTCGCCCGCTATTTCGAGGAGCTGGAGCGCGAAGTCGTCGTGCTGCGTAACGACGCCATCGACATTGCGGAGATCAGGCGCATGGCGCCGCCGGCGATCGTCATCTCGCCCGGGCCCGGCACGCCGCGCGATGCAGGCGTCTCGCTCGCCGTCGTCGAAGAGCTTTCCGGCGAAGTGCCGATCCTGGGCGTCTGCCTCGGCCACCAATGTATCGGCGCGGCTTTCGGCGCGCCGGTTGTGCCGGCCAAACGTCCGCTCTATGGCCGGACCTCGCGCGTAGAACACAATGGCCGCGGCCTGTTTGAAGATTTGCCGCAGCCGCTGACGGTCGCCCGCTATCATTCGCTGATCGTCGAGCGGGCGCCGGCGCTCGAAGCCGCGGCCTCGATCGATGCGGTCTCGGAGGAGGGCGAGATCATGGCGCTCACCCACCGCTCGCATCCGACCTATGGCGTGCAGTTCCATCCGGAATCGATCCTGACCGAGAAGGGTCACGCGCTGTTCGGCAATTTTCTGCGCCTGGCGGTCGAAAGAAGGCCCCGTGTTCTGGTATGACGGCGCGCTGCATGAAAAGCCGGTTGCCCCCTTCGATCTGACCGATCGCGGCCTCAATCTCGGCGACGGGGTCTTCGATACTTCGCTTGCTCGAAATGGGCGCGTTTTCCTGCGCCAGGCGCATCTCGATCGGCTCGGCGCGGCCGCCAAGGCTTTTGCCATTCCTTTCGCCGAGGCGGCGGCGGCCGAGGCGCTCGACCGGCTCGCCGCCGCGGTCGGCGATGGCGGGGTGCGCCTGACATTGACCCGTGGCGGCGGCACGCGCGGCCTCGCTTTGCCGAAAGATCCTAAGCCCTTCCTCTTCGGCGCCGCGGCGCCGCCGACGCCAGCCTTTCCGGTCCTGGCGCTCGCGACGACCAGCATACGCCGCAACGAGACATCGCCGACCGCGCACCACAAGGCGCTGCCTTATCTCGATGCAATTCTCGGACTTGCAGAGGCCGCGAGGAAAGGCGCCGACGAAGTTTTGTTCTTCAACACGCAAGGTCGCGTCGCTTGTCTTGCGAGCGGCAATCTCTTCGCGCTCTTCGGCCGGCAGCTCGTGACGCCGCCGCTCGGCGACGGCGTGCTTGCCGGAACCGTCCGGGCTTTTGTCCTCGGCCAGGCGCAAGCCATGGGTTTGGCGGCGGCGGAGCGCTCGCTCGAACTCGCCGAGCTTTTGCGCGCCGAGGCGATCTTTGCAACAAGCAGCCTCAAATTGATCGCCCCCTGCCGCAGCCTGGAGACGACATCCTTCGCCTCTGCCGACAATCCGGCGGTGAAAATGTTGCAAACGGCGGTCGGCGAAGCGATCACCGCGGAATGCGGACGGCGCCAGGGCGGGGTTTTTGAGCAATCATGCAACTGAATTGACTTAAGGCATCTGCCTGAAGAGCAGGTCTTTGCATTCGCCGCCGCCTTCGCTATGAGACATGGCGATACGAGCGCGCCGACGATTTCCTGAAGGACTCGATGTTCCGGCCCCTGGAAACTGACATATTGGTTATTGGGGCTGGCCCTGCGGGGCTCACCGCCGCTTATTTGCTGACGAAAGCGGGCGTGCGCACCACAATCATCGAGGCCGACCCAAACTATGTCGGCGGCATCAGCCGCACTGTCAATTATAACGGCTTTCTGCTCGACATCGGCGGCCATCGGTTTTTCTCCAAGTCCAGAGAGGTCATGGATCTGTGGAGTGAGATCTTGCCCGACGACTTCATCGAGCGTCCGCGCCTCAGCCGCATCTACTACAATGGACGTTTTTTCGCCTATCCGCTCAACGCGTTCGAGGCCTTGGACAAACTTGGATATTTTGAGAGCCTGCGCTGCATCCTGTCCTATAGTTTTAGGCAATTGTCTCCGCACGCAAATCCGAAGACGTTTCGGAAATGGGTGTCGAATCAATTCGGAGACCGGCTGTATTCGATTTTTTTCAAGACCTACACCGAGAAAGTGTGGGGCATGTCTTGCGATGAGATCTCGGCGGACTGGGCCGCGCAAAGAATTGAGGGCATAAGCTTTCGCGCGGCGCTCGCCGCTCTGCGCAAGTCCTTCCGGCGGGGCGCCCCGGCGGTCGGCAAGGACAGCGAGCCGATCAAAACGCTGACCGAGCATTTCCACTATCCCCGCAAGGGTCCTGGCATGATGTGGGAAGCCGCGGCTGCGAAAATCCGCGGCGCCGGCGGCCAGATCGTGATGGCCACCACTTTCTCCGGCATCCGTCGCGATAAAGCGACCGGTCTGATACGTGTCGAGACGCGCGGACCGAACGGCGAGTTCACGACGTTTGCAGCAGGGCACGTGATCTCGTCGGCTCCGATGCGCGATCTCGTTCGCGCGCTCGGGTCCGAAGTCAGTTGCGCGGCCGAAGCCGAAAGATTGCGCTACCGCGATTTCCTCATGGTCGCATTGATCGTGCGAAAGCCGCATGTTTTTCCCGATAACTGGATCTACATCCACGAGCAGGCGGTGAAAGTCGGCCGAATCCAGAATTTCCGGGCGTGGTCGCCCGAAATGGTTCCCGACAATTCATTGACCTGCCTCGGCTTGGAATATTTTTGCTTTGAAGGAGATGGCCTTTGGGCCGCTTCGGATGCCGAATTGATCGCTCGGGCGCGAACGGAACTAGCCCAAATTGGGCTCGCGGCCGAGGCTGATTGCGTCGATGGCTGCGTTATACGACAAGCGAAAGCCTACCCCATCTACGACGATCAATACAAAGCGAATGTCGAGGCGATCCGCAATGAACTCTCGCAACGCATTCCGAATTTGCATCCCGTCGGGCGAAACGGGATGCACAAATATAACAACCAGGATCACGCCATGATGACCGCGATGTTGACGGTGCGGAATATACTGTCCGGCGAATCCATATATGATGTTTGGAAAGTGAACGATGACGCGGAATTCCATGAGATGGGCCAGCCCGGCGAACAGGAAGCGCTGGGAAGTTTTCGCCTCGCTCCCAGACGTTTGCAAGCATGAGCGATTGTGACCTGGGGCTCGATCGAGACAGGTTCGACCGCCATATCTCTTGGCGCCTTTAGGGACGATGTCCTTGTCCAAAGCGATGCTTGTTGGAAATCGCGTGCTTTTTGTCCTGGCCGGCGCGCTGCTGGTTCCTCTCGTCTTAAATGGCTATCCTATCATCTTCGCGGACAGCGCGAACTATGTCTCGTCCTATAGAAACGTCACGTCCTTTTTGCACCCGCCTGTCCCCCGACCGATATTTTATTCGTTCTATGTTTTTCTGACCAGCCTGGATGGTGCGTCGCTTGTGCTGGTTTGCGTCGCGCAAGCCTTGGTGGTCGCAATTCTGCTCGTGGATTTGCTCCGGACGGGCGGCAGCCGATCCAAGCTATCGATATTCGCAGTCGCCATCCTCATTCCCTTCTCGTTTCTCGCCGTTATATCCTGCTCTGTGATGCCGGACGTTTGGAGCTCCATCGAATTTCTCGCCGCCTATCTTCTGATAACGGGCGCGGGCGAAAGGAGATATTTCTACGCCGCTCTCGTCGCCGCAAGCGTGCTGTTCGCCCCTGCCAATGGCATCATTTTGGCAGGAGTTATGGTTGTGTTCGTCATCGTCAAATATCTCGCCTATGGCGCCCGAGAGATTGACCGTCCGCGTTTGCTGCTGGCGGCGGCAGCCATCTTGATCGGACTCGCGGTGCCGGCCATTCAAAATCGTGTCAGTTTCGGTATAGCTTCCCCGATCGCAGGCAGTGGCGCATTCCTGTTTGCAACGCTGACCGACCAGGGCCTGACCAAGACCGCGCTGGATCAGTACTGCGCCCGCAATGAGACCAATATTATTTGCACGGAGCGCGGCGCTTATGAAGGACAAGACAGCCACGATATCTTATGGGGTCCGCCGGGTGTCGCAATCAAGATTTGGGATCCGTCCAACCAAGCTGCGTTGAACGCGATTGATCGGGCGGCCATTCTCGGCAATTGGTGGGGCTTCCTAAGGGGAGTGATGCAGCGGACATTCTCGACATTAATCAAACTCCCCGATGATCTGGATTCGCTTTACCCCCCGGCCGGTGGCTGGCTGCGGACCGCCATGGCACAGTTTTACGATATGAGCCGATTCGATCGGTCCTGGCAGGGGTCTTCTGCGCAAGCATTTGGATATCTGAAGTACTACAAATTTGCGTTGCTGCTCGGCGCGATTTCGTCTGCATTCTTATTTGTCGGGCGGAAGTTGTACCGCTGCGAGCGCGCCGTCATGCTCGTCGTCTATGCCGCCTTGTTTATTTTGGCGAATGCGTCGGTGACGGGCGGCCTGTCGGTGCCGGTCACCAGATATAACGTCAAAGTCCTTGACGTGGCGATGCTGAGCATATTGATCGTTGCAACCCAGAGGGCGAGGCCCCAACCGCCGCCGGTTTCGGCGCCGTTTTACTCCTAACGGGCGCCGCTTATCGTCCACGAAGCACCGGGCAGGGCGCCTACTTGCTTTTGGGCGCCATCGAGAACGTGAAGCATGCGCGGGCTAAGCGTCGAAACTTTCGTGCCATGATCGCGTGTGTTAATAGCTTGGTCACTTCCTTCTCTTGCCCAGCTCGTACATGCTGCGTCTTGCCATTCTGCGCCATGCCGAGGCCGTTCCGCTCGCCCAGGGCGGCGACGCCGATCGGGAACTGAGCCAGTCCGGCCGCGCGATGGCCGAGCGCATGGGCCGTTATTTCCGCGATGCCGGATTTAGGCCCGATCTCGCTCTGGTTTCGCCCTCGAGGCGCACGCGCGAGACTTTCGAGGCCATCGAGCGCGGCGCCGGCGACAAATTTCCTGTCGATTACGTTTCGGCGCTTTATAGCGCCAGTCTCGCGACGCTCGAAGACGTGCTGGCCGACGCGCCGAAGGAGGCGAAGTTCCTGCTGCTTGTCGGCCACAATCCCGGCCTTGCCGAATTTGCCAATGCGCTTGCCGGCAAAGGCAAAAAATCCGAACTTGCGCGGATGCGCGGGCATTTTCCGACGCCGTGTCTTGCTATCCTCGATTTCGATGCCAAGAGCTGGAAGAAAGCCGGCCGCGGCGAGGGAAAGCTCGAATATTTCGTGACGCGCGGCGCGCTTTCGAAATAGCGCCGAGAGAATAGCTTTGCCATCCTTTTCCGACATCCTTTTCGAAGCGGGCCTCGTGGCGCGAAGCTTGGCCGGGAGTCTCTCGGGCCGAACGCTGCGGCTTGGCGTCACCGGGCTCTCGGGCGCCGGCAAGACCATATTCGTGACCGCACTCGTACAGAATCTGACGCTCGCGGCGCGGCTTGCCGAACTCGGCGCGAAGAATCCCCTGCCGGTCTTTCGCGTCCATGCCGAGGGGCGGCTCACCGGCGGCCGGCTCGAACCGCAGCCCGACGACGCCGTGCCGCGCTTTGCTTATGAAGAGCACCTCGATATCCTGACCGGGCCGGGCGGGCGCAGCGAAGACAGGGCCTGGCCGCAATCGACCAAGCGCATCTCCGAACTGCGGCTAACGCTCGAATACGAACGCGTCTCCGGCTTCGGGCGGCGCGGAAGTGAACTGGCAATCGACATCGTCGATTATCCGGGCGAATGGCTGCTCGATCTGATGCTTCTCGGAAAATCCTATCAGCGCTGGTCGCAAGAGACGCTCGCAGCGTCGCTTGCCGCCGTCCGCGCGCCGCTCGCGGCGGAATGGCGGAATTATGTGAATGGCTTGGACCCGGATGCTGCAGCGGAAGAAGAGGTGGCGCAGCGCGCGGCGGCGCTCTTCAAGTCTTACCTTAAGGCCTCCCGTGCCGAGCCGATCGCAGCCTCCGCTCTGCCGCCTGGACGCTTTTTGATGCCGGGCGATCTCGAAGGCTCGCCGCTCTTGACCTTTTCCCCGCTCAGGCTGGAGCAGGGCGCGCCGCTTGCGCCGCATTCGCTCGCCGCCATGATGGCGCGACGCTACGAGGCCTATCGCGCGCATGTGGTCAAGCCGTTCTTTCGCGATCACTTCGCGCGGCTCGACCGGCAGATTGTGCTGGTCGACGTGCTCGCCGCGTTGAACGGCGGCCCGGCGGCGCTGCGCGATCTCGAAATGGCATTGAGCGATGTGCTCACGGCCTTTCGCACCGGGAAGAATTCGCTCCTCTCGAGCCTGCTGCGGCCGAGGATCGACAAGATTCTCTTCGCCGCGACCAAAGCCGATCATCTGAACCATGTGAGTCATGATCGGCTCGAGGCGATTCTGCGCCGCCTGACGGCGCGCGCCATAGCGCGGGCGGAAAATCTCGGCGCGAGCATCGATGTCGTGGCGCTGGCGGCGGTGCGCGCCACGCGCGAAGCCAATGTCGGCCGCGGCGGCGTTGCCCTGCCGGCGGTCATCGGAACGCCGCTGAAGGGCGAGCGCATCGGCGATGAAATCTTCGACGGAGAAACGGAAGTCGCAATCTTTCCCGGGCAATTGCCGAGCGATCCGAACGAGGTTTTCAGCGGGGACTTTGCACGCGCCGAGCCGCGCGATTATCGCTTCGTGCGTTTTCGCCCCCCGGTCGCTTCGCGCGACGCGGCGGGAACGCCGCTGCCGCTGCCGCATATCCGCCTCGATCGCGCCCTGCAATTTCTGCTCGGCGACAGACTGAGATAGGCTAGTCACGCCAACCGCGCCGGGAACGATCGTGCCGTCCGAGCCAAAGATCAAGCCGCAAGCTTTTCGCCTCGACAAAGGCCTTGCCGAGGGCGAGCCGGCGCGCGCGGCCTTCACCATCGAGCCGGTCGCCGATTTTCTCGAAGCGGAGGCAGCGACCGCCGCTGCCGTCGATCCAACCGAGCTTGCGGTCGAGACCGCGCAGCGCCGCGGCATCACCAAAAGCGCGCTCATCTCCTGGGGCGGCCTGTTCTTCTCGGCCGCGGCCGGCTTTGTCCTGGTTGCGCTTGGCAATTGGGTCGTGGGCCTGATCGAAGGGTTCTTCGCGCGCTCGCCCGTCCTCGGTCTTGTCGCATTGGTCCTCGGCGGCCTGGCCATCTTCGCGCTTATCGTGCTGGCTGGACGGGAGATCTTCGGCATCGTGCGGCAGAGCAAGATCGCGCGTCTCCACATGGGCTTTGCGACGGCGCGCGCGGCCGACGATCGCGACGCGGCCCGCCGCCTCGTTGCCGCGCTCGCCGCGCTTCAGGCGAAGCGCCGCCAAAGCGCAGAGCTCGTCGCGCTGACGCGTGAAATCATCGACGGACGCGATCTCATCGACATCGCCGAGCGGGATTTGATCCTGCCGCTCGATCGCGACGTGCGGCGCGAGATCGCGCTCGCCGCCAAGCGCGTTTCGATGGTGACCGCGATCTCGCCGCGCGCGCTGATCGATGTCGCCTTCGTCGCCGCGCAGGCGCTGCGCCTGATCCGCAGGATCGCCGAAATCTATGGCGGACGCCCGGGCTTCTTCGGCTTTCTCAAGCTCATGCGCTCGGTTGGCGCGCATCTCGCCGTCACCGGCGGCGTCGCGGTCGGCGATTCCCTCATTCAGCAGGTGCTGGGGCACGGGATCGCCGCCAAGCTTTCGGCGCGATTGGGGGAGGGCGTCTTGAACGGGCTGCTTACGGCGCGAGTTGGCTTGTCAGCCATGGCCGTCTGCCGCCCGATGCCTTTCGTCGTCGCGCCGCCGCCGCGCGTTGCCGATGTCGCGCCGTTTTTGTTCGCGTCGAACAAGAAAGCCTGACTCTGCCGGCCGCTCACGCCACTCCGAGCTTCTTCTGCAGGCTCGTCGACGAGGTCGTGTATTGGAAGACGAGTTTCTTCTCCGGATAGACGTAGTGATAGACCTTTTGCGCGGCGAGCGCGCCCTCGTGGAATCCGCAGAGAATGAGCTTCAGCTTGCCGGGATAATGATTGATGTCGCCGATCGCGAATATGCCCGCGACATTGGTCTCGAATTGGGCGGTGTCTACTGGAATGAGGTTTTCGTGCAGATTGAGGCCCCATTCGGCGACCGGGCCGAGCTTCATCGTGAGGCCGAAAAAGGGGATGAGCCTTTCGACGGCAAGCTCGCTCATTTCGCCTTTGGCGCTTTTGATCTGCGCCGATGCGAGTTCGCCGTTGGCGCCGGAAAGCGACATGATCTGTCCGATCCTCAGCTCCATCTTGCCGGCGGCGACGAGTTCGCGCATGGCTTTCACCGAATGCGGCGCGGCGCGGAAGTCGTCGCGCCGGTGGACGAGGGTCAAGTGCTTGGCGACCGGATGAAGATTCAAGGTCCAGTCGAGCGCCGAATCGCCGCCGCCGACGATGACGACATTTTTCCCGCGGAACTCCTCCATCTTGCGCACGGCATAGAACACGGACTTCTGCTCATAGGCTTCAATTCCCTCGATCGGCGGTTTCTTCGGCTGGAACGAGCCGCCGCCCGCCGCGACGATCAGCGACTTGCATTCGAACGTGCGGCCGGCATCGGTCTTGATCCGAAAGGCCGGTCCTTGCCTTGTGCCGAGCACTTCGAGTTCGGTGACCATTTGCTCGAAATGAAAGGTCGGGTGAAACGGCTCGATCTGCGCCAGCAGCTTTTCGACGATCCCTTCGCCGGTGACCATCGGATGGCCGGGAATGTCGTAGATCGGCTTTTCCGGATAGAGTTCGGCGCATTGCCCGCCGGCACGCGGCAGAACGTCGATGAGGTGGCATTTGATATCGAGGAGACCGAGTTCGAAAACCGCGAAGAGGGCGGTCGGCCCGGCTCCCACGATCACGACGTCGGTCTTTATGCTTTCTTCCATTCGTTGCTCCTGGATAGATTGCGCGCGCGTTCGGTTGGCTTGAAAGGCCCCGGCCCGCAACTTGATTTATTGTCGCGCGTCAGTCCGGCCGGCTGAAGGCCGCCGAGGCCTCAGCCCTGGCGCGGCGGTGTCGTGACGACGAGCCCGTCAAGCTCCGGCGTCACCTTGATCTGGCAGGAAAGCCGCGAATTGGGCTGCGTGCCATAGGCGAAATCAAGCATATCCTCTTCCTGCGGACTGGGGCCGCCCGTCAACGGTAAAAAGGCCTTATCGACATAGACATGGCAGGTCGCGCAGGCGCAAGCGCCGCCGCATTCGGCGGTGATCTCCGGGACGGAATTACGGATCGCCGTTTCCATCACGGTCGAGCCTTCTTCCGCCTCGACCGTCCGCTTTTCGCCAAACGAGTCGATGAAGGTAATTTTGATCATGGATATAGTCTCGGAGGTCGCGGTGGCAGGAGGTGCGCTCTCTTTACTTAAGAGATTTCGCGATGAACAGCCTTGTCTTTGCTGCAGATGGATTTTTTACAATGGTTTCGCTTGCGCGCAATGGATCCAATGCCGAAGTCGAGCTTCGGAAGCGCGAACGGGCCGGGGGCGGTTCCCGGTCAGGCGCCGCGGTGCGGCGGCAGGTCGCGCAGATAGGCCTCGATCGCATTCAGCGCCCGGCGAAGCGCGACAGCCAAAGGTTCAAGCGCCGCCGCCCCCTCGCCGGCACCAAGCGCGCCCTCGAGCGCAGCGGCGGCGCTGGCAAGCTCGAACGCACCGATCGCTCGCGCCGATCCATCGAGCCTATGGGCGAGATCGCCGGCCGCAGCGGGATCGGCATCGGCCAGTGCGGGCATGTGCGCGATAAGTTCCACCGACTGCGCGATGAAGAGATCGAGGAGGTCGCGCTGCAACGCGAGGTCGCCGTCGGTCTGAGCGGCAAGATGGACGCGGTCGAGCGGCTCGCCACGGTTGCTAAAATCGCCGATTTCGCCTGCGCAATCCATGACCGCCTCGCCGGGCAGCGTCGAAGTCTGCCTTGCCATCGCACGGTTTTTGCTTGAAATACCCGTGAGCCCCCGTGCCGCGGCCCGACCCTGCGGAAATCTTTTCGGCTATGGTGAAGGCCTTATTAACGACGAATCGAAACCTTCCCCTAGCAGCGGTTTCAATCAACTGAGCTGAGATGTAGAGTGCAATTGGTTAACGCATGGCTCGATGCGTGCGTCGGTAGGGGTCGAGGGTCGGCGTCGGTCCCCAATAAGAGGCAGTTATGGCCACGTCCAAGGCGCAAGATCCCGCGGCTGCAGCTCTATCGGCGATAGAGGAGGCTTTGAACCTCGCCGGGGATGGATCCGCCGAAGAGCCCAAAGGTCCGGAAATTTCGACCCCGATTTTCCCCAAAGCGTCCGATCCGGACAAGACGCCGAAGGTCGCGAAGCGCCGGCAGGATCCTCCTCCGCTCGGCGATGTGGAGCCGAAAGTGCCGCCGGCGGGCCCCGAGCTCGAGCGCGCCCCTCCGCGCTTGCCGGAGGTCGAACAACACCCGCTTTTCGCGCCGAAGAAGCCGGAACGGAACAGGGCCGTGGATATGGCGAAAGCGGCCGATTTTGCCGCCGAGCGCGGTCCCGTCACGCCCTCGATCCCGCCGGCCAATGACGATCGCGATTCGGTGGGAGCCATGCTGCGGACCCTCAACCGGAGGCCGAGCCGCGCGCCCTTCGTTCTTGCCTGGATCGTTTCAGCGGCATGGATCGCCATAGCGGCGATCTATTTTGCCGCACATCGCGCCGACTTTCTCGGGCACGGGTCGCTTCTGACGCGGCCCGACGTCCCGCTTTATGCATTGGCGGTCGTCGGGCCGGTGATCTTCTTTTTCGTAACCGCCGTTTTGGCGCGCCGTGCGCAGGAAATGCGTCTGACCGCCCGTTCGATGGTCGAGGTCGCAATGCGCCTCGCCGAGCCCGAATTGATCGCCAGCGAACAGATGGTCACGCTGTCCCAGGCGATCCGCCGCGAGATCGCCTCCATGGGGGACGGCATCGAGCGGGCGCTGGCGCGGGCCGGCGAACTCGAGACCTTGGTGCGTTCGGAAGTGTCAAATCTCGAGCGCTCCTATTCGGACAATGAGCGGCGCATTCGGACGCTGGTCGAGGAATTGTCGACCGAACGCGAGGCCATGCAGACCAATAGCGAGCGCATGCGCGGCGCGATCGGCGGGGCGCAAGACTCTTTGTCGCGCGAGATCGAAGCGGCATCGACCGGGCTTGCCGAGAATCTCAGCGCCGCGGGCAATCGCATTACCATGGCGCTTGGGGCCAAGGCCGAGGAGATTAGGTTCGCGCTCAGCCAGGCCGGCGATCAGCTGATCGAGAGCCTGACGGCGCAGGCCGAGGACATTCTCGGCCGCTTGGAGCAGACGAAGCAGGGCGTCTCGGACGGCCTCTCGCAGCGGCTGGGAGACATCGGCACGCAATCGGAAAGGATCAACGAACGGCTGACTCTCGCCGCCCAGGACTCACTCGAGACTTTCGCCTATCACGCCGGAACGCTTGGCGATCGCTTCGCCGAAACGGCCAGAGAAGCGATCAGCGCGATCGGCATGCACAACGAACGCGTCAACGAGACCCTCGCCGATCGCCTCGGGCAGTTCGAGCAAACGGTCGTCGGTCAAAGCAACATGATTGCGGATCGGCTCGGCGATGAAGCCCAGCAGTTGTCGGCGATGCTTGGCAGACAGCTTGATGCGATGGAATCCGTGATTGCGACGCAGGGCGGCGAGATCGAGAGCAAGCTCGAATTGCGCGCCCAGCAGACGGCGGAAGTGTTTGCGTCGCAAACCCAGATCTTCGAAGACCGCGCCGCGGCCAGGGTGCAGGAGATGGCGGAATTTCTCGACTCGCTGATCATCCGCGTCGATTCCGGCCTCGACGGGCGCGCGAAATCGCTCAATGAAACATTGGCGGCGCGTACCCTCGAAATCGCCAAAGTCCTCGGCGAGGGCGGACGCGACGTCGCTCAGGCGCTCGAGACGAGAGCGAGCGAGATCGACGAGATTCTTGCCGCCCGCACGGCGTCGATCACCGAGGTGCTTGCCGCCAAGACCGATGAGGTCAACCAGGCGCTCGGCGGAAGGGCGGCCGAGATTGCCGACACGCTGGATGCGCGGATCGGCCGCTTCGAAGAGCAAGTGGTCGGCCGGCTCGAGCCGATCTCGGCCGACCTCGAAGGGCGCGGGCGCGAACTCTCCGACAATCTTGCCGCCCGGGCGCGCGAAATCGATACCGCCCTGGCGCACCATAGCGGCAACATCAGCGCCGCGCTGGATCATGAATCCGGCGAGCTCGCCCGGCTGCTCAGCGGTCGCGCCGATGCGCTCAAGGAGCTCCTCGCGCAGGCTTCAAACGATCTCGATTCGAGGCTTGCCGACCGCATCGGCGACATCGGCGGGGTTCTCGCCGCCCGGGTCAACGAGATCGGCACGACCCTGGCGGCGCGCCTTTCCGAGCTGCAGACCGCGCTCGACGAACGCAGCCGCAATCTGCACGAGACATTGCGCGCACGTTCGGACGAGATCCATGCCGTGCTTGAAACGAAGGGAACCGATCTTGTCGCGAACCTCGGGCAGAAACAGGCCGAACTGACGACGGCCCTCGATCAGTCCTCGGCCAATCTCAACGATGTTCTCGCTTCCGGTGCGGCCGCTTCGGTGGACTCGCTGATCGCGACCAACGAGAAGGTGAAGGACGAGATGGCCGCCACGGTCGGTGCGCTCATCGAGAGGAATGCCGCGTTGCAGGAGACGATCGGCAACGCCGACACGAGCTTCGCGGCTATCGAGCGGGCCTTGGCCGCGCGGATCCAGCAATTCGAATCGGCGCTCGCGGGCATCACCCAGGAGATCGAGGATCTTGGCGCAAATGCCGGGGCGACGATCGGCAGCGCCCACGCGCTTTACGAGACGATCGCCAGCCAGCAGCAGTCGCTCGCCTCGGCCGCGGCCGACCTTTCGCGCTCGCAGGTCGAGCTTGACCAAACCTTGAACGATCGCCGCTCCGCCCTCGAAACGCTGCTCGCCTCGGTGCAGGAGCAGCGCCAGGAATTCGACAACATAATGTCGTCGTTCTCGTCGATCGTTGACGAGTCCTTCCACCGGGTCGAAAGCCGGGCGCGTGAAATCGGCTCGTTCCTGGCGGAGACGTCGCAAGCAACGGCTGGCGTCGTCGAACAGCAGTTCGGCGAGATCCGCGTCCTCGCTCGGCACCGAGCGCGAGCGCACCGCGGCGCTCTTGCGGGCCGCCTATGAACAGGCGAATGCCGAGATCGAGGGCATCCTGGGCCAATCGACATCGCGTTTCCAGGCGGCGGCGGCCGAGATGCGCGGCCTATCGCGCGAGATCCAGCGCGAACTCGAAGTCAACCCGCGAGGAACTGCGCCGCAATGCCGTAGTCCTGCCGCAGGAAACCGCCGAGCAAACAGCGGCCATGCGGCGGGTCGTGGCCGATCAGATCAAAGCGCTCAACGAATTGACGGACATCGTCGCCCGCTCCGGCCATTCCTATGATCTCTCCGATCCTTCGGCTTTTACTTCAACCCGGCCGGATGGCTCTTTGGTTCGCCGTCTCGAGGCGGCCCGGCCCGAACCGCCCTTACCGACGCAACGAAGCCGCCGCGCGCACCCGCGCCTGCCGGTCCGTCACGGCCGGCTCCCGCCGGCGAACGCGGACCAGGCTGGCTCTCCGATCTTCTTGCCCGCGCCTCGCGCGAGGATGGGCAGGCGTCTGCGCCGCCGCCCTTGCCGCGCGGTCCACAGCCGGGCGAACCCTTGGAGACGATCTCGCACGACATCGCGCGAATGGTCGATCACGCGGCGATCGCCGAGGCCTGGGACGATTATCGGCGGGGCGATGCCACGGCCTTTTCGCGGCAGCTCTATATCGGCCGCGGTCAGCAGACCTTCGAGGAAATCCGCCGCCGCTATCGCGGCGACGTCGAATTCCGCAACACAGTCGATCGTTACGTGCAGGAATTCGAGCGGCTCCTGGCCGATGTCAGCCGCGACGATCGCGACGATAGCTTGACCCGCACCTATCTCACTTCGGAGACCGGCAAGGTCTATACGATGCTGGCGCATGCCGCCGGCCGGCTCGGCGGGTAGAGCACAGCGTCATAGCGAGCGAAGCGAAGCAATCTAACGTCGCGCCGCCGGCTCTGGATTGCTTCGGGCGGAGCCTATCCTCCGGGCCGGCCGAAGCCGGACCCGTTTCTCCTCGCGATGGCGCAGTGGACTTGTGTCTGTAAGCGATGCCAGCCGGCCTGTAAGCCGGGTTCGGTATGGCGCGCGGAAATTCCACGCACGCGATGGCCATTCATCTCGGACGGCCGTTGCCGGCCGTCTCAAGCAACCAACCCGGGCGGCGATCCGGAGACGGACCTGCGGCTCTTTGGGAGCCGCGCGCGCCCCTATTCGGTTTTGCTCCCGGTGGGGCTTGCCATGCCGCGCATGTTGCCATCCGCGCGGTGCGCTCTTACCGCACCGTTTCACCCTTGCCTGCCAAGCGGCAGGCGGTCTGCTTTTCTGTGGCGCTTTCCCTGGGGTCGCCCCCGCCGGACATTAACCGGCACCGTGTCTCCATGGAGCCCGGACTTTCCTCCGCTTTGAAGCGGCGGCCATCCGGCCGACTGGCAGGGCCGAGATAGGCGCTCGGCCAACCGGCGTCAACAATCCTAGGATCGCCAAAATTTTACGAGATTTACGGCGCAGAAGGCATTAGGCCGTTTGCATGCGTCGGGCTGAGGGAGGAAGGGCAATGGCAAAATTAATCGGCGGCGCCTTTGCGCTCGCCCTAGCCGTTCTGCTTGCCGGCTGCGGCTATACGCCGGAGCAACGCGCGACATCGGGCGCCGCGCTCGGCGGCGCGACAGGAGCGGCAATCGGCGCAGCGGCCGGCGGCGGCCCCGGCGCGGCCTTGGCCGGAGGTATCCTGGGCGCGGCGACCGGCGCCGTCGTCGGCGCCAATACGGCGCCGCCACCCCCTCCGCCGCCGCCCGGTTATGCGCAGGGTTATTATCCGCCGCCGCCGACTTGCGCGCGGATGGGCTATGATGCCAATGGCAACCCGGTCTGCGTCGCCTAGGCCGGCTACTGACGCGGCGCTCGCCCAACTCCGCGTCGTTCATGACATTTGCTCCAGACTATGCGCTGGCCAAAGTCCATCCCTCGCCGAACCATGGTCCGCGCAAGGGCAAGGCGCCGGACGCGATCATCCTTCATTACACCGGCATGGCAAGCGGGCCGGCGGCGCTCGCCCGGCTTTGCGATCCGAAGGCGAAAGTCTCGGCGCATTATTTCGTCGATAAAGACGGCGGCATTCTTCAGCTCGTGCCCGAGGCGCGCCGCGCCTGGCATGCCGGACAATCCTGTTGGGCCGGCGAGACGGACATGAACTCGGCCTCGATCGGCATCGAGATTGAGAACGGCGGGCACGATTTCGGTGCGCCCGCCTATCCCGAGGCGCAGATCGAAGCGCTGATCGCGCTCTGCCGCGATATCATGCGCCGGCATGCGATCGCGCCGTCACGCGTCCTCGCCCATTCCGACATTGCCCCCGGCCGCAAAATCGATCCGGGCGAATATTTTCCATGGGGGCAGCTCGCCGCGGCCGGTATCGGACATTACGTGCCGCCGCATCCGATCGGCGAGGACGTGCCGCTTGCGGCCGGCGCCGGCGGCGAGAAGGTGCAAGAACTGCAGGCGATGCTCGCAGCCTATGGCTATGACATCGGCGTCAGCGGCGAATACGACAAGCGGACAGAACAAGTGGTCGCCGCTTTCCAGCGACATTTCCGTCCGGCGCGGGTTGATGGAAAGGCGGATCGCTCGACTCTCGCGACGTTGCGGGATTTGCTGGGGCAGACGCCTCGATAGTCCCCGTTATTCCGCCGCGACCGGCGCGCCGACGCGAGCGTAGTTCAGGATCGGCGCGAGCCAGCGCTCGACCTCCTCGACCGTCATGCCCTTGCGCTTGGCGTAATCCTCGACCTGGTCGCGCTCGATCTTGCCGACGCCGAAATAATGCGCCTCAGGATGCGCGAGATAGAGGCCGCTGACGGACGAGCCCGGCCACATGGCGAAAGATCTCGGTGAGCTTGACGCCGATGCGCCGCTCGGCTTCGAGCAGGCGGAAGATCGTCGCCTTCTCGGTGTGATCGGGCTGGGCGGGATAGCCGGGCGCCGGGCGAATGCCGCGATAGGCTTCCGCGATGCGCTCGTCGTTGGTGAGCGCCTCGTCGGGCGCATAGGCCCAGAACTCGCGGCGCACGCGCTCGTGCATGCGCTCGGCGAAAGCCTCGGCGATGCGGTCGGCCAGCGCCTTGACCAGGATCGAGCGATAATCGTCATTCGCCTTGGCGAAACGCTCGGCGAATTTCTCTTCGCGCGCGCCGGCGGTGACGACGAAGGCGCCGATATAATCCGGCCTTGCCGCTCGCTGCCGGCGCGATGAAATCGGCAGAGCGCGAGATTGGGCCGCCCCTCGCGTTTGCCCAATTGCTGGCGCAGCGTGAAGAACGTCGCGAGCTCTTCGGCGCGCGACTCGCCCGTATAGAGACGGATGTCGTCGCCGACGGCATTGGCCGGCCAGAAACCGATCACCGCCTTCGGATCGAACCAGCGCTCGGCGACGATGCTGCTTCAGCATGTCCTGCGCATCCTCATAGAGCTGGCGGGCAGCGGCACCTTGCTCGGGATCGTCGAGCACGCCCGGATAGCGGCCGCGCAATTCCCAGGTGTGGAAGAACGGCGTCCAATCGATATAGGGGACGAGCTCTTCGACATCGTAGCGGCGGAACGCCCGCGTGCCGGTGAAGGTCGGCTTCGGCGGCTCATAAGAAGCAAAATCGAGCTTCAGCGCATTGGCGCGCGCCTGCGCGAGCGGCAGGCGCGTCTTGTCGAGTTCGGCGCGGGCATGCGCATCCGCGACTTTGCGATATTCGGCGCGCACCTTGTCGATATAGGGCTCGCGTCCCTCCGGCGAGAGCAGCGATTGCACCGTGCCGACCGCGCGGCTCGCATCGGTGACATAGACCGTTTGCCCGCGGTGGTAATTCGGATGAATCTTGACGGCGGTATGGACGCGGCTCGTCGTCGCCCCGCCGATCAGCAGCGGCAGGTCGAAACCCTCACGCTCCATCTCGGAGGCGACGAAGCACATTTCTTCGAGCGAAGGCGTGATGAGGCCGGAGAGACCGATCGCATCGACATTCTCCGCCCGCGCGGTCTCGAGAATCTTCGTTGCCGGCACCATGACGCCGAGATCGATGATCTCGTAATTGTTGCAGGCGAGCACGACGCCGACGATGTTCTTGCCGATGTCATGCACGTCGCCTTTGACGGTCGCCATCAGGATCTTGCCGGCGGTCTGCCGCCCGCCCGCGATGCCGTTGGCGCGCTTTTCCTCTTCCATGAAGGGCAGGAGATAGGCGACCGCCTGTTTCATCACCCGCGCCGATTTTACGACCTGCGGCAGGAACATCTTGCCCGAGCCGAAGAGATCGCCGACGACATTCATGCCGGCCATCAGCGGGCCTTCGATCACGTCGAGCGGGCGCGCCGCCTTTCGCCGCGCCTCTTCGACATCGGCATCGATGAATTCGGTGATGCCGGCGACGAGCGCATGTTCGAGCCGCTTCTCGACGGGGGCCTCGCGCCAGGCGAGATCCTTCTCCTTGGCCTCTTGCCCCTTGCCGCTTGATAGGCTTCGGCGAGCGCCAGAAGCCGCTCGGTCGCATCCGGTCGGCGGTTGAGCACGACATCCTCGCAGGCCTCGCGCAGCTGCGGTTCGATCTCGTCATAGACGGCGAGCTGGCCGGCATTGACGATGCCCATGTCCATGCCGGCGGCGATCGCGTGATAGAGAAAGACCGAATGCATGGCCTCGCGCACGCGCTCGTTGCCGCGGAACGAGAAGGAAAGATTGGAGACGCCGCCGGAAATATGGACGAGCGGAAAGCGCTTGCGGATCTCGCGCGCCGCCTCGATGAAATCGACGCCGTAATTATTGTGCTCCTCGATGCCGGTCGCGACCGCGAAAATGTTCGGATCGAAGATGATGTCTTCCGGCGCGAATGCCGACTTTCTCGCGTCAGGATTTCGTAGGCGCGCGCGCAAATCTCGACCTTGCGCTCGAGCGTATCCGCCTGGCCCTTCTCGTCGAAAGCCATCACGACGACGGCGGCGCCATAGCGGCGCACGGTCTTCGCCTGTTCGATGAACTTCTCCTCGCCTTCCTTCAGCGAGATCGAGTTCACGATCGGCTTGCCCTGGATGCATTTGAGGCCGGCTTCGATGACCGAGAATTTCGACGAATCGACCATCACCGGCACGCGGGCGATGTCGGGCTCGGCGGCGACGAGGTTGAGGAAATTGACCATCGCCTGTTCGGAATCGAGCAGGCCTTCGTCCATATTGATGTCGATGACCTGCGCGCCATTCGCCACCTGATCGCGCGCGACGTCGAGCGCGGCGGAAAAATCGCCGTCCTTGATCAATTTGCGGAACCGGGCCGAGCCCGTGACATTGGTGCGCTCGCCGACATTGACGAAGCGGATGTCGGGCGTCAGCGTGAAGGGCTCGAGGCCGGAGAGCCGCAGCAGCGGCGCGATCTCAGGAAGTTTCCGCGGCGCGATGCCCGGCGACGCGCTTGGCGATGGCATGAATATGCGCCGGCGTCGTGCCGCAGCAGCCGCCGACGATATTGACGAGGCCGGAGTCGGCGAATTCGCCGATGAGCGAAGCCATATATTCGGGGCTCTCGTCATAGAGGCCGAATTCGTTGGGCAGGCCGGCATTCGGATAGGCGCAGATCAGCGTGTCGGCGATCGCGCGAGAGTTCGGCCAGATGCGCGCGCATTTCGCGCGCGCCGAGCGCGCAGTTGAGCCCGATCGAGAGGGGCTTGGCATGGCGCAGCGAATGCCAGAAGGCGGTCGGCGTCTGGCCGGAGAGCGTGCGGCCGGAAAGATCGGTGATCGTGCCCGAGATCATCACCGGCAATTTGCGGCCGATCTTCTCGAACACGTCGTCGATGCCGACGAGCGCCGCTTTGGCGTTCAGCGTATCGAAGATCGTCTCGATCAGCAGAATGTCGGCGCCGCCTTCGATCAGCGCCTCGGCGGCTTCGGCATAGGCGGCGCGCAATTCGTCGAAGGTGACGGCGCGAAAGCCGGGATTGTTGACGTCGGGCGAGATCGAAGCGGTGCGGTTGGTCGGGCCGATGCGCGCCGGCGACGAAACGGCGGCGGCCGTCCTTCGCCTCGGCCTCGTCGAGCGGCCTGGCGGCAGAGACGCGCAGCCTCGCGGTTCAATTCCGGCACGAGATCTTCCATGCCGTAATCGGCCTGGGCGATGCGGGTCGAGGAGAATGTGTTGGTCGCGATGATGTCGGCGCCGGCCTGCGGCATAGGCGAGATGGATGGCGCGGATCGCTTGCGGCTGCGTCAGCACGAGAAGATCGTTGTTGCCGCGCAGATCGCGCGGCCAATCCGCGAAGCGCGGCGCCGCGAAACTGCGCCTCGCTGAACTTATGCGCCTGGATCATCGTGCCCATGGCGCCGTCGAGCACGAGAATGCGCTCGCGCGCCAGCGGCGCGGAGGTGTTCGGCGGTGTCGGAATGGGGCACGGCGATCCATGCTCAGGCGGCTTCCGTTTCGGTTTTCGGCCTCAGGCCGAGCAGATGGCAGATCGCATAGACGAGATCGGCGCGGTTCATCGTGTAGAAATGGAAATGGTCGATGCCTTGCGTCAACGAGATCGAAGACCTGTTCGGCGGCGACGGTCGCGGCGATGAGCCGGCGCGTCGTCGGATCGTCGTCCAGCCCCTCGAAACGATCGGCGAGCCATTGCGGGATCGAGGCGCCGGCCCGTCGCGCGAAGCGCGCCGTCTGCCTGAAATTCTGCACCGGCACGATGCCCGGCACGATCGGGATGTCGATGCCCATGCGCCTGCACCTTGTCGAGAAAGCGCAGGATAAACCTCGTTCTCGAAGAAGAACTGCGTGATGGCGCGCGTCGCGCCCGCATCGATCTTGGCCTTCAGCACGTCGATGTCGTGATCGACCGAGACGCTTTCGGGATGGCCTTCGGGATAGGCCGAGACGGTGATTTCGAAATCGGCGATCTTCTTCAAGCCCGCGACGAGCGCAGTCGAATTGGCGTAGCCCTGCGGATGCGGCTCGAACCCCGTGCCGGGCCCCCCATGCGGATCGCCGCGCAGGGCCACGATATGGCGCACGCCGATGTCCCAATAGTCGCGGGCGATGGCGTCGATTTCCGCGCAGGTGCGCGCCGACGCAGGTCAGATGCGCGGCGGGCTTGATCGTCGTCTCGCTGCAAGATCCGCGCGACCGTCGCATGGGTGCGCTCGCGCGTCGCCGCCGCCGGCGCCATAGGTGACCGAGACGAATTCGGGCGCAGAGCGGCGCAAGCCGCTTGATCGAGGCCCACAGGATCTCCTCCATCTCTTCCGTCTGCGGCGGAAAGAATTCGAACGAGACGCTGATGCCGGAGCAGGTGCTGTGGCTCGCGCGCGGATGAGCTTCGGAGAGTAGAGCCATCAGGCGAATTCCCGCGAGGTCAAGGGAAGCGGATCGGAGATGATGCGCCGGTCGCGGCCGAGCCAAAGCGAAACGGTGAGCTTGCCGCCTTCCTTTTTGTTCGGGCACGAGATCGCGCCGCTCGATGACATTCGAGCCCGGCGTCCTGCATCAGGCCTGCGATCTCCTCGCCGGCAAAGCCGAGGCGGCGATGCGCATGCTGCTCGCGCAGGCTCTCTTCCTCATGCGGGGCGAAATCGACGATGAGCAGGCGGCCGGAAGGGCGCAGCGCGCGCGCCGCCTCGCGCACGCGCGCGGGCCGGATCGTCGAGATAATGCAGCACCTGATGGATGATGACGAGATCGTAGCAATCGCGCTCGACCGGCAGCGCATAAATGTCGCCCTGGCGCAGCTGCACGTTGCGCAGGCCGGCCTTTTCGAGCCGCGCGCGGGCGACGGCGAGCATTTGCGGCGATTGATCGATGCCGACCGCGCGCGACGGCGAGCGGCGCCAGAAGTTCGAGCATGCGGCCGGTGCCGGTGCCGAGATCGAGCACGGCGTTCAGCGGCGCAGAGCCGACGAGATCGCGCAATTGCCGCCTCGACCCGCTCTTCGGGAATATGCAGCGCGCGCAACTCGTCCCAATTGGCGGCATGGGCGGCGAAATAGCGGGCCGCCTGTTCGGCGCGGGCGCGGCGCACTTCGGCGAGGCGGACGCGGTCGGCGGCGCGCGTCGCGTCGTCGGCGGGAGAGCCGCGCGAGGATGTCGCGGCACGAGCGCCGCCGGCTGCCGCTGCCCGGCGCGATCAGGAAAAAGACCCAGGCGCCCTCGCGATGGCGCTCGACGAGGCCGGCTTCGACCAAGCAGCTTCAGATGGCGCGAGATGCGCGGCTGCGACTGGCCGAGAATGGTGACGAGCTCGGTGACGGTCAGTTCCGCCTCGGCGAGGAGCGCGAGCAGGCGCAGCCGCGTTGGCTCGGCGGCGGCGGCGAGCGCCGCGAGGAGGGATTCGAAGGACGTGGTGTTGGGGTCTTGGGTCATGGTTCGGCTCTTGGATCTGCCGAACTATATATAAAGATATGTTTATATTGTAAAGTTTTTCGATCATCCGCGAGTATGTCCCCGCTGCGGGACCGACAGAGGCTCTTGCGTAAGTTTCGGTAAATTCAGGGGTTTGTCATGCGCGCGAAAAAATCCGAAGCTTGGCTTCGGGATGAGATTTCCCCTCAAACGGCTGGTCAGGTTCCGGGATCGGGGATGTTCTGGGCTCGGCCGATCCGATGCAAAAGATCCCGCAACGGACCGAATTGGCGCCATCCGTTCAATGCAAGAGCGGTCCCGGCTTATGCGGCAGGCTTGGGAGCGCATCCGTCCTAGGTTCGAAGATCGATACGAAAGCCCGCGATGGAATACGCCCATCTTAACGCGGCTTCGCATCGGAATGACTCCGTTAATCACGACTCCCATATCGCCGATTTGTCGCACCTTGCTGCGACCTGCCCGTCAATCGTGATTGCAAGCGCGCAACACTTGTCGAACGCGAAACCACGCGAGCGCGCGCCCGCGCGACCGGCAGAGGGGGACTTCTTCCCTCTCAGCCGCAGACGAATTCCCAGATTTCCGGCGTGCAGGGTGGCTACCTCCGGAGGCTCGCCACTTTGCAGTTCCGCACCGTCCGCTCGCGAAAACGTGCGATCCCAAACGCGTGAACGCGCTTCAATTCGCCTGTGGAGAGACCATGTGCGAATCGCGAACTGCAACGGACTTTTAATAAATTGTGAACGAATAATAAGCCCGTCGTTCAGCGCGCCGATGAAGGCCACATTGTCATCAAACTTGCGCCGTTGAACGCATACTAAAGTGATCTTCGCCGAATCAACTCAGTTGCGTCTCGGCGAGAAACAACAGCGCGCCGGCGGCGCGCATTGACGACCACGAGCGTGCTTTCGGGGCGGATGAGGTTTCCTCATCCTGAAAGCGCGCCGCAAAGACAAGAAAAGAGGAATAGACATGCGTATCATCTTCGACGACGAGATCGACGGCCAAAAATTCATCCCGATCGGCAGAATCCAGGCGGCCTCGAGCTGGCACGGTCCGCGTTCGGCGGTCACGCCGGAGTTCTACAAGGCCAAGGCGCTCGAAAATCTGATCGACGCCGCCGAGGATTGCGACGCCGATGCCATCATCGAAGTCGATTACGGAGTCGATCGTGCCGACATCGGCGATGCGCCCGGCGCCTCGCTGCTGCAAAGAGTGTCGGTGACGGGGCTCGCGGTCAAACTGGCGCGCTCCTGATCGGCGCGGCCACGTCCATCCCTAACGCGAGAATTTCTTGTATTTGATCCGGTGCGGGATCACGGCCTCGATCCCGAGCCGGCGCTTCTTATCCTCTTCGTAATCGGCGAAATTGCCCTCGAACCATTCGACATGGCTGTCGCCTTCGAAGGCGAGCATGTGGGTGGCGATGCGGTCGAGAAAGAAGCGGTCATGCGAGGTGACCAGCACGCAGCCGGCGAAATCGGTCAGCGCCTCCTCCAGCGCCCGCAGCGTATCGACGTCGAGATCGTTGGTCGGCTCGTCGAGCAGCAGCACATTGGCGCCCGACTTCAGCATCTTTGCGAGATGCACGCGGTTGCGCTCGCCGCCGGAAATCTGGCCGACCTTCTTTTGCTGATCGGAACCCTTGAAATTGAAGGCCCCGACATAGGCGCGCGAATTGACCTCGCGCTTGCCGAGGCTGATCAGGTCTTTGCCGCCCGATATCTCTTCCCAGACGGTTTTTGTGTCGTCGAGCGCATCGCGCGACTGATCGACATAGCCGAGCTGCACCGTATCGCCGATCTCGATTGTCCCGCTGTCGGGCTTTTCCTGGCCGGTGATCATGCGAAACAACGTGGTCTTGCCGGCGCCGTTTGGGCCGATCACGCCGACGATGCCGCCCGGCGGCAATTTGAACGAAAGATCCTCGATGAGCAGATTGTCGCCAAAGCCCTTGAACACATGCTCCATGCCGATCACGTTGGCGCCGAGCCGTTCGGCGACCGGGATCACGATCTGCGCGGAATTCGGCGCGCGCTCGTTCTGCTTGGCGAGCAAATCGTCGTAACGCTGGATGCGCGCCTTGGATTTCGCCTGCCGCGCCTTGGGGCTCGCGGCGATCCATTCGCCCTCCTGTTCGAGCTGGCGCACGCGCGCTTCCTCCTCGCGCCCCTCCTGGGCCAGGCGTTTCTGCTTCTGCTTCAGCCAAGAGGAATAATTGCCCTCGTAGGGAATCCCTCGGCCGCGATCGAGCTCGAGGATCCAGCCGGTCACATTGTCGAGAAAATAGCGGTCGTGGGTGACGATCAGGATGGCGCCGGGGTAGGCGCGCAAATGTCCTTCAAGCCAGTTCACCGTCTCGGCGTCGAGATGATTGGTCGGCTCGTCGAGCAGCAGCAGATGCGGCTGTTCGAGAAGCAGCTTGCAGAGGGCGACGCGGCGCCTTTCGCCGCCTGAGAGCCGCGATACCGGCCAATCGTCGGGCGGGCAGCCAAGCGCATCCATGGCGAGGTCGACCTTCGCATCGAGATCCCAGAGGCCCTGCGCCTCGATCTCGTCCTGCAGCCGGGTCATCTCGTCGGCGGTCTCCTCCGAATAATTCGCCGCCAGTTCATTGTAGCGGTCGAGCGTGGCCTGCTTGGCGGCGACGCCGAGCATCACATTGGCGCGAACGTCGAGATGTTCGTCGAGCTGCGGCTCCTGCGGCAAATAGCCGACTTTTGCACCTTCCGCGAGGAAGCCTTCGCCGGAATAGTCCTTGTCGAGCCCCGACATGATGCGCAACAGCGTCGATTTGCCCGCGCCGTTTGGGCCGAGCACCCCGATCTTCGCGGCGGGATAGAAGGCAAGGTTGACCTTGTCCAAGACTTTCTTGCCGCCGGGATAGATCTTGGTCAAACCCTGCATATGATAGATGAATTGCCGCGCCATCGAGGCTTCGTCTCTCGCGTGAAAAGAATAGGATGCCAGGTTTATAGCGGGGATTGCCGCAAAGGATGCTGTTCTGGATTGGCTTGTCGTCGCATGATCTTCCCGTAAAACCGGCTGGGATCATGCTCTAGCCGCCTCGCAACCTGTGGTCCAGCGCCTTTGGCCGGAGCAAGGCCTCGCCTCTCGCAGCGTAAGTCTTTGACTGGTCACAATCGGATGCTTGACCTGAAAGTCGACGCATAAATCTGCAAGGGCAGAACCAACTGGATCTTCTCGAAAGGAACGGCAACGTGACCGATATCGCAACGCGCGATCTTGCAAAAGAAGACCGGCTGGTCGCTCCGAGCCTTCCGCCCCTTGCTGCGGAGACCAAGCCCGGCAAGCGCGGCAGTATCTTTGCCGCCGACCTGCCGCGCGGTTCGGATGCCTTGGGCCTCGAGAGGGCGCTGCGGCCTTTGGCCGAGCTTGCGGTCCACCGCGATACCGAAACGCCTTTGACGATCGCTCTTCTCGGGGAATCCGGGTCCGGCAAGAGTTTTGCCCTTGCCAAGCTTCTGGCCGAGATCGAGGTGCTGAGTGCTTCCGGCCTCAGCACGGGGGTGAACCCATTTTTGGGCCGAATTGCCGCCTTGCGGATCGATGTCGCGGGCTTTGACGGCGAGCCGAACGTCGCGCTTGCGAACGCGCTCTACGAACAGCTTGGCAGGGCCTTCCCGGAATTCGTTCGCGAAGTCGCGCATGCCGTGCGCAATCCGCAGGTTGTCGCGCGCGAAGCCGCCGAGCAGCTTGATGCGGCGCGTCGGCGCCTCGATGCCGAGCGCCAGAAGCTCGATGAGATTGAGAGCCGCCGGGCGCGGCTTGCCGAGACCGTCCTCTTCGAATTCCGCCGGGTCGCAGGTCGATGCCTATGCCCGCGCCAACCGCGCCAAGATCGAGAGCCGGCTTTTGGGTTTCGGTCTCACCGGCGATCCGATCGCCGACTATAAATCCATGGTGCGCGACCTCGCCGAATTGGGCGGGCCGGCCGCGCGGGTCGGCGCAGCGCTGCGCGCATTCTGGGCTTTCAAAGGTCAGATGCGGCTGCTCGTAATCGCCGCGGTCCTTGTGCTTGCCGGCATTGGCCTTGACGCCGCGGTCGCCGACCGGGCGAGTTGGCTCGCGTCATTGCGCAGCGCCAGTCAGGGGCTGGCGTCGCTTTCGACCTGGATCGAAGCGCATATCGATTGGCTGACGCTTGCCGCAAAGATCGCCTATGCCGCCGCTGTCCTCGCGGTCGTCGCCAATTTTTTGCGCGGCGTGCGCTTTCTGCGCCCGCTGTTTCGCGGGGTAAGCTATCTTGAAACCGATGTCGTCAACCGGCGTCGCGCGCTCGAGGCGCTCTACGCGCATCAGATGCGGCGGGTCGACGGGTTGGAAGCCGATGCGGAACTCGTCGCCCGCCACGCCGCCGAGGCTGATCGCCGCGCCGGGACGCCGGCCCCGTTCAACGCTCGGGCCGAACCGTCGCCCTTCGAGGACACCACGCTCAAGGCACAGGCGGAGCGCTTTTTTGCCGCGCTCGGCGCGTTCATGGAGGCCGTTCAGCGCGCCGGCGCCGGTGCCGGCGTGCCAGGCGGATTGAAGGCGGTGCCGCAACGATTGGTGGTCGCGCTCGACCATATCGATGCTCTGCCGCAGGGAAAAGCGCGTGCGCTTCTCGATGCCGCGCATCGCGCTTTCGCCAACGCCGGGATCGTGACGCTGGTGGCGGCCGATCCGGGCCGGGTCGAGGCGGATGCCGCAACTCTCGAAAAATGGATCCAAGTGCCGTTCCGCGTCGGCGCCGCCGGCGCGACCGACCATGCCGCATTTGTTGCGCATGTGATCGGGCAGGGCGCGCCCGAGGACGCAAAGACGCGCGCCGATATGCAGCGGGCGCCGGTCGACTGGTCGATTTCGGCAGCGGAAGCCGGCTTGCTCGCCGCGCTTGCGCCTCTGGCGGGGGGATCGCCGCGGGCGGTCAAGCGCTTCGTGAACCTTTACCGCGTCGCCCGCGCGCAAGCGCCCGAGCACAGAGGCGTGCTTGCCATGATGCTGGCGCTCGAACAGGGCGGCACCCCCTATGAAATTGCGACCGTCAGAGACGCAGTCGGCGAGCGAGATGGCGACGGGCACCTCGAGCTCCAGCGCGGTACGCCGCGGCTCTTGGCGGTCTTGCAAATGCTGCAGGCGGTGGAGGGTGGGGTGAGCATCGGCTCTGCCCGGCGCGCCGTTGCTGTTGCGAAAGTGTTCTCGCTGCGCGGCTAAGCCCGCCGACCGCTAACCTCGGCTTGGAAGACGATTAAGTCTTGCCCGGCGTGCCGCAAATGTGCAGTCTGGACGGCAAGCGACAGTTATCTCAAGATGACTGCGAAAACACGCGGCGACCGCGAGGCAACGCTGTCACAGAAACGTAATATCGGGGGGACGCAATGAGCACGTTCAATTCCACTGCCGCCACGCCCGCGCCTGGTGCAACTATACTCGACCGGGAAGGCACGGTCGCGGGCCCGGGATTTAACCGCTGGCTCGTGCCGCCTGCGGCTCTGGCGATCCATCTCTGCATCGGCATGTCCTATGGTTTCTCGGTGTTCTGGCTGCCGATGACCAAGCTCCTCCAGAATACCGATGCCGCCGTCTGCGCGAAACAGACCTTCCTTACCGAACTTGTCACGACCTCGTGCAACTGGTCGGTTGCGGGCGTCACCCATATTTTTGAGATCTTCATCGCCATGCTGGGCATTTCCGCCGCCATCTGGGGCGGTTGGCTGGAACATGCGGGTCCGCGCAAAGCCGGCTTCGTCTCGGCCATCTGCTGGGGCGGCGGCCTGGTGGCGCTGGGGCTCGCCGTCTCGATCCACCAGCTGTGGCTCGTCTTTCTGATGGCCGTCATCTGCGGCATCGGCCAGGGTCTCGGCTACATCACGCCGGTGTCAACGCTCATCAAATGGTTCCCCGATCGCCGCGGCATGGCGACCGGCTTTGCCATCATGGGCTACGGCGGCGGCGCCATGATCGGCGCGCCGCTCGCCGTTTGGCTGATGGCGCATTTCGCTCATAATAAAATTCCCGGCGTCGCGCCGACGCTGATGGTCATGGGCGCGATCTATTTCGTTTTCATGGCCGCCGGCGCCTTTGGTTTCCGCATCGCCCCCTCGGGCTGGCAGCCCGCCGGATGGACGGGCTCGGCGAGCGGCGCTCAAAAGTCGATGATCACAAGCAGCAACGTCCATCTCGATCAGGCATTGAAGACTCCCCAGTTCTGGTTGATCTGGACGGTGCTCTGCACGAATGTCACCGCCGGCATCGCCGTGATCGCCATGGCAAGCCCGATGCTGCAGGAGGTGTTCGGGCCCAAATTGCTGGGTCTGCAAGCCGGCGCGGCGCTGACCGACGTGCAGAAGGCGGCCATTGTTGCCGCGGCCGGCGGCCTGGTCGGCTTGATCAGCCTGTTCAACAGCCTCGGCCGCATCTTCTGGGCGGCGCTCTCTGATTATCTCGGCCGTAAGCAGACTTATTTTATCTTCTTCATTCTCGGGATCATCCTCTACTGCTTGCTCCCCACCTGGGGACATTTGGGCCTAGCGGCGCTATTCGTCGCCTCGATCTGCATCATTCTCACCATGTATGGCGGCGGCTTCTCGACCGTGCCGGCCTACTTGGCCGACATCTTCGGCACGCAGATGGTGGGCGCTATCCATGGCCGGCTGATCACGGCATGGTCGGTCGCCGGCGTTGTCGGACCCTGGCTGATTGCAAGCCTGCGCGATTCTCAGCTCCGCGCCGGCGTGGCAAAGAACCTCGTCTACGACCGTACGCTCTATATCATGGCCGGAATCCTGTTCATCGGGCTGATCTGCAATCTGCTCGTGCAGCCGGTCCACGACAAGCATACGATGACCGAAGAGGAGCTGACGCGCGAGAAGGCGCTGCAGCGTGAAGTTCGCACGGCGGATGCCGACACCGCGGCGCGCGGCGAGTTCGGGATCGTCGGCGTTCTGGCGTGGCTCGCGGTTGGGATTCCCTTCCTGATCGGGCTCTACATCGCCCTTTCGAAGGCGGCTGCGCTGCTCTAAGAGCGTGCCGCAAGGAACCATCGAGGCGACGCAATCGCGCCGCCTCGATGTTTTTTGGCGACTAGAAGCGACCGGCTCAATCCCGGTGCTTCGCAGACGCGGCCAGCATCGTTGCGTCCAAAGGCGCGGCAAACTTCAAGATCAGCGCGACGATCGCATCGATATCATCGAGATGCGCACGCGGCAGATGCGGCGGCAGCGAGCGGGCAGGCTCGGCGAGGTCGCTGACGACGGCTTTGATATTGGCGTCGTTGGGATGGAGGAAAGGCTTGGCGTTGGCGACGCGATGCACTTCGAGCTTCGCGTGTGCATCGGCCTTGAATCCTTCAACGATGACGATATCGACCTTGGCGAGATGGGCAAGGAGCGAGGCAAGCGAAGGCTCCGGCAAGCCGCGCAATTCATGCATCAAGGCCCAGCGATTTTCCGAAGCGACCAGGACTTCGGTGGCGCCCGCCTCGCGATGCCGATAGGAGTCCTTGCCGGGCTTGTCGATGTCGAAGGCATGGTGCGCGTGTTTCAGCGTCGAGACGCTGCAACCGCGGCCGAGCAGCGCCGGGATCAGCTTGACGATCAATGTGGTTTTGCCGGCGCCGCTCCACCCGGCGAGGCCGATCACGCGCATGGTTTAGTCCTTCGGGCGTAGTCCCAAGCCTGGTATCTGCTCTGTTTGGCCTCGTCGCCTTCGGAATATGGTCCAGCAAGTCGCCGAGATCCAGCGGTCACCACTGCATGGCCATGCGCAGGACGCGTCTCGATCTCAAAGGGCTGAAATGTCCGCTCCCCGTTTTGCTCACCCGCAAGGCGCTTCGAAGCCTGCGCCCCGGCGATCTCTTGATCGTCGAATGCACCGATCCGCTCGCGCCGATCGACATTCCGCATCTTGCCCGGGAAATGGGCGGCGCGGTCGAGCATATGTCTGAGAAAGCCGGCGTCCATGTCTTTCACATCAGGGCATGAGGGCGCGGGCTCTCGGGGGATCGCCATATGCCTCCAAAATGCGCCGCGCGGCGGCAAGATCGTCGGGCTCATTGATGTTGAAGAAGGGGTCGAAAGGCGTAACCGGCCAATCGGCATAGGCGAGCTTGTAGCGCGCCATGAAGCGGTCGACCTTGTGGAGGTTCTCGCCGACGAGAGCCTGGCGCAGCGCGGTTCTGATGCCGATCGGCCAAAGGGCGATGACGGGATGCGTCGCGCCGCCCGAGCGCGCGCAGGCGATCTCGGCGCCGGCGGCGCTACGGACCGCGCGAAGCCGTTGAACGAGATCGGTCGGAAGAAATGGCGTGTCCGTGGCGACGCTCACGCCGAAAGCCGCCTGCGGTTGCTGCGCCGCAATGAAATCGAGGCCGGCAAGAATGCCGGCAAGCGGCCCGGCGAAGCCACCGACGTCATCGACGACAATAGGCGCGCCGAATGGGGCAAATCGCGCCGGCTCGCCATTAGCGCTGACGATGAGGAAGTCACACTGCGGTCGCAGGATTGCGATGACGCGGGCGAGGAGGGGAACGCCGCGGAGCGTTTTCAGGGCCTTATCGCCGCCGCCCATGCGCGCCGCCCGACCGCCGGCGAGCAAAATGCCAATCGTCGAGTCATGTCCTGAGGATGGAATTGGGCTTTGCATCGCTTCGACGCTCTTGTGCAGGTTTTCTTCCTCGGACATCGGCTGCCGGCTTTGGAGCGCCGCAGCAAGTCGCGAGAACTAAAAAGGTTTCTGAATCAGCGCGATCCCAACCACGAATTGGTGAAAACGCGGTGCATTGTCGCAGGGTCCCATGGTCGCGTCTAAGTCTTTGTGCTACCGTCCGCCAGGGGCCCGCTTCCGGCAGGAACAGGCGCATTCGAGGGAATGCCTGCCCCTAAGAACGAACAGGAATTGAAGGGGGAGAGAAGTCATGTCGCAATTACTTGCATTGTCAGTGAGTGTCGCCGTTCTCGGCGGCATTTGGGCGTTTCTGTGCCTCGGGCCGTTGAGCGGCTATCTTCTGGTCTGGGTAGGCTTTATCGGCGCTGCCTGCTTCTTTGGCGCGGGTGGCGATCAAAAAGCGCTGGTGAGGACGATCGTCGGAATCATCTATGGCGCCATTGTCGCCTGGATCACCTTATTGATCATCGCCAAAGTGACAAATCCATTGCCGAGCCTCGGCGCGGTTTGGCCGGCCATCGTCATCGGCGTTTTGGTGTTCTTTCTCGTCATCGTCGCGCAGATCGAGGTGCTCTCGGTCGTGCCCGCCAACGTCTATGGCTTTGCCATGGTGGCCGGCTATGCGCTTGCGGTAGGCGATAAGGCCGATCTGACCGCAGCAAACTTCACCAACCCCCTCATCCTCGTTGCGGTCTCCGGGGCGTGCGGCGGCGTGCTCGGCTTTTTGATGGGCCACGTCGCGAATATGCTGAAGGCCAAATGATCGTCGAGATCTGAACGAAGCCTGCCTGCCACACCGACTTCCGCGAGGTCGGTGTGGTCAGCGGCGCCCTTTCGAGCGCTCAGAAGTGATACCAGAGGGCCACCATCGGGCCGAGTTCGCGTCCGGCATTCGTGCCGGCGACCGTCTCGAAGAAGCCGCCCTGTACGGCCCAGCTGCGCGAGAGATCGTAAACGAGGCTTTCCTGCAGCTTGATCCAGGCATAGCGCTCGCAGACCGCGGTGCCGCTGTCTGCAAGCGTCGCGAATGTTTGCAACATGACGAGCACATGCGATTGCGGCCGCAAACCGGCGGTGAAATCGGCATGCCATTCGTTGGGCGCGCCATCGCCTTGCCAGCGATAGCCGCCTTGCAGGTCGAAGAAACCCGCTGCCCCGTGGACCTCGAACGTGTGTCCGAGCAACAGGCGTAGGTCGCCGGAAAAGATATCGTCTTCGTCGAACCCGGCCTGTGGCAACTGCCTGGAATTAAGCGGGATGTTCAAGAGCCCCTGAACGGAAACGACGGTCGAGCCGAAATTGGCCAACCCGAACCTCGCGCCGATCTCCGCCCCGGGCACGGAAACGGCGGTCGAATCCTGCCGCGCCGTCTCGAAAAAGGGCTGAGCGATCAATGTCAGCCTGTCGGAAAGACCATATTCGATATAGGTGCCGAGCTCGAATTTTCGGTAGGAGGGAATGGGAATGAGCTTGCCGTCTTGATCGAATGCGCGCGTTGAATCGGAGAATTCGGTTGCTGCGATGATGTCGCCTTGGCCCGGCGGCTCAAGGAAGGCGCTGGCTCGCGCCAGTCCCGCCGCGAAAAGAACGGCGACAATCGGCCCGCACGCAATGAGAATCCGACGCAGACGCACGGCGCGTTTCTCGAACGATCGGCAAGAGATGTTACATGGCCGTCATGTGTTGCCAAGCGGAAACACGCCGCTGCGCCGGGCTTCTTTCAACCGGGCTCTCGCGCGCAGAGGTCGGAAAAGGTTTTGCGTTGCGCGCGACAAGAAGCTTGAGTGCAAAATCGCAACACGGCGAAGTTGCGCGGCATAGATGGTACACGCGAGAGTCAGCGCGCCGAGGCAGTCGAACATGAATTATCTTGACTACGCCGCCTTTGAATTGACGCCGCTCGCCGGGGCACCGTTTCCGCATCTTCTCGTGCCGAATTTCATCGCGCGCGCGGATGTCGCGCTGATCGGCGCGGATTTTCCGGTTCTGCCGGGCGCCGGAGCCTTTCCTCCGGGCACATTCGATCTTAGGGGCCATTTCGCGGCGCTGATGGGCGAGCTCACCGGGCCTGGCTTTCAAGCCGCCGTCGAGCGCAAGTTCGAGATGGATCTCTCCGGCTTTCCGCTCGCCTACACGGTGCGCGGCGAGGTCCGCGCGCGAGACGGCGGCGTTCATACGGATTCGAAATCGAAGCTCGTGACTGTCCTGCTTTACTTGAACGAGGATTGGAGCGCCGAAGGCGGCCGGCTGCGGCTGTTGCGTTCGCCGGACGGATTGGACGACCCGGTCGTCGAAATCGCGCCGGTTGGCGGCACCTTGCTTGTGTTTCGGCGCAGCGAGAACTCCTGGCACGGCCATCTGCCGCATGTGGGCAGGAGGCGCGCGGTCCAGCTCAATTGGATGGCTGATGCACGGATCGCCGGGCGCGAACAAGCCAGGCATCTTTGGTCGGCGCAGATCAAAAAACTGGTTCGCCTGGTGCAGCCGGGTAGAGTTTAGCCGATGGGCAGCCACCAATTGCCCGAGATGATGCGGCAAGTGATCTTTGAGGGTTCCGGCGGCCCGGACGTGATCCGCATCGCCGAGGCGCCGGTTCCCCGGCCCGGTGAAGGCGAAGTTCTGGTCAAGGTCGTCGGCGCCGGCGTCAACCGGGCGGACTTGATGCAGCGCGCCGGAAATTATCCGCCGCCGCCGGGCGAGAGCGAAGTGCCGGGCATGGAAATCGCCGGGCATGTCGCGGCGCTCGGCGAGGGCGTCACGGGTTTGCGGCCGGGCGATGCGGTCTGCGCGCTGCTTGGCTCGGGCGGCTATGCCGAATATGCGCTCGCCGACGCCGCACTTTGTCTGCCGGTGCCGCGCGGCATCAGTTTGGTCGAGGCGGCCGGAATACCGGAGACGTTCTTCACCGTCTTCGACAATGTCTTCACCCGCGGCCGGCTGAAAGCGGGAGACTGGCTCCTGATCCACGGCGGTTCGAGCGGCATCGGCACGACCGCGATCCAGGTCGCCAAGGCGTTTGGCGCAACGGTCATCGTGACGGCCGGTTCGCCCGAAAAATGCGCCGTTTGCCGGGCGCTCGGCGCCGATTATGCGATCGACTACAAGCGCCAAGATTTCGTCGAAGAGGTGAAAAAGATCACCGGCAAGCGCGGCGTCGATCTGATCCTCGACATGATCGGCGGCAGCTATATCCAGAAGAACCTTTCAGCACTCGCGCTCGAAGGCCGGCTGGTGCAGATTGCCTTTCTTCAATCGAGCATCGTCGAGAAATTCAACTTCGCGCCGATGATGCTGAAGCGGCTGACCTTGACGGGCTCGACCCTGCGATCGCGCTCGCTCGCTGAGAAGGCCGAGGTCGCGGCGGCGCTGCGCGAGAAAATCTGGCCGCTGCTCGAAGCCGGCAAGGTAAAGCCGGTGATCCACGCGACATTCCCGCTCGAAGACGCGCGAGAAGCGCATGAGCTGATGGAATCGTCAGGCCATGTCGGCAAGATCGTCCTGCTGGCGGGCGAGTAGCCGCGCGCAACCTCGGCCGCGGCGAAGGATATGCGCTCCATGCACGTGCGCACACGCAAGGCGGCTCACGCCGCCTTCCGCGATCTTTCGATTTCCGGGAACGCTCCGGCCGGACTATGAGGCCAGACTATAAGAATGCGCTCCGGTGCCGGCCAAGTGGCCGCCTTGGACGATGAGATATTCCTCGCGGATCGGCTTCCCGGCAAAGAAGCACTCGAGAATCTCGCGCGTGCCGGCCGCATAACGCGCCTGCGCGGAGAGCGTCGTTCCCGACGTATGCGGCGTCATTCCCTCGTGCGGCATCGTGCGCCATGGATGGTTCTTGGGGGCCGGCTGCGGATACCAAACGTCGCCGGCATAGCCCGCGAGCTGGCCGCTCTCCAGTGCGCGCACGATAGCGTCCCGGTCGCAGAGTTTGCCGCGCGCGGTGTTTACGAGATAGGTGCCGCGTTTCATCAGCGCGAGCGTCTTGTCGTTAATCATATGTTCCGTCTCTTTATAGAGCGGAGTGTTCAGCGTGACCACGTCGCAGACCTTGAGCAGGCTTTCCATATCCTTATGGAAAGTGACACCGAGCTCCTTCTCGACTGCGGCGGGCAGCCGATGGCGGTCGGTGTAATGCAGCTTCACGTCGAAGGGTTTCAGCCGCCGCAGAACCGCAGTGCCGATACGCCCCGCGGCTACGCTGCCGACATTCATGCCTTCGAGGTCATAGGCGCGCTCGACGCAGTCGGCGATGTTCCAGCCGCCTTTGCGCACCCAGTCGTGCGAGGGAATGTAATTGCGCACCAGGCTCAGAATCATCATGACGACGTGTTCGGAGACGCTGATGCTGTTTGAATAGGTGACTTCGGCGACGGTGACGCCATGCTTGCTGGCGGCTTCGAGGTCGGTATGGTCCGAGCCGATTCCGGCGGTGATGACAAGCTTCAGCTTCTTCGCCTTGGCGAACCGCTCGGCCGTCATGTAGGCCGGCCAGAAGGGCTGCGAGATCACGACATCCGCATCAGGCAGCTCTCGATCCAAAGTCGAATTGGGACCTTCCTTGTCGGACGTGACGATGAGCTTATGGCCGTTGTCGGCCGCCCATTTTTTCAAGCCGAGCGCGCCGGAAACGCTGCCGAGCAGTTCGCCGGGCTTGAAATCGATCTTCTGCGGCGTCGGCGTCGTCTGGCCGTCCGGATAGGATTTGATTAGGGGAATGCTGTCGCGCGCGTAGGTCTTGGGATAGCCGTCGACGGGATCGTCATAGAGAACGCAGATGATCTTGGCCATGAGTTCCTCCTTTGGTGTTCGCCCCCTAACGCTGCCTCTGCAGCCCTTGAATACTCACGCGCATCAGGCGCGAGCGCCAATTGATTGTTACGTATGGTGATCGTACGGCTCTATCAATGGCTCGCAATGCGATAGATTGAGATCGAATACGAACCGCATGGTGAATTTTCGGCAATTGGTCGCGTTAGGCGTTTCACTCACGCCCAGGCTTGTTCGGCGCGCGAGCGTGCGGGGCAGCGTCCGTCGATCCCATCCGCATTGGGTCTGCTAAGCTCGATTGTCCGCTCCCTCGCGGACTTGGCCCTGGCCCCATGCTGAAGGCGAAACTGGACGTTTTCTGGGGCCAAGGGGTGGGGATAAAGCCCAATCCATTGCGGAATCCTGGCTTGAGCGACAGATTGAGGGAAGCGGCTTGCCTGTATTTCACGCAAGCTTGGGGTTCGGCGAACAGCGCGTCGATCTGATCGTCGCCAGTCGTTGATGGATCATGGCCGAGAGCGAAATATTTCTCTCCCGCATTCTCATTTTTCCGGTGAAATCGCTCGATGCCGTCGAGGTCGCGCAGGCACGGGTGCTCGCCAGCGGCGCTTTGGAGCACGACCGCACCTGGGGATTCTTCGATACGACCGGCAAATTTGTGAACGGCAAGCGCTACGCGGCGGTACACCGATTGCGCTCGCATGTCGATTTGGAGGCGCGCAGCGTCACGTTGCGCGACGACAGCGGCCGAGGCTTGGGCAGCCGGACATTCTCGCTTGAGCGGGAGCGCGATCGCCTCGAGGGCTGGTTGCGTGACTATTTCGGTTTTCCGGTCGCCGTTCAAACGAACGCGGATCTGGGTTTTCCCGATGATACTGCCTCACCCGGTCCGACCGTCATCAGCGCTGCGACGCTCGCCGAGATCGGCCGCTGGTTCGACCTGCCGGTCGAGGAGGTTCGCGCCCGGTTCCGTCCCAATATCGAGATCGCGGGCGTGCCTGCGTTCTGGGAGGACAGGCTCTTTGGCCCGGTCGGAACGGTCGTGCGTTTCCGCGTGGGAGATGCCGTCTTCGACGGTATCAATCCTTGTCAACGCTGCATCGTCCCGACGAGAAACCCTCTGACCGGCGTCCTCGACGAGGACTTCGTCCGCCGGTTCACCGAGCTCCGCAAGCAAACGCTTCCCTCTTGGTCGTCACGCGAGCGCTTCAATCATTTCTATCGTGTGGCGATCAACACCCGGCCCTACGGCGATCAGAGCGGCAAATTGCTTCGTGTCGGAGACCGGATCGAAATTCTGGATCCGGTCTGCGCTTGACATTAGCTGGCGGGCTTTCTACAGCGAGCCCTCGGGCGTCCGCGAGGGCGCCCGCAATTCATGGCGGGCTCTGCTCGTCGTGACGCACCCGCGGCGGTCTCTTTGGCATCCTGCCCATGAGCGCCCGCCTGTCGGCAAAGCGCATGCTTTGCAGAGGAGGGCGCGTTCCTCCGCCATCTGCCGGCGGAAAACGCGGTTTTGCGGCACGCCGCTCTGGCGTTGGCGCTCTCTCGCGTTCGTCGGCGCAACATTCGAGGACGCGATGACCAAACGCGCCGAAGCAAAATATAAACTCGACCGCCGCATGGGGCAGAACATCTGGGGCCGCCCGAAGAGCCCCGTCAATCGCCGCGAATATGGCCCGGGCCAGCATGGCCAGCGCCGCAAAGGCAAGCTCTCGGACTTCGGCACCCAGCTCAAGGCGAAGCAGAAGCTGAAGGGCTATTACGGGAATATTTCGGAGCGGCAATTCCGCAAATATTACGCCGAGGCGATCCGGATGAAGGGCGACTTCGGGCGACAATCTCATCGGCCTTCTGGAGCGCCGCCTCGACGCGGTGATCTATCGCGCCAAATTCGTGCCGACCGTTTTCGCCGCCCGCCAGTTCGTCAATCACGGCCATGTCAAGGTCAACGGCAGGCGCGTCAATATCCCGTCTTATCAGGCCAAAGTGGGCGATCTCGTCGAGATCAAGGATGCCTCCCGCCAGCTCGCGCTGGTTCTCGAAGCGGTGGGCTTGCCCGAGCGCGACGTGCCGGACTATTGCGAAGCCGACCACACTAAGATGACCGCCAAATTGACCCGTATTCCGCTGCCGCGCGAAGTGCCCTATCCAGTCGTGATGGAACCCAATCTCGTTATCGAGTTCTATTCGCGCTGAGCAAACTAGAGGGTCTTGAGAAACTCGGCGAAGCGCAGCAGCCCTTCCGGCCAGGGACCGTGGCCGCTTTCCGCATTGATGTGTCCAGAGGCTCCCGCATCCGAGAGCTCGGCGCCCCAGGCACGCGCGAGGCCCGCGAGTTCGTCGTAACCAGCGTAGGAATTGTCGCGACTCGCGACGAGAACGGACGGGAAGGGTAGCGGCGCCGTCGGAACCGCGGCAAACTCCGGATCGATCGGATCGAGGCCGGCGATCACGCGCGGCGAGGGCGGCGCGACAAGAAAGGCGCCGCGCACTTTCCCCTCAAGCTCCGCGGCCGCATGCGCAACAGCCACTGCGCCGAGACTATGCGCAACGATGACGGCAGGCTTTTCGGCGGCCTCGGCCTGGGCGACGATTTGTCGGCGCCAATCGGCGAGCCGCGGCCGTTCCCAGTCTTTCTGGGCGACCCGGCGCGCGGTTGAAAGCTTCGCCTCCCATCGGCTCTGCCAATGGTCCGGGCCGGAATTGCCAAGGCCGGGAACGATCAGGATTTCCGCTTCGCTCGCGCGCATTCTGCTTGGCTCGGTGGTTCGTCTGTTCAACTCGTGTGGATCGGCAGCTTGTGCAAACCGCGCGCGGCTTCCTCAGGCCGTTGCTCCGGCCCGAACGGGCAGGAGTTCACGCGCCAGTGCGCCGACGAAGTCCTGGTAAAGGCTGGACTTCGAGCAGCTCGAATTCGGCCGACCGCGCCGCGTGCTCGGGATCGCCCGCCGCGATGCCGGCTTCGACCGCGCGCAGATGCCCGACCTCTTCGGCCAGCAGCGCGTTCAATTTCGGCGCCAGCTCGGAATCGCCAAGAACTTTCTTGTAGCTCCCGTAAACGTCGAGAGCGCGGCGCTCGATAAGCCAGGTCACATAGAGATAGACGAGTTTCGCACGCTCGTTCTCGCCGAGATGTGCGAATTTCGTATCGCAGCCGTGGTCGAGTTGCTGGAAATAGGTCTTTGCCGCATCGGGGCAAAGCATGGTCTCCGGCTTGTAGAAATCGAACGCCTGTCCGCCGAGCTTCACCGCGAGCTTCTTCAACAGCAGGGCATGGCGCCCTTCTTCGAGCGCATGCAGCAGCAGCGAGCGATCGATAACCTCGGCTCTCTGGCTTTTGACGATTTTGCGAAAGCCGATGTATTCGAGAAAGGAGAAGGTGTTTAGCCAGCGGGCGTGAACGTGATCGTCTTTCACCACGCTGGCGATCACGGCCTCAAGCCGGTCAGGCGTCTTCATCATTGTCCCTTTTTCGAAGCATCGGTTTCGCCGAACACCCGGTTGAAGATGAAATCGACGTGTTTCACATGATAGCCAAGATCGAACAAGCTTTCCAGTTCGGCGGCGCTCAACGTCCTTCCGACTTCGGGGTCCTTTCGCAGCAGCGCGAGGAAATCGCCTTCGCCGCGCCAGGCGCGCATGGCATCGCGCTGGACGAGCGCATAGGCCGCCTCACGGCCCATGCCCTTCCTCGTCAAGGCGAGCAGCACCCGCTGCGAATTGATGAGCCCGCCGAGCGCGCCGAGATTTCTTTGCATATTCGCCGGATAGACGACGAGATTCTCGATGATTTCGGCGAGCCGTGCGAGCGCGAAATCGAGCGTAATCGTAGCATCTGGCCCAATCATCCGTTCAACCGAGGAATGCGAAATATCGCGCTCGTGCCAAAGCGCCACGTCCTCCATGGCGGGCAGCGCCATGCCGCGCACCAGGCGAGCGAGGCCGGTTAGGTTTTCGCTGAGCACCGGATTGCGTTTGTGCGGCATGGCGGACGAGCCTTTCTGCCCTTCCGCGAAATATTCCTCGGCCTCCAGCACTTCGGTTCGCTGCAAATGCCGGATCTCGGTGGCGAGGCGTTCGATCGATGAGGCGATCACGCCCAGGGTTGCGAAATACATTGCATGCCGGTCGCGCGGGATGATCTGGGTCGAGACCGGTTCCGGCGTCAGCCCGAGCTTTTTGGCGACATGCGCTTCGACGCGCGGATCGATATTGGCAAACGTGCCGACCGCGCCGGAAATGGCGCAGGTCGCAATCTCTTTTCGTGCCGCCACGAGCCGGGCGCGGGCGCGGCCAAATTCGCCATAGGCTTGCGCCAATTTGAGGCCGAAGGTCGAGGGCTCGGCATGAATCCCGTGCGAACGGCCTATCGTCGGCGTGAATTTGTGCTCGAAGGCGCGGCGTTTCAGCGCCGCCAGAACCGCTTCGACGTCCTTGATGAGAATCTCCGCGGCGCGGGAAAGTTGAACCGCTAGGCACGTATCGAGCACGTCCGAGGATGTCATCCCCTGATGCATGAAGCGCGCTTCGGGCCCGATGGATTCGGCGAGATAGGTCAGGAAAGCGATGACGTCGTGCTTCGTCTCTCTCTCGATTTCCTCGATCCGGGCGACATCGAAAGTGAGCTTGCCGCCCTTTTCCCAAATTGCCTTCGCGGCCTCTTTGGGGACGACGCCGATCTCGGCGAGCGCGTCGCAGGCATGCGCCTCGATCTCGAACCAGATGCGAAACCGCGTCTGCGGCTCCCAGAGAGCGGTCATTTCGGGGCGGGAATAACGAGGAATCATCGCAATCTGCCGATCTCAAACCAATTCGCCGCGGGCGCGCTGAGCGGCTTTGCGGATCGCCGCGATATTACCGGCATAAACGGCCGAGCCTCCCTTAAATATGGCGGAACCGGCGACAAGCCAATTGGCCCCGGCTGCCGCGACGGCGCCGGCGGTCTCGGGAGTAATCCCGCCGTCGACCTCGATCTCGATGTCGCGGCCGGCGGTCATGGCCCGCACGATGTTGAGCTTGTCGAGGCTCGCGGGAATGAAGGCTTGGCCGCCGAAACCCGGGTTGACGCTCATGATGAGCACGAGGTCGATATCGTCGAGCACATGTTCGATGCTCGCTACCGGCGTCGCCGGGTTGAGTGCGACGCCGGCTTTCTTGCCGAGCTGGCGGATCAGCGCGAGCGAACGCTGAAGGTGGGGGCCGGATTCCGGGTGGACGGTGATGATATCGGAGCCGGCCGCGGCGAACCCCTCGATGTAGCAATCTACCGGCGCGATCATCAGATGCACGTCGAGGCGCCGATCCGTCGCTTTGCGGATGGCCTTTACCATGCTCGGGCCGAAGCTGATGTTCGGCACGAAATGGCCGTCCATCACATCGATATGGACAATATCGCCGCCCGCCGCCATGACAGCCCTCACCTCCTCGCCCATATGGGCGAGATCGGCGGCGAGAACGGACGGTAGAATGGCCAGCGGGCGCATCGAGTCTTTATGCCTCGCGGAGATTGCTGAGCTAGCGCATTTTGCCGCGAGGCGGGCGGCGGGTCGCCGATAACGCTCCAGATCAATCAGTTAGAGCAGGTTCGCACGCAAGACGGCTTCACTCTTACTGAGCGCGCTCTAGCACGAGGCGGCGGCGCAAGTCCAGGCGAGGTGGCGTGCCGGGCGTCGCGGGCGACCCCTTGGCGACGGGCGCTAAACCGCGGCCCGTTTCAAGCAATTCCATTTCGCCAGCAGGCGGGGGACATCGCGCGCCGGGACGGCGGGGCTGAACAGAAAGCCCTGGGCTTCGTCGCATCCGGCGCCGCGCAGCCAGGTGAGCTGTTCCTCGGTCTCGACACCCTCGGCCGTCGTGCGGATGCCGAGGCTGCTGCCAAGCGCCGTCATTGCGCGGACGATGGCGCGGGAGCCGTCCTTGGCCGACATCATGCGAACGAAGGACTGGTCGATCTTGATCTTGTCGAAAGGGAAACTGCGCAAGTAGCTCAGCGATGAATAGCCGGTTCCGAAATCATCCATCGAAATCTGCACGCCGAAATTGCGCAATTCATGCAGCTTGGCCATGGTCGTCACATTGTTGGCGAGCAGGACCGACTCGGTAATTTCGAGTTCGAGGCGGCGCGGCCGCAATCCGCTCGAGGCAAGCGCGTCGGTGACCGTCTTGACCAGACGTTCGTTGCGGAATTGGACGGCGGATACGTTCACCGCAAGCTTAATATGATTGGGCCACGAATTTGCCTCGGCGCAGGCATTGTGCAGGATCCATTCGCCGAGCGGGACGATGAGCCCGATCTCCTCCGAAAGCGGGATGAAATCAGCCGGTGAGACCAGACCGCGCGTCGGGTGGCGCCAGCGCAACAAGGCCTCGAAGCCGCTGATCTTATTCTCGGAAAGATCATAGAACGGCTGATAGAATATTTCGAATTCTTCGTTGGCGAGCGCGTCGCGCAGATCGAGTTCCAAGGCGCGACGCACCTGCAGCCGCACGTCCATTTCGGGCTCGAAGAACCGCCAAGTGGCGCGCCCGTCCGCCTTGGCGAGGTAGAGCGCCACGTCGGCATTCTTCAGGAGTTTGTCATAGCTCGTTCCGTCGCCCGGCGCGACGGAGATGCCGATGCTGACGCTGGTCGTGACGGGCTGCCCTTCGAGATCGTAAGGTTCGCTCAGAACCTCGACGATGCGCCGCGCCAGACCGGCCGCTTGCTCGGGCTTTTCCAAGCCGCATTGCAGGATCGCAAATTCATCGCCGCCCAATCGGCTCACGGTGTCGACTTCGCGGACGCAGGAGATCAGCCGTTCGGCGACCGCGCGCAGCAATTCGTCGCCGACCGGATGGCCGAGCGTGTCGTTGACCTGCTTGAACTGATCGAGATCGAGACTCAAGATGGCGAAGCCCTCGCTGGATCGCCCGATCTGGCTGATCGCCTGGTCGATCCGCTCGGCAAAGAGGAGGCGGTTCGGCAGGCCGGTGAGAGCATCATGGCGAGCCATGAACACGATGCGCTCTTCCGCGCGCCGGCGCTCGGTCACGTCCTCGTAAGTGGCCACCCAGCCGCCGTCCGCCGTGGGCTGCCGGGCGATCGCGACGACGCGATCGAGGCTGAGCTCGTGAAACCGCGTGTTCGGCGCCCGTCCGTTGATCAGCGGCAATTCTTCGGCCACGAGGTCGTCGGCGGTCTTGCCGAGGTGATTGCCCGCAGCGACGCTTAATTCGAGCACCTCGCGAAACATGAGGCCGGGCCTTACCAGCTCGGGCGAGAGGCGGAAGATTTCACAGAAGCGGCGGTTGACGACCTTCAGCCGATACTCGCTGTCATAAAGGCAAAGCCCCTGGCACATGTTGTCGAGCGCCGCATCGAGCAGAAGATTGGCCGCCTTGAGCCTCTCCTCATGGTCCTTCAACATGCTGATGTCGCTGTAGACGGCAATGAAGCCGCCCTCCTGGGTTGCGCTGCGGCTGACCCTCAGCCAGCGGCCATCCTTGAGGCGCATCTCGAAGGGCGCGACTGAAGTGCCGTCGAAACGCAGAACGGTTTTGGCAAGTTCGCGCGTTTCGCGCGTCCCCGTCAGGTTGCCGGAGGCCATTTGCTCTGTCGTGGTACCGAAGAAATCGGCGGCCTGAGAATTGGCGAGCGCAATCTGGCGCCCAGCGTCGACCACGACGATGCCTTCGCGTGAACTCTCGAGCGCGTCGGCAAGGCGTACCTGCGCCGTACGACGTTGCGCTACTTCTCGCTCCATCATCGCCTTGATGTTGTCGCGCATGACGCCCATCGCGGCGAGCAGCGCGCCAAGCTCATCCGGTCCGCCGCGCGGAATGGCGCCGTCCAACTGGCCGCCGGCGATGCGCCTGGCAACCGCGGATGCAGCCGCCACCGGCCCGGTGATGCGCTGCGCCAGAAGCCACGCCACGAGTGCCGAGATCAGCAGGGCGCCAGCGGTGGCGGCGAGATCGAGGTGCGTCGCCACTGTCACGGCCTGGCGGGCGCTCTGCCGATAAGTGAAGCCGTCGCCGGCGGTGTAGTTGATGAGCAGATCGATCTGCTGCGAGACCGTCGTTGCGTAAGGATCGAGCAGTTCCCAAGCGGCATTGGGCTGAATGCCTGCGGGCAGGCGCCGGCGCGCTTCGCTCCAAGCGTCGACTGCCTGCTGCACTTTTGTTGCCGCGCGTGCGGCGCGCGCCGATTGCGAGCGTTCAGCGGCAATCGAGAGGTCGTCTGCGAGCGTTTGTTCGAGCGTCGCGATTTCGTTGTCGAGCTTTGCCTTGATGGCCGGGCTCGAAGCGCTCCAGCGGCGCGCAAAGGCAGCTTGCATCTCGGAAAAGTCGGCGGCCGTGGCGCGCGCGTAGTTAATCGACATTAGGGATTCGTCGAAGGTCTTGGCGACCAGGATTCCGGCCCGCTTGATGCCCATGGAAGCATAGCCGCCAAGCGCGGCGGTGATGATGCTCATGACGAGGAAGGCGAAGAGAATCCGGCCGCGGATCGTTCCGGGCAGAAGGGCTAAGCGCACAATCGCAGGCTGCGCGTTTTGCATCGCGGCGCGCAGCGGCAAAATGACCCCGGGCATCAACAGACTCGATCCTCTCAGCGTCCTAGAATTGGCTCCTTTCGGGTTAAGACGCTCCTAAGACTTGTCTTTAATCATCCGCGAATCCGGCTTAAACCGTTGCTTAACCAAAACCGGCGAGATTGCGTTCGCTGCTGCGATTGGTGCAGCCGCGGGCGTGAACAATGCAACGTGAGAGCGCATGAGGGTACTGCCGCGCGCACACTTGGGCGCTGCCATATGCTTCGCCCTCGTAATATTGCTCGGCGGCGCCGCCCTGACCGCGCAGCAATCGCCGCGCTACGTGGTTTCGCAAAAGGGGCGTGCGTTCCACCCGCTGACGCTCTCCATCAATCGCGGCGATACGGTGCAAATCGTCAATGACGACGGCGACCTGCTGCACCACGCCTATGTCGAGTCCGATACGTTCAACTTCGATTCTGGCGATCAGCTGCCCGGCAGCAAGACGGACATCATCTTTTCGGTTCCCGGAACCTTCAACGTCCTGTGCGGCATTCATCCGAAGATGAAGCTCGTCGTCCAGGTGAAATGATCGTCAGGTGATCCTCGTCCCGAACAGTACGGAATGCAGGACGTAATATAGGGCGAGGAAAGCGGTGAGAGCGCTGCAATAGCCGGCGGGGACGAGCACCAGGTCCCAGAGCGAAAACCGCAGATTAAATCTCGCCCAGGCATCCTTGACGCCCAAGCAGACGCGCGTGAACCGGGTTCCGACGAAGTCATCGCCGATGATCGCCAATAGGACCGCGACGATCGGAGCATGGCCGATGGCGTCGATCTTGCCGAATTGCAGCACGGCGCTGACAAACATTCCAGAGAGGATCAGCGCAGCCGTCCGGCGTGCCAGCGGCGTCAAAAGCAATGCGAAAGACAAGGTGAATTCGACCATGCCTGCCGCTCGCATGAAGAATTCCGGGGTATAGCCCAAGGTCATCTGCGGATGGACGGCCAAGAGCGGAAAGGTCCACTGCGGGTAGGCCCATTTCTCGATCGACGCCCACATCAGGGTCACCGCCGCGCTCCAGCGAAGAATGTCGACCGGCCGCACGCCAAACAGATCGCGTTGCAGGCCCACCAGCACGAGATAGGCCGCGATTCCCAGGAAGATCGGATAGTCCATGAGATGGAAAAGGCCGTACTGATGCATCGCGAATGCGAACAAGCCGGCGATCCCCAGGCCGGCGATCGGCAGCGTCGGTCGCCAGATCAGGCAGGCTGCCATGCCGAGTTGCAACCAAGGGATGACCGGCGAGGGGGTTATGAGCTCGGGCGTCAGAATGATGCCGCCCTTCGTCCACAGCGCCACGAAGAAGAAGCCGCAAGCCGCGCGCATCAGAACTTCGGTGTTGTCGCGCAGGCCGCTCGTCACCCTGTCGAGCGCGGCTTGCAGTGCCGCGCCGATCACGCTGACCTCGACGAGATAGCCGGAGAGCAGGCCCAGCATCGCAGTCATGGTCAGCACTTCGAAATCGGGACAGAGCACGTTTTCGAGGCCACGCGGCTGTCCGGCGACATTGTAGGCGCAGAACCATTTGATATGAGCGCTCGCTTGCGAGCAAATCAGAATCAGGCCTAAGGCGGATAGCGCCACGGTCGACAGCCGCCGCCAGCTTCGACGAATACACATTACTCAACCCCGCATCTAACGCAGGGGCAAATTATTCGAATTTTAACTAAGCGTCTTTGCTAATCTTAATATTTGGTTAATCCGACCGCCGAAATTGCCGTCCATTAACCTTTCTCGCACGACATGCGCAAGCCGACGCCGCCGGCAATCCCGAGCAAGGAACTGCTAATTCTTTTCGCTCTAGGCTCGCGCAGATACATTCTCGAGATGAGCGCGATGATCCTTGCCTTGAGCCTGATGAGCTTGATCCTCGGTACGAGTTTCGCGTGCGCGGCGCCGCGCATGCCCGCGTATAGCGTGAAGCTCGAACAATGGGGCGGAACGCTGTTGGTTTCCGGTCTCACTTTGCTCGGCGCGGCCATTCCGCAGCTTTGCTGAGCTATCGCGGCAGCATGGGCAATGCCACAGGCTGCGGCTTGCTGGTGAGGGTCTGGAGGAAGGCGAGGAGATCGGCTTTCTCTCCTGCCGTGAGGTGCAGAGGCTTGATCAATTCCGAGCGGCTCGGCCGCGCAATCCCGCCTTTATCGTAGAGATCGATCACCGCCTCCAGCGTCGGCACTGAGCCGTCGTGCATGTAGGGCGCGCGCCGCGCGACATCGCGCAACGTCGGGGTCTTGAACGCGTGCCGAAGCTTGACCGACGTCGGGAACAAGCGACCGCGGCCGATATCGTCGTCCTTTGCGACGCCGATGTCGTGGAAGGAGCCGTCGGTGAAGGCCCAGCCGCTGTGGCACTCGGCACAGCGCCCCTTGCCGTTGAAGAGCAAGAAACCGCGTTTGGCGGCGGGATCGATCGCGTTTTCGTCGCCCATGATCCATCTGTCAAAAGGCGCGTCGGCCGAGAGGATCGAGCGCTCGTAGGTTGCGATGGCCATTTCGATATTCTTGCGCGTGATCGCGCGATCGTCGAAGGCGGCAGCGAAACTGCGCACGTAATCGGGAATCGAGGCAAGACGCGCGGTCACGCCCGATTCCGACATGTCCATGTTTCCGCTCGAGAGGATCGGGGCGAAGGTGACCTGTTCCAGGCTGTGGAACCTTCCGTCCCAGCCGAGGCGATCGAGCCAGGCGACGTCGATCAGAGTGGGCGTCTTCAGCTTCAGGCGATGCCGGGCATCGCCAACAGCCAAGGGCAATCCGTCCTCAAAGGATATATCCGGCTTGTGGCAGGTTGCGCAGGAAACGGTTCCCGAAGCGGAGAAAAGAGGGTCGAAGAACAATGTCCTGCCGAGCTTGGCCTTGGCTGCCGAATAGGGGTCATCGTCAGGGTAGGGGATCCGGCCTGGGGGCAGATATTTGGCGCGCAACGAGGCGATGCTGACGGAAGGCGCGATGTCGGCAACCGAGGCCGCCACCGACAGCGGCAGAAGCGCGGAAATGAGCAGGCTGCGGAGCTTCCAATTCATCGCGGGCATGGCCTCCAATTGTCACGCGGAGACCTTGACGATTTGTTGCGACAAATCGGCGTTGAAAAAGGCCGGCGCTACGCGCGTGATTCCCGAAAAGGCGCGGCGCAGAATCAGGAATTAACGAATTTCCCCTTCCAGCTCGGCAAAGCGCCGGCGAAAGCCAGCGCTTCGGCCTCGAAGACGGCGCGCGCTATGGCGCGTGCGAGACAATCGGCCGCAAGCGTGCCAATTTCGGTCAGGTCCCTGGCGGAGGGCGGTTCGAGCGCTGTGCCGGTCGAGACGGCGAAGACGGTGTCGCCGTCGAGAGCCGCATGGGCCGGGCGCAGCGCCCGGGCGATTCCGTCCTGTGCCATCACGGCGAGCCGCTTGGCCTCGGCTTTAGTCAATGCGGCGTCGGTCGCTACGATGCCGATCGTCGTATTCTGCGCGGTGTCGCCCTTCGTGCGCAGCGCTCCATTCGGCCAAGATTGCGGCCAGCCGCGAGCGCCGAACTCCCCATCCTGCTCGTAGGGCGCTGCCCAAAAATGGGGTCCCGCGCCGATCGTCGCCTGGCCAAGAGCATTGACCGCGACGAGCGCGCCGACGCGAAAGCCCGAAGGCGAGATAGCGCTGGTGGAGCCGAGCCCACCTTTCAGATCGGCAAGCGTGGCGCCGAGGCCGACGCCGACGCTCCCCAATCTGAAATCGACGCTCGCCGAAGCCGCCGCGCCATAGCCAAAATGCCAGTAGACAGGCGCAGCGCCCCAGGCCTTGTCGCCGCCGTTGATGAGATCGAAGATGATCGCGCCAGGTACGATCGGCACTCTTGTGCTGCCAATCGCGAAACCACGGCCCTGCTCGCGCAGAAACGTCGCGACGCCGCCTGCGGCGTCGAGGCCGAAGACCGAACCGCCGGAGAGAACAAGTGCGTCGATCCTGTCGACCGTCATCTCCGGTTCGAGCAGGGCGCTGTCGCGCAGGCCGGGCGCGCCGCCATGAACGGCGATCGACGCGATCGACGGCTTGTCGAACAGAACGGCGGTCGCGCCGGAAGCGATCCGCGCATCCTCGGCATGCCCGACGCGGATGCCGGGAACATCGGTGATGAGGTTGGCCGAGAACTTGCCACCGCGGTTCCGTGACATAAGCATGACTATCGCGGCACCGAGCGGTCCGGTCAATCTTCGGCAATCCGCCTTTTCTGGCGGCGCAATGCACCCGGCTACGGTTCAGCTTCCGCCGATCTCGTTCATTCCGCTGCGAGATGCGCGCGGTCAATCACCGCGAGCGCTTGGCAAAGATCCTCGATGAGATCATCGGCGTCTTCGAGACCGACCGACAGTCGCACGAGTCCGTCGGTAATCCCCAACGCGGCGCGTGCTTCCGGCGTCAGCCGCTGATGCGTCGTCGTCGCCGGATGCGTCAGGATGCTTTTGGCGTCGCCGAGATTGTTGGAAATCTTGATGATCGATAGCGCGTTGGCGAAAGCGAAGGCGGCTTGCTTGCCGCCATGCACGGCAAACGCGATCAACGTGCCGCCTGCCTTCATCTGGCGGCGCACCAGCGCCGCCTGCGGATGCCCGGGGCGGCCGGGATAGACCAGACGCTTGATGTTCGGATGGCCGGCGAGAGCATCGGCAATCTTTTCGGCGTTGCGCGTCTGCTGGGCGATGCGCAGCGGCAGTGTCTCCAGAGATTTCAGCAGAACCCAGGCATTGAAGGGAGAGAGCGCCGGACCCGTCTGACGCAGAAAAGTATGAATGTGCTTGTCGATGAACTCGCGGCTTGCGAGGATCACGCCGCCGAGACACCGGCCCTGTCCGTCGATATGTTTCGTCGCCGAATAGACCGTGCAATCGGCGCCATGCTGCAGCGGCTTTTGCAGGACCGGCGAGGCGAAGACATTGTCGACGACGAGAGTCGCACCGTTCTGATGTGCGATCTTGGCAATCGCCTCCATGTCGTAGATTTCGAGGCAGGGATTGGTCGGGGTCTCGAGAAAGAAGACTTTGGTCTGCGGCCGTACCGCCTTACGCCATTGCTCAAGGTCGGCGCCATCGACCAAAGTTGAAGCGACGCCGAAACGCGGCAGCAGCTCCTCGACCACATAAAGGCAGGCGCCAAAGAGCGCGCGCGCCGAGACGATATGATCGCCGGCTTTGAGCTGGCCCATCAAAGCCGCGGTGACCGCGGCCATGCCGCTCGCTGTGGCGCGGGACGCTTGCGCCCCTTCGAGCAGGCACATGCGCTCCTCGAACATGGCGACGGTCGGGTTGGAATAACGCGAATAGACGAAGCCCGGCTCTTCGCCCTTGAACCGCGCCTCGGCCGCCTCCGCCGTCTCATAGACGTAGCCTTGGGTGAGGAAGAGGGCTTCTGACATCTCGCCGAATTGCGAGCGCAGCGTGCCGCCATGCACGAGCTTGGTTGCTTCGCGCCAGGTTTCCGGATCTTGGCTTAAGCCCTTGTTCGGCATCCTCATCTCCTCATGGCCGGCCGAGGCTCAGCTTTAGGCCGATGCGACAGGACGGAGGGCGGAGGATCGCTGCGCGAAAAGCCACGGCCCTTTTAGTCCCTTGTTTAACGTGGCGGCAAGCCGGCCGGCCCAAATGACCACGTAAGTTCTGCATAACCCCTGCGGGGGCCGCGCTCAAGCGGAAATGCCGCTGGTTCGGCGGGCGGCAAAGCCGCTAAACTGTGCCCATCCAACGCGGGTCTGCGAGACCTTCGAACCGGGTCGCCTAGAGAGCCAAAAATGCAGCCGGCGCCGAGTCCTTTGCTCCTCGAAGACGAGAACGCCGGGCTTTTCGGCAATACGTTTGGGCTTCTCGGACGCGAGAAAATCGGGCTCATGTTGCGGCGCAAGATGATCCGCAGCCCGGTCGATATAAATCCCTTGCAACTCCAACCCGCGAGTCTCGACCTGCGGCTCGGCGCCCGCGCCTATCGAGTCCGGGCGAGTTTTCTGCCGGGCAGGGAACGGAGTGTCGAAGAACAGCTCAAGCTTCTCAAGATCGACGAGATCGGGCTCAAGAACCGCGGGGCGGTGCTCGAAAAGGGCGGCGTCTACGTCATCCCCTTGCTTAAATCATTGTCATTGCCGGAAAGCATCTCCGCAGTCGCGAATCCAAAGAGTTCGACCGGCCGGCTCGACATTTTCACGCGGCTGATCACCGACCGCAGCGAAATCTTCGATGTTACCGAACGCGGATATGGAGGGCCGCTCTATGCCGAAGTTTCGCCGCGCAGCTTCAGCGTGCGCGTGCGCGAAGGCTCGACGTTGAATCAAATTCGTTTTCGGCGGCTCAATTCGCAGCAATTGTCCCGCACCGATTTCGCTTTGAATGACCGGGAATTGTTGGCGCGACACCACGAGAAACCACTCGTCGATGGAATCTTGAACCTGCGCGGCGGCCTCGTGCTTCGCGTCGCTTTGAGCGATGAAACATTGGACAGCCAGATTATCGGCTATCGCGCGCAGAAGCACACCGACATCATCGACGTCGATCGCGTCGGCGCCTATGATGCCGCGGATTTCTGGGAACCAATGCACGCCCGTCCCGACAAGCGGCTGATCCTCGATCCGGACGAATTCTATATTCTGGCCTCGCAGGAGAAGCTGCACATACCGCGCGATCTCGCCGCTGAGATGGTGCCGATCGATCCGGCGATGGGAGAATTTCGGGTTCATTACGCGGGCTTCTTCGACCCGGGATTCGGCTACACCGAAAGCGGCGCGCCGGGCAGCCGCGCGGTGCTCGAAGTGCGCAGCCACGAAGTTCCGTTCGTTCTCGAAGACGGGCAGGTGATCGGCCGGCTGGTCTATGAGAAGATGGCCGAAGCGCCGGACGCTCTCTACGGCGCCGACGGCGTCGCGCATTATCAGGGTCAGGGTCTGAAACTCTCCAAACATTTCCGCATGCGCTAACCCGATCCAGAACGGCCGGTTCCGACGGTCTGGATGCCCCAGGCCTGCTCTTGGAGCGCTTGGTCAATCTGGATTGGACGAACGTTTCTATGCTACAAAAGCGCCGGTAAGGCAGATCAATCATAAGGGGGGATAACATGGCAATGCACACGCCGTCCGCTTGGACGTTCTGGCTTTCGGTGGCGCTGGTGGTGCTCGCGATCGTAGCGAGTTTCGTGCACATACCGTTCGTCAGCATGTACGCGCTCTGGGTCGCGGTCGTCGGCTATATCGTTCTCGTGATCGGCTGCACGGTCAAGACGGCCTGAACGCGGCCTGAGGCAGGCGAGGGGAGCCGGAGCGATCGGTCGAAGCCATCTTTTGTTTGCCGAGAACTGAATGACCGCGCGGCACATATCCTTGATCGCGCTTTCGGCATGTCTTAAGACATGCGCTTACGCGCGGGCGTAGTTCAATGGCAGAACGGCAGCTTCCCAAGCTGCATACGAGGGTTCGATTCCCTTCGCCCGCTCCAGCCCATTGTTTGACACCAACTCATTGTGAGCTTAAATCGCTCAGATAACGCCGTTATGCCGCCGCGCGATCTAATAATAATCGCTGGGAAAGATCCGACCGCGGTTTTTGGCGGCACTGCGTCGTACATCCGGGCGTTTTGTCGCGCGGCTACCAAGGCCGGCTATAGCCCACACATTTTTTGCGTCGGCGATCACACCGGGCAGCAGGAGACGGAGTTCGGTCTCGTGCATCGAGCCTGGTCGCCGGTTCGCCCGGTTCGCGGACTGATGGCCAGGCTGCACCAACCTTTCATCGTCAAACTCGCGTCCCGCTTTGTGGGAAACCGTGTTGGCCCGCACCTCATTCATAGTTTTGGGCCTTGGAGCGGGGTGGGCGCGGCCCTTGCCAAACGATTGCGCGCACGAGGACTGAAGACGATTGCACTGGCAACCCCATTCAGCACCTACGAGCATGAAACCCAGGCAAAGTTGATCGGACTGAGGCGCGATTATCCCCTCGCAATCCGGCTGCAATTTCGTCTCGAACTCCTCTGGATCAGGCTAACGGTCAACCCAAGCGAGCGGCGAGGTTTCAGGAGCGCGGATCTGGTCGTGCCGAACTACGAGAATGTTCGCATGATTGTGGAAGCGGCGTTCGGGCCAGGGATAAGGTTCGGCAAGATGACTTATGCCTCGGAGCAGGCTTTCCTCGACGCGGGCGCAAAGCGCACGCCGGAACGCGATCTGCTGAGCGGGCTCGAGCCGCGCGAGGCTCCGCTCATCGTCAGCATATCTCGTCACGACCCCCGCAAAGGCCTGGATGTGCTGCTGCTCGCCTTGGTCGAACTCAAGGCGCGCGGCTTACGCTTTCGCGCGTGTCTCATCGGGGGCGGTCAGCTTCTCGAGACGCATCGGCGTCTTGCCGACAAGTTGGGATTGCAAGGATGCACCGTTTTGCCGGGTTCGGTCCCCGACGCCTACGCCTACCTTCGCCAGGCTGATATTTTCGTTCTCCCATCGATTGAGGAGGGCAGCGGGTCAATGTCTTTGCTTGAAGCCATGCAGGCTGGAGTGGCGCCGGTGGTATCGCGGGTGGATGGATTGCCAGAAGACGTGCGCGACGGCGAGAGTGCGCTGCTCGCCGAGCCTGGTGACGTCGGCGACTTGACGGACGCACTCTCGCGTTGTCTCACCGATTCCGTTTTGCGGGCAAAGGTCGCGGCGGGGGCCTACAGATGCTACCAAACTCGCTTTTCAGCCGATGCCTTCGTGGCTGACATCCGACGGATTTACGCCAGCGTCGGTTTTGCCTGCGACGCGCAGTGATACGCCTGAGAATACCCAGGCCTGACATCCTAAGCGTTTGTCAAGCTGTCTCGGTACAGTCCGTCAAGGACTTTGACAAAGGCGGGACCGGAGAAGCGCTGTTCGAAAGTCCTTCGTCCGGCTTCTGCAAGTCGCGCGCGTAGAGATCGATCCTTGATGAGCGCGATAATCCCTTCCGCGAGCGAGGCAGCGTCGCCCGGCACCGTCAGCCAGGCGTCGAGCCTATGCGTGACGTCCTCGGGAATCCCATCGCAGGCCGAGGCAATACACGCAACGCCGGCGCGCAGCGCCTCGAGCAATGCCAGAGATCCGCTTTGCTCCTCGCGCGAAGGCAGGACGAACATATCGGCCTGATCAAGATACTCATCGACCTTCGGGACGAAGCCATGAATGGTGACACAATCGGAAAGCTGCAGCCGCTCCGCCAGCCGGCGATGGACGTCGAGCAAGGGGCCGATGCCGACAAGCTGCGCGGAAAACGACAAACCGGCTTGCCTAGCAATCCGCAACGCATGCAGCAAAACGTCGATCCCTTTTCTTGGATAGTGCCGCGCGACCGAAACGATGACCGGGGCGCCACTCCGCGCTAAAGAGGATTCGAATCTGCCGGGCTGCGGACCTTCGAATTCCTTTTCGACTGTGTAAGGAATGACTTCGCATTTCAGGTCGGCGCCAAAACGCCGGTTGATCATCTTTTGGACTGAACGATAGTTGACCAAAATTCGATCGGCATTGCGATAGCCGTCCGCCTCATAGCGGGTGATCACAGCCCGAATCCAGGCTTGCTCGAATGCCGTCTTGGCCCGGATTAGCAGACCGTCTTCGGCTATCAGGCCGCGCCAATGGGAGATGCTTTCGTCGAGATAGGTCGTGTACGAACCGACGAGGCTCACGCAACGCATTCCGCCGTCCTTGAGCCGTTTGCAGGCGTTCACCGCGGTATGGCCCCAGACGCCGAATCCGTGGATTATCAACGGGAATGTTTCGAGCGTCGTGGCCAGGTTCTTCGCGGCAAGCACGAGAGCCGGTGAATGCAGGGGCACCATGTTCTGACGCACCATGCGGAACGGCGTTTTCAACGCATGCACGGTACCGTAGGCGGTTGCCTCGATCCGCTCGTTTCGATCCAGGCAAAGGACGTGCACGTCATATCCGGCGAGCGTTGCCGCGTGGGCGTGGATCCGCACATAGCCGCAATGGGCGCAATCGAGATGGCGCTGCGGGTCACGTCCGGAAATGAGAATGACAGTGGGTCTTCCGCTCATCGCATCCCTCAGCGGCGGTTACGCCGCCAGCGCCGAGGTCGCGCGCTCCGTGATTGCCCGGCTACGCAGAAAAGCGCCGATGTGCTGATGCGCCGGCTCACGCGGATAGTGCTGCGTATAAAGCGCGACCAACTGGTCGCGGAGTTCGGGATCGAGCCACTCGAAGAACGCCTCGCGCACGCCCAACGGCGGCGGCGCGGGATAGTGAGAGGCCCATTTGCGCAGCCGTCTAAATCCGGCGACAACCCGCAGGTTGTCGCGGGACAAAGCATCCCTCCGGCGATCCGGCGCAAGCACTCGGGCGAGGTGCAGCAGCGAACTGCGCCTGATTGCCTCCAAGAACTCGGTAGTCCGACATCCGCGCGGCAGTCTCCTGAGGTAGAACCTGCGGCGACGACACGGGGTCGCAATGTGGCTTCCAGTTTGGCGCGTAGGCCAGCAGCTTCCGCATATCGATTCCCATCCGTTCCGGATTCTCGCCGTCCGCAAGAGCCGTCATGGCGATCCGCAGGCATTGGCCGCATTCGCTGCAAGTGGACTGTCCCTCCTTCACGCGCCAGCAGGAGTATTGCAGGTCGCAGAGATCGGGATAACGAGTCCAAAGCAGACGCTGCACTTGCATGCTGTAGAGCGGCCAGGTCAGCGAGCCAAAATGAATGTCGTAGGGCGCGAGAAGCGCGGCAAGCGCGCGTTGCGTCGCCGCCGAATACATGAAATGGCGGTGCTGAACAATTTTTCCATCGAGCACCGCACTCTCTTGAACCTCCGCTTCCGAGGCGAGAAACAGCCGGGTCCTGCCGAGGGCAGCGCCGACCGCAATCAGACTGGACATATAGATGAAGGTGTCGGTCAACTCGTTTACGCCGATCTGATAGCCGCGGCTTTGCGGAAATCCGTTTTCGCAGACTGAGCGATAGTCACTTTGCACTTCGACAAAAACGGGATCCCGGCGGCGCTGTATTTCGTCGAAAATATATCGTCGTCGAGCCGTGTCGTGATCCGCCAAGGAGGGGAGCGGCGACGTTGTCGTCACCAGCAGCGGCCGGGTGGTAAGCTCCAACAGCATGGCAGCTTGCAGCAGGCTGTCCTTGCCGCTGCTGAAGGCCGTCCCATATCCGTGCCCGGCGATCGACGGGCGCCTGATCTCGATATCCCCTTCTATGATTTCGATGTCCAAGGCGCTTGTGTGATTTTGCGGTTGCCGGTTCGCTTCGAGCGTGTCAACTCCGTTGCGCAGGAGTTCGAGCCAGAACTGCCGTTCGCCCGCAGATAGTTTGAGCGGGAGGTGGACTTGGCATGGCCTCAGCAGCATCCAGTGCGGATGCAGGCAAATCAGAAAAATATCCCACCAAAGTCGGTCAGGCACTTTCGCGAGATCGACCGAGGCCGGAAAAGTCATCGTAAAGAAGGTCTTACGATAGAGGGCCGTGGCGGGTTCTACGCGCCAACGAAATGTGACCTCGCGTCCTTGAATGGCCGGCGCGGCAAGGTAGACCGTGTGCACGCATCCCTCGCTGTTGCGATCGCCCAACTGGCTATTTAATTGCATCCGCCACGGTTTGGCAAAGACTGTTACGCAAAGACGCTCCGCCTGTCGCGCGCCGGAGCTTTTCGGCGGATTGGATCGTGGCCTTATGCGGGAGCAATGAGCTTGCGAAATCGCCGCAACGTGAGTCGCAAGAGAATTCTTGGCGCGCCGACCTTGCGTCTATTGGTCTTTAACCAGCCTCGCGTTGCGCGACTTGAGCGTAAGAAGCTGTCCGATGCGTCTCGCGTGTCGCTTGGCGCGGCTCAGGATCTCCCGCACGCTGCCGGGAGGCCCGGAGGTTCGCGGCTGAAGTTGCCAGGCTTGCAGCGCCGCCTTTTCTTGCGCGTCGAGCAGACCGAGCTCGAGTTCGGAAATCCGTTTGCGCAAATACGCGTTCTCATTCGTTACACGATCCAAATGCTCGCACCGCTTGACGCTGGCGGCGAATTCGGTCGCCATTATCTCCGTGTACCGAAGCACATTCGGCAGCAGCAAGGCTTTTCGAGGGGCGAGGGTCAATGGCCCGCCGAGATAGTTGAGCGGCGCTTCGAAGGGCTGCGGATCGTCTCCCGATCTTCGCGCCTCTTCGACTGAATAGAATAGAGAAGTCCCGCATCATTCTCCGGGTGAAGCCATCCAGACCAAATTCCGCCAGCTCCCGGAACGGTTCGATGTAATGGAAGCCGGTGTCGCGACGCCAGTCCGGGGTTGCCACATACTGCAAGTATCCGACCGCGATCTTGCCGGCATATTGAGCAATGCTGCGAACTGGATAGTGGCATAGAGTCATGCCTTCGAAAGGTTCAGCGGCAAGCGGTAAACCGTTATACGTGAGGACGTGGTTGCCGAGAGAAAGCTCGACGGTTGCGTTTACGAACTCAGCGTGAATCAGCAGCTTGCTGAAACCCACGCTCGGCGGAAGCCGAAGGCGCTGCCGTAAGACCGGGTTTTGCTCGTCGCTTCGCTCGATCTCGGGGGTCCAAACGAAGTTGCTCCATTGCAGTCGGTAAACCGCCGGCTCCCGCCCAGCGAGGACCTGCGCCAGCATCAGTCTATCGTTGGGCTCGACGAATTCATCGGCGTCGAGGGGAAGAACCCAGTCAGCGCCAAACTTGTCGACCGCCATCCGCAGCAGCAGCGACATGTACCGGTGCTGCAAGTATCCAATCGCCGGTTGGCGCAGCAGGACCAAATCGCAACAGATCGATTGGAGCCGCTGCAGGACCTGATAGGTGCCGTCGCTGCTTCCGTCGTCGAGCACGATAAGCTTGTCAAAGTGCCGGGCGTGGTGGCGAACAAACGCCTCGACAATATCGATCTCGTTCTTTACGCGCGCGATAGCGACCAACTTCATTCGACTCTCGTTCTAGCTTAGGCGCTCAGAAGAAATCGCTCGAAGGCCGGGTCGGCATGGCGGCGAAATAACGCCGCAAGATCGGTCGTAGGGGAGCGCAGAGCATCGGATGCCGCCAAGAGTTGCGTTTGGGTTTCTACGAACGCAGCTCCGGGTTCATTCTTCAGCCAGGTCGCGTGGAACGACTTGATTTTGTGATATCCCACCGGCATCAAGATCACCTTTTTACGCATCATGAGCGCGATCAAGCCACCGTGGAGTCGATCGCTGATGATCCGATCAAACGGGTTCAGCGTCGCGATGATCCGGTCCAGCGGCTGGGTCAAAGTCAGATCAGCCGAGGGGCAATCAAACGACATGCCGTGATCGGTCGTCTCCGCATCGCCGCCGGCCGTGCGTTTGACGTAGAAAACGGCCTCGCCGCCCGGCGCCTTTGGAATAACGTCGTCCATGTAAAGCGCCATATCGGGCACCAACTCGGTTTGGGCGCCGCTCTTGCTCAGTATGTCGCGCGAAACTGCGTCGCGGCACCATACGGTCACACGCTCATTGATCAAGGCGGACTCGGGCTGAAATGCAGACTGCGGAAATACGAGGCAACGGTGGCGCGGACCGGTTTGGCCTATCACTGCCGCGCGGACCATTCCATTGTCTGGGTAGATTCCCACGTTGCCGCCGCCAGAAAACATCACCATTCCGCGAAAGCTGAGAAAAAGATCGCCGAGATATTCGCGGTCTTCGGCCAAAGCGGCCTCTTCCACGCTCCCGTCAGAGCGCCAGGTTCCGATGGCGCGATCATTGAGATAGCGTTCGCAGGCGTCGATGATAAGCATGTCCCCGGAATTGCCGCCGCGTTGGCAGATGAGGAGTGCATCGACGTTTGTCGGAGGCAGCCGTGATTGTTGTCGCAACGTGCAGCCGGTGGCGCGCAGGTCGGGGCGCACCCGGCAGTCGGCAAATTCCTGGCCCGTATCGGAGGTCGCTTCGGACATGAGTTATGATGACGTGGAAACAACATCTAGCGCGGCAGCGCCGTCATCATGCGCGTCGCGCTGGATATCTTCTATTTGCCCACAAATCCAGTTTATGTCCTTCTCCGTCAAGGCCTCGCTTGTCGGAAGATATAGGCCGGTGCGGCAAAGGTCTTCCGCCACCGGGAAACTTTGGCCGCGGAACTGATCTATGTAAATTGGTTGAATGTGCATGGGGACGAAAAATGAGCGCGTCTCGATGCCGCGCGCGGCAAGCTGCACGCGCAGAGCATGGCTCGTGCATCCGAATGATGAATTGACGCGAATCCCATACATCCAGAAGACCGATCGCATGCCCGGAGATTCCTGTGGCAGACGTAGTCCGGGGCAGTTCCGCAGCCTGTCGTGATACCAACCCGTCAGACGCTGCCGCGCGGCAACGATTTCATCGATGCGCTCCGTCTGTGCCAGCCCGACCGCCGCCTGCAGGTTGGTCATTCGATAATTGAATCCGACGTACTCATGCCAGAAGTGCCGTTCGGGGTGGAAAGCATGATCGCGCAACCTGCGCACGATTCGCCCGAACTCGGCGTCGCACGTGGTCACCATGCCGCCTTCGCCGGTCGTTACGATCTTGTTGGCGTAGAAAGAAAACGTTCCCGCCAACCCGAAGCTGCCAACGCGCTTTCCCGAGATTTCGGCGCCATGCGCCTCGGCCGCGTCCTCGATCAGATAAAGGTCGCGGGCGTCTGCTATTTCCAATAGGCGGTGCATCTGAGCGGGATGACCGTAGGTGTGAACGACGATTATAGCCTTTGTATTTTTTGTTATCGCGCGTTCAATCAATGCAGGATCGATATTGAGCGACATGGGCTCGCTATCGACAAGTACGAGTTTTGCTCCGGTATATTGAACCGCGTTCGCGGTTGCGATCATGGTGAAGGCGGGCAAGATGACTTCATCGCCAGGACCGATGCCAAGCGCGGCGAGAACGAGATGCAATGCCACGGTGCCATTGGCACAGGCGACCGCGTGCTCGCAGTCGGCTTCACGCGCAAAGGCCCGCTCGAATTTGTCGACGAAGGGACCCCGCGAGGAAATCCAATTCGAAGTCGATACATTGGTTCAGGTAGGCGCGCTCGTTGCCGACCAAGTAAGTCTCGGCGACGGGATAGGTCCTTCCCCGCCGTGGACCAGCGGTACAGCGGCCCAATGCCGGCTCAACTCCCGGAATAATATTCCTCAGCCGCGCGAGGTCCTCGGGTTTGAGGTGCGCAGCTTGCGCAAATGGGAACTTTCGACCGGGCACTGAACAACGCCAATCAAAGCACGCCCGCAATCGCAGGCTCGAGGCTAAATTAGAGCATAGATCCTTTCTTTCCGAAAGGATCACGTCTGCCGGTTCAGCTCGACTTGGCGATTCGCGTCGGCGCGAGACCAAGTGGCCCGTTAGGCAATATCCAGCAGATGGAACCGACGGAATTATCCGCCGCGGCGCAATTTGGCGCTCGCGACGAACTTGCTCGATGCGCCGCTTTCCAGCTTGGACTGGTCGGCGCGCTTGAGGCGGTTGGTTGCGTCGCTCGGCCTCACGGCCGGCGAGTGCCGCGGCGCTGGGTTCAGCCCTCCGCGTCGCTCTTCTCGTCCTCGCCGCCGCGCATGACATCGCGCATGTTCTGCCAATGCCGGAAACCCTCATGCGCGCCGAGCAGCGCAAGGGCGAGGATGAAAGGGACGAGATAATAGATGATGCGAAACAGAAGCAACGAGGCGAGCAAATCTTCCTGCGACGGGACGGGCACTGCCTTCAACATGGTCGCTTCGAAAACTCCAATTCCGCCCGGCGCATAACTCGCGATGCCGAGGGCGCAGCCAAACACATAGACAGCGGCGAAGGTGAAGAAATCGAGCGCCCGAGGCGGCGGCAAGAGGGCGTAGAGAACGCCCGCCGCCGAGCAAAGATCTATGACGCCCAGGATGATTTGCCCGACCGTCAGCTTGAACCCCGGCAGTTCGAGCTTGAAGCCCTGGATGCGCGCCCTGCGGGGGCCGAGCGAAACCCAGGCGAGATAGGCCAACAGGCAGCAAAGCACGCCCACTCCGATCAAAATATTGAGGTGCGGCTCGAAATGGTCGATGTTGCTGATTGTCTCGCCGCGAAACAGCAAAGCGACGCCGACAATGAGCGCCATACCCAGCCAGTAGGTGACGCCGGCAATGACCGTGAGACTCGCAATCTTGGCCGCCGACAGGCCCGCTTGCGAATAGATCCAATAGCGCACCGTCCCGGCGGTGATGAGTGGAAAACCGAGGGTGAAGCAGATCGCGTAGCTCGTGAACGAGGCGAGCGCGGTCGTCGCATAGGGAACCCGCTGGCGCAATTGCAGCAGCGCCACTCCGTCATAGCCCGTCAGCGCCAGGAAGGAGACGAAGGTCAGTCCGGCGGCCGCGAGAATTTGCGCGTTGCTGGTCGCCGCGATCGCATTACGCAACTGCACCAGATTGATGTGGCTCAAAGTGCGAACAAGCACAAAGATTGCCAGCGCCGCGATGCCGATGCTGAACGAGGCGGCAATATAGGCGCCTATGCTGCGATGCCGCCGTTCCTTGTCGTTGCGGCGCAAGCTTCTGAGCCAGGTTCTCAGGTTGCCGGGCCTGCGCCGCAAGATCATTCGGCGGCCGATGCCCGGCTCGGTCTTGGCGGACTCTGCCTCTTTGTCTCCACCCATAACTTTTTCCGGTTTCATCATTGGCCGCGTCGGCGCCCAGCATCCTGCGGCTGCGGCTTATGCGGTGTGAAAGCGCCGGCGGCAAGCGTTCCAAGCACGCCTTTCTCCCTTTGTCCAAGATGAACTGTGATCTAAGCGATTGATCTGGCAGATCAAGAGCGTTGTCGCACCACTCCTTGTGCCAACATAATTGCTGACGGGCGCATCGGTTCTTCTCGGCGCCGAGAGCAGGTGTCGGCCACCAATTCTCGCGAGAGCTGAACCCGGGACCGGCGTTTTTACACCAATCCACATGGATGGACGCGAAAATTAGGTCACAATCGGATGCCATTCCTGCACCTGGGCGACTATCATCGACCTCGGGGGAATCGGCCGTAGGAGGCAACAATGCGCTGCGCGATCCTGGGTTTTCTCCTGACGCTTTGTCTGACTCTATGTGCGGGCACGGCGCGCGCAGACAAGAGCTACGCCAATCCGGATCTTGCGAGCGACGCAATACGCCTCGTGGCGCAGGTGAAAAAGGACGGCGCGGCGCTCGCCAATAACCCGACGCAACAATTGCGCAAGGATGCGCAGACGGCGCTCGACAATAACGACGGCGAGACGGCGCTGAAATCGCTCGCCGGGTTGCTCGCCGCCGATCCGGACGACGCCGCTGCCTGGCTCTCCTATTCCCGCGCGATGATCAGCACCGGCGATTCCGACGACATCGCCCAGACCGCCACGACCGCGGCCTATCTCGCCTATCTGCACGCGCCGACGAAAACGGATGCCGCGGCGGCGCTCGCCGTCATCGGCGATCTCTTCGCCAAACGCCAGATCTGGCGTGCATCGCTCGATGCCTACAAGGCGAGCCTCGATCTCGCCGAAGTCCCGGCCGTGCGCGCGATCTATGCGAAGGAACGCGAAACCTATGGTTTCCGCATCCTCGATTATAAGGTCGACAAGGATTCCGCCTCGCCGCGGGCCTGCTTCCAATTTTCCGAGGTTTTGGCGCGGGGCCACATCGATTTCGCGTCCTACGTCAGCGTGGCGGGCATCGACAATCCGGCCATTTCCACCGAGGACCAGCAGATTTGCGTCGAAGGCCTCAAGCACGGCGAACATTATGCGATCTCGCTGCGCCAGGGGATCCCGTCCGCGGTCGGCGAGCAGCTGTTGCACACCGCGAATTATGACATCTATGTCCGCGATCGCGCGCCGCAGGCACATTTTACCGGCAAGAACTATGTCTTGCCGCGCGTCGGCCAGCAGGGCATCCCGGTCGTTTCCGTCAACACCAAGAAGATCGCCATCGAGATCATCCGCATCGGCGACCGCAATCTTCTGTCGACTGTCCATTCCAGCGATTTTCTTTCGCAGCTTTCGTCCTACCGGCTGAAGCAATATGTCGACAGCGATGGCGTCAAGATCTGGTCCGGCTCGCTGGCAGTAACGGGCGAACTCAACCAGGATGTGACGACGGATTTCCCCGTGCTCGAGGCGCTCGGCAAGCTCGATGCCGGGGTTTATGTCATGACGGCGAAACCCGCCGAACTCGCAGCCAGCGATGACGACGATGCGGATGTTGCTACCCAGTGGTTCATCGTGTCAGACCTCGGCCTCACCGCCTTCTCCGGCCGCGACGGCGTGCATGTCTTCGTTCGCTCGCTCACCACGGCCAAGCCGATCGAAGGGATCTCGCTGCGTCTCGTGGCGCGCGACAACGAGGTTCTGGCGACAAAAGCGAGCGGCAGCGACGGTTACGTGCGGTTCGAGCCGGGTCTTGCGCGCGGCACCGGCGGGCTCGCGCCGGGACTGGTGATTGCCGAGGACGGCAAGGGCGATTACGGCTTCCTCGATCTGCAGGCAACCGCTTTCGATCTCACCGATCGCGGTGACGACGGACGCCAGGTGCAACAGCCTCTCGACGCGCAGGTTTTCACCGAGCGCGGCGTGTATCGTTCGGGCGAGACCGTCTTCATGACCGCGCTTCTGCGCGATGCCAAGGGCACCGCCAAAGAGGGCATCCCGATGACCCTCGTCGTCGAGCGTCCCGACGGCGTCGAATATAAGCGCGCGCTCGTCGACGATCAGGGCGAGGGCGGGCGCACCTATGCGCTGCCGCTGCTTTCCTCCAGCGCGAGCGGAACCTGGCGCGTCGAAGCCTATGTCGATCCCAAAGGCGAGCCGGTCGGCGAAACGACATTCCTCGTCGAGGATTATGTTCCGGAAACGTTTCGACTTCACGCTGAAGCCGGCGCAGGACGCGGTTCGCGTCGGAGACAATGCGCAGATCGACGCCGCGGCGCGTTATCTTTACGGCGCGCCCGGCGCAAACCTCGAAATCTCCGGCGAACTTCGGGTCGAGGCGGTGAAAGACCAGGGCCTGGCGGTGCTCGACGGCTATCAGGCCGGCCTGCAAGACGAAAGCTTCGAACCGGTCAACAGCGAGATCTGAAGCAAAGGTCACGACCGACGCCAACGGCCTCGCCAAGATCAGCGTGCCTATCCCGGATGTCGCCAGCATCCCAGCCGCTCGAGGCTAAGATTATCTTGCGCGCCGGCGAGCCCGGCGGGCGCGCGGTCGAGCGCAGCCTGACCTTGCCGATCTTGCCGAAAGGCGGGCTCCTCGGCGTGAAGAAGGATTTCGACACTCTGGGGGAGGGCGCGATTGCGAGCTTCGACGTCATCGCGATCAATTCCGACGCCAAACGCGTGGCGCGCAAAGCCGTCACCTGGTCGCTCAACCAGATCACCACCGACTATCAATGGTACAACCAGGACGGCCACTGGGACTTCGAACAGATAAAGTCGTCGCGGCGCGTCGCCGACGGCAAGATCGATCTCGCCGCCGACGCGCCGGCGAAGATCTCGGTTCCCGTCGATCTCGGCTTCTATCGTCTCGACGTCAAGAGCGACGACCCGAACGACGCGCCGACGAGCGTGACGTTCTCGGTCGGCTGGTCGGGCGAGGCGACGGCCGATACGCCCGATCTTCTCAGCGTGACGCTCGACAAGAAGGATTATAAGCCGGGCGAGGCGATGAAGCTCAAGATCGCCTCGCATTTCGCCGGCACGGCGACGGTCGCGATCCTCGGCGACGCACTGAATTACACCTCGCTCATCGACCTGCAGAAAGGCGACAATATCGCCACCGTTCCGGTCAGCGCCGATTGGGGCGCCGGCGCCTATGCCGTCGTCCTAGCGCATCGCCCGCTCGATCAGGCGGGGCAGCGCATGCCCGGCCGCGCCCTGGGACTTGCCTGGTTCAGCATCGATGCCCAGAGCCATAAGATCGGCATTTCGCTCGGCGTGCCGGCCAAGGTTCGGCCGCGCGGCCGGCTCGACGTGCCGATCACGCTCGCAGGGCTTAGCCCCGGCGAAGAAGCCTATGTGACGGTTGCGGCGGTCGATGTCGGGATTCTCAATCTCACGCATTATGTTGCGCCCGATCCGAGCGATTATTTCTATGGCCAGCGGCAACTCGGCACCGAGATCCGCGATATCTACGGCCTGTTGATCGACGGCATGCAGGGAACCCGCGGCGAAATCCGCTCGGGCGGCGATTCCGGCGGCGAGCTCGAAGGCAATAAGCCGACGCAGGCGCCGCTTGCACTCTTCTCCGGCATGGTGAAGGTCGGCGCCGACGGCAAGGCGCATGTCGGCTTCGATCTTCCTGCCTTCAATGGCAGCGTGCGCCTGACGGCGGTCGCGTTCAGCCAGACCAAGGTCGGCAGCACAAGCACTGACGTGATCGTCCGCGATCCCGTCGTCGTGCAAGCCACTCTGCCGCGCTTCCTCGACCTCAACGACAGCTCGCGCTTTCATCTCGAGATCGACAATGTCGAAGGCGCAGCCGGAGATTACACCTACGAGGTCGGCGCGCGTGGCGCCCTCAGCCTGCCCGCCGATGCCGCGCATGGCACGATCAAGCTTGCAACGGACGAGCGGACCTCGCTCTCCATTCCGCTCGTGGGCTCAGGCCTCGGTGAAGGCGATCTCGATTTCAAGCTCAGCGGTCCTGGCTTTTCCGCCACCCAGAGCTTCACTCTCGATGTCGAGCCCGGCACCTCGAGCATCTATCGGCGCATCGTGCGGCGTCTGTTGCCGGGGCAGAGTTTCGTCCTCACCGACGATCTTCTTGCCGAATTTGTGCAGGGCACGGGGCGCGTCTCAGCCGCGGTCTCGAACATTTCAGGCATCGATGTTGCGGCGCTGCTGCATTCGCTCGATGTCTATCCGTTCGAATGTTCGGAGCAGCTCGTGAGCCGCGCGATGCCGCTGCTTTACGTCAACAAGCTCGCCGATCCGCAGCTTTTGGCGCTGAACCCGGGCATCGCCGATCGCATCAAGAAGACGATCGACCGCCTGATGTCGCGACAGGATTCGAACGGCGCCTTCGGGCTTTGGTCGGCTGACGACGCCAACGACATATGGCTTGACGCCTTCGTCACCGATTTTCTGACGCGCGCGCGCGAACAGAATTACGATGTCCCGCAGAAAAGCTTCGATATGGCGCTCGAACGGCTGCGCAATTACGTCGCCAACACGACCGATGTCGATGTCGGGCCAAGGCGCCGCGCTCGCCTATGCGGTCTATGTTCTTGCCCGCAATGGCCAGCCGGTGATGGAGGATCTGCGCTATCTCGCCGATGCTCAGATAGGCGCATTCACGAGCCCGCTGGCGCGCGCCCAGATTGCCGGCGCGCTCGCTTTGCTCGGCGATCGCGGCCGGGCGGCAAAGGTTTTTGCCGCGGCCGACGAAAGCCTGGCAAGCCTGCACGATACGGCCTTTTCGCGCGCAGATTTCGGCTCGCGCCTGCGCGACGGCGCCGGCGTTCTGGCGCTCGCCGTCGAGGGTGGCGCTGATTCGATCGACATCACTCACGCGGTGCAGGTCGTCGAGGATGCGCGCGCCGCGACGGATGAGGCGAGCACGCAGGAAAACGCCTGGATGGTTCTGGCCGCCGAGGCGCTCGCCGATCGCAACGCCTCCATCACGCTCACGATCGATGGCGTGCCGCATAGCGGCGCCTTCTACAGCACATGGACCTCGGCCGCGCTGGCGGGCAAGACCGTGAAAATTTCCAACAACGGACAAGATCCCGCCGATTTGGCGCTGACAACCACCGGCAATCCCACGACGCCTGAGCCGGCCGGCGGCCAGGGCTATGAGATCGAGCGCGTCTATTACACGCTCGCGGGCCAAAAGCTCGATCCGGCGACGATCAAGCAGAACGACCGTTTCGTCGTCACGCTGAAAGTCACCGAGACGGAGGCGGCCTTTGCGCATCTCGTGCTCAACGATCCGCTGCCGGCCGGGCTCGAGATCGACAATCCCGATCTCTATGACGGCGGCTCGGTCGATGCGCTCTCCTGGGTGAAGAGCGACATTCAGCCCTCGCATACCGAATATCGCGACGATCGTTTCGTCGCCGCCTTCGATCGCGACGGGCAAGATAAGGCGACGTTCAGCCTCGCCTATATCGTGCGCGCGGTCTCGCCCGGCCATTATCTCGCCCCGCCGGCGACGATCGAGGACATGTATCGTCCGCAGCGCTATGGGCGCACCGCCTATGGCACGCTCGACGTGAGCGCGGCGAAATGAGACGCTGGCTCGCCGGCGCCGTCATCGGTGTTGCAATCGTCCTTGTCGGACTGGGCGTGGCCTGGCGTTCCTATGTTCACGCGCTCGGCCCGCTCGATCTCTCCGAGGTGCGGGAAGCGTCCGCCCATCGTGGTCGATCGCGACGGGAAATTGCTGCGCGCCTTCACCATGCCGGACGGGCGCTGGCGGCTGCCGGCGACGACTGACGATGTCGATCCGCGCTTTATCGCCATGTTGCTCGCTTATGAGGACCACCGCTTCTTTCAGCATAGGGGCGTCGATGCCGAGGCGCTCGGCCGCGCCGCGCTGCAATTCCTCTGGCGCGGCCATATCGTCTCCGGCGGTTCGACGCTTACGATGCAGGTTGCGCGTCTCATCGAACCGCGCGCGGAAAAATCCGTCGGCGCGAAACTGCGGCAGATCGCGCGCGCGCTTCAACTCGAGGCGCATCACAAAAAATCCGCCATTCTCGATCTCTATCTCGCGCTTGCGCCCTATGGCGGCAATATCGAGGGGATCGGGCGGCGAGCCTCACGTATTTCGGCAAGGAGCCGAAACATCTGACGATCGCGGAAGCCGCGCTTCTGGTCGCCTTGCCGCAGGCGCCCGAGGCGCGCCGCCCGGATCGTTTCGAGGATCGCGCGCGCGCCGCGCGCGATCTCGTGCTCGATCGCGCCTATGAGCGCGGTGTCATCACGTTGGCAGAGCGGGAGGCGGCCAAACGCGAAACCCTCCCGCATGAGCGCGTGGCTTTTCCCACGCTCGCCCCGCATGCGGCCGAGGCGGCGTTGCGCGCCGATCCGGCAAGCCGCGTGCACCGGCTGACTTTGTCGCGCGATTGGCAGGCCTCGCTCGAAGAGCTGGCGCGGGAAAGCGCAATCCGGCTCGGGCCGAAACTGTCGGTCGCTATCCTCGTCATCGACAATGCGAGCGGCGAAATTCGCGCCCATGTCGGCGCCGCCGATTATTTTTCCGCCGAGAGAGCAGGGGCGATCGACATGACGCAGGCGCTTCGCTCGCCCGGCTCGGCGCTGAAACCTTTCATCTATGCGCTGGCTTTCGAATCCGGCCTCGCGCATCCCGAAACTTTGCTCGATGACCAACCCATGCGCTACGGCCTCTATGCGCCGGAAGATTTCAACTTGGGCTTCGAGGGCACGGTCACGGCGCGCCATGCGCTCCAGATGTCGCTGAACCTGCCGGCCGTCGAACTCCTCGACGCGGTCGGGCCGGACCGATTCCTCGCCCGCCTGCGCAGCGCCGGCGCCGACATCGTGCTGCCGCCAGATTCCGAGCCTGGCCTCGCCATTGCGCTGGGCGGCCTCGGCATCAGGCTGACCGATCTGGCGCGGCTCTATGCCGGGCTTGCGCGGGGCGGCAGCATGCCGGTCTTGCGCGAGCGCGCCGACGAAGATGCGGCGCAGCCGCGGCGGATCTGCGAGCCGGTCGCGGCCTGGTACGTCGCCGATATTCTGCGCGGCGCGCCGCCGCCGGAGAATGCCCCCTTCGGACGGCTCGCCTTCAAGACCGGCACATCCTATGGCTTTCGCGACGCTTTCGCGGTCGGATTCGATCGGAAGAACACGATCGCGGTCTGGGTTGGGCGTCCGGATAATGGCGCCGTGCCGGGGCTAATTGGACGCGTAGCCGCGGCGCCCATTCTCTTCGATGCCTTTGCGCGCATCGGCAGCACCTATGACGTCGTGCCTCAGCCGGCCGACGCGCTCATCGCCCGCACGGCCGACCTGCCGCCGCCTTTGCGCTCGCTGCGCAAAGACATCGCGACGACCGCGACGCGAGATGCAAGCACTGAAGATCGTCTATCCGCCGGACGGCGCAAGGATCGATCTCGGCCTCTCGAACGCCGGTGAGAGCGCGAGCGATCTCGCCTTGAAGGCGCAAGGCGGGGCGCCGCCATTCCGCTGGATCGTCAACGGCGCGCCGCTCGGCACGCCGGATCTGCGCCGCGAATCGGCCTGGACGCCGGATGGAGCGGGCTTTGCGCGTATTTCGGTAACCGACGCCAAAGGCGCGTCGGACAGCGTGGTGGTGCGGCTTGAGTAGGCGGCCGTGCCGGACCGTTGCCCTACGTGAGGCGCATTTATTTCGAGAAGTCTGTGTCGGCCGAAACCGGCGCCCATTTCAAAATCTCTGTCTCGAGCGCCCCGAGTTTCTCGCCGGCGAGCCGCAAGGCATCGGGGCCAAGCAGCAGATGCAGCGGCGGATCCTCCGTTTCGACTACCAGGATGATCGCCTCGGCGGCCTTCTGCGGATCGCCGGCCTGTTTGCCGTTGCGCTCCGCCAACATGCGCCGAAAGGCGCCGGCAGAGGCATCATAGTCCGGGATCGTCCGGGCGGCGCGCATCATGGAGCGTCCGGCCCAATCGGTGCGGAAGCCGCCGGGCTCGACGATCGTGACCTTGATGCCGAGGTGTTTCACCTCCTTCGCCAAGGATTCTGAAATGCCTTCAAGCGCGAACTTGCTGCCGTGATAGGCGCCGATGCCAGGGAAGGCGGCCAATCCGCCGATCGAACTGATGTTGATGATATGGCCGGAGCGGCGCTTGCGCATATGCGGCAACACGGCTTGCATCATCGCCACGGCGCCAAACACATTCACGTCGAACTGGTGGCGGAAGTCGGCCAGCGTGGCCTCTTCGAGCGCGCCTTCAAATCCATAGCCGGCGTTGTTGACGAGAACATCGATGTCGCCCAATTTCTCGTGCGCCTCTTTGACGCCGCGAGCCACGGCAGCTTCGTCGGTCACGTCAAGCAGAAGGCCGAAGGCCTTGCCCGGCGCGAGCTTTTCGAATTCGGCCTTGGCCTTTTCGTTGCGGATCGTGCCGGCGACCTTGCCGCCTTTTTTGAAAATCGCCTCGGCCAGCGCCCGGCCAAAGCCGCTGCTGACCCCGGTAATCAACCAATTGGCCATAGATTTTCTCCTTCAGGAATCCATTGCGCTATTCAAATCCGACCACGCGATGCGGCACATAGGGCGCTTCGAGCTTGGCGATCTCGTCGGCGCCGAGGTGCAGCGAGAGCGCGGCGACTGCGTCGTCGAGATGCTGCGGCTTCGAGGCGCCGATGATCGGCGAAGTGACGCCGTTCTTCTGCAGGACCCAGGCGAGCGCCACCTGTGCGCGCGGAACGCCGCGCGCCTTGGCGAGTTCGCCGACGCGCGCCACGATCTGCCGGTCGGATTCGGAGCTCAGATCGTAAAGCGTTGTGCCGAACGACGTCCGTTTTCAGCCGCTCGCTTGTCTGCGTCCCATTCGCGCGCCAGGCGGCCGCGGGCGAGCGGGACTCCAGGGAAGGACAGCGACGCTCTGATCGATGCAGAGCGGCAGCATCTCCCGCTCTTCCTCGCGGTTGAGGAGGTTCAGATGGTTCTGCATGCTGACAAACTCGGTCCAGCCGTTAAGACGGGAGATATAGAGCGCCTTGGCGAATTGCCAAGCATGCATCGACGATGCGCCGATGTAGCGCGCCTTGCCGGCTTTGACGATGTCATGCAGCGCTTCGAGCGTCTCGGCGATCGGTACCGTCGGATCCCACCGGTGGATCTGGTAGAGATCGACGAAATCGGTGCCGAGCCGGCGCAGGCTGTTGTCGATCTCGGCGAGAATGGCCCGCCGCGACAGGCCGGCGCCATTCGGGCCAGGCCGCATGCGGCCATGCACCTTGGTTGCGATCACGACATCGTCGCGCCGAACGAGATCCTTGATCGCGCGGCCGACGATTTCTTCCGATGTGCCGTCGGAATAGACGTTCGCCGTGTCGAGAAAGTTGATTCCGAGACCGAGCGCCTTCTTGATGATCGGCCGGCTCGCCGCTTCATCGAGCGTCCAGGGATGCGGGCCCCGGCTCGGGACGCCGAAGGTCATGCATCCAAGGCAGATGCGCGAGACTTCGAGGCCGGTATGGCCAAGCTTCACATAGTCCATGAAAATTCTCTGCGCCGGATCGAGACGGCGCGGCTCATATGCGGCCATGGACGCGAGCCGGCAGGCGTCAGACGACCTTGAGGCGTACCGGCACGTTGTTGCGCGTCGCGTTGGAATAGGGGCAGATTTGATCGGCCTTTTGGACCAGGGCCTCCGCCTCGCCGCGGGGAAGCCCAGGCAGCGAAACATCGAGCCCGACGTCGAGACCGAACCCGCCTTCCGAACGCGGCCCGATGCCAACAGTCGCGGTCACGGTCGTGTCAGCCGGAACCTTGGGGCCGCCCTGGGAAGCCACGAATTTCATCGCGCCCAGGAAACAGGCCGCGTAGGCGGAGGCAAAGAGCTGCTCCGGGTTGTTGCCGGGATTGCCGGCGCCGCCCAGTTCCTTCGGCGTCGAGAGCTTGACCTCGAACGCGCCATCCTTCGTGGCGGCATGGCCGTCGCGGCCTCCGGTGGCGGTGGCGCTGGTCTTATAGAGCACGTTGACGGACATGGAGGCACTCCTGGGGGTTTGGTACACAGATAGGCCGAAATGGGTCGAGTCCAACGGGCGAGAAAAATTCCCGCGCGCCTCGCATGTCCACGCCCGCTCAGCTCATCCGCATCGGGATCGCGCCGAGAAAATCACGCTTGCCGATCTCGAGCCCGCACTGGCGCAGGATCGCGTAAGCGGTCGTAAGGTGGAAGTGGAAGTTGGGCAAACTGAAGTGGTTGAGATAATCGGCGCCTTTCATATGCCCCTCGTTGTTCGGGCCGAGCGGGAAGGTGATCTCGCGGTCGGCGGCGGCATCGATCTGCTTCAAGTCGAGCGTCGCCAGATAGGCCATAGTCTTGGAGAGGCGCGCCTTGAGCTGCTGCAGCGTCGTTTCGTCATCCTCATGGCGCGGCGGTTCGACTCCGGCGAGGCGCGCCGAGGCGTTCTTGGCTTGATCCGCCGCGATCCGCACCTGCCTGATAAAGGGAAACATGTCGGGCGCGAGCCGCCAATTAAGAAGGACGCTCGGATCGATCTTCTTGGCCGTCGCGAAAGCTTCCGCCTTGTCGAGAAGGTCGGAGAGCGCGCCAAGGCCGATCATGAAAGCGGGAACGGATGCCTGCGACATGGAGAAGGACATGGGGACAACCTCGTTAGATTGGGGGTGATGCCGTCGCCGCGGCTAGGCGCCAAAGCGGTCGATTCAGCATAAAGCAGAAGAAGCGGCGCCGATAAAGGCGTCTTGGCATTTGCGTTCTTGCACCCTTCCGATAAAGAATGACAAGCTCATGATCTCTAAGGCGAGGGGCCGGCCTTGAAAGGGGCCGATTTCAACGCCAAACGGGGCGAAATCTCGAGCTGGGCACGAGTCGCCGTGGCTGGTGCCCGCGAAATGGTCCAGATCCAAACCGGTTTTCGAATGTCGCGCACCTGTCTTTCAGCCAGTTCGCTGGTGGCCGTTTCAATCCTCGGGATCGCGCTCGCCATTGAGCCGGCGGCGGCCGAGGTAGTCAAAGCGCGCTATTCCGTGAGCCTCATCGGGCTGCGTATCGGCGAAGCCAATGCCATCGGGGCGATCGAGCGCGCCGCCTATCGAAATCGATCTCGACGCCAGGCTCACCGGCATCGTGGCTTGGGTCGCGCATTTGAAGGTGGCGCTGGCATCTTCCGGCGAGATCCGCAACGGCGTCGTTCTGCCGACGGCCTATGCTACGACCTCCGCCAATTCCCAGGAGACCCGGACCCTGCGAATGGCGCTTGACGCCGGCACGGTGAAGGCGGTCGAGATCTCACCGCCTTTCGCGGACATCGGGGGCCGGGTTCCGGTGACGCCCGCCAACAAGCGCAATATTCTCGACCCCACGAGCGCGCTCATCATGGCGGTTCCGCCCGGCGAGCCCCTCATCGGGCCGGCCGCCTGCAACCGCACATTGCCGATTTATGACGGCGTCGTGCGCTTCGATGTGATGATGTCCTATGCCGGAACCCGCAATGTATCGATCAAGGGCTATTCCGGTCCCGTCTCGGTCTGCAATGTGCGCTATCGGCCGATTTCGGGGCAGATGGTCGGTTCACGCTCGGCCAAATTCATGGAAGACAACCGCGAGATCGAGGCTTGGCTCGCGCCGATCGAGGCGGCGCACGTGGTCATCCCCTTCCATGTCGCGATGCGCACGATGGCCGGAATGGCGGTTATCGAGGCGACCGAATTTTCGGTCGAGTCGAATTCGGCAGCCAAGGCCGAACGCTGAGATTGAGGATTGACAAAAGCGCCCTTCGGAGTCCGTCCGAAGCCTCCAGATCATCCGCGAGCGAAGAGCTTCGGTGAGGTCGATTTCGCAAGCTCTAGCGCAGACTTCGCGGCGGCATCAAGATTTTGTGGTGAACAAAGCCGGATTCCTAGCGAGTCAATGATTCGGCCGTGATTCGTTCGGCAATCGTTCAAAACCTCAAGAGGATGACGGCGCAGCAGGAATAGTGCTGCAATATGATACAGATCCACATCGATCTGCACACAAACGCCGAGCCCCGCGCTGAGGGATATTTCATTGAAATATCAGCTTCTTACTAGACAATCGTCGGGCCATGCTTCACCCCTTCGGGGGAGAGGCGGCTGGCATGCGCCCTTTACCTCCTAGTTCAGGCCTTTATCCGCTCGCCTTGAGACGCCGATCGAATCGATGAACATTCCCATCTCTGCCGCAACGCTGCATCCGCGCGAACGCGCAAAGGGCGTGCGCGCGCTGCTTGGGCCGACCAATACCGGCAAGACGCATTATGCGATCGAGCGGATGCTCGGGCACGCAAGCGGCATGATCGGCCTGCCGCTGCGTCTCTTGGCGCGTGAGGTCTACAATCGCGTCGTAGACAGGGTCGGCGTGGCAGCGGTCGCGCTCATCACCGGCGAAGAGAAGATCAAGCCGAAGGCCGCGCGCTACTTCGTCTCGACGGTCGAGGCCATGCCGCGCGACCTCGACCTCGACTTTGTCGCCATTGACGAAATTCAACTCGCAGCCGACCTCGATCGCGGTCACATCTTTACCGACCGCCTGCTTAATCGACGCGGCAGTTCGGAGACCCTTCTGGTCGGCGCTTCGACCATGCAGCGCCGGATCGAAGAGCTTTTACCCGGGGCGCTGATTTTGGCGCGGCCGCGGCTCTCGAAACTGAGCTTCGGCGGCAGCCGAAAGATCGCGCGGCTGGCGCCCCGCACGGCTATCGTCGCCTTTTCGGTTGAGGAGGTTTATGCGATTGCCGAGTGGATCCGCCGGCTGCGCGGCGGCGCGGCCGTCGTTCTCGGTGCCTTGTCCCCGCGTACGCGCAATGCCCAGGTCGAGATTTACCAAAACGGCGACGTTGATTATATCGTCGCGACCGATGCGATCGGCATGGGCCTCAATCTCGATGTCGATCACATAGGCTTTGCTTCCGATCGGAAATTCGATGGCTGCCAATACCGGCGTCTCACGCCGGCCGAATTCGGTCAAATCGCCGGCCGGGCCGGCCGCCACATGCGGGACGGGACCTTCGGAACGACGGGGCGCTGCCCGGCCTTCGAGAGCGATCTCATCGAAGCGCTCGAAGGGCATCGTTTCGAACCTGTCAACATGCTGCAATGGCGAAATACGGCGCTCGATTTCTCGTCAATTTCGACGCTTCTCGCCGCGCTCGACGAGCCGCCGAAGGAGCACGGCCTCACGCGGGCGCCGCTCGCCGAGGATCAGATGGTGCTCGAGGCTTTAAGCCGCGACGAAAAGGTCAAACGCGAAACAAAAACGCGAGCCGATGTGGCGCGGCTTTGGGATACGTGCCAAATTCCGGACTATCGGAAATTATCGCCCGCGGCCCATGCGGAACTGGTGCTTTCGATCTATGGTTTCATCATCCGGGCCGGCCATATCCCGGAAGATTGGTTTGCTCGCCATATTTCCGACCTTGACCGTGTCGATGGCGATCTCGACACTCTTTCCGCTCGGATCGCGCAGGTGAGAACCTGGACTTTCATCGCCAATCGGCCGGATTGGTTGCGTGACCCCGAGCATTGGCAGGGCGTCACGCGTCAGGTAGAGGACACGTTATCTGACGCGCTTCATGAGCGCCTCGCCCAGAGGTTCGTTGACCGAAGGACGAGCGTTCTGATGCGCCGCTTGAGAGAGAATGCGATGTTGGAAGCGGAAATCACCACGAGCGGCGACGTCATGGTTGAGGACCAGCATGTCGGTCGCCTCTCAGGATTTTGCTTTGCGCCAGACCCGCAAGCCGACGGGGAGGCCGCCAAGGCGCTCAATGCGGCGGCGCAAAAGGCGCTGGCAAGCGAAATCGAAGGTCGCGCCCGGCGCGTCCACGAAGCCGTCGATGAGGCCTTCGTTCTCGCCAATGACGGTATTATCCGTTGGCTTGGCGAGCCGATCGGCAAGCTCGCGGCAGGCGACAAGCTGCTCGAGCCGCGCGCGAAGGTTCTGGCCGACGAGCAATTGACCGGCCCGCTTCTGGAGCTGGTGCAGCAGCGGCTCGATCTCTGGCTTGCCCAACACATCAAGAAATTGCTCGGCCCTCTGAACGAGATCGAGAAAGGCGAGGGGCTCGAAGGCATCGCCCGCGGCATAGCCTTCCGGATCGCCGAATCGCTCGGCGTTCTCGAACGCGCTCAGGTTGGTGAGGACGTCAAGAATCTGCCGCAAGAGGCGCGCGCCGCTTTGCGCAAGCTGGGCGTGCGGTTTGGCGCCTATCATCTTTACGTTCCGGCGCTGGTTCGACCAGCCCCGCGCGCCTTCGCCGCTCAGCTTTGGGCTTTGCGAAACGGTGGCGTCGAGGCAAACAGCCAAGCCGAGGTGCCGCATCTCGCTGCCTCCGGGCGAACTTCCTTTGTCGCCGAAAAGGATGTGCCGAAGGGCTTCTATCGCGCCGCCGGCTTCCACGTCTGTGGCGATCGCGCCGTGCGCGTCGATATTCTTGAGCGTTTGGCCGATCTGATAAGGCCTGCGGTTTCCTATCGTCCGGGCACCACCCCCGGAGAACCGCCACCCGGCGCTGCCGACGGCGACGGCTTCCTCGTCACGGTCGCCATGACATCGCTCGCCGGCTGCGCGGGGGAGAGTTTCGCGTCGATTCTGCGCGCGCTTGGCTATGTCTGTGAGCGGCGCAACGGGCCTGCGATTACGCCCGTCCAGAGCGCGAGCGAGCCGGCTCAAGCGGCGGCCAATGACGCGCCTCGGGCTGCCGAGGCGACGGCGCCGGCGCCGGAGCCGGAGCCCTCAGAAATTATTGCCGAAGCCGAAACCGGCGCGGCCGAAACCGCGGCTGCGTCCGACCGCGAAGCCGCGCCCGCGCCCGCGACCGAAACGGCTGCGGCCCGCATCATTTCCCAGCCTGCCGCCGAACCTCTCCCGGAAGCTCTCTCAAATTCCGCATCCGACGCGGACGCGCCCAACGCGGTCGTGGGCGAGACTGTGACGAGCGAAGTCACATCGCCCATTGCGATCGAAGTGCCGCTCATCGAGGTCTGGCGCCCGCACCGGCAACCTCGCCGCGATCAACGTGCCAAGCTCAAAATGCCGCGCCCAGTCTTTCATGCGCCGAAGGCGGCTGCGACCGGCGGGGAGGGGATGGCGACACCGGAGCAGATCGGAACGCAAAGAGTGCCGGGTCCGGAACGCAAATATGCCGGTCGGACACGGCATGCAGAAGATCGAGGCAACGCCCATCCCGCGCCGGAAGCGCAAGGATCGCGCCCCGGCTCGCGAAAGGGCAAGGGCCGGGAGGCGCAACTTGGCGAGGCGCGGCGCAATCGCGGCGAAACGCAGCGGCAGGGGGTATGGGCCTCGAGCGAAAAGTCGCGCGAACGCCAGCCCGATCCCAATTCGCCCTTCGCCAAACTGCTCGTCCTCAAGCAGCAGATGGAAAGCCGAGGCAAGACCTAGCATGATCGGCGAGGAATTTGACTTGAGCGGATTGCTCCGGCACGTAGGGTCCAGGAAGGCGGCACGACGCCATATTCGGTCGTGAACGGCCGTTGGGCCGCCGCTTTGTATTCGAAGACACTCTCGTAAAGGGGGGTACCGGTGGAAGCGCAAGTTCCCGACCAGACCGAACTCGTGAACCAGATCGTCGATGTGATTGTCTCCGAGGGCATGATCGATCGCGACAAAATCAAAATGGACGCGACGATCGAGAGCCTCGGCCTAAAATCCATCGACATCGTGATGATTCTGACGGCACTCGAGGAAAAGTTCGATGTCTATATTCCGATGGACGGCCCATTTCACGAGGCAAAGGACGTAAAGAGCCTGATTAACGCCATGGCCGTCTATATCAGCAAAGAAAAGACGAGCTGAATGGCGCAGCGGCGGGTTGTCGTTACCGGAATGGGCGCCGTCTCGGCGGCGGGCGTAGGGGCAAAGGGATTATGGCTAGCGGCGCGCGACGGCCGCTCATGTCTTTCGGAGGTGATCTTCCCGCGCCCGTCCCGCGGCCGCATCAAGATCGCGGCGCCGGTGCGTGATTTCGATGCTGCCGCTTTGATTGAGCCGGAAATCCTGCCGCTGACCGATCCGGTGATCCGCTATCTGATCGCTGCCGCCGACGAAGCAGTGCGCGATGCCGGTCTGTCGCGCGACACGTTGATGGGGCCGCAGACCGCGACCATTATCGGCACTGGCATTGCCGGATTGACGACGATCGAAGACAGCCATCATGCGGTTCTCGTCAACAAGGACCGTCCGGATCCGCTCACCATTCTCAAGCTCATCCCCAGCTCGTGCCCGGCGATGGTCAGCATGCGCTACGGCACAACCGGCCCGTGCTTTGCCGTGGGCAGCGCCTGCTCCTCGGCGACCCAGGCAATCGGCATGAGCGCCCATATGATCCGTGCGGGACTGATCGACCGCGCGATCGTCGGCGGCACCGAAGACTGCCTGACGATCGGCGGCATGCTCGCCTGGGAGAGCCTGCGCGTGCTGACGCCCAATCTCTGCCGGCCCTTCTCGAAGGATCGAAACGGCATGGTGCTCGGCGCCGGCGCCGGCGTTTTCATTCTCGAAGCTGCGGAGGTCGCGACCGCGCGCGGCGCCCGGATTCTGGCTGTGCTCGCGGGTTACGGCACCTCGAGCGACGCAAAGGATCCGGTGCGCCCGGATGCACAGGGCGCCGCCGCGGCGATGCGCAACGCGCTTGCCGACGCGGGAGCTGAAGCGGACGAGATCGACTACATCAACGCGCATGGTACCGGCACGACGGTGAACGACATCACCGAATCGGAGGCTCTCGGCCTCGTCTTCGGCAAGCGCGCGCCGCATGTTCCGATCTCTTCAACGAAGCCGATCCATGGTCACGGACTCGGTGCCGGCGGGGCGCTCGAGCTCGTCGTCACAATAGGCGCCATGCGGGAGGGCGTTGCGCCGCCGACGATCAACTGGCGCGTGGCGGACGAAAAATGCCCGGTGGACGCTGTGCCGAATGAAGCGCGGCCGATGCCGATCCGCACGGCCATGTCCAATTCATTCGCTTTCGGAGGGATCAATGCGGTTCTCGTCCTTCGCCGAGTTGAAGCCGCTTAGGGGCGACTGCGGCGTTGCCTCCGTGCGGCGCAGAGACGATCCGCGTGTCGGCCGATAGTGCGGCCCACGGCGGCTCGCCGCTCGATCTCGGCCCGTTTGTGGTTCGCGCCGAGGCAGCGGAGGCCGCGGCCTTCAGCCGCGCAACCGGCGGCAAGGCGGGGCGCATCGCCTTCACGTTTCCGGTGCGTTGGTTTGCCCGGCCGGAACTGCGCGCCGCGGCGGCGCGGATGATGGGCGAAGCGGCGTTCGTGCCGATCCATGAATCGCAGAGCTTCGACTATCGCAGGCCGCTCGCAAGCGACATCGATTACCTTATGCGGGTCGAACATGCGCCGCGAGGCTGAGCCGGCGCGCCTCATTCTGCGTGCCGAAATCGCGACCGACCGGGACGAACCCTGTCTGCGCATGGAAATGATCCTGCGGATCGTGACCATGGGCGAGGCAAACGAGCCCGCCGCGAGCACCGAGAAATGAGCCTGCCAGGCGACGAGCGCTCGAGAGCGATCTGCCGAGGACCGGCGAAAAGATCCCGGTCAGCGTCTTGCGCTTCGATCTGGCGGATCTGCGCCGCTATGCGGCGGCGTCCGGCGACGACAATCCGATCCATCTCGATGTCGCCTTGGCGCGGCGCGCGGGCCTCGAAGCGCCGCCGGTTCACGGCATGTTGCTGATCGGCGCCTTCGAACCGGCGATTGAAGCCTGGCGCGCGGATCTCCTGCTGCAACGGCTTTCGGCCAAATTTCTGCGGCCGGTCTTTGCCGGCGAGAGCGTCGAAATTTCCGGGCGCGTGGTCGAGGTCGGCGCGGGCGAAGCGCCCCATGCTCTTCTGCGCCTCCTGGTGCATAACGAGCGGCGCGAGATCGTCGTCATTGCCGAAGCAACGCTTGCCAAGCCGCGCCGTCTGACATGTTTCAACATCGCTCCATTCTCATCACCGGAGCTTCGAGCGGCATCGGCCGCGCGCTGGCACTGGCCTATGCAGCGCCCGGCACGCGGCTTGCCCTCATCGGACGCAATGCGCAACGGTTGCGCGAAACCCTCGAAGCGGCGAAAGCGAAAGGCGCCGAAGTCGCATCGGCAGAGATCGATGTTCGCGAGCGCGCCTCGATGCGCGACTGGATCGTCGCGCAGGACGCCGCGCGCCCCTTCGATCTTGCAATCGCCAACGCGGGCATAACCACCGGCCTCCCCGGCGACGGCCTCAGCGAAGATCCGGACTCCGTGCGGGCGCTCCTTGCGACGAACCTCTTCGGCGTCTTGAACACGGTCGAACCGCTGATCGCGCCGATGTGCAGCCGCGGCCGCGGCCATCTCGCCTTCATCGGCTCCATAGCGGGCCTGCGGGGCCTGCCCTATTCGCCGGCCTATTGCGCCAGCAAGGCGGCGGTCCATGCCTACGCGGAATCCCTGCGCGGCCGGCTCGAAAGCCGCGGCGTTCTCGTGAGCCTCGTCATCGCCGGCTTCGTCAAGACCCCGTTGAACGATTCGATTGCGGCGGCAAAACCGCTCGAAATCAGCGATGCGCGGGCGGCAAAGATCATCCAAGGCGGGCTCGCCCGCGGCAAGGCGACGATCGCTTTTCCGCTGGCGCTTTATCTCGCCGCGCGCCTTGCCCGCATCTTGCCGGTGCGTCTCGGCGACAGGCTCCTTGCTCAATTTGACGTGAACGTACCGGAAACCAAGGAAAGGCTGCGTTCCTGATTGCGGCAATGCCGCTATTCCGCTTGTTTTGGTGAGGCTTTTTGTGTTCAAGATGATGGGCATAGCGGGGGAATGCCGTCTTGATCATCGTCGATTTGGTGCGGATCTTTTTCGAGACAATTCTGACGATCGCGGTTCTCGGTCTCGCCTTCGTCGGCGGCAGCTTTCTCCTGCTGGTTGCGATCAACATCCTGGAGCTTATTGGCGGGGCGCGCTGGCGCGTGCCGATGTCGCCGGCGAAACTCGAAGATCGCAGACCTGCCGCATGTTCTCGTGCAAATTCCGGTGTTCAACGAAGCCGAAATGGTGGCCGAGGCGGTCGCCAGCGCGGCCGCATCTCGATTGGCCGAAGGACAAGCTGCATATCCAGCTGCTCGACGACAGCACCGACGAGACCTCGGCCATCGCGGACGGCGTGATCCGGCAATTGCGTGACGAGGGCTTCGACGTTCTTCATGTGCGCCGCGAAGATCGCAGCGGCTACAAAGCCGGCGCGCTCGCCGCGGGTCTGGCGATGAACGACGCGCCGATCATTGCCATGCTCGACGTCGATTTTCGGCCGCCGCGCAATTGGCTGCGTGCAACCGTGCCCTATCTTCTTGCCGATCCGCGCGCCGGCTTCCTTCAGTCACGCTGCGAATTTTCCAATTACCGGACAAACTGGCTGACGCGGGTGCAAGGGCTCATGCTCGATTCGCATTTCGTCATGGAACAGGCGACGCGCTATCGCGCCGGCTGGCTGTTCCAGTTTAACGGCACGGGCGGACTCTGGCGCCGCGCCGCGGTGATCGAAGCCGGCGGCTGGTCGGGGGATTCGCTGTGCGAAGACCTCGATCTGACGGTGCGCGTCGGACTGGCCGACTGGCATGGGATTTTCCTCATGGAACCCTCGGTGCCCGGCCTCGTGCCGGAGCGGGTGCGCCACTGGCGGGTCCAGCAGAGGCGCTGGTCGAACGGTTTTGTTCAGGTGGCGCGCAAGCTGTTCAACAAGGTCTGGGCGTCGCATTGGTCGGTCCTGCGCAAAATGTCGGCGAGCGCCTTGATCCTGATTCAGGCCTTCTACCCCTTTGCCGCGATCGCGACAGTGTCCTTCCTGTTCTGTCTTCTGCTGCGAGGATTGAACCCGCACGCCTATGTGCCGCTCATCACCTTCGTGGTGAGCCTGATCCTGCTCGTGGCGGTGGGAATGTCGCTCGTCCCCTATATCGTCCTGCGGCGCGGCAGCCTCGTCCAATATGCGGTGACGCTCGCCTCGATACCGCCGCTCATGGTCTATGTCAGCGTCTCCAACGCGCCGTCGATCTTGAAGACGCTGTTCGGCCGTCGCGAGCATTTCAAGCGAACGCCGAAATCGCGGCCGGCAACCACGCGGCCGACGACCGGTAAGGGATAGAGCGTCAGACGTTGCGCGCGAGATTGGCGGCGCTGCGGTCGACCCGCGAATAGAGCGTATAGCGCTTGTCGAAGATGAAGGTGAAGAACAGCTTCGTCCACGAATGATGCGCCTTCAGGTGATCGTAGAATTCCGGCGCCATTCGTTTCAGCTCGGGCAGCCGCGTCCAGGGGATGTCGGGAAAATCGTGATGTTCGTTGTGATAGCCGATATTGAGCGCAACCTTGTTCAGGCTTCCATAATAATCGTAGGTCTCCTGCTCCGGATCGAAGGTGAAATGCTCTTGGATCCACCGCGCGCCGAGCGGATGCAGACCGACCGAGAACCAGAATGAGGCGAAGAGATAAAGGATCGCGTTGAGGCCGAAGAAATAGATTATGGCGAGATCGTAAAGGACGATGACCGCGGTATTGATATAGGTCCAGCGCCCGCCGAACGGCACGGTCCCCTTCAAGCGGGCGAGACGGGTAATCTGGAAGAAAGCGAATCCGAACAGCCAGAGCGCCTTTGCCCACCAGCGATTGCCGACGAGCCGCGCCTCCATATGGCCGGGCAGATCGGCGTCATAGTCGTAATCGCCGAGATGCGAATGATGTTTCTGGTGATAGCAGCGAAAGCCCATCGCCGTCGGAAACGTGTTCGGCAGGTCGGCGACGATCGCAATCCACTTGTTGGCGAGCGGCGTTTTGAAGATCGTATTGTGAACCGCGTCGTGAATGACGACGAACATGGCGTGATTGGCGAAAGCCCCGATGCCATAGGCGGCGATAATCGCCAGCCACCAATAGCCGAGGCCCAGATGGCCGAAGAGGGCGGCGAGCGCCGTCTGGCCGAGAACCACGGCGACGGTAATCGCCGCGGTCAAGGGATCGTGGCCGATAAGGCAAGCGACTTCGGGATGCGCGCGCAAGAATCTCGCGCCGGCGCTGCGGATGCGGGCGCATCGGCCCGGCCGGAAGGAAGGATTCCGGGGGAAGCTCCTCGGCTCCCGATCCTTGCTCTCGAACCGCAATATTCATGCGGAACCCCGCCTTTCTGTTGAAATCGATACATCGACTTTGGCCGAAAGTCGATCCTCACAGGGCACATTGCATGGCTCGGCTCTCAGATTGGAACCGGACCAAATTGTCCTATCAAAGCAAATTCAGCCGCCTTCGCGATGCTTCTCACTGCGCCGCCATCCGTCTCGCCTGGCTTGAGAGATCCTTCTCATAGATGCGGTGAATCTTGTCGATTTTCGCCCCGGCGAGCTCGATCGGCCGGCGCATGCCGAGATTATCCTCCAGAACCCAGCCGAATTCGATATGTTCGACCGCGTAGCCGCGGGAACGGCGGCGGCATTCTTCGATGAAGGCGAGAATCACGGCGCCGCCCGCGGCCTTGCGGTGAAGCGCGCGGCGGATGCCGAACAGGCAGAGCCGTCCCGACTTGTAAGTATGATGGCGAACTCGCGAGATCAGCCGCGGCAGACCGAAAGGCAAGAGCCTGCCGCCAAGATCGGCGGTGATTTCATGCAGATTGGGCAGGATGATGCCGAAAGCCTGCGCCGCGCCGTCGAGTTCGACGATGAAGCCGCCGTCCGGCGGCATGACATATTTCAGAGAATCGGCGGTCGACATGAACTCGTCATAGGTGAACGGCACGAAGCCCCAGTTTCCGCTCCAGGCGTCGTTGAAAATATCGACGATGAGCGCCGCCTCGTTCTTGATGCCGTTCAGATCGATGTTGCGGATCTTCAACCGGTCGCGCCACTCGGGGCGGGCGAGGATGCCGGGCTGATCGACCCGGTCCGCCGCCGTGACTTCATAACGATAGGAGATGAGATCGCGCGCCTTGCGATAGCCGCGCTTTTCGACAAGCGCGGGAAGATAGGGCGGATTCCATGGCATGAAGATCATCGGCACGGCGGCGAAGCCTTCAACGAGCATGCCGCATTCGCTGTTCACCGAGGGCGAAAAAGGCCCGTGAATGGGCCCGGCGCCGCGCTCGGCGAGCCAGGCTTCGGCGCTCGCAAGCAAAGCGTCGACGACGGCTTCGTCCTCGATTGCGTCGAGCGCGCCGAACTGCATCCGCGAGGCGCCGACAGGCGTGCTTGTATCCTTATAGACCTGGGCCGCGATGCGACCGGCGAGCTTGCCGTCCTTGCGGGCGAGCCAGGCCTTATGATCGACCAGTTCGAAATGCGGGTTGAGCTTGGCTGCGTGCAAGGTCCAACGCTCGGCGTCGAGCGGCGGCGCAAAGCCCTTGGCCCCTTTGTAGATCAGCCTCGGCACCTTGCAAAAATCGAGGAAGGCTCTGGTGCCTGCGACAGGAGTGATCGCGATTTTGCTCATGTATTACATCCGCTCGTGCGGCCGCGGCCCGAGGCCGCGGCGTCGATCGTCTTAAAGCAGGCTCAGAAGTCGCAGGCCCAAGATCATGCGGCAAACAGAGAAACTTGGAGCGCGACTTTGCATCCCGTCGGCCGCGCTAGGTCGCGGCGCTCACCGATTGGGTCGAGACGGAGGCCTGACTCGGCCGGCGGGCGAGCAGATTGATGACGCCGCGAATCTCTTCGCTCTTGTGCGCGGCCGAGAGGAAGAACCGCAGCCGCGGCTGGTTCTTCGGCACCCCGATCTGGATGATCGGCGGGACGTAATAGCCGTTGCTCATCAAATGGCGTGAAGCCGCCAGGGTCTCGTGGCTGTCGGAGAAGAGGATCGGGCACGACGCCGCGGCCGATGGCGGGGCCGGTGTCGAGCCCGGCCTCGCGCGCCAGCTCGACGAAGAGCTCGGCATTGCGGCGCAGCTGTTCGATTCGCCAGTTTTCTTTCTTGACCACTTGCAGCGCGGTATGGGCCGCGGCGACGATCACCGGAGAAAGGCCGACGCTGAAAACGAACCCGGGCAGCGTATAACGCAGCCAGTCGATCACCGGCGTCTTGCCGCCGACGAAGCCGCCGCAGGACGCCAGCGTCTTCGATAAGGTCCCGATGACGAGGTCGATCTGCGCCGGATCCACGCCCGAATATTCGCAAAGTCCGCGGCCATCCTGGCCGAGCACGCCGATCGAATGGGCTTCATCGATCAGCAGCCAGGCTTTGTGCCGCTCCTTGATGTCGACGAGCCGCGGCAGATCGACGATATCGCCGTCCATGCTATAGAGCGCCTCGGCGATGATCAGTACATGCCGGTAGGTGCCGCGTTTCTCCCGCAGAAGGAAATCGAGATGATCGAGATCGTTGTGGCGGAAGACGACGGTCGTGGCGCTGGTCCCCTTGGCGCCGCAGATGATGCTGTTGTGGGAAAGCTCGTCGAGGAAGATCGCATCATGCGTGTTCATGACGTGCGAAATGGTCGTGACATTGGTCAGATAGCCGGAGACGAGCGTCAGGACCTGCTCGACGCCGAGGAACTGCGCGAGGCTCTCTTCGAAGGCATGATGGGTCGAGCGCTCGCCGCCGACGAGCCGCGAGGCGAGCGCGCCGACCCCTAGAGTTTCGAGCGCGGCGGCCGCGGCGGCCTTGACGGCGGGATGGCCGGCGATGCCCAGATAATCGTAATTGGCGAAGCTGACGAAGTGCCGACCTTGCGCCTCCGCCTCCTGGCGGGCGCTGTCGATTGCTACGAAAAACGGATCATATTCTTCGAGATAGCCTTTCCCGGCACGCCGGAGTCGCTTACTCGCATAATCGGCAAGGCTGTTTATTCGAGGAACCAATGCCTTTGTCCAAATATTCAGGATTGACCATTCTGCCGCATCGGCGGCGAGCGATCATCCCCGTGACATTGCCGAAGCCATAACATCCCCAAAGCCGTGCGGCAAAAAGGAACGCGCTGGTGCCAGGGAGTGCGTCCGCGCCTTTGCCTTGGGAGTTCGGCTAATATCTTTAGAAGCAGAAGGTTGGAACGATAAGTCAAATCCGGTTACAAACCGTAACAATAGACTGCGGTGGGCTTGAAAGCTCGCCCTGGCTTGGCGGCAGGCGGGCCGACGCTGCGGAATTGCAGTGCGAAGACAACGCAACGCGAAATGCTCCCGCTGGGAGCGGACGATTCGAGGCGAAACATGGCAACGATTGACGTCGAAACCCACGCCAAAGTAGGCCTCGTTCGGTTCAGCCGGCCGGAAGCGCTGAACGCGATCAATGCTGCCCTGATCGGAGAGCTGAACGCCGCGCTTGACGATTTTGAGCGCGCGCCCGACATCGGCTGCATCATCGTCACCGGCTCGGCCAAGGCTTTTGCCGCCGGCGCCGACATCAAAGAGATGAGCGGCAAGACCTACTTGGGCGCTTTGCGCGAGGATTTCGTCGGGGATTGGCAGCACCTTGCCAAGGTCCGCAAGCCGACGATCGCCGCGGTTGCCGGTTTTGCCCTCGGCGGCGGCTGCGAACTCGCGATGATGTGCGATATCATCGTCGCCGCGGATAATGCGAAATTCGGCCAGCCGGAGATCAAACTGGGAATCATGCCGGGCTGCGGCGGTACGCAACGGCTGACGCGCGCGATCGGCAAGGCCAAGGCCATGGACCTCTGCTTGACCGGTCGGATGATGGATGCGGCGGAGGCCGAACGCTCAGGCCTCGTCGCGCGGGTGGTTCCGGCAGAGAAATTGGAGGCGGAAGTTTTGAGCATTGCGGCGACGATTGCCGCCATGCCGCTCCAAGCCGCCATGCTGGTCAAGGAAAGCATCAACCGCGCCGACGAGACGATGCTGGCCGAGGGAATCTTGTTTGAGCGCCGGCTGTTCCAGTCCTTGTTTGCGACGGAGGATCAGAAGGAGGGCATGGCCGCCTTCCTGGAAAAGCGGAAACCGGAGTTCAAGAACCGGTGACGCGCCAAGATTGACGGGTGGAGCGACGCGAATTATAAGCCGCCACTCCAAAGTTTTGCGGCTTCGCCCGGCCGGCGCCCGTTTGGCGCGGCGGCGAATTCTTCTCGATCCAGGACCATAGAATGGCGAATACCCCCTCGGCCAAAAAGGCCACGCGCAAAATTGCCCGGCAGACCGCGGTCAACCGTTCGCGCCGCAGCCGCATGCGCACCTCCGTGCGCAAGGTCGAGGAAGCCATCGCCGCGGGCAATGCGAAGGCCGCCGCCGCGGCGCTTTCCGAAGCCGAACCGCTGATCGTGCGCGCCGCGCAAAAGGGCATCATCCATAGGAATACCGCCGCCCGGAAAGTCTCCCGCCTGAGCCACAGAGTTCAGCGCGCTGGCGAAGTGAGGACAGCGCCTTCTCCCAGAGGGAGAAGGTGCCGAGCGAAGCGAGGCGGATGAGGGGTTGCGATCTCCTCGTTTAGCACGTAACCCCTCACCCGGCTTGCTCCGCAAGCCACCCTCTCCCACAGGGAGAGGGCTCGTGCCTCACCTTTCACACCAGGTGCTCTTCGCCATTGCATAGGCATAATCGAGCCAGGGCGTGAGCAGCTCTATGTCTCCCGTTTCGACCGTCGGCCCGCACCAGATGCGCAGGCCAGGCGGGGCGAGTCGATAAGCGCCAATGTCATAGGCGACGGTCTCGCTTTCGAGACGTTCCACGATCTCGTTCACGAAAGCGCGCTGTGCCTCCGGCGCGAGCCCGGCAACATAAGGATCGACGATCTCCAGACAGACGCTGGTGTTAGAGCGGATCGCGGGATCTTTGGCGAGGAAGTCGATCCAATCCGTCCTCGCAACCCAGGCCGCGAGCGCTTTCGCATTGGCCTCGCCGCGGGCGATGAGTGCGGAAAGCCCGCCGATCCTCTTCGCCCAGCTCAAGGCGTCGAGATAGTCCTCGACGCAGAGCATCGACGGCGTGTTGATCGTCCAGCCCTCGAAAATGGCCTCGATGAGCGTGCCGCCCTCGGTCAGCCGAAAGATCTTCGGCAGAGGCCAGGGCGGCGCATAGGTCGAAAGCCTTTCGATGGCGCGCGGCCCGAGGATCAGCATCCCATGCGCGGCCTCGCCGCCGAGCGCCTTTTGCCAGGAGAAGGTGGCGACATCGAGCTTGCCCCAATCGAGCCTTTGGGCGAAGACGGCGGAGGTCGCATCGCAGATCGTCAGACCCTTGCGGTCGGCGGCAATCCAATCGCCATCCGGAACGCGCACGCCGGTGCTCGTTCCATTCCAGGTGAAGACGACATCGCGATCGAAATCGACCTTGGCGAGATCGACGATCTCGCCGGGCGCGGCCTGCAATACGCGCGCACGTCGAGCCGCAATTGCGTGACGATATCGATCACCCAGCTTTCGCCGAAAGCATCCCAGGCCAGCACATCGACGCCGCGCGCGCCGGTGAGCGACCAGAGCGCCATTTCGACCGCGCCCGTGTCGGAGGCCGGCACGATGGCGATGCGATAGCCGGGCGGAATTTCGAGAATCTCGCGGGTGAGATCGATCGCGCGTTTGAGCTTCGCTCTGCCGGCGGGGCTGCGATGCGAGCGGCCGAGCAAAGCGCCGCCGAGGCCGGCGAGGTTCCAGCCGGGGCGCTTGGGGCAGGGGCCGGAGGCGAAGAATGGACGCTGCGGCCTTGCGGAAGGGATTGCTGACACGCCGGTCCTCTCCAGGGTGTTGAAAACCAATTTTGTCGCCCTCGCCCTTCGAGACGGCTGCTGCGCAGCCTCCTCAGGGTGAGGCTGAGTGGTGCACACCGCTGAACCTCCTCATGCTGAGGAGCGGCCTGGAACAGGCCGCGTCTCGAAGCACGAGGGGTCTCAATCGAAGTTTTTCAACACCCTGCTAAAGCGGTTGGACGCGGCGGCGCAAGTTCTGTGGGGTTCAGTCGATCAGATAGCGCAGCCCGAGGCGAATTTCCTGCGTCGAGATCTCTTTGTTGAAAAGCGCGCCGGACAAGGAGCTGATGCCCGAGAACTCACCGAAATTAACGTAACGATAGCCGATATCGAGGATCGCATTGCTCGTGAGGTTGTAGGAAAACCCCGCCATCAGCGCAAAGGCGAAATTCCACTTCGTCGAGCCCTTCGAATAATCCCAGTTCTGCGGCCCGCTGTTGTAATGCGGCTGCGGATTGAATGGGAGGCCCGTAACGGGATTGTAGTAGATGAGCGGAACGGGGGACGGATTCGGGAAGGTCAGTGTCGCGCGATAGGGACTGCCGTCGGAGTCGTTATAGAAATTGACGGTTTGATTCGCATACATGTAGGCAGCGCCAATGCCGCCGCCGACGTAAGGCGTCACGCCCCACCAGTTTCCGAGATCGACATAGCCGTTGGTGAGAAACAGGTTCTTCTGCAGCGATGCGGATTCCTTCGGCGTGCACTGACTGGGATCGGGCGTAACGCCGATGAGAATCGTGTCGGTCGGGGGGTTGCTGTAAAGAGGATCGAGGCTGGCCGGGCAGTTGACCTGCGCCCCATTGCCGTTGGCACTTTGCGTGCCGTAATAAGTATAAGTCGCATCGACGCGGAACCATTGATTGAATTGATACCCGCCGCCGATCTCGGCCGCCCAATTGAGGCTTTGAACCGAAGGAACAGAGGTAAAATCCGGCGACAAACTCGGTTGAGTTTGTAGCGCCGCGTCCACGCTGCCGCGAATGTACCAGCCGGTGCCGAATTCGACCGGTTGCGTCGATGTCGGCGAAGAAGTGCCGGAAAAAAGCGTCCCGAGAAGATCGGCGGCCTCGAGCTTCGCGGGGCTAGGCCGCGAGCGCCGCGGAAAGGGCAATCGCCTGCAGAAGAATTTTTCGGCGCGACATCGACAAATCCTTTCGGGTCTCGAGCGAAAGGAATTGTGAAGGATATTTCTTAAGCGCCGCTTAACCTTAACGAATTCGGTCGGCGGCTTCGGCCTTGGAGCGCAATGCCGCAATTGCGAGCGAGGCGAATAAGTCCAATTTCTGCTCTTCTCTTCACCCTTCGAGACGCCCACTTCGTGGGCTCCTCAGGATGAGGGTGCCCGGGACAGAAATGCCCCTCACCCTGAGGAGCTTGCGGCGCAAGCGTCTCGAAGGGTGAGGGCAAGGCCTTATGGGTCGCCCATCGTCATTGCGGGGAGCCCCACCGGGTCCGGCCTTTGGCCGGCCCGATGACCGGTTCGCGACGAAGCGGCCCAGAACCGCCTAGGTTTGCCTTGCTTCCTTCGCAATGACCTAGGTGACTTTCCGAAAACAAAAGCGGGCCCGTGAGGCCCGCTTTGCTCTGCGTTAAAGTCAACAGTTGCTCAGTATTTGGTGACGAGCGGCGGCGCCATCGGCGGCACTTCGGCGAAGATATAGCGCAGCCCAAGGCGGATGTCGTTCGATGCCAGATGGAATTTCTCGCTTTCGTAGTCGGTTGCCGCCGCAGCTGCAAATGATCGGATTGCTGGCGACGTTGCCGAGGTCGAGGTAGCGGTAGCCGAATTCCAGCCTGAGATTGGGCGTGATGGCATAGGAAACGCCGGCCATGAGCGCCCAGGCCAGATCCGAACGAGCCGCGGTTGGGCGCCGTGCCATAGCCGCCGGTCTCAATCCCGAGTCGGTCAGGTTGTTGAACATGTTGTAGGCGCTGCCGACGCCGGCGCCGACGAACGGCGTTACGCCATACCAAGTGCCGAGATCGACATAGCCGTTGGCGAGGAATACGGCGCTCGAGATGTTCGCAGAATATCGGTCGTAGCAAGCGACGCATTCGGGCTGGCCAGCCCAGCTGGCGGTATAGCTCTCCCAGCCCCAATATTTCGTCGGCCAGCGATACTCGCCGGTCACGTCGAATCGGAACCAGTTGTTGAACTCGTAGCCGGCGCCGAGGCCGATTATCCCTTGCACGCCGACACCCGAGCCGGCGTTGGCGAAGCCGCCGGGCACGCTGGTCGCGAAGCTCGAACTCCTGTTGGCTCAGCATGTTGATTGCGGCCCCGACATCGCCGCGGAGGTACCAGCCGCTGCTTTCGATTGGGGCTTCGGGGGCGGGCGGCGGCGGCGGCAATCCGAGATCCGCGGCCGCGGCGAGATTTGCGGCGCCCATCACGAACGCGCCTGCAACGAGGATGGCTTTCATGCTGGCCATGACAAATCAGTCCCTTCCGTAGGCTCGGGGCAGACTGATGGCCCGGAGCAATTCGACGGAGGCGAGGATGTCGCAAAGAGCTTAAAAGCTCCTTAACCCTAGATCTTAAGGTTAATCGCGCACGCAAGGCCGGGGCGGCCACGGTTTCGGGGAGTGACGCATCGAACGGGAGCTGGGCGCGAGAACTCGCTTCGATCCGGCGCTTTGTCCGCGCCGTCGCGCAGATTTCCGGCGCCGGGCTCGGGTAGCCGGCGGCGCGGGGCGAGCGGATTTACGTTCCAGCCAAGTCAAGCCCCACGGCGCTCAGGGCGTCGCAGACCTGATCGACGATCTGCTCGACGAGATCGGGATCGTCGCCTTCGCCCATGACGCGAACCACGGGTTCCGTGCCGGAAAGGCGGATGACAAGGCGGCCGGTGTTGCCGAGTTTGCGCCTGCCTTCCTCGATGGCACGCGCGACGCGCTCTTCTTCGAGCGGCCGTCCGGCCTTGAACCGCACGTTCTTCAAGATCTGCGGCACCGGCTCGAATTTGTGACAGACCTCGCTCACGGGTTTCATCTGCCGTTTGACGACGGCGAGAAGCTGCAGCGCGGCCACGAGCCCGTCGCCGGTCGTGCAATGATCGGTCAGGATGATGTGCCCGGATTGCTCGCCGCCGACGTTGTAGCCGTGCTGGCGCATATATTCGAGCACATATCTGTCGCCGACGGGCGTGCGGGCGAGGGCGAGCCCGATGTTTTCGAGGTAGCGTTCGAAGCCGAGGTTCGACATCACCGTCGCCACGATACCGGGCCGTTTGAGCCGGCCGTCCTGTTTCCAGCTCTCGGCGATCGTCGCCATAAGCTGGTCGCCATCGACGATCTTGCCGCGCTCGTCCACGATGATCAGGCGGTCGCCGTCGCCATCAAGCGCGACGCCGATGTCGGCGCGCATTTCGCGCACCTTGGCGACGAGAGTCTGCGGCGCGGTAGAGCCGACGTCGCGGTTGATATTGAAACCGTCCGGCGAAACGCCGATCGAGATCACTTCCGCGCCAAGCTCCCAAAGCGCTTCGGGCGCGACCTTATAGGCGGCGCCGTTGGCGCAATCGACGACGATACGCAGGCCTTCGAGCGAGAGGTTGCCGTTGAGCGTCCGCTTGGCGAACTCGATATAGCGGGCCCGGTCGCCTTCGACGCGCATGGCGCGGCCGAGATCCGCCGGCTTTGACAATTTCAGCGCGATTTCCTGGTCGAGGATGGCGTCGATTTTGGCCTCGATCTCGTCCGACAGCTTGTAGCCGTCCGGGCCGAACAATTTGATGCCGTTGTCCTCGTAAGGATTGTGCGAGGCCGAAATCATGACGCCCACGTCGGCGCGCATCGAATGGGTCAGCATGGCGACCGCCGGCGTCGGCATCGGCCCGAGCAGGAGCACGTCGACGCCGACCGAGGTGAAACCCGCCACCATGGCGTTTTCGATCATATAGCCCGACAGTCGCGTGTCCTTGCCGATGACCGCCCTATGGCGGTGCTCGCCGCGCTGGAACAGGACGCCCGTCGCCTGCGCGACCTTCATCGCGAGATCCGGGGTAATGACTTTGTTGGCGAGGCCGCGGATCCCATCCGTGCCGAAATGCTTGCGGACCATTAATGCTCCCCGTTCCACCCCGCCTGTTTTTTGCCGCCCACAACCAATCTCGTTTTCCCGCACGCTTTCGCCGCGGGCGCGGAAAGCTCAACGCGAACGTGCTTCTACCTTATTTTGGCTCGAATTTCTAACGCGATCCGGGGACATCGCTAACGTCCTGGTAGGAAATCTTTTGCTGATGTCCAAACTTTGGCCGAACTATGCCTTATGTTAAATAGACGGATGAACCGCGGGCGAGCATTGCCATGACTCGATTGAACACCGGTACGGTCGCTTTGATTGCGGCCGGCACATTGATTTTGGGCCTCTCTCTTTCGGGACGAGGAGCAGCGCAGGACTATGGCACTCCGCCAGCCGATGTCGGCAGCCCCGACGCCGCGCCAAGCGGCCCTGATGCCTCGCCAAGCCCCGATGTCCCGGCGACGGGCGCAGCGTCCGACGATGCAAGCCTTCTCCTGCGGGTTGAAAAGCTCGAAGAGGAATTGCGTCAGATGAACGGGCAGATCGAGCAGATGCAGTTCGACAATCGTAAGCTTGCAGATGAATTGCGAAAGTTCCAGCAGGACGTGGATTTCCGTTTTCAGGAAGGCCACGGCCGGCCGCTTCCAAAGCACGAGGAGTCCGGCTCCATTCCACCGCCGGCCGCCCCGCTCGCCGCCAGTGCCGGACCGGTGACGACGCCTGAAGCATCGCGCGCGCATGGCGACGCCTTCGATCCGAGCGCCGATCCGAATGCACCCGGCGCCCCGCATCCGCTCGGTTCGACCCCCCCGAGTGCACCGCTCGCTCCGGCGACGACGGGCAATGCGGATGCGGGCGATTCGGACGCGCCGATCAATCTTCCAAGCAGCGGATATGACGGCGCTCCTGCACCGACACAGCCGGGCGCTCAGCCCCAAGCCGGCGCCTCTGCCGCCCAACAACCTCCATCTGCAGCCTCGGCCGCCGAGCCTCAGTCTGCGGCGCCGGCCACGGGGCCTCGGTCGGAAGCGTCGGCCGGCCCCGTCACGACGCCGGGTGGGACGGTCATCGCGAGCGCCGAGATTGACCCGACCAAGGAGGAATTCGACGTCGCCATGGGTTATCTCAAGCAAAGGGATTACGACGACGCGGAAAAGAGTTTCGCCGCATTCCTCGAGAAGAATCCGAAGAGCCGCTTCACCTCGGACGCGCTCTATTATCTCGGCGAGACCTATTACCAACGTGGCCGGCAGCGCGAGGCGGCCGAGCAATATCTGAAGATCTCCGAGAATTATGCGACTTCGCCGCGTGCGCCGGAGGCCATGCTGCGGCTTGGCGAATCGCTTCAGGCGATCGGCGCCAAGGAGCAGGCCTGTGCAACCTTCAGCGAAGTGCCGCGCAAATATCCGAACGCTTCGGCGGCGGTGAAAGCCGGCGCCGAGCGCGAGGCCAAGCGCGCCCAATGTTGAGTCTCGCCGGCGCCGCATCGTCGGCGCAGCCGAGCGCAAGCTTTTCCGCGGCATCGACGCAGCCGTTCACCGCGACCGAAATCGAGACGCTGTTTGCGCCTCTCAGCGCGGCGCGCGGCGTCCTGCTGGCGGTGTCGGGCGGGCCCGATTCGGTTGCCTTGATGCTGCTCGCCGCCGCATGGGCGAGGCCGGGAACGCCCAAGCTTGCGGTTGCGACAGTCGATCACGGCCTGCGGGAGGGCTCGCGCGGCGAGGCCGAAGCCGTCGCCGCCTGGGCGCAATCGCTCGGCCTGCCGCATCAGATCCTGAGCTGGGACGGCGAAAAGCCCAAAACCCGCATCCAGGAGCGGGCGCGCGCGGCGCGTTACGATCTCTTGTTCCGTCACGCCCGCGCGCTCGGCGCAGATCATGTCTTGACCGCGCATCACGCCGACGACCAGGCCGAGACAATCCTGTTTCGGTTGCTGCGCGGCAGCGGAGTGGCGGGGCTCGCCGGCATGCCCGTGGCGGCGCGGCATGGCGAGATCGTTCATTTGCGGCCGCTGCTCGCTTACCCCAAAGCGGCGCTCGTCGAGCTCTGCGAGGCGCGCGGCCAAGCCTATTTTCGCGATCCTTCGAACGAGGATTTAGGCTTTGCCCGAACGAGGCTGCGCCGTCTTCTTCGCCTTCTCGCAGAAGAAGAACTCGACAGCGCGGCGCTGCTGCGGCTCGGCCGCCGCGCCGCCAGGGCCGAGCTCGCTCTTTCGGCCTGCACGAAGATCGCGCTCGGATCATTGCATGCGACGCACACAAACGGCGTATTCTCGGCCCCAATCGGCCATCTTCGCGATGCGCCCGAGGAGATCTTGTTGCGTCTCATCGCCGCCGAAATGGAGGCGCTCGGCGGCAAGGCTTTGCGGCTCGATCGGTTGGAATCCTTGACCGCGGGACTGCGCGCGGCGTTGCAGGCCGGCGCGTCGTGGCGCAGCACGCTCGGCGGCATGATCCTGGCGCTGAACGAGCGCGGTCTCTTCACAATTCGTAACGAAAAGCCGCGCCGGCGTGGGCATGGGATGCAGGCCGCGTCGCAAAATAGGGGCGTGTCGCGGGCGAGCCTCCTCGAAGGCGGGCGGGAGCCGAGATAAGTTCCCTTGGCAAGCCACCTTGCGACGCCTAGATTAGCTCAAACGGCGCCGCTTTGGAGCGCTTCATACACGGGTGGTTTGCCCTTCGGGCGGCAAATCGGTCCCTTATGGGTCGAATATGAATCCGAATTTCAGGAATTTCGCTCTCTGGGTGATCATATTCTTGCTGGTCGTCGCCCTCGTCATGCTGTTCCAGAACCCGGGCCAGCACACGCCGACGCAGGACGTCAGCTTCAGCCAGCTGTTGAACGAGGTCGATCAAGGCCATGTCCGCGAGGTGACGATCTCCGGCAATGAGATCACCGGCCATTTCACCGACAATCGCGCCTTCTCCACCTATGCGCCGAACGACCCGAGTCTGGTGCAGACCCTGTATAAGAAAAACGTGTCGATTTCCGCCAAGCCGCCGTCGGACGGCAACAGCTGGCTCGTCACGCTGCTCGTCAACGGCCTGCCGCTGATTGCCTTCCTCGGGGTCTGGATCTTTCTCTCCCGGCAGATGCAGGGGGCGGGCGGCAAGGCCATGGGCTTCGGCAAGTCGAAGGCGAAATTGCTGACCGAGGCGCATGGCCGCATCACCTTTGAGGATGTCGCCGGCGTCGACGAGGCCAAGGAAGATCTTCAAGAGATCGTGGAATTCCTGCGCGATCCGCAGAAATTCCAGCGCCTCGGCGGGCGCATTCCGCGCGGCGTTCTGCTGGTCGGTCCGCCCGGCACCGGCAAAACCTTGCTCGCCCGCGCCATTGCCGGCGAGGCCAATGTGCCGTTCTTCACCATCTCGGGCTCCGACTTCGTCGAAATGTTCGTCGGCGTGGGCGCCTCCCGCGTGCGCGACATGTTCGAACAGGCGAAGAAGAATGCGCCTTGCATCATCTTCATCGATGAGATCGACGCGGTCGGCCGGCATCGCGGCGCGGGGCTCGGCGGCGGCAATGACGAACGCGAGCAGACGCTCAACCAATTGCTCGTCGAGATGGACGGATTCGATGCCAACGAAGGCATCATCCTCATCGCCGCGACGAACCGGCCCGACGTGCTCGATCCGGCTTTGTTGCGTCCCGGCCGTTTCGACCGCCAGATCGTGGTCCCCAACCCGGACGTGATTGGGCGCGAACGCATCCTGAAGGTGCATGTGCGCAAAGTGCCGCTCGCTCCCGATGTCGATCTGAAGATCGTCGCGCGCGGAACTCCCGGTTTCTCTGGCGCCGATCTCATGAATCTCGTCAACGAGGCGGCTCTGCTCGCCGCGCGGCGCGGCAAGCGCATCGTCACCATGGTCGAGTTCGAGGACGCCAAAGACAAGATCATGATGGGCGCCGAGCGGCGCACGCTGGTCATGACCGAGCAGGAAAAGATCCTCACCGCCTACCACGAAGGCGGCCACGCGATCGTCGCGCTCAACGTGCCGGCGACGGATCCTGTGCATAAGGCGACGATCATTCCGCGCGGCCGCGCGCTCGGCATGGTCATGCAGCTGCCCGAACGCGACAAGCTGTCGATGAGCTATGAGCAAATGACCTCGCGGCTCGCCGTGCTGATGGGCGGACGTGTGTCGGAAGAGATCGTCTTCGGCAAGGAGAAAGTGACCTCCGGCGCGCAATCGGACATCGAAGCGGCGACCAAACTGGCGCGCGCCATGGTGACCCGCTGGGGCTTCTCGGACGAGCTCGGCACGGTCATGTATGGCGAGAACCAGGAGGAAGTGTTCCTCGGCTATTCGATGGGCCGCCAGCAGAACATTTCGGAGGCGACTTCGCAGAAGATCGACGCCGAAGTGCGCCGCCTGGTCGAAGCGGGGCTCGCCGAAGCAACACGGATCATCACCGAGAAGCGCCAGGATCTCGAGACCCTCGCCAAAGGGCTGCTCGAATATGAGACGCTCACCGGCGAAGAGATCATGGGACTGCTGCAGGGCCGCCCGCCGATCCGCGATGTCGGCGACGAGCCGACGCCGCCGCCGGCCCCGCGTCCCTCGCCGGTCCCAACGACCGGGCGTCAGCCGAAGGCGGGCCCCGAACCGGGGCTCGAACCTCAGCCGCAGGTGTGATGATTGCTGCCGAACCTTCTTCCGTAAAGGGCGAGGGCCGGCCAGCTAGTCAAATTTCCAATTGGCACCAAGCCGGACAGTGTTGAACGTCGTGCGCGTATAGATGAAAAATTGGCCGGGATTATTGATTGCGTCAAAGGGATCCTGCGAGATCCAGGTGCCGAGATCGGTATAGAGATATTCGGCTTTCACACTGAGGTTCTTCGTCAGCGCATATTCGAGGCCCGCGCCGGCGGTCCAGCCCGGCCGCAGGCTAGACCAGGAATAAGCCTTGCCCGTATAACAGCCGGCGGCGGCGACATCGAGATCGCAGCCATTGGTGACCTCGCCATAGGCGAAGCCGGCCGTCGCATAGGGCAGAAGATTCCCCAACGCGTAGCCGGCTCGCCCGCGCAGCGTCCCCCACCAATCGACCCTCTGCGTGTCCTGATCGTAAAAGCATCTGGAGCCGAAGCATTCGTCGTAATTCTCGTAACTGCCGTGCAGCGTCGAGCCCTGCAGATCCGTTTCGATACCGGCGACGATATTATTGGTGAATTGATAATTATAGCCGATCTCGCCGCCGCCCGAAAATCCGCCAGCCTCGGTACTGGTCCAATCGGCGGGGTCGATTTCTAAGATGGCGCTATCGCTTACGCGCGAGAAGCCGCCCTCCGAGAGGCCGGCGTTGGCGCCGACGTAAATTCCCATCCAAGCGAAGGCGGACGGCGCGACAATGGGAGGCGGGTCGCTCGATGCAAGTGCCATGAAGCCCGATGACGGCGCCTGCCCATCGAACTGCCAATTCAAGCCGACGCGGACCGTGTTAAATGCCGTGCGCGTATAGATCAAATATTGACCCGGATGATTGACCGCATCATTGGGGTCCTGCGAAATCCAGGTGCCGAGATCGGTGTAAAGATATTCGGCCTTGAAGGTGAGGTTTGCCGTCAGCGCATATTCGAGGCCGGCGCCGGCGGTCCAGCCCGGCCGAATGGTCGACCAGGAATAGGGATTGCCGGGGTAGCAAGTCACAACAAGGATCGTGCTGTAATTGCAGCCATTGGTTACTTCGCCATAGGCAAAACCCGCGGTCACATAGGGGAGAAGATTGCCGAGGGCATAGCCTAGCCGCCCGCGCAATGTCCCCCACCAATCGACTTTTTGTTCGTCTCGGCCATGGAAGCAGCCGAACGGATAGCACTCATAAGAGTCTTCATAAGTGCCGTGCAGCGTCGTGCCCTGCAGATCGGCTTCGATCCCGGCAACGATCTGATTGGCGAATTGATAATTATAACCGATCTGACCGCCGCCCGAGAACCCGCCGGCCTCGGTGCTCTCCCAACGCGGGATCGATATTAGAACCGGGTCGATTTCCTGAACCCGCGACCAGCCGCCGGCCGAAAGGCCGACGTTCACCCCGGCATAGAAGCCTGTCCAGGTGAAGATTGGCGGCCCGTAGGCGGGCGGTCCCTTGAGCGATGGAAGCTCGGCCGCCCGGGCAGCGGATCCCAAAGCCGCGAGTGCTAAAGCAATCGCCGCGAAAGGTGCTAACAACCGCGAGCGAGCCATTTTGCCCCCGCCAGCTCACGAGCAACGAGGCTTGAGATTAGCGGCTGCGGCCCCCGTTGCAATTGCAATTTGGAGAATACCACAACACACTAGGCCGTGTTCTTGACCTTGGGGAAGGCGCAGCCCGGGTTTTGCGGCTCAGCCGTAGGTCCCCGGCACGACCTTCTCGCGCTCGCGCGAGAAGGTTCAGGTGAGGCTGCCTAAGACTGGCTGCCGCCGAGCACGGTCACAGCGCGGCGGTTCTGCGACCAGCAGGAAATGTCGTTGCAGGTCGCAACCGGCCGCTCCTTGCCGTAGCTGATCGTCTTGATCCGCGCCGCATTGATGCCGCGGGCGAGGAGATAATCCTTGACCGTCTCGGCGCGCCTTGCGCCCAGCGCGAAATTATATTCGCGCGTGCCGCGCTCGTCGGCGTGACCTTCGACGGTGAAATTATATTGCGCATATTGCTGCAACCAAGCCGCCTGCTTATCGAGCGTCGACTGGGAGGTCGGCGTCAGTTCGGTCGAATCGGTATCGAAGAAGACACGGTCCCCCACGTTGACGGAGAAATCCTGAAAGCTGCCGGGGACGGGAGCGTTAGCCGCGGTCGGCGGCGGGGTTTGGGCGCAAGCCGCCATCGCCAGAACGAGGCCCAGGACGGCGGTTAACTTCAACCCCCCCGCGCGCTTGTGAAGGCTCATGGTGGACTCCTCTACTGACGGCCGATCTGCCAGTCCTACCGACCGATGGTTAAACGAAGGTTCCGTCAACCTTTATGAGAGCTTCACGACATCAATCGCATTGGCGCGATCGGCCGCAATGGTTAAAGACTTCTGATGGCAGCAATGCGGCCATAGTCCCGCTTTGACCCGGGCTTGGTAACGTATCCGCAGGCGCCCGGCCAGCCGCCATTCAGGCCTTGGCGCGGACAGCCTCGCTTTTGAGCCGAAATTCGTGCGGTGGATAGACGCCGAGTATCTTGAATTCCTTGCAGAAAAACGCGAGCTCCTCGAAGGCGCGGGCAAGCGCCGGCTCCTCTGGATGAGCATCGACATCGGCGAGGAATTGCGTCGCGGTGAATTCGCCTTCGACCATATAGCTCTCGAGCTTCGTCATATTGACGCCGTTGGTGGCGAAACCGCCGAGCGCCTTATAGAGCGCCGCCGGAACGTTGCGGACGCGGAACACGAAGGTCGTCACCGCGCGTCCCGCCTCGAGCTTCGGCCATCGCGCCTCCTTCGAAAGGACGATGAAACGCGTCGTATTATGCGTCTCGTCCTCGACGTTGGCGGCGAGGATGCCGAGCCCGTAAATCTCGGCGGCAAGCGCCGGGGCAAGCGCGGCCTTGGTTCGATCCCCCCATTCGGCCACTTCCCTCGCCGAGCCCGCCGTGTCGCCGCTGATATGCGGCGTAAGCCCGAGCCGGCGGATGATCTTGCGACATTGGCCGAGCGCATGAACATGGCTGTAAACGGAGCGCACCTCCTCTATCCGTGCGCCTTTGAGGCCGAGCAATTGGAAATGGATCGGGAGGAAATATTCGCCGATGATGTAAAGCCCCGCGGTCGGCAGCAGATGATGGATATCGGCGACGCGGCCAGCGACCGAATTTTCAATCGGGATCATTGCATATCCGGCAAGACCGTCGGCGACCGCCGCGAGCACGTCTTCGAAACTCGGCAAGGCGAGCGGCTCTGCCTCGGGATAGACGTTGCGGCAGGCAATGTGGGAATTGGCGCCGGGCTCGCCCTGATAGGCGATCTTCGTCTTGGTCATCTTTGCCTCAGAATGGCGCGTATGCGTTCGAGATCGGCCGGCGTATCGACGCCCAAGGCGGGTTTATCGACGAGCGCGACATCGATGCGTATTCCGTTCTCGAGCGCGCGCAATTGCTCGAGTCTGTCACGGCGTTCGAGCGGGGAAGGCGGCAAAGCGACGAAACGTTCGAGCGCCGCCCGCCTATAAGCATAAAGACCAATATGATGATAGTGGGGACCTTTGCCGGTCGCCGCGCGGCTGAAGGTGAGGGCCTTCAGATGCCCCGAAGGCAGCGGCATGCCGGCGACCTTCACCACATTCGGATCGTTCAACTCTTCGAGGCTCGAAATCGGCGCGGCAAGCGTTGCAATATCGGCTTCCGGCTCGGCGAGCGGGCGCAAGACGCTGGCGAGACACGCCGGCTCGATCGTCGGCAGATCGGCCTGAAGGTTGAGGACGACATCGAAGCGGCGTCCGGGATCGAAGGCCGCGAGCGCTTCCAGGATGCGGTCGGAGCCGGAAGAATGATCGGGCCGCGTCAGGACGGCCTCGCCGCCGGCGCCGGCGATCGCCTCGACAATCTCCGCGCTATCGGCGGCGACCAGAACCGGACCAAGCTCAGAGGCACAGGCGCGCCGCCAGACATGCACGATCATCGCCTCGCCGCCGATGTCGGCGAGCGGCTTGCCGGGCAGGCGCGTCGCCGCGAGACGCGCCGGAATGATGATGATCGATTGGGACATGGAGCTCACCGTCGGCCGAGCGCGGCCTGGCGGCAAAAAGTAGCAAGTTGCCCGCGCTTATACGTGTTGCCAGGCTTGCCGCAAAGTCGCAAACCGCCTAATCATCGCCCGGTTTCGTCGGGTGGGAGAGCGGGGGAGTTCTCGAGCGATGGATCTCTTCCAGCTGAACAAGGTGGCCGGCGCAGTTCTCGGCACCTTGCTGTTCGTCCAAGTGGTCGTCCTCATCTCCGATGCGATCTTCTTCCACCCCGCGCCGGTCAAGCAGGGCTACAACCTACCGGCCGCGCAGGAAGCCGCGCCCGAGGCCAAGTCCGCCCCGGAATTGCCTTTGCCGCAACTTCTCGCCAAGGCCGATCCCAAGAAAGGCGAGGAGGACACCAAGCCGTGCCAGGCCTGCCATAATTTCGAAAAAGGCGCCGGCGTTAAGATCGGTCCGCCGCTTTACGGCGTCCTCGGCCGCCCGCGCGCCTCGGTCCCTGGGTTTGATTATTCCGCCGCCATGAAGGCAAAAGGCGGAACCTGGACGTTCGACGAGCTCTTCAAGTTCATCAAGGATCCACAGGCCTATATACCAGGCACAAAGATGACGTTCAGCGGCGAGCCCGATCCGCAGAAACGCGCCGATATCATCGCTTATCTGCGCACGCTATCGGACAATCCGCTGCCTTTGCCCAAGGTCACGCCGGCCGCCGCGGCGCCGCCGGCGACATCGCCTGCTGCACCCCCCGCCGCTCCCGCCGCCAAGCCGCCGGCCGCCGCGGCCCCTGCCGCACCCGCCGCCGGCAAGTAAGGCCGAGTCGGGCTTGGCGGCAGGTTTCATGTCCTTTGCGTAACTTGCCGCGACGCGGCAAAAAGCGACATAATTCGCTGGCACTGGGTCGCGCGCGAAGCAGACAAAGAGGCAATTTTGAATTTACCTTCCCGCCTGCGTTTCTCCCGTCGTTCGGTCCTGTATCTTGGCTCAGGCCTCCTGGGCAGCCTCGGCCTCGGCTCGCTTCCCCTCCGGCCGGCAGTCGCCGAAGAGGAAACGGGCGGGACGGAGACCCATGGCCTTTCGACTTTCGGCGATCTCGCGTTGCCGGCCGACTTTCCGCATTTCGCCTATGTCGACCCGCAGGCACCCAAGGGCGGCCAGATCTTGCTGCAGCCGGGCGGGGGAGGGCCCAACTCGAACGCCTCGACCTTCGACACTCTGAACGTCTATATCCTCAAAGGCGACGGCGCCGCCGGGATGGGGGCGATCTTCGACAGTCTCATGGCAGCCAACTCCGACGAGCCGGATTCGCTCTATGGTCTCGTCGCCTCCAAGGTGCGGATCTCGGCCGACAAGAATCTTTATCGCTTCTTCCTGCGCAAGGAGGCGCGTTTCCACGACGGTACACCGCTCACCGCGCATGACGTCGCATTCTCGCTCGGCATCCTGAAAAGCCAGGGCCATCCGGTCATCCGCCAATCCTTGCGTGACTTCGACAGTGCCGAAGCCGAGGCCGACGACGTGCTGCTGGTCCGCCTGAAACCCGGCCACATGCGCGAAGCGGCGCTGACCGTCGCCGGGCAGCCGATCTTTTCGGCCGCCTATTATGCCAAGCAACCTTTCAATGAGACGACGCTCGAATCGCCGCTCGGCTCCGGCGCCTATAAAGTCGGCGACTTCGATCCGGGGCATTTCATTTCTTTCACCCGCGTCGCCGATTATTGGGGCAAGGATCTGCCGGTCAACCTTGGGCAGAACAATTTCACGACAATCCGCTTTGAATATTTCGGCGACCGCAAAGTGGCCTTCGAGGCTTTCAAGGCCGCCGTCTACACCTTCCGCGAAGAATTCACCTCAGCCGTCTGGTCGACGGGCTATGACTTCCCCGCGGTGAAGGACGGACGGGTGAAACGCGAAACCTTGCCCGACGAATTGCCGTTGGGAACGCAGGCCTGGTTTCTCAACGTCAGGCGCGACAAATTCAAGGACATTCGCATTCGCCAGGCGCTGGGCTTTGCCTTCGATTTCGAGTGGACCAACAAATTCATCATGTACAGCCTCTATCGGCGTACCGTTTCCTATTTCCAGAACTCGCCGATGGCGGCTTCCGGAAAGCCTTCGCCGGAAGAACTGCAAATCCTCGAACCCTTCCGTAAGCAAGTGCTGCCGACGGTCTTCGACGACGCCTATGTGCCGCCGGTCTCCGACGGCTCGGGAGAGGACCGCGGGCTCTTGCGCCAGGCCAACGATCTGCTTCTCGCCGGCGGCTGCAAGCGCCAGGATTCAAGCTTGCTTCTGCCGGATGGGAAGCCTTTCGAAATCGAGTTCCTCGATTTCGACAACGGATTGGAACCGCATACCGCGGCCTATATCAAGAACCTCAACCTGCTCGGGATTGCCGCGCGCTTTCGCGTCGTCGATCCGTCGCAATATAAGGAACGCACCGACAATTTCGATTACGACGTTGTGACTTCGCGCTTCGGACTGGGGCTGACGCCGGGCGAGGCCATGCGTGAATATTTCGGTTCAGAAGCGGCAAATCTGCCCGGCTCGCTCAATGTCTCGGGCATCGCCGACCCGGTGGTCGATGCTCTCATCGCCCAGGCGCTCATCGTCGACACGCGCGCCAAGCTCACGTTCATCTGCCGCTGCATCGACCGCATCCTGCGCGCCGGACATTATTGGGTCCCGATGTGGAACAAGCCCAATCACCTTGTGGCCTATTGGGATCTTTTCTCACGCCCGGAGCGCAGCGCGAAATACGACATCGGCGTCGCTTCGACCTGGTGGTACGACACGCAAAAGGCCGCCCGCATCAATCTGCCGAGCCATTGAGGCGGCAATGCTCGCCTATATCGCCCGCCGCATTCTGCTGATGATCCCGACGGTCTTCGGAATCCTGGCAATTTCTTTCGTCATCGTGCAGTTCGCGCCCGGGGGACCGGTCGAGCGGATCCTCGCTCAGTTGCAGGGACTGAATACCAACGCGACGGCGAATTTCAGCGGCGCCTCGGAGGCGCGCGCGAGCGGGGCCGCGGAGTTCTCGTCCAAATACCGCGGCGCTCAAGGACTCGATCCGAAGTTCATCGCCGAGCTTCGCAAGCAGTTTGGCTTCGACAAGCCGCCGCTCGAGCGTTTCGTTCTTATGCTCAAGAATTACCTGCGTTTCGATTTCGGCAACTCCTATTACCGCGACGTGCCGGTCCTCGAGCTGATCAAGGAGAAACTGCCGGTTTCGATCTCGCTCGGCCTCTGGATGACGCTTTTATCCTATCTGATCTCGATTCCGCTCGGCGTCGCCAAGGCGGTGCGCGACGGGTCGCGCTTCGATGTCTGGACTTCCGCCGTCGTCATCGTCGGCTACGCGATACCGAGCTTTCTGTTCGCCATTCTTCTTATCGTGCTCTTCTGCGGCGGTTCGGTCTGGCCGTATTTGCAGATCTTTCCGCTGCGCGGCCTGACCTCGGAGAATTTTGCGACGCTCTCGCCGATCGGCAAGGTCGATGACTATCTCTGGCACATCGCTCTGCCGGTTCTGTCGCTGACGCTCGGCGCCTTCGCCACCGTGACCTTTCTGACGAAAAATTCCTTTCTCGATGAAATCCGCAAGCAATATGTGCTAACCGCGCGGATGAAGGGGCTGACCGAGCGGCGCGTGCTCTACGGCCATGTGTTTCGCAACGCCATGCTGATCGTCGTCTCGGGGTTTCCCGGCGCCTTCGTCAATGCGTTTTTTGGCGGCTCGCTGCTGATTGAGACGATATTCTCGATTCCCGGGTTGGGGCTTCTTTCCTATGAATCGATCATCGATCGCGACTATCCGGTGGTCTTTGCCAATCTCTACATATTTGCGCTCATCGGGCTTGTCGTGAATCTCCTATCCGATCTCACCTATACCTGGATCGATCCGCGCATCGATTTTGAGACGCGGGAGGTTTGAGGGTGAGCCTGCCGGCGCTTTCTGGCCAGACTCCGACCGAGTTCCGCGCATTGGCGCCGCCGCTGTCGCGCCGCGGGCTCTTCAGAGTGACGCCGCTCAACCGCCGCCGGCTTGCGAATTTCCGCCACAACCGGCGCGGTTTCTGGTCGCTGTGGATCTTTCTCGTCTTCTTCGTTCTGTCGCTGTTTGCCGAATTCATCGCCAACGACAAGCCGATGCTCGTCTATTACAAGGGCGAATATCTCTTTCCTGTCTTTCACAACTATCCGGAAGAAAAATTCGGCGGCTTTCTCGCGCGGACCGATTATCGCGATCCCTTCGTCGCCGACGAGATCGACGCGCATGGCTACATGATCTGGCCGCCGATCCATTTTTCCTACAACACGATTGAACGGGCTCTGCCGACCCCGGCACCGTCGCCGCCAACATGGATGTTGACGCAGGACCAGTGCCGGAGGGCGGCTGCCCGTGTGTTGCCGCCCTGCGGGACGAACCACGGCTGCGCCGGTATCGAATGGAACTGGCTCGGCACCGACGACCAGGGCCGCGACGTGGTCGCCCGCCTGATCTATGGGTTCAGGATCTCGATCCTGTTCGGCCTGGCGCTCGCCTCGATCTCGTCGGTCATCGGCATCGCCGCCGGCGCGATCCAGGGCTATTTTGGCGGCTGGATCGATCTCATCTTCCAGCGCTTTATCGAGATCTGGTCGTCATTGCCGCATCTCTATCTGCTCATTATTCTGTCTTCGATCCTCACGCCGAGCTTCTTCGTCCTGCTCGGCATTCTTCTCCTCTTTTCCTGGGTCAATCTCGTCTATGTGGTCCGCGCCGAATTTTTGCGCGCGCGCAATTTCGAATATGTGACGGCGGCGCGGGCGCTTGGCCTGTCGAATGCGCGGATCATGCTCAAGCATCTCCTGCCGAATGCAATGGTCGCGACGCTGACGTTTCTGCCGTTCGTCCTCAATGGCTCGATTACGACGCTGACTGCGCTCGATTTCCTCGGATTGGGCCTGCCGCCAGGCTCGGCATCGCTGGGCGAGCTCCTGCTGCAGGGCAAATCCAACCTGGAAGCGCCCTGGCTGGGGCTCACCGGGTTCATCGTGATTGCCGTGATGCTGTCGCTGCTCGTCTTCATCGGCGAGGCGGTGCGTGACGCCTTCGATCCGCGCAAGACGATCGCATGACCCAAGCTATGTCGAAACCCTTGCTCGCCGTCCGCGATCTCTGCGTGACCTTCCGCCAGGAAGGAAATGAATTCCGCGCCGTCAACGGCGTTTCGTTCAGCATCGAGCCCGGCCGCACGCTTGCCATCGTCGGCGAATCCGGATCGGGCAAATCGGTCACCGCCCTCTCGATCCTCCGTCTTCTGCCGCAAGGCGTCGCGCTCGGCGGCAAGGTGCTGTTCAAGGGCGAGGACATTTTGCAATGCCGCCCGCCGCAACTACGCGCCATTCGCGGTGCGCAAATCACCATGGTCTTCCAGGAGCCGATGACCTCGCTCAATCCTGTGCATACGATCGAGCGGCAGATCGGCGAGATCCTCGAGTTGCATGGCGCCCGCAAAGGCGCCAAACTCAGGGGCCGCATCGTCGATCTGCTTGCCGAAGTCGGCATTCCCGATCCTGCGCATCGGCTTTCCGCCTATCCGCATCAGCTGTCGGGCGGCCAGCGCCAGCGCGTGATGATCGCCATGGCGCTCGCCAACCGGCCGGATCTGTTTATTGCCGACGAGCCGACGACCGCACTCGACGTTACCGTCCAGGCACAGATCCTCACGCTGCTGAAGGACTTGAAAGCGCTCTACGGGATGGCGATGCTGTTCATCACCCACGATCTCACGATCGTGCGCAAGCTTGCCGACCATGTCGCGGTGATGCAGAACGGCCGCATCGTCGAGCTGAACAGCGTCGAACAGATCTTCAAGGCGCCGCAGCATCCCTATACCAGGGCGCTGCTCGCCGCCGAGCCCAAGGGCAGCCCGCCAAAGGCCGATTTCACCTCGCCGGTGATCCTCGAAGCGCAGGATGTCCGCGTTCATTTCCCGATCAAGCGCGGGCTTCTGCGCCGCACCGTCGGAGCGGTCAAGGCGGTCGATGGCATTTCGCTTCGCCTGCGCGAGGGCGAGACGATCGGCATCGTTGGCGAATCCGGCTCCGGCAAGACGACGCTCGGCCTTGCCCTGCTGCGGCTCATCAAGTCGCAGGGTCCAATCGCCTATCTCGGCCGGCGCATCGACGGGCTCTCGTTCAAGGCGATGCGGCCGCTGCGCCGCGACATGCAGATCGTCTTTCAAGATCCTTATGGATCGCTCTCCCCCCGGCTCTCGATCGCTGACATCGTGGCTGAGGGGCTTATCGCCCAGAAGGCGCCTCTCAGCTTCGACGAGAGGCGCGAAGTCGTCGCCCGCGCCTTGGCCGACACCGGGCTCGACCCCGCCGCCATGGATCGCTATCCGCATGAGTTCTCCGGCGGCCAGAGACAGCGCGTCGCGATCGCCCGCGCGATGGTGCTCGAGCCGAAATTCGTCGTGCTCGACGAACCGACCTCGGCGCTCGACATGTCCGTCCAGGCACAAATCGTCGATCTGCTGCGTGAATTGCAGGAGAAACGAAACCTCGCCTATCTGTTCATCAGCCACGACCTCAGGGTCGTGCGCGCGCTCGCCAATGAGATCATCGTCATGCGGCAGGGCAGGGTCGTGGAGCAGGGCGCCGCGACGGACGTCTTCGCGCATCCGCAGAGCGAGTATACGAAGGCGCTCTTCGCCGCGGCTTTCGCGATGGAGGCGAGCGACGTCGCCGCGCAATAGCGTCTGTTAAACCCGCTCCCGGAGGAGGAGGGCGCCGCCGGAGGCGGCGGGTCAGGGGTTACGAGGATGCCGAAATCGCACGATCGTGACCCCTCATCCGCCCCGCTCCGCGGGGCAGCTTCTTTCTCAGGGGGAAGGCAGGCGCGTTCTCACAAGGGTCGGCGCGTGGGCATTCCAAAGGCGCGCGCGATAAAATGATCGAGCGAGATCAATCCCGGTCCGCGGGCGATGACGAGGAGAAAGCAGGTGGCCCAGACTCCCTGGGTCGGCCAGGCGTCCGGATAGACGAAAATCTCGATGATCGCCGTCATGATCAGAAGCGCGAAGGCCGCAAAGCGGCTCGCAAGACCAAGGACCAGGAGAATCGGGAAGAAGTGCTCGGCGAAAGCCGCCGCATGCGCGGCAACCACCGGGTCGACCAACGGCAGTTTATATTCTTCGCGGAAGAGCTCGATGGCACTTGCCTTCAAATGCCATCCCTCGACCTTTGTTTGGCCCGACTGCCAAAAGACCGCGGCCGGAAATACGCGCGCCGAAAGGCCCAACACCCAATAGGGAATCATCTCAAGCAGGCATATCGCTTGCGCGGCGAGACGCACGGGCAACGACCTTGCGGCTTGCGGCGTCGCGGAAAGAGCGTTCATCGATACCCCCAATGGATCTAGGACAGAAGGCCGACGACGAGGCCGTGGCCGAAAAGGCAGGCGAGATTGACGGCAAGATCGAAGTCAGGCGACGCCTCGAGTGCCGCCATGGCGGCCGCCGTGAAACATTCGGACTGCGCGAGCCGCGTGAGAAACACGCCGCCGCCTGGCGGCAGCCGCCGGACTTCGACATCGAGCTTGGGCCGCGCCACAAGCGCATCCTCGCCGCGCCAATCCGTAATCGGCGCGAGCGGCATGTCGCCGATGTTCATGGCCCAGATCGTCACGATCGGATGCGGCGAGGTGATGATCGCCACGGCGGGATGCAAGGCGAGGCGAAGCGTTGCGAGCGCCTCGGGCTTGAGGCGCGCGAGCGCCGCCGCGCCGAGCGGCGCAATGTCGGCTGAATGATAGGCGCGGGTGCGGCTTGCTTCGAGCCGCGCGAGATCGCCGAGGTAGGGGACATCCGTGCGGAACGCATCGATGAAATCGGCGAAATTCTCGCCGTAGAAGGCGATGATCGGCGAAGACGGCGGATGGCGGGCGACGAAAACTCGCGCCAGCTCGGCGAAGGATTCCTTGCCGAGTGCCTTGCGGACCGCCGGGAAGCGCGCCCCTAGCGCTTCGATCAGACTTCCGAGCACATTGTTGCGGTAGACGGAAAAGCGGCTGCGATGCGCCGGCGCGATTGCCCGCGGGGGAGCGCGCTCCGGATCGAGCAGGGCGGCGGCAATGGCGGCGTCGTACGGCATCCGCGCCTCATGCGGCCGCGGCGTCGCGCCGACGGGCGCGGGCCGCATCGAGGATGGCGCCCGCAATCTGCGCTTCGGCCAACAGAGCCGGCCAGTCCGGCACGTCGTTATCGCGCTCGATCAGGCTCGGCAGCGGCCCGGTCTCGCCGAGCACGTAATCATAGAGCGCAAAGACCGGATCGGCGATCGCCGCGCCGTGCGAATCGATGAGCAGGGGGGCGCCGTCCGCACCGAGCGACAGGCTGTGGCCGGCGAGATGAATTTCGCCGACCTCGGCAAGCGGGAAGGCGTCGAAATAGGCCTTCGCGTCGAAGCCATTGTTGCAGGCGCTGACATAGACATTGTTGATGTCGAGAAGCAGGCCGCAGCCGCTTTGGCGGGCAAGCTCGGCGAGGAAATCCGGCTCCGACATGCTGGTGTCGTCGAAGCTCAAATAGGAGGCCGGATTTTCGATCAGGATGCGCCGTCCAAGCGCCTCTTGCACCTCCTCGACATGCGCGATGACGCGGGTGAGCGTCGCCGCGTTCAAAGGCAGCGGGAGGAGATCGTTGTAATAGATCCCCGCATGCGTCGCCCAGGCAAGATGTTCGGAAAAGCTCTCCGGCTGATAGCGGTCGCAGAGCGTTCGGAGCCGGTTAAGATGCTCGCGGTCGAGCGCAGTGCCGGCGCCGATCGACAGGCCGACGCCGTGGAACGACAGAGCATGGTCGCGGCGCAAGGCGGAAAGTTCCGCATGCGGGCGTCCGCCTGCGCCCATATAATTCTCGGCATGGATTTCGAAAAAGCCGAGCCCGCCCGGCGCGTTCATAATCGCGGCGAAATGCTGCGGCTTGTAGCCAACGCCGACGGCAGCCGGGAGTGACGTGGTCTGCATGACAAGAACTCCGCTCAGGCTGGCGCCGTGCATCGAAGAAATGGGCGCGGGCCAGGCTGACCCGCGCGCAACTTCAGGAATTCTCCGGCTTGAGCGAGCCCATGCCCTTCGGCGTCTTGATGGTTTCGCAGGTTCCTTTGGCGACATATTTCCAATGGCTGCCGTCATAATCGATCGGCTGGGTCCCGGCGCAGGTGGTGCCGGCGCCGGCGGCGCAATCGTTTTGGCCCTTGAGGGCGACGCCGTAACATTTGTCCATGCTGGGCTGGGCCGGCATCGGAGCGGCCGTAGCCCGGATCGAGACGAGGCTCAGGGCCGCGGCAAGGGAAGAGGCAAGCGTCGCGGCGGTGAGGGCGGTCTTGGTCGTCATGATGGGTTCCTGAGACTGGATGAGGGAGGGGCGAAACAGCCTTGGCGCACCCGCTTCGGTCGGCCGCGCACGTTTCCTCTTCGCGGCCGGCCTCCGGGACGTTACGGGTTCCCCTGATTTTTCGATCACGAAGGCGTGAGAAGAGATGATATAAGGGCGTGTAACATCAGCCGGGCGTCTGCGAAGAATATTTGAGGGAGCGTGCGCGTAGACCGAGAAAGCGAATGGGGTGCTTTGCTGCGTGCCGCCAATGCCGGAGATGCGCTGGCTTATCAGCGGATCTTGAAGCAATTGGCGCCCGTGTTGCGCAGCTACGTGCGCCGGTGGCTGGCCCGCTCTTTCGTCCCCGAGGCTGACGCCGAGGATATCGTGCAGGAGATATTGCTGGCAATCCATGTTAAACGGCAAACCTGGATCGAGACGGCGCCCGTCGCACCCTGGGTCTTTACCATTGCGCGCCACAAGATCATCGATGCGCTGCGCCGACGCGGACGGCGGATCGATCTGCCAATCGACGATTTCGCCGAGACTCTGGCGGCCGATCAGGACGAACCGAACCTGATTGGCCTCTATCTCGACCGTCACCTCGAAAGCCTTCCGAGCGTCCAGCGCAGGGTGGTCAGAGCGGTTGCCGTCAGCGGCGCTTCGATTTCCGAGGCGGCGGAGACATTGTCGATGAGCCGGGGCGCTATTCGCGTGGCGCTGCATCGCGGGCTTGCCGCGCTCGCGGCGCGAACCGCCACCGGAAAACAATAGAAGAGGCCATGAAGACCGATGACCTGATCCGCGTGCTTTCTGCCGATCCAGAGGTCGAGAAGACGCCGCTGGCGCTGGCGCTCGTCTACGGACTGCTGCCGGGTATCGCGGTCTCCGCGGTGCTCTATGCCTTGCTTCTCGGGCCGCGGCCGGACCTCTTGGACCTCATCACCCAGCCGAGGATCCTCTTCAAGATCATCTATCCGCTGGCGCTCTTTGCCTGCGCCGGGCCGCTCGCCCTGCGGCTGGCGCGCCCGACCGGCGATCCCCGGCCTTTGGTGGCCGTACTCTTGATCCTGCTTCTGGTGCTTGCTGCGGCCGTCGCTGTGGAACTTGTTGTTCTCCCGCGCGATCTTTGGCGCGTGAGACTCATCGGCCACAATGCGCTCTTATGCATGGCCGTAATTCCGAGCTTGGCCGCGGCGCCGCTCATCGGCGCGCTTGTTGCTCTTCACCGGGGCGCGCCGAAGAATCCGAGCCTCGCCGGCGCCGTTGCCGGACTTTTTGCAGGCGCTTTCGCCGCCACCCTCTACGCCACGCATTGCCCCGACGATTCGCCGCTTTTCGTTGCCACCTGGTACGTGCTGGCGATCCTTATCGTGATGGCGGTCGGCGCGATCGCCGGATCGCGGTTCCTGCGCTGGTAGGCGGATGGATCGATCACGAATTTTTGGGCGATCCGTCGTTAAACGGCCTATAGGCTGCGATTACCTTGTCCGGCAGGAGGCATCACAATGGCTGCCAGTTCTACGCTCGAGGCCCGGCGGGAACAGATGTTTCCCACGATGGGGCAAGCCGACATCGATCGCCTTCGCCGCTTCGGCGAGTCCAAGCTTTACAAAAAGGGAGAATACCTTCTGAGGGCGGGCGAGGTCGCTCCAGGATTGATCGTGGTGCTTTCGGGCAAAGTGCAAATCACCCAAGGCTTCGGGAAGGATCAGCGCGAAACCATCGTCACACATCAAGCTGGAGCATTCGTCGGGGAATTGGCCCAGCTCTCCTCGCACCCCTCGCTCGTGGACGGCGAGGCGGTGGAGGACGTTCAAGCGCTGGTCATTCCCTCGGCGAGACTGCGTGATCTCTTAGTGCAGGAAGCAGACCTCGGCGAGCGCATTATGCGGGCGCTGATCTTGCGCCGCGTCGGTTTGCTCGAGAGCGGGGGTGCGGGGCCGATCATCATTGGGCACGCAAATGATGCCGACGTGTTGCGGTTGCAAGGATTTCTCGCCCGAAACGGGCAGCCGCACCGGGTGCTCGATTCCGACAGCGACTCTTGTGCCAAGACCTTGATCGAACGGTTCAATGTCGACGTGCATTACTTGCCCATCGTGTTGTGTCCCAACGGCAAGCTGTTGCGCAATCCGAGCGAGAACGAGTTGGCGCGCTGTATCGGATTGGTAGGCCCGATCGATTCGACGAAACTCTATGACGTTGCAATCGTCGGCGCGGGGCCTGCCGGGTTGGCCGCTGCCGTCTATGCGGCCTCCGAAGGCTTGGAGGTGATCGTGCTCGATTGCCGCGCCTTCGGCGGCCAGGCCGGCGCCTCCGCGCGGATTGAAAACTATCTGGGATTTCCAACCGGCATTTCCGGCCTGGCATTGATGGCGCGAGCCTATAATCAGGCGCAGAAGTTCGGCGCGGAAATGGTGATTCCGGAAGAAGCGCATCAGCTGGGTGCGCGGACAAGTGAAAACGGCAGAAGCTACATCCTGAGCGTCGGCGATGACGAGACCTTGCAGGCGCGCGCCGTGGTGTTGGCGAGCGGAGCGCGTTATCGCCGTCTTGATCTGCCAAATCTCGGCCAGTTCGAAGGATCATGCGTCCACTATTGGGCCTCGCCGATCGAGGCGAAGCTTTGCGGCGGTCAGGAAGTGGCGCTGGTCGGGGCGGGCAATTCGGCTGGACAGGCCGCGGTCTATCTCGCAAGCCACACCAAGAAGGTGTGGCTACTGGTGCGCCGCGAGGGTCTCGAAGCGACCATGTCGCGCTACCTTGTCGAGCGCATCAAGGCGCAGCCGAATATCGAGGTCTTGACCCAATCCCAGGTCACGGCGCTCGAAGGCCGGGAAGCTAATCTCGAAGCCATACGCTGGCGCCGGGGCGCCGACAACGAAGAGAAGACCTATCCGATACATCACCTGTTTCTTTTCATTGGCGCGGAGCCCAATACGGATTGGCTGGCGCAATGTGACGTGGCGCTGGACGAGAAGGGATTCGTGCGCACCGGCGGCAACTCGGGCGAAAGCCGTCACCCGCTTGAGACGAACCGCCCCGGCGTATTCGCCATCGGCGACGTTCGCGCGGGCTCGACCAAGCGTGTCGCCGCCGCGGTCGGCGAGGGCGCCCAGGTCGTCGCCGCGCTTCATTCCTATCTGGAGCAGAGCCGCAGCGCCGCTGCGTCATGACCTAACGCCGAACGCTGCGGGCCGGCAGTCGCCCCGCCGGCGTATCTCTGTCAACAGCGGGGAAAGCTCTGATATGCGAGCGCGAGCTTTTGAAACATCAAATCCAAGCAACCGCCGAGTCTTCGTCCGATCAGGTCCATTTTGGCCAGAGTCGCGAGGCGGGACTGGATCTGCGCGCGGTCGGCGCCCTGTGCGATATGATCGGTAAGCTCCAATGTGTTCGCCAGCGAGAGAAGGCATACTTCGCGGGCGGTTGGAATGTCGTCGCTCAGCAGAATTTTAGTGAGCTGGGCGTTGAGTTCGTCTGCGCGAGTTTGATCGATTATGGAATAATGTTCGCTTGCCAAAATACGAGAAAATAAGCCTTCTTTGATTTTCAATATGCCTCGATCCTGAAGGCGAGCCAGCGCCGCCTTGCGAATCGTCTGGCCGAACGATGTCAGGCGTTCCATCAGTTCCGCAGCTTCAAAGTTGAGCCGGTCGACGGACAGGTGGCCCAGCACGACGTCTATGCCCGCTTCCCCCGTGGGCGTGTTATCCGTCACCCAAACGCCGTCGAAGTCGCTGTCGATCCGGTTCCTGATCGCGAGTTCCATCAATGCCGCTGCCACAAAGCCGGCTGCGAGAGCGTCACGAGAGAAGATGCCGACCCGCTTCGTCCGATCGTCCCCGAACATCAGCAGAACCAATTCTTCAGGGAGCGTGAGCACTTTGAGGACTTCTTCTGCTTAGGTGCCGCGCGGATTGTGAGCGTCATTGGGCGATGCGAGCCTCACTTGTAGACCCGGGCGGTCGCCAAAGGGGAGTCTTCACGGCAGGCCCGGTGTCCGCTATCCGAGTGGTGGGCGCGACAGGGATCGAACCTGTGACCCCTACGATGTCAACGTAGTGCTCTCCCGCTGAGCTACGCGCCCGGGCGCCCGGCAAGGGTGCCTCGTAGGATCGGGTCCTATATCGGCTCGAGGCTGGGGGTGCAAGCCAAGGGGGCGCTCAGGCCGCGAGCAGGCGTTGGACCTCGTTCACGAGGTCCTTCAGATGGAATGGTTTCGACAAGATCTTGGCCTGCCGCGGCGCATGATTGTCCGGATTCAGCGCAACGGCGGCAAAGCCGGTGATGAACATGACCTTGATTTCGGGATCGAGTTCGGTTGCCCGGCGGGCAAGTTCGATTCCGTCCATTTCCGGCATCACGATATCGGTCAGAAGCAGTTCGAAAGGTTCTTCGCGAAGCCGGTTGTAGGCCGATAGCCCATTGTCGAAGGAGGCGACGCAATAGCCGGCGTTTTGCAACGCCTTGGCCAGAAAACGGCGCATATCGTTGTCATCCTCGGCGAGCAGGATCTTCGGGTTCGGCGGGAAGGACGTATCGGTCATCTTGCCTCGGTATTGCGTCATCAGACCCGGGTTAGGTAAAAATCGAGTGAAAATCCAGGATCTTTGCGCTATGCATCCAAGTTGGGGGAGGGTTTCGATCGCCCGAAGCGCACGATGGACAGTGGCTTCGTCTCTTGCCAGAGTGATCCCACTCACATGCAGCGCCGGGACAATGGCACCGGTCGGGAGCTGAGCTATGCCTTCCTGGAAATCCGGCATCCGCCATTCGCCACCGCAGGGCGCGCAGCCGCACGAACCCGAGCTCGATCCGCCTTTCGATGTGATCGAGCCCGATGTGCTCGCCACGCCGCTGGTTTTCTCTTCGCCGCATTCCGGTTCGGTCTATCCGCAGCGTTTCCTGGCGAGTGCGCGGCTCGATTCGATGACTTTGCGCCGCTCGGAAGATGCCTATGTCGATGAATTGTTCGCCGGCGTCGTCGCCCGCGGGGCGCCGCTGGTCCGCGCCCGCTTTCCGCGCGCCTATCTCGACCTTAATCGCGAGCCTTATGAGCTGGACCCGCGCATGTTCGACGCCCGCCTGCCGGGCTTTGCCAATACAAGGTCGGTTCGGGTTGCCGGCGGCCTCGGCACGATCGCGCGGGTCGTCGGCGACTCCCAGGAGATCTATGCGCATCGGCTGAAAGTCGACGAGGTTTTGGCCAGGATCGAGAAGCTCTATAAGCCCTATCATCGGGCGTTGCAGGCTTTGCTGGCGCGTGCCCGACAAGCATTCGGGCTCGCAGTCCTGATCGACTGCCATTCGATGCCTTCCATTTCGACCCTGCCGCTGCCGGACAGCGCCGATCGAAAGATCAAGGCCGACTTCGTCCTCGGCGATCGCTATGGCACGAGTTGCGAAACCGAACTCATCGATTGCGTCGAATACGAGCTGCGCCAGCTCGGCTATACGATCCTGCGCAACAAGCCCTACGCCGGCGGCTTCATCACCGAACATTACGGCGATCCGGCGAATAATTTCCACGCGATGCAAATCGAGGTGAACCGCGGGCTCTACATGGACGAGCGCAGCTTGATCAAGGCCGAGCGCTTTGCGCAGATCGCCGACGATGTTTCAAAGGTCGTCGAAAATCTCGGGCGCCGGATTTCCGCGCGCTACGGGGACGAGCGGGCCGCGGCCGAGTGATCAAAAATTGGTCGCTGATAAAGAAAGAGGCCGCTTGCGGAAGCGCAAGCGGCCCAAGTCTAGGGAGGAAACGCCCAAGGAGGGCATCGGCGACAACCGAGTTGCCGCACCGCAATAATATGCACGTGCATCGCACAAAGCGCAAGTCCTGCTGACCTATTTTCCACGGCTGCGTCGGCGGGCCGCATCTTTCTTCTCAGTTCATTGTTTTTTAAGCTTCTATTCGGTTCGCTGTCGCTACGCTGAGGCTTGCTGGCAGGAAGCAACAGGCCCGATCAGGGGATCGAGTTTTGCCAATGGCCCGGCCAGGTCTGTGGCTCGGCTCGGACAACAGGTGCATGACAGCCGTCGATCTTGCCGCCTTTATCGAACAACTTGCCGATGTCGCAGGCCGCACGGTCTTGCCATTCTTTCGCACCGCGATCGGGGCCGAAGACAAGAGTGGCGGAGGAGCCTTCGATCCGGTGACCGAAGCCGACCGCGCGGCGGAAGCCGCCATGCGCCGTCTCATCCGCGCAACTTTCGCGCAGCATGGCATCGTCGGCGAGGAGTTTGGCGATGACCGCGCCGACGCCGAATATGTCTGGGTGCTCGATCCGATCGACGGCACGAAAAGCTTCATTTCGGGCATTCCGACCTGGGGCTGCCTGATCGGTCTCATCCACAATGGCCGGCCAATTTACGGCGTCATGGCCCAGCCCTTCACGCGCGAATTCTTCATCGGCGACGGCGAGGTTGCGACCTGGCGCGGACCCGGCCTCGATCACACGCCGACGCAACGCAAGCTGCACACGCGCGCCTGTCCCTCGCTCGCGCGCGCAACCCTGATGACAACATCGCCGCTCCTTTATTCGGCGCCGGCGCTTGCCGCCTTCCGGCGCGTCGAGCAGGCGGTTCGGCTCTCGCGCTACGGCTACGATTGCTATGCTTTCGCCATGCTCGCCGCGGGCCATGTCGATTGCGTCATCGAAGCTGGCGTGAAAACCTACGATATCGCGCCGCTGATGCCGATCATCGAAGGCGCGGGCGGCATCATCACGACATGGACGGGAGGAAATGCGGCGCGTGGCGGCGACGTCATCGCCGCGGGCGATCGGCGCGTCCATGCCGCCGCTTTGGAACTGCTCGCGGGAAGCTAAGGCGCCGCGGCCGAAGCCCAAGGCCAAAAGCGCCGCTGTTTGCGCCGCGGCGCCTGCATCGCGCGCAGCGATGTCGCGAGCTCGTCCTCCGCACCAGGAATGAAAGCATCGAAAGCGGCCCAGAACTGGGCGCGGAACGGGTCGCGCTCGATCAGGATGTCGTGGGCCGCATAGGGGATGGTGATAAATCTGCCTGCCTTCAGCCGGCTTGCGAAATGTTCGATTGCCGGCGTTGACATGACCCGATCGGCACCGGCCGCGACGATCAGAATTGGCGTCAGCGTGCGGCGCGCATAATCCGGATCTTCGAATTGCCGCATCAGGCGGAAGGCGGCATTGCTCCAGCCGATCGTTGGATCGCCGATGGCAAGTTCGGGCGCGGCCTCGACGATCGCGGCGGTTCGCGCGTAGCGCGCCGGGTCCGAAGTAATGATATTCTCGGCGAAGGGCTTGCGAAAGAACGAGCGGCCGTGGCCGCCGGGAACATAGGCGCCGCCGAGACCGATGATGTCGAGCCCTTCGACGAAGAGCCGGGCGCCCGTCTTGAACCGCAAACGATAAAGATCGATCATCGGCGAGGTCGCGACGATCCGGGTGAAGGGCGAGCGGCGGCCGCGCGCCTGGTCGATGAGAATTGCGGCTGCCATGCAATGGCCGAGCGCGAACCATGGCCTGGGGCAAAGGGCCTCGAGGACCTGCTCGCGCAATGCGACGAGATCGCGTTCGTAAATTTCAAAGTCGTCGATATGGCCCTTGCGCCGGTTGCGTAATTGGCGCTCCGAAAGTCCTTGCCCCCGCCAATCCAAGCCGACCACAGCGAACCCGCGCGTCAGCAATTCGCCGATTGTTTCGAAATATTTTTCGATAAATTCGGCACGACCGGGCAGTACCACGACGGTGCCGCGCGGCTGCGGGCCGCCAGCCCAGCGGACAGCGCGAAGCTCGGCGCCGTCCCCGGTCGTGAGCCCGATCAGGATCGCGCCCTCGGGAACAGGGTTCTCCGGCGTTGCGAAGACTTCCATAGGCGGATTTCCTATCACCCGGCTCGATAACACCAGACCCTAAGCATTTTCGCTCCCGCCTTCCAGATTGCGGCGAGGCGGCGGGGGCTTTCGCGGTCTCCCCTGACCCCTTGCGGGGGCGAAATTCGACACCCACATCAAAGCTGCGCGGGCCAAATGGACGCGCAAAAACCCGAGGCTGGCCAGGGCAGAATGCCGGCCATCCTCGCACTCGCTTGTTTTAGGAGGATGAAATGCGTCAACTCGATCTATCGCCGCTGTATCGTTCCACCGTTGGCTTCGACCGCCTGCTCAACCTCGTCGATCAGGCCGCCGGTTTCGAAGCCGTCCCATCCTATCCGCCTTACAATATCGAGCGGACGGCCGAAGACGCCTACCGTATCACGGTCGCGGTCGCCGGGTTTTCCGACAAGGACCTGTCGATCGAAACCAAAGAGAACAGCGTCATCATCCGCGGTTCCAAGGAGGCGCGGACCGAGACCGAGGGTAGCCAGCGCGAAGTGCTCTACCAGGGCATCGCGGCTCGCGCCTTCGAGCGCCGGTTCCAGCTCGCCGACCATGTTTTCGTGAAGGGCGCGAGCCTGGAGAACGGTCTCCTGCACGTCGACCTCGTTCGCGAATTGCCGGAAGCCCAGAAGCCGCGGCAGATTCCGATCGGCAAGTCGGGGCCCAAGGCCGTCGAAACCGATGCCGCCAAGGCCGCCTGATTTTCAGGCGCAGGAAAGCCGGCTTCGCCGGCCTTTAAGGGGCGTCGTCCGCGACGCCCTTTTCCTTTGACCTTTGTGCCGTCGCCTATTTCTTGTCGGTGTCTTGCGCTGGCCTTGCTCTGCGCGGTCACGGCCGCCGATTTCGTCTGCGTCTCGGCTGCAGGCTTTTTCTCCGCGCCGGGTGGGATGCTTGTCGTTACGACCGTCGGCTTTAAGGCGGGCTTTTTGGGGATCACCGCGAGCTTCGTATTCTCGATGATATCGCCTTCATAGGCGTCGAAGACGAGTCTGTGTGGCAGACCATGCGCGTCCTCGGCTTCGGCGAGGTAGATGCGCTCGTTATGGCGCGGGATTGCGACCAAGTGGTAGCCGAGCAGCGCGACCCGGCGGCGGATCTCGGCCAGAGGCACGACGCCATAGCTCGTATCCGATCCGACGGCCCGCGGTCCGCTTTCGCGAGCTGTCATGCGCCTCGACGGGAAGACTGTGCCCGGCGGGACAGGCGGCGGATAGCCGTCGTAGTAAGGGTAGCTCCAAGGGAAGGGGAAAAATTGCGCCTCGGCTGCCGGCAAGGGCAGCATCGCGACGGCGGCGGAACCGAGGAGGATTGAAAATCCGCAGAGCGCGGCCCTGGGTCCGGCGCGCTTGCGGGGCGCCGCGGTCCTGTCATCGGAGCCAGTCATGATTATCCCTCCGTTCTGGCTTTGGCGCGGCTGCGCCGCAGGCACCCTCGACAACGAATTCGGCGAAAGTCGGCAGGCATTGCGGCAGCGATGCGGATCGAGCCGGCAGCGCGGTGCGAGAAAGAGCCGAGACTTGCCGGGCGAGGCTCGAAGTTCATCGAAGTTCCGACCCGGGATTTTTTTCTGGATGGGCCGGTTGGCTTGTGTTTTGCTCATATAGTGACGATATTAACATCTCGTCGATAGGACAGCCTTGCTGACCTTTTAGGACCGGCGGATTTTCGCCATTTTCGGACGACGCCGGTGATCCGCGGCGGATTGGCAATCCCCCGACATGAGGCCACGCGCAAGCCCGGTGGGCGGGTTTAGGGGACGAAGCATGACGGCTGCAAGGGAGCAGAGAGGGGCGAGAGCCGGCCGAAGCCGCCGGCCGAAGCGCCGCGCCGCGCAGCAGGTGGCGTTTGGCCTCGACCCCGGCTTTCCGCCGGCGCAAGGTCTTTACTCCCCGCAGCATGAGCATGATTCCTGCGGCGTCGGCTTCATCGCCGACATGCACAATCGCAAGTCGCATGACATCGTCTGCAAGGGCCTCGAAATCCTGCTCAACCTCGATCATCGCGGCGCGGTCGGCGCCGATCCGCGGGCGGGCGACGGCTGCGGCATCCTGGTTCAAATCCCGCACCGTTTCTTCGCGGCCGAGGCCGCGACGCTGGGCTTTTCTCTGCCGGAGCCGGGCGACTATGCGGTCGGCCCGGTCTTTCTGCCGCGCGACCCCGAGGCGCGCGCCACAGTCATGGCTATGATCGAGAAGGTTATTGCCGAGGAGGGCCAGCACTTTCTCGGCTGGCGCGACGTGCCGGTCGATAACAGCGGGCTCGGCGAGAGCGTCAAGCCGACCGAGCCGGTGATCAAGCAATACTTCATCAAGCGCGGCGCCAATGCAGGACAGGGCGCGGCCGGGCAGGACGAGTTCGAGCGGCGACTTTATATTCTGCGCAAGGCGATCTCGAACGCGGTCTTCGCACTTCGTAATCCGCGCACCGCCGGTTTCTACGCAGTGTCGCTCTCCTCGCGCACCATCGTCTACAAGGGCATGCTGCTCGCGACCCAGCTCGGCGATTATTTCAAGGATCTTCAACATCCGCTGTTCGAATCCGCGCTCGCGCTCGTGCACCAGCGGTTCTCGACCAACACGTTCCCGACCTGGTCGCTGGCGCATCCCTATCGGATGGTCGCCCATAACGGCGAGATCAACACGCTGCGCGGCAACCTCAATTGGATGGCGGCGCGGCAGGCTTCGGTCGCTTCGGACCTGTTCGGCGCCGACATCAAGAAGCTTTGGCCGATCTCCTATGAAGGACAATCGGACACCGCCTGTTTCGACAATGCGCTCGAATTCCTCGTTCAGGGCGGCTATTCGCTCGCCCATGCGATGATGATGCTGATCCCCGAGGCCTGGTCCGGCAATCCGCTGATGGACGAGGATCGGCGCGCCTTCTACGAATATCATGCGGCGCTGATGGAGCCTTGGGACGGCCCCGCCGCCATGGCTTTCACCGACGGCCGGCAGATCGGCGCCACGCTCGATCGCAACGGGCTGCGCCCGGCGCGCTATGTCGTCACCGATGACGGGCTTGTCGTCATGGCCTCGGAGGTCGGCGTGCTGCCGATCCCGGAAGAGAAGATCGTCACCAAATGGCGCTTGCAGCCGGGCAAGATGCTGCTCGTCGATCTCGAAGAGGGACGCATCGTCTCCGACGACGAGATCAAGACCAAGTTTGCCCAATTGAATCCTTATCGGGAATGGCTGCGGCGCAGCCAGATCAAGCTCGAGGAATTGACGCCCGTCGCGCCGCGCATGACGCGCACCGACGTTTCGCTGCTCGATCGCCAACAGGCCTTCGGCTACACGCAGGAAGATGTCGCGCTGCTTATGGAGCCGATGGCGGCGACCGGGCAGGAGGCCGTCGGCTCGATGGGCAACGACACGCCGATTTCGGCCCTGTCGTCGAAGTCGAAGCTTCTCTACACCTATTTCAAGCAGAATTTCGCGCAGGTGACGAACCCGCCGATCGATCCGATCCGCGAGGAACTCGTCATGAGCCTCGTCTCGTTCATCGGCCCGCGCCCGAACATTTTCGATCACGAGGGCAATGCGCGGCGCAAGCGGCTCGAGGTCAAGCAGCCGATCCTGACCAATGGCGATCTCGAGAAGATCCGCGCGATCGGCATGGTCGAGGACACGTTCGATACGCGCACGCTCGACATGACCTATTCGGCCGAGGCCGGCGCGGAAGGCATGGGCGAGGCGCTCGCCCGGCTCTGCAGCCGCGCCGAGCAGGCGGTCCATAGCGGCTATACGATCATCATCCTCTCCGACCGGCTGGTCGGGCCGGACCGGATTCCGATTCCGTCTCTGCTCGCGACCGCGGCGGTGCATCATCACCTGATCCGCAAGGGCCTGCGCACCTCGGTCGGTCTCGTCGTCGAAACGGGCGAGGCGCGCGAGGTGCATCATTTCGCGCTGCTCGCGGGCTACGGGGCGGAGGCGATCAATCCCTATCTCGCCTTCGAGACGCTGAGCGCCATCGCGACGGACTTTCCCGAAGAAGTCGATGCGTACGAGGCCTGCAAGCGCTACATCAAGTCGATCGACAAGGGCCTGCTCAAGGTCATGTCGAAGATGGGCATTTCGACCTATCAGTCCTATTGCGGCGCGCAGATCTTCGATGCAGTCGGCCTCGCCGAAGATTTCGTGAAGCGCTATTTCACCGGCACGGCTTCGCAGATCGGCGGCATTGGGCTTGCCGAGATCGCCGAGGAAACGCTGCGCCGGCACAGGGACGCCTTCGGCGATGCGCCGATCTATCGCAATGCGCTCGATGTCGGCGGCGATTACGCCTTCCGTATCCGCGGCGAGGTGCATTCCTGGACGCCGCAATCGGTCTCATTGCTCCAGCATGCGGTGCGCGGCAACGCGCTCGAGAAATACCGGGCCTTTGCCGCGTTGCTCAACGACCAGAGCAAGCAGCTGCTGACGATCCGCGGTCTTTTCCGGATCAAATCGGCCGAAGAAGACGGCCGCGAGCCCGTGCCGCTCGAAGAAGTCGAGCCCGCGGCTTCGATCGTGCGCCGCTTCGCGACCGGCGCCATGTCCTTCGGCTCCATCTCGCGCGAGGCGCATACGACGCTGGCGATCGCCATGAACCGGATCGGCGGCAAGTCGAACACGGGCGAAGGCGGCGAGGAATCGGATCGCTATAAGCCCCTGCCGAATGGCGATTCGATGCGCTCGGCGATCAAGCAAGTGGCCTCGGGCCGGTTCGGCGCCACGGCGGAATATCTCGTCAATTCCGACATGATGCAGATCAAGATGGCGCAAGGCGCCAAGCCCGGCGAGGGCGGCCAATTGCCCGGCCACAAGGTCGATGCGGTGATCGCCAAGGTGCGCCATTCGACGCAAGGCGTCGGGCTGATCTCGCCGCCGCCGCACCACGACATCTATTCGATCGAGGATCTCGCGCAGCTCATCTTCGACTTGAAGAACGTCAATCCGCAGGGAGGCGTCTCGGTCAAGCTCGTCTCCGAGGTCGGCGTCGGCACGGTCGCAGCCGGCGTCTCCAAGGCGCGTGCCGATCATGTCACGATTTCAGGTTTCGAAGGAGGCACCGGAGCTTCGCCGCTGACCTCGATCAAACATGCCGGCAGCCCCTGGGAGATCGGGCTCGCCGAGACGCATCAGACGCTGGTCTTGAACAAGCTGAGATCGCGCATTGCCGTGCAGGTCGACGGCGGCATCAGGACCGGGCGTGATGTCGTGGTCGGCGCGCTTCTGGGCGCCGATGAGTTCGGCTGCGCTACGGCGGCATTGATCTCCGCCGGCTGCATCATGATGCGCAAGTGCCATCTGAACACCTGTCCGGTCGGGGTCGCGACGCAAGATCCGGTGCTGCGCAAGCGCTTCGTCGGCCAGCCCGAACATGTCATCAATTTCTTCTTCTTCGTCGCCGAGGAAGTGCGCGAATGGATGGCCAAGCTCGGCTATCGCACCTTCAACGAGATGATCGGCCAGATGCAGATGCTCGACAAGCAGCCGCTCGTCGAACATTGGAAGGCGAAGGGACTCGATTTCTCCAGGCTGTTCCACAAGCCCCTCGCGAGCGACCCGCGAGCCATCTACAATTCATCGCGCCAGGACCATAAGCTTGCGCAGGTGCTCGACCGCCGTCTCATCGACGCGGCGCGGGCGAGCATCGATCACGCCGCCAAGACGCGCATCGAGGCCGAGATCCACAACACCGATCGCACGACCGGCGCCATGCTCTCCGGCGAGATTGCCCGCCGGCATGGCCATGCCGGTCTGCCCGACGGCACGATCCACGTGCGCTTCAAGGGCACGGCGGGGCAGAGTTTTGGCGCTTGGCTCGCACATGGCGTGACGCTCGAACTCGAAGGCCAGGCGAACGATTACGTCGGCAAGGGACTTTCCGGCGGACACATCATCATCTACCCACCGGCCAAATCCCGCATCGTCCCGGAGGAGTCGATCATCGTCGGCAATACGGTCCTCTATGGGGCGATTTCCGGCGAGTGCTATTTCCGCGGCGTCGCCGGAGAGCGTTTCGCAGTCCGCAACTCGGGCGCGATCGCGGTCGTCGAAGGCACCGGCGACCACGGCTGCGAATATATGACCGGCGGCATCGTTGTCGTCATCGGCAAGACCGGGCGTAATTTCGCCGCCGGCATGTCGGGCGGCATTGCTTACGTGCTCGACGAGGACGGCGACTTTGCGCAGCGCTGCAATCTCGCCATGGTCGAGCTCGAACCGGTGGCGGAAGAAGAAGAGCGGATGCAGAAGAGCTATCATCAGGGCGGCGATCTCGACTTCCACGGCCGCGTCGACGTGATGCGCGACATGACCCGCTACGACGCCGAGCGCCTGCATCAGCTGATCGCGAACCACGCGGCTTACACCGGCTCGACGCGCGCCCGCATGATTCTCGACAGGTGGGACGAGTATAAAGGCAAGTTCCGCAAGGTCATGCCGGTCGAATATCGCCGCGCGCTCGCCGAGCTCATGGCGCGGGAGGTCGAGGCGCCGCTTTTCGCCGCCGCCGGAGAATAGGCAATCGATCGTGCGCGTCCCTTCTCCCTGCGGGAGGGGTTTGCGCGCGTGTGAAACCAGGACGAATATGGGAAAGGTCACGGGCTTCCTCGAGATCGATCGGCGCGAGCGGCGCTATGTGCCGGCCTCCGACCGCATCCGCAACTACAAGGAGTTCATGATCCCGCTGTCGGAGGAAGCGACGCGCGACCAGGCCGCGCGCTGCATGAGCTGCGGCATTCCCTATTGTCACAGCGGCTGCCCGGTCAACAATCAGATCCCCGATTGGAACGATCTCGTCTATCGCGACGACTGGGAAGAAGCCGCGCGCAACCTTCATTCGACCAACAATTTCCCGGAATTCACCGGCCGCATCTGCCCGGCGCCGTGCGAAGCCGCCTGCACCTTAGAATCTCATCGACACGCCAGTGACGATCAAGACCATCGAATGCGCCATCGTCGATCGCGCCTTCGCCAATGGCTGGGTCCATCCCGAGCTGCCCGAACAGCAGACAGGCAAAAGGGTGGCGGTCGTCGGCTCGGGGCCGGCGGGACTCGCCTGCGCGCAGCAGCTCGCCCGTGTCGGCCACGAGGTCCACATCTTCGAGAGAAATCTGAAGCCCGGCGGCCTGCTGCGTTATGGCATCCCCGACTTCAAGATGGAGAAACATCTGATCGACCGGCGCTTCGCGCAGATGCAGGCGGAGGGGGTCCACTTCCACGGCGGCGTCAATGTCGGCGTCGATCTCGGTCCCGTGCGGCTCGTCGAGGATTTCGATGCCGTGGTGCTCGCCGGCGGCGCGGAAAAGCCGCGCGATTTGCCGATCCCCGGCCGCGATCTCGCCGGCATTCATTTCGCCATGGATTTCCTGCCGCAGCAGAACCGGCGGGTGAGCAAAGAGCCCTTGCACACCAATCTGCCGATCCTCGCCGGCGGCAAACGCGTCATCGTCATCGGCGGCGGCGATACCGGCTCCGATTGCATCGGCACCTCGGTGCGCCAGGGTGCGGTGAGCATCCTGCAGCTCGAAATCATGCCGATGCCGCCGGAGCACGAGGACAAGCTCCTCACTTGGCCGGATTGGCCGATGAAACTCAGAACGTCATCGAGCCACGAGGAAGGCGCCAAGCGCGATTTCGGCGTGCTCACCAAGGAATTCCGCGGCGAGAAGGGAGCCGTCAAAGAGCTCATCTGCGTGCGGCTCGATGCCAACCTGAAAGAAATCCCCGACAGCGCCTTTGCGATCGAGGCCGATCTCGTGCTGCTTGCCATGGGCTTCGTCTCGCCCATTCACGAAGGCCTGCTCGATGGTCTGGGCGTTCAATACGATGCGCGCGGCAATGTCGCGGCGAATACCGAGAACTACAAAGCCTCGGTCGAGAAAATTTTTGCTTGCGGCGACATGCGGCGCGGCCAATCGCTTGTCGTCTGGGCGATCCGCGAGGGCAGGCAAGCGGCGCAGGCGGTCGATACGTTCCTCATGGGCTCGAGCCTGCTGCCGAGGTGAGCAAGCTCGCTCGCCGCTGTCGGACTCAATTCGAGCCCTTGATCGCCGCATTCCATTCATCGCGCACCGACTTGCCGTCGCAAGTCGCGTCGTCGAGCTGCCAGCCGGCGTCGGACTGCACCAGCACAAAGATAAAGTGATGCACCGGGACGGCGCCAATTAAATTCTGCGTCAGCGTCGCCGATACGCGAGCCTTCGCTCCGGTGATGGACGCTTTGCCGATCTCGATGGGTTTGACGAGCGAGAAATTGTTGCCCTGCACGAAGAAGTCGTCATCCAGCCCGTCGCTTGCCACGGCGCGCCGATAAAGGTTCAGCAGATCTTTGTCGAAGACCTGCGCGGCGAGCTTGTCGTCAAAGCCGTTCTTGTCAGGCTGGCTTCCCAATCCGTAGCTGGCATAAAGCGCCTCGATCGCCGCGCCGGGCGTGCGAAACTGCGCCGCGGCAGGCGGGGCGAAGACGACTATTGAGATCGCAAGAGCCAAGGATCGAAGGCGCATCACACAGGTCCCTCGGCATTACGACTGCGATCCACCCTTCGCCAGATGGCTATGCGCGCGGCCGTAGAGAAAATAGATTGCCAGCCCGATCACGAGCCAGACGCCAAGCCTGATCCATGTATCGGGCGGCAGGCCGACCATCAAAAGGATCGCGGCGACGGCGCCGAGCGGCGCGATCACCCCGACGGCCGGCACTCTGAACGGCCGCTTGATTTCCGGATGCCGGAACCTCAGGACGAGGACGCCCAGGCAGACGATGGTGAAGGCGAACAAAGTTCCGATCGAGACAAGCTCGCCGACAAGGCCGATCGGGGCCAGCCCAGAAAGAAGCGCGACCGCGATGCCGGTAATGATGGTCGTCACGTAAGGCGTGCGAAAACGCGGGTGGATGCGGGCCGCAATCGCCGGCAGCAAGCCGTCGTGCGCCATCGTATAGAAAATCCGCGACTGGCCGAGCAGCAGGACAAGAATGACCGAGCTCAGCCCTAAGATCGCACCGAATTTCACGAGCGGCGCCAAAAACCCGAGGCCGATATGATCGACGCCGACCGCGATCGGATCGGGCACGTTCAGCTTGTCGTAGGGCATGATGCCGGTGATGACGAGCCCCACCAGCACGTAAAGGACTGTGCAGATGCCGAGCGAGCCCAAGATCGACCGCGGCATGTCGCGCTGCGGGTCGACCAACTCCTGCGCCGCGGTCGAGATCGCATCGAAGCCGATATAGGCGAAGAAGACGACCCCGGCTCCGCGCAGGATCCCACCCCAGCCGAAATGGCCGGGACCCTGCGCAGGCGGAATGAACCAACCATGCGGATTGCTCGCCGTTACCCAATTCGAGGTCTTGAAGAACCAGACGCCGACCAGAATAAACAGCACGATGATCGCGAGCTTGATCGCGACGATGACATTGTTGACTCTTGCCGAGTCTCTGATCCCAAGCACGAGCAGCGTGCTCACCGCCGCGATGATGATAGCGGCGGGAAAATTGAAAATAGCGCCGGTGTGCGTCCATTGATTGCTCGCCGGATCGAAGGCGAAGGGCGCGCTCGCGTATTTGGCCGGGAGGCGGATGCCGAGATCGCGCAGAAAACTCGACACATAGCCGGACCAGCCGATCGCGACGGTCGCCGAGCCGAGCGCGTATTCGAGGATCAGATCCCAGCCGATGATCCAGGCGATGAATTCGCCCATGGTCGCGTAGGCATAGGTATAGGCGCTCCCGGCGACCGGCACGGTCGAGGCCATTTCCGCGTAGCAAAGTCCGGCGAGCGCGCAGGCGAAGCCGGAGAGAATGAAGGAGAGGGCGATCGCAGGCCCGGCATATTCGGCCGCGGCATGGCCGGTCAGCACGAAAATGCCGGCGCCGATGATGCCGCCGATGCCGAGCGCAACGAGACTCGGCAATCTGAGTGTTCGCCGCAGCGGCGGCTTGCCGTGCGCGACGATGCTCTGCACTTCCGTGTCCGATGCCTCGGCCTCGAGAACTGCGATCGGCTTGCAGGCGAAAAGATCGTTCATCATTGTCCCCCCTCGGGAGTTGCATGCGCCGCCCGTTCCGGGAAGGCCGCCGCCAGCGCCCCGCGCTCCGGCTCGATGACGCCGCGTTCGGTGATGAGGCCGGTGACGAGCCGCGCCGGCGTCACGTCGAAGCCAGGATTTGCGGCGGGGCTCCCCTTCGGCGTCAGCCGCACCGTCTCGATGCGGCCATCTGCGGTCATGCCGCGGATATGGGTAACCTCGCTTTCGGCGCGCTCCTCGATCGGGATTTCCCGGACGCCGTCGCTCAGGGAAAAGTCGATCGAAGACGAGGGCGCGGCGACATAAAAGGGAATATTATTGTCCTTCGCGGCAAGCGCTTTCAGATAGGTGCCGATCTTGTTGCCGACATCGCCCGTCGCCGTGGTGCGGTCGGTGCCGACGATGACGAGATCGATGCCGCCACGCTGCATCAGATGGCCGCCGGCATTGTCGACAATGACCTGATGCGAAATGCCCTGCTTGCCGAGTTCCCAGGCGGTCAGCGCAGCGCCCTGGTTGCGCGGCCGCGTCTCGTCGACGAAGACATGCAGCGCGATGCCCGCCTCCTGCGCTTTGTAGATCGGCGCGGTCGCGGTGCCCCAATCGACCGCGCAGAGCCAACCGGCGTTGCAATGGGTGAGAATGTTCACTATGCCGCCCGGCTTCTTCGCGGCGGCCGCGCGGATCAAAGCCAGGCCATGATCGCCGATTGCAGAACACAGCGCGATGTCTGCCTCGGCGAGGTCGGCGGCGCGCGCCAAGGCCGCGGCATGGCGCTTCGAAGGAGGCAGCGGACGCAAATGTTCGCGCATCGCAGAGAGCGCGAAGGCGAGGTTGACCGCCGTCGGTCGCGTGGCGACGAGCGCGGCCGAGGCCGCGTCGAGTCCCGCATCCGAGGGATCTGCGCGCATGGCAAGGGCGAGGCCATAGGCCGCGGTGACGCCGATGAGCGGCGCGCCGCGCACCTTCATCTCTTTGATCGCAGCCGCCGCGTCGGCGAGAGTTTCGAGTTCGCAGACGACGAATTCGTGCGGCAGACGCGTTTGATCGATGATCGCAATTCCGGCGCCGGCCGGCCAAATGGTGCGGGTGAGGTTTCCGTCGACGCGCATCAATCATCCAAATGAAGCGGAAGGGAATAACCGACAGGCAAATGCTCGCCACCTTTTTCGCGCCGCAAAGCTTCCCTAAATGGGCGGCGAAAAGCCGCCTCCTTAACAAGCTTTTAACGAAATGTGATGCAGTCTCTAACCTCTTGTTAACCCGTTCAGGGATGCCTTGCCATGGATTTCGAAACGCAAGCCGAACAAAGCCTGGATGCCGCTGCGGCGGCTCGCGCGCGCGATGCCGCGCGGGCGGCGCAGGCGAAGGCAAGCGCAGCTTCGATTTCGGCGCCGGCCGACGCGCAAGACCATAAGCAGGACGCGGGAAAACCAAGGGAAAATGCGGGTCCGCGCGTGCCGCCCATACCCAGTTCGGCGCTCGTCATTCTGCCGCCGGCGCTGCGGCGTTTCGATGCCAAGGACGACGCGGCAAACACGATCGATGGAAAGGCAGGCCGGGCGAAATGGTTTGGCACGGCCTCGCGCGCCGCTTTGATTGTGATTCTCTGCGGCGCTGCTTTCGCGGCTGGCGGCCATTTCTTCGGAGCTCCGCCTTCAGCGGAACACGCGGCCGATCCCACGACCGCGTCGTGGCAGGCGGCCAAGGACGATTCCACCGCCGCCGAAATGCGCCGCACGACCGCGGCGCTGAGCAAGGAAATCCATGCAATCGAAGCGCGCCTCGATTCCATCGGCGCCGCGGGCCAGACTCCCGATGAAATTCGCGCGCTCAAGAAGAGCATTGACGGCCTCAGAGCAAGCCTCGAGGCCGAGAAGGCCGCAGCCAATGCCTCGATCGCGCAGCTTTCGGCGAAACTCGACCAATTGCAGCGGGCAGAGTCGGGCAAGCTCACCCAGGCCTCGCTCGAAAGAGGCGAGCATGGCGAAAGCAACCCCGCGATCGAGAAAACCATCGATCCCAAGGCGATTCAGGCGACGCTCGACAAAGCCGCGCGCATGGAGAAGCCGGACACGATGACCACGGCATCCATTCCCGCAACGTCTGCTCCGCAGAGCGCCGAAGCCGGGCCGGCGGGGCAGCCGCTGCCCGTGGCTTCGGCCGAGCCGCAGAAGAAGCCGCCGCAAGTATTGGCGAGCTGGGTGGTGCGCGACGTCTATGACGGCATCGCCCTCGTCGAAGGCCCGGAAGGGGCAATCGAAGTCATGCCCGGCGACACGATTCCCGGTGCCGGCACGGTCAAATCGATCGAACGGCGCGCCGGAGGCTGGATCGTGGTGACAAGCCGCGGGCTGGTCGATTACGCGCGGGACTAGAGAGCGAGCGCGCCGCGCGGTCGCCGAGGCCGCTCTCAGCACGACTAAATGTGCTTTGGCAAAAAATACGCGAGAAGCCCGATCGCCGGCAGAAAGGCGGTGATGCGATAGACCGTCTCGATGCTCGTCGCGTCGGCGAAGTGGCCAAGCACGGCCGCGCCCAATCCTGCCATGCCGAAGGCGAAGCCGAAGAACAATCCGGCGACAGTGCCGACACGCCCCGGCAGCAATTCCTGCGCATAGACGATCATCGCCGAGAAGGCCGAGGACAGGACGAAGCCGATGATGAAGACGAGCACGCCGGTCGTGGGCAGGTTGGCATAGGGCAGCGCCAGCGTGAAGGGCAGCACGCCGAAGATCGATCCCCAGATGACGTAGCGCCTTCCGATGTGATCGCCGAGCGGGCCGCCGAAAAACGTGCCGAGCGCGGTGGCGGCGAGAAAGACGAAGAGGAAAATCTGCGCAGTCGGCACCGACACGCCGAATTTCGAGATCAGATAGAAGGTGAAATAGCTGTTGAGACTCGCCAGATAGACGAATTTCGAAAAGACCAGCGTGAGCAGGATGGCAATCGAGGCGGCGACATGCCTGCGGGTCAGGCCCTCGACATGCAGCTGCCGGCGCGGGCGCGGCGGCTTCCCCGCCAATTGGGCGGCGTACCAATTGCTGATGCCGATCAACAGGCCGATCGCAACAAGCGGCACCAGCGCCAGCCAGGCAATCGCATGCTGTCCATGCGGCACGATGATGAAGGCGGCAAGCAGCGGGCCGGTCGCGGCGCCCGTATTGCCGCCCATCTGGAAAAGGGCTTGCGCCAATCCGTGCCGCCGGCCAGCCGCCATGCGCGCGACACGCGAGGCCTCGGGGTGGAACACCGAGGAGCCGACGCCGACCAGCGCGGCCGCAATCACGACGAGAATGAAATGATTGGCCATCGAGAGCAGCAGCAGGCCCATCAATGTGGCGCCCATGCCGAGCGGCAGCGAATAGGGCCGCGGATGCCGGTCGGTCGAAAGCCCGACGAGCGGCTGCAGCAGCGAGGCCGTGAACTGAAACGCGAGCGTGATGATGCCGATCTGGCCGAAATCGAGATGGAACGATGTCCTGATAACCGGATAAATCGCCGGCAGAAGCGATTGAACCGTGTCGTTCAGCAGGTGCGAGAGGCTAAGCGCCAGCAGAACGGCGAAAAGAGTGGTCTCGCCCGACCCTACGACGGACGGGGCTTCGGCTTCGGCATCCATGCTGATTATGTCGCGGTCGGTTAATGGTACCGCCACCCCGGATCGAACGGGGGACCTCTAGATCCACAATCTAGCGCTCTAACCAGCTGAGCTATGGCGGCGAAGCTGCGCCGGAAACTAGGAGGCTAATGCTGCGATTGCAAGGCTTTGGGCTGCGCGGGACAGGTATTGAGCCGGCGTCAGCCGGGCAGTTTGCCTCCGCTGGGGCCCGGCCTCGTTAAGGATGAATCGATCGATTTGGGGGAACCGGAATTGGTGTGTGGACCGCGCCTGCGACTATCATTAGGTTTTCATTAAGGCTATCCCCGTGGCGGCGGAGGGGGCCGGCGATTCGACTTTGAGGGTCCTCTGCCGCGATGAAGGCCTATTCCCGCGAGCCTGGCGTCACGTCCCAGGATATTGAAGCGACGCTGCGCGCCCTGTCGGTGGGCGAGGCCGATGTTCCGGTTGTCGCGGCAATTCCCGGCCAGCAGAAGTTCGTCTTCGCCAGCGACAAGATGCTGGCGCTGTTTGGCGTGGCGGATCTTGCCGATCTCTCGGCGAGGCTTTTCGCAGGCGAAGATCCGGGCGCCAAGCGCCTCGCAGCGCTTTCGAAGATGCAGGACGACGCGCCACGCCTCGAACGGCTGAGCTTTTCGCTTGGCGGGGCGGACGAGACGCTTCACCTTTCTCTGCCGCAGCATAGGCGGCGCCGAGAAGCCGCTGTTCGTGGCCGCCGTGCTGGGGGTGAAGCCTTCGCTTCTGCAAGCTCAATCGAGCGGGACCACCGAAGCAGCGCCGCAACCCGCGTCCGAACCGATCTTGCAGCTCGAGGATGTCCGCAAGATCCTTGCCGCCCGTCTCGGCGCGCAAACCAATATTCGCTTTCTGTGGCGCACCGACGCGGAAGACAAGATCACCGAGATCACGCCGCCGCTTGCCGAAGTGGTCGGCGCGGCCGCGGCCGATCTTCTCGGCCACGACTTTGGCGATGTGGCGAAATATCTCGAGCGCGAACCCGACGGGCAGATCGGCCGGGCCTTCGCCAAGCGCGAAACATTCAGCGGCATCGAGGTGCTTTGGCCGGTCGCGGGAGCAGCGGCCGCCGTCCCGGTCGGCCTCGGCGGGCTGCCCGCTTTCGATCGCGAACGCCGCTTCGACGGCTATCGGGGCTTTGGTGTGATCCACCTCGAAAGGCTCGCCGCCGCCGAACCGCGCGAATTCATGCAAAGGACGTCGGAGCAAAGCCCGGCTTCCCTTCTCAGCCCGGAGGCAGCCGCCGATAATGTCGTCCAGCTGCGTCCGCCGGCAAAGCCGGCCGAACTCCCCGGAGCGCCTATCGTCGCCCGACGGGCCGAAAGCCGACGAAGATCTCTTGTCCTTCGACGAGCGGACCGCCTTTCAAGAAATCGCCGATGCTCTGAAGGAGGAGACCATGACTTCCATCGAGCAGATCGAGGCGCAGAGCGACGCCGCGCATGCTCCCGAGCCCGCCGGGGAGCCGCCCGCGGATGCTCCGGCGCCCGATACGCTTGCGCCAGCGGATCGGAACCTCGACCGCAATGCCGCGGCAATTTTCGATCGGCTCGGCCTCGGTCTGCTGGTCAGCCGCGACAATGTTGCAATTTACGCCAATCGCACCTTGCTCGATCTCTTGGGCTTGCCCGATGAGGACGCGCTCCACGCGGCGGGCGGTATGTCGCGAATCTACGAGCAGGCGCCTTCTCCCGGCCGCGAAACAATCGGGCTGCGCAGCGCGGCGGGCGAGCTTATCCCCGTTCGCGCGCGCATCCAGTCGATCGAATGGGACCATCTGCCTGCGACGCTGCTGACCTTGCGCCGCGACGATGAGAAAGACGCCTTGTCCCGCCTCGAGGCAGAAGTGCGGACGCACAAGAACGAGGTGCGGGAGCTCAATGCCATTCTCGACACCGCGACGGACGGTCTCGCCGTGCTCGATTCCCAAGGACGGATTCTGGCGCTCAACCGTTCCGGCGAGGCTCTTTTCGGCTACGACCAGAGCGAGGTCGCCGGCAAGCCGTTCACGATGCTGGTCGCGCCTGAGAGCCAGACCAAGGTGAAGGATTATTTCGGTGGGCTGAAAACGGACAGCGTCGCGAGCCTGCTCAACGACGGCCGCGAGATCGTCGGCCGAGCAAAGCAGGGCGGCTTGATCCCGATTTTCATGACGCTCGGACGTGTCGGGCCGGCGCAAAATGACGCGGCCGAACAGAAATTCTGCGCGCTTTTCCGCGACATGACGCATTGGAAGAAGGTTGAGCAGGAACTCGAAGACGCCCGCCAGGGGGCCGAGCGGGCAAGCGCGCTGAAATCCGATTTCCTCGCCAAGGTCAGCCACGAAATCCGCACCCCGCTCAATGCGATCCTCGGCTTCGCTGAAGTGATCATGGAGGAGCGCTTCGGGCCGATCGGCAACGAGCGCTATCGCGACTATCTGCGCGATATTCATACCTCCGGCGCGCATGTGATGAGTCTCGTCAACGACCTCCTCGACCTCTCCAAGATCGAAGCGGGCAAGATGGAGCTCGACTTCGTCTCGGTCGACGTCAATCGGGCGGTCACGGAATGCGTCGCGATCATGCAGCCGCAGGCCAATCAGGAACGCGTCATCATGCGGCTCGCGCTCGCACAGCACCTGCCGAAGATCGTGGCCGACGAGCGTTCGCTCCGGCAGATTCTGCTGAACCTTCTCTCCAATGCCGTGAAGTTCAACGAGCCGGGCGGCCAGGTCATCATCGCCACGGCGGTGACCGACGTCGGCAACGCGGTGATCCGCATTCGCGATACGGGGATCGGCATGTCGGAGCGCGACATCGAGACGGCGCTCGAGCCGTTCCGGCAGCTTGCGACCGCGCGGCAATCCGCCGGCACCGGGCTCGGCCTGCCGCTGACCCGGGCGCTCGTCGAAGCCAATCGGGCCTTTTTCACGATCAGAAGCAAGAAGAACGAAGGGACCTTGGTCGAAGTCGCCTTTCCGCCCGCCCGGGTTCTGGCGGAGTGACGGGTCCCGCGGCGGCCGGACAAAATTCGGCGCCGCTTTCCTGGCTGAGGTCGCCCACCGCCGAAACATGGGATAATTGTAACCCGATGGGCAATATTCTCTTCCCGAAGCCGGACTCCGGCATAATCGCGCGCCGCGCGGCGATCGTAGCGGGTCTCGCCGCGCTTCTGCCGCCCGAATGCCTGGTGACGAGCGAGGACGAGCGGCGCGCTTTTGAGACCGACGCCTTGACCGCCTATCGCCGCGTGCCGCTGGCCGTCGTCCTGCCGCGCTCGACGCAGGAGCTGAGCGCGGTGATGAAATTCCTGCATGGCGAAGGCGTGAAGGTCGTGGCGCGCGGCGCCGGCACATCGCTTGCCGGCGGCGCCATACCACAGGAAGACGCGGTGGTCGTCGGCATCGGCAAGATGAACCGCATCCTCGACATCGATTACGCCAATCGCACGGTCAGGGTCGAATCGGGCGTCACCAACCTCGCGATCAGCGACGCGGTCGCTGCGGAAGGCTTTTTCTATGCGCCAGATCCGTCCTCGCAGCTCGCTTGCACGATTGCCGGCAATATCGCGATGAATTCGGGCGGCGCCCATTGCCTCAAATATGGCGTGACCACCAACAACCTGCTCGGCGTCGAGATGGTGCTGGTCGACGGAACAGTCGCCGAGATCGGCGGGAGCTATCTCGACGCACCGGGCCTCGATCTTTTGGGCCTTATCGCCGGATCGGAAGGCCAGCTCGGCATTGTCACGCAAGCAACGCTGCAAATCCTGCGCGCCGCGGAAGATGCGCGCCCCGTCCTTTTCGGCTTTCCGACGAGCGAAGACGCGGGCGCCTGCGTCGCCGCGATCATCGGTGCCGGCATTATTCCGGTCGCGATCGAATTCATGGATAAGCGCGCGATCGAGATCTGCGAGGCTTTTTCGCACGCGGGCTATCCGCTCGATGTCGGCGCTCTGCTCATCGTCGAGGTCGAGGGATCGCAAGCCGAAATCGAAGCGGAACTCGCGCGCATCGTCGGCATAGCCAAAACGCATGGCGTGAGCTGCGTAAGAGAGTCGAAATCGGCAATGGAGACGGCGGCGATTTGGAAGGGCCGCAAATCCGCCTTCGGCGCGACCGGCCGCGTCGCCGATTATATCTGCATGGACGGCGTGATCCCGACCGGACAATTGCCCAATGTTCTGCATCGGGTGGGGGAGATCGTCGCCGCGCATGGGCTGCGCGTCGCCAATGTTTTCCACGCCGGCGACGGCAATCTGCATCCGCTCGTTCTCTATAATATCAACGATCCGCTAGAGCAGGCGAAGGCCGAGGCGGCGGGCGAAGAGATTCTGAAGCTCTGCGTCGCGGTCGGCGGCTGCCTCACCGGCGAACATGGCGTCGGCATCGAAAAGCGCGAACTGATGCCGGTCCAGTTCAACCGCGCCGATCTTGCCCAGCAGATGCGCGTGCGCGCCGTCTTCGATCCGGGCTGGCTGCTCAATCCCGCCAAGGTGTTTCCGCTCGAGGGGCGGGTGGGGGCTTAAGGCAGCGTGCAGAGAGAGAAACCTTGATCAACTCACCCTTCGAGACGCTTGCTTCGCAAGCTCCTCAGGGTGAGGGCAGGTGTTTGTGCTTTTGAGGCCCTCATGCTGGGGAGCACGCGAAGCGTGCGTCGCGAAGCACGGGCTTCCTCGTCCTTTGGCGACATCGCGCCGCTTCCGTGCTAGCTCGACCGCCATGATCCTCACGCCGACGAGCGAAGCCGAGACTGCCGAAGCCGTCGTGGCCGCGCGGGCCGCGCCTCGACCCTTCGCCGTAAGAGGCGGCGGCACGCGGACGGGCTTCGGTCGGCCAGTCGAGGCCGACACCATGCTCGAGACGCGGGGGCTCACCGGCATCACGCTCTACGAGCCCGCCGAACTCGTGCTTTCCGCGCGGGCGGGGACGAGGCTCGGCGAAATCGAGACGGTGCTCAAAGCAAAGAGCCAGCGCCTTGCCTTTGAGCCGATGGATCACCGCGCTCTTTTTGGTGCGAGCGGCGAGCCGACAATAGGCGCGATCGCCGCCTGCAATATCTCCGGTCCGCGCCGCATCCAGGCGGGTGCCTGCCGCGATCATCTGATCGGGCTGCGCTTCGTGAACGGACGCGGCGAGATCGTCAAGTCGGGCGGGCGGGTGATGAAAAACGTCACCGGCCTCGACCTCGTCAAGCTTCAGTGCGGCGCGCATGGCACGCTCGGCGTCATCACCGAAGCCACGTTCAAGGTTTTGCCCGAGCCCGAATATTCAGGCACGCTCGCTTTACGCGGCCTCGCAGATGAGCCGGCGGTCGCCGCGCTCTCGGCCGGCCTCGGCTCGCCCTTCCAGGTGACGGGGGCGGCGCATCTCCCGGAGGGCGTCGGGACGAGCGAGGCTTTGACCTTGTTGCGCCTCGAAGGGGTGAAGACTTCGGTCGAAGACCGGCTTGCGGCGCTTGCCCGCCTGCTCGCACTACACGGCACGGGCGAACCGCTCGACGTGGAACATGCGGCGGACTTTTGGCGCGCAATCCGCGACGTGATACCGCTGGTCGAGCCGCGCGAAGCGGCGATTTGGCGCCTCTCGGTCGCACCGTCGCAAGCGCCAAAGATCATCCTCGCTCTGTCGCGCGAGGCCGCGGCTCGGCATTTTTACGATTGGGGCGGCGGGCTGATCTGGCTCGCGGTCGCAGCAGACGGCGATGCGCAGGCCGGAAAAATCCGCGCGGCGCTCGCAAACGCGGGCGGCGGCCATGCGACATTGGTGCGAGCGCCGGACGAAATGCGGGCGCGGATCGATGTCTTCGAGCCTTTGTCGCCGCCCTTGATGAAGATCACACGCGGGATCAAGGCGAGCTTCGATCCTGACCGTATCATCAACCCAGGCCGGATGTATGCCGGGATCTGAGAAAGCCCATGCAGACCTTGTTCACCGAAGAACAGCTCGAAGACGGAGAGATGGCGGTCTCGGAGAGGATTCTGCGCAGCTGCGTGCATTGCGGCTTTTGCACCGCGACCTGTCCCACCTATCTCCTCGAGGGCGACGAGCTCGATAGTCCGCGCGGGCGGATTTATCTCATCAAGGAAATGTTCGAGCAGGGCAAGCCCGCCTCGGCGGAGATCGTCAAGCACATCGACCGCTGTCTTTCTTGCCTCTCCTGCATGACGACCTGTCCGTCGGGCGTCAATTACATGCACCTCGTCGATCATGCGCGCGCTCATATCGAAGACACTTTTCGCCGGCCGCCGGCCGACCGGGCGATCCGCGCCATGCTTGCGGCGATCCTGCCTTATCCGCGCCGCTTCGCGCTTGCGCTGGGCGCCGCTTCGCTCATAAGGCCGTTCGCCGCGCGGCTCCTGCCACGGCTGGCGCGCGCGGAAAGCGCCAAGACGCCCTCACTGTTCGACCGGCTCGCCGCGATGGCGGAGCTCGCGCCGTCGCGCGCCTCGCAGCCTGCGCAGGCGCATGCAGAGGTGTTTCCGGCGCAAGGGGAAAAGCGCGGCCGCGTTGCTCTTCTGAGCGGCTGCGCCCAGCCGGTGCTGAACTCGGCGATCAACGAAGCGGCGGTCCGGCTTTTGACCCGCAACGGCATCGAGGTTGTCTTAGCACAAGGCGAGGGCTGTTGTGGCGCGCTCGTGCATCATTTGGGGCGGAAGGACCAGGCGCTCGACTTCGCCCGCGCCAATGTCGATGCCTGGAGCAGGGTGGCAAATGAGGGCGGCCTCGATGCAATCCTCATCACTGCGTCGGGCTGCGGTACGACGATCAAGGACTATGGCTTCATGCTGCGCGAGGATGCGGCCTATGCCGAAAAGGCGGCGAAAATTTCGCGCCTCGCGAAAGATATTTCCGAATATCTCACTGGGCTCGATCTTCCGGCTCCGGCGCCGCCGAGCGGAATGATTGTCGCCTATCACGCGGCCTGTTCGCTGCAGCATGGCCAGCAGATCACCGATCAGCCGAAACGCTTGCTGAAAGCGGCGGGTTTCCGCGTGCGCGATGTTCCCGAAGGGCACATCTGCTGCGGCTCGGCGGGAACTTATAACATCATGCAGCCATTCTTCGCCCGCCGGCTTCGCGAGCGCAAACTCGCCAACATCGAAAAGTTGCATCCCGACATTATCGCGACCGGCAATCTTGGCTGCATGACGCAGCTTGCGGGCGGCACGAACATCCCCGTCGTTCATATCGTCGAGCTGATCGATTGGGCGACGGGAGGCCCGGCGCCCTTGCAAATCGAAACGCTCGGCGCATGATAGGCCGGTAAGAGACGGAGCGCTCCATGGCGGACGAGAAGCTCAGAGATCGTGCAAAGAGGTCATCTAAGACCGCGCCGAAGAAAACGCGCGCCAAGAAGTCGGCTAAGAAGGACACTAAGACCGGCGCGAAGAAATCCAAGCCGGCAGCGCGCGCCGCGAAGGCCAAGAGCATTGCCTTCAAGGTCTCGGCCCGCAAGCCGGTGGCGATCAAGCGGGCGCGCGTCGGCAAGCGCGCGATCCTGCCGCGCCTGCCGCCGCCGCAGACCGTGCTGTTGAAAGCGCGCAATCAGGGGCGTCGCGCATCGCGCGTCAAAGCGCTCCTGCGCAACAAGGGCGCGGTGAAAGCGGGCGCGGCTGCGCGCGAGGTCGCGGTGTGCACCGAAGCGGTATTGCGCGAAAAACTACGGATTGCCGCGCCCTATGTGGAACTATGGCTGTCGCGCCGCGACCGATCGGCTTTCGACGCGCCCAGTCCGGAGGCGGCCTTTGTGCGGATCTGGCAATGGCTGACGCTCGAAGCCGTGCTGGATGACCGCAGAATCGTAACGGCCGACCTCATCAACGCGTTGTTCGCCGACGTGGTCAGGGGAGAGCGCCTGTAAAGCGCCCGCTGGCCCTGCGAGACTTCTCCTCAACGCCCTGTTAACCCTAACGATTTCTAATCGGTCCCGAATCTGCTTCGGAGCGGTGTGACATGCGTCGCGGCGGGCTCGCCCAGATTGACCCCCTCGATCTCCCATGATATCCCAGATTATCCCATGGTTCTCCCCCAAGCCCATCCGCCGGATGGGCGGCCTGCGCGGCGGAGCGGCGGGGATCTTTGACGCGGTGGCGGCGTGGCGTTGGTTGAGGGGGCGAAGGCTTGGACCGGTTCGTCTCGCGTTTCACCAATCGGCTCGATGCGAAGGGCAGGGTGTCGATACCGGCACCCTTCAGGGCGGTCCTGGCGCGCGACGGATTCGATGGGCTCTTTGTGCATCCTTCGCTCGACGCGGCGGCGCTCGATTGCGGTGGCCATGCACTGGTGCGGGAGATCGATCAGCTTTTGGCGCGCCACGCGCCCTATTCGGAGGAGCACGATTTTCTATCGACCGCGCTCTATGGCGCCAGCGAGATCCTAAAGGTCGATGCGGAGGGCAGGGTGATGCTCACCGAAGCGACCAAGGCCTATGCCGGCATTACCGAGGAGATCACTTTCGTCGGTCAGGGAGACAAGTTTCAGATCTGGGAACCGAGCCGTTTTCACGCGCATTTCGAGGAGGCCAGAAATCGCGTGCGCGACCTCAGGAAACGGCTCAATTCCCGATACGCGGCACCCGACGAACCGCGACCACATGGAGCACGGGAATGAAAGCGGGCCGCGGCGATATGAGCCATATCGCCGTTGGCGGACCGGCCCGCCACGTTCCCGTGCTTCGTGAGGAAGTCCTCGCAGCCCTCGGCCCCCGTCAGGGCGAAATCTATCTCGACGCGACGTTTGGGGCCGGCGGTTACGCCAAAGCCATCCTTTCTACTCCGGAAACGAAGGTCCTGGCGCTCGACCGCGATCCGACCGCCATCGCCGCCGGCCAAGATCTCGTGCGCGAATTCAAAAATCGGCTCATCCTCGAGCGCGCGCGGTTCGCAGAGCTCGAGCCTGTTGCGAAAAGCCGCGGCATGGCCGCCTTCGACGGCATCGTCTTCGATATCGGCGTCTCCTCCATGCAGCTCGACGAAGCGGCGCGCGGCTTTTCTTTCCGTTACGACGCTCCGCTCGACATGCGCATGGATTGCGCAGGCCAAAGCGCCGCCGATCTCGTCAACGATGCGGACGAGGCCGAGCTCGCCGACATTCTCTATCATTTCGGCGAGGAACGCGCGGCGCGCCGCATCGCCAAGGCGATCGTCGCCGCGCGCGCGCAAGAGCCTATCGCAACGACGGGCCGCCTCGCTGAGATCATTGCGCGGGTCGCGCCTGGCCGCCCCGGCGCCATTCATCCAGCGACGCGCAGCTTTCAGGCGCTGCGTATCGCCGTCAACGACGAGCTGGGCGAGCTCGTGCAAGGCCTCGTCGCCGCCGAACGTGTGTTGAAACCGGGCGGCCGTCTTGCCGTCGTCACCTTCCATTCGCTCGAAGATCGTATCGTGAAGCAATTCTTCGCCGCCCGCTCAGGCCGCGGTGAAGCGCGCTCGCGGCCGCTGCCGGGCGAGCCGGAGAAGCCGGTGCCGACGTTCACGATGGCTGGGCGGCAGCCGATTGAAGCTTCGGCCGAGGAAACCAAACGCAATCCGCGTGCACGCTCGGCAAAACTGCGCTTCGCCACGCGGACGGCCGCGCCGGCACGCGCCGCCGAGCCCGCCCTCGTTCAGCTCTCCCGTCTGCCGCAACGGCGCAAGAGGGGAGGCTGATATGGTGCGCATCCTGAATGTGCTCGCGATTGCCGCCCTAGTAGGTTCGGCGATCTTCGCCTATTCGATCAAATACGAGACGATCTTCCGCGCCGAGGAGATCGTTCAATTGCATCAGCAGATCAAGTCCGAGGAGGATTCGATCGCGATGCTCAGGGCGGAATGGGAACATGTCTCGCGCCCCGAGCGGATCGAGGCTCTGGCCAATCAGTTCCTCGATCTTCAGCAGCCCTCGCTGAGACAGATCGTTCCGATCGAGGCTCTGCCCGACAAGAAGGTGACGACGGGCGCTGAGCCCGACGCGCCCGAGGTCACGGTGCCGACCAATACGCCGCATGACCCGGTCCCGAGCGCTCAGACGACGCCGGCCACGAATTGACGAGTCGGGGAGCATGAAAGCCGAGATCGATCTTCCCGCGGAAGTCGGCGCAAGTCGCCAGCCAAGCGATCGTCCAACGGGCGCGGCGTCGCGCCGGCTCTTTCGCCTCTTCACCTTGAAGCGCGACAAGAGCACGCGGCGCATCAAGCTCATCGCCTGCGGCTTCATCCTCATCTATTGCATCATCGCCGGCAAGCTCATCTATTTCGGCATGCACCCGGAGCTGCGGCAAATCATGCGACACGCGGCCTCCGATACGGTCGCAGCGGCGCGTCCCGACATATTGGATCGTAACGGTGCCATTCTCGCAACCGACATCAAGGTCACGTCGATCTTTGCCGAGCCGCGCCGCATCATCGACCGGGACGAAGCGGCCGACCAGTTGACCGGCATATTCCCCGATCTCGATCCGCAGGAACTGCGCAGCAAATTGAGCTCACGCAAGGGATTTGTCTGGGTGAAGCGCGCGGTGACGCCCGAGCAGCAGCAGGCTGTCTATCATCTCGGCCTGCCGGGCATCGGCTTCATGCAAGAGAACAAGCGCGTCTATCCGAACGGCCCGATCGCGGCGCATGTGCTGGGCTATGCCAATCTCGATGGAATCGGCATCTCCGGGCTCGAAAAATATATCGACGGCGAAGGGCTCGCCGATCTTCATAATGCCGGCTTCGATTTGACCATCGCCGATTTGAAGCCGGTGGTCACTTCGCTCGATCTCGGCGCGACTTATGCGGTGCGGGAGGAACTCGCTCAGGGGATCGCCAAATTCAAGGCCAAAGCAGGTGCCGCGGCGATTCTCGACGTCAACACCGGCGAGGTCATCGCCATGGCCTCGTTGCCGGATTTCGATCCGAACAATCCCGTCGACGCGCTCGATCCAGACCGCATCAATCGGCTCTCAGTCGGCGTCTACGAGATGGGCTCGACCTTCAAGGCGCTGACGATTGCCATGGCGCTCGATTGCGGAAAAGTGACGCTCAATTCGCAAATCGACGCGCGCGAGTCCTTGCGCTACGGCCGTTTCACGATTCATGATTTCCACGCCCAAGGCCGGCTCCTCTCGGTGCCGGAGGCCTTTACCTATTCGTCGAACATAGCTGCCGCGCGGATGGCGCTCATGGTCGGCGTCGATGCGCACAAGGCATTTTTGCGCAAGATGGGACAATTGACGCGCTTGCGCACCGAGCTGCCGGAATCCGCCGAACCGCTCGTTCCCAAGTATTGGGGCGAGCTGAACACGATGACGATCGCTTTCGGCCAGGGCCTCAATGTCGCACCGCTTCAGGCGCTCATGGCGGTCGGCGCCCTGGTCAACGGCGGCACCCTCATAAAACCGACTTTCTTGAAGCGCAGCGAGGAAGATGCCAAAAAGGGCGCACCGCAAGTCGTCAAACCGGAGACCTCGGAGAGCCTGCGCTATCTGATGCGTCTCAACGCGGAAATAGGCTCGGCTCGGAATGCCGACATCGATGGCTATTTCGTGGGCGGCAAGACCGGCACGGCCGACAAGAGCTTCCACGGCCATTATTTGAAGGACAAAGTGCTGACCACATTTATGGCCATCGTTCCGGCCGACAAGCCGAAATATTTATTCTTCACGATGCTGGACGAACCACAGGGCTTGCCGGAGACCGATGGCAACCGCACCGCGGCCTGGAACGCCGGCACGATTACCGGCAAGATCATCGAGCGCGTCGGTCCCTTGCTCGGCGTTACGCCGCGCTTTACGCCGCCGAGTAAACCCTTCCCGCTGCTTGCCCAGCTCGGCTACGCAGCAGCCAATTCTCCGGCTCCCGGGAGCCAGTAATGCGTCTGGCTGATCTCTTGCCCGAGGCGGCGATTGCCGAGCCCGGGCGTCGCATCGAGGGCGTCAGCTCCGACAGTCGCGCGATCGGCGAAGGTTTTGCCTTTTTCGCGCTGCCGGGCGGCAAGCGCGACGGGCTCGCTTTTGCAAAAGAAGCGGTCGCGCGCGGCGCGGCGGCGGTTATCGGCGAACGTGCTCCCGATGCGCCGATCGAGCCGGCCGTCTTCATCCAGGTCGAAGATGCGCGTCGTGCCTTGGCGCTCGCCGCGGCGCGCTTTTTCCCGTTGCAGCCCGCAACCATCGTCGCGATCACCGGAACGAGCGGCAAAACATCGGTTGCGGCTTTCACGCGGCAGATCTGGCTGGCGCTCGGCCACCGCGCCGCCGCGCTGGGGACGCTCGGCCTCGTCGCGCCCTCCGGCGCGAGCTCCGGCGCGCTGACGACGCCGGATCCCGTGCTTCTGCATAAAACGCTCAACGATCTCGCCAAAGATGGCGTCAGCCATCTCGCGCTCGAGGCCTCCTCGCATGGTCTCGATCAGCGCCGGTTGGACGGCGTGCGGCTCGCAGCCGGCGCCTTCACCAATCTCTCGCGCGATCATCTCGATTATCACGCCGACATGGAGACTTATCTCGCCGCGAAACTGCGCCTCTTTGAGCACTTGCTCGCGCCGGGCTCGCCTGCGGTGGTCGATGCCGACGCCGACGTTGCCGAAAGAATCATTGCGGCCTGCGCGGCGCGCGGGCTCGACGTCATTTCGGTCGGCCGGCGGGGCAGGGCGATCCGGCTCGTCGAAGCAAAGCCCGAGGATTTTGCGACGGGGCTCGTCGTCGACTATGGGGGCAAGACTTACACGTCGCGGCTTCCGCTCGCCGGCGATTTCCAAGCCCAAAACGCGCTCGTTGCCGCTGGGCTCGCCTTGGCGACCGGCGGTGCGCCGGATCACGTCTTCGCCGCGCTCGAAAAGCTGCAGGGTGCGCCGGGCCGCTTGGAACTCGTCGGGCGGCGCAAGAACGCGCCGGTCTTCGTCGATTATGCCCATAAGCCGGATGCGCTCGACAAAGCGCTCCGCGCCTTGCGCCCGCTCGTCCGCAGAAGACTCATTGTCGTCTTCGGTTGCGGCGGCGACCGCGACCCGGGTAAGCGCCCGATCATGGGCGAGGTCGCGGCGCGCCTCGCCGACGAAGTCATCGTCACCGACGACAATCCGCGCTCCGAAGATCCCGCATCCATTCGCCGCTCTATTCTCGAAGGCATCGTGAGCAATTCCAAGGGCCGTGAGATCGGCGACCGGGGAGCTGCGATCGCGGCTGCAGTCGCGGGGCTCGAAAACGGCGATGTTCTGCTCGTCGCCGGGAAGGGCCATGAAACCGGCCAGATCGTCGGCGACAGGACGCTTCCTTTTTCCGATCAGCAATGCGTTCGCGCTGCGTTGAAGGATGATGCGGCATGAGCATCATGCCGCAGGAATCCCTGCCGCAAGAGGCAGAAAGGCCGTTGTGGACCGGGCTCGGTCTTGTCGCCCCGCTGCGGGCGCGCGTCTGCGACGGCCTGCCGCCGCCGATTTCCGGAATCTCGATCGACACGCGCACCCTTGTGCCGGGTGATCTCTTCTTCGCCATCGCCGGCGAGAATAGCGACGGGCATGATTATGTCGCCGACGCCTTTGCGAAGGGCGCCGCCGCGGCGGTGGTGGACGAGGCGCATGCCGAGGCGCTGAGGTACCATGGACCGCTTTATGCCGTCGATGCGGTTCTGCCGGCGCTCGAGGGGCTCGGCATCGCCGGACGCGCGCGCAGCGCCGCGCGCTTCGTCGCAGTGACCGGCTCGGTCGGGAAAACCACGACGAAGGAAGCCCTGCGCCTCGTGCTGTCGCAAGCGGGAAGAGTTCATGCCTCGCACGCGTCTTACAACAACCATTGGGGCGTGCCGTTGACCTTGGCGCGCATACCGCGCGACGCACGTTTCGGCATCATCGAGATCGGCATGAATCACGCCGGCGAAATTGCCCCGCTGGTCGGCATGACGCGGCCGCATATCGCCATCATCACCAATGTCGCTCCGGTTCACATCGAATATTTCGACAGCGTCGAAGCGATCGCCGATGCCAAAGCTGAAATTTTTTCAGGGCTCGTTCCCGGCGGCGTCGCGATTGTCAATCGCGACATCGACCAATATGAGAGGCTCGCGGCCGTGGCGCGGCTGTCGGAGGCCGGCCATATCGCCACCTTCGGCGAGAGCGAGCGCGCCGACGCCCGGCTCATCGCGGTGAGGCTTGCCGCGGACCACAGCATGGTGACGGCGCATATTGCGGGCCGTGATCTCACCTACCGGCTCGGCGCCCCGGGGCGCCATCTCGCCGTCAATTCGCTGGCGGTGTTGCTTGCCGCGCAGGCGCTCGGCCTCGATCTCGAAGGCGCGGCGCAGGCGCTCGCAGGGTTCGAAGTGCCGGCCGGGCGGGGACGCAGATTCATACTCCAGGCCAAAGGCGGGCCGTTCACTCTGATCGACGAGAGCTATAACGCCAACCCCGCGTCGATGCGAACGGCGCTCGCACTGACCGAGACGCTGCCCGCGGCCGGCCGGCGCATCGCGGTGCTCGGCGACATGCTCGAACTCGGAACACAGGCTCCGGAGCTGCACGCCGGGCTCGCGGCGGATGTGGCCAAGAACCGCATAGATCTCGTCTTCGCGGCGGGTCCGTTGATGAAACATCTCTTCGATACGCTGCCAGGCCCGGTGCAAGGGGCTTGGCAACCGACTGCGGCGGCGCTCGAGCCGATCGTCGTCGCCGCGGTTCGCGCCGGCGACATGGTCATCGTCAAGGGTTCGAATGCGAGCCGCATGCATGCCATCGTTGCGACCCTCAAGTCTCGCTATCATGGCGCGGCTCTCGTCTGAAACTGCTCAGCAGCCGATAGGAATTTTTGAATGCTCACCTGGCTTGCCCAATATTCACATCATTTCAGCCCGCTCAATCTGTTTCGCTACATCACCTTTCGCACCGGCGGCGCGACGGCGACGGCTCTTTTCTTCGTTTTCTTCTTCGGGCCGCGGATCATCGCGGCGCTGCGCATCAAGCAGGGCAAGGGTCAACCGATCCGCAGCGACGGTCCGCCGACCCATCTGCTCACAAAGACAGGCACGCCGACGATGGGCGGGCTGATGATCCTGTCGGGTCTCATCGTATCGACCTTGCTCTGGGCCAATCTCGCGAGCCGCTATGTGTGGATTGTTCTGTTGGTGATGGTCGGCTTCGGTCTCATCGGCTTCTACGACGACTATCTGAAAGTGACGCGGCAGTCGCACGGCGGCCTTTCCGGCCGTACGCGCCTTCTTCTCGAAGCCATCATTGCGGTCATTGCCTGCTACGCGATGATGAAGGTGGGAACGGCGGACACGACCGGATTGGCGCTGCCGGCGATCAAGGGCTATGTCGTCGATCTCGGCGTTCTTTTTCTTATCTTTGGCCCTTTCATCATCATCGCGGCCGGCAACGCGGTCAATCTCACCGACGGCCTCGACGGATTGGCCATCGTGCCGGTGATGATCGCCGCCGCCACGTTCGGGATCATCGCCTACCTCGCCGGAAACGCGATCTTCTCGCTCTATCTCGGCATAAATTTCGTGCCGGGCGCCGGCGAGCTCGCCGTCGTCTGCGGCGCCTTGATCGGCGCCGGCCTCGGATTCCTCTGGTTCAACGCGCCGCCGGCGCAGATCTTCATGGGCGACACCGGCTCGCTCGCCTTGGGCGGCCTACTCGGGACGATCGCGGTCGCGATCAAGCACGAAATCGTGCTTGCCATCGTCGGCGGATTGTTCGTGGTCGAAGCGCTCTCCGTGATCGTCCAGGTCGTGTCCTACAAACTGACCGGCAGGCGGGTTTTCAGGATGGCGCCGATTCACCATCACTTCGAACAGCTCGGCTGGTCCGAGGCGCAAGTGGTGGTGCGCTTCTGGATCATCGCCTTCGTCCTTGCCCTCGTGGGCCTCTCGACACTGAAGCTGAGATGAGATGACGCCGATCACGTGCTTTGCCGGCAAGCGGGTTGCCGTCTTCGGCCTCGGCACATCGGGGCGGATCAGCGCCGAGGCGCTGATCGCCGGCGGCGCCGATGTCGTCGTGTGGGACGATCATCGACGCGCGCGCGATCAGGCCGCGGCAATGGGCCTCAAGTTGCAGGATTTGGTGTTCGAGGATCTTTCGGGATTCGATTCTCTCGTGCTCGGGCCCGGCGTGCCGCTGACGCACCCGATTCCGCATTGGATCGTCGTCAAGGCGCGCGCTGCGGGCGTCGAAATCATCGGCGACATCGAACTCTTCTGCCGCGAACGCGCCAAGATCGCGCCGAAAGCTTTGTTCGTTGCGATCACCGGCACGAACGGCAAATCTACGACGACCGCGCTCGTCGCCCATCTCTATCGCTGTTTCGGCTACGAAGCCGAGGTCGGCGGCAATATAGGGACGCCGATCCTGGCGCTCTCGCCGCCGGGAGCGGGGCGCGTCCACGTCATCGAATGTTCTTCCTTTCAGATCGATCTCGCGCCCTCGCTCAACGCTTCGTTCGGCATCCTGCTCAACGTGACGCCGGATCACCTCGACCGCCACGGCACGATGGAGAATTACGCGGCGATCAAGGAAAGACTGGTGGCGCAGGCCGATCATGCCGTGATCTGTCTCGATGACGATATTTCGATCGCGATCGCCGAGCGATTGCGCAAGACGGGCAAGCCCGTCACATTCGTTTCGATCAACAATCCGGCGATCCCGGATGGCATTGTCCTCGAGGGAACGCGGCTCATGCGCCGCGCTCACGGCCGCTCGTCGCCGATCGCCGATCTCGCCGGCATTGCCTCTCTGCGCGGCCGCCACAATGGCCAGAATGCCGCTGCGGCCGTCGCCGCGCTCGGGCCGCATGGTTTTGAGCTCGAAGTTCTCCAAAAGGGCCTGGCGAGCTTTCCCGGCCTGCCGCATCGGCTCGAGGAAATCGGCCGCCGGGGCAAAGTGCTCTATATCAACGACTCCAAGGCGACCAATTCCGACGCGGCGGAAAAGGCGCTTTTGAGCCTCACCGATATTTATTGGATCCTCGGGGGCAGGGCGAAACATGGTGGGATCGAGCCGCTGCGGCCGTTGTTCCCGAAAATCGTGAAGGCCTATCTCGTGGGCGAGGCGGCCGAAGCCTTCGCCGGGACCATCGGTGAAGCGATTCCTTATGAATTTTGCGGCACGCTCGACAAGGCGGTCGAAAGCGCGACGCGGGATGCGGAAAAAAGCACGACGGAAGCGCCCATTGTCCTGCTCTCGCCTGCCTGCGCCTCGTTCGACCAGTTTTCGGATTTCGAAAAACGCGGCGACAAATTTCGGGAACTGGTGCTCGCCAAGATGGCGGAACGGCCGAAGGCCTGAAGGAGAAAGGTGATGCTCTCGCGCCTCGAACGCTCGGCTCTGGCAAACTGGTGGTGGACGATCGACCGCTGGCTGATCGCCGCGCTCGGAGCCTTGATCGTGTTCGGGCTCGTTCTGACCATGGCGGCGAGCCCGCCGGTCGCGGAGCGCCTCGGCCTGCCGACATTCCATTTCGTGCATAAGCAGGTGCTCTTTCTGGTTCCCGCCGTGGCGGTATTCTTTGCGAGCTCGTTCCTTTCGCCGCGGCATGTGCGGCGCACCGCTCTTATCGTCTTCGTCGTCTCCATGGCGCTGATCATCGCGGCGCTGTGGTTCGGCGTTGAAGTGAAGGGCGCGCGCCGCTGGATCTTCGGCGTTCAGCCGTCGGAGTTTCTGAAACCGGCTTTCGTCGTCCTCGTCGCCTGGGCCTTTGCGGAGGGCGCCAAGCGCGACGTGCCGGGCAATTTCATCGCGCTCCTGCTCCTGCCGGCGGCGATTTTGCCGCTCATTCTGCAGCCGGACTTCGGCCAGACGATGCTCCTCTCGCTCGTCTGGGTGGGGCTCTTCTTCATCGCCGGGCTGCGCTGGATCTGGGTTGCCGGAATCGGCAGCATCGGCATCGGCGGCGTGCTGCTCGCCTATAAATTGGTGCCGCATGTGCGCGGGCGAATTTTGAAATTCATCGATCCAGGCACCAGCGGCGGTGTCGTCGATACGTTTCAGATCGATACCGCGATTGACAGTTTCTTCGCCGGCGGCTGGTTCGGCAAAGGGCCCGGCGAGGGGACCGTCAAGCGGATCCTTCCCGACGCGCATACCGATTTCATCTTCGCGGTGACCGGCGAGGAATTCGGCATCGTCGCCTGTCTGGCGCTGGTCGCGGTCTTCGCTTTCATTGTCATGCGCGGCCTCATTGGCGCGGCGCGCAACGAAGATCCCTTCTGCCGGCTCGCAGCGGCAGGGTTGATCATGCTCTTCGGGATGCAGAGCGCCATTAACATGGCCGTCAATCTTCACCTCATGCCGGCCAAGGGCATGACGTTACCGTTCATTTCGTACGGCGGCTCGTCGGTGATTTCCCTGGCGCTCGGCATGGGATTTCTGGCGGCCGTGATACGCAAACGCCCGCGCGCGGAAATCATCTTCCGGCAGTCCGAGGCCGAGCCGGCATGAGGCTCACCGGTCCGGTCCTCATCGCGGCCGGAGGCACCGGCGGCCATTTGTTCCCCGCGGAATTGCTCGCCAATGCGCTCGCCGCGCGCGGCATTTCGGTCGAACTTCTGACCGACGCGAGGGCCGAGCAATATGGCCGCGATTTTCCAGCCCGCATGCATCGGATCGCCGCGGCGACGCCGAGCGGCGGCACGATCCTCGCGCGAGGCCAGGCCATCCTGACCTTGATGGCCGGGACTGTCGCGGCGCTGCGGTCTGCTGCGGCGGCTGAGCCCGGCCGCTGTCGTCGGGTTCGGCGGCTATCCGACCGTCCCGCCGGTTCTCGCCGCATCGCTGCTTCGCATTCCGACCATTCTGCACGAGCAGAACGCCGTCATGGGCCGCGCCAATCGTTTTCTCGCGCCCCGCGTCGATGCGGTTGCGACCGGATTTTCAACCTTGAAGGGGGCAGGCAAGCGCATTAGGAGCTTTCGTACCGGCAACCCGGTTCGCCCGACCGTCATCGCGGCGGCGGGCACTCCTTACCCGGATGCCGGTCCCTTCACGCTCCTTGTCATCGGCGGATCGCAAGGGGCTCGAATCATGGCGGATATCGTCCCTGCCGCCATTGCCCTCCTGCCGCAGGGGGTGCGAACCGACCTCAGGATCGCCCAACAGGTGCGCGGCGAGGATCAGACGAGGGTTCGCCAAGCCTATGCCGATATCGGGGTCAATGCCGAAGTCCTGCCATTTTTTACGGATTTGCCGGCTCGGATAGCGGCGGCAAAGCTTATTATTGGAAGAGCCGGCGCATCGACCGTCGCCGAACTCGCCGTCATCGGGAGGCCCGCAATTCTGGTTCCCTTTCCGCACGCCCTCGATCAGGATCAGGCCGCAAATGCCGCCGAACTCGGCGCGGCCGGCGCGGCGATCGTCGTTGCCCAGCAGGATTTTACGCCGCATGGGCTTGCGGCGGCGCTCGCCAAGGCGTGGCAAGATCCGGCCGAATTGCGCGCCCGCGCCGCTGCGGCGCGCGGCGTCGGCGTCACCGACGCCGCCGAGCGCCTCGCCGATCTGGTGCTGAAGCTGGCGCGGCGGGAGGAGCCTTGATGAAGCTGCCGCGCGAACTCGGCCCCATTCATTTCGTCGGGATCGGCGGCATCGGCATGTCCGGCATCGCCGAGGTTCTGATGAACCTCGGCTACAGCGTGCAAGGCTCGGACCTCGCCGAAAACGCCAATGTCCTGCGGCTGCGCGCCAAGGGCGCCGAGGTGCACATCGGCCATGACGCGGGCAATCTCGGCTCGGCCGAAGTCGTTGTCGTCTCGACTGCGATCAAGCGCGACAATCCCGAAGTGCAAGCGGCGCGCGAACGGCGCCTGCCTGTCGTGCGCCGCGCCGAAATGCTCGCCGAGTTGATGCGCTTGAAGCAATGTGTCGCAATCGCCGGCACGCATGGCAAGACCACGACCACATCGCTCGTTGCGACCCTGCTCGAAGCGGGAAAATTCGACCCGACCGTCATCAACGGCGGGATCGTCAATGCATATGGTACCAATGCGCGGCTCGGCGCCGGCGATTTCATGGTCGTCGAGGCGGATGAAAGCGACGGCACCTTCCTGAAGCTGCCGGCCGATATCGCGGTGGTCACCAACATCGATCCCGAACACCTCGATCATTTCGAGACCTTCGATGCGATCAAGGAGGCTTTTCGCGCCTTCGTCGAAAATATCCCCTTCTACGGCTTCGCCGTGATGTGCCTCGACCATCCGACGGTGCAAGAACTCGTCGGCCGGATCGAGGATCGGCGCATCATCACCTATGGCGAAAACCCGCAGGCGGACGCGCGGCTTCTCGACGTCGATCTCGCCGACGGCAAATCCCGTTTCGACGTGGTCATGCGCGACCGCAAGAGCGGCGCCGAGATCAGGTTCGACAATATGCGTCTGCCGATGCCGGGTCATCACAATGCGCTCAATGCGACGGCGGCGATCGCCGTGGCGCATGAGCTCGGGATCGACGCGGCGGCGGTGCGCGGAGCGCTCGCAACTTTCAGCGGCGTCAAGCGCCGCTTCACGTTGACGGGCGAATGGAAGGGCGTGCGCATCTTTGACGATTACGCGCATCACCCGGTCGAGATCGCCGCGGTTTTACGCGCTGCGAGAGCGTCAACCAAAGGGCAGGTGATCGCCGTCATGCAGCCGCACCGCTATACGCGCCTCAGTTCGCTGTTCAACGACTTCGCGACCTGCTTCAACGATGCGGATACGGTGATTGTGGCCGATGTCTATCCGGCGGGAGAAGCGCCGATAGGAGGAGCAGATCGCGACAGTCTCGTTGCCGCCCTGAAGGCGCATGGGCATCGCCAAGCGCTCGCATTGCCGCATCCGGACAAGCTTCCCGAGATGTTGCGGCCGCTCGCCAAAAGCGGCGATTACATCGTCTTTCTCGGCGCCGGCAATATCACCCAATGGGCCTATGCCCTGCCGGGCCAACTGGCGGCGGGCGATGCAGCGTAAACGCGGCGCGCGATGACCTTCCCTGATCTCACGCCCGCGCTGCGGGCTGCCATGCCGGATTTGCGTGGCCGGTGCGATGCCAACCTGCGTATGGCCGAGCTCACATGGTTTCGTACAGGCGGCCCGGCGCAAGTCCTCTTCACGCCGGCCGACGAAGAGGACCTTTGCTATTTCCTGAGCCGGCTCGAGCCGAGCATTCCTATCCTTCCGGTCGGGGTCGGCTCCAATCTGCTCGTGCGCGATGGCGGCATCGGGGGGATCGTGATCAGGCTCGGCCGATCGTTCCATGAAATCCGGTTTGACGGGGTTCGAATTACCGCCGGCGCCGGCGTTCCCGACGTCAAATTGGCGCAAGCCGCGGCCGAGTTCGGGATCGCGGGGCTCGCCTTCTATCGGGGCATTCCGGGCGTCATCGGCGGCGCCTTGCGGATGAACGGCGGGGCCTATGGGTCCGAGACAAGGGATGTGCTCATGTCTTGCCGCGGCGTCGATCGCAGCGGCGCGCTTCACACGTTCACGAATGAAGCGATGGGTTTTTCCTATCGCGGCTGCGCTGTCGCGGCAGACACGATCTTCACCTCGGCATTGTTCGCGGGGCGCCCCGGCGATCCTGGCGCGATCAAGGCCGAGATGGCCAAGATCACAGAGGCACGGCAAGCAAGCCAGCCCGTTACCTCGCGGACCGGCGGGTCGACCTTCAAGAATCCCGCAGGCCGCAAGGCGTGGCAATTGATCGATCAGGCCGGTTGCCGCGGGCTTGTCGTCGGCGACGCGCAAGTTTCGGAACTTCACTGCAATTTCCTGATCAACCGCGGCGCGGCAAGCGCCGCCGACATCGAAAGCCTCGGCGAGGAAGTACGCCACCGCGTCTTCGAGACGAGCGGCATCAGGCTCGAATGGGAGATCGAGCGGGTGGGAATCGCAGGACGTGGCGCCTGATCCAGGTCAAGGCCGCGCGGCGATCGAGGCCTAGCATCCAGGCCAGATCGCCTCATAGGGCAGACATTCGGAGAGGCTCATGCGCTATTATTTTGCGAAGACGTTGAACACCGATTTTGACGTCGCGGTTCGGCACACGACCGAGGCTTTGAAACAGGCCGGCTTCGGCATCATCACCGAGATCGACGTCAAGGACACGTTCAAGAAGAAGCTCGACATCGATTTCAGGAATTATCGCATTCTCGGCGCCTGCAATCCCAAGCTTGCGTATGAAGCGCTGCAAATCGAGGACAAGGTCGGGACGATGCTGCCGTGCAATGTCGTGGTTCAGGATATGGGCGGCGGCAAGGTCGAGGTCGCGGCGATCGATCCGGTGGCCTCGATGCAGGCTATCGAAAATCCGCGCCTGCGCGAGGCAGCGAGCGTTGTGCAAGCCAAGCTCAAAGGCGTAATCGAAAATCTGTGAGAGCATACGAAAGAGCCGGGGCCGTCAGGGCGCGCTCGAATGCGCTGTTTCTTGACATCTTTCGGAGATCGGCCGAGAAACCGTGCGATATCCAGGAGGATACAGCATTGGCCGCTTTCCTGTCGCCGGCGGAATGGACCGCGGTTCTGCTCTCGCTACGGATCGCAATCGTCGCCACGCTCGCCAGCCTGCCATTCGGCATTCTGGCTGCCTATGCCCTGGCGCGCTGGCACTTTCCCGGCAAGACGTTACTCGCCGCGGTGCTCTATCTGCCGCTGGTGGTACCGCCGGTGGTGACCGGCTATCTCCTGTTGATCGCCTTCGGCCGTAGGGGCATTTTCGGCGGCTTTCTCGCCGACCTCGGCATCGTGCTCGCGTTCCACTGGACTGGCGCAGCGCTTGCCAGCGCAATCATGGGATTTCCGCTGATGGTGCGGGCGATGCGCCTCTCGTTCGAGTCAATCGACCGGCGGCTCGAGCAGGCGGCGGGCACGCTGGGCGCCAATCCGATCCTTGCTTTCTTTCTCGTCAGCCTGCCGCTCGCCATGCCCGGCATTATCGCCGGCGCCACACTTGCTTTTGCCCGCGCGCTCGGCGAATTCGGCGCGACGATCACTTTCGTGGCGAATATTCCCGGCGAGACGGAGACTTTGGCTTCGGCCATCTACACTTATATTCAGGTTCCGGGCGGCGATCCCGCCGCCTTGCGTCTGACTCTGGTTGCGATCGTGATCGCGCTCGCCGCCATCATCGCTTCGGAAGTCATTCAGCAGCGCGGCGAGAGACGCCTGGCGAGATCGGCATGATCGATGTCGATGTGGCACGCCGAATCGGCGCATTCTCTCTGAAGGTCGCGTTCAAGAACAGCGAAGGGATCACCGCGCTTTTCGGCCGCTCCGGGGCGGGCAAGTCTCTGACCATCGGTCTCATCGCCGGTCTCGCGCGGCCGGACGAGGGCCGCATCGTTCTCGACGATCGGGCCTTGGTCGATACGCAAGGCCGCATCTTCGTTCCGGCGCATAAGCGCCGCATCGGCCTCGTCTTCCAGGATCTAAATCTCTTCCCGCATCTCGGCGTGAAGCAGAATCTGCTCTTCGGGCGCTGGTTCGCGCCGCGCCGTGAGCGCAAGATCGGCTTTGATGCAGTCGTCGAGACGCTCGGCATCGGCCATCTTCTTGACCGCGCGCCGGCCAATCTTTCGGGCGGCGAGCGCCAGCGCGTTGCGATCGGCCGGGCATTGCTTTCCTGTCCGCGACTTCTTCTGCTCGACGAGCCGTTTGCGGCGCTCGACATGCAGCGCCGGCTCGAAATTCTGCCGCTGATCGAGGCCTTGCGCGACGAATTCAAGATTCCGATCGTCTATGTCTCGCATGCGGTCGAGGAGGTGGCGCGGCTCGCCGCCCGCGTGATTGTCCTCGACAATGGTCGGGTGACGGCGGCCGGCGATCCGGCGGAAGTCCTGCGCATGGCGATCGGCGAAGATCCGCGCTTCAGCGGCGCAAGTCTGCTTAACATGCGGGTCGGCAAGCGCGATCAAGCCTACGGCTTGACCGAGCTCATCCATCCTGCCGGCACGATTTGGCTGGCAGGGCCGGCGCGCGCCGAAGGGTCGGACGTACGCGTCGTCGTCAAAGCGACGGACGTGACCCTTTCGGCTTCGCCGCCGCAAGGCTTGAGCGTGCAAAGCATGCTCGCCGGCAGGCTTGCGCGGATCGAAAGTGCCGGCCCGCTGGCGCTGGCCGATATCGCGCTCGAGGGCGGAGGCCGGCTTTCCGCCATGGCGACGCGCCGCGCGATCGACGAGCTCGGGCTCCATCCGGGCGCCTCTGTCTTCGCACTCATCAAGACGGCTGCCCTCGACGAACGGCTCGTGGGCGAGGGATAGGGCGTGCGAACCCTCTCCCTCAGGGAGAGGGTTCGCACGTCATCGGCCGCTTTACGTGCTAAATGTTGGCCTGGAGCCATTCTCATGCCGCCACCCGATCCTGTCACCGCCGCGCTTATCGTTATCGGCGACGAGATCCTGTCAGGGCGCACCAAGGACAAGAACGTCGGCATTGTCGCCGATTTTCTGGCCGATCTCGGCATCGATCTTCGCGAGGTGCGCATCGTGCCGGACAGCATTGCGGAAATCGTCGCGGCGCTGAATGCGCTGCGGAGCCGATATGCTTATGTCTTCACCACCGGCGGCATCGGTCCGACGCATGACGACGTGACGGCCGAGGCGGTCGCTTTGGCCTTCGGCGTCGCGCTCATCGAAGATCAGCGCGCGATCGCGCTCCTGCTCCAGCGCGTGGGGCCCGAGGATCTGAACGCCGCGCGCCGCCGCATGGCGCGCGTTCCGCAAGGGGCGGAACTCGTCGAAAACGCAGTCTCCAAGGCGCCCGGCTTCTGGATCGACAATGTCATCGTCATGGCCGGCGTTCCGGCGATCGTGCAGTCCATGCTTGCCGCGGTCGCCCCGAAGCTGCGCTCCGGCCCGCGCATCGTTACGACGACGATCGAGGTGGGCGATATGCCGGAGGGCGCCTTTGCCGAAGACCTCACTGCCGAGGCCGCCCGCCACCCCGATGTTTCGATCGGGTCCTATCCGTCCTACCGACACGGAAAATTCGCCAACGAGATAGTGGTGCGGGGCAAGGATGCGGTTAAGGTGGAATCCGCCGCCGCCGCGGTCCAATCGATCATCGCCAAGCTGCGCGCAGCGGGACGGGACAAATACACGATCACATGAGCGAAACGAGACACAAGGCCTATCACGTATCCTGGGACCAATTCCACCGCGACGCGCGCGCGCTTGCCTGGCGGCTCGCGGAGATGGGGCCGTTCGCCGCCATCGTCGGGATCGCGCGCGGCGGCCTCGTGCCGGCGGCAATCGTCGCCCGCGAGCTCGATCTGCGCCGCGTCGAATGCGTCTCGGTCTTGAGCTATGAGCACACGACCCAGCAAGGCCCGCCGAAAATCATCAAGCCGATCGCGCCCGACATCGCGCGCGGCGAAGGGCAGGGCGCGCTTGTCATCGACGATCTCGTTGACACCGGCGCAACCATGAGCGTGGTGCGCGCGATTCTGCCGAAAGCGCATTTTGCTTGCGTCTATGCGAAACCGCTCGGGCGCCCGCACGTCGATACGTTCATGACCGAGGTCTCGCAGGACACTTGGATCTATTTTCCGTGGGACCTCGGCCTCGCCTTCCAGGCCCCGATCGCCGGCGGCAAGGGGTAGGTTGCGATCGAGCCAGGCAAGCGAGAATTGCCTTGATCGAACTGCCGAAGAGAAAGGCATGAATAATGAGCGACAAATCGACCGTCGACCTCATGATCGAAACCGTAATCGCAGCCGAGCGGCGGCGCTGTATCGACCGCGTGCTGACTTATGCCGCGCTCCGAGATCAGGCCGCCATCGATCTCGACAAAGCGGCGAGCGGTTACGGACCCGAGCAGCCGAGCGAAGGAGCGGCGGAGCGCGCGCGAATGCAAGCCGAGGTCGCGCGCGACATCGCCTGCTTTTTGGGCGAAGAGAGAAAGGCCTGAGCCTGAGGGAACGGACGTTCGGCAAGCGGCGGCGGGGCGCCGACCGGCCGAGTTTGGGCAAAGTTGGGCGGATCGGGCATTGTCACGGCCATCGAGGCCGCGCCGGGGCTGGCAGCCTTTGAAGGAAATCGTGCTAAAACCCGGATGCTTCGAGACGCGGTTTCAGCGGTTCCTCGGGATGAGGGTTTGAGCCGGATGCCCTCACCCCTGAGGAGCTTGCGCAGCAAGCGTCTCGAAGGGGGAGGCGACAACAGAGCTCGCGCGGGCGTGGCGGAATTGGTAGACGCAAGGGACTTAAAATCCCTCGGCGCGAAAGCGCTGTGCCGGTTCGAACTCCGGCCGCCCGCACCATCACTTCATCTTCATCCCACCCATGCCGCCGCCCGGCGCCATCTTCATTCCGCCCATCCCGTTGTCCGGCGCCATCGCGCCCAGGCTGGCCGCGGCTCTGAACCCGATCTCGGTCTTGCCGGCATTCTCGAAGCCAAGCGTCGCGTGAATAATGTCGCCTGCTTTGATCGGCCGTTTGAGATCCATGAACATGATATGGTCGCCGCCGGGTTTCAGCGACACCGTCGCGCCGGCGGGGATCTCGAGCCCGTTGGGCATCTCGCGCATTTCCATCACGCCGTTCTCCATCTTCATCTCATGGATTTCGGTCTTGGCCGAAATATCCGAGTCGACCGAGACGAGGCGGTCGGGCGCACTGCCGTTGTTGGTGATCGTCATATAGCCGACCCCGACCGTCGCACCGGCAGGAGTAGGGCGGGTGAAAGCGTTCTCGATGACCAGATTGCCGGCGACGGCATTCGGGGCATCCTGGGCAAGCGCCGCCGGCGCGGCTGCCGCCGCTACGAGCGCGGTGAGAACGCGGGCGATCAGCGGATATTTCATGGACGGTCCTTTCGAGCGAAAAATTGCTGGCGGCGCCTAAACGGCAGGCGACGGCGCCACGCGGGGTCGAGTCCTAGCGCGCATTGGCTTCCGGTTGAAGCATCATCTGCACCGAAAAGTCTGCAACTTTTCGGGATCATGCCGCTTTTGTTTGCCGCATGATCTTGCCCGAAAAGTCTGCAACTTTTCGGGATCATGTCGCTTTTTGTCCTTCCGCATGATCTTGCCCGAAAAGTCTGCAACTTTTCGGGATCATGCTTTGAGCTCGCGATAATAGCGCGAGATTCGGTCGAACCATTCGTGCCGCGCCTGCAGATGCGCCATGCCGCGGCCGCGCTCAGGCAGCTGAAGGGTGGCGACGAGCGCATCGATTTCCTTGCGCGCCGAGGCTTGCGAAGCCGAGAGTGCGTTGTTGCGCATCGCCTCCTCGATCGGATCGAGCGCGGTCAGGCCGATCGGGAAAAGCTCGCGGAAGATCACCCGGTCGTGCAACCCCTCGGCCGGGCGAAACTGCAATTCGGCCGCCAGCCGCGAGAGACTCGTCACGATCTGCTTGGCATTGTTCGATTGCGTGGAGGCCATGCGGTTGCGCACCAGCACCCAATCGATGAGGCCTTGATCGACGAGCTTGCGCTTGCGCCGCGCCTCGAGCACGAGGTCGGCGTAGTGAGCGACCTGGCCGCGCTGCGTGCGATCGTGATGCACGCGGGAAAAAACATCGACGTCGATGAAGGAATCGTTGATCGGCGAGACCAGCGTATCGGCGAGCGAATGGGCAAGCCGCATCAGATAGGAATCGCTCGCCGGCGTATCGATGACGACGAATTCATATTCGTGTTCGACCTCTGCGATCGCCGCCGCGAAGGCGCCGAATTCCGAGGTCTCGTTGTCGCGTATGTTCAGCGTATTGCCGCGCTCGAGCGCGTGGTGGAAGGGCAGCTCGACGTTCCACGGCGCATTGGCCGCCCAGGAAGCGCGATTCTCGAAAAAGCGGGTGAGCGTGCGCTGGCGGCTGTCGAGGTCGATGGTCGCGACGCGAAATCCGGCCTTCAAAAGGGCGATGCTGACATGAATCGAAATGGTCGATTTGCCGGTGCCGCCCTTTTCATTGGCGACGACGATGACATGCGCGGTGCGCAGATCGGGCAGCTCAGAAGTTTTGGCTTGCGCGGTCATCACCAATCCCGCCTCGCAACCGGTCGCACGCGCAGAATCGGCTCCGGCGCGGATTCCGCCCGCTCATTGCGAGAGGTAACGGCCGACAACGGAGCTGGCAATGCATTGCCCCGAACAATCGCACCGATATAGCGCCAGCACAGTGGAAAAATGACGGAAAACGCCACGGAGGGAGCGGCTAAGACTATGGTCAGACTCGGCGATTGCATCGCGCCTTCTTCAAGTTCTTCCGTCGTCGCGGGATCTTACGCCAAAACCCTGATTTTGGCATGCATTCGCCGTTCGCTTGGTGTCATAAAGCCAATCGTAATGCGCGCTCATCCGGGTCTCGCCGAGCGTCCGGATGGCGAAATCGCGCGCTAGCGCGGGCGGCCCGGAGAGATGATAGATCCAGGCCTGCCGGCGCGATTCGCGCTGCACGCGCCTGACCCGAGATCGGCGCGCCGTGGCGAACTCCGCAAGCGCCGACGCGATATCGCAACCGGGCCGAAGCGAAGCCGCCAGCGCCGCCGCGTCCTCGATGGCCTGCGCCGCGCCTTGCGCGAGGAAAGGCAGAATCGGATGCGCTGCATCGCCGATGAGTGATACGCGGCCGAGGCCCCAGGCCGGCGGCGGATCGCGTTCGACGAGCGACCATATGCGCCATTCGTCAGCGGCCAAGATCAGCTCGCGGAGGCGGCGATCCCAATCGGCAAATCTGGCTGCGATCCGGCCCGGGTCGCCGGGCTCCGCCCAAATGTCGGCCGCACAGTCGACATGCGCTGTCTCATTGAGAACCGCGACCACATTGGTGATGCGGCCGCCGCGCAGTGGGTAATGCACGACATGGGCTCCCGCCCCGAGCCACAGCGTGCTCTCTGGCTGGCGCAGGTCGAGAGTGACGCGGTCCGATTTGATGAGCGCCCGCCAAGCGACATATCGGGCGTTGCGCGGCATCTCGTCTTTTCGGTTCTGCATCTCCGCCAGCCGTTCGCGCACGAAAGAGCGCAGGCCGTCGGCGCCGATGAGACAATCGGCGGGAAAAGTCAGCCGGATCGCGCCATGCAAAGCAGCGACGGTGATACCGTCCTCGCCCGCAACGAAGCCCGCGAGCGCGCATTCCGGCTCGAGCTTGATTGCGGGGTGTTCCGCCACCGCCTCGAGCAGCGCCCGTTGCAAGTCGCCGCGATGGGCCAGCAGGTAGGGTGCGCCCCAGCGCTGTTCCGCCTCGGCGAGCGGGAGACGGGCGATCGTCGAACCGTCGCGGCCGCGCCGGACATGAATGGCAACAGGAACCAGCGCCGTCGCGGCGAGCCGCGGCAGAACGCCGAGCTCGCGCAGAATTGCGCTGGCGTTGGGCGAAATTTGCAGCCCGGCGCCGATGTCGTCGGAAAGCCGACTGCGCTCCAGCAGCGTTACCCGCCAGCCGCGGCGGGCCAAGGCGAGGGCCGCGGCGAGGCCGCCGATTCCGGCGCCGGCGATCAGCACATGCTCCCGGTCGCTCATGCCCAAGCCCCCGGCTCAGGCGGTCGCAGTCGAAATGAAGGCGCATTCGGGCGGAATACATGCGTCATGCGCGAGCGTGGCGTCGTGGACATAATGGGTCGAGCAATAGGGACAGACAATGTCTTCCGCGTCGCCCATATCGATGAAAATATGCGGGTGATCGTCGGGCGGAAGCGCGCCAATGCACATGAACTCCTTGGCGCCGATCCGCACTTGCGCGACGCCCGGCTGGTTGTGGAAATGCGGCGTGCCGTAATCAGCCATCATAAAATCCCGAGATTGTCCTGAGCCAGCATAGGGGCGCAGGTCGCACTTGAATAGGGGAAATGCGCCGCCGGGCGCGACGCGAGCGCGCATATGAAACGGCGAGACCGGCTGCTATCTTTGCCGCGGCATGAAAGAATTCTCCTCGGACGGCGTGCGGATCGCCTATATCGACGCGGCGCAGGCGGGAGACCCGATCCTGCTCATGCACGGTTTTGCGTCGAACCACGCTGTCAACTGGGTCTTTCCGCAATGGGTGAAAACATTGACCGCCGCGGGCCGGCGGGTGATCGCTTTCGACAGCCGCGGCCACGGGCAAAGCGAGAAACTCTATCGCGTGGAAGATTACGCGATCGCGCGCATGGCCGAGGACGCGCGCCATCTGCTCGATCATCTGGGCCTCGCCCGCGCCGATGCGATGGGCTATTCGATGGGTGCGCGAATTGCCACTGTCCTAAGCTTGTCTCACCCCGAGAGGGTGCGCTCTCTCGTGATCGGCGGCATGAGCGACAAGCTCGTCTCGTCCGCGGGCCTTGGTCCGGAGATTGCCGAGGCCATGGAAGCGCCTTCGGCGGCGGTCTTGGAGGATGGGAGCGCGAAAATGTTTCGCGTCTTTGCCGAAGCGACGCGCAGCGATTTGAAGGCGCTCGCCGCCTGCGCTCGCGGCGCCAGGCTGAAGATCAGCGTGGCCGAGCTCGGCCGGCTCACCCTTCCGGTGCTCGTCGCCGTCGGCACGAAAGACGAGATCGCCGGCGACCCCAATCGGCTTGCGGCGCTCATTCCGGGGGCGCGGGCGCTCGCTATTCCGGAGCGCGACCACAACCGCAGCGTCGGCGATCCGGTGTTCAAAGAGGCCGTGCTTGCCTTTCTGGAGAGCCGGGCCTGAGTTAACGGGGCGACGGCGGCTTCCGCGAAAGGCGCTGCGGCGCGGCTCAAATCGTGTTAGGAGAGGGCCGTCTTTCTCGGGAGGTTTCGCGTGATTCTCGGCAATGCGCCGCTGGCCAAAGTGCACACACTCGATCGGACGGATTCGATCTTCGCGGCCGTCAAGCTCGAGGCCGATGAGATCATGCGCCGCGAGCCGCATATTGCCGGTTGGGTGAAGACGACCGTCCTCGATCAGCCCAGCCTGGAGGCGGCGATCATCCAGCGGCTTGCGGCGCGGCTCGGCCATGACGAGGTCCCGGCCGAGTTCCTCCGCCAGACCTTTCTCGACATCATTGCCCGCGAGTCCGCAATCGGCGCGGCCTTTCGCGCCGACATTCTCGCCACATTGGACCGCGATCCCGCCTGCACGCGGCTCATCGAGCCGGTGCTCTATTTCAAGGGTTTCCATGCGATCGCGACGCATCGCCTCGCGCATGCGCTGTGGAACTCCGGGCGGCAGGACCTGGCGCTCTATCTGCAGAGCCGTTCGTCCGAGGTGTTCCAAACCGACATTCATCCGGCGGCGCGGATCGGCAAGGGCATATTTCTCGACCACGCGACCGGCCTTGTCATCGGCTCGACGGCGGTGATCGAAGACGATGTTTCAATGCTTCAGGACGTGACCTTGGGCGGCACCGGCGCCGAGGTCGGCGACCGGCATCCCAAGATCAGGCACGGCGTGTTGATCGGCGCCGGCGCCAAGATCCTCGGCAATATCGAGGTTGGCCATTGTGCCCGGATCGCGGCGGGCTCCGTGGTGTTGCGGCCGGTGCCGCCCAAAAAGACGGTGGCCGGAGTGCCGGCAAGGGTCGTGGGCGAAGCCGGTTGCGCGGAGCCGGCGCGCACGATGGACCAGATTCTCGCGGCGAAACGGGGATAGGCCGACTTGCCGATCGTCTGGATTCCTGCCAAGGGCTCGTTGCTCGCATCGAGATGCGAGCGTGCGGCTGCGGAGATGTGAGCTTGGACAAGGTCGAATTGCGCAAACTGCAGGCGTTTCTGCGCGCATCCTTCGGCAACGAAGGCCTGAAGGTCGTGCCGGCCAAGCGCAACCCGGACGATGCGGAAGTCTATCTGGGGGAGCGCAGCATCGCGTCCATCGTCGTCGACGACGAGGATGGCGACCGTTCCTTCGCCTTAGCGATGAAGATTCCGGTGGAGCGGCCGGTTCTGCAGGATTATCTGCGCCGGCTGTTCGAGAACGACAAGCTGAAAATCGTGCCACGGCCGAAGAAGAACGATTCCGTCGAATTGAATTCCGGCGACGAATATCTCGGCGTCATCTCGGCTGACGATCCGCAGGGCCACAGCTTTACGCTGCAGGTCGCCATTCTCGATTTCGATCTCGAGGATTATTGAGACCGGCCTGCAATCTCAAAGCCGGATATTTTCATCAAAATGTTCCGCCGTGATCATCTTGTCGAAGCTGACGGCGAGGCCGCCTTCGAAGATGCGGATCACGTGGCCGGGCGTCTGGCCGAGGACCACCTTGGTGCCGATCGCGGGCTTCGCCGGGGTGCTGATCGCCGCGCCCGAAACGGAAACGTCGATGAGCCTGACCACGTGTTCGCGGTCGCCTTCGATCTTTAAGATTGCGTGCTGGCGATACGGCACGATGCGTTCGTGGCGCCGGTCCTCCGGCATGCCGAGCGCGTCGCGGTTGACGAGCCAGGTGAGCTGATTGGCGATCTTCTCCCGCTTTGCATAGGGAAGGTTCAATTGAATGGCGAAACCGCGCTCGGTGTGACGCGCGATCTTGCCTTCAACCCGGCCGATCTGATCGATATAGGCCACCACCCGCTCGCCGAGCTTGCCCCGCACGGAGGCGATCACTGACACTCCGCCGGGCGACATGTCGATCGTCTGGCAGGGGAACTCGCGCTTGTCCTCGAGCATGTAGCGGCCGAGAAGCGCAATCGCGACACGCTGGTGTCGACGCCGCTCTGAGGACTTCTGTAATGGCTTGAGCTTCAGTTTCATGCGATGCCGCAGCCGATAGCCGACCCAAGCCGGAGCAAGGCTGTAAGGTGAACGCCACGAGTTAAGGCTATCTTATCGAATTGCCGGAGTGACCCGGTTTCCGCCGACAAATCTCACTTGCCGCCCTGAAATACCCTCAGATGGCGGCGGATTTCCGCGGCTGCGAGCCGCTGCGGCGCGGAAAATTCTGCGCCAAGCGAGGTTGCGGGCAGCGCCGTGCCGTCGATCGCGCGCAGCGAACGCAACGTCAGTTGCTCGATGGCCAAGAGGCCGAGCCAGGTCGGCTTTGCCGCGGTCGCCGCAAGACCGAGAATGCGCGCTTGAGCCCGGCCGTTGTGGTGCAGCGGCAGAAGCAGGATTTCGAGATCCGCTTTGGCATAGCCTTCGGGTCTTGCGTCGGCGCAAGCGATGACCGGGCAGGCGGCATCGACGACGGTCAAGAGCACGGCGGCGATATTATGGGCTTCCTGCAGCGGCCAGAGGTCGAGAAAGGAACGGCTCTTCTGCTCGGCGCAGAAGAGCGCATTGACGCGACTGCCCGACATCACGAAGGGAAAGCGATGGCCGGCGTCGACCTCGAGCATGAAAATGTCGTGGAGCAGGCCGCGTATGGCGGCAAGATCGATTTGGGAACGCTCCGGCGCGTCGCGCTCGCCGCGCAGCCGGTCCCAATAATCGAAAAGCTCGCGTGTTCCCGCCTGTCTCATTTCGGCCCTTCGCAGGTCATTCCGGGATGAGCCGCGAGCCGAATGGCTCTGAATGGCACGGATCTTCCGGAATTTCCGCCTGTTGCCGGAATCGAGCAGCGGCCGTGCCAGTGTCACGCCATGGCCGGAACAAGCGCAAAACTCATGCTTCGAGACGCGCGCTTCGCGTGCTCCTCGGCATGAGGGTTTACGGGCTGTCTAGGCCCTCACCCTGAGGAGCGCGCAGCCGATCTCGGCAACGGCAGAGATCGGTTGCGCGCGTCTCGGAGGGCGAGGGCGGGCGGCGGCGGAAACTGCTATAAGACTTTCGATGACGACAGCCGAAACCTACCGCTTCTCGATCGCGCCAATGATGGATTGGACGGACCGGCATTGCCGCTTCTTCCACCGGATTCTTACGCGCCGCGCCCGGCTGACGACCGAGATGCTCACCGCCGCCGCCGTGCTGCATGGCGACCGCACCCGGCTGCTTGGCTACGACCAAGCCGAGCATCCGCTCGCCGTGCAGCTCGGGGGCTCGGAGCCGGCGGCGCTCGCGGAAGCCGCGAAAATCTGCGCCGACCATGGCTATGATGAGATCAATCTCAACATCGGCTGTCCCTCGGAGCGCGTGCAAAGCGGCGCTTTCGGCGCCTGCCTCATGCGCGAGCCTGAGCTCGTCGCCGAATGTGTGGGAGCGATGAAAGCGCGGGTGAAGACGCCCGTGACGGTCAAATGCCGCCTTGGCGTCGATGAGCAGGACCCGGAAGAAGCACTCTTCCGCTTCGCCGATTGCGTGATCGCTGCCGGAACCGACGCGCTTTTCGTCCACGCGCGCAAGGCCTGGTTGAAAGGCTTGTCGCCGAAAGAAAACCGCAATGTGCCGGAGCTGAACTATGCGCTCGTGCACGCGCTGAAGCGCGCTTACCCGCGTGTGCCGATCGTGCTCAATGGCGGGCTCTCCGACATCGCACAGATGCAGGCCGAACTCTTTTATGTCGACGGGATCATGATCGGCCGCGCCGCCTATCAGGACCCGGCGCTGCTTCTGGCCGTTGATCCTGCCTTCTTCGGGCAGACGCCGCCGGTCGCAAGCCGCCGCGCCGCGATCGAGGCTTTCATCCCCTATGTCGAAGCGCGCTGGGACGAAGGCGTGCCGCTCGCTGCGATGACGCGCCACATCCTCGGCCTCTTTAACGGCATGAACGGCGCCCGCGCCTTCCGCCGGCATCTGGCGACGCAGGCCGTGAAGCCAGGGGCAGGGGCCGATGTGCTGTGGGCGGCGGTGGGATTGGTGAAGGAGGCGAGCGAGACGGCGGAGGCGGCGGAGTAGAAGTGTGCACATCAGCAGCGACGAGCAAAGTTCCGGAGGTCACGCTCGTCTTTTGGATCATCAAGATCGCCGCAACGACGCTCGGCGAGACGGGCGGCGACTCCGTGACCATGACGCTCAACTGGGGCTATCTGGCCGGAACGGCGCTCTTCCTTTTCGCGTTGGCCGCACTGGTCGTCCTTCAAATCGCGGCAAAGAGATTTTACCCGTGGCTTTACTGGGCGACGATCATCGCCTCCACGACGGCCGGGACGACGCTGGCCGATTTCGCCGACCGTTCGCTCGGGATCGGCTACACGGGAGGCTCGGCGATCCTGTTTCTTTGCCTCATGGGTGCGCTCGGTCTCTGGTATTGGACGCAAGGATCGATATCGGTCGAGACCGTGAACACGCCGAAGGTCGAAGTCTTTTATTGGGCGGCCATCACCATTTCGCAGACCCTGGGCACCGCGCTCGGCGACTGGATGGCAGATGCGTCGGGTCTCGGCTATGAAGGCGGCGCGCTAGTCTTCGCGGCTGGGCTTGCCGTCCTCGCCGCGCTTTATTTTGCAACTAATGTCTCGCGCGTGTTTTTGTTCTGGGGGGCCTTCATCCTGACGAGGCCGCTCGGCGCGACGCTTGGCGATTTTCTCGACAAGCCCATAAGCCATGGCGGATTGGCCTTCAGCCGTCCACTAGCCTCGGCGATCATCGCGGCTTTCATCGTTGCGTGCATTCTCTTCCTGCCGCAGAGGGCAGGCCGTCACCCAGGAAGAGTCGAGACGGCCTCGTGAGGCAAACCTGTGCCGCGACCGGCGATCACCGGCATCCCATCTGCGTAAACGGTGCCCGCACACCCGCCACGCGTCGTTTATCGTGCCGTTGCGACTCAGCGGGATTCGATCGGCTCGACGATGGCTTCGGCAACAGCGCGGTCAATATCTCGCGACTATGGGGCCTCCCCAATCAAATTTGTAGTTCAGGCCGACGCGGACGATGTTTCCGTCCACCCTCTGGCTTGCATTGATAAAGAGACCCTCGCCGGCTGAAAAGGCGTTCGCCGCGGCCACCGCATAATGCGCCGTTCCGAGATCGTAATAGAGATATTCGGCCTTCACGGACAGGTTGTTGGTAAAGGCATATTCAATGCCCCCGCCGACCGCGAAGCCGGCGCGCACCCCGGATGCGCTTCCGGTAAACGTATCGGTGCCGAAGCCGTCGAATCCCGAACCGGTGCTCGCGGCCGTTACGCGGCCATAAGCCAACCCGCCGGTTGCGAAGATCAGGGCGCGGTCAAACGCGAATCCGGCGCGGCCGCGCAGCGTACCAAGCCAAGCCAAACCCGCGCTCGAGAAATCGGTGTTGGTGATAATCCCATTCGCCGGCGCAACGTAAGTGCTGCTCCTGGTCCCGCTGACCCAGTCGAAATCCGTCTCCATGCCGAGTACGAACTGATCGATCTGATAATTGTAACCGATTTGTCCGCCCACGGTGCCGAACCCGGTCGAGTTCCCGCCGAGACTGATCGGCAAAAAGCCGTCGGCAATCGCACTGCTTACCGCCGAAGCCCCGCCGACGTTCAGCGGACCGCCGGGTCCAAAAATGTCCTCAAATCCCGGAGGGGCAGGAGCAGGTATCGACGAATAGCTGTATTGGGTCTGTGCATTCTCCCAGCCATATCCGCCATTCACACCGGCATATATGCCTGTCCAACTGAAAACCGGCACCGGCATCGGCGGTGGCCCCTTGTCTGTCGGCAAATCGGCCGCCATCGCGGGCGCGATCAGCGCGCCGATGGCGAGCCCGGCAAAAAGCAATCTTGTCATCGAACTTCCCCCCGCGTCGGCTGCAACTAAAGGTGGTATATATCCTGCGAAAGCGCGAGTCTGTTGCAATTAAAGCGCAGGCGCAGAAATAGAATCCAAGCGCACGATCATTTGAAGAGACCAGACTTCGCGGGCCGCTCGAAGGAAGTTTTGCAAGGAGGCGGAAAGAACAAGCGAAACAACCGATGCGCTCTGCTTATTCGCGGATCCGGCGCAAGGCCAGGCATGTTTCGTCTCGACATCGAGCGCGCCAATTCCCGAAGCAAGGCCGCTCATCTTTACGCATCGGAAGCCTGGCCATTTTCCTCCGACGGAGCGGGCCATCGCGGGTCGCGAGAACCGGCTTGCTATGTTTCAAAGCCAAACAAACTGGCGCAAACCGAAGCTGGCAGCCCAGACATAGCGCGCGTCCAATCGCGTGCCGTGTGACCGTCACGCGTCAGCCTTCAATGCGCTACGCCGAACCGGCCTTCGCGTGTGACCCGCACTTATCCGCATAAACGAGGCTGCGCAAAGCTGGCTGGCACGGAGTAAGCTCCGACACGTCGAACAGCGTTTCTTCTCGTGCCTGAAGCTTGAAAGCGCCCGATGTCCGCTTCCGAATTCCCCGACAAAGGCATCCTTTGGCTGAAATGGAATGACGCGACGCTCCGCGTCATCAATGAAAAACAGCGGCCGATTCTGCTCTTCGTCGCCGATAAGGATCCGTTCGTCTGGCCGTTCCTGCGTGAAATATTCAAGCTAATGCCGGCCAACATGAAGCTGCGGGCCCTGCTGCACGAGTCCTATCCCGCCTTATATATCGAAACCGATGAACTGCCCGAGGACCTGAAGGCACTCGGTGCTGGCAGTCGCTACCATATCGCAATTCTGTCGCCCCACGGTCTGACGCCGATGGTCACGATCGATCCGGTGAGCGGAAAGCCGGCGGAGGTTATCGACGAGATCGTTCTCATTCTCGAGCGCCTTCTTGACGTGTGGCGCTGAACAATGGGTCGCGGGCGAGTTCGCCGCTCGCTACTTCCCGCTCTGACTCGCCGTCACCGCGTGTTTCAGCGTCTCGATCGTCACTTCCATCTCATGTGCGTCCAGGCTGGCGAAGCCCAGGCGCGCGGCGGGTTTCGGCCGGCCTGAAATGGCGCATTCATTGCTCGTCAAAAATTGCAGGGGCGAGCGTCGCTCCAATTCGGAAAAATCGGTCGCATCCGGAAAGCGCACCCAGAAGGCGAGGCCGCCGGTCGGCATTTCGAACGTGGCCAATCCGCCAAGCTCGGCGCGCAGCGCATGTGCGAAGGCCATGCGGCGCTTGTCGAAGATCGCATGGACGCGCTTGACGTGGCGGCGCAATTGGCCGGACTCGATCAATTCGACGATGGCGAGTTCGGTGATCGGATCGCCTTGCCGGTCGATCGTGCCGATCCAATTGCCGATCTGCTCGATCAGGCGGCTTGGGCCGGCGATATAGCCGACGCGCAGACTCGGCGACAAGATCTTCGAAAACGAACCGACATAGATGATCTGCCCCGGATGATCGCCGCTCGCCAGCGGAAACATCGGCTGATGGTCGAATTGGAATTCGTGATCGTAATCGTCCTCGACGACGACGAAGCCGAATTGCGCCGCGAGCGCGCGCAATTTCAGCCGCGCGCTCGGACGCAGCACGACGGTCGTCGGAAACTGATGGCCGGGCGTCAGATAGACGGCGCGTACGCGCGTGCGCCGGCAGATGTCTTCGAGATGCTTGAGATCGATGCCTTCGGGCGTCAGCCGCGCCGCCGCCACGCGCGCGCCGGCGAGCGTGAAGGCCTGCACGGCCGGCGGATAGGTCAGTTCTTCGAAGATGACCGTGTCGTCGCGCGCGACGATACACTGGGCGATGACATAAAGCGCCATCTGGCTGCCACGCGTGACGCAAATATTGTCGGGCGTCGTGCTCAGGCCGCGGGTCATGTTCAGCATCTTGGAGATCGACTGGCGAAGCAGTTCGGTTCCGCGCGGATCGCCATAGCCCAGGAGCCGCTGGCGCGCCGACGCGCGCGCGGCGCTTGCGTAGGCCTGCGCGATCGCGGTCGTCGGGATCAGCCGCTGATCGGGAACGCCGTCGTCGAAGCGCACCTTGCCTTCGTGCGGCCAAAGCAGAGGCGGGCGCACTTCGCGTCCGCGCGGCTCGGCGATGGCGGGCATGGGTTCGGGTGCGGCGGTCTTGCTCGGCGCCGGCGTGCGGCCGATGCTGCGCGCCACGAAAGTCCCGCGCCGCTGATCGGTCGTCACCCAGCCTTGCGCGGTCAGCTCTTCATAAGCCTGAACGACGGTCTTGCGATTGACCGCGAGATCGCGCGCGAGATCGCGCGTGCCGGGGAGCGAATCGCCGGCCGCCAGCCTGCCTCGCTGGATCTCTTCGATGATCGCCTGCGCGATCCGCAGACTGAGGCTGCCGCGGCCTTCAGCACGCACGATGAGATTGGGGACCCATGGCCGCAGCATTCTCGCCCTCGACGCCACTTTTGGCTGTCCGATCAGCCTTTTGCCCCCATCCACAAGCAAGAATTACGCTAGCGCGGAGCGTCTTGGCGGCTCTGATCAGGGCCAGGCGGCGGCCCTTTGAGGCGGTTGGAGCGCCGTGCGCTCGGGGCCCGCGTAGACGCCAGGCAAGCTCATCGCGCAACCCGTGTTGGGATTCGACCGAAAGTCATGCGGCCGTCATCAAATCGCAATCTGGGCGCAAGCCCATTTCGACCTTGGCCGGAAGGAAAAGCCAGGTTTCCTTTGATCCGCCGCGCCCGCCAGGCGCCCTGTCTTTCCTCTGCCGGCTGGACCAGTGGCCATTTAAAAACTGGATGTTCTCGGCGGGCCAAGCGCTTCTTAGCGTGACGGCAATTGCGACCCGAGGGTCGCGGGGTAGGGAGGCTCGTGACACGAAGGCCGCAAGAGGCTCAACCCTCTTTTGAAGGCTCGTCGCCATGTCCGCCTCGACCACTGGACTGAAGCCGAATTGTCTAGGCTTCACCGAACTCCTTGCCCAGAACGTCGCGCTCATCTCTCCTACAATGACCGCGGCGCTCATCGTCCCCGTCATGTATTCCAACACCGGCGATTGGAGCTGGCTCTCCTACGCGCTCGGCACCATCATGCTGCTGTTCGTTGCGTTCAACCTCAACCAATTCGCCAAGCGCTCGACTTCCGCCGGTTCGATGTATGCCTATATCAGCCGCGGCCTCGGATTGACCGCGGGCGCCATCGGCGGCTGGGCGCTCATCTGGGCCTATCTCGGCATCTCGATGGCCGGCCTCACCGGCTTTACGATTTTCGCCGGCAAGCTTCTCTCGATGATGGGGCTCAACCCGCCGCCGATTCTGCTCTTTGCCGTCTGCATCGCGATTTCCTGGTTCTGCGCATGGAAGAACGTGAACCTCTCGGCGCGCGCGATGCTGATCTGCGAAGCCGTATCGATGGCGTTCATCCTCCTGCTTTGCTTCATCGTGCTTGGTCATCACGGCTTCACGATCGACAAGGCGCAATTCGATACCAAGACGATACCCTGGTCGAGCATCGGTCTCGGCGTCGTGGTGGCAATCTTCAGCCTTGTCGGCTTCGAAGCGGCGACCGCCTTCGGCGATGAAGCGAAAAATCCGCTGAAGACCGTGCCGAGTTCGATCTACGTAAGCCTGATCATCTCCGGCATCTTCTTTGTCTTCGTCACCTACGTGGAAGTCTTCGGGATCAGAGGTTATTCGACGACGCTCGACAAGATCGACCAGCCGTTGAACGTGCTCGCGCAATTGATCAACATACCCATCCTGCAGATTCCGCTGTCACTCGGTGCGATGCTGAGCTTCTTCGCGCTGAACCTCTCCTGCATCAGCGCGGGCGGGCGCGTCATCTACGCCATGGGCCGGCACGGCATCTTCCCGCAAGCGACCGCGACGGCGCACGACAAGAACGAAACGCCGCATATAGCGGTGACCGTCATGGCTGTGCTGTCCTTCTCGGTCCCGACGGCAGCGCTAATTTTCGGTCACGTCGCGCTGCTCGACTGCTTCAACGATGTCGGCACCTGTGCGGCCTTCGGCTTCGTCGTGGCCTATGGCCTCGTCAGCGCCGCGGCGCCCGCATATCTCAAGAAAATCGGCGAGTTGACGGCGAAGGATTGGCTCGGCTGCATTGCCTCTCTCGTGTTGCTCGCCGTGCCTGCGGTCGGCAGCGTCTATCCGGTGCCGTCGCCGCCGGTGAACTATTTCCCCTATGCGTTCCTCGTCTATCTCGCAGTAGGCATCGTCTGGATCGTCGCCTTCCATCGCCGCCAGCCCACGGCTTCGACGATGATCAAAGAGGATCTCGACCAGAGCCACGCCCGCTTCCAGAGTGTGGGAATGGCCGCGGGAGAATAGGTGTTGCAGCTGCGGTTCGAAGCCGAACCGCATTGGAGAAGCGCGCCGACCCGACGGCGCGCTTCTTGTTTCTGGCATAGGCCTTAATCACGTCCTGCCGAGCTTGATGGAGGTCAAGGACGACCTCGCCGAAGCCGGATATTGGGCTAGACTCATTGCAGCCCTATGCAATGAACTGGGCGATACCGCGCGGCGAGTAGTAGAACAGCGAAATGGCCGAACTCCCGACAGGCATCGTGACCGCCGTGCACGGCGGGGTTGTCGATGTGGAATTTGCCGAGGGCCTCCTGCCCGATATCGACGAAGCTCTGATCGTCGAATGGGACAGGCCGCAACCGCTCGTTCTCGAGGTTCACGCGCAGCTTGACGAGCACAGCCTGCGCGGCGTTGCGCTTCATGCAACGGCGGGACTTGCCCGCGGTACGCCGGTCCGCTCGACCGGCCAAACCGTCACCGTGCCGGTGGGAAAGCGGGTCCTCGGACGCCTGCTCGATGTCACCGGATCTTGTCAGGACCGGGGCCCGGCGTTGCCCGAGTCCACCCCGCGCTGGCCGATCCATCGGCCGCCGCCGCCGCTCGACGTGCAAAGCGCCGCCAACGAGGTTTTCGAGACAGGCATCAAGATCATCGATCTTCTTGCTCCCGTTCCGCGCGGCGGCAAAGCGGCGATGTTCGGCGGGGCCGGGGTCGGCAAGACGGTGCTGCTGATGGAGCTCATTAACTCAATGGTGCGCGGCTATCGCGGAATTTCGGTCTTCGCCGGGGTCGGCGAGCGGTCGCGCGAGGGATTCGAGTTGCTCTCCGGGATGCAGAGGTCCGGCATCATCAATCAAAGTGTCCTTGTCTTCGGGCAGATGAATGAACCGCCTGGAGCGCGCTGGCGCGTCGGCCTCTCGGCGCTGACGATCGCCGAATATTTTCGCGACGAGGAGCGCCAGAACGTACTCTTGCTCATGGACAACACGTTTCGCTTCGTGCAGGCGGGCAGCGAAGTGTCGGGATTGTTGGGACGGCTGTCGTCGCGCGTCGGCTATCAGCCGACGCTTGCGACGGAAGTGGCGGGGCTTGAGGAGCGAATTGCCTCGGTGGCCGGGGTCGCGGTGACGGCGATCCAGGCTGTCTATGTGCCGGCCGACGACTTCACAGATCCGGCGGTGACGGCGATATCAACGCACCTCGACAGCGTCATCGTGCTCTCCCGAAGCATGGCGGCAGAGGGCATGTATCCGGCTATCGATCCGCTCTCGTCCTCTTCCGTGATGCTTGATCCGATGATCGTCGGCGAGGCGCATTACCGTCTCGCCGAAGAGGTGCGCGAGGCGATCGCCCACTATCGGGAGCTTCAGGACATCATCTCGCTTCTTGGCATGGAGGAGCTGAGCGCGAAGGACAGAGTTCTCGTGCAGCGGGCAAGGCGGCTGCAAAGATTTCTGACGCAGCCCTTCGCCGTCACCGAGGCCTTCACCGGAATGCCGGGGCGAAGCGTCAAGCTTGACGATACGTTGAAAGGGTGCCGCGCCATTCTCGACGGCACCTGCGATGAATGGGCCGAGAGTTCCTTCTACATGGTTGGGACGCTCGACCAGGCGCGCAGCAAGGAGGCGCTGGGAAAATCGAGATGAGAACTCCTCATTACGACGCCGACGTCGATCATCGTCGATGTTCCCGATGCGACCGCCATCCGCGCCGAAGACGAAAGCGGCAGTTTCGGGATTCTTCAAGCTCACGCGGACTTTCTCACCGTGCTCGCGATATCGATCCTGCGCTGGCGGCAGGCGGACGCGGCGGAACGCTACTGCGCGGTAAGGCGAGGCGTGCTTTCGGTAAGCGGCGGACGCGAAGTCAGGGTGGCGACGCGCGAAGCGGTTATTGGAACGGACCTCGACCGGCTCGAGGACGCCGTGCTCGCGGGCTTTCGTGAAGCGGCGGAGGAAGAGCGCGGCGCGCGTGCCGAAAGCCTGCGCCTGCAGGTGACGGCCATTCGCCGCATTATCCATTATCTGCGGCCCGGCGGGTCCTCCATATTGGAACCTGAGTTGTGAGCGACACCACGCCGATGAACGATGATTTCCTCACTGCGATCCGGCGCAGTCTTGCTCGCCTTCGGCGCGGGCGCGCCGAAGGCCAGCCGTCGATGTCGCGGCAGTTGGGTCAGATCGGCGTGCTCGGTTGGATCATCGTCACACCGGCGCTCGTCGGCCTGTTCGGCGGTCGTTGGCTCGATCATCATTTCGCGACAGGGATTTTCTATACCGCGGCCTTGCTCGTTTCGGGCGTGACGCTCGGCTTCTGGTCGGCCTGGCGGTGGATGCAGGCGTCATGAGCTCCGCAACCAACATAGCGCTGATTCTGTCATTTGCGAGTCTCGGCGCGCTCGCCGGATATGTTCATCTGGCGCTGCTCTCTTGGCAGGTCCGCGCCTGCCTGTCGCAAGCGCATGGAGCGGGCGCAATCCTGGCTGCTATCCTGGCGCTCAGCCGAATTCCGGCGACTGCGGTTTCCTTGGCGCTCGCCGCCTGTCACGGAGTTCCGCCGCTCGGCGCCGCGCTTGCGGGCTTTCTTGTCGTCCGCGCCATTCTCGTCCATCGGCCGCAGATCGTGATGCCATGAATTCTCCGCTCACGACGACCACGCTCTTCCACCTGGGACCCGTTCCGGTGAGCATGACGGTTGCCGTGACCTGGGCGATCATGGGTTCGTTGACGATTGCGGGCTTAGCCGCCACGCGAAGCCTGTCGCTCGCGCCGTCGGGCTTCCAGGCGAGCTTGGAGATGATCGTTGAAGCGATCGATTCGCAGATCACCGACACAATTGGCGCGCCGCCGGGGCCTTATCGGGCTCTGATCGGGACCCTGTTCCTCTATATTCTCTGTGCCAACTGGTCTTCGCTCGTACCCGGTATCGTGCCGCCGACCGCGCATATAGAGACGGATGCCGCCATGGCGACGATCGTTTTCTTCGCGGCGATCTATTACGGAGTGAAGACGCGCGGCCTCATCGGCTATCTCAAGACCTTTGCGCAACCTTCCTTCCTGATGATCCCGCTCAACATCGCGGAGGCCTTCACCCGAACCTTTTCGATGACGGTGCGCCTGTTTGGCAATGTCATGAGCGGCGTCTTTATCATCGGGGTCGTGCTCTCGCTTGCAGGCCTGCTGGTGCCGATTCCGCTGATGGCGCTCGACCTCCTGACGGGCGCCATCCAGGCCTATATTTTCACCATTCTCTCGATGGTCTTCATCGGCAGCGCCGTCAGCGAGAATGTCGCTTCGCAAACGAGCAGGGAAAGGAAAGCGCAATGAACTGGATTGAAGTCGTCAGCATCATCGCGGCGGCCGTCGCCGTCTCGTTTGGTGCGATCGGGCCGGCGCTTGCGGAAGGCCGCGCCGTGGCATCGGCAATGGAGGCGATAGCGCGCCAGCCGGAATCCGCCAACACCTTGTCGCGAACGCTCTTCGTTGGTCTTGCCATGATCGAGACGATGGCGATCTATTGCCTCGTCGTGGCGCTGCTCGTATTGTTCGCCAATCCGTTCATCCACTGAGATGCATATCGACTGGTGGACGCTGGCGCTTCAGACGATCAACGTCCTCGTCCTCGTCTGGTTGTTGGGACGGTTCTTCTACCGGCCGGTGGTCGACATCATTGAAAAGCGGCGCGCGGAGGCGGCCAAACTTCTGGCCGAAGCGGCCGCAGCGCGCGCCGAAGCCGATGCCGAGAAAGCCGGAATCGCCGCCACACGCCGGGGTTTTGCGACCGAGCGCGAAAAGCTTCTCGCGGATGCCCGCAAGCAAGCCGAGGCCGAACGCGATGCGATGCTGAGGAAAGCGGCGGAACTCGCCGCCAAGTCCCGCGCCGATGGCGAGGCGGCCCTGACGCGCGATCGTGCAGAGATGCAGGAGGCGATGCTGCAGGGCGCAGCAACGCTTGCGGCCGATATCGCGCGGCGGCTTTTGGAAAGGCTGCCCGCGGATCTTGCCACCATGTCGTTCCTCGACGCTCTATCTCACCAGGTTCAGGCGATATCTGCGCAAACCCGTAATCTTCTCGCCGCTGCCGCGAATGCCGAGGTCATTACGGCTGCGCCGCTGGACGATCCGCAGCAGGCGCAATGCCGCAAGGCGCTGGAGGGCATCTTAGGGACGCAAGCGAAGCTCACATTTCGCTGTGATCCGGGTCTGATCGCCGGAATCGAGATCCGCAGCGGCGCGATCGTGCTGCGCAACAATTGGCGAGACGATCTTGCCCAGATTCTAAAGGAGCTTGGAGCCAATGACAGACAGCGCCAAACTTCTTGACGCATGGCTCTCCCGCGCAACGTCGCAAGTGGCGGCGGCAAAGCTTCGGCCCATGGCGGAAGAGGTCGGTCGTCTCGAGTCGGTGGCCGACGGCGTGGCCTTCGTTTCCGGCCTGCCCAATGTGCGGCTCGATGAACTTCTCCAATTCAGAAATGGCATCATGGGCTTCGCGCAGACGCTCGACAAGGATCTCATCGGTTGCGTCTTACTGGATAAAGCTCAAGGGCTCGAGGCGGGAGAGACGGTGCGCGGCACGGGCGCGGTGGCGCGCGTACCGATCGGCGAGGCGTTGCTCGGACGCATCGTCGATCCGCTCGGCCGGCCGCTCGACGAGGGCGACACGATAGCGGCGACCTCCTATGAACCTATCGAGCGTCCGGCACCGGCCATTATCGACCGCGATCTCGTGGTCGAGCCTGTCCAGACTGGAACTTTGGTCGTCGATGCGCTCTTTGCGCTCGGGCGCGGCCAGCGCGAGCTCGTGATCGGGGATCGGGCGACGGGAAAGACGGCGCTGGTGACGGATTGCATCATCAATCAGAAGCGCAGCGACATTTTCTGCGTCTATGTCGCGATCGGGCAGAAGAGTTCGGCGGTGAAACGCGCGATCGACGCGATACGCCGCTTTGGCGCCCCAGAGCGCTGCATCTTTGTCGTGGCGTCGGCATCCTCGGCGCCCGGTCTTCAATGGATCGCGCCTTATGCGGGCTTCACCATGGCGGAATATTTCCGCGATCGCGGTCAGCACGCGTTGGTCGTCATCGACGATCTCAGCAAGCACGCCGCAACGCATCGCGAGATCGCCTTGCTCACCCGCCAGCCGCCGGGCCGCGAAGCCTATCCCGGCGATGTCTTCTATGTTCATTCCCGGCTGCTCGAGCGGGCCACCCGCCTTTCGAAAGAGAAGGGCGGCGGTTCGCTCACGGCTTTGCCGATCGCCGAAACCGACGCCGGAAATCTCAGCGCCTACATCCCGACCAATCTCATTTCAATTACCGATGGCCAGATCGTATTCGACGCCAAGCTGTTCGCGCAGGGCCAAAAGCCGGCCGTGGACGTGGGCAAGAGCGTGAGCCGCGTCGGCGGCAGGACGCAAGCGCCGGCCTTGCGGGCCGCGGCCGAAACCTTGCGGCTCGATTACGCGCAATTCCTGGAGCTTGAGGTGTTCACGCGTTTTGGCGGCATGACGGATGTGCGCATCAAGAAACAGATCGAGCGGGGCGAGCGCATTCGCGCAATGCTGACGCAGCCGCAATATGCGCCGCTCGATCTCGCCTCAGAGGTCGCTCTGATGCTCAGCTTGCAGAATGGCCTGCTTGACGCCTCGCCGCTCGACTCGGTCGCGCGGTTTCGCGCGGCGCTTCCTGATTGGGTGGCTGCGCATGCCGACGCGCTGGCCCAAGACATCAATGCGACGGGTGCGCTCGATGCGCAGGCTCGGGCGGCCCTGCTCGCGACGTTGCGGGAACTCGTTGCTTCGCTCACCCCGGTCAATCGAGCTGCGTCGCATGGCTGAACGGCTTGCCGATATCGTCGCGCGCATCGACAATGTGAAGCAGCTCGATGCGGTCACGACCGCGATGCGCGGCATCGCGGCGGCGCGCGCGCAACAGAGCAAGGCGCTGCTGGCCGGAATAGGGGCCTATGCCGAGGCGATATCGCGCGCCATCGGCCAGGCGCTGAGTTTCACAGCCGCGGCGCCCGCGGGCCCCGGCGATCGGCCGAGCGGCCGGGCGTTGATCTTGTTCTGCGCCGAGCAGGGCTTTGCCGGCGGCCTTAGCGACCGGATCCTCGACGCCGCCGGCCCCGACATCGCCGGCGCGCATGTCATGATCATAGGAACGCGCGGGGCGGGGATCGCGACAGACCGTGGCATCGTGCCGAACTGGACGACCACCATGGCGAGCCAGATCGGCGCGGTGCCGAGCATCGCCAATCGGGTCGCCGACGCTCTCTATCAACTCATTGCCGAGAAGACGATCGCGCAGGCCGAAGTGCTGTTTGCTCGAATCGACGCAGAGTGGAAAATCAACTTGGCGCGCACGAGGCTGTTTCCGCTCGACCTCGAACGCTTCCGGCAACCGCAGCCGGCGGTGCCTCCGTTGACGACGCTTGCACCGGAGGCGCTGATCGAGCGGTTGGCCGCAGAATATGTCTTTGCCGTCCTTTGCGAGGCGGCCATGGACGCCTTCGCCGCCGAGAATCAGGCCCGCATGGAAGCCATGAGTTCGGCGACCAGCAACATCGAGCGAAGACTGGGCGAACTGAAGCAGCGCGAAAATCGGGTGCGGCAGGAAGAAGTCACTGCGGAAATCATCGAGCTGGCCTGTGGCGCGGACGCGGCGCGAACGTGACACCCGCCTATTCGACTGTCCTTCCCGCGCGCCCGACGACGTCCTGGATGAATTGCCAAGCGGTGCGGCCGGAGCGCGAGCCGCGCGTGGTTGCCCATTCGAGCGCCTCCGCCTGCAGCCTCGTGCGATCGGCCTCGATGCCGAAATGCTCGGCATAAGCCGCGACCATTGCCAGATAGTCGTCCTGGCTGCATTTGTGGAAGCCGAGCCAAAGGCCGAAGCGGTCGGACAGCGAGACTTTTTGTTCTACGGCCTCGCCCGCATCGATGGCGGTCGAACGTTCGTTCTCGATCATGTCGCGCGGCATGAGATGGCGGCGGTTCGAGGTCGCGTAGAGAAGCACATTGGCGGGCCTGCCTTCAATGCCGCCTTCGAGGACTGCCTTCAGCGATTTATAGCTCGTATCCTCGGCGTCGAAGGAAAGGTCGTCGCAGAAGAGCAAAAAGCGATGCGGCACATCGCGCAGAAGCGACATGAGCCGCGGCAGGCTCCCGATGTCCTCGCGATGGATCTCGATGAGCTTCAGCGGGCGAAAGCCGGGACGCGTGGCGAGCCGGCGGTTGATCTCGGCGTGCACGGCCTTGACGAGTGAGGACTTGCCCATGCCGCGCGCGCCCCAAAGCAGCGCGTTGTTGGCGGAAAATCCGCGTGCGAAACGCTCGGTGTTGTCGCTCAAAATGTCGCGCACGCGCTCGATTCCGCGCAGAAGCGCGATATCGACGCGGTTGACCTTGGCGACGGGCGAAAGCGCCTCCTTCTCGGCATGCCAGACGAAGGCGTCCGCCGCGTCGAAATCCAAAGTTGGCGGCCGTCCCGGCGCGAGCCGTTCCAGGGCCCGGGCGATCCGGAGCAGGGCCTCGGCCGCCTCAGGCGCCGCGAGCGCTGCCAGAATATCTTTGTCGTGGCTGGTCATCGGCCGCGGTCTCACCTCGAGATGGGATGTAACCAGTCGGACGGGCCGCGTCCAGGAGGGCGCAACAGCCTGCGATTCCCGCCGGATTTCACTCTAAACGCGTCCGCGGCGGCATTGCTTTCGCGCCCGCGGCGGCTATAGTCCGCCCCGATCCGAGGGTTTAGAGAGACCCATCAAGGAGTAAACAGGTGTTCACCCCGGCTTTCGCTCAGGCCGCGGGCTCCGCTTCGGGCGGGGCCGGCGACGTGCTCGTCCAGTTCGCGCCGTTCGCGATCATCATCCTCATCATGTATTTCCTGATCATGCGGCCGCAGCAGAAAAAGGCGCGCGAACATGCCGAACTCATCAAGAACGTCCGCCGCGGCGATACGATCGTCATGACCGGGGGGCTCATCGGCAAGGTGAGCAGGGTCATCGATGACGCGGAAGTCGAGATGGAGATCGCCACGAACGTGAAAGTGCGGGTTGCACGCCAGATGATTTCCGAAGTCCGCGCCAAGGGCGAGCCGGTAAAGGACACGGCCGCATAGAGCGGCACTTGCCTCCCAACCTGAGATGATTCCCCCATGATGCGCTTTGCGACCTGGAAAATCGTATCGATCTTGGCGATGACCGTGCTTGCGCTGCTGGTGATCATCCCGAGCCTTTTGCCGCCCGATGCGCGCAGCGGCCTCGTCAAGCACTGGCCGAGCTGGATTCCTCTCCGTACGATCGTGCTCGGCCTCGATCTGCAGGGCGGCTCGCATGTCCTGCTCGAGGTCGATTCCAGCGAGGTCGTTAAGACCGAAGTGCAGAATTTGCGCGACGACGCGCGCCGGCTTTTGCGCGAGGAGAAGATTCCGATCATGGGCGGCATCGGCGTGCTCCCGCGCGGCATTCAATTGCACGTCCCGAATCCGAGTGAACGCGACAAAATCCTGCCGAAACTGCAGCAGTTGGAGACGCCGATCGGCAATCCGCTGCTGCGCGGCCCGACGGCGCAGGCACTCGACGTCAAGGACATGGGCAACGGCACGATCCAGGTTCTGGTGACCGACGCCGCGATCAGCGACCGGGTGCGCCACGCCGTCGATCAGTCGATCGAAGTCTTGCGCCGCCGCGTCGATGCCTTGGGCACGACCGAGCCCAATATCCAGCGCCAGGGCAATGATCGCATTCTCGTCGAAGTGCCGGGCCTGCAGAACCCCGAGAAATTGAAGGAGATCCTCGGCACGACGGCGAAGCTCGAATTCCGCCTCGTCGCCGAGCCGGGCGAGGACCCGAACAATTACGACCTGCTCGAGCAGACCGATCAGCCGGGCAAACTGCCGGTCGAAAAGGAGGTCATGGTGCAGGGCGAGGATCTGACCGATGCGCAGCCGGGCTTCGACCAGCGTACCGGGGAGCCGATCGTCAACTTCCGCTTCAACATCCGCGGCGGCCAGCGTTTCGGCGAGGTCACTTCGCAGAACGTCGGGCGGCTCTTCGCCATCGTGCTCGACGGCAAGGTGATTTCGGCGCCGCGCATTCTCGGTCCCATCACCGGCGGCTCCGGCCAGATTTCCGGCCATTTCACCGTCGAATCGGCGACCAATCTCGCCATTCTGCTGCGCGCCGGCGCGTTGCCGGCGAAGCTGACGATCGTCGAGGAGCGCACCGTCGGACCGGGCCTCGGCCAGGATTCGATCGACGCCGGCAAACGCGCCGCCTTTGTCGGCGCCGGGCTCGTTCTCTTCTATATGCTCATCACCTATGGCACGTTCGGCATATTCGCCAATATCGCGCTGGCGGTGCATATCGCCTTCATCTTCGCGGCGCTGGTGCTGCTTGGCGCGACGCTCACGCTGCCGGGCATCGCCGGCATCGTGCTCACGATCGGCATGGCGGTCGACTCGAACGTGCTGATTTACGAACGCATCCGCGAGGAGAACCACGCCGGCCGCTCGATCATCTCCTCGCTCGATGCGGGCTTCAAACGCGCCTTCGCGACGATCGTCGACTCGAACGTCACCATGTTCGTCGCCGCCGCGATCCTCTATTTTCTCGGCTCGGGTCCGGTGCGCGGCTTCGCCGTGTCGCTGGCGCTCGGGATTTTGACGTCGATCGTCACCGCGGTGACCATGACCCGCATGATGATCGCGCTCTGGTATCAATATGTGCGTCCGACCAAGTTGCCGATATAGACCTTTGCCGCATGGTCTCGTCCGAAAAGTCTGCGACTTTTCGGGATCATGGGCTAAATCGGACGAAGGTATCCTTTGATGAAGCTTCTACGCCTCGCTCCGGAGAATACGAAATTCCCGTTCATGCGCTTCCGGCGCGTGAGCTATCCGTTCTCGGCGGTCATGTCGATCGTCTCGGTGGTGCTGTTTCTGACGCTGGGCATGAATTTCGGCATCGATTTCGCCGGCGGCACTTTGATGGAACTGCGGGCCAAGTCAGGTCACGCCGACATTGGCGCCATCCGGGCGGAGATGCGGAAGGTGACCTCCGGCGACGTCGAAGTGCAGGGTTTCGGCACCCCCTCCGACGTGGTCGTGCGCTTCGGCGGCCAGAAGGAGAACGCCGCGGCGCAGGAGACGACGATTACGCGCGTCAAGCAGGATCTCGGCGCGACTTATGATTTCCGCCGTGTCGAGGTGGTTGGCCCGCGCGTATCGGGCGAGCTCGTGCAGTCCGGCACGCTCGGCGTGGTTATCGCGATCATCGCGGTGCTCTGCTATCTCTGGTTCCGCTTCGAGTGGCAATTCGCGGTCGGCGCCATTATCGCGACCATGCACGATCTGCTCTTGACCGTCGGCTTCTTCTCGATCACCCGGCTCGAATTCAACACGACCTCGATCGCGGCGATCTTGACGATCGTCGGCTATTCGCTGAACGAGACCGTGGTCGTGCTCGATCGCATTCGCGAGATGCTGAAGAAATATCGGCGGATGCCGACCGATCAATTGATCGATCTTTCGGTGAACGCTGTCCTGCCGCGCACGATCATGACGGCGACGACGGTCTTTCTCGCGCTTCTGTCGCTGGTGATCTTCGGCGGCGAGGTGATCCGCTCTTTCTCGCTCGCCATGATCTGGGGCATTTTCGTCGCCACCTATTCATCCGTGTTCATTTGCTCGCCCATGCTGATCTATCTCGGGCTGCGCAACGAGAGCGCCGAAGCGCCTCCCGCGCCCGCGGCCAAAGACAAACCGGCCAAGAGCGTAACGCCGGTGCGGCCGATCACGGTGGTCAAGACAAAGGCGCGGGCGTAGCCGAGAAGCGGCAAGCCGCGAGCATGTCCGGTTCGGCTGGAACCTTACTTTGCGAGCGGACAGGTTTTGCCGGTTTGCGTCCACTCGGCCGGATCGATGACGGCGCCCTGCATGCAAAAGCTCATGACGTCGCTTTTCAAGGTTCCTTTAATCTGCCCATAACGGCCAAGAGCAGGGGTCGGCTTGGCGGTCGAAATGACATAAGCGGGGCCAGCGGCCGTCTTTAGAATAATGCATCCGGCCTCCACGCCCTGGACCACGCATCCGCTCACCGTAATCGGCTGATCGGCCAGGCAGGCGGTTGCGAAAAACAGGCTCAGACCACTGGCCAAACAAAAGGCTTTCATCAAAATACTCCCCTAGGCGCCGTGCGCGGCTCTGATGGATAAGATCCTGCAATTTGTTCGTGCGCCTGTCTATAAGCGGCTGCGATCCTAGACCGGATAAACGGCGAGGCGTTCATGCCGAGCGAGAAATACGCCGGGTTTCTTCCCGGCAGACATGTGATCGAAGGCTATGGCCATGGCGGCTTCCGCTTCGCCGGCATGTCGCATCGCGGCTCGATCCTGGCTTTGCCCTCCGGCATTCGCGCCTGGGATGTGGCGGCCCCGGAGGATATTTCGATCGATTCGCTCGCGCCGGTCTTTGCCGAAGCGCTTGGCCTCATCGAACATCTCCTGATCGGCACCGGAACGGATCTCGTGCCGCTCGCAAATGGCTTGCGGGAAAAGTTGCGCGCCGCCGGCATAAGCGCCGAACCCATGGCCACGGCGGCGGCGGCGCGCACCTATTCGGTTCTGCTGATGGAAGACCGACGCGTCGCCGCGGCGCTCATTGCCGTGTAGATTTACGGCATGGAAAAGCTCGAGACGGATTATGCCACCTGCGGCGCGCTCATCAAGCGCGACGACCGCGACCGCTGGCTCGCAAGCCTGTTTCTGCCGCCGTTGCTGCGGCCGCATATCCATGCGCTCTATGCTTTCAGTCTCGAAATTGCCCGCGTGCGGCAACGCGTCTCGGAGCCCGCACTCGGCGAGATGCGCTTCCAATATTGGCGCGAGATTTTGGCAGGCGAGGGCGGCGGCGCGGCCAATCCGATCGCCGCCGCGCTTCTCGACACGATTGCGCGCTTCGGCCTGCCGCGCGCGCCTTTTGTCAGTCTCATCGATGCGCGGCTCTTCGATCTTTACGATGCGCCGATGCCATCGGCCGCGACGCTCGAAGCCTATGCAAAAGCCACGGCCGCGAGCCTCTTTCAGCTCGCCGCGTCGATTCTGGATCCGGGTGCGGCGGTGAACGAAGCCGCCGAACATGCGGGGATTGCTTATGCCGTGACCGGGCTTCTCAGGGCCTTGCCCTGGCATCTCGCCGCCGGCCAGGTCTATATCCCGCGCGATGTCCTCGCCCTGCATGGCCTGGAACCGGAGCGCGTGCGTTCAGGGCGCGACAAACCGGCGCTCTTGGCCGCGCTTGCCGACATGCGCGGCTTGGCGCGCCGGCATGTTCGGGAATTTGCCGCGACCCATGCCGCTCGCTTTGGCAAGGCGGCTCCGGCCTTTCTCCCCATGGCGCTCTGCGAGCCCTATCTGCGGGAGATGGAACGCCCCGGCTACGATCCCTTGGCGAGCCGCATCGACCTGCCGGAATGGCGCCGATTGTGGCGGTTGTGGCGGGCGGCGCGGAAGATCGGCTGAGCGGTTTTCACCTCGGCTGGAATGTTCTAGAACGCGGAATGACTGTTTTGCTTTCTCCCAAAATCATATGCGATGAATGACGAGACGCGGGTGGGCAAAAAAGCCCAAGGCCCCGATTATTCCAAAACGCTTTATCTGCCGCAGACCGATTTTCCGATGCGCGCCGGCCTGCCGCAGAAGGAGCCGGAGCTGCTCGCGCGCTGGCAGGCGATCGATCTTTATCGGCGTCTGCGCGAGAAGGGCAGGGCAGGGCGAAATTCGTCCTCCACGACGGCCCGCCCTATGCCAACGGCAATATCCATATCGGCCATGCGCTGAACAAGATCCTGAAAGATCTCGTCACCCGCTCGCAGCAGATGCTCGGCAAGGATTCCAATTATGTGCCGGGCTGGGACTGCCATGGCCTGCCGATCGAATGGAAGATCGAGGAGGAGTATCGCGCCAAGGGCAAGAACAAGGACGAGGTGCCGATCATCGAGTTCCGCCGCCAATGCCGCGCCTTCGCGGCGCATTGGGTCGATGTGCAGCGCGAAGAATTCAAGCGCCTCGGCGTCATCGGCGACTGGGATCATCCTTACGAGACGATGAGCATTCTCCGCCGAAGCGCAGATCGCCCGCGAGATCATGAAATTCGCCGCCAACGGCCTGCTCTATCGCGGCTCGAAGCCGGTGATGTGGAGCGTGGTCGAGAAGACCGCGCTGGCCGAGGCGGAGGTGGAATATGAGGATCATGTCAGCGACGCGATCTATGTGGCGTTTCCGATTATCAGCAGTGCCTCAGGTGCGCATTCGCGGCAGAAAGAAATCGCAAAAGCTCTGTCATCTGGACCACTACGCCTTGGACGATCCCGGCAAATCGCGCGATCGCCTATTCGTCAAAACTGACATATCGCCTGTTGATTCCATATCCACCCGACAGACGCAGCCTGCCGATTTCCGCTGGTGATCTAACGCCGGATGAACGGGCTACGGCACTCGAAATCGGCATGACAGAAGACGCTTACGCAAAGCATCAAACAGCCATTTGGACGATCGCGCACGGTTCGCTCAGAAGTATGGAGATGCGTGCTTTCTGGTCTGCGCTTCCGATGGCATTTATCGAGAGTTCCTCGATAAAATTGGCTTCGCATCAAACAACAACACATTTGATACTAAGGATATTAGTGGGCATTTGCTGGCCGGCACGATCTGCGCCCATCCGCTTGCGAGCAAGATTGGGGGGTATGACTTCGATGTCCCGCTCCTCGATGGCGATCACGTCACCGACGATACGGGCACGGGCTTTGTCCACACTGCGCCGAGCCACGGCCGCGACGACTTCGACATCTGGAATCGAGCATGGCTCAAGCTCGAAGGCGCACGGCATCGACACGCGCATTCCTTATACCGTCGATGCCGACGGCTTCTTCACCAAGGAGGCGCCGGGCTTCGAAGGCAAGCGCGTCATCGACGACAAGGGCAACAAGGGCGACGCCAACGAGGCGGTGATCAAGGCGCTGATCGAATCCGGCAATCTCGTCGCGCGCGGACGCTTGAAACATCCCTATCCGCATTCCTGGCGCTCGAAGAAGCCGCTGATCTTCCGCAACACGCCGCAATGGTTCATCGCGATGGACGAGCCGATCGGCGGCGCGGCCACACTTCGCCAGCTCGCGTTAAGCGAAATCGCGGTCACGCAATGGTATCCCCCGCAAGGCGAGAACCGCATCAGCGGCATGGTCGCCAATCGGCCCGATTGGGTCGTCTCGCGCCAGCGCGCCTGGGGCGTGCCGATCGCGATCTTCGTCAACAAAGCCACGAACGAGATTCTCAGGAATGAGCGGGTGAATGCGCGCATTGCCGCTGCCTTCGAGAGCGAAGGCGCCGACGCCTGGTTCGCGGCGGGCGCCGCTGCGCGCTTCTTGAAGCCGGACTATGCGCCTGAGGATTACGAGAAGATCGACGACGTGCTCGACGTCTGGTTCGATTCCGGCTCGACCCATGCCTTTACGCTCGAAGACCCGGTGCATTTTCCCGGGCTCGCCGGCATCCATCGCATCCGCGACGGCGGCGACGACGAGATCATGTATCTCGAAGGTTCCGACCAGCATCGCGGCTGGTTCCATTCCTCGCTGCTCGAGAGTTGCGGCACGCGCGGCCGGGCGCCGTTCGATGCGGTGCTGACGCATGGCTTCGTTCTCGACGAGAAGGGCCAGAAGATGGCCAAGTCGCTCGGCAATGTCGTGGCGCCGCAGAGCGTCATCGCCGATGCCGGCGCCGATATTTTGCGCTTCTGGGTCGCGGCCTCGGATTATTCGGACGATCTTCGCATCGGCCCGGAAATCCTCAAAACCTTCGTCGAGACCTACCGCAAATTGCGCAACACGATCCGCTGGATGCTCGGCTCGCTCGCGCATTACGAGGCTTCGCTGCCAAATAGGCCCTCACCCTGAGGAGGCGCGTAGCGCCGTCTCGAAAGGGGAGGGTTTACACCCATCCTTCGAGCCGCCCGCTTCGCGGGCTCCTCAGGATGAGGCGCGGAAGCGGCGGATGCCCGAGCTCGAACGGCTGATGCTGCATCGGCTCGCCGAACTCGACGAAGAAATCCGCGAGGCCTATGGGCGCTTCGATTACAAACGCGTCGTCGCGCGCCTCTCGGCCTTCTTGAACACCGATCTCTCGGCCTTTTATTTCGACATCCGCAAAGATGCGCTCTATTGCGATCCGCCGTCGAGCGAAAGACGCCGCGCCGCGCTCGAGACGATCGAGCGGATCTTTCGCGCCGTCACCTTGTGGCTTGCGCCGATCCTCGTCTTTACCTGCGAAGAAGCTTGGCTCTCGCGCTACCCGGCGGCGGAATCGGTCCATCTTGAAGGCTTCCCGGAAATCCCAGGCGCTTGGCGCGACGATGCGCTCGCCGCGAAATGGGAAAAGATCCGCAAGATTCGCGCCGTTGTGACCGGCGCGCTCGAGATCGAACGCGCCAAAAAACACATCGGCTCCTCGCTCGAAGCCGCGCCCATCGTCTTCATCGCCGATCCCGGGTCTGCAGCGCGTGCTCGACGGGATCGATTTCGCCGAGATCTGCATCACTTCGGACATTGCGATCGAAGCGGGGGAGGGGCCGCCGGAGGCGTTTCGCCTGCCGGAAGTGCCGGGCGTCGCCGTCGTCTCCAGGCTGGCGCAAGGGCGCAAATGCGCGCGCTCGTGGAAGATTTCGCCGCTCGTCGGCAGCGATCCGGAATTTCCCGATGTGACGCCGCGCGACGCAGAAGCGTTGCGCGAATTGAAGGCGCTGGGGCTTTGGCCGTGAGCGGAAGAGACGAGACGGTCCTAGCACGCGCGTCGCAGTCCAGGATGGGGCCGCGGTCGCTGGGCATTCTCGTTGCCGTCGCCGCATTCGCCCTCGATCAGGCCAATAAGCTTTGGCTCATCTTCGGCTATGACATTGCCGCCCGCCAGCCGGTTCATCTCGCGCCCTTCTTCGATGTCGTGCTCGCCAAAAATCCCGGCATCTCCTATTCGCTTTTAGCCTCGCATAGCGCCGTCGGCGCGTTGGTTGCTGCTGGCTTTGGCGATCGTGGCGACGGCGGTGCTTGCCGTTTGGCTCTGGCGCGCCCGCACGCGGCTGACGGCGCTCGGCCTCGGGCTCATCATCGGCGGGGCGCTCGGCAATGCCTGCGACCGGCTCGCCTATGGCTATGTCGCCGACTTCTATCATTTTTACCTCGGCCGCTTTTCCTGGTATGTGTTCAATCTTGCCGATGTCGCAATTTGCGCGGGCGTTGGGTTGCTCCTCTTCGAATCGCTTGCAAGGCCCGCCGCGACCAAAGACGAGCCATCGCCCCGAGCTTGAGAGTGCCTACAAATTGCCGCGAAATAAGGCATTATCGAACCCGGCCACCCGGCAAGGGGAAGACCATGGTGTTGGAAACACGTTTGATCCGCAGCCTCGCGCTCGCTGCAAGCGCGGCTTGGCTGGCACTGGCGCTGCCCGGATCGGCGAAGGCCGACGATTGGTGGAATTCCGTGCTCGGCTTCGTTGGTATGGGGCCGCATAAGCCGACGGACGATGCCATAGATTATACCGCGCGGCCGGCGCTGGTGGTGCCCCCGAAGATGGATTTGCCGCCACCCCAAACGGCGGTGGCGCGGCCGAGCGATTGGCCGAATGATCCCGATGCCGCCGCGCGCCACAGGGCAGAGGCGGATTCCCGCCGGCCGGCCCCGCCGGCGCCGCCCGATGCGAGCGGCACGGACAGCGATCAGCCGGATCAGCCGGATCCGGCGGCAGCGCCAGCAGCGCCAGCGGTGGAACCCGTCGAGAGCGACCTGGCCGGCGATAAGCAGGTCGCCGTGCCCTGGAATGCGGCGCAGACTTCGGGCGTGGCTCCAACCGGTAAGCGGGTTTACGCGCCTTTTGGCGGGCATGGCGGCGCGACTTCGTTGTCGGCCCCGCAACAGAATTGCAACCAGTTCGCCGGGGTGCCCCTTTGCCTTGGATCTTGGGATTGGTTCGGGTTGGCAAAGAGCGACGACGCAAAGGCGGCGCGGACTTTGCGGGTGGGGGTCGAACCGCCGCGCGAATATCTGACCCAACCGCCCCCAGGCTACCGGGCACCGGTCGCTGTCGATGGCGACAACTCGGCACAGAATGCGGTCGTCCCGGCCCCTCCGGCGGCTCCAGCTTCCACTCCGTCGGACAAGAACATCGGCCGGTGAAGCCGCCTGCTTAGGCGCATCGGCCGACAAAGCATGACTAGTGCTTATTCGGGCCGCGGCCGAGAAGCTTCGCCATTTCCTCCTCGAGCGATTCCATGGCATCGGGCAGCGGCGCTTCGGCTGCGGTGCTCGGATGTGGCGCAGGCGCGGGAGCGGCGCCTGGCAGTTTGGGCGGAGTGCCCGCGGGTCGCGTCTGCCAAGTCGCGAAACTAGGCGGCGCATGCGTCACAGGCTTGGCTCCCAGCGGCTGCGGCGCCGGAGCGGCAGGTGTCGGCGGCGGGCCGGCCCGGCGCGGCGGCTCGGGTTGCAACGGTCTGCCATCCGTACGCGGTGGCATCCGACGCGGCGGCATATCGAGCGGCGGCGGCGCCGCGGCGGCGCGGTTCACCGGTTGAAGCCGGACCGGCGGAGCAACCTCTCGCGCGACCGGCTGGTGCGGCTCCGGCATGAGCGGAGGCGGCGGCAATTTTGGCTCCGGCGCTTTGAGCGGAGGCATCTGCGGCGGCTCTCTGAACTCTCTGTCGCGGATCTCCTTGTCACGAGCCTCCTTCTCACGGCCCCGCATCTGCAGATCGCGCGCTTCCGCCCTGACGATCTCCGATTCGATCAGCATGTCGTTGGGGCCGCCGATCATGATCAGATGTTCGACGTTATCGCGCCGGACAATGACGAGCTGACGTTGGCGATCGAGATCGAACGCGTCCACAATGCCCAGCCGGAGTTGGCGTCCCCTGCCGCCGGACATGCGCAGCCGCCGGCCGAAAGCCAGACGGAAGACAAGCAGCACGAGCAGCGCCGCAACGAACAGGGCGACCGCCCCGGCGGCAATCATCAAGGCTCTATTTTCTGCAAGGCCGCTCAACGCCGACATGAACCACTCGCTTACTTAATTGATCGGGGCATATTCTGCGCAAGCGGCGAACTGCTTGCCCTCGGAACGTGCCTTAACCTTTTGATCTAGCGCATTTTGGCAGCGCGAACCAGCCTCTGGTTTGGCGCCCGGAGGCTCCCGGATTTAACCATACTAGCACCGCCGGCGCCGCATGGCGCCGGAAGGGTTAATAGATGGTTAACAGGGCCAAATCGAGATCGTTTTCGGCGCGGCCAGACGCGCTCGATTTGGGCCGGCCGGGCGCCGCAACATAAGGACTTACTGTCGCCGACCTTCCGATAAGTGGTGCAGGCTCGAGCTCAGAGCATGAAGAGGCGGAAAAACATGCGGTTCGGATTGCAATGCCCGGGCCCGAGCCTCATTCTGCCGAATTGGAGGCGAAGCTTTCGATCCGCGGTCACGATTGCGCTCCGGGACATTCGACTGAAGTGAAACCGCGGTTTACCCAAGTCCAGCCGACCTCCAAACCTCGTCGTCCGAGAATGGCTTTGCGAATCAACTTACCACCGAGCTTGACGCGCCAAAGCGCCTCGTTTGCCGGCGCGGCTTGAGGCAGGGAAGCGAGCCCGATGAGCGACCAGCCGCTTGCTTTCGATCGTACCGAGCGCGCGGGCAGCCCGGGCCTGGTTCTGCTTTTTGCCGCCTGCCTCGTTGCGCCCGTCGTGGCCTTCTCGGTCTTGCCGAAGGACGCAGCCGGCACGCTCGTGATCGGCCTTCTCACTCTGCTCGCGGTCATCGGGATTTTTGGACTTTTCGGCTACGCCGTCGGATTTCTGCAATTCTCCGGGCAGGCGCTGCGCAACGATTTGACCAAGCTTGTTTGCGACAGCGGGCTCGAGGGGCTCATCGTCAGCGACGCCGACGGCAAGATTCTCTACGCCAATGAGTTCTACATGCGGCTCTCGGGCGCAGCCGATGCGAGCCAGCTGAAAACCGTGGAGCGGCTCTTCTCCGGGCCGCCGGACGTCTCCGAAGCCATTTATCGGCTTGCGCAAGCGGCGCGCGAAGGTAAGCGCAGCGCCGAGGAATTGCGGCTCGCCCCGGCGCTTACCGGCGACGGCGAGGTCGGCTGGTACCGGATCAGGGTCCGCCCGTTGAATTATCCCGGCGCCAAGCGGACGACACTCTGGTCGGTCGCCGATGTCACCCGCGAACGCGAGAGGCACGAAAACGTTTTTCAAGAACTGCAGCACGCGATCGATTTTCTCGATCATGCGCCGGCCGGTTTCTTCTCTTGCGATTCCTCCGGGGCGGTCTCTTACATGAATGCGACGCTCGCCCAATGGCTCGATTATGATCTCGCCCAGGTCGGCTCGGGCGGCATCACCCTCGGCGATTTCATCGCCGGGGGAGGCGCGGTGCTGCTCTCCAGCCTCAGCGGCGCGCCAGGCGATTTGGTGACCGAGCAATTCGACATGGATTTGAAACGCCGCAACGGCCAGAGCCTGCCAGTGCGGCTCATGCACCGCGTCGCGTTCGGCGACGACGGCACTGCCCGGCGCTTCGCGCACGCTCGTCTTCAACCGCGCTCCCGGCGAAGAGCCGGCCGAGGATCTGCGCGCCGCCGAGGTGCGCTTCGCGCGGGTGTTCAACGCAACGCCCATGGCGATCGCCATCGTCGATAAGGCCGGGCGGATCAAACGCTCGAACGCCGCCTTCGCCAAACTGATGCCGGAAGCGCTCCAAGGGGCGGATGCGCGCAGCATCTACGCCGGCGTGCTCGAAAGCGACCATGCGGCCCTCGCCGAGGCGATCGCGGCGGCCGTCGGATTGAAGAGCGACATAGCTCCGGTCGATGTCGGTCTCTTCGGCGAGCGCGACCGTTCCGCGCGCCTGTTGATTTCGGCGGCCGACGATGCGGAGGGTCCCGGCGCCACGATCTATGCGCTCGATACGACGGAGCTGCGCAGGCTGAAAGAGAATTTCGCGCAATCGCAGAAGATGCAGGCCATCGGCCAGCTCGCCGGCGGGGTCGCGCATGATTTCAACAATGTGCTGACCGCGATCATCGGCTATTCCGACCTGCTGCTTGCCAATCACCGGCCGACCGATCCGTCATTCCAGGACATCATGCAGATCAAGCAAAACGCCAATCGCGCCGCCGGATTGGTGCGCCAGTTGCTGGCCTTCTCGCGGCGCCAGACCTTGCGGCCGGAGGTCCTGCAACTCGGCGACGTGCTCTCCGAATTGCAGATGCTGCTGCGCCGGCTCGTCGGCGAGAAGATCGGTCTGGATCTGCGCCACGGCCGCGATCTCTGGCTCGTCAAGGCCGACCTCAATCAGTTCGAGCAGGTGATCATCAATCTCGTCGTCAATGCCCGCGACGCGATGCCGGGCGGCGGCCGGATCGAACTGCGGATCGACAACCTCAATGCGGCGGACTGCGCCCGCCTCGGCGAGGAATCGCTGCCGCCGGCCGATTACATCATGATCGCGGTCGAGGACACCGGGTCGGGGATCGCTCCCGACGTGAAGGCGAAAATCTTCGAGCCTTTTTTCACCACCAAGGATGTCGGCAAGGGCACCGGCTTGGGTCTCGCCATGGTCTACGGCATCGTCAAACAGACCGGCGGGTTCGTCTTCTGCGACTCGACCCCCGGTCAAGGCACGACTTTCCGCATTCTTCTGCCGCGCTACATTCCCAGCGAAGGGGAGGAAGAGCTGCGCAAGGAACCGGCCAGAAAAGCCGCCGCGGATCTAACCGGGCATGGCACCATTCTCCTGGTCGAGGACGAGGAGGCGGTGCGGGCTTTCGGCGCAAGGGCGCTCGCTTCGCGCGGCTACAGCGTACTCGAAGCGGCGAACGGCGCCGAGGCGCTCGAAGTCGTCGACCGCAATCCCGGCAAGGTCGATCTCATCGTCTCTGATGTCGTGATGCCGGAAATGGACGGGCCGACAATGTTCGGCGAATTACGCAAGCGCGGGGTGATGGCCAAAGTGATCTTCGTTTCCGGCTACGCCGAGGAGGCCTTCGCCAAGAATCTGCCCGAGGGCGAGGACTTCGGCTTCCTCGCTAAGCCGTTCACTCTGAAACAGCTGATCGAGGCCGTGAAAGGCGCGGCTGCGCCGGCGGCTTGAAGCCATATTCAGCTTCCCTCGCACATTGCCGCCTGATCGCCGGCATGGCCGGGCTTGTGCCGGCTATCCGCGCGGTTCACAATGCGCAAGACAGGTTTTGGCGTGAGCGCGGATGGCCGCGGACGCGGCCGGCATCACGCGCGAACCTGTCAAGATTTTGGTATCGTCCAGTGCTAGGATCGGGCCGCCACAAGAGCGGAAACGGCAAAAGCCAATTATACCCAAGGAGATAATATGCGCATCTTTCCATCTTTCGCAGCGGCGCTGAGCCTTACGCTCGTCGCGCCGGTTACTCTAATTGCCTCGAGTGCTTTAGCGCAGGCGCAGGAAGCTCAGCCGGGCGGCGCGGCCCAGCAGGTCGCCCTCACCGATCAGCAGGTCCAAAACTTCATCGCTGCAGAGAAGGACATAGACACGATCCTGCAGAAAATACCGCAGGGGTCGGCGGAGCCGGATGCGGCGACGATGGCCGCGCTCGACAGCACCGCGAAGAAATATAATTTCGCCAACTATGCCGAATATGACACGGTGGCGACCAACATCGGGCTCGTGATGAGCGGGATCGATCCGCAGACCAGGAAATATGTCGGCGCCGAAGTCGTTCTGAAGCAGCAGATCGCCCAGGTTCAGGCCGACAAGAGCTTGAGCCCGAAGGACAAGGCGCAAGAGCTCGACGATCTCAACGCGCAGCTGAACGCCATTCAGCCGATCAAGATTCCGGGCAACATCGATCTGGTCCTGAAATACTACGACAAGCTCGCCGCCTCCGCGCCGCAGAACGACTAGGAATTCTCCCCTTCCTCTCAGCGAAAGATCAGACGCTTGCACGGGCTTGACCGGCGATGAACTTGCCGGTCAAGTTTGCTGCTTGCCAAGCGAGCGATGATGGCCAACCCCGCGCATCGTTTCACCAGCGATTGGTTCCTGCGTTGTCAACGCCAATTCAAGCGGCATCTGACGCCGCTCGCCGGCCGGCGGTGCCGAATCTTGGAAATCGGCAGTTTTGAGGGGCGCGCGACCTGCTGGCTTTTGGAAAATGTCGCGACCGCGCCATCGGCGCGGATCACCTGCGTCGACCTTGCAGTTAGCCGGGCCTTCTGGCCGAACATCGCGGCATCAAAGGGCAAGAAGAAGGTCGATCTCAAGATAGGCCTCTCGCGCGACATCTTGCCGAAGCTCAGGCGCTCCGCTTTCGATTTCATCTATATCGACGGAAGCCATTGGACGATCGAAGTGCTGGAAGACGCGGTCGCGGCCTTCCGGCTCGCCAAGGTCGGCGGCATCGTCGCCTTTGACGACTACCAATGGGACGACCCGCGCTATAATCAGCAGGGCACGCCGAAGCCGGCGATCGACGCGTTTCTCAAGGTCTACAAGGCGAAGATCGCGCTTTTGGCGAAGAATTACCAAGTCTGGGTGCGCAAGGAGGCGGATTAGAGTCTTCCCGCGCTTGCGCTAAAAGAGCCCGCTTCGCTCCTTCACAATTGCAACCCCAACCATGCTCCCCATCATCTCGGTCAGCCACCTCTCGAAGACTTATGCAAGCGGCCCTGCGGCGCTGCGTGATATTTGCCTCGACATCCGCCGCGGCGAGATCTTTGCGCTGCTCGGCCCAAACGGCGCCGGCAAGACAACGCTGATCAGCATTGTCTGCGGAATCGTCACGGCGAGCGCCGGTACTGTCAGCGTCGACGGGCACGATATCATTCGCGATTATCGTGCGGCGCGGTCGATGATCGGCCTCGTGCCGCAGGAGCTCACCATTGATTTCTTCGAGACCGTTTGGGCGACAGTCAGTCTCAGCCGCGGCCTCTTCGGCAGGCGGCCGAACCCGGCCTATATCGAGAAGGTGCTGCGCGACCTCTCGCTGTGGGACCGCAAGGACAGCCAGATCAGGACGCTGTCGGGCGGCATGAAACGCCGGGTGATGATCGCCAAGGCGTTGTCGCACGAGCCGCAGATTCTCTTCCTCGACGAGCCGACCGCGGGCGTCGATGTGGAACTGCGCCGCGACATGTGGCAGCTGGTGCGGGCGCTGCGCGATTCCGGCACGACCATCATTCTCACGACGCATTATCTCGAGGAGGCGGAGGAGATGGCTGACCGTATCGGCGTCATCCGCAAGGGCGAATTGATCCTGGTCGAGGACAAGACGGTGCTGATGCATAAACTCGGCAAAAAGCGTCTGACGCTCACTCTCGCCGCGCCGCTCGCCGAAATTCCCGCTGGCTTCGCGGCACATCCGCTGACTCTCGCGGCCGGTGGGCGCGAGCTCGTCTACGCCTATGGCGAGAAGGGCGAGAAGACCGGCATCGACGCGTTGCTGCGCGATCTCGTCTCCGCCGGCATCGTCGTGAAAGACCTGCGCACCGAGGAAAGTTCGTTGGAGGACATATTCGTCAGTCTCATCCGGAGAGCGCCATGAACTTCTATGCGATCCGCGCCATCTACGCCTATGAGATGGCGCGAACGCGGCGGACGTTGCTGCAGAGCATCGTCTCGCCGGTTCTGTCCACCTCGCTCTATTTTGTCGTCTTCGGCTCGGCGATCGGCTCGCGTATCTCGCATGTCGGCGGGGTAAGCTACGGCGCGTTCATCGTGCCGGGTCTCATCATGTTGGGGCTTCTGACGCAGAGCATCGCGAACGCCTCCTTCGGCATCTATTTTCCGCGCTTTGTCGGGACGATCTACGAGATCCTGTCGGCGCCGGTCTCGGCGGTCGAGATCGTGATCGCCTATGTCGGCGCGGCGGCGACGAAATCGGTGGTCCTCGGCCTGATAACGCTCGCGACAGCGGCCATTTTCGTCGACATGCACATCATCCATCCGTTCTGGATGCTGGCCTTTCTGTTCCTGACTGCGATCACCTTCAGCCTGTTCGGCTTCGTCATCGGCATCTGGGCCGACAGTTTCGAGAAGCTGCAATTGATTCCGCTTCTCATCGTGACGCCGCTGACTTTTCTGGGCGGCAGCTTCTACTCGATCAACATGCTGCCGCCGCTCTGGCGCGACATCACCTTGTTCAATCCGGTGGTCTATCTCATAAGCGGCTTCCGCTGGAGTTTCTATGGCCTCTCCGACGTGAGCGTCGCCGTCAGCCTCGGCATGACGCTGGTGTTCCTCGGCGCCTGCCTTGCCATCGTCACCTGGATCTTCAAGACGGGCTATCGCCTGAAGACGTGAGCATTTCGTTCGCCGACCGAGGCAGAGAAGCCTGCGGCCCTCTAGGCGTCGCGCTTCCAGAGATCGCGGATCAATAAGAACAGGAAAGCGCTGACGGCCAGGGCGGCGAAGATTAATGCAATCAGGGTCGATGTTTTGCCGAGATTGTCATCAAATCTCCCCAACGCCATTCCCATATTAATGGCGCATACGGTCAACGCAAAAAGCCAGACTGTTTTTGCCAAACGCGGGTCTCGATAGTCCATAGTCTTGCTCCGAGGGAGAACGACGATGATCAGCTTAAGGGCATCGCCTTCTGCCGTATATCAAGCGTCCATCGATCGGGTCATGGTGTTCGTCACCGGTCTCGTCTTTCCCGACCCCGCGGCCCCGAACCAATATTTCCAGCTCTACGACAAATTCTACAACGGCCAGAAGTGGCAATGGGAGAATCAGAACGGGCCTTACCAATTCAATCCGGAGGTCGAGCTCACCACCTCGCCCAGCGCGGTCCACCAATATCCGTCAGGCTTTGGAGGCGCAGGCCTGGATCGAGTGACGGCATTCGTAACCGGCGAGGAGGGGCGTCTCTATGACGTCTTTTACGACGTGGACCATTGGCAATGGGAAGAGGCGCCTAACGGGGGAACGCCGCCGAGCCCGAGCAGCACCGTCCCGGTCAAGGTTGGGTTTGCGCCGGCGAGCCTATATCAACCGACGATCGAGCGAGTTCATTGTTTCGTAATAGGCCGCGGCCCCGGCGCTTCCAATTCAAGCGAACTCATCGAGCAGCTCTATGTCGATTTCTGGAACGGATCGGCGTGGCAGTGGGACCTCGTGGGAACTCCCAACAATGGGGGCAGACTTTTCGGGCCGCCGTCCGCCGTCTATCAATCCGCAATCGATCGGGTCGCCTGCTTTGTGAGGGGCGTCGACGGCCATCTCTACGATGCGTTCTGGAATGGAAACGCCTGGCAGTGGGAAGACCAGGGACCGCCTTACTCGCAAGATTCCAATGTCTTTGCGAATTCCGCGCCGTCCGCCGTGTACCAAGCTTCGATCAATCGGACCTCATGCTTCGTCGTCGGCTCCGATGGCCATCTGCACGACGTCTACTGGAATCAAAACTGGAACCAATGGAGATGGGAAGATCAGGGGACGCCGCCGCGCGTATCCGCGCAACTTTCCCCTTCGGCCGTTTATCAGCCGACCATCAACCGGATCACCTGTTTCGTCGTGGGCGACGACGGTCAGCTCTATGATAAATATTATGATGGGAGCCAATGGCAGTGGCAGTCGCTCGGGTCGCCCATGCATCAAACCGATGTCAGCGTACTCTCGTCGCCTTCAAGCGTCTGGCAATCCTCCATCGATCGCGTGATGTGCTTCGTCATCGGCTCCGATGATCAGCTCTATGATGTATTTTGGAACGGAACCGATTGGCAATGGGAGGCTCAAGGCGCCCCGGTCTAGACTGGGGCGGCGAGGCGGCGCGCCAGAATGAGCTTTCTTCCGCGCTCCTTGCCTTGGTAGGCGAGCTCACCAAGGCGTCATACGAATTGCCGCAACATAGAGCCGGCGGTCGGCCCCGTTCAGGCTGCGTGCGGATCGGTGTTACTTTGGGAGATCGCCGCAGTTTGTTCTCGTGACCTATTCTCACATTTAATTAATGAAACAAACCCGCCGAGGCTCGAGTTCCTCTCTTGGCATTCCAACAAAGGTGATGACCATGAGAAGGATCTTTATCGCATCCGCTGCCGCAGGCGCTTTCTTGTTTGGGCTTGCCACCGCGGCCTATGCCGTGACCGGCCAGTTCAACGATATGTGTGCGGAAGGCCTTGCCATGCACAAGCAGATCCACACCAACTGCTCCATAAACGCGGACTACCAAGGCAAGACCTATTGCTTTGGCAGCAAACAGGCCGAGCGCACATTCATGAAAGACCCCGGGGCAAACCTCGCCAAGGCCGAGACATATTATCAGAAGGTCCGCGGCTAGATCAGCGCTAAGCGGCAGTTATTCTTCGGCTTAAGGCTGCCGGCACAGGCCTCGCTGTATGGGCTTGAGAAGCGTGGAGCACTCGAAGGGCGCCGCGCACCCAGGTGCGAACGCCGCGGCGATAAGCGCGGCGAGCGAGAGGCCTCGGTCCGCTTGGGCCTCTGTGCCGGCAGGCGCCGGTACTTGCCCAAGCGCCTAAGGACGCGAAGAGATCGGTCGAAGAATGGCGGCGATTTCTCGCCGGCGTGTGGGCTTTGTGCCATTTGCGCCGGGTTGCTTCCCCCGCGGTTGTTCTCACAGTGTCCGGTCGGCAAGGCGCCGAAGGCGATCCTGAGCGACGTTGTTCGCCCTAATGGGAGCCGAAGGTTCAAGAGACTGCTCTTCGGCGCGATGCTATATCCACCGCTGGACCTTGCTTGTATAGACTTCGAAAGCGGCGCCGAACTGGCGGTGCATCTTATCTTCTTCGAAGGGGATATGGACCCAATTCACGGTAGCAAAGATCGCAGCTGGGACCAAGAACATGGGCCAAGCGCCAACCCAAAACGCAATCCCCAGAGTCAGTAGGATCATGCCCGAGTACATGGGATTGCGCGTGCACCTGAACGGTCCCGAGGTGACGAGTTTTTGGTTGGTCGGCGAGGTCGGGTCGAGCTCCGTCCCCTCGCGGTGAAAGAGTTGGGCGGCGAGAAGCGAGAGCCCGGCGCCGACGATGATTAGCAGAACACCAAGCGGGAGGAATCTCAAACCCGAAGGCCATCCAACGAGATCGCTGATCAAAGCCGCAAGGGCCAGATAAGCGAGCGTCCAGACAGGTGGAGGGATCTTCAACATGAGTGCTGCTCTTGCAAAAAAGGGAACGCTCGCGATCAGAATATCCCTCTTCGGGGGAAGCGGTATGAGCAAATGTCGCGCCATTTCGTTATGCTTGGCTGCCGTTGCGAGTGCCGCCATCATCGGTCCCACGCCGGCATTTGCAGCACCGGCCAAAGATTTCACGACTAAGGTGAACTCGCTGGAAGACGCCGTGCAACAGGGCGCTCAAATTTTTGCCACTGATAGTTTCGGCAGCAAACAAATGTTCAACGGTCAGCCCGCGGCCTGCGCTTCCTGCCACTTAAATAATGGCAAAACCGAAGGCCTGTTGCCGGACGGCACCCGTCTTCCGAGCTTGGTCGGTGCGGCGGCTACGTTCCCGAAACTGCTTCCTCAGAAGCATGAGGTGATTACCCTGGAGGAGCAGGTGGTGGATTGCATCAGTGGCGGCCTGCAAGCCAAACCGCCTGCCTACGACAGTCCGCAGATAGTGGATCTGATTGCCTACCTGACGTCGCTTTCGAAAGGCGCTGTCATGGGCAAGCAATTCTGATCTGCTCGGACGTAGGAATCGCTTTCCGAGCAAAAGCTCAAGGGGGCCGCGCGTGCGGCCGCCCCGATGACTTTTGGTGAGCTGAGGCGCTCGTTCCTCTTCACGGGTCTACTTTTGGGGGGTCTCTGTACCCTGATCGGAACAAAAAGGGGTACAGCGATATCGTAAAAGTAGACCAGGAGCGTGTTAGAACGGAATGAGAACTGCCGGGGTATTGGTGTCGCGCCCCCCAACCCAACTGCGCCCCTTGAGACCGATGCCGCGTCGTATTAGCCTCAACCTTTGCGGGTGAGGCACAGTTAAATTAGAGTCTTAGCTTCTCGTCGAAGAAGCCCATGCCACGGATAGTAATTTCTTATCGCCGCTCTGATGCAGCCGCCATGTCGGGGCGCATTTTTGATCGCCTTGTAATGCACTTCGGCAAAAATGCGGTTTTCATGGATGTCGACAACATCCCTTTCGGGATCGATTTTCGGCAGCACATTAATAAGGCATTGGAAGAGACTGACATTCTCATTGTCGTAATTGGGCCTAAATGGCTTGGCGGGGATCGGCGCGGGCATGCCAGAATTACGGACGCCAGTGACCCCGTACGAATAGAAGTCGAGACCGCATTGCGGCGAAACGTGCCGGTCATTCCCGTCCTCGTCGACGGCGCCCACATGCCGACTCCAGCAGAGCTCCCAGAAAGTTTGGAGCTGCTTTCCTACCGTAATGCAGCCGAGGTGGACACAGGGAGGGATTTCCATCCGCACATGGACCGGCTGATTCGCTCCATGGACAAAATCCTGCATGCAACGAACGAGATCGAGCCCGGTGACACGGCGAGGAGCGACACGAAGCTCCCGCTGATTTCGAATAAAGCGACGATCGTTGGACTCGTAGCTATTCTTTGTATGGTGCTGGCAGTCGCCTCGGTCTGGTACGGCCTGCAGAAGACGTACGGCCCAAATAACCCGGTGGCGGCGGTGTCGCCTGCTTCTACGGCAGCACTGGCTGAAGCCGCGTCGGCGGAGCAGGCTGCCTTTGACGCGGCCGAGCATGCAGGTACTGTACAAGCTTGGGATGAATTTCTGGCCAAGGTGGACACGGGTCAATATCGGGCCGGACCGCTGGCTGACCAGGCACATCAGACGCGGGCAAAACTCATGCTTGCGCAACTCAAGCGGCTTTCGATGAGGCCAACAAAGCCGGCACTATTCAGGCGTGGGACGATTTCCTTTCGAAGATAAGCGCCGGGACTTACGAATCCGAGTCGCTGGCCGATCAGGCCCGCCAGGACCGGGCGAAGCTCGTTGCGGCGCACGCAACCCGGGTTGCCTTTGATCAAGCCAGCCACGACGGAACCCTTCAAGCCTGGGATGGCTTCCTCGCAAAAGTGGACGCCGGCGAATATCAGAGCGGCCCGCTTACCGACGAGGCGCGGGAGGCGCGCACAAAGCTCGTCAGAGCACAGAGAACTCAAAACGCGTTCGACGAGGCGAAGCGAACTGGTACGGTACAGGCTTGGGACGATTTCCTTAGTAACGTAGATGCTGGTGAATACGACTCCGGCTCGCTCTCTGACCAAGCACGCAAGGAGCGCACTGCGTTGTTTGCACAAAACACGCAAGCAGGGTTTGAAAGGGCGAGAAAGTTAGGAACAGTTCACTCTTGGGACGAATTCCTCGCAAAGGTCGATAGTGGGGAATATGAAGCGGGCCCCGTCGCTGATCAGGCGCGTCAGGAACGGGCGAAACTCGATCAAACGAATGTGGAGATTGACTTCTGGAATTCGATTAAGGACACCAAGAATCGGAGTCTATTCGAAGCCTATCTGCAGCGTTATCCAACGGGCACGTTTGCCGACATCGCAAAAGTCGATTTGGAAAGCCTTAAGGCTGTGACCTTGCCCGCCTCGACTGAAACCTTAAACGACAACGATCCTATCAGCGACCCCGGATTACTGAAGGAGCTTCGGGGACGGCTGTACGAACTAAACTTCGATCCGGGGCGTCTCGACAGCTCCGACCTTAGTGCCACAAACGAGGCCGTTGGAGAGTTTGAACGGCAAAATGCTCTTCCAGTTACGGACACGGCATCTATGGGGTTGCTTCGCCGTCTTCGTGGTCTCCCCGCCCTCAAACCGTGGGGCGCAATCGTTTACGACGCGGGGCGAGAAAAATGGGGCATGTCGTGGGGCGAAGATAAGCGCGCGACGGCGGTCACTCGTGCTCAAGCATCGTGCGGAGCTGCAAAACAATGCCCAGTAGAGATCAGCTTCTTCGGTACGGAATGCGCGGCGTTCGCGCATTCCGAATTGAGCTGGGCCATTATGGCCCGCGAAGACATTGATAAAGCGAGAGATGCCGCGATGGCAGATTGCTTGAAACGAGGTGATGCTTGTCAGATTATCGGGTCCGTATGTGCCGATGGCAGATCAGCGCCGCGCGATAAGTAGAGTGATTCACTCCGTCAGGATTGAAAATGCGAATTATAATAGGCCTCGCCGTATTATGGATTTGCGTAGACTTACCGCCGATGCCAGAGAATGCCTTTGTGCAAACCGCCATGGCTCAAGCCGGTAGCACGGGTGGAACGATCGGTGAGACGGGCAAGTCGGCGTCGGGGGGCGAGAGCGCCCGCGAGCCACGTGTCGCGAGAAGGCATACTAGCTCGAGTTCGAACCACAGTTCGGCAGCCTAGCGCCGGCGCTTCGCGCTCGGGGTCAACTTGCGCGAGATTGATTGGCACGTGGAAGGGAGCCCTCGGCGGGGATATTTACTTTAGGGTGGGGGGAAAGGTGGTGGGCAATAAGCCCCCGAACGAGGGCACGTGGTCGTGCAACAATGCTCACGTCACGATCGTTTGGCAGTCCGCCGACATAGACCAGTGCTCGCTTTACTCCGACGGAGCATTGCAGACCTGCAAGAACAACTTCGGTTATTCGTTTGTCCGCACCCGTGAAGGAGACTAACGGGTGGCAGACGCATCTGCCGTTAGTGCGTGGTGGAAGAGGTGCCGGTTGGCATCGAGAAGGTCCCTTCAATGCCAGAGAGCAGGAACATAAGATGGGGAACCAAAGGGGCCCCAGTGCTAGCGATGCTCATACTTGCGGAATGTGCGATTGGCTCATCGCTCCTTGCGCAGCCTGGCAGCACGGGCGGAACGATCGGCAACGCCGATAAGTCAGTATCGGGCGGAAGTCGCTCTAAGGCGCGCCGCGCTGAGGCCGTATCGCCCTCTCCTCGAGCGCCGGTCGGGCACGAAGCGAGCATAACCGCAGAGGGCCTTGCGGGTAAGTGGCGATGGACGGCGCATTGTAACGTTGTCTGGACGGGCGATTTGGAAATTGGTGCTTCATCAGCAAGCCAGTTTTCCGGAACTTTTCTCAATACCGGGGGCGGGACGATATACGATGGTCATCTGAGGGGAAGGGAGATCTCGTTTTTCCGCCGGTATGTGTTGGGTGTCCAGCATTGGGGCGGCACTCTGTTGACCTCCGGACGCGAAATGCAAGGCTCACTTACAGAAGGCAACGGCGGGGAGTCCTGCGCGTTTGAAGCCACAAAGGAATAGAGGCGCGATTGGTATTTAAACGGATTTGCGAAAATCGAGGCTCAAAGGTGCGCATTCTGTCGGGCTTGGGGTTATTGTTAATTTGTTTGGGCGTTCTGCCGAGTTGGGGCATGGCTCTTGCGCAAGCCGGCAGCACTGGTGGGACTATTGGGAGGACGGATAAATCGGTCTCGGGAGGTGGGGAACAGCGTTTAAATCGCCGTCACTCGAAACCCGAGAAAAGGACGCGCGCTGTTCCTGAGCAGACGTCACAACCGGCCGCAGATCATGAAGCCATTAAGCAGCCTCTTGTAATCCACAATCCCACAATTAACGGAATGCGAGTGGACTGGTGTATGACTCCCGACTTGGCCGAATGTGGGGAGGTTTCCGCATCGACTTTGTGTCGGGCCGAGGGACTGTCACACGCAATCGACTTCAAGTGGCGGGTTAACCCTCCAACCTATCGCCAAGGGACCCGCGATATATGCCAAGGGCTCTGCGGCGCGTTCACCGAAGTTACTTGCGAGTAGCTGTGGAGAGTGAAAGGGTCAGCTGAGCGGTTCTCTCTTCCATCAAAGGCTTTCCTGTCCAAGCCTTGCTAATTTTTTTTGAACCGAATAGCGCCCCACTACCGCTCGGGTGGCGAAAAATGTGCGGCCTCCAAGCAGGGGATATGTCAGTGAGCCTTGCATTCTACCGCTATCCATCGAAAGCTTCCCAGCCCAAACTTGGACATAGGTGGCGAACACTGTGAACACCCGGGTAAATCTGACGACGTCGCGGTGAACGCCTCCGGTCAACGTCCCCGAATGGCCAAGATGAGTGCCCGCGAAGTCGACTTCTGCTCTCGTTTTAATATTCGCTGCGAGTTTTTTGAATTCGTTGAGAGCTATCGTTAGATGAACTCGACAATATGCTTTTGCCTCAACCTCTTTTTTGATTAAGCGTGCGTTTCCAAAACACTGTCCTACTAAATAGGCCTGGGTGTATGTTTTTGCTCTGCCGTGGCGAGATTAGTAGCCAGTCGAGGTGATTGATGAAGTTGGAAATTGCTGTTTGGGCTGAAATCTTCCGCGAAGCTTTGAGCCTTGGTTTCTTTTCGAGTTTACGCAGCAAGATCCCGGCGGATAGAAGCATGAATTCCGGATAGATCCGATTTATCCACGTTGTAAATCAAATTGCGTTATTGAGCCGATTGGCCGTTCCCAGCTCCGAAGTGGTCTACTTCTGCGGTATTCGCCGTACCCTGATCAGAACGAAAAAAGAACTTGGCAGATGAGAACAAAAGGGGTACATTGAATTCAGGATTGCAGGGCGGCTGCCGAGGCCGCCCGCGATTTTCAAACGCCTCGCGTTGCACTTTTCGTCTCGCCCGTGCCAGAAGGATCACGTCGATGACCCAAGCGAATCTCCGCCTTGTGGAAGGAACGTCAGTGGACAAGACCAAGGCGCTCGATGCCGCCTTGTCGCAGATCGAACGCAACTTCGGCAAAGGCTCGATCATGCGGCTGGGCAAGAGCCAGAAGCCGATCGAGATCGAGACCATCTCGACCGGCTCGCTCGGCCTCGATATCGCGCTGGGCGTCGGCGGCCTGCCGCGCGGCCGGGTCGTCGAAATCTACGGGCCGGAATCCTCAGGCAAGACGACGCTCACCCTTCACGTGATCGCCGAAGCGCAAAAGCGGGGCGGGGTCTGCGCCTTCATCGACGCCGAACATGCGCTCGATCCGATCTATGCGCGCAAGCTCGGGGTCAATCTCGACGATCTTTTGATCTCGCAGCCCGACACCGGCGAGCAGGCGCTCGAAATCACCGATACGCTGGTGCGCTCCGGCGCCATCGACGTGCTGGTCATCGATTCGGTCGCGGCCTTGACGCCGCGCGCCGAGATCGACGGCGAAATGGGCGACAGCCAGCCTGGGCTTCACGCGCGGCTGATGAGCCAGGCCATGCGCAAGCTCACCGCCTCGATCTCGCGCTCGAATACGATGGTCATCTTCATCAATCAGATCAGAATGAAGATCGGCGTCCTCTACGGCAGCCCGGAGACGACCACCGGCGGCAATGCCTTGAAATTCTACGCCTCCGTCCGGCTCGACATTCGCCGGATCGGCTCGATCAAGGAGCGCGAGGATGTGGTCGGCAACCAGACCCGCGTGAAGGTGGTGAAAAACAAGGTCGCGCCGCCGTTCAAACAGGTCGAATTCGACATTATGTATGGGGCCGGCATTTCGAAAATGGGCGAACTCGTCGATCTCGGCGTCAAAGCGGGAGTCGTCGAAAAATCCGGCGCCTGGTTCTCCTACGACAGCCAAAGGCTCGGCCAGGGCCGCGAGAATGCCAAGGCCTATCTGAAGAACAATCCCGAAATCGCCTCCCGGATCGAACAGGCGATACGGGAGAATTCGGGTCTCATCGCGCAGCGCATTCTCGAGCCCGGCGAGGCCGACGAGAACGGCGAAATGGAGGCCTGAAGGCGGATCCGTTGGCGCTCGACAGGCTGAATTGAGGAGGCTAGAACAAGCCTTCTCCCTTCCGGCCTGATCGTTGCGGCGTCGCTTTCGCCGCCCGCCAATGGATGCAAAGCCTATGAATGGCGTCAACGAGATCAGGACCGCGTTTCTCGAATATTTTGCCCGCAATGGGCATGCGATCGTCGCCTCGTCGCCGCTCGTGCCGCGCAACGATCCGACGCTCATGTTCACCAATGCTGGCATGGTCCAGTTCAAGAACGTCTTCACCGGTCTCGAGAAGCGCTCCTACAGCCGCGCCGCGACGGCGCAGAAATGCGTGCGCGCCGGCGGCAAGCATAATGATCTCGACAAGGTCGGCTATACGGCGCGCCACCATACATTCTTTGAAATGCTCGGCAATTTCTCCTTCGGCGATTATTTCAAGGCCGAGGCGATCGAATTTGCCTTCAGCTTGATCACCAAACAGTTCGACCTGCCGAAAGCGCGGCTTCTCGTCACCGTCTATCATGATGACGACGAGGCTTATGCTCTGTGGAAGAAGATCGCCGGCTTTGCGGATTCGAAGATCATCCGGATCGCGACCTCCGACAATTTCTGGGCGATGGGCGATACCGGGCCCTGCGGGCCGTCGTCGGAAATTTTTTTCGATCAGGGCGAGAAGCTTTCCGGCGGCCCTCCGGGCAGCGCCGATGCGGACGGCGACCGTTTTCTCGAATTCTGGAATCTCGTGTTCATGCAATATGAGCAGGTGAGGCCGGGCGAACGCATCGCTCTGCCGCGTCCCTCGATCGACACCGGCATGGGGATCGAACGCATCGCCGCGATCCTTCAGGGCGTGCCGTCGAATTACGACATCGATCTCATGCGCGCTTTGATCCTCGCCGTCGCCGCGGCAACCGGCGTCGATCCGGACGGAGCGCAGAAGGCGAGCCACCGCGTCATCGCCGATCATTTGCGCGCCTCGGCTTTTCTCGTGGCCGACGGCGTGCTGCCGTCGAACGAAGGCCGCGGCTATGTTCTGCGCCGGATCATGCGCCGCGCCATGCGCCACGCCCAATTGCTCGGCGCGGAAGAACCGTTGATGTGGCGGCTGGTGCCGGTTCTGCTGCGCGAAATGGGCCAAGCCTATCCCGAACTCGTGCGGGCGCAGGCGCTTATCGTCGAGACTTTGCGGCTCGAAGAGACCCGGTTCAGGTTCACGCTGCTGCGCGGCCTTTCCATTCTCGACGAGGCGAGCCGCAATCTGCCGCGCGGCGCGATCCTGCCCGGCAGCGTCGCCTTCAAGCTTTATGACACCTACGGCTTTCCGCTCGATCTCACCGAGGACCACTTGCGGGCGCGCCAGATCGGCGTCGATGTCGACGGATTCAATGCGGCCATGCAGCAGCAGCGGGCGGAGGCGCGCAAGGCCTGGGCCGGTTCGGGCGAGGCGGCAACGGAATCGATCTGGTTCGGCCTCAAGGAAAGGCTCGGGGCGAGCGAGTTCCTCGGCTATGAGACAGAATGCGCCGCAGGCATCGTTCTCGCCATGCTCAAGGATGGGCGCGAAGTAAGCCGGCTCGGCCGCGGCGAGAGCGGCCAGATCGTCGTCAATCAAACGCCCTTCTATGGCGAGTCCGGCGGCCAGGTGGGCGACACCGGCGTCATTCGCGCCCCGGGCTTTGCCTTCCGCGTCACCAATACGCAAAAGAAGCTTGGCCTCATCGTGCATGAGGGCATGGTCGAAGACGGCGAGGGCAGGATCAGCCTCGAAGTCGAGCTTCAGGTCGATCATCGCCGCCGCAGCGCCGTGCGGGCCAATCATTCGGCCACGCATCTGATCCACGAGGCGCTGCGTCAGGTGCTGGGCGATCATGTCGCGCAAAAGGGCTCGCTTGTCGCGCCTGACAGGCTGCGCTTCGACTTCTCCCATCCCAAACCGATCGGCGCCGAAGAGCTGGCGCGGATCGAGGACATTGCCAACCGCGCCGTTCTTCAGAATGCGCCGGTCGATACGCGCCTCATGGATCTCGAGGACGCGATCGCCTCCGGCGCCCGTGCTCTCTTCGGGGAAAAATATGGCGATCAGGTTCGCGTCGTCTCGATGGGCTGGGCAATTGAAGGTTTGGGGAGCGACGAGGTCGACGCATCGCGGGCGAACGCGGCTTTTTCGGTCGAACTCTGCGGCGGCACGCATGTCAGCCGGACAGGCGACATCGGCCTCATTTCCATCGTCTCCGAATCCCCGGTCGCTGCCGGCGTGCGGCGCATCGAGGCGAAAACCCGTGACGAAGCGCGCCATCATCTCAATGCCCAGGCCCGCAAGCTTCAGGAGCTCGCGCATTTGCTGAAGGCGCCCGAAGAGGAGGCCGGCGAGCGTCTGGCGCATGTCATGGAGGAACGGCGCAAGCTCGAGCGCGATCTCGCCGAAGCGCGGAAGCGGCTCGCCATGGGAGGCCAAGGGACGGTCGAAGACATCGGCGGGGTGAAATTCCTCGGCAAGGAGGTTTCGGGCCTCGAGGTGAAAGACCTGAAATCGCTTGCCGATGAGGCCAAACAGAGCGTCGGGTCAGGCGTCGTCGCCATTGTCGGGGTCGCTGCCGACGGCAAGGCAGGCGTGGTCGTGGGGGTGACCGAGGATTTGACTGGTCGGTTTGACGCGGTGGTGTTGGCGCGCCTCGCCTCGGCGAAGCTCGGCGGCAAAGGCGGGGGTGGGCGGCGCGACCTGGCCCAGGCTGGCGGCCCGGACGGGGCGGGCGCGCAAGCGGCGCTCGCCGCAATCGCCGCGGCGCTGCGCGAGCCGGCCAATGCCGCGTGAGAGGCTGCCGCTATAGCTTTTGTCTTGTCTGCAGCATTGAGGCGATATCCGGCCAATGGTGCCGAGTTTGGCCGGCCTAAAGCGGGCGTGCGCGCGTAAATAAGCCCGGAACTGGCGGAACCGCGGCAACGGCAAAGCCGTTGGAGGGTCACCAACGCCGGTTGGCTCGCATTCGCGCCGGGGAGGGGCGGCATGGGAGTTTCGGCAATCTTCTCTATTGGGCTTTGGTTTTCCTCGTCGCCGCGGTTATCGCCGGAGCCCCCGGATTTAGCGCGCTTTCCGGGACGGCAAAGGAAGCGGCGCAGCCTGTCTTTTGGGTCGCAATCGTCCTGCTTATCATTTCCCTGGTGCAAGGGGCGTTGCGAGGCGGATAGAGCTTTTCGTCGCCAACTAGCTGTCGATCAAATCTCGCCGATACGCTAAGCTCGGGCGATCGCCTGTGGATGCGATCGTGTCAGTCAAGACGGCTGAGGAGGACGCGATGGAAAATCGGGATTCGGAGCCGGCCGCTGCCGGCATCGATGCGGCGGCAACCGGCTTTTCGGCCGCGGTGCGCAACCTTCAAGCTTTTGCTGAGGAAATCGGCCGTGTCTCGCGCAGCTCCTTCGAGCAAAACGCGAAGTTGATCGACGACTTAAGCACCGCCCGCGAGGTCGGAGACATCGTCGCGATTCAGACGAAGTTCATGACCGGGATGATCGCCACTTTCAACGAACATGTCCGGGTGATGATGTCTCGGATGGCCAATATTCCGCTCAGCGCGGGGCCCTTCGCCGAGAGTTTTACCGAGCCCTGTGCGGAGCTCGCCAAGACCGCGGAAAAGCCCGCTGATGCGGCCGCAGCGATGACGGCGGAGCCGCAGCCGAACAGCGCGGCCGGGGTGGCGAGCGACGCGCAAGCGGCTTTCGCGACGGAAGCGGATCTGGCGCCGGCCGAGCCTGAAGCCATGCAAACGACGGGACCCGTTGAGCAGGCGGTACCGGCGGCGAGCAATGCGGGGCCGAAGCCGAATGGCGATGCAACCGCGCCGCCCGACGTACCCGACGTACATGCGGGCTCCGACATGAAGGTGGATTTGCCGCAAATCGAGCCCCAAGCCATTGAAGTGACCGAAACCATCGCGCAGGCCGCAGCGGTTACGAGCGAGGCCGGGCCAAAGCCGAATGGCGGCGCGGCGAGCGACGCGCACACGGATTTTGCGAGCGGCGCAGACTTAGCTCAGGCCGAGCCTGAGGCGTTTCGATCAATGCCGGCCGCTGAGCCGGCCCCGGCCCCGGCGCCGGAACCGGTGGCCGCAGCCGATACGACCCCGCAAGACATGCCTGCCACGGCCACCGCCTATGCGCCTTTCATTGCGGCACCGGGAGCGGGCGAGGAACTGGTGGAAGCCGGCGTCGGTGCCGCGCAAGAGGCGGAGCAATCCGCGACCGAGACCACGCAATGGGCGGCGAAAGCCAACCGCGAGGCTTGGCAAGAGCTGGCGAAGGCGGCTGCCGACCTTCTGAGGGCCGAGCCCTTGCCAGCCGAGCCGCAACATGATGCCGAAATTCCCGATGCGCCGCAGAGCTCCGAGGCCGGCGATCATCCGGTGTGATCGGCCGCTCGGACCGCGGACGCGCGCCGAACGCGCAGCGTCAGATGTCAGCGCGCGGTAATGGCGTTTCGAAGTTCGAGCGGATGCGCGATGTGCTGAAGCTGCTCGATGCTCGCGCCGGTGCCCTTGATGTCGACCGTGCCGTAGCCCAGGATGCGGCCGAGCAGCGATTGAACCACATCGACCGATTCCACCTTGTCCATGTTCATCTCGGCCGTGTGGCGCTCGATGAAGCCGCTTTTGTAGATCACGCGTGACGTCGTCACGGCGATCTCGGTCGTAAAGCTTTGCCACCAGGCGTGAAACGCAAAGATGAGGGTGAGCAGGCCGAAGACGAAGACCAGCACGAGGGACGCCATCCAGCGATAATTGGTCTCGCGGAAATGCGCCGCGGCGATCGCCGCGATCACGGCGCAAATGAAGAAAAAGATCGCATTTCGATAGATGATCCAGTGGAGATGGCCGTCGAAAACCACCTTCTCTCCCGGCTGCAAGATGTGTTTCAGATAGGCCATGACCTCGAACCCCATGACAAGCCGCGCTGTCGCATCCTTAGCAGATTGCCGAGCGAGGGGGCAGGCCCTGGCGAACTCTCCGGCCCTGTCTCGCGCGGACTTGGGCAAAACCTTCAGCCGATTGCCGGTTTCGCCCAAAAGCCGGCGGCAACGCCGCCGGCGCAATTTCACCCGGAGAATTTGCGCCGTTGCTTAAGTTTCAGGTTCAAGCTTTTGTTCTGCCGCATTCTTTTGCCAGACCGTCGCGCGGATTGGAGGTGCCTTTGCCTTATTGCAGGGCTGAAGCTGGACCCAATCGCGCTTGCCGCATCGATCTTGTGGCTTTCGAGCCCAATCTAGTCCATGAACTGCGATTCCCAGCCAAAGTGAGACCATGATGCAGGAAGCCAACACCACCTCGCTCGAAGCCGCCGTGCTCCGCTCGGCGGAGATGGCGCTCGATCGCATCGCGGCGGCGCGAAAGGCCATCGGCGAGGTTATTTTCGGGCAGGAGCAGGTCGTTGAGGAAGCCTTGGTGACGCTGCTTTCCGGCGGCCACGGGCTGCTCGTCGGCGTGCCGGGTCTCGCCAAGACCAAACTTGTCGAAGCTCTCGGCAAAGTGCTCGGGCTGAACACGCGCCGCGTTCAGTTTACGCCGGATCTCATGCCGGCCGATATTCTCGGCTCCGAAGTCCTCGAAGAGACGGCCGATCACCGCCGCAGCTTCCGTTTTGTGAAGGGGCCGATCTTCGCCCAGTTGCTCATGGCCGACGAGATCAACCGCGCGAGCCCGCGCACGCAGTCCGCGCTTCTGCAGGCGATGCAGGAACATCATGTCTCGGTCGCCGGCGAACGTCACGACCTGCCGCATCCCTTCCACGTGCTTGCGACGCAAAACCCGCTCGAGCAGGAAGGCACCTATCCGCTGCCCGAGGCGCAGCTCGATCGTTTCCTCATGCAGATCGACGTCACCTATCCCGATCGCGCCGCCGAAAAGCGCATTTTGATCGAGACGACCGGCGACAAGGATGTCGAGGCAAAGCCGGCGATGAGCGCCGATGAGCTTGTCACCACGCAACGCCTGGTGCGGCGTCTGCCGGTCGGCGAGCAGGTTGCCGAAGCCATTCTCGATCTCGTCCGTTCGGCGCGGCCGGAGGAGGGCGATTTTGCCATCACCCAGCACATCGCCTGGGCGCCGGGGCCGCGTGCGGCGCAAGCGCTGATGCTGGCCACGCGCGCTCGCGCTCTCGTCGATGGGCGTCTTGCGCCTTCGCTCGACGACGTGGTCGCGCTGGCCGCTCCAGTGCTGAAACATCGCATGGCGCTCACCTTCGCCGCGCGGGCGGAGGGCGAAACGGTGCCCGGTGTGATTGCGCGGCTCACCCAGCATTTGGCTCATTGATGAGCGACGTTCGGCTGCTCGATTCTTCGGAAAGGCAGGTCTCTTCCGCGACCGAAGGGGCGGCGCTCGACCTCGCCGCCCGTCTGCCGAGCCTCATCGTCGCCGCCAAGGATATTGCCTCGAGCGTGATGCATGGCGTGCATGGCCGAAGGGTGGCGGGAATTGGCGAGAACTTCTGGCAATTTCGGCCCTTCGTCGCCGGCGAATCGACTGCCGGCATCGATTGGCGTCGCTCGGCGCGTGACGACCGCATCTATGTTCGCGAACGCGAATGGGAGGGTGCGCATACGATCTGGATCTGGATTGATCGATCCCCGTCAATGGGTTTCGTCTCGAAGCTCGCACTTCAATCGAAGGTGGATCGCGCGCTGGTGCTTGGCCTTGCCGCCGCCGATCTTCTGGTCCACGGCGGCGAAAGGGTCGGGCTCATGGGTCTGACGCGCCCCATCGCGGCGCGCGGCATCATCGCCCGATTCGCCGAGGCCATGGTTGCCGAAGAGCGCTCGCCGGGTTTCGTGCCGGCGGAATTGCCCGCGAGCATGACCTTGCCGCCGCGCACGCAGGCCATTCTGATTTCCGATTTCCTCAGCGACCCCGCCGAGCTTGCCGAGAAGGTCAGAATTCTCTCAGCCCGCGGCGCGCTGGGTCATCTCGTGATGATCGCCGATCCGGTCGAAGAAACCTTTCCTTTTGCCGGGCATACCGAATTCGTCGATGTCGATTCCAATGCGAGCTTGCGGGTAGGGCAGGCGGAGAGCTTCCGCGACGACTATATTTCACGCCTCGCGGCGCATCGAGATGCGGTCACGACTGCCGCCCGGCGGCGCGGCTGGAGCTTTCTGCCGCATCGGACGGACCGGCCGGCGTCCGAAGCCTTGCTCGCGCTGCGTATGCGGCTCGAAGCCGACCTTGACGGACAATTTGCGAGAGTTGCCGGCTGATGTTCGGGTTGCCGCTCGCCTTCACGATCCCGGCGGTGCTCGTCGCCCTCGCCGGTCTGCCGGTGCTCTACTACCTGTTGCGGATCACCCCGCCGCGGCCGCACCGGGTTCCTTTTCCGCCGTTGCGACTCATTCTCGATCTGCGCCCGCGCGACGAGACGCCGGCCCATACGCCCTGGTGGCTGCTCGTCTTGCGCCTGGCCATCGCGGCCGCGATCATTCTCGCGATGGCCGGTCCCATCTTCAATCCGCTGCCGGGCGGCGAAAGCCGCGGCGGCGCTTTGCTGCTGGTGATTGACGATGGCTGGCCGGCGGCACCCTCCTGGGATCTTCGCATGGCGGCGGCGGCGGAGCGGATCGGCGAGGCGGCACGGCGTGGCGAGCCGGTCGCGCTCGTGGCAACGTCCGACGGCGGCCACGAGATCATCGCTTCCGACGCTTCGCAGGCGCTGGAGCGTCTGCGCGCCGTCAAACCCATGCCTTTCGTTTCGGACCGGCTGGCTCTGATTGCGCCGATCTCCAATTTCGTCGCGGCGCAGCCGAAGACGACGCTGGTCTGGATCGCCGACGGCGTGGAGCGCGGTCACGCGCGCGAATTTGCCAAGCGGCTTGCGGGTCTCGTCTCCGGCGCCGTCCTCGTGACGAACAAGCAGGCGGTCACGCGCCCTCGCCGGACCGCGAAACGAAGCCGGCGGCCTCATTGTGCGGGTTCTGCGCAGCTCGACGCAAAGCCCGGCGCAAGGTGTCGTGCGGGCGCTCGACCTCAAGGGCCTCAGCGTCGGCGAAGCGCGATTCGATTTCGGCGGACCGGGCGCGAAGAGCGCGACCGAGACAAGGGCCAAGTTCGATCTGCCGACGGATCTGCGCAACGAGATCGCTCGCCTCGAAATCCTCGACGGACATTCGGCCGGCGCGGTTTCGCTGCTCGACGAACGCTGGAAGCGGCGGCGAGTCGGCGTGGTCAGCGGCGAGACGGCGGACCTATCGCTGCCGCTGCTCGCGCCGAACTATTATCTCGTCAAAGCGCTTTCTCCCTACGCCGATGTTCGCGAGGCGCGGCCGGGAACGCCCGATCCGATCGCCGCGCTTCTCGACGATCATGTGAATGTGCTGATCCTGGCCGACATCGGCAACCTTTCCGCGGGCGATCACGAGCGGCTGAAGCAATTCCTCGAGGATGGCGGCATCCTGCTGCGCTTTGCCGGGACGCGGCTCGCAGCGGCTGATTCCGACGATCTCGTTCCGGTGCGGTTGCGCCGGGGCGGGCGCATCCTCGGCGGCGCTCTCTCCTGGGAGAGCCCGAAAAAGCTTGCGCCCTTCGAACAGGAGAGCCCGTTCTTCGGCCTCAAGGTTCCCGACGAAGTCACGGTGCGGCGCCAGGTCCTCGCCGAGCCGGACGCCGATCTGCCAGGCAAGACCTGGGCGCATCTCGTCGACGGAACGCCGCTTGTCACGGCGAGCCAGGACGGCAAGGGGATGATCGTCCTATTCCATGTGACCGCCGATACGACATGGTCCAATCTTCCCTTGTCCGGGCTTTTCGTCGATATGCTGCGCAAGATCGTCTCTCTTTCCGGCGAAACGGCGAATGCCGACCAGGCAAGGGCAGGGGAGGAGCACGACAAGGCCGCGAGCGTGCCGCCGACCCGAACGCTCGACGGCTTCGGCGTTCTCGGTCCGCCGCCGCCGACCGCCAAGCCGGTTCCCGCCACGTACGAGGCGATCGGGGATGCCGATCATCCGCCGGGCTTTTACGGACCGCCGGACCAATTGCTTGCCGTCAATGCCTTACGCGCCGACGACACATTGCGCGCCGCGGATTATTCGGGGATGGGCTTCGTCAATGAGCCTTTGCGCCAGGCCGCACCGGTCGATCTTCGTCCGCCGTTGCTCGCCCTTGCTTTCCTTCTCTTCATCGCCGACGCGCTTGCTTCGCTTTGGCTCGGCGGCAGCCTGCCGCGTCGTCTCGGCCGCGCCGCCGCGACGCTCGTCCTCATCGGTCTTGCCTTCGGCGTGTCGCCTTCCTCGTTGCGGGCCGATCCGAAAGGCGATCAGCCGCTTTCGCCAAGCGATCTCCAGTCGGTTCTGAACACGAGGCTCGCCTATGTCGTGAGCGGCGATCCGGAAGTCGATGACGAGAGCAAAAGCGGCCTGACGAGCCTCTCGCAAGTGCTTGCGCAGCGTACCGCGCTCGTCCCCGCCGACCCCGTCGGCGTCGATCCGGGCCGCGACGAACTTGCCTTCTATCCGATGCTCTATTGGCCGATCGTTGCCGGCCGGCCGCAGCCCTCACCCGCCGCGATCGCCAAAGTTGCCGCCTATATGAAGCAAGGCGGCACGATCGTCTTCGATACGCGCGATGCGCTCTCGGCCCATTCCGGCGGCCCGCCGACGCCGGAGGCGCAATGGCTGCGGCAATTGCTCGACGGCGTCGACGTGCCCGAACTCGAACCCGTGCCGGCCGATCACGTCGTGACCAAGACCTTTTACCTCATCGACGGATTCGTCGGCCGCTACGAGATCGGGCAGACTTGGATCGAGGCTCTGCCGCCGCCCAATCCCGCCGATGGGGTGCGGCCGGCGCGCTCGGGCGACGGCGTCTCGCCGATCATCATCACTTCGAATGATCTCGCCGCCGGTTGGGCGAACGACGCCGAGGGCCAGAGCCTTTATCCTTTGGTGCCGGGCGGACCGCGCCAGCACGAGCTCGCGTTGCGCGGCGGGGTCAATCTGGTCATGTATACTTTGACCGGCAATTATAAGACCGATCAGGTCCACGTCCGCGATCTCCTGGAGCGGCTGGCGCATTGAGCGCCGGCCCGCGGTCGCCGATCGCTTCCCCGGATGAATGCTGAAACGCCGCGGTTGGTGCGCGGGGCCCTGGACCCCGGCTCGAAGCTTCGCTTTGGCCGGGGAAGAACAAGCTAGGGTGCTTTATTCGGCTTCCATTCGGCAGCGAGCCGCTGCGCTTCCTTGATCTGCTCGGGCGTCATCCTGTCGGCGATGATGTCGCGATTCTTGCCGGCATTGTCGCGGTATCCGGGATTGGTGGAACCGGACGCAGCCAAACTGAACCACTTATAGGCCTGCACATAATCCTGGCGCACGCCTTGCCCATTCGCATAGAGGAATCCGAGGTTGCTTTGGGCAAAGGAATCGCCTTGCTCCGCCGCCTTGCGATACCAGGCCGCGGCCTCGGCGTAATCCTGCTTCACCCCTTGGCCCTGCGCGTAGAGGAGCCCCAAGCTGCCCTGCGCAAAGCGATCGCCGCGCTCCGCCGCCTTGCCGTACCACCTCGCCGCTTCCGCGAAGTCTTGCTTTACACCCTCGCCTTTTGCATAGAGGAGGCCGAGATTGCTTTCCGCCGCGAGATCGCCCTGCTCGGCGGCTTTGCGGTACCACAGCGCCGCCTGTGCGCCATCGCGCGTCACGCCTTGGCCGCTCATATACATCTGCGCCAGATTGCTCTCGGCGCCCACATCGCCTTGATCCGCGGCCTTGCGATAATATTTGGCCGCTTCCGCATAATCCTGCGACACGCCCTGGCCTTTGGCGTAGAGCAGAGCGAGGTTGACCTGCGCGGCGAGATCGCCTTGGTCCGCGGCCTTGCGATAATATTTGGCCGCTTCGGCATAATCCTGCGCTACGCCTTTGCCTTCGGCATAAAGCAGGCCGAGACTGCTCTGCGCGGCGACATCGCCCTGATCGGCAGCCTTACGATACCAGGCGGCGGCTTGCGCATCGTCCTTCGGCACGCCCTCGCCTTTGGCATAGAGCAGCGCGAGACGGACCTGCGCGGCGACATTGCCGCGGTCGGCGGCCTTGCGATACCAGTCCGCCGCTTGCGCATAGTCCTGCTTCACGCCCTCGCCTTTGGCGTAGAGCAGACCGAGGTTGGTTTGGGCATAGGCGTTGCCTTGCTCGGCCGCCTTGCTGAACCAGGCCGCGGCTTGCGCATAATCCTGCGCCACGCCCTCACCCTTGGTGAACAACGTGGCGAGGTTGGTCTCGGCGGCGACATCGCCTTGCTCGGCTGCTTTGCGATACCAGGCCGCGGCTTGCGCATAATCCTGTTTCACGCCCTGGCCGTTGGCGTAAAGCAGGCCGAGGCTGCCTTCGGCAAACGCATTGCCTTGCTCAGCCGCCTTGCGATACCACTCCGCCGCTTGCGCATAGTCCTGCGTCACGCCCTGGCCCTTCGCATACATGAGCCCGAGATTGGCCTGCGCATAAGCGTCACCTTGCTCGGCCAAAGGGCGCAGCAGCCGCAAGGCGGTTGCATAATCTTGATGCGCATAGGCGGCCGTGCCTTCCTGCAGCGGGTCGGCGATGAGCGGTCGCAAAGGGCTCAAGGACAGAACCAGAGCCGCAACTCCAGCCTTGACGAATTGCTTCATTTCTCGTCTTCCTCCCGCGCGCCGTGGCGCGGCGCCGGACACATTCGCGTTTCTTTGACGGCTTCCCGGAGGCCTGCGGCCAGATGTTCTAGCTCAGCGCCGATTGCGCGGCAAAGAACCCGACATCCGACGCGCAGGCAAGCATTTTCACCGGCCACGCTTTGCGTGTGCCGCCGGACCTATGCGTCATCAGTGACGAAGATGCCGCGCCCGAACGCTTGCGCAGCGGGCCGTGGCCGCCGATCGCCCGCGATCACTTGGCCTGTAGGGCTTGGGCCAGCTCGCGGAACGCGTCCTTGCTCTGCGGCGAATCCGGGGATTGCACCAGAGCGTCGTAGAGCCTGGGCACCAAGGCGACGACCTGATCGAGATCGCTATCCTGGCCTTGCTGATAGCCGCCCATGAGGCGCAGGTCGCGGGTGTCCTCATAGCGGGCAACCATGGCTTTCAGCTTAACGACGAGCGCGTGCTGCTCCTTGGTCCAGACGTTCTGCGCGAGCCGGGAGATCGACGACAAGATATTGACGGCCGGAAACCGGCCCTGGTCGAAGATCGCGCGGTCGAGCACGATATGGCCGTCGAGCGTGCCGCGGATATTGTCGGCCACGGGATCGTTGTGATCGTCGCCATCGACGAGCACCGAGAATATGCCGGTGATCGACCCTTGCCCTTCGGCGCCGGGACCGGCGCGTTCGAGCAGTTTCGGCAGATCGCTGAAGACGCTCGGCGCATAGCCGCGCGCAACCGCCGGCTCGCCAGCCGCGAGCGCGATGTCGCGCGCCGCATGCGCGAATCGTGTCACCGAATCGACGATCAGCAGAACATTCTCGCCGAGATCGCGGAAAAATTCCGCAATCGTCAGGGCAGTCCTCGGCGCAAGACGGCGCATCATCGGGCTCTCGTCGCCGGTCGAGACCACGGTCACCGCGAGCTTGCGATTGGGGCCGAGCGAATCGTCGAGAAATTCGCGCACCTCGCGGCCGCGTTCGCCGACGAGCGCGATGACCACGCAATCAAACCCTTTCGAGCCGGCCATCATGCCGAGAAGGGTCGATTTGCCGACGCCCGAGCCGGCAAAGACGCCGATCCGCTGGCCGGCGCAAATCGGCATGAAGAGATCGATGACGCGCACGCCCGTCTTCAGCGGTTCTTTGACGCGGCTCCGATGCAGCGCCGACGGCGGCGGCTGCCTCGATCGAACGCAGATGCTCGCCCCGCCGCAAGGGGGCCCCGACCATCGATCGGCGCGCCCGAGCGCATCGATCACCCGGCCCTTCCAAGCTCGCATCGGGGAAGAGATGCAGGGGTCCGATTCGATAGGCGCGGATCGCCGAGGCCCGCCGTGACTTTGGCTTCGAAGCTCTTGACTGTCGTGCCGGAGGAATCGATGCGCACGACTTCGCCGAGATGCGTCGCGCCGCCGTGCCGCAGCCCGACGCATTCGCCGAGTTTGAGGAACTGCGAGAGGCCCGAGATTCGGTAATGCGACGGGCGCCACTTCGCTGACGAAGCCGCCGACCCGCAGCCTGCCGATTTCCTCCACGCCGAAATTGATGGCCTGCTCGAGCTTTGCCAGCGCGCTCACCGTGATCGACTTCACGAGGTTCCGCCCAGCGTCTTTATGGCGTCGGTCAGCGTGCCCTCGGTCTTCTCGCTGCCGCCGCTGATGCTTTCGAAGGCGCGCTAAATCGTGATCAGCTTGGCCATCTCGAGGATCGGATTGACGTTCGATCCTTCGACATGGCCCTGGACGATGCCATTGTTGTCGAAATCGAGAATTGGCGTCGCGGGCTTGTCCGGAATTACGCCGGAATTCTCGTAGCGGCTGAATTTGGCGCTTGGGTCGATGCGAAACAGGCCGATGGCGCCGATCTGCTGGCCGCCCTGGTTGATCATGCCGTCGCCGCCGATCGTCGGCGCGCCGGCATTCGGATCGAGGATGATCGGCGTGTTTCCGGCGTCGAGAATCGGGTGGCCGTCCAGCGATTCAAGCTCGCCGGTCGGCTTCATGCGCATGCGGCCGTCGCGCGTATAGACCGTGCCGGACGGCGTTTGCATCGCGAGCCAGCCTTCACCCTGGACCGCGACATCGAGCGGATTATCGGTCTTGATCAGCGGGCCCTCGGTGCGCGTAATGTAATCGCGTCCGGCGCTGCTATAGGCGACCGGCTGATCTCCGGTGCGCGACACATAGGTATGAAAGCTGACGCCGGCGGCCCGATAGCCCACCGTGTTCATATTGGCGACATTGATGGCAAGCGCCTCGAGCCGGCGTTCGAGCGTCAGTTGGGCGGACAGCGACACGTAGGGCCCTGATTGCATATTCACGATCCTCCGAGCTTCAAGTTGGCGAGGCTGAGAAGAAGATTCTGGCTGATTCCCGGCGAGGAGACGAGCATGCGCATTGGTCGGCGTCGGGGACTGCGCCCAATCGGATTTTGCGCGTCGTAGGATGCCGTGAAACGCTCGATGAAATTGTGAAGATACGTCGGATCCTGCAATTTGCTGACGTCCAGCAATTGCGAGATCTCCTTGGCTTGCGTGTCGATGTTCTCCAAGGAAAGCGTCGAGGGAAGGTTGAACGCCGTCTCCACGACTTTCAGCAGAGTCTTGTCGGCGAGAATGCTGTAGGCGGTCGTGATGTTGGGCGCCATGCGCTGGAAATAGAGCGCCATCTGGGCGCCCTGGTTCTCTTGCGCGGCGTTGGTCTCGAGCGTCTGCTCGTAATAATTGTTGACCGTTGTCTGCTGCGCCGTCGTGCGAACTTGTCGTCGCCGCGCCATTTTCCTGGAAATTGAAGGCCGAGGCGAGCGCCAAGTAGCGCGGGTCGTTGAGGCTGGCGGCGAAACTGCTCGACGACGGTACCGCCTTCGAGAACTTTGGTGATGAGCGCTTTCGCATAGGCCATGTCGCTCAGGCCGAATGCCGTCATCACGTAATTGTAGAGATTCGAATCTTTGACGAGCTCCTTGGCCGACGTGACATTGCCGATATTGGCGAGGAAATTTTTGGTCGCGATTTTTACCGCAGGCTCCGCCGCCGTGGACGAGAGCGAGCTCGAATAGTTCCGCGTGATGGCGTTGTAAAGGATCGTAGCGGTGAGCACGGCCCGCGCTCCTGCCAAAGGTCATTTCGTTTAGTCCGAGGTGGCTTGTCCGAGCCTGACCAGATCGGCGCTTCGAGTCTGATCGGCAAACCGGCCCGCCGGCAAACGGGGCGCCGATTTAAGCTTCGGGCAAGCCATGCGGCTTACGACTTCGGGCGTCGTAGATGGAGGGGCGGGGTTGGGTTTCCTGATCGGCACTGTCATTGCGCTGAGTTGCATCATCGGCGGCTATGCTGCCGAGGGTGGCCATCTCTCGGTCATTTGGCAGCCCTCCGAATATCTGATGATCGCCGGCGCGGCGGTCGGAACTTTCGTGGTCGCCAATTCGCTTGTCGACGATCAAGGACACTGGGCGCGCCATGCTCGAAGGGGTAACCGGGCACGCGCCAAGCCAGCGCGACTATCTCGACGTCCTCGGCGTCCTCTATGCGCTGATGCGCGAATTGCGCGGCAAGGCGCGCAACGAGGTCGAGACGCATGTCGATAATCCGGATGAATTCGGAGATCTTCAACAGCTTTCCGAACGTGCTGAAGAACAAGGAGCTCACGCATTTCATCTGCGATTATGTCCGCCTTCTCATCGTCGGCAACGCCCGCACCCACGAGATCGAGGCGCTGATGGACGAGGAGATCGAAACCATCACGCACGACCGGATGAAGCCCTATTACTCGCTGACCATCGTGAGCGACGCCATGCCGGCGCTCGGCATCGTGGCCGCCGTGCTCGGCGTCATCAAGGCGATGGGATCGCTCGATCAATCGCCGGATCTGCTCGGCGGGCTGATCGGCTCGGCACTGGTCGGCACGTTCGGCGGTATTCTCTTCTCTTATGGCTTTACCGGGCCGCTCGCGCAAAAGATCAAAATCACGCGGGAGAAACATCTGCGCGTCTATTTCATCGTCAAGCAGACACTGCTCGCTTTCATGAACGGCGCCATGCCGCAGATCGCCCTGGAGCATGGGCGCAAGACGATTTCCTCGCATGATCGGCCCTCGATCGACATGGTCGAGAACGAGACGATTTCCGGCGCGGCGATCAACCGACAGGCGGCATGACGGCGATGGCACGGCGCAACGCTCAAGCCGAAATCCGCACGAACGGTCCCGAACGGCTGCTCGATTCCGCCGGGATTTCCGTCGAGCGGATGCCGATGCTGCACGTCATCTTCGACCGGATGGCGACGCAATGTTCGGAGAACGCGCGGCAGCTCTCGACTGCGCCGGCATATTTTTCGGTCACGTCCATCAAGACCGAGCGGATCGGCAGTATTCTCGAATCCTTTGAGGGCGCGCGCCGTCGTCGCGGTGTTCCAAGCTCAGGCATGGGATGCGCGGATCATGTTCGGGCTCGACAACAAGCTCGTTTTTACGCTCGTCGAGGCGCTGTTCGGCGGCGATGGCAGTGAAGCGGCTTATGCCGAGAGCAGGGCGCTAACGAGTATCGAGATGCGCGTCGCGCAAAAGACGTTCGAAATGATAGCGCGCACCCTGCAGGCCGGCTTCTCGGTCATCGAGGAGATCGCACTTCAAGTTCGAGCGCATCGAATCGCGCATGGATTTCGCCGTGATTGCGCCACGCAATAATTTCGCGGTCATCACCCGCTTCAATCTGCGCATGCTGGGTCGTTCCGGCGAGCTGTTTGTGGTCATCCCGCAAACAGCACTCAATCCGATCCGACATAGCCTGTCGCGCGATCTTTCCAACGAAGCCTTGGTGCCGGATCCGCGCTGGAGCAAGCAAATCCACAGCGAAGTGCGCCGTTCGGAAGTCACGGTCCAGGCGGTCATCGAAGAAGACGACTTCACCTTGGGCGACATCGCCGACCTGAAGGTCGGCCAGATAATGGAATTGACCGCGACACCGCGCAGCCGGGTGACGCTCGAATGCAATCGGAGAACGGCTGTTTTGGTGCCATCTCGGCCAAGCGGAGGGCAACTACACGCTCAAGGTCGATGAATTGGTCGACAATGATCAGGAATTTTTCGATGGGCTCGTCGAGCATTAGGACCGAGCGGCCGCCTCACGCGCCGGGGCCGGCTGCCATTGAAGCTCATGAATCGGGGCGGAGACCATGGTTAAGGACGACACGCCGCACTTCGAAGGCGCCGCCGATTTGGAAGACAAACCGGCGGATGCGCCGCAAGATGAGTTGCAGCCGGCTCGTAACATCGAAACGATTCTGCGCATCCCCGTCGTTGTTCAAGTCGTGCTCGGCTCGGCCAACATGCCGGTCTCCAACCTGCTCAAGCTCGGCCGCGGCGCCGTCATTCCGCTAGACCATCGGGTCGGCGAACCCGTCGATGTCGTGGTAAACGGCCGCGTCGTGGCGCGCGGCGAAGTCGTCGTCGTCGAGGACGACACGTCTCGGTTTGGCGTATCGCTGACCGAGGTCGTTGGCCCGAATTCCATAGTCGAACGCCGGTGATGGCGCATGGTCGAAGCCGCTCCCGCAAAGGCCGCTCACCGGGCCGGCCAAAGTCGCGCGCTCTCTTGCTGGCGATGGGCAAGCCGCTGGCGAGCCGGCTTCTCAAACATTTCGATCACCGACGAATTGCGCTCGGTCACGCGCTCGGTCGCCGATCTCGGCGTAGTGCCGATGCCGGTCATCCAGGACATGATCGAGGAATTCGCCGGCCAGTTCGCGCATGGAGCCGGGCTCATGATTTCGGCCGGCGATGCCGAGCAATTGCTTTCCGGCATCCTGTCGCCGGAGGAAATCTCCGACATCATGTCGGACGTGACCGGCAATTCCAACCAATCGATATGGCAACGCCTCTCCGGCGTCTCGGAAAATCTGTTCGCCGGCTATCTGGTCAAGGAACATCCGCAAGCGGTGGCGGTGATCCTCTCGAAGGTGACGCCGGTCTGCGCCGCAAAGGTCATGGGCGCAGTTTCCGCGCGAGCTGCGCAACGAGTTGATGCGGCGCATGGTCGGCATCGGGCTGGTGATGGAGCCGGCGATGCGCATCATCGAGAGCACCCTGCAGGAAGATCTGCTTGTCAACGTCTCGCGCAACAACCGCGCCGCGCATAACGGGCGGATGGCGGACATCATCAACAAAATGGAACGCGACCAGATGGAGGACGTGTCTGACGAGCCTCGCGGAAGTCCGCCCGAAGGCGGCCGAGATCCTGCGCGGGCTCCTGTTCACATTCGACGACATCATCAAGCTGCAACCGAAATCGCGGATGGCTTTGTTCGACCAGATTCCGACGGAGCGCGTGGTGCTCGCATTGAAGGGAACCGATTCCGATTTCCGCGACGCGATCCTGTCGACGCTCTCGTCGCGGGCGCGGCGGATCGTCGAGAGCGGAGCTATCGATCGGCGTGCCGGCCCCGCAGCGTGAGGTGGTCAAAGCACGGCGGATGATCGCCGACTTGGCCCTCGAAATGTCCGAGCGCGGCGAACTCGAGCTCAATTCCGGCGACGACGACGACGAAGTCTTCTGACGGGACGACGCGCTCATGGCGGACAGGCCCGACAGGGACAGTAGAACAGAAGAGGCCACGGAGAAGCGACTTCGCGACGAGGTCGAGCGCGGCAACGTGCCGGTCTCTCGCGAAGCTTCGATCTTTGCCTTCGCGTCCGGGCTGATGATCATCATGGCTTTCTTCCTGCAGAACGGGGCGGCGGGCATGGTTTTCGTGCTTGCCCGCTTAATCGACAACGCCAATGGATTCAGGCTCTCTACCGGCGAAGACGCAGTGGCGCTGTTCGGGATTGTTGCGATGGCGACGGGCGCTCTCGTCGTTCCGGTCTTCGCGGTCCTTGTCGCCGCCGGCTTCAGCGCATCGATCGCACAAAATGCGCCGCGCATCGTTTTCGAGCGGATCCGTGCCCGACTTTTCGCGGATTTCGCCGGCCGAGGGCTGGCATCGAATCTTCGGCCGGCGCGGCCAGACGGAATTCTCTGAAGAACATCGTCAAGTTCACGGCAGTCAGCCTGATCGATCGCCGCCTTGCTTCAGGCCGACAGGAATCAGTTTGTCAATGCGATGTTCGTCGATCCGAACGCGATTCCGGATCTCATCTCGCACATTGCGATTAGGCTCGTCTCCGGAATCACCATCGCGACCCTGCTTCTCGTCACCGCGGACGTCGTCTGGTCGCGGATGCATTGGCGCCAGGAGCTGCGCATGAGCCGACAGGAGATCAAGGAGGAGGCGAAGCAGATCGAGGGCGATCCGCTGGTCAAGGCGCGGATGCGCTCACTCGCGCTCGACCGCCGGCGGCGCAACATGATCGCCGCGGTCTCGAACGCGACTTTAGTTGTCGCCAATCCCACCCATTACGCGATCGCGCTGCGCTATCTCAGGGAGGAGGGCGGCGCGCCGCGCGTCCTGGCCAAGGGCAAGGACCACATCGCGCTGCGGATCCGCGAGGTGGCCGAGGAGCACGATATTCCCATCATCGAAGACAAGGCTCTGGCAAGGTCCATGTACGATAGTGTCGAAGTCGACGCAATGATTCCTCCGGAGTTCTATCGGGCCGTTGCGGAACTGATCCATTTCCTTCACGCGCGCGGGCAGCGGCGGGCCGCGGTGACATTGAGAGATCTTCCGATGCTTGACGAGCAATGCGACGAACTTCCGTAGTCCGCGCCAAGGCCATCGCCGAAGGCATAAAGGAAGTTGCGGCAGAACTGCGGCTGACGAATGTCGCGGATTTCATTTCCTTCATTCACCTCGAGCAGTTCAACAACATAAGGGATCTCGTCAATTCCTCGATGGAGCTCTATTTCAAGCATGGAACTCTGTCGTACGGCTGCTCTGCCGATTACGAACTCGAATGGGATCAGCCGCCGTCGATCCTTCTCGACCTGGACTTCCGCCATCAGGAGGTGGTGGTCACGTTCAATCTGGCCTTGCGGGCCGCGCATGCGAGCGTCGCCATTCGCTCGATATCGTTTGGCGCCGATTCGGACGGTCCCGATGAGGACACGCGGCGCCTCGTCGCCGCGATCGCCGACGCAAAGCTTGCTTCCGCCGCCCCTGCTAGGGCGAGGGCGCGCCCGCCACGCGCCAGCCTGGGGCAAGATTTCGCGGCTATCTCTGCGTCGAGATCGATACGGCGGATATGAGCATGGAACCGATTTATCTTTTCGATCTTGCGTCGTCGCAGCCGCGCTGGCTTGCGATCCGCCAGGCGACCGTGGCGCAGAATATCGCCAACGCGAATACGCCCGGCTATATGGCCAAGGAAGTCGCCCCCTTCGGCGACATTTACGAACAGACGCAGTTGAGCTCGTCACAACCAATCCCGCTCATATGGGCACTGATCCTATCGATTTGAGCTCGATGGCGGGGAAGGACGATGCAGCCGTGGGAAGTTACGCCTTCGGGCAATTCGGTCAGCATGGAGCACGAGATGCTCAAAGCGAACGAGGTCAGTCGCGACTATTCGATGAACACGGCGATCGTTAAGGCCTTTCATCAGATGATGTCGCTCAGTCTGAAAGGTGCAACATGATCGATCCGATCGAGGCCGCGATTCAGAGTCGCGACTTCCGGCCTTGAGGCGCATTCCACGCGGCTTCGCGTCATTTCCGAAAACCTGGCCAATGCCGAATTCGACGGCAGCGACGCCGGGCGGCAATCCCTATACGCGCAAAGTCGTCACGTTCGAGGACGAGATGGATCGGACGACCGGCGTCGATCTCGTCAAGGTCAAAGCATCGGCATCGATCGCTCGCCGTTCCGAGTCGAATACGATCCCGGCAATCCGGCCGCCGACAGCCGCGGCTTCGTCAAGCTGCCGAATGTCAATCTCATCACCGAAATGGCGGATATGCGCGAGGCGAACCGGTCCTATTCCGCCAATATCCAGGTCGTCAAACAGGGCGGGAGCTCTACACGATGACCGTCGATCTCATGAAAAACTCATGATGATCCCGCCTTTCGCTCCTGGCGGTTCAGCGCGGCACGGGCGCGCGCCGATCATCGGCCAGATAATCGCCTGCGTTAGCGGAGCGGGCGGCGGCAAGCGATTTCGGCTCGGTCCTGGCGCAGGTCGCGGGCGATGCCATGCGACAAGCTGAAGGCCGGCGAGGCCACCGCCATTTCCGGCCTGCAGGGAAAGTCCTCTGTGCAGGATGTGACCAAGTCTGTGATGGACGCAGCAGTCAGCCGTTGCAAACGGCGGTCGCGATCCGCGACAAGGTCGTCTCGGCCTATCAAGAAGTCAGCCGCATGTCGATTTGAGGGGTAGGAAATGTCAGCTCGACGGTACTCTCCATTGCGGCGACGGGCATGGCGGCGCAGAGCCTGAATGTCGAGGTCATCGCCAACAATATCGCCAATATCAACACGGCCGGCTTCCGCGGCTCGCGTGCGGAGTTCACCGATCTGATCTATCAGCCCGAGCGGCTGCCGGGCGTTTCGAGCCGCGGGCAGGACAGCCGGTGCCGGAAGGCGCGATGGTCGGCCTTGGCGTCCGCACCGCCGCCGTACGCAATCTGCAAATCCAGGGCACAATGAACAACACGGGCAATCCTCTCGATCTCGCGATCAGCGGGCGCGGCTGGTTTCAGGTGACGGCGCCGACGGCACCCTGCTTTATACCCGCGCCGGCGATTTTTCGACCAATCAGAACGGGCAGATCGTTACGCAGGACGGCTATATCGTCAGCCCGGCGATGGTCATTCCGACAAATGCGCTGAGCGTGTCCATCAATCAGACGGGCGTCGTGTCGCGTCACGCTTGCCGGGCAGACGCAGCCGCAGCAGATCGGTCAGTTGTCGGTCGCGAATTTCGCCAACGAGGGCGGCCTTCTGCCGGTCGGCAACAATAATTTCGAAGCAGACGGAGGCCTCCGGCCAGGCTGTCGCCGGCATTCCCGGCGATCCGGGTTTCGGCACGATCAACAGGGCTTTCTCGAAGCTTCGAATGTCGATCCCGTGAAGGAGATCACCAATCTCATCACCGCCCAGCGCGCCTATGAGATGAATTCGAAGGTCGTGCAGGCCGCCGATCAGATGGAGCAGACGCTCACCAAGAACATGGGGTGACGGATGATCGCAAGACTGGAGCTTTCGAGGGCGAAGCGGCACGTCTTTTTGCGTTCTCGCGCCCGACGTGAAGACAGGCTCGGCGGTTGCGGGCGGTGACGCTCGGCGCCTAGCCTGCGCTTTGCTCGCTTGCGCGCCTGCGTGTGCGGCGGCCAAATGTGTTGCCGGTGCCGAGCGGTGACGATTTATCCGGGCGATATCATCAAGGAAGCGTTCCTTGTCGATCACGATTTTGCCGGCGGCCCGCCGGTTCAGGGCTCGATGATCGATTCGCGCGCGGCGCTGGTCGGCAAGTTGCGCGGCAGACTCTGCTGCCCGGCTGCCGATTCCGCTGAATGCCGTCGGCGAGCCCAGCCGTGACCAATGGGGCCAAGGTCAGGGTCGTTTTCGAGCAGGACGGCCTCGTGATCGAAACCTATGCCGCCGCCTTGCAGGCGGGCGGCGTCGGCGAAGTGATCTCCGTCCGCAATCTCGACAGCGGACTGACGATTTCCGGCACAATTCAGGCGGACGGATCGGTGCGGGTGGGCGGCTGATGCTCGCGTTTGCCTCGCCTTCATCTGGTTCTCTTGGCGGCCGGCGCGCAGGCCGCCGTGCGCATCAAGGATATTTCGTCGATCCAGGGCGTGCGCGACAATCAGCTTCTTGGCTATGGCCTTGTCGTCGGCCTGCAGAACACCGGCGACACGCTGCTCAATTCGACTTTCACCCAGCAGGCGCTGCAATCCATGCTCGATCGCATGGGCATCAATGTCCGCGGCACCGCGATGCGCACGCGCAATGTCGCGGCCGTTCTCGTCACCGCCGACGTGCCGCCCTTTGTCACGCCGGGCACGCGCATCGACGTCACGGTTTCCTCGCTGGGCGATGCGACCTCGTTGATGGGCGGCACCTTGGTTCTGACTTCGCTCGAACGGCGTCGATGGTCAAACCTATGCGATCGCCCAGGGCCAGGTTGCGGTCGCGGGCTATTGCCGCGGGCGGCAGGCCGAAAGCGTCACCGAAAATGTACCGACCGCGGGACGAATTGCCAATGGCGCGCTGATCGAGCGGGAAGTACCTGGCGAGCTTGCCGACATCGGCCCGCTGACGCTTGAACTGAAGAATCCGGATTTCGAGACCGCCGCGCGGGTCGCCGACGCGATCAATGCGTTTTCGAGAGAGCGTTATGGCGCGCCGTTGGCCGCCGAGCGCGATCAGCGCTCGATCGATGTCGTCGCCCCGCCGCATGTCAACAAGGCCCGCTTCATCGCCGAGATCGGCGAATTCGATGTCGAGCCCGATATGCCGGCGCGTGTCGTGATGGATGCGCGCAGCGGCGCCGTGGTCATCAGCCAGGATGTGCAGATTTCGACGGTCGCCGTCACTTACGGCAATATCACCGTGCGCGTGACAGAGACGCCGCAAGTCTCGCAGCCGGCGCCGTTCTCGCAGGGCAGGACGGTGGTCGTCCCGAATACGCAGGTCAATGTCGATCAGCAGGACGGTCCGATCGGCATCGTGCATGGCGCCAACCTGCGCACTCTGGTCGGCGGCCTCAATCAGATCGGCCTCAAGCCGGGAGGCATCATCGCCATTCTCCAGGCGATCAAGGCAGCCGGCGCGCTGCAGGCCGATCTCGTCGTCGAATAGCTTTGCCTCAATAGCCAGCCCGGCACAAGCTTCTTCGCGCACTCTTGGGGCTGAGCTTCGACGTGGCGCCCGAGCGGTTCAGGCAGGCGCGGTCATGCCCGGGGCCGGTGAAGGATCGAGCGCGTTTCACAGCGGCGGACATGACATGCGGCACGCTTCGGCCGATTCGGCCTTCTTTTTTCGCCCTCGTCATTATCTCGGCGTCGTCGCCGAGCAAGGCCCTCGGGACTTTGCCGGCCGGCAACCCGCGCCGCCACCGGTTCATGCCGCGGACAAACCGTACAAGACAGCCGCAAACAGCCCAATGGCTCCAAGCGTCTGGTCGCCTCGGCTGCGGTGCAAAGCCCGAGCCTCGCCAGGCTGGCGTCGTCCCGAATATGCCGCCGGAAGTGCGGCAATTTTGCACCAACAATGCGCCGACTGCCGGGGCGGCGCGGATCGCCTGGCAGGCCGCGAAGCTCGACGAACTCGACACGCAGCTGAAGCAGAGAATCGCCGAACTCGATGCCAAACGGGCGGAATATGAAGACTGGCTGAACAAGCGCGAAGAGATGCTGAAAAAGGCGCAGGAAGACGTCGTCGCTATCTATTCGAAGATGGCTCCCGAAGCTGCCGCCAAGCAGCTCGCGCAATGGACGATGACATGGCGGCGGCCGTGCTCAGCAAACTCAATTCCCGCGCGCGAGCGCGATTCTCGCAGAAATGGACCCCGACAAGGCGGCGCATCTCGCCAATGCGATGGTTGGCCCGGAGATCGCGGCGACGGAAAGAAATCTTGAGATGAGAGGCTTGCTGCCCTGCTTAGCGTCGTTGCGCTCGCGGGTTGCGCCGGCGATATCAACGAAATCGGGCGCGAGCCGACGATGAGTCCGGTCGGAACCGGGCTCTCGGCCGATGTGGTGCCGATGCCGAATCGTCTATGTTCAGCAAATCGCGCCGCCCCGCAATCCATCTGGGACGGCAACCAGCCGATATTTTCAGCGATCCGCGTGCCTCCAAGATCGGCGATGTCATTACCGTCAATATTGCGATCAACGACAGCGCGACCTTCGGGAATTCGACCGACCGCAGCATGAGCTCGGAAATCAAGGGCGGGCTGAACTATCAACTGCAGAACAGCAACGGACAGAACCAATGGTACCCGCAAGTGATACGACGTCTTCCTCGACGCGCAGGGGCAAGGTTCGATCGACCGCTCGGAGAAGATTCAATTGTCGGTCGGCGCGGTGGTGACCGACGTCCTGCCGAACGGCAATCTGATCGTCAGCGGCTCGCAGGAAGTGCGCGTGAATTTCGAGCTTCGGGTTCTCAATATCGCCGGCATCGTGCGGCCGCGCGACATATCGAAGGACAACACGATTGCCTACAACAAGATCGCCGAGGCGCGCATTTCCTACGGCGGCCGCGGCCGGATCATGGAAGTGCAACAGCCGGCGGTCGGGCAGCAGATCTTGGATCGTTTCAAGCCGCTCTAGGATGTTTGGCGACGATGCGCCTTCCGTTTGACGCATCGCCCGATGCGGCGCAGCGGGAACTCGAGGGGCAGATGTACGCGCTGGAGCAAGATACACCGCCCGAAACTATTTCGCGAATAGGCTACGAGTGCTGCCCGCTCTGTGGCAACCTGGATGTTCGCGTCGCGCGCAACGCCGATTGTTCGGGCCACGCGCTCTATCGCCCCGGCATTCCGCCGAATATGACCTGGCTTCAATGCGCGGCGTGCTCGCACGTCTTCACCGACGGCTACTTCGGCGATGCGGCGCTGGCGTTTCTTTTCGGCCGAACTCACGCAGGCCAGACCGTCGGGCACGACATGGAGCGCCAACGCGCGGTCTCGTCCAGAATGGTCGAATGGATCGCCCAACATGCGGCTGGTGGAGATTGGCTCGATGTCGGTTTTGGCAACGGGTCGCTGCTCTTCACCGCGGAAGAATTTGGCTTTCGTCCGGTTGGGGTCGATCTGCGCAAAGCAAATGTCGAGGCGCTTCGACGGCTCGGCTACGAGGCCTATTGCATGAACCTTGCCGATCTCGCTCTGGCCGAGCGGTTCAGCGTGGTCAGCATGGCCGACGTGCTCGAGCATATGCCTTATCCCAAGGCGGGCCTTGATGCCGCGCATCGGCTGTTGAAATCGAATGGCGTGTTGTTCCTGTCGATGCCCAACGTTGACAACATGGTGTGGCGGCTGCTCGACGCGAACAAGGTCAATCCATATTGGGGCGAAATCGAGCACTATCACAACTTCAGCCGCAAGCGGCTTTATGCCTTGTTGGAGACGCATGGCTTCAGGGCCATCAAATACCGCGTCAGCGAACGCTACCGCGTCTGCATGGAAGTCCTGGCCGTGAGGAAGGAAAGTGGCGCTGTCGCATCCTGCGACGCCAGTTAGCGTTCGGCAGCGTCCGCGGTCGCAAGTTTGGAATGTCAACACATCGGACGGACTTGGTTTATGGCTGACGACCCGGCAGAAATCGTCCCAATGCCCGTGCAGGCAAGTCCTCCGTCCATGCTGTCCTGGCTTGCGGCGATGGCCGGCTTGAGCCTTGTCGCCATCGTGATCGGCGGCGGCCTCGGCATCGAGCTGATGGGGGTCGCCAAGACCAATGTTCAAGAAGACGCGGCCCCGCCGGCGCCGCGAGCTTTCGCCAATACGAGCCTCATTGATCTGCCGCCGGTTATCACCAATCTCGCCGATCCGGCCGACGCCTGGGTCAGGTTGCAGGCCTCGATCGTCGTCGACAACACGGCGACGACGAAGCCGCGCGTGCTGGCGGCCGAGATCGGCGACGACGTTCTCGGCTTCATGAAGACGGTGACGCTTGCGCAGATCGGCGGGGCGAGCGGTCTGCAGCATCTGCGCGAAGACCTGACCGAACGCGCCGCGATCCGCTCGCAGGGCCACGTCCGCGAGTTCATCATCCAAACCTTGGTGGTCCAGTGAAAAGAGCGCCGATCGTCCTCGCCTTGCTGCTCGTCTCGACGACCGCCGCCCTGGCGCAGACGCCGGACCTCAACAGTCTGATCCCGCAGGGCGGCAGCAGCGCCGCGGCAAGGATCATCCAGCTCGTGGCACTGCTGACCGTGCTCTCGATCGCGCCCGGCCTGCTCATCATGGTCACGAGCTTCACCCGGCTGATCGTCGCTCTCTCGTTCCTGCGTTCCGGGCTGGGATTGCAGAACACGCCGGCCAATCTGATTCTCATCAGCCTCGCCTTGTTCATGACGTTCTATGTCATGGGGCCGACCTTCGATCGGGCCTGGCATGACGGAGTGAAACCGCTGATGGACAATACGATGACCGAACAGGAGGCGTTTCCCAAGATTGTCGAGCCCTTCCGCCAGTTCATGCTCAGGCAGGTGCGGGACAAGGATTTGAAACTCTTCGAGGATCTGGCGCCTGAGGAGACCAAGCCGCAAGCCGGGGCAAGCCCGCCGGCCCCGCCAAGCCCGCAAGCCGGAGCAAGCCCGCAACCCGAAGTGGAGATGCGGATCCTCATCCCCGCCTTCATGATTTCGGAGCTGCGGCGCGGCTTCGAAATGGGTTTCCTGATCGCCTTGCCGTTCCTTGTCATCGACATGGTCGTCTCGACCCTCACCATGTCGATGGGGATGATGATGCTGCCGCCCTCGGTGATCGCCTTGCCCATCAAAGTGCTGTTTTTCGTGCTGATCGACGGCTGGAACATGTTGATTGGCAGCTTGGTTCGGTCTTTCTCCTGACCCTGCGGTAATGGTTAAGATTCCGGTAAGGTTTGCCCATTAACGTCGCCCAATTACGGCAGGTTGGGATTGCAGCCCAAAGGCATCAGGCCGCCCTGTCGTACCGGTGAAATCCGGTATGTCCCGCAAGATTTGGCCAACCCAAGGGACATACATGACTGTCAAGTATCTTCTCACAAACACGTCTGCTATGACGGCGCTTCTCGCGCTCAATCAGACGCAGCAGACCCTCAATACCTACGAAAATCAGGTTTCGACCGGCCTGGCGATCTCTGGCGCCAAGGACAATGCCGCCTATTGGTCCATCGCCACCACGATGAACACGCAGGTCGGCGCTCTCGGCGCAGTCTCGAGCTCGCTTTCGGAAAGCGCCTCGATGCTGTCGACGATGACCGCGGCGTTGAACCAGACAATCTCGATCATGGACAACCTCCAGAACGATCTTCTGACCGCTCAGGGTCTCGCTGCGGAAGGCGATACGACCGATCTGGCCAAGACCCAGGACGACATCGCTCAGCAGCAGCAATTGCTTCTCAGCATCGGCAGCTCGTCGAACGTCAACGGCGTCAACTTCCTCGAAACCACCGGCGGCACGGTTCAATTGCTCTCGTCCTATGATCACAGGCGGGCGCGAGCTTCATCACGATCGACACGTCTACACGACCGCCTTTTCAATACCGCTTCTACCGGCGACGACGGGTATTCTCGGCGCCAAGGGTGCCGCTTATACAGCCGCTTCGATCCTGACCCTGGATGTCACCGCGGCGTACCTCCGGCGATATCGGCAACATGCTGACGGACGTCGCAGACGGCGAGCAACGATCACCACGGCGGCCAGCACGTCGGCGCGGACCAGAACAATGTCACCGCGCAGCAGACCTTCATCTCGAATCTCACGGATTCGCTGACGGCTGCGGTCGGTTCGCTGGTCGATGCGGACATGAACGAAGCCTCGACGAAGATTTCGGCTCTGCAGGTTCAGCAGCAGCTCGGTGTCCAGGCGTTGGCGATTGCCAACTCCAACACCCAGCTCATCCTGAAGCTCTTCGGCCAATAATCGTCCTAATCGGGATTTTCGCGACACGGCCGCGCCATTTCGGGCGCGGCCTTTTCTCGTTCCGGGCAATCTCCGCGCAAGCTTGGCACCGCACATTGCGGAAAGCGGGAGCGGAGGCGGGGATGGCGGCGCTCGAACAGGCGAAGCGCGTCTGGGAAAATCTTCTTAAGCTCGGGACGCGGCGGCTCATCGGCCTTGGCGTGACGGGCCTGGTGTTTTTCTGGTCACGGGTCTTGCCGGCTATTATCTCAGCCGCCCGACGCAGGAGCTGCTCTACAGCGGTCTTGATCGCGATGACGTGAGCCGCATCGCCTCGGCGCTGAAGGAAGCCAATATCGATTTCGATGTCAGCGCCGACAGCACCTCGGTCTATGTACGCTTCGGGCAGACGGCGCAGGCGCGCATGCTGCTGGCGGAAAAGGGCCTGCCTAACAGCCCCAATGCCGGCAACGAACTCTTCGACAAGCTCGGTTCGCTCGGGCTTACCTCCTTCATGCAGGAGGTGACGCGGGTTCGCGCGCTGGAAGGCGAACTGGCGCGCACGATTCAATTGATGAGCGCGGTCAAGGCCGCGCGGGTCCATCTGGTTCTGCCCGACGATGGGTCTTTCCGCCGCGAAAGCGAGCCGCCGTCGGCCTCGGTCGTCGTGCGCACCGAGATCCCGGACGATGTTTCGGTTGCCAAGGCCATTCGCCATCTCGTCGCCGCAGCCGTTCCGGGCATGAAGCCGAATAAGTGACCGTGCTCGACACAGATGGAATGCTGCTCGCCTCGGGCGATGACTTCGGCGAGATCCGCGGCGGGCCAGATGCTGTGCCTGGAAAAGACGTTCTCCAAGGAAATTCAAGACAATATCAGCCGGACTCTGACGCCTTTCTTCGGCCTCAACAATTTTCAGATCAGTGTCGCGACCCGGATCAATCCCGACAAGAAGCAAACGCACGAGACGGTTTACGATCCGGATTCGCGGGTCGAACGGTCGGTTCGCGTCGTCAGGTCGAACGAAACCTCGCAGAATTCGAGCAACCAGTCGCCGACGACGGTGACGCAAAATCTGCCGCCAAACGAAGTTCCGACGACGGCAAGCAGTCGAACGAGGAAAATCAGAAACGCGAGGAGACGACCAATTACGAAGTCTCGTCGAAGACCATTCAGACGATCAGCGGCGGCTTCGAGGTGGAGCATATTTCTGTCGCGGTTCTGGTCAACCGCGCGAGCCTTCGCCGCCGCCGGCGGCAAGCCGACACCGGAGGCGATCGCTAAGCAACTCGCCGATTTGGAGCAGATCATCGCTTCCGCAGCGGGCGCGAACCAGTAGCGCGGCGACACGATCAAGGTTTCGGCCGTCGATTTCGTCGAAACCGGCCGCGATCTCGCCCCGGTGCCGCCGCCCGACTGGCAGGAATTTCTGGTGCGCCAGGCCGGAACGATCTAACGGCGGCGTCATCTTGCTCGTCGCGTTGCTGTTGATCTGGTTCGGCGTGCGGCCGGCGATCAAGGCTTTCGGCGGCGCCGACTGGCCTTGCGACGCCGCTGGCTATCTCGGCGGCGACAGCATCGACTGTCCGAGCTCCCTGCCATGCCCGAAGGCATGGCGATCTTCCAACGCATGGGGCAGGAGCCCAATCTGATCGAGGACCTGACCGATAGCGTCAAGCGCACGCCGATGAAGCGGCTCGAACAGATCGTCGAATTCGATGAGCAGCAGGCGGTCATATCTTGAACTCTGGATGCGCCAGCGAAGCGCGGCATGATGGCGCGGCCGGTCGCGGAATATCTCGTCGAATAGGGCCGCTCGGAGACGCCGCCGCTTGGTCTCTGCGGAGCGATCGAGCCGATCCGATCTGGCCGGAAGAGGAAGAAAATCACGCAGGCGCGTTGGACGCGGCGCGCGAAAGCGGCAGGCGGCCGGGCTCGAGGAGGCTCAGGCGGATCTTCGGCGCTCTCGATCGCGCGCGGAGGCGTTCGAGCAGCGGCTCGCGGCGGAGCGAAGAGGTGGCTGGGCGAGGAGGCCGAGCGCCTGCGCGAACAGCTCGCGGCCGGCTTCGGCGCGTGGAAGAAAGCATCTGCGATGCGTCGCGCGCGTCCTGCGGCCTTTTGTCCTCGACTCTCTGCGCCGGCGGATGATCGAAAATCTCGTCGAGCACATCGCGACGATGGTCGGCAGCGACGAAAAGATCACAATCAAGATCGCGGGCCCTGCCGATCTTCTCGCGATTTTGCGCGAAAAGCTTCAGCCGCTCCGGCCGCGATCGAATATGTGCCGCAGGCTGGCGTCGACGTCAGCGTCGTCGCCGAGCAGACGTCGATCGAGACGCAGCTCAAGGCCTGGATCAATTTGATCGCCAACGAGACGGAGTAGCGAGGGTGAATTCCGAAAAAAGCAAGAACTCCTGATCATCAAGCGATCGCGCGGCGGCTCCAACTTTCACCATGGCGGCGCCTGGAAGATCGCTTTCGCCGATTTCATGACCGCGATGATGGCGCTGTTCCTGGTTCTTTGGCTCGTCAGCGCCACCAATGAAAAGACCAAGGCCTCGTTGGCGCATTATTTCAATCCGGTAAATCTCGTCGACATGTCGACGATGAAGCGCGGCATTCACGATCCAAACGAAGGCGTGACGACCGAGGGGAGGGACAGCAATACGCCTCAACCGCACCCGGAGCCTGCGCCTCAGCCTCAGGCGGCAGAGCCGCCGGGAAACGGCAATCCAGGTCAAGGCGGCACGAATTCGGTCGAGCGCCTTCCCACGCATTCGGAGACCGCGCTGTTTCGCGATCCTTATGCGGTGCTGGCTGAAATCGCGGCCAGCGAACCGGACACTGGTAAGAGCCCCGATCAGGAGGATGGAGCAGGCAGCGAAGATACGCTGGACGCCTACAAGGATCCGTTCAAGTCGGTGACGCCGAACTCGCCGCCGGCGGCGCCGGCGGCGCCGGCCACGGCGGCCGCGCCGCATTCGGCTGCGGCTGCCTCCCTACCGCCTGCCAAGCTCCCCGGCGCCGCCACGTTGAAAAGCGATTCCGTCGGCAAGGTCCAGCCGGCGGCAATCCAGCAGGCAGCGGCGCCCCAGCCCAAGCCGCCGAATGCGAGCGCCAATCAACCGGCGCCCGCCCAGTCGGCCAAACTCCCTCCGCAATCGCCGACCGAGACCGAGGCAAACAAGCTCAAAGGTGAAATTGCCAGCCTCGTCGGGCCGGCCGGCAAGGGCGAGGCGGCTCCAAACATTGAGGTCAAGGCGACCGACGAGGGGATCCTCATCCAGCTGACCGACGAAGCCAATTTCGCGATGTTTGCGATCGGTTCGGCCGAGCCGCAGCCGAAGACCGTGAGGATCATGGCAAAGATCGCCGCGGTCCTGAAAAAGGAAAAAGGCACGATCGTCATCGGCGGTCATACCGACGGCCGGCCGTATAAATCCGCGACTTATGACAACTGGCGGCTTTCCTCGGCCCGCGCGCAAATGGCCTATTACATGCTCGTGCGCGGCGGTCTCGACGAGAAACGCGTCGAGAGGGTCGAGGGCTATGCCGACCGCAAGCTGAAGGTTCCGAACAATCCGCTGGCCGACGAAAACCGGCGGATCGAGATTTTCCTGCGAAAGGAGAAGTCATGAAGGGTTGGATTGCGATCCCCTTGATGTCCGTCATCCTTTGTGCCGCGCAGATCTGCGATGCGCAAACCAAGCCGCCTTACCAGATCGTGCGTTCGCTGCACGCGTTGCAGGATCAAATGGTGCTCGGCAATACGGCGGCGAAGGCCGCGATGCCGGCATTTTCCGCGCAGCTCGCCGAGAAACTGCTCGCAGCCGATCCGGGGGTCTGGCGCGAGCCGCGCAACGCACGCGCCGCGGTGACATATGTGCTGAGCGGCGGCTCGCCGCGTGTCGCAAGGAAGGTCCTGCAAAGCTATTGTCCCCGCCAGGAGAGAAACTCCTCGAAGGCGCTCTCGCCTACGTCGAGGGCCACGAGGAGAAAGCACGGTCGTTGCTCGATGATGTCGATCCGCGTTCGCTCGAGCCAATTCTCGGCGGGCATATCGCGCTCGTGCAGGCGGCGCTCGCCGCCAAGGACGACGTCAACAAAGCCATTGGGCTTCTCGATGTCGCGCGAATTGTAGCGCCGGGGACATTGGTCGAAGAAGCGGCCTTGCGGCGCGAAATATTTTTGGTCGATCAAACCGGCGATTTCGACAAGTTCGTCGCAATGTCGGGCCAATATATTCGTCGTTTCCGGAACTCCGCCTATGCCGACAATTTCCGACTGCACTTCTCCGAGGCCGTGACGCGGCTGGATATCGCCGGCAACCCGCAGCAACTGGGACAGCTCGACGATCTCTTGAGCGATCTTAGCGCCAACGAGCAAGTGCGCTTCTACCTGCTGATCGCGCGATCCTCGCTGGTCAAAGGCAAGATTGATCTGACGCGTTTTGCGGCCGATAGAGCCGTGCATCTTGCCAAGCAAGATAGCGCCGAGGCCTGCCGGGCCAAGCTTTACGAAGGCGCCGCATCGATCCTGACAAGCGACTACGATCTCGGCGTTGCAGAGCTCCAAGGCCTCAATTCGGCGCGCCTGTCGGTGGATGAGAATCTGTTGCGAGAGGCCGCGCTCGATCTCGCGCGGCAGATCCGGGAGTTGCCGCAGCCTGACCAGTCGTCGGGCGATCAGGGTCAGAGTCTTGCCCTACCCGCTGGCCTCGATGATCCGATGAATGCGAGCACCGCGACGATCGCCTCGGCGCAAAAGAGCCTTTCCGACAGCGATGAACTTCTGCACGAGAAGCAGCCATGAACAATATCCGCGGCTTTTCCCATAGCGCACCGGCCCGCACAGCGCCCCCCTTCCGCGAGGCACGAAACGCCGAGGTTCCGCCGCAAGTGGAAAGCGGCGGGAATTCCTTCGAAACCGTTCTAACCGGCGTGTCACAAGACCCGAGCGATGCGAAGGTCACGGCCAAATCTTCGCGACAATCGCCGCTTTGGCCGATGCCCGGCGATGAGCAATCCGCAAAGGGGAATGGGGCTGGGCCCGACGTGGTTTCGCCAGAGGAAATGCTCGACGCGGCCGGGGCTGCGGCAACGCGCGGTTCGAATGCGGCTTTTCCCGAAGCGGAGATCATTGCGCGGGCGGCGCTATTGCCGAGCGGGGAACCCGGTCCCGACACGAGCTTGCCGCCGCGAAAAAGTCCGGCAATCCCCTCCGATGCAACTTCGGCTTCCAGCCAGAATCCGGCGCTGCCACGCGGTCATACCGGGGTATCCTCGCATGGGCCGCTGACCGGCGGTCTTACCGAGGCGCCGCTTTACGAACCGCCCGCCCAGGGCGTCACCAAGCCGCCATCTTATCAACCGCCTGCCCAAGGCACGGCGCCCGCCGCGACCGGTTCGCGAATGCAAAATCGCGGACAAGAATCTGCGGCTGCTTCTGTCGGCCCAATCAAGGCTGCAAGGCCCGCCGCTTCGAGCGCCGCGGCGCCCGCCAAGCTTGCACCATCCTGGTCGAACCTTCAGCAGGGAATATTGCAACGCCCAGCCGAAGCGGCGACGATCGGCGCGGTGCAAGACGCTGCGGAACCGCAGAGCGAAACCGCGACGCGCGACGCCGCGCCCAAAGGCGTTCCCAATACGCCGCTTGGCGCCGTTCCGATGCAAGCCGCGGCCCAGCAAGAAGCTGCGATCGATGTGGCGGGCGTCACTCAAAACACTCCCGCCCGTCCCATAAGACCAGTTTCGCCGTTGCCACAGGCCGTAGTTCACTCCGGCGCCACTCCCAGCAATTCTGCCGTGGGTGCCGCGCAGTCGCAGACCAGGGCGATCGGCGGCGGCGGCGGATCGCGCCGGGATCTTTCCCCAACCTCGTCGACGGCGTCGGCTGGCAGGCCGCAACGCTCACGCGACGCGCAGGATGCTCCGCAGGCTCCTACAGCTCCGCTCGCCGGCGCGGCTGCCGTGCTTCCTGCCGTCGTCCCGCTCGCAGTTTCCAATTCGCATCGTTCCAGCACGGGGGCTTCGCGCTCGGACGATATCGCGCCAGTAGGAGCGACGGCTCGAGCAAATTTGCGAGCGCCGCTCGTTGAAAAAGGTCCGGATCGCTCTCTTGAGTCTTCAGCCGAGGATATTCGCCCTGCGCCGATATCGAGGCAGTCCGCCGATGCCGGGCAGGGCGGGTTTGGCAATTCGTTCGAGATGAAGGCGAATGTCGTTTCCACCGCGACGCATTTTGCGCCGGTGGCGCGGCTTTCGCCGGTTCAGCAAATCGCAAATCTTGTGGTTGGCGCCTTGCCGACGCTCGCAGACGGGTCGGCCGGCTCGACAGACGCCGGAAAAGCGCCCGTCGCCGCGTCAGCTTCCTCTGGTCCGGCGCTCGCCGCCGCGCAACCTTCCGCGACCGCGGTCAAGATTCTGGACCTGCAACTCGAGCCTGACAGCCTCGGGCAAGTTACGATCAGGCTCAATCTGTCCGGCGCCGGACTCGATCTCGAGGTGCATGCGAGCCGCAGCACGACCGTGGATCTGATCGAGAAGGAAAAGCAATCGCTTTCCGACCAGCTTCGCCAGTCCGGCTATTCGGTCGCCGGACTCGAAGTCAAACTTGCCGGCCCGGCGGCGTCCAATCTTACGAGCGGCGGCGGAGCCAATCAGGCCACGCCGGACAACGGCCAAGCAACTGGCGGATCAACGCGTGGAGATGGCAGCAACGCCCATGATTCTTCAGCCCGCGCCCAAAATCAGCAAAGCCCTCTCAACCCTTCGCCGCAGGAACTCGAGCGGCTCTCCTGGTCGGCGCTCTGCTCGCGGCGATCTCTATATTTAGCGGCGCACGCGCGGCGGACAGCCGCTGCTCTGCGAGCGCGAAATGACGCGCGCCGCGGCAAAATATGACGTGCCGCTCGGCGTGCTTTATGCCGTCGGCCTGACCGAGACCGGCCGGCGCGGGTCGCTCAGTCCCTTCGCGCTCAATATCGAGGGGCCGTCCTTTTTCCCGACCGACCTCGCGGAAGCCCTGCAGCGTTTCGATGAGGCGCAGCGGGACGGCGTCAAGCTGATCGACATCGGCTGCATGCAGATCAACCATTTTTATCACGGCAGCCATTTCCGCTCGGTGGCGGAAATGTTCGATCCCCATGCCAATGTCGACTATGCGGCGCGATATCTGAAGGATCTGAAAGCGCAGGAAGGGAGCTGGACTCTGGCGGCCGCCCGCTATCATGCCGGCCCGGACAATGACCCGGCGCAAAAGCAATATGTCTGCGCAGTGATCGCCAATATGGTCGCCAGCGGCTTCGGGCAATGGACGGACAACGCGCGCGCGTTCTGCCGCTAAGGCGTGCGGGGCGAAGTTAGGCTTGGGGGCGGCGGCGTTAACGATCCGGGCCTCTCGCCGGCATCGGATTGCAGGCCATTGATAAGACTCTCTGATCTTCCGTAGCGTCGATCTTCCGTAGCGTCCGCAAAGTGCGGCAAGAAGCCTTGCCACGGTGCTCAAGAAAATCATCCCAAGCCTTCCGTAACGTTTGACGAAAGTAATTGTTAGTTAACAGTAAGCTCTAGCTAAACAACTGATTCGGGGGGCGATTCAGTGCTGGTGATCGTGGATGAACGGGATATGGTGACCGCTGGTTACGCATGTCGCTTTGGCAGTGAAGGCGTATCCGCTGCCAGTTTTTGCACCGATGAATTTCGCGAATGGGTGACGACAGTCGCCGATGCGGATCTCTATGCGGTCGAGGCTTTTCTGCTCGGCGATTGTCGCGATCGCGAGGTTCTGCCCAAGATGATTCGCGAGCGCTCGCGCGCGCCGGTGATCGCGATGAACGAGGCGCCGTCGCTTGGAGCAGACGTTGAGTCTCTTTGCCGCGGGCGTTGACGATGTGGTGCGCAAGCCGATTCATGTTCGCGAGATTCTCGCGCGCGTCGGCGCCATCCGGCGGCGGCTCGAGGCTGAGCAGGATCACGCCGTCGTCGGCGAGATGCGGGTCTTCTTCGATGGGCGCGATCCGGAGATCAAGGGCATTATTCTGCCGCTGCCGCGGCGCGAGCGGCGCATTCTCGAATATCTCGTCGCCAATCGCGGCCGCAGCGTCAGCAAGGCGCAGATCTTCAATTCGATCTATGGAATCTTCGACGACAACGTCGAAGAGAATGTCGTCGAGAGCCACATCAGCAAATTGCGCAAGAAGCTGCGGCGTCATCTCGGCTACGATCCGATCAATTCGGTGCGCTATCTCGGCTATCGGCTGGCCGCCGACTTCAATAAGGTCTTGGGCTCTGTGCGGCGCGAACTTGCGCGCGCAAGTTCCGCGCAAGCCTGCTCGGATCTCGCCGGCGACGCCGCGATCTTTCCGGCCTTTGGCGTCGCGATGGATCGCGGCGGCGCGCCGGCGTGCCCCGCTCAGCTTGCCCGTCGAGATCGCCTCTGCGCGATGTGACGCCCCATGCCTGCGCAAGCCCCGCACAAGTTGATCGCCCTTTAATCGCCTGACGAAGCAGGAGAATCGGCGATGAGTCTCTTCAGTGCATTGATGGCGAGTGTGTCGGGCATGTAGGCCCAGGCGAACTCGCTCTCGACCATCTCCGACAATATCGCCAATGCCGATACGACCGGCTACAAGCAGGCCTCGACCCAATTCGAGGATATGCTGAACGAATTCAGCACGAGCGAATATAATGCCGGCGGCGTCGCGACGGTCGTAACTATAGTATCGCGCAACAGGGCGATCTCACCTCGACGAGTTCAGCCACCGATATGGCGATCGAGGGCAATGGCTTCTTTGTTGTCCAAAATGCGAGCGGCCAGACCTTTCTGACCCGCGCCGGCTCGTTCACCCCGACGCCAACGGCAATCTCGTCAATGCTTCCGGCTACACGCTGATGGGCTATCCGATCAGCGCGATAACCGGTTCGCCGACCGGCGATACGCTGAATCAGCTCGTGCCGGTCAGCATTTCGACTTCGGGCTCGCCGCCGATCCTTCGACTTCTGGAACGCTGACCGGCAATCTTTCGTCGGCGCGTCCGTCGACGCCGGCACCTTGCCTTCGGCCAACAGGCGGCATCCACCTATACGACCATGACATCGGTCACCGCCTATGACGATCTCGGCAACCCGGTGACGCCTGAATGTCTATTTGACGAAGACGGGCGCCAATACCTGGGAGATGGACGTCTATAACGCCGCGGATGCAGCTCCGGGCGGCGGCTTTCCCTACAGTGCCGGGCCGCTCACGACGCAGACTCTGACCTTCAATCCGACGACGGGCGCCTTGACGAGCAACCCCGATCTCGATCGCTGTGCCGGCGGTCAGACGCTGAGCTCGATGTTTCCGGCGTCACGCAGGTTTCCTCCGCGTTCACGTTTCGCAATGTCGTCAACGGCAATGCGCCGGCGACCTACAGAGTCTGTCGATCTCCACTGACGGCACGTCTCCGAGGTCTTTTCCAACGGGTGACCGACGCCGATCTATCAAATTCCTCTGGCGACGGTGGCGAGCGTCAACAATCTGACCTCGCAGGCCGGCGATGTCTTTCAGCCCAATTCGAATTCGGGCGACATCATGCTCGGCACCGCCAATTCCGCTGGTTTCGGCTCGATCAATGCATCCGACTCGAATCCTCGACCGTCGATCTTGCGACCCAGCTCACCAATATGGTCGTGACGCAAAACGCCTATCAAGCCAATTCCAAGGCGTTCCAGGTCGGTTCCGATATGCTGAGCGAGCTGGTCAATCTGCTGAAATAACCTGATCGTTCGCATTAACCTGAGTTCGTGTCATGAATCTCACGACCGCCACGAATGTTACCCAGTCCGCCTTGGCGACGGTGTCGGCGGAATCGAACGTGGTGTCGCGCAATATCGCGGGCGCGAATAGGACCGGCCTTTTCGCAGAAGATCGCGAATGTCGTCACGACCCAGATGGCGGCGTCGAGGTCGCCTCGGTCACCAATGCGCAGAACCAGGCGCTTTTCGACAACGTGCTCAGCGCGACGTCGGCGTCGGCGACGCAGTCGGCGATTTCCGGCGGCCTTACGACGCTGCAGACAACCGTCGGCGAGCCGGGCACCGATACGTCTCCGGCGGAAAAGCTCAGCGACCTCACCGATGCGCTGCAGCAATATGAGGCCTCGCCGAGCAACAGCAGCCTCGCGCAGCGCCGTCACGGCGGCGCAAATTCTGGCGAGCACGCTGAACAATGCGACGCCACGGTGCAGCAGGTGCGCGAGCAGGCCGATTCGCAAATGGCGTCCTCCGTTTCGACCATCAATTCGCTGCTGACGCAATTCCAGAGCGTCAATCAGCAGATCGTCACCGGCACCGCGACCGGCAACGATGTCACCGATCTGCTCGATACGCGCAATTCGCTCCTCACCCAGCTCTCGCAGCAAATCGGCATCACCACGCGACCGGCCCAACAACGACATGTCGATCTATACCGACAGCGGCGTGACTCTGTTCCAGGCGGGCATCGCGAGTTCGGTGACGTTTCAGCCGACCAGACCTATACCGCGTCGACCACCGGCAACGCCGTCTATATCGACGGCATTCCGGTGACCGGCAGTTCGGCGACGATGCCGATCCAGTCCGGCGCTTTCGCGGGCCTCGCCAATTTGCGCGACAACGTCACCGTGACCTATCAGGCGCAGCTCGACCAGACGGCGAACGGCCTGATCAACTCCTTTGCCGAGACCGATCCGGCCAATCCGAGCTCGACCCTGGCCGGCCTCTTCACCGACGGCGGCAGCACGGCCATGCCGTCGGCGGCGCCGTGACCGGGCTCGCCGGCAAAATCACCGTCAATGCCGCGGTCGATCCGAGCCAGGGCGGCAATCCGCAGCTGTTGGGCAACGGCATCAATTTCAACTTCAACACCGCAAACGATGCGAGCTACGACGGGCAGCTGCAGCAATATCTGACCAATCTTTCGGCCAATCAGACTTTCAGTGCCGCGGCGGCATCGGCACGAGCAACACGTTGCGCGGCTATGCGACCGCATCGGTCAGCTGGCTCGATGCCGAACAGCAGAACGTTGCTTCGGAAAGCAGCTATCAGAGCACGTCTGCTGTCCACCTCGACGACCGCGCTTTCGAATTCGACCGGCGTCAATCTCGACGACGAAATGTCGCAGATGCTCGATCTCGAAAATTCCTATTCCGCGACCGCGAAGCTGCTGACGACGATCAACAACATGTTCTCCGATCTCGTCAACGACATCAATAATACCAGCGACCGGGCATGAGCTCGTTTATTTCCTCCTTCTCGATCTCCTCCGCCTTGCGGCAGTCGGTTCTCACGGCGCAGACCAACCTTGCGCAGGCGCAGCAGGAAGTCTCGACCGGCACTTATGCCGATGTCGGCCTGGCGCTCGGCGCGCAGGCGAGACAGGACATCACGTTGCGCAGCCAGCAATCCCTGCTGCAGACGCTCACCACGACCAACAATCTCCCCGCGACAAATCTCAGCTCGACGCAAAACGTCCTGAGCAACCTGCAAACGACCGCGCAGAATTTTCTGCAATCCTTGCTCGCAGTGATCGGCGGCGACGGCAATGACGATGCCGCCGCAGCATCCCTGCAGCAGCCGGCGCAAAGCGCGCTGCAAGTCCCTGATCTCCGGACTGAATACCAACGTCGACGGCGATTATCTTTTTGCCGGAACCAACACCTCGGTCGCGCCGATCACGGATTATTACAGCGCCGGCTCGGCGAACCAACCGGCGGTCAACACGGCGTTCTCGTCCTCCTTCGGCTTTTCGCAAACGAGCTCCAGCGTCGCGAATATCACCGCAAGCCAGATGCAGAGCTTTCTCGACAATAATTTCGCGCCGCTGTTCCAAGGCTCGAATTGGACGAGCGACTGGTCGTCGGCCTCCGACACGACGACGACCAGCGAGATTTCGCCGTCGCAAACGGTCAACACCTCGGTCAGCGCCAATCAATCGGCGTTCCAGGATCTGGCGCAGGCCTATACGATGGTCGCCGATCTCGGCACGCAGAATCTGAGCACTCGGATGCTCTTCAAACCGTTGTCACCAATGCCGAAATCGCTGCTGAATGCGGGCATCGGCTCTGACCAATATGCAGACCATCGTCGGCATCGTTCAAACTGACATCACCACTGCCAATAGTCAAATGTCGGTCGCAGATGAATGTGCTTTCGACGCAGATCGGCAATCTCGAAGGCGTCAATCCTTATCAGGCGTCGACCCAGGTCACCGATCTGCAGACGCAGATCGAGACGGCCTACGACTGACATCACAACTTTCGCAGCTAAGCCTCGTGAAATATCTCGTAAACTCGTGAATTTTCTGTGAAGGCGACGATGTCGCGAGGTAAAGAATGGCGATGTATCAATTCTCTTACGACGAGATTTTGGAGGACAGCACGCAAGACGCGCGCGCGCGCGAGCGGCAGGCCATGCAGCGCGCGATCGAATTGCTGGAGCTCGGGCAGCAGAAGGGCGTTCGCTCGATGGAGGCCGCGGAAGCCCTGAACTACCTCAACAAGCTCTGGCATCTTTTCATCGACGATCTCGCCAAGCCGGAAAACGATTTGCCGGATGCGCTGCGCGCCGAGCTGATTTCGATCGGCATTTGGATCACCAATGAGGTCAATCGCATGCGGCTCGGCAAAACCGAGAACTTCGGCGGTCTGATCGAAATCTGCGCGATCATCCGCGATGGACTGAAGTGAGGCGATGAGATGCACATTTCGCTGCGCGCAGGAGAGAAGTTCTACATCAACGGCGCGGTTCTGCGGGTCGACCGCAAGGTATCGCTTCGAGCTGCTCAACGATGCGACCTTTCTGCTCGAAGCGCATGTGATGAACGTCGGCGACGTGACGACGCCGCTGCGCCAGCTCTATTTCATCGTGCAGATCATGCTGATGAATCCGGCCGATACGCCGGCGGCGCGGAGTTGTTCGCGCAAGCGATCGGCGACTAATCGGGAGAATATTCAGCCGATCCGCGGATTTTGGCCGGGCTCGACAACGCCGAGCAGCTCGTCGCGGAAAACCGGAAGTTCGATGCGTTGAAGACCATCCGCACTTTATTGCCGATCGAGGCCGAGGTTCTTGCGAAATCAAAGGTACCCGACGCGGCGGCTTAAGGAGACGATGCCATGACTGTCGAGCCACACAACCCCGACTCTTCGGCGACGTCGCAAAGTCATCAAATTCTTCCAGCACGACAACAGCGGCGGCGGCAGCCACCGTCAATTACAATCAGTTTCTGCAATTGCTCGTCGCCGAATTGCAGAACCAGGATCCGACGGCCCGACCGACCCCACTCAATACATGAGTCAGTTGGCGTCGTTCTCGCAAGTCGAGCAGCAAATCCAAACCAATTCGAAGCTCGACACGATGCTTGACCTCGTACGCTCTGTCGCAAGCCGAGCAGATGATCGGCCAGACGATGACCTCGCCGACGGTTCGACAAGCGGCATAGTCAACTCCGTCAATCTTGGGTCGGGCGGCACCGTATCGGCCACCCTGGCCGACGGCAGCACGGTCCGCTGACGACCGGCAGCAGCGCCGCGACGACCACGACTCTGAGCGACGGCACCACTTTCACCCTGCCGACCGGCCTGACGGTCGACTGACATGAACGAGGCGGACGCGCTCGAGCTGGCGCGTCGGCGATGTGGACGATCATCTCGTGTCCGGCCCCGCGGTCGGCGCGGCCATGATCGTCGGTATCGGCATCGCGCTCTTTCAGGCGCTGACGCAAATTCAGGAGATGACGCTGACCTTCGTGCCGAAGATCGTTGTCGTTCTTGCGGCATTGACGGTCACGGCCTCCTTCATCGGCGGCCAGATGTATGTGTTCACCGAGCATGTCTATTCGCGGATCGAAAAAGGCTATTGAGCGGCAGCGCATCGGCGACAGGTGAATCATGGCGGGTGCGGCGGTCGAAGCGCATTTGCGCCTGGCGGAAGGAAAAGGGCAACCCGGGATATCGGCTTCGCGACCGGCATCCTTGCGATTCTTTCCGTCTTCTTTCTGCCCATTCCGCCGTTTGTGATCGATATCGGGCTTGCGTTCTCGATCGCACTCGCGGTCCTCATTCTGATGGTCGCGTTGTGGATTCAGCGGCCGCTTGATTTCTCGTCATTTCCGACTGTGTTGCTCGTCGCGACCTTGCTGCGGCTGTCGCTGAACATCGCGACGACGCGGCTCATTCTTTCGAACGGGCCCGAGGGCATGACCGCGGCGGGCTATGTGATCGGCGGCTTTTCGAAGCTTGTGATGAGCGGCGACTTCGTCATCGGGCTCATCGTCTTTTCGATCCTCATCACGGTCAATTTCGTCGTCATCACCAAGGGCGCGACGCGTATCGCGGAAGTCGGCGCGCGATTTACGCTCGATGCCATTCCCGGCAAGCAGATGGCGATCGACGCCGATCTGTGGTCGGGGACGATCGATGAAAAGGAAGCGCAGCGCCGGCGCCGCGAACTTGAGGAGGAAAGCGCCTTTTTCGGGTCGATGGACGGCGCCTCGAAGTTCGTGCGCGGCGACGCCATCGCCGGCCTGATCATCCTGGCAGTCAATATTTTCGGCGGCATCGTCATCGGCGCGACGCGGCATGACATGCCGCTCTCGGAGGCCGCCGATGTCTTCACCAAGCTTTCGGTGGGGGACGGTCTTGTCACCCAAATTCCGGCGCTGATCGTGTCGCTTGCCGCCGGCCTGCTGGTTTCGAAAGGCGGCACGCGCGGCTCGGCCGAGCAGGCGGTGTTCGGCCAGCTCGTCAAATATCCGAAAGCGCTGTTCGTCGCCGCGGTCCTGATGTTCATGCTGGGCTGCATACCCGGCCTGCCGTTTTTCCCCTTTGCCTTGCTCGGCAGCCTCATGGCCTTTGCCGGCTATGCCATTCCCAATCGGCTTGCGCGGGAACGGGCGGCGGAAGATGCCACGGCCGCGATGGCCGAACAGAGGGCGCAGAAGGAGGCGAAGGAATCCGTCAAGGAATCGCTGAAATCGGTCGAGATCGAGCTTTGCCTGGGCAAGCAGCTCGCGACCAGACTGCTCATGGCGCAAGGCGAACTCGCGCATCGCGTCACCAAGATGCGGCGCAAGTTCGCGCAGCAATATGGCTTCGTCGTCCCCGACATCAAAGTCTCGGACAGTCTGTCGGTGCCGGCGAAATCCTATCAGATCAAGATCCATGGCACGGTCGTCGCCACACAGGCGATGGCGGTCGGCCATCTCCTCGTCGTCGTCGGCGACGGCCGCAAGCCAGATCTGCCCGGCGAAGACGTGCGCGAGCCGGCCTTCGGCATGAAGGCCATATGGGTTTCGGAAGCCTATGCCGGCGAGTTGAAAAGCCAGGGCTTCGAGGCCATCGACAATATGTCGGTGCTGCTCACCCATTTGAGCGAGGTCATTCGCAACAATCTCTCGCAGTTTCTCTCCTATAAGGACATGCGGGCGCTGTTCGATCGGCTTGGTCCCGAATATAAGCGTTTGCTCGACGATATCTGCCCCTCGCAGATCTCTTATTCCGGCCTGCAGGCGGTCTTGAAGCTGCTGCTCGCCGAACGCGTCTCGATCCGGAACCTGCAATTGATCCTGGAGGCCGTCGCGGAAATCGCGCCGCATGTCCGCCGCGCCGAGCAGGTTACCGAGCATGTGCGCATGCGCATCGCGCAGCAGATCTGCGGCGACCTCCTGGACGGCGGCGTGCTCAAGGTGCTGCGGCTTGGCAATCGCTGGGATCTCGCCTTCCACCAAAGCTTGAAACGCGACGCCAAGGGAGATGTCGTCGAATTCGACCTCGATCCCGGCATGGTCGAGCAGTTCGGCAACGAAGCGTCCGCGGCGATCCGCGAGCGCATGGACAAGGGCCATGCCTTCGTGCTCGTCACGACGCCGGAAGCGCGGCCCTATGTGCGCATGGTCATCGAGCGCCTGTTTGCGACCCTGCCGGTTCTCTCGCATCTCGAAATCGCTCGCGGCGTGGAGATCAAATCGCTCGGAACGATCTCGTGAATACGATCGGTTCGAATGCGGTGCTTTCCGCCTTCGTTGTCTTCTGCCGGATCGGCGCGTGTCTGATGCTGATGCCGGGATTTTCAAGTCCGCGCGTTCCGGTGACGGTCAGATTGTTCCTCTGCATTTCGATCAGCCTTGCCCTCACGCCGTTCCTCGGTCCGCCCATCGAGAAGCTGATTGGAGACGTTTCGGTTCTGGGTCTGACGCGGCTGATCGTTTCGGAACTGCTGATCGGCGGAATGATCGGCCTTATGGGACGAATATTTTTTGCGGCGCTGGAAACTCTGGGGACCGGGATTGCCATGCAGATCGGCCTCGCCAATGCGCTCGGCGCGCCGATCGAGGAGAACGAACCATTGCCTTCGGTGGCTACTCTGCTGACGTTCCTGGCGACGACGTTGCTTTTTGTAACCGATCAGCACTGGGAGGTCTTGCGCGGGCTCGTCGCCTCGTATCGTACCTTGCCCGTCGCCGCCGGGTTTGGCGCGCAGTTCGGACTGATCCAAGTGGCCGATTGCTTCTCAAAGTCGTTTTTTCTCGCGCTGCGCATCGCCAGCCCCTTCATCCTCTTTGCGCTCATCCTCAACTTGGCGGTCGGGCTTGTGAACAGACTGACGCCGCAGATCCAGATCTATTTCATTTCCATACCCTTCGCGGTGGCGGGCGGCCTTTTCCTTCTCTACTTCACTTTCCAGCAGATTATGGAACTCTTCATGGCGGGGTTTTCCGGCTGGCTGCGCAGCGGCTGACCATGCAGCTGCGGCTTTCAGCCCTCAGTCGCATCCTCGCCGTGCAAAGGGATATCCGGCGCATTGCGGAACTGAAGCTCGCTTCGCTAAAGCGCCAGTACAAGGCGGCGCAAGCGAGCGAGGAGCGGCTGGTCTCCTATCTCGATGAGGATCATGTCCTCACGCCGGACTATGCGAAGACGATCACCGACAAGTTGCGGGCGGCCGGCAGGGCCAAACAGCGGCTCGAACAGGAGCGGGACCAGGAGGCGCAAGCGCTGCTGGAGTGTATGCGACGAACGCGGCAGACCGAGCGGGTCCTTGACCAGGTCGCCGAGCAATGCCGCCGGCTCGAGGAGCGGCGGGAACTCGACGCGGCCATCGAGGCCGAGACCAATCGCAAGCGCGCAAGCTTCCCGTAAGCTAGATGCCACATTCTACTGTGCGGGGAAAAGGCCGCAGCCGCGGCGCATGCCCTCTCGTGCATCGGCGAGCCGTGGAATGAGCGTGCTTTGCGGGTGAAAGCCAACGAGCGGAGAGGGGAGCCGCGTGTCGATCAAGCCGCCTTCCGATCTTCTTCTCGATGTTGCCCGGGCCGCCGATCCGGCGAAATCCTCGGCCGCGGCTGAAAGACTTGCGCGGATTGCTGGCAATAGCGGGGCAGGGGATGAAGGCTTCGCCGAGGTTCTCGATGGGGTCGGGGCGTCGCCGCCCCCGCCGTCCCCGCCGCCCCAGCCAACGCCGCCCGCGCCGCCCGCCGCCAGCGCGCCGCAGCAGCCGGGAGCTTCCGCAATCAAATTGGCCAAATTGGATACTGCCCCGACCGATGGGGAAGTGAAGGCCTATCGCGGGATCGAGGCGCTGGTCCTACAAAATCTCATCGAGACCATGCTTCCCGAAAGCGACGAATTCTTCGGCGCCCAGGCTGGCGCGAGCATTTGGAAATCGATGCTCGCCGAGGAATTGGGCACGGCTCTTTCGAAACGGGTCGATTTGGGCATCGGACCGAAACATGTCGGCCGTGAAATCCGCGCGCGCGAGCAGGGCGAGCTGGGCGCTTCGCTTGCCCCCGTCGGCGAAGTCGGCTCGAAACATTCGTGACGGACATGGCAGGCCAGGCTCTCCCAATGAGGAACGCGCAAGGGCAACACGGCCGCGATGCCGTCCTGCAGCCGGAGACGGCGATGCAAGCGGACGAGCTCCGCGTCGCCGCCGCGCGCGAGATTTTTGTAAAAACCATCGAGCGCATCGAACGCCTCGTCGATTCCGAAACCGCGACGTTGCAACGCTATAAGCCGATCGATTTCGCCGAGTTCAATCATAAAAAGAGCCATGCGCTGCTCGAGTTGAGCCGCGCCATGCGGACGCTGGGACCCTCCTACGACAGTGAGATCCTGTCGGACCTGACCCGCCTGCGCGGCAAATTGGAAAAGAACCTGGCGGTTCTCGACATTCACCTGAAGGCGGTGCGCCAGGTCTGCGCGCTGATCGCGCGCACGATCGAGGAGGATGATTCCGACGGCACCTATACCGCTTCGATCAGCCGGGCGGTGCGGCGATCATGATCAGGCTCGTTGCAAGCTGCATCTGGATCTGCCTCGTGACCGCGGCTACGGGATATGCGGCGGCGACATGGAAGCTCGCGCATGTCGAAAGCGAAGCCCCGGATCATCCGGCCGAAAAGATCCAGTACGAGAAACTGCATCCGATTAATGTTCCGATGATCGCCAATGGCGTCGTGCAAGGCTATGTCGTGGCGCAACTCGGCTTCACTTACACAGACAATGCGCCGCGCAACACGGTGCCGCCGGAAGTCTATCTGCTCGATGATGCATTCCGGATCATCTATTCCGATCCTACGCTCGATTTTCACCACCTGGAGAAATACGACGTCGGCAGGCTGACGGCGGCGCTCGTCCAGCGGGCCAATCAGAGACTGAACGCAAACGTCGTCAAGGATGTGCTCGTGCAGGAACTCAATTTCATTTCGAAAAGCGATATTTCGAAATGAGCGTGATTAAGATCGCAGCGACGCCCGCGAATCAACGCGTTCGTACCCGACATCGGAGGTTTGGGAAGATGCTTTTCGACAAGCTGACCTGGATAGGTCTTATGGTGGTGGCGCTCGGTTGGGCGCTGCTCCTTTCTGGCGCGCCGTCGGTCGAGATTTTGACCAAACTCCTCGGTCGCGGCGATCTGCCGTTCAACATGGTCGTAATCGCGCAAGCGACGATCCTTACCGGTTTTGGCCTGGCCGTACTTGGCGCTCTACAAACGGGATTCGGTGCCTTGAAGAATTTCTTCGACACCGTGCTCGAGCGGACCGCCCGATCCGGGGAGCAAAACGTCGTGCAGTCGGGCAAGATTGTCGAGCGCGGCCGGCTCAGGAATCGTCCCTTTGTTCGCTTTGGAGACGGCACCGTCGAAGTGGAGACTTTGCTCGGCCTGCGACGCTTCGCGTCGCTGAAGGACGCGCATGAATTCATCGGACGCTGACGTTCGTCCTTTGTGCAGGTCGGTTGGAGAGAGAGCCCAAGATGCCGAAGCCGTTTCCGCTTCGCGCCGCTGGCGTTAAATCTGCAACGCGCGTATCGGGCGGCGTCCGTCACGCCGCGCGCGGTTTCGCGCGTCACACGCTGGTTGCGCGCAAGGCGGCCTTGTCCGTCTTCGACAAAGCTCTCGTCAGCACCGGTGTTCTGACGGCGGTCGTCTCGGCGAGCTTTGCGGCTTACATGGTTTCAACCGACCATCCTCACCCGATGTTCGGCGGCATCGAACATCTGATGATCTTTGCGCAGCCGAGCCATGGCTTGCCTCGCACGATGGTCGCCGAAGCCCCGGCGCCCGTGGCGATTGCCCAACCCGGAATCGATTACACCATCACCGGCGCGATTCCACAAAACTCGGCGCCCTCAATCGGAGCTCCGGTGACCGATCTGCCCGAGCCGATCGTCGGCTCTTACGTGCTGCACGACGTGCACGATGGCGCGGCAATCGTCGTGGCCAGGAACGACGATGTCTATCAGGTCGAGCGCGGCTCCATTCTGCCCGGGGTAGGGAGGGTCCTGGCGATCTCCCGGCGCGGCGGTAAATGGGTTGTCGTGACCGCGCAGGGCCTGATCACCGATGGCTCGTTCTAAGGCCGCAGGTAATCGTCGCCTCAGTCCGTCCGCTCCATCAGCCGGCCGGCGGCGGCGCGCGCCTCCTCGGTAATCGTCGCGCCGGCCAGCATGCGCGCGATCTCTTCCCGCCGCGCCTCCTTGGCGAGGTTGGAAACGCGGGTCGCGACGCGCGCGCCCTCGTCGGTGGCATCCTTGACGATGCGGAAATGGCCCGCGGCCTGAGCCGCCACCTGCGGCGCATGGGTGACGGCAAGGACCTGGACACCGGCGGCCAGGCGCGCGAGCCTCTGGCCGATGGAATCGGCGACCGCGCCGCCGACCCCCGTGTCGATCTCGTCGAAAACCAAGGTCGGGGCCGAGCCGCGGTTGGCGAGCACGACTTTGAGCGCCAGCATGAATTGGGCGAGCTCGCCGCCGGAGGCGACCCTGGCCAACGGTCCGGGCTTGGTCCCCGGATTGGTCCGCGCCCAGAACTCGATCAGGTCGGTCCCCTCCGGACTTGGCGCGGCTGGCTGAGGATGGAATTTGACGGTGAATTCCGCGCCGTCGAGCTTGAGCGGCGAAAGCTCGGCATTGACGGCGCCTTCGAGTTCCCGCGCCGCGCTTTTGCGGGCGCCCGACAAACAGCGCGCTTCGGCGTCATAGGCGGCGGTCGCCGCCTTCGCCGCCTCGCCGAGGCCTTGGAGCCGCGCTTCGCCGGCATCGAGAGCCGCGAGATCGGCGGCAATCTGCTCGGCCAGGGCCGGCAGCGCATCGACGGCAACGCCATATTTTCGGCCCGCGGCGCGCAACGCAAAGAGCCTTTCTTCCACCCGCTCCAGCTCGCCCGCGTCATATTCGGCGGTGCGCAAGGCTTGTTCGACCGCTTGGCTTGCAACATCGAAAGCGGCAAAGGCGGAATCGAGCGCACTCACGACCGGGCCGAGCAGATCCGGCGCCTGCGCCTGCCTTCGCTCGAGACGGCGCAAGGCAGAAGACAGGGCGGCGAGCGGGGCACCATCGCCGGCAACGGCATCCGCGGCGTCGCGCAGCTCCGCGCTGATCTTTTCCGCCTGCATCATGGTGGCGCGACGTTCGGCGTGCCGGGCCTCCTCGCCCGGCTTCGGCGCGAGACCGACGAGTTCCGCGTGAGCGTGGCGCAGATAATCGGCATCGGCGCGCGCCCTTTCGAGGCGGGTCTGCTCGGCGGCGAATTCAGCCTCGGCAGCACGCAGGTTGGCAAAGGCGGCGCCAACGCGCTCGCATTCGCGGCCGAGCCCGCCATAGGCGTCGATGAGCTGGCGATGAACATTCGAATCGATCAGCGCGCGATCGTCGTGCTGACCATGGATTTCGACAAGCTCGCGGGCAATCGTTCGCAAGCCCTGCGCGCTCACCGGCTGATCATTGACGAAGGCGCGGGTGCGTCCGTCCGCCATCTGCACGCGACGCAGAATGAGTTCGCCCTCGGTTTCGATATCCTGGGCGCGTGCCGAAGCAATTGCCGGATGATCGTAGGGCAGCTCGAAAACCGCCGTCACCTGGCCTTGTGCTTCGCCCTGACGCACGAGCGAACCGTCGCCACGCGCGCCGAGGCTCAAGGAGAACGCATCGAGCAGGATCGATTTCCCGGCACCCGTCTCGCCGGTAAGAACGGTGAGGCCGCGGCCGAACTCGAGATCGAGCCTGTCGATCAGTACAATGTCGCGAATGGCAAGCTGAACCAGCATGATGCACTCTTCGCGCGGACGCCCGAGCCTGGCGGAATGACAAACACGAGGGCGCGCGATGAAAGGCCCGAATCGGGCTGCAAATCAAGCACAGCGGGGCGAGGATTGCATCCCGCGTCGAACAAAGCCTAGCCAACCACGTGAAAGACCTTCGAAATCCAGGATGTTGGATCTTCCTGAGGTTTCAGGCCGCCTTGCTGCAATTTAGCATAGGCATCCTTGTACCAGGGCGAGTCCGGGAAGTTATGACCGAGAACCGCGGCCGCGGTCTGCGCTTCACTGGTGACGCCGAGCGCCAAATACGCCTCGGTGAGCCGTAGCAAGGCCTCCTCGGCATGCCGGGTCGTCTGATACTTGGCCAGAACGTCGCGGAATCGGTTGATCGCGGCGGTATAATTATGCTGGTTCAAATAATATCGGCCGATCATCATCTCTTTGCCGGCCAGCTGGTCGTGCGTGACCTGCAATTTATAGCGCGCGTCGTCGACATATTGGGAATTGGGGAATTTATCGACGATCTGGGCGAACACGGCAGCGGCCTTCTCCGCCCGGTCCTGATCGCGCGAGATGTCCGGGATCTGATTATAATAGGACATCGCCTCGAGATAGTAGACATAGTCGAGATCCGGCGCGGAGGCGTAGCGGCCGATGTAGCGCTGCGCCGTGCCGATGGCGTCGTCGAAGTTGCCGTTTTGATATTGACTGAAGGTCTCCATGAGCAGCGCTTTGCGCTCCCACTGGGAGAACGTGTATTGCTGCTCGAGATCCTTAAACTTCTTGGTCGCCTTATCAAAGTCGCGCGAGTTCAGGTCGGCGAGCCCCTGGTCGTAGAGCATCTCGGGTGCCGTGTCGGGAATGACCTTCGTCTGATATTTCTCGCCGCCGAACAGGTTCATCGGATTGAGCGAATCGAGCGAATCGGTGGATGAACAGGCTGCGGCGGCCAATGTCAGCCCGATCGAGAGCATGAGCCGCAGCAATCGAAGCTGCCCTGCGCGCCGCCCATGGACGGACGAATCTCGAATTGAAAATAGGGCAAAAGGCATGTGGAGCGACTTAAGCAGGATCAAGCGAAGGCGGCGTTGCGGCAGGGCGTCAGCTTTAGCGCAAGATCGCTGAAGATGCTACGGCTCGATAAGGGGCATTTCTGTGGCGGCCACGCTCCGGTGTGAGGAGGATCGGCCGATCGCGGCGGCGCCGAAGGACGCGGCATAGGCGGGGAAGGGCGCATATTCTGGCTGAAGCCGCGGCGAAACATATGCCGCTTCGACCCACTCGAAGGCCGAGCGATCGCGGAACAAGGCCTGCAGAACGGCGACGTTCAACCGGTGGCCGCCGCAATGCGAGCGGAAGAGGCCAAAGATCCGCGCGCCGGCCAGCGCCAGGTCGCCGACCGCATCGAGCATTTTGTGGCGCACGAACTCATCGGGATAGCGCAGACCTTCGGGATTGAGGACGCGATCACTTTCCACGGCGATCGTATTTTCGAGCGATGCGCCGCGCGCAAAGCCGGCCTTGAAGAGCCGTTCCACATCGGCCAGAAAACCGAACGTGCGAGCCCTGGCGAGGTCGCAACGAAAGGCTTTGCAGAGGAGATCGGCGGCCCTGGCCTGGCGCCCGATCGCGGCACTCGGAAAATCGATATCGACATCGAGACGAAGCCCCGATTCGTGCGGACGCAGTTCGCAAAAGGCGTCGCCAAAACTGACCCGCACCGGCTTCAAAATCCTGATATAGCGGCGCGGCGCCGAAAGTGTCTCGATCCCCGCCGCGTCGATCATATCGACAAACGCGGCGGCGGAGCCGTCCATGATCGGGACTTCGGGCCCGTCGATTTCGACGAGGACGTTGTCGATGCCGAGGCCGAGGAGAGCGGCAAGCAGGTGTTCGACCGTCGCCACGCCCGCTTGTCTACCGTCGCCGATCGTCGTGCAAAGCTCGGTCATGGTCACGCGCGACCAATGCGCCGAAATTACCGGCCTCGAGCCTGTGCGCTGAAAGACGATGCCGGTGTCGGCCTCGGCCGGATTGAGGATGATGCTGGCGGGGGCATTCGAATGGATACCGACGCCGGATGCGAAGACCCGATCCCTGAGCGTCGTCTGTCGCTCGAAATTCATCCGCCCCGGCCCGCTCGCCACATGAGCTCGCGCATCACTGCGGTCGAGAGTGCTCGACTCTTCGACGCGGCGGAGCCTACGCCCGCGTCAAAAGGGCACCAAATCAAGCTTTCTTACGCTCTGTTACACGCTTCGCACTGATTCTGAACCTGTTTCGGAGCGGGCCCGACTTCCTTCCTAATTTCGGGCCGGCGTTTCACTTTCCAGTCTTTTGGCACGCGGCGATCAGCTCGACTGCCGGCGCAGGAAGGCGGGAATTTCGAGCTGATCTTCGTCGATGGCCCGCGGTACGATGCGGCCTTGCGGGTCGAGAGATTGCTGGCCGTTCCGAGCCGCCTGCGCGCCCCGCTTGCCATATTCGGCGTGGACCGAATTTGGTTGGGCGATCCGCGGCGCCGGCGCCGTCGTCTCGTGCGCCATGCCCGGCTCATCCTGGCGGCTCCCGCCAAAGGCGGCGAGCCTTTCGAGCAATGTGCGTCGCTTGGTGTCGCCATGGGTCTCATCCACCTGTTCGCCTCGCTGCGCACGGAGCTGTTTCTGGCCCGGCATGGGCAGATCCTCGATTTGCGGCATGCGCTGCGGCCGCACGATCGGCGATTCCGGCGCCGGCGGGATGAACGGGCCTGACGCATGCGGCTCGCTCTTCTGGATCGGCGCGGTGCTCGGCTCGGGGTGATAGCGCGGTTGCGGCGAAACCGGCTGGAGGTGGACGCCGCGCAGCGTGGCGGCATGAGCAGGCTGCGCCGCGGCTGCCGCCGCCGGCTCGGCATAGGCGGCCGAACGAGAGGCGATCTGCGGCAAGGACGGAAGCTCCAAATGGCCGGCTCGCATCTGGGCCGAGGCGAGCAACCGCTCGCCGGCTTCGGTGAGATGCGCTTCGGAGGCGTCGAAATCGCTAAATTGCGCGCCGCCCTCTATGCCCGTCGCGACGACCGAAACCCGCACCATTCCGTCGAGATTCTGGTCGAAGGTCGCGCCGAGAATGATGTTGGCTTCTTCGTCGACCTCCTGGCGAATGCGGCTTGCCGCCTCGTCGACTTCGTAGAGCGTAAGATCATTGCCGCCGGTGATCGAGATCAGCAGACCGCGGGCGCCCTTCATCGAGACTTCGTCGAGGAGCGGATTGGCGATCGCCGCCTCGGCGGCGAGAACCGCCCGTTTCTCGCCGGTCGCTTCGCCGGTGCCCATCATCGCCTTGCCCATTTCGCGCATCACGGCGCGCACATCGGCGAAGTCGAGATTGATCAGGCCCTCCTTCACCATCAGGTCGGTGATGCAGGCGACGCCCGAGTAGAGCACCTGGTCGGCCATGGCGAAGGCGTCGGCGAACGTGGTCTTCTCGTTGGCGACGCGGAACAGGTTCTGGTTGGGGATGACGATCAGCGTATCGACCGAATCCTCCAGTTCGACGATGCCGGATTCGGCGACGCGCATGCGGCGGATGCCTTCGAACTCGAACGGCTTGGTGACGACACCGACGGTCAAGATTCCCAGATCGCGGGCGATGCGGGCGATGATCGGCGCGGCGCCGGTGCCAGTGCCGCCGCCCATGCCGGCGGTGACGAAAACCATATGCGCGCCGGAGAGATGATCACGGATCTCTTCGAGCACTTCCTCGGCCGCGGCGCGGCCGACTTCCGGCTGCGATCCGGCGCCGAGGCCCCCGGTCACCTGCAGGCCCATCTGGATGACGCGATCGGCGCGCGACGACGAGAGCGCCTGCGCATCGGTGTTGGCCACGACAAAATCGACGCCGATAAGACCGGAGACGATCATATTGTTGACCGCATTTCCCCCGGCGCCGCCGACGCCGCACACCATGATCCGGGGTTTCAATTCCCTCAGTTCGGGCGCTTTGAGATTGATCGACATGGTCTGGCCTCTCGACGTTGGAGCGCCGGTCAGGGTCGCCCGCATGTTTGTCTTTACGCTCGAAAAAACGAATCAGCCGCCGCGCCTTTTCGCTTTTTCATACCACTAAAAGCTTTCTCTCAACCATTGCCCGACGCGGGCGATATAGCCGTTTGTTCCGGTTGCCGCTTCCGCCCGGCGCCGTCCGGGCCGAAAATATTCGATTTTGGCCGCCTGCGGGTAGACGAGGAGGCCGACAGCCGCCGAAAAACTTGGATTTTTGGCCGCTTCCGGCAGGGCATGGATGCCGAGCGGGCGGCCCAGCCGAATCTGTCCGGCAAGGATCTGTTTGGCCGTCTCGGCCATCCCGGTGAGCTGACTGGCGCCGCCGGTAAGAATGAAACGCGACGCGGAATTTGCCGCCAGCCCGGCGCTTCGCAGACGGTCGCGCAGGAGTTCGAGGATCTCCTCGACCCGCGGCCTTATGATCCGCAAGAGTTGCGCTTTAGGCACATGCGTCGGGCGGTCGCCGTCATCGCCGGCGAGGGTCACGGCGACCGTTTCGCGTTCGTCCGAGGAGGAGCCGAGGCAGGCGCCGTAAAGGGTCTTTAGACGCTCGGCATCCGCAAGCCGCGTGTTCAGGCCGCGCGCGATGTCCAATGTCACGTGGCCGCCGCCGAGCGCCAGGGCATCGACATGAACGAGCTTGCCGCCGGCGAAGACGCCGATCGACGTCGTCCCGGCGCCCATGTCGATCAATGTGGTGCCGAGTTCGGCCTCGTCGTCGACCAGCGCCGCAAGCGCCGCCGCATAGGGCGTTGCGACGATGGCCTCGACCGAGAGATGGCAACGCTCGACCGCGAGCATCAGATTGTGCGCCACAGTCGCATCGCAGCTCACGATATGCATGTCGGCGCCAAGCATGTCGCCAATCATGCCTTTCGGATCACGGATGTTGCGCATGTCGCCGAGCGAAAATCCGGTCGGCAGGGAATGCAGCACCGCCTTGCCCTGCTGCTGCGTGCGCGCCGCGCAGGCCTCGAGCACGAGGTGGATGTCGGCTTCGTTGACGCCGCGGCTGCCGATGCCGACTTGGGCGTTGTAGAGCTGCGAGCCGATCCGGCCGCCGGTCACATTGAGGATGACGCTCTCAACCTGGACGCCGGCCATGCGCTCAGCCGCGTCCACCGCGCGGCGAATGGCATTTTCCGCTTCATCGAGATCGACCACCACGCCGCTCTTAATTCCGGCCGAGCGCTGATGGCCGATGCCGAGGAGGCGGCAGCGATGGGTGCGTCCGCGCAGGCATTCGGAGGCATCCATCGGATCAAGCCGCGCGATGAGGCAGACGATCTTCGCGGTGCCGATATCGAGCGCGCAAAGCAATGCGCTCTTACGCGCCGGAAGCGCTCGCATACGCGCTGGCAGCATGCGCGCGCTCATGTCTGGCTGCCTTTCGAATTGGGCTTGTGGGCATCGTCGGAGCCGGGGATCGCGGCTTGCGGCAGGCGGGCGATAAGCCGGCCCGGAAGGCGCAGATCGAGCGAGACGATGTCCTTGTCGAGCACCCCGAACCTGGCCTGCAAGCGGGCGAGTTCGGCGACCGCGGCGACGGCCCCGGTCTCGGGCAGCAGGACCTCAACGCCGTTGGTCATTTTCAACGTCCAACGCCGCTCGGCCACCAATATGCCCGCCTCGATCCGCGGGCGCAGATCGCCGGCCGCGTTGAGCAGCGCGAAATAGTCCTCAATCCGCGCATTGGCGCCGTCGCCGACAACCAGCGGCAGAATGTCAAAGCGGGGTTGGTTCAGAGCAGCGATGGGCGTGCCGTCGGCGGCGATGATTTTCACCGCGCCGTCCTTTTGCCAGAGCGCGAACGGCTGGCGCTCCTCGATCTCGATCATCACTCGGTTTGGATAGAGCTTGCTGACGCTCGCGTCTTTGACGAGCGGCAGGGAGACAAGCTTCCCGCGCAGTTTCGTGACGTCGAGGAAAGGCAGAGAATTGGTGCGTCTGATACCGACGACATCGAGGATCTGCTGATCCGAGAGCTCATGTGCGCCGGAGATTGTCACCGCCTTGACGCCGAAACCAAGCACCCGTGCGAAGAAATCCGGAATGTCGCCTTCGGCTGCGGTAAACGCCGCATATTGGCCGCCGATCATTACGCCATAAAGGCCAACTCCGCCCATGAGGGCAAGCGCGAGGACGAGGCCTGTGCCGCGGGCGGTGAGCAGCATCTGGAGCCGGGCCAACGCCGATGTCGAGCCGCGCCACGCCCGCCGGCCGGGATGGCGCGCGCGGCTGCCCGCTTTCGACGAAGCTATGTCCGAAGCTCCCACAATGGTCGGCGAGGAAGGCAGACTTGAACGGACCTCCTTCACCGGTCGCAGGAGGCGTCTTCTACCATCCATTTGACGAGCTCACCGAACGACAGGCCGGCATGCGCCGCGATTTCGGGCACGAGGGATGTCTCGGTCATGCCGGGTTGCGTATTGACCTCCAAGATGACGAGTTCGCCCGCGCCTCCGGGACGATCGTCATAGCGAAAATCGGCGCGGCTGACGCCACGACACCCCAGCGCCTTGTGCGCCCGAAGGGTCAACTCTTGGACAAAGTGGTAAATATTTTCTTTAAGATTCGCCGGAAGGACGTGGATCGAGCCTCCCTTGGCATATTTGGCGTTGTAGTCGTACCAGCCGCCGTCGGCGGCTTTGATTTCGATGACGTCATAGGCCTTTTCCCCGATGACGGCACAGGTCAATTCGCGCCCTCCGACATAGCGCTCGATGAGCACCTGATCGCCATGCGGCCAGTCCTCGCGCGTTAACTCCTGTGGCGGACGGATCTGGTCTTCCTTCACGATGAAAATGCCGAAGGACGACCCTTCGCAGAGGGGCTTCACCACATAGGGCGGCGGCATGACATGCGCCCGCGACGCGGCGAAGCGATCGACAGTCACGCCCGCCGCCACCGGAATATCAGCCGCCTTCAACACGTCCCGGGCGCGGTCCTTGCGCATGGCAAGCGCCGAAGCGAGCACGCCCGAATGCGTGTAGGGGATTTGCAGCATTTCGAGAACGCCCTGGATGATCCCGTCTTCGCCATAGGGGCCGTGCAGCGCGTTGAAGGCGACATCCGGTCTCATTCTGGCAAGCACATCCGCGACATTGCGATCGACGTCGATCCGCGTGACATCGAAGCCCTGTCCTGCCAGCGCCTTGGCACAGGCCTCGCCCGAATTTAGCGACACCTCGCGTTCGGCCGAGAACCCGCCCATCAGCACGCCAACGCGTTTCTTCATGTCAACCGTCTGTCATTTTTGGCGTTCCGCCGGTCGGCTGCGCACAGAGGAGCGCTCAGCGACCGATGGGCGCTTTGGATAGGATGGTGAAGCCCTGGTCCGAGAAGATTTTGACCGCGGCCTGCGATGTGAGGAAGGCTATGAAAACCGCCGCCTCCGGGTCCTTGGACCCGGCAATGACGGCGACCGGGTAAATGATCGGGCTGTGGCTTTCGGCCGGAAAGACATCGACCACCTTCACTTTCGGCTCGGCTTTGGCGTCGGTCGCATAGACGATGCCAAATCTCGCTTCGCCACGCGCAACCAGACTTAAGGCGTCACGGACATTGGCGGCCTGAGCGAGCTTCGGGGCGACCGCGTCCCAGACACCGAGTTTCTGCAGCGCCTCCTTGGCGTAGATCCCGGCCGGGCATGAATCGACCGTGCAGACGGCGATCTTTCCGTCGTCCGCGGCCCCGGCGAGATTGAAGCCAGCTGCGATTTTAAGCGCCGCCTTCTGATCGGCCGGCTCAATAAGGACGAGACCATTGCCGAGGACGTCACGTCGTGTCTCCGGCTCAATAAGCTTTTTGCCTTCGAGATAGTTCATCCATTTGACATCGGCGGAGATGAAAACATCAGCCGGTGCACCCCGTTCGATCTGTTTGGCGAGAATTGCCGAAGAGCCGTAGGAAATGCTGGCTGCCTCGCCTCTCTGTTGGACAAAAGCCGGTGCGATCGCGTCGAGCGCCGTCTGCATGCTGGCCGCGGCAAAAACCACGAGTTTGCCCTTTACCGAAGGTGAAGTTTGCGCCGACGCCGCTTGCGGCAGCAGCAAGCAAAGGAGAAGCAAGGCGGTGAAGCGCAAGGCAATGACGCTCCGTGCTGAAACGATCATCAAGTTCTCCTATCGCAGCAGGATCCGGCGAAATTCGCGCGTTGATAAAGCAAAGATTAGTACGCCGCTGGCAAATTGGACACCAACCTCGACCTGGGGGTCCAAAGCCCGGGCGATCCGAGTAGGGTGGGGCCAAGTTCGGCGCAAGGCCCGCAATCTAATGGAGTCAGTCTATGGCCGTCGTGCCGCGGACGTCTGGCCGTCGGCGGCGACGGATGCGGAAGGAGCCGCGCTGGCGAAGTTGAGCTCGCCTGGAGCGCGGTCAGGACGTGAGGATGAGGCTTTTGACGCAAGTCCATATGAGCGCGTGCCGGGCGTCTCGACCCGCTGCCCTTCTCCACATTTACCATGGGATCTGAAGACAGCTGGCCAAGCTACGAAAACCACTAAGATTTCTGTCGATGCCGGTGGGACTGGAGCCGTCCGATGGCCTCTGCGCATAATCCTCAAATCGCCGCCGGGCCGGTCTTGGAGGCCGTCAAGCTCACGCGCGGAAATTTCGCCCGCGCACGAGGGGCGAGCTACACCGTGATCGAACCGCCGGCCGCTTGCCGGAACAAAAGGCTGGAGGCCCGCCGGCGCACGCATCTCCGGTGCGGCATGGTGCTCGATCTGAACAACCGCTTTCTGATCGACTGCCAGATTTATGATCGCTCCAGCCGGGGTGCGCGGCTGCGGCTCGCCGCCAATCTCAAACTGCCGCGCCGAATTCGCCTGTTCGATGATCTCGCCAAACAAATGCTCAACGCGGAGATCGCGTGGCGGCGCGGCCAGTTGGTCGGCCTGCGTTTCTTCCAACCGGCCGATCCGCCATGTCTGAGCGAGGCTCAGATCGCCGCGCTGCGCAGAAGGTTTTACCTCGGTTCGGGCAAGTCCGATTCCCGCGCGCCATAAGAGACCGACGGTCGAAATTGCATGCGGTTGCGCAGCGCTGTTACGCTCATCGGCGACAAAAGCCGTATTCCCCATCTTTTTGCAGTGGGGAGGCAACCGCCGTCGCGCCAGCCTGCGCCTTCGTGGCAAGTATGTAACATCCTCAGAGATTTTCTCTCATTCGGCCCCGGTACGGTTGCCTAATCCCGTGGACCTGTGCTCTCTCGATGAAGGTAAGTCTCGATGGAGTCGCGAGATCATCTTTTCAAAGCCCAAGGACAGCGGGTGAATTCGCGCGGGACTCCCGAGAGCTTCTTCGTATTGTGAGTTTATGAAATTCAATCTAGATTTTGTTGCGAGCAGTGCCAACCAAACAGGCGTTAGCATGCGGCATCTGAAACATGGGCTAAACGCGCTTATGGCTGCGTCGGCAGCGCTTTGCGCCGGAACTGCTCTAGCCGCGGATGCATCTGACCCGACGTCATCTTCCATCTTCGCGCAGCCTCCTGCGCCTGTGCCGGCCTTTTCATGGACTGGCTTCTATGTCGGGGTCAACGGCGGTGTAGGCGCCGATCATTTTGGGGTTCCTTCCACCATTTTCTGGTGGCATGCGCCGCTCAGGGGCTTCACCGGAATCTGGTCAAAGGGCCCAGTGCTGGGCGCCGGCATGGGCTATAATTATGAAATTACCGATGTCCCGGTCATCGGCCATATGGTGATCGGCGTCGAAGCGGACGCGGATTGGGAGGATCTTACCGGAAGCAATACAATCGGCACCGCTCTCGGAGCTGGGACCTTTGGCACGCACGCCGAGTGGTTTGGAACGCTGCGCGGGCGCATCGGTTATAATTTCGATCGCCTGCTCATTTATCTAACGGGCGGTCTCACGGCCGGCTCATTTAATTCTTACTACACCGTCGGAGGTTACAGCGGTTCGCAGAATGTGACCTGTTTCAAACTGCCCCCCCATTCCCTGGCTGGTGGAATTGGCGCGGAATATGCCTTGACCGATAATATATCGGTCAAAGCCGAATATTTTTACGACGGCATACTTTCGCAATGGGATCAGATTCCTTCGAACCCTCCCGGCATAAAGGTCGGCCTCACCACACGGTCCGATTATTCCATCATACGTCTTGGCGTGAACTACAAGCTGGATCTGTTTTCACCGCCGGCGCCCGTCATCGCCAAATATTGAACGCGCCTCTCCCGCGGACCGCTTGTCTAAGCACGGTCAGAGGTTCTCCCCCACAGGCAAAATTCTTCTCGCCGGCGGGGATCTGAGCTAATTCTTCGGCAATGAAACGGCCGAAAAGCCCGAAACGGATGGATCTCGCCGAGGCGCGCATCGAGCATGAGCGCCTCGGGACGGAGATTGCCCGCCACGACGAGCGCTATTATCGCGAAGACGCGCCAACCATTTCCGATGCCGAGCTATGACGCGCTGCGCCGCCGCTACCAAGCCCTGGAAAAGGCCTTTCCGCAGCTTGTCACCAAGCAGTCGCTGAGTGAGCGGGTCGGCGCGGCGCCGTCGGAGAAATTTGCCAAAGTCCGCCATAAAGTGCCGGTGCTTTCGCTCGGCAACGTCTTCACCGACGCGGAGGTCGAGGATTTTGTCGCCCGCATCCGGCGCTTTCTAGGACTTGCGGCGGATGCGCCGCTGGCCATGACCGCGGAGCCGAAGATCGACGGCCTCTCCTGTTCGCTGCGCTACGAAGCCGGCAAGCTCGTGCAGGCGGCGACCCGCGGCGACGGCTATGAGGGCGAGGATGTGACCGCCAACGTCAAGACGATCGGCGAGATCCCGCACGTCTTGAAAGGCGCGGCGCCCAAGGTTCTCGAAGTGCGCGGCGAGGTCTATATGACGCGGGATGATTTCGCCGCGCTCAACGCGCGCCAAGCCGAGGCGGGCAAGCCGCTGTTCGCCAATCCGCGCAATTCGGCCGCCGGCTCGCTGCGCCAGCTCGATCCGGCGATCACCGCCGGAAGGCCGCTGCATTTCTTCGCCTATGCCTGGGGTGAAGTGAGCCATATGCCGGCGACAACTCAGATGGGCATGGTGCGTGCGTTCAAGAACTATGGGCTGCCGGTCAATCCGCTCACCGTGCTCTGCCATTCGGCCAAGGAATTGCTGCGCCATTATCATGACATCGAAAGCCGCCGCGCTTCGCTGCCCTATGACATCGACGGCGTCGTCTACAAGGTCGATAGCCTCGCCTTGCAGGAACGCCTGGGCTTCGTCTCGCGCGCCCCGCGCTGGGCGGCGGCGCATAAGTTTCCCGCCGAACAGGCAACGACCATTCTGCGCGACATCGAAATTCAAGTCGGGCGCACCGGCGCCTTGACGCCCGTCGCGCGGCTCGATCCGGTGACGGTCGGCGGCGTCGTCGTCGCCAACGCCACGTTGCACAACGAGGACGAGATCGCCCGCAAAGATATTCGCATTGGCGACACGGTGCAGAATCCAGCGCGCCGGCGACGTCATCCCGCAGGTGCTAGGGCCGGTTTTGGAGAAGCGGCCGAAGAGCGCCAAGCCCTATCGCTTTCCGACGATCTGTCCGGTCTGCGGCTCAGCCGCGATCCGCGAGATCGATCCTAAGACAGGAACTGCCGATGTGGTGCGCCGTTGCACTGGCGGCCTCATTTGCGCGGCGCAGGCGATGGAGCGGTTGAAACATTTCGTCTCGCGCCACGCCTTCGACATCGAGGGCCTGGGCGAGAAGCAGATCGAGCAATTCTACCGCGAAGGCCTGATCACCAAACCGGCCGACATTTTCACGCTCGCAGCGCGCGATGCCAAGAGCGCGGCCAAATTGAAGGATCGGGAGGGTTACGGCGAGACTTCGGTGCGCAATCTCTTTGCCGCCATCGAAGCGCGCCGCCAGATCCCGCTCAACCGTTTCATCTATGCTTTGGGGATAAGGCACGTCGGAGAGACCAATGCGCGCCGGCTTGCCCGCCACTTCGGCACGTTCGAGGCGCTGCGCGCGACCGCGCGGGCGGCGGCCGCGGGCTCAGAGGCGCGCGCCGAGATCGACAATATCGAAGGCCTCGGCGAAGTTGTGGCCGAGGCGGTTGCCGATTTCTTCGCCGAAAAGCACAATGAGGACGAGCTCGATGCGCTGCTGAAGCACGTGCGGCCGCTGCCGATGGAAGAAATGGCTTCGACGAGCCCGGTGGCCGGCAAGACGATCGTCTTCACCGGATCGCTCGAACATATGACCCGCGACGAGGCGAAGGCGCAGGCCGAGCGCCTGGGCGCGAAAGTGGCGGCTTCGGTCTCCAAGAACACCGATCTCGTCGTCGCAGGCCCCGGCGCGGGCTCGAAGCTCGCCAAGGCGGCCGAACTCGGGATCGAGACGATCGACGAAGACGAATGGCTGAAGCTTGCCGCCGGGGCTGGAGGCTAAGCCGGCCATGATGCGGACAAGATCTGGCTGGAGCTTCGTCGCTAAAAGGTGCAGGCTTTCGTGCCGCACGGGTAAGAATCTTGGAGGGCGATTTCGGCCTTCCAGCGGGAGGTAGGTCATGCGGGGTCGATGGCTGCGCGTCGGGGCGGTTTGCGGCGCATTAACTGCGCTTTGGCTCGGAATCCCGAGTTTGGCCCAGACCCAAACGCCGCCGCCAGCGCCGCCGCCGCCAAGTATGGAGCAAAGCCCGACACTTGCGTGGCCGCCGGATTCCGCGCAAGCGCCATTGCCCAATCCGCCCGCCGCGCCAGCGGCCGCGCCGGTGCAAGCGCCGCCCGTAGCGCCTCCGCAAACGCCGGCGGCAGCGCAAACCGCGAACCCCGAGGCGACGACCGCGCAGAGCAAAGCGCCCGAGAAGACCAAAACGAAGGCGAAGGCTACGGCGCACGCCAAAAAGTCGGCGAAAACGAAATCTGCAACGGCCCAGCCCCCTGCGGAAACGACAGCGCCTGCGGCCGAAACAGGAGCGCCTCACGAAGCCGCGCCGGCGGGAGGCGCGCCGGTGACCGAGACCAAGTCAGCCGCAAAATCCAAGGCGGCCATGAAATCGAATGTCGCGCGTTCGCCCCGCGACATCGTCGCGGCCATCTACAAGGTCTCAGCCGGCAAGGACGGCAGTTATTCCGGTCCGTCCGCTTTCGACGACAGCAAGATCCGCCATCTCTATTTCTCGAAAGATCTCATTGCGGCGGTAGCTGCGATGCAGGCGAAGTCGGCGGGGGCGCCAATTCTCAATTTCGATCCGATCACGAACTCGGAAGGGCCGGATGTCCAGAATTTGAACATCGAAGTCGAGTCGGCACAGCCCGATCACGTGGTCGTCGCGGCGAAGTTCAGTTCCGCGGATGCTTCCTCCATCCTTCACTATGATTTCGTCAAGGAGGGCAAGGTCTGGAAGCTCGATGACATTCGCGGGGAATTCGTCGGCCAGAACGGGCAATGGTCGCTGCGCGAAATCATCAAGAACAATCTGCAGCGCTCTTGATCATTTCCTGATCGGGCGCGTCGCGCGTGCCAGCCATGTGCGCAAGGCTGGTTCCACGTGCGGCGAAAGCGCCTTGCGCACCCGCGCATGATAGGCGTTGAGCCAGGCGATCTCTTCCGCGTCGAGAAGCTTCGGTTCGATCAGTGCAAGATCGATGGGCGCGAGCGTGAGCGTCTCGAAGCCGAGCATCTCGGATTCGGCGCCGGTGATCTTGCGCGGCGTGACGACAACGAGATTTTCGATGCGGATGCCGAATTCTCCGGCCTTGTAGTAGCCCGGCTCGTTCGAGAGGATCATGCCTTGTTCGAGCGCGTGGCCGCCCGATTTCGCGATCCGCTGGGGTCCTTCATGGACCGAGAGATAGGAGCCGACGCCATGGCCAGTGCCATGGTCGAAATCGAGGCCAGCCTGCCAAAGAGCCAGACGGGCCAAGGCGTCGATCTGCGCCCCCGAGGTGCCCTTCGGGAAAAGGGCGCGGGCAATCGCAATATGGCCCTTGAGCACGCGGGTGAATCGGTCGCGCATTTCTCGGGTCGGCGTGCCGACCGCCAACGTGCGGGTGATATCGGTCGTGCCATCCTCGTATTGGGCGCCCGAATCGAGAAGGAAGATTCCCTTCCGGATTTTGCGGTTGGTCGCAACGCTGACCCGATAATGCGGGATCGCCGAGTTCGGTCCCGCGGCCGAGATCGTCGGGAAGGAAAGATCCTTTAGCTTGCGCGATTGGCTGCGAAACGTTTCGAGCGCCTTTGCGGCGTCGATCTCAGTGAGCTTGCCCTTGGGGACTTCGCGGCCGAACCAGCTAAGAAAGCGCAACATCGCAATGCCATCGCGCAGATGTGCGCGGCGCGCGCCTTCGATCTCGGCCTTGTTCTTGCGCGCTTTCATGAGAGCGATGGGGTCTTGGCCGACTTGCGGCTCGCCGCCGGCTTGCTTCAGCAATCGCGTGAGTTTCACCGCCGCAGTGGCCGCATCGAAGAGAACCCGTTTGTGATCCTTGCCGAAAGAGGCGACGTCGGACTCAAGCCGCGACGGCTCGGCGATCTCCGCCAGCGTTTCGAGATAGGCGCGGACCTCGGGGCCGAGTTTTGCGCGATCGACATAGAGCCGCGGCTTGCCGTCCTTGGGGATCAGCGCAAAGGCGAGCGGCAGAGGCGTATAGGCGACATCCTTGCCGCGAATGTTGAAGGTCCAGGCGACGGCGTGCGGATCGCTCACCAGAAGCGCGTCGGCCTTGCCGAGCGCTTGCCTGATGCGCGCGAGCTTCTTCAATGAGGATTCGCCGGCAAGCCGCGGGGGCTGGCGTGTGAGCGCGCCTTTTGGCGGCGCCGGCCGATCGGGCCAAATTGCGTCGATCGGATTCTGGGCGACGGCAACGAGCTCGGCGCCGGCCGCGGTCGCTGCCTTTTCGAATCGTTCGATCTGGCCGGGCGTATGCAGCCAAGGGTCGTAGCCGAGCTTCATGCCCGATTTCAGGTTCTTCTCGAGCCATTTTTCCGGGCTCGTGGTGGCGAGCGGCACGGGCTCGACAACGTCAAGATCGACCTGGTCCTTGACTTGCAGCGTGTAGCGGCCATCGACGAAAAGAACAGCGCGGCTCTTCAAGACGATTGCGAGGCCGGCCGAGCCCGTGAAGCCCGTCAACCAGGCAAGCCGTTCCTCCGACGCAGGCACGTTTTCGTTCTGATGCCGATCCGCGCGGGGGATCAGAAAACCGGATAGCCCTCGCCGCGCGAGCTCTTTGCGCAATGCCGCGAGCCGCGCCGCGGATCGGGAGGAATCGGCCGTATCGGCGAAGGATTGATAGAGGCTCTCGAACATGCCTGCTTTCGCCTCACCTCGCCTGTGGCTCCGGCGCGTCGTCGAGCTTATGGGCGGGGCAGACTTTGGCCGGCCAGCGCGGACCGACGTCGTGGACCTGGGCTTCCAGACATTCGACGTCGAGCCGCACCCCGGCGCCGCCCGAGAAGGTCAGAGTCACATATCCGGCCGGCGCGTCCTGGCCCGTATAGATCGACGCTGAGGAGGCTCAGGCAGACATCCTTGGCAGTCTGATCGAAGCCCGTGCACGTGACCTTGAGGACACGCTCGAAATGGAAACCGGTCCGGCAGCGCTCGTTCTTGCCTTCGGCCGCCGCCACCCAGTCGAACCGCGAAGCAACCAAAGCGAAACGTTTGGAACGCGGCAGATAGGTCATATCGCCGATCCTTACGAGCGAGTCCTGCAGATTGGCGGAAATGATTGCCAGGTCTTCCGCGTCGAGGGCGATGAGGCGCAAGAGTTCCGGCATTTGGGCGATCCTCTGGTCGGCGACATACAGGATCTGTGCGCGCCGACGCCCAAGTTCAAGCGGGCTCGTGAAAGGAACCCGCCGGCCTAGCCGGTCCCAGGAATGCGCTCGACGACCGCGCCGCAGCGGCTGAGCTTCTTTTCGAGATGTTCGAAACCGCGATCGAGGTGATAGACGCGGTTGACCATGGTCTCGCCGCGCGCCGCCAGCGCCGCGATGACCAGCGAGACGGAGGCGCGCAGGTCGGTCGCCATGACCGGCGCGCCCTGCAATTCGTCAACCCCCTCGACATGCGCCACGTCGCCGTCGAGCTTGATACGGGCGCCGAGCCGGGCCAGCTCCTGGACATGCATGAAGCGGTTTTCGAAGATCGTCTCGGTGATCCGCGAGCAGCCCTTGGCCTTGGTCATCAGGGCCATGAACTGCGCCTGAAGATCGGTCGGAAAGCCGGGGAAAGGCGCGGTCTCGATATCGACCGGCGCTATTCCCGAACCGTTGCGGCGCACGCGGATTCCTTCATTGGTGACGGAGATTTCGGTGCCGGCCCGGACGAGCACATCAAGCGCATTCTGGAGAAGGTCCGGCGAAGCCCGCTCCAGCAGCACGTCGCCGCCGGTCATCGCGACCGCTATGGCATAGGTTCCGGCCTCGATCCGGTCGGGTACGACGCTGTGGCGCGCGCCGGTGAGCGCGCCAACGCCTTCGATCTCGATGCTCGATTGGCCGGCGCCTTTGATCCTGGCGCCCATCTTGACGAGGCAGGCGGCAACATCGGCGACTTCCGGCTCGCAGGCCGCGTTTGTAATCAGCGTATGGCCTCTGGCGAGCGAGGCCGCCATCAGCGCAGTATGCGTGCCCCCGACCGTGACCTTGGGAAAGTCAATCTCGGCGCCTTTTAGCCCGTCCTTGGCGCGGGCATGAACATAGCCCGCTTCGATGTCGATCTTCGCGCCGAGTTGTTCCAGCACCATGATCAGGAGATCGACCGGCCGTGTCCCGATGGCGCAGCCGCCAGGCAGCGACACGCGCGCCTCGCCCATTCGGGCGAGCAAAGGAGCCACGACCCAAAAGCTCGCGCGCATCTTGGCGACAAGATCGTAAGGCGCGGTGATGTCCGCAATGCCGCGCGCCGAGAGGTGGAGGGTGCGGCTCGCCTGCGGCTCATCGCCGGGCCTGCGTCCATCGACGCTATAATCGACCCCGTGATGACTCAAAATCTGCAGCAGCATGCCGACGTCGGCGACACGCGGCGTATTCTCGAGCGTCAGCGTCTCATCTGTGAGCAAGGATGCAATCATCAGCGGGAGAGCCGCGTTCTTGGCGCCCGAAATCGGAATATTGCCTTCAAGCGTGCGACCGCCCACAATGCGGATGCGATCCATTGTCCCCCCTGAGCAATCTAGTCAGGCAATTTTCCCGGCCTCTCGGCTTGGGCGGCCCGCCGGCCGCGTTCTTGCGCCTTGCGGCGGCGCAGATTCTCCCGCAAAGCCGCGGCCAGACGCTCATTGTCCGCGGCTTTGGCTGGGCCGGCTGTCGCCCCGCCGCCCTGCAGCGCCGCATTTCCGGGCTCAGGTCCGACGGTCATCGCGGCTCCTGACGATCCCCGGAAACGCAACTTCCCAGATCAATCATGACAAAACTCTAAGGGTTTGCGGGCGAGCCGACAAGCGCCGCGCCTAGAGCGGCGGAAATGCCCGGGATCACAGGGCTTTTCAGCTTGCGCCGTAGCCCCGTGTTGCCTATCCGGGCCGCCTATGCGACATAGCCCGGCGCGGCTCTTGTGCAGTCTCCCTTGCCGCCCCAGCGATGGGCTGCAGTAGCTCAGTGGTAGAGCACTCCCTTGGTAAGGGAGAGGTCGAGAGTTCGATCCTCTCTTGCAGCACCAGTCTGTCCCAGCTTGCCTTTTTGGGGCCCGTGCCCGTGCTCCCGTGGCCGCTCGGCAGCGAATCAATGTCATTATGCTTACCGGTCGCAAGTTTCCTTACCAACTTCGGCGCGAAAAACGGCTTGGAAACCGATTGTTATCCTTCTCCTCGCTAAGTTTAGGCGATCAACGACAGGCGAGCGGGCAACAATGGGCGAGAATGCTGCCACAAACCTTAAGGAAAGCCGTCCTACGCCGGACGGCAACCGTCAGAAGCGCGCCGAAGCCATTGTCAATCCGGCCTCCGGCCTCGCCAATGATTATCTCAATCTTTTCAATGAAATCGTGATGCTCATCGAACAACTGCCGGCAATGCCGGAATTGATCGATGACATCCTGCAGTGGCGTCCCGTCACCTATCAGGCCTATTTCGCCAATTCCATTCTGCCTGGCCGCGCCTCGGCGCTCGAAGCCTATCGCGCGCTCGATGCCGGCTTCCGGCGGGATTTCGAGGCCGTGGTGGCCGATCTCGACCGGCGCGCCGTCGGGGCAGTCGTCACGATCCGCCGGCAGCACAAGATGCAGGGCGGCTCCACGTCCGAGGCAATGGCGGAAATCTGCGCGCGCGCGGGCGAGGCCTTGCGCGAAATCCTTCTGAAGGCCACCGATCTCGTCAACCACGGCACCCGCGTCGTGCGGGAATCCGAGCAGGAGCGTGCCGATCGGCTGCTCTACGGCAACCTGCGCAAGGTCAGCTAGCGCGCGCCTGCTCGTTTGGCTCGACGCGCCGAAGGCTGCGCTCTCCTTGACGACATGTGCCGAAACTGCGCCTCTGCGGGCGGGGGTTGGGCATGAGCGCGCATGGTCGAATCGAATAGAGGTAAAGGCGGATCATCGACCCTCGCACTCGGCGCGACGCCAGCCGATCTTGCAACGGCGGCCCGGGTGCTGCGCGCGGGCGGGCTCGTCGCCTTTCCGACCGAGACGGTCTATGGGCTCGGCGCCGACGCGACATCCGACGCAGCGGTCGCCAAGATCTACGCGGCAAAGCGCCGGCCGGCCTTCAATCCCCTGATCGCTCATGTCGAAAGCCGTGCCGCGGCCGAGGCGCAAGGCATTTTCACGCGCCCGGCGGCGGCGCTGGCCGAGGCTTTTTGGCCCGGGCCTCTCACCCTCGTTCTGCCGCTTGCGCCCGGCGCCACCGTCGCAGATCTCGCCCGCGCCGGGCTCGCCAGCATCGCATTGCGCGTGCCGGCGCATCCGGTTGCGAAAAACCTGATTGCTGCGACCGGACTGCCGCTCGCCGCACCCTCGGCCAATCTTTCGGGCCGGGTCAGTCCGGTGACGGCTGCGGATGTGCGCGAAGATCTCGACGGCGTAATCGATGCGATCGTCGATGCCGGGAGCGCAACGGTCGGCCTCGAGTCGACGATCATATCCTGCATCGCCCAAGAGCCGCAGCTCTTGCGCCCCGGCGGCATTCCGCGCGCCGCGATCGAAGCCGTGCTGGGCCGGCGATTGGCGGCGCCTGCGAACGCTGATCGGCCGCGCGCGCCGGGCATGCTTGTCTCACATTATGCACCACGCGCCCGCCTGCGGCTCGAAGCGACGAACCTGAAATCAGGCGAAGCCGGACTCGATTTCGGCGGGACATTTGGCCAAGCGGCGCATGTGCTTGATCTCTCGCCGCGTGGCGATCTCGCCGAAGCTGCCGCCAATCTCTTTCGCCAATTGCGCAGTCTCGACCGTGATGGATATGCGACGATCGCGGTGGCGCCGATCCCAGCCACGGGTCTCGGCGAAGCGATCAACGATCGGCTGCGGCGCGCGACGGCGGGGCGGGTCCCAGGGCAATCCTAAAGCACTTTCCCCGGGTTCAGAATCCCCTGCGGATCGAGCGTCCGCTTCAAGGCCCGCATCACCTCCAGGGCGACAGGGTCTTTCACGCGCGGCAGAAGCGCGCGTTTGAGGCGGCCGATTCCATGTTCGGCCGAGATCGAACCGCCGTGCGCGGCGACGATCGCATGCACGATCTCGTTGACCTCGTCCCAGCGCGCGAGGAACGCCGCCTTGTCGGCGCCGAGCGGTTGCGACACGTTGCAATGAATGTTGCCGTCGCCGAGATGGCCGAAGGCAACGAGCCGCGCCCCCGGAACGCGCTTAGTCACCGCCCGCTCGATCTCCTCGATGAAGGCTGGGACATCGGCGACGGGCACCGAGACATCATGTTTGATCGAGCCGCCTTCGTACGCCTGCACGTCCGAGATCTGTGAACGAATCCGCCAGAAGCCGGCGCGCGCATCGGGTGTGCTCGCCACTGCGGCGTCGCGGATGATGCCGCGATCCTCGGCCGAGCGCAGAAGGCCACGTAGGCGTTGGCTCAGGCCCTCGCTCTGTCCGGCGAGTTCAAGCAGCACATAGCAGCGATAGCGCGCGGGCAGGGGGTCGCTGACCGCCTTGCCATGGGCGAGCACGAAATCCACCGCAATACGCGGGATCAGCTCGAGGGTTTTCAGCTCATAGTCGACCATCTCGCGGGCAAGCTCGAGCAGCCGCAAGGCGTGATGCGGGCCGTCGAGCCCGACGATGGCGGTCTCGACCGCGCGCGGCTTCGGATAGAGCTTTACGACGGCGGCGGTGATGATTCCGAGCGTGCCTTCCGAGCCGATGAAGAGATTCTTCAAGTCGTAGCCGGTATTATTCTTCTTGAGCTTGGAGAGATCCGAGAGAATGCGACCGTCGGCGAGCACGACTTCCAAGCCAAGGACGAGGTCGCGGGCCGTGCCATAAGCGATTGCCGCCGTCCCCCCCGCATTCGTCGCGAGATTGCCGCCGATGGTGCAGGCGGTCGCGGCGGGAAGGGACAGCGGGAAGAGCCGATCGACCTTCTCGGCTTCGGCGCGCACCTGCGCCAAAGTCATGCCGGCTTCGACAATGAGCGTGTTCGACGCGAGATCGACCTCGCGGAGCTTATCCATGCGGCGCAGCGAAAGAACGATCTCGTCGCCGCGCTCCGAAGGCGTCTGGCCGCCGACGAGGCCGGTGTTGCCGCCCTGCGGCACGATTTTGGTGCCGGTTTCGGCGCAGAACGCGACAATGGCGGCAACTTCCGCCGTCGAGCCCGGTCGTACGGCACAGAGCGCGCGCCCTTTGAAGAGGTCGCGCGGCTCGATGAGATAGGCGCCCATCCGGGCCGGATCGACCACGACATTTCCTTCCCCGACGATGGCCGCAAGCTGCGCGGCAACATCAATGAAAGGCAATCGGTGGACCGCTTCGTTTTTGGAGGGAGCCATGGCGCCTTTTATCCCGGATCGGATCGGAAAAGCTGGAGCCTTAAAGCCGCAGCTAACTTGAGTTCGGCTCTGAGATCGAGCCAATTCAAGATAAATCGATCTTGTTACCGATCTCTTTGCTGGCTGAGCCAAAGCCGCACGCCGCAACTTCAGACTCAGAAATCCTAGGCTAAATAACCTGTTAAATCGATCAATTTATGCAGAGCTTCAACCGAAAAGCCGCCTTGGCCTGCGTGACTTCCCCTGGCGGCGGAAGACGCCGACGCATTCGATATGAGGGGAATGGCGGAACTGATCGAAAGCCGTGACGCTTTCGATCTCGTAACCGCCGGCTCCGAGCAGCGCCGCATCGCGGGCGAAGCTCTGGGCATTGCATGAGACGGCGACGACCAGCGCGACCGCGGATTGGGCGAGGGCGCACGCCTGGGCTTGCGCTCCAACCCGCGGCGGATCGAAGAGAACGGCATCGAACCTGGCCAGCTCCTCTTTGCCGAGCGGGCGGCGGAAGAGGTCACGCTGCTCGATCGTCACTGGATGCAAGCCGGGGGTTGCCCGCGCCGCCTTGGCGAGGGCCGCCAGCGCGCTTGCGTCGCTGTCGACGGCATGGATCGGCGCCCGCTCGGCAAGACGCAGGCTGAACGTGCCGATCCCGGCAAAAAGATCGGCGATCTGACGGCTGCCAGCGAGGCTTTCGCAGACTTTTGCCGCCAAGCCTGTTTCCCCGGCTTCGGTCGCCTGCAAAAAAACGCCGGGCGGCGGCAGGACTTCGGCTTTGCCCATGAGCAGGACCGGCGCCCGCCGCTCGAGGAGGCAGATGCGATCGTTCGAGATCCGCGCGAGATTCTGCGCTTCGGCGACTCGGATGAGCGATTGGGCCTCGGCCGGCTTTAGCGGCCCGCGGCCTTTGATGTCGATGTCGAGCCCGGAAAAAGTGGCAGTCACGCCGATATCGAGCGGCCTTTGCGCGGCGCCAAGCGAAGTTGCGATTGCGTGGGCGGCCGCGAGCGCGCCGCGCATCTGCGGCGCCAGGATCGGACAGGAATCGAGATCGATCACATCATGCGCGCGCGCCCGCATGAAGCCGACATGCGCGTTGGCGCGCGCATCGAAACGCGCATGAAACGTCGCGCGCCGGCGCCCTGCGCCATGCACATCGATGAGATCGCCGACCTCGGGCTCCAAACCGACATGGCGCAGCGCTTCCACCAGGAGACCGCGTTTCCATTCGGCATAGGCCAGAGGGGCCAGCGCCTGCACCGCGCAGCCGCCGCAGGTCCCATATTGCGGACAGAAGGCGGAGATCCGGTCTGGGCTCGGCGTGAGAAGTTCGATCAGGCTGGCGCGCCCGCCCTCGACATCGGCGATGATCGTGTCGCCGGGCAGGGCATAAGGGACATAGATCGGACGATCCGCGCCACGAGCAATGCCTTCGCCGCGTTGGCCGAGGCGGTCGATTTCAAGCTGCATGCGCATCAGCGCGTCGCGCCGATCACATATTCGCGGTTGCCGGCGGAGCCCCGAATAGGCGATTCGATCGAGGCCCACGATCCGCCAACCGGCGGCGGTGAGGAGCGTCTCGACGCTCGCGCAGGCATCGCGTCGCGCCCTGGCGTCCTTGACCATGCCTTTGACGACATGAGCCGGGCCCACCTCGAATTGCGGTTTGATCAAAGCTACGAGCTTGGCCTCCGGCGCCGTGAGTGCGATAAGTGCTGGCAGGACAAGTAGTAACGAAATAAAGCTCACGTCGCACGTGAGAAGTGTCGGCGGCTCGGCAAAGTCCATGGGCCTGAGGCTCCGCGCGTCCGTGCGCTCGTGCAGGAAGATCCGCGGATCGTCCAGGAGCCGCGGATGCAATTGCCCGTGCCCGACGTCGACGGCGTGAACTTTGGCCGCCCCGCGGGCGAGCAGAACCTCGGTGAAGCCGCCGGTCGAGGCGCCGACATCAAGGCAGATCGCGCCGGCCGGATCGAAGCCGAAGGCGTCGAGCCCGGCTTCGAGTTTGACGCCGCCACGCGAGACCCAGGGGTAGGCCGGCGCGGCTTCGATCGATGCGTCGGCCTCGATCGGTTCGGCCGGCTTATGCAGGACTTTACCGCCGATCCTGACAAGGCCGGCGGCGATCGCCTCCTGCGCCTTGGCGCGGCTTTCGAAAAAGCCGCGTTCGACGAGTGCAAGGTCGGCGCGTTGGCGGGACATGAACGGCATCATCGTTGCGATCGCGCGAGGCAAATGAACTTATCAATCCGCCTCGGGCAGACAAAGGAAAACGAGGACCAGTCCGATCGAGCCGATGAAGCGAAAGGCCGGTTCCTGCATGTTCCATTGGCCCGCCTGCCACATTTGGAACCATTCCCCGCCGACCACGAGGAAGCCGAAAAAATAGAGCGCGAAGCCGATCGCCAAGCCGGCGACGGCCGGCGCTTTGGCGGAATTGAACGATACGGCGCCTTGTGCGCCGACGAGGCGAAGCGCGCCCAAGATGCACAGGCTTCCGTAGAATAATTCGGTGACGATGATGATCCAATAGACGAGATGGTGGAGCGCTTCGCTCGTTATCGCGCGTCCCGCGAACCGATTGCCGGCCGGGAGCGCATCCATCGACATGACGTGCCGCACGACCTCGAAATTGGTCGAAGTGTCGAGGATGTTGTCAATGCCGGTGAGCAGCCCGAATATGCCAACCGCGCCGACAAGAACGATCTTGGCGGTTCGAACGGCGGACATGGCTATTCGAGGCCTGTGCTGTGTCTGCGTCGCGGGTCCATGACGGAGCTTGAATTCACGCGATCATGCTTTGCGCGGCGTCCTTGCCACGACCGAGCGTCTCGAGAACTTTGGCGACGATGCCTTTCGCATCGAGCCCCGTCTGCGCATACATCTTTTCGGGCTTGTCGTGGTCCATGAAGACGTCGGGCAGCACCATTGAGCGCAGCTTCAAGCCATGTGCGCGCCGGCCGTCGAGCAGGCCTTCCTCCAGGATCGCTTGCGCGACGAAAGAGCCGAAGCCGCCGATTGCGCCTTCCTCGATCGTGATCAGAACCTCGTGGTGCAAAGCCAAGCGCAGGATCAGATCGAGGTCGAGCGGCTTGGCGAAACGCGCATCCGCCACGGTCGTCGAAACGCCATAGCTGGCGAGATCCTCGGCCGCCTTCATGGCTTCGGCGAGCCGCGTGCCGAGCGACAGGATCGCAACCTTGTTGCCCTCGCGCAGAATGCGGCCGCGGCCGAACGGCAGGATTTCGCCGCGTTCCGGCATTTCGACGCCGACGCCCTCGCCGCGTGGATAGCGGAAGGCGATCGGCCCCTCGTTATAGGCGGCGGCCGTCGCCACCATGTGGACGAGTTCGGCTTCGTCGGCTGCGGCCATCACCACGAATCCGGGCAAGATGCCGAGATAGGCAACGTCGAAGGAGCCGGCATGCGTGGCACCGTCGGCGCCAACCAGCCCGGCGCGGTCGAGCGCAAAACGCACCGGCAGGTGCTGGATCGCGATGTCATGCACGACCTGGTCATAGGCGCGCTGCAGGAAGGTTGAATAGATCGCGCAGAATGGCTTATACCCTTCCGTCGCGAGCCCCCCGGCGAAGGTCACCGCATGTTGCTCGGCGATGCCGACATCGAAGGTGCGCTCCGGGAAGGCCTTGCCGAAAACATCGAGTCCTGTTCCGGATGGCATGGCGGCGGTGATCGCGACGATCTTGTCGTCGCGCTCCGCTTCCTTGATGAGCGCATCGGCGAAGACGCGCGTATAGGAAGGCGCGTTGGCTTTGGGCTTGACCTGCGTGCCGGTCACCACGTCGAACATATTGACGGCGTGATGCTTGTCCTTCGCCGCCTCGGCCGGGGCATAGCCCTTGCCCTTCTGGGTGACGACGTGGACGAGGACCGGACCGCCCTTGGCGTCGCGAACATTCTTCAATACCGGCAGGAGATGATCGATATTGTGGCCGTCGATAGGCCCGACGTAATAGATGCCGAGTTCCTCGAACAGCGTGCCGCCGACCCAGAAATTGCGGGCGAATTCTTCCGTCTTCCGGGCCCGTTCATAGATGAATTTCGGCAGATGCTTGGCGAGCTGCTTGGCGGTTTCGCGCACGCTGCGATAGGCGCCCCCCGAGACGAGGCGGGCGAGATAATTGGCCAGCGCGCCGGACGGCGGCGCAATCGACATATCATTGTCGTTCAGAATGATGATCAGCCGCGAATGCATCGCGCCGGCATTGTTCATCGCCTCGTAGGCCATGCCGGCGGACATGGCGCCATCCCCGATAACGGCCACCACATTCGTCGGCTTATGGGCAAGCGTACTCGCAACCGCCATGCCGAGCCCGGCCGAAATCGAGGTCGAGGAATGCGCCGCGCCGAAAGGGTCGTATTCGCTCTCCGAGCGCTTGGTGAAGCCGGAGAGGCCGCCGCCCTTGCGCAAAGTGCGGATGCGGTCACGCCGGCCGGTCAGAATCTTGTGTGGATAGGATTGATGTCCGACGTCCCAGATTATCCGGTCACGCGGGGTGTCGAAAACATAGTGCAGGGCAACGGTCAGTTCGACGACGCCGAGCCCGGCGCCGAGATGGCCGCCAGTCACGGAAACGGCATCGATCGTCTCGTGGCGCAATTCCGCCGCGACCTGGGCCAAGTCGGATTCGGGCAGCCGGCGCAGATCCGCCGGTGACCCGAGCGCGTCGAGGAGAGGGGTCTTGGAGTTTTCCGTCACAGGCACCTCTTTGATTTCTTGGGGAGCAGCTTGATCTTAGCTGAAGAAGCTCCCAACTTTGTCGAAAGATTGGAGGGCAGCAATTGCCCGGGAGCTTGGCTTATCGTTAACCTTCAATATCCGGGATTGTGCCGCGCGGCAACGCAATGGACTAGCGCAGATCGTGCCCGACCGCCAGTTCAGCCACTTATTGGCAGCGCGTGTCTTTCCGGCTACTGGGTTAGCTTGGGCTTGTAGGCTAGATTTAAGCTGTGGGACACGGGCGCACCGGCTCGGCCCCACTCCAGATCGAACCCTTCTAGGGTGCCGAAGTTCCCGAGCTTATCCTCTCTTCGACAAAGCCGTCCGATGGAGTGCCAATGAACTTGCCGACCGAATCAGCGCCGGTTCACGGGCTGCCGGACAAGGTCGGCAGCTGCGTCGAGCGGTTGCGGCACCGTTGGGGCTGGTTCGTCGGCCTCGGGGCGCTGATGGTGATCTTGGGCGTCGCGGCGCTGTTGCTCGTCGTCTCGGCGACCATCGCCTCGGTTTACACGATCGCGGTTTTCATGATCATCGCGGGCGGCGCTGAAATCGTCCTGGGCTTCAGCTCGCGCTCCTGGGGCCGCTTCTTCCTCTGGGTCATTGGCGGGATCGCTTATATCGTGGTTGGTGCCTTCGCGCTCGCCCGGCCGCTGATGGCAGCGGCGGCCTTCACGCTCCTGCTCGGTGCGGCCATGCTCGCAACCGGCATCATCCGCGTCTACATGGGCACCCACCTCGGCAAGAGCGTGCGGGGCTCGGTCATCTTCGCCGGGGTCGTCACGGCCATTGTCGGATTCATCATCATTCTCGGCTGGCCGGCCAACAGCTTTATCGTTCTCGGCCTTCTCCTCGGCATCGATCTGGTGATTTGGGGCGCGAGTTGGGTCATGCTCGGCTTGCGGATGAAGGCGCATGCGGAAGCGACGCCGGCGCTGGGAAATTAACATCCGATCTTCACCCGGACGCGCTCTAAGCTCTTGAGCGGAGCATGCGGGAGGGCCGCTTTACCCGTCGCCGCGCACCTCGTTGCAAGGCTATCGGGCAGGGACATAGGCATGGCGAAATGGGTCTACACGTTTGGTGCCGGAAAGGCCGAAGGCAGCCGCGAATTGCGCCCGCTTCTCGGCGGCAAGGGCGCGAACTTAGCGGAAATGGCCAATCTCGGCCTGCCTGTGCCGCCCGGCTTCACGATCACCACCGAAGTCTGCGCCTATTTCTATGCCAACGGGAAGCGCCACCCGGACAAGCTCGGCCCCGAGGTCGAAGCGGCCATCGACCATGTCGGCGCGCTGACCGGACGCGGGTTTGGCGATGCGCAGAGGCCCTTGCTCCTTTCGGTGCGTTCGGGTTCGCGGGCTTCGATGCCCGGCATGATGGATACGGTCCTCAATCTCGGCCTGAATGACGCGACCGTCGAAGGGCTCGCCAAGGCGGCCGAGGATAGGCGTTTCGCCTATGATACTTATCGCCGCTTCATCCAGATGTATTCGAACGTCGTGCTTGGCATTCAGCACCATCATTTTGAAGAGATGATCGAATCGTTCAAGGAGGGCAAAGGCTTTTCCCTCGACACGCAACTCTCCGCCCAAGACTGGCAAGAACTGATCGTCGACTTCAAAGCGAAGATCGTGGCGCTGCGCGGCGAGCCTTTTCCTCAGGACCCCCAGGAGCAGCTCTGGGGATCAATCGGCGCCGTCTTCGGTTCCTGGATGAACCCGCGGGCGAAAATCTACAGGCAGCTGCACAATATCTCCGAGACTTGGGGAACGGCCGTCACCGTACAGGCGATGGTTTTCGGCAATATGGGCGAGACCTCGGCAACCGGCGTTGCCTTCACCCGCAACCCCTCGACCGGAGCCAAAGAGCTCTTTGGCGAATTCCTGATCAATGCCCAGGGCGAGGATGTCGTCGCGGGATTGAGGACTCCGCAAAATATCACCGAGGCTGCGCGCCTTGCCGGCGGCGCGGCCGGCGCCTCGATGGAAACAGCGCTGCCCGATGTTTTCGCCGAATTCACGCGCATCGCCGATCGGCTCGAAAACCACTATCGCGACATGCAGGACGTCGAATTCACGGTGGAACGCGGCAAATTGTGGATGTTGCAGACGCGTACCGGCAAGCGCACCGCCAAGGCGGCGCTACGCATGGCCGTCGAAATGGCGCAGGAAGGCTTGATCAGCCAGGAGGAAGCGATCTTGCGCATCGAGCCGGCCTCGCTCGACCAATTGCTGCATCCGACGATCGATCCGGCGGCATCGCGCAACATCATCGCAACCGGCCTGCCGGCCTCGCCCGGCGCGGCCTGCGGCGAGATCGTCTTCGACGCCGAGGAAGCCGAGCAACTCAAGAACGCCGGCCACAAGATCGTTCTCGTGCGCATCGAGACGAGCCCGGAGGACATCAACGGCATGCATGCGGCGGAGGGCATCTTGACGACGCGCGGCGGCATGACCTCGCATGCCGCGGTCGTCGCCCGCGGGATGGGCAAGCCCTGCGTCTCCGGCGCCGGTTCGATCCGGGTCGATTATGCGAAGGCAACAATGAGCGTCGCCGGCACCACCCTGGCGAAGGGCGATCTGATCACGATCGATGGAACGACGGGACAGGTGATCGCCGGACGAGTCGAGATGGAGCAGCCGGCGCTGTCGGGCGATTTCGCCCGCGTGATGGAATGGGCCGACAAGCGCCGCCGCATGCAGGTGCGCGCCAATGCCGAAACCGAGGCCGATGCGCAAGCGGCGCGCCGCTTCGGCGCCGAAGGCATCGGCCTTTGCCGCACCGAACATATGTTCTTCGAGGCCGACCGCATCGTCGCCATGCGCGAGATGATTCTGGCCGGCGACGAGGCGGGACGGCGCACTGCGCTCGCCAAGCTCTTGCCGATTCAGCGCGGCGATTTCGCCGCGCTCTTCGAAATCATGGCCGGATTTCCGGTCACGATCCGGCTGTTCGATCCGCCGTTGCACGAGTTCCTGCCGAAAAGGCCGGCGGAGATCGCCGAAGTCGCCGCCGCCATGGGCATTCCGGAGGATAGGCTCGAACGGCGCGCGGCCGAGCTTCACGAATTCAATCCGATGCTCGGTTTCCGCGGTTGCCGCCTGGCGATCGCTTTTCCGGAGATCGCGCAAATGCAGGCACGCGCCATCTTCGAGGGCGCGGTGAAAGCCAAGCGCAAAACCGGCGTCTCGCCGGCGCTCGAAATCATGGTGCCGCTCGTCGTCAGCAAGGGCGAATTCGATCTCGTCAAGGCCGAGATCGACTCGATGGCGAGCGCGGTCGCGGCCGAGAACGGCGAAGCAATCCCCTATAGCGTCGGGACTATGATCGAGTTGCCCCGCGCGTGCCTGGCGGCGGAGGAGATCGCCGAGACGGCCGAGTTCTTCTCCTTCGGCACCAATGATTTGACCCAGACCACCCTGGGCATCTCACGCGACGACGCCGGCTCTTTCCTCGGCGTCTACGAGCAGAAGCGCCTGCTGCCCAAGGATCCCTTCGTCAGCATCGATCAGGAAGGCGTCGGCGAGCTCGTCGAAATCGCGGTTGCGCGCGGCCGCAAGACGCGGCCCGACCTCAAGCTCGGGATCTGCGGCGAACACGGCGGCGATCCGCAATCGATCGGCTTCTTCGAGAAGGTCGGATTGACCTATGTCTCCTGTTCGCCCTTTCGCGTGCCAATCGCGCGGCTTGCCGCGGCGCAGGCGGCGCTCGGCAAACGGCCGACCGACGACGACCAATAATGTTGCTGCCCCATTCTGAGACGCGACGGCCGGCGGCCTCCTAAACGCCTCTTCAAGCTTAAGCGCAGATAACCAAGAAAGGGCGGAATTGAGCGAGTGGGCGTGACAAATAGGACACGCCGCCGCCCGCGGGAGATGCGGCGCGCGTATGGGTCTGTTACGGATCTCTTGGGCAATGGGCGTCGTTGCGCCCTGGTGCCTCGGTGTCGGCCTCGTCGTATCCATGTCGGCCGACGCCGGCCAAGATGCCACGATCGGCGCCTCGCTCGCCCCGGCGAGCTTTCGCGCGGTCATCCAACCGGGCGGTCTCATCCCGGGCGATGTGAGCGGCGTCGGGTTCGGCCTCGATCCGGAAGAAAATGCGGGTTCCTCGCAGGAAGCTAGGCTGATGCTCGGCGAGGGCGCCGAATTCGACCGGACGGCCGACGAGATCGAACCGCGCGCCGTCATGAAACGCAGCGGCGAGGGTTTTCCCGACATCGACCGCACCCATAGGGGCGATCCGATCGTCGGTCTGCGCCCGACATTCGACTCGAAGCTCGGGAGGCCGGGGGCTCTCGCCGCCTTGCGCGCGCATGATCTCCTCTTCACCGATGAAGACGCCTTGCCGAGCGGCGATTTTTCGGCCGAGCAAGCGGGCGGACCGCAGAGCGTCGCGAGCTTCGAGCCGTGGCCTAACGGCGAAACTCCGACGACCGCGCCGAGCAATGCCGGCGCCTCGCCAAGGCAGCAGGGTTCGCTCGTCACAATGCGGCCCGCCGCCATCAACGAGCGGATTATGCAAGGGGCGACCCCGCAAGTGCCAAGCGCCGCGGCGCTGGCTTCGACCACGCCGGCGCCGGCCGATGCAACGCCCGTCGAGGTCGTCGTCGTGCCGAGCATTCCCAGCATGACCAACGTCCCGGCCGATCGGCCGAATTACGCGGCGCTGATCGACAAAAACCAGTCGTCGAGCGAGCAGCGCTGTCTGGCGGAGGCAATCTACTTCGAGGCGCGCGGCGAGAGCGAGGAAGGCCAGGCAGCCGTGGCCCAGGTCGTGCTCAATCGTGTCTCGAGCGGCCTTTATCCTTCGACGATCTGCGGCGTCGTCTACCAGAACCGGCAGCATTACCACGGCTGCCAATTCTCCTTCGCATGCGAGGGCCGATCGCTGCGCATCACCGAACCCGACGCCTGGGCCGAAGCCGAGCGAATCGCGACCTCGGTAACGAGCGGCAAGACCTATTTGGCCGATATCGCCGACGCGACGCATTATCACGCCGATTATGTGCGTCCCAATTGGGCCCACCAGCTGAAGAAGCTGGACGTTATCGGCCATCATATCTTCTATAAATTGCCCCCCGGCCGGACCTGAATTCGCGCCGGCAGGACGCCGCGCGGACTGTGAGGATCGGGCTTCGCCGCAAAAAAGAAGTAGCGTCTCCAGCCAGTTAGGAGACATTCTTGCCGGCGTGTATTGCCCGGACATCACCCGGCGAATTTTTTCCCGACGCCTGCTCGATTTGCCGCTGCAACGCAAAACGGCCATGTTCGCGACCATAATTCCCAACGCGTGCCACGTGTGCCGATCGGCCGGCCCGGGGCATTTCACAAAGTCGATGTTTCGGCGTATAGCTCGCAGCACAATCGTGCCACGGTTGCGCGCCGGTCAGGCCGAAGTCGCATTGTGATCGAAATATTTGCGCAGACCGCATGGCGCGGCCGCGTCCGCCCGAAGCCCCATTCATCCTGGAGGGTCCGAGCTTGCCTTCGCATCGTCTCGCATCGCACGCGATCATTTCTATAGCCTTGGGCGGCTTGGCCTTCTCGGCCGCGCTGACGCAGGCGACCGCGAAAACTCAGGAAAATCTCGTCGTAGCGACGCCGTTCGAGGTCGGCGACAGCCCCTCTGGCAATTATCTCGCCGCGGTCGTCGCCGGTTCCGAGCGCGATACGATTGCAGCCGCGACTTTCTTCCGCGAGGCCCTGCGCTTCGATCCAAACAACAAAGAACTGATCGAACGCGCCTTCGTTGCGACCGTCTCGAACGGCAATATGCCGGAGGCCTTCGCTCTCGCCGAACGGCTCATCGCCCACGATCCCGATAATGGGCTGGCGCATCTTGCGCTCGGCGTGAAAGCGCTGAAGGCGCGGCAATTCGCCGCCGCCCGCATCCATTTCGCCAGAGGCTCCGCGCAGCAGTCCGATCTCACTGCGACGCTGCTCACGGCCTGGGCCTATGAGGGCAGCGGCGAAACGAAGCGCGCGATCGAGACCGTCGACAAGCTGCGCGACGATAATTTCAGCGTGTTCCGCGATTACCACAAGGCGCTGATCGCCGAGAATGGCGGCGACGTGGCCGACGCGACCAAATGGTTCAAGGCGGCCTATGCAGGCGACAAGAACACTTTGCGCCTCGTCGATGCCTACGCCCGTTTCATGAGCGGGCAGGGCGATCGCGACGAAGCTATTCGCGCCTATGACGCGTTCGATCAGATCCTGCCGGACCATCCGATCGTCAAGGCAGCGCTCGCCGACCTCAAGGCAGGCAAAGCGCTGGCGCCGGTCGTCAGGACCGTCGAGCAGGGCGGAGCAGAGGTTCTTTATGGTCTCGGCGCCGCCGGCGGCCGTCAAGGCGACGACCTTGCCGCCCTAATCTATCTGCGCCTGTCGCTTTACCTCGATCCGCAGAACAGCCTCGCGGTCCTCACCCTCGGCGACATTTACGAGCGCATGAAACAATACGAGCAGGCGATCGATGTCTATCAGACGGTGCAGGAAACTGATCCGCTCCACTTGACCGCCGAGATCGAGATCGGACAGGTGCTCGAAAACCTCGGCCGCACCGACGATGCGATGCAACACCTGAAGAATTTGGTCGACGAACATCCAAACGATGAAGAGGCGCTTTCGGCGCTCGGCAATCTGCAGCGCGCCCACGAGCATTACGCCGAAGCGGTCGCAGACCTATACGCTGGCCATCGAAAAATCGACCAAGCCGGAAAAGGCCAATTGGCCGCTCTATTATTTCCGCGGCATTTGCCTATGAAAGGCAGAAGAATTGGCCGCCGGCCGAAGCCGACTTCAAACACGCGCTCGAACTCTTCCCCGATCAGCCGTTGGTGCTGAACTATCTCGGCTATAGCTGGGTCGACAAGGGCATCAATCTTGACGAGGCCTTCCCGATGCTGCGCCGCGCGGTCGAGCTCAGGCCGACAGACGGCTATATCGTCGACAGTCTTGGTTGGGCCGATTACAAGCTCGGCCGCTATGACGAGGCGGTGAAGGAACTCGAGCGCGCCATCGATCTGAAGCCTTCGGATCCGGTGATCAACGACCATCTCGGCGATGCCTATTGGCGGGTCGGCCGCAAGCTCGAAGCGCATTTCCAATGGAATCACGCGCGCGATCTCGGTGCCGAGCCGCAAGATATGCCGAGGATCCTCGAAAAGATCGCCCACGGTCTCAGCGACGACAAGCCGGCAGCAGGGACGGACGTCAAGCCCGCGACTTCTCCGACGGACGAGAAGCCCGCGGCTGCGGACGTGGACCACAAGCAGCAGAACGGCGGTTGAAGCCGAGGTTCTCCTTGCAATGGAGGACGTGGTAGTGAGCCACGCCTGCGTCGCTTGACGGGCGGCGTTTGCCATCGTGACCATATATCCCTTGTCCCACCGCCTCACCGAACGCGCCCCCGCCAAGATCAATCTGACCCTGCATGTCGTCGGGCGGCGGCCGGATGGCTATCATGAGCTCGAAAGTCTGGTCGCCTTTTCGCGCAGCGGCGACAGCTTGTCCCTCGTGCCGGGAGAAGAGTTCAAACTCCAGGTCGGCGGCCCGATGGCAGAGGCTGCCGGCGATCCCGGAAAAAATCTCGTGCTCAAGGCGGTGCGCCAGATCGCCGAGCGGATCGAACGCCTGAAACTCGGCGCGCTCTGCCTCACCAAGAACCTGCCGGTCGCGGCCGGGATCGGCGGCGGCTCGTCCGATGCGGCGGCGGCGCTGCGGCTCATCGCCCGCGCCAATGAACTGGCGAACGACGACCCGCGCCTTCTCGATGCGGCGCGGGCAACCGGCGCCGACGTTCCGGTATGTCTGGCGGCACGGGCGCGGATGATGACAGGCATCGGCGAATGCCTCGGCCCGGTCCTGCGGCTCCCGCCCTTGCCGGTCTTGATCGTCAATCCGCGCCAGGCGCTCGAAACCAAGCAGGTCTTTGCCCAGATGAAGATCGCGGCCGGCGCGCGCACGGGTTTCGGCCCGCATCCGCAAATCACGTCCGGGCTCAGCTATGAGGCTCTTCTCGCCGCCTTGCGCAAGGGCCGCAACGACATGGAGGACGCTGCCTGCGTGCTCGCTCCCGTCATCGTTGACGTGCTTGCAATCCTCGCCGCGGCTCCCGGTTGCCGGCTTGCGCGAATGTCGGGATCGGGGGCGACATGTTTTGGGATTTTCACCAATTGCCGCGCGGTCGCCCGCGCCAAAAAGGCGATCCTCGAAGCCCATCCCGATTGGTGGGTGAAGGCGGCGATGTTGAATTGAGATGCGCTCAATGCTCAATAAAGCCAAGGAATGAGCCGCCATGTGCGCGCATAATAGGCGGCGTAAGCGTCGCCGAAATGGCTGCGCAGCAGCGCTTCTTCCGCATGCATGCGGGCGACGAGAGGCGGCAGGTAAAGCGCGGTCAGCAGGACGCCGACCAGCGAGCGAAAGGCGAGCGCCCATCCGAGCGCACCGATGAGCAGCCCCAAATAGCTCGGATTGCGGATATGCGCATAAATGCCGCTCGTCACCAGAGTATGTCCGGGCTGGATGGCGACAAGGCCGCTGAATTTTTTGCCGAGCACGAAGACCGGCCAGATGCGCAATGTGCCGCCGGCCGTAAAGAGACAGAAGCCGAGCCAGCGCAGGCCGTCGCCGTCGAGCGTCCAAAATTCGATGCGATCCGTATAGGCCGGCACGAAAGCGTTCAACAGAGCGATGGCGGTAAAGGCCAAAAGCACCCAGCGGTTGCCGCGGTCCTCGCGCTCGCCCGGGCTGAGATTGCCGCTGGTGAAGAAGGACGCGATGCTGAGCCCGATCGTCACGATCAGAAGGCCAACGAAGGCCTTGTGTGAAAAGAAGGGGACGAAGCCGCCCCAGCCGAGGATCGCCAGGCCGAATTGGACCACGAGCCGCGATCATTATGCCGAAGAGCAAACGCGGCCTTGGCATGGCATCCGCCTGACTGAACTGCGACACTTTCTTGACGCGCTAATGCACCCGGTCGATGCAAAAATCGACGACATCGATCAGCGCGGCCTTCCAGGCCGAGGCGGGGAAGAGCTCCAGCGCGTCGCGCGCCATCGCGCCATAATGGCGGGCGCGTTCGACCGTGTCTTCGAGCCCGCGATGTTTGTGCATGGTCGCAATCGCCGTCTCGAGATCGCCCTCGCCGATCTCGCCTTGCTCGAGCGTGCGCCGCCAGAACATGCGCTCCGTTTCCGACCCGCGCCGAAACGACAGGACCACAGGCAAGGTGATCTTGCCCTCGCGGAAATCGTCGCCGACGTTCTTGCCGAGTTTGGCCGATGCGCCGCCGTAGTCGAGCGCGTCGTCGATGAGTTGGAAGGCGATGCCAAGATTGACGCCGTAGCCACGGCAGGCGGCGACCTCGGCCTTGGGCCGCCGCGCGAGAATCGGGCCGACTTCCGAGGCGGCGCCGAACAGCGCCGCCGTCTTGGCGCGGATCACCGCCAGATAATCGTCTTCGCTCGTCTGCGTATCCTTCGCCGCGGCAAGCTGCATCACCTCGCCCTCGGCGATGACCACCGCGGCGGAGGAGAGAACTTCGAGACAGGGAAGCGAGCCGACTTCGACCATCATCTTGAAGGCCTGGCCGAGAAGATAATCGCCGACGAGGACGGTTGCCTCATTGCCCCAAAGCATGCGGGCCGCAAGCTTGCCGCGCCGCATGTCGCTTTCGTCGACGACATCGTCATGCAGCAACGTCGCGGTGTGCATGAATTCGACCGCCGCGGCGAGTTTGACATGGCCGTCGCCCGGATAGCTGCAAAGGCCGGCCGTCGCCAAAGTCAGCATCGGCCGCAGCCTTTTGCCGCCGGAGGAAATGAGGTGATGGGCTATGTCCGGAATCATCGTGACATGCGAGCCGGCGTGCAACAGGATCGTTTGGTTGACCCGCTCCATGTCGGCGGCAACGAGGCTCGTGAGCGCCTCGGCGCGGCTTTCGTGTGCAACCTCTTCAAGGGGAATGACGACGCCCAAGATTTCGCCCTCCGATCGAATATGAGCGCAACCCGCGTTGCCGCCGCGGCGCCGGCGCCCAAATTAGGCCGCTGGCGCGCGCCCTGCAACCTGCGTGGGTTCTGAACAGGTTGCGAAAGACACTTTGTCCCAGGCCGATCACTGGATTCGCGGCGGCTTGTCGAGCCGGAATTCCGACTGGCCGAACGCGAGCGGAGGGTCTAGTTTCACGACCTGCCATGTCGCTGCATGGATCCGTCAGGGCGCTCAAACCCGACCCACGCAGAAGCCGCGAGGTAACAACGGTATGATCGAACTCCTGCGGACCAACGATCTCGTCCTGATCTCGGCGGTCGAAGCCATTCTGTCCGATAATGGAATCGAAGTTTTTGTTGCCGATCAATTCATGAGTGCGACGGAAGGGTCGCTGGGCTTTCTGCCGCGCCGCGTTCTCGTCAGCAGCGACGATGCTGCTTCGGCCCGCAACGCGCTTCTGCAAGCGGGGCTCGCCCGAGAGCTGCTGGATGGCTGAGGTCATGCTGGATCCGGTCAGCGAGGATGTTTTCCTCGGCGGCCGGCTGTTGCTGCGCCAACCCGAGAGGGGCCACCGGGCGGGCACAGACGCAATTCTTCTCGCGGCGGCGGCGCCCGCAGCGATCTCCGGGCTGGCGCTCGACGTCGGGGCCGGCGTCGGTTGCGCTGGGCTTGCTTTGGCGAAGCTTCGCCCGCAGATCGCCCTTGGTCTTGTCGAGAACGATTCCCTCGCCGCGGCTCTGGCGCGCGACAATCTCAGCCTGAACGGCGTTGACGGCCGTGTTTATGAAGCCGATCTGCTGAACCCGCCAAGCCTGCGCTCTGCGGGCCTGCACGCCGGTTCGGCGCAACTCATCATCACCAATCCGCCGTTTCTTGATCCGGCGCGCACGCGGCTCTCGGCCGAGGCCGGCAGACGTGCCGCCCGTGCCATGCCGTCCGCCGGCCCAGGCCCGCTCGCGGCATGGATTTCCGCCTGCATGGCGCTTCTCGAAGATGACGGTCTATTTCTTTTGATCCATAGGCCCGAGGCTCTGGCCGAGATCCTCGCCTCGGTATCGCGCCAAGCCGGCGCGCTCACGCTGCTCCCGGTTCAGCCGCGCGCGCAGAAGCCCGCCATGCGCATTCTGCTGCGCGCCAAAAAGGGGAGCCGCGCCCCGCTCACGATTGCCCCCGCCCTCGTCCTGCACGACGCCGAAGGCTTTTTGCCGTTCGCAGAGAAGATTCACCGCGGCGAGGCGCTGATCGAATGGTGAAGGGCAACGACATTGTCATGACCAGATCTGCCAAGGCCGATAGTGCCGCCTGGCTCGATCCGTCGCGATCTTTCCAAGGCCTCATTCTCACGTTGCAGAAATTCTGGGCCGAGCAGGGCTGTGTGATCCTGCAACCCTATGACATGGAAGTCGGCGCCGCGACGTTTCATCCGGCGACGGTTCTGCGCGCGCTCGGACCGCTGCCGTGGAAAGCCGCCTATGTGCAGCCCTCGCGCCGCCCCAGGGATGGCCGCTACGGCGAAAATCCCAATCGGCTACAGCATTATTATCAATTCCAGGCGATCCTGAAGCCGTCGCCCGACAACCTCCAGGATCTTTACCTCGCCTCGCTTGCCGCGATCGGCATCGATCCGACACTGCACGACATCCGCTTCGTCGAGGACGATTGGGAAAGCCCGACGCTGGGCGCCTCAGGGCTCGGCTGGGAATGTTGGTGCGACGGCATGGAAATTTCGCAATTCACCTATTTTCAGCAGGTCGCGGGGATCGAATGCGCGCCGGTGTCGGGCGAACTCACCTATGGCCTCGAACGCCTCGCGATGTATGTGCAGGGAGTCGAGAACGTCTACGACCTCAATTTCAACGGGCGCGACGGCGCTGAGAAGATCACCTACGGCGACGTCTTCAAGCAGGCGGAAGAAGAATATTCGCGCTATAATTTCGAAGCCGCCAATGTCGAGGTTTTGTTCCGCCATTTCAAGGACGCCGAGGACGAGTGCAGAGCCTTGCTGGCGGGGGGCGACGCGGGCGATCGACACGGGCTGGTCTTGCCGGCCTACGACCAATGCATCAAGGCCTCGCATATTTTCAATTTGCTCGACGCCCGCGGCGTCATCTCGGTAACCGAGCGGCAGAGCTATATTCTGCGGGTTCGCGAGCTCGCCAAAGCCTGCGGCAGGGCGTGGCTGAAGACGAAAGCGGGGGGCGGCGTCGGTGCGTAACGGGAGCGGGCCGCCGGCGCGGCGCTCCGTTCGGAGGCATCCCGACCGCATGGGCCAAGGATCTCACTCGTCGGACGCCTCGATTGAAAGCTTGTTCATGAGGATGTTAGGATCCTTGACGAGTGCGAGTTCGGCTACGCCGATGCCGTCCGGAGCGGTGGCAACGATGCGTAAATTTCTCGGATTGCCGATGAATTTCGCAATCGACGTGGCGACTTCCTTCGCCTGCGGGCCATCGCCGAGCGAGTCCGCGACGTTGGCCGCCGCGGCATTGGCATAATCCTCGCGCGTCTGGTCGAGCGATTTATTGGTCTTCTCCGCGCTCGCTGCGATCAGCCTCTCCAGGAGACCGCCATCCTCGACGTCGATTTCGACGCGCCGGACGAGAATTGAAAGCGCCGCGGCCTCCATCTGCGCCGGGTCCTTGGAAAACAAATCCTTCTTCACATTGCCGAAACTGCAGGCGATCCGCACCGCGCCCATGTCCATCCCGCTCAGCGCCAAGTCCTCGACGCCGAGTTCTTGTTTGGATGCTTCGAAATGCGCTTTGACCCGGCTCGACAGATCGATCCTGGCATAGCCAAGCGCCGCGAGCTCATCCAATTGCCCGGCCGCGTCTTTCACATCGAGCGTGAAATGGTCGATGAGGGTGGAAAAATCGCTCGGGATGCCGTCGACCGGATTGGCGCTGATGAGGTCGAGCTTACCGAGTTGGAAGCGCGTGCGGCGCCCTCCCTCCGCCGCCGTTTTGGCTGCGGCCATATCGACGTCGAGCCCGATAAGACCGATCTCGCCGATGAGCGATTCATTGGAGGCAGGGGTGGCCGAACTCTTGCTCTCGGCCAGATCGCGCAACGCCCCCAGATCGATGTCGTGCAAGACCAGCGCGCCGATCTTCACGGCCGAACCCTGGGCCTCCACTGCGATATTCTCGAACCCCAGCCCGGCGATTTTCGCGTGCGCCATCCGCGAGAACCACATATGGCCGAGCGTGCCGGTGCCGGACGCGTCCTTGTCAGTGACGGTTACGCGCAGGTCGACGATATCGAGCCTCTCGAGTTCGAAACTGTCCAGAACGTCGGCAATAAAGGCCTTGGCCTGGCGCTTGCTGTCGGCGTCCTGCGCGGCCAACAGCGCAGCTGCCGAGGCCGGCGGGATGCGCAACGGACGGGCCCTGAGGCCGCTGGCCGATAGCTCGCCCATATCGATCTCGAGATTGGATTTCTCAACGACAATCTTGCCGCTCCCAATCTCGAGGCTGTCATAGAGCGTGCCGCGCGGCTCGCTGTCGCTTTTGCGGGCCTGCGAAACGATCCTGGCAGATAGCGAAAGGTCAAGATTGACCATCTTGATCGACCCGTAGGTCGTTTGCATCGTGCCGACTTTTGCAGAGGTAAGATTGCTCGTGAGACTGCCGATTGTCAGATTGCCGGCGCGGCCGTTCACGACGTCGTTGAACACGATGTCGCGATAGGAGTCGTTTTCGGTCTGAGCGCCGAGCGTAGTCTGCATCGCGATTTCAGGGATGGTAATTTGCGAGGCCGAGAATTTGCCGATTCGATCGGCGACGGAGAGGGTGCTCTTCGGATCGAAAATCGAGTCGAGATCGGCCTTGGTCAGGCTTGTGCCCGACAGTTCGATGCTCTTGATCGTGTAATGCATCGCTCCGACGTCGATCGAGATATTTTCGGCGGAGATCGTGCCGGCAGGCGCTACAACGTCTTGGGCATAGGCTGCCGACGCGAACAGCGACTGCGGCGCGCCAAACGGCAAGCTGATGCGTCCGACCCGAACAACAAGGCCGCCCCCGCGAAACGTCAGGCCCTCGATCGCCGCTTCTTGCCGCCAAGGATCGGCGCTGATGTTCACCGCGCTCAGTCCCGGCAGGCCGCGCGCCAGTTTTGCAAATTCCTCTCGCGCCGCGCGGTCGGCGCCGGAGCGAAGCACCGTCGCGGCGATCGGCGCGGCGACGATCAGAACGACACCGAGAAGAACTGCTGTCCGGCGCATGATGACCTCGCGGGCTGACGTCCCTCCAGCCAAGCACGATTGGCCGAAACTGCAAGGTGATTTTGGCTGAAATGCACGCCGATTCTAAGGCGCAGGTCAGGCGCGCGCAAAAGGCGTCCCGGCTTTCTCTCCAATCGACGCTGATCACGAGACCAGGGCATAGGCGCGTTCGATCGCCGCCACATCCGCCAATGTCGGCAGCCCGGCCTCGTTGCCAAGGCATCGAATCTTATAGGCCGCGGCGGCGCGGGCGAATTCGAAATGACGCGCGAAGCTTCGTTCGGGCCGCGGCGAGATAGGAGGCGACATAGGCGCCGTGGAAGACGTCGCCGGCGCCCGACGTGTCGATGATTTCGTCTGCCGGAACGGGAAGAGCGGGCAGGCGGGAGACGATCCCGGTCTCGTCGTACCAGAGCATGCCGCGCTCGCCCTGGGTGACGCCGCCGATCTTGCATCCCTTCGCTTTCAGATGGTCGAGCATGGCTGTTGCGCGAGAGCGCCATCTGCTCGCAAAGCCGTTCGGCGACGATCGCGACATCGATATAGTTGAGCAGATCCTCCAGGTTGCCGCGCAAACCGCCGCCGTCGAGCGATGTCAGAATACCGCGCTCGCGGCACGCTTTGGCGTAATAGATTGCCGCGTCGCCTTGATGGCCGTCGAGATGGAGCACGCGGCATTGGCCGAGATCGAGCTGGGGAAAAGCCTCGAGAAAGCGATCGTCGCGGGCGCGAAGGATCGCCCGCTTGCCGTCCTTGGGCAGGACGAAGGAGAGCGAGGAGCGCTTAACGCGGCGCGGATGCACGGGGACCCGATAAGCGCGCGCCATGTCGAGAAACATGCGGCCAAGCCAATCGTCGGCGACGGTCGCGATAAGATCCGGCACGCAGCCGAGCTTGGCGCAGGCGAAGGCCGCGGTGACAGCATTGCCGCCGAAGGAGACGGCATAGTCCTCCGCCACCTCCTTTTGATCGCCCATGGGCATAGCGCCGCAGAGCAGCGTCACATCGATATAAGTCTGGCCGATGAACAGAGCTTGCAAAGGGCAGGGGTCCAAAGGCAACCGAAATCGCGCATGCGGCGAAATCCACGCCCTCAAGTGGCGAGCGCAGGGAGTTTCAGACGGAGAAGCTCGAACCGCAGCCGCAAGAGGCGGTCGCCGCCGGGTTATGGATCTTGAACATGCGGCCCATCAGGTCGTCGACGAAGTCGATCTGGCTGCCGCGCAGGAAGTCGAGCGAGATCCGATCGATCACGACCGTCGCGCCATCTTCTTGCGAGGACCAGATCCTCGTCCGATCGGTCCTGGGTGATGAGGTAGGTATATTGAAATCCTGAGCATCCGCCCCCGTCGACGCCGACGCGCAGGACCGACCCTTCAGGTTCGCCCTTCAGAATTTCGGCAATCCGGCGCGCGGCGCTCGCAGTCAATGCGACCGGGCTTTCAATTTCGGTTTCGCTCATGAATATCCTCGAGTTGCTAGCCAACGCGGCGCAGCCGCTTGCGCGCGATCTTCATAGAGAAGATATGTCGCAAATGCCCCGGGCGCAACGAATCGTGACCGGGAGCTGGGCGGCGGGAGTGCGAAATTGGGCTTGGTTTCCGAGCGTACCGAAGGCGGAAGGCAGAATTTCGCCTTTTCCCCCAGGCGCGCCGCCTATGCGGCCGATCCGGCTTTGAGCCGCGGCCGCCTTTTTGCCGAGCCGTCGTCGCCGACAAGGACCGAGTTTCAGCGCGACCGCGACCGGATCCTGCATAGTACGGCGTTCCGGCGCCTGGCCCACAAGACCCAGGTCTTCGTACCGCATGAGGGCGACCATTACCGCACCCGCCTCACTCACACGATCGAGGTCAGCCAGATCGCCCGCGCCATCGCCCGCTCGCTCGGCCTCGACGACGATCTCGCCGAGGCCTTGGCGCTCGGCCATGATCTCGGCCACACGCCGTTCGGCCACACCGGTGAAGACATCCTCGATGAGCTGATGCGGCCATACGGGGGCTTCGACCATAATGCCCAGGCGCTGCGTATCGTCACCAAGCTCGAACATCGGTATGCGGCGTTCGACGGGCTGAACTTGACCTGGGAGACGCTCGAAGGCCTCGTCAAGCACAATGGTCCGCTGCTTCGAGCCGATGGAAGCCCCGCGCCGCGCTACGCCGCGCGCGGGTTGCCGCTTGCGGTTGTCGAATATGCCGCCGCGCATGACCTCGAGCTTGGCACATTCGCCGAGCGCCGAGGCGCAGGCGGCGGCGCTTTCCGACGACATCGCCTATAACGCGCATGACATCGACGACGGGCTCCGGGCGGGGCTCTTCGATTTCGCCGCAACCGCCGAGGTGGATTTTTTGCGCGATATGATCGGCGAGATCGATTCGCGCTATGCGGGGCTCGAACGGCCGCGCCGAATTCACGAACTCGTTCGGCGCGTGATCGCCCATTCCATTGAAGATGCGATCGCCGAGAGCGAGCGGAGACTTGAAGCGGCCGGAGTTGCGAGCGCAGATGAAGTGCGGGCGCAGAAGGGACCGATGATCGGTTTCTCCGCGCCGTTCGAGGCGATCGATAAGGCGCTCAAGCGCTTTCTCTTCCAAAATATGTATCGCCATCCGCGCATCGCCCGCATCCGCGTCGAGGCGGCCGGCGTGATCCGCGATCTGTTTCAGACTTTTCTCGAAAACCCGGAGCTGATGCCGGTCGAATGGGCGGAGGCTGCGGGCAAGCTCGGTGCGGGCGACGAATTGCGGCTTGCCCGGCTTGTCTGCGATTACATCGCCGGAATGACCGATCGCTATGCCTTGGCCGAGCACGCGCGCCTTTTTGACGCCACGCCGGAATTGCGTTAGCGCGATCAAAAAGAATCACCGGCTTTTCTGCGCTTCTTTTCGCGTTCCAAGGCGATCGCCTAAGGTGTATAAGCGAGCCAAGTTTTAGCATCATGGATCTGGATCGATGCGGCAGGTCTCAGAAGAGATCGAAGCATATAGGCGGAAACGCACATGCGGCGATCCGCTCCGGTTGGAAAACTTCGGTTATAGGGTTTATTCGCAGAGCGACGAGGACGGCATCATCGCTGAAATCTTCCGTCGTATCGGAGCGACAAATAGAAAGTTCGTCGAATTTGGCTGCGAGACCGGACTGGAGAACAATACGCGTCTCCTGCTGGAGCAGGGCTGGCGAGGTCTGTGGATAGAGGCTCTGCCTGAATATGCAAGGCAGGTGCGCGCCAAGGCGAGAATGGCGCTCAAGAATGGATGCCTGAAATTTATCGAGGCTGCAGTCACGCGCGAAAACATAAATGGCTTATTGCAGCAAGCGGAAGTGACCGGCGAGATCGACTTGTTGTCAATCGACATCGATGGCAATGATTATCATGTATTCGACGCAATCAATATCATTCGTCCGCGCGTCATTGTCCTCGAGCACAATCATTGCTACCCGCCCCTCAACGACTCGGCGGGCTGGATCATGCCTTACGATCCGAGCTATCGATGGGGCGGCGTCAAAGCCGACTACGGCGCGTCCCTCCGCGCGCTTTCCACGCTCGCGGCGGCCAAAGGCTATGCGCTCGTCGGATGCGGGCTTTACTCGGCGAATGGATTTTATGTGCGAGATGATCTCGTCGCCGACAGGTTCAGCGGACCGTTCGCGCCCGAGCGGCTGTGGAACCCGTTGAACTACGAAATGGTGCTGAAATTTCCGAAGCGCGAAGCTGACGCATCGCTGTCGGGGGTCAATGCATCGCTGATCGATAAGCTTCGCGGCCTTGGCTCGCGTCTCTCGCATCCCCTCTCCGGTCGATGAACATTTACGCCGATTTTCATGCTCGCGTCGCCTCGATTCTGCAACGGATCATCGCGAACGGCCGCTTGCCAGCCGATCTCGACCTCGCCCGTTTCGTGGTCGAGCCGCCGCGCGATCACGCGCATGGCGATCTCGCGATCAATGCTGCCATGGTCTATGCGAAGGAGGCCAAGGCAAGTTTCGCTAATCCGCGCCAGCTTGCTACCGAGCTTGCCGCCGCTCTTGCCGAGGACGACGACGTCGCCCAAGCCGAGGTGGCCGGCCCCGGCTTTCTCAACATTCGCCTGAAGCCCGCCGTTTTCGCGAGACTTTTGCGCGCCGCTCTGGAGCAGGGGCCGCGCTTTGCCACCGGCCTTCCTGCTGAAGCGCGGCAGAAAGTCAATGTCGAATATGTTTCGGCCAATCCGACCGGCCCGATGCATGTCGGGCACGGCCGCGGGGCCGTGTTCGGCGATGCGCTCGCCAATCTCATCGCCTATGTCGGCCATGAGGTGACGCGCGAATATTACATCAACGACGGCGGTGCGCAGGTCGATGGTCTCGCCCGCTCGGCCTACTCTGCGTTATCGGGAGGCCTTGGGCGAGCAGATCTCAATCCCCGAGGGGCTCTACCCCGGCGATTACCTGAAGCCGATCGGTGTCGCGCTTGCGGCCGAATTCGGAAGATCCCTGTTGGCATTGCCGGAGGGCGAATGGATCGTGCCCGCGCGCAGCGCTGCGATCGCCGGCATGATGGAGATAATCCGCGCCGATCTTGCCGCGCTTGGCATCACTCATGAAGTCTTCTTCTCCGAGCGGTCTTTGACGGACGGCAAGGACTTGATCGGCGCCGCGATCGCCGACCTCGAGGCCGCCGGCCTCGTCTATGTGGGCCGCCTGCCGGCGCCGAAGGGACAGCCGAGCGAGGATTGGGAAGATCGCGAACAATGCCTCTTCCGATCGACGCAGTTCGGCGACGATGTCGATCGGCCGCTGACGAAGTCGGACGGCAGCTACACCTATTTTGCCGCCGACATCGCCTATCACAAGACGAAGATCGAGCGCGGATTTGAAATATTGATCGACATCTGGGGCGCCGATCACGGCGGCTATGTGAAGCGCATGCAGGCGGCGGTCGCGGCACTTTCGGGCGGCAAGGCGGTGCTCGACGTCAAGCTGTGTCAACTCGTCAAACTGATGCGCGGCGGCGAGCCAATCAAAATGTCGAAGCGCAGCGGCGATTTCGTCACATTGCGCGAGGTCGTAGATGAAGTTGGCGTCGATGCCGTCCGTTTCATGATGCTGTTTCGCAAGAACGATGCGGTTCTGGAGTTCGATCTGGCGCGCGTGATCGAACAGTCAAAAGACAATCCCGTTTTCTACGTACAATATGCGCATGCACGCGGAAAATCCGTTATGCGCCAGGCGCGCGTGACCTTTCCCGGAATCGACCTGTCAATCGCGGCCCTGGCGCGCGCGGATCTCTCGGCTCTGACTGACGAGGGAGAGATTCGCCTGATCAAGCTCATCGCCCAATATCCGCGTGTAATCGAGGCCGCGGCGGCCGCGCATGAACCGCATCGGGTCGCCTTTTTTCTACATGATCTTGCTTCAGACCTGCATTCTCATTGGACTCGCGGCAAAGATCAGCCACAATTACGCTTTGTTAATGAAGAACGAAGAGATTTAACTCTTGCTCGGCTGGCCTTGGTCGCGGCGGTCACATCGATATTGGCGGGCAGGCCTCGCCATTCTTGGGGTGAGTGCACCGGACGAGATGCATTGAGGCCCAGCGCTGACCGGCCAATCGTGAAGCGGATTTTGCCGCGGCGGACGGCGTCCGAGCTTGGCGAAGTTCGGCATTCGAGCGAGGTCGGTGACGCCGAAAAGGGCCGGGTTTCAGAGGGCGTAATCGACGCGCGGGGGACTGCGACTTACGGCAAAGGTCAAGGTGAATGTGATGAGTGAGCCCGCACCCAAATCACGTCAGCCGGTCAATCTCGACGAATTCGAGCGGCGATTGGGTCGACCGACCACGCCTGCCAACGGCGGCGAGGATCCGCTCGCCGAGTTGGCGCGGCTCGTCGGCGACACCGAGGATCGCTACAAGACCATCTTCCAGGGTCGCCCGGCGACGCCACCGCCGCCGCCGGCGGCGCCGCGATTTAACCCGCCGGCTGCAGGGCCACGATTGAACGCGCCACCTTCCGGGCCAAGATTTAACGCGCCACGCGCCGAGCCGCGATTTAGTCCGGCACGCGCCGAGCCGCGATATAGCCCGGCATCTGCCGAGCCGCAGTATCCGGCGCTTGGCGACCCGGGCGATGGCGATGCGGACTGGCGCGTGCCTCGCGTCGGCGGCGCGGCCGGAGCCCGCGGCTCGCGGCTCGGTGGCGACTTTGCCGCCATAGAGGCCGGGTTGCGCGGCTCCTTTTCATCCGATTTCCACGCTGCGCCGCCGCCCGATCCATATTCGGAGGGCGATGACTGGCTCGATACGCCCTATATGGCGCCGTCCCAGACTCAAATCGAGCCGCCCCGCTCGCGGGTGCCTCTCTATGCGACGGCGGCGATCATCATCCTTGGAATGGCCGGCATTGGCGGGAGTTTCATCCTGAAGCGCAACTCGCTCGCGCCGCATCAGATCGCGATGATCAAAGCCGCGGAGGGGCCGACCAAGATACAGGCCGCCGACAATGCCGATGTCGAAAAGCCCAATCAAGGCGCCTCGATTCTCGACAAATCGCCGCAGCCGGCTCCAGTTGCGGTGGTCAGCCACAGCGAGGAGCCGGTCGATTTAGGCGAGACGCAACAAGCTCCGGCAAACCAGACGCAGGTTGCCCCCGCCGCGCCAAATGGCGCCGCCGCGCCCGATAGCGCCGCCGTGGTTCCGGTCCCCACGCCGCCGGCGCTCGACACTCCGCCGCAGCCGTTTGGCTTGGCCGGCATGATCGAACCGAAGAAGGTGAAGACCGTGGTGGTGCGTCCGGATGGCACGATCGTGTCGGATAATTCGCCCCAACAAGGGCTGCCGGCAATTTCGCCTGTGGTCGCTCCGCCTCCGGCACTCGATGATCCGGCGTCCGGGTCTTCCAATTCCAAGTCAACGGCGCGCGTGGAGACGCCGCCTGCGAGTACCGCTCAAGACGCCGGCTCGGCGAGTCAATCCGCGAGTCAAGATGCGGACGTTTCCAGCGAAGCTTCCGGCCCGGCTGCCGACAAAGCAAAGATGCGGTCGGCCCACGCAAAGTCGGTCAAGGTCGCCGATGCGAATACCGACGTAAGCGATGCCCCGCAGCCGAGTGTCGGCAAATTCGGCAGCTTTGCACGTACAACTCGCCGCGCCTGCAAGCGAGGCCGAGGCACGCCAAACCATGGCGAAGCTGGAGAGGAAATTCGCCGCCGAACTTGGCAGCTACCATCTCAAATATCATGAGGCTTCGGTCGCGGACAAATCGGTCTATCGGGTTCGTGTCGTCGGCCTGTCGCACGAAGCGGCGGTCACGCTCTGTCAACAGCTGCAGGCCAAGGGCGGCAATTGCTTCGTCGCCAAGAATTGACGGGGCTTCGGGCTTTTTTTTGCGAAGAGAGGGCATGACCCGCGCCTTCGTTTGCGGCTGTAGCGGCATCGCCTTGACGCGAGAGGAACGCGATTTCCTCCGCCAGAGCGAGCCCTTCGGCCTCATGCTCTTTCAGCGCAATGTCGAATCGCCGGATCAGGTCCGCGCCCTCCTCGACAGCTTCCGCGATTGCTGCGGCGATGCGAACGCCGCCGTCCTCGTCGATCAGGAGGGCGGGCGGGTGCAGAGACTGGGGCCGCCTTACTGGCGCGCCTATCCGGCCGCGTCGCGGTTTGCCGCGCTTCACCTCCCGTTCGAGCGCAAGGAGAGACTCGTCCGCCTCGCGGGCGCGCTCATCGGGCAGGATCTCAGTCGCCTGGGAGTGAGCATCGATTGCGCGCCCGTCCTCGACGTTCCCGTCGAAGGCGGCCATGGCGTGATCGGAGACCGCGCCTATGCGAAAGATCCGCAGATCGTAGCCAAGCTTGGCCGCGCCGCCGCACGCGGTCTCGCCGACGGCGGCGTTTTGCCGGTGATGAAACATATTCCCGGTCATGGGCGCGCCAGCGTCGATAGTCATTTCGACCTACCGGTCGTCACAACTGCGCTCGAGATCCTCACGCAAACGGATTTCCTGCCCTTCGCCGCGAACGCGGATCTGCCTCTGGCGATGACGGCCCATGTCGTCTATACGGCGCTCGACGGCGATCGGCCGGCGACACTCTCGAGCCGCGTCATCGAACATATCCGCAACAGGATCGGCTTCGCCGGTCTCCTTCTCAGCGACGACATCTCCATGCAGGCGTTGCGCGGCAGCCCGCGGTCGCGCGCCGAAGCGGCATTTGCGGCCGGCATCGATATCGTTTTGCATTGCAATGGCGACCTTGCCGAAGCTGCCGCTGTGGCCGAGGCGGCGCCGGTCCTTGGCGGCCAATTGCTTGCCCGCGCGTCGCGCGCCTTGGCATGGCGCAGTGAGGCGGCCCCATTCGATCCTGTGGAAGCCTGGGCCGAGATCGAAGCCGCGCTTGCGGTTGCGGCCTGATGGGACCAAGTTTATCAGCCCGCGTCGGTTGCGCCGCGGGGCTCTCGCTGGCTTCGATTTCGGCCTAATATCCTGATGCAGGGAGATGATTCGCCAATGGAATTGGCTTTCGAACCGATCGAGACGAGCGGCGAGCCGGCGTTTTTGGTCGACGTCGATGGATTCGAAGGACCGCTCGACCTCCTTCTTGAACTGGCCCGCCGCCAGAAGGTCGATCTCGCCAGGATTTCCGTCTTGGCCTTGGCGGAACAATATCTTGCCTTCATTGAACAGGCGCGGAACCTGCGTTTCGAACTGGCCGCCGATTATCTGGTGATGGCGGCTTGGCTCGCCTATTTGAAATCGCGGCTCTTGCTGCCGCAGGCGGAGAAGGACGAGGAACCGCTCGCCACCGATCTTGCCGCGGCGCTCGCCTTCCGCTTGCAGCGGCTCGAAGCGATGCGGGCCGCCGCCGAGGGGCTGGTCAATCGGCCGCGCCTCGGCCGCGACATATTCCAACGCGGTCAACCCGAAGGCGTCGAGGTCGCCGTCACCTCCCAATGGCGGGCGAGCCTGCATGATCTTCTGTCTGCCTATGCGCGGCAAAGACAGAAGCAGGCGGCCTCGCGGCTGCAGCTCAAGCAACGTTTCGTCTGGTCGCTGGTCGAGGCGCGCGCGGCTCTGGAAAAGCTTGCCGGCCAGGCGCTCGATTGGACTGTGCTCGAGCCCTACCTGATGAGCTATTGCGCGAACGCTGACGCGCGGCGCACGGTCCGGGCTTCCGGCCTTGCCGCGGTGCTCGAGATGGTCCTTCAAGGCAGCTTGAGCCTGCGTCAGGACCGTGCCTTTGCGCCGCTTTGGATCAAGCGGCGTAGCGAGGGTGAATGCAAAGCCTGATCGCGCCGCTGGGGCCCGAGAGGGACGGCGAAACGAAGGGGGAATGGATTGGCTGAAGTGGCGAGATTATTTCCGGACGCCGACGACGTGGATAAAGACACCGCAGATCCTGCTCTTTTCGGCGAGGCGATGCGCATTGCCGAGGCGATGCTTTTTGCCGCGTCCGAACCGCTTGAAGAGGCCGAGATAGCGCGGCGCATGCCGGATGGTCTCGCCGTGGGCGATGTCTTGGCGCGGCTCAAGCAGGATTATGCGGCGCGTGGCGTCAATCTCGTGCGCATCGGCAAGAAATGGCTCTTCCGCACCGCCGTCGATCTCGGTTGGCTGTTGTCGAAAAACATCGTCGAGCCGAGAAAATTGTCGCGCGCGGCGCTCGAGACTCTGGCGATCATCGCCTATCACCAGCCGGTCACGCGCACCGAAATCGAGGATATCCGCGGTGTCGCCATTTCAAAGGGCACGATCGATGTGCTGATCGAAACCGGCTGGGTGCGCTTGCGTGGCCGGCGGCGCACGCCCGGAAGGCCGCTGACCTATGGGACGACCGAGGCTTTCCTGCTGCATTTCGGCCTCGAGGAGATCACCGACCTGCCGGGCCTCGAAGAACTGAAGGCGGCGGGTCTTCTCGATGGTCTCCTGCCGCAGGGCTTCGCGATACCACAGCCCCGCGATGATGTGATGCTCATGGACGACGAGGATCCGCTGGAGGGCGATACAGAGTTCGATTCCGGCGACGCTGCGGCCGAAGAGCCCGACGATCCGATTGCACCTCAGGAAGGCGCCGACCCCGACGACGACTTCTAAAAAGCGGCGGAAGCAATGCCAGTGCCCGCGACGGGAAGGCCGCTTAAGCTCTGCTCAAGGGCCGACAACCTCTTCCAGAACACGCAATTTCGGCGCGTAATTCGAGGCGTTGGCGCGCCCGGCGCAGGCGTCGCGCGAGAACATGATGAGATGATGCGCGGAAACGGCAGTGGCGAGGATCGCTTCAATGTCGCCGCGTTTTAGCAGGGGCAGGGCGAATTTCCAGAAGATCGCGCGATAATCGGCGAGAACGCCGAGCCGCCAGAATACTTTGGCGAGCATGACGAGACCGCGCCATAGGTTGAGCGGCGAGAGGCGGCGCCGGCTCGGCGGCCGCGGCAATCGGTTGGGCCAAGTCGCCCGCATCTGATATTCATAGCGCGCGAAGAGCCGCTCCGGCACGTAAGCTTCCTGCATGCAGCGCCGCCACATTGCGATGACTTCGTCGTAAGGCATCAGGAAGTGCACGTTCGATTCGCGACTCTCGTCGTTGTCGATTCGCCCATCGCGCTCCAAGCGATCCCACAGCGGCGTGCCCGGCAAAGCCTGAAGCAGATTGATCGTCAGCATCGGGATCTTGGACTCTTCGATGAACTCGAGGATCCGCTCCCCCGATTCCGCCGTATCCGTGTCGAGACCGAGAATAATGCCGGAGACGACCTGCATGCCGTGATCGTTGATCGCGCGGACCGAATCGAGGATGGGCACGGCGAGATTTTGCTTCTTGTCCATGCCGCGCAAGGCTTCCGGGTCCGGCGTCTCGATGCCGCAGAAGATCGTATCGAATCCCGCCTCGCGCATGAGCGCCAGCACTTCGGGCGTGCGCGCGATATTGAGAGTTGCTTCGCAGGCGAAGTTGAGCGGATAGCCGGTGCGTTTCTGCCAGGCGATGAGATGCGGAAGCAGTTCGGTGATGGCACGTCGATTGGCGATGAAATTGTCGTCGACGAAATAGACCGCGCCGGCGACGCCGCGTTCAAGCAGTTTGTCGAGTTCGGCGATGATCTGCGCCGGCGTCTTGATGCGGGGCACGCGCCCATAAAGTCCCGGAATGTCGCAGAATTCGCATTTATAAGGGCAACCGCTCGAATATTGGATCGTGCCGAGAAGGTAGCGCTCGATGCGCGCCAACTCATAGGCGGGCAGGGGGAAATCGACGAGCTCGCGGCGCTCCTTGGTGGTCAAGACGACCTGGCGCCGCGGGCGGCTGACGTCCTGCGCCAGAATCGCGAAAAGCTCCTCGGTCGCATCGCCGAGCTCGCCGACATGCAGATAGTCGAAGCTCGGGTAATATTCGGGGCAGGCGGAAACGGAGGGGCCGCCCAGCGCCGCGACCTTGCCGTGCCGATGCGCCCTTCGGCAGATGTCTTCGATTTGGCGACGCTGAATGTGCATGCCGCTGACGAAAACGGCGTCGGCCCAGGCGAAATCCTCGTCCTTGGCCGGGTCCATGTTTTCGTCGATGAAGCGCACCTGCCAATGAGCCGGCAAAGTCGCGGCAATCACCAGAAGGCCTTGCGGCGGCATGAAGGCGCGCGTGTTCAGAGTGAGGCAATAGGAATATTCGAAAGTGCCAAAGGAAGGCGTGTAGCGCGGAAAAACGCAGAGGATGTGACGCACATAATCAGGTACCGAATGCGTCATGGCGGGCCGTCCGTCCTTTCAAACCACCGGCAGCTCGGCCATCAAAGCCGATCATTGTCGATCTGTACAGAGAATATGAATCTGCGGCTCGACGAGCAAATCGGCCACCAGCCTCGGGATCTTCGGCAGTGTTCAATATGTTGCATTATTGTGCCGAAGTGTGGCGCCATTGCCCAACATGGGAGTTTCGCGCGGGGACGCTTCGCGCAAACCTCCTTTGGGCCGCGGAAACGCCCAGCATGAGGTGAGGCGAGAAGTCGCACGGAAGCCCATGTTTTGGACTTATTGCTGATGTTACTCCCCAGCCTCCCGGGTTTGCGCGCGAATCTGCGCTCGGCTCGGGCAGTGCGACGCCGCGTCGCGCTGCTGATCGGCAACCGGCCGCTCGAAGTCCTCGCATGTAGAGCGTCGACGCCGGGCTCAAGAAGAATTCCGCAAGGCATGTATTTGATCAGGCAGTCGATGGATTTTCCGCCAGAATTCAACCGCAAGTCGCACCTCCCTTCTTCAGTACCATCGCGATCCGCGTCTCTCGACGGCACGGGCGCGTCCGGCAAATGCGTTCGCTGGGCAGATTGATTCGCACGAGCTTCTGCTTGGCACAAATGACGCATGCCGTGGCTTTGCTGCACGGGTCCGTCGGGTCAGCCGAACTTTCGAACAAGGCCACGTGGAGCAAGATTGATGGCGCTTAACATTTCGGCCTTGTCGATTCGCAAGCCTCTGCCGGCGATCGTTTTCGCCCTGGCGGCGCTGGCGCTTGGCGCCGTCAGTTTCGCGAAATTGCCAATCACGCTTTTGCCGAACGTCGACCCGCCGATCGTGACGGTCGTCGTCACGCAATTTGGCGCAACTCCCGTCCGAACTCGAATCGCAGGTGACCACCAAGGTCGAAGATGCGGTCTCGAGCGTCGAGGGCATACGTCACATCATGTCTTCGGTGAGCGACGGCATATCCGCGACGACGATCATGTTCAGTCTCGATGCCAATACGGATCGGGCTCTGGCCGCGGTCAAGGACGCAGTCGGCCGCATTCGCGGCGACCTTCCGAAATCGGCTTCCGAACCGCTGATTCACCGCGTCGACGCGGTGGGGCTGGGGATCCTGACCTATGCGGCCATATCGCCGGGGAAGTCGCCCGAGCAATTGTCCCATTTCGTCGACGACGTGGTCATCCGCAAGCTGAAAGACGTGGCGGGCGTCAGTTCAGTCGAGCGAATCGGGGGTGCCGAACGCGAAGTCGAGATCGCGCTCAATCCTGATCGCCTGCGGCCCCTCGGGCTGACCGCCGCCGAGGTGAGCCAGCGCTTACAGGCAACGCAGGCAGATCACGCCGCCAATGCTCCGGGCGGGGAGAGGCGTTGCGCATTCCGGCCGGCGCGCGCACGGTCGCCGAACTCGCCGCGACCATGATCAGCTTGCCGCACGGCGGCCAGGTTCGGCTCAGTGATCTCGGCACTGTCAGGGATACGATCGCGGAGCCGCGCACCTTCGCACGGTTGAACGGCGACCCGATCGTCGCCTTCAGCATCCTGCGCGCCAAGGGCGCGAGCGACGTTACCGTCGCCGACCGCGTCGCGAAGTTCATCGATCAGCTCAAGGCCGAACATCCCGAAGTCGATCTCAAGCTCATCGACACTTCGGTTCGCTATACAATGGGCAATTACGAATCCGCGCTCCACACCTTCTTCGAAGGCGCGGCGCTCGCGGTGATCGTCGTGTTCCTGTTCTTGCGTGATCTGCGCGCGACTGTCATCGCCGCGATCGCCCTGCCGCTGTCGATCATCCCGGCCTTCTGGGTGATGCATTTGCTCGGCTTCTCGCTGAACCTCGTGAGTCTTCTGGCGGTGACGCTGGCGACCGGCATTCTCGTCGACGACGCGATCGTCGAAATCGAGAACATCGTCCGCCACATGCGCATGGGCAAATCCGCCTTCCAGGCAGCGATCGACGCTGCGGACGAGATCGGCCTTGCCGTCATCGCGATCAGCCTCACGATCGTCGCGGTCTTCGCGCCGGTGAGCTTCATCGGCAATATCGCGGGCCAATATTTCAAGCAATTCGGCCTGACGATCGCGGCCGAAGTCATTTTCTCTCTGCTTGCCGCACGGCTCATCACGCCGATGCTCGCGGCCTATTTCCTGAAGCCGGACGGACGTCAGGAAAGGACCGGGCGCTCTGACCGGCCGTTACGGGCGGCTGGTCGAATGGTCGGTGCGTCAACCGCTACAAGACCGTGCTCATCGGCGTCGTTCTCTTCACATTGTCGATTCTCAGCATCGCAACCAATCTCGTCTCGCGCGATTTCCAGCCGACGCAGGATTCCGGCAGGTCGCATCTCGCCATCGAATTGCCGCCCGGCTCGGAACTCGACGCAACGCGGCGGATCGCCGACCTCGTCTCCGCAACGACTGCACAAACGGCCCGAGGTCACGAGCGTCTTCATCGACGGCGGGCGCATTCCGCCGGGGACGCCGGAGGTGCGCAAGGCGCAGCTCATCATCAACTATGTCCCGAAGAGCCAGCGCAGCCGCTCGGTGCAGCAATTGCAGGCCGCGATCAGCAAGGATCTCGCCGAAATTCCCGATATGAAATTTTGGTTCGTCGACGATTATGGCGCGCGGCCGGTCTCGCGCATCGTAACCGGCTCGGACAGCGCCGACAGTCGCCAGATTTGCCAGCGAACTCGCGGTCGAGATGCAACGCTTGCCGTTGATCACCAATATCCTTGCTTCGACCTCGCTTGACCGCGCGGAACTGCATATCGAGCCAGATTCTGGCCTGGCCGCGAAACTCGGGGTTTCGAGCGCGGCGCTGGCGGAGTCGATCCGTATCGCCACGATCGGCGATACCGACCCCGGCTTCGACGTGAATATGGGCGACCGGGTCATTCCAATCCGCGTGCTGCTTGAAGGGCGCGGCGATCCGCGGGCTCTTGGGGCAATGCAGGTGCCGGGCACAGCGGGAAATTCGGTGCCGCTCGGCAGCGTCGCAAAGATCGACTTCCGCGAGGGCCCGGTCAGCATCGCTCACTTCGACCGCGCTCGCGCGGTGACGGTCGCCGCCGATCTCACCGACGGCGCGGCGCTCGGCGACGTCGAGAAAGCGCTCAATGCCTTGCCGCAGATGCAGCACCTGCCGCCCGGCATCAGCGTGCGGAAATCGGCCACCGCCGAGGCCATGGACGATCTGAGCAGCGGCTTCAGCGAAGCCATGCGCAACGGTCTCATCCTGGTCTACATTGTGCTCGTGATCCTGTTTGCGAGCTTCCTCCAACCGATCACGATCCTTTTCTCGCTGCCTTTGTCCATCGGCGGCGCCATACTTGCCCTGCTTATCACCGGACGCCCGCTGAGCCTGCCGGTGATCATCGGCATACTAATGCTGATGGGCATCGTAACGAAGAACGCGATCATGCTCGTCGATTTCTCGGTCAGGGCTATCGCGAAAGGCATGGAGCGCACCGCCGCCATCGTCGAAGCCGGCAAGAAACGGGCGCGGCCCATCGTCATGACGACGGTCGCCATGGTCGCCGGCATGGCGCCGAGCGCGCTAGGTTTCGGCGCCGGCGCCGAGTTCCGCTCGCCCATGGCCATTGCCGTGATCGGCGGATTGTTGGTTTCGACCTGCCTGTCGCTGCTCTTCGTCCCGGCCTTTTTCGCGGTGATCGACGATCTGCGGCTGGCCTTGCAGCGCGGCTGGAGCGCATTGAGTGCCGCCTCGCGCGCGAGGTCCAGACTGGCGCAGCCGGGAACCATCGGCCACGAGGCGGGTTCGGCGACCGGTCCCGCCGAATGAGGCGGCTTCTCGAGTTGTTCTAGGCGAAATCTTTGCGCTTGCGCGCATCGACAGCCGCGCGAAGCTGCTAGGCCATGAAGGAACATTGGCCACGCCATACGCCCGTCGTGAGCTTGGATACGGCTGCCGTCGGCCGGCTGGTGCTGCCCTTGTTTCCGGGACAGGCGATTGTCAGCGTCGAGCCGGTCAAAGGCGGATTGATCAACACCAATCTCAAAGTCCGGCTGTCGGAGCGGCCGGGCGCGCTCCTGCTTCGAATCTATCAGCGCGGCGTCGCCCCGGCGCAAAAGGAGATGGCGGTCTATCGCCGGGTCGGTCCTCGCGTTCCGGTCCCGCATTTCATCCATTTTTGCCCGGAAAGCCCGATCACCGGCCACCCTTATGCGATCATCGATTGGATCGAAGGCTTCGAGCTTCAAGCCATGTTCGCATCGCTCGGGGCGGAGATGGTGGTCGATCTCGGCCATGCGATCGGCCGCATGCTTGCCGCGGTGCATGGCTTTACCTTTGACAAGTTCGGGTTCCTGGATGCGGATCTGAATGTTCAAGGGCCGATCGATTTCGACAAGCAAGGTCTTCTCGCCTATCTCAACCAATGCCTGATCGAAGGACCGGGCGGGGCCAGGATAGGACGAGAGCTCACCGCGGCGCTCTTGGCTTTTGCGGCGCGCGAGGGTGATATTCTTTCCGACTGGCTCAAGCAGCCCTGTCTCGTGCACGGCGATTTCAATGGATCGAATATTCTGATCCGCAAAGCGCCGGGCGGCGAGACCTGGGAGATCGCCGCGATCATCGACTGGGAATATGCGCTCAGCGCCACGCCCGCCTTCGATTTCGGCAATTTGCTGCGCCCGCCGCTCGATGCCAATGCCGATTTCGCCGCCGCTTTGGCGCGGGGCTATTGTGAGGCAGGCGGCATGCTGCCGGCTCGGTGGGAACGGATCGCGCGCCTCGCCGACATGTTTTCCTTCGCCGACATTTTGAGCCGGCCGGCGACCAATGAAGTGGTTGTCGAGGACGCCAAGGCCGTCATCAGAAAGCTGATTGCGAGCTGAAACGCGGCCGCGACGGCGATTGCGAGCCCGGAAGCCTTACTCAGACGCGCCCTTGCCGCTGGCCGGGGTCTTGACCCGCGACCATTGCTGGTCGCCGCAGAAGATGCCGCCCAAGACGCAGCCCTGAATCTTGAGAACGTCGTCGCTCACGACCGACATATGTGCATCATATTTTACGCCGTCGATGGCATTGACCACAGTACCGGACCATAGGTCCCCGTCCGGCTTCATATCGACCAAGACTTCGCGGCCGACGATGTTGGCGGAGTTCTTCGACCATGTCACGAAGCCGCAGAGGTCGGGGCCGCAGGGGCGGATTGCGACATTGGCGGTGCCATCGGCAATCTGCCATTCGCCCACCGGTGCCGATGCGTCCGAAGCCGTAGCCGAGGCGGCCGAGGTCGCCATGACCAGCGAAGCGGCCACGAACAGGGTGGGAGTTTTCATGGCATCCTCTCCATTGGGCCCGCAGAAAGCCCGACGCTGTCCCTTGCCTCCGGAAATGCCCGAGTTACCCCTTCGGTTCGGCGGCGCGCCAATAATGCCGCCGGGATCGAGGCCCGAAAGCGAGGTTCAGCCCCCCTTGCAGCATTCATACCGCGGATTGCAGCGAAGCCAAGGCAAAGTCTCGCCAAATTCCATCCTTCTTTCAGGGTCGGCCGAAGCATGATTAAGCTCGAAGCTGGTGCCGGGCGTGCCTCGATCGCGTTGAGAGGCGCCGAAATCACAGATTGGACAGTCGGCGAGGCGCAATTACTCTGGCGGCCGGACCCTTCCGTCTGGAATGAAACGGCGCCGCTTCTGTTTCCTGTCGTCGGTTGGACGAAGGACGATCAGGTTTGCGTCGGCGGCAAAATATATCCGCTCGGGCTGCATGGTTTTGCCCGCTATCGCGATTTTCGGGTCGTCGAGCGTGGCGATGATTATGTTCGCCTGGTCCTCAGCAGCGATGCGGCGACGCGCGCGCTCTATCCCTTCGCATTCAGCCTGACGGTCGATTACCGTCTGAGCGAGCGGATCATCTCGGTCGCGCTCAGTGTCGAGAACCGCGGCACCACACGCATGCCCTATGCTTGTGGCGTTCACCCCGGCTTTCGCTGGCCCTTCGCGGGCGGCGCCCCGGAAGACTACCTCCTGCGCTTTGCCGAAAGGGAAGCCCCGCTGGTGCCGGTCATCGCGCCGGGTGGGCTTATAGCGGCGACGAAGCGGCGCTTGCCGCTCGAGGATAGGGTGATCCGCCTTGCGCCCGCGCTTTTTGAGAATGATGCGCTTTGCTTTCTCAATGCGGCGAGCAGGGCGGTGCGATTCGAAGCGCCGAACGGGGCCGCCATTGTCGTCGAGACCGAGAACTTTCCGCATTTCGGGATTTGGTGCCGTCCGGGCAATGGATTCCTCTGCATCGAGGAATGGACCGGCTTTAGCGATCCGCAAGATTTCCGCGGCGATCTTTTCGCCAAACCGTCGATGCTCGTCCTGCCGCCCGGCGGCGGCCGGCGGCACGCGGCGCGCTTTACCTACGAAGCTTGCTGATCGCGATAGCGGGCCGCTTGGCAGAGACGCCGAAAACTGACAGATAAGCGGCATTCCGACACGGAGTCTATGGCTTTGGCGACAGACCAGGCGGCAGAAACAGGGATTTTGCGGCCCTCGGGGCAAAAAGCTCTGCTGATCGACGGCAAAAAGGTTTCCGAAACCGTGCTGGCGGAGGTCGCAGCCGGGGCCGCCGCGCTCGCCGGCAAAGGCGTGAAGCCGGGCCTCGCGGTAGTGCTCGTCGGGGAAAATCCGGCGAGCCAAGTCTATGTCAGATCCAAGGGCAAGGCGGCGCAATCCTGCGGCTTTCACTCGGTCCAGTATGATCTGCCGGAGACGACGAGCGAGGCCGACCTGCTCGATCTCGTCGACGGGCTGAATGGCGATCCCGCCATCCATGGAATCCTCATTCAACTGCCGCTGCCGCCGGCAATCCATGCGACTCGCGTGCTGGAACGGGTCTCGCCCTTGAAAGACGTCGACGGTTTCCATCCCTTCAATGCCGGGCTCCTCTCGATCGGCGATCTCGACCGGGCGCTGGTGCCCTGCACGCCGGCCGGCTCGATGCTGCTTCTCGAAAGGGCCGCTGCGGCGCTCGGCGTCGAAATTTCCGGTGCCGACGCCGTCGTCGTCGGACGCTCCAACATCGTCGGCAAGCCGATGGCGCAATTGCTGCTCTCGCGCAACGCGACGGTGACGATCGCGCATTCGCGCAGCCGTGATCTCAAAGAGATTGTCGGGCGTTCCGACATCGTCATCGCCGCCGTCGGACGCCCGGAGATGATCCGCGGCGAGTGGATCAAGGACGGGGCGATCGTGATCGACGTCGGCATCAATCGCGTCGCCGGCGAAGGCCTCGACGCCCAGGGCCGGCCGAAGACGCGGCTCGTCGGCGATGTTGCTTTCGCCGCCGCTCTGGCCCGAGCAGGGGCGATTACGCCGGTCCCGGGCGGAGTGGGGCCCATGACGATCGCCATGCTGATGGCCAATACGCTGCGCGCCGCAACTCTGGCGCGCGGCGCATCCTGAGGCCGACTCGCTTACTCCGGCGGAGCATAGCTGGTGGCGTCGTCCGGCAAGTCGCCGCTGTGCGGGGGTGGCGCGGGAAGACGTAGGTTGGCTTCGCCCCGGAGCAAGCTAGGAGCGTCGAAGCTTCCTTTGAGACGCAGGCTCAGCGGCGTTGATGCGCTCCGCCGATTGGCGCTTGTCGTTGCCTCGGCAAGCGCCGCGAGATCGAGCGTGCGATGTGCAAGATCGGCACTGCCGGCAAAGTTCAGCTGCACGCCGGCGGCGCTGAGCTGGCCTTGCTCGATTTGGGCCAGGCCGTTGGCGAGGTGAAAGCCAAAACTCAGACGGTCGAAAGCCGTGTCACCATCCACTGGCGGGATCGATTCACCGGCTGCTTTCGGGCCGGCCTGCTGCAAGGTCGAAGCGAGATCGATGCCCTTGATCTCGCCGTCCGCGACCGAGATCTGCGCGCGGCCGGCAAGACCTTGAACGAGATGACCAAGCTCGGTGCCGGTGCTGTCGAGAGCAAGGGACGCATTGAGCGAGCCGGAAAGCGGCCGCTTCAGCCCCAAAGTCATGGGAGCGATGTCAATATCCTTGCCGCTGCCAGCCACATGAAATTCGAGAATTTTGTCTGTTGCCGTAAGCGAGGCGCGGCCCTTGAGCGTGCCGTTGTTGGCGCTGGCTTCCGCCAGCGTCAGATCGATGAGGCCGGGCTTCGTCATCAGCGAAAGAGCGGCATCGTCGAGCTCCATCTCGTAGAGCCGCAAGCGCGACGCCGAAATCCGCAAGTCGAGATCGGCGAAGCCGAGATCGGAAAGATCGAGGGCTTGGTGGTTCCGCAGCGCTTCGGCGCCGCTCGGCTCCGGCAGTCCGGCCAGGAAAGGCGTCACGTCGAGGAGATCGCTGGCCAGCGTGCCGGAGAAGCGCGGCAAGCCGTTCTCACTCTCGACCGCAAAGCTTCCCTCATAGTCATTGCCATCGAGGCTCATGTGCAAATTACTGAGTGCGGCGCTGTCGCCCTCGCAATCTATGTCGCCGTGAAGATCGAAATCGGCGAATGTTCCGTGCCGCGGGAAAGAAGAGCCGGCGACCTCGGCGAGTTTGCGCAGCGATGCCGCATCGGCGGAAACCGAACCGATATATTGAAAACGCGGCGTGGCCGATACGCGTCCGGACGTCGAAAGAGTCAAAACGTCCGATTGCAATCGCAAGGTCGTGGCGGACTGACCTCCGCGCAGGAGCTCAATCGGTTGCGCCAGCCAGGCCTGAAGGCTGATCGGCAAGCCGCGCAATGTCAGCTCGCCGTTCAAGGCCGCCGATGCATAGGCCCTCGGCCAATTGACGCTGAGGTTGATCGCATCGATGTCCGCCGTCTGCATGGCGTGCGTCTCGATACGGGCATAACCGTCGACAATATCGATGCGCCCGAGCAGCATCGCTTCCGCGGCCTGTGAGCTCGCGGACGTCGACTGGGCGAAACGGCCAATGGCGCCTTCCGGCGCCGCCAGCTTGCGGTCGAGTGCGATGAATATGTGGGGCTGATAGAGCGTCGCGCGACCGATCTCGATTCGTCCGACGAGGAGAGGCAGGATGCGCAAATAGGCGGTAAACGCAGCGGCATCGATCCGAACTGCGCCCGCGGCATCGGAAAAAGCGACATTCTTGATTTCGATACGCGGCTGCGGGAAAAGGCGGAAGTCCGTAGTCCCGCCGATGGTCGTCGCAAAACCTGCGGTGCGGCGGATCTGAGCGGCGACATCCTTGTCGAGGACATCCGCGGAAAAGAGCAAATGCGTGCCGCCCGCCGCGGTGGCGCCAATCGCGAGCAAAGCGGCAATCGCGATCGCGATCTGCGCAAAGCGCTTCCGCGGCGGGGCCGGCGGCGATATGACGGAGACGGACTCGTTCATCGGCCGCGACGCCTTTCGGCGCAATCCTGAATCAGACGGCCCGCGAGCGAAAAGATCACGTCGGATGACATCACGTAACGAGAGCCTTGGCAAAGAGGCCGGCGAGATCAAAGCTGGCCACCAGTATCGATGCCAGGATCGCGGCGGATTTGCGTCTGCCGGATGCCTCTGGGAAGAGCTCGGATCGAGCGGTCAATCGACGTTGCACGGCCGAACGTTTGAAGCCGAGCCCTCGCCTGAACCAGCAACGTTTAAATTCATGCTAGATCGGTGTTTGGCAAAAGTCCATTGGCGCAGCCCGGCGCGACGGCTACGGCCTTTCGCATCAATCCTTCGTCGAGCCCAATTCCTTGTTGAGGGCCGCGGCGAGATCATCGGTGTGGAACGGCTTCTGCAGGACGGCGCGGTGGGCATGGGCCGGAGGAACTCCGGATTGGCCATATCCCGTCGTGAAGATGAAGGGGCAGGCGCGCTGTGCAAGAAGATCGGCGACAGAATCGATCTTTTCGCTCCCCAGATTGACATCGAGGAGCGCTATATCGACCTTCGTATGGGCAAGAAATTCTTTCGCCTGAGAAACGTTCGAAACCGTGGCCGCGACGTCATAGCCGAGCTCATCGAGCATGTCGGCGAGCATCACGGCGATGAGGGCCTCGTCTTCCACGATGAGGATGCGCGGTTTCTGCGGCAAGTTGTGCGGCTCGGTCTCGCTTTCCATCCCTGAGCCCGTGCCCTTTCCCGCATGCCGGTGGTCCGCATACTCTCTCTCCGACGCTTTAGGAAATTGAGCGACGGGCGTCAAATGATTCAAAATTGCAATGCGCAAATGAAGTTGAACGCGGGCGATCGTCAGGGCGTCGCGTCCGCGTACGAAGCATTCGCAGCGGCGCTGAGCGCCATCGCGTAGACGGCGGAAAGGCCGTCAAGGTGGCGTTTCAGGGTCGGCGGATTTGTCCAATAGAGATCATATGCCGCCTGCGACATGCGCCGCGCGGTCGCGTCATTTGACAGTTCCCGCATCGCGGCGGCGAGGGAGGCCGCGTCGTTCGACCTGAACCAGCGGCCGCTCACGCCGTCTTCCACCGACTCGCGCCCGGCGCAAACATCGCTGACGATGACCGGCGTGCCGAGGCCCAATGCCTCGAGCACGGTCAGCGGCTGGCCTTCGTACCACACCGACGGAAAAACGAGCGCGCGCGCGTTCCGCAGCCGATCCCTCACCTCGGCGGGGCCGTTCCAGCCAAGGATCGAAACCTCAGGGTAGCGCGCTTTCAGTTCCTCGCTTTGCGGCCCATCCCCGACAAAGACCGCCCGCTCCCCGGCGGCCCGTGCTGCTTCGGCAAACAACATGGCGCCCTTCTCGGCCGATAGCCGGCCGACGAAGACGAAATCGCCTCGCGCAGGGTCGGGCTTTTGCCCGAGGGGAGGCACGTCGATCGGGTTGGCCAGTTGATGATACTGAGCGTCGGCTGGAAGATAAGGCTGGAGAATTTGCCGTTGCAGGCGGCTGAGCGTGATGACGTGGCCGATGCAATCCAGAAGTCCGCTGTGCTGCATGACGGCGTGGCGGCCGACGCGCATCAGCTTGCGATGATAGCTGCGCTGATCGCAATTGCGCGCGATGCAGGCGAGCGACATCGGCCGGAGATGGCAGGGATGCGCCGCGGGGTAATCATAGAAACCGCCATTCGGGCACGCGATGAAATATTCATGCATCGTGAAAACGCATGTGAGCTTCGCGCGCTTGAGCACGGGTCCGATGGAGGGAGACAAAGCCTTCGCCCAGCCGTGCACATGCACGATCGTATCCGCGCGGTCGCAACGGGCGAGAATGTCGCGCAGCACTCGGGCGGCCTTCGCATTCCAGAGCCATTGCACGCCAAAGTTCGCCAGCGACGATGCCGACATCACATCCGGCTGGTCGAGGGTGACGGTTTCAACGCCGGCCGCGACGAGGCCAGCATCCGCCGGTCCCACCGCCGCGAAATAGACGACATGATAGCCGCGCCCGGCAAGGCCTTTGGCGCTCTCGATGGCGACCTTGGCCTGGCCGCCGTTGACGGAGGCATGATCTGCGACGATGACGATCTTCAAGGATTTGCGTCCATCATTTGATCCTGCTGCGGCGCGGGCTCTCCACCGGTTGAGTAGATCTCGAGCAAGCGCCGCGCATGCACCGCGGGCGTCGGCGGATTCTCCCAGTAATGTCGGTAGGCCGCATGCCCCATTCGGCTTGCGAGGGCATCCTCGCGCAGGCGCGTCAATGCCAGCGCGATCTCCTCGACATTTGGCTCGATCACAAAGCCCGATTCTGGCGTGACGCGTTCCGCAGCGCCGCAACGGTTCGAGACGATCGAGCCAAGGCCGACCGCCGCGGCTTCGTAAACCGTGAGCGGCCCGGTCTCTGGCCAAAGCGACGGCGCGACCACCGCACGGATGCGGTTTCGCAGCAGAGCCTCGACGGCCGGGGCGGGAATCCAACCGGCCATCTCGGCCTGCGGGCAAATGCCCCGAATTTCGCTGCTTGCCGGTCCGTCGCCGACAAACAGGATTGGGACAGCAGCTTGCGCCGCCGCGCGGGCGACAAGGATAGCGCCTTTTTCCGGCGTCAGCCGGCCGATGAACGCGAAGCTTCGGCCGGCCAGATTGCCGGCCGGCGCCGCCTTGGCGATCGAGACGGGATTGTCGAGCCGAAAATGCCGCCAGGAGGCCGGCACGAGAGGGGCGAGAATATCGCGTCCCCGGTCGGAGACGTGGATGAGATTGACCTCGGCGCCGTGCAGGGCGCGCTGCGCCGCCGCCGTGCGCGCCAGGCGCACCACTTTGTGAGCATAGGATTTCGTATCGCAATTGGTGGCGATGCACGTGAGCGACATCGGCGTCAGCAGGCAGGGCTCCTCGCGATCGAAGCGAAACAGCACCCCGTTCGGACAGGCGAGGAAATAATCGTGGGCGCTCACGAAGAGCGGCAGATTCGCCTGGCGCAGGACCGGAAATATGGATGGCGACAATGCCCGCGTCCATTGGTGCAGATGCAGCACCGTGTCGGGCGCGCCGACATGGGGCGCGAGCGCGCCGCGCAGCGCTTTGGCGGCGGCCTCGTTCCAAACGCCGGCTACGGCCGCATTCGCCGCCCCAAGAGTCCAGATGTCTTCGAGCCCGAGGCAGATACTCTCGATCGCCGGGTGCCTAAGCTGCGTGCCACCGCCTCGCGTGGCGTGGATAAACGTCACCCGCGTTCCCGCTTCGGCCAGCGCCGAGGCCGACTCGATTGCGACGCGTTGCGCACCGCCGCTGATGTCGGCGAATTCCGCGATGATGATGGCGTGCATCGGGGGCCTTGTCGTTGTCATCGGCTTCGATCGCGTTGGAACATGCCGGCGAATGCCGAACCCGCGGCGGCGAGCCAGCCGAGAATCGTCAGCCCGCCGCCGATCGGAGCAACCAGCGGCAAAGTTCTTCCAAGGAAAACATGCGTGCTGAGCTCGCCGCAGAATAGAAGACAGCCGGCGAGCAGCACAGCGGCCGCGCCGAGCAGCCAGCCTTTGCTCGGCGTCGCCGCGAGGGCGACCGCGCCAATGGCAATGACCGCGGCGGCGTTGACGATCAAAAAATCGGCGGATGTCTTGAGCAGAGGATCGGGGATCACATGCGCCGCCGCGGCGGATTCCATCACGCCGGCCGCGCCGGATAGCGCCGCGATGCCAATGATTGCGTAAGCCCATCTAGCCATAGGTCTCGCTCGCTCTAAAAAGCGTCGGCGCTTCCAGCAGCCGTCGTTCGCGCTCACGCCAGCGGATGCGCGCGGCCTCGAACCCCCAAATCATGCCGAACAGAAGAAAGACTTGGCGCCAATGGTCGATGTCGATCTGGAAACCCTGAAGCAAGAGCGCGAAAAGCACCGGCCAGGCGACCTGAGCCAGTCGCCGGTAGGGCGAGCGCACGAAAATCAGGCGAAAGCCGACCCAGCACGTGGAGAGTACGATGAAGATCCAGGCAAAGCCGCCGATCCAGCCGTCATTCGCGAAGCCGCCGATGTAGGAATTATGCGGCTCGATGTCGAAGAAGTCGCGAAACCGAAGCGGTCCGAAACCTTCCGGGCGGTCGAGCAGCATTGGAATCGATCGCAGCTGATTGCCGAAGCGGCCGGTCGCGCCTATGTCATAATCGTGTTGGCCGGCGCGCTCGAAGAAAAACGTACGAACGTCGTCGTTTGAAAGAATCGCGAGCAGCACCAACGCGGCAATGCACACGATAACGACGCTCATGATTACGATGCGCCGCCGCGCGGCATTGGAGTCGCTGGTCGCATAGGTGAATATCGTTATCAGCGTGAGCGACAGGATCGTGGCCCCCCAGGACCCGCGCGAATACGAAATGAATACGCCAATGAGCAGAATCATGAATCCGATCGCCGAAACGATCCGCCGCACGCCCTTTCCGATCAGCAGATCCTGAAAGACAAAGGCAGCGCCGAGCATGAGGTAGGAACCGAAGACATTCGGATCCTTGAACGTGCCCGAGACGCGGCCTTCGACCGTGATCAACTGAACGCCAAGTCCGGCGATGTCGAAATAGCTCAAAATGCTGACGAAGGCCGATACGACGGCGCCGAGCGTGAAGGCTTTCAAACAGATCTCGGCACGCTCGATCGTGCGCTCGCCGAAGAACAACGTGAAGCAAATCACCGTGAAGAAAAGGTAGAGGGACTGGAACTGGTAGATGCGCGCGTCCGCGTCGTCCCAATAAGGCAGCAGCGCGGCAAAGCCGGAGAGCTCGAAAACGCACCAGAGCATGAGAATGGGAACTTGAGCGCGATTTATCCTGAAGCCGCCGAAAAACCAGACCGGGATGGCGACAAGAGCCATGAAGTCATAGGGCGAGGGCTCGATGAACGAAATCAAGCCGCTGAAGATGAAGACCGCAAAGACGGCTTTGACGATGCTTTGATAAGTCAGTCCGGCGCTCTGTTCGCCGATGCGTGCGTCCGCGGCGCCATTTTCCATTGTCATTGGCTTGCGTCCGCGCTGACGGCGATCGAAAGCTTTTGCCGCATCAACAGGCGATTGCCGGTCGCGCAGGCATCGACTTTGATGACGGTGAAATAAAGATAGGCATCCTGACCGACGTTATCGAAGTTGCGTCCTTGCGCGTCGTTGTCGAGGACCGAGGGATAGGCGATGACCGCGTTGCCGGCCGTGCAAAGATCCGAGAAAAGCGTCTTGCCGGCGCGAAGCAGCCGCGGCGCGCTCCAATGCGTGAGGTCGGTCGCAGTCGCGTAATAGAAGCCGTCGACCGGAAAGGCGCCTTCGTTGCGGGCAGCCTGGAAGACGGCGATCCAAAGCCGGCTGTTTCGCAGCCGCACGACGGCTCCGACCGGAAAGGCGAAGGGCGCGATCGGCGCGCAAGGCTTCACCGCCGTCGCATCGGTCCTGTAGGGGTCGGAATAGCGGATAGTGAAGTCCTGGCCGTCATAGGCGCGCCATGCGCCGGAGTCCTGCGGATCGGCGGAGCGGAACAGGCAGGCGCCGGATTCCTGCCCGTCCCAGCCCGTGGTGGCGGCGAAGAAATACGCGTAGGTCCCGTCCGAAAAGATATTCGACGGATTGAAGAAGCCCCGATGCCGTCCTTGGCCGACATCCTGGCGGAACGGTGCGGCGGCAACGACCAGCGGCGTGGCCTTGACGAAATCCTCGCCGCCATTCGTCGAGCGATAGGCAAGGATCGTATTGTACCAGCAGCCGAGCACCGTCTTCGCCGCGCAACGCCCATGCGCGTCGGCATGATATTCGTGATGGACAAGGGCGGCGACATCGCGGCCATCCGCCGTCCATGTCGCCGTGATATAGTTGCGGTCGTTGTAATGCGCCGGATCCGGATCCAATCCGCTGGCGAGCACGACATGGCAATCGATTGCGAGATGCGAAAGATCTTTGCCGCGCAGGACCCGGTTGACGAGGTGAAGGCCGAAAAACACGACATTGCCGTTTGCGTCGCGAAAGGCGCGCGGGTTGATGTCCGGCATGTCGATTGACTCGCAGCCGTCGCGGGCGGAGTCGAAAATGATCTCCGGCTTTCCGAGGAGAGTGAGCGCCGCATCGGCTGCCGAGGCTTCGCGCACCGCCATCGGTTGCAATGATGCAAGCAGCGCCACGAAGATCGACGCGGCGCAGGTGCTTTTCATTGTAGCGACAGGGATCACCCCGATCTCTCCATTGACGGCGCGCGCGCAGAGGCGGCACCACGAAAATCACCGGCCAGGCCGTCACTCGGCGCACGTGCTCTAATAAGCATTTTCGGTCTTCAGCAGCGCGAAAGGCGTCGCCGAGAGAATGTAGAGGTCGAGCAGGATCGACCAGTTTTCGATATAGTAGAGGTCGCACTCGACGCGGTTCTGGATCTTGTCCGGCGTATCGGTCGATCCCCGCCAACCATGGATCTGCGCCCAGCCGGTGATGCCGGGGCGCACGCGGTGGCGGGCGAAATAGCCGTCAACCACCTCGTCATATTGGCGCTCGGCGGCCTTGGCATTGACTGCGTGCGGACGCGGCCCGACGAGCGAGAGATTTCCTTTGAAGACGACGTTGAAAAGCTGCGGCAACTCATCGAGCGAGGTCTTGCGGATGAAGCGGCCAACGCGCGTCACCCGGGGATCGTCCCTGGTCACCAGCCTTGCGGCGCCGAAATCGAGCGAGTCGAGGTACATGGATCTGAACTTGTAGACTTCGATCACCTCGTTGTTGAAGCCGTAGCGCTTCTGCTTGAACAGGACGGGGCCTTTCGAATTCGAGCTTGACCGCGAGGGCGACGATTGCCATCAGCGGCGAAAGCAGCAAGAGGCAAAGGCTGCCGACGATCTTGTCGAAACAATATTTGAGGACGAGGTCCCAGTCGGCGATCGGCCTGTCGAAAATGTCGATCAACGGAACCGTGCCGATGTAAGAATAGGAATGCGGCCGGAATTTCAGCTTGTTCATATGCGCGGCAAGCCGAATATCGATCGGCAAGACCCAGAGCTTGCGCAGCATTTGCAACAGCCGTTGCTCGGCGGTGATCGGCAAGGTGAAGATAACGAGATCGATGCGCGTGCGGCGCGCGAATTCGATGAGATCGTCGACCGTGCCGAGCTTTGGAAAGCCGCCTACGACGACGGGGGAGCGTTCGTCGGTGCGGTCGTCGAAAATGCCGAGAATTTGCAGATCGGCCGGGGGCTGCTTGGCAAGCTGCTGCAACAGGCTGTCGGCGGCCGATCCGCCGCCGACGAGCACGGTGCGCCGGATGAGCCGCCCGGTCCGGATCAGCTTGTCGACGGCGAGCGCGAGCGCCGCGCGCTCGCAGCTCAAGACGCAGAGGCTGCCGCCGAACCAGGCGAGCATGAAGCCGCGCGAATAGACATCGTCGAGCCGAAAGGCGAGGATCGCGGCGAAAGCCAGGCCATAAACGACGGCGAGGGCGGCGACGAGACGCAGGGCCTTCGCCGGGAAATTCCTGAATAGGCCGATCTTGTAGAGACCTGAGCATTGCAGTGCCAGTACCGCACAGGCGGCGATCAGCGGCATGCCGATAATGATGTCGAGCGAATGATCGCGCGAGGGCGCGGCATGGACGCAAACGTAAGGCGAAGCCCACCGACAGGACGAGCAGGAATTCGGCCATCCGCACGAGGCCTTCGAGGACGACGCGCGAGATGACCGGCTGTGCGGCGCTGCATTGCAAGTCTCGCGCGGCCGCCAAGAGCCTTTCCGGGTCGGCGCGCTCCTTGTCCTGCGTCACAACTTCGGCGGAGGGCTTCTCCAAATCGCGCAGCGTGAAATCTATCCATGCCGGTGTATCGCTCGTCAGGAGGGGATGGCAAAGGACGCGGCGGACGCATTGTCGCGGTTCGATTTCTCGGCGATCGCGTCGGCGTAGCCGGCAAGGACGGCGTCAGCCATATCGGCGATCGTGAACAGCGTTCCGACGTATGCGGCGAGGTCGGCTGATTCGCGGCGCAGCTCGTTCGGCTCTCTCTGGAGCGCCGCTTCCAACGCGGCGGCGAGAATCATCGGATTGTCGCAGGCGATCAGCTTGTCGCGGTAGGGCCCGAAGATTTCGCCGATGCCCCCGACGTCGGTTGCAACCATTGGAACTTGTGCCGCAGCCGCTTCGAGCACGATATAGGGCAGCGACTCGGCCCGGCTTGGCACGACGAGGATGTGGCCAAGCCGAAAGGCCTCGCGCGCCGGCATGATCCCCGCGAAGGTGACGGCATCGGCTACTCCGCGCATGGCCGCCTGAGCGATGAGCCTTGCTTCGTCAGGCCCGGAGCCGACGAGCACGAGGCGCGGCCGCTTGGGAAGGCGCGACGCCAGACATGCGAGCGCATCGATCAATGTATCGATACCCTTGGCGGCGCGTAGCTCCCCGACATAGAGGAATTCCGCCGCATCGGGCATCGGCTTGACCGGGATGAATTCGGCCGGGCTCACGCCGTTTGCGACGATGCGGACGAGCTTGCGCGTCGGGCCGACGCGCTCGCGAAACTGCCTGGCGATATAGGCGCTCTCGAAAAGGAAAATTCCGGTCGCATGCGCGAGCAGGCCCTCCATTGCCATATAGCTGCGCTCGACCAGGGGGCCGGCCCGGTAATTGAAGCTGCCGCCATGCGGCGTATAGGCGCGCACCGGCGAACCGGATCCCGGCAGGAATGCCGGCAGCCGGGCATAGGCGCCGCCTTTCGAGCCGTGGCCGTGCACGACATCGAGGCCGAGCTTTCGGATGTGAAGGGCGATCCGCGCGGCGGCGGAAACGTCGAGGAGATGCAGCTCGCGCGGCATCGGCAGGCGCAAAAGCCCGAGCGCAAGCGACGGTTCGAGTTCGGCGAGCAGGGCTGCGGCGCGCGCACCGCCGGTCAGGGAATCGGTTACCAGCCCAACCGCGTGGCCGCGCGCGATCTGCTCCCTTGTGAGGTCGATGACATGCCGGAAGAGCCCGCCGAGCGGCGCCCGCAGGACATGCAGGATGCGCAGCTTGCGATTGTCGTCAGTCGAATCTGCGGCAGCGACCATGGCACTTGCCTCGTCAGAAAAAGCGTTCGCGCACGACGATCGTATCGCCCGGTTGGACGGGGCTCTTGATCGGCATTTGGCCGTTCATTGGCGCGCCATCGATCACGCGCGTCACATCGACCATGTCCTTGTAGGCTCGCGGCGTGAAACCGCCGGCTATGGCCACCGCCGTTTCTGCCGTCATCCCGCTGACATAAGGATATTGACCGGGCGTCGTGACTTCACCGAGGACGAAGAACGGCCGAAAGGCTTCGACCTCGACGGAGACATGCGGATCGCGCAGAAAGCCGTCGTGCAACTTGGCTTCGATCTCCGTTCCGAGCGCGGCTGTCGTTTTGCCCCGCGCCATGACCGCCCCGATCAGCGGCATCTGGATATGGCCCGAACCATCGACCGAATAGGAGTTACTCAGAGCTTCCTGGCCGAAGACAATGACTCGCACACGGTCGCCGCTCCCGAGCGTATAGGGCGCATTCGGGTCGGAAGCTAAATCGGCCGAGTAGGACGCCGCGCAGGCCGTAAGGACAAGCGACAACGCAAGAAAGCAGACCGAAACGAGAATGCGCCGCATAATGAGTGCCGGAGGATCGAGATCTCGCCAAGACGTTGCTTGGTACTCTGATTTCTATAAGCAATCATGGTTAATAAAACTTAACCTTCCGTCTCCGATTTCAGGAAGTAATTAACCTCGTTTCAACCTTAAAACGGCTTGATGCACGTAATCCGGAGAGATTGGGCGCTGACGCGAGCAGGGTGATCGTGGTCACGCTCTCGCGAGGTTGCGGATGACTGAGACCTTCGAGGCGGACCTGGGTTTCGACGCGCGCTCCAACGACCTCGACCTCGGTGCGCTCGGATCCGCGATCTACAGGAAGCGGTTTTGGATTCTCATCCCGACGGTGCTCGGCCTTCTGCTCTCCGTCCTTTTCGTGAACGTGGTCAAACCGCGCTACACGGCTGAAGCGGAAGTGCTGCTCGAGAATCAGGAAAACTTCCTCACCAGCCCGCAACACGCCGAGGTGCAGCAGGAAACGCCGGCCGGGCTCGACACCGAACTGGTCGGCAGCCAAATTCAACTCGTCACCTCGAGCGATCTGGCGCGCCGCGCGATCGAGCAGCTCGGTCTTATCGGCAATCCCGAGTTCGATCCTTATGCGAAGGGTCTCGGCGTCATCTCGCGCCTGCTGGTCCTGTCCGGCCTCATTCGAGACCCGCTGCGAATCCCGGCGGAGGACCGTGTTCTCGAAAGCTTTCAGCAAAGGCTGTCGGTCTATTCACCGCAAAAAACGCGAGTTCTGGTCATTCAATTCTATTCGCGCGACCCGGCTCTCGCAGCCCGCGCCGCGAATGAAATCGCCAGCCTCTACCTCGAGATGCAATCCAACGCGAAGCGCGAGATCGCGCGCCAGGTCGCAGCCTCGCTTGCCGAGCAGATCGGCGATCTGAAAGTCAAAGTCACGCACGCGGCCGACGAGGTAGAGCGTTACCGCGCCATATCTGGACTGCTTGCCGGCACCAACAATATGACGATCGCCGGCCAGCAGCTCGCCGACCTCAGCGGCGACCTTTCGCGCGCCCGCACCACGCAGGCGGACAGCCAGGCAAAGGCGGCGCTCATCCGCGACATGCTCCGGCAGGGTCGAATCTCGGAAGTGCCGGATGTCGCCAACAACGACCTCGTCCGCCGTATCGCCGAACAATTGGTGACGGCGAAGGCGCAGCTCGCGCTCGAGTCCGGCAGCTTGCTTCCCGGCCACCCGCGGATCAAGGAGCTCAATTCCGAGATCGCCGATCTCGATGCCCAGTTGCGGACCTCCGCAGAAAATATCGCTCGGGCGCTCGAGAACAATTCAAAGATCGCCGCGACGCGCATCGCCAATCTCGAAGCGGCCATCGCTCAGCAGAAGACGGCGGTCGACGTCGCCAATACGGACGAAGTGCATTTGCACGAGCTCGAGCGCGCCGCCCAGGCATTGCGCGACCAGATCGACAGCAGCATGACCAAATATCAGGAAGCGCTGGCGCGCGAGAATTCGACCTCGACGCCGGCGGACGCGCGCATCATCGCGCAAGCGCGGGCGCCGGACGAGCCGTCGTTTCCGAAGAAAGTGCCGACCATCGTTTTCGGGACGATTGCCGGCTTTGTCCTCTCGCTCGGTGGCGTGATAGGCAGCGAATTGTTTTCGGACCGCGGCCAGCCGGCGGGCGGTTGGGCACGCGCCGCCCGGCAGGCGCGGCGGCCGAACTTGGCGCAGGCGCTTGCACCCGTCAGGCGCTTCGGCCGCGCGCGCCAAGACGACGAATTGGAAGATGTCGAGATCGCTGAGGCTTTCGTCGAAGACGACGACGGCGAGGAGGGGATAGCCGAGAAGGTGGTCGCGCGCGCCGCTCATGCGCATGGCGTCCAGATCGTGGCGACACGGCTCTGCGAGAGCGACGCGGCCGGCGCGGCTTTGATCGGATTTGCGCGCAACCTCGCGCGCGAGGGACGCCCGATCATCATCGACCTCGATTCGCGGGCCGGACAGATCGTGCCGCTATTTGGGGCGCGGCTGCGGGACGACAACATGGCCGGGTTGACGGATCTTCTCGACGGCCACGCATCCTTTGCCGACGTCATCCAACGCGATTGCGCCTCGCGCCTGCATTTCGTGCCCTTCGGCTCGGCGGCGAGCTTCGATCCCGACGAGCTCGACATCATCCTCGATGCGTTGACGCAAACCTATGATTTCGTCGTTCTCGCCGCCCCGCCGCTGGCGGTGAGCGAGATGCCGAAGGCGCTCGCGCCCTATGCCGATTTCGTCGTGCTCGCGGTGCCGGCGCAAAAGGACGAGGCCGCGACCGATGCGGCGCGCGCCGAGCTCAACGCCGCCGGCGCGGCCGAAGTTTTGGTGGTCGACGGCACGAAGGGGGCGCAGGTCGCAGAGCAGACGTCGAGGTGAGCGGCGTTGCAAGCCGGAAGGCCTCGCAGCCGGCGCCCTTCGAGGCGCGCGCTGAGCGCGCTCCTCGGGGCGAGGCCTCGGGGCGGCCCAGATCAAAGCTTGTCGCGGCGACCGGCCGGCCTAGACTGCCGGTAGCATGACAACGCGCCTCCGAATTCCGAGATATCGTGAGCGATCCGATCCTTGCGCTGATGCTGGCGCTTGGCTTCTCCTCAGGCCTGCCGTTCTTGCTTGTCCTCGGCACCCAGGCGGCGCGGCTTGCCGAGGCCAAAGTGCCGATCGAGCGAATTGGCCTCATCAGCTGGGTCGGCCTCTGCTATTCGATCAAATTCCTGTGGGCGCCTGTCATCGATATGGTCGATGTGCCTTGGCTTGCGCGCGTTCTGGGGCGGCGCCGCGCCTGGCTTCTTGCCTCGCAGATCGGCGTCGCCGGCGGCTTGGTCGCGCTCGCTTTCGCCGAGCCGGTGCGCGCGCTGGCCGGTCTCATTGTTTGCGCCGCGATCACGGCCTTCGCCGCCGCCACGCAAGATATCGTCATCGACGGCTGGCGCATCGATTCCGCCCCGACCGAGCGCCAAGGCATCATGGCTGCGACATATAATTTCGGCTATCGGCTGGGCCTTCTCGCCGCCGGCGCGGGCGCCCTTTACGTCGCCGATTTTTACAGTTGGCGGACCGCCTATCTTGCCATGGCGGCGCTGATGCTGGTCGGCATCGGCGCCGGCTTGATTTCGCCGCGGTTGCCCGATCGCGCGCGCGAAGCCGATACATCCTTGGCCGAAAAATTCATCGAGCCCTTGACCGATCTCTGGCATCGGTACGGGCCGCTGCTCGCCGCGATCCTGCTGCTCGTCGCGCTCTATCGGCTGCCCGATTTCCTCTCCGGCGTGATGGCCAATCCGCTCTATATCGGCCTCGGCTTTTCGAAGAGCCAAATCGCGACAATGTCGAAGGTCTATGGCGTCTGGATCGGCATCGCCGGCGCCTTCGCCGGCGGATTTGCGATCACTCGGATCGGGCTGATGCCGGCGCTGCTCATCGGCGGGATCGCGGCCGCCGCCTCGCATCTCTGCCTCGCGCTGCTTGCCGCGGCGGGCAAAAGCCTGCCGCTGCTCGCGCTCTCGGTCAGCGCCGAAAATTTTGCCGGCAATTTCGCCGGCGCGGCGCTGATCGCCTACATGTCGTCGCTGACATCGCCGGCATTCGCGGCCAGCCAATATGCGCTCTTGAGTTCGCTTTATGCGCTGCTCGGCAAGTTCCTCGGCGGCCTGTCGGGGTTCGCGGTGAAGCAGATCGGCTTTGCCGGATTTTTCGCTTGCACCTCGACGATCGGCCTGCCGGTCGCAGCGCTGTGCTTATTCTTGTGGGCGCGGCAGGGTGGGGCGGTGCGCAGGGAGGAGGCGCCGGTTGCGGAGTGAGCGCCTCATGCCGAGGAGGGCTCCGCAAGAACGTCCTCTTGAAGCATCGAGAAGCTTTGCAAAACGAAGCAATATCCAAGGACGTGTCTTTCTTTGAGGGGACGATCCCATGATTTACGAACTTCGCGTCTATACCGCAGTGCCCGGCCGAATGGCGAACCTGCTCGCGCGTTTCAAGGATCACACTGTACCGATCTGGCAAAAGCATGGGATCGTACCGATTGGATTCTGGACAACCTTGGTCGGTCATTCTTCGAGCGAGCTGACTTACATGCTCGCTTGGAACTCCCTCGCAGACCGCGAAACCAAATGGGCGGCGTTTCAACATGATCCCGAATGGCTGCAGGCTCGTGACGAAAGCGAGAAAGACGGACCGATCGTCGTGAGAATCAACAACCAACTTCTGAGTCCTACAAATTTTTCGGCGTTGACGTGATGCCGAAAGATATCCGCTCTGAAGCCTAGGCGCGATGTACAGGCAGCGGCCCGAACGCCTGCGTCACCGGCATCATTTCAATCGCATTTATATTGACGCGCGGCGGCAGAGTTGCGACCCAATAAATCGCCTCGGCGATGTCTTCCGGCGTGAGCGCGTCCGTCCCTTCATAAAGCGTGGCCGCGCGGTCCGCATCGCCGTGAAAACGGATCGTCGAAAATTCGCTGCCGCCGACGAGGCCCGGCTGAATGTCGGTCACGCGCACGCGGGTTCCGAGCAGGTCGGCGCGCAGGTTCAGCGAGAACTGATGCACAAAGGCTTTCGTCGCCCCGTAAACGTTGCCGCCCGGATAGGGATATTGCGCGGCGGTCGAGCCGAGGTTAACGATCAGGCCGCGGTCGCGTGCGACCATGCCGGGCAGCGCCGCGCGGGTCACATAGGTCAGCCCTTTGACGTTGGTGTCCACCATCGCGTCCCAGTCGTCGAGATTTGCTTTTTGCGCGGGCTCGAGGCCGAGCGCGAGCCCGGCATTGTTCACGAGCACGTCGATATTGGCGAAAGCGGCGGGGAGTCCTTCGAACGCGCGCGCGACCGCTTGGCGGTCGCGAACGTCAAAGACGAGGGGGAGAATCTTATCGCGGCCGAGTTCGCCGGCGAGGATTTCGAGACGTTCGCGCCGGCGGCCGGTCACGATGACGCGGTGACCCTCCTTGGCGAAACGCCGCGCAATCGCGGCCCCAAATCCCGCGCTCGCGCCCGTAACGAAGACGATCATGATATGCTCTCCTCAAACGCCCAGGTGCCAATCTAGGCGCAAAGCGGCAGAAAGGGGAGCGGTCGGGGCGCCCTCGCGGGTCGCGGCGCTCTATCTCCCGGGCGGGCACGAGAGGGGGGCGGCGCGCGTCGGCGGCAGAATAGAAGCGAAGCAACGAAGATGGATTGCTTTATGACGGTGAGATCGTGAGATTGCTGACGCGCTTTTTGCGGCGCTTGCTCATTCTGGGGTTGGGCATCCTCAGCGTATGGCTGATCGTCTTCGTCTTCAGGGTTACCGACCGCCGGCTGCCATCGGTTTTGGCTTTGGCGCTTACTTATGCAATCGCGGCCTATATTATCCTTCCGCGCGCGGTCCGGGCGGGCCTCAAGATCATCCAGCGCAAACGGGTGCCTCGCTTCACAATTACCGGCGACGGATTGCCCGGCGATCCCGTCAATCTTGTCCTCGTAGGAACGCTCCAACAGCTTCATGCCGCCTTCGCAATCGCGGGTTGGTCGGCAGCCGATCGGTTGAGCGTGGCAAGCGCGTGGCGCATGATCCGGGCATTCCTATTCAATTCACCTTATCCGACCGCCCCGTTCAGCACGCTCTATCTTTACGGACGCGGCCAAGACATCGGTTTCCAGAAGGCAATCGATAACAGCCCGCGCAAGCGCCATCACATTCGATTTTGGGCCACGAGTCCCGCCCGCGCAGAGGCCACGATGGGAACCCCCGACTTTTGGCTGCACGCGGATCGTCCGCCGGACAACGCCCACGTTCTTTGGGTTGGAGCCGGCACGAAAGATACCGGCTTCTCCTTAACCCGGCTCACATTTCAGATCACCCATGCGACAGACGCGGACACGAATGCCGAACGCGACTACATAATTTCTGAATTGCGCAGCAATCGCGCCGTCGCGGACGTGAGCTCATATAAACCCGGCCAGCATCTGCCCGTCGAACGCGCCAACCATTATATTACCGACGGCGAGATTGTGGTGGCAAGCCTGACGCTTATTGCGCAAGCGAGCGCGACGGCGACACAGATCGTCTGCGCCGGCCCGACGACGCCGGCGCGATCATAGAGGAGGTTCTGTTATGAAAAAATTCCTTGTCCTGTATCTCATACCCGCATCGGTCGTCGAAGACTGGTCAAAGACCGATCCCGACAAGAGGAAGGCGGCTGAAGACAAGATGCGCGGCGAGTGGAACGAATGGATGAGCGATCACGCCAAAATGCTCGCTGACACGGGGGCTTGCGGCAAGACCAAGCGTGTTTCAGCAAGCGGAACTTCCGACATCAAGAATGATATTCACTTGTACTCCTTCGTCGAAGCGGAGTCGCAAGAAGCCGCAGCGAAGTCTTTCGAAGGCCACCCGCACCTGCAAATTCCCCAATCGTCCATAGAGATCATGGAAATCAGGCCGATCACCGGAATGTAACGAACGGCCGAACGAAGGTCCGCTTCGGATCGATAGTGAAGCTTCGGCCGGGCGGGCAAGCAATACCTGCGAACAATCGTTGACGGGCTGCCGTGCTTGGTCTCGCATCGCGAGCGAACAATCGCCGCTGGCCCCTATTTTCTTCCAGGTGTGATGCCCTTGATGCTTGGCAGACCCGCTTCCGAAGCTGCGAGCAGCCCGAGCGCGGACCAGTCCAGCTCCGCCCAGCCCAATGCGATCATGGCGACGAGGCGGTCGTGGACGAGACTTGCAGCAGGCATCGGCACAGCTTCATGTTCGGCTTCCGCAAGCGCCAGCCGGACATCCTTAACCGCGAGGGGCGCCGTCATGCCTGGCGGGCTATAGTCCTCATCGACGATCTTGCCCCCATAAGTCTTGTGCACCTTGCCGTCGAACAGTGATCCTGTAAGCACGTCGAATGCGACATGCGCGTCAACGCCACCCTTGCGCAACAGAGCAATGATTTCACCCATGCCTTGCAGCGTGAGGGCGGTGAGAACATTCCCCGCGAGCTTCATGAGACTTGCCGCGCCTGCATCCTCGCCCAGCACGAAAAGACGCTGGCCGAGCCGTTCGAGCAGCGGCGAAACGGTCGTCACTGCTTGCGCTTGCCCGGAAGCCATCACGAAGAGCTTTCGGGCATGCGCGAGATCAGGGTTGCCGAGCACAGGCGCCGCCACATAGGACTGTTCAGCGAGCTTGTGCTGCTCAGCCAGGTGCCGGGACAAGGGCGGACTGATCGTGCTCATCGAGACATGGATCGCGCTGGCACCGAGGACGTGGATCAATCCTCCCGCCTCGAGCGCGACCTCGGAGACCGCCGCATCATCGGGCAATGCCGTCAGAACGACGTTACAAGGAGCGAGATCGCGAAGACCTGACGCAACCTCAGCCCCGGCGCTAGCAAGCGAAGCCGTCCGCCCCGGACCCCGATTGTAGACCGTCACCTGGTACCCATCGGCGAGGAGGTTTTGGGCGTAAGCCTCGCCCATGCGTCCGATTCCGACAACCCCGACACGCAAGATCCCAGGCGGCGCAGCCGTTCTCCGCTCAGAAGCTGCAAATCCCGGTGGAGGCGAAGGCGGAACATCAGCCGGAGCGCCAATAGGAAGCGAATTCATGAGGATTCTCCACAACGGCATAAGCGCCGCCAGCAAATCAACGTCACCACGGGGCAGGTCATGACCTACTTTTCGGGGACCACGTTCACGCCGGTGCCGGAAGCGGCGCCGCTGCCCGCCGGCCACTACCATCTGCATATGGCAGAGTTGCTCGACGGAAAAGGGAGTTGGTATGTGATGAGGATGGATTCCCGATCAGGCCGGAATTGGCTGCTGGCCCCAAACCCCCCGTATAGTTAGTTGGACCGAGATCACGGTGCCGAAGTAAGTTAATTATAGCGTCGCGAGGTGCGGGCCGGCATTTCGGTGATTCTACGCCGACACCTGACATGCGATCATGTCAGGTGTCAGCGCGGTTTTCGGCTCAGGAAGATGCACGTCTCACGACGCCGCACCGCGTCGGGCTTTGCGGTGAAGCAGATGGGCTTTGCCCGCGCATATTGAGGCGCCATGGCTGACTACGCCTGGCAACACGAGCTAAAGGGCGAACGCGCTCAAGATCGGCTTGCGTCTCGAGATGACCGGTCATAGGTGGGGAAGTCCGCGGCAATTCCCGACCGCCGGCTATCGCGATGGCCAGCAAATTGGAGGACGTAATGAGCCTTATCGATCAAGCGTTGAAGTCAAATGAGCAATACGCCAAAGCTTACGATCCGAGACTGGGCGGACCCCCGCGGCCTGCCGTCGCCGTGGTGACCTGCATGGATCCGCGACTTTCCGACCTCGAGGCAATACTGGGCCTGAAGCGTGCCGACATGGATGTCATTCGCAACGGCGGTCCGGCCGTCACCGACGAAGTGCTGGCGGAACTCGTCGTTTCGACGCGAGTTTTGGGATCGAAGGAGATCATGCTTCTTAACCACACGGGCTGCGGATTTACGACCTTTACCGACAACGAGTTGAACGCAAAGCTCTCGAAACTGACGGGAGATGCATCCCCAGCCCCCATGCGTTTCCTCTCATACAAAGATCCGGCCCAGCACACGAAGGAACAGATCAAAAAGGTGAGGTCGCATCCCTGGATCGCCAAGGAAGTGCCCGTGCGGGGCTTTATCTTCGACGTAGACACTGGGCGGCTTCGGGAAGTCACATAAACGGCCGGCAAAGCGGCGGAGCCAAAAAGGCGATTGAATCGCGCCGCTCCTCGTCGCGGGTAGGATTCGGCCTGCCCGTTTTTGAGCGGCTTCGCGTTGTGCGCTCACCGCCGCGCAGCAGGTGATTCCCAAGACGAGCGACTGCATTACCCGTTCAGTCGCCTTGGGCCGCTCACATATGGATTGCCTCGCTCGTAGAACCGGCGCAGACGCTTCACTTCCTTTGAAAGGCCGATGCGGATACTCCGTCCGATGGCCCCGGGGCGGCGGACGGCCGAACCGAGCCAGAGCGTGCGATCCGTGCAAAGATCCAGGCCGTCAAAACGGCGGTCGATGTCCATCGCCTTTGTGAGGCGGCCAGGGCCTCGTGCGAGGTCGTAACAGCGGGCGATGCCCCGCCGACGCTGCATGAAGCTGAGCCCGTCGATCGGCTCGAGCGACCGAATCAATACGCCCGCCCCAACTCCCGGCTCTTCACTTGTGATATTGAACATGAATGACGAGCCGTAACTAAGATAGACATAGGCATACCCAGTGCCGAGAAAGAGCGAGCTATTGCTGATTGTCTTTCCGCGAAACGCGTGCCCCGCAAAATCGCCGACCGGATAAGCCTCTACTTCGACTATGCGACCGCTCAACCGTTGGCCCGGAAGGCGGTGCACGATGGATTTTCCTATCAGGAAGCGTGCCAGCTTGATTGTATCGACCGGCAAATCGGCCCTGCTGAGACGGTGAATCGAAAGGGCAGGTTTCATACGACGCCGGCGGCTTTCGGCACGTCGCGCTGGTCGGTGTTTTGTCCAAAGTCCGGGCGGGGACTCGCTTCCATGCAGCAGAATGTCTCGCGGAGGCTTTGCACGATAGGCTCGCGCATGACTTTGCCGTGACGAAACTCCATGACGCTAACCGTATAGTTCGGTAGGCCAACGGTCCGCAAGGTGGCTCAAATCCGACGCCAAGGCGCGCCGTCTCAGCCGTCCGTCGAATCCAGGTGAAGGATGGTCGGCGTTTCGTGATAATAATTCGGAATGTCGGCGACGACTTTTTGCCCCTCCGGCGACGCCAAAGCGTCGCTGATCGCTTTCAAGCTGTCGAATGTTCCGATGAACATCCAGAAAAACGGCCCTTCGCCGCCGTCGAGCGCGCGCGTCGGCCCGTAGGAATATTTGCGCAGGCCCGGCAGTTTCTGCGCCAGCGGCGCGTGGACCTCGCGGAAATGCCTGTCGAAGTGCTTCGGGTCGCGGGGCTTTTTGTAAAGGACGATGAGTTTGCTCACGCGGATCACTCCCTCGAAATCGGCGGCCTGCCCGGCGCGCCGTGACGCTCATTCTATACAACGCGCGCGAGGAGATCGAGGTTCATTGCAAGGGTCAGTGCATCACCATCGGGTGAGCGGGTGCCTTAAGGAAAGACAGTCGCCTCACCCTGAGGAGCGGTGAAGGTGCATCTCGAAGGATGAGCAGAAGCACTTCACCCTTCGAGGCTCGCTGCGCTCGCACCTCAGGGTGAGGGGGGAGGCGTTGGCTATAACATCCTCATGCTGAGGAGGCCGCAAAGCGGCCGTCTCGAAGCGTCGCAAGGGCTTCAACATGGACGGTGCGACTATCTACATTTTGCGATGCGCTGACGGGACCTATTACGCGGGCATCACGCGGCGCTCAGTCGAGGAACGCGTGAGCGAACATGCACAAGGCTTGGTCGACAGCTATACCGCCCGGCGATTGCCGGTCGAACTCGTCTTCAGCGAACATTATGAGCGTATCGACGAAGCGATCGCGGCAGAGCGGCGCATCAAAGGCTGGTCGCGCGCCAAGAAGGAAGCCTACATGCGCGGGGATTTTGAAAGCTTATCGAAGCTGGCCAGACGAAAGCCGAAGCAACGGAGTCCCTCATCCTGAGGAGCGCCGCAGGCGCGTCTCGAAGGATGAGAAGCACAGCTCGACGACGAACCATAGCGATCCCTCGCCCTTCGAGGCTCGCTTCGCTCGCACCTCAGGGTGAGGGGATTGGAGCGGCAAGCAAAACCAATTCCCCTCATGCTGAGGAGGCCGCAAAGCGGCCATCTCGAAGCATCAGCCACAAGCCCCCCGGCGTGCCCATTGCGGTCAGCGAGGCAGTTGTACTTTCCTATGACCGCGCGGCCCTCATCCTGAGGAGCGCCGAAGGCGCGTCTCGAAGGATGAAGCAGAAGCATCCTCTCGCCTTCGAGGCTCCCCGGATTAAATCGGGGTGAGGGATTAGGGGGTACCCGCGCCACCAACCTTGCCCGTCATGAGCACCCCGTCGTCGCCCCGCACGTGTCGCACTTCAGGCACGTGCCGTTGCGCACCAAAGTGAAATTGTTGCACTCGGGGCAGGCTTCGCCGGTATAGCCTTTCATCCGCGCTTCGCTGCGCTTTGAGGCGACCGTCGTGCGCTCGGCCGGCACCGACCAGTCGAGCTCGCCGAGCTCCGCCTCGATCTCGTTTTCGAGATTCTTCTTCAGCGCGGTCACGCCCGACGCCCGCCTGAGCCGCGCCTTGCACCAGCATCAGCTTGTCGGCCTTGGCGCGCACGAAGCCTTTCGAGACGAACTTCGAGGTCGCCGAGGGCACGCTGCCTTGCGGCGGCCGGCTCTGGTCGTCGCCCTTGCCCAGCACGTCATGGCCGATGTCGCTCTGGTCGATATGGGCGAGATCGTTGCGGCCGAGATAAGAGATGGCGAGTTCGCGGAACACATAGTCGATGATCGAGGTCGCGTTCTTGATCGCGTCATTGCCTTGCACGAGGCCCGCCGGCTCGAAGCGCGTGAAGGTGAAGGCATCGACATATTCTTCGAGCGGCACGCCATATTGCAGGCCGACCGAAATGGCGATGGCGAAATTGTTCATCAGCGAGCGGAAGGCGGCGCCTTCCTTGTGCATGTCGATGAAGATCTCGCCGATCCGTCCGTCCTGATATTCGCCGGTGCGCAGATAGACCTTGTGGCCGCCGACGACCGCCTTTTGCGTATAGCCCTTGCGCCGGTCGGGCAGGCGCTCGCGCTCGCGGGTGCGCTCGATCCGCTCGACGATTCGTTCGACGATCTTTTCGGCCACGACCGTGGCGCGCGCCGGCACGTTGGCGGCGACGAGCGCTTCGACCGCTTCCTCTTCTTCGTCCTCGTCGGCGATCAACTGGCTGTTCAAGGGCTGCGAGAGTTTCGAGCCGTCGCGATAGAGCGCATTGGCTTTCAAGGCGAGCCGCCAGGAGAGCATATAGGCTTCCTTGCAGTCTTCGACGCTGGCATCGTTCGGCATGTTGATCGTCTTCGAGATCGCCCCCGAGATGAACGGCTGCGCCGCCGCCATCATGCGGATGTGGCTCTCGACCGAGAGATAGCGCTTGCCGGTGCGCCCGCAGGGATTGGCGCAATCGAAGACGGGATAATGTTCGAGCTTCAGATGCGGCGCGCCTTCGACCGTCATCGCGCCGCAGACATGGATGTTGGCGGCATCGATCTCGGCCTTCGAGAAGCCGAGGAAGACGAGCAGATCGAAATTCGGATCGTCGAGCTTTTCTTCCGGCACTTTGAGCACGTTGACGAGGAAGTCGGCGCCGAGCGTCCATTTGTTGAAGACGAATTTGATGTCGAAGGCGGTCGCCAGCGTCTTTTCGAGCTCTTCGAGCTTCGCCTCGCTAAAGCCCTTCGCGCGCAGGCTCGCATGGTTGATCGCCGGCGCCTGGCGCAGCGAAGCGTGGCCGACTGCATAGACCTCGATCTCGGCGATCTCGGATTCGCGATAGCCGAGCGCCCGCAATCCCTCCGGCACCGCGCGGTTGATGATCTTGAAATAGCCGCCGCCCGCGAGCTTCTTGAATTTGACGAGGGCGAAGTCCGGCTCGATGCCGGTCGTGTCGCAATCCATCACCAAGCCGATTGTCCCGGTCGGGGCCACGACAGTCACCTGAGCATTGCGGTAGCCATAGGCTTCGCCGAGCGCGACCGCCTTGTCCCAGGCGGCCATCGCATGATCGCCGAGCGCCGAGTCGGGCAGCGCCGCGTGATCGAGCGGCACCGGCAGAGTCGCGAGCTTTTCATAGCCCGAGGCCTCGCCGCGCGCGGCACGGCGATGGTTGCGCATCACCCGCAGCATCGCCTCTCTGTTCTCGGCAAATTCCCCAAAGGCGCCGCGTTCGCGCGCCATTTCGGCTGAGGTTGCATAGGCGATGCCGGTCATGATCGCCGAAAGCGCGCCGCAGATGGCGCGGCCCTCGTCCAAATCATAGGCGATGCCGGAGGACATCAGGAGGCCGCCGATATTGGCATAGCCGAGCCCCAGCGTGCGATAATCGTAGGAGAGCCGCGCAATCTCCTTCGACGGGAACTGCGCCATCAGCACCGAAATTTCGAGCACGACAGTCCAGAGCCGCACCGCATGTTCATAGGCTTCGACGTCGAAGACCTTGGTTTGCGGATCGCGGAACGGCAGCAGGTTCAGCGAGGCGAGATTGCAGGCCGTGTCGTCGAGGAACATATATTCCGAGCACGGGTTCGAGGCGACGATGGGCCCCGCCGCGGGGCAGGTATGCCAATCGTTGATCGTCGTGTGATATTGCAGACCCGGATCGGCCGAAGCCCAGGCCGCATAGCCGATCTTCTCCCAAAGATCGCGCGCCTTCATGACCTTATGCGCCTTGCCGTCGAGCCGGCGGGTCAAGGTCCAATCGCCATCCTCCTCCACCGCGCGCAGAAAGCCGTCGGTGACGCGCACGGAATTATTCGAGTTCTGGCCGGAAACGGTGAGATAGGCTTCCGAATCCCAATCGGTCGAGAATGTGTCGAAGGATATGACCTGGTCGATGTCCTTATAGCCTTGGCGCGCAAACTGGATGATCTTCTTGATCATGCCGTCCGGCACCGAGGCGCGGCGCGCGAGCTTGATCTCCTTCTTCAGGGCCGGGTTCATTTCCGGATTGAAGCAATCGTCGCCTGGGCCTTCGCAATTGACGCAGGCGCGCAGGATCGCCTTCAGCGCCTTTTTGACGATCTTCGAGCCGGCGACGAGGGCGGCGACCTTTTCCTCCTCCTTCACCTTCCATTCGATATAGGCCTCGATGTCGGGGTGATCGACGTCGACCACGACCATTTTCGCGGCGCGCCGGGTCGTGCCGCCGGACTTGATCGCGCCGGCGGCGCGATCGCCGATTTTCAGGAAGGACATGAGGCCGGAGGATTTGCCGCCGCCCGAAAGCTTTTCGTTCTCGCCGCGCAGCTTGGAGAAATTCGAGCCGGTGCCCGAGCCATATTTGAAGAGCCGCGCCTCGCGCACCCAAAGGTCCATGATGCCGCCGTCGTTGACGAGATCGTCGGCGACCGACTGGATGAAACAGGCGTGCGGCTGCGGATGCTCGTAGGCCGACTTGGACTTCACGAGCTTGCGGGTTTCGAAATCGACATAATAATGGCCCTGGCTCGGGCCGTTGATGCCATAGGCCCAATGCAGCCCGGTGTTGAACCATTGCGGCGAATTGGGCGCGGCCATCTGCTTGGCCAGCATGAAACGCAATTCGTCGTAGAAGGCGCGGGCGTCTTCGACGGCGTCGAAATATTTGCCCTTCCAGCCCCAATAGGTCCAGGCGCCGGCCAGGCGGTCGAAGACTTGGCGGGCCGAGATCTCGGAGCCAGATCGCTCGGCCTTCGGCAATTCCTCCAGCGCCTCCTCGTCGGCGACGCGGCGCCAGAGGAAGGGAGGAACGTCGGGCTCTTCGACAGGCTTAAGCCGGGCGGGAACTCCGGCCTTGCGGAAATATTTCTGCGCCAGCACATCGGCCGCGACCTGGCTCCAGCAGGCCGGAACCTCGATCCCATCGAGCGCGAAGACGGTGGAACCGTCCGGATTGCGAATCTCGCTCCGGGTCGTGCGGAATTCGATCGCCTCATAGGGCGAGATCTCTGCTTTCGTATAGCGCCGCTCGATCCGCATGAGGTTTGGTCCTGAAGTCTCGGGGGAAATTGAGCCTAACGCGATATTCCCTCGCGTCAAGAACTAGTAGATCTCCTGCCCATAGACACAAAATATTGTGGAAATCCTAAGATTCCAGCCCTAGAGCGAAGTGTTGATCGCCGCTGCGGGGCAGCGCAAGTCCGAGCGGGCGGCTGCCCTTGAGTCTTGCTCCATATCCCCAGCCGCCACAATTGAGGCCTTGCTTTGCGCAACGGAAGGGGGGCCGAACGGGCGGGATTCGAGTCGGGCGGCGACCCCACCGCAGCGCCTATGGACAGGGCAGGCCGGCCTCGCCATAGTCCGCTCAACCTCTCGGGCAGGCAGAAAATGCGCTGGCTCCTTCAACTCTTCACCTGGTGGAACGGCGCGACCCTCAACACGCTCCTCTACACATGGATGAAGGGCGAGCTCGTCGGCAAAGACCAGTTCGGCAACCGCTATTACCGCACGCGCGGCGGCGCCAGAGACCCGGCGCTCGGCTTCGAGCGCCGTTGGGTCATCTATGCCGGCTATGCGGAAGGCTCGATGACGCCGCCCGGCTGGTATGGCTGGCTGCATCATATCGTCGATGTGCCGCCGCCCGACGAGACCTATAAGCCGCGCGACTGGGAATTGCCGCATCTGCCGGATCTGACCGGCACGCCGGAAGCTTGGCGTCCGCCGGGTTCGACTTTGGCAGCCGGCGTGCGGCCGCCCGCGACCGGCGATTATGAGGCCTGGACCCCCGAGGGCTAGCTCCGGCCGAACTCTCGCAACGGACGGTCGGCGACGCCTTGGTCGCCGACAAGCTTGATCTGCCCGCTCGCCACAGCAGCGAGCGCCGCCGGATAGATGACATGCTCCTGTTCCAGGACACGATGTGCCAGCGTCTGCGGCGTATCCGAATCGAGAACGGCAACCGCTGCCTGTGCGATGATCGGCCCTTCGTCCATGGCGGGGACGACGAAATGCACGCTGCAGCCGTGGATCTTCGCGCCGTCGGCGAGCGCCCGCTCATGCGTGTGCAAGCCGCGATAGGCCGGCAGAAGGGCAGGGTGAATGTTGATCAGCCGACCTTCCCAGGCCCGCACGAACGACGGCGTGAATAGCCGCATGAAGCCGGCGAGGCAGATGAGTTCGACACGGTGGAGATCGAGAAGCACCTGAAGGCTCGCCTCGAAGCTCTCACGTCCGGCATGAATCTTATGATCGACGGCGGCCGTTGCGACGCCAAGCTCCTTGGCAAGGCTAAGCCCTTCGGCTTCGGGACGATTGGACAGGACCAGGACGATTTCGGCGGGATAGCTCGGATCGGCCGCCGCTTCGATGAGGCAGCGCATGTTCGAGCCACGGCCGGAAATCAAAATGGCGGTGCGTTTGCGCGTCACAGCACGAGCCGGCCGGCAAAAGTGACGCGCGATCCTTCGACCACCTCGCCAAAAACGATCGGCTCTTCGCCGGCGGCGCGCAGATCGGCTTCGAGCGCCGCGGCATTGGCCGGCGCCGTAATGACCGCCATTCCGATCCCGCAATTGAAAGTCCGCAGCATTTCGGGCTCAGCGACAGGACCGGTACTGGCGAGCCAACGAAAAACCGGCGGCACCGCGACCGCGTCAAGATCGATGCGAATGCCGAGACCCTTCGGTAGAACGCGCGGCAGATTGTCGGGAAAGCCGCCGCCGGTGATATGCGCCAGAGCCTTCACCGCATCGCTCGCCCGCAAGAGCCGAAGGATTTGGCGCACATAGATTCGGGTGGGGGTGAGCAAGGCTTTGGCCAGCGTCGTCTGCGGCGCGAAGGGAGCAGGATCGGAAAGTTTCAGCCCCGCCTTTGCGACAATCCGGCGGACCAGCGAAAAGCCGTTGGAATGCAGACCCGAGGAGCGAAGTCCGAGAACGATATCGCCCGGCGCGACATTCTTCGGCAACAACCGGTCGCGTTCGACCGCGCCGACTGCAAAGCCCGCGAGATCATAATCGCCTTCGCCATAAAGGCCAGGCATTTCCGCCGTCTCGCCGCCGATCAGCGCCGCGCCGGCTTCGATACAGCCCCGCGCGATCCCCTCGACGATCTTGGCGCCGACATCGGGGTCGAGCTTGCCAGTCGCATAATAGTCGAGGAAGAGGAGAGGCTCGGCGCCTTGGACGATAAGATCGTTGACGCACATGGCGACGAGATCGATGCCGATCGTCGCATGCATGCCGCTGGCGATGGCGAGCATGAGCTTGGTGCCGACGCCATCGTTGGCGGCAACCAGGATCGGGTCCTTGAAGCCCGCCGCCTTCAGATCGAAGAGGCCGCCGAAGCCGCCGATTTCGGCCTCGGCGCCGCGCCGCCGCGTCGTTCGCAGGAGCGGCTTGATCTTTTCGACCATGGCGTTGCCGGCGTCCATATCGACGCCCGCATCGGCATAAGTGAGGCCGTTCTTCGCCGCCATGTCTGCCCTCAATTCGGGGCAGGCCTAGCCCCTCGTCCGGCGCAAGGCAAGCGCCGCAACCCGATGCCGGGATTTCTGCAATTCATCCAATTGGCGCTATGCTGGGGCGGCGGTCGCTTTCTCATCGACTCATGTCTGTCTACGCAAGTCTGCCCAATCTTATCACTCTCATCCGGCTCGGGCTGGTGCCGGTCGTGATCGCGATGATCGCGGCGGGGCGTTGGCAGGGCGCCTGCATTCTGTTCATCCTCGCCGGCGTTTCCGACGCGGTCGACGGCTGGCTTGCCAAAAGCTTCGATCTTCGCACCGAACTCGGCGCCTATCTCGATCCGCTGGCCGACAAGGCTTTGCTGGTTTCGATCTATGTGGCGCTGGCCGTCGTCGGCGCGCTGCCGAGCACATTGGCGATCGTCGTCGTCGCGCGCGATGTCATGATCATCGGCGCCTTCATGATCTCATGGATCATGGGCAAGCCGATCAAGATCCGGCCGCTGTTGATTTCGAAGATCAACACGGTGGCGCAGATCGCCTTCGCGGCGGCGGTGCTCGGCGCCAAGGCCTTCCAATTCGCGCTTGGGCCCTGGTTCGATCTCGCCGCCTATTGCGTCGCGGCATTGACGCTCGCGTCGCTGGCGGCCTATTTGGCGAGCTGGTCTCGACACATGAGCCTGTGATTGCGGCTGGCCCCCAAAAGGGCTTGTGGGAATCATCTCCATGATGCGCATCGAGCGGCAAATCGGCTTTTGGATCGGCGCCCTCGCCCTTCTCATCCTGTTTCTCTGGACATTCAGCGGCGTTCTTCTGCCCTTTGCGGCGGCCTTCGTGATCGCCTATCTGCTCGACCCGCTCGCCGATCGTCTGCAGAGCCTCGGAGTGAACCGTCTCGTGGCCACGCTTCTGATCTTCGCTGGCTGCGTGACCGTTCTCGCGCTCATTTTGACCCTGATCGTGCCCGTGCTCATCCATCAATTCGCGGAGTTCATCCGGGCGCTCCCCGATCTGCTCAGCAAGCTGCACGCGCTGATCTCCATTGCCGGTGGAAAGCTTGCCAAGGACTATGCCGGCCCGTTGCTGCAAAGGCTCGGGTTGAGCGGCAATGCGTCGGACGTCCGCGCCGGCGTAGGCGACCTCGCGGCGCAAGCGGCGGCCTGGACGGCCGCGCTTTCTGAACTCACTCGTTACGCATGGTTTCGCGCTGATCAGCCTCGTCTCCCTGATCGTCGTCACGCCGGTCGTCGCCTTCTACATGCTGCTGGATTATCATCGGATGATCGGCGCGATCGACAGCCTCGTTCCGCCCCGTCATCGCGGCGTCGTGCGCCAGCTCGCCAGCGAGGTCGATCGGGCCATGGCGGGCTTTTTGCGCGGCCAGTCGCTCGTCTGTCTGTTCCTCGGCACTTGGTATGGCTTGGGCCTGTCGCTGATCGGGCTGAACTTCGGCTTTCTGATCGGCATTACCGCAGGCTTCTTGAGCTTCATCCCCTATTTCGGTTCCCTGAGCGCCCTCGTGGTCGCTTCGATCGTCGCGATCGTGCAAGGTTGGCCGCATTGGTATTTGCTCGCCATGACCTTGGGCGTCGTCGTTACAGGCCAACTCTTCGAAGGCCAATATTCTCTCGCCAAAGCTCGTCGGCGACAGGGTCGGCGTGCATCCGGTCTGGCTGATTTTTGCGCTTTTTGCCTTCGGCAGCGTTTTCGGGTTCACCGGCCTCATCATTGCGGTGCCGGTGGCCGCGGCGACCGGTGTCATCCTGCGCGTCCTGATCGACAAGTACCGCGCGAGCGAGCTCTATACCAGCCTGCCGGATCTACGCGCCGCGGCCGAGACGCAAGGCACGACGAAAGACCGCCGCCGATCAACAGAAAGCCATCGAAGGGCGCTAATGTCCGCCGACATGCCTCCGAAACCTGGGGGTTGGCGTCAACTCGGCCTCGATCTGACGCCGACGCCGCATTTCCGCCGCGAGGATTTTCTCGTCTCGGAAGCGAACGCGACAGCCTTGCGCCTGATCGAGGCCTGGCCAGCCTGGCCGGACGACGTTCTGCTTCTTGTCGGGCCGCCAGGCGCCGGTAAGAGCCACCTCGCCGCGATCTGGGCCGCGCGCGCCGCAGCCGACACCTTCTTCGGCCGGAGGCTCGAGGGCGCCGATCTCGCCGCGCTCGCGGGAAAGCCGGCGCTTGTCATCGAGGCTGCCGACGAGATCGGCACGGCGGAAGCAACTCTGTTCCATCTTCTCAACCTTGCCCGGCAACAAAGGGCGAGCCTCTTGTTGACCGCGCGGCGCAAGCCCGACGTTTGGGGCCTTGCGACGGCCGATCTCCTTTCCCGCCTGCGGCTCGCGCCCTTGGTCGAGCTCGGCGCGCCGGATGACGAACTGCTCAAAGCCGTGCTCGAAAAACTCTTTCGCGATCGTCAGCTCGTCGTCGATCCGGCGGTCTTGGAATTCGTCGCTTTGCACATCGATCGCTCACTCGACATGGCCCGCTATTTCGTCGAGCGTCTCGATCACGCTGCCTTGGAGCGCGGCCGACCGATCACTCGGGCCCTGGTGCGCGAGGTTTTGCAGGAGTTCGGCGGCGACGAGGAAGAGGCTTGACGGCTTCGCGGAGGCGCGCCCGGCCGAATGCGCCGAGGATCGGGAAAATTTCACCAATCCTTGAGGTTGACCGGTTTGCGCGGCCCGCATAAACGCTTCAAGTTTGTTGGAGCCGCCGCCGTGATCCGAACATTGTTGATCGCAGTCGCCCTAACTGCCCTCGCCGCGGGCCAATCCCCTGCGCAAACACCCCCACCGGCGCAACCGCGGCCGGTCAGCCCTGAGCCGGAGACGACGACTGCGACCTATGGCGCCTGGACCTTACGCTGCGCGCACCGGCAACAGGGCGACACCTCGCAACGGTTTTGCGAGGTCGACCAAAGCGTCGTGCCGCAAGGCCAACAAAACCCGATCGCGCAAATTGGCATCGGCCGCTTGTCGGCCAAAGATGACATGCATATCACGGCCGTGCTGCCGACGAACATTACCTTCCAGGACAGCCCGCGGGTGATCGCCTTCGATAAGGATCCGGGCGTCGAATTGACGTGGCGGCGCTGTCTGCCCGGCGGCTGCATCGCCGATGCCATTTTGAAGGATGACATGCTACGCGCCTGGCATGCGGTCGCCGCCGACACGGGACGTCTGTTCTTCACCAAAGCTTCGGGGCAGAAGGTCGCGATTGAATTTTCCTTCCGTGGTTTCGGCGAGGCTATGGATGCCTACGCCAAGGAGCGGTCGTAGAGCTTCGCGCGTCGTCCCGGAAGCCGCTCAATCTCGGCCAGGCCCACACGCCCAGCTTCGCCGCAAGCGGCTGAAAATGGCCAGGCAAGCGCCCGTGGCGACGCCATTGCTCAATGGCCGCTCGCACCCCGGCGCGAGGCGCGACTTCGTCCGACCCCGGAAGGCCCAATCGCATGGATTGACTCCGCCTGCCTTAGCTATGTAATAACATAACATCGGTAGCCGTTCCGGGGGGCCGGATGCGTTCTCTGCTTTCCAGCCGTCTTGGCCGCGCGCTCTTTTTGAGCAGTTCGGCTCTCGCCTTGCTCGATTGCTTCATTGGAGTGGGCTTCGCGCAAACGCCCGTTACCTTGCCGACCGTGCATGTGATCGCCAGCAGAGAGAAATTGGCGAAGAGAGAAGCGCCGGGGCGGCCGACGCACACGCGGGTCTCCCCGACCGGCGAGACTGGCGAAGCTGTCGCGGCACGTCAGCTGGCGGCAAAAGCCGCGACATTCGATACTGCGCGGAGCAAGCTGTACACGACCCTCGGCACCACGTCCTACAAAATCAGCCACGAGACCATCCGTGCGTTTCCACAAGGCACCAATGCGCCGGTCGAGAAAGTTCTGCTGCAGGCGCCCGGCGTTTCGCAGGATTCGGCGGCCAGCGGCCTGTTGCACGTCCGCAACGATCACGCCAATGTTCAATACCGTATCAACGGCGTCATGCTGCCCGACGGCGTCACCGGCTTCGGCAGTGTTTTGGACACCGACCTGATCGGCGGCATCGCGTTGGTCACCGGAGCGCTGCCGGCGGAGTTCGGTATGCGCACCGTGGGCCTCATCGACATGACGACCCGCGACGACGTTTTCAACAACAGCGGCAGCGTCAGCCTCTATGGCGGGAGCTTCGGAACCTTAGAGCCATCCTTCGAATATGGGGGCACATTCGGAGGCAATTGCGGATCCTCGCCGCACCCGGGACGTCGTCCACGAACTGTTTCCCGGGCGTCCAATATTTCTTCACCGGCCGCTATCTGCAGACCACTGTCGGAATCGAAAATCCGACGCCTGCATACAACGCCATCCACGATTTCTCCCAGCAGGGGAAAGGCTTCGCCTATATGTCGGCGTTCATCGATCCGACCACTCGTTTGAGCCTGATCGCCGGCACCGCCAACAGCACATTCCAGATTCCCAACGTTCCTGGCCAGCCGGTCGGGCAGACAGGAAATCCGCCGGTCACCAATGCATTCGGGATCACTAATTTCAATTCAGCGCTGCTCAATGAGAACCAGATCGAGAACACCGAATATGGGGTGCTGGCGCTGCAGAAATCGATCAACGGCTTCGACGGGCAATTGTCCTATTTCACCCGCTACAACGATCTTCACTTTATCCCGGACCCGGTCGGCGACCTGCTGCTCAACGGCGTTGCCTCGAACATTAGCCGGGAATCCTATGCCAACGGCGTTCAGGGCGACGCCTCCTATGCGATCAATCCGGCGCATACGATTCGCGCCGGCTTCACCGTCAGCGGCGAACAGAGCGACGTCGGCAATTCATCGCTGGTCGAGCCGTGCACGATCTGCGACGGCACCGACAATGCCGCGCCGGAGACGATCACCGACAACGTCTCGAAGCTCGGCTGGCTCGCCGGCGTCTACGCCCAGGACGAGTGGAAGATCAACAACCAGTTTACCATCAACGGCGGCCTGCGCTTCGACCAGATGTGGCAATATGTCGATGCCAACCAGTTGAGCCCGCGCCTGAGCGTCACCTACAACCCCTTCGAGAACACGACCTTTCACGCCGGCTATGCGCGTTACTTCACGCCGCCGGTGCTGGTCGAAGCAGCACCCGCCGATATCGCCTTGTTCGACCACACGACGGGCGCGCCGCCCGCCGGCCAAGGCAATAGCCCGGTGCTGCCGGAGCGCTCGCATTATTTCGATGCCGGCGTCGACCAGAAGATACCTTTCGGCTGCTATTCTACGGCAGGGCAGGACTGTCCCGTCCTCGAGCTTGGGACCGACGCCTATTACAAGATCGCGACTGACCTGATCGACAACGGAAATTTTGGCCAGGCTTTGGTGCTCAGCGCGTTCAATTACGCGCAGGGGATCACCGAAGGCGTCGAGTTCAGCGCGAAATACAACAACAATGATTTCCAGGCTTACGGCAACCTCGCCGTGGGCCAAGAGAAAGCCACCGACGTGGTCTCGAACCAATATCTGTTCGACAACACCACCCCGCTCGCCGATCTCGGCGGCATGACCGAATATCAATACATCCAGACGCACTGGATCTACACCGACCACACGCAGATCGTGACCGGCTCGGCGGGCCTCTCCTATCTTTGGCAAGGCACGCGGTTCTCAACCGACATGATCTATGGCTCGGGGCTGCGCACCGGCGACGCCAACATCAGCACCGAAGCCCCTTACGCCCAGTTCAACGCCGGAATCAGCCACGAGTTCTCAGGCTGGGACATGATGCCTCTCACGCTGCGCTTCGACGTGGTGAACATCTTCGATTCTGTCTATCAGATCAGGAGCGGAACCGGCATTGGCGTGTTCGCTCCGCAATACGGGCCGCGACGGGGATTTTACGCGGGTCTCACACAGAAGTTCTGAAAGATTCTGGATCGCTGCGGGCGAGCATTTCGCCATAGCAACCGTGGTCGGCAATTGCCCCTTCGGCCGCAACACGGGGGTCGTCGTCAGCAATTAGCTAGCGCGAGGAGGTGGAATAAATGCGCGATATCGTTAGCTGCAGCTTTTCGGCGCTGCTCATAGCAGTCGCAATTGCGGGCTCGGCACGCGCCAGGCCCTCCGGCGCCAGAGCTCTAATCGAAAACACGTGTCACACCGTCGGGAGTGTTACCGGGGAATACTTTGAGTATTACGGTGCAGACGGTCGTTACGTTGCGTACCACGCTTCACCCCCTAGACATACGGAATACGATAGCTGGATGATAAACGAAACGGGCGATCTCTGCCTCCGTTTTGCAGGAGGGGATTGGTGCTATATCGTCAAAATTGAGGGGAGAAACGTGATTATGACGAACAGACGTACAGGTCTCGCCAAAAGATGTCAGTTCATGAAAGGGAATCCTCTGCAGATGAGCGCGGCATCTCGCCTTTCGCCATTCGACTCGCGACATAACTCTTTCCAAATCGCCAGTCCGGCCTGAGCGGATTCCGAAAGTCGTATGGATATTCGTTTGCGCCGCGCCGCGCCGGTCGGCCCCAAGGACTTGACCGAAGACTGAAGTAGAGCCAAAGCCCTCTCGTCCTCGGAGGTGCGCATGCCGCTTTATTTCGCCTATGGCTCGAACATGGATCGCGCCGCGATGCGGCTTCGCTGCCCAAGCTCGCGCACGCTCGGCCGCGCTCGGCTCGTTGGCCACAAGCTCATCATCATGGGATCGGGCTATGCTTCGGTGAAATGCGATCCGCGCCTGGATGTCCATGGCGTGCTCTACGAGCTCGCGCTTTCGGACATTCCCGGCCTCGATCGCTATGAGGATGTTGGCCGCGGGCTTTATCGAAAGGTCGCCCAGCCGGTGCTGCGCGAGACAGGCGGCCCGGTGCGCGCACTCGTCTATGTCGGTTGCAGCGAGGTTGAAGGCAAGCCGTCGGCCGCCTATCTCAACGCCATTGTCGCCGCGGCGAAAGACTGGGCTTTGCCCGAGGCCTATGTTTCCTATCTCGCCTCTCTCGGCGAGACCGGGGCGGCGTCGGATCGTACCAGGCCGGGCCGCGGGCGAGCCATCCAACTGAAGGGCGTTTGAGCTTGACCGGCGCGCCGGACCGCATCGAAGAGAATGCGACGATTGCGGGCGATATCGCGACATTGCGAACCATCGTCGGGCGATGGCGCGCGGCCGGGGAGCGTATCGCGCTGGTACCCAGCATGGGCGCGCTGCATGCCGGGCATCTGGCGCTTGTCGCGGAGGCGAAGCGACGGGCCGAGCGCGTCGTTCTGTCGATCTTCGTCAATCCGAGCCAATTCGCCGCGGGCGAAGATTTCAACTCCTATCCGCGGCCGTTCGCGCGGGATGTCGAACAATTCGCCGCCGCGGGCGGCGATGTCGTCTTCGCGCCGCAGACCCTCGAAATCTATCCGCCGGGCTTCGCCACGAATATCGTGGTCGGCGGCCCGGCCAAGGTCGGGCTCGAGGACAAGTTCCGTCCCGATCATTTCAATGGTGTTGCGACCGTGGTCGCAAAGCTCTTCAATCAATGCCGGCCCGATCTCGCGGTCTTCGGCGAGAAGGATTACCAGCAGCTGAAGGTCATCGAGCAGATGGCGCGTGATCTGGACCTCGGCGTCGAGATCGTGGCCGTGCCGACCGTGCGCGCCAAGGACGGTCTGGCGCTCTCGTCACGCAACGAATATCTTTCGCCGCAGGAACGCGCGAGCGCGCCGCTTCTCTATGCGGCGCTCGTTCGTTGCCGCAGCGCATTGAGGGACGGCGCCGCGCGCGATGTCGCGCTCGCCTCGGCGCGCGCGGCGCTCACAACGGCGGGCTTCGCGGTCGATTATTTCGAAGCCCGAGATGCCGAAACGCTAGGGCCGGCGACGGGCCGAGGCCCGATCCGGCTGCTCGCCGCCGCGCGGCTCGGCGCAACGCGGCTCATCGACAATATCGCAGTGTAGCGGGGCGGAACGTGCCGCTCCTCTTCCCGTCTGTAGGGAAAGGAGCGCGCATCGGGCAGGAGACAGGGATGCGGATCGGCGTCGATCTCGGCGGCACGAAAATCGAGGCGATCGCGCTGACCAAAGACGGCGCCATCCGCGCGCGGCGGCGGCTTCCCACTCCTTGTGGCGACTACGAGGCCATCCTCGAGGCGATCGGCGAACTCGTTTGCGGCCTTGAAGCCGAATTCGGCGAAAAGGGGAGTATCGGCCTCGCCATGCCGGGCTCGCTGTCGCCCAAGACCGGGCTGATGCGCAACGCCAATACGCTCGTCCTGAACGGCATGCCCCTCGATCGCGATCTCGAGAAATTTCTCGGCCGGCCCATTCGCATGGAGAACGACGCCAATTGCCTGACCCTGTCGGAGGCCATCGACGGCGCCGCGGCGGGCGAGGCCTGCGTCTTCGGCGTCATCCTCGGCACCGGGGTGGGCGGCGGTCTGGCAATCGACCGCAAGCTCGTCTCCGGCCGCAACAAAATTGCCGGCGAATGGGGGCATAATCCGATGCCTTTGGACGCGGCGGAAAGGAAACAGCCGCCGCGGCCCTGTTTCTGCGGCAAGGCTGATTGTATCGAGACCTGGCTTTCGGGCGGGGCGCTGGCGCAGGAGCATCTGCAGCGAACCGGAAAAAGCGCGAGCGCCGGGGCGATCGCCGAGGCCGCGGCATGCGGAGAGCCGGAGGCGCGAAGGACGCTCGAAATTTATGCGGACAGGCTCGCGCGCGCGCTCGCCCTCGTCGTCAATATCGTCGATCCCGATGCCGTCGTCTTCGGTGGGGGCGTCTCCAACATTGCGCAGCTCTACGACATGCTGCCGCCTTTGCTCGGCCATTACGCTTTTTCCGACGTGGTCACGACGCGGCTTCTGAAAGCGATGCATGGCGATTCGAGCGGCGTGCGCGGCGCCGCCTGGCTGTGGCCTGAGGCGGCGTGAAGCGTCCGGGTAGGGCAAGCGAATTCTACCGCCCGCTTTCTCATGTCGAACCGAATGGGTAGACTGACAGACGTCACAGCGAGAGCCCGGCGAAAATGGTCTCGACGATTGAAATTCTGATTTTGCTGCTGATCGTCATCGCCGCGGTGGCCGTCGTCGCCGCGCGGCTGAAGATTCCACCGGCCATTCTCCTGGTTCTTACCGGCGTCGTTTTGGCGGTCGTCCCCGGGCTTCCGGCGGTCGAGCTGGAGCCGAGTTTCGTCTTGCTGCTGGTGTTGCCGCCGGTGATCTATGCCTCCTCTGTCTCGATGAGCTGGCGTGAGTTCCGCTTCAATCTGCGCCCGATCTCGCTCTTGGCCATCGGCTGCGTCATCTTCACGACAATCGCCGTCGCGGCGGCAGCCCATTCGTTCTTGGGCCTCCCGTGGCCGGTGGGCTTCGTACTGGGCGCCATCGTCTCGCCTCCCGACGCCGTCGCGCCGCTCTCGATCGCCCGCAGAATGCAGCTTCCGAGGCGCGTTCTCGTCATTCTCGAAGGCGAGGGGCTGGTAAACGACGCCACCGCCCTCATTCTCTACCGCTTCGCGGTCGCGGCCGTGAGCGCCGGCGTATTCTCGCTCGGCCACGCGGTTGTGACATTCGCGGCGATCCTCGTCGGCGAGGTTTTTTGGGGCATTGGCGTCGGCTGGCTGATGTTGCGGCTGCGGCGTTGGGTTCACGATCCAAGGATCGAGATCCTGCTTTCGGTCCTGACGCCGTTCATCGCCTATTGGCCGCCTGAGCAATTGGGCGGCTCCGGCGTGCTCGCGACCGTCACCACCGGGCTCTACATCAGCTGGAACGGCCTGCGGCTGATCAGCGCCGCGACACGCCTGCAAGGCATCTTCTTCTGGGATTTTCTCATTTATCTCATCGAAGGCATGGTGTTTCTCATCACCGGCCTGCAGGCGCGCAGGCTGCTCGGCGGGATCGACCATTATTCGATCTACGAGCTGGTTCTCTCCGCCGCGATCGTCAGCGCCGTCGTGATCGCGACGCGCTTCGTTTGGATGTATCCCGCGACCTATATTCCGCGCTTGATTCCCGCGATTGCGCGCAAGGATCCGGCGCCTCCCTGGCAATACCCAACCGTGCTGGCGTCAGCCGGGATACGAGGCATCGTCTCTGTGGCCGCGGCGCTGGCAATTCCATTCGCAACGCGGAGCGGCCATCCATTTCCCGGTCGCGATCTCATTCTTTTCCTGACATTCTCCGTCGTCCTTGTGACCTTGGTCGGGCAGGGGCTGCTGCTGCCTTGGGTCATCCGCATTCTCGGCCTGGCCAATGCCGGGCGGCGGGAGCGCCACGAAGACAGAGTCGAGGAATTCAAAGCCAGGCGCCAAGCGGTCGAAGCGGCGGCGCAACAGTTCGAGCAGATTGCCGCCGACCGCAAGCTTCCCGAGGAGGTTGTCGCCCCAATTCGGGCCTATCATCGGGAGCGCCTCAAGCGGGTCACGCATCGAAGCGACGGCGATGGCGCGCACAGCAAGCTCGTGCAGATTCGCGACGACATCGATTGTCAGTTGATCGCCGCCGAGCGCAAGCTGATCAACGACCTTTACCGCTCCGGCCAGCTGAAGGACGAGGCGCGGCGCCGCATCGAACGGGAGCTCGATCTGCGCGAAGCGCATCTTGCCAGCATACGTGCGGAGGACGACTACGGCGCGCCCTAGCGTCCCGCGCCTTCGCTCAGCAACCTGTCATATTCGGCCCTGACGATCTCCGCCCCGTAGATGCGCTCGAGCCGGCGCACGGCGAAATGGCCCTGCGCGATCGTCTGGAAATGATCGATGAAGGCGTAGTTCACGGCGCCGCCGCCGGCCGCGCCGATGAGCGGCACCGCTTGGGCCGCGATCTTTTGCGAGACGACGACGCCGAAACGCGTCGCAATCTGCGAGACAAGCCGCAGGATCACCGGGGCGCTTTCCTCGGCCAGGCCGCGCTCGACCACGAAGCGGGCCGCCTCGCTGACCGATTTGGCGAGGATGCTGCGCACGGCGAAATAGCCGCTCTCGAGGAATTGCTGGTTCTGCCGGCCGGTGCCGAGCGCGAAGACCTGGAGGCAGGCGAAAGCCGTCTCGGGCGCAGCCAGATTCTCGCCTTCGGCTTGGGCGATGGCGGCGATCGATCGGAGCATGACCACGGTCGAAAAGGGCAGTTCGACCGGCAGGCTGGCAAGGCCGAAGGCGCCGCCGACCGCGCCCGAAAGCGTAGCCACGGCCTTGTGCAAGAGGCGCCGTTCGCCGGCAGAACGCGTCCCAAGCGTGCGCAGCGCCGCATTGAGCGCGGCCTGGATTGCCGCCTCTGCCGCCCGATCGATCACGTCGCCGACCTCGGCCGGCACCAATTTCCCCAGACGGCCGATCTGCCGCCCGAGCGCTTGCGACAGCCGCGTTGCGAAACTCGTGTGCTCGAGCTTGAAGACGGCCTCGCGCAACAGGGCATGGTCCGCCGCTGAGAGACCAGAGCCTTCGACGGGGCTAGTCTCAATGGAAATAGGCAATGAATTCAGGTACTTCATCTCATAAGCTCAGATAATTGTTCAAAGTTGCTTCGGCAGATGTGGAAGTCACGCGGCAGGTCCCTGTCGAAATAGGAAGGCCAAGGCCAAGGAGTAACCCCCAACGCAACAAAAGGCTTGGTCCAAGGCGTCCGCGCAGGCAGCCGCCGCCTTCAAATAAAGGCGAAGGCCGTGCCCGCCAAGCCGGCCAAGCCGAGCCCGAGGGCAACATACCAGGGCCACCGTGCGCCGCGGCGCACGATCGAAATCGTCGCGATCGCAATGGAGATCTGCAGCAGCGTGACGGCGATCGTCAGGACCCCATGGCGATGTTCGTGCCGCTCGCTCGCCTCGAGTTTGGCGTCGCGCTTCGCCTCCAGGGATTTGGCCTGTGGCTCGTATTTCTTTTCGTCGTCGGCGTTATGTTGGGCCTGCTGTTTGAAATCGCCCGCGCCGGGACCGCCGGCCGCGGCGGCGATTTCATACATGTTTTTCTTGATGCTCTTCGCCTCGTAGAGGTTCCAGATATCCGTTGCTTCGTCCTGCAGCAGGACGGCATCGTTCTTGGCGCCGATTGCCGCTTGCGTCTCGATCGTCTCCAGGCTCCCGACCCCGGCGGTGACCACGGCCAGAACTGCGATCGTGAGCGCCACGATGGGGAGGAAAGGATTTTCGGAATGGGCGGCATGTTCGGCATGTTCGGCGTGCTCGAACGGCTCGGTCGGGGCGTCGCTCATGCGGGGTCCCTCTTTGGCTCAGCGATGCGCCTATTTCGCATCTTGACCTTTACCGTGCAATCCTGATTGAGATCGGCGCTCTCGCCTTGCAGCGGATCGACAGGCGAGTGGCCTCGACCTATAAGCCGGGCGAAGCCGGCATTGCATCGACGAATGGGAATGGAACATGCGTGCTTCGCCGAGTCCCGAACCCAAGCCGGACTTCGCGGAGTTGCGCCGCACGATGGTCGATCGTCAGATCCGGACCTTCGGCGTGACTGAGCATGCGGTGATCGCCCGCTTTCTCGAGGTTCCGCGCGAAGACTTCGTGCCGCCCCAAGCGAAGGCGCTCGCCTATTCCGATCTCGCCCTCAAAATCGGGGAGGAGCCTGGCGGGGGATCGCGCCGGTTGCTCGCGCCCATGGTTCTGGCGCGCCTCGTTCAGGAAGCGGAGGTGAAAGTTCAGGACAAGGTCCTCGATGTCGCTCCCGGGACCGGCTATTCGACGGCAATCCTCGCCGGGCTCGCCAAAGAGGTCACGGCGCTCGAAGCCGATGCCAAGCTTCAGGCGGCGGTCAAGTCCAATCTCGCGGCGATCGGGCTGAGCCCGCCGGTTTTCGCAGGCGCGCTGCCCGACGGCGTCGCCGAGAGGGCGCCATTCGATCTTATCCTCGTGAATGGCGCGGTCGAAGGTCACCTCGGACGGCTGTTCGAGCAATTGCGCGAGGGCGGCCGGCTCATCACGCTTTCGCGAGCCGCGAATGATCCAGACCGGTGGACCTGCCATGCAATCCTGTTCGAGAAAATTGCCGGCCGGATGAGTTCGCGTGCGCTGTTTGACGCTACCGCGCCGATCCTGAACGCATTCCGTGAGCAGCCTCATTTCGTCTTCTGACCGCGCCCCTATTCACAGGCGAGCGTCGGAATAGCGCCGGAGTTGCGCCCGGATGTGTCGCATTTTTGCGGCACCTTCGCGAATTCGCGCGCCGAAGGTTGGCGCTTGCCGGGCGACAGGAATATGAACAGGATATGTAAGAAGCGGATGGCCGGCGGGGCATTCAAGTCGTTCTGAAGCCGGCGGAAAAACCCGTTTCGCAGCCCCTTGCCAGGTCTTGACCCTGGTGCGTTTTGGAGCTTCGAGGATTGATCACGGGCTGGGTTCGAGCCGGCGCTCCCCCTTGGGGAGACCGGATTCTTGGGTATGGAGCTTTTGGCCTCGCGCTCGCCGCAGTTGGCGCGCTCGGCGCGGCTGAACTCGCGTGCATTACGCCGGCGTGGGCTGAGTTGATGTCGAGCGCGCTCGCGCGCGCCTATCAGGCCAATCCCGATCTCAATCAGGAACGCGCGGGGGTCCGCGCTCAGGACGAGAACATTCCGCGCGCCACCGCCGCCTACCGCCCGACGGTGAGCGCGACCGCGCAATATGGATTTAACAGTCTCGTCGAAAGTGGCACCGGCGCGGGTACCACGGGCCTCGGTCTCGCCTCCGCCGGTACAAGCACGGCGTTCGCATCCAACACCGAGCCGGCAACCGTCGGCCTCTCGGTCACCGAGACCATATTCAACGGCAATCGCAATTATAACGGCGTGAGGCAGGCGGAAAGCAATGTGTTTGGCGCCCGCGAAAATCTGCGCAACACCGAGCAGAATGTGCTCCAGAACGGCGCCACGGCCTATATGAACGTGTTGCGCGATACCGCCATCCTCGACCTGCGCAAGAACAACATCATTGTTCTCGAAGAGCAGTTGCGCCAGACGCGGGATCGCTTCAACGTCGGCGAAGTCACGCGCACCGATGTCGCGCAAGCCGCCTCGAGCCTTGCCTCGGCGCGGGCGGATTATTTCACCGCGCAGGCCAACCTCGACACGAGCATCGCGCAATATCACCAGGTTATCGGCGTCGATCCGACCCGGCTCGAGCCGGCGCGTTCCGTCGAAGCCCTGTTGCCGGGCACGCTGCAAGAAGCCATCAGCGTAGCGCTCGGCGACCATCCCGGCATCGTTGCCGCTTTGCATGCGGTCGATGCCGCCGCCTTGCAGGTGAAGCTCGTCGAAGGCGAACTCTACCCGACTGTCTCGGTCGTCGGTACGGTCTCGCAGAATTATAATTACGAAGGCTTTCCTGGGCTGCGCTTCTTCAACGGCTCGGTCATGGGGCAATTGTCGGTGCCGATCTATACCGGCGGCGAAGTCGATGCGCGCGCCCGGCAGGCCAAGGAACTGCTCTCCCAGGCGGAGCTCCAGGCGGATCTCCAGCGCGAGGCGGTGCGCGCCAACGTCGTCTCCGACTGGGGCTTGCTCGATACTGCGAAGGCGGTGATCAAGTCCGACGAAGCGGCCGTGAAGGCGGCTGAGATCGCGCTCGAAGGGGTGCGGGAGGAAGCCAAGGTCGGCCAGCGCACGACGCTCGACATCCTCAACGCCCAGCAGACGCTTCTGAATGCGCGGGTCAGCCTCGTTTCGGCACAGCGCGACCGGGTCGTGGCCTCCTATGCAACCTTGGCCTCCGTCGGCGAGCTTTCCGCGGCCAATATCAACCTCGACGTCCAGCAATATGATCCGACCGTCCATTTCGATCAGGTGAAGGACAAATGGTTCGGCTTGCGGACGCCGGACGGCCGCTGATGGGCGCTTTTGGAAGTTGAGGAAGGCGTTCTGGGCTTGCCGGACGCAGCCGGCCGGGATTAGACTCGCAACTGGCAGCTGTGCGCTGCAGACCTCGGTTGGGGCGGGGCCTATCGAAAGGCCGAGGGACTTGCTCTAAGATTTGGGGCAATTTGCGAATCAGCGCAGCGTTGGTGCGATGCTGGGGAACCATTTCTGGCGCGATGCGCCTTTGACTAGAAAGCGCCGAGGGCGATGAACGCGCCGAACTCCCTTTCACAGGACGAGCGGACAGCCGAACGCAAGGCTTACGAGCCGTCGATGGAGGAAATTCTGGCCTCGATCCGGCGGATCATCGCCGACGACCAGACCGTTGCGCCGCGGCAGCCGGCAACGCTGAAGGAGCCGGCGCCTCGGGCGGCCTTCGCAGCGCCACCCGCCGGAGCGACCGGCAAGGGCTGGGATTCGCGGATCGAGCCGCTGCGCGGCCAAGCCGCGGCTGGCTCGATGGCTGGCCGGGCGGAAGCCGCCACGCCGCTCTTTGACAAGGAGAGGGCCGGTCCGGCGGCGGATCGCGAAGCTGCAGCGCCAATGCCGCTGCGCGAGATCAAATCGAAGGTCGAGACCCAGCCAGCTGACCAAGCCATGGCGAGCCGATCGGAAAGCCTTTTTTCTCAGGCCGTCGGGCGCGAGCGAGGGCCGGATCGCTGGGGCGCCGGCACGGCCATGCAGCCGGCCGGGCGCGAGGATCCGCTTGTGTCGTCGGCGACGGATGCAGCGGTATCCGCCTCCTTTGACACGCTCGTCGCCAGCCGCTTTCTGCATTCGAACGAGCTGATCAGCGATATGGTTCGCGAGATGCTCCGCCCGATGCTGAAGGCGTGGCTCGACGACAATCTGCCGATCCTGGTCGAGCGGCTGGTTCGCGCCGAGATCGAGCGGGTCGCCCGCGGCGGGCGCTGAGCTTGGCGTCCCTTATCATGGCTCGATCTGCCGGCTTGCCGCGTTGACTTTGCGGCGGCGCTTGGCTTTCTAAGCGGCAGTCCGGGTGCGGCCGTACCGCACGCCGCGGTTACTCTCCCAATGATGGAAAAAACCTTCGATCCCGCAACGGTGGAAAGCCGGATTTCCGCGCTTTGGGAAGAAGCGCAAGCCTTTCGCGCCGGACGGCCGGAACGCGCCGCCGCGCCGCCGTTCACGATCGTCATCCCGCCGCCGAATGTCACCGGCTCGCTGCATATGGGCCATGCGCTCAACAATACGCTGCAGGACATCCTCTGCCGCTTCGAGCGGATGCGCGGCAAGGACGTGCTCTGGCAGCCGGGCACGGATCACGCCGGCATCGCCACGCAAATGGTCGTCGAGCGGCAATTGGCGGAACGTGGAAACCAAGGCCGCCGCGAACTGGGCCGCGAAAAATTCCTCGAAGAAGTCTGGAGGTGGAAAGCAGAATCGGGCGGCGCCATCATCAACCAGTTGAAGCGGCTCGGCGCCTCCTGCGACTGGTCGCGCGAGCGCTTCACTTTGGACGAGGGCCTGTCGCGCGCGGTCGTGAAAGTCTTCGTGCAGCTTTACAACGAGGGCTTGATCTACAAGGACAAGCGGCTCGTCAATTGGGACCCGAAGCTGCAGACGGCGATCTCCGATCTCGAAGTCGTGCAGGTCGAGACCAAGGGCCATCTCTGGTATTTCCGCTATCCGCTGGCGGACAAGAGCTTCGATCCGAACGATCCATCGACCTTTATCGTCGTCGCGACGACGCGGCCTGAGACGATGCTGGGCGACACGGCGGTTGCCGTGCATCCCGACGACGAGCGCTACAAACATCTCGTCGGCAAGAATGTGCGCCTGCCGCTCGTCGGCCGGCTGATCCCGATCATCGCGGACGAATATTCCGATCCCGAGAAGGGAACGGGCGCGGTGAAGATCACGCCCGCGCATGACTTCAACGATTTCGAAGTGGGCAAGCGGCATGAAGCTGCCGCTGATCAATGTGCTTGATGCGAAGACGCGCATATCGTCGTTCAAGGCACTTACGCGATGCTTAGTCGATCGTAAGGACTCATCAGCGACTGGCAGAATTGCAGGCGAACCGGACGCCTTCGATGTGTTCGCGCGATGGCGTCGATCGCTTTGAGGCGCGCAAGCGCGTCGTCGAACTGATGGAAGTGCAGGGCTTGCTCGATAAGATCGAGCCCGACGCAACATGCCGTGCCACATGGCGACCGCTCCGGCGCGGTGCTTGAGCCGCGCCTCACCGATCAATGGTATGTCGATGCGAAAGTTCTGGCTGAGCCCGCGCTCGCGGCGGTGCGCGAAGGCAAGACGAAATTCATCCCAGAGAATTGGCAGAAGACCTATTTTCAATGGCTCGAAAACATCCAGCCCTGGTGCATCTCGCGTCAGCTCTGGTGGGGGCATCAGATCCCAGCTTGGTATGGGCCTGGGCTTGTAGCCGATGGACAGGTGACTGAACGACCAATTTTTGTCGCGGCCTCGGAAGAGGAGGCATGTGCAGCAGCATATCAATATTATCGCACGGAGGGCGTGACCTGACGGTACTGCCTATGCGCCCTATCTCGAAAGGGTATCGGTCGACCCTATGTTACCTTTGGTATCGACTGGCTCGCCCGACAGACCGGCTACCGCAGAAAACATTGTTGAGATTGCCCTCTGGCGCGATCCCGACGTCCTCGACACCTGGTTCTCCTCCGCCCTCTGGCCTTTCTCCACTCTCGGCTGGCCGGACGAAACGCCGGACTTAAAGCGCTATTATCCGACCAGCACGCTCGTCACCGGCTTCGACATCATCTTCTTCTGGGTGGCGCGGATGATGATGATGGGCCTCCACTTCATGCACGACGTGCCGTTCCACGATGTCTATATCCACGCCCTCGTGCGCGACGCGACCGGCGCGAAAATGTCGAAGTCGAAGGGCAATGTCATCGACCCCATTCATCTCATCGACGAATATGGCGCCGATTCCCTGCGCTTCACGCTCGCCGCCATGGCGGCGCAGGGGCGCGACATCAAGCTCTCGACGCAGCGCGTCGAAGGCTATCGCAATTTCGCGACAAAGCTCTGGAACGCGGCGCGCTTCGCCGAGCTGAACGGCTGCGCGCGCGAGCGACGCGTTCGATCCGCGCAAGCTTTCGGTCACGCTGAACACATGGATCGTCGGCGAGGCGGGGAAGGCAATTGCGGAAGTCACGGGCGCAATTAGCGGCTATCGCTTCAACGATGCGGCGAACGCGGCCTATCGTTTCGTCTGGAACATTTTCTGCGATTGGTATCTCGAACTCGCCAAGCCCTTGCTGCAAGGCGCGGACGAGGCCGCAAAGTCGGAGACGCAGGCGGCGACCGCTTTCGTGCTCGATCAGATCCTGAAACTGCTGCATCCTTTCATGCCCTTCATCACCGAGGAACTGTGGAGCATCGAGACGCTCGGCGGGGCAGGGCGCAACACGTGCCTGGCGCTCGCGGCCTGGCCCGAGCCGCATGACTATGAGAATGCTGCCGCCGAGGCCGAAATCGGCTTCGTCGTCGAACTGATCTCGGAGGTGCGCTCGGTGCGCTCCGAAATGAACGTGCCGGCGGCCGCGCAGATTCCGCTGGTCCTCGTCGGCGCCGACCCCGAGACCCGCGCACGCGCCAGGGCGTGGGAGGAAACCATCAAACGCCTCGCCCGGGTCTCCGAGATTCTGTTTGCCGTCGTGCCGCCGCCGCACGCGGCGCAGATGATCGTACGCGGCACGCTTGCCGCTCTGCCGCTCGAAGGCATCATTGATTTTGCCGCCGAGAAGCAAAGGCTGCAAAAGGAGATCGAGAGGCTGGCAGCCGACTCCAAGAAAATCGAAGCCAAGCTCGGCAATGCCGATTTTGTGGGCCGTGCACCGGAAGAGGTGGTCGAAGAAAACCGCGAGCGGCTTGCCGAGATCGAGGAACGGCGCAGCAAGCTTACAGCGGCGCTGAAGCGGCTCGGTTGATATTGACGGACCGTCATTGCGAGCGAAACGAAGTGTGCGAACGCTCTCCCAGTGGGAGAGGGTGGTCGGCGGAGCCGACCGGGTGAGGGGTTACAATGGCTGGAATTCGAGAACGATTGTAACCCCTCATCCGCCTCGCTTCGCTCGGCACCTTCTCCCCGGGAGAAGGTGTGCGCCCGCACAGTCTGGATTGCTTCGTCGCTTCGCTCCTCGCAATGACGGTGGCTCGCGAATGACGATCTCAGCGCCATTCAGCGGCAGCATGTTAGTTGCAGATTGAAGCCCTCGCCGTCGGCGTGCGGCCACGCGGCTCCGATCTCCTGCCAGAAGTTGCGCTTGTTGCCCTTTGTCACCGCATAGACTTTGTGGCTCGGGCGTTTGTTGTCGTGTTCATGATCGTGTCCTCTCGTTTTGTTGCTGAAGCCGGCACCTGCGGCTTCGTGGGGCTGCAAGCCCGCGCGAGAAGCGGCGCGTTCACGCGGCCTGTTTCGGCGACGACCTGGGCGCGGCGGAGATCGGCTCCCATCCGGGCACCCTGGGTGCGCTCGGCTTCTTGACCGGGTTGATGTGGCCGTAGTGTCTCGTCATCTGCGGAGTGCCCATCTGCTTCGGAGGAATACACATCGACGCCTTCCGTCAGCCTGAACGTCGCGTAGGTTGCCGGAAGCAATAGGTCGATCGGCGCTTGCCCGATGACTGGGACCAGCCCGATTCCTTCAAAAGCTTGTCGATCGATCGTAATCGTCGCGGTCGTCTTGCCTTCCGCCGTCGTGAACACGAAGTCATCCGGCTCTGTCGCCTTGGCGATCTCCCGGATGCGTTCGAGTAGTCCGCGACATTGCGCGGCGGCGACGAGCTGGCGGAACTTGTCCTTGCCGCGCACATGGAGCACGACGAATTTGCGCTCCTGATCGTCGTTCCTGATCGACACGTCACGCCAGCGCAGGTTCCGCGCTTCCGGCGGTCGCATGCCGGTGTTGCACATGATCAGGATGAAATTATAGGTGACCGTGCGATACCAGGCCTGAGACGGGGTTCGCGCCTTTTTGACCCATCCGCGCGCGAAGGTATGCAGCTTGCGGTATTCCTCGGGGGTGAATTCCTCACGCCGCACTTTGGCGAGGGGAAGCTTGCCCTTAAAAATCTGGCTCTCGTTGATGTATTTCTTGCTGGCAGCAAAGGCCATGATCGACCGAAAGATCGACATCTCGTAACGGATCGTGGCGTCGCTGACCGACCGCCGTCGCCCCTTGCCGTTCTTCTGCCGCCAGAGGGGATAGCCGAGCCACCGATCCTGTCCGATCAAATTGATCTGGACAGAGCCGACGTAGCGGTTGAGCTGCGCGCGAATGACTGAATCAACGACTCTACCAGCGGTGATGCGCGATCTGCCCCGCTTCGACGCGCTCCTTTTGCAGATCGAGATAATCCTTGGCGATCTGGCTGAAGGGCCGATTGAAGATCGGCACCTCGTGCTTGATGCGAAAGCGAAGGTCGGCATCCTGATCGAAAGCTTTCTCGCGCGCCGTGTCGATGTCGGCGGTCTTTAGGGAAACCGTCTTGGACGGAGTTGAACGTCGAGCGATGGAAGCATAAGTCCCTTCTTGGAGGCACTGCCGCAGATGCTCACCGAACAGGACGTGCTGAAGGCTCTCCAATCGGTCGCTGGGCCCGATGGGACGACGCCTTTGCCGCAGTCGGGATCGATTGCCGGCCTCTCGATCAGGGACGGCAAGGTCTATCTGTCGCTTTCGGTCGAGCCGCAGCAGGCCGCCGCGCTTGAGACTATGCGGCTTGCGGCGGAAAAGGCTTTGCGCGGGCTTCAAGGCGTCGGCAATGCGCTGGTCAGCCTCACGGCTCAGAAGGCCCCGGCAGGCGAGGCGCGTCTCTCGGCGCAGCGGCGGGTGACGGGAACGCGCAGCATCGGCATTCCCGGCATCGAGCGGATCATCGCGGTCGCCTCGGGAAAAGGCGGCGTGGGCAAGTCCACGACCGCGGTCAATCTTGCGCTGGCGTTGTCTTCGTTGGGCTGGCGCATCGGCATCCTCGATTGCGACATCTTCGGGCCCTCGCTGCCGCGCCTTCTCAACTTGAAGACCAAGCCGCAGGTGGAGAACCGCGCCATTCAGCCGCTCATCGCCTATGGCGTGAAGGCCATGTCGATCGGCTTCATGATCGACGAAGAGGAGCCGGTGGTCTGGCGCGGGCCGATGGTGATGGCCGCGGTCCAGCAGATGTTGCGCGACGTCGCCTGGGGCGAGCTCGATTGCCTCGTGGTCGACATGCCGCCGGGCACGGGCGATGCGCAATTGACGCTGGCGCAGAATGTGGCGCTTGCCGGCGCGGTCATCGTCTCGACGCCGCAGGATCTCGCGCTCGTCGATGCAAGGCGCGGAATCTCGATGTTCAACAAGGTCGATGTGCCGGTGCTCGGCATCGTCGAGAACATGAGCTATTTTCTCTGCCCGCATTGCGGGGCGCGATCGGATATTTTCGCCCATGGCGGCGCCCGTCACGAGGCGGAAAAATGGAGCGTTCCCTTCCTCGGTGAAATTCCACTGGCGCTCGGCATTCGCGAAACCTCGGATGCCGGCAAGCCGATCGTCGTTGCGGAGCCTTGGAAGCGCCTATGCCGCCGCCTATCGCGACATCGCCGCCCAGATCAAGACGACGCTCGAAAAAGGCAGCGCGCGGGAAGCGCCGAAGATTTTGATCGAATAACCGCGGCCCCATCCGGCAGGATCGCGAAGCGGCCGGGTAGGGTTCTATCCCCCCGTCACGCTCATATGGCGCTTGAGCGCCGGCTTGGCATGGGCGCGGTCGATGATGAAATCATGTCCCTTGGGCTTATGCGCGATCGCCGCTTCGATCGCGGCATCCAAGAGATCGTCATTGGCGGCGGCACGCAGCGGCGCGCGCAGATCGGCCGAATCTTCCTGGCCGAGGCACATATAGAGCGTGCCGGTGCAGGTGATCCGCACGCGGTTGCAGCTTTCGCAGAAATTATGGGTGAGCGGCGTGATGAAGCCAAGCCGGCCGCCGGTCTCTTCGACTTCGACATAACGCGCCGGTCCGCCCGACCTATAGTCGAGATCGCGCAAGCGGAAGTGCCGGGCGATATCGGCGCGCACCTGGTCGAGCGGTAGATATTGGTCGATCCGCTCGGCCTCGATCGCGCCGAGCGGCATGACTTCGATCAAGGTGAGATCCATGCCGCGCCCATGCGCCCAGGCGATCATCGGGACGATCTCGGCCTCATTGACGCCCTTGAGCGCGACCATGTTGATTTTGACCTTGAGCCCCGCCTTTTGCGCGGCGTCAATTCCCGCCATCACCTTGTCGAGATCGCCGCGCCGCGTGATCGCCCTGAATTTCTCTCGCTCGCGCGTGTCGAGGGAGACGTTGATGCGGCGTACGCCGCAATTGGCGAGCTCTTCGGCATGCGCCGCAAGCTGCGAGCCGTTGGTCGTCAGCGTCAGTTCGTCGAGATCGCCCGACGCAAGGTGGCGCGACAGGTCCTTGAACAGGCTCATGATGTTGCGGCGGACAAGCGGCTCGCCGCCGGTGATCCTGAGCTTGCGCGTGCCGCGCGCGACGAAAGTGCTGCAGAGACGATCGAGTTCCTCGAGCGTCAGCAGATCGCGTCTTGGGCAGGAAAGCCATGTCCTCCGCCATGCAATAGATGCAGCGGAAGTCGCAGCGGTCGGTCACCGAGACGCGGATATAGCTGATCCGCCGGCCGAAAGGATCGATCAGCGGAGACTTTGCGCCCGGGAAGCGCGCCGCGGGCCTAAGCTCGGTGCAAGGGCTGTTCATTGGCGTAATATAGGGTGGATCCGACGGGCGGGGAATGGATAAGGCGGGGATGCAAGAGAGACAATGGCCGAAGGAATTGCGGCTCTCGGAGGCCGGCAAGCTCCTCAAGGTGACGTTCGAGAACGGGCAGGCCTTCGAGCTTGCGGCGGAATATCTGCGGGTCATGAGCCCCAGCGCCGAGGTGAAGGGCCATACCGCGGCGGAGCGCAAAACCGTGGGCGGAAAACGCGCGGTCACGATTACCGAGATCGTGCCGATTGGCACCTATGCCGTGCGGCTCACCTTCGACGATCGCCATTCGACCGGCATTTACACGTGGGATTATCTTTATGAGCTTGGCGCCCATCATGCCGAAACGTGGTCGGCTTATCTTGCCGAGCTGCAAGCCAAATCCCTCAGTCGCGACCGGCCGGGCGAGAAATAGCTCTGCGGCTCAATCGGTCTCGCGCGTAAAAAAAGGCCCGGATTGAACCGGGCCAAGGAGAGCCGCCGAGGTTTCCTGGGAGGAGGGGCGGCTCGGGTACGAGAGCAAAACTGCTAAATAGGTGATCCCCCGTTCTAGGTCTCACGGCCCGCCACGCGAGCGAGGTCCGGCGGGACTGCGCGCTCTCTGCGACTCGTGGCTGGCAAACGCGAGGAACTATACTGGCCGAGCTATGGTCTTGCTTGTGAAGGCCGAGGTCCTCGACTGTCATAATCCGATCATCATTTCGGCTTGGCAATGGCGCGCCGCTACATGCCTGTGCAAGACTCTGAATTTGCCGGCGGTGTGGTGCTATGCTGCAACAGGCCGGTCGCGTGATTACAGATAGTGGATCCGCGCAACCCGCCGCGAAAGACAAACATGCCCTTACCGATTCCCTTGGCCATCGCGCTTTTCCTCTCGATTTGGTTCGTGGTTTTGTTCGCGGTCTTGCCGTTCGGCGTTCGCTCGCAGCGCGAGGCCGGCGATTACGTTCCTGGCACCGATCCCGGAGCGCCGGTCGAACCGCGGCTCTTCATCAAGGCTTTGTGGACCACCGCGCTTTCGCTGGTCGTCTTCGGCCTCCTCATTGGTTTGATGCTGCTGATGAAATGAACCGGGCGGAGAGGCCGACACCGGCAGTTCTATTGACCGGTCCGGCTCATACGGTTAGGTGCAGGCTCCTCCTCGGCGAGCGCGTAGCTCAGTTGGTAGAGCATCTGACTTTTAATCAGGAGGTCCCGGGTTCGAGTCCCGGCGCGCTCACCAAGATAAATCAATGAGTTGCAACGAACGCCGACACATTCTAGAAGGATGCGCTTGGGCAATTCCCGGCCGGCAAGTTCGCCGGGCAGTAGCCTCGGCGGAACAGTAAAGCGAAAAGCGCGTTCTGTTGAATGTTGAAGATCAACGAGTTCGGAGAAGCGTAATGTCTCGTTCTCATGTTTTGCGGGCAATGGCCTGCGTTGTTTGTCTGTTGGCCAGCGGAGGAGCCTTCGCTCACGGCCGCCATCATCATCACCACCTCCGCCTTGGTTTGGGCCAGGCTCGCGGCGACCGCTGGTATGACGTCGGCTGGTGGGGTGATCCAAACGCTTGTGGCTATGGCTATTATTACGATTACGGCTACGACTATCCCTACTTCTATCGCAATCATCGCCATTCCTATTATCCCTACGATTGCGGTTATCCCGGCTGACTTGCCGGCTGGCGCAGCGCGTCGGCTTCGACGGGATCAAATATCGCACCGTTGGGTGCCGGGCGCGATGACACCCGGCACCGGCGAAGATGAGATTCGCGGGGATCGGCGGTCTCACAGCTTCTTGATGAAGCCCGTGAACGTGTTGGCGACGAAGGCGAACGGCCTTAGCAGGGTATGCGGCGACGGCAATCTGATGGCGAGCCCGCTCGGACGCGGCGGCGGCGGCGAGGCAGCCGGTGGGCCGACATCGGCGGGAGGCAGATCACCGGCGTCAGGGGGAGGCGGAGCGCCAGCCGCTGCGAGCGATGGAGCTACTCCCGATGGAGCCGCATCCGGCGGTCGCCGCGGCGGTGCGACACTGGCCGTTCTGAACGAACAGTTCAAACCGTCAGGGCAGGTGCGAGGATCGCGTGTTTGCGCGGTTTTGGCCGGCGGAACCGACCGAGGCACCAGGCCCGCCGCAGCCTTGTCGAAACCCGAGGTATAGGAGGCCGAGGTCAAGGGTTTGGTCCCGGCGGACGGGTCGGTTAGGGCCGGGTTTTCGAGATAACCTACCCATGGCTGCACTTTTGCCGGAGCTGGGGCCGGTGGCGGGACCACGAAGTGCCAGAGGGCCGGCTGCGGTATGACCGGCCCAAACGCCAGCAGCGCAATGACGCTTGCCATCGCGGCGAGGATGAGGGCCGCCTGCGGCAGGCGCCCTTTCATCTCGCGAAGCTGTTCAATCTTCGACGGCGCTGACATCGACTCGCTCGCGCAATCCTGAGAGCATTTGTGGCATTCAACCGAAGCTTTGCGTCAAGACCTTGGCAGCAGGCGTTCCAAATTGCGCCCGGACCGAAAAACGCATCGGCTGTTGCAGCAACCCCACGTTGGCGCGCAAGTTACGGCCAGGATAAGAACTTTTCGATGAGCAGCCTTCGGCCGCGCGGCGCGCGGATCTCATCTCAATAGGGAGCGATCACCGGGTAGGGCGGAACATTGTAATAGGGCTGTTCCTGCGGAATGAAATAGACCCGCACCGGCAGGGGGGCATAATCCGCTTCGGGAATATAAGCCCAGCTCCGCATCGACGGGATCATCGGCAGGCCATAGGGAATGAACGCGGCATAATTGGGATAGGGATGCCAATGCGGCCGGAAATAGCCGCGATATTGATCCACGTAACTGCCAGCCATCGCCGGCGTCGCTGCGATCACGGCCGAGATGGCCGCAAAGGCGATCTTTTTCAACATCATGAAATCCTCGCCGAATCTTTGTGCGCGCTGCCGCGGCACCGGCAGAACATGTGCCGCGTAATGCCGGCCGGCAATATCGCGGGCGGGATTTGTCGCCAACGTGGTTAGCGCCCAAGCGGCATTGCAATGTCGGGCTCGAAGCCTTCGAAAATGACTTGGTCGGCCCATTGCATCGCGGCGGCGCAGGAGCGAGCGTCGCGCAAGGTCCAGGCGAGAACCGGCATGTTAAGGCTGCGGCAAAGGCGCGGCAGGGCATGCGGCAGATCGGTGGCGCGCCAGGCGAGGAAATCCGGCCTGATCGCAGGAAAGTCGGCGAGATTGGCGAGCCTTTGGCGCTGTTTCTCGGAGAGCCCCGGCCAGGCTGCCACGCCGTTCTCCGCTTGCGCGACGAGGCCGAGCGGACGGCCGAGGCCGCCCGTTTTAAATTCGGCCAGGATCCGCGGGTCGAAACTCATGAGAGCCACAGGTCCTGGATAGACCGCCGCGAGGCCCATGACCCGCGCCGCAAGCCGCATATCGGCGTCGAACCGGCTCTTGATCTCGATGATGATCGGCACGCGCCCGCCGACCGCTGCCAGCAACTCCGACAGCGCGGGGATCGTGCCGTCGCCGTCGCGATAAGCGAGGCGCGCGACTTCGGCCGCGGTGCAAGCGCCGATGTCGCCTTGCACGGATGTCAGCCGGTCGAGCGTGAAATCATGGAAGACGACGGCCTCGCCGTCCTTCGTGCATTGGACGTCGCATTCGATCGGATAATCTTTGGCGATTGCCGCCGCCGCGGCGGCGATGCTGTTTTCGACGATGCCCAAGCCCTCGTGCAGCCCGCGATGCGCGATCGGACGCGACGTGAGCCAGGCGGGCGCGGCCCTCAAACGGCGATCTCGAACAAAGCTTCGACCTCGACCGCGCAATCGAGCGGCAATTCGGCGACGCCGACGGTCGAGCGCGCGTGCCGACCCCTTTCGCCCAGAACCTCGACCATCAAATCAGAGGCGCCGTTCATGGCGGCGGCAACCTGCGAAAAGCCCGGCGCGGCATTGACGAATCCGCCGAGCCTGACGCAACGGCGGATACGGTCAAGGTCGCCGAGCGCCGCCTTGGCTTGCGCGAGGATGTTGATGGCGCAGCGGCGCGCGGCGGCGCGTCCGGCCTCAATCGACAGGCTGCCGCCGACCTTGCCCATGTGACCCGGGTCGAGCTTGCCATCATCGCCCAAGGCGAGCTGGCCGGAGACGACGAGCCATGCCCCCGAGATGACAAAGGGCACGTAATTGGCGACGGGCGCCGCCGCGACCGGCAGAACGATGCCGAGAGCCTGGAGACGATCTTCTATGGCACCCATGGATAGCTCCGGATTGAGGGGCGATAATTGTCCAACGTGTCAATTGGCGCCGGCGGCGCAAGAGGGGGAGCGATGGAGCCGCGCAGCCGCCCCTTCGCCATTTTCGAACCTGGTCGCTATAATCGATTGCAAGGCGCGCGGCAGCGTTTTAACACTGCGCCTGGGGGCGGGCAGCGCAGGAGCGGCAAATCTATGGTCGATCGTCCTGTCGGATTGCGCGGCGCGTCGCGCTTTTCCGTTACGACCGGGGGCGCCATATGTTTGGCGTTTGTGGTCCTTCTCTCCTCGCCTCTTCTTGCCGGCGATGTGAACCCGGATGTGATACCGGCCGCCGTGCAGGCTTCGATTGACGCCATTCCGCTGGCCTCGCATCGCGCGGTCTACGACTTGACCTTGTTCAAGGCCGTGGGCTCGAAGAGCCCAACCGAAGCGCGCGGCCGCATTGCCTTCGACTTTACCGGCTCGCCTTGCGAGGGCTATGTCCAGAATTTTCGACAATTGACGGAATTGCAGCCGGCTGAAGGCCCGACGCGCATATCCGACATGCGCTCGGCGACTTTCGAGGACGGGAGCGGCAAGAGTTTCGCGTTCAAGACCGAGACCAAGATCGACGACGATCAATCCGATGAAGTGGACGGCCGGGCGCAACGCGTACCGGAGGGAGCGGTCTCGGTCGATCTCGTAAAGCCGAAGCAGACAAAGCTCGCGCTCGACCGCGACGTGATCTTCCCGACCGAACATCTGAAATATATCCTTGCCGCCGCCAAGGCCGGCGAGAATTCGCTCGAAGTCAAGGTCTACGACGGCTCCGATCCGGGCGACAAGATTTACGAGACGACCACATTCATCGGGCATGCGATCGATGCCCCGGCCGAAGACCCTGCGGTGCACATCCCCGCGCTCGAACATATGCGGCGCTGGCCGGTGACCATCAGCTATTTCGATGTCGGCAGGAAGGACGAAGCGCCGAACTACACCTTGTCTTTCCAGCTTTACGAGAACGGCATCTCGCGCGCCCTGCGTCTCGACTACGGCGATTTCGTTCTTGCCGGCGAAATGAAGAGCCTCGAGCTTTTGCCGACGCCGCCCTGTCCAAAATAGGCGGTTTTTAACCCGCGGCCGTGGGTGCCGTCGGGCCCCGAAGCACGCCGCGGCGACCCGCCAGCGGGCGCGAACGGGCCGGACCAAATGGGTTGAGACTCGGGAGGTCTCGCCCCTGGATCCGTGCCGCGCCGGGCCGCGTCGAGCGGTCTTTTCACCGCCCGCTGCGCCGGCCGCCGCTTAGCCCCCTTTCGTCAACCGGATTTCCCTTTCGTAAATTTCTGTCTGCTAGCGGTTACGTCTATGCTTGGACCGCGCGGCTGCGGATGGTCCGCCGCCCGGAGGGCGGAACAGGTTCACACCATGCAAAAAAGCGTTCTGATCGTCGAAGACAACGAGCTGAACATGAAGCTTTTCAACGATCTTCTCGAAGCTCATGGTTACAAGACGGTGCAGACAAGGAGCGGCGTCGAGGCGGTCGAATTGGCGCGTACGCATAGGCCAAATCTTATCCTCATGGACATTCAGCTTCCGGAAGTTTCCGGCTTGCAGGTCACGCAATGGATCAAGGATGACGAAGATCTGCGTCACATCCCGGTCATCGCGATAACGGCCTTCGCGATGAAGGGCGACGAGGAGAAAATCCGGCAAGGCGGTTGCGAGGCCTATCTGTCGAAGCCGATATCGGTGGTCAAGTTTCTCGAGACGGTGCGCAATTATATCGCCGACCAATGACGCGTTTAGAGCAAGCGTGAGGATGAGTTCGAAATGACCGCTCGGATATTGGTTGTCGACGACGTTGTGCCCAATTTGAAATTGCTCGAGGCGCGACTCACGGCCGAATATTTCGACGTTATCACCGCGACCAACGGCGCCGAGGCGCTTGCCGTCTGCGCGCGTGACGATTGCGACGTCGTGCTGCTCGACGTGATGATGCCCGGCATGGACGGTTTCGAAGTCTGCCGCAGGCTCAAGAAAGATCCGTCGACGGCGCATATACCGGTCGTGATGGTGACCGCGCTCGACCAGCCGGCCGACCGGGTGAAGGGGCTCGAGGCCGGCGCCGACGATCTTCTGACGAAACCCATCGACGAGGTCGCCCTCATCGCGCGCGTGCGTTCGCTGGCGCGGCTCAAAATGGTGCTCGACGAGCTGCGGACGCGTGCCTCGACGTCGGTCAGCCTCGGGATGCCGGATCCGCTCGCCCATGCGCTCGCCGAGGACGGCATCGGCGGCCGCATTCTTCTCGTCGAAGATCGCGCCGCCTCGGCCGAACAGCTGGCGTTCGCTTTGCGCGATAAATATCTCGTCGAGGTCGAGAAGGATCCGCAGGAGGCGCTCGTTCAGGCCATAAGCGGCCAATACGATCTGTTCATCGTGAGCCTCGCGCTGCAAGGCTTCGACGCTCTGCGTCTTTGCAGTCAGATCCGGTCTTTCGAACGCAGCCGGCAACTGCCGATTCTGTGCCTGGCCGAGATCGAAGACCGCCCGCGAGTCCTGCGCGCCCTCGACATAGGGATCAACGATTTCCTCAGCCGGCCGATCGACGGCAACGAACTCACCGCGCGCATCCGCACCCAACTGCGCCGCAAGCGCTATGCCGACAAGTTGCGCGACAATGTTCAGGCCTCGATCGAGCTCGCGGTGGTGGACCCGCTGACCGGGCTGAACAACCGCCGCTATTTCGAGACCCACCTTGCCGCACTCGTCGGCCAAGCGGCCGATCGCGGCAGGCCGCTGTCCCTGATGATCCTCGACATCGATCATTTCAAGGAGGTCAACGACACTTATGGGCATGAAGCCGGCGACCGCGTCTTGAAGGGCTTTGCCGAACGGGTGCGCAAGGTGATCCGCGTTCCCGACCTCGTCTGCCGGCTGGGCGGGGAGGAATTCGTCATCGTGATGCCCGATACGAATCTCGATCTTGCCGCGAAAATCGCCGAGCGCGTTCGTTCCGAAGTCCAAAGGGAGCGGTTCGCGGTTACCGACGATGGGTCGCGGATTGCGGTCACCGTCTCAATCGGCCTTGCCGAACGCGGCCACGACGGCGAGCCGGGCAGACTTTTCCGCCGCGCCGACCGGGCGCTTTATCGGTCGAAAAGCAGCGGCCGCAACCGCGTTTCCGCCGACGCCGCGTGAGTTGAGCCGGATTTTTTCCCGCCGTTTAGGTAAACAAAAGGTCGCCCGCGGCAGCAGGAATTAAGCAGTTTTCTTTTCAAGTCCACCGCGCTAACCTTCTCGCGCGGTGGCAGGCGCAACAGCGGACGATCCAGACTCCGGCGCCAAGATGAGAATTATTTTTCTGCGATTTCAATGAGATACCCTGCGGAGTGCTCAGGTCCGCCGCATCTCCTGGGTCCGTAGGGTCGGCCGGCGCGCAAGTGGTTAGGAGTGGCCTCCTCGAGACACCACTTGCCGCCGGCCACCTTCGCAAGTCAGTCTCGAGTAGAGCGAATGTGCCGCCACCTCATGCCGTGGCGGCAGGGAGCTGACTATTTTCTTTAACCTGATTATATAAGCTATTGAAAAGACGTTTAATTACCGATCACTTGATCTTGGTTTCCTTGAATTCCACGTGCTTGCGGGCGACCGGATCGTATTTCTTGAACGATAGTTTGTCGGTCTTGGTCCGCGCATTCTTCTTCGTCACGTAGAAATAGCCCGTGTCCGCCGAGGACAGGAGCTTGATCTTGATCATCGCGGTCTTGGCCATCGCATCCGTTCCCGTGCATTGAGCGCGCGCTCAATCGCGCCGGCCGGGGCCACAAAAACAAAACCGCCTTCCGTGCGGAAAGCGGAGCAGGCCGGGCCGAAAGTTTGCGCACCATAAAGTCCGGGTCGCGCTTGTCAAGAAGCCGTCGCCCGCCAACCAGCAAGGCCGAAATAGGCGGCAAGCAGAATGGCGAGTGCAATGAAGAGGCCGGCCGGCGCAAGGTCGAGCCCGAGCCCCATCAGCGGCGGGCCGGCGAGCATTCCGGTCGAATAGAGCAGGATATAGGCGGCATTGCCACTGGCGAGTTCGCCGGCTTCATAGCGCGATCCAAGATGCGCCAGTCCGAGCGGATAGAGACCGCCGACCACGCCGCCCCAGACAAAGAGAAGGGCGGCGAAGCCGGCAAATCCAGCCTCGCGTGCCAATGGCAGCAGGAGCGCGCCGGTCGCGCCGAGCCCGGCGATGAGCATCAGCAATTTGCGCCGGTCGAACCGGTCCGAGACAATTCCGATCGGCGTCTGAAAGACGCCGTTGCCGAGCGCGAAAACCGCGACCAAAACAGCGCCGGTCGCCGCACCAAGGCCGCTGCGCAGCGCATAGACCGGCAGGAGTGCCATGGCGGCCGTCTCGATTGCGCCATAGACGAGCGCAGCAAGGGTCACTGCCGGCATGGCCAGGATGAAAGCGAAAACCGAGATCCGCGCCGGGTGCTCGAGCACGGGCGCGCGGCCGCCGAGGAGGCCGATCGGCAAGATCGCGACCAGGAAAAGCGCGATTGCCACAAGGAAAGACGCGTTGCCTTGCGTGCCGGTGAGCGCAAGGATCGATGGACCCACGGCCACGCCGAGCGCGAAACTCGTCGTGTAAAGTCCCATGATCATGCCGCGACTTCGTGGCGGCGCCGCAGAACTGATCCAGAACTCGCTCACCGCGAAAAGAATCGTAAGCGCCGCGCCAAACAGGCTCCTGACGGCAAACCATGCCCAATAGCCCTCGGTCAGCGCAAAAGCGGCGAGACTCGAAGCGCCGGCAAGAAGCGAGAGACTCAAGATCTGCCGGACGCCGAGCCGCCGCGCCAGCGCCGGCACGAAGGGTGCACAGACAAGCGTCGCGAGGCCGCCGGCTGCCGAGTTCAACCCGATGGCGCGACCGGAATAGCCCGCTTCGGCGAGCCGCAGGGCGAGCAAGGTGGTGGAGAGCGAAAGCCCGATTCCGACGATCGTGACCGTTGTGATCGCGGCGCCGATCGCGAGCGATCCGCGGCCTTGCGCGTGTCCTGCCCCGTGCGCCGCTTCGAGAGACGCCACCGCGTCCTCAGGCATAGCCCGGCACTTCGGCGGCGGTTTCGAACCCGTGCATGCGGAGCGCCCATTGATAGCCGATGAGAGCGCCTTTGAAGGAGGGCAGGAGGACGAGCGCGAGAGCCAGCGTCAGGCTCGGCCAGATCAAAGCTTGATAGAGAATTGGCAGGTCGGGCGCGAATTCTTCGGTCGCGAGCATCAGCGCACCGACGATATGGCCGACGACGAGGATCGTGACATAGGGCGGCGCGTCGTCGGCACGTTGATGGAACAGCTCGGTGCCGCAGACAGAGCAGCGATCATTGACCTTGAGATAGGCGCGAAACATGACCCCTTGCCCGCAGCAGGGGCAGCGCCCGGCAAACCCGCGCCGCAAGGCGAGCGAGACATTGCGCTTCGGCGGGGCAGGAGGCTCGACCCGAAATGCGTCCCCCTGCGTCGGAAGTGGCGGGTCGGCAATCTCGATGGGCATGATCTGCTTATCTGCGTTGGGTTAGGATCATCATCTGCGGCCAATCTTTAGCCGCGACGGTTCATTTTTGCCAGCCGGCCTCTTGTCGCGCCGGCTCGCCCGTTTGCCTCGGCCGAGGCCCGTGACCGGCACGCTGCTTCCTTCGCTCAACAGCTCGAAGCGCAGCGCCCCGGCGAAGGGCGCGGCTTCGACCAGCTTGACGCTGACCTCGTCGCCGAGCCGGTGCATCTCGCCGGTCCTGTTGCCGATGAGCGCATGCAGGCCCTCGTCATAGCGGAAATAATCCTGGCCGAGCGTCGCGGCGGGAATGAAACCGTCGGCGCCGGTCTCCGTCAGTCTGACGAACAGCCCGACCTGCGTTACGCCGGAAATCCGGCCGGCGAAAATCGTTCCCACGCGATCGCTCAAATAGAGCGCGATGAGGCGCTCGACCGTATCGCGCTCCGCCGCCATGGCGCGCCGTTCGGCGGCCGAAATCTGCGCCGCGACCTCGGCCAGATCTTCGCGTTCGACATCGGGCAGGCCGTCGCTTCCGAGCCGCAAGGCCCGGATCAGGGCGCGATGCACGACGAGATCGGCATAGCGGCGGATCGGCGAGGTGAAATGCGCATAGCGGCGCAGATTGAGGCCGAAATGGCCGTAGTTCTCGCTGACGTATTCGGCTTGCGCCTGGGTGCGCAAAACGACCTCGTTGACGATGTTCTCGTGCTCGCTGCCTTTGACGCGCGCGAGAATGCCGTTGAACTGGCGCGCCGTCAGAACCTGGCCCTTGGCGAGCTTGATGCCGATCGAGGCGAGGAATTCCGAGAGTGCATTGAGTTTCTCGAGCGTCGGCTCGTCATGCGCGCGGTAGATGAAAAGCTGATGTTGCGCCTCGAGCGTCTCGGCCGCGGCGACATTGGCGAGGATCATGAATTCTTCGATGAGCCGATGCGCCTCGAGCCGCGGCGGCACGATCACCCGATCGACGGTTCCGTCCGGCTTCAACAAAATCTTGCGTTCCGGCAGGTCGAGATCGAGCGGCGCGCGTTTCTCCCGCGCGATCTTCAAAGCCGCATAGGCATCAAACAGCGGCTTGAGAACGGGAACGAGCAGGGCCTGCGTTTCGGGACCGGGCATCGCCATCCCAGGCCGCCTGCACTTGCGCGTAGGTCAGCTTCGCGGCCGAGCGCATCATGACGCGATGGACCTGGTGGGCCAGCATGTGGCCGCTCTTGTCGATGACGATCCGCACGGCGAGCGCCGGCCGGTCTTCGCCGGGTTTCAGCGAACAGAGATCGTTGGAGATGCGCTCCGGCAGCATCGGCACGACACGGTCGGGGAAATAGACCGAATTGCCGCGCTCGAAAGCGTCGCGGTCGAGCGCCGAGCCCGGCCGCACATAGGCCGCGACATCGGCGATGGCGACGAAGATGACATGTCCGCCGGGATTGTCGGGGCTCGGATCGGGTTGCGCGAAAACCGCGTCGTCGTGATCCTTGGCATCGGCCGGATCGATGGTGACGAGCGGGAGCTTCCGCCAATCCTCACGCGGGGCTGCGGGCGGCGCGCCCGCCCGCGCGGCCTCGGCCAGCGCCTCAGGACGAAAGGTATTGGGAATGCCATGCGCATGGATGGCGATGAGGCTCATTGCCCGTTCGCTGGCGATGCTGCCGAGCCGCTCGCGAATCTTCACCGCCGGCAGGCCGAGGCGGCCGACGCGCAGAACATCGACGGCAACGAGATCGCCGTCGCGCGCCTCGCCTCCCTCCGCGACGATGAATTCGCCGCGGTTGATGTTGCGCTTGTCGACCGGAACCACGCGGCCGCCGCCGCGCGAATCGGTGCGATAGATGCCGAGGAGCTGAGAATTTTGGCGCGCTCCAGAAGCTTGACGATCCGGCCGCTGTAGGCGGGTTCGCCGGGGCCGGCGTCGCGGCGGATTTCGGTGCGCATCAGTGCGCGGTCGCCGACGCCGGGTACCGCCATTCCGGGGCGCCGGCGGCCGGGCTGAAGAATGATTTTCGGAGCTGGTCCCTGCGCCGCGTCCCATTCGACCGGGGTGGCGATGAGTTCGCCGTCGGCGTCGCGGCTCGCGATGTCGGCGAGCACGACGGAAGGCAACTGGCCGGGCTTATGCAGCTGTTTGCGGCGCCGCTCGATCGCGCCTTCGTCTTCGAGATCTTTCAGCATCCGTTTCAGCGCGATGCGATCGGCGCCCTTGATCCTGAAAGCGCGGGCGATCTCGCGCTTGCCGATCTTGCTCGGCCCTTGTTCGCGATCGAGAAAGCGAGGATTTCCTCGCGTGACGGCAATCGCGACGACACGGGTCGGGCGGGGGCAGCGAATTTCTTTTGCATGTCCGGGCTGATGTCGGTTTTGCGCGGCGCTTTCGTCTTCACGCCCGCTTGGCCCTCGTGGCTGCGGCGGGTCTCTTTGCCGCGGATTTTGCCGCCGGATTGCCGGCAGCTTTGCCCGGCGCGCGCTGTGCGGACGCTGCCGGCTTCGGCGCAGCTGGCTTGGATTTCGCCGCTGCCGCTTTGCCGCGCGCCCGCTTTGGTGCCGGCCCTGTTTCTCGTCGATGAGGCGGATCGCATCGTCGAGCGTGACTGTCTCCGGCGAGAGGCCGTTTCTCAACGTCGCATTGATCTTGCCGTGACTGACGTAAGGCCCGAACCTTCCATCGCGCAGCAGGATATCGCCGCCCGAAGGATGTTTGCCGAGTATTCGCGCCTGTCCGGCGCCTGCCTCGCCTTTTGCTGCGAACAACGCCACGGCCTCATCGAGCGTGAAGCTCGTCGGGTCGGCGTCGCGCGGCAAAGTCGCGTTGATCTTGCCCCAACTGACATAGGGTCCGTAACGGCCGGATTTGACCGTCACGCTGCCGCCGTCTGGATGTTCGCCGAGGCTGCGGCTGGCCCCCGCGCCTTCCTTGCCGAAGCGCCGGCCCGACAGGCCGCTTTCCTTGGCGATGATGAGATCGATCGCGCGGTTGGCGCCGATCTCGAGGATGTCCTCGTCCTTGCCGATATTGGCGTAGGACTTGGCGTGCTGAACGTAAGGCCCGAAACGCCCGATGCCGGCGAGGATCGGCTGTTTCGTCTCCGGATGGATGGCAACTTCGCGCGGCAGGCGCAACAGCCCGAGCGCCTGTTCGAGTGTGATCTCCCCCGGTACGAGCGGTTTTGCCACCGAGGAGCGCTTTGGCTTCTCGCCTTCGCCCTGCTGCACATAGGCGCCAAAACGGCCGTTGCGCAGCGTAATCTCGTCGCCGGTCGCGGGATCGGTGCCGAGGACTTTGACGCCCGCCGTCGCCATTGCCATCGCCGTTCGCCAAAGTCCGCGTAAAGGTGCAGTCGGGATAATTCGAACAGCCGATGAAGGCGCCATATTTGCCGAGCTTCAGGGAGAGCTGGCCGCCGCAGGAAGGGCAGGCGCGCGGATTCGAGCCATCCTCCTTTGGCGGGAAAATATGCGGGCCGAGAAGTTCGTTCAGACTGTCGAGCACCTGCGTCGTGCGCAAATCCTTGGTTGCGGCGAGCGCGCTCGAGAAATCGATCCAGAAATCGCGCAGCACCTCTTTCCAATCGATGTCGTGGTTCGACACCTGGTCGAGCTTTTCCTCGAGGCCGGCGGTGAAGTCATAGCCGACGTAACGGGTGAAGAAGCTTTCGAGAAAAGCGGTGACGATGCGGCCCTTGTCTTCCGGATAGAGCCGTTTGTTCTCGAGCCGCACGTAATTGCGGTCCCTGAGTACGGCGAGCGTCGAAGCATAGGTGGAGGGCCGGCCGATGCCGAGTTCCTCCATCCGCTTGACCAGGGTCGCCTCGGAGAAGCGCGGCGGCGGCTCGGTGAAATGCTGCGCCGCTTCGATCTTTTCCTTGCTTCAGGGCGTCGCCCACCTGCATCGGCGGCAACCGGCCCGAGTCTTCGTCCTCCTCGTCGTCCTTGCCTTCCTGATAGAGCTTGAGGAAGCCGTCGAAACGGATGACTTGGCCGCTGGCGCGCAGATCGATTTTTCGCGCGCCGGCGTCCGCGATGATGTCGGCGGTCGTGCGTTCGAGGTCGGCCGATTCCATCTGGCTGGCGATGCTGCGCGTCCAGATCAGCTCATAGAGGCGGGCTTCGTCACGGCCGAGGAAACGCTGCACATCGGCCGGAGCCAAGCTCATGTCGGTCGGGCGGATCGCTTCATGCGCTTCCTGCGCGTTCTTTGCCTTCACGACATATTTGCGCGGCGCCTCCGGAACGTAGCGATCGCCGAAACGCTGGCCAATGACGCGCCGCGCGGCGGCGATCGCCTCCGGCGCCACATCGACGCCGTCGGTGCGCATATAGGTGATGAGGCCCACGGTCTCGCCGTCGACATCGACGCCTTCATAGAGACGCTGGGCGATGTGCATGGTACGCGCCGGCGCGAAGCCCAATTTGCGCGAGGCTTCCTGCTGCAATGTCGAGGTGGTGAAGGGCGCCGCAGGATGGCGCTTGGCGGGCCGCGCTTCGATGCCCGCGACGCTGAACTTCGCCGTCTCCAGCGCCTGTTTGAAGGCTTCGGCTTCGGCACCCGAGCCGATATCGAGGCGGGCGATCTTCTTGCCGTCGGCGCCGACGAGCCGGGCGATGAATGGCGCGCCTGCCTTGGTCTTCAGATGAGCGAGAAGCGACCAATATTCATGCGGAACGAAACTCTCGATCTCGAGTTCGCGGTCGCAGACGAGCCGCAAGGCAACCGATTGCACGCGTCCGGCCGAGCGCGCGCCCGGCAATTTGCGCCACAGAACCGGCGAGAGATTGAAGCCGACGAGATAATCGAGCGCCCGGCGGGCGAGATAGGAATCGACAAGCGCTTCGTCGATCTGGCGCGGATGTTTCATCGCATCGAGCACCGCCGTCTTGGTGATCGCATTGAAGACGACCCGCTCGATCGGCTTGCCTTTGAGGACGCGCTTTCCTTTCAGAATTTCGAGGATATGCCAGGAAATCGCCTCGCCTTCGCGATCCGGGTCGGTCGCGAGAATTACTTTGTCGGCGTCTTTGGCGGCATTGGCGATGTCGGCGAGCCGCTTGGCCGACTTCGCGTCGACTTCCCAGAGCATGGCGAAATCGGCGTTCGGATCGACCGAACCGTCTTTGGCCGGCAAATCGCGGACATGGCCGAAGGAGGCCAAGACTTCGTAATCGCGGCCGAGATATTTGTTGATCGTCTTGGCCTTGGCGGGCAATTCGACGATGACGAGATTCATCAATCAGGTCCTAAGGAATCTGGCGCCCGGCACTCCCGAGCAACGTTGCCTTCCGGGTCATCCTTTCGCGCAATCGCCTGGTCCAACCAGGGTTCCGCAAGCGAACGCCGCAACCACAGAGGCTCAAGAATGGCAAAGACAAGACCACGTGGCTTGCCGGCTGCATGCAGCAAACCGGGGCGGCTCTTCGGCGAGGATGGGGGAGGCAGAGCCTTTTCAATTGCGCCATATGGGCCAAGTTGCCTGGCCTTGCAAGGGTATGGCCGGCCGCCGGCCCGGCCGAGACAGTCGCGCAAAGCGGCTCAAAGACGTAAAAACAAGCATGTAGCGGCTATGGGAATAAGACGCGGGGCGGCCGGCGCGTGCCGCTGGGCGGCGTGACAGCCAAGCGAACAATCCCGGCGAATCACCCGCGCCGCACTTGCGGAATAGGCAAATTCGATCCTATAGAACGGCTTTAATGTCCGATCTACGGCCCATCCAAAAGTTCCGGCACCGGCATTTGCTCGGGATTGAGGGGCTTTCGAGGGAGGACATATTAACCTTACTCGATATGGCCGAGGACGCGGTCGAAGTATCCCGGCAGATCGAGAAGAAGCGCGCGACTTTGCGCGGCCGCACCCTCATCAATCTCTTTTTCGAAGCCTCGACCCGCACGCAATCCTCGTTTGAGTTGGCCGGCAAGAGGCTTGGCGCCGACGTGATGAACATGTCGGTGAATACGTCGAGCGTCAAAAAGGGCGAGACGCTCATCGACACGGCCGTGACGCTCAACGCGATGCGGCCCGACATCATCGTCGTGCGCCACGCGCAGGCGGGGGCCGTGCATCTGCTGGCCAAAAAGGTCGATTGCGCGGTGGTCAATGCCGGCGACGGCGCGCACGAACATCCAACCCAGGCGTTGCTCGACGCCTTGACCATCCGCCGCAACAAGACCCGCATCCAGGGCCTCACGGTCGCGATCTGCGGCGACATCTTGCATTCGCGCGTGGCGCGCTCGAACATTCTCCTGCTCTCGACGCTTGGCGCCCATGTGCGCGTGGTCGGCCCGTCGACTTTGCTGCCAACCGGGATCGAACGGCTCGGCGTCGAGGTCTGCCGCGACATGAAGAGCGGGCTCGCCGACGCCGACATCGTGATGATGCTGCGGCTGCAGCGGGAGCGCATGAACGGCGGCTTCGTGCCTTCGGCGCGCGAATATTTCCGCTTCTTCGGTCTCGATGCCGAAAAGCTTCGCTTTGCGAAGAAGGATGTGCTGGTCATGCATCCCGGCCCGATGAACCGCGGAGTCGAGATCGATTCGGGCGTCGCCGATGGGCCGCAGAGCCTCATCCGCGAACAGGTCGAAATGGGCGTGGCGGTGCGCATGGCCGTGCTCGCCGCGCTTGCCGAGCATCTGCCGAATGATTGAACCGCGATGAAAACCTTATCCTCGCCGTCGATCGCACATCAGCCGCTGGCGCTCGTCAACGCCCGGCTCCTCGATCCGCAGACGGGCAAGGAGATGCGGGGCGGCGTTCTCGTCATCGATGGCGTCATTCGCGATCTCGGTGCATCGGTCGTCGAGGCGGCCCTGCCTCCGCATGCGCAAGTGGTCGATTGCGCCGGCGATATCGTGGCGCCGGGACTGATCGACATGTGCGCCTTCGTCGGCGAGCCGGGAGCCGAGCATCGCGAGACGATCGCGACCGCGACGGCGGCGGCAGCGGCCGGCGGGGTCACGACGATCCTGGCGCGGCCCGACACCAATCCGCCGGTCGATGAGCCGGCCGTCGTCGACTTCCTCTTGCGCCGCGCGCGCGATACGGGCCAGGTCCGTGTTCTGCCTGTGGCGGCTTTGACCAAGGGGCTCAGCGGCGTCGAGATCGCCGAGATCGGCCTGTTGCAGGAAGCCGGCGCCATCGCCTTCAGCGACGCGACCAGATCCCTGCGCAATGCGCAGGTCATGCGCCGCGTCATGGCCTACGCCCGCGACTTTGGCGCGCTCGTCATCCATCATACCGAAGATCCGGACCTCGCCGGCGAAGGGGTGATGAACGAAGGCGAGTTTGCGACACGTCTGGGGCTGACCGGCATTCCGCGCGAGGCGGAGACGATCATGCTCGACCGCGACATCAGGCTCGTCGCGCTGACGGGCGCGCGCTATCACGCCGCGCTCGTCTCGACGCGCCTGTCGCTTGACGCCATCCGCGCCGCCAAAGCGGCGGGCCTGCCGATCACCTGCGCGACTTCGATCAATCATCTCACCTTGAACGAGAACGACGTTGGCGATTACCGGACCTTCCTCAAGCTCACGCCGCCGCTGCGCCACGAAGACGAGCGCCGCGCGCTCGTCGAGGCTTTGGCCGAAGGCGTGATCGACGTGATCGTTTCGGATCACAATCCGCAGGACGTCGAGACGAAGCGCCTGCCTTTCGCCGAGGCCGAATATGGCGCGATTGGGCTCGAGACCATGCTTTCGGCCGGCCTGCGCCTGGTCCATGCCGGCGAAGTCTCCCTCGCCCGCCTGCTTTCCGCCATGTCGTCGCGTCCGGCCGAGATTCTGGGCCTGCCGCAAGGCCGGTTGGCAATCGGCGCGCCGGCCGATCTCATCCGCTTCGATCCCGACGAGCCCTACGTGCTCGATCCGATGAAATTGCATTCGCGCAGCAAGAACACTCCCTTCGACGATGCAAAAATGCAGGGCAGGGTGAAGCTCACCGTGGTCGCGGGACAGGCGGTCTGGGGGGAGTGAGGGCGGCGCACTCCCGATGAGCTGACTATTCCGCGGCCTTCGTCGCCAAGGTTTCGACGACAGCGATATTGGGCAGCAGCTGCGCCGGCAGGTCGTGCCGCTCCTTCAGATACTCGGGGCTGTTGTACGAAAGCCAGACTTTTCCCTGGCCGTCTTCCCAAACGAGAATCTTCAGCGGAAGGTCGATGGCAATGCTCGGGGCAGCCAACATCAGAGGCGTGCCGGCTTTGGGGCTGCCGAAGATCAGGAGTTTGGTCGGCGGCATCGTCATTCCGACCTTTGCCGCTTCTCCGCTATGGTCGATCAGGGCAAACAGAGTAACCCCTTTCGATTGCAAAATGTTCTCCAGCCTGTCCAAGGTCTGTTCGACGGAGTGATTGCTGGGTTTGCTGATAATTCCGTTGTCGGTCGCCGGTGCCATGTAGCTCTCCGTGCTGTTTTTCGAGTGAACGCTCGAGGAACCTCGGACGGAAACCAGATAGATCGCCATCGCAAGTCCTATGAAAGCCAGCAACAAAGCTATCGCGACGTGTTGGGCCAAGGGAGTGCAACGCGCGGTCTCGCCGCTGTCCAGCTCGCGAACTATCCGGGCCTGGTGCCTCGCAGCCAAGAGATTGACGATCACTCCGATCGCGATGAGCGCCGTTCCGAACCACAGCGACAGGTCGGAGGAGGACGTCGGCGTAGCCTGCTCTAGAAGTCGCAGTTGTTGCAGGAAAAGCCCGAAGCGGGCGACGACAAAGCCGAATCCCATCAGGGCTATGCCCGTGCGAATCCATGCGAGAAAAGTCCGCTCCGCGGCGAGATAATCGCGGAGGTCGGCTGTCGGCCTCGTTTGCGTCGGCGGGTCCATTTGGCTTTCCCGTTTCTGGGCTCTTGATCAGTGCTCTGGGCGTCGGGCCGCGAGTTCAGCGGCTTCTCTTTACCCCATCTCGCCGTAGCCGCGCGCCATGGCGGCGGCGAAGGCGGGGAGCAGGGCAAAGAGCAGGACCTCGATCCAGAGAAATCGCCGCGCAACGTGGACCTGCGCGTCGCTTGGCGCGATATTCGCCCGACGCCAGCGTATGTAATCAATGGTTGGCGGCACCGAGAGCACGCCAATCACCGCGAATGTTCCGAGCTTCGCCCAGAAGAAGGCATTGTGAGAATAATAGGTCCAGCCTTTGGCGGCGAAGATTGCCCGTGAAAATCCGACGATGATGATGAGCGCGGCGAGTATTCCGTACCAGAGGTCGATTGCGCCGACGCGCGCCACGGCCCCTCGATCCATGCCGGGGCGCACGGATATGAGCTCGGCGAAGAGGATCCCGAACAGAGCGAAGACCAGGAGATGATGGGCGATCGCGAGCCAAAGGTCGAGCACCGCCGGATTTCCTTTCGTTTGCGGCTTCAGCGGCCGCTGCGACGAACCCTACCTTGGGACGCCGATGCGTGAAAGGGCCTTGGTTGCTAGTGGACCGCTATCAAAGGCGGGGGTCCTTGGAAGGCGGCGGGATTTTGCAGCGCTTGGACGACCTCGGGGGCGGGCGCGTAATTGCGCAGGATGAGATAGAACGGCCCCGATGGCGCCGGCAACCAGTTCGACCTCTTGTCCGGGCCGGGATCGTCGTGCTGCACATAGAGCGTGATCGAACCGTCCGCGTTATGCGCAAGATTGTCGTCGCTTCCAAGCGCATAGCGGTTGATCGGATTGGGTGCGGTGTAGAACGTGACGCTGTCATACATCGTCATCGACCAGAAACCGGGCGGAATGCGCTTTGCATAGAGCATCGGCTCCTTCAGTGTCATCCTATAGCGTTTGGCGCCGGTCAGCGGTTGGGAATTGCCGTCGAGCATTCCGGAATAATAGATCGCCTCCGCCGGCGTGTTCGAAGTCAGGCCGAACACCGCGACGATCGCGCGCGCCAGATAATCGGCGCCCGGCATGCCGAGATTCGGCGGCGGGATGATCCAGCCCTCGGCCAACCCTCCGCCGATGGCCAGGGATTGGTTCATCAATGGCCCGATCTCTTGGGCCGCGATCTTCATCTGCTCGCGTATCAGCGGATCGACGTTTTCGCGCTTCCATTGTTTTCCGAGCTCGATTCCGAGATATCTGTAGACGGGAAGAACCGAGGCGATCTCGCTCTGCGGCGGTGGATTTTCATTCATCGCGGCCGAGAAGATCTCCCAAAACTGCAGCGGATCGGTAAATTGCATCTGGCTGCTGGCGACCTTTGGGTTCACCCTCGGAACCGCGTAGCGATAGGCGACCGGCGACGGTGCCGCGCGGCCTTCGTATTGCGCCAGTCCTTTCACGCTAATGGCGTGCAGCACCTCCTGCGCGGCAGCGAGATCCGCCTCGCCCGTCAGATGCACGCGCGGCTGAATCTCGACCCAGCGGGTCGGGCAATCGATGCGCTTGACGCCGGCGGGAAGCACGCCGTGCCATCCGGGGCCGACCAATGCGTAGCTGCCGCCTTTATAGCCGGTGGCGAGGCCGCCCACATAGGCAAACGCATTGCTCCACATGTCGACGATTTGGATCATGTAATATCGGCCGCGCGAGTCAGGCGCGCTGAGAATGAAAGGTTGCTCCCCGAGATCGATGAAGCCGAAACCATAGACCACGTTGACATTGGGCGTGACGTAGCCGGCTTCTTCGGCGATCTTGGGGGTCGCGATATTCTCGATCCGCCAGAGCTCGTTCGGGGGCGCCTTCGCGTCGGGTGCGAAAGAGATCGTGTTGCGCAAATTATACATCGCGACGATCGGAACGGCGTACATCGCGGCTTGCAAGGCGAGCGCGTGAACCAAGGTCCGCATGGCCGCGACCTGTTGCGGCGAGGCGCGCGAAGAGATGGCCGCGGGGGCGGCATCCGCGCAGGCGGAAGAAACCGGCAGCGTGACGGCGGCGAGCGCGCATAGGCCCATGCGGAATTGTCGAATGATCGTGTCGAACATGATTTTATCCTCGAGGCGAATGCGGTATAGCGTGGGATTCGGTGCGCTCTAGCCGATTTGCGGGCGGCGCTTGCGCACCCGCTTTCGTCCATCACGCCACCGCGAAATGCGTCTGGTGCTTGCTTGGGGCCGGGGCGATCTGTTGAGCCGGCTCGTCGAACCGCACGAGAAGCCCGAGCGCAAAGGCCGCGAGCGCCAAGATCAGGATGAGAACCAACGAAATCTGAAATTGACGCCGGGCGGCGTGCGAATCATAGGACCGGACAAATCCTGCATCCGGCGCATGATCGAAATGATCGGCAATCGACATGGTAATATCCTCCAGCACTTGGCTATGGGTTGACTTGACGCGAATTATTTCGCGCCGATCGTCTTCGCTGTTACCGGTTTCGCGCGCTGCTCGGCCCTGATCGCCTCGACGAGGGGCGTCGCGGTCTCGGAATCCGACCAATCCTTTGAAAGGCCTCCTCGGACCACGCCATCGATCAGAATGTTGCGGTAGATTTCGTCGCCGGAATGCTGCGTGAATTCGACGCTGATCAGCAAAGGGTCGAGTCCAAGTGCATCGACGCAGGCGTCGATCAGCACTTTGGCCAGACGCTCGCGTTGCGCGGGCGGTCGGCCACGCCTTATGTCGCAAATCAAGCTGGCGGCGGGAACGGGATCGCCTTTGCCGCAGCGCCAGAGGCCGCCCTCGCCCAGTTCGCGAAAGGTGACATCGACGAGATCGGGCGTCGTCTGCATGATCTCGGCATAAAGATCGCCGAATCGCCGTGCGAGATCGCGCTTCACCGCGAGCGGATATTGAGCAGGTACATCGAGCTGTAAATTCGGCATGACCACCTCCTGCGGCTCTCGACAGCGCGGGCCCTTCCGCGCTAAGTTGACACTGCCCATATAAGCCTATATAGGCAGTGTCAACATTTTTTCGGGAGCCATCATGTCGCATGTCGAAACCGGCGAGCCGCGCCCCTATCACCACGGCGATCTCCGCCGCGCGCTCATCGAAGCGGCGCTGGCGCTGGTGACGGAGGAGCAGGATTGGGGCTTCTCGCTGCGCGAGGTGGCGCGGCGCGCCGGCGTCAGCCACAACGCGCCCTACAACCATTTTCCGGAGAAGCGCGATCTGCTCGGCGCGGTGGCCGCGGCGGGTTTTGAGGCGCTGCGGGAGCGCATGCGCGCGTCGGTCGCGGGAGTTACCAGTCCGCCTGCGGCGCTTTTGGCCTGCGCCAAAGCTTACGTAAACGCCGGAGTCGAAAATCCAGCGCTCTATCGGCTGATGTTCGGCCGCGCGCTCGCAGGCGGTAGCGCACTCGGCGCAGCCAAACTTGGCGAGCGCCTGACAAAGATGGACAGCGGCCGGCCCGCCGAGGCGCGCGCCGCGGGCCTCAGCGCCAAAGCGGTCTTGGAAGAGATCATCCTGCGTGGCGCCGAGTCAGGTGATTTTGCAGTTTCGCCGAAGAGCAAGAACGAGCTCGCGATCGCGGCGCTGTCGCACTGGTCAGCCTTCCACGGGCTTACGCTGTTGGTGATCGACGGGCTCACCGGTCTGGAACTGACGGTCGATGTTCTGGTGACGCGGCTCAACCGCATGTTCTGCGACGGAATCCGGGCGCGCTGAGCGCATTTAATGCCTATGCCTGCGAGACCTCGATCACCGCATTCTTCGCATTGACTCGCGCGAGGGCGGAAGAGCCGGCGCAGATAGGGGCTGCGTTGCGGATCGCCGATCGCGGATCGCCGATCGTGGGGCGAGCCCGGCTTGCCGCTGCTCGGCCTTCTTCGAGGTGAGGATTTTGAGCTCCTAAGGCGCGCCAATTCCTCGAGCAGGAGCGTGGTGGCGCCAGCGCGCGAATTCGGTGCGTTATAGAGGGTAACCTTGCCAGGCGACATGTGTTTGCCCCGCATTCGATTCAGCCTATGCCTCCTTTTTTACCGCGCGACGAAGGAGGCGGCGGCCGGCTGGACCTTACGAAACTTTCATCTTCCCGAAATGGCGGCGTAAACCGGCGTGCGCCATGTTAGCCAAGAAGGATGTGCGCCCGCATCATTCTGGAGATTTCCGCCTTGTCCTGCTGCGGGTGCTCCTGCGAGGACCAATTCAATTGGAGATGCAAAAAATGACTCAACCGCTTCCCTCCCATGGCGTGCAGACGCCAGAATCCTCGCCAAAGGTTAAGCTCAAGGCACGCCCATCGGCGCGCGTCGCTCTTCTTAGCTCGGTTGCGGCCGTGGCGCTGGTCGGGGCTCTCGCCGGCAGTGGCTTGCCGCATGCGACGTTCACGGCGCCGGCCCGGGCCGAGACGGCTCAAAGCCTGCCTGCAAGCGGCTTTTCCTTTGCCGATGTCGTCGACAAGGTTCGCGGCGCCGTCGTTTCGATCAAGGTGAAGATGGCCGAGGTGTCCAACGCGGATGATGATTCTTCGGACATGCCCGGGCTTCAGCCCGGCGATCCGCTGGAACGCTTCTTCAAGAAATTCGGTGGCCAGGACGGAGGGACACCCTTCGAATTTCGTCAGGGACGGCCGCATATGACGCTCGCGCAAGGCTCGGGTTTCATCATCTCGCCGGATGGCTATGTCGTGACCAACGATCATGTCGTTGACAGCGCGACCGACGTCACGGTTACCATGGACAACGGTACGACCTACGAAGCGAAGGTCGTCGGCACCGACAAGAAGACCGATCTCGCGCTTTTGAAAATCAAGAACGGCGCGAATTTCCCCTATGTAGAATTCTCCAAGAGCACTCCGCGCGTCGGCGATTGGGTCATCGCGGTCGGCAATCCCTTCGGGCTTGGCGGTACGGTCACCGCCGGCATCGTTTCGGCGCGCGGCCGCGACATCGGCTCCGGGCCCTACGACGACTATTTGCAGATCGATGCGCCGGTCAACCGCGGCAATTCCGGCGGCCCGACCTTCAACACGCAGGGCGAGGTCGTCGGCGTCAACACGGCGATCTATTCGCCTTCGGGCGGCAGCGTCGGCATTGGTTTCGACATCCCGGCCGACGAGGCGCAGGGCGTCATTGCCTCGTTGAAGGACAAGGGAATTGTGACGCGCGGTTGGATCGGGGTTGAGATTCAGCCGGTCACCTCCGACATCGCCGACAGTCTCGGATTGAAGGCGGACAAGGGTGCGCTCGTCGCCGAGACGCAGCCCAATTCGCCGGCTGCCGCGGCGGGCGTCAAGACCGGCGACGTCATCCTCGGCGTCAATGGCGAGTCTGTCGAAGGGCCGCGCGAACTGGCCCGCAAGATCGCCGGGCTCGGACCGAACGCGCAAGCGACCTTGCTGGTCTGGCACAACGGTTCGCAGAAGACGTTCTCGGTGAAGCTCGGCACGCTGCCGACCGAACAACAAGCCAAGGCCGACACCAATTCGGAGTCGAACAGCACCGGGTTCGATCATTTCGGCCTCGCCCTTTCGCCGGCCGACTCGGTTCCGGGTGCAGGCAAGCAGGGCGTCGTCATCACCGATGTGGATCCAGACGGCGCCGGTGCGCAAAAGGGCCTGAAGGTCGGCGACGTGATCCTCGAGGCGGGCGGCAAGCCCGTGGCGAAGCCGAGCGATGTGGCGGATGTCATCGCCGATGCCAAGAAGGAGGGCCACAAGGCCGTGCTTCTGCGGGTCAAGAGCGGTGACGACACCCATTTCGTGGCGCTGGTGGTCAACCCGGCGTCCTGACGCCGGAGCATTCCTCTCCCCCTGGCGTCGCATTTGCCCCCCGTCTGCGATGCCGGTCCAAGGAGACGGCAGGTCGGAAGCTCAAGCTCCGGCCTGCCGTTTTTTTGAGGGACGGCTTATATGTCTTCCATGCGCATTCTCATCATCGAAGACGATACCGAAGCTGCCCTTTACCTCGTCAAGGCCCTGCGCGAGGCGGGCCATGTCGCCGACCACGCCCCCGACGGTCTCGAAGGCTACGAGAAGGCGCGCGACGGGGCCTATGACGTTCTGGTCGTCGATCGCATGCTGCCGAAGCTCGACGGCCTGTCCTTGATTGGCGGCCTGCGCATCCAGAAGATCGAAACCCCGGTGCTGATCCTATCCGCCCTCGGCCAGGTCGACGATCGGGTGAAGGGTCTGCGCGCCGGCGGCGACGACTATCTGACCAAGCCTTATGCCTTTTCGGAATTGCTGGCGCGCGTCGAGGTTCTCGCCCGACGCAAATCTTCCGGTACCGGCGAGGAAACGGTTTATCGTGTCGGGGGTCTCGAACTCGACCGGCTATCGCACAAGCTCACCCGCAACGGCAAGGAGATCATGCTCCAGCCACGCGAATTTCGCCTGCTCGAATATTTGATGAGACATGCCGGCCAGGTCGTCACCCGCACCATGCTGCTCGAGAATGTCTGGGATTATCACTTCGATCCGCAGACCAATGTGATCGACGTGCATATTTCGCGGCTTCGGGCGAAGATTGACAAAGGCTTCGATCCGCAGCTGTTGCAAACGATTCGCGGTGCAGGATACATGATCCGTGACGGCAATCGGTAAACTCTTCCGCTCGACGGCGTTCAAGATCTCGCTCGCCTATCTCGTCGTCGCGGCGATCGGCGCCGGCTTGGTGCTTGTCCGCGCTGCCTGGCACGTCGAGAAATTGATTGATGCGCAGTTCGCCCAGACGATCGACACCGATATTACCGGATTGGCCGAACAATATTCCGAGGGCGGCATAACCCGGCTGGTTCGGGCGGTCGAGCGGCGTGCCGAGCAGCCCGGCGCCGGCCTCTATCTGGTGACGACCCATGCCGGCGAACCGATCGTCGGCAATATTTCGAGCCTGCCGTCCGGCGTCCTCGCCCAACCCGGACTCGTCGAAACCGATTATCTGCGCGTCGGCGACATCAGCAAGCGCCACCGCGCGTTAGCCCGCGTTTTCGTTCTACCCGGCGGCTTCCGCCTCCTTGTCGGGCATGACATCGAAGAGGGGATGCGGATGCGCCGTGTTTTCGCCGGCGCGCTCGTCACCTCTCTCATCTGGCTGGTCATCATCGGCGCGATCGGCAGCCTGTTCGTGGCCCGTCACGTTCTGCGCCGGGTCGATACGATCACCGCCAAAGCCAAGACCATCGTCGCCGGCGACCTCTCCGGTCGTCTGCCGCTCGCCGGCACCGGCGACGAGCTCGACCGGCTTGTGCAGAATCTAAATTCCATGCTGGACCGAATCTCGGTCCTGGTGACGGGGTTGCACGAGGTCTCGGACAATATCGCGCATGATCTGAAGACGCCGCTGACGCGGCTGCGCAGCCGCGCCGAAGAGGCGCTGCAATTCGCCAAGAACCCTGAAGATTATCGGCTCGCGCTGGAAAAAGTGATCGACGAGTCGGACGCGCTGATCCGCGTATTCGATGCGCTTCTGATGATCGCGCGGGCCGAGGCCGGCGCCGGCCCCGAGGGCATGGTCGATTTCGATGCCGCCGACGTCGCGCGCGATGTCGGCGAACTCTACGAGCCTCTGGCCGAGGATCGCGGCATCGATCTTTCGCTCGATATCGAACCGGGGCTCATTCTGCATGGCAGCCGCGAGCTTATCGGCCAGGCGCTCGCAAACCTCGTTGACAACGCCTTGAAATACGGCGCTCCCCTCGGCGAGGCGGAGAAATCGGCGCCAGCCGACGTGGTTGTCGCCGCCAAGCGGCAGGGCAAGTTCGTCGAGATCAGCGTTGCCGACCGCGGTCCCGGCATCGCGCCAGCTGACCGCGAACGCGTGCAAGAGCGCTTCGTGCGGCTCGAAAATTCCCGTTCGCGGCCAGGCTCGGGCCTGGGCCTCGCGCTCGCCGCTGCGGTCGCGCGTCTGCACAATGGCACCTTGCGGTTCGAGGACAATTCGCCAGGTCTCAAAGCCGTGCTCATTCTACCGGCCGCCGCAGCCAAGGTGACCAAGCTCGCGCCGCCTGCAAAACCGCAGACCGGTGCGGCGGCCTGAAGCGCCGGAGGGGCGAGGAGGATGGCGCGGGCAAGTCTCTCCGACAGGTTTTCCAAGGCCCCGCGGCTCGCCGACCGCGGCGCGGCCGAGGCGCGTCTCGCGGATCTGACGGCCGATGCGGGCTCGCGAGATTTCAGCTGCTGCGGCTGCGCCCCGCACCAGGGCGCTGCTCCTGGGCGTTGCCGACCATTCGCCCTATCTCTGGCAGCTGATCACGTCCGATCCTGGCCGATTGGTTCGTCTGCTCGCGGCGCCGCCGGAATTGAGGCTGAACGAACTTCTTCGGGATCTCGTCTCGGCGCAGGCGAAGACCGACTCTGAAGCCGAACTCATGCGCCTCCTGCGGCGCGCCAAGCAGGAGGTCGCGCTGCTCGTGGCGCTCGCCGATCTCGGCGGCGTCTGGAAGACCGAGACCGTGATGCAGGCGCTGACCGAAAGCGCCGACGTCTTCGTCTCGACCGCCTTGAACTTCATCCTTCGTGAAACGGCAGCAAGCGGCAAACTGGACCTGCCGGACGCATCGTCGCCAGATCAGGGCTGCGGCGTCGTATTTCTCGCGCTCGGCAAGCATGGCGCCGGGGAACTGAACTATTCGAGCGACACGGATCTCATCGTTCTGTTCGATCCCTCGAGCCAGGCCGTTGCGCAAATGGACGAGCCGGCGACGCTTTTCGTGCGGATGACGCGGCGCTTGGTGAAAATTCTGCAGGAGCGCACCGCCGACGGCTATGTCCTGCGCGTCGATCTGCGATTGCGCCCGGATCCCGGCTCGACCGCGATCGCGATCTCCTTGCCGGCCGCCTTCTTTTATTATGAATCCGTCGGGCAGAACTGGGAACGCGCAGCTTTGATCAAGGCGCGTCCGATTGCCGGTGACCGCGGGCTCGGCGAGGCTTTTCTCGCACAGCTCACGCCTTTCATCTGGCGCCGCTATTTTGATTATGCGGCGATTGCCGACATTCACGCGATGAAACGCCAGATTCATGCCGTGCGCGGCCATGCCGAGATCGCCATCGTCGGCCACGATCTCAAATTGGGCCGCGGCGGCATTCGCGAAATCGAATTTTTCGTGCAGACGCAGCAATTGATCTTCGGCGGCAAACGGCCGCGTCTGCGCGGAGCCGGCACGCTCGCGATGCTCGCCGAATTGGAAAGCGAAGAATTGATAAGCCGCGAAGCGCGCGAGGATCTCGAAGCCGCCTATCTGTTTTTGCGGGAGACCGAGCATCGCCTGCAAATGATCGCTGACGAGCAGACGCAGCGCCTGCCTGTCGAACTCGCAAGAACTGGAACGCTTTGCGAGGTTTTGCGGCTACGATAAACTCGAATCCTTTGCCGACGAGCTCGGACGCCACCTCGGTCGCGTCGCCGAACATTACGGCCGTCTCTTCGAGACGTCGCCGCGGCTTTCGTCCGCGACCGGCAGTCTCGTCTTCACCGGCGTCACCGACGATCCGGAGACGCTCGAAACCTTGGCGCGGCTCGGGTTCAAACGCCCCGAGCTTGTCGCCGAGACGATCCGCGGCTGGCATTTCGGACGGCGCGCGGCGGTGCGCTCCGAGCGGGCGCGCGAGGTCCTGACCGAGCTCGTACCGGCGCTGCTCGAAGCCTTTGCCCAGTCTGCCGATCCGGATGCCGCGGTTGTCGCCTTCGATCAGGCGCTCGGCCGGATGAAGGCTGCCGTCGAGCTCCTCTCGATCCTGAAATCTAATCCGCACTTGCGCAGCCTATTCGCCGACATATTGGGCAGCGCGCCGCGGCTGGCGGAGATCGTCATCCGCCGTCCGCATGTTCTCGACGCGGCGTTCGACCTCGACCTTCTCGCCGCGCCGCTCGGCGAAGCCGATTTCGACACGCGCCTCAGGTCCGTGCTCGCGTCGCATTCGGCGCTCGAAGATGTGCTCGATTCGCTGCGCGATTTCACGCAGGAGGAATCCTTTCTGATCGGCCTGCGCCTGTTGACCGGATTGATTGCGCCGATGGCGGCAGGCGAGGCCTATTCGGCGCTCGCGGCCAGTATCGTGCGCGCTTGCCTCGACCATGTCTTAAAGGACTTTGAGTCGCGCTTCGGCCAGGTCCGCGACGGGCGCTGCGTGGTCCTCGCGCTGGGCAAGCTCGGCTCGCGGGAAATGACCGCGGCCTCGGATCTCGACCTCATCCTGATCTATGATTTCGATGCGGCTCATCCTGAGTCCGATGCGCCGCAGCCGCTGCATGCCACCCGCTATTACACGCGCCTCTCGCAGCGGCTCATCTCGGCGCTGACGGTCGCGACGCGGCGTGGGCTGCTCTACGAGGTCGACATGCGGCTGCGCCCATCCGGGCGCCAGGGCCCGCTCGCGATCCAGTTCGAGAGCTTTGCCGAATATCAGGCCAAAGAGGCGGAAACCTGGGAACATCTGGCCTTGACGCGCGCCCGCGTGATCGCCGGCGGCGCTTCGCTGCGGCTCGAGGTGGAAGCGGTCGCGAGCCGCGGTGCTTGCGGCGCCGCATCCTGCTTCGCTGCGATCCGATGTCGCCGCAATGCGCAAGCTCATCGCGAAGGAGAAGGGCGAGGACGATCCCTTCGATCTGAAATACACGGCGGGCGGCCTGATCGACATCGATTTTCTCGGACAATATCTCTGCCTGCGCTACGCGCATGAGAGACCGGAGATGATTGATGTCGCGCCGGCGGCCGTGATCGCCAAGGCAGCCGCCTTCGGCTATCTGCCGCAGGATCGGGCCGATTTCCTCATAGGGGCGCATCGGCTCTATTCCAACGTCACCCAGGTGGAGCATACAATTCTCACCCGGAGCCAGCCGCTTTCTGATGCGAGCGAAACAGTGAAGCGCCGGCTCGCGGCCGCAGTCGATTTGCCTGGCCTCGCTCAGCTCACGGCGGAACTGGCGGAGACGGGCGCGAAGGTAAGGACGATTTTCAAGGATATTGTGGGCTGAGGCGTCGCCAGCAGTCGGGTGCTCGCCTCAGCGTGCGAGCGCAACTCGTTGCAGCGCCTGCCCGCGCGGCTTTCGCGGCATAGCGGCACGCAGGAGCTGCTGTTGCACTGCCGCTTGCTCGACCGGGAAATGGACCAGCACGATCGTGCCGCCGCCGAGCCTGGAACGAATGCGCATCGTGCCGCCGTGCAGATCGACGAGCGAGCGCGCAATCGCCAGACCGAGGCCGGAGCCTTTCATTCCGTTGTCGAGCATGTCGTTCCATTGTTCAAACGGACGGCCGAGGCGGGGGAGCGCCTCCGGCGCGATGCCGATGCCGGTGTCCTCGACGTAGATGTTCATCGCGCCGTGAATATGACGGAGCCGCACGTTGATGCGGCCCTTTTCGGGTGTGAATTTCACGGCGTTTCGAAGCAACGTCGAGACGATGCGTTCGAGCGCGGCGCGATCGGCATGCAGCTTGGCGTCCGGCGCCGCTTGGGTTGCGACCGTGATCTCCTTCTCGCGCGCCGCGGCCGCCACGGTTTCGAAGGCGGCGGCAATCACGGAATCGAGGCCGACCTCGGCCTTCTCCAGCCGCACGCGGCCGGCTTCGAGCCGCGCCATGTCGAGGACATCGCAGATCACGCCGAGGAGATACTGGCCGCTGGCGCGAATGTCGCGGCTGTAATCGACGTAGCGGGGCGAGCCGAGGGCGCCGAAAGTTTCCTCCATCATCATCTCGGAAAAGCCGATGATCGCATTGAGCGGCGTGCGCAGCTCGTGGCTCATATTGGCGAGGAACTCGGATTTCGCCAGGTTGGCGCTTTCCGCCTCCGCCTTCTGCTCGAGATATTTCTCCGCGAGTTCGGCGAGCTGCTGCGCCTGCTGCTCCAGGGTCTGGCGCGATTTGCGCAGATCGGCCACCGTCGCCATCAGACGGCGTTCGGAGTCCATCAGTTGCTCTTCGTGCCGTTTCAGCGCGGTGATGTCGGTGCCGACCGAAACATAGCCGCCGTCTTTGGTGCGCCGCTCGTTGATCTGCAGCCAGCGCCCGTCTGCGAGACGCGCCTCATAGGTCTTGGCGCCGGCCAGCGTGCGCTCGCCCAAAGTGACCTGCGATTGAATGAGCGGCGGCGTGCCGTTGGCCATGACTTCGCGATAGGTGAGCCCGGCGACAACAGCTTCGTTGCGCAGATTGTGAAAGCGCTGGAACTTGGAATTGCACATCACGAGGCGGTTGTCCTTGTCCCACAGGACAAAGGCTTCCGACACGGCCTCGAGCGCGTCGCGCAGCCGCATGTCGGCGGTGGCGGTTCGTTCGGCGAGGATCATCTGCTCGGAAATATCGACGGCAATGCCGACGAGATGGGGGGGTTGGCTGTTGCTTTCGCGCACCAGCTCGGCGCGGGCGCGCAGCCAGATCCATTCGCCTTCGGAATTGCGGATGCGGAAGATGTGATCGATCGCGTTGGTCTTCGACGCGGCGACCATTTCGGCCATTTGCGCGAGATCGCCGTCATGCGGATGGACCAGAACATTGATCTCGCCAAAGGACAGAAAATGTCCCTGCGGGCGCATGCCGAGGATCTCATACATCGAATCCGACCAATAAATGCGGCCGCGAGAAAGGTCCCAATCCCAAAGCCCGCAGCGGCCGCGGTTCAGTGCCGTGTCGATGCGCTCGCCGATTTTCCGGCAGGCATGATCGGCTTTGCGGGCGCGCGCCGCCTGCCAGAGATAAGCAAAGCCCAGCGAGCAAAGGACGAGGATGGTCGCAATCAACGCGACCGCGGTGCGCAAGGCGAGGCTGCGCCATTCGGCCAATATCGCGTGCATGGGATGAATGAAGGCGATTTGCCCCAAGGGCGCCTTCAACGCCCTGACCGTCGCCAGCGCGTCGGTTCCGTCGGCGAGACTGATGCGCATGACCCCCGCCTTCTCAGCGAAGACGGTGAGCGGCTGGCTTGGGCCCAGACGGTCGATGAGCGCGCCGCCGATTCCGAGCTCGGGCGGATAGGAGGCAACGATCGCGCCCTTGTCGTCGCTCACCAGAACGCGCTGGCCGCGCGACAGAGCGCGATCGGGCAGGGATTGGACGAGGGCCTTGATCGGATCCTCGGCGGCGGCCTTTTCGACCGCGGTCGCGAAATCGTTGGTCGTCGCGGCGGCGATAAGATCAAGATCGAGCCTCGCATCACTGATCGCGCGGTCATGCGCTTCGAGCACAAGCAGACCCGCGAATGCCGTCAGCGCCGCGATGAAGACGCCAATCATCGCCGGGATGGCCGGACGCAGCCAGGGTTCGATATTAAGATTGGGCCGTCTCAGTGCTTGCCGGTTGGGCTCAGAGGCCTGGCCTTGCCATAAGCCTGTGCGCGCAAACGAATCCGCTGCATCAGCACGGATCATGCCAAAGGCCCCCCGAGACAGATCCGGATCGATGTGCCGCACTTCTCCGAATCAGATCCATCTGAATCCGAGCCGCGCGATTTGTCCAGGGCTTAATGAATCGCTCGATGAAATGTGATCGGCGGCCGATTTGTTGTGGCCAGGCAAAGGCTTAGGCGAGCGAACGATCGGCTATGTCCTTAACGTCCGGAGAGAGATGGTCGCTGCTCGCCACGCGCCGCAAAGCCGCCTCGGCATGCGCGCGCCGACCGTCCTCCAAGGCTCGCCAGCTTTTGAAGGCGCCGAGAAGCCGCGCCGCAACCTGCGGATTCTTCGCGTCGAGTACCAGAACGATTGTCGCAATGAACTCATAGCCGCTGCCGTTCGCGGCATTGAATTGCGTCTGATTGGCCGCGGCAAAGGTGCCGATCAGGGCGCGGACGCGATTGGGGTTGGCGAGCGAAAAGGCCGGGTGATCCATCAATCTCTTCACCCGCGGCAAAGTATCGGGTTCGGCGATCATCGCTTGCAAGGCAAACCATTTGTCGATCACCAGCGGTTCGCTGGCGCAGTGGCGATAGAAGGCATCGAGCGCCTCTTCTCGCGCCGCGCCAGGCTGGGTGGCGATGACGCCGAGCGCGGCGATCTTGTTGGTCATAAAGCGGGCGCTTTCGAATTGGCGCAAGGCGAGCGCCAGCCCTTCGGCCGGATTGGCGGCGGCATAAAGATCGAGCGCGGCGTTGCGCAGCGAACGCCGCCCCGCTGCCGCGGCGTCGGGGGAATAGGGCCCGATCTCGGTCAGCTTCTCGTAGGTTGCAAGAAGCTCTTTCGCCAGACCGGCGCCGATTGTTTCGCGCAAAGCCTTGCGCGCGGCAAAGATCGCGTCCGGATCGACATTGGCGCCGATCTCGCGCGCAATGTCGGCTTCACCGGGCAGGGTGATCACCTGCGCGGCAAAGGCCGGGTCGGCCGCGCTGCCGTCGAGGACGCGGCGCAGTGCCGCGACGAACTGTGGGTCGGACTGGGGCGCCTGAGCCGCGCGAATGAGATCGACCGAGCGCAACAGCAGGCGCGTCGCATACGTCTGCGAGGCCTGCCAGCGGTTGAAGCAATCGCTGTCATAGGCGGTCAGAGCAATGAGGTCTGCTTCGCTCGCCGCGTGGGCGAGGCGCACCGGCGCCGAGAAGCCGCGCAGCAGCGAAGCGACCGGACGAACAGGTAACTCGTGCAAGGTCAGCCGCCGCTGCGGGGTCGAGAACTCGATCACGCCGGTGGCGAGCTCCGCCGCGCTTGCGCCGTTCTCGGATTTCGTGACCAGATTGAAATTCTCGCCATGCTCGCCGACAAGCCCGAGTTCGATCGGGATGAGGAGCGGCTTTTTCTCGTCCTGTCCCGGCGTCTTGTTGCAGCTCTGTTTGAAATCGAGCGTGAGACTTTGCGCGGTCTCGTCATAAGCCGCTTCGACTTCGACGAGCGGCGTTCCTGCCTGAGTGTACCAAACAAAGAATTGACTGAGATCGCGGTTCGACGTCTCGGCGAAGCAGGCGATAAAATCTTCGACCGTCGCCGCGGTGCCGTCATGGCGTTCGAAATAGCGATCCATGCCCTTGCGGAACGCGTCGGCGCCGATCAGGACTTTCAGCATCCGGATGATCTCGGCGCCTTTCTCGTAAACGGTTGCGGTATAGAAATTGTTGATCTCGAAATAGGAGTCGGGCCGCACATTATGCGCAAGCGGCCCCGCATCTTCGGGGAATTGTTGTGCCCGCAAGGTCCGTACGTCGGCAATGCGGCGCACCGCCCGCGAGCGCTGATCGGCGGAGAATTCATGATCGCGGAAGACGGTTAGGCCTTCCTTGAGACAAAGTTGGAACCAGTCGCGGCAGGTGATCCTGTTGCCTGTCCAATTATGGAAATATTCATGCGCGATCACCGCTTCGATCTGGGCATAATCGGTGTCGGTCGCGGTCTGCGGCGAGGCGAGCACGTATTTGTCGTTAAAGAGGTTGAGACCCTTGTTCTCCATCGCGCCCATGTTGAAATCGGAGACGGCGACGATGTTGAACACGTCGAGGTCATATTCGCGGCCGAAGACCAATTCGTCCCAACGCATGGCGCGCTTCAGCGCATCCATCGCATAAAGCGCACTTTCCTCCTTGCCGTGCTCGACATAGATGCCGAGTGCGACTTTGCGGCCGGAGGCGGTGACGAAGCAATCGTGGATCGAGCCGAGATCGCCGCCGACGACCGCGAAGAGATAACAGGGCTTTGGATATGGGTCGTGCCAGAGCGCGAAGTGGCGCTTATTCGCGATCTTTCCCGCCTCGATCAGATTGCCGTTCGAGAGCAGCACCGGCGCTTCCGCGATTTCCGCTTCGATCCGCGTCGTGTAGACGCTGAGCACGTCGGGACGATCGATGAAATAGGTGATGCGCCGAAAGCCTTCCGCCTCGCATTGCGTGCAATAGGCGGTGCCGGAACGATAAAGGCCCATGAGGTAAGTATTGGCCGAGGGATCGATCTCGGTCTCGATCTCCAGGCTGAAAGCGCGCTGGGGAGGGCTCGCGATGGTCAAGGCGTCGGGGGTGACGAAATTTGCCTTAACGTCGAGCTCGACGCCGTCGAGCGCGATGCGCTTGGCAACAAGGCCGTCGCCGTCGAGCGTCAGATCGGCGCCGCTGCGCCCCTTCGGATTGGGGCGGATCAACAGCCTGGCCATGACGCGCGTCGCATGCGCGTCAAGCATGACGTCGAGTTCGACCGTATCGATCAGGTAATCGGGCGGCCGATAATCGGCGAGACGAATTGGCTTGGCGAGTTCAGTGCGCATCAAGGCCTCGCATGGATGACCAGGATCAACGAACGCGGGGCCGCCCGGGTTCGGCCCAACCATAGAGCCTCGGCGGCGCCGCGCAAAGCCCACGGAATTTATCCGCCGGCATGGGGCGACAATGGCAGGATGCTTCTTTGGACATAGGCCGCGGCGGCAAAATTACAGACGCCGAGCGCGGCGAGCAGCAGGGGTTCCGACAAGCCAAAGAAACGGCTTTGCAAAAGGGCGGTGACCAGCGTTCCGGCGACGATATAGACGGCGTTCAAAATATTTACCGCCGCGATGGTGCGCGCGCGCCGCTCAGGCGGCGACATCGCTTGCACTGCGGCAAAGAGCGGAACCGTGAACAATCCGCCCGCGGCGGCGAGACCTACGACATCAAAGCCGATGAACAGTCCGCGCGGGCTTTTCAGAAAATCGATCAGCGTCACGTCGGCGGCTTTTGCGCCGAGCGCAGCAAACCTGCTTGTCCCGAACCCGAGCGCGAGGAGAAAGATGCCCATTCCAAGGGCTGCGAGCGGGACCGGCTTGAGCTCGATGCGGCCGCCGGCGATCCGCGCCGCGACGAGCGAGCCCATCCCGATCCCGATCGCGAACAATCCGCTGATCGCCGCTTCGACCTCGATCCCGCCGGCCGTGGCATGCCGCACCGCGACGGGGACAAGCGAAATCGAGACGGCCCCGGTCAGCCAGAACCAGGAAAGGGCCATAGCGCCGCGCCACAAGAAGGGAGCGCCACGCAACTCGCGCAGCAGCATGAAGGTCGAGGCGAGGACATTGGCGCGGATGCGCAGGTTGGCCGAGGCAACGCCGGTCGGCGGAATGAAGCAGCTCATGACATAGCAGGCAAGTGCAATGGCCATGAGCTGGAAAGTCACAAACTGCGGCGCGATATTCTGCTTGGCGGCGAGGGCCCCGGCGATAAGACCGAAGAGGATGGCAAGAAAGGTCGCGGTTTCGACCAGCGCATTGCCGGCGACAAGTTCATGCCGCTTCAGATGGTCGGGCAGGAGCCCGTATTTGACCGGGCCGAAAAGGGTCGCGATCACGCCGAGCCCAAAGAGGGCGGTGTAGAGCAGCGGCAGAGAGACCAGCCAAAGCCCCGCCGCGGCGACCATCTGGACGAAGATCTCCGCGAACTTCAGAGAGCGGGCGACAGCCGCCTTGTCGCGTGCGTCGGCAATTTCGCCGGCCAGCGCGGAGAGGACCATCGAGGGTAGGATGAAAATCCCGATCGCCAGCGTGATCAGCATGCCTGCGTCTTTGCTGTCGACCCGGAACAGGATGAGCATCGCCAGCATGTTGCGGACGAAATTGTCGTTGAGGGCGGACAGGGCCTGACACCAGAACAGCGGCGCGAAACGGCGGGTGCGCAAAAGCTCGATGAACATCGCCTAGCGCAATGGCTCGGCATGGCCGATGATCCGCAGAATGGCGGGAAAATCGACCTTGACCTGGCGTTCAAGCCCATCGACGGCCTGGTGGGCATCGTCGACACTGAGTTTCGGATCGGCGCGGCAATGATAATTGACGATGAGACCGGCCGGCGTTTCGCGCACCCTGACATTATGAACCTGGACGATCCCGCCGGCGGCGGATTTGGCGAGCGCCGCGGCAATCGCGCTGCGAATGTCTTCGGGCGCGTCCCGGCCCGGCAGCTCGCGCGGTTCGAGCGGCTCGATATGGGTCTCGACCTCGATGTCCGGTCCGAGTTCCTTGCGCGCGTCGGATTCGAGCCCGGAAACGATCGCATGAGCCTGGCCGAGCGGCATGCGCCCGTCGATCTCGACATCGAAGCTGAGCGAAGTTCGGCCGCGCACCCGCTGCACGATGACGTTGTGCACCGCCGCGTGGCGCTTGGCGGCAATCAGCAGGACACGTTCGACAATGGTCTCGTCATCGAGCGCAACCGGCGTGGTCGCAACGGTCAGCGTCACGCCGGGATGGGCGGCCGCGATGGCCGCGCTGACGGCGTCCTTGATCGCCGCCACTTTCTCGAGCGAAAGGGTGCGTGGCACGGAAATCCCGATGTCGCCGAACACATTGGCTCCGGCAGGGCGCAGTCGCAAACTTTCGACCGCGATGACGCCGGGCACGCCCGCGGCGATCGCGCGCAGGTTAGCCGCGAGTCCCTTTGGCGCCGCGTCGATCAAACTGTCGACGGTGCGCCGCCCGAGCCTATAGCCGGCGACGGTGATGAACGCCGCGACGCCGAGCGCCGCCAGTGCATCGCCTTGCGGGTAGCCGAAGCGGGTGGCAATAAGGCCGAGAAGCGCGATGGAAGAGCCGAGGATGTCGGATCCGAAGTGCAGCACGTCGGCGGCAAGCGCGTCGCTCTTCGTCTTGCGCGCGATGCGCGACAACAGGGTAGAGCGCCAGACATCGACGATGATCGATATGATGAGAACGCCAAAGGCAAGCGCGTTGGCGTCGATCTCGACTCTCTCCCGCAACCGCCGCACGGCTTCGACGAGAATGAAGATCGCGAGGCCGAAGAGAAAGGCCGTTTCGATCAAGGCGGCGAGCGTCTCGATCTTGGCGTGGCCGTAGTTATGCTCCTCGTCGGCCGGTTTGCCGGCGGCGCGGATCGCGTAATAGGTGATGACCGTGATGCCGGTATCGGCGAGATTGTGACCCGCCTCGGAGAGCAAAGCCAGCGAACCCGACGAAAGGCCGGCGACAAATTTGCCGAGGGTTAGGAGCGCACTGGCGGCGGCGGAGCTGAGCGCGGCCCGTTCCTTGATGCTTTGGGCCTTGTCCATGGCGGTGATCTGTCTCTGAGGAATGGCTTGCCGGGCCCGCGGGGATAATGTTTATGACTGCTCTCGATTCACTTGTTGTCGCATGATCCGCAAAACCTGTTAGCAGTTTTGCGGATCGTGCTCCAGCCGGCAAGCAGCACCAACCTTGGCCGGCACGATTTGCCGCCGGAGCGGACGCCGGCGGCTTGGCAAGGAGGCAACATGGAATATCTGCATACGATGGTTCGCGTGACGGATCTCGCCAAGGCGCTCGATTTCTATTGCGGAAAATTGGGCCTGGTCGAAGTCAGCCGGATCGAGAACGAAAAGGGCCGCTACACGCTCGTCTACCTCGCGGCGCCGGGGGACGCCGACCGCGCCAGACAGACAAAACGGCCACTCATCGAACTCACCTATAATTGGGATACCGAAGTCTATACCGGCGGTCGCAATTTCGGCCATCTGGCCTTTGCGGTCGATGATATTTACGCCACCTGCGACAAACTCATGAAGGCCGGCGTGACGATCAACCGGCCGCCGCGCGACGGCTTTATGGCCTTCATCCGTTCGCCCGACCAGATCTCGATCGAACTTCTGCAGAAGGGCACTGCAAAATCCCCGCAGGAGCCTTGGGCTTCCATGCCCAACACCGGGACTTGGTGAGTTTGGCGCGCGTGAAATCCGGCTCTATTTTCCGCTTGGCTTTGCCTTCCGCTTATGCTTCCGCGCCATTTTTGGGGTCTTGCCGGCGGATATTCTTTTGGCTGCGATCTTGGCCTGCGGCAGCGCCGGCACCGCCGCCTTTTTCGACTGATACCCGTAGAACTTGAATCGTTCGACGGTCCGCATGACCTCGGCGTCCGGCAGGACATAGGGATGCCCGATCGCGAGCGCCAGGACATATATTTTGGCGAGCGTCTCGAGCTCGACCGCCCGCCACATCGCCTCATCGAGATCGCCGCCGGTCGCCAGCATGCCATGCTGGCCGAGGAGCAAGCCGTGACGATCGGCAAGGCCTTCTATGGCGAGATCCGACAGTTCCTTGGTCCCGAAGGGCGCGTATTTGGTGCAGCGTATCGTCGGGCCTCCGAAGGCCGCGATCATGTAATGCACGGCCGGAATGGGCCTGTGCAAAAGCGAGAGGCTGGTCGCGTAGATGGCGTGCGTATGGATGATGGCGCCGACGTCCGGGCGGGCGCGCATGATGTCGAGATGCATGCGCCATTCGCTCGAGGGGGCAAGCGGTCCGGACCAGGCGCCATAATCCGTTTCGATCGGCATGCGCGCGATCATCTCTCCGGTCATCTTGTCATAGGCGACGCCGGTCGGGGTGATCAACATCGATTGGCCGCTGCGCGCAGAAAGATTGCCGGCCATGCCCTGGTTGATGCTTAATCGTTCAAGTTGGAGACATTTCTCAACCAAGGCCTGGCGAAGCTCTTTGTCACCCATGCTGAAGTCCTCGATCGGCCAACCAAAAATCGACGGCGAAATTCCGCCGTCGCGCCGGCCGCGAAGAGGCAAAAAGAGCACAACCCACTAAAACAATCAGCCACGGAGAAAGGTTCCATCAACAATATTCACAACAGAATAAGGCTGGATCGGCTTGTCATTCACTTTGGCTTGCCGCGGCGCGGTGTTTCGCGGCGCAAAAACTCAAAGCCAAGATCTCGAGAGCGGGGCTGCCTTGCTGCCCGGCCTGTTCACGCAGCCGACGCTATGCTTGGCTCACGATTGCGTTAGGTCGCTCCGCATGTTGCGATTGCATGACGGCATTGCGCAGAGCAACACAAAAGAATCGCGGCGCCGTCATCAGAAAGCCGACTTCGGCTGGCATTTATTGCGTGCTGTCGGATATGATCGTAGAGTCCTGAAAGGGCAACGGCCGACACGCTCCCTAAACGCATATGCGGATTGGGTCGCAGGATCTGAGGTTCGATCTCGCCGCGGCGCGTTCGGACATCGGTTCTGCTGAAGTTAAAGGAGGCCTTCGTGTTGATCGACGAGATCGTCCACACGTGTTCGAACGAGAAGGTCGCGCAAGCGGCCGTGGCTTCGCTCGGGTTTGCTTTCGCGTCGCGCGTCAAAAGCGCGGCGGATCTCCATGGTGTCTCAGTCGGCGCCTTCACCGCAAGGGTGGTCAAAGAGTTCGGCAAGGATGCGCATTCTCTCAAGCGCCGCGCCCTCGACCGTGCAATGCACAAAGCCGACCAACCGATCCTGCGCGGCTTGCAGGCCATCCTTGAGAAGCAGCTCGAAGAGCCGACCTCGCCGGGTCGATGGCGCGACACGAAGCGGCCCGCACATCACTGCGGCTGCAGCGCGTAAAGCCTCGGCAGTTTACGATCTCGGCCGGCGTCTCCAGGGGCTCGTGCCGACCTTCTGCTCGGGTCCATAGCCGGGCTGATAGAAATGGCGCATGGTGTCGGGGCTGCGCTGTTCTTCAAGCCGCCGGATCGTCGCGGGATCGCTGATTTCGAAAGCGTCGAACCCGCAGCGCGCCATGAATTGAAGCTGATCGAAAAGAACGTCGCCGGTCGCGCGTAGCTCGCCCACGAAGTTGTAGCGGTCGCGGATTTCCTGCGCGAGCGAATAGCCGCGACCGTCGGTGAACTTCGGAAATTGGATCGCGACCAAACCCAGATAAGGCAGATCGTTCGCGATTGTCTCGACGCGGTGGCCGGGTTCGAGCAGCAGGCCGAAAGCCATGTTGGCGCGCTGCTTCGGCGGTGCGAGGCGGCGCCAATTCTCCAAGCTCAGGATGACATAGCCTTCGGCCGGAAGTTCTTCGATGGCATCGACGCGCCGCCAGGGATCCGGCGGGAACTGGCCGTCCTTGAACAAAGCCATTTCAAATGTCCGCGCCTGCGTCGACGGTAGCGACATGGACGCCGCATTCGGTCTTGCCGCGGTCGCGCCAGCGCCCGGCGCGTATATCCTCGCCGGGCCTGACCGGCGATGTGCAGGGCACGCAGCCGATCGAAAGATAGTTCTTGGCGACAAGATCGTGACGCGGCAGGCCATGCGCCGCGAAATAATCGTCGATCTTGGCCTGCGTCCACCCGGCCAGCGGATTAATCTTGATGCGCTCGCCGTCCGCCTCGAAGAGCGGCAGCGCGGCGCGGGTGATAGCCTGGAAGCGCTTGCGGCCGGTGATCCAGGCATCATAGGCTTTCAAGGCTCTCGCCAAGGGCAGCACCTTGCGAATTTCGCAGCAGCGGTCTGGCGCCCGCGCCCAGAGGAACTTGTCAGGGTCTTCTTCGGCGAGAAGCTTGTCGTCCGGCTTCAGCGTGTCGACATTCGTCAAATGCAGCTTGGCGACCAGCTGGTCGCGATAGGCCAGTGTTTCGGGAAAGAGCTGCAACGTATCGATAAAGAGGACCGGCGTCGTCGGATCGATTTCCGACACCATATGCAGCAGCACGGCCGAATCCGCGCCGAAGCTGGAGACAAGCGCGACCCGCCGGGGAAACAGGTCCTCGATAGCGAGGCGCAGCAGCTTTTGCGCATCGAGGGCGAAGAATTTCTCCGTAAGCCGCGAGGCGGCGATCTGATCGCCGAAAAGGAGGCCCTCATGCGCGCTCATAAAGCGCTTCCTTGAACGGAGTCATGCCGACGCGCCGATAGGCGGCGAGAAAATCTTCGTCCTTGCTGGTGCGAATTTTCAAATAGGTCTCGACGAGGGTTTCGATCGCGTCGACGATCTTCTCGCTGGAAAATCCAGGGCCGGTAACGTCGCCGAGCGCGCAGGTTTCATCCGCCGAGCCGCCGAGCGTGATCTGGTAGGACTCGACGCCCGCTTTCTCAAGGCCGAGGATTCCAATATGGCCGACATGATGATGCCCGCAGGCATTGATGCAGCCCGAAATGTTGATCTTGAGCTCGCCGATCTCGCGGGCACGCGGGCCATTGCCGAAGCGCTCGGAAATGCGCTGCGCGACCGGAATCGCGCGCGCCGTGGCAAGTGCGCAATAGTCGAGGCCGGGGCAGGCGATGATGTCGGTCACGAGACCGACGTTGGCGGTTGCAAGCTGCTGCTCCACGAGCCGGTCGAAGACGGCCGGCAGATCGTCGAGCGCGACATGCGGGAGAACGAAGTTCTGTTCATGCGCGACACGGACCTCGTCCCGCGAGTAGCGCTCGGCGAGATCGGCCACGGCGTCCATCTGCTCGGCGGTCGCGTCGCCCGGAACGCCGCCGATGGGTTTCAGCGAAACGGTCACGATGCCATAGCCTTTGACCTTATGCGCGACCACGTTCTGCTCGACGAAACGCGCGAAGCCCGGGTCCTTCGCCCGGCGGGCATCGAAGCTGCCGTGGCGGCCCGGCGGTTCCGGCAAGTCCGGCAGCGCGAAATAAGCGCTCATGCGGTCGATCTCGGCCTGCGGCAGGACGACCGCCACGTTGCGGTTCCTGGCGAACTCCTCCTCGACCTCGGCGCGGATCGCCTCGGCCCCTTTTTCATGCACGAGGATCTTGATCCGGGCCTTGAACTTGTTGTCGCGGCGGCCTTCGAGATTGTAGATGCGCAGAATCGCGCTCGTATAGGCGAGCAGATCCGCTTTAGGCAAGAAGTCACGGATCTTGTGACCAATCATGGGCGTGCGACCGAGACCGCCGCCGACGTAGCAGGTAAAGCCGATCTCGCCTTGCGCGTTGCGGACGATCTGAAAGCCGATGTCGTGAACCTGGATCGCGGCGCGATCGCGCGCCGCACCGGTGACCGCGATCTTGAACTTGCGCGGCAGGAATGAAAACTCCGGATGCAGCGACAGCCATTGCCGCAAGATCTCGCAATAGGGGCGGGGATCTTCGATTTCATCGGCTGCGGCGCCGGCGAACTGATCGGCGGTGATGTTGCGAAGATCGTTGCCGGAAGTCTGGATCGCGTGCATCTCGACGGTTGCAAGCTCGCTCAGGATGTCGGGGCAGTCAGCCAGCGCCGGCCAGTGGAACTGAAGGTTCTGGCGAGTCGTGAAATGACCGTAACCTCTGTCGTAGCGCCGCGCGATATAGGCGAGCTTGCGCAGTTGCCGGGACGACAGCGTGCCATAGGGAATGGCGATCCGCAGCATGTAGGAATGCAATTGCAGATAAAGCCCGTTCATCAGGCGCAGCGGGCGAAACTGCTCCTCGGTCAATTCGCCGCTAAGCCGGCGCGCGACCTGATCCCTGAATTGGGCAACCCGCTCGGCCACGAAGGCGGCATCGAATTCGTCGTAGCGGTACATGTCACCTCCGGTCGGCCGGCCCGTAGTGGATGGTCGGGCCCAAGGCACGAATTGCGTCGCGTAAGCTTGCGGCGCGGCGTCCGTTGGTTTCCTCGACTATGGCGACCGCGAATGGATCAACGACCAAATTTGCGGCAACCGCAGCACGCGCCTTTTCGAGACCCGCCTCGCACTCGGCATCGCCGGCGAAAACCGCCGCCGCTTCAAGGCCCTCGACCCAGGTGTCGCACGGCCCGAGATAAACCACGATGCCGTCAAGAAGACGGTTGGCCGAAATAACCTGCAGCATGCTGCATCGAATTCCGAAACAAGCCTTTAATCATCCGATATAGAACGAAGCCCCGCAGTTTGCCAGATCAATCGCGAGATATGAATTATATTACATAGCCTTGATGTTGATATATTTGACGGGTGAATGAGAAGCGGGCGGCGAAACAAGAACATCTCGCTATAATGGGCGCGGGGAGACGATGCGGCCGCTCGACGGTCTGCGCAAGGAGGCCAATTGTTCGGGATCGATATCCATGCCTTGATCATGCGGCATGGCTACGCCGCAGTCTTCCTTATCGTGATGTTGGAGGGTGCCGGATCGCCGTTGCCAGGCGAGAGCGCACTCGTTCTCGCCGCGGTCTATGCCGGCGCGACGGGTCATCTCAACATCGCCATCGTCATTGCCGTCGCCGCGGCCGGAGCCATCGTCGGCGGAGGTTGCGGTTTCTGGATTGGCCGCATTCTGGGCGCCGGCTTTGTCGAGCGTTACGGCTCATATTTCGGGCTGAGCCCGAATCGTTTCGCTCTCGGGCGTTATCTGTTCGAACGTCACGGCGGCAAGATCGTCTTCTTCGGCCGTTTCGTCGCGGTGCTGCGCGTGTTGGCGGCACTTCTGGCCGGCATCAGCAAATATGATTGGCGTTCCTTCCTTTTCTACAACACTGCAGGCAGCACGGCCTGGGCGATGATCATGGGCCTTGGCGGCTATGTCTTCGGCGACGCGATGCGCCGCGTCAGCGGACTCATCGGAATTGTCGGGCTGGCCGTGGCGGTCGGCGCCGTCGTCGTCTTCTGGCTGTGGTTTCGACAGCAGGAGAAAAGAATGGAAGAGAAGCTCACAGCGGTCGCGCTGCGCGAGAAGGAGGGCGAGTTCGACCGGGCATCCTAAAGCTGCGTCGGAATGGACGGACCTTTGAAACCGGGCGCGTGCAAAAGCGCGCGCCCGGTCGGGAAGTCACCACCCGGGATCGCTTCTGCGCTTCAGGCCGCGGTCCCGTAAAGATCGTAGGAATTGGAGCCCTCGATCTTGACGTTGACGATATCGCCGAGGCGCAACGGGCGGCGGGTCGTGATCTTCACCTTGCCGTCGATGTCGGGAGCATCGCCTTTGGTCCGCCCTTCGACTTCAGGTCCGCCGCGATCGATAATGACGGGAAGGTGTCGGCCGACCTTCATCCTGAGCAATTGGGCGCTGATCCTCTGCTGATGTTGCATCAAGCGGCGGTAGCGGTGCTCGCTCACGTCGGGCGGGACTTGTGCCAGGCCCAGGTCATTGGCGGGCGCGCCCGCGACGGGCTCGTAGCGGAAGGCGCCGACGCGCTCGAGGCGGGCTTCTTCGAGCCAGGCGAGAAGCAATTCGAAATCCTCGTCTGTCTCACCGGGGAAGCCAACAATGAAGGTCGAACGCAGGCTGAGATCTGGACAGGCTTTGCGCCAGGCCTTGATGCGCTCCAGGGTCTTTTCCTGATCGCCCGGCCGGCGCATCGCGCGCAGCACCTTTGGGCTCGCGTGCTGAAAGGGAACGTCGAGATAGGGCAGGATCTTACCGTCCGCCATCAAGGGCAGAACCTCGTCGATGTGCGGATAGGGATAGACGTAGTGCAGCCTCACCCACAGGCCGAGCGAGCCCAGCTCGCGCACGAGATCAATGAACTTAGCGCGCACCTGGCGGCCGGCAAACGCGCTTTCGGCATAAGAGATATCGCGTCCATAGGCGCCGGTGTCCTGCGAGATGACGAGGATCTCTTTCACCCCGGCGGCGGCGAGCTTTTCGGCCTCGCGCAGCACCTCGCCGGCGGGGCGCGAAACAAGCGCGCCGCGCAGACGTGGGATGATGCAGAAAGAACAGCGGTTGTTGCAGCCCTCCGAGATCTTCAGATAGGCATAGTGGCGCGGCGTGAGCTTGATGCCTGGCGCCGGCACGAGATCAACGAAAGGATCGTGCGGCGGCGCGAGCGCCTCATGCACCGCAGCGACGGTGCTTTCGTAGGCTTGCGGACCGGTGATCGAAAGGACATTGGGAAAGGCCGCGCGGATCGTGCCGGCTTCGGCGCCCATGCAGCCGGTGACGATGACCTTCCCGTTCGCGTCGAGCGCGGCGCCGATCGCGGCAAGCAATTCGGCCTTGGCGCTATCGAGGAAGCCGCAGGTATTGACGATGACGGCATCTGCTCCCGCATGGGTCTTGGCGAGCTCATAGCCTTCGGCGCGCAAGCGGGTGATGATGCGCTCGCTGTCGACGAGCGCCTTGGGGCAGCCAAGCGAAACGAAGCAAATTCTGGGCGCGGTTTTACGCGGCTCCGCGGCGGAAATATGGGACGGGTCACTCATGCGGCTGGATTGCCACGCCGTGCGCCGCCACGCAACCAAAGCCGCCGAGTGGCTCAGAAGCCATTTTGGAAAGTTGGCGCGGCAACAAAAAACCCGGCCATTTAAGGCCGGGTCTTGTTGCATGCGCTTGAGCGTCAGCCCTTAGTATTTTGCAACGACCGGAGCCGGCGGAGCCCAAAGATCGAACTTATAGCTGACCCCGAGCTCGGCCTCGTTGTCGTGGATATGCACGTGGACGAAATCGCCCGGATAGGTGTTGACGAGATATTCGTTGAAACCGCCAAAATCGGTATAGCGATATTCGGCGCGGATCGACCAATTCGGATCCAAGGCATATTCAATGCCGCCGCCGATCGTCCAGCCGACACGCCCGCTCGAGAACGAGTCAAACGCGGCGGCGCGCCCGATACGGACGACACCCGGAAAGGCGGGCGTCGCATAGTCGTTGTCTATGGCCGCCAACTCGACGCCGCCGACCGCGTAGAACAGCACCCGGTCCCAGGCGATACCAAACCGGCCACGGATCGAACCTTGAATGGGAATGCGCGTCGAATACGAGGAAAACGGCAGGACCCCTCCAGGATCGGCGCCCGTGCCGGAATAGCTCGATCCTTCCACGTCGCCTTCGAGGCCGATGACGAATTGGCTCACCTGGTAATCATAGCCAAGGTGGCCGCCGCCGACGACGCCGGACCCATCGTAGCTTGGAAGCCCCTCAATAAAAGCGCCTGGATCGGTGTAGAGGGCGCCGCTGGTTCTGCCCCATTCGTAGCCGCCTTGGGCGCCGATATAGAAGCCGGTCCAGCTGAAGACCGGAGGCGGAGGCGCGAAGACCGGCGGCCCTTTGGTATTCGGAAGGTCAGCGGCCAGCGCCGAGCCGCTCAGCGCGATAAGCGCCACTGACGTGAGAAGAGCTTTACGCACGGGAGAATCCCCCTCTCCAAAATGCTTGCTGGCAGCATCGCAAGAGGGGGCAGGCACGGCAATCGGTTTCTGGAAAATCGAGCATTATTCCGGCCGCTGTGCCAATTGCGCAACGGACCTGGCTCGGTCGGAATTTCTGAGGCAAATTCAAGGAGAAACGAAAAGACCCGGCCGCGAGGCCGGGTCTTTCTGGATGTCGCCCAGTTTCAATATTTTGCCGCGACCGAGCCGGGCGGGGCGAACATGTCGAACTTGTAGCTGAATCCGACTTGAACCCGATTGTCGGTGAGACGCGTGCGGGCCGTATCGCCGGCGATGGAAGCCGTCAGCGGATCGCTGATGCGGCCGAAGTCGGTGTAGCGATATTCGGCGCGCAGCGACCAATTGTTGGTGACGGCATATTCGATGCCGCCGCCGGCCGTCCAACCGACGCGAGTATCCCACAGGTTGTCGACGCCGCCGCCGGGGCCCGTGTAGATATTGTTGAAATCGCCGAACGCGGCCCCGCCGGTTCCGTAGAACAGGACCCTATCCCAAGCGTAGCCGAGCCGGCCGCGGATCGAAGCCTCGATAGGTTCATGCGTCGTATAGGCGAGCAAACCCGCGCCGTTACCGCCCGTGTAGCTCGACCCATCGACGTCGCCTTCGAGGCCGAACACGAATTGGCTGACCTGCAAATTATAGCCGATATGCGCGCCACCGACGACGCCGCTGTTGTTACTGCCGGGCAGGGTGCCGACATTTGCGCCGCCCGCGTAGAGGTTGGGCGTCGATGCGCCCCACTGATAGCCGACCTGGCCGCCGATGTAGAGGCCGGACCAGGTGAAGGCCGGCGGCGGCGGTGGCTCATAGATCGGCGCCGATTTTCTGTTCGGCAGATCGGCTGCGAACGCCGAGCCGCCAGCGAAGCAAATGAGCGCCGACGTCATGAGAAACTTACGCAACATTCTGATCCCCTCCAGGAGTTTCGAGCTTGAGGCAGCTAGGTCCGTTCCAACCTCGGCTTCAATAGAATTACTCGGAAAATACAAACAAAAGATTTTTATCCGAAGGTCACATCGCCGATTTGTAACAGTCTTTCGGCCAAATTTATGGCTATTGTGACAGTAGATCCGCTTGTAAGATCTGAGCGCGCGATTGTGGCAGACTTAAGAGTTAACTGCGACGCGCACGGGATCTTCAAAAGTCAGAAATTTGGCGCAGATCAACTTTCTGTTAGTGAGAGTTACTCTCCGTGTTTCGTTCTTCGTCGCGGCGCAGCGACGACGCAAAACCGCCGGCAAAATGCCCGTCCTCGGGTCGCGTTTCGACGCGTAAACTCGTCCGCAACGGTAAAGTTTCACTTTCGGCCGGACTGGATCGGCGCGGGCAGATCAGCGATGTTGGCGAGCCAAGAAACGACTCAGGAATCGAGGCTCGGGACGAGCCGGCGGCTCTTGAGGTGGAATTGCGGAAGGGTGGCCGAGTGGTTTAAGGCAGCGGTCTTGAAAACCGCCGCGGGTCAAAGCCCGCCGTGGGTTCGAATCCCACCCCTTCCGCCAATTATCCGTCCTCTGCGTTCACGGCCGTTCATGCATGCGACTCCGCCGGGAGCGAGGGGACCAGACGAACCTCGCGCAGGTAGTTCGTGAAGCTCGCATGGTTCGCGGAAAGCGTCCTGGCGATTTCATCCAAATCATCGATCGTGTATCCGATCTTGGCGTCCTCGACAGACTCACCGCCAGCGGCGGCAGAACCCTGGTGCCATGCCTCGATCCGCTGGGGCGGCTGGAGGAGCCAATCCGGCTGAATCCAATTCGAATAGCGAGCCGAGATCCAGGTCGAATGGGCTATGTCGTTTCGCAGCCGCGTCAGGCAATGAGGAACGTCCAAATACGCGCAGATACGATCATATTGATCAAGCGGGACCGCCCGATGACGAAGCAGATCGAGAACGGCCTGCCGCTTGCCTTCAAAATCGAGGCCGCGCGTTAAGAGCATGACCGCAGCATAATCCGAACCGGCAACCCTGGCGCTGATCTCCAGCACGAGCCGCTCGTAGCGCGCGAACCAATGAATAATGGTTCCAAAGAGCAGCAAATGATGCTCGGTCAAGCAATCTTGCGCCATGGTCTTTACCCCGCGCCTCGGGAACGCTTGCTTCGGCCCGCAGCAATTCTCGAGCGAGCACGCGCATGGTCGTTGCGCGACATCGTGCGCAAAACAACGATGAGGGCGGTCCAAACGGCAACGGGCAAAAAGAACGCAGCGGACGTAAGCATTAGCGATCACTCCTCTGTATAAGCAATCACTCCTCTGTATATAGGTGACTAAATTCCTTCCTCCAGGCTTTGCGAGACAGCATTTGTGGTCACGAACTTTACGCCGTGGAATCCGCCCCGGGCGCTCGCTTTGCTATGCGGCGATGATCACCTTTAGCGCGTGCGTATCCGCCGCGACCGAATGTGTCATAAGCGTCGAGGATCGGCGGCGATCACATTCGACTATTGAACCCGGTTCCGCGACGCCTTGACCTCGATCAACCGCATGTCGCGGCGAATTCACCGAATGGGTCGAGGACTCGGGGATCATCTCGTGCCTTTAGGTGCGGTTGGCCGACGCCTGCGCTATACTCATCGGACCAATTCTTCGCCGATGGACCGGTGATGATCGAAAAGTTAGGCCCTGTTTCTTCCGCTATTCTCGACGAGGACAGTCTGCTTGCCGTCGAAGCGGCCGGCATCGGGACATGGCGATGGGACCTTGCGGCGAATGCCGTGAGCCTGTCGGCAGGGGCTGGCGAATTCATCGGCGTCCAAGACAGATTTATCTCCTACCCGGAATTTCTTGCGCGGCTCCATCCTGACGATCGGGATTTCGTCGATCGTTCGCTTCGACGGAGTCAGGCGACGGGCGAACGGCACGACGTCACCTTCCGCCTGTTGCCGGGGGACGGCAGAGAGCGCTGGCTTCGCCTGCGCGGCAGGGCCATCGCGGATGGGGGACAGCCGGTTGCGCTCCGCGGCATCTTGATCGACGTCGTTCGGCAAACGCTGGACGAGGCGAACACTCGTTTGGCGGCAATAGTCGAATCCTCCGACGATGCCATCGTGGGAAAGACGCTCGAGGGGATTATCACCGACTGGAATCGCGGCGCCGAGATGATCTTCGGTTACTCCGCGCAGGAGGCCCTCGGCAAACCCATCTCCATCCTTCTGCCGCCCGGCCACGAGGACGAGGAATCCGCAATTCTGACGCGCCTCAAAGCGGGCGAACGAATCGAACATTTTGAAACGCGGCGCCGACGCAAGGATGGGGAGATCATCGATGTGTCGCTCACTTCGTCGCCGCTGCGCGATGGCGTCGGGCGTCTCGTGGGGGCATCGAAGGTCGCACGCGATATCACCGCCGCCAAACGTGCACAAACCGCGCTTGCTGAGCGCGAAGCACATCTGCAGTCCGTACTCGACACCGTTCCGGACGCGATGATCGTGATCGACACGCAGGGCATCATGCAGTCCTTCAGCGCCACGGCCGAACGCCTGTTCGGCTATGCGGCAGGCGAAGCCATCGGAAACAACGTCAAAATCCTCATGCCGCCGCCTTATCGCGAACAGCATGACGATTATCTTGGCCGCTATCTTGCGACGGGCGAACGGCGCATCATCGGGCTGCGCCGGATCGTCGTTGGGCGCCGCAAGGACGGCTCGACTTTCCCGATGGAGCTTTCGGTCGGCGAAATGCGCTCCGGCGACCGACGTTTCTTTACCGGCTTCGTGCGCGACCTGACGGAACGCCAGCAGACCGAGCAGCGTCTGCAGGAATTGCAGAAAGAGCTCATCCACATGTCCCGCTTCACCGCGCTAGGAGAGATGGCCTCGACCCTGGCGCACGAGCTCAATCAGCCGCTGACGGCGGTAGCCAATTATCTGAAGGGCAGCCGTCGGCTCCTTGCGGACGGGCAGCGCGACAATATTCCGATGGCGCGCGAGGCCATGGACCGCGCCGCCGAGCAGGCTTTACGAGCCGGACAGATCATCCGCCGCCTGCGTGAGTTCGTGGCGCGCGGCGAAAGCGAGCGGCAGGTCGAGAACTCTGGCCAAGCTGATCGAGGAAGCAAGCGCGCTCGCCCTAGTCGGCGCCAAGGAGACCGGCGTGCGGGTCTCATTCGCATTCGATTCGCGCGCCGAGTTCGTGCTTGCCGACAGGATTCAGGTTCAGCAGGTGTTGCTCAATCTGATGCGCAATGCGGTGGAGGCGATGCAGGAAACGAGCAAGCGCGAATTGGCCGTCTCCACCCACCAAGTCGACAACGAGACCGTGCGGGTCGATGTGGCTGATACCGGGCCGGGCATCGCCGCGGAGATCGCGGATCAGCTCTTTCAACCTTTCATCACGACGAAAAGGCAGGGCATGGGAGTCGGCCTGTCGATTTCGCGCACGATCGTCGAGTCGCATGGCGGCCGCCTCTGGGCCGAGCCGAATGCCGGCGGTGGAACGGTCTTTCGGCTGACTCTCCGGACGATCAGGGATCTTGGCGATGGCAACTAGCGCGGTTGTGCATCTCATCGACGACGATGACGGGGTACGCCAATCGTTGGCGTTCTTGTTGACGACAGCCGGGCTGGCGGTGCGGGTCTATGAGTCAGGCGTCGCATTTCTCGCGGCGGTCAAAACTCTGCAGCCGGGGTGTATCGTCAGCGACGTCCGCATGCCCGGGATCGACGGATTGGAATTGCAGCGCCGTCTGCGAGAGCTTGGCGTGCATCTGCCGATGATCATCATCACCGGCCACGCCGACGTGCCGCTGGCGGTTGAGGCGATGAAGGCCGGCGCGATAGACTTCATCGAAAAGCCGTTCGACGACGAACTCTTGCTCGGCGCGATCCGCGTGGCGCTCGAGCGTTATGACGAGATCGGCCAACGGGAGAAGGAGGTCGCGCAAATCCAGGCAAAGACTGCAATCGCTCTCGGTTCGTGAGCGAGAAGTGCTCGACGGCCTATTGGCCGGCTATCCGAACAAGACCATTGCCTATGACCTGAAGCTGAGCCCGCGGACGGTCGAGGTGCACCGCGCCAATGTTATGACCAAGATGGGGGCAACGAGCCTTTCCGGTCTCGTGCGCATGGCATTGCTCGCGAAGGTTCTGCCGACCGGCTGATATCCGCCCGCTGCGTCCCTTTGCTGCGCCCTCTTGCGCTATATCAAGGTGCGCCATGCGAAGGCTCGTATGAATGTGCTTTTTAGGAGACGCCCGCACCGGCCGGCCCGGCTGTCGCGAGCCAGATCAATGATCCAAGGACAGGTCATGGTTTTGGTCGTCGATGACGACTTGGCGGTGCGCGAATCTCTCAAATTCGCGCTCGAGCTCGAGGGCTTAACCGTCCGCGTCTGCGCGAACGGCAAGGAGTTGTTGGAGCACCCCGATCTGCCAGAGGCGCGTTGCCTCATTCTCGATTGCAGGATGCCGGTAATGGACGGCTTCGAGGTTCTCGATTGCTTGGCCGCCCGGAAGGTACGACTTCCAGTCATTCTCATCACCGGCGACGCGACAGGCGCCCTTCGCCGACGCGCCGCGGCCGCTGGGGTCTGGCATGTCCTCGAAAAGCCGCTTTTGGACAGCGCCCTCATGGAGAATATTCGAGACGTTTTGAGCTGCTCGCAGTAGGCGCACTCCTAGCGGCATTCGAGGCGGCGGCCGCGGTCCCCTCCATCGTAGAATCCCGTAGGACCTAACTCAATTTTCTGCCGAGAAGGCGAGCCTTAGACAACGAGAACATTCCTTTGCGGTAGGAGATCTCGATGTCGACACAACTCGCTTATTCGGCCGATCACGCAGCTCCGACAGCTCCGGCAAGGCTGGGGCAGGGCCCTTGGGCGAGAGCATCGATGGATGGCATGCCGGACCGGAACGGCGGCCTGAGTATAGCTGGACCGGTGCTGCATTTCGCCCAAGACCGGGAGATTTATGGCGAAGGCGATGCCGCCGACGCCGTTTTCAAAGTCGTGTCGGGAGTTGTGCGCACCTGCAAGTTCCTGAGCGATGGGCGGCGCCAGATCGACGCATTTTATATTTGCGGCGACGTGTTCGGGTTAGAAGCGGGCGCCGAACATACGCTCTCGGCCGAAGCCGTCTCCGATTGCAGCGTCGTCGCATATCGCCGGCGCGGCATCGGAAAGCTCGCGGCGAATGACGAGGAACTGTCACACCAGTTGTTCTGCTACGCGATGCGCAGCTTGGCGCGGGCGCAGGAGCACGCGCTGTTGCTGGGGCGCAGAAGTGCCATCGAAAAGGTGGCTGCGTTCCTGCTCGAGTGGGCAGGTTATTCGCCCGACAGCAAAGTTATCAGCTTGGCGATGACGCGCCAGGACATAGCCGATTATCTCGGACTTACCATCGAAACCGTATCACGGACATTGTCGCAACTCGAACGCGACGCTCTCATCCAGGTTGCCGCGCGGCAGATCCGGCTGACCGATCCAATCGCATTGCGTGTGCTTAATTCCTAGCCGCGCCAGCAGGGATTTCGAGGGGAAAATCTCGATGGATGTGATACAGGCCATTTACAAGCGGCGCGCAACGCGCGGCTACACGACCGTGCCAGTGACGGCGAAGATACTGGAAGAGCTCGTCGGCGCGGCGATTCAGGCGCCGAGCGCCGTCAATGAACAGCCATGGCACTTCACGATAATTCGCAGTCCGGGGCTGCTCGACCGGATATCGGCCGCGGCCAAAGCCTATATGCTGAAGACGCTCGATCGCGGCTCGACCCCGAATGAAATACGCGAGCATTTGGACAATCCGAACTTCCACATCTTTTATCACGCACCGACGGTCATCCTGATCTCGGCAAAGGCCGGCGATTGGGCGGTCGAGGATGTCGGGCTCGCGGCGGAAAATCTCATGCTCGCCGCCTGCGCGCTCGGGCTAGGGACGTGCTGGATCGGCTTCGCCCAGCGCTGGCTGGAGACGGCCGAGGGCAAGCGCGCGATCGAGCTCGATGCGGAATATATGCCAATCGCGCCCATTATCGTCGGCTATCCGCGCGAGCCAGCGGCTCCGGTTCAGCGCAAATCTCCGCTTGTTCGCTGGATCGATTGACCGAAGCTCCCCCTCCAAAGGCAAGGGATTCGAGGCTAAACTGCCGGAGGATCTCGGGCGCGGGGATGGCATGATCGAAGACATTCTGGTTCACGTCGACGCCACCCAGGCCGGAGAGCGGCGGATCGCCTATGCCTTCGACCTCGCGGACCGACATCATGCCCGGCTGACGGGCGTGCATGTTGCGGCGCCGGCGGACGTTCCTCCGATCTATAAGCCAAGCCAGATTGAGCGGGTTGCGGCCGACATCGAGCAGCGTTCTTACGAAGACGCGCGGGTCTCCGAGAAACTCTTCAAATCTGCCGGGTCGAAGCAGGCGGCAAAGGCGCTCTGGCAGGTGCGCCAAGGCGGAATGTCCAGTCAGATCTGCGATCTCGCGCGTTATGCCGATCTTGTTGTACTTGGTCAGTACGAGGCGGCAGGCTCGCCCGAGCATCACCCGCTGTCTTTGGCTGAGGATGTGGCCGGCGACTGCGGCAGGCCTGTCCTCGTCGTTCCCGCGGCCGGCGGCAAGCCGCGAATTCGCCGCGCTTTGATCGCCTGGGACGGCGGCCGTGAAGCGGTCCGCTCGCTACATGATGCCTTGCCGCTGCTGCGGCAGGCCAAGGCAGTCGCGGAGATCGCAACAATCGACGGCAGCGACCCGGTCGGTCCATTGAAGCCGCTCGTGGATCATTTGCGCCATCACCAGATCGACGTCGAAGGCGACGCGCATCGGCATGCGAGCGGCTCGGCCGCAAGCGTGCTGATCGGCCGGCTGAAGCAGGGACATTTCGATCTGCTCATTATGGGCGCCTATAGTCACCCCGCCTGGCTGGAATTCCTATTTGGCGGAACAACCTCCTCGGTCCTTATGAACACCTGCGTCCCCGTGCTGATTTCGCACTGAGATCGCCGAGCGCGACATTAGTGGTAGCCGATATCGCCGCGGACCTTGCCGCGGAAGACCCAATAGGACCAAGCCGTATAGAGCAGGATCACCGGCAGCAGCACGAGGGTCCCGATGAGCAGGAAGCTTTGCGTGCTTTCGGAAGAGGCCGCCTGCCAAAGCGTGAGGTGGTGCGGCACGATCATCGGCCAAAGGCTGATGGCGATGCCGAGGTAGGATAAAAGAAAAAGCAGGACTGCGGCCACGAAGGGCGCCGCTTCGGCCTTGCTGCCAAGCGCCCGCCATTCCCACAAGGCGACGAACGCGGTCAGCACTGGGACGGGCGCGAGAAAGAGGATGTTGGGCCAGCTGAACCAGCGCGTGGCAATGTCGTGGTCGGCCAGCGGCGTCCAAATGCTGACGACGCCGATTGCGGTGAGAACGCCGATCAAGCACCAGCGCCCCTGTTGCCGTGCGCGCGCCTGCAATTGCCCTTCCGTCTTCAGGATGAGCCAGCCGCTGCCGAGCAAAGCATAGCCGAAGACGAGCGCCACGCCGGTCAAAAGCGAGAATGGCGTAAAGCAATCGAACGATCCGCCGGTGAAGGCTTGGCCGTCGGTCCGGAAGCCTTGGATGAAGGCGCCGAGGATGACGCCTTGGGCGAAAGTCGCGGCGGCGGAGCCATAGCAAAAGGCGTGATCCCAAAACGTCCGATGCTCGGCATCGCGAAAGCGAAACTCGAAGGCGACGCCACGAAAGATCAACGCGAGGAGCATCAGGGCCACGGGAAAATAAACCGCGGGTATGATGATCGCAAAAGCCAGGGGGAATGCGGCAAGCAGTCCGACGCCGCCAAGGATCAGCCAGGTTTCGTTGCCGTCCCAGACGGGCACGATGGTGCTTATGACAAGGTTGCGCGACACGCGGTCGCCGACGAAGCCGTAAAGGATGCCGACGCCGAGATCGAACCCGTCGAGCAGGACATAGAGAAATATGCCGACGCCGAGAATGGCCGTCCAGATCGGCGTCAGATCCAAGGTGAACAGGCTCATGACCCGGCTCCTTCGTTGCCCACGGCGGCGGGAAGCGCGCTTACGGGCTGCTCCGGTCGGCCGCTTTCGATCGGCTCGTCGGGGCCGGTTGCATCCGGCCCGCGCCGCAGGATGCGCGCCATGATGACAAGGCCGGCGGGGAAGATGATCAGATAGACGGCGAGATAACCGAGGAACGAGAGAAGCACGTCGGCGCCGGTCAGCGATGGCGACACCGAATTGGCGGTGCGCAACAAGCCATAGACGGTCCACGGCTGACGCCCGACCTCGGTCGTCGCCCAGCCGGCAAGCACCGCGATGAATCCGAGCGGCGCGGCGATCTCGCAGGCCTTCAAAAAGCCGCTGCTTTCATAGACGCGCCCGCCGGATCGCAGCAGATTGCCGATCGCGACCAGGGCCAGCATCAGACAGCCGATGGCAACCATCAGCCTGAACGTCCAGAAGACTATTGCCGAGTCGGGCCGGTCCGCCGGGGGAAAGTCATCCAAACCATGGATGCTGCCATCCCATGAATGGGTCAAGATCACGCTGCCGAGGTGCGGAATCTCGAGTTCATCGAGCGTCGTTGCGTCTTTCATATCCGGCCAGCCGAACAGAATGAGAGGCACGCTCCCGCCGGGTTTGGCCCCCCAATAGCCTTCGATCGCGGCGAGCTTGGCCGGCTGATATTTGAGCGTGTTGAGCCCATGCAGGTCGCCGAGGAAAAATTGCAGCGGGACGAGCACGAGCAGAAGCCATAGCGTCGTCGACAGGATGACCCGTCCTTCTTCGAGGAATTGGCGGTGCCGGATCAGATAGGCCGCGACCCCCAACACCACGAACCCTGTCGTCACGTAGAACGCGCAGACGGTATGGGTGAGACGATAGGGGAAGGACGGATTGAAGATGATCTGCCACCAGTCTTTTGGAAAGAAGCGGCCGTCGATCAGGGCGTAGCCGGCCGGAGTCTGCATCCAGCTGTTCACCGACAGGATCCAGAAGGCGGAAAACAACGTGCCGAATGCGACCATGAGGGCGGCGACGAAATGCATCCAGCGCGGAACCAGGCGGCGACCGAAAAGGAGCACGCCGAGGAAAGTCGCCTCGAGGAAAAACGCGGTCAGGCCCTCATAACCGAGCAGCGGCGAGAGCACGTTGGAAGTCGCCAGTGAGAAACGGCTCCAGTTGGTGCCGAGTTGAAACGGCATGACAATGCCGGACACCACGCCCATTCCGAAGGCGACGGAGAAGATCCTGATCCAAAAGGTCGAAATGCGAAAATAGACCTCGCGTTTGGTAAAGAAGTGCAGCCCTTCCATGAATGCAATGAAAGAAGCGATGCCAATGGTGAAGGCCGGCAGCAGGACATGAAAAGCGACGACCCAGACGAATTGCAGTCGCGATAATAGGAGCGGGTCGAGAGACATCGGAAATCCCCTCAAAGACACTATGTGTCTGCGCCTCGTTCAGGCATGTTCGGAAATTATTTAAGCGACGACACTGAGGGTCCGTTTGATCTCGGACAAACCGCCGCTATGGTGCTGCAAGATCTTCAATGCGCCCGCCTCGCCGCGCGCGCTGCGGCGCTTGGGCCTCAAGCGGCCTTTGCCGCGGCATCTTTGTCTTGCCGCTTGATTTCCTCGGCCGTTTGGCGGGCGAACTCATGGACCTTTTCGCTCATATCAGCCCAGGTCTTGGTCTGAAGCGAAAGCCCCTCAGAGAGATCAGCGATGACTTTCGACTCTGCCCCGAGCAGATCCTTCGGCGCGCGGATGCGAAGCATTGCAGAAAATGCGCGGACCATCTCCTCGTTCGCCGCAACAAAGGTCTTTACTTGAAGTTGTGAGGTTTCGCAGCAAACGGCCTGTAGATCGGCGGCCAACTTCTGCAAGCGTTTCATTTGCTCCATTGTCGCGCCGACTCCGGTGACGTTCGGCATGCCCCACCAGGTCAACAAGGCATTGATGCGTTTGAGATTGGCTGCAAAGCCCTCGGCTATCGTATCCACGGCCTGCTCCTTTCGATTGGTGATGTCTGCAGATAGCTGCGCGGCCTCTCATGGCCACGCATGGCAGAAGCTTCGCCGCGGCTTAGGCGCGCGGCGAAGCTTGCGATTGCTTCGCGGCTTGCCGCAGACTCTCGGCGTAGATGGCGAAGAGTTGCCACCCGAAATCCTTGTAAAGGTCGTTGATGTGCCGCATCTGCGCGATCATGCGATCCGTCCGTTCGTGCAACTGATCGCAATAAGCGGACATGGTCACACCTGGGTCCTCGCCGATCTTGGGCGCAGCCAATGTCTTGGTCGCCTGCTCGGTCTCAAGTCGGACCAGCTCCGTCTGGCTCTCCCAGACGGCCCGTGCGGTCTTAACCATGAGTTCGTTGAGCTGCGTGAAGAGCGCCACACTCCGCTCTTGAGCCCCGACGAGATTGAACGGAAACTGCATTTCAGCCGGCGGGTCGGTCGAGTTGGTTTGAACTTTGTCGAGCATCTTCTCCTCCCAGTTTTCGTGTTTTGCTAGTAGCATGCATCGAAGGCGCCGGGCTTTGATCTCGATCAAAGCGGCAGCGACCTGTTGCCCGAGCGGGCCTCGGTTACGCAATTGATTGGAATCAAATCGCCGGCTGACACGATGGTGTAGTCTCTCCAAGCTAAGCTTGGATTGCCCTTGGAGTTCCCGTAATGCCGGAATTGCGTCTTGCCGAAGAACGCTTCGGCCTCGACCCTCGGTCTGAAGTCTCGATGCCATGCGATGGCTTGCCCGCGCTGCCGGGCGATTTTACCGAACCCAGCCGCGTCCGCCCGACCGCGCAAAGAGAGCCGGCGGCCGAAGCTTCGGCCGGCGCGAAGCCGGATTCGCTCGACCGTTTGCTGCATGCGCGCGAGGCCCGGTTCACCGGCTCGCTATCGCTGATATCATTGACGCTCGCCTATCTCGACTGGATCACGCATCTCGCCAACGCGCCCGGGCGGCGGCTCGAATTGGCGCAGCTCGCGTCGCGCCAATGGGCGCGGCTCGCAGCGCCCGCCCAGTGGACGAAACCGCTGCCCGGAGATCACCGCTTCGACGACGAGAGCTGGACGCATCCTCCATTCAACGCGATTGCGCAGTCGTTCCTTCTCGGCGAGCAATGGTGGCGCGCCGCCACGGCCTGTCTGCCCGGCGTCACGAAATCTCACAGCGACATCGTGTCTTTCGCCGCCCGGCAGATGCTCGACATGTTCGCGCCCTCGAACTTCGCTCTGACGAACCCGGAAGTGTTGCGAGCGACGGCGGCTCAGTTCGGGTGGAACTTCGTCAAGGGTGGGCAGAATTTCATCGAAGACCTGCAACACCTGGCGAACGGGATTCCGCTCGATGGAGCCAAGGCCTTCGCCGTTGGAAAGGATGTCGCAGTGACGCCGGGCAAGGTGGTCATGCGCAATGAGCTGATGGAGCTGATCCAATATCTGCCGATGACGGACACGGTTCGCCCCGAGCCGATCCTGATCGTTCCCGCCTGGATCATGAAATATTATATTCTCGACCTCTCGCCGCACAATTCGCTGATCCGCTATCTCGTCTCGCAGGGCTTCACTGTGTTCTGCATTTCCTGGCGCAATCCGGGCCCGGAGCTGCGCGATACCACGCTTGACGACTATCGGCGGCTCGGGGTCATGGCGGCGCTCGATGCGGTGAAGGCGATCTGCGGCAGCCGGAAGATACATGGCTGCGGCTATTGTCTCGGCGGCACGTTGCTCGCCATTGCCGCGGCCGCCATGGCGCGCGACGGTGACGACCGGCTTGCGACCGTGACAATGTTCGCAGCCCAGACGGATTTCACCGAAGCCGGCGAGCTGCAGCTTTTCACCGACGAGAGCCAGCTCGCGCTCATCGACGACGTGATGTGGCAGCAGGGCTATCTCGACAGCACCCAGATGGCAGGCGCCTTCCAAATGCTGCGGTCCAACGACCTCATCTGGTCGCGGCTGATCAAGACCTATCTCTTGGGCGAGCGTGAACAGCCCAACGACCTGATGGCGTGGAACGCCGACGCGACGCGGATGCCGTTCCGCATGCACTCCGAATATTTGCACCAGATGTTCCTGCACAACGATCTGGCCGAAGGCCGCTATAGTGTCGAGGGCCGTCCGATCGCGGTCCAGGAGATCCATGCCCCAATTTTCGCTGTGAGCACCGAGTGGGATCACGTCGCGCCCTGGCGCTCCGTCTACAAGATCCATCTGCTGAACCAGGGCGATATAACCTTCGTGCTCACCTCCGGCGGCCATAACGCCGGCATCGTCAGCGAACCCGGCCACCCGCGGCGGCATTACCGCCTCGCCCATCGGGCGAGCCAAGCACCCTATGTCGCGCCGGAAGACTGGGTGGCTACCGCCAAAGAACATGAGGGCTCTTGGTGGCCGGCCTGGGTCGCCTGGCTGAGCGAGCATTCCGGCGATTCCACCACGCCGCCGCCGCTTGGAGCCAAGGCCTATCCCGCCGTCGCCGATGCGCCGGGCACTTATGTGCGCGAAACCTGAGCAAGGGAAGATATGGATTCCGCCGCGCCGCTCGCATCCGACGGGATGATCGAAAATCGCACTTTCGACGAGATCGCGATCGGCGAAAGCGCCAGCCTCTCGCACACGGTGACGCAGGAGGACATCGATCTCTTTGCCATCGTTTCCGGCGACGTCAATCCAGCCCATATGGATCCGGCCTACGCCAAGACCGACATATTCCACAAAGTGATCGCGCACGGCATGTTGGGCGCGGGCCTGATCTCCAGCGTGCTTGGCACCAAATTGCCCGGGCCCGGGACGATCTATCTCGATCAGGATCTCCACTTCCTGCGTCCGCTTGGCATCGGCGATACGATGACCGCGACCCTGAAGGTGACGGAAAAAGCATGCGGAGAAGGGCGATCTCATCCTCGATTGCCGATGCACCAATCAAAGCGGCGAGCTCGTCATCAGCGGAACGGCACGTGTGCGAGCTCCGCGCGAGAAGGTACGGCGCCCGCGGGTCGAGCTACCCGATGTGCGGCTAAGCCGGCACGAACGATTCCGCGCCCTCGTCGCGGCCGCGGCCGGGCAGCAGCCTTTGCCAACCGCCGTCGCCCATCCTTGCGATGCCAATGCAATCGGGGCGGCGGTCGAAGCCGCGCACGCCGGCCTCATAATGCCGATCCTGGTAGGGCCTAAGGCGAAGATCCTCAAAGCCGCGGAGGCTGCCAAGGTCGATATTTCCGCCTTTCGGCTGGTCGATGCCCCGCATAGCGACGCCGCGGCCGCCGCGGCCGTGGCTCTCGTGAAAACCGGCGAAGCGGCGCTGCTGATGAAGGGCTCGCTGCATACCGACGAATTGCTTCACGCAGTGCTTGCCCCGGAGGCTGGCTTGCGCACCAAGCGCCGGCTCAGTCATGTCTATCTGATGGATGTTCCAAGCTATCCGCGTCCGCTGCTCGTGACCGATGCGGCGGTCAATATCGCCCCCGACCTCGAACAGAAGCGCGACATCATTCAAAACGCCATCGACTTGGCGCATGTGATGGGCATCGAATGTCCGAAGGTGGCGGTGCTCTCGGCCATCGAGACGGTCAATCCTAAGCTGCACTCGACGCTCGACGCCGCGGCGCTGTGTAAAATGGCGGATCGCGGCCAGATCACAGGCGGCCTCGTCGACGGACCGCTTGCCTTCGACAATGCAGTCAGTCCGGCGGCTGCCGCGGAGAAGGGGATAATCTCGAGAGTGGCGGGACAGGCCGATATTCTTGTCGTTCCCGATATCGAAGCCGGCAATATGCTGGCCAAACAGCTCACGTTTCTGGCCGGGGCGGACGCGGCCGGCGTCGTGCTCGGTGCGCTTGTGCCGATCATTCTTACGAGCCGCGCCGACGGGGAACGCACGCGCATGGCCTCTTGCGCCGTCGCGGTGCTGATTGCCAGGCGCGCTGCGGCACAGAAAGCTGTTGGGGTCTAAAGCGTGGCGGATGCGGTTCTGATCCTGAATTCAGGTTCCTCGAGCATCAAGTTTTCGCTCTTTGAAGTGAAAGACCTCGATCGCTTGTCTCTCGCGGCCAAGGGCGAGATCGAGGGAATCGGCTCAGCGCCGCATTTTTTCGCGCGCGGTGCGGAAGGCGCAGTGCTCGCCGAAAGGCGCTGGCCGAACGCCAGCCAAGACTTCCAATCGCTGCTCGAAACGGTGATCGGTTGGGCCGAGACTCATCTCGGCGCCGATCATCTTGTCGCCGTCGGTCATCGCGTGGTGCATGGCGGCCCCGACCATTGCCGGCCCGAAAGAGTGACGCCCGAACTGCTCGCGGCGCTCGATCGGCTGACGCCGCTCGCGCCGCTGCACGAGCCGCATAATATCGCGCCGATGCGTGCTATCGCCGCCGCGCGGCCGAACCTTCTCCAGGTTGCCTGTTTCGACACGGCCTTCCATCACACCATGCCGGTCGTCGCGACGCGCTTCGCGCTGCCGCGCGAATATGAGGCGGCCGGCGTGCGGCGTTATGGCTTCCATGGTCTTTCCTATGAATATATCGCCGGTCGGCTGCGCGATGTCGCGCCGGCCCTTGCGGAAGGACGGGTCATCGCCGCGCATCTCGGCAACGGCGCCAGCCTTTGCGCCATGCTTGCCGGCCGCAGCATCGACACCACCATGGGCTTTACCGCGCTCGACGGCCTCGTGATGGGAACCCGCTGCGGAAATATCGATCCGGGCGTGATCCTCTATCTCGAAGAAGAACAGGGGATGGCGGCGAAAGAGGTCGAGAAGCTGCTCTATCTGAAGTCGGGACTGCTCGGCGTCTCCGGCGGGATCGCCAGCGACATGCGCACGCTTCTTTCGAGCCGCGATCCGCGCGCGGCGGAAGCAATCGAACTTTTCGTCTACCGGATCGCCCGCGAGATCGGCGGCGCTGACAAGCTCGCTCGGCGGCCTCGACGGTCTCGTGTTCACCGCCGGGATCGGCGAGCACGCGCCGGCAATTCGCGCGGCCGTCTGCGCGCGCCTCGGCTGGCTCGGCGTCGCGATCGACCAGGACGCAAACGACCGTAACGCCGCGCTGATCAGCATGCCGGCGAGCCCTATCTCTATTCACGTGATCCCGACCGACGAGGAAGCGATGATCGCCCGGCACACGCTCGATACGATCGGCGCGCCCACGCCGGCCGCATAACTCGGATTTAGGCGCAAGCTCGAGGAATCTCAGAAATGTCGAACGCTGTGGAAACGGCGCAGGCCGCGCCTCTCGTTGATTTGCGCGGCAAGCGAGGCATCGTCATCGGGATCGCCAACGAACATAGTATCGCGGCCGGCTGTGCCAAGGCTTTTGCCCGCAGCGGCGCGCGGCTCGCGGCAACCTATCTCAACGCCAAAGCCGAGCCGTTCGTGCGCACCGTTACCGACCCGCTCGGCTGCGAGTTCGTCCTGCCTTGCGACGTGCGCATCACGGGGCAGCTTGAGGACGTGTTCGCTGAGATCGAGGCGAAGTGGGGCGGCCTCGACTTTCTTCTGCATTCGATCGCCTTCGCGCCGCGCGAAGATCTGCATGGCCGTGTGACCGACTGCTCGGCCGCGGGCTTCGATATCGCAATGAACGTCTCCTGCTATTCTTTCATTCGTATGGCCCATCTTGCCGAGCCTTTGATGCCGGGCGGCGGCTGTCTTCTGGCCGTGACATTCTATGGATCTGAGCGGGTCGTCGCGCATTACAATCTCATGGGACCGGTCAAAGCGGCGCTCGAGAGCAGCATGCGCTATATCGCGGCCGAGCTCGGGCCCAAATTCATCCGGGCGCATGCGATTTCGCCGGGTCCCATCCGGACCCGGGCGGCGAGCGGCATAGAGCGGTTCGATGAGCTGCTGGAAGAAGCGGCCGCCCGCACTCCGGAGCACCATCTGGTCGGGATCGAAGACGTCGGCAATCTGGCCGCGTTCCTCGTCAGCGACGCCGCCCGAAGGATCACGGGCACGGTCATTCCGGTCGATGGAGGGGAGCATTTGACCGCCTAGGCGCGGGTGAAAATTGAAGACGCCCGTGACGAGCAGCTCATACTGGCTGCGGATGGCTTGTCATCCTGGCGGCGCCCAATGGCTTCGGGGTTGACCGGGCCGGTTCTTCCATTCGCTTCGTCACGGTAGCGGCGCCCGCGACGTCAAGCGGGGGTTTGCCTAACTCTTGTGGCGATCCGTCGCCGGTGTGAGATCCGCCATCCAGGCGATCAGGCTAGCGACCGTCTGGCTGAAGGCTTTGTCGAAGGCCGCAACGATTGCCGGCGTGTCTTCTCCGCTGATCGGCGCGGCCGCATGAAACAACTGCATGCCGGTAACCTGGCCGTCGGCGGCCACGATCTTGGCGGCAAATGCGACATCCGCCGTCGGCTCGGCGCCGTCGGTAATCGAAAAATTTCGCAGATCGAGCACAAGTTGATTGCCCGTCGTCGCGCCCATCGGTTCCGCCATCGTGGTCTGCATCCCGGCATTCTCGAGGCTCTCGACGATCTTTGCTTGAATGAGCTTCGGCATCGCGTCGCTCCACTGCGCATCGCCGACTCCCGATATTTGGCCGTCGCTCGATCGCGAGAGAATCCGCTGGGTGTCGAGCGCGACCACCGCCGTCGGCTCCGCTACGGCAAGCTGGCCGTGCAGCGCAGTGGAGGAGGGTATAGTCACCGTGAGGTCATAGATCGGCTTCGGCTTTTCGGCGGGTCCGCCGCCGGCCAAGTGCTCAAGGCCGGCCATGATGCCATCCATGCGGCCCGAATTGCGCGCCAGCGCTCCCGAAAAGGTTTTCAGGTTATCGATCGTGTCCTTCAAGGACGTCCTGTTTTCGGCGAGGATCTTGTCGACCTGCTGCAAAGTTCCGCGCGCGGTCTGAGTCAGGTCCTCGCCTGCGGCGGCGTCGGCGACGAGGGTGGATGGAACGGGAGATGTCAGCCTACCGCCCTTCAGCGAGATCAGCGGCGTGCCCATCAAACCCTGGAAATCGACGCTGACTTTCGTATCGGAGCGAAGCGGCGTACCTTGCGCGACGGCGATCGTCGCGATGACCTCGCCCGGATTGTCGCGATCAAGCCGTAGTCCGGTTACTTCGCCGACGCGGATACCGTTGAATTGGACGGCCGCGCCCGTCTGCAATCCCGACACGGCCCCCTGGAAGCGGATCTCATAAGCGTCGCGCTTGCCGAGGCCGCCATTGTTGTTCAGCCAATAGACGAAGCCGAAGCCAGCCACGATCGCGACAACCGCGAAGAGCTCCGACCAGAATGTAGCGCGCGCTCGTTTCCATCGCTTCGGCCTCAATGTGGGGAAGGGGTAGGCAGACGTTCCGCCCGTGCGCGCTTGCCCTGAAAATAGGATTTCACCCAGGGATGTTCGCAAGCCAGCATGGTCGCCATCGATCCCTCCGCGACGACCTTTCCGTCGGCGAGTGCGGCGATGCGGTCGCAGACCGCGTATAGGCTGTCGAGATCGTGGGTGACCATGAAGACGGTCAAACCGAGCGTCTGCTGCAACGTCCGGATCAATGTGTCGAAGTCGCCGGCCGCGATCGGATCGAGCCCGGACGTCGGCTCATCGAGGAAGACGATCTCGGGATCGAGCGCAAGCGCGCGCGCCAGGGCTACGCGCTTAGTCATGCCGCCAGAGAGCTCGGAAGGATATTTTTCAGCATCCCCCGCGGTCAGGCCGACCATGCCGAGCTTGGCTATCGTAACCTCTTCGCGCAGTCGCTCGGAGACGTGCAGATATTCCCGCATGGGGAATTCGATGTTCTGGCGCACGGTAAGTGAAGAGAAGAGAGCGCCCTGCTGGAACAATATCCCCCAGCGGCGTTCCATCGCGCGAATCGTCTCAAGCGATGCCGTATCGCGATCGATGCCCAGGATCCTGATACTACCCTGCCGCTGATGGATAAGACCGATGATCGTGCGCAGCAGCACGGTTTTGCCGCCGCCTGAGGCGCCGACGACGCCGAGAATTTCGCCGCGCCGAACGTCGAGCGAGAGGCGGTCGAGAACGACTTGATCGTCGAAACCGACGCTTAAGTCACGCACGTCGATGACCACGGGATTGTTCGCGGGCTGCATGTCTCACATTCCTATCGAGGCGAAGAATATGGCGAAGAAGCCGTCGAGAACGATGACGAGGAAAATCGATTTGACCACTGACGAGGTCGTTTGAAGGCCGAGCAACTCGGCGCTGCCCTTCACCTTCAGCCCTTCGGCGCATGCGACGATGCCGATCACCAGCGCCATGAAGGGCGCCTTGATCATGCCGACCTCGAAATGGGTAACGGAAATTGCGTCCTTCAATCGGGCGATGAAGATCGCCGGGCTCATTCCTCCATAGAGCCACGCAACCAGTCCGCCTCCATACAGGGCGGACAGCGAGCCTATAAAGGTCAGAATAGGAAGCGCGATGACAAGCGCGATGACGCGCGGCAGGATGAGCACCTCCGCCGGGTCGAGCCCCATCGTGCGCAGGGCGTCGATCTCCTCGCGCATCTTCATGGAACCGAGCTCCGCCGTATACGAGCTTCCCGAACGGCCGGCGACCATGATGGCGACGATCAAGACGCCGATCTCGCGCAACACTAGGATGCCGACGAGATCGACGGCGTAGCTTTCGGCGCCGAATTTGCGGAAATGGAATATACCCTGCTGAGCGATGATGCCGCCGATAAGAAACGTGATGAGGACGATGATCGGAACGGCCTGTAGGCCGACGCGGTCGAGCTGGTTGACCAAAGATGTGAACCGGAAACGGCGCGGATCGAGAAGGACGCGCATGAGCGCGTCGCCCACCGCGCCCAGCATCGCGAGGAAGGTCACGGCGTAACGCCCGGAGTCGAATATCCCCCGGCCTAACGCCTCCAAGGCGGCAAGCCGCGCGGCCTCTTCTTCGGCTGGCTGAGAGACCGCGCCGCTGACGCGATCGACCTGCGCGACCAATCCGCGAAAGCGGTCGGCGAGACCGCTGATATTTGCTTCTTTGCCGTCCTCGTGCCAGCGCCGAATCAACCTCTCGAGCAAGCAGGCTCCGAACGTGTCGATTTCGAGGATGCCGCGCAGATCGAGCCGCATGTTGCTGATACCGGGGCGCGTCCCGACGGCATCGACCATTGGCTCCAAGACCGCCGCCTGCGCCGCGGTCCAGGAACCGTCCGCGACCACGCTCAGTCGGTCGCCTTGCGTCACTGTCTCTAACGGCATGCTCGGGAATACCTGCGCTCAATGCGCCATCAAGATCGGCAGGTCCGACTTTTCGATCATCTCGCGCGTCACCCCGCCGAGCACCCACTCGCGCAGGCGCGAGTGGCCATAAGCACCCATGACGATAAGGTCGGCGCCGATCGCGTGCGCTTCTTTGAGAAGTGCGCCCGAGACGGGCTTGCCGCCCGTTTCGACCGCGCCGACGTCGGCCTTTATTCCATGCTGCGCAAGATGGGCGACGAGATCCTTTGCCTGCCCCTTGGTTGCCGCCGGCTCGTCCGCCATCACGATTCGCGTGCGGGCGGCAGTTTTGAGCAACGGGAGCGCCGACGCAAGGGCTCTGGCCAATTCCCGCGTGTCGCGCCAGGCGACGAGAACGCTTGTCGCAGGTCTCGCCGCAGCGCCGCGCGGAACAAGATACAGGCCCTGGCCGGCCTCGAACATCACGGCTTCGACAAGCTCGTCCCAGATCGCGACGTCCTCGCGTTGATAGGGGGCCGTCGCGACGAAGACGTCCGCGCAGCGCGCCTTCGCGACGCAGACCGTCGGCATCTCGCTTGGCACCACCTCGACACGGCAAATTTCGGTCGGAACGGCAATTCTTTTGCACCGCTCGGTGAGGCTGGCGAACGCGCGATCTCCCGTTTTGCGCACCTTCTCCTCGAGCTCGAAAATCGGCTCCATCGGCGCCAGGCCTGACTGGATCGCCAAGACATAGGCATATTCGGGGAGCGAATTGGTATAGAGGCCGATAATGCGGCCTCGGCCGCCACCGCCTGCAAGGGCCTCGGCGTGGCGCAAGCGAAACTCATCCTCTTCGCTTCCGTCGAGATGCACAATCACATCCTTGAACATGGATTTCGTCCTATCTTCGGGCCCAACCATCACCAATTATATACCAATGGAGGACGGCCCGGGAGCGCGCATTGATCTGTCTCAATCGTGACGCCAGGGGTCTTCCATTAACCTACCTGGACGGCTGCGGCGCGAAAGCGAAGCAGGGCGAGGAATAGGAAAAGTCCTCCGACGAATGCGATGAACAGGTATTGCGGCCAGACCACTGAAAGCCCTGCGCCGCGAAAAAGGATTGCCTGCGCGAAAGAGACAAAATGCGTCGATGGCGAGAACTCCATGATCGTGCGCAGCGCCGCCGGCATGGATTCGAGCGGCGTATTGCTGCCTGAAAGGATGTTCATAGGAAAGGCGATCAGAATATAAAGGAGACCGAGCTGCGGCATCGTGCGCGCAATCGTCGCCAGAAAGATGCCGATCGCAGTGGCAAAGAACAGATAGATCGCAACGCCGCTTATGAACAGCGGCACCGAGCCGATGACCGGGATCCTGAGAAGCGCGCGCACGACAATTTCTAGCGACAGTGCGGCGGCAATGGTGATGACGAGGCCGTTGGCCCAGATTTTCGACATGGCGATCTCGAATGGCGAGACCGGCATGACCAGCAGGTGATCCATCGTGCCATGCTCGCGTTCGCGCACCACCGCGGCTCCCGCCAAAATGATCGCCAGCATGGTTACGTTGTTGACGATGCCCATGACGCTCGTGAACCAGGCGGTCGTAACATTCGGATTGTACATGACGCGCACAGAGAGACGTGACCGGCGGTCGTCGCGATGTTCTGCGAACGCGACAGGAAGGAGCCCTCGTTGCGAGACAGGAAGTTATCGATTTCGGTCGAAAGTATCTGCTGGATATAGCCATAGCCGAGCCCGGCCGTGCACCATGGCGGTCGCATCGATGTTGACCTGGACCTCCGGGCTTCGGCCGGCCAAGGGCATCGGCCTCGAAATGCGACGGAATGATGATGACGAATGTGTAGGCCGCCGTATCGAGCAGGTGATCGACGTCGCTTTCAGCGACCGGCACCGGCTTTTTAAAGTAGGGAGGGAGAAAGGCGGCCGTCATCCGGCGCGACAAGACCGAATTGTCTTGGTCCACAACAGCGATCGAACCATTGTGCAGTTCCTGGGCATTGCTTTGAGCCTGCACATAGACCGCGAATGAAAACGCGTAAATGACCAGGCCGAGCAGCACGGCATCGCGAAAGAAGCTGCGAAGCTCCTTCGTTCCGAGCCAGAATATGTTGCCGAGAGCCTGCATGCCGAGGTGCGTTCCCTAGGTTTCCTGCTTGCGCAGGAACAGGACGCTGAGCAGCGTCAGAATTGGAATAAAGGCGGCGACCGCCAGCAAGGCTTCCGTAAAGATCGCTGAACGCCGAGCGATTTGGTGAACGTGCCGACGCTGATCTTCAGGAAATATGTCATTGGGAAACCGCGGCCCATGATCGCGGCTGCCCCGGTTAGAGAGGAGACCGGAACCAGCATTCCGCTGAACGTGAGTCGCCGGCAGAATCGTGAGGATCGCAGCCCCGAAAAGTGCCGCGATCTGCGTTCGGCAGAAAGCCGAAATCAACATGCCGATGCCGGTCGTCGCGGTTACATAGAGCAGTGCGCCGACAAGCAAGACGTCAGAAAGCTTCCCTTCAGGGGAACGCTGAAAAGAAAGATGGCCATCAGGCACATGAGCGCGAAATTGACCATGGCGATGGCGATATAGGGGATCTGCTTGCCGAGCAGGAACTCGATGCGGGTGACGGGGGTCACATAAAGGTTCGTGATCGAGCCAAGTTCCTTCTCGCGGACTACAGCCAGCGCCATGAGAATGGCCGGAATCTCGACGAGCAGCAGAGCCATGGCCGCCGGGCACCTCGGCATAAATACTGTCGAAATTCTGATTGTAACGGAACCTCGTCTCGATCCTCGCCGGCACGGCCGTGTTACCACCGAAAGAGTCGAACATGGCGAGGTCGTCGTTGCGCAGGGCGTCGCGCTTGTCGTCGGAGGTCATCCTCGGCCGCGAGACCGTTGCGCACGGCGTAGTCGGAAAGAAACTGCTGCGTGGGCCGCTTGAAGATAGCCACGGATCGTCTCGGCGCGAAACGGCATGGCGCCATCGACCCATGCGCCGACCTCGGTCGGTACGCCCTTTTTAAGGTCGCGGCCGAAGTCCGGCGGGATCTCGATTGCGGCCGTGATGTCCCCCGACTGCATGCGCCTTTCGAGATCGGCTTGGTTGACGATGGGAGGCTTTCTCGGTGAAGTAACGTCGAACCGCGCAATTCCTCGAGATAGGTCCGGCTTTCATGCGAATTGTCGCGGTCGAGAACGGCGAAGGACAGATTGTTGACGTCGGTCGAGATGCCGGTGCCGAAGACCGCCATGAGGAACGCGGTGCCGAAAAGCGCGAAACCCATGCGGATCGGATCGCGGAGCAGTTCCAGCGCTTCGCGAATCGTATAGGCGAAGAGACGGCGCAGGCTGAACCAGGCGGACGCTCGGTCGGCGCGTGACCGGCGCGGCCGCGACGGGCAACCGGAGAGCGAAGGCGGCGACCGCCTTGTCTCGCTTCGACCGCTTGCGTTCGCTTCCGCGAGGTAGTCGATGAAAGCGTCTTCCAGATTGGCGCAGCCGCGTGCCTTCACGAGCTCGGCCGGCGTCGCCCATCGCGAGAACCCGTCCGGCGTCCATGAGAGCGATGCGGTCGCAGCGGGCGGCCTCGTTCATGAAATGGGTCGAGACGAAAACGGTCACGCCCTCGTTGCGCGACAGATCGCCGAGAAGCTCCCAGAACTGGTCGCGCGCCAGCGGATCGACGCCGGATGTCGGCTCGTCGAGGATAAGAATGTCCGGCCTGTGCACGATCGCGACGGCGAGCGACAGGCGCTGGCGAATGCCGAGCGGGAGATCGGCGGCGCGCTGGTCGAGATAATCGGCGAGCCCAAAACGCGCGATGAGCTCGTCGATACGGGCTCTGGCGCTGCCGGAGATGAAAGAGCCGCGCATGCAGGTCAAGATTCTGGCGGAACGCTCAGCTCGGTATATAGAGAAAAGGACTGCGACATATAGCCGACGCGAAAGCGTGCGCCATGTCCGAAGCGTTGATCGGCTTGCCGAACAGAAGCGCTGTCGCCGGCGCTGGCGGGCAGAGCCCTGTCAGCATTTTCATCGTCGTCGTCTTGCCGCAGCCGTTCGAGCCGACGAAAGCCGAAGATCTCGCCGCGCGCGATCGTGAAATCGACGCGGTCGACGGCCGTGAAGTCGCCGAAGCGGCGCGTCAGATCCGCGGGCGACGATGACCGGCTCGCCGTCGCCAGGCGGGCGCGGCGGAATCGTAAAGGCCTTGATGACCGCGCCGCCGCTCTTCCGGCAGCAGCGCGATGAAGCTTTCTTCGAGGGACGCTGAATCCGGTCTGCTCCTTGAGCTCGGCCGGTGAGCCGGTGGCAAGGACGCGGCCGGCGTCCATCGCCACCAGCCAATCGAATTGCTCGGCTTCTTCCATGTAGGCCGTCGCAACGATGACGCTCATGCCAGCGGCGCCGGCTCGCATGCGCGAAATCAGGCTCCAAAATTGGCGGCGCGAGAGCGGATCGACGCCGGTCGTCGGCTCGTCGAGGATGAGCAGCTCCGGGATCATGGATGAGGGCGCAACAAAGCCCGAGCTTCTGGCGCATGCCGCCTGAGAGCTTGCTCGCCGGCCGGTCGGGAAACGCGGTCGAGGCCGGTCGCTGTCGAGCAGCGTCGCGATGCGCGCTGTCGCGCTCTTCGTGCGGCTGGCCGAAGAGCCGGCCGAAGAAGTCGATGTTCTCGTAGCACGCTCAGGTCGGGATAAAGATTCTTGCCCAAGCCTTGCGGCATATAGGCGATGCGCGGACAGACAGCGGCGCGATGGCGCCGTGTCGGCGAGATCGCCGCCGAGCACCCGACCGCGCCCGCTCTGAATCCGGCCGGGCGCCGGCGAGCAGCGCCAGCAGTGAGGATTTGCCGACGCCGTCCGGGCCGATCAGTCCGACCATGCAGCCGCTCGGGATCGGGAGAGTGACATCGTCCAGCGCGACGGCCTTGCGATAGCGCAGCGAAACGTCTTGCGAACGCGCCGACGGGCTTCGACGCCGGAATCATCGAGAGGCGGCCCACGCAGCGACGCCGGCCATTCCGTCTTGGGGTCGACGCGCACATAGGCGATACCCGGCAGTCCGGTGCGCACTCGGCGCGCATGCGCGGAGCCAAGAAATCCTGGATCGACCCGCACCTTGACGCGGAACATCAGTTTGTCGCGCTCTTTCTTGGTCTCGACGGCCTTCGGCGTGAACTGCGCCTGCGTCGCGATGAACGAGACGTGCGCGGGTATGGCGAAGTTCGGATAGGCATCGAGGACGATGCGCGCGTCCGCCGCCGAAGCGTGCACGGCCTGCTCGGCGGTCGGCAGATAGATGTCCATGTAGACGTTGGTAAAATCGAGCATCGTGAAGACCTTGCCGCCGGCCGGCAAAACCTCGCCGACGTTCGAGATGCGATACTGGATGCGTCCGACCGTCGGGGAGACGAAAGTGTTGTCGGCGATATTGACGTTGTAGAGTTCGACGTCGTGGGTCGACGGCTTCGAGCGCGCGCTCTGCTTCCCCTACGCGGTCGTTTGCGGCATTCAGCGCGTCGCTGACGCACTGTATGAGCGCCTGGCGACGCTGATCGAGCAGTTCATTTGTTGCGAAACCGCGCTGCGACGAGCGCCGTTGTTCGATCGAGTTCCTGTCGGGCGAAGACGACCTCGGTTTGCTGCTGCGCGACATTGGCATCGCGCCTCTTCGAAGCTTCGCTGCGCCTCCTGCACCTGAGCCTGGGCTTTCTTGAGCGAAGCTTCGAACATCCCGGGTGTCCATCCGCGCCACGACTTGGCCGCGCTGCACGACGTCGCCTTCATCGACAAGCAATTGCGCGACCCGTTCAGGGAATTTTGCGTCGATGTCGATCTCTTCGGCCTCGAGCCGCCCATTGCTGAAGACGATCCCCGCAGGCAAAACTGTTTGGTGCAGACGCCACCAGTAGAACCCGCCGCCTGCCGAAGCGGCCATCGCGAGCGCGATGACCGCAACTAGTCTCCAACGCGCCTTCCTATGCTTGGGCCGGGGACCCTCGATCGTGGTGGGCATGGTCTGAGACAGGGAAACAAGCGCATTGGCGACAGGCAGAAGCACCTCGCCAACCTTGCCCGAAGATTCGGACGCAACAGGTGTCTCAGTGGCATCGTTGCTCACGCTAAAATCTCGTCGGATTGTGTTAAAGACCCGCAGGTCGCATCAGCAACATTAGCGCCGCACGTGCTTTGCGTGCTTGATTTCGATCAATTCGTTGGCGCGATAGATCGCGTCGGCCCGTGCGAAGTCGGCGACTGCCGCGCCATTATCAGGGGCACAAACTCGCCCTCCGGAGGCATGCGCCTGGCCGACTTCGGATGCGCAGCCATGAATGAGACCATGCCGTTCACTTCAAATGGCAGGTGTCATTAATTCTCTGCACCTGAATCTTCCCGTCGACAATGTCGATCTCATTGAGCGCGCAAGGCGATTGCGTCAGCCGCCAATATGCCGACAGCGGCTGGTCGAGAAGCTGAAGCAGCAGCGCACGGTTGACGCTGTCATGCCCCACGAACACCACGGTCTCCGACTTGTAGCAAGAGATGACGAATCGCAACGCATCGGCCGTGCGCGCAACAAGATCCTGCAGCGAATCGCCGTCGGGAAATCTGACAAGGTGAGGCGTCGATTTCCAGGCAACGAACTGATCCGGCCAAGCGCGCGAAATCGCCTCACAGGTCTGCCATTGCCATGAACCATAATCGAGATCGTTGAGGTCTTCGAGCACCCGCGGTTCGATGTGGCAGGCTTTGGCAATCGCATCCGCTGTAGCAACAGAGCGACCCATCGGGCTGGTAAAGATTGCAACCGGCGTCCACAGCGCCGCGATGCGCGACGCAACGGCCTTCGCCTGCGCGCGGCCAAGCTCGGTCAAAGGCAGTTCGGTGCGCCCGCGAAACCGCTCAGGCTCGATCCCCTCGACATGGCCGTGGCGCGTGAGAATGAGCTTCGTCATTTCAAGCCCCAGATGCGGGCGGCTCGGGCATCATATCCGTGCGGCGAGATCCGGCCGAACGCGCCCCCGCCTGAGCCGCGTTCATTTGCCTTCGATGAGGCGCTGCGCATCCGCGCGCAGCGCCGCGCGCGACTGGTCGAGCGCATAGACCATGTGGCCGCCGCCATAGACGCTGAGGCGCAAACGGTCCGGGTTGCCCATCGGCGGGATCTGATCGATCAGCAGCTGCGAGGCGAAATACGGCGTCACCTCGTCGGTCAGACCATGCGCGATCAGCACGCGAAAATGCGGATCGAGGGCAAGGTCTTGTTTGAGATCGCCGATGACCTCGGCATGTCCATCGCCCCAATCCCATTTCCGGGTGACATCCTCGTTGAGGATCTCGTAGCGTGCATCGACGATCCAGTTCAGCCGATTTGCGTAGATATCCTGCATCGCGCTCGCGAGCGGGGCTTTGAGCGCATCGAGAACCGGATCGGCATAATGGCTCGTGGCGGAATGCGGGTTCGGATCATAGCCGGTGATGAGCGAATCATAGGAGCTCGCGACACGCCCGGCGGCGCGGTTGCGCTCGCGTTGGAAAGTCGACGCATCGACCCGGCCGGCAAGACGGCGCACGAATGCCGTGTCCAGCCCGATAAATCCACCGACCTTGGCGCTGATGCGATCGAGCACCTGCGGGTCGCCCTCCCCTTTCAAAAGATCGACCATGTAGGGACCCGCGGCATAGGCCTCGACATCGGCGAGATCCTTGCGCCCGTCGAGGCCGGAAAGTCCGCGCGCCGTCGCGGTGAGCGAGGGCAGGTGGGTCGCGTAGATCAGCGGATTGTTGGCGCTTTCGAACCAGTCGAAGTCGAGCAGCGGCGAGATCAGCACCAGGCCGCTGACGCCGACGCCTTCTGCATCGGCCAAGCGGCGCGCCAATTTCGGCCCGCGAAATCCCCCATAACTCTCTCCGACGATGAATTTGGGGCTCGCCAATCTTTTGTTCCGCGCCAGCCATTTGCGGATCACGACGGCGAGCGCGTTGATATCGCCGGAGACGGAGAAGAAGCTTTTCTCGGCCGACTCGTCATTCGAGAGGATGCGGCTATAGCCGGTTGCCGGCGGATCGATGAAGACGAGATCGGTGAAATCGAGCCAGGTGTCGGCGTTCGGCACCGTCGCGGGTGCGGCAGAAGGCGCGAGCGCCGCGCCGACGAGCGGCAGGCGCCACGGCCCAAGTGCGCCGAGATCGAGCCAGGCGGAGCCGGCGCCGGGGCCGCCATTGATCGCGAATGTCAGCGGCCGTTTGGCCGGATCTTCGCCATCCTTCAAGAAAGCCACATAGGCGACGTCGGCGATCGGGCTGCCGCTCTTGGCATCGCTCAACCGGATGGCGCCGGCCTTGGCCGTAAAGTGAATGGTCCGGTCGCCCAATTCCAGCACATGGCTCGTCACCGCCTCGGGCGGCAGCGGGTTCGGGGGCGTGGTCGAAGCGGGCGACGTCTTCTCCGGCGGAGGCGATGATTTCGGGTGCTCCTGTGCGCGCAAGCGGCGCCGTGGCAAAAGCCAATAGGAGCGCCAGCAGCGGCCATTTCCATACACAGGCCATACCGTCCTCCGACCTTCTCTTCGCAGATTCGAGATTGCAGGAAAATCTGGGGCGCCGCCCCGCCGCGGCGAAGACCGCGGCCGGCTTTAAGAGACCGAAGCGCCGAGCGCAAGCCCCAAAGGCTCGGCCCGAACCCGGTGCGGGCGCAGATTTTCGTCTTTAAGCGGCGGAACGCGTCTGACGCTGCGGCCTGGTATCAGGCGGCTCTTCGGGATCGAGCCGGGGCAGGGCGTTCATGACCCGCTCGGGCGGGAAGACAACGATCACTTCGGTGCCTTCGCGGACTTTCGACTTCAGCGTGAAAGTTCCGCCATGCAGCTCGACGAGCCCCTTCACGATCGGCAAACCGAGACCGGATCCTTCCTCCGCATTCTTTTGCGCAAGCGAGCCGCGCCCGAACGAGCACATAACGATCGGGATTTCTTCTTCCGGGATTCCCGGACCGGTATCCTTGACCGAGAAATATTGGCCGCCGGCCGAGGTCCAGCCGACTTTGATCGTCACAGTCCCGCCGGGCGGGGTGAATTTGATCGCGTTCGACAGCAGATTGAGGGCGACCTGGCGGACGGCGCGTTCATCGGCCCAGATGCGGGGCAGTTCGGGTTCCAGCGATTCGTTGACCGTAATGTCGCGCTTCTTGGCCCGCAATGCCATCAGATGGTGACAATCGTCCATGATGTGATTGAGCGCCACCGGCTCGGCTTTGAGTTCGTAACGGCCGGCCTCGACGCGCGACAAATCGAGGATCTCGTTGATCAGCGTCAGAAGATGCTGGCCGCTGAGGTGGATGTCGTTCGAATATTCCTTGTAGGACACAACCTTGTGCGCGCCGAAAAGCTCGGCCTTCATCACTTCCGAAAATCCGAGGATGGCGTTGAGCGGGGTGCGCAGTTCATGGCTCATCGTGGCGAGGAATCGAGACTTGGCGAGATTGGCCTCTTCGGCGCGGCGCCGCGCCAAATCGCTGTTGATTTTGGCCTGCTCGAGCTCGGCGATCAGTTCGTCTTTTTCCGACTGGAAGGAGAGAGTGTCGAGCGATCGCGCGTAGAGTTTCTTGGCGAGGATGGCGGAATAGAGCAGGGTGCCGCAGGCGAGAATGGCGAGCGGCATGGACTTGTCGGTCAGGCTCGAGGGCCACAGAAAGCCGACGATCGCCACCGTCATCGGCGCGAGCCCGGCGTAGACGGCGATCGGAATGGAAGCGGTGATCGTCGCGTTCATCGCGGCGACGAGCAGAAGGACGACAAGAATAAAGGTGCGGCCGTTCGGTTCCTCGGTTTCGCCGACGAGTCCGACGAGCTGCGCCCAGACGATGCCCTGAATCACTTCCGCTATGATGAAATGGCTGCGCCAACGTCCGACGTTGACGCTGGCCGGTTCGAGCGAGGAAAATTTTGCTGCCAGCGCAAAGGCGATCACCAGCGTCGCCAGCTCGACGCCGAGCCAGATGAGCAGCGGCTCGAGTGGCACCCAGGCGGTTGCGATCGCCGTGGCGACGAGGGCGAAAACTGCGAGGCCAAATGTCGAAGATTGCCGGCCCTTGGCGAAAAGCTGAAGCAATTCGACGTCGAATGTCCGGTGGCCCGATCCGGCCGAAGTCAGCTTTTCACGCGCCTCGCGCACCTTGGCGTTGAGGCGCCGCCGCTCCGCGGCGGTCTTCGGATCGACGCCGCGGCCGCGCTCGATCATCTCGGCGGTAACTTCTGTCATCCTTTGCTGATTCCGTCGATTTCTATGTCGAAGCGCAAGATTTCGTTAGAGCATGGCCGAGAAGTATTAACGCTAGGCTCACGGAACCAATAAGATTGAAGTAAACCCGCAGCCGGAAACAGAGAGATGGCGCTGTGTGCCGGCGCGCAACTTGGTTACAAACCTTGGTTAAAAATGACTTGTGCCGAACCAAGCTTTCCGCCTGCGCGGGACCTCGAAGCCTACGCGGCGCGGATCAGATCCTGCCGCCTCTGCCACGATGAGCGAGGTCCGGCGCGGCTGCCGCATGAGCCGCGTCCGGTTTTGCGGGTCTCGACGACGGCGCGGTTGCTCGTTGCCGGCCAAGCGCCGGGGGTGCGGGTTCACGCGAGCGGCATCCCCTACACCGACCCATCCGGCGATCGGCTGCGCGCCTGGATGGGCGTCTCCCGCGAAATTTTCTACGACGAATCCCGCATTGCGATTGCACCGATGGGCTTTTGCTTTCCCGGCCTCGACGCCGCCAAAGCCGACTTGCCGCCGCGTCCCGAATGCCGGCGGACGTGGCACGATGGTCTCTTTGCGCTGATGCCGCAGATCGAATGTATCCTCGCCATCGGACGCTATGCGCAGGACTATCATTTCGCGCGGCTCGGACGGCCATTGCGCAGCGGCGTTTCGCTCACCGATGCGGTGGGCGCCTGGCAGAGTCATGCCGATGATCGTCCGCGGCTCATCGCCTTGCCGCATCCCTCCTGGCGCAACAACGCCTGGATCAAGCGCAATCCCTGGTTCGAGGCCGATGTTCTGCCGATGTTGCGGGCGGAAGTGGCGCGCGCGATAGGCTAGCGCCGGCGCTCAGCCGCCGGCTTGATGCTGCTTCGGCCGCGGCAGCAATCGCGCGAGAATTAACACCAGAGCGGCGCCGCAAAACCCGCAGACGACGGCGAAATAAGGCTGCTGGACGATGGTGGCGCTGCCGATCGGCGCCGGCGCGGCGATGGCTTCGCGGCCGATCAGCTCGCCGCCGATGAAGCCAATCAATGCCGCCCCCGCCAAGACGAGGAGCGGAAAACGCGCGAAGAGCCCGATCAACAACGTCGATCCGAAGACGATCAGCGGCACCGAAAGCGCGAGCCCGAAAACGACCAAAAGGACCGATCCTTTCGCCGCCGCTGCAATCGCCACGATATTGTCAAGCGACATGATCGCGTCGGCGACGACGATCGCCCGCACCGCGTCCAAGACCGAAGCGGCTGGCGACATCGGTGTTCGCCGGCGCTCCTCGCGGGCGAGTCTTGTGGCGATCCAAAGCAGCAACAGGCCGCCGACCAGCTTGATCAAGGGCAAGGCGAGCAGCCGGACGACGACAAGGGTGAATATGACCCGCAACCCGATCGCGGCGGTGGTGCCGAAAATTACGCCGCGCGAACGCTGCTGCGCGGGCAGATTGGCGCAGACCAGCGCGATGACGATCGCATTGTCGCCCGACAGAACGACGTCGATCCAGATGATCTCGAGGATAGGAACGACGAACTTCGCAAGATCGAAGCTCATTGCGATATCGCTTCCGCGTAATCTTGCAAGGGATGCCGCCAATCCGAGGGTGTAAGCATCGCGCGACGGCCCGATTGTGAACGTAGCTTCCGCATGTCAAATTCCGTGGGTCGGAAGCTTGGGTATCGCGGATATGCGCTTAGCATCGTAATCCTTCCTGGGCATGCCGGGGCGAGCTGAACACCGAAGCCAACCGGGTCGCTATAAACCTGCTGTGCGAATACATCACCACGGGTGGGCTTGCTTACTCAAAATCATAAGGGACCTGGCGAAGGTCCGCCGAGCGCCCGCGCCGTGCGGCAGTGGCGACTTCGAGAATGGCGATCTCCGCGGCTTTGACAATTTCGGCGAAGGTTGGACGCGAAGAAGAATAGGTCGAACTTCGCCGACCGCGCCGCGCCGCCGGCCAGGTGATGTGGATGAAGCCGACGCTCGCGGGGTGGCGCGCGACGAGCGAATGATAGAAGGCTGCGTTGCAGAGATAATTGCCGGCGTTCCGCGAGAGACGGCTTGCTACGCCAGCGCGGCGCAAGGCGGTGACGATCTGAACTGCCGGAAAGCGGGCGCTCAAGATCGAAGCGCCGCCCGGCGTGAGGCTCAATCCCTCGGCGTAAATCCCGCCCGCATCGGGATGCAGCAGGCTCGCCCGATTGCGCGCCCTTGTCTCGATCGAAACGGACTTGCGTCGGCCGGCGAGGCCGAAAAGCAGAATGGCATCAGGCTCAATTTCGGCCAAGAGTTTGGCCAGACGCGGCGCTATTTCCGCATAGAGCACAGGAAGGATGCGGGTTTCGAGCCTAATGCCAAATCGCGCGAAACGTCGCTCGCGGCGACGCAGAGAGGCGACCAGATCGACCGTCGGATTATGCTTTGCCCCCGGAAAGGCACCAAAGCCGGTGACGAGGCATGTGAGCATCGAAACTTTTCTCGTCTCCAATCGGGCCCGGCGGCGGGAAGGAATTGGAAAGAATGAATGAAAAAACTGCCGAGGTCGCGGCGGATCGGTGTCGGCGAAAGCGGCTGGTAACTTTCACGGAGCTAGTTGAACTATGCCCGGCACGCCGGGCTCGCGCCTTGGTCAAGGATGGGGGTGCTGCGTGGGCGAAATTGCGTTCGATACGAATCCGAAAACCCTCGTGCTGGCGGAGGTGCTCGACATCAAGGCGGCGATCTCGCTCGCCGAGGACATCCTCGCGCTGCGCGGCGCGGAGCTCATCATCGACGCTTCGCATGTCGCCCGCCTCGGCGGCCAAAGCCTGCAGATCCTTTTGTCGGCGGTTTCCACATGGCATGCCGACGGGCTCACGATCGAATTTGTCCGCCCTTCAGAGTCCATCCTCGAAAGCCTCCAGCTTTTCGGCATCGCGCCGCAGACGCTTTTCGGCGGCGCTCACGCGTTGCACTGACGCGCGAGTTCAAACGGATGCCGCCTCCTGCGTGATGAGGATCGCGCGAAAATCGTTCACATTCGTCAAGGTCGGGCCGGTGACGATGCTGTCGCCCAAAGCTTCGAAGAAGCGGTGGCCGTCGTTGTCGGCAAGGCTTTCCTGCGGCTTGATCCCCTTCTTCCAGGCGCGGGCCAGCGAGTTGGGCGCCAGATAAGCGCCGGCGATCTCTTCCAGACCATCGACTCCATCGGTGTCGCCGGCGAGGGCGAAAATACCGGGATGGCCGTCGAGCGAGAGGCCGAGAGCGAGGAGGAATTCGACATTACGGCCGCCGCGGCCCTTGCCGCGCACGGTCACCGTGGTCTCGCCGCCGGAGAGCAGCACGCAAGGCGGCGCGAAAGGCTCGCCACGGCGCGCCACCTGAAACGCAAGCGCCGCCAGCACTTTGCCGACGTCGCGCGCTTCGCCCTCGATCCTGTCGCTGAGGATATAGGCCGAAACGCCCGCCTTTCGCGCAGCCGCGGCCGCGGCTTCCAGCGCCATCTGCGGCGTGGCGATCATCTTGACTTCGCTGTTGGCGAGCCGCGGATCGCCGGGCTTGACGCTCTCGCCGCGGCCGCTCGCCAAGGCGTCGCGGACTTTATCGCTCATGGCGATGCCGTAACGCGCGAGGATCGCCAAAGCATCGGCGCAGGTGGTCGGGTCGGCGATGGTCGGGCCGGACCCGATATCGATCGGCGCATCGCCGGGCACGTCCGAAATCAACAAAGTGACGAGACGGGCCGGGTGGCAGGCGAGCCCCAGCCGTCCGCCCTTGATCGCAGAGAGGTGGCGGCGCACGCAGTTCATCTCGCTGATCGTGGCGCCGCTTTTGAGCAGCGCCTTGTTGAGGGCCTGTTCGTCTTCGAGGCCGAGGCCTTCGAGCGGCAGCGGCAGCAGCGCCGAAGCGCCGCCCGAGATGAGACAAAGAACGAGGTCGTCGGCGGTGAGGTTCTTGAGGCTTGCGAGGATGCGACCGGAGCCGGCGAGCCCGGCTGCGTCCGGCACCGGATGGCTTGCCTCGATCACCTCGATCTTGCGGGTCGGCAGATGATGGCCATAGCGCGTCACGACGAGGCCGGAGAGATCGGCCGGCCATGCCGCTTCCACCGCGCGCGCCATCGAGGCCGCGGCCTTGCCGGCGCCGACGACCAAGGTGCGCCCTTTGGGAGGGGGCGGCAGATGACGGGCGAGCACGCGGGCCGGATCGGCGGCGGAGACTGCCGTCTCAAACAGCGATCGCAACAGAGATTTCTCATCCGCCATGTTGGAAAGATCGCCTCTTTGCAGTTATGCGCAACTTCGGCACGGGCGGACGCGACCGTCGTCCCAAAGCCATGCGCCCGCCGCTGCTTATGCCTTTATCGCGACCGCAAGGAAAGCCGGTCCTGGGCGCTGCATCAGATGAAATAGGTGAGTTCCGCCTCGCCGCGCATCGCGAAGGCGCGCATGTCGGCGAGCGTGCGGTTGTCGAGCACCGCCGCGATCGCGTCGCGCGCTTCGAGCATGATCAGTCTGACGCCGCAGCAGGTCTCATCCTTGCAATCCTCGCAGCGCCGATAGGACGTCTTGCTCGCGCATTGGATCGGAGCGAGCGGGCCGTCGAGGATGCGGATGATATGGCCGACGCGAATGTCCTGCGCGGAACGGGCGAGCGTATAGCCGCCCCCCTTGCCCTTTTTCGAATTGACCAGTCCGGCGTTGCGCAACTCGCCGAGGATCGTATCGAGAAATTTCTTCGGGATCGCGTTCGTCGTCGCGATATCAGTCACGAGCGAAGGCTGCCCGGGCGGGCGTCCGGCCAGATGCAGCATGGCCTTGAGCCCGTATTTTCCCTTCTTCGTCAACATGGTGTGGCGCGGCGGCCAATCTTGCGCGGTTGCGGATGCCGAGTCCCATTAGGGACTTGCCTGACCTATGTCCATTAATTTTATGGTTCGGATAGACATAAGGCGCGTTATGACCGGGCCATCAGCTCCACGGCCAAGCCATAGATGCGCAGCCGCTCGGGCTCCGGCAAGGTGGCGAGCGTTTTCAGATAAATCTGTCCGACCGTGCACATTCGGTCGTCGGCGATGGGCGGGTCCGGGGTTTTCCCGTCGAGGATCGCCGCAATTTCAGGCGCGGTGAGGCCCTGCGCTTTCATAGCCGTCTCGAGCTCATTGAAATCGGCATCGCTCGGCGGCTGGCGCTCGATCTGATTGGCGCGGCCGTTGCCGATCGCATCGAGCCCGGCGATCGCCATGTCGGAAACAAGCCGCCGGTTTTGCGCGGAGAATTGGAAGAAGGCCTGACTCGCCCCACCATAGAGAAAATCGACGCAAAGCCTCGGATCTTTCGCGGCCAAGGCCTGCATCATTTTCAGCTGCATGTCGAAAATACGCGAGAGCGCCGGGCCGTCCGCCTTGGCCGCCAAGACGCCGTTCGACAGGCGCACGTCGCGCACCGCCTCCGAGACGAGCGAATTGACATTGCTGATATCGGCGCCTGCCAGCGACTGCTTGGCGAACCTGTCGAGGACCGCGTCGTACTCGCTCGGCAGGACTGTTTTCAGCCGCTCGAAGAAGCGGGCGTAATCGGGTGCCTCGCTGTCGATCCGCGCCTCGATCTTGCGCCGCGTCGCAAGCAAGGGTTCGGGCGCCGCCAAACTCGCGACGGCCGAAGGCGGCGCATTGGCCATGTTCGGCGCGTTGGCGTCGAAAAGAAAGCTTACCCCCAAGGTGATGGCAATCACGGCGGCGAGGCTCAGCAGCGCGAGCCGCAGAAAGTCCGTACCCGGCAATCCCCGAAACAAGGAAGCGCCGGCTTGCCTCTGGAACACGTTTAGCAAAAAGGGACTCCGCGTTCGAACGCAATCAAGCTTGAGAAAATTGCGTCGTTCCGATTGCCAATGCCGTCTGGTCCGTCGATTTAGCGCATTTTCGGGTGAATGGACAATGGTTTGGAGTGGTTCAGGCGAGAGCGCGCAGTCGGCCAAAGCCTGCCTCGAGATCTGCCTTGAGATCGTCTGGGTCTTCGAGCCCGATCGAGAAGCGCAGCGCCGGCCCAGGCGGGTTGAAGGCGGTTGCCGTGCGATAGGCGCTGCAATCGAAAGGAACGACGAGGCTTTCATAGCCGCCCCAGGAATAGCCCAGGCCGAAGAGTTCGAGCCCGTCGAGAAACGCCGCGAGCGCCGCCTGCGAACATGGCTTGAGGAACACCGAAAAGAGGCCGGAGGCGCCGCGAAAATCGCGCTTCCAGATCGCGTGGCCGGGGCAGGCGGCGAGCGCAGGATGGAGGACCTTGGCCACTTCCTGGCGGCTCGCCAGCCATTCGGCCATCGCCAGGCCCTGGCGCTGCGCCTCCCTCAGCCGCAATTCGAGAGTGCGCAAACCGCGCAGCGCCAGAAACACATCTTCCGGCCCGGGACACATCGCAAAAGCATCGAATGTCGCGCGCAGCCTCTTGAACCAGCGCTCGTTGGCGGAGACGAGGCCGAGCAGCAGGTCGGAATGGCCAGAGAGATATTTCGTCCCGGCTTCGACCGCCATGTCGATGCCGAAATCATGCGGCGGAAAGAACAAGGGCGTCGCCCATGTGTTGTCGAGGATCGTCGCCAATCCTTTCGCCGCGGCGACGGCGGTGATCGCCGGCACATCCTGGAGTTCGAAACTCTGCGAGCCCGGCGTCTCGAGAAAGATCGCGCGCGTGTTGGACTTCACCAGGGTCTCGATCGCAGCGCCGATCCAAGGATCGTAATAGGTCGTCTCCACGCCCATGCGCTTCAAAACGCTGTCGCAGAAATTCCGCGTCGGCCGATAGACCGAATCGGTGACGAGCACGTGGTCGCCGGATTTGAGCGCGGTGAGCAGAGCAAGGCTGATCGCGGCAAGCCCGGAAGGCGCGAGCACCGTGCCGGCCGCGCCGGCAATCTCGCTCCAGGCGGACTCGAGCGCCTCGGTCGTCGGCGTGCCGGTTGTCCCGTAGGTGAAACGCGTATTGCGGGCGATAAGATCGGCATAGGTCGGATAGAGCACCGTCGAGCCGCGATAGACCGGCGTATTGATGAAGCCGTGCTGCTCGAAAGGATGCCGGCCGGCATGGACCAATTTCGTCCGGATTTTCAGCTCTTTTCGTCCCTCGGGCTTGGTCTTCGTCATGCGTTGTCCGTGCTGGATGCCGTGCCGCTTGACCGCGCCGGCCGAAACTCCCGATAGTCGCAGCGGGCCGCCTTCAGGACAAGCGGTTGCCGCCGAATTAACAAATCCATCTGCTCGAAGAACTAACGAGCAAAGCTTGATCGGGACCCCGCAGTCTGGATCTGTCATGTTCAGCGCGATCTTGCCGAAAAATCTTCCGTTTTGCGTCTGCTTCGGCTTGGCGCTCGCAATCTCGAGCGGCGCCGCGCAGGCCACAACCCTCGATCAGGTCAAACAGCGCGGCTATCTCAACTGCGGCTCGAACCCGGGCCTGCCCGGATTCGGCCTGCCGGACGACAATGGCAATTGGACCGGATTCGACGTCGATTTCTGCCGGGCGGTGGCGGCGGCGATCTTCGATGATCCGAGCAAGGTGAAGTTCTTTCCCTTGACCGCCAAGGATCGATTCACGGCGCTGCAATCGGGCGAGGTCGATATATTGGCGCATAACACGACCTGGACTCTCTCCCGCGAAGCCGGGCAAGGCCTGCTCTTTACGGGCGTGAATTTCTACGACGGCCAGGGCTTCATGGTGCGGCAGAAATTGAACATTTCCTCGGCGCTCGAACTCTCCGGCGCTTCGATCTGCGTGCAGCAGGGAACGACCAGCGAATTGAACCTGGCCGATTTCTTCCACGCGCATCAGATGCAATATGAGCCGGTCGCCTTTGCCACCTCGGATGAAGCCGTCAAAGCCTATGAGAGCGGCCGTTGCGACGCTTTTACCACCGATTCCTCGGCGCTCTATGTCGAACGCGCCAAGCTCAGCGACCCTGATGCACACGTGATCTTGCCGGAGGTCATTTCGAAAGAGCCTTTCAGCCCCGCCGTGCGCCAAGGCGACGATCAATGGTTCAATCTGGTGAAATGGGTCAATTTCGTCATGCTCGACGCGGAAGAGGCGGGCATCACGTCGGCGAACGTCGATGACAAGCTGACGTCCGATGACCCGGAGGCGAAGCGCATTCTAGGCGTCGAAGGCAATTTCGGCGAAGGACTGGGCCTCACCAAGGATTGGGCCTATCGGATCATCAAGCGCGTCGGCAATTATGCCGAAATCTTCGACCGCAATCTCGGCGACGGCTCGCAGTTGAAGATCAAACGCGGCATGAACGCGCTCTGGTCGCACGGCGGCATTCAATATGCTCCACCGGTCCGCTGACATCCCCGGCCGGCGCCGTGCGGCCGCGCCGCGCTCGACAAGATAGCGCGGGTCTATGTTGGCACCGCCACCTCTCATGCGCGACGCGGCCCTGCGCGGCCTCGCAATCCAAGTCCTCTTTCTCGGCCTCCTCGCGCTTTTGATCTACGCCGCCGCCGCGACCGGCCTCGCCAATATGCGGGCGCATCACATTCCGGTTGATTTCTCGTTCTGGAATGAGCCGGCAGGTTTCGATATCGATCAGCATCTCGTCGCCTATTCGGCCGCCTCGACCTATGGCCGGGCCTTCCTCGTCGGTCTGCTCAACACGCTGCTCGTCGCGGCAATCGGGATCGCGCTGGCGAGCCTGCTCGGCTTCGCGGTCGGGGCCGCCCGGCTGTCGCGCAATTTCGTGATCGGCGGGCTCAGCGCCCTCTATGTCGAGGCCATGCGCAATGTGCCGCTGCTGCTGCAATTGCTCTTCTGGTACAACGTCGTGCTGGAAGCCCTGCCGGGGCCGCAAAAATCCTTGGCGCTCGCCGGCGCATATTTATCTGAACGACCGCGGGCTCTTCCTGCCGGCACCTTTGTTTGCGCCGGCGGCGATCTGGGTGCTCGTCGCCTTCTTCGTCGGCCTTATGGCCGGCGTCGTCTTTTGGCTCTGGGCAAAGCCGGTTGGCAACAACTTGCGGTGGCTTGCGGCAGTCCCCATCCTGCTCTTCCCGCTTGCGATTTATTTCGCCGCGGGCCGGCCGATCGCGCTCGTTGCGCCGGAGCTCAAAGGCTTCAACTTTTCGGGCGGTGTCAAGCTGCTGCCCGAGTTCGTGGCGCTGCTTTTGGGACTCGTTCTCTATACAGCGGCCTTCATTGCCGAAATCGTCCGCGCCGGCATCGAAGGCGTGCCCAAGGGGCAGAGCGAGGCGGCCGCCGCGCTCGGGTTGCGCGAAGCGCAGGCGCGCAAATATGTGATCGTGCCGCAGGCGATGCGGCTCATCGTGCCGCCGCTGACCAGCCAATATCTGAACCTCTTGAAGAATTCCTCGCTCGCCGTGTTCATCGGCTATCCGGACCTGGTTCAGGTCTTTGCCGGCACGGTGCTGAACCAGACCGGCGCCGCGGTGCCGGTGATCGCCACGACAATGGCCGTCTATCTTGCCATTTCGCTCATGACTGCGCTCGGCATGAATCTCTACAATCGCCGAATTGCCGGGGTGCAACGCTGATGCCGGGCATTGAGGCGGCCTATGTGCGCAACGAACCGGGCCGCACGGGGCCGCCGCCGCGCGCGACGGCGCGTGGATTTGACGATCTCCTGCGCGCCGCATTTGCCTCGCCCGCGTCAATCGTCTTGACGCTCGGCTGCGTCGCGCTTGTCGTCTGGGCGCTTCCCCACCTGCTCGGCTTTTTCATCTTCGATGCGGTGTGGAACGCGGCTAATGGAGGCCCGTGCCGCGCGGCCGGCGCCGGCGCCTGCTGGGCCTTCGTTGCTCACAAACTTCCCTATTTCACCTATGGATCTTATCCGCCGCATGAGCGTTGGCGCGTCGACCTCGTCTTCGGCATCGGCGCCCTGCTCGTTGCCTGGCTTTTAAACCCGAAAGCGCCCGGGCGCGGGCTCGGCGGGGCTTTGTCTTTGTTCTATGTGTTGCTTGCCGGTGTCCTGCTCGCCGGCGCGCCGGTCTTTGGCCTTCCCTATGTCGCGACCGATCTTTGGGGCGGCGTTTTGGTGACAATTATCGTCGCGGGTTTCGGCATCGTCGTCTCGCTGCCGTTCGGGATCGTTCTGGCGCTCGGGCGCCGCTCGCACCTGCCGGCGGTGCGGCTCGTCAGCATCGGCTTCATCGAATTCATGCGCGGCGTGCCGATGATCGCGGTTCTGTTCATGGCGACGACGATGCTGCCCATGTTCCTCCCGGAGAGGTTCGCCCCCGACCGGCTCATTCCGCCGCTTGTCGGCGTGGCGCTCTTTGCGTCGGCCTATATGGCGGAAGTGGTGCGCGGCGGTCTTCAGGCCTTGCCGCGCGGCCAGAGCGAAGCGGCCGAAGCGCTGGGTCTGCGTTTCTGGCCGATGCAGCGGCTCGTTATCTTGCCGCAGGCATTGCGCCTTGTCGTCCCCGCGATTACGAACACGATCATCGGCCTCTTCAAGGATACGACGCTCGTCGCCACGGTCGGCATTTTCGATTTTTTACGCAGCGTCGATTCGGCCCAGCTCGACCCCACCTGGGCCGGCCCGACGATCACCACGACCGCTTATTCTTTCGCCGCGCTCTTCTATTTCCTCTGTTGCTTCGGCATGTCGCGTTATTCGTTACGGCTCGAACGGCGGCTCGCGCTGCGCCACATCCGATAGGCAAAAGAAGCATGTCTTTGGAGTCACCCCCGCGCTCTAGCGAGACCAGCGCCGTCGAGATCGCCGGGCTCAACAAATGGTATGGCGATTTTCACGTCCTGCGCGACATAGATCTCGTCGTCGCCAAGGGCGAGCGGATCGTCATCTGTGGCCCTTCGGGTTCGGGAAAATCCACCTTGATCCGCTGCATCAACGGGCTCGAAGAGCATCAGCAGGGGCGGATCGTCGTCGATGGAATTGAGCTGACGCGCGATATTGCCGCGATCGAAAATGTGCGGCGCGACGTCGGGATGGTGTTCCAGCAGTTCAACCTGTTTTCGCATCTGACCGTGCTGGAAAACTGCACCCTGGCGCCGATCCACGTGCGCAACATGCCCAAAGCCGAGGCCGAAGATCTCGCAAGCCGATATCTCGAGCGAGGCAGGATCGCCGACCAGGCGCACAAATATCCCGCTCAATTGTCGGGCGGCGAACAACAGCGCGTCGCGATCGCCCGCGCGCTCTGCATGAGCCCGAACATCATGCTCTTCGACGAGCCGACCTCGGCGCTCGACCCCGAAATGGTGAAGGAAGTGCTCGACACGATCATCGGCCTCGCGGACGAGGGCATGACCATGCTTTGCGTCACCCACGAGATGGGCTTTGCGCGTCAAGTCGCAGACCGGATCGTATTCATGGATGAGGGCGAGATCCTCGAAATCAATCGGCCGGATGCCTTTTTCGCCGCGCCACAACACGAACGCACCAGGCTTTTCCTGAGTCGGGTCCTGCGCTAGGCCGGCGCGGAGCCTGCGTTGACCCGAGGTGGCCGGAGCGTTTGCGCGTCTTGTCTGCGCCTCGCGCATGGCAACGAAGCTGTGTATGGTGCTTGAAGATTGAGTTGCGGCGAGCGCGAGGGCGATGATGATCGACGCATGGCTGACGCTGCCTTTGCCGGCCGAACTCGCCAGCCTCGTTCTGTTTCTCAGCGCAACCGCCATTCTCCTCGTCTGGCTTTCATTCGGCCGCAGGACCGGAGCGGCGGTGCAGAGCTTCAAAGGCGTCGTCCCGCCTTTCGTGAGCCCGGTGGCGGCAATTCTGGCCATCATGGTCGGCTTTCTCGCCAGCGACGTCTGGGACCGCGACCGGCGCGCGGCTGTGGCGGTGCGCACGGAGGCCGATCAGCTCTTGGCTCTGAACACGCTCGCGGCGACTTTCGATCTGCCGCGCGACGCGCTCGCGGCGGCGATCCGCGCCTATGCCTCAGCCGTCGTCCAAAAGGAATGGCCGAGCATGGCGCGGCAGGAGACATCACTCGATGCGCAAATTGCGCTCGATCGGATCGCGAAGGCGATTGATGGGCTGCATCTCGCCGCCGCGGGGAGGGGCGATGTCGATCGGCTGATGTACAGCACCGCGCTCGCCGTCGGCACGGCGCGAAATACGCGTCTGGCCTTGTCCCAGGACCAATCCGAAAGTGTCAAATGGCTCTCGGTATTGGCGCTCGCGGTCATGAGCCAGGTCAGCATCGCCCTCGTCCACCTCGAACGGGTGCGCCCGCAGATCGCCGCCCTCGCGGTGCTGACTTTCAGCCTCATCTTGGTCATCGGGCTGTTGGCGGCGCATGAATTGCCGTTCGTTCCGCCGCTCGCCGTCTCGCCCGCGCCGATCAGCCATGTCCTTGATGTGGTGCCAGCCGGCTAGCGCATGACCTGCGGGGGAGGCTTCGAAACGCGCGCAGCAATCCCGCCAGTTGTGCGGCGCCTTTGTTATGAATTCTTGAAAGTTCCTTAACATTTCGGTGTTTTCCCCAGTATTAACAAGGGGATGGAACAGGAACATTTGAGCCGCATCGCGTAACGCCATGATCCTTCGGGGTTATTTTTGCCGAAGAAATTCCCGTTCCGGAAGTTAAGCTTGACAGGGAACATAATAGGAATATAACGAGAACATTCAGGCGAGAGGAGCCATCGGATGTTGCGCTTCGTTGAAGATGCGGCGGAGCTTGCCTCGCTCACGGCTTTCCTTGCTCTGATCGCGCTTGTCGCCCGAAGCATGGGAGCAAGCTGAGATCTCTGTTGAGGGCTCGTTGCGGCCACTTCTGAGCGGGGGTTCGCGCCGCTAGGATGGCTTGGCGGCAGCGCCCGCACGTCCTCACGGAAAACCTGTGGAACCCAATTTCGCCGAGAGCAATTTTGCGAGCCCTGCCGGCTCGGCGCCACGATCACCGGCGCTCGGTGACGTTTTTGCGGCGGTCGGCTTTGTCCACCTGCATGTCCACACCTCCTTTTCCTTGCGGGAAGGGGCGCTGTCGATTGCCAAATTGGCCAAGCTCGCCGCGGCGGACGCCATGCCGGCGCTCGCGATAACCGACACCAACAATCTCTTCGGCGCGCTCGAATTTTCGGAGAAGCTCGCGAAGGACGGCATTCAGCCGATCGTCGGAATCGAACTTGCGATCGATTTCGGCGACGGCGCGGAGCTCGTCCCGCGCGGCACCGAGCTCGGGCGATGCCTGGCTTCGATCGTGCTGCTCGCCAAGGATGAAGCGGGCTACCGCAATCTCATGCATCTTGCCTCGCGCGCCTGGCTCGATCCCGAGCCGGGAGATTTGCCGCATGTGCCGCTCGCCCGGCTCGAGCTCCGCAGCGACGGGCTGATTGCTGTTTCCGGCGGTCCCAAGGGACCGCTCGATCGCGCTCTTGCGCTGGGCCGGCCAGAGATCGCAGAGCGCCGGCTTCGCGCGCTCCGGCGGCTCTTCCCGGATCGGTTCTACGTCGAGCTTCAACGACACGGCCTGCAGCGCGAGCGCGAGATCGAGCCGGAGCTCGTGGCGCTTGGCTTTCGCGGCGGACTGCCGCTTGTGGCGACGAACGAGGCCTATTTCGCCAGCGCGCAGGATTATGAAGCCCATGATGCGCTTCTCTGCATCGCCGACGGCACGGTGATTGGCGACGACGCGCGCCGTCGGGTCTCGCCCGAGCACAGGTTCAAGACGCGCGCGGAAATGACCGCGTCTTTCGCCGATCTACCCGAGGCGCTGGCCAATAGTGTCGAGATTGCCTTGCGCTGCGCCTATCGGCCTTTGACGCGCAAGCCGATCCTGCCGCGTTTTGCGAGCGCAACCGGCGCCGCCGGCGCCGCCGACGAGGCAGCCGAACTTGTCAGGCAAGCCCAATCCGGGCTCCAGGCGCGCTTGGCCAAGCATGGCCCGGCGCCGGGCCTCAGCGAAGCCGCCTATCGCGAACGGCTTGCCTTCGAGCTCGACGTCATCATCAAGATGGAATTTCCCGGCTATTTCCTCATCGTCGCCGATTTCATCCAATATGCGAAGGCGCAGGGCATTCCGGTCGGCCCGGGGCGCGGCTCGGGCGCGGGCTCGCTCGTCGCCTATGCGCTCACCATCACCGATCTCGATCCGCTGCGCTTCGGTCTCCTCTTCGAGCGCTTTCTCAATCCCGAACGGGTTTCGATGCCGGATTTCGACATCGATTTCTGCCAGGACCGGCGCGACGAAGTCATCCGCTACGTGCGCCGCCGCTATGGCGAAGACCGGGTCGCGCAGATCATCACCTTCGGTTCCTTCTTGGCGCGCGGCGTGATGCGCAATGTCGGGCGTGTGCTCGAAATGCCGCTCGGCCAGGTCGACAAGCTCGCCAAGCTCGTGCCGCAGAATCCGACCGCGCCGATCAACATCAAACAGGCGATCGCAAGCGAGCCGCGCTTGAAAGAAGCGGCGGCCGCCGAGCCGCGCGTCGCCCGCATGCTGAAGATCGCCGAGACCCTCGAAGGGCTTTACTCGAATGCCTCGACGCATGCCGCCGGCATCGTCATCGCCGACCGGCCGCTCGAAGAATTGGTGCCGCTTTATCGCGATCCGAAGTCCGACATGCCAGCGACCCAGTTCAACATGAAATGGGTGGAATCGGCGGGGCTGGTCAAATTCGACTTTTTGGGACTGAAGACGCTCACGGTCCTCGCGACCTCGATCAAACTTCTGGCGCGGCGCGGCGTAACGATCGAGCTTGCCGAAATTCCGCTCGATGATGCGAAGACCTATGAAATGCTTCGCCGCGGCGAGACGATCGGCGTGTTCCAGCTGGAAAGTGCGGGCATGCGCAAGGCGGTCGTCGATATGCGGGCCGACCGGTTCGAGGACATTATCGCACTTGTCGCGCTCTATCGGCCGGGCCCTATGGCGAATATCCCGGTCTATTGCGCACGCAAACACGGCGACGAACCCGTCGACTATGCGCATCCCAAGCTCGAGCCGATCCTGCGCGAGACCTTCGGGGTCATCACCTATCAAGAGCAGGTTCAGCAGATCGCCCGCGATCTTGCGGGCTACAGCCTCGCGCAGGCAGATCTTCTGCGCCGTGCGATGGGCAAGAAGATTAAGGCCGAGATGGACGCGCAGCGCGAGCGCTTCGTGTCGGGCGCGGTAGAAAGAGAGGTTGCGAAGCCGACCGCCGACGCGATTTTTGATGCTTGCGCGAAATTCGCCGAGTATGGGTTCAACAAGTCCCATTCGGCGCCCTATGCCTTGCTGTCCTATCAGACCGCCTGGTTCAAGGCCAATTATCCGGTCGAGTTCCTCGCCGCCTCGATGACGCTCGACAAAAGTTTGACCGACAAGCTCGCCGAATTCTGCAACGAAGCGCGAAGGCTCGGCATCAAAGTCGAGCCGCCTTCGGTCAACCGCTCCGGCGTCGATTTCGAGGTCGCCGCCGACGAGAGCGGGGCGCAATCGATCGTCTATGCGCTTTCGGCGATCAAGGGTGTGGGCGAGGGGCAGGCTGAAGCGCTCGTCGCCGCGCGCGGCGCCGGATTTGCCGACCTTGGCGATGTCGCGGCGCGAATCACTCCACGCGATCTCAACAAGCGCATGTTCGAAAGTCTCGCCGCGGCCGGGGCCTTCGATGCGCTCGAAGGAGACCGCGCCCGCGTCTTCGCCGCAATCGAGTCCATGCTCGCGCTTGCGCATCGGCGTGACGAGGAGCGCCGCGCCGGCCAGTCGGCGCTGTTTGATGCGGATCGGCTTGATCCGCTCGCCGGCGTGAAGGTCGAGAGCTGGCCGCTCGCCGAGCGGCTGCGGCGCGAATTCGACGCGGTCGGCTTTTTTCTCTCGGGTCATCCGCTCGACGCCTATGCCGCGATTCTGGGCCGCCTGCGGGTGACGCGCTGGGCGGATTTTTCGCGCGCGGTGAAACAGGGGGCATCGGCCGGCCGGCTCGCCGCGATCGTGCTCGACCGGCAGGAACGGCGCACCCGTTCGGGCAGCAAGATGGGCATCGTGCAATTGTCCGATCAGTCCGGCCAATATGAAGCGATCCTGTTTCAGGAAGGCCTCAATCAATATCGCGACCTTTTGGAAAAGGGCGCCGCCATTCTCGTCGCGCTTCAGGCCAATGTCGACGGCGAAGACGTGCGCGCCCGCGTCATGTCCGTCGAGCCGCTGGACAAGGCGGCAAGCCGCATCCAGAAAGGCCTGCGCGTTTTTCTGCGCGACGAGACGCCGCTCGATGCCCTCGCCAAACGCCTCTCAGCACGCGGCGAGGATGAAATCTTCCTGGTGCTGCCGACTAGCGCCGGCGAGGTCGAAATCAAACTGCCGGGCAAATATCAGGCGAGCCCGCAAGTCGCCGCGGCGCTGAAGGCGATTCCCGGCGTCGCCAATGTCGAGCATGTGTGAAATCGGAATCGAGCCTGCTGGTATTTCGCAATCTTCGCCTCACCCTTCGGGGCTCGCTTCGCGCGCACCCCAGGGGCCCCTGATGCTGAGGCGCACGCGCAGCGTGGATCGCGAAGCATCAAGCGCAAGTGGTGCGGTGGCTGCGGATGATGCGCCGTTCGTTCATTGCTGGCCCGACAGCGGTTTTCCCTGCGCGTCGTAGTGCGACATGATCCAGGCGATGATCTTCAAAATATCGTCGGGCTTTGGAATGATGGAACCGAACGACGGCATCGGCGCCACGACGCTCTCAATCGCCATGCGGCTATAGCCTTGCTTCTGCAAATCGACGGAGCCAAGGCTTATCAGACGAAACAGAGTGTCGGCGTCGCCGCCATAGATCCAAACCCCGTCGATCAATGGCGGGCATATGCCGCCGCCGCCGCCCCCGCCATGGCATCCGGGACAGCCAACTCCGCTGAAAAGCTTGCCGCCATCCGCGATCGCCTGCGCGTTCCCGATATAGGGATCTTTGATGCTTCCCTTCGGCGCCGATGCTGCGAGCTGAAGCGAAGTTTGGCTGGCAGGCGGGGCGGGTGGCGCCGCATTCTCGGCGCTGGCGGCGATCGCGAAAATCGCGCTGCCGGCAAGCGCCAGGCTCGAGGCAAGTCCGAGCATTCTTGTCATCGCAGCTTCCTTCATCGGGTGCCGCCGATCGTGCCGGTCGCAGGCGCATCCGCCGGCGGCGGCTTCCCGACGCCGGAGGCAAGATTGATCCATGGCATTTAGGCTCTAGCGAAGCAAATGGCTCGCCCGAAAGACACGAAGAAATGACTATATTTCTTTTCCGGCGCCGACTTGCGAACGTGCCGTCGAGCTCGAGGATGAATAGGCCGCTTGCGGATTCGAAACCTCGAATTCGAGCACTTCTTAAATCTTTCGGCGAGGGATGCCGAGTTTCCTGCCGATTTTGGCCCAGGAACAGCCAATGGATCGATAGGCGCGCGCCAATTGGACGGCGGATGAGTTCATCATGCCTGGTCTCCCAATTGATTAAATTGCGTTCGAGCCTGTCCCCACGGTCGCGGGCGAGCAATTCATGTTCTGGGCCCGGAATTCCGCGCATCCACGAGGCTGAGGGTCTCACTGCGCCGGTGAATTGGAAACGGCTGAAACGGCCATCCGTTCCAAAAAAGAAAGCTAAAAAACTACGCAACCAACCGCATAGATATAGGAAGCGGCCGGATGAAATACGAGAGGAAGATCTCGGAGATTTTCTGCGCAAGCCTTCACGTTTCGCGATGCGAGGCCACATCCAAAATCTCGGCGACGCTTTCACGGATGAGCTTGGTCAAGGCCACGAGCGCCGATCTGCGCGGATGGCTCGGTCGCGAGATGAGCCGCACCCGGCGGCGCGCCTTCGTTCCGCTCAAACGCCGCGCGACGAGGCTGCCGGGCAGGGGCTGTTCCTGTTTCAGTGCCAAGGTCGGGATCAGCGTCAGCCCATAGCCCGCCGCCGCCATATGCAGCAGGGTTCTGAGACTCGTGGCACGCATGTCGGCGATGGCATCGCCGGCAGGGGGATTTCCGCAAAGATCGAGCGCCTGATCGCGCAGGCAATGGCCGTCGGTCAAGAGCAGGAGATCATGCGAATTGATTTCGCTGACGTCGATGCGGTTCTTGCGGCTGAGCGCGTGGCCCTGCGGGAGGACCAGCCAGAAATCCTCATCGAACAGCGGGTCGACGCTGAGACCGGGCGTCTCGGGATCGGAGGCGATGATCGCCGCGTCGAGCTTCCCGGCGCCGACGAGTTCGATGAGGCGCATGGTGAGGTCCTCGACGAGCACGAGCCGCATCGCGGCGAGCGCCTGTTTTGCGCCGGGCAGAACATAGGGCATGAGATAGGGCCCAAGCGTCGGGATGACGCCCAAGTGAAACGGGCCGGCCAAGGGATCGCGGCTCCTTTGCGCGACCGCGCCGATATCGTCGGCGGCGGCGAGCGCATTGCGCGCATAGAGGAGGATCTGCGCTCCGGCGGGCGTTGGGCGCACCGAGCGGCCGACGCGCTCGAACACGGCAAGTCCCAGTTCCTCTTCGAGCTTGCGGATCTGGCCGCTCAGCGTCGGCTGGCTCACGTTGCAGGCTGCGGCGGCGCGGCCGAAATGGCCGAAATCCGCGACCGCGACGATATAGCGAAGGTCTCGCAGATTCATGCGCATTCCCGTTGACGGATTCTGACCATCGGATCCGCCTATCGTTTCCGGTGAGATAATCGATTGGATCGATATTTGGAAGCCTCCTATTCTTCGCCCTAAGGCCCGAGGAGGAAATCATGGCTTCGGAAAAGCTCACGACATCAGCCGGCGCGCCGGTCCCCGACAATCAGAATTCGATCACCGCCGGCGCGCGCGGCCCGGTGCTCATGCAGGACTATCAGCTGCTTGAAAAGCTCGCGCATCAGAACCGCGAGCGCATTCCCGAGCGCGTCGTTCATGCCAAGGGGTGGGGCGCTTTCGGCACGCTCACCGTCACTCATGACATGACCAAATATACGCGCGCCGACATTTTCTCGAAAATGGGCAAGAAGACCGAGTTGCTCATGCGCTTCTCGACGGTGGCCGGCGAGCTGGGAGCCGCCGACGCGGAGCGCGACGTGCGCGGCTTCGCGATGAAATATTATACCGAAGAGGGCAACTGGGATCTCGTCGGCAACAACACGCCGGTCTTCTTCGTGCGCGATCCGTTAAAATTCCCGGACTTCATTCATACTCAAAAACGTCATCCGCGCACCAACATGCGTTCGCCGACCGCTATGTGGGATTTCTGGTCGCTCTCGCCCGAGAGCCTGCACCAGGTGACGATCCTTTTCTCGGACCGCGGCCTTCCGGTCGCCCCGATGTATATGAACGGCTATGGCTCGCACACCTATTCCTTCTGGAACAAGGCCGGCGAGCGTTATTGGGTCAAGTTTCATTTCAAGACCATGCAGGGACATCGCCATTACACCAATCACGAAGCCGCCAGGCTCATCGGCAAGACGCGCGAGTCCTATCAAGAGGAGCTGTTTGGCGGGATCGAGCGCGGCACCTTCCCGAAATGGCGGATGCAAGTTCAAATCATGCCGGAGACGGACGCCGAAAAGACGCCCTATAATCCTTTCGACCTGACCAAGGTCTGGCCGCACAAGGATTATCCGCCGATCGACGTCGGCATTGTCGAATTGGACCGCAACCCCGATAATTATTTTACCCAGATCGAGCTTGCCGCCTTCTCGCCCTCGAACATCGTGCCGGGCATCAGTTTCTCGCCCGACAAGATGCTGCAGGCGCGAGTTTTCTCCTATGCCGACGCGCACCGCTATCGGCTCGGCACACATTATGAGGCGCTGCCGGTCAACGCGCCCAGATGTCCGGTGCATAATTATCACAAGGACGGCGCGATGCGCTTCTTCCCGCCGGGATCGAACCCGGACGCCTTCTACGAGCCGAACTCGTTTCAGGGCCCGGTGCAGGACCCATCGGTGCTCGAGCCGCCGCTGAGGATTTCGGGCGATGCGGCGCGCTACAATCACCGCGACGGCAACGACGACTACGGTCAAGTGCGGGCGCTCTTCGGCCTCTTCGACGCCGGCCAGAGGCAGCGCCTCTTTCTCAACATCGCAGAGGCCATGTTCGGCATTCCGCAGGAGATCATCGAGCGCCAGATGGGCCATTTCCAAAAGGTCCATCCGGACTACGCGGCGGGCGTGCGCGACGCGCTCGCCCATATGACCAAGGAAAAGGCGGCCGAGACCGCGCAGCAACAGGGCCTCGCGGCCGAATAGGGCCTTGTCACGAGAACATTCGCGGCGCCAAAATTCCGCCAATGGTGTCGTCTAGTGGCGCATCCCGATCGGGCGTGATCGCTTGAGGGGGATCGATCCATGCAGGGAAAGGTAGAGGCGCATAATCAACGTCCCGCCGTGGTTTGGAGTTCCGGCGGTGACGCCTATGACGACATCAGCCATCAGATCGCGAGCGCGCTTGAACATTGTGTCCGCAGAATCGATCCACAGCCAGGCGAGCGCATTCTGGACCTGGCGACTGGCACCGGCTGGACATCGCGGCTTCTAGCGCGACGCGGCGCGAGGGTTACAGGCGCTGACATTGCTTCCGATCTCATCGCCGCCGCGAGCGCGCGGGCGAAGGCCGACGGCCTCGAGATTACATATGAAATCGGCGACGCGGAGAAACTGCCCTATCCCGATGCCAGTTTTGACGCCGTCGTCTCTACTTTCGGCGTGATGTTCGTGAACCGTCCGGGGCTGCCGCAACCGAGCTTGCCAGGGTCTGCCGCAAAGGCGGACGGATCGGTTTGGCGACCTGGCTGCCGGACAGCAGCGTCTATAAGATGTTCGTGGTGATGCGCGCCTATATGCCGCCGCCGCCCGCACAAGCGCCGCCCTCGCCATTCGCCTGGGGAAGCCGCGACCGCATCCAAGAACTCCTCGGCCCTGATTTCGATCTAAAATTCGAGGAAGGCACTTCGACATATTATGATCGAGACGGCGATGCGGCGTGGAGAATATTCGTCGGCGGATACGGCCCGACCAAGACCCTGGCGGCCAACCTCGACGCGGCGCGCCGGGCGCAATTCCAGCGCGACTTCGTGGCCTTCCATGACGGTTTCGCTACGCCCCTTGGGATCGCCGTGCCCCGCGAATATTTGCTCAGCGTCGGCACGCGACGCTGAGAATTGCTTGACCTACGATGTTAAGGGCGGCCGGGCTCCGAGACAGAATCAGTATTTGCCTTCCCCCACCCAGCGCCCTATAAGCGCGCCATTCCACACGCGGATTTCGCGGTCCTGCTTCAAGGTCCGCACCCGGTGGCCTGCCGATGTCCGCATCGGTCGGCCTGATCTTCCGCGGCGGTTCAACCGGAGAAAATGCTCATGGCTTTGCCAGACTTCACCATGCGTGGCCTGCTCGAGGCCGGCGCGCATTTCGGCCACCAGTCGCATCGCTGGAATCCGAAAATGGCGCCGTTTATTTTCGGCGCGCGCAACAACATCCACATCATCGATCTCGCCCAGACCGTGCCTTTGCTGCACCAGGCGCTGAAGGCCGTCTCCGACACGGTGGCGCGCGGCGGCCGCATTCTGTTCGTCGGCACCAAGCGGCAGGCGCAGGAGGCCATCGCCGCGGCGGCGAAACGCTCGGCGCAATATTACATCAACTCCCGCTGGCTCGGCGGAATGCTGACCAATTGGAAGACGATTTCGGGCTCCATCCAGCGGCTGCGCAAGGTTCAGGAATTGCTCGAGGCCGGCGCCCAGGGCCTCACCAAGAAAGAGCGGCTGATGCTTTCGCGCGAGCGCGACAAGCTCGAAAAGGCGCTGGGCGGCATCAAGGAGATGGGCGGCACGCCGGACCTGATCTTCGTCATCGACACCAACAAGGAACAATTGGCGGTCAAGGAGGCGGCCCGGCTTCACATTCCGGTCGCCGCGATCCTCGACACCAATTCGGATCCCGACGGAATCACCTTTCCGATCCCGGCCAACGACGACGCCGGGCGCGCCATCAGCCTCTATTGCGATCTCGTCGCCCGCGCCGCGCTCGATGGCATCTCGCGCGGTCGCGGCGAAGCAGGCGTCGATGTCGGAGCGATGGAAGCCCCGCCGCCGGAAGTCCTGCCGGATCTGACCCAGGCGTCCGGCGAGCAGCAGCCAGGGCATTTCGAGCTTCTGACGGCGCCGCGCGGCGCGCCCGACGATCTCGCCAAGCTGCATGGCGTCGGCCCGCAGATCGTCAAGAAGCTCAACGATGCCGGCGTCTTCCACTATTGGCAGATCGCCGCCTTAACTCCGGAAGAGGCGGCCAAGCTCGACCATGATTTGAAACTGGGCGGGCGGATTGAGCGCGACGACTGGATTTCGCATGCCCGCAACCTGACGGCGGCCTGAAGGGCGGACTATATTGTGAGGAAGCCGCGCCCACGACTTGCGGCCGGTCGGCGCAGTCAGTCATGTGTCCTACAAGGGAAGAGCCCGATGGCGAATGTCACGGCGGCAATGGTGAAGGATCTTCGCGAAAAGACCGGCGCCGGCATGATGGATTGCAAAACGGCGCTGGCCGAGTCCAACGCCGACATGGAAGCGGCAATCGACTGGCTGCGCAAAAAGGGCCTCTCGAAGGCGGCCAAGAAATCCGGCCGTATCGCCGCCGAAGGGCTCATCGCGGTCGCAGTCTCGGGCGGCGACGGCGTCCTCGTCGAGGTCAATTCCGAAACCGATTTCGTCGCCCGCAACGAGGAATTTCAGAGACTCGCGCGCGGCATCGCGGAGGTCGCCCTCAAAAAGCGGTTGACCGATGTCGAGGCTCTGAAAGCCGCCGCATATCCCGGCGGCGGCAGCGTCGCCGAGGCGCTCGCCAATGCAATCGCGACGATCGGCGAGAACATGAATCTGCGCCGTGTCGCGCGCGTGCATGTCGCTCAAGGCGTCGTCGGCCATTATGTCCATAATGCGCTGAGCGGGGGGTTGGGCAAGATCGGCGTGCTCGTCGGTCTCGAATTTTCCGGCAAGACGGAGATGTTGGCCCCGCTCGCGCGGCTGATCGCGCTGCATGTCGCCGCGGCCGCCCCACTCGCCATCGATTCCACCGGGCTCGACCCCAATCTCATCGCACGGGAAAAATCCGTGCTCGCCGAAAAGAACGCCGGCAAGCCGCCGCATGTGCTCGAAAAGATCGTCGAGTCCGGGCTGAAGACTTATTACAAGGAAGTCTGTCTCCTCGATCAGCCTTCAATCCATGCCGAACATGCGGGAAAGACCATCGCCCAGGTGGTGAAAGAAGCCGAGAAATCGGCTGGCGCGCCGATCGCGCTCGAGGCCTTCGCGCGCTACGCTCTCGGCGAAGGCATCGACAAGCAGGAAAGCGACGCCTGAGCCGCAGCCGCTCGCGGTAAAGTGGCGCGTGGCCTGCGCCCCGCGGCTTCGCTCATTTCTTTCTTGGACGGCGCCCGCGGCTCGCGAGAATTGTTGCGAGCGTCACCGGCCGATAATCGAACACATCTACGCCGACATCGTATTGACGCGTCGCCTCCTTCAACCGGCCGTGCGAATGGCCGTGGAGGTCGATCGCGCCCCTGCCCATTTTGTGCCAAGTGCGGAACGGGTAATGGCAGAGGATCAGGAGCCTGCCATCGACTTTGAGTTCGGCATAATAGCCGACGCTGGCCCAGCCCTTGTTCTCGGTCGTCGCGGGGGAATCGTTGTTGCCGATGATGAGATGCTTGCGGCCGTTGAGCGTGGCGAGAAGCGCGCTGACGCGCTTGGCGTCTTCAATGGCGGTGAAATCGCCGAGATGATAGATTTCGTCCCGCGGCCCGACGACTTCGTTCCAGCGTTCGATCAGCGCCGCGTCGTGCTCGGCGATCGATTTGAACGGGCGATGATCGACGCGAATTCTCGGCGCGTCGCCGAAATGCGTATCGGCGGTGAAGAAGAGAGCCATGACATCCCGACGTAGCAAACGAGCCGCTGCAGGGTGCCGCGGCTCGTCAACTTAACACGGCAATCGGGCGCGCGTTCGCTGGCCAGCGACAATTAGGACAAACGCAACAAGCGGCCTATCGCCTTGAGGAAAAACCGGCGGAGTTTCCGCCGGTCATGAAGTCGGAATAGGGCGGCTCAATATTTGGCTACGAGCGGGGGGGCCGGCGGCGGTACGTCCATCGTCACCTTGACGCCGACGAAGGCTTCGAAGGGCGGCGAGATGGTGATCGCACGCGGATCGGTGGAGCAAAACAGGCCGGTCGTGCAAAGGCCGGTGACCTGATTGGTCGTCGAATCCGTCTCGTACAGGGAGCCGTATGTCGCGCCGCGCGTGTCGAGCACATTGTTGATCAAGCCGAAGACCTGGACGTTCTTGTTGACCTGATAGGATGTGCGCAGATTGACGGTCGCGAAACCCGGGATCTGCGGCAGCATGTTGATTTCATCGCCGAAATAATACTGGCTCGAACGATAGACGAGGTCGGCGCCCACTTTCCAACCCTGCATGACTTCATAGTCGAAGCCAATCTTGAACTTGTGACGCGGGATGCCGGGAAGGTTGTCCCCTGGCTCGACCTGTATGTTGCCGTTAGCGTCGGCAAACGGATTATTCGGCGAGGAGAGGAGGACGGGAGTCAGGAACGTCGCCTGAATATAGGAATAATTGGCATAAACGTCCCATTTATCGGTCGTGAAGGTCGCACCGACATCGACGCCTTGACGCAGCGTGTCGCCGGCGTTGGTATAATAGCCAAAGCCCGTAACCAGACTCGGCACGCTGTAAATGTCGTTCTGATTTTCCGTTCGATAGCCGCTGATGCTCCAGTCGAGCCGGCCCGGGATCGGGCCGCTGATCGGATTGCTGCCCTTGAAGCCTGCCTCGACCGTCCGGGCAATGATCTGTTGCAGCGGCGGATCGGCAACCAGAAAGTTGTCGATCATGCAAGGAGCGGTCGGGCTCGAACATCCAAGTTCGAGCGGCGTGGGCGCGCGATTGGCTTCCGAATAGCTCGCATAAGCTGAAATATCCGGCGTGATCTTGAACGTCGCGCCGACAACCGGGTTAACCCGGTAGAAATTATCGCTCGCGTTCAAGTTTGGATTCGTGCCGGTGAGATCGGTGAGATTGATCTGCGCATCATTGAAGCGCGCGCCGGCGTGGAGGCTCAATCTGTCGGTGACGTCGAAATTGTCGAGCACATAGACGCCGACATAAGTGTTCTGCGCCAGGAGATTGCTTGGCGAGACGTCAAACAGGGGTTCGTTGATATATTCGCTGCTCGCCGGAACGACGAAATCCGGCGGCAACGTGCCCAATGTGCTGGCGCCGCCGAAATGCGTCCAGCCGTGATCGACGCTGACGCCGGCGATGAACGTATTGTTATGGGCGAAGATCTTGTCGGTGTCGGTCAGCTGTCCGGTCGCGCCGGTGCTGTAGGTGCGGGTCCAGTTGCTGTCGATCTCGCCCAAAGGCTGCCCGTTGTCAGCGGCCGCGCCGCCGAGCGGGTCACGAAGTGGATTGGTACCCATTGTGCCGTCGATAATCTGACCTGTCGTTATGTCATCGTTACAGACGAATGTGTTTCCGCAGGAATAGAAATCGCTGATGTTGCCGTCGACATGCGCCTGCGCGTAGCTGCGGAAATAGGTGTTGCCGTTGAATGTCAGGGTGGGGCTGATGTGCGACTCGTCCGACAATATGACCATCTCCGCGGTCGTATCGGTCGTCTGCGGGGTCGTGAACACCGCCCAGGGATTCTCCTGGGCAAGTAGGAGCGGCGTCGTGCCGGCAACGCCCAGGCCGTCGGCGCCGCCCGTCATGCTGAGGTGCACCTCATTGCCGTTGGCCCGATAGCCGATGTCGGCGAAGCCTCGCTCGACGTCGGATTGGCCGAAGTAGCGAAAGCCGTCCGTCCTCGCCCCCTCCATCGCGACGTAATAGGCCCAATCGCCCTTCTGGATGCCGTATTGCGCCGAGCCTTGAACGGTGTACTGCGTTCCGCCTTGAAGATTGAACTCGGTGCCCTGCCAAGTGAAGCCGCTCTTCATGTTCATGACGACCGCGCCGGCGAGCGCGTTGAGACCGAAGACTGGGTTGCCGGTGACAATCTGCGCCTGATCGATCGCGACCTGGGGAACCAGGTCCCAATTGACCACGTCGCCATAGGATTCGTTGATGCGCACGCCGTTCATGTAGACGGCAAGGCCTTCTGGCGTGCCGGGAACGGGGGTTGCGGTTTCACCGCGGAAATCGACGGATTCTGAGAGCGGGCTGCCGATTTCATCGGTGACCGAGACGCCGGGCGTCCGGCGCGCCAGGGCATCCTGGATCGAGAGCTGACCTAAGTTATCGATTTCCTGAGCCGAGATGGTCTGGGTTTCACTCGGAACATTCAGGGCCTGCGTGCCGGCGCCAAGAGGCGTCGTCGCCACCACTTCGATCGTCGGAAGCGCCCCGCCCGCAGATTGATTCGCCGCCGCTTCGGGCGTCAACGTCACGTTCTGCGCCATGCTCCGCTGCGCCGGCAGCGCCAGAAGGAAAGCCGCCGCCAGCATTTGAGCCGTCCGGCGGCGACGAAGCCTGTCCTGAACCAGCATCACTCCCCCGAGCCTAGCTTGACGGCGAATGTCGACCTTAGCGCTCCGCCTGCGGCTTCTCAGGGCCCCCCATTCGGGATTTCTGATCGGTGCGACGCGCAGAGGTTAGAATATCGACTGCCGAGAGACTAGTGCACTTATGCAACACGGGCTTTCTAAAACATTGGAGTCAAAGGAAGAATCTGACTTGGCGCTTGGAAAAATTCCCGAGCTCGTCGGGCTATTGGTCCATTACATCTTGTCGAAGTCGTCAGCACTGCGGGATGCAGCCGTCAGACATGCCGATCCCTGGCATTCACTTCGACTGCGAATTTGACCAGCGCAACGCTGGTCGCGATCCCGAGCTTCTGCTTGATCGTGGCGACGATGTTGGCGACGGTTTTGTAGCCGATATCGAGGCCAGCGGCGATTTCGGCGAGGCTTTTGCCTTCGCCAAGCAGGTTGACGACCTGTTTTTCGCGACCGCTCAGGTCACGCAACGGATCGCTTTTCGGTTCGAGATTGGCAAGCGCCAAAGCTTGCGCCACCGACTGTCCGAGGTAGACGGCGCCGCTGCGCACCTTGTCGATGGCCGCAAGGATCGTATTGGGATCGTCGTTCTTCGTGATGTAGCCGCGGGCCCCCATGTCGAGGGCGCGGATCACGAAACGCGCCGTCTCGTTCATGCTGAAGATGACGATCCGCGTTGCTTCGTTGTCGGCAAGCAGAATCGGGATCATGTCGAAGCCGCTGCCGTCTCTGAGCCCGAGATCGAGAACGATGACATCGGGCCGAGACTCGCGGTTGGCGGCGATGCCATTCTCGGCCGTACTTGCTTCGATGAGCTCGAAGTCGGAGCGGCGGTTGAAGATCAGCCGGCAGCCGTCGCGTACGATCGGGTGGTCCTCGATCATCAGCACTTTGACGCGTTCGTTCATGCGGTCGATCTCTCGCCTGGCGTTGGTTGACCTTGCCGGTCCCGGCCCCGATGCGGCCGGTCGTCGCCGGCATTTGCTGTCGAAGCCTTTGCGCGCGCCTTTTTGGCGCGCTTAGGGGATGAGCGCAACAAATCTCATAGGCCAACCCCGCCGAGATCGTGCGAAACGCTGGTGAAATCGCCGAATTCCGGCTTCGGAACGCCGCCTTGATCGGATAGAACTGGGCAGGCGGGCGGATTTGCCAGGAACGGGCGACGGATGGCTGAAATCGAACCAAGATGGCGGCGGGTCGTCGTCAAGCTCTCCGGCGAAGCCTTGATGGGGTCCGCGAGCCATGGGCTCGACGCCGGGACACTCGAGCGGATTGCCGCGGACCTTGCCGGCGCCGCGAGGCTCGGGGTGGAGACCGCGGTCGTGGTCGGCGGCGGCAATTTCTTCCGCGGCATTGCCGGCGCCGAAAAGGGCATCGAACGGGCCCGCGCCGATTCAATCGGCATGCTCGCCACCGTCATGAACGCGCTGGCGATGGAACATGCCATTGAAAAGCAGGGCCAGTCGGCGCGCGCCCTCTCCGCTGTGGCGATGCCCTCGCTTTGCGAGCCCTATTCGCGCCAGGCGGCGCTGCATCATCTCAGCAAGGGCAGGGTGGTCGTCCTCGCCGGCGGCACCGGCAATCCGTTCTTTACGACCGACACGGGCGCGGCTTTGCGCGCCGCCGAACTTTCCTGCGACGTGATCATGAAAGCGACGCAGGTCGATGGCGTCTATTCTGCCGATCCCAAACGCGATCCGAGCGCCCGGCGTTTCGATCTCCTGACCCATGACGAGGCGATCGCCAAGAACCTTGCCATCATGGACACGGCGGCTTTCGCCTTGGCGCGCGAGACCAAGATTCCGATCATCGTCTTTTCGATCAGCGAGCCGGGGGCGATTTCTGCGGCCCTTCTCGGAAAGGGAAAGTCGACCCTCGTCGTGCCGCAATAATGCACCGGCTCCGGCCCGGCCGACGGACGCTGCGACAGTAGAATGATAGAATGATCTGGGCGGAGACTGGAAATCACGTAGCAAATCGCAGAATTCTATGATGATATCGCTGCGGTCCCCGTGCATTCCCCTTGCGGCTTCAACTATGCGGAATCGCGGGTTTCGGTCGCGCTCAGTCTCTGATGCGTTGGGCGCGGCCAGCGCTTGCGCTGAAGGCGGGCTCCGCAAGGCTCGGGGCGGCGGCGGCCGAAGACGAAGCAAGGTTCAAGGATGAGCGAAGGCTTTGATATTTCTGATTTGAAGCGGCGCATGCAAGGCGCGATCGCGCTCTTGCAGCATGAACTCGGCGGCCTGCGCACCGGACGCGCCTCGGCGAGCCTGATCGAGCCCGTGCATGTCGAAGCCTATGGCCAGTCGATGCCCTTGAACCAGCTCGCGACGATCAGCGTGCCGGAGCCGCGCATGCTGTCGGTTCAGGTCTGGGACAAGGCCATGGTCGGGGCCGTCGAACGGGCGATCCGCGATTCCAATCTCGGCCTGTCGCCGGCTGCCGAGGGACAGGTGCTGCGGATTCGAATTCCCGAGCTCAACGAACAGCGGCGCAAGGAAATGGTGAAGGTCGCGCATAAATATGCCGAAGAGGCGCGCGTCGCCGTTCGGCATGTTCGTCGCGATGGGCTCGACGCGCTGAAGAAATTGCTGAAGGACAAGCGCATCAGCGAAGACGACGAAAAGCGTCACGAAGCCGAGGTCCAGAAGGCGACCGATCAACATATCGCCGAGATCGACCTTGCTTTGGCGACGAAGGAAACGGAAATCATGCAGGTGTAGCCGCGCCGGCGGCCGATGCCCCAGCGGGACATCATGCGTCAAACGAAGACGTCCATGTTGCGGTTTGATCTTATGTCGTCGCGCCCCAGAGCGCGTTCATCGAGCGTGGCCTTCGGCCGCGCGATGGCCCACCTCGCCAAAGCCTGCTCTGTGGACTGAGCGCAAGGAAGATGCGGAGCATGGTCGAAGCGGACACGGCGATAAAGACGAGGGCGTGGCCCGGGCGGGTGCCAATCCACGTCGGCGTCATCATGGACGGCAACGGCCGCTGGGCCTTGAGCCGCGGCTTGCCGCGCATCGAAGGCCATCGGCGCGGCGTCGAAGCCTTGCGCGTCACCGTGCGCGCGGCAATCGAATTCGGGCTCCATTATCTCACCGTCTTCAGTTTCTCGGCGGAGAATTGGAGCCGGCCCGTCGAAGAGGTCAGCGACCTCATGGGTCTGCTCAAACACTTCATCCGCAATGATCTTGCCGAGCTGCGAAGGGCCGGCGTCAAGATAAAGGTGATCGGGACCCGCAAAAATCTCAATCCCGAGATCCTCGCGCTTTTGAACGAAGCCGAGGCGGCAACCGCCGGCAATACCGGTCTCAACCTTGTCGTTGCCTTCAACTATGGCAGCCGGCAGGAGATCGCCGCCGCGGCGCGGGTGATGGCGCCAAAGCGGTGGCAGGGCTCATCGACGCGGCCGAGATCGACGAAGATCTGCTGACCCAACATCTCGACACCGCCGGAATTCCCGATCCAGATCTCATCATCCGCACCTCGGGCGAGCAGCGGCTGTCGAATTTCCTGATGTGGCAGGCGGCCTATAGCGAATTCGTGTTCCTGCCGATTCATTGGCCGGACTTCGATCGGCAGGCTCTGGCTGAGGCGTTGACGCAATTCTCGGCGCGCGAGCGCCGGTTCGGCGGCGTGACCTTGTCTGCCCAGAGTGCTAAGGTGCGGGGATGATGCAACCCGCCGAGGCGCCCGAGCTGAGGCCCGATGACGGCCAAGACGTGACGGGGCTCGATGGATCGCGCGCCTCGCCGAGCCTTGCCGCGCGCCTCGCCGATCTTGGGCCGCGAGTAGGTTCCTCCGCAGTCTTGGTCGCGGTCGCGATCTTGAGCTTGCGGGTCGATGGGTTGATGTTTGTCCTTGCCTGGCTCGCCGCGGCGCTCGTCGTTCATTTCGAATGGCAGCGGATCATCGGCGGAGCGCGGCAGGCGACGCGGCTTGCAATCGGCTCGGCGGCGCTCATTGCGGCCGCGATTCTGGTGAACACCGCGCATGCCGGCGTCGCCGGGCTCATCGTCTGTCTCGCGGCGCTTGCGACGGGCAGCGCCGCAGATCCTGGTCGGCGCGGCTGGTCGGCGATGGGCGTCGTCTATGCCGGCAGTCTCATCATCTCGCTGGTCACGCTGCGGAAATCCTTTCCCTTCGGCGAACTCGCGATTTGGTGGCTTTTTGCGGTGGTCTGGGGGACGGATGTCGTCGCCTATTTTGCCGGAAGGCTGATCGGCGGAGTGAAATTCCTGCCGCAGATCTCCCCGTCAAAGACCTGGGCCGGAACCGGCTTGGGCGTGATCGGGGGCGCCTTTTTCGGTTCCCTGATCCTGGCGCTTGCGGCCCGCATCACGCGGCTCGAGACTCCCGCGCCGAGCTTTGCTCCGTTCCTGCTCGGCCTGGCGACGGCGGCCGTGGCACAGGGCGGCGACCTCTTCGAGTCTTGGATGAAGCGGCGCTTCGGCGCCAAGGACTCGAGCAATTTCATCCCCGGCCACGGCGGCCTCATGGATCGCCTCGACGGGTTCATCGCCGCCGCCGTCTGGGCCGCGGTTCTGGGCGCCTTGCGAGGATTTCCAACGACGGCCGAAGGCCTGTTCCACTGGATGTAAGGACCAGGCATGGCACGCGCCGAACTTAAGCCCGATCCGGGATGCGACGACGCGACGGCTGCTGCGCCGCGATCGGTCGTCATCTTGGGCGCAACCGGATCGATCGGAAAATCCACCGCCGATATAATTGCAGGTTCAAACGGCGCCTTATGTGTCACGGCCGTTGCCGGGGGTCGCGATCCGATCGCGCTGGCGCGGGTTGCCCGCGATCTCGGCGCCCAATTCGCCGCGCTCGCCGACCCGGCCGGCTATGCCGAGTTGAAGCAAGCCTTGGCCGGCACGGGGATCAAGCCGGCGGCGGGCCGCGCGGCGGTCATCGAGGCGGCTCTTCACCCGGCCGAAATTGTCATGGCGGCAATCGCCGGAACCGCCGGCGTCGAGCCGACGTTTGCCGCGCTTTCGGCCGGGCGCACTGTGGCGCTCGCCAACAAAGAGTGCCTCGTTTGCGCCGGGCCGGCGTTCATCCGCCAGGCGGCTTTGCGCGGAACACGGCTCCTGCCCGTCGACAGCGAGCATAATGCGATCTTTCAGGCGCTTGGCGCCGCCGATCACGACACGATCGAGAAGATCACCCTCACCGCCTCCGGCGGCCCGTTTCGGACCTGGAATATCGAAGCCATCGCCCAAGCAACGCCGGAACAGGCTCTTCAACATCCGAACTGGTCGATGGGGCCAAAGGTTACGATCGATTCCGCGAGCTTGATGAACAAAGGCCTCGAACTAATTGAGGCGCATCACATTTTCGGCATTGAGGCGGAGCGCCTCGAGGTGCTTGTCCATGCCCAATCGATCGTCCACGGCCTGGTTTCGTTCCGCGACGGGTCCGTGATCGCGGGATTGGCGGCTCCCGACATGCGGGTGCCGATTGCGCATTGCCTCTTCTATCCGCAACGGCGCATGACCGGCGCGCGCCGGCTCGATCTCGCCGGCATCGGGCAGTTGACCTTCGAGCGGCCGGATTTCCAGCGTTTTCCGGCCCTGCGGCTGGCGCTCGACTGCCTGCGGCTTGGCCGTGGCCTGCCGACCGTGCTCAATGCCGCCAACGAGATTGCGGTCGAGGCTTTTCTGGCGCGGCGGATCTCCTTCGGCGATATCGCCCGGCTGGTGGAACGCTGCTGCGAAGCCGCCCTGGGAGACGGCACGGCGCGCGAGCCGCTATCGATTGATGAGGCTCTGGCTATTGACCATATGGCCAGAGAAAGGGCGCGCGCCCTCTTGGCGCAGCCATTTGCTTCCGGCATGTTAACGATTCGCTAACCAAGCGGCCGGCAAGCGCGATTTTCCCGAACCTCGGGTAAGGGCGCGGCCCGTCAGCCAGGGACCGGAGCCGCCGCGGGGCGAGCCGATAAAGGAAGCTCAATGTTGTTTGCCAGCCTGTTTGGGACCGTTTTCGGGACGATCGTCCCCTTCCTTTTCGTGCTCAGCATCGTGATCTTCTTTCACGAGCTGGGGCACTTTCTCGTCGGCCGCCTTTGCGGGGTCAAGATCGATGCCTTTTCGCTCGGCTTTGGGCCGGAGATCGCCGCCTTCGTCGACCGCAAGGGTACGCGCTGGCGCATCGGCGCGCTGCCGCTCGGCGGCTACGTGAAATTTCACGGTGACGCGAACGGCGCTTCGATGAGCAATGAAGCAGCTGTTGCTGCCATGCCCGAAGCGGAAAAATCGACGACTTTCTTCGCGCAGAAAGTGTGGAAACGGGCCGCCATCGTCGCCGCCGGCCCGATCGCCAATCTCATTCTCGCGATCGTGATTTTTACCGGGATCTATTTCGTCCACGGCCGCGGGATCCTGATCCCCGAGATCGACAAGATCATGCCGGGAAGCGCCGCCGAAGCCGCGGGTTTTGTCTCCGGCGACATCGTCGTCTCGATCGACGGCACCAAGATCGACAGTTTCGAGGACATGCAGCGGATTGTGCAAGCCTCGAGCGACACGCCTTTGTCTTTCGTCGTCGATCGGCATGGACAGCAGATCACGCTGATCGCCACCCCACGGCGGCGCGAACTCTCGACGCCGCTCGGCGCCTCACGCGTCGGGGTGCTCGGCGTCGAGGCGAACGCAAGCGCCGCCAACTGGTATGTTCAGCATTACGGGCTCGCGGAATCGGCGAAGCTCGCCACCTTCGAGACCTGGTCCATCATCGAGCAGACGGGGTCCTATTGCGGCCGGTTGATCACCGGACGAGAGTCGACCGATCAACTCTCGGGGCCGATCCGCATCGCCGAAGTCTCCGGCCAGATGGCCAAGATCGGGCTTGCGGCGCTCCTCAATCTTGCCGCTGTTTTGTCAATATCGATTGGGATCTTAAACCTTCTGCCGATCCCGCTGCTCGATGGCGGTCACCTGTTCTATTACGCAATCGAAGCGGTTCGGGGAAAGGCGCTCAACGAGAGGATTCAGCAGGTCGGTTTCAGGATTGGCCTGACCTTGGTGGCGGCTCTCATGATTCTGGCCACCTACAACGACATTTCGCGTCTGGCCAAGTGAGGGAATTGCTCGATCGTCTCGGGCGAAGCCGGCGGAGGGGGAATCATGGCGATTTTGGTGCGCTCGGACGCGTTGGCCGCGCGGTCTAATTGGCCCCGCGCCCGAGGAAGCGTGTCTTACTCGTCACGCCGCATCGAAAACGACGCGGCGGCGGCAAAGCCCATTTGCAGCGTCAGTTAAACCTTGTAGAAGCGGAGCCTGGGGTGTGAGCGGTCGGCGGCGGAAAACGCCGATGAAACAAGGGTGCGGCTGCCAAGCCCGTCCGATTCCCGGGCCGGTCGCAAGTCCGGTGCGGCAGGCGCCAGGATTTCGGGCGGCGCATGATCATGGGTGCTGCGAGGCGGGGCTGCTGCCTTGCGCCTCGTGGAGAATGCCAGGCAATAGATTCGGGGACCGGGCGTAGATGCAATTGAAACGGGGTCATTTGTTCCGGTGGCTTCTCGCCGTGCTGCTCGTGGCGCCTCTTCTTGCAACGGCGCCGGCCTTGGCCGCAGGCGTCATCGTCGAGGGAAATCAGCGGGTCGACAGCGAGACAATCGGATCCTACTTCACTGGGGCCGATCCCGCCGCGGTCAACACAGGCGTCAAAAACCTTTATGCGACCGGGCAATTCTCCGACATACAAGTCATCCATGAAGGCGGCAACGTCATCATCCGCGTCAAGGAAAACACGCTCATCAACCGCGTGGCTTTCGAAGGCAACAGCAAGGTCAAGAGCGAGCAGCTAGCCTCCGAAATCCAATCGAAAACACACGGCCCCTTCAATACTACGATCGTCGATGCCGACGTCGAGCGGATCAAGGACCTTTACCGCCGCGCCGGCGAAGCCGCCGCGGTGGTCACCTACCGAATTGTCAATCTTGCCAATGGCCGCGTCGACGTCGTCTTCCATATCGACGAAGGTCCGAAGACCGGCATAAAATCCATCGTTTTCGTCGGCAACCACGCCTTTTCTTCCGGCAAGCTGCGTGACCTCATGCAGACGACGGAGATGGATTGGCTTTCCTTCTTCAAGAACTCCGACGTCTACGATCCGGATAAACTTGGTTCCGATCTCGATCTCATTCGCCGATTCTATTTGAAGAATGGCTACGCCGATTTCCGTGTCATCGGTTCGGACGCGCACTACGACCCGCAACAGAAGGGCTATATCATCACGATCACGGTCGAGGAGGGCGTCCAATATACGGTCGCCAGCGCCGACGTCGAATCCCACATTCCGGGTATCGACGGGGCCTCGCTGCGATCGGCGCTGCGCGTGTCCCCGGGGCAGATCTACAATGGCGACCTGGTGCAGAAGACAACCGAGTCCATCACCCAAGAACTCGGCCAGCGCGGCTATGTCTTCTCGGACGTGCATCCGCGCGGCGACCGCGATCCCGATACGCGCACCGTCAAGATCGTCTTCGTCGTCGACGAGGGTCCGCGCGTCTACATCGAGCGCATCGACATCCGCGGCAACACGCGGACGCGCGATTACGTCATTCGCCGCGAATTCGACATCGGCGAGGGCGACGCCTACAACAAGGTGCTGATCGATCGGGCCGAGCGGCGGCTGAACAATCTCGGTTTCTTCAAGAAAGTGAAAATCACCAACGAGCCGGGTTCGGCTCCCGACAGGGTCGTCGTCGTCGTCACCGTCGAAGATCAGCCGACCGGTTCGTTCTCGGTTTCGGGCGGCTATTCGACGGCCGACGGAATCATCGGCGAAGTCGCGGTGCAAGAGACCAATTTCATGGGGCGCGGCCAATTCGCCCGCTTGTCGGTCATGGTCGGCCAATATGCCGAAGGCGTCACCTTCTCGTTCACCGAGCCGTATTTCCTCGACCATCGGCTCGCGGCCGGAGTCGATCTCTTCGCGAAAAACAGCGAAGTCTCACAGTTCGCGTTTTACAACGACTTCATGGTCGGAGGCACGTTGCGCTTTGGCCTGCCGGTGACCGACGAGATCAGCTTCTCGCCACGCTATTCCATCTATTCGTCCTATATTTCGATCCCGAACACCGCCCAGTTTCCCTATAACGATTGCGCCAATCCGATCCCTGGCGTAACGCCTTTCAACACGAACACAGGCAACCCCGTCCCTGGCTTTCCGCAAGCAAGCACGCTCTACAACTGCTTGACGAATGGAGAAGCCTCGCTGGCACTGAAACAGGCGGCCGGCACGACCGTGACCTCGATGCCTGGCTATGTCCTGTCCTACAACTCGCTCGACAACAATAAAAATCCCACCAGCGGCATCCACGCGGAATTGCATCAAGATTTCGCCGGCGCCGGCGGCGACGAACACTATATCCGCACCACCGCCGATTTCCGTTACTATCAGAGTCTTTACTCGGACCTCGACATTGTCGGCGTCGCGCATTTGCAGGGCGGCATTCTCAATTCCTATGGCGGCAATCCGATCCGCATCATCGATAATTTTAACTTGGGCCCGAGTTTGGTGCGCGGCTTTGCGCCGTTCGGACTTGGACCGCGCGACGTTTCGCCGGGCGTCGACCCGGCCGGCAATCCTCTCGGCGGGACGAAATATTGGGGCGCTTCGCTCGAGGCCGATTTTCCCATCTGGGGCATGCCGAAGGAAGTCGGCCTGAAAGGCGGCGTTTTCGCCGATGCAGGTGCCCTCTGGGGCTACGACGGCCAGACCAATTTCATTCCGCCTGGCGGCAAATACGTGCCCTACGACACTTTCCCGCTCTTCACGCAGGGCAACACGATCACGGTCGGCGGCGACTCGGCGGAGATACGCACCTCGGTCGGCGTCTCGCTGATTTGGTCCTCGCCCCTCGGCCCGATCCGGTTCGATTTCGCCAAGGCGATAACCAAGAATCCCTTCGATCAGACGCAGTTCTTCAATTTCACCGGCGGGGCGACCTTCTAGCCGAACTGAAATGCCGGCCATTGCGCCCCCCGTGTCCGGAGGGCTGCTCCCAAGATACAGGCTGTCGCGCATCGATTGCTTGCGCAAAAGGCCGGCCTGGTGAAACGGCGGCCTGAGGCGTCTGATATCGCCTTCCCGGCGGGCGGGGCCGCGGGGTATAAGCCTTCCTTTCCCTCCTCCGGCAAAACGGGTTAGATCGATCGAGTACGACCGCCCCGCGACCACCCCTTGTTGGCATGAGCGATCCAATCTTCTTCAATCCCGCGGTTCATCCGAGCCTGGCCGACATCGTCGCCTGGACAGGCGCCACCGCGCCCGCTTCGGCCGATCTCGCGGGGCTGATCGTGGAAGAGGTCGCCCCGCTCGATGAAGCCGGACCCACGAGCCTCACCTTCTTCGACAATCCCAAATATCTCGATGCCTTGCGCGCGACTTCGGCGATGGCTTGCCTTGTCGCGCCGCGGTTTGCGGCACGCTTGCCCAAGGCGACTTTGGCGCTGCTGACCGATTACCCTTACCGCGACTTCGCACGCGTCGCCGCGCGGCTCTATCCTGACGCACTGCGGATCGGCACTTTGTTCGGCTCGAACGGGATCAGTCCCGGCGCTTCGGTTCATCCCGAGGCGCGGCTCGAACCGGAGGTCATTGTCGATCCCGGCGCCGTCATCGGGCCCAAGGCCGAGATCGGCGGGGGTTCGGTCATCGGGCCCAATGCGGTCATCGCGCCCAACGTCAAGATCGGGCGCGGCTGCACGATCGGCCCCGGTGTGCACATCGCCAATGCCTTGATCGGAAATCGGGTCATTGTCCATGCCGGTGCGGCGATCGGCCAAGACGGGTTTGGCTTCGTCGTCGGATCCACAGGCCATGCAAAAGTTCCGCAGATCGGCCGCGTCATCATTCAGGATGATGTCGAAATCGGCGCGAATACGACGATTGACCGCGGCGCGATGCGCGATACCGTGATCGGGGAGGGCACGAAGATCGACAATCTGGTGCAGATCGCCCACAATGTTCGCATTGGCCGGCATTGTCTCATCGTGGCGCAGGCCGGAATTTCCGGCTCCACGGAGCTTGGCGATTTCGTCGGCGTCGGCGGGCAGGCAGGTCTTGCCGGCCATCTTCACGTCGGCGAAGGCGCGCAGATTGCCGCGCAGGCGGGAGTCATCAGCGATGTGCCAGATAAGGCGCGTCTGGGCGGGACGCCGGCGCGCCCCTTCCGGACTTGGCTGCGCGGCCAAGCCGTGCTCGACAAGTTCGCCAAGGCTGAGCCAAAGGCGCGCAAGCGCCACGTCGGGGAGAAGCTTCGCTGATGGACGAAAAGGTGGCGCAGACGCTCGAGGCCTATGACATTCAGCGGCTCTTGAAGTCGCTGCCGCATCGCTATCCGTTTCTGATGGTCGACCGGATCATCGAGGCGAAGGGCGATGAGTTCTGCATCGGTATCAAGAACGTCAGCGTCAACGAACCGCAATTTCAGGGGCATTTTCCGGACCGGCCGGTCATGCCGGGGGTGCTGCTCATCGAGGGTATGGCGCAGACGGCAGGGGCGCTCTGCATCAATGCGGTCGGCGGGGCGAAGCCGCCGCTGGTCTATTTCATGACGATAGAAAAGGCGAAATTTCGCAAACCCGTCGTGCCCGGCGACAAGGTCGAGTTCCACATGACGAAACTCAACCGCCGACGCACCATCTGGTGGTACAGCGGACGCGCGCTGGTCGACGGCCAGCTCGTCTGCGAAGCGGAGATCTCGGCCATGCTCGTCGTCGACGACGCCGAAGCCGGAGCTCCGGCGAACGCTCCATGAGCGGCGCGCGCGCGAGCCCGGTGGTTGAACCCGGTGCCCGCTTGGGACGGGGCGTCGCGATCGGACCGTTCTGCCACGTCGGGCCGGATGTCGAGCTCGAGGATCATGTCGAGCTCGTCTCGCACGTGGCGCTGGCCGGCCGCACCACGATCGGCGCCAGGAGCCGCATCTTTCCCTTCGCCTCGATCGGTCATCAGCCGCAAGACCTCAAATATCGCGGCGAGCCTTCGCGATTGGAGATCGGCGCGGACTGCATGATCCGCGAGGGCGTGACCATCAATCCGGGGACCGAAGGCGGCGGCATGCTGACCAGGATCGGCGACCGCTGCACTCTTCTGGCCAATGCGCATGTCGGCCATGATTGCCGGATCGGCAACGACGTCATTTTATCGAACAATGTGATGATCGCCGGGCATGTAACGATCGGCGACTTTGCGAGTCTCGGCGGCGGGGCGGCGGTGATCCAATTCACGCGGATCGGCGCGCACGCGTTTCTCGGCGGCTTGAGCGGCCTCGAACACGATCTCATTCCTTATGGACTGGCGTTCGGCAACCGCGCCGCGCTCGCCGGCGTCAATCTCGTCGGCCTCAAGCGCCGCGGCTTTTCGCGCGAGACGATCAACGATTTACGCCGCGCCTATCGACTGCTCTTTGCGCCGGAAGGTACGCTCGCCGAGCGGATCGCCGACGTGGCGCAGCAATTCTTCGGTCAGCCCCAGGTTGACGAGATCCTGGCTTTCCTCAAAGAGGGCGGCGATCGCGCCATCTGCGTGCCGGTGCACGAGGGGGGAACTTGCTGAAGGGCGCGGCCTCTTGCCGGCTCACTGCAAGCTGGAGACCGCGCTCGGTTGGACGATGGCAACCCAGACGTTGGGGTTTTCCTGCGACTGACGCTTGAGGAAATGATAGCCCGTCGCGCCCCAGGGGCGGATCTCGTCGGTCAGATTGTCGAGCGTGAATTCGCCCTTGTTGGTCTTCACCGTGAGGATCGCATGGCCTTCGCCGTTCAGATCGCGGACGATCGTCATCAGCAGCGCCTGCCGCGGCAGCCCCGCCTGCATCAAGAGTTTGCGCTTATAGAGCGCGTAGATCTTGCAATCGCCCTTGCCGTCGGTCGGATAGTCCCAATGGTCGAGCATCGTGCCCCAATGGGCGAAGTTCGAAATCGGCACGATCGTATGGTTCACGTGCTTGTTGATCTTGTCGAGGATCTGCCAAGTTTCGAAGGTGAGGTTCACGTCGACGGCCTGAAGGACCGGCTGGTTGCATTCCTGCGGCTGGCGGCCGCAAAAATCGACCCAGCCATAGGGCACGGAGGTGGTGTCGCCGAGTGTCGCATAGGTCGCATGCGGCAGGTCGATTTCCGCCGCCGCGGCGCTGGCCATCAAAGCCACCGCCACTACGGATGACGCGAGCATTGCGCGAAAGATCGTCCCCTGGCCCATAGAAAGCTTCCCGTGTCCCTGCACGGGGCTTTCCTGCCGCCCCGCGCTTCAACGGGGGCGAATGTGCCTAAGGGCGTTTGTCGAGTTCGGAAGCCAAAAGCTAAACTTTTATCGACCCGGGCTCGATGTGGCGGCGCGCGTGATCTCGGTGAATCATGTGTTGCGCGCAACGGTTTCGGATGTGTTGCTCGGTGAATAATGCGTTGCGCAGTTGGTTTGGGTGAATGACATGTTGATCGCGTCGATCTCGGTGAATAATGAATGAATATGCAGGTATTCATGCTGGCCGGCGAAGCTTCGGGCGATCAGCTCGGTGCCGGATTGATGCGGGCATTGCGCCGACTGAGCCCCGATATCGGATTTCTGGGCGTCGGCGGAACCGCCATGCGCGCCGAGGGCCTCGATAGCCTCATTCCGCTCGACGATCTCGCGGTCATGGGCTTCTTGCCGGTCATCCGGCATTTACCGCGCCTGCTGGCGCGCATGAACGAGGCGGTCGCCGCGGTGCTTGCTTCAAAGCCCGATGTGCTCGTCATCATTGACAGTCCGGATTTCACCCATCGTGTCGCGCGGCGGGTGCGCAAGGCCATGCCGGACCTGCCGATCGTCGATTATGTGAGCCCGACGGTCTGGGCCTGGCGCAGCGGTCGCGCCGCCAAAATGCGCGCCTATGTCGATCATGTGCTGGCGCTGCTGCCGTTCGAGCCCGACGCGCATCGCCGCCTCGGGGGGCCGGCTTGCACTTATGTCGGTCATCCGCTGCTCGAAAGGATCGGCGATCTCGTGCCTGGCACAGAGGACCTGCGGCGGCGCGAGATGAAACCGCCTTTGGTGCTCGTTCTGCCGGGATCGCGGCGAAGCGAGATCGGACGATTGATGCCGGTCTTCGCCGCGACATTGGGACGGCTCGCCGACAGGATCGGCGCCTTCGAGGCCGTGCTGCCCGCCGTTCCCCATCTCGAAGCCGAGATCCGCGACAGAGTGGAGAGCTGGCGCGTGCGGCCGCGCATCGTCGATACCGAAGCCGAAAAATTTGCCGCTTTTCGCGCGGCGCGCGCGGCGCTCGCGGCCTCAGGCACTGTGACGCTCGAACTTGCGCTGGCGCGCGTGCCGATGGTCGTCGCCTACAAGCTCTCCTGGATCGAATTTCAGGCGCGACATGTCATCAGCGTCGCGTCGATCGTCTTGCCAAATCTCATTCTCGGCGAGAATGTCATCCCCGAGTTTTTGCAGGAGCGGTGCGAGCCGGAGGCGCTCGCCGGCGCGCTTGCACAGCTCATCGCAGGCGGCCTCGAGCGCGAGAGCCAAAGCCGCGGATTTGCGCGGCTCGAAGAAATCCTGCGGCTTCACGCCGGTGAGACACCGAGCGCGCGCGCCGCCGACATTGTTCTCTCCATCGCCGAGAAAAGGCGCCAGACAAGGAGTTGCATGAGATGATCAAAGCCGTTCGCGTGCATGAGGTGGGGCCGCCGGAAGTCATGCGGATCGAAGAGATCGAATTGCCCGCGCCCAAGCCGGGCGAGGTTCTTGTCCGCAACCACGCCATCGGGCTGAATTTTATCGACGTCTATTTCCGCAACGGCACCTATCTCGCGCCGCTGCCTTTAATTCCGGGCAGCGAGGCGGCCGGCGAAATCGTGGAGATCGGCAAAGGCGTGAAGGGGTTCAAAGTCGGCGACCGGGTCGGCTATGTGGCGAACCTCGGCGGCTATGCCGAGGCGCGGATCGTCGACGCCGGACGGCTCGTCGCTCTGCCGAAGGCCATTTCCTATGAGACCGCCGCGGCCATTCTGTTGAAGGGCCTCACAGCCCAATATTTGCTGCGCCAGACTTTCAAGGTGAAAAAGGGCGACAGAATTCTGGTTCACGCCGCGGCGGGCGGAGTTGGACTCATTCTCTGCCAATGGGGAAACGCGCTCGGCGCACATGTGATCGGCACTGTCGGCTCGCCCGCGAAAGCCAAACTCGCCAAGCAGGCCGGCGCCGAAGATGTCATCCTCTATCGCGAGGAAGATTTCGCCGCGCGGGTGAAAGAGATTACCAAAGGCAAGCTCTGTGACGCCGTTTATGACGGTGTCGGGCGGGCGACTTTCCCGGCCTCGCTCGACTGCCTGCGCCCGCGCGGCATGTTCGTGAACTTCGGTTCGGCCTCGGGGCCGATCGAGGCCTTCAGCATCGGCATGCTGGCGCAGAAGGGCTCGCTCTTTGCGACGCGCCCGACGCTGAACACCTATGCCGCCAAGTCCGAAGATCTGCGCGACATGGCGCGCGATCTCTTCCGCGTCGTGAGGGATGGAACCGTGAAGATCCCGATCTCGACGCGCCCGCTCAGCGATGTCGTGGAGGCGCACCGCGCGCTCGAAGCGCGGCAGACGACGGGGGCGACCGTTCTGCTGCCGTGAGCGGCAATGAAATGGCCGGGACGAACCCGGCCATTTCTAACCACACCGAAGGGACCGGCCTATCAGGCGCCGCCCTTCAGCTTCTTGTCGCATTCGCTCCAATAGCCGTCGCCCTTCTCGATCCATCTCAAGCCGCCGTTGGAATTGGTGGCTTTGTTGGCGTGATATTGGGCGAGGCAGGTATGGAAACGCTGTTTGGCAGGGGTTTCGCTGGAGTAGGCCGACGAGATGCCGGACGGGAAAACGATCGGCCCGGTGGGCACCGGCGCCGGCGTTGAGGTTTGCTCCTCTTTCTTCTTGTGCTTTTCCGGCGCCGGGGCGGGTGCCGCCTGCGTCGTGGTCGAGGGGGTGGTCGAGGGGGCCGCGGCCCCTTTCAGCTCGGCGGCGCATTGCTTATAAAACTCGTTCCAAGTCTGCCCGTTCAGCGAATTCGCCGCTTTGGCCGCTTGATATTTCACGCTGCATTGCTTCTCGATGGATTCGGCGCGCGCCTGCGCGGCCATGACGAGGCCGGCAATCAATGCCACGCCTGTCAACGCCATTCTCGGCCGCCAAACAAAATCAAACATGAAAATCCTCCTCGTCATAGGCGTATTGGCCGCCCCCTCAGCGGTCATCCGCCACAGGCCGCCTCCCAAAGTTCAGGCGCGCCGTTCATCCGCGCTGCCTTTGGCTCGCGATCTAACAGCGATCCGGCGCCCGGTCAATTGTGCGCCGCCTCGATCCACGCCAGGGGCGCGGCTTACTGTAACGGCAAAATATCCGCGGCCTTCGCGCTTTCGCCCGGATGGCCAGCGTGCCGGATGCGGGAAACGCCGCGTTTCCAGCGGCGCAACGTCGCGAAGAGACGCGGGTTTTTCTTGATCGCGAGTTTGAGCCGCGTGGCGAGGGCGTCACAGGCCGCGAAAATCCGCCCCTTGACGCCGAAAGCCAGCGCCACATCAAAGAGCGGGATGGCCGCGTCGCAATAGGTCGCCTTGTAGCGCGCTTCGCCTATGCCGAGATCGAAGCTCGCCAACCCCCTGTCGCACTGGCGCGCCAAGAGCTTCATCAGCAAAAGGTCGCCGGGACTCGACTTCGCAATCTCGGAATCGGAATCGAAGGAATTGACCATGGCGCTGAACCGGCCGCGATGCACCGCGCCCGCATAGGTGGCGATGATCCGCCCGCTCAGCGTCAATCCATAGAGTTCGAGCCAGGGCTTGCCGTTGCTCGCCGGTCGGCTGAGGCGATCGAGAAAGGCTCGCATCGCGGGATTGGAGAAGTCGGCATCGATTGCCTGTTCTTCGAAGCGCGCGATCTTCTCGGCGAAAAATATATCGAGGATCTTGCGCCTGTCGCTGCCGCTGTCATTTTCGATCAGCGCGACCTGACCCATGGCCGAGAGCCGCGCCTCCTTCTTGCGCAGCTTTTTGCGCGTCTCCTTGGAGAGTTTGTCGGCGAAAAAAGCTCCCGCGTCTTTTGTAAGCTCGGTCCCATAGGCAAAGCTCGGGCTCGGCCGATGCGGCAGAAGCGCAAGCGGATTTGGCGCCGCCTCCCATTCGAGCGGTTGGTTCTTCAAAAGAAAGACGTCCGGGGCCTCGGGCCCCAGCGCATCGGCCGCCGCGTGCAACAGAGCAATGAGATCGGCGGCTGTAAATCCCGCGTCCGGGCGAACGAGCCCAAGGTTGAAATTCGATTCCTTGCCGCCGAGAAAGACGGCGCTGCGAAAAAACCAATGTCGCTCAGTGCCGAGGCATAGAAGCGCCAAGGCCTGCTCCCGCCGGTCCTTGGCGAGGACGAACAAAGGCTCGATCTTGCGCGCGGCCCCGAGCGTCTCCAGCCAGGGGAGAATGAAGGCGCGGGTCTGGTAGACGGAAGCCGGCGCGATCGCCTCGAGCTCAGCCCAAGCGGCAAGGATGGGAGCCGCGTCGCGATGGACTTCGACTTTGGCGAAGGCGTGGTCCAGGTCCTGAACTCCGCCTGCCGCCGCATATTCCATGATTTTCACGCCGCCGTCCTCGATCAGGGCCATCCGAAAAGATCTAGCAACGAAAGGTCAACGACATCTTGCGATGATGCCAGCTTCCGGGCGGAGCGGATCATGGGCGAAGCTAAGAAGCGCTTGATTTCTTCAGGCTTTTCGTTCTTCAGGATGACGGGTCTGCATCATCTTGCGGCGCCGCTGACGCGCGGCGCCGGGGCGATCCTGATGTTCCATCGGGTGCGGCCCTGCGAACGTCGCGATTTCGCTCCGAACCGGCTTCTGGAGATCACTCCCGAATTCCTCGACGCCGTCCTGACGCGTTTGACCGCGCTCGGCTTTGCGATCGTCAGCCTGGACAAAGCGTTGGCGATCCTGCCAGCGGCGCCGGGCTCGGACAGCCTTTCGCCGTGCTCACTTTCGACGACGGCTATAAAGATACGCGCGATGTCGCGCTGCCGATCCTTGAAAAGCATCAGGCCGCCCTTCACGCTGTATGTGACCACCGGCTTTGCCGAGCGCACAGCGCGCCTATGGTGGGTCGAACTCGAAGAGGCGATCCGCAAGCTGGCGCAGATATCAGTCGAGATCGACGGCGAGAAAGTGGCTCTGCCGAGCGCCACAGCGGGCGAGAAATATGCGGCTTTCGCTTCTCTTTACCGGCGGCTGATGGATGGGCCGGAGGAAATTTTGCTCGACGTGACCGCCAAACTCGCGGCAAAAGCGGGCATCGACTCGGCCGGGCTCGCCGATGAACTCTGCCTCGATTGGGCAGGGATCGAAAAGATCGCCCGTAACGAGCTCTGCACGATCGGCGTCCATACGCTCACCCATCGCAGGCTCGCTAAGCTGGGCGCAGCATCCATGCGCCGCGAGCTTTTCGAGAGCCGCCGGATCATCGAGGCGCATATCGGCCGGCCGGCGGAGCATCTTGCTTATCCGGTCGGCAACCGCGCCGCGGCGGGCGCGCGCGAGGCGACGGCGGCGACGGATCTCGGATTTTCCAGCGCAGTGACGACGCGGCCGGGTATGATTTTCTCGGAACATGAAAATCATCTGACCGAGCTGCCGCGGCTCTCGATCAACGGCAATTGGCAATCGCTCGATGCCGTCGAGATTTTGCTTTCGGGCGTGCCCTTCGCGCTGTGGAACCGCGGCAAGCGCGTGGCGTGAGGCGAACTCGGCAGGGATCACATCTTCGCGCGGTAATGCGCCCGGCTGCGTCGAGCAGCGGCAACTTGGCACGATCCGGTTAGTCCGGCCCCTCCATCCATTTGATGAGCGGCATCATCGGCAGGATCCAAGCCATCCCGAGGATCGCATAATAGACGGCCTGGAGCGCGCCCGGCGCCCGCTGCACAAACTTCGCCTGGGCGAGCGCCATAGCAATCAGCGCATAGGCGATGACGAAGGCGAGCATCAGGACCGCGCCGATGAACTTGCGCTCTCTCTTGCGCATCGAAGCTCCATTGCTGCGACAGGGCGCACCTGGACTTGGTGCTGGCGCAGGCTCTATGTCTAGCGCCCAGTCAATCAGGCGCCGAGCCCAAACGATACCACATGACCGAAAGCGCACTCATCTCGGCGACGCCTCAGGCGAGGGCCGGCGGCCTCGCGGCTCGTCGCACCGGCCTGCGGATCTGGCTCTACGGCGTCGCGGCGCTGGTTTTCGCCATGGTGGTCGTCGGCGGGGCGACGCGGCTCACCGAATCTGGCCTGTCGATCACCGAATGGCAGCCGATTACCGGTGTCTTGCCGCCGTTGAGCCATGCGGCCTGGATCGCCGAATTCGATAAATATAAGGAAATCCCGCAATATAGAGAACTCTTCTCGAACCTCGACCTCGATGGCTTCAAATACATCTTCTTTTGGGAATGGAGCCATCGGCTGCTGGGGCGGCTGATCGGCCTCGCCTTCGCTCTGCCGCTCGGCGTTTTTTGGATGCGTGGCGCCCTCACGCCCATGCTGAAGGCGAAGCTCATCGGCGTTCTGGCGCTCGGCGCCCTTCAAGGCGCGGTCGGCTGGTGGATGGTGAAATCCGGCCTCGTCGGCCGGGTCGAAGTGGCGCAACAACGGCTCGCCATTCATCTTCTTCTGGCCTCGCTCACCTTCGCGGCGCTCGTTTGGATTGCGGCCTCGCTCGCCCGGCGCACAGCGGAAAAATCCGCGCCTTGGCAGCGCGGCCTGGCGCTGGCGATCCTAGCCTTCACCTTCGTCCAGATTTTTCTCGGCGCGCTTGTGGCCGGCCTGCGCGCCGGGCGGGCCTATAACACCTGGCCGCTGATGGACGGCCATTTCGTGCCGCCCCATGACGTGCTGATGGCGCTGAGCCCCCTCTGGCGCAATTTCACCGACAATATCGCCATGGTGCAGTTTCAGCATCGGATGGCCGCCTATGCGCTTCTGGCGCTGGCGCTCGTTCAGGCCCTTGGCACGGTCGCTTTCGCCCCGGCCAGCGTCGCAGCGCGGCGCGCCGTCGCATTCGCCGCCGCGGTCGCTCTGCAAGCCGGGCTCGGGATCATTACGCTTTTGCTCGCCGTGCCGCTCTGGGCGGGACTTCTGCATCAGGCCTTTGCGATGGCCGTGCTCGGCTTTGCGACGGTGAATCTGCAGGCGCTCTCGTCGAGACCCAATCCGGCCGCGCCGCTCCGCGCCGCCGCCGCCACCGCCTGAGGGGACGGATAGGCCTTGCGGTACTATAATACCGCATATGGGAACGATCTGTTTTTCTGTCATTTTTTGGCTCAATTTTGTTGACGAACTCGCTGTCTGCCCCTAGAAGCGGCGGCTTGGCGGATGCCGCCCGACCCCTTACGAGCCCAGCATGTTTGGCAAGACCCATTCGACCAAGACGGCCGATATCGAAAAAAAGTGGATCGTGATCGATGCCACGGGCCTCGTCGTCGGCCGGCTCGCCTCGCTGATCGCGCTGAGGCTACGCGGCAAGCATAAGCCTTCGTTCACGCCGCATGTCGACGATGGCGACAATATCGTCGTGATCAATGCGGAGAAGGTCGTTCTCACCGGCCGCAAGGGCGAGAACAAGGTGTACCGGCACTACAGCGGCTTCCAGGGCGGCATCAAAGAGCGGACGGCGAATTTCATCCTCGAAGGCCGCTTTCCCGAGCGCATCATTGAGAAAGCGGTCGAACGGATGCTGCCGCGCGGCCCGCTCGGGCGCAAGCAGCTCGGCAATCTGCGCGTCTACAAGGGCGCTGAGCATCCGCATGCCGCACAGAATCCGGTTGCCTTCGACGTCGCGAGTTTGAACCGCAAGAATGCGAGAATGAGCTGATATGGCCGACACGCTTGCATCGCTCCAGGATCTGAAGAGCACCACCGCGCCGCCGCAGCCGGCGCCGCAAGTCCATGTGCAAAAGCTCGACAAGCAGGGCCGCGCCTATGCGACCGGCAAGCGCAAAGACGCCGTCGCCCGCGTCTGGATCAAGCCGGGCACCGGCAAGGTGACGGTGAACGATCGTCCGCTTGAAGTCTATTTCGCCCGCCCGGTTCTGCGGATGATCCTGCAGCAGCCGCTCGGGATCGTCAAAAGGGTCGACCAATATGATGTGACGGTCAGCGTCGCCGGCGGCGGCCTCTCCGGCCAGGCCGGCGCCGTGCGTCACGGTCTTTCCAAGGCGCTGACCCATTATGAGCCGGATTTGCGCCCGCTCCTCAAGCACGAGGGTTTCTTGACCCGTGACTCGCGCGTCGTCGAACGCAAGAAATACGGCAAGAAGAAAGCCCGACGCAGCTTCCAGTTCTCGAAGCGCTGATCTTTCGCCGACATTGGCAATTACGGCGATTGCCGGACCGTGATATGAAAACCCGGCGCGGCGCAGTCTCGAAGGACGCCATTCTCGAATCCCACGCGCGGCTGGCCGCCGGTCAAGGCACAGTTTTTTCGATGACGGTTCCGTGCGAGTGGAAGCGCGCAGGCTGGAGGAAGACATGCCGGGGAACCTCAAGATAGCACTTTTGTCGGCGGGGCTCTTGGCCTGCGCCGGTTCGGCCGCGCAAGCGGCGGGCGCGCTTGCAATCGGCACCTGCAACGGCGATGGCTGGAGTTATAATTGGCCGTCCGTCGCAACGGCGGAAAGCGTGGCGCTGGCCAATTGCGCCTCCAAAGGCGATCGCTGCCAGGTTGTAGCCACTATGATCCGCGAATGCGCTGCCTTTGCGGTCTCGGGCAGTTGCGGCGCGCGGGGTTGGGCGGTGGCCCTCAGTCAGGGCGCCGCGGAATCGGCCGCCCTCGCGCAGTGCCGATCCTATGGCGGGACGGCCTGCGCCGTCCGCGCATGGGTCTGCGACTGAGCGCCGGTGACATCGGGCCTGCAAGGCATGAGCGCTCGCATTTTCATCGACGGCGAGGCCGGGACGACCGGCCTCGGCATTCGCGCCCGGCTCGTCGGATTGCCGCAGATAGCGCTTGCCGGCATCGCGCCGGACGCGCGCAAGGATGCCGCGGCCAAAGCGGCTTTGCTGCGCGAGGTCGATCTCGTCGTGCTTTGCCTGCCTGACGCCGCGGCGAAAGAGACCGCTGCGCTGGTCGCGGGTCTCGGCAATGCCGGCCCCCGCATCCTCGATGCCTCAACCGCGCATCGGGTCGCCGCGGGATGGGTCTATGGCTTCCCCGAACTCGCCGAAGGGCAGGCCGACAAGATCAGATCCGCGCCACGCGTCAGTAATCCCGGCTGCTATGCGACAGGGACGATTGCGCTCCTTCGCCCGCTCGTCGATGCCGGATTGGTGCCTGCCGATTTTCCGATCGCGATCAATGCCGTTTCCGGCTATTCCGGCGGCGGCAAGAGAATGATTGCCGATTATGAATCCGGGGCGGCTCCCGACTTTGAACTCTATGGCCTCGATCTCGAGCATAAGCATGTGGCGGAAATCATGGCCCATGCGCGGCTCACGCGCCGGCCGATCTTCGTGCCGAGCGTCGGCAACTTCGCCCAAGGCATGCTGGTCTCGATCCCGCTGTTCCTCGACGATCTGCCCGGTCGGCCGAAGGCGGCGGAGCTCGGCGCCGCGCTCGCCGCGCGCTATGCGCAAAGCGCCTTCATTCGCGTCATGCCGAGGGATCCGCAAGACCGCATCGAGCCGCAATCCTTGAATGCCAGCAACGATCTCGAATTGCGCGTGTTCGGCAACGAGGCTCAGCGCCAGGCGCTGCTCGTCGCCAAGCTCGACAATCTCGGCAAGGGCGCCGCGGGCGCGGCGGTGCAAAATCTCGGGCTCATGCTCGGGCTCGACGTGAGGCCCTGACGCCTCAGCCCTCTCTCCAGGCGACGATCTCTTGTCTCTGTTCGCCCAGCCGGTCGCCACCGAGGGTTACGACATCGCCGGGCCGCAAGAAGCGCGGCGGCTTGCGCGCCATTCCGACGCCGGGCGGCGTGCCGGTGAGGATGATGTCGCCAGGCTCCAACTCGATGAAATGCGAGACATAGGAGACGAGCTGCCTCACGCTGAAGACCATCGTTCTCGTGTTGCCCCGCTGCATTTTTTCGCCGTTCACGTCGAGCCAGAAATTCAAAGCCTGAACGTCGGGAATTTCATCGCCCGTCACCAGCCAGGGACCGAGCGGACCGAAAGTCGGAGCGCTTTTGCCTTTCGTCCACTGGCCGCTGCGCTCCAACTGAAAAGAGCGTTCGGAAACATCATTGGCGAGACAGAAGCCTGCGACGCAATCAAGCGCGGCATGGTCCGCCACATAGGACGCGCGTGTGCCGATGACGACGGCAAGCTCGACTTCGTAGTCGAGCTTTTCGCTGCCTTTTGGCCGGACGATCGGATCGTTGGGACCGCTGAGGCAATTCGGCGCTTTGCTGAACAGGATCGGCTCTTTTGGAATTGGCGCGCCGGTCTCCTTGGCGTGATCGCTGTAGTTGAGCCCGATGCCGATGAAACTGCTGGGCCTGGCAACCGGCGGCCCGAGTCGCGGCTGGCCGCGCACGAGAGGCAGCCTCGCCGGTTTCAGCTTGGCGAGCTTGCTCATATATTTCCGCCCGAGAAATTCGCCGCCGATATCGGGGACGATGGCGCTCACATCGCGGATTTTGCCTTCGGCATCGATCAGGCCGGGTTTCTCTTTGCCCTTCTGCCCGTAGCGCACGAGTTTCATGAGCGCTTCTCCCCTTCAAGCACCGACTAGAATCGCGTGGCCGCCTCGATTTCCTTAGCGGGTTAGGGGCGGCCCGTCGAGCCGCAGATCGCCCTAATCCAACGTCTCGCGATAGAACCAAAGGCCGATCAGCGTAACAACGAGGGTAAAGACGGCGATCGGCCAGAGCTGCGGCAGGATGTCGGAAATATCGTTGCCCTTGAGCAGCACGCCGCGCACGATCCGCAGCATGTGGGTAACGGGAAAGACCTCACCGGCGAATTGCGCCCAGGCCGGCATGCCCTTGAAGGGAAACATGAAGCCGGAAAGAAGGATGGAGGGCAGCAAGGTAAATTGCGCCAGTTGCAGCGCCTGCATCTGGTTGTTGGCGAGCGTCGAGATGGTGAGGCCGAGGACCAGGTTGCTGGCGATGAAGAGGAAGAGCGCGAGCATCAACAACAGGACCGAACCGCGGATCGGCAGGTGAAAGACAAAGGCCGAGGTCGCAATGATCAACAGGACCTGAATATAGCCGATGACGATATAAGGGACGATTTTTGCCAGCATGACTTCCATCGGTCTTAACGGCATGGCCAAGAGATTCTCCATCGTGCCGCGCTCGCGCTCACGGGTGATCGAGAGAGTCGTGAGAAACAGGGTCGAGAACATCAGGACTATGCAGATCAGTCCCGGCACCGTGTTCAGGACGGTCAATTGCTCGGGATTGTAACGGGCGTGAACTTGGAAGCGGAAAGCCGGGTTTAACGGATTTTTCTTGAGCGACGGCGGCAAGTCGCGATCGAGCACGCCGGTCAGGCCGGCGAGCGCCGCCGTGGCATTGCCGATTGCGAGCGGATCGGTCGCGTCGGCGTCCATCAGCAGATTGGGGCTCTCGCCGCGATCGACGTCGCGGGCGAAATTTGGCGGCACGTTGAGCACGAAAAGCACGTCGCCTTGCGCGAGTGCGCGTTCCGATTCGGCTTCCGAACTCATTTCGTGGATGTCGTAATAACCGGAATTTCGCAGCGCCGCGACGATTCTGCGCTCGTAATTCGAATGATCGGCGGCAAGCACGCCGGTCGGCAGATGTTTCGGATCCGAATTGATCGCGTAGGCGAAGAGAAAGAGCTGCATGAGCGGCAGCACGATAATGAAGCGCAAGGTCAGGGGATCGCGCCTGACCTGGATCCATTCCTTGCGCAGTACGGCGAGGAAACGGCGGAATGAGAACCCGGTCACGAGGTTCCTTCCGTTTCGGTGAGCAGATGGATGAACACGTCTTCGAGCTGCGGCTCGACCTCGTGCCAGGCGAATTCGCCATGCGCGGCGATCATGCGCTGCAGCGCAGCGCGGTCGGTGCCGGCCACGCGCAGCGCGCCGCCGAACACGGCAGCTGCCTCGACGCCCGGCGCGTGGCGCAGTTCGCGCGCCGCTTCCTCGATCCCGGGTCCCGAAGCTTCGAAAGTGACCAGCTTGGCGCTGCGGCGTACCTCCTCGGGCGCGCCTTGGGTGATGATATGGCCGTTCGACAGATAGACGATGCGTTTGCAGCGCTGGGCCTCGTCCATGTAATGGGTCGAGACCAGAACGGTCAGGCCTTCCGCGGCCATGTCGTGGATCAGGTCCCAGAACTCGCGCCTCGCGGCGGCATCGACGCCGGCGGTCGGCTCGTCGAGCAGCAGCAATTTGGGCTCGTGCAAGACGCAGGCGGCAAGCGCCAGCCGCTGTTTCCAGCCGCCCGAAAGCTGGCCCGCGAGACGATCGGCGAAGGGGTGGAGTTCCATCCGTGCGACGATATTCGCGACCGCCCGATGGCGATCGTCGAGCTGATAGACCGCGGCGACGAAGTCGAGCGTTTCGGTAACGGTGAGATCGTCGTAAAAGCTGAAGCGCTGCGTCATGTAGCCCACTTCAGGGCGAATGCGCTGCGCTTCGCGAAGCAGATCGAAGCCGAGGCAGGTGCCGCTGCCGCCGTCAGGGACGAGAAGACCGCAGAGCATGCGGATCGTGGTCGTCTTGCCGCTGCCATTGGCCCCGAGGAAGCCGCAGATCTCGCCGGCGCCGACTTGCAGGCTCAGCCCGTCCACCACGACATTCGGGCCGAAGCTTTTGCTCAAGTTGTGAACGTCGATGACGAAGTCGCTCATCGCCGCGCATCCGCGACGGGGCGAACTTGGATCGGCTCGCCCGGATTCAAGCGAACGGCCTCGTCCGGAGGCGGCCGCGCCTCGATGAGGTAGACGAGCTTGGCGCGCGTGTCCTCACTATAGATGAGGGGAGGGGTATATTCGGCCGTGGGCGAGATGAAAGAGATTGTGCCGGAGAGGTTTGGCGCGCAGCCGTCACAGCTGAAGGCGACCTTGTCGCCATAATGCATCGAGGACAGCTGCCTCTCAGGGACGAAGAAGCGCACGAAAATATTCTCGGGCGGCAGAAGCGAGACCACTGGCGCGCCCGCATCGAGCGTCTCGCCGGCGAAAGCGATGACGTCGACGATGCGCCCGCGTGTCGGCGCCACGACTTTGCGCTGGGAAAGCCGCCATTCCGCCATTTCGAGCGCGGCTTGCGCCGCAGCGACGGCTGCGCGCTGCGCCTTGATCTCGCCCTCGCGGCCCATGGGCGTGTACATTTGTTCCAGGGCCGCTGCGGCGACTTTCACCTTCGCTTGCGCCGAGAGATAGGCGGCCTGCAGCTGATCGACCGCCTGCTGAGTCTCAAAGCCCGAACTGAGAAGTTTTGCTCCGCGCACATAGTCGAGCTCGGTGCGGGTCAATGTCGCCTGCGCGTCGGCAAGATTGCCTTCGGCCTGTTCGATCTCGGTCTCTTTTCCCCCGGCCAATAAGTTGGCCAATTGCCCTTTGGCTTGACCGAGCTGCCGCGCCGCCTGATCGCGAGCGGCGCGATCGTTGATGTCGTCCTGGGTGAAAAGCGGCGTGCCCATCTCGACCTCGTCGCCGCGCGCCACTGAAACCGAGGTCAACAGCCCTTGCAATATCGGGCCGACCTTCACGTAATCGGCTTCGGCATAGCCCTGCCAAACGATCGCGGGCGTGTGCCGGGACAACAGCCACCAGGTCGCGCCTCCGGCAGCGACCGCCAAGATAATGATTCCGATGGCGAATTGCCGTGCCATGCGCCCTCTTTGCAACGCAACCGTTTCGTTGCATTATCGCCGCCTCCCGAATCTGGCAAGTCCTTATTGAGGCGGCGCGGAATGACGCTAAGCGGGGAAGGTAAAGAGCAGTCCGGCTTTCGGCGCGGACGGGGCGGGCGCCCGACGCAAGCGGAGGCCGAGCGCCGGCATGATGCTTTGCTGCGCGCGGCGGCCGATCTTTTCATCGCGCATGGGCCGCAGGGCGTTTCGATTGACGCGATCGCGCGGGCCGCGGGCGTCGCCAAGCGTTTCATCTATGCGCGCTATGAGGACAAGGGCGAATTATTTGCCGCTGCGATTGAACGGCTGATCGCGGATCGCACCGGGCCGCTTGCCGCCTATGACGTTGGAGAGGAGCCGGCCGAAGAGGGGCTGTTGGAGTTCGCCCGCCGGCTGCTCGATATCGCCTTGAAGCCGCAGACCCTGGCGCTCTTTCGCATGCTGATCCGGGATGCGCCGCGCTTCCCGCAACTCGCCAGGCTCGATGCCGAGCGCAACCGCCACAAAGGATTGGTCGCAGTCATGCGCGTGCTTAGCATCTACGCCGAGCGCGGCGAGATCGTGCTCGATAATGCCGAGATGCTCGCCGAACTTTTTGGCGTGCTCATCGTCCGCAGCGCCCAGCACCGCGCCTTGATTCTGGGGCCGGAAGATCCGGCGCAGCGCGAGCCCCGGCTGCGCGCCGCCGTCCGTCTCTTTCTCGACGGTTGCCGGCCGCGGTGATGCCCGCAAGCAGCAAGAGCAATCTCAGCTCTTCACCCGCACATATTCGCCGGGCGCGTCGCAGAGCGGCTCGAGCCTGTCGCCACCCGGTTCGCGGGCCGGGACCATTTCGGGGGCTTGCCGCGCGATCCAATCGATCCAATCGGGCCACCAGCTGCCCTTGTGTTCGCTCGCCGCTTTCACCCAATCTTCGAAAGTCCCCGCCGGACGCGATCCGGTCCAATATTGATATTTCGGCTTGCGGGCGGGATTGATGACGCCGGCGATATGGCCCGATCCCGCGAGCACGTAGCGGACATCGCCGCCGAATAATTTCATGCCGGTGAACACCGACTGCGCCGGCGCGATATGATCCTCGCGCGTCGCCAGACTATAGATCGGTATTTTGACTTCGCCGAGATCGAGCTTTTCGCCTTCGATCACCATCTTGCCCGCGCTCAGCTTGTTTTCGAGATAGCAATTGCGCAGATAGAAGGAATGATTGGCGGCCGGCAGCCGCGTTGAATCCGAATTCCAGGTCAGAAGATCGAAGGGCAGGGGGGTCTGGCCGCGCATATAGTTATTGACGACGAAGGACCAGATGAGGTCGTTCGGGCGCAGCATGTTGAACACCATCGCCATTTTCGTTCCATCGAGATAGCCTTTCTCGGCCATGCTTTCCTCGATGGCGAGAATTTGCGCCTCGTCGACGAAGACCTGGAGATCGCCGGCGTCGGCGAAATCGGTCTGGGTCGTGAGGAATGTCGCGCTTTCGATGCGCGCATCTCGTTTGCGCGCCATCAGGGCGAGGGCGATTGCAAGCAGAGTGCCGCCGACGCAATAGCCGAGCGCATGAACCTGCGTTTCGCCCGTCGCCTCAGCGATCACTCCGAGAGCCGCAAAGACGGCCTCCTCGAGATAGGCTTCAAAGCCCTTGTCGCGAAGGCGCGCGTCGGGATTGACCCACGAGATCAAAAAGACGGTGAGGCCCTTTTCCACGGCGAAGCGGACGAAGCTCTTATCCGGATTGAGATCGAGGATGTAATATTTGTTGATCCAAGGCGGAATGATGAGCAGCGGGCGCTTGAAGACCTGCTCTGTCGCCGGCGCGTATTGGATGAGCTCCATGAGCTCGTTGCGGAAGATCACCTTGCCGGGCGTCGTCGCCATATTGACGCCGAGCTCGAATTTGGAGGAATCGCTCTGCCTGATCCGGAGCGTTCCGCCGCCGGCCTTGATGTCCTCGGTCAACAGCGAGACGCCGCGCACGAGATTGTCGCCGTTCGAATTCAGAGTCTCGTGCAGCAGTTCCGGGTTGGTGCCGATGAAGTTCGAAGGCGACAGAGCGCTGGCAATTTGGCGCACGTAGAACTGCGCCTTTTGCTTTGCGTGCGGATCGGCCATCTCGGCGCGGGCGACGAGATCCTCGGCCCAATTCGTCGAGATCGCATGTGCCTGGCGGAGGAAATCGAAGATTGGGCTCTCGCGCCATTGCGGGGCGGCAAAGCGCTTGTCGGTCGGATCGAACGGGACAATCGGCTCGTCGGCCTCGCCGGAGAGGCGGCGCAATGTATGCGCCCAGAGGCTGAGAAAATTGGTCGAAAGCGCGGTCTGCGCCTCGACGGTGCGCTGCGGATCGGCCAGCCAATATTCCGCCACGCGCCCGAAGCTCTTGACCGCATCGAGCACGGCGTCGGCCAATCGGCTTGCGGGTCCGCCCGCCTCGGCGGGTTCGAGCAGAGCGGCGAGCGCCTTGCCTCCCTGCCCGACCAGCAAGGCGAGATTTTGCGAGAGCCGATCGAAATCCGGAGTTGTGGAATCGTTCCGCTCCGCTCCCTTCGGCTCTGCTTTGAGCGCCGGCGTGCCATGCGAGTGCAGATCCTCGCGCTGGGCAAGCGTGTCAATGCCGCCCCGCTCATCGTGTCCCTTGCTCTCGCTTGCCATGCTATGGCCCACCTTTGCCGCCCGGCGCCATGATAGGGCTATATTCCAACCCTAGGAAAGTGCTTCGAATCGCGGCCGCCCCAATGATCTTGGGACTGATCAAGATGTGGTCTTCCGGGCAGATAATTCAATTTTTCTGGCGCACGGCCATTTGGGTCTGTGTTTGCACCATGCCGGCCTTGGCCCAAGAAAGCCAGCAGCCGGCGCAACCGGACACGCAAACTCCCCAACAGGAGCCGCAAAAGCCACCGCAGCCCTATGGGGGAGGCACGCCGATCGACGTGATCCTGAACACGAGGCTTTGGACGGACGTTCCGGAAGCCAAGGAATTCGTCAAGGCAACGCGGCCTCCCGAAGACACGCTCGAATATCAGCCGACTTTCGGGCAAGATCCGCCGCGGCCGAAACCGAGGACGCCGGAGGAACTCAAGACCATGGAGGAGGAGCTCGAACGCGCCGGCGCGGCCGCCGAGCGCGCCGCCGGCGTGAAGAAGAGGATGTTTCACGTCGAAGCCAAGACTACGAGGCTCTTCGCCACGACGAAGCCAATCGAATTGAATCCATTCTTGTTGCGCCGAGAACATTCGCAAAATTGATCCGATCCGCGCCGAAACGCGCGGCAAACCGCGCGCATTCACGACGCCGGGAAGCTCAAGATCGCGTCCGTCGGAAAATCGTAGAGTTTTCCGGTTTGCGTCCAGTCGGGGCCGACAAGCGTGATGATTTTCCGCGCGAGCTCTTCCGGCGGCTTAAGGCTTGCGGGATCTTCGCCCGGCATGGCAGCGGCGCGCATGCGCGTGCGCGTCGGCCCGGGATTGACCAGCATGACCCTCACGTTCGAAATCGCCTCGGTCTCGGCCGCGTAAGTGCGCCCGAGCGCGTCGAGCGCCGCCTTCGAGATGGCGTAAGGACCCCAATAGGGCCGGATCGAATGGCCGGCTCCCGAGGTCACAAGCACAACCCGCCCCGCGTCGCTGGCGCGCAGCGGCAGATCGAGCGAGCGGATGAGCCGCCAGTTGGCGGTGACGTTGACCGCCAGAACTTCGTCCCATTGCGCGGGATCGACATGGGCGAGCGGCGTGAGCGGGCCAAGAATGCCGCCGTTGGCGATGAAAATGTCGAGCTTCTTCCAACGCTCGTAGATTGTTGCGCCGAGCCGATCGAGCCCGGCGAAATCCTTCAGGTCGCAAGGCACGAGAGTCGCTTCGCCGGACTCGGCGCGGATCGCATCGTCGAGCTCTTCGAGTGCGCCCTGGGTGCGCGCAAGTGCGATGACATGCGCGCCGGCGCGGGCAAGTTCGAGCGCGATCGCGCGGCCGATTCCGCGTGAAGCGCCCGTGACGAGGGCGATACGGCCGAGGAGAGGTCGCAACATTATTCTATCGTAGAGCGGGATCGGAATGCGCAGCGCGTGCGCGCGTCAGCCAGTCTCGGCGAGGAGCGAGAGCTGCGATTTCGTTTCGCCGCTCACATCGGTGAGATTGGTCGGATAATCGCCGGTAAAGCAATGATCGGTGAATTGCGGCCGCGCCGCGTCGCGGCCGGTCTCGCCCATCGCCCGATAAAGCCCGTCGACAGAGAGGAAAGCGAGCGTATCGCAGCCGATATAACGGCGCATCTCCTCGATCGAATGGGTCGCGGCCAGCAGCTTGTCGCGCTCGGGCGTATCGATCCCGTAATAATCGGGATGGGTGATCGGCGGCGAGGAAATCCGGAAATGAACCTCGCGCGCGCCGGCCTCGCGCATCATCCGCACGATCTTCACCGAGGTCGTGCCGCGCACGATCGAATTGTCGATGAGGACGATTCGCTTGCCGGCCACCGCGGCGCGATTGGCGTTGTGTTTCAGGCGCACGCCGAGTTCGCGCATCGACTGGGTCGGCTGAATGAAGGTGCGGCCGATGTAATGATTGCGAATGATGCCGAGCTCGAAGGGAATGCCCGATTCCTGCGCGAAGCCGAGCGCCGCCGGAACACCGGAATCGGGAACCGGCACGACGACGTCGGCATCGACTCGCGTTTCGCGCGCGAGTTCGCTGCCCATCGCCTTGCGCACGTCATAGATGGAGCGGCCGTGGACGATCGAATCCGGCCGGGCGAAATAGATATATTCGAAGATGCAGGGCCGCATCGGCCGTTTCGGGAAAGGATGCAGGCTTTCGATCCCGCTCTCCGAGATCACCACGATCTCGCCGTTCTCGATGTCGCGGATGAAGCGCGCGCCGATGATGTCGAGCGCACAGGTCTCGGAGGCGAGAATATAATGGCCGTCGAGTTCGCCAAGCACCAGCGGCCTTATGCCGAGCGGATCGCGCGCGCCGATGAGCTTCTTGTGCGACAACGCGACGAGCGAATAGGCGCCTTCGATCTGGCGCAGCGCCTCGATGAATCGCTCGATGATGCGGGTGCGGCGGCTGTTCGCCACGAGATGAAGGATGACTTCCGTATCGGTGGTCGATTGAAAGATCGCGCCGCCCTTCACGAGATCGCGGCGCAGCGTCAAGCCGTTGGTGAGATTGCCGTTATGGGCGATGGCGAAACCGCCCGAGCTTAATTCGGAAAACAAAGGCTGGACGTTGCGCAAAATCGTCTCGCCGGTCGTCGAATAGCGCACGTGGCCGATGGCCGAGCGGCCGGGCAGGCGTTCGATCGTAGAGGCGCGGGAGAAATGTTCGCTGACCAGACCGAGACGGCGTTCGGAATTGAACCTATGACCGTCGAAGGTGACGATGCCGGCCGCCTCCTGGCCGCGATGCTGCAAGGCGTGCAGCCCCAGCGCCGTGATCGGCGCCGCAGAAGGATGGTCGAAGATGCCGAAGACGCCGCATTCTTCGCGCAACCGATCGGCGTCGAGATCGAAGCAATCCCTCGAAGCAGCGTGCTGCTCCGCGCCATCCATCGATTCGCGAGGATCGCAATTCAAAGGGATCCGCCTTCCACTCCCATTGCCCGCCGCCGTGCGAGGCAACCGCCTTCACCCATTTCAAATAATATCACACGGGTCAAATGCCAGGAATTTCATGTTTCAAGCGAAAGTTAAGCCCAGGAATCGGCGGCCCGTGCCCGGCTCGCAACGATCGCCATAAAACTAAATAAAATCAGTACCTTATCGCTCGGCACCCCGGAACGCGATCAGTTCGGCGGAGGAGGCGCGGGCGTGGCTGGCGAAGGCGCCGACGGCGCGGCCGGCGGCGGGGCAGCCGGTGGCGAAGCCGCGGGCGCATTCGCCGGAGGCGTTGCCGACGGCACATCGCTGTCCGGCACGGCTTCCTCTGTGGCGGCCTTCGACTTCCTGAACTTGTTGAGATAGCCCTCGGGATCGTCGGGCAACAGGGCGATGAGCTCGTCGCCGGTCGATTGCAGCAGCGGCTTCATATGTGCGTCCTTCACCCATTCCGGCTGGGATTTCTCGGGCACGAGCCAATTGAAGAACACGAAGGCGATCACGCAAAGCAAAATCCCCCGCACGGCCCCGAAGACGAAACCGAGCGAGCGGTCGAGCGGGCCGACTTTCGAATCGAGAATGGCGTCGGATATTTTGATCGTGATCACCGAGACCACGATCAAGGTCACGAAAAAGACGATCGCCGCGGCGACCGCAAGCGCAACCGCATCCTTGCTGATATAGTTTTTCACGAACGGCAGCAGATAAGGGTGGAAATAGATGGCCGCCACGGCGGCCGCGCCCCAGGACGCGATCGCCAGGACTTCGCGCGTGAACCCCCGGACCATGGCGAGAAGCGCCGAAATCAGAACAATGGCGATTACGCCCAGATCGAGATAGGACGGCATAAATGGCCTCGCGCGTCGGACTAGACCGCCTTATAGCGAAGCAATCGGGCGGCGTCACCTTAAAGGACCGTCCGCAGCAGCGCGGCTAGCGCGGCTCGGGAGCAGCAATCAAAGCGACAAGATCGGCAACTTCGGGGCAGGTTTTAAGTCCCATGTTTTCCGGCCTCGCCGCCTCTTTGGGCTCCTGCGTCGAGGGGGGCACGACGGCCCGTGAAAAGCCAAGCTTCGCGGCTTCCTTCAACCGGGTCACGGAATGCGCCACTGGGCGGATCGCGCCCGAGAGCCCGATCTCGCCGAAGAACACGCAATGCGGCGGCAGGCTGCGCCCGCTGAACGAGGAGACGAGCGCCGCGGCGACGGCAAGATCGGCGGCGGGTTCGTTGATCCTCAGTCCGCCCGCGACATTGAGATAGACGTCGTGTTGGCCGAGCCGCAGGCCGGCGCGCGCTTCGAGCACGGCGAGGATCATGGCGAGGCGGTTCTGATCCCAGCCGACGACGGCGCGGCGCGGCATCCCCAACGGACTTGGCGCGACGAGCGCCTCGATCTCCGTGAGCAGCGGCCGCGTGCCTTCCATTCCGGCGAAGACCGCGGTGCCGGGCGTCGCCTCGGCATGCCCCGACAGGAACAGGGCCGAGGGATTGCCGACCTCGACAAGTCCGCGGCCGGTCATTTCGAAAACGCCGATTTCATTGCTCGGGCCGAATCGATTCTTCAGCGCGCGCAGGATGCGGAAGTCGCGGCCGCCTTCGCCATCGAAAGAGGTCACCGCGTCGACCATATGCTCGACGACGCGCGGGCCGGCGATCTGCCCGTCCTTGGTCACGTGGCCGACGAGAATGACGGCCGCGCCCGTGGTCTTCGCGTAGCGGATGAGCGCTTGCGCCGCGCCGCGCACCTGCGTCACCGTGCCCGCCGCCGCCTCGATCACGTCGGTCCACATGGTCTGGATTGAATCGATGATGAGCAATGCCGGAGCGGTGCCGTCGCGCAAGGTTGCGACGATGTCTTCGATTTTCGTCTCGGCGGCGAATTCGATCGCCGCCTGCGTGAGACCGAGACGTTCGGCTCTGAGCCGCACCTGATCGATTGCTTCTTCGCCCGAGATATAGACGATGCGATGGTCTTGCCGCGCCAAGGCGGCGCAGACCTGGATAAGGAGCGTGGACTTGCCGATGCCAGGCTCGCCGCCGAGAAGTAGAACCGAACCCGGCACGAAGCCGCCGCCGATCACTCGGTCGAATTCGCCGATGCCGGTCGTGATGCGCGGGGGCGGGATGGTCGCGATGCCAAGATCCAAGAGCGCAAAGACGCGGCCCTTGCCGCCGCCTGGAATCGCGCGCGCCGATCGTCTCTTCGGTGAGCGAATTCCACGCCCCGCAGGCGTCGCAGCGGCCTTGCCAGCGCGGCGCCGCCGCGCCGCAGCTTTGGCAGATGAAAGAGGTTCGTGTCCTTGCCATAGGCTGTTTGGCTCAGATCCTCGCCGGCAGATGATCCTCGCGCGCCAGGTTGGCGAAGCGGGTTACTTCCGCCTCGAAAGCGAGTTCGATCGTGCCGGTCGGTCCATGGCGTTGCTTGCCGATAATGATCTCAGCCTTGCCATGAACCTGTTCCATCGCAGCCTGCCACTCGAGGAATTCTTCCGTCCCCTCATGCGGCTGCTTGTTCTTCAAGTAATATTCCTCTCTGAACACGAACATGACGACGTCGGCATCCTGCTCGATCGAGCCGGATTCGCGCAAATCCGAGAGCAACGGACGCTTGTCGTCGCGGCCTTCGACCTGACGCGAGAGCTGCGAGAGCGCGAGAATAGGAAGGTTCAGTTCCTTGGCGAGCGCTTTCAGCCCGGTCGTGATCTCGGTCAATTCCTGCACGCGGCTGTCGCTGCGCGTCTTCGATGAGGAAAGCAATTGAATATAATCGACGACAAGAAGATCGAGGCCGCGCTGGCGCTTGAGACGGCGGGCGCGAGCGGCGAGTTGCGCGATCGAAATGCCGCCGGTCTGGTCGATGTAGAACGGAACGGTCTGCATTTCTCGCGCCGCCTGCGCGACGCGGTGAAACTCCGATTCGGAAATATCGCCGCGGCGGATCTTGTAGGAGGGCACCGCCGCCTGTTCGGAAATGATGCGCGTCGCCAATTGCTCTGCCGACATTTCGAGCGAGAAGAAGCCGACGATGCCGCCGTTCACGGTCGCATGCGTGCCGTCTGGCCGCGGCTCGAATTCATAGGCCCTGGCGACATTGAAGGCGATGTTGGTGGCGAGCGCCGTTTTGCCCATGCCCGGGCGGCCGGCGATGATGATGAGATCGGAGGGCTGCAGGCCGCCCATCATCTTGTCGAGATCGGTGAGACCCGATGCGAGGCCGGAGAGTCGCCCGTCGCGCTCCCAGGCTTTGGCCGCCATATCGACGGCGATTGCCAGCGCGTCGGAGAAGCGCTGGAAGCCGCCTTCATAGCGGCCGGTCTCGGCGACCGAATAAAGCTTGCGCTCGGCCTCCTCGATCTGCTCGCGCGGGGAAGCCGCGATCGGCGCGTCATAGGCGCCGTTGACGATGTCTTCTCCGATGACGATCAGATTGCGCCGCACGGCAAGATCATGAATCATTCGGCCGTAATCGGCGGCGTTGATGATGGTCGTGGCCTCCGCCGCGAGGCGGGCGAGGTATTGCGCGATGGTCAGGCTGCCAAGGTCATGTTCGCCGAGAAATGTTTTGAGCGTGATCGGCGTGGCGAGCTTGCCGGCCCGGATCAGCTGCGCCGCGACATCGTAGATGCGGCGGTGCAATTCATCGGAGAAATCCTCGGGCTTCAAAAAATCCGATACGCGGTCGAAGGCATCGTTGTTGACCAGAACCGCGCCGAGAAGCGCCTGTTCCGCCTCGATATTGTGCGGCGGCACACGGAAGCCCGGATCGCCGGCCCCGGCCGGCGCGGTAACGAGAGCTGTCGAGGGGCCGAGACGATCGGCAAAACGTTCAGAAGCGGGCATGTAATCTTGGCTAAGGGCGAATCAGCGGAAGAGGGGATCGTTCTTCGCACAGAGCAGCCGGCAACGTCAGCGAAATTTCGACGCTTGCACGCCCTAAGCTCGGCTATGCTCGCAATTCACACGGCAGGGCAAATTTCCCGCAAGATGGCCGCGCAGATGCGATGGCGACGATCTGCTTGATCCCTCGCCCGGTTTGCGGCGGTCGGCGCGCCGGGGCGCCAACGCCGGCAATAAAAGAGCTTGACCCCGGCGGGTTCAGCCTTCCTCGCCGCTGGCTTCAGCCAGCGCCGCGCCGACGTCGAGACCGAGATCTTGCATCGAGGCGTCCTGGACGAGGATGATCTTCTCGCCCTTGGCCTGGCGTTCGGCTTCCTCGGGCGAGCGGGCGACATTGACGGTGACCGCGCATTCCACCTCCGGATGAAGATGGACGGGCACCGTGTGGAGGCCGATCGCCTTGATCGGCGCCCTGAGCACGATCTGCTCACGGCTGGTACTGAAGCCACCGGCGGTGATGGCCTCGGCGATGTCGCGCGCCGACACCGAACCATAAAGATGCCCGGCCTCGCCGGCCTGGCGGATGATCGTAAAGCTGCTGGCCGCCGAGTTTCTCGGCGACGGCCAAGGCCTCGCTCTTGCGCTCCAGGTTGCGCGCCTCGAGTTCGACCTTTTGTTCTTCGAAGCGCTTCTTGTTGGCTTCGGTCGCGCGCAGCGCCTTGCCGGTCGGGAGAAGAAAATTGCGGGCATAGCCGTTCTTCACGCGCACCGTGTCGCCCATCTGGCCGAGCTTGGCGATGCGTTGGAGCAGGATGACGTCCATGACTTTGTTCCTTTGGTTCAGAGGCGCGGGGCCGCGGCCGTGGCTTTGCGGTCGCGCAAGCGGAAGCCGGCCTCGACGAGGCCGACCAGGGTGAGGATGACGAGCGGCCAAGGCATCAGCAGAGCGAGCGCGACATAGAGGCCGCAGAGGAGGGCGCCGCGGAACTTGGTGCCGCGCGAGAGGTCGTGGATGACGCAAAGCCCTTGCAAGGCGAAGAGGATCGCCAGAACCGCGGTGGCGATGCTGGCGATCAGGCCCGTCAGGCCGCCCAGCAGACAAAGCGCGGCGGCCGCCGCAAAAGCGAGCCCCAACAGACGCGGCAGCCTGAGCTCATGGGCGATGTCGGGCCAAGGCCGCGTCAGCAGGTTGGACAATTGGACAATGCGGCCGGCAAGCCAAAGATTGATCAGGAGCAGGACAAAAATCATCGACGCCGCCGCCGGCGGTATCGCCCTGACGACGAGGCGCGCGAGCTGATTGATGTCGATCCCGTTGGGCAACTCGTAGGAGCCGAGCGCCTGAACGACAAAGGGCGTGATCTTCGTCGCGGCCTGGTCGAGGCCCGCTTCGAAATTTGTCTGCCGAAGACTGGCCGCGAGCGTGGCAAATGCCACGATCGCGAAGCCCATCATGGCCGCTTGGAGGGCGATGCGGCCGAGCGGATAATAGTCCCACCCCCTGCCTTTCTCGTTGCGCCGCTCGGTCCAAGGCAACGCCGCCTCGCTGCGGCTCAAACCCGCGAGATGGGCAAGCCACCAAGAAGGAAGAGCCTGGCAGGCGGCGAAGATCAATCCGCCGAGCCCGGCCGTCACAATCGCGTCGAGCCACCCGTTGAGCGGAGCGGCCGCGGCCGCGATCAGAGCGACGAAGGTCAGAATGGCGACTGCGACGGCCCCGAGACCTGTCATATGTCCGAAACCGAGCGTCGCGATCATCAGCGGCAATGGCGACAGAGAGGCGAGAAACAGAGCCGGAAATGTGCCTTGCCGCAGGCTCAAAAAAAGCAGCGTCGCCGCGAGCCCGCTGCCGAGCGCGACCGGAACCCTGATGTCGGAGGCCTGTTTCTTCACCATCGCCCGAGCTGTCCCGCCAACGCGGTTAGGGATGCTGCGTTTCATCCCAGCCGAACCGCCGCAAGCCGGCGGTCTTTGTCGCTTGCGAATTTCGCCGGCGCCGCGGCGCCGGATGTATCAGCGGATCACATAGGGCAGGAGCCCGAGAAATCTCGCTCGTTTGATCGCCTTGGCCAATTCGCGCTGCTTCTTAGCAGAGACGGCGGTGATGCGCGAGGGGACGATCTTGCCGCGTTCCGAAATGTAGCGGGAGAGAAGCCGCGTGTCCTTGTAATCGATCTTCGGCGCATTGGGGCCGGAAAACGGGCAGGTCTTGCGGCGGCGGAAGAACGGCCGGCGGGCCGGAGCTGCAGGCGGCGGCATCAGAGCGCTCCTTCGTCGCTGGGACCAGCCTCGTCGCGGCCGCGCCTCGGACCGGCCGCGATCCGGCCGGCCGCGGCCCCGTTCGCCGCGATCCCGGTCGCCACGGTCGCCGCGCTCGCGATCATCGTCGTCGCGCTTGCGCATCATCGCCGAGGGCCCTTGTTCCAGTTCCTCGACCCGCACGGTCAAGAAGCGGATCACGTCTTCGTTGATGCCCATCTGCCGCTCCATCTCGGCGACCGCGTCGGGAGGCGCGTCGATATTGAGCAGAGTGAAATGGGCCTTGCGGTTCTTCTTGATCCGATAGGCGACGGATTTGACGCCCCAATATTCGATCTTTTCGATCTTGCCGCCGTGCGACTCGATCACTCCTTTGAACTGCTCGCTCAGAGCCTCCACCTGCTGGGCGGAAATATCCTGGCGAGCAAGATAGACGTGCTCGTAGAGAGCCATGATCTTGCCTTTCCTCTTGTGCGCGGCCCGGCGCAAAGCCCTTCGAGCCCCGGAAAGGCTCGAACGAACGAAGGCGGAGACACGGGAAGACGGGAGACCCTGCGCGCGTTTATTTCTTGGTTCCGCGCGCCTTCCGTTCAGCCCCCGGCCGAGTGCCGCATGGCAAGCCGACGGCCTGCCCAACGAAGCGGGCTTTATACGTGGAATGGGAGCGAAATCAAGAAGGAGCGAATGGCCCTTTTCACGCCGCAGTTCGTCGTCCAAGATGAACCGCCAATTAGCTTTGAAGACGGCAATACTCATGCTCATCCGGCCGGTCCTCGCTTTCCTTGCCTTTTGCGGCCTCGTTTGCTTCGCGCGGGCGAGCGAGATGGACCCGCAGCTGCCGAGCCTGGCGCTTAATCCGCCGCCGCCATCCTCGCCTTGGAGCGAGCTCTATGACATGGGGCAATTTACCTCCTATGCCGCGCCTGGCGTCGGTTCGGCCAAGCCCAGCCCCAAACTTGGCGGAGCGAGCCCGCTCGTCAATAATCTCGCGAATTCTTCGGGGGCGCCGAAGCCAGCTGCGACCGCCGGTGGCCTCGACTATGATCTAGGCAACAATGTCCATATGCATCTGAGCATTGCCGGCGGCGCCTTTGCCGGAGGAAGTATCCGACACTAGAGCAGGATCGTCGACCCTGCTCCAGAAGCTCGGGCGCCGGATTGGCGGCTCTGTCTCAGTGCCGGGGCGAGCGTCAGGCGACGTCCTACTTGCTCATCAGGCGCTTCTTGCACTCGTAGCGGAACTTCTTGCGCTCCGCCCCATGCAGGCCCTTGGCGTCGGCCTCCTTGGAACATTCGATGGATTGCGGGGAGCGTTGCTTTGGCACGGCCGGCGCCTTTGTGCTTTGCGCAAGCGCGGGGGCCAAGCAAAAACTGCCGATGACCGCGAGCAGCGCAATTTTGGAAGCTTTTTTCATCAATGGTCGTCTCCTCCGTTATGGACCGGGCCTCTTAGCCTTAATTCCGCGGGCGGACAATTCGGCCGCGCTTGCATCACGTTCCTTTGACTTGATGCCATTCTCCCGCGCTCAGACGCAGGGGCCCCATTCGCCGCTGGCGCGGATGCGCCAGGATTTCAGCCCCGCCTTGGCAACGACAGTGCGCCCGCTCTTGGCCATCGCCACGAGATGCTGGAAAATCAGCGGCGTGCGCCAGGCAAACGGCGTATTCGGATCGCAGACGGCGCGATATTCGTCGGTGTCATCGTCTTCCATCAGGATCGTTCCGACGCGATCGGGCCGCATCTGCAGGCTCATGCCGCGGTCGTTCTTCCAGAGACATTCGAAGTCGCGGCAGACTTCGGGCCGCACCTCATAGATCCGGCAACCGCCCCCGCTGAGGCAATTCTTGCAGCAGGGCCCGGCCGGCTTTTCCAATTCCTCGATCTCGAGCACTTTGCAGCACATGCTGCACGCGCCACAGGCTTTTCCCGGAATGTCCATGACGGCTTGCTCCGCATCACGTCCCGTCGAATTCTTGGGTCGGGCGATGGTGCATGATGACCGGCCATCGAGGCAACTGAAATCGACACGATCTTGCAGCAACGTACCCGGCCGCTTGACAGATGACCTTCGGCAGTGCCACTCGCACATCATTCGGTACGCCCGGCGATGCAGACGGAAGACGATGAAGGCTTTTGTTTTTCCAGGCCAAGGATCGCAAGCCGTCGGCATGGGCAAGGGCTTGGCGGAGGCTTTCGCATCGGCGCGGGCCGTGTTCGAGGAAGTCGACGAGGCCTTGCACCAAAGGCTTTCGGCTTTGATGTTCGAAGGACCGGAGCCCGAGCTCACTCTGACCGCCAATGCGCAGCCGGCCCTGATGGCCGCAAGCCTCGCCGCGGTGGGCGTGCTCGAGGCCGAAGCGGGGCTCGAGCTTGCGCGAGACGCGGCCTTTGTCGCCGGCCATTCGCTTGGCGAATATTCGGCGCTCGCGGCGGCCGGATCTTTGTCGATTGCGGATGCCGCGCGACTCTTGCGCCGGCGTGGCGAGGCGATGCAGCAGGCGGTTCCGGTCGGCGAAGGCGCGATGGCTGCCTTGATCGGCCTCGACCGCGAGGCGGCGGCGGCGATCGCCGCCCAGGCGCAGCGCGAAGCCGGCGCGGATAGGGTCTGCGCCGTCGCCAACGACAATGGCGGCGGGCAGGTGGTGATCTCAGGCTCGAAAGCAGCGGTCGAGCGCGCCATCGACATCGCCAAAGCAAAAGGGGCGCGGCGTGCGATCGTGCTGCCGGTTTCGGCGCCGTTTCATTGCGCGCTGATGCAACCGGCGGCAGAGGTCATGGCGGCGGCCCTGGCGAAGATCGAGATCAAGCCGCCGAAAGTGCCGGTCGTCGCCAACGTGCTGGCTGCGCCGGTCGCAGACCCGCACGAGATCCGCAAGCGGCTCGTCGAACAGGTGACGGGGACGGTCCGCTGGCGCGAAAGCGTTGCTTTCATCGCTGGGCGCGGCGTCGGCGAATTCATCGAGGTCGGATCGGGTAAAGTTCTAACCGGGCTCCTGAAGCGCATCGCCGAGAACGCGATCGGCATGTCGGTCGGAACTCCGGACGACGTCGAGGCCTATAAAGCTCTTCGCTAAACCAACGAGGCGATCATCATGTTCGATCTTTCCGGCAGGACGGCTCTCGTCACCGGCGCCAGCGGCGGTATCGGCCAGGCGATCGCGCGCGCTCTGCACGGCCGCGGCGCGAATGTTGCGATTTCCGGCACGCGCAAAGAGGCGCTCGGCTCGCTTGCCGCCGAATTGCGCGACAGGGCGCACATTCTGCCCTGCGACCTCGCCGATCCGAAAGCGGTGGAGCAATTGGTGCCCGCGGCGGAAGCCGCGATGGGCTCGCTCGACATTCTCGTCAACAATGCCGGGCTGACGCGCGACAATATTTCATTGCGGATGCGAGACGAAGAATGGGATCTGGTCATTGCCGTCAATCTGACGGCCGGCTTTCGCCTCGCGCGCGCCGCGCTCAGGGGGATGGCCCGCCGCAGGTTCGGCCGGGTCATCGGAATTGCGTCCATTGTCGGCATCGTCGGCAATCCGGGGCAGAGCAATTACGCCGCATCGAAAGCCGGGATGATCGGCATGTGCAAGAGCCTCGCAGCGGAAGTTGCCGCCCGCAATGTGACTGTGAATTGCGTGGCGCCGGGCTTGATCGAAAGCCCGATGATCGCCGCGCTCGACGAAAAGCAACGCTCGACCCTGCTCGCCGACGTGCCCATGGGGCGGCTCGGCAGGCCCGAGGATGTCGCAGCGGCGGTCGTTTATCTGGCCAGCGCGGAGGCTTGTTACGTGACCGGCCAGACCCTTCATGTGAATGGTGGAATGGCAATGATTTGAACCGCATAGAACCGAGAAGACGGTTTGTCCCGGGGCACTCGCCAACCCGTTTGAAGTATGTTACCAACCGAACGTCAGCTGGCGGACGGGTCATCCTCAGGGAGGTCGCGATGCGGCTTTGCATGCCTCGCCGCGAAGGGGTTCATTCGGATCATCGGGATGCCGCTTAGGGTCCCCTGTCGTGCGCCTCGGAAGGATTCGCTTTCGAAGCCGTGATGTCGGATGCGCTCTGGATAGAGGTTGGCGCCAGCAATGATAAGGACGAGGATCAAACGACCATGAGCGATGTCGCCGAGCGGGTAAAAAAAATTGTCATTGAGCATCTCGGCGTCGACGCCGACAAAGTTACCGACGACGCGAATTTTATCGAAGATTTGGGGGCCGATTCGCTCGACACGGTCGAACTCGTCATGGCTTTCGAAGAAGAGTTCGGCGTCGAGATTCCGGACGATGCGGCGGAATCGATTGTCACCGTCGGCGATGCGATCCGCTTTCTCGACAAGGCTACGGCAAGCTGACCCGCTTTGCGCCGCATGCGGCGCGGAATGAGAGAGACGCGCGGCACTCGCTCGGCTCCGGCTTGTTAGAGATAACCCATACTGATCGCGATTGGGTCTCAGCCCGACTATCCCGTTCCATCTTTCTCAGCAAATCGCGCCACGCGGATTGCAAAGCCCGCGCGAGGATGGAATAGAATCCCATGACACGTCCCGGAGGCGGCGTCCGCCCGAAGTGAAACAGGTCGTTTGATGCGCAGGGTGGTGATCACCGGTCTTGGCATGGTTTCGCCGCTGGCCTGTGGCGTCGAAGCGACCTGGGAACGGCTGCTTGCCAGCCGCAGCGGCGCCGGACCCATCCGGGGGTTCGACACATCGGATCTCGCCTGCAGGATCGCCATGCAGGTGCCGCGCGGCGACGGCTCCAACGCGACCTTCAATCCCGACCAATGGATGGAGCCGAAGGACCAGCGCAAGGTCGATGATTACATCATCTATGGCGTGGCCGCGGCGACGCAGGCGCTTGCCGATGCCGGCTGGAAGCCGCGCACCCATGCGGAGCAGATCAGAACCGGCGTGCTTATCGGTTCTGGCGTCGGCGGACTCGGCGGTATTTACGAGACCTCGGTGGCGCTGCGCGAAAAAGGGCCGCGCCGGGTTTCTCCCTTCTTCATCTCGGGGCGGCTGATCAATCTCCCGAGCGGCTACGTCTCGATCATTCACGGTCTTAAAGGCCCCAACCATGCGGTTGCGACGGCTTGCTCGACGGGCACTCACGCGATCGGCGACGCGGCCCGTCTGATCGCGCTGGAAGATGCCGATGTGATGGTGGCGGGCGGCGCCGAATCCGCGGTCAACCGCATCGGGATCGCCGGGTTTGCCGCGTGTCGCGCCTTATCGACCGGCTTCAACGACCGTCCAAAGCAGGCTTCGCGTCCCTACGACAAGGACCGCGACGGTTTCGTCATGGGCGACGGCGCCGGCTGCGTCGTCCTCGAATCCTATGAGGGCGCCAAGGCGCGCGGCGCCAAGATCTATGCCGAGGTCGTCGGCTACGGAATGTCGGGCGATGCGTTTCACATTACCGCGCCGGAAGGAAGCGGCGACGGCGCTTTGCGCGCCATGCAGGCGGCGGTGAAAAGGGCCGGCATCGAAGCACAGGACATCGACTACATCAATGCGCACGGCACCTCGACGCCGCTCGGCGACGAGATCGAGCTCGCCGCGGTTCATAGATTGCTCGGCGACAAGGACGCCAATTTACTTTCCATGTCGTCGACGAAATCGGCGATCGGCCATCTGCTCGGCGCGGCCGGCGCGGTCGAAGCCATTTTCTGCACTCTGGCGATCCGCGATCAAATCGTGCCGCCGACCCTCAATCTCGATCATCCCTCGGTTGAAACTTCGATTGATCTCGTTCCGCATAAGGCGCGTAAGCGGCAAGTCGAATTCGCACTTTCGAATTCCTTCGGATTCGGAGGGACCAATGCCTGTCTGATCTTGCGGGCGGTCGAGTAGCCAAGCCTTGCTTGAGCCAGAATTCTTCGCAAATTTATGCTTATGAGACTGGCAGCCGACCGGAAGCGTTTTTTGCACGCCATGCCACGATCGCGATTTTGCCGCGAGCGGGTTTCGTGTAGAAGGATCGCTGTTGCTTTTTGAACGCCGGCATGGATTTGAGTTCATGACGAGGTTGGTCCAGAACGAGGAAAGGACGGCGGCGCCCGAACCCGAGGGCGAGGCGCCGCAAGCTGCGCGTTTTTTTGGTCGTCGTCTCAAGGTGCAGAGTCCGAACGAGGCCTTGCAGCCTGAGGCCGCGCCGCCGCCGCCCACGCCGCGTCGGCGCCGCCCGACCGTTTCGGCGCTTTCCGGCTTGTTGTCCTTTCTTCTGATTCTCGCCGTCGGTTGTCTGTTCGGCGTCGTCTGGGGCGAGCACCGCGTGCAAGAGCCGGGGCCGCTGAGCGCCGACAAGGTGCTTTACATCGCGCCGGGCACGGATCTTCCCGACATCATCGACATGCTCGACCAGGAAAGCGTGATCGACAGCCCGTTGATCTTCAATCTCGCGCTGCTGATCGAGGGCAACCGCTCGCGCGTCAGAGCGGGCGAATATTTGTTCATGCACAACGCCAGCATGCGCGAAGTCATAGACACGCTGGTCAAGGGCAAGCAGCTGCTGCATCCGATCACCATTCCGGAAGGCTTGACAAGCGAGCAGATCGTCGACCGGCTGCGCGGCAATGATTTGCTCTTGGGCGACATTCGCGAGATCCCGCCGGAAGGCAGCCTTTTGCCGGAAACCTATGAGGTTCCGCGCGGCATGTCGCGCGCCGACCTGATCAGGCGCATGCAGGCGGATGACAAGAAGCTCGTCGCCCAGATTTGGGCGCGGCGGGCGAACGATCTCCTGCTGCATTCGCCCTATGAACTCGTGACTTTGGCCTCGATCGTCGAAAAAGAAACCGGCAAGGCCGATGAGCGGCCGCTTGTTGCCGCCGTTTTCCTCAACCGGCTGCAGAAGCGAATGCGGCTGCAATCCGATCCGACCATCGTCTATGGCCTGGTTGGCGGAAAGGGGACGCTCGGCCATCCGATCCAGCGCGCGGAAGTGGAGAAGCCCTCTCCCTACAATACCTATCAGATCGACGGTTTGCCGCCGGGGCCGATCACAAATCCCGGCCGCGCGTCGCTCGAGGCCGTCGCCAACCCGTCGCGCACGCGGGATCTCTATTTCGTCGCCGACGGCACCGGCGGTCACGTCTTCTCCGAGACCCTCGAACAACATCAGCGCAACGTCGCGCATTGGCGCCAGATAGAGAAGGACAAGGCCGGAGGCGAGGTTGACAAATATGTTCCGCAGCAACCGGGGCGCTCGGACCAGCATGGAGAAATCGACGACGGGTCGATCTACGGCGCGTTACCGGCTTCGGTCGGCGCCGCCGATGGTCAAGCGCCTCTGCTCGGAATGAACTCGGCTGCGGTGATCGCCATGGTCGCGCCGACTATGCCCAACCCAGCCGCAACGACGGCGCCTGTATCAGAATCGCCTGCCGGCGGCGCCCCTGCGAGAACTGCGTCGTCGGGGTCGGCCATTGCGGTGGGGCCGGGGCTCGATGACCTCGGTATTTCGGTACGCGGCGTCGGATCGCCGCGGGCCGCCGCCAATCTCCTCGATGGCCCCGTGGATGAGAGCGACAGGGCGGCTCCGCCGGCGGATCCGACCACAGTTGCGGGAGCGGCTGATGGGCAGCCGCCTTCCGCCAATCCCGCCGCCGGGGCGCCGGAAACCGGGGATGCCGCAACTAAGACGCCGCCGCAACCCAAACGCCCGATTGCCATCGACGCTTCCGAAGGAACCCCGCTCGATCCTCTCCTCAACAAGACCTATGATCTCAATTACGCGAAGACCGTGCCCTCAGGCGCTGACGCGAAATGACGGTTTGGAGATATTGGGTTCGCCCCACATAAATCTCTATTCAAGGCTCAGATGACGATCGCCAGCATGACCGGCTTCGCCCGCGTTCCGGGTGTCACTGCGGGATTTCGCTGGGCCTGGGAGCTCAAGTCCGTCAACGCAAAAGGGCTTGATCTGCGATTGCGCCTGCCGCCGGGGTTCGATGCCGTCGAGGTCGAGGCGCGCGCCCGGCTCGGCAAGGCGCTCAGCCGCGGCACATGTTACGCCGCGCTGTCGATGCAACGCGAGGTTATCGCGCCCGAAGTGCGGATCAATGAGGCGCTGTTGCGCCGTCTTGCCGAGGCGCTCGCCGGGACAGAGATCTCGCCGAGGTTGCGCCCAGCCTCGCTCGACGGACTTCTTGCGGTGCGCGGTGTCGTCGAGATCCGCGACGCGGACGACGAGTTGGAATTGGCGAAGGTCCGGGAAGAAGCGCTTGCGGGCCTCGATCAGGCGATTGCGGCGCTCGTTGCCATGCGGCAAAGCGAGGGCGCCGCGCTGGCGCAAATCGTTGCCGCACGGCTTGCCAAAATCGCGGCTCTGCGCCAAGCCGCCGAGGAATGTTCGGGCCGCCAGCCCGAGGCGATCCGCGCCAAGCTCGCGGAATTGGTCGCTCTCATCGCCGGTAATGCCAGATTGGACGAGGCGCGGCTCTACCAGGAGGCTTTGTTGCTCGCCGCCAAGGCCGACGTGCGCGAGGAACTCGACAGGCTCGCAACCCATATCGAGGCCATTGGCGATCTCCTCGCGCGCGGCGGAGCGATCGGGCGGCGGCTCGATTTTCTTGCCCAGGAGCTTGGCCGCGAGGCCAATACGCTTTGCGCCAAATCGAATGATGCGGGATTAACCGCGATCGGGCTCGACTTGCGCGTCGAGATCGAGCAATTGCGTGAGCAGGTGCAAAACATCGAATGAGAGCCACAGAACGCCAGGAATTCAAGGACGGGGCGGCGCGGTCTCTTAGGCGGCGCGGTCTCATGCTGATCTTGTCTTCGCCGTCCGGCGCCGGCAAGACGAGCCTGACGCGCATGCTCCTGCAGAAGAAGGAGCTTGACCTCACCTTGTCGATCTCGGTGACGACGCGGCCGCGCCGGTCGAGCGAAGTCGACGGCATCCATTATCTATTCATCTCCACAAATCGCTTCGAAGCCATGCGCGACGGCGGCGAATTGCTGGAATGGGCGCAGGTGCACGGCAATCTCTACGGCACGCCGCGCGAGCCTGTCGAACGAAGCCTCGCACAAGGCCGCGACGTGCTCTTCGACATCGATTATCAGGGCACCCAGCAGCTGAAGGCGAAGGCGGGCGAGGATGTCGTGACGATCTTCATCCTGCCGCCCTCGATGCAGGAACTGAAGGCTCGTCTCGAACGCCGCGCCGAGGACGCAGGCGAGGCGATCGCCGGCCGGCTCGCCAATGCGCGCAACGAAATTGCCCGCTGGACGATTTATGATTACGTGCTCGTCAACGACGATATTCAGCGCACCTTCGAAGAACTCGTCGCGATCCTGGCTGCCGAGCGCCTGCGCGCGCCGCGGCAGAAACAGGGGATCGAGGATCTTGTCACCAGGCTTTTGAAGGAAGAATGAGGGGAGGAGGTCCTTGCCCCTTGGAACGGACCGCTGTCTGTGCCATGTAGATCGCCTGTTTCCGGCTGGGCATCGTCTTCTGAATGCGTCGTTGGTTTATCAGCTACCGCTTGCCCGATGAGGCGCTGGCGAAGGCGCTCAAGGCTGCGGTCGAGCGCAAGGATAAAAATGCGCGGGTGTTGCTCGGCCGAGCCGAGCTTCGCGCCGGCGGTTTCGGGTTGCGGGCGCTCGCCGACGAGATCGCGAAGGCCGACGGGTTTATCCTGTTGGCGGGCCAAGCCGGCTTCGGCAATCGGCAGGCGCTCGAATATTACCTGGCTCTCGATCGACATGCGAACTCGGGGTTCCCGCTGGTCCTGGTGCTCCCGGAAGGGCGGAAGGCGCCGAGCCTGCCGTTTCTGCGGGAATGCTGCCACTGGATCGTGACCCCCGATCCCGCCTCCGAGAAGGATGTGGAACATCTTATCGAGGCTCTGGCCGGCCAGGGTTCGAAGCCCGAAGAAGAAGGCACGAGCCCGAGTTCGCTTTTGCACTTCACGTCGTCCTTTCGCGGCCTCCTCGAGCAGACGATCGCGCGCGAGGGGAAGGCGAAGGCGCAGGCGCGGCGCGCGCAGGCACTCGCTTTCGCCGGCCTGATCATCATTCTCGGGCTCGTCGGCGTGATCAACCAGTCCTCTCTTGCCGCGCAGTGGCATTGGTGGACGCTCGAGAGGCCTTACATGCTTGCGGAGTTCCGGCCGCATGTGCTCGGGGCAGACGCCGAGCGGGCGCTGAAGCCGGGGCAATCGTTCAAGGAATGCGCCAAGGATTGCCCCGAGATGGTCGTCGTCCCGGCGGGCGCCTTCTTGATGGGATCGCCGCCCAATGAGCCGGGCCGCTTCGATAACGAAGGTCCGCAGCACCGGGTGACGATCGCCAGGCGCTTCGCCCTCGGCAAGTTCGATGTGACCTTCGACGAGTGGGACGCGTGCGTCAGATTCGGCGGCTGCCCGGACGTCTCCGACGGCGGGTGGGGACGCGGACGGCAGCCGGTCATAAATGTCTCTTGGGAGGAGGCGCAAGACTATGTGGCGTGGCTCTCCAAGATGACGGCGAAAACATACCGATTGGTCTACGAGTTGGAATGGGAATATGCGGCGCGAGCCGGCACGACGACGGCAGCCTACTGGGGTGACGCTATCGGCAAGAACAACGCCGCCTGCATCGGCTGCGGCAGCAAATGGGACGACCTGCAGCCCGCCCCGGTCGGATCGTTCAAGCCGAACCAGTTTGGGCTCTACGACATGGCCGGCAACCTCTGGCAGTGGACGCAGGACTGCTACCACGACAACTACGACGGCGCGCCGACCGACGGTTCGGCCTGGGCGACGCCGCCGGCTTGCAAATACCGTGTCACCCGCGGCGGGTCCTGGTGCGATACGCCGTCACTCTTCCGCTCGGCCGCCCGCACGCGTATCACCACGGTCAACCGCTACGACTTCCTCGGCTTTCGTGTGGCGAGGACGCTCAGCCCTTAGGTCTCTTGTCCTCCATGTCGTGCCAGAGGCGCGCGCATATTTCCCTCGCAGGACCGGGTGAGGCGCGCCAGCCCACCCTTGGAAGGCGTCCTCCGGCGTGCCATGCTGACGGCCTGAAGCGTTATCGTTGCAGCTCCGCCGCGCGGTCATTCGAATGCCTCGTTGGTTTCTCAGCTACCACTCGCCGGATGAGGCACTCGCGAAGGGCTTGAAAGCTGCGATCGAGCGCAACGACTCCGACGCGCATGTATTTTTTGCCCCGGCATATCTTCGCGCTGGAAGCTTCTGGCAGCGGGCGCTCGCCGAGGAGCTCGCGCAAGCGGACGCCTTCATTCTCCTCGTGGGCGAATCGGGCGTCGGCAACTGGCAAGAGCTCGAATATCAAGTCGCGCTCGATCGGCGGGTCACAGGGGAATTCCCGCTGGTCCTCGTGCTGCTCGAAGACCAGACGGCGCCGGGTCTGTTCGGCCTGCGCCAGCTGCACTGGATCGTGACGCCCGATCCCACGTCCGAGAAGGACGTGGGCCGTCTGATCGAAGCCTTGGAGACCGGCGAAGGGAGCACGCCGAGCGAGCTTTGGCGCTTCACATCTCCCTACCGCGGTCTTGCCGCAATGGAGGAAAAGGACAGCGATTATTTCTTCGGCCGGGAACGCGAGACGGGCGAGGTGCTCGATGCGCTCGCCGGCGCGCCGGACAAGCTGCCGGTGATCATCGGCAATTCGGGCGTCGGCAAATCCTCGCTCGCGCAGGCCGGCGTGCTTGCGGCGCTCAAGCGTCAGGCGCGGCCCGGCGAAGAGAGCGGAAAGACGACCTGGCCGCAGGTCTTCAATGACAGCCGCCAATGGTGCTTCCTGGCGCTCAAGCCGGGCAGCGAACCGCTCAAGGCGCTGGTGCAGGCGTTTCTCGACACTTGGCAGTTCGATACGACCGACGTCGAACGGGTGAAGCGTCAGAACGACTGGACCGAGCTGCTGCTGCACGACGAACGAACCCGGTTGGGCGATCTGCTCGATGCAACGGAGCGTCGCTACAAAGAACGCAATCTTTCCGAGCCGCCGGCCTTTTTCCTCTACATCGATCAGGGCGAGGAGCTTTACGTGCGCGGCGAGAAGAGCCAGAGTCAGCGCTTCTCCGAAATCCTCGCGCAGGGTCTCGCCGAACCGCGCTTTCGCGCCATGATGAGCCTGCGATCGGACTTCCTCGGCGGGCTGCATAATGATGAGCCGCTTTTTGCCGCGCGGCGGCAGATCGATCTGCCACCGCTGCGCCTCGCCGAGTTGCGCAAAGTGGTGCGCCGCCCCGCCGAGCTGCTCGCGGCGAAGTTCGAGACGAAGGATCTGGCGGATTCGATCGCCAAACGGGCGGCGGACGAATTGACAAAGGATGCCGGCGCGCTTCCGCTCCTTTCCTATCTGCTCGACGACATGTGGAGCAGCATGGTGGAGAAGGGCGACGGCGTTCTTCGCCTGCCATATCGGGTGATCGATCTCGGCCGCGTGCTGGTCGAACGCGCCGACGCATTCCTCGCCAGCCATCCGAATTCCCAGGACAAGCTCCGCCGCGTCCTCACTTTGAAGCTCGCAACCGTGCGCGAGGGCGAGGAACCGACGCGCCGGCGGGCCTGCCGTTCCGAGTTTTCAGACGAAGAATGGGGCCTCATCAATGAGCTCGCCAATCATCCCTATCGCCTGCTTGTCACGGCGAGGCCGGAAAGCGGCGAGATCGATGCTCATGGGGAGTTGAAAGCGCTCGAACCGACCGTCCCGGCGAGGCCGCAAGCCAACGAGACTTACGCCGAGGTTGCCCACGAGGCGCTGTTCCGAGGCTGGACGAAGCTGAGGGAATGGATCGCCGCGGAACGAGAGTTTCTGGCCTGGAAGAGCGGGCTCGAAGCCGCGCGCCAGACTTGGCAGGCAACGCCCGAAGACGCCAAGAAGGATGCGCTGTTGATGGGCGCGGCGCTTACCAAAGCCGAAACATGGCTGGCAAAGCGCCAGGACGATCTGACAGTCCTGGATCGAGATTTTATCGAGCAAAGCTCAGAGCGCGAGCGAAAGGCAAGGCATCGGGTGCGGCGCGCGCAGGGGCTCGCTTACGCCGGCTTGCTGGTGATCATCGTTGGGCTCGTCGGCTGGATCGACCAGGCCTATTTCGTCGATCAGTGGCATTGGTGGACGGCCGAGCGGCCCTACATGCTGAAGGAGTTTCAGCCCTACGTGCTCACGCCAGAGCGCGAGCGCGCGCTGATCGCAGCGCTCGGGCGGTCACCGAAGCCGATGCAATCCTTCCGGGAATGCGCCAAGGACTGTCCCGAGATGGTCATTGTTCCGGCGGGCGCGTTCGCGATGGGATCGCCGCCGAGTGAAATCGGTCGCAACCCCGATGAAAGCCCGCGGCATCAGGTGACGATTTCCAAGCCTTTCGCAGTCGGCGAATTCACCGTGACCTTCGACGAGTGGAACGCCTGCGTCAGATTTGACGGCTGCCCGCAAGTCTCCGATGCCAAGTGGGGTTATGGCAAACAGCCGGTGATCAACGTCACGTGGGACCAGGCCGAACATTACGCTGCCTGGCTCTCCAAAATGACCGGCAAGGCCTATCATTTGCTCTCTGAATCCGAGTGGGAATATGCGGCACGCGCCGGCACGACGACGGCCTATTACTGGGGCGACAAGATCGGCAGCGACAATGCCGACTGCAAAACCTGCGGCAGCCCGTTTGACAACATAAAGCCGGCCCCGGTTGACTGGTCTAAGTTCAAGCCCAACAAGTTCGACCTCTTCGACATGGCCGGCAACGTCTGGCAATGGGTCGAAGACTGCTATCATGCAAACTATGGCGGCGCGCCGACTGACGGCTCGGCTTGGATCACGCAGAGCTGCGCGTTCCGAATTCTCCGCGGCGGTTCTTGGGACAATGATCCCTCCTATCTGCGTTCGGCCGAGCGCCTTAGGCGCGACATCGGCAGCGGGGGCATCAGCGTCGGCTTCCGGGTCGCGAGGACGCTTGGCCCCTGAGAGTTCCGACGCCCGCTCCGAGGGCATGTTCGCCCGTCGGAGGAGGGGGCGCTTAACCGCGCAGTCCGGCGGCCGCGACTTCCCGCGCCAATGCAACGAATCCCTCGACCGCGACCTCTTCCGCGCGTTTGGTCGGATCGATGCCGGCGCGTTCGAGCAAGGCAGCGGGATCGATGCCGAGCGCCTTCAGACTCTGCCGCAGCATCTTGCGGCGCTGGCCGAAGGCGGCCTGCGTCACTTTCGAAAGAAGCTTCACGTCGCAGGGCAGGGGCGTCGCGCGGGGTACGAGTTCGACGACGGAGGACGTGACCTTCGGCGGCGGCGTGAAGGCGGCGGCCGGCACGTCGAAGAGAATACGGGTGGCGCAGCGCCAATTGGCGAGCACGGCGAGGCGCCCGTAATCGGCGCGCTGGTTCGGCGTCGCGACGATGCGTTGCGCCACCTCCCTTTGAAACATCAGCACCAGCCGGTCGAACCAGGGCGGCCATGCTTTGGCTTCCAGCCACTGCGTCAAAAGCGGGGTGGCGATATTGTAAGGCAGGTTGGCGCAGATCCGCGCCGGTCGCCTATCTCCAACCAGCCGCGCGAGCTCAATTTGGAGCGCGTCGCCCGCGATGATCTCGAGCCGGCCAGGATAATGCGCCGCGATCTCTGCGAGCGCGGCAAGGCAGCGGGCGTCGCGCTCGATCGCGATGACATGCGCTGCGCCTTCGGCGAGCAGTGCCCGCGTCAGGCCGCCGGGTCCGGGCCCGATCTCGACAATGGTCGCCTTTGCGAGCGGGCCGGCGGCGCGGGCGATGCGCGCGGTCAGATTGAGATCGAAAAGAAAATTCTGGCCGAGCGATTTCTTCGCAGCAAGCTCATGCGCCGCAACGACTTCGCGCAGCGGCGGCAGCGGGTCTTTCACGCGGCCGCGCCGGCGGGCGCGCCGGCGCGTGCCAGTTTGCCGGCCAGACGCAGCGCCGCGATCAGGCTCGCAGGATCGGCCTTGCCTTCCGCGGCGATGTCGAAGGCCGTCCCATGGTCGGGCGAGGTTCGCAGGAACGGAAGTCCCAAGGTGACGTTCACGGCCGTGTCGAAGGCAAGCGTCTTGATCGGGATCAGCGCCTGATCGTGGTACATGCAGATCGCGACGTCGTAACGCGCTCGCGCCGCCGCATGAAACAAAGTATCGGCCGGGTAGGGGCCGCGCGCATCGATGCCGGCGCGACGGAGTTCCGCAATCGCCGGGCCGATCACCTCGATCTCCTCGCGGCCCATGTGGCCGTCTTCGCCAGCATGCGGATTGAGACCGGCAAAGGCAAGCCGCGGCGCTTTTATGCCGAAACGGTTGTTGAGATCGGCGGCGACAATGCGCCCCGTGTCTACAAGAAGATCGAAACTCAAGCGCCGCGGCACTTGCGCGAGCGGCACGTGGATTGTCGCCGGAACGACGGCGAGTTCGCGCGACCATAAGAGCATGACCGGACGAACCTCTTGGCCGAAAAGGCGCAGCGCCAGTTCGCCGAGGAACTCGGTATGGCCTTGATGCCGGAATCCGGCGGCTTTCAGAACTCGCTTGGCGATCGGATTTGTCACCAGCGCATCCGCCGCGCCGGCGCGAACGAGCTCGGCGCCGATTTCGATCGACTCGATCGTTCCCGCGGCGTCGGCGACGTTTGGCTTGCCGAGGGCGCCTTTGAAGGGACGCCGCAAGGGAACAACCGGCAAGGCCCGCGGAAAGATCGCCGCCGCTTGGGCCGCCTCGGCCGCTTCGATGGGGACGGGCAAACCAAAGCGGCGCGCCAGCGCCGCAAGATCATCGGGGTCGGCGATGATAAAGAAAGCCGGGCCGGCTTCGTCCCCCTGCAAGGCGAGCCACGACTTCAAGGCCAGCTCGGGACCTATGCCGGAAGGATCGCCGCGCGTGAGCGCAAGCGGCAAGCGCGCCCCACGATCAGGAAATCGCTGCAGCATTATTTCTTCACGACGACGACCGCATAGGATCGCATTTCCTTCAATCGCTTGGCCGCGTCCGCGTCGATTTCCGCGGCGAGCAGCCTCTGCGAGATCGAATTGCGCAGGGCGGTGTCGTCATTCGATGCGTCCTTGCCGCACACGGCGATCATTTCAACGCCGTCGACCGTCCTCTGCGGCGGCGTCAAGTGCCCAAGCGGCGTCTTGTCGAGCAATTGCTTCAGGCCTTCGCTGAGCTGCAAAGAGTTGCGCGTAATTGGATCCTTGACCGCCACATCCTCCATGCTGCGCGCCAGTTCAAGACCGCTGTCGCAGTCGGTGAAGCGGGTGCGCAGTTGCGCGGCCGCCTTCATCTTCGCCTCGACGGCGGCGAGGTTCGTGGCATCGAGGATCGTGAAGATGACCTGACGGATCCTATAGTCAATTCCCGCCGCGGCCTTACCGCCGTCCTTGGCGAGTTCCGCGCGAATCTGGCTCTCGCTTGCCTCGATCCCTTTGTCATAGGCCTGGACGAGGACATAGAACTGAAAATCGGCGGCAAAGTGATCCTTGTAGTGGGACTCGGGGATGCCGGCGCTTTGAATCGCCGTGAACAAAGCCTCGGGGGACATTTTCATCTGCCCTGCAACTTTGGATATCTCCTGGCCGATCTCGCTGTCGGAGGCCTTGAGTTTGAATTTGCCCGTTTCATCGAGTTTCAACTGATCCTCGATCATGCTTTCCAAGGCGGCGTCGCGAGTAGCCGGCTGATGCAGGACGCGCAGAAGCTTCGCCCTTTCCTCGAGGTCGATGTCGGTAATTGGATCACCGTTCACCGTCGCAACGATCACCTGCGCGCGCGCTTGCGACGCCGGCAAAAGGCAGAATGCCGCCAGCGCGATCGACCCGAGCGAGAGGATCATCGAGAAGCGTGGCGAGGAGCTTTGCCGGCGCGACGGGTTGGAGCAAATCATCGGGTTTTTCTCCTTGCCGATTTTATCCCCTCGGATAGCTTTTTAGCGACTTGGCCCGGCGAAGTCATGCTTACCTGACGCCATCCAGGGACGTGTTGTTGTCGGCCGTCTGCCGCACGGTGGCGTCGCCCAGCGTGCGCAATTGAAGTTCGATCATCAAGGTTTGATCGTGCACGAAGGCGCCGGCTCCATTGTCCACATAGACATTCGAGTAGTTGACCGTGAATGTGGTGCAATCGTCCTTGTAGCCTGCCCCGGCTCCGAGCCCCGCGACCGCAAACGGGCCGGGATTGCTGAAGCCGATCAAGCTCTCCGGATAATATTCCCTGCTCATGTCGAAAGTGACGTTGCCTTGCACGAAATAATTGGGGGTGATTTGGTACTTGGAGCTCAAGCTCAGCCCTTCGCGCGTCACATCATAGCCGATGACCGGCTGCGCCTGATAATCGGCGAACTGTATGCTGCCCGTCCAGGCTCCTAGATTGATGTTGGTTACGAGGTCAACACGACGCGGGTCCAGAGTCACCGGGTCGAAGCGTCCCTTGGCTGTGAAGGAGAGAATTGGACCCGGCACCAAGGTGAAGGCTGCGACATAATCCGAAGCGGGGGTATCCAGTCCCGAACTCAAGCCGACGTTAGCCGCGTCCGGTGTTGCATAACTGTTCGTGCCGGCAACCTGATAGGACTGGCCGGCGACGAAATTGACGTAGCTGCCGTTCTTGAAGTTCAGCGTAGCCTCGCCGCCATAATTGGCGCGCGTGCCGGTTTCGAAACGGTCGTAGCCCGAGTATTTGTCCCAGGCAAACAGGGTCGTATCGTCGAAGACGAGACTTTGCGCGTCAAGATTGACGAGCGTATCTGCGCCGAGCAGTTGATTGGGGCGGGCAATGATTTGGCCGATCGGCTCGAAGACCATTGAACCGAGAGGCGTGTTGGCGAGGATCGGATAGCGATACTCCAATCCGACGCCCGGCATGACATAGCCGTTCGCCCCGCTGGAGATGAAATTGGTCTGCGAGGCATTGCTGATCGTCGAGGTCCCGGAGGGCGACGAGAACGTGAAGCTGTCTGTCGTGTTGAGATCGAGCCATTGGCCGTTGACCCGGGCAAAGGCAAAAGGTGTCCAAAGCTCGCCGATCGGATCGACGTATTTGCGCTGCCACGACAAATCCACCGTCGTGCGCGTATAATCGCCGCCGATGCCGCGCAGGAGGCAATTGCCGGCCGTGGTTCCCGGCGTGTAATTGGTGCAAACATTGTAAAGGCCATAGGCCTGATCGAACTCAGGAGCGCCGGTCGCCTGGTAGCTCGCGGCGACTGCTGTGAGATTGGTGAAATTGAAATCCAATTGCACGTCGCCGCCGACGCCCGCCGTCTGCGCCGGGTCGATGCCGATGGTCTTGTTATAGTCCAGCACCGGAAGCACGTTTGGTTGCTGCGACTGCAGATCATGCGCCGTCAGGCCCTCGAAATGATAGCCGCGCAGATCGAAATAGCCGCTATCGCCTTGCCCGGTCAGGTAAAGGGTGGAGATTGCTTCGCTATAGTAATTCGACGAGACGCTTTGGTTGGCGACGCTGTAATCGCTCAAGAACCATTTGTCTGTCAGCAGCGTGAAATCCCAGCCGTACTTCCAAAAATCGTTGATCTTGAATTCGCCCGCGCTCTCGAGTTCGCCGCGCAGCACCTGGCCGCCGGCGCCATAGGGCGATGGCAGAAAGGCGTCGGGCTGCTGCTGGAAAATACCGGCCGCGCGCACGAAGTAAGCGCCGTTCGCCAGCCTTTGCCTCCACTCAGCCTCGCCAAAGAAACCCTGTTGGGTGAAATAAATCGGGGTGAAGGTGAAATCATAATTCGGAGCCATCGCCCAGAAGATCGGGACGGAAACTCCCCATCCGGCAGTTGAGAGATCGACCAGCTGCGGCGTGAGGATGCCGGACTTGCGCCTGACGCTGGGGTCGGGCGCCGAAAAGACCGGCACGAAAGCTACCGGAACGCCTAGGAACTCGAGCCAGGCATCCGTGTAATAGATCATCTTCTCGTCGGTCTTGTGGACGATGCGCTTGGCGCGCACGCGCCATAGAGGCGGCTTCAAAGGATTGTCGGCGCAGACCGCGCAAGCCGTGTAGGTGCCCTTCTCGTAGACTTCCGTATTGGATCCGGTGAGCTCGGCGCGGGGCGCGCTGAAATAGCTCTTGTCGGCCGTATCGGCGCGCAGACTTTCGATGAATCCGTCGGCAAAATCCTTGGTGAGATCAAATCTGTCGCCACGCAGGACAGTGCCGTTCGGCTCGGTCAGCTTGGCATGACCTTCGGCATAGACCCGGCCGCTGTTGCGATCATAGGTGATGCGATCGGCCTCGAGCACACGGCCCTTGTAATAGATCCGCGCGTTGCCTTCAGCCGAGACGGTGTTCTTGTCCCTGTTGTAGACGAGTTGGTCTGCCTCGACGAACATTTTACCCGGTTGTTCGCCGGGCTTCGGAATTGGCAGGAGCTGTTGGCCCGTCGTCTGCGCTGCGGCAGGCCCAGCCGCGCCCGCGCAGAACCAGACGCAAATGATCGCGCAAGCGCAAAGCCGCGCGAGATGGGCGCGCATCGTCGCTCGCGGGCCGCGCCGGCGTTCGCGCCGCAGCCCTAAGGCTGCCGCACGAAACTCGGAACGGGCACAGCGACCTTCGTCAGTGGGGCAGGAACGTCGCCCCATTCAGCCGTCCTCCTGATGCAGGAGAGCCAAGGCACCGAGCAGGCTGCCGACCACCGCTGGCGACCAAGCGGCGACCGGCGTACTCAAAAGGCCGGACCCGCCGAGATCGGCGACCATTTTCGTCAAAAGATAAAGCACGAAGCCGGCAGCGATGCCGCCGCTGACCGTCTGCGCTATTCCGCCAAATCGGAACACTCTCAAAGAAAACGCCGCCGCTATGAGAACCATTGCGACAAGCAGCAGCGGTCTCGCCAAGAGCGTTTGATATTGAAGCCGGAAACCGGTCGAATCGAGCCCCGCCTGCTCGCTCTCCTGACGCAGCCTCGGCAGGGACCAAAATGGTACCGAATCCGGCGTGAGGAAGTTTTCCGAAAGTTGGTCGGGAGAAAGATCGGTGGCGAGAAGATAGGTGCCGACCTGGCGCGCCTCTTCGCCGGGCGCGGAAATTTCGGCATTCTGCAGCTTCCATACCCCGGGCAGCAGCGTGGCGCGCTCGGCCTGCACGCGCTCTTCGAAGCGGCCGTCAGGTTCGTAGACATAGGCGGTGACCGAGGTCAGCAGAGTCCCCGACTTGAGCGAATCCGCGGCGCGCAAGATGGCTTCCCCGTCGACGCTCGTCTGTCGGATCCACATCGTCGTATCGCCGTGCCGTCCGCCACGGCCGAAGAGTTGCGTCTCGATCGCGTCGGCACGTTGCTTCATTTCCGCCGAGATCGGATTGAACATCGCCACCGACAAAACGCCGATCAGCAAGGCGATGGCCACCGGCGGAACAAGGAATTGCCAGACCGAGACACCCGCCGCCCGCGCCACGATGAGCTCGAACTTGCGGCTCAGATCGAGGAAGGCGGTCATGGTGCCAAACAGCACGCAGAACGGCAGGATTTGTTCGGCGACCGAAGGGGTGCGCAGCAATGACAAGACCGCGACGAAACCCGCCGTCACGCCGGGCATTCCATTTGTACGGCGCAGCATCTCGACAAAATCGAACACATAGACCATGCCGATGATGGCCAAGAACACAGCCATAATCGTTCTGAGGAAGCGCACCGACAAATAGCGGCCAAGCGTCGATCCGATGATCATGGCGCCTCCCGCATGCGATGCGACCCGATTGCGAAGAAGCCGGCGACTGCCGCTTCGCCTGAGGCAGCGGTTGCAGGATCAGCTAGGCTCGCATGAGTCTCGACGAACGGCATGACGCGGGCGCTTCCGTGAACGTTGGGCCGACAGACCCTTCAAGCAGGTCCGGAGAAGGCAAAAGACATATGGTTCGCGGATTTGCACCCGCGATCCCTCGTGAATATCTCCTCTTTCGCGAACGGAATCCCCCTTTCGCAAGGCAACAGAGTCCGGGCCGGCCGGAATCGACCGGCAGCCGTGGCGATCCTAGCCCGGTTTAGCCACGTAGTCATAGCGTTAGGTGCAAGCCGGGCCCGGCTTTTTCAGGGCAAGGGGCCCGAATGCAAAGCCACGTTGCGGGCGTGCCACGCCTTCCGCTAGGGCCGCGAGGAAACGGCCGAAAAACCGCATTTTGCGTTCGGGGTCTGTGATTTAGGGCCGGGAGCGCGGAGCCGGGCCGGAACATGCTGCGCAGCCGCGCGGCAGGGCTCGCTCGGCATCAAGGCATCGGCGCGGGCAAGAGATCCGGTGTGGCGAATTTGCTGGCAGACGCGCTTGCACAGATGCTATCCGGCAGGCGCGTGTCGAGGCGCCTTCGATCGTGCAGGCCGCATGCAAACGCCCAAAAGGCTCGGTGAGGGCACCAGGAAGAAAAAAATGTCACAATCCGTAAAGATCGATTTTGTTGCCTTGACATCGCTCGGCCCGCAGACGGCGTCGGCGGCAGCGGCGAAGCGAACCGCTAAAACCAAGACGGCCCAAACGCTGGTGCTTTTCGCGGGCCAGGATTTGGCCTTTGGCGCAGCGACGCGCAATTTGATTGGAGCCGAAGGCGAGGCACTGATCAAAAGGGCGGCCGGCGCCGCCAAGTTCAAAGGCAAGGGTTCGACGTCCCTCGACATCATCGCGCCCGCGGGCTTCGTCGCCGACAGACTGCTCGTTATCGGAACCGGCCCCGCAGCCGAGGAAGCGGCGAAATCAGGCAAGGGCAGGGACCACGAGACGAAGCCCGACGATTATCTGGCCCTCGGCGGCTTCGTCTTGAGCAAGCTCGGCGGCGGCGCCGCCGGAAGCGTGGTCTTCGACCTGCCGCGGCCGCCGAAAGAGCCGGTTGCGGCGGCCGCTCAATTCGCCGAGGGCGCGCGGCTGCGCGACTATAAGTTCGATACCTACAAGACCAAAAAGAAGGACGACGAGGAAACTGGCCCAATCGAGATCGCCATCGCGGTCGAGGATCCCGCGGCGGCTCGGCGTGAAGCGAAGTCGCGCGAGGCAGTCGCCGAGGGCGTGCTGATCGCCCGCTCGCTCGTCAACGAGCCCGCCAATGTTCTCACGCCCGAAGAATTTGCCAAACGCACGCAGGAACTCGAAAAGCTCGGCGTCGAAGTGAAAATCCTCGACGAGGCGGCGATGACCGAACTCGGCATGGGCGCCTTGCTCGGGGTCGGCCAAGGTTCGGATCGCGAAAGCCGTCTCGTCGTCATGCGCTGGCGCGGCGACAAGAAGGACGGCAAGTCGAAACCGATCGCCTTCATCGGCAAGGGCGTGGTTTTCGACACCGGCGGCATTTCGATCAAGCCCGCCGCCGGCATGGAGGACATGAAAGGCGATATGGCGGGCGCCGCCTGCGTCGTCGGCCTGATGCACGCGCTCGCCGCGCGCAAGGCCAAGGTCGACGCCATCGGCGCCATCGGCATCGTCGAGAACATGCCGGGCTCGAATGCGCAGCGTCCCGGCGACATCGTCAAGTCCATGTCGGGCCAGACGATCGAGGTCATCAACACCGACGCCGAAGGCCGGCTCGTCCTCGCCGACGTGCTTTGGTATGTGCAGGATAAGTTCAAGCCGCAATTCATGATCGATCTTGCAACGCTGACCGGCGCCGTCATGGTCGCGCTCGGCCAGGAATATGCGGGTCTGTTCACCAACGACGATGCTTTGGCCGAGCATATCGCCGCGGCCGGCAAGGAGACGAACGAGAAAGTCTGGCGTCTGCCTTTGGGGCCGGCCTATGACAAGCTGATCGATTCCAAATTCGCCGACATGAAGAACACCGGCGGGCGTCACGGCGGCTCGATCACCGCCGCGCAATTTCTTCAACGCTTCGTCAACGGCACGCCTTGGGCGCATCTCGACATTGCCGGCACCGGCATGAACGCGCCGGCGAGCGACGTCAATCAGAGCTGGGGATCTGGCTTCGGGGTGCGCCTTCTCGACCGGCTCGTCGCCGATTATTACGAAGGGTAAGCTTTTGTTTTGACGCATGATGTCGCATCATGCGACGAGCGGTCGATGCCCGAGATCTGGTTCTACCATCTGCAAAATCAGCGGCTCGAACAGGCGCTTCCCGCGCTCGTCGAAGCTTCGCTCACGCGCGGCTGGCGCGTCGTCGTGCAGGCGGCGAGCGAAGAGCGGCTCGATGCGCTCGACGAGGCGCTGTGGACCTATTCCGATGCGACCTTCCTTGCGCATGGCCGCGCGCGCGACGGCGACGCCGAATTGCAGCCGGTCTATCTGACGACGCAAGGCGAGAATCCGAACGGCGCGAAGCTGCGTCTCTTCGTCGATTCCGCCGATGTCGGCGGCGCCATCGGCAGTTCGGATTACGAGCGCGTCATTCTCATGTTCGATGGCAATGATGTCGATCAGCTCGAAGGCGCGCAGGCCCAATGGAAGCGCCTGAAAGATGCCGGCCTTGGGCTCACCTATTGGCAGCAGAACGCGCGCGGCGGTTGGGAGAAGAAGGCGTGAAGCCAGTTCAGTCCGGCGTCACGACAAACTCTATGGCCTTTGCCGAGGTGCCGCTGAGCTCGATCACGAAGGGCGTCGCGGCAAGATCGAACTTCACGCTCTTGGCAAGTCCGTCGCATCCCTTGGCGCCGGTGAAGGCGCCGGGCTTCAACTCCCGCCCGTCCTGAACCACGTCGATCCAGGCACGATCCGAAATAGTGATGCGATAGGTGCCGGCTTGCGGCGGAGCGGAGAGGCGCAGAAATCCGGCGTAAGAATCGGAAAATTTCGGCGCGCGCGACGGCGCCATCGGCAATTTCGCATCGGCCAATGGCGCCAGCGCCAGCGCGAACGCGGCCCCTATAGTCGCTTCGGCGCCCGAAGCCGCCTGAGACGGTTTTGCGAGCAGGGCGCGCTCAGTCTCGAGCGGCCATTTGAACTTGTCGCAGCCAACGGGTTCCTCGGCGAGCGCCGGCATAGCCATCAGCAGAGCGATGAGAGCAAGGGAATGGCGAACCATGGCACTCTCCTACGCGACTTCGATTATGCCGTCCATGACCTTGAACGCGACGATCGCCGCCGGCCTAGACTTGATCGCCGCAATCGCTCAAAACATTTCGATGAACCGGTCAGAGGAAATCAAATGACGCCGGACGTTCGCGCCGTCGTAGCCATCGGCCTTCGCGGCCAGTTCGGCCTCAATGGCCGGCTGCCCTGGGAGGGCCGCAAGGACCCCGAATTTGTCGCCGATGTCGAGCGCTTTTTCGAGCTGACTCGCGGGCACGTGCTGATCATGGGCCACCGCACGTTTATTTCCGTGCCGAAATTCGCCTTCGCCGATCGCGATATCGTCGAGATCCATTCCTCCGAGGCGCCGGAGGAGGTTTTGGCCCGATTTCCTGACCGGGTGGTTTTCATCGGCGGCGGCCCGCCGGTCTATGCCGCTTACGCGCGCTTCATAAGGCTCTGGGACATCAACCGGCTGCCTTATGACGGCGAGGCGGACCGCTGGTTCGATCCCGCCTGGCTTGTCGCGGCAGGCTAGGCTTTTCGGCCCCTGGCTTTGTTGCCCGCCCCTCTGAAATGAGGCAAAAGGCGCCATCAGCCGGGCGGCCGGGCGCCGCTCTTCCGGGCCTCATCATGCAACATCCTTTGCGCGTTGGCGTTGCCGGCCTCGGCACGGTGGGCCTCGCGGTCCTCGAGCTTCTCGACCGGCAGGCCGCGGATCTGGCGGCGCGCTGCGGGCGCAAAATCGCGGTTGCGGCGGTCTCGGCGAAAGAGGCGCGCAAGAAACGCGGCGTCGATCTTAAGCGCTTCGTCTGGTTCGACGATCCGGTCGAGCTTGCCGGCTCGCCCGATATCGATCTTTTCGTCGAATTGATCGGCGGCGCGGACGGCGCTGCGCTCGCCTCGGTCGAGGCGGCGCTGAGGGCCGGAAAATCCGTCGTCACCGCCAACAAGGCTTTGCTCGCCAAACACGGGATGCGGCTTGCCGAACTTGCCGAGGCGAAAGGCGTCGCGCTCGGCTTCGAAGCATCGGTTGCCGGCGGCATTCCGATCGTAAAGACGCTGCGCGAAGGTCTCGCCGGCAATGCGGTTGCCCGCGTCTACGGGATCCTGAACGGCACCTGCAATTACATCCTCACGCGCATGGAAATCGAGCATTTGTCTTTCGCCGAATGTCTGCTCGAGGCGCAGAAGCTCGGCTATGCCGAAGCCGATCCGAGCTTCGACATCGGCGGCTTGGATACGGCGCATAAGCTTGCGATTTTGACCGCGCTTGCTTTCGGCACGCGGATCGACGCGGAAGCAATCGCCGTCGAAGGGATCAAGGATATCAGCCTTGCCGATATCGAAGCGGCAACGGAACTCGGCTATCGCATCAAGCTGCTCGGCGTCGCCCAGCGCACGGCCGCCGGGATCGAGCAGCGCGTCCATCCGACCATGGTGCCGCGCTCCTCGGCGATTGCCCAAGTCATGGGCGTCGCCAACGCGGTGACGATTGATGCCGATGCGGTGCATGAACTGACGCTCGTCGGGCCGGGCGCGGGAGGCGAGGCGACGGCCTCCGCCGTCGTCGCCGATATTGCCGATATCGCGAAGGGCTTGATTTCGCCGCCCTTCGGCTTGCCGGTGGCGAGGCTCGTGCCGCTGCCGCGCGCGCCGATGCAGATGCACGAGGGCGGCTATTACATCAGGCTCTCCGTCTATGATCGGCCAGGCGCCGCCGCGGCGATTGCCGCGCGCATGGCGGAGCGCGCGATCTCGCTCGAGAGCATCGTGCAGCGCCGCCGCCCTGGCGAGCAGGGCAAGGCGGCTGTGCCCGTGGTTCTCATCACGCATGCGACTTATGAGAAGCTGATCCGCGAGGCGCTCGCGGCCGTCGTGGCCGACGGTTTCGTTGCTGAACCGCCGCAGCTCATCCGCATCGAGCGGGAATAAGGGAATTCTCATCCTTCGAGACGCGCGCTTCGCGCGCTCCTCGGGATGAGGGGAGGGTGCTGATTAGGGGACCCTCATGCTGAGGAGGCGGCGCAGCCGCCGCCTCGAAGCATGAGCAGCAGAAAAGGGAGCCTCGCTTGGTCGATCTCGTCGTCACGAGCCAGGACATCATCGATCGCATCCTGACGCTCGAACTCGTGCGGGTGACCGAACGCGCCGCCGTGGCCGCCGCGCGGCTGCGCGGCCGCGGCGACGAAAAGGCGGCGGATCAGGCGGCGGTCGATGCGATGCGGCGCGAGCTGCAGCGCCTGCCGATCGATGGAACCGTGGTCATCGGCGAGGGCGAACGCGACGAGGCGCCGATGCTCTATATCGGCGAAAAGCTCGGCACATTGAAGGGTCCTAAAGTCGATATTGCCGTCGATCCGCTCGAAGGAACCACGCTTTGCGCGCGCGACATGCCGGGCTCGATCGCGGTGATGGCCATGGCGAGCGGCGGCTCGCTGCTGCATGCGCCGGACGTCTACATGGACAAGATCGCCATCGGCCCCTTCTATCCGCAAGGCACAGTCGACCTCGACCTGAGCCCGGAAGAAAATATCCGCGCGCTGGCCAAAGCGAAGGGCGTCAGCGCCAGCGAGATTTCCGTCCTTGTTCTCGACCGGCCGCGGCACAAGGCGATCATTGACGGTTGCCGGCGCGTCGGGGCCGCGCTGCGCATCATTCCGGACGGCGATATCGCCGGCGTCATCTTTACGTCGCGGCCGGATGAGACCGGCATCGATCTCTATCTTGGCATCGGCGGCGCGCCCGAGGGCGTGCTCGCGGCCGGCGCGCTGCGCTGTGTCGGCGGCCAGATGCAGGGCCGGCTCATCCTCGATACGCAAGAAAAGATCGAACGCGCCGCCAAAATGGGCGTCGCCGATCCGCGCCGCAAATACGACATGAAGGAACTGGCTTCCGGCGATGTGATCGTCTCGCTGACCGGCGTCACCGACGGGCCTCTGCTCGCCGGCGTCAAGTTTGGCAAAGAGGTGATCCGCACGGAAACATTGATCTACCGATCGGTGACCGGAACGGTGCGTAAGATCGCCGCCGAACACCGCGAGATGGGCAAGTTTAAGCTGGAGTGAACGCCCTCCTTGCGGAAGATGGAATTCGGCTGTGAGCGGCTGTCGTTTCACCCCTGCTTTTTTGCGCCAGTCCGGCTAAAATTGCCCGTGGACGAATCTCTCACGCTTTCGCAAAACCGCAACGTCCTCGGCGTCGAGCGCTCGGCGCTGGGCCGGCCGTGGCGCGACCGGCTCGATGCCGCGGGGCAGGCGCGCGCGCTCGCAATCGCGCAGATCCACGGCCATTCCGATCTCTTGGCGCGGGTTCTGGCCGGGCGCGGCGTCGCCCCGCAAGAGGCAGAAGCCTTATCTCGACCCGACTTTGCGCCGGCTGATGCCGGATCCTTATGCACTGCGCGACATGGAGAGGGCTTCCGAGCGCCTTGCCGCAGCGATCGAGGCCGGCGAGACGATCGCAATCTTCGGCGATTACGATGTTGACGGCGCCGCGTCCGCGGCGCTGCTCGCCGAATTCCTCACTGCTGCCGGCACGCCCCACATCGTCCGCATCCCCGACCGCATCTTCGAGGGCTATGGGCCGAATGTGAACGCGATCGGCGAATTGGCGCGAGCCGGGCGCGAAACTCCTCGTCTGCGTCGATTGCGGCACGACGAGCCATGCGGCGCTGGCCGAGGCGGCCAAGCTTCGGTCTCGACACGATCGTCCTCGACCATCATCAGGCGCCGGAAATCTTGCCCGAGGCGATTGTGGTCAATCCGAACCGCCAGGACGATCTCTCGGGCCTCGGCCAGCTTTGCGCCGCGGGCGTCGTATTCATGACGCTGATCGCCACGAACCGAGTTTTGCGCGCACGCGGCTTTTGGAACGCGGCGCGGCCGGAGCCCGATCTTCTTCTGGGCCTCGATCTCGTGGCGCTGGCGACGGTCGCCGATGTCGCGCCTTTGACGGGCTTGAACCGCGCCTTGGTCATCAAGGGCCTCGCTTTGATGCGCGCGCGGGGCAGGGCGGGGCTCACCGCTTTGTTCGATGTCGCCGGCGCCGGCGGCCCGCCGAATGCCTATCACCTCGGCTTTCTGATCGGACCGCGGATCAATGCCGGCGGAAGGATCGGCGACGCGGCGCTCGGCGCGAAACTCCTCACGATGCGCGACGAAGTCGAGGCGCGGCGCATCGCCGAAGATCTCGACCGGCTCAACCGCGAACGCCAAACCGTCGAGGCCGCGATGCTGGAGATGGCCTTGGCCGAAGCGGACGCCGAGGGCGCGGCCATTATCGCATCGGGCGAGACTTGGCATCCAAGGCGTCGTCGGGCTCGTCGCGGCGCGCCTGAAGGAAAAGTTCCGCCGCCCGGCTTTTGCGATCGCTTTCGACGGATCGATCGGCACCGGCTCAGGCCGCTCGATCCCCGGCATCGATCTTGGCAAACTGGTTCGCGCCGCCGTCGAAGCGGGACTGCTCATCAAAGGCGGCGGCCACGCCATGGCCGCGGGCATCACGATTGCGCGGGAAAGGCTCGCGGATTTTCGCAGCTTTCTCGAGACGAGCCTCGTCGAAAAGATCGCCGCCGCGCGGGCGCAGGAGGCGCTCTATATCGATGCGGCGCTGACGGCGGCCGGCGCAAACCTCGCGCTTCATGCGGCGCTCGAACGGGCAGGGCCTTATGGCGCGGGCAATCCGGAGCCGATCTTCGTTTTCCCGGCGCATCGGCTTATCGATGTCATGCCCGTCGGTGAGGGCCATCTGCGCTGGCGCGCCGAGGCGGGCGACGGCAACTCGCTTGAAGGAATCGTCTTTCGCGCCTTGGGCGAACCGCTCGGCGAAGCTTTGCGTTCGGCGCGCGGCGCAGCCGTGCATCTTGCCGGCAGCTTGACGCTCGATCGCTGGAACGGCCGCGAAAAGATCAAGCTGCGGCTTCTCGATCTCGCAATCGCAGAGCGCCGCACATCCGGCGGGTGAATTGCGCAGCGCCGCCGAGCCCGCCTTGCCATGGCCTGGTCCGGTCACTATACCTCACCCGATACCTCACCCGTTCCCCCTTTGCCGCACGCGCCCATCGTCTAGCGGTCTAGGACGTCGCCCTTTCACGGCGAAAACAGGGGTTCGAGTCCCCTTGGGCGCGCCAGTGAAGGAGAAGGTCGGACCACGACGCTTGGCGGCGTCGCAAACGAAGAGATCGTTGTCGGAATACAACAGAAACCGTGAATCTCGCCGTACCGGCCGCTGGGTCTCGGACTTTGCGAAAAAGACGACTAAGCTAAGCTCCGGCAGAAGAAAAATTGCATTCCGAATCGGATTTAAGCCTGACTTCGTTGGAGGCATCATTGATCGTAAGGCTGCTCGCCGCTTCAACGGTACTCGGAGCCTTGTCGGCCGCGGCTCTGGCGGCCGATCTCCCGAACCTGAAGGGGCCGCCGGTCTACGCGCCGCCCCCGGTGTTGAGCTGGACGGGATTCTACGTGGGCGCGAACGCCGGATACGGGTGGGGCGATGCATCGTCTATCATCACCGGCGGCGACCCGTCCTCGCAAAGCTTCTTTTCTACGAGCCCCATCAACTTTCCGGCGATGCCCTTTGCGAGTTCTTTCCGTCAGTCGGGCTTCGTTGGCGGGGGACAAATTGGTTACAACCAGCAAGTCTCCAGCAATTGGGTGGCCGGAATTGAAGCGGACTTCGATTATGCGCGTGTAGCCGGAGGCAATTCGATGGTGAACTTCCTCAATCCCGCCGCTTTCGGAAGCGGTTTTCCGTTCACCACGGACACGGGCCGCACACTCGACTGGTTCGGCACAATCCGCGGGCGCGTCGGCTTCCTGGCAACCCCGAGTTTGTTGATCTATGGCACCGGTGGCTTGGCCTATGGGGAGACCAGCGCGAGCGCAAACGTGCTGAACACGCCTCTGCCCCGCGGTTCGGATATTGTTGTGAGGGGCGCCGGCGCTTTCACCTTTGCCTGCGCAACAGTCACCCCCGGCGTTCCGATTTCTTGCTATTCGGGTTCGAGTTCGCGCACCTCGGTCGGCTGGGCGGCGGGAGCGGGGCTCGAATATCGCGTTCTAACCAATGTGACCTTGAGGCTCGAATATCTGCATGTCGACTTGGGCGGGCAGACCGTGCGGCTGAATAGCCCGCCGCCGAGCACTCCGGGCGTGTTCGCCAACGCGCGGTTCGATCCCGAAGTCGTCGATATGGTCCGCGCCGGCATCAACTACCAATTCGATTTGAACGCCCCGGTCGTCGCCAAATACTGACAGGCTTTCTGCTGCAGGCTGAGATTCCGCCAGAAAAACTCGCGGAAGAATTTCAGCAGCTTGAAGCTTTTGCCGCACCAATGTCCAATTCTTTTGGCGAAATCTCGCAGTCTTGCGGCAGCTTGCAGCCGATCAGGCTGAGGTTCTCGGCGAAATGAAACCGGCCCGCCTCTCGCCAATTTTAAGCCTGCCAATTTTAGGCTTGCTCGTCGCGCTTCCCGCCTCGGCGCAAGCGCCGAGTTTCGATTGCGCCAAGGCGCGCTTGCCGGACGAAAAAACCATCTGCTCGGATGAAAAGCTCGCTCAATTGGACGTGATCATAGCGACGGGGCTGAAGCAGATCACGGGCGACCTGGCCCAAATTGCGCGCGAGGACGCCGTGACGGGTTTGCTCGACCGGCATGCCTGCGAATTGAACAAGGTTTGCATCCTCGACAATCAAGCCGATCTGATCGCCAGTTTGCAGGAGTCCGGCGCGAAAGTTTCCTTGCCCGCATGGATCACATCCTATCGCCTGAGCCTCTTGAACGAGAGCCGCGCGCAGTTCGTCGCCGGCCTGCCGAAGAGCGTCGGCGTCTGCACGAAAACCACGATCACGAAAATCTCAACGCGATTTGGCGATCCGCTGAAGCCGCCGACGCCCAATGAAATCGATCCCGGAAGCGCCGTCGAATATGCCGATAAGGGCTTTCAGACATCCTACAGCTACGACGCCGCGCTCAAAGCCTCGGCTGACGGAGACGAGGTAATCCTGTGCCTCGTTTCGCTGCCGAGAAACTGCCCGCCGGGAGATGATCGCGGCAAGGTCTATTCGGCCACGAATTTGCGCACGCAAGGCTCCTGGATCATGCCGGATGCGCAGCACATGTGCGGTGGCGCTTAAAGCGCGGTCTCGCGCAGCGCTGGGGTTCGGACGCGAACCGGCACGCTCTTTGCTCCAAACGACGCGATCTCCGTTGCCGCGAGCGGCGCGGATCTGACGCAAGGAAAGGAGCAGAAAATGATGATGATTCCGATCGTGCTCACCGCGGCCTGCGCCGCGACCGCTTTCCTCGCGCTTGGCCTTTGGAGCGCGGCAGCCGCCGCCGCGGCGGGCTTCGCCGCCACGTGGCAGGCGCTAAGTATGCTCGCCTGAGCCAAGGATTTGCGGGTCGGATGCGCGGCCGGCGATCGGCGGGATTCGCGCCCTGGACAAGCTCTCTGCGAGGGCCCTATCGACGCCGCTTTTGGGGTCCTCTCGGTGACGTGAACGGGGCCTTTCGTCGCGACACCGCGACGCCCCGCCTCGGATCCCATCGCGGCCTCGAGCGCGCTTGAAGACTCAATGACTTAGTGGCCGCCGCCTCGATGTGTCGATGCGGAAGCAGGTGCAATCAATGCGCGATCACGCCGAGCGGAAAAGCCTTTTTGGATAGATTCTCCCTCCCGCTCGATGTATGGTCCGTGCAACGCGGACACGAGGGGGAATTCGTGATGATTTCGTAAGTTTCTCGTTTCGGCCGCCGTGCTCGCGGCGATGACGGGCGGCGCTCTGGCCGCCGACCTGCCGAACACCAAGGGCCCGCCGGAGTTTGCGCCGCCGCCTCCGCCGGCCTTCACGTGGACCGGCTTCTATATCGGCGTCAACGGCGGCTGGGCCTGGGGCGACACCTTCGACTTCTATTTCAACAGGACCGGCACCAGCGCAGCCGAAGGCATAAGGGGCGGATTTGCCGGCGGTACGGTCGGGTATAATTATGAGATCGCGCCGAATTTCGTCATCGGCTTTGAAGGTGACGGCGACTGGGCAGACATCACCGGCGACCGCGCCTGTCCGGGCCCGACCTTCAGCTGCACGACGAGGGTCGATGCGCTTGGTTCGGCTCGCGGCCGGCTCGGCTGGGCCTGGGACCGCGCGCTTCTCTTTGTGACCGGCGGTGTGGGAATTGGCGATTTCCGCTACAACGCTTTCACCACCGCCACGGGGACGAGCTTCGGGACACCCTATAATACGACACGAGTTGGCTGGGTCGTCGGTGCCGGCGTCGAATATGCCATCACGGATAACCTGAGCATCAAAGCCGAGTACGATTACTATGGCTTTAGCGGCAGCACCGCTCCAGCCGGCGACCTCGACTCGGGCACGACCTATCTGCGCACCGACGTCCAAACCGGCAAGGTCGGATTGAATTGGCGGTTTGAAACCTGGGCGCCGCCGGCGCCGGTCGTCGCCAAATATTGAGGCGCGCTTCGGCGCGATGATGGATCAAGGCCGCGAGATTTCTCGCGGCCTTTCCGTTTGAAGCGTCATTCGAGAGCGGTGGATGGCCCGGGACCGCCGGGGGCGCCGAGGCGTGAGCTAGAACGGCCCGTCGCCCCGGAGAAAATTGCCTGTAAAAACAAGCCTTCGCATCGCCAGCCCGCCGCGGACCGGCGCGCCAACCGAGTTTGTGGCAGGGGCAACACAGGGCCCAGAATTCGGCAGCGGATCGGGGCGGAAAGGCCCTTTTTCGGTAGCTTCCCGCACGCAAAAATGTAACCTGACGTCAGGTTTGTGCTTTTAGGGGGATGATTATGACCAACAGATTTGTCGTTGCAGCAGCGGCCTTCGCGGCCATGACCTGTGGGGCTTGGGCCGCGGACCTGCCCAACACCAAAGGACCGCCGGAGTTTGCGCCGCCGCCGCCACCGGCCTTTAGCTGGACAGGCTTCTATATCGGCGGCCAGGTCGGCTACCAGTGGGGCGAGTCCGACGATCCGTTTCTTTCTAACGGTGCCGCAACACTCGCTGCTCCTGAATATGCGCATAACGACGAAGGCGTGGTGGGCGGCGCACATGCCGGCTATAATTTGCAGTTCGACCAGTTCGTCGTCGGCGTTGAAGGCGATGTTGACGGATCGAGCTATGAAGGGTCGGTGGCTTTCGGACCAACCATTGAGAAGACTGAGATACCCATTGAAGGGTCGTTCCGCGGCCGGCTCGGCTTCGCCTTCGATCGCGTGCTGATCTATGGCACAGGCGGCCTCGCCCTCGCTTCGGTCGAGGGCTCCTTCAGCGCCCCGACGGTCAGCACCCTATCCGCTAGTGGGACACAGGGACGCGCTGGTTGGACCGCGGGCGGTGGCATTGAATATGCCATCACCAACAATTGGTCGGTCAGCGCCGAATATCGCTACATCGATCTCGGTCGCGCGACCTATAGCTTCGCCGGTCTTGGCTTGCCGGACATTTACCTCTCCAAGCGCATCACCAAGAATATCGCGACGGTCAACTTCAGCTATAAGTTTGACATGTTCGCGCCGCCGGCTCCGGTCGTCGCCAAATATTGAGAGCGCGCCTCGGCGGGACGACGAATCAAGGCCGCGAGATTTCTCGCGGCCTTTTCTTTTGTCTCGCAATCGGTGGCGGCTTGCCCCACCGCAAAAAAACTCTGGCGACGCCATCGATCCCGCTCAGCGTCATTTGGCGGCGGCTTCGTCGCCGCCCTTTTCGCCGCTGCCACCGGCGCTGACGCGCATCCCATCCGTTATGTTCAGCGGCGGATTGAGGATCACCCGATCGTCGGGACTGAGGCCGGCGCGTATCTCGACCTCCGCGCCATTGTCGGCCAGCACATCGAGATGCCTGATCTTCACGCGTCCCTTGTCATAGACCGCGGCGCTGAGCCCGTTGCTGTTGAAGATGATCGCCTCCGAGGGAACGGAGATCACCGGCTGCGGACGCTGGATGAAGAGCCGCACGGTGCAGTAAAGGCCGGGAAACAGCGTGCCGTCGGAATTTTGCACGTCTACCTCGGTCAATCTCGTTCGCGTTCCCGGCTGCAAGGCATGGGCATTGCGCGCCACCGTGCCGTGAAACACGCGCTCCGGCATTTCCGGCACGCGCACTTCTGCCGTCGCCCCATCCTTCAGGCCGAACACGGCGTCCTGCGGAACATAGATCTGGATGCGCAACACATCGCTATGGGCGATGTCGAACAGCGGCGTGCCGCTGTTGACGTCCGCGGTCACCAGGCTGCCGACATCGATATGGCGTTGGGTAATGACGCCGTCGAAAGGCGCCGTCACCTTTTCGAAACCGGTCAGTTCTTGGAGGCGCGAAACTTGCGCCTGCCCGGCTTTGAGATTGGCTTCCGCCACCTGCACCGCGGCGCTTTGCGCCTGGTAGGTCAGCCGATCGGTATCGCCTTGCTGTTTGGTCTGCCAGCCTTGCACGACAAGGACCTGGGTACGTTGATTGGTCACTTGGGCGAGCTGCATGTTGGCCTGCGCCTGGGCGACCGCGGCCTCGAGCTGCGTGAGCTGTGCGCGCGCCTGAAGCAGTTGCTGATCGAGATCCGGCGCGGCGATAATGACGAGAACGTCGCCGGCGTGTACGCGGCTGCCGATATCGACGTTGCGTGTCGCGATATAGCCGGTCGCGCGCGCATAGACCGTGGCCCAGTCGAAGGCTTCCATACTGCCGGGCAGGTCAAGCGTGCGCGGCGCATCGGTCGATCCGACCCGCTGCACACGCACGCTCGGAATTTCATCCTCTTGTTGTTGCAGAGTTGCGAGCGCGGCCGCCTGTCGCTGAGCGTGGCCCCAGCTGCCGAATCCGACCAGAGCGGCGATAGCGGTCAGAGCGCCGAGGCCCACTAGGCGCACGTTGCGTCTCGTGCGGTCGCTGACGGCCGGCTTGCCGTCTTCCTTCTGCTCGGGCCGGCGGACATCATCTCGCATCGGATATCCTTTGTTCCCGCAGTAAATGGCACTTGGATCGCATTATTCAATCAGCCTTCTTGCGGGAGGGGTTCAGCCTCGTTGTCGTGCTCGGGCTTGGGCCGCTCGAACCGGCCGATGAGCGAATAGAGATAAGGCACGAACAGAAGCGTCGTGACAGTGCCGACGAGAACGCCGCCGATCACGGCGCGGGCCAAAACCGCATTCTGCTCTTCGCCGGCCGTGCCGATCGCCATCGGGATCATGCCGACGACCATCGCCGCCGCGGTCATCAGGACCGGCCGAATCCTGGTGCGTCCGGCCGCGATGGCGGCCTCGCGTGCGCTTGCCCCCTCGCGCCGCTGATCGCGCGCGAAGGTCACCAGCAGGATCGAATTGGCCGAGGCGACGCCGACCGCCATGATGGCGCCCATGAGCGAGGGCACGCTGATCGTGGTGCCGGTGACGAACAGCATCAGAAGAATTCCGGCCCCCGCTCCGGGCAATGCGAAGATCACCGCGAGCGGATCGAGGAAGCTCTGGTAATTCACGACCATCAGCAGGTAAACGAACACGGCCGCAAAGATCAGACCGATTCCGAGTTCCTCGAAGGCGGAATTCATGCTGCCGATCTGGCCGCGGACCACGAGCCGATTGCCGGGTTTGAGCTTCGGCTGCAGGTCCTTGACGATCGACTGGATCGATTTGGCGACCGTGCCGAGATCGCTGTCCTGCGTGCCGGCGTAGATGTCATAGAGCGGTTGAATGTTCGAATGATTGTAGACCGACTGTACGGCCACGCGCCGCATGGTCGCGACATTGCCGAGGACGTTGGGCACGGGCGTCTGCGCCGAAGCCTGGCTCACGATCGGCGTGTTGTTGAGGTCGTTGATGCTCGCCAACCGATATTCCGGCGTCTGCACGGCAAAGTAATAAGGGATGCCGGTCGTCGGATCGGTCCAGAAATTGGGCGAAACCTGTTCCGACGAACTCAGGCTGATGTTGAGGTTGTTCGCTATGCTGTTGATCGTGAGACCGAGCTGCTGGGCGCGGCTCCTGTCGACCTGATAATAGAGCTCCGGCGCGTCGAGTTCCTGCTGGATGTGGACGTCAACCAGGCCGGCGACCTGCGCCATTCTATGCTGCAGCGTCGTGGCGATTTCGCGATTTCCGGCGCGATCCTGCCCCTCCACTTCGACATCGATCTGCGAGGGGATCCCGAAATTCAGGATTTGCGTGACGATGTCGGCCGGCTGGAAATAGAACAGAATGTCGGGGAATTCCCGAGTGAGCTCAGTGCGTATTTTCTTGATGCACTGGGCCGTTGGCGGATGACCTTCGTTGAGCGAGATGAGGATGAGGCCGTCGTTCACGCCGATCGTCGAGCCGTCGGTGAAGGCGAGATTGTAGGAGCGCGCCGGCAGGCCGATATTGTCAATGATGAGCCCGAGAGTTTTCGGCGGAATGATTTGGCGAATGTGATCCTCGATGTCGTGAAATATCCTCTCTGTGACTTCGATACGCGTACGCGGCGGGGCGCGCACGTGAAGCTGGATCAGGCCGGCGTCGATCTGAGGAAAGAAGTCGGTGCCGTCAAACGCCATCAGGACCCCGGCGCCCGCAAGCACGCAGAGTACCACGGCTGCGACGATGACGTGGCTGCTCAGCACCCCTTTGAGCACGTAGATGTAGGCGTTGCGGAAGCGCTCGAAGCCGCGATTGAAGGCGTTATGAAAACGCTCGAACCAACCGGCGACGTGGGCTGAAGCCTGCCTTTGCTGCTCGGCGTACAGGATGTATCGAATGATGATCGGCGTGAGCGTCCGCGAGAGCAGGTAAGACGTGAGCATAGCGAAAGCCACCGCCATGCCGAGCGGAGTGAACAGGAAGCGCGCCGGCCCCTGCAGAAAGAAGACCGAGACGAAGACGCTGGAGATTGCCAGCGTCGAAACCAGCGTCGGCAGGGCGATATCGGCCGAACCGTGCAGCACGGCTTCGAGGAACGGCCGTTGTTCTTCGAACAGGCGATGCGTGTTCTCGATCGCGACGGTCGAGTCGTCGACGAGAATACCGACCGCCAGCGCCAGGCCGCCGAGGGTCATCGTGTTGATCGTCTGGCCAAGCGCCGAGAAAACCGCAATCGAGCTTAAGATCGACAACGGAATCGAGACCATGACGATGACGGTCGATCGCCACGAGCCGAGAAAGATCAGGATCATCAACGCGGTCAATCCGGCGGCGATCGCCCCTTCACGCAGCACTCCGGCAATGGCCTCCTTCACGAACACGGACTGATCGAACAGCAGGTTCATTTCCATGCCGGGCGGGGCGGCTTTCCGCAACTCCGGCATGATCGCGCGCACCGCGTCGACAACGGTCAACGTCGAGGCGTCGCCGTTCTTGATGATCGTCAGCAGGACCGAGCGCCGGCCATTGGTGTGCACGATGTTCTGCTGCACCGCCCAGCCGTCGCGGACATGCGCGACATCGCGCAAATACACGGTCGTGCCGCCGATCTGACGGATCGGGATGTTGTTGAGCGCGTCGATCGATTGCGCCATGGCGTTGACGCTCACGATGAATTGCGTATTGCCGATCTTCGCGTCGCCGGACGGCAGCGTCAGGCTCTCGGCGTTGACGGCGTTGACGATGTCGTTTGGGGTGAGACCGTTGGCGCGCAGCGCGTCGGGGTCGAGATCGACCATGATCTGCCGGTACTTGCCGCCGTAGGGGGTCGGCAGAGTGATGCCGTTGATAGGCGCCAGCGCCTGGCGCAGGCGATAAATGCCGTAGTCGTAAAGCTGCTGCTCGTTCATCCTGTCGGATGAAAGGCTGATCTGCAGGACCGGAACGCTCGAGGCGTTGTACTGGACGATGACCGGCGGCTGGATGCCCGGCGGCATGAGGGCGCGGATCGCATTGGTGGCCGACACGATCTGCGCGATTGCGAGATCGACATTCACGTTGGGCTGAAAGAAGATCTTTTGAACCGCCAACCCGGATAGGGTCTGAGACTCCATATCGCGGATGTTATTGACGTTGGCGCTGATGGAATATTCGCTGTAGGTCGTGACCCGCGCTTCCATCTCCCTGGGGGTAAGACCGGTATATTGCCAAATGACGGTGACCACCGGGATGTTGATCACCGGGAAAATATCCTTCGGGGCGGAGACGATCGCGCTGACGCCGAGAAACAGGATCGCCAAAGCCATCACGAAAAACGTGTGTGGGAACCGCAAGGCAAAGCGGACGATACCCATGACCTCGGCTCCAGCTGACGATGCGAGGGTGGTGAATATGCCACATCGCGCGATGTCCCGCCTGAAGGCGAGGCCCGTCCACCCGGCCATTCGAGGCCAGGTCCGCGCTAAAGTCTAGCAACCCTGCTTGTTCGAACTTGTTCAATCCGGCCGCGGCTTGCCGTCGCGAGGTCGGCCGGCGGCTAGAGCGGGGCAATTCGATCGGTGCGCGGGTAGAATCACCTTGCCGTGAACGTCATTGAATCAGCAGGGGACATTGGCGCCCATGTGGCCAAAAGAAGCTTGGCAGGAAGCCAATCGGGAGGCATGCCCACAGCGAATACCGCCGCGCTTGGGCGCGGCGTATCGACGAACTAGTTTGAAGCGCTGGCGTCCTGTTGCTTACGCGCCAAGGTTTCGAGCGCTTCCTTCACGAAGGGATCGAGACCCGCGCCGCCATGTTCGAGATGGGCGAAGATTTGCGCGCGCATGCGCGGGTCCCAGAATTTGGCGATATGATCGGCGATGCCCGCGACCGCAGAATCATGGCCTTGCGTCTTGAAAAACGCGCCGATCTGATTCGCCATGTAGATCAGCTTATCCTGCGTATCATGCGACATGGCGGGCGGCTTTGCTCTGCAATCTTTCGGGATGGGTGAAAATCTCGAAGTCCTGGCGGCGCGCGACCGCCACGAGCGTCATGCCGCAGTCCTCGGCGAGCCGGATCGCGGCGGCGGTCGGGGCAGAGACGGCGACGAGCACCGGCGCGTCGAGCCGCGCCGCCTTCTGGATCAGCTCGATCGATACCCGGCTGGTCGTCAGAACGAAACCCGCCGCGGCCGTGCGCCCGCTGCGGACGAGCGCGCCGATCAGCTTATCCAGCGCATTATGACGTCCGACGTCTTCGCGCAGCGCGACGAGACCCTCGGCCTCGGTGAAGAAGCCGGCGGCATGTACCGCATGCGTCGCGTCGTTCAGTTTCTGGCCGGGCTCGAGCGCCGCCATGGCGGCGACGATCGCTTGCGGCGTGAATTGCAGATGCGAGGCGGAAACAACCGGAGTGGGGCGCATGGCGGCGTCAAGACTCTCAATCCCGCAAAGCCCGCAGCCGGTCGGACCGGCCATGCTGCGGCGGCGCTGCGCATAGTCTTTGGCGCGGTCTTCCTTCAGCCAGGCGCGAATTTCGATCCCGAGCGGCAAGACCACCACATCGAGACTTTCGATCTCATCGCGGCCCTGGATCAAACCCTCGGTCAAGGCGAAACCTACGGCAAAATCCTCCAAGTCGGAGGGAGTAGCCATCATCACCGCATGGGTTGAGCCGTTGAACGTGAAGGCGACGGCCTGTTCGTCCGGCACGATCCGGCTCGTCGCGAAGGAAACCCCGCCGCGCTCAGCGAGACAGGGCACGCTCAGCGCCGGCTTCAGCAGGTCTTCGCGGTCCGTCTCGTTCATTCCGCCGCGTCGAGCGTCTGCGCGATCCGGCTGTTGTGCTCGGACATCTCGCGATACTTCTCTTGCCACTCGCTCGGGCCGTTCGAGGTCGAAACCTGCACGGCGGTGACCTTATATTCCGGGCAATTCGTCGCCCAATCCGAGAAGTCGGTGGTCACCACATTGGCCTGGGTCAGCGGATGGTGGAAGGTCGTATAGACGACGCCCGGCGCGACCCGGTCGGTGATCTTGGCGCGCAACGTGGTCTCGCCCGAGCGGCTCTGGATTTTCACCCAATCCTGGTCGCGGATACCGCGCAGTTCGGCGTCGTTGGGGTGAATTTCGAGCACGTCCTCCTCGTGCCAGAGCACGTTGGCGGTGCGCCGCGTCTGCGCGCCGACATTGTACTGGCTGAGAATGCGCCCGGTGGTGAGCAACAGCGGGAAGCGCGGACCGGTCTTCTCATCGGTCGGCACATATTCGGTGAGAACGAACTTGCCCTTGCCGCGCGCAAAGCCGCCGATATGCATGGTCGGCGTGCCGGTCGGGGCCTTGTCGGTGCAGGGCCACTGAACCGAGCCGACCTCGTCGAGAAGCGCATAGGACACTTTGGCGAAGGTCGGCGTGACGCCGGGCGATCTCGTCCATGATCTCGCTTGGATGTTTGTAATGCATGGGATAGCCGAGCGCTGCCGAGAGCAGCATGGTGATCTGCCAGTCTTCATAGCCGTTCTTCGGCGCCATCACCCTGCGCACGCGTTGGATGCGCCGCTCGGCATTGGTAAAGGTTCCGTCCTTCTCGAGGAAGGTCGAGCCGGGCAGGAAGACATGCGCGTAATTGGCCGTCTCGTTCAAGAACAGGTCTTGCACGACGACGCATTCCATCGCGCCCAATCCGGCCGCCATATGTTTGGTGTCGGGATCGGACTGAAGAATATCCTCGCCCTGGATGTAAATGCCCTTGAACGAGCCGTCGATGGCGGCATCGATCATGTTGGGGATGCGCAGGCCGGGCTCCTTATCGAGTTTGACGCCCCAGATCGCCTCGAAGATGGCGCGCACCGCCCCGTCCGAAATATGCCGGTAGCCCGGGAGTTCGTGCGGGAAGGATCCCATGTCGCAGGAGCCCTGCACGTTATTCTGGCCGCGCAAAGGACTGACGCCGACGCCCGACCGGCCGATATTGCCTGTGGCCATCGCGAGATTGGCAATCGCCATGACGGTCGTCGAACCCTGGCTGTGCTCGGTGACGCCGAGGCCATAATAGATGGCGCCGTTGCCGCCCGTCGCATAGAGACGCGCCGCAGCGCGCACCGTCTCGGCCGGAACGCCGGTGATCTTTTCGACTTGCTCCGGGCTGTTGCGCGGCTCCGAGACGAAGGCAGCCCAGGCGGCGAATTCGGCCGGCTCGCAGCGCTCGCGCACAAAGGCTTCGTTGACGAGACCTTCGGTCACGACCACATGCGCGAGCGCGTCGAGCATGGCGACATTGGTGCCGGGCTTGAGCGGCAGATGAAAGGCCGCTTCGACATGCGGGGAACGCACGAGATCAATGCGGCGCGGATCGATGATGACGAGCTTGGCGCCCTCGCGCAGCCTTTTCTTCATATGCGAGGCGAAGACCGGGTGGCCGTCGGTCGGATTGGCGCCGATGATGACGATCACGTCGGCATCGTCCACCGAGTCGAACTCCTGCGTGCCGGCGGAGGTGCCGAACGTGGTCTTCAGCCCATAGCCGGTCGGAGAATGGCAGACGCGCGCGCAGGTATCGACATTGTTGTTGCCGAAACCGGCGCGGATGAGCTCCTGGACGAGATAGGTTTCCTCGTTCGTGCAGCGCGATGAAGTAATGCCGCCGACCGAGGAGTTGCCGTATTTCGCCTGGATCCGCTTGAATTCCGAGGCCGCGTGGTTGATCGCCTCGTCCCAGGAGACTTCGCGCCAGGGATCGGAGATCTTGGCCCGGATCATCGGCTTCAGGATACGCTCCTTATGGGTCGCATAGCCCCAGGCGAAGCGCCCCTTCACGCAGGAATGGCCGTGGTTGGCCTTGCCGTCCTTATAAGGCACCATACGCACCAGCTCGTCGCCGCGCATCTCGGCCTTGAACGTGCAGCCGACGCCGCAATAGGCGCAGGTTGTGACCACCGAATGTTCCGGCTGGCCGATGTCGTAAAGGGATTTCTCCGCGAGCGTGGCGGTCGGGCAGGCCTGCACACAGGCGCCGCAGGAAACGCATTCGGAATCGAAGAAGCTTTCCATCTGGCCGGGCGAGATGCGGCTCTCGAAGCCGCGCCCGTCGACCGTCAGCGCAAACGTGCCTTGCACTTCCTCGCAGGCGCGCACACAGCGGTTGCAGACGATGCATTTCGCCGGGTCATAGGCAAAATAGGGATTGGAGAGGTCCTTTTTGTCGTCGAGATGGTTTTCGCCGGCATAGCCGTAGCGCACCTCGCGCAAGCCGACGACGCCGGCTTCGGTCTGCAATTCGCAATTGCCGTTGGCCGCGCAGGTCAGGCAATCGAGCGGATGATCCGAAATGTAGAGTTCCATCACGCCATTGCGCAGAGCTTTAAGGCGCGGCGTCTGGGTTTTGACGACCATGCCCGGCGCGACCGGCGTGGTACATGAAGCCGGTGTTCCGGCGCGACCTTCGATTTCGACGAGGCAGAGGCGGCAAGAGCCGAAGCCTTCGACCAAGTCCGTCGCGCAGAGTTTCGGGATGTGATTGCCGATTCCCATCGCGGCGCGCATGATCGAAGTGCCGGCCGGCACGCTGACCTTGGCGCCGTCGATCGTAAGCTCGACGAGCTTGTCCGACTTCACGGCCGGTGTGCCGTAGTCGATCTCGCTGATGAGAGCCATGGTCGTTCTCCTATTCGGCCGCCGCCGCCGCGCGCGGCCTGAAATCTTCCGGATAATGACGCAGCGCGCTCATGACGGGATAAGGCACGAATCCGCCAAGCGCACAGAGGGAACCGAATTTCATTGTCTGACAGAGATCTTCCAAAAGCGTTATATTGGCCTCGACATTGGTGCCGAGCATAATCCGCTCGATGACCTCTTTGCCGCGCACCGCGCCGATGCGGCAGGGCGTGCACTTGCCGCAGCTTTCGATCGCGCAGAACTCCATCGCAAAACGCGCCATTTCCGCCATGTCCACGCTGTCGTCGAAGACTACCACGCCGCCATGGCCGATCAATCCGTCGCGCGCCGTGAAGGCCTCATAATCGAACGGTGTGTCGAACAGGCCGGGCGGAAAATAGGCGCCGAGCGGACCGCCGCATTGTACCGCCCGAATCGGCCGGCCAGAGGCCGTTCCCCCGCCGATATCCTCAACAATCTCGCCAAGCGTGAGGCCAAAGCCGGTCTCGAACAGGCCGCCATAGCGCACATTGCCGGCGATCTGGATGGGCATGGTGCCGCGTGACCGGCCCATGCCGAAATTGGCATAAGCCCCTGCGCCCTCAGCGAGAATATAGGGCACGGCGGCGAAGGACAGCACGTTGTTGACCACGGTCGGGCGCTGGAACAATCCCTTGTGGGCCGGCAACGGCGGCTTGGCGCGCACGATCCCGCGCTTGCCCTCGAGACTGTCGAGCAGGGCCGTCTCTTCGCCGCAGACATACGAGCCGGCACCGACGCGCAGCTCGATATCGAAATGATGCACCGACCCGCCGACCGCGGGACCGAGCCAGCCGGCGCTCCGGGCGCGCCGCACAGCCTCGTTGAAGGTGCGGATCGCATGCGGATACTCGGAGCGGCAATAGACATAGCCTTGGCTGGCCCCCACCGCGACGGCGGCAATCGTCATGCCTTCGATCAGCATGAAAGGGTCGCCTTCCATCACCATGCGATCGGCAAACGTGCCGCTATCGCCCTCATCCGCATTGCAGACCACGTATTTGCGCTTGCCTGCCGTGTCCGCCACCGTTTTCCATTTGATGCCGGTCGGAAAGCCCGCGCCGCCACGGCCGCGCAGGCCCGATTGCGTGACCTCCGTCACGATCGCCGCGGGACCGACTTCGAGCGCACGCTTCAGCCCGCGCCAGCCGCCGTGCGCGGCATAATCCTCGAGCGAAAGCGGATCGGTGATCCCGCAGCGCACGAAGGTCAACCGCGTCTGCCCGGCAAGGAAAGGATGATCTTCGGGACGGCCGATGCGCAAGACATGCGCTCCTCCGTTGAGGAAGTCGGCATCGAAGAGCGAAGCCACGTCGCGCGGCGCAACCGGTCCATAGCCGATCCGGCCGGCTTGCGTTTCGACTTCGACCAGCGGCTCGAGGAAAAACATCCCGCGCGAGCCGGTACGAACAATCGTGATGTCCTTGCCGCGGTCGCTCGCAAGATCGGCGATCGCCTTGGCGACCTTATCGGCGCCAACCGCCAGTGCGGCGAGATCCTTGGGGACGAAGACGCGCGTCATGGGGTGCACACCTCTTCGACGGCTTCGACGAGCCTATCGGCGTCGAGCAGCCCGAGCGGTTCCCCATCGAGAAGGGCGGCGGGACCGCTTGCGCAAAGTCCGAGACAATAGACCGGCTCGACGGTGAGCTCGCCGTCCTGCGTCGTCTCGTGCCAGCCGACCCCGAGTTCGCCAAGGCAATGGCGCGCGACCTCTTCGCTGCCGCGGCTCTGACAGGCCTCGGCGCGGCAGATCTTCAACACATGGCGGCCGGCGGGGGCGCGGCGAAAATCATGATAGAATGTCACGACGCCATGCACTTCGGCGCGCGACAGATTGAGCGCTGCGGCGATGTGCGGAACGGCCGCGTCGTCGATAAATCCGAATTCCTCGTTGAATGCATGCAGGATCGGAAGCAACGGGCCTTCGAGGCCGAGATGCTCGGCGATGATTTCCTGAGCGCGGCCCTCGTCGAAGACGGGCGTCTTTGGCATGTTTCCACCGGACCACTTGGTCCCGATTTCCTATCGAAGAGAGCCGGAACCGCGGTCGCCGTGCACTGCGTCGAAAGCAAAGACAAGGCGCCGGCAAGGCGACCCATTCTTAGAATGCGTCCAAAAATAAGTGGTCCTTCCGGCTGCGTCGATCAAGAGAGCCATTCCGTAAGGCTATAGAGACTTTCTATCATCCATGCTGGATTGCTGCGGCGCAATAAGCTGCTTCGCCTCCGCGAAAAGAGCGCTGGTGAGCGGCGTCATCGGGTCCCGCCGCGGCACGATCAGACCGATTTGATGCACGGCCTGCGGCTCGAGGATCGGAATCGAACGGATCGGCTCGCTGACGCCAAGCGTGTCGACGAGCTTCTCGGCCATGACGCTGGACCATCGGCCAGTGCGCACGTGGGCGTAAAGGGCGATCACCGAATTCGATTCGAGCGTCGGCGCCGGCTGATTGCCGGCGCTCGTCAAAAGCTTGTTGATGATCCGCCGGTTCTGCATGTCAGGGGTCAAGAGGCAGAGCGGGATCCGCCCCACCTCGGCCCAGGTCACATTCTCCCGCTCGGCGAAAGGATTGCCGGCGGAGGTGAGCAGCCGGTATTGCTCGTCATAGAGGGGCAGGCTGCGCACGGTGCCGAGCGGCTCGTTGTCGAGATAGGTTATGCCTGCGTCGATCTCGAGATTATCGAGCGCTTCGAGGATCTCGAGCGAGGTCATCGACATGATGCTGAAGCGGACGCCCGGATGCTTGGCGCGGAACGGCGTGGTCAGGGCCGCCACCATGGTCAGTGCCGTCGGCACGGCGGCGATCTTGAGGTGGCCGACAAGGCCGCTCTTCAAGCTGCGCACATCCTGGCGCATGGCGCGCGCGTCGCCGACGATCCGCTTCGCCCATTCGAGCACCCGATCGCCTTCGGCCGTCAATCCGTGGAACCTCGAACTGCGGTTGACGAGAAGCACGCCGAGCGTGTCCTCCAATTGCTTGATCCCAGCCGATAAGGTCGGCTGGGTGACGCCGCAGGTCTCGGCAGCCCGGCTGAAACTCTGTTCGCGGGCGACGGCAATGAAGAATTCGAGTTTATCGATCACGCTGGTTCACTACACCAATTCGATCCTCACCGGAACGTGATCTGAGGGTTTCTCTTCGCCCCGCCTCTCCTTGTCGATCGTAACCTTGACGAGCCTGTCGGCGGCGCGCGGCGAAAGCAGCAGATGATCGATGCGAATGCCCTTGTTGCGTTGCCAAGCGCCGGCCTGATAATCCCAGAACGTATAGAGGCCGGCCGCATCGGTGGTCGCGCGCAAAGCGTCGGTGTAGCCGAGATTGATGAGTGTGCGGAATTTCTGCCGCGTCTGCGGGAGGAACAGCGCGTCGCCGGACCAGATTTTTGGATCGAAGCAATCGCGCGGCTCGGGGATCACGTTGTAATCGCCGGCGAGAATCACCGGCTCTTCCAGAGCCAGCAGATGCCGCGCCCGGGCATTGAGCCGATCCATCCAGGCAAGCTTATAGGCATATCTGTCGCCCAGGGGAGGATTGCCGTTGGGCAGATAGAGCGAGACGATCCGGATAATGCCGGCGCCGTCCGGAATGACGGCCTCGATGTAGCGCGCGTGCTCGTCGCTCGCATCGCCAGCGAGCCCGCGTGTCACGTCGAGCGGCATCTTGGAGAGGATAGCGACGCCGTTCAGCGCCTTTTGTCCGTAAACGGCGACATTATAGCCGAAGGATTCGACCTCGCTGAGGGGAAAGGCTTGATCGACGCATTTCAGCTCTTGCAGACAAAGCACGTCCGGATTGACCTCCTTGAGATAACGCAGGAGGTGGTCGGTTCTCTGGCGCACCGAATTGACGTTCCAGGTGACAATTTGCAAGGTCTCGATCCTCAAAAAATCTCGGTGCTTTCAGCCCCAACGCCGGTGCGACCACATCCATTGGTCCGGGTGACGCCGGATCATGCGCTCGAACTCGGCTTGAAGCGCCGCCGTCGCGGCGACAATATCGGCTTCGCGATCTTCTGTCTGCGGCAGCGCGATCTCAATCAGATTGATGCTGAAGCGGACATGCGGCTCGCGGATTAATTCGCCGGCATAGAGCCTGATGCCGAGGCTGCGCGCCACCATGGCCGGGAAGGGTGTCGAGGGTGCCGGCGCACCGAAGAAGGCGACGCGGGGCCCGCGAAAATCGCGTTGGTCGGCAAGCACGGCGAGCGTGCCGCCTTCGCGTGCGTGGCGGATCAGGTGGCGCAACGCCGCCGGAGTTTTCGGATAAAGGCCGCCGGGATAGAGGAATCTGCGCATCTTCAGCACGCGCGCATCGACCATGGGGTTCTTGATCCGCTGGTAGACGCCGGCCGCCCGCGCCTTGGCGGAAACGCCGAGCACCGCGACTTCCCAGTTGGCCTGATGCGCCGCGCAGACGACGCGCGCCGCATCCTGGTCGAATTCGGCTGGGGCTGCGATTTTCACTCTGGCGCCCGCCGCGATCTCGGCAAGACGAAAAGTCTCGGCGAATGTGCGGCCGAGATTCTCCCACATCGCGGCAGCCAGCGTTGCCCGCTCGGTCGCCGATTTTTCCGGGAAGGCGATAGTTAGGTTTTCGAGCGCCCTTTTATGGCGCTCGCTTCCGACGCGGGGCCCAAGCCGTCGCCAGACCTGACCGGAAAGCCAGGAGGCGGCCTCGATCGGCAGAACCCCGAGGCAGGCTGCGGCAAGGGCAAAGCCGAAGTCTTCAAACCTATGGCGTAGCGAAACCCCGCCGATGCGCGTTGCAAAAATGCGTCCTGCAGTGGCGCTTCGCGTCAATTGCTCGAATCCAGGCCGATGTTTGCTCCGCGCCGAGCGCCGGTGAACCGCCGATTTTGCCATGCTGACAAGACGCGGGGGGCGACGCCAGATCTATCGTATTTCGACCGTCATGAAAACGGCGCGCCGGCGGGCTGCGAGACTGGTCTTGCCTGCATCAAGGGCGGCGGATGCTTTTGCGGCAAGATGCCTTCCATGATAATGGCCCGGCGCAACGGTCCGATCGTCGCAAAGGCGAAGAAGCCGAGGCTGCGGGCGATTTCGACGGGGAGAAAATCGGACAGCAGAGACCTGTTCAAAATGTCGATCCCGCTGGTCCGCACGACGATGTCCGAGCGCCGTGCTTCGGCATAGCGCCGCAGCGCCGGCGCGCCGCCGATGTCCACGCCCTCCGCGCGCGCCGTCTCCACAGATTCGACCAGCGCCGCAATGTCGCGCAGGCTCAAGTTGAGGCCCTGCGCGGCGAGCGGCGGAAACGCGTGCGCCGCCTCGCCAAGCAGCGCTATTCGATGGGCAACGAGCCGCGACACTTTCATCCCCGTCATCGGGAAAAATCCGCAGGCCCCGTCGAGCCGCATGCTGCCGAAGATGCCGCCGACTTCGCGCCCGATCTCGGCCGCGAGCGCATCGGGGGCGAGGCCGCGACGGCGCTCGGCCTCGGGCACCGACATCAGCCAGACGAGGCTCGATCTATTCTCCGCATCGCTGCGCGGCGGCAGGGGCACGAGCGTGCATGGGCCGTTGCGTGTGTGAAACTCGACCGAACAATCACCATGCGGCTTTGCATGCGCGGTGAGCGCGGTCAAAGCGACCTGCGGATAAGACCATCGCCGCGTGCCGATACGCGCCTTGGCGCGCACAGTCGATCTTTGCCCGTCGGCGGCGACAATAAGCTTGGCGTCAATGCTGCGACCGGAGGCGAAGGTCGCACGGATGTGATCGCCGGCATCGATAATGTCGGCGAGCCAGTCCGTTTCGAGAGCAAGGTTGGGGATTTCGCGGGCAATCTCGGCAAGCAGGGCGACGAGCCGGTCCGTCTCGATATTGGCGCCGAGGGCCGCAAGCCCCACTTCGTCGGCAGAGAAGGCGATGCGCGGGATCGGCACGCGCGAGCCGGTGGCGTCGATCATTTCGATCGACTCGATTTTGGCTGCTTGATCGGCAAGTCGGGGCCAAAGATTCAAGGCTCGGAAGAAGCGCAACGAACCTTCGAACAAGGCGACGGTGCGGCCATTGCTGACCGTGTCGAGAGCGCCGCTGGCAACGACGGCAAAGCCAGATTGGGCGAGCGCAATGGCGGTCGAAAGCCCAGCGGCGCCCGTCCCGACGACGAGAATGTCCGTTTTGACGCTCGGCTCGCCTGTCACTGGCTCATTCCCTTGGCCGGCGCCTTTGCCGTCCGGCTTCCAGAGTCCTGATAGCACGAAGACCTAGGGCTGTAATCGCTTGACGATTTTCAGGATCAAGGGGCGCGGTGTCAGGCGGACCGAAAAGGCCATAACCTTATTGAGAATGCCGGGAACGATGAGCCGCTTGCCGGCCAACATCGCCGCAACACCTTGACGCGCCACGCCGCGCGCATCGCTTGGCAAGAGCCGAAAGAGAAGCGATCCCTCCATTTCCGCGCCCGTGGCGAATGCCGTCTTTGTCGGGCCGGGGCAGAGACATGTCACGCTTACGCCGCTGCCAGTGAGCTCTTCAGCAAGTGCCTCCGAAAACGAGAGCACATAGCTTTTGCTGGCATAATAGACCGCCATATTGGGCCCGGGCTGAAAGGCCGCGGTCGATGCGACGTTCAGAATTCTTCCCCGTCGCCGCGCCCGCATGTTCGGCAGGAAAAGCCGCGTCAGCGCCGTCAGGGCAGTGATGTTGACGGCGATCATGTCGAGCTGGCGCTGGAGCGCCAGCTCGACGAAGGCGCCATGCGCGCCGAAGCCCGCATTGTTGACGAGCACATCGACGTGCGTGGCTTGCGACGCGAGTTTGTCATAAATCTGCTGCGCGGCGCCGGGCTGAGTGAGGTCGGCCGCGAACGGCTTGGCGTCAATCGGATGCTGCTCGGCAAGCTCTCCTGCGAGCTCGGCCAGCTTCGCCTCGTTGCGCGCCACGAGGATGAGATCGAACCCCTGTTCGGCGAGTGCGCGGCAGATTTCAAGGCCTATGCCCGAGGAGGCGCCGGTCACGAGTGCCGTCTGGCGTGTCTCGGCCATTTCCCTCCCTCTTTCCCAACGCCGACCCAACGCCGATCGCCCGCGCGTTCAAGCGCGCGCTTCGTGGGCTCTATCTATACCCCCGGCGCCGGAGTTCAACGTTGGTCGATCGGCACGTAGTCGCGCTGCGGCGCGCCGGTATAGAGCTGGCGCGGCCGGCCGATTTTCTGACCCGGATCCTCGATCATCTCCTTCCACTGGGCGACCCAGCCGGCGGTGCGCGCCACGGCGAAGAGCGCGGTGAACATCGAAGTCGGGAAGCCCATGGCCTTGAGCGTGATGCCGGAATAGAAATCGATGTTGGGATAGAGCTTCTTCTCGATGAAATATTCGTCGTTGAGGGCGATCTGCTCGAGCTCCAACGCGACTTCGAGCAGGGGGTCATCCTTGCGGCCGGTCTCCTGCAAAACCTCATGACATCTCTTCTGCATGATCTTGGCGCGCGGATCATAATTCTTGTAGACGCGGTGGCCGAAGCCCATGAGGCGGAAGGAATCGTTCTTGTCCTTCGCCCGGGCGATATATTTCGGAATGTTTTTGACCGTGCCGATTTCCTCGAGCATTTTGAGCGCCGCCTCGTTGGCGCCGCCATGCGCCGGCCCCCAAAGACAAGCGACCCCCGCAGCGATACAGGCAAAAGGATTGGCGCCGGAAGAACCGGCGAGCCTCACCGTCGAGGTCGAAGCGTTCTGTTCGTGATCGGCATGCAGGATGAAAATCTGATCGAGCGCGCGTGCCATCACCGGATTGACCCGATAGTCCTCGCAAGGCACGGCATAACACATGCGCAGGAAATTCGACGTGTAGTCGAGATCGTTCTTCGGATAGACGAAGGGTTGCCCGATCGCATATTTGTAGGCCATCGCGGCGAGCGTCGGAATTTTGCCGATGAGCCGCATCGAGGCGAGCATCCGCTGCTTCTGCTCCGATACGTCGGTCGAGTCGTGATAGAAGGCCGAGAGCGCCCCGACGCTGGCGACCAGTACCGCCATCGGATGAGCGTCGCGGCGGAAGCCTTGAAAGAAGCGCGCCAGCTGCTCATGCACCATCGTATGGCGCGTGATCCGGTGGTCGAAATCGGCTCTTTGCGAAGCCGTCGGAAGTTCGCCGTAGAGCAGGAGATAGCAGGTCTCGAGAAAATCGCCGTGCTCGGCCAATTGTTCGATCGGATAGCCGCGATAGAGCAGAACTCCCTGATCGCCGTCGATATAGGTGATCTGCGATTCGCAACTCGCGGTCGAGGTGAAGCCCGGATCATAGGTGAAATATCCGGTCTGCGCGTAAAGCTTGCCGATATCGATGACCGAAGGCCCGATCGTGCCGGTCTTGACAGGCACGGGGATGGATTTTTCACCGAGGGTGAGCATTCCCGTCGTCGCGCTCGCGGGCGCCTGCTTCGTTGCGTCCAACATGGGAGCCTGCCTTCCTGATGTGACACGCATCCGTCGGCCCATTGCACCGCAGTCGAAAACGGGCCCCGAGTGGTGCACTGCAATATCAACTAACGCATAGTTGACTAAGGTTCAAGCGGTCGCCGCGGTTTTGGGGATAATGCGCATCCCGAGGTTACGGCTCCGTCAAGCAACCTGGTCGCGCAGCCGGGCCAGGCTTTCCTCGCGCCCGAGGACCCCGAGCACGTCGAATATCCCCGGCGACGTCGCGCGACCGGTCACCGCCGCGCGCAGGGGTTGCGCGACTTGGCCGAGTTTCAGATTGGTCTCCTCGGCATAATCGCGCACCACAGCTTCGGTTGCAGCGGGAGTCCATTGTTGCAGCGCGGCAAGGCGTGGAACCAGATTGGCAAGATGTGCCCGGCCGCCGGCCTCGAGAATCCCGGCAGCCTGATCGTCGAGTGCGAGCGGACGCTTGGCGAAGAGAAATCCCGCACCGTCGCGCAATTCGACGAGGGTTTTAGCGCGTTCCTTGAGGCCCGGCATGGCCGCGCGCAGCTTTTTTTGCATCTCGGCGTCGAGAATCTTCGGCAAGTCCTTACGCTCCGGCAGATGCGGCCACGTCTCGACAAGGGCCGCGAGAAGATCTTCGTCGCGGCTCGCACGCATATAATGTCCGTTCATATTTTCGAGCTTGGCGAAATCGAAGCGCGCCGGCGCCCGCCCGACATGGGCGAGATCGAAGGCTTCGATCATCTCGTCGGTCGTGAAAAATTCCTTGTCGCCATGGCTCCAGCCGAGCCGAACCAGATAATTGCGCAGCGCAGCCGGCAGATAGCCCATGGCGCGATAGGCATCGATGCCGAGCGCGCCGTGGCGCTTCGATAATTTGGCGCCGTCGGTGCCGTGGATCAGCGGAATATGCGCCATGATTGGCACTTTCCAGTCGAGCGCCTGATAGATCTGCATCTGCCGCGCCGCATTGGTGAGATGATCGTCGCCGCGGATGATATGGGTGACGCCCATGTCATGATCGTCGACGACGACGGCGAGCATGTAGGTCGGGGTGCCGTCGGAGCGCAGCAGCACGAGATCGTCGAGATTTTCGTTGGCCCAGGCGACGCGGCCCTGGACCAGATCCTCGAGCACCGTCTCGCCCGTCTGCGGCGCCTTGAGACGGATCACGGGCTTGATCCCGGGCGGCGCTTCCGACGGCGGGCGGTCGCGCCAGCGCCCGTCGTAGCGCGGCGGCCGGCCTTCGGCGCGGGCCTTGGCGCGCATGTCGTCGAGTTCTTGCGGGCTCGCGTAGCAATGATAGGCCTTGCCAGCGGCGAGCAATTGTTCGGCGATCTCGCGGTGGCGCGCGGCGCGCTGGAATTGGTGGGTAACCTCGCCGTCCCAGTGAAGCTCGAGCCAGGCGAGCCCATCGAGGATGGCGGCGATCGCCGCATCCGTCGAGCGCTCGCGATCCGTATCCTCGATGCGCAGCAGCATCTTGCCGCCGGCATGGCGCGCGAAGAGCCAATTGAACAATGCGGTCCGCGCCCCGCCGATATGGAGAAAGCCGGTCGGCGAAGGCGCAAAGCGGGTGACGACCTCGTCTGCCATGAGCGGTTGTTCCAACCTTTGCTCGGAACTCGTCAACTGCGGGACTTGCAAGCTCGGGCTTGCGGTCCGATCATGCGCGGGCAGGGGGCACCGATGACCGACCTTGCAGGCTCGGCCGTTGCGACCGGCATTGCGCAACCGCATTTTGCCGGGCGCCTCAGGCGTGCCCTGGGCGATCCGCGCCGCTTGCTGTTGCAAGCGCTTGAACTGGAGCTCGCCGAGCGGCGGTTCTTTCTCTGGCTGCCGGTCGCGGCCGGGTCGGGCGCCATCTGGTATCTCCTCGCCGACCGCGAGCCATCGCTGTGGTACGCCGGCGCGGCGGCGGCGGTCTTTGCAAGTCTCGCCTTTATCCTGCGCGGCAGACGCCTTGCGCAGGGGATCGCGCTTGGCCTCTGCTGCCTCTGTCTTGGGCTCGTCTCGGCAAGCTGGCGCGCCGCGCGGGTCGCGGCACCGGTCATCGACCGAATCAGGATCGTCACCCTCGAAGGTTTCATCGAGGAAATGGATTTCCGCCGCGTGGGGGCGCGGTTTCTGCTGCGGCCGGTCAAAGCCGATGGACTTGCGCCCGATGCCACGCCGTACGCGCGTGCGCCTGACGCTCGCCCGCACCCCGCCTTTCGAGGCCGGCACCTATGTGCGCCTCAAGGCGCGGCTCCTGCCGCCGGCGCAGGCGAGCCTGCCGGGCGGCTATGATTTCGCCCGCGACGCCTGGTTCGCGCGAGATCGGGGCGGTGGGCAATGTGCTCGGGCGCGTCGATGTGATGACGCCGCCGGCGCCGCCCGATCTTTTGACGCGCTTCATGATGGCGGTCGATCGCGGCCGCAACGCGCTCGCGCACCGCGTCTATACGACGATCGGCGGCGAGCCGGGCGCGATTGCCGCCGCCATGGTGACCGGCAAGCGCGATCTCCTCTCGGACGATACGAAGGAGATCATTCGCGAAGCCGGAATTTTCCACATCATCACGATTTCGGGCGTGCAGATGACGCTCGTCGCCGGCATTTTCTTCGTCGGGCTGCGGCGGCTCTTGGCACTGAGCCCAATGCTTGCCTTGCGCTATCCGATCAAGAAATGGGCGGCGGCGGCCGCGATCGTCGGGGCCGTCTTCTATGACATCATGACCGGCTCGCGCGTCGGAACTGAACGGGCGCTGATCATGACGACGATCATGCTCGCCGCGGTCCTGGTGGAGCGCCAATCGCTCAGCATGCGCAATCTCGCGATTGCCGCCGGGCTGGTGATCGCGATCGAGCCCGAGGCGCTTCTTGGATGCGAGCTTCCAGCTATCCTTTGCCGCGGTCGCCGCGCTTGTCGCGGTGTTCGAGGCGCGCGCCGCCTTCGCGCGCGCTCCGCCGCGAGCAGATTTTCGGCCGCGCGCCCGCGGCCGTCGCCTCGCCCTGGAAAGAGCGGTGGGCGCTGATTTGCGAGCGGCTCGCGCATGGCCCGGCGGCGCTCGTCTTTGCGACCTTCTGCGCGACAACCGCCACCGCCTCGTTCATGGCCTATGATTTTCACGAGCTCAGCCCCTATGTGCTGATCGGCAATCCGCTGACTTTGATGATCATCGAAGTTTTTGCCGTGCCCGGCGCGCTCGTCGGCACTTTGCTCTATCCGCTCGGGCTCGACGGTTTCGTTTGGCATTATGTCGGCCTGGGGATCGGCTTCGTGCTTTGGGCAGCGCGGCTGATCGGCGGCCTGCCGGGCGCGACGCTGCATGTCACGGCTTTCGCGCCATGGGCGATCGTTTTTCTGACGCTTGCCGTGCTCTCGGCGGTGATCTGGCGAAGCGCGCTGTTGCGCATGAGCGCCATTCCATTCGCCGTGATCGGACTTTGCGGCGCGGCCAACGGGCCCACATTCGATATGGCCGTGGCGGCAACGGGCGATGCGCTCGCCGTGCGCGGCGCCGATGGGACACTCTCGGTGCTCGGCCACCATCCGAGCCTCTTTTCCGCGGAACAATGGTTGCGCGCCGACGCCGACAGCCGCGACCCGCGCGAGGCTGTGGATAAGTCCGCCTGCGACAGGATCGGCTGCGTCGGCATTCTGCCCGACGGGCGCTCCGTCGCATTGGTGTTCGATCGCGCCGCCTTCGCCGAGGATTGTTTGCGCGCCGATATCGTCGTCACGCCGCTTTATGCGCCGATCGGCTGTGCCGCCTCGCTCGTTCTCGACCGCGAGAGGCTGAAGGAGACCGGCGCGGTCTTGCTCACTGCCAAAGGCAGGGCGTGGGCGATGACGACGGCGCGCGCGCCTGACGAAGACAGGCCCTGGTCGCCGGCGCCGAAACCGCATTGGGGCGCGAGCCCGGTGCGCAACCCTGAGGCTCCGGTGGCAGCGGGCGACGATCCGAATGCGCCGTTGCAGTGAGCCCGTTCGCAATGACCCTTAGATCGCTGATCGTATTTGCGAATAATCCGGGTGAGTACCGCACCATAATCCATTTGTGTCCGCGCCTCGTTGACCCATTCGAAGGAATAGGGAGCTTCGTTTCGCGCTCGATATTGCAATATGAGGAATTCATCGAAAATTGGGGCGACCTTCGCAAGAAGTCGACGCTCCGCCTCAGCGCTTCTTGGATGGGGTGCTTTTTGCCCTTTACTCCGGTGTGCCACGCAACGTCGCCTTCGTACGAGACATAACGCCCGCTTGATTGATTCCCACGATGCCAACTGAAATTGGATTTCCGCCAGCAGTCCTGAACTCGTCGACTTGGTTTTTGAGATCGTTCATCACACGATCAATTTGCTTGATCATAGAATTAGCGAGGATCTTGACCTCTACTCCAATTTCCACTGTTCAACGGGCCTCTAGCAACGACAAAACCCGCACCTCGACAGGGTTGCGTGAGGGATAAGTTCACCAAAGGTACCATCACCGCGCCTAGCCTTAACTCCGCGCAGCTTGTTTTGAATGTTGAGTACGCACCGCTTTGCGTCCACACGCGCATTGAACTTTTCTGACCGGCGCAGCGTATATAAATCTTCTGGCAGGCACCACGCGACTGAATTGCCTAGACTTGAATCTCGCTGCCTGTAACGTACGCCTTCGAGACGCCTACCGCGCTCCTCAGGGTAGGACTATGCTCTCAGCTTTCATGGAACCGCGCTTAGTGGCCTGATCCACCTTCATCGTGGCATTGATTGCGCCCTTGAACCTGCGCTGCCTCATAGCTTCAGCAAGACGTCTTTCGGCAATTCTGAGATAGCTATCCTCGATCTCATTTCCTATCGAGTTGCGACCTGCCATGAGGGCGGCAAGGTTGGTGCTGCCAGTACCAGAAAAGGGATCGAGAATTGTATCTCCCGCGAAGGAAAACATCCTTAATGAGCCTTTCGCTGCTCCTCAGGGTAGGGCGCGGGATGTCCGGCTCGCGAGCAACACCCTTGATATCCGTCCAGATCGACCGCCTACCACGCCTGCATCTCGGTCTTTGTCAGCATCGACAAGGCCTTTTGAAGCGGCTCAGGGGATCGATAAGTGCCACCCTTCCGCATGAACAGAATGTACTCAATATCGTTTTTGACGACCGCTCCTGGCTGATACGGCTTGCCGTAGAAGCCAGCGCCATTGCCCTTGGCTTCTGTCACGCCGTTTGCGATCTTGTGCCAAAGGATCGGAGTCAAACAGTCCAGGCCGATTTCTCTAGCACGAACTTGGATATCAGCATGAAGCGGCATCACATAGTGGCGGCCGCCTCTTTTTCTCGGGACGCAAACGTCACCGACTACGCAGCAAATCCACCGCCTGGCGCGAGCACGCGATAACACTCAGCCCAAACCCTATCTAGTTCATCCAGAAAGCGCCGGTAGTCAGCAATCGCGCCCATTTGGCGGTCATTTGCATACTCCTTCAAGGTCCAATATGCTGAGGAAGCACGACAAGATGGAGCGAGCAGTCCGGAAGCAACACCCTTCGCGACGTCGCCCCGCTGCACCCAATGTGAGGTTGCCAAACGGCTGAGGCCATACAATCTTCCAAACCTTCGTTAGATCGCGAGGCCGCAACCTTCCTGCGTGGCTCATCCTCAACGCGCTGGTGCTGATCCATTAGGCGGCAGCATCCCCTCTCTCAATGCTCAGGTCAGCAGCTTGCAAACTTATCCCGTCCTCGTGCACATCACAGGCTTCAATATTTCCGGATGAGGCTCACGAGCTTGCCCTGGATGCGCACCCGGTCGGGCCCGAAGATGCGCGTCTCATAGGCGGGATTGGCGGCTTCGAGCGCGATCGAATTGCCCTTCTTGCGCAGCCGCTTCAACGTGGCTTCCTCGTCGTCGATCAGGGCCACCACGATGTCGCCGGTCTCGGCCGTGTCCTGCTTGCGGATGACGACGGTGTCGCCATCGAATATGCCGGCCTCGATCATCGAATCGCCGCGCACTTCGAGCCCGTAATGTTCGCCGGGCGGCAGCATGTCGGGCGGCATGGCAGATCGTATGGCTGCGGGTCTGCAGCGCGGTGATCGGCGTGCCGGCTGCGATCCGGCCCATGACGGGAATGGCGATCATCGCCCGCTCGGCCTCGTCCTCGGCGGCCTGGCCCGCCGGCGCGCACGCGCCCGAGATTGCCCTCGATGACGGAAGGCGAGAATTTCTTGCCGCGCCCGCTCGAGCAGGCGTCGTCGATTCCGGCAGGCGCAAGACTTCGAGCGCGCGGGCGCGGTTCGGCAGCCGCCGGATGAAGCCGCGCTCCTCGAGCGCCAGGATCAGCCGGTGGATGCCGGATTTCGAGCGAAGGTCGAGCGCCTCCTTCATTTCGTCGAAGGAGGGCGGCACGCCGGTTTCCTTCAGCCGCTCATGGATGAAGCGCAGAAGTTCGCTCTGTTTGCGGGTCAGCATCGGTGTCTTGCTCGCTGGCGGCTTCGGCAGAGCCGAATTGGGGGATCGGAGGGACGCTGCGCAGTTAAGATTCGCTCGCTAAACAAAGAGTGAACGGACTGTATCCGTTCCTGCTGTGTTCCGCAAGGGGGTGGTGGATTATATACTTGACAACGGAAAGGCTAGACTCCTATAGTTGAGACATAGGAGCTAACCATGTCTGCCGACTTGCAAAATCCGATCTTCAATGACGAGACTAAGGCCCGCGAAGCGTTAGAGGCCACCGTTTGGCCGAACGGTCGGGTTTGCCCGCACTGCGGTAACGTCGATCAAGACAAGATCGCCAAAGCCCAAGGAAAGGCTGCACGCCCTGGCCTCTATTATTGCGCGGCCTGCAACGGGCAATTCACCGGCCACTGTCGGCACGGTTTTCGAGCGTTCCAAAATCCCGCTGACCAAATGGTGGCTGGCAATGCATCTGCTTGGAACTTCCAAGAAGGGCATGAGCGCGCATCAGCTTCATCGCTCGCTTGGCGTGACCTACAAGACCGCTTGGTTCATGGCGCATCGCATCCGCGAGGCCATGACCGACCGCGATCCCGGCCCGATGGGCGGCGGCGGCAAAATTGTGGAAATCGACGAAACGGTTTTCGGAATGGTCGAAGGCGCTCCCAAGTCAACCAGCAAAATGGGCGGGCGCTCCGGTATCGCCGTTCTCTCACGCTCGTTGAGCGCGGCGGCGCGGCTCGCAGCTTCCATGTTGACGGAACGACAATCGCAGAATTGAAGCCGATCATTCGCGCCAACGTCGCGCGCGAAACTGCGATCATGACAGATCAGGCCGCTGGTATCCGGAGATCGCCGCAGAGTTCGCCAGTCACGACACGGTGAACCATGCGAAAGACGAATACGTTCGCCGCGAAAGCGAGAAGATCATCAGCACGAACACGGTCGAAGGCTATTACAGCATTTTCAAGCGCGGCATGAAGGGCGTCTATCAGCATTGCGGCGAGAAGCATTTGCACCGCTACCTGAGCGAATTTGATTTCCGCTATAGCAATCGCTCGGCGCTCGGTGTCGAAGATGTTGAACGCGTCTCCAAGATCGCCGCCGGGATTTCCGGGAAGCGCCTTACCTATCGGCGGACTAACGAAGCCCTCTTTTAAGCAACAGGCGCGTGCCTTCCTTCGCTGGCGCAAAAAGAAGGGCCGGGCATGACGCTCGGCCCTTCCATCGCTATCCTAGAAGCTGCCAAGCGAACTAGGAGCGAATGACATGGTAGGGGAAGCTTTTGCTGGCCTCAGCGCCCTTAAGACCGCGTTCGACCTCGCGAAGGGACTGAAGGACATTGACGATACTGCCCGTCGCAATACGGCGGTCATAGAATTGCAAGAAAAACTCCTCATTGCACAATCGGCGCAAGCGGAGTTGTTGGAGCGCATACGAACGCTTGAAGAAAAAGTGGCTAACTTTGAAACATGGGATACTGAAAAGCAACGATACGAACTGAAGCCATTCGGGAACGCTTTTGCTTATGTTCTGAAACCGCTGGCTCAAGGAGGAGAACCGCAGCATCAGATATGTCCAAATTGCTATGCGCGCGGCAAGAAGTCGTTTCTCGCACAAGTGCCAACTAACGAAGCAAGAAGGGCGCTTGGAATGGGCGCCGTTTATCGTTGTCCTGAATGCAAGGCCGAAATTTGATTGCACAAGCGCCTCCGACGCGCGTATAAGAGATACGCGCGGCGCGGCGCATTGGTTTTTCAATCGGCTCGGATGCCAGTCCGGGCCGATTTCTTTTTTAGCACAACTAACCGTTGTCCACCATCTGCCGATGGTGGCCACGACCGACATTCCAATGGCGATCATAACGACAGTAAAAGCTACCGGCCCAATTTGCTGGCCGCCAGCAAACATCAAGATGCCTAGGAAAAAGACAACATAGGAAAGTAAGCCAAGCGCTTTCCAGCGTTTGGACGTGCGCTCAATTATGACCTTTCGGGGCTTTAGCATTTTCCTTCCCCCATTCCCCACTAAATGGCTGTCTATTTTTTTCTTCCGTTCTTTGATTGCGGCGCGCCGCCCTTGGGACTCTTTCCGGCTTTCGGCTTAGATTTTCGTAGCTTCATGTCCTCGTGCGGCTTCGGCGGCATGCTAACCATGCGCTTCATGATTTGCGCCGCCTCGGGTGGGATACTTTGCTTTGAAAGCCTGGTATTCATTTAGCGAGTCCTGCTAGGGCGGCGATTATGCCGAAACAGAGCCACCCCGTTCGCGCCCATAAAACCAAGGTTAGGGCGGCGGAACGCAAACTGCAAATCGCGCGCGCGAACGCGATCCAGCGCTATGCTGATTTGGAGCAAGCCCTTTGCGAGCTATTTTCTTATTTGTCCGATACCGATCCAGTCGTCGCTGGAACGATATTCTTTCGCATCGTCAATACCCGTTCTCGGGCCACTATCCTAGAAAAGCTCATGCGAAAGAAGCATGGCAAGACCTATCACGAATTTTTCAAATCGGTGATGAAGGGGCTGCGCCCCATAGATGATACTCGGAACGAGGTTATTCATTGGCATCTGATCGGGATCGGCCACAGAGGAGCTAACGGAAAACCAGAATTCAGGGAAATGGTTTTAACGCCTCCCGCATTGTGGATGTTCGAAAGTGCCGATCAGCAACACACTACCGAATTGCTCGCGGCTTTCTCTGAGAAATGCGCGTTTTTCACGCGCGTCTTGTCGGCCTTTACGGACAAGCTCAATCGGCGCGTGGTTCTAGGGCGCGCATCGCTCGATATATTTCACCAAGCGATAAAGTATCCGCCTCCAAAATCTCATCCCTTGGCACAAGTCCAGAGGCGGCGAGCGCGGCGAGTTCCCGCCGCCTCCATAGCTGGAGTTATTGGAATTTCGTGTTTTGCACCGGCCTGTCGGCTATCAGCCTTTGGCCCCCTAGGTTCCGTTGTCAAGTCTATAATCCCCAGGGGGTGGGATACTGGCCCCCCATTCAATTCGAGCGGGCCATTTTGGACAGGCGAGTGGCACATTTTGAGTGCCGCCGGAACCAGCTGAGGGCAAGTGTCCCAGGCCGCTTACGCCTCCACTTCCCCGCAGCTTAGGACAATAGCGTCAACGCCTGCGCAGAATCCAACATGCTTGGGGGTGCTCGACGCACCAGTTGTGCGGGACGGTCTCATTAAGTGTCCAAGCGACGCAGAGGCTCCCTTGGAGCACCACGATATGTGTGTGCTCCTGACCCGGTCCCGCTACCATGGGCGGATGCCCGATCAGGCGTAATCAGCACTAAGGATTGCGACCACGACAGCGTAGGCAGTAAGTTGCCTTATCATGTGACGCCCCCCAAGAAGACGCGACGTTAACGTGAACTAGGACGGTTTCAAACTCGAATTAGGGACAAAAGGCTCGCAATCAGATGCAAAGGTAAGGGCCGCAAAAAGAAAGAGGCCGCCAAATGAGGCGGCCTCGACGGCGTTCATTACGATCATGCGCTCAGTAGCAGGGGACGCAGTGGCAACAACCGCCGGGGCACGAACTGACCCAACCCGGGCCGCAACCACAGCGACCCGTCCATCCCCGACAATTCACGTGCCTAATATCCGGCGATGCGTTCACAAGCTCGCCGCGGAGACAGGTGGCGCCCGGCAGGGTTTGCGCATTGGCCGTCATGGCCATCGTTCCCAGCACGAGCATTGCCGCTGTCAATGTCATCGCGAGTGTTTTCATAAAAAACCTCCCGTCTTTTTCGAGCAATTGACAAAATAGAATAACTTGCTTCCGACGCAGCAACAAGCGTCGCATCCAACTTTCGAATTAGGGTACCCGCTCCCGCAACTTAAGGACACTCGCCCTCAGGGTGGTTATGAAATCGAGATCCCTCGTGGCCGAGACGCCCCCGATAGCCAAACCGCCCGTGACGTAGACCAGAAGCCGATCGAAGGGCGAGAAGCAGCCACCGAGAAAATGCGTCGGGGAAATTAGGATCTGCCTCTCGCTGTTGCCTTTATGGCACCCCCACGCCAATTCGCCGCGGTCCAATTGATGTGGCCTAAATTCAGGCTATCCTAGCGGAAACTTGGCTCGTTGCGCTGCCGGGGCACGCATGAAGAAATCTCTTTTGAGTGCCGCTTTGGTTTCGCTGTTCTCCTTGGCGGCTTATGGCGCCGATCTGCCGACGACGAAAGGGCCGCCGGCATTCGCGCCGCCGCCTCCGCCGGTTCTCAGTTGGACAGGATTTTATATTGGCGGCGAGATCGGAGCTCGCTGGTCAGATCCCACTTGGAGCACGACCTGCCTACAGCCCGGATTTGCAACCTGCCCGGCGGCCAACTATCCCGCGCGATTTGCCTTCAACAACCCTGAGAGCTTCGACTCTGTTTCAGTGAAAGGCGGCCCCTTTATTGGCTACAATTATCAGATCGGTAGCCAATGGGTCGTCGGCGTCGAAGGCGATTGGCAATATGCGGACAATCGCCGGACCAATGCCGGAATACCGGGAACTGAAGATCCAACCGTCGCCGGGGAACCGGGATTAGATAGTTCGACGGTTCGCGAAAACTGGGACGCAAGTATTCGCGCGCGCGCCGGTTTTCTTGTCATGCCGAACTTGCTGCTGTTTGGGACCGGTGGCGCGGCGTTTACAAACGTGTCGGCGACCGCACTCTGCGGCACAGCTTTTGACGTGGGGTGGTGCAGCTCGGCTGATCCACTTATGGGAACACCGCAAAGCGCCTCCACCACCCGGGTCGGTTGGACAGTCGGGGGTGGCCTCGAATACATGATTGCGCCGAATTGGCTGATCCGAGCGGAATATCGTTACGCCGATTATGGCAGCTTCTCGCGCACATTCTTTAGCGGAATAGTCGGCAACGACGATGCAATTGCTTTCAACGTCCGTCTGCGAACCAATACTGCCTCAGTCGGCGTCGCGTATAAGTTCGATCTTTTCGCCCCGCCGGCGCCCGTCGTCGCCAAATACTGATCTGCTCTAGTTCCATTATTTACAGTTGGTATTGAGCACCGCCAGAATATCCAATCCTCCGATATTGATAGGTTGGCCGCTGGCGAAATGGGCGCCGCGATTGAGCGTCATGGTCCCCCATGCACCTTTCACCAAGGTTTGAGCTACGACATCCCAAGAGCCGTCGGCGTTGTGTTTGAAGGCTGAACAACTAATAAAAACGCCTTCGGACCCGAAGAGATATTCTTTGGAGCGCGCGTCGGCATATCCAATCGAGGATATCAGCAGGGCCAAGGCGATGATGAGCTTGCTCATAATTTCCTCCCGAGATTGGTGGGAGCCGGCAAGCTAGGCGCACTGCGCGGAACGCGCTTTGCCTTGGATCAAAGTTATCATGCAACTCGTGAGCCTTGGAGCGGAGCTGGAGACGGCAGCCCCGATCGAGACTTGCTATTTTCGATATTGCGCGTCGCTCACCTGTTCCAGCCAGTCGGCGGTCTTGCCGTCGAGCGCTTCCTGGATGGCGATGTGGCTCATCTCCGTCGTAGGCGTTGCGCCGTGCCAATGTTTTTCGGCGGGGGGAAACCAGATCACATCGCCCGGGCGGATTTCTTCGATCGGTCCGCCCCAGCGCTGCGCCCATCCGAGGCCCGAGGTGACGATCAATGTCTGGCCGAGCGGATGCTTATGCCACGCCGTGCGCGCGCCCGGCTCGAATGTCACACTCGCGCCGCTGACACGCGCCGGCTCCGGCGCCTGAAAAAGCAGCTCGACGCGCACCGCGCCGGTAAAATACTCAGCCGATCCTTTGTTCGACGGCTGCGACCCGCTGCGTTTTATTTCCAAGACGTCCTCCGGCTAAGGCGTGGCCGCGCCGCCATTGCTATCAGGTCTGCGCGGCGCCGCCACATCCAAGAGCAGCCACGGCACACCCGAACTGAGGCGTCACCGAACGATTCCATGGCGGGCGAGTTCTTGCCCGATGCCATTGGGATACGACGCGAAGACAATAGATTAGGGAGGAAAATTAATCGAACGTCGAAGCCGACCTGAGCCATGGCGGACGCAGAGCGCGGAGACGCGACATGAAAGAGAGCAAAATGAAGGACAAGGAATTAAAATTGCCTTGGGAAAAGTGCCCGGCTTGTGACGGAACCGGCGCGGAAAGAGTGACAGTCAGGCCGGGGCAAATGAAAATCAGGCGCGCGTCTTGCCCGCAATGCGGGGGCCGGGGTCGCATCCCAAAAAAAGCTGAGGCGGTCGGCTGAGGGCGCCAACCGGCTGCGCGCTCGAGCTTTTCAACGATCTTATCGAATGCCACTGCGACGCCCGCGCTCCGAGAAGCTCTCGCGCGGCGATTGAACGTCGGACCCTGAAAAGAGGCCGCCACTGAGGCGGCCTCCGTTCGAGTTTGAAGCCCATTACATCGGCTTCACTGTGTTGCAGACTTGCCGATGCCCTTCCGTTTGACACTTATACGGCAGCGATTCCGCCGCATTCGGATATTGCGCCTTCACGTCCGTGTAGACGTATCCCTTGGCATCGAGCGTGTTGGTGTCCGCCAAGCACGCGCTGCTGAAACCGAGGGAGAGCATGGCTGCGACAAGGAGATATTTCATATTATCCTCCTCAGATCTTCCCCCAGCATCCGGTCAACCCGGCTCAGGGAGCGGTAGTTCGGGCGGTCATTCGTTAAAATTAGGACAGCTTCGTCCGCGACTGACGACACTTGGGCTGAGCTTGGGCGAGCGCCCGACGGCTGCGGCCGGCTGCGTTTGGGACAACTCCCGTTGTTGGCTTAAGACTTGCAGCTCCCGGGGACAGCACTGAGAATGTCGGCGCGTTTTCCTCAAAGGAGAGCGATTATCTCCGCAGCGGCCGAGGACAGCGTTATCGTCCTTTCACCGTCAATCTCCCGGAAGAGCAACTCGTCGACCTGCGAAACTGACGCTGCTCCTTTGAGACCAGGCCATTTTGCCTCGTATCATTCTTGGCGATGGAGGCAATCATGCAGGACGAAGAACAAGCCATCGTGGCGGCGCTCAATGCCTACGAAGCCGCGCTCAATCACTCGGATGTGGATGCGGTGGCCAAACTCTACACCGCCGATGCCGTGCTGATGGCGCCGGAGAACCGGCCAGTTGTGGGGCTTCAGGCGGTGCGCACGGCCTATCAGGGGATCTTTGCCAATATCGCGCTCAATATCAAATTCGAGGTCGGCGAGGTTCGCCAGCTCGCGAAGGACTGGGCGTTTCTCCGCTCCACATCGTCCGGGACGATCACGATCAAGGCCAACGGCGCCAGCGTTCCCGAGGGAAATCAGGAGCTGTTTATCTTCCAAAAGATTGACGGCACCTGGAAGATCGCACGCTACGCCTTCTCCGTGACACGTGCTTCCGGCGGCGGCTAGGAAGCCGAAAGAACGCGACAAGGAAATCCTTGTCGAGATGGAAGATGGCGGGCGAAGAGGTCGCCGATCGCGGCGGCCCCCTGATGCTCAGGGAATATAGAAAAGCCCCACGCAGATCAGAAAAGTCAGGACCAGAAAATTGATCTCCTGCTGCGTGTCATCAAGAAACCCTGAAAGATTTTTGATCAATTTGGTCAGGACCAGCGCGACGATGACCGACGCCATAATCCATTTGGAAATGTCGTAGGACGCCCATCCTTTGATCTGATCAAAAAATCCGTCCCAAAACATCGGGGGATTCCTTCAATCGCTCGGCACCGCGAGGATAGAATGCCCATGAATGATTGAAGGACCATGGAACTGAATAAGTAGATCTGCTTAAAAACGATAAGTCATACTTGTGGACAGGGAAAGAAATGCCGCCTCGGACGATCGCAATCGCCGAAGACCGGCGGATCGGGCAGACCAAGCGCCATCCTTTTCAGCGGTCCGCGAAGAAATCGATGCGGACCCTGTGGTCGCCGAAATCGGAATGGTCGATCCGGTCCGTCAAATAGGCGGTATCGATCTCCAGTTCGATGTAGGACGGATTGTTTTGGTTATAGTCAACGACGTCTGCAGGGATGAGGTTATATTTGTTGTCGACGCGCACGGCGAACCTATAGGGCCCGGCGTTATTGGCGAGAACGCAGACGATTTTGAATGCCTTGGTAATGTTCAAGTCAGGATATTCGGCCGGCGCGAACCTCACCTCGACATTGCTTTCATCAAGCAGCGTCACGGAATTCGTCGCATCGTTGACGGCGAGCGTGGCGCTGGCGATGGGAACCGCCGGCGAATTGGCCGCCAAATCCGTGGCGGCCGCGGCGCCCACCAGCAAACCGAGAAGCGCCGCTGAACCCCTCCGCATGTTCACCTTCCATGATTGCCGTGCCGCCACGCGGGCAAAGCGAGGCAATCCAGTCGTGTCAAGGGATTGCTTCGCCGCTTCGCCCTTTGCAATGACGTTTTCTCGACCGGCCTATAGCCACCGCCTTGGGCCGGGGGCCGCATCCGGGCCAATGCCCTCGCCTTTGCCGACGATCGCCCGCCAGATCAGGAGAACGACGACGGCGCCGATCGTCGCGCCGATGAGGCCCGCCCCCTGGTCGGTGCGGTACCAGCCGATCGTCTGGCCGATGAAGGTTGCAAGGAAAGCGCCAGCGATGCCGAGCAGGCAGGTCAAGATGAAGCCGTTTGGATTATTCGGCGCCGGCGAGAAAAACCGCGCCAGAAGCCCGGCAAAGAAGCCGATAAGAATGATCCAGATGATGTGCATTTTCGATCCTCCCGTTTTATCGCGCGAAAGGTGGGGCAGGCGGACGCAACTGTCAATCGAGGCGCTCTATCGCCGGGCGCCGCGGAAACGTAACTATGCCCGATATTACCCACCGCGAAAATAGCTGCATGCGGCGGCATTAAGTTTCCTGCGCCCGCACGCCAAGTTAGGATGCCCCGTCCTGAAGAACCAAGGGGGAAACAATGATAGCGAACTGGCTCTTAAGGCTCGCGGTCGTTCTGGGGATCATCGGCATGGTGTTTGGAATCGTAATGGGCATCCGGCAGGACTTCACGCTGGCTCCGGCTCACGCCCATTTGAACTTGCTCGGTTGGGTCGGGCTGTTTCTCGCCGGGCTCTATTATCAGGTTGTTCCCGGTGCCGCGGCAAGCAAACTGGCTTATGCGCACGCTTTGACCGCGGTGGCGGGGGCGATCCTGCTCCCCATCGGAATCGCCGCGATTCTTTTGGGCGGCAACGCCTACATGCCCCTTACGATCATTGGTTCCTTGCTGGCCTTGACGGCGATGCTGCTGTTTGCGGTCGTCGTCTTCCGGTTTGGAACGCAGCAATCCATTCGCGGCAGGGCGTGACCTAATCTCACATCCCGGCGTCCGGCAAGCGGATGACACGGCAAAGATCGCCATCGCGCGCGGCGGCTGCATGCGGCGGCCGGATCAAGAGACACTGCGCTTTGGCAAAGACGCTGAGCAGCGAGGAATCCTGCTGAGCGAAGGGTAGCGCGATCGGCAGGCCGTCATCCGTCCGTAGCAGCCTCGCGCGCATATAGTCTTCGCGCGGACCGTTGGCGGGCAGGCAGGCGCCGAGCCGCGCCGGCTCGCTGCTGTCTTCGCCGGCCGCCGGATCGCCGCAAAGCGCCCGCACCAGCGGCAGCAGGAAGAGCAGGGCGCAGACGATCGAGGCGGCGGGATTGCCGGGCAGGCCGAGGATCGACATGTCGCCGAGCCGCCCGTGAAGGAGCGGCTTGCCGGGCCGCATGGCGATGCGCCAGAAGCCGAGCTCCATGCCCTGCCGGGCGAGGGCGGATTTCACCAGATCACGATCGCCGACCGAGGCGCCGCCGAGGGTGACAAGCACGTCCGCTTCGGCCTCGCGCGCCGCCCGGATTGCCGCCTCCAGCGCGGCGAAATCATCGTCCACGATGCCAAGATCGATCGGGGTCCCGCCCGCAAGCCGCGCAAAGGCCGCAATCGCCGGCGCGTTCGAAGCCACGATCTGATCCGGGCCGATGGCGCCGCCGGGCGGAACAAGCTCGTCGCCGGTCGCGAGGATCGCCACGCGGGGACGGCGAGCGACAGGAAGATCGGCGTAGTTCATCGCCGCGGCGAGCGCGATCTCGATCGCGCCAAGCCGCGTGCCGGCGGCGAGCAGCGTTTCGCCTTCGCTGAAGTCGACGCCGGTGGCGCGGATATGGCTTCCGGCCGCGGCACTCGCCGATGGCGCGACGAAGTCACCCTCGAGCTGCGCCTCTTCCTGAATGAGGATCGCATCGGCGCCTTGCGGTACCGGCGCGCCGGTCAAAATCCGCACCGTCTCGCCGGGGCCGACAACGCCGCCAAATCCATGTCCGGCGGCGCTTGTGCCGATGAGTTTCAAGCGCGCCGGCAGAGCCGCCACATCGGCGGCACGCAGCGCAAATCCATCCATGGCGGAGACGGCGAAGGGCGGCTGCGTGCGCTTGGCCGCGAGCGGCGCTGCGAGCGTTCGTCCCAGCGCTTGCGCAAGCGGTACATTTTCGCCCCCGCGCGGGCGCGCCGCAGCCAGAATCTTTGCACGCGCTTCCGCGACGGACAGCAAGATCTTCACCCGCGGTTTTCGCGCTGAAAGCTGCCCGATTTGCCGCCGGTCTTCTCGATAAGCTCGATCGATTCGATGCGCATCGAGCGATCCGCCGCCTTCAGCATGTCGTAGATCGTGAGGCAGGCCACTGCGGCCGCGGTGAGGGCCTCCATTTCGACGCCGGTCTGGCCAGCGACTTTTGCGCGCGCGAAAACCTCGATGCCGGGCAGAGCCGTGTCAGGTTCGATCTCGACGCTGACGTTGGTGAGCGCCAGCGGATGACAGAGCGGAATGAGATCGGCCGTCTTCTTCGCCGCCATGATGCCGGCGATCCGCGCCGCGGCGAAGACATCGCCCTTCTGGGCATTGCCGGAGAGCGCGAGCTGCAACGTCTCCGCGCGCATCGTGACGAGGCCCCTTGCCAGCGCGGCGCGTTCGCTGACAGGCTTTTCCGACACATCGACCATGCGGGCTTCGCCACTGGCGGCGAGATGGCTGAGCTTGGTCGTGGGGGAGGAACGCCCCGGCGGCGTCGGCTTATCCATGTGCCTTGCCCAGATGGTTGCGCTCGAAGATCGCGCCGCAAAGCAGGCTGCGGGTGGCAGCGGCAACGTCCTTCTCCCGCATTAGGCTCTCGCCGACCAAAAAAGCTCGGATTCCGGCGCGCTTCAGCCGAAGACAATCCTCATGCGTCGAGATCCCGCTTTCGGCGACGACAATCCGATCGCTGGGAATTTTGCCGGCCAGCCGTTCGCAGGTCTCCAGCCGGGTCTCGAAGCTGCGCAGATCGCGATTGTTGATCCCGACGAGACGCGTTTCGAGTTCGAGGGCGCGGTCGAGTTCCTCCGCGTCATGCGCTTCGACGAGCACGTCGAGCGCCAGATCATGCGCCGTCTTGTTCAGCCGCTTGGCCTCCTCGTCGGTGACGCAGGCCATGATGATCAGAATGCAATCGGCGCCATAGGCGCGCGCCTCGTAGACCTGATAGGGATCGAAGAGGAAATCCTTGCGCAGCGCCGGCAGGTGGCTCGTCTTGCGCGCCGCCTCGAGATGCTCGAGCTTGCCCTGAAATGAAGGCGTGTCGGTCAGCACGGAAAGACAGGCGGCGCCGCCGTTCTGATAGGCCTTGGCGAGGCTCGGCGGATCGAAATCGGCGCGGATCAGGCCCTTTGAGGGGCTCGCTTTCTTGATTTCGGCGATGAGCGCCAGGCGGCCTTCCGCGAGCTTTGCGTCGATCGCCCGGACAAAGCCGCGCGGCGCATGCTCATGCGCCCGACGCTCCAGCGTCGACAAGGGCATGCGCAACTTCGCTTCGCTGATTTCCTTGCGCTTATAGGCTTCGATCTGCCTCAGAATATCGGCCATGAGCGTTACCTTGGGAATTCGCGTCGGGTGTCCAAGCGAATGCCCGCTGACGACACGAAAGATGTGGCGCGAAAAGTCAAGTCTCTTTCCCCGCGCCCTGTGAAGCCTTGATGAGCTTGGCGAGCACGCCCGTCGCGCGGCCGGTATCGATGGCCTCGGCGGCGAGCCGAGCGCCCTCGTTGAGATCGGCTGCTTTTTCGGCAACGACCAGCGCCGCGGCGGCGTTGAGGATCGCGATGTCACGATAAGGGTTTCTAGCGCCGTTCAAAACCGCGTTAAGCGCCGCGGCGTTATGGGCCGCGTCTCCCCCCTTGAGATCCTCGAGCCGGGCGCGCTTGAGGCCGGCATCCTCCGGCACGATCTCGAAAGAGCGAATCGCGCCCGCTTCGAGCGCGCAAACGGAGGTGGTGCCGGTGGTGGTCGCCTCGTCGAGACCATCCGACCCATGCACCAGCCAGACGCGCTCGGAACCGAGATTGCGCAAGACTTCGGCGAGCGGCTGCAGCCATTGGGCCGAAAAGACGCCGAGCAACTGACGCTTGACCCCCGCCGGATTGGCGAGCGGGCCGAGCAGGTTGAATATGGTTCGCGTGCCGAGTTGGGTGCGGATCTCCGCGACATGGCGCATGGCTGCGTGATGCGCCGGCCCCAGCATGAAGCCGATGCCGCATTGCGCGATCGAGGCCGCGACCTCGTGCGGCGCGAGCCCGATCCTGACGCCGAGCGCGGTCAGGACGTCGCTCGCTCCGGATTTTGACGTCGCGGCGCGGTTGCCGTGTTTGGCGACCGGCACGCCGCAGGCCGCGACGATCAATGCCGCCAGCGTCGAAACATTGTAGGTTCCACGTCCATCGCCGCCGGTGCCGACAATGTCGATTGCGCCGGGCGGTGCCGCGACGGCGAGCATCTTGGCCCGCATCGACAAAACCGCGCCGGTGATCTCCTCGATCGTTTCGCCGCGCACGCGCAGCCCCAAGAGAAAACCGCCCATCTGGGCCGGCGTGACTTCGCCGGACAGGAGCAGGTCGAAGGCCCGCTCGGCCTCCGCGCGGCTGAGGCTCGCGCCGCTGGCGATTTTGGCAATCAGCGGTTTGAATTCGTCCATGAGTTCTCATTGCGCCGCTCGTCGCGCGAGCGCAAGTCTCTCCCAGGTTTCATTCCCGCAATGCTCCGCGAAGGGGCCCATGGCAGGCCCAGATCAGGGCGCCGGCGAGGGCCGCAATTCCTGCGATCAATAGAAAAAATTCAACCTTTGCCATCCGGCTCCAATAGCTGCCGATCCAGCCCGCAAGAAAATCACCGAAGAAGCTTGTCGCGAGCCATACGCCCATCATCATCGAGAGAATGCGCGCCGGCGCGACTTTGCTCACCAGCGAAAGTCCGACCGGCGAGAGATAAAGCTCGCCGATGGTGAGAACGACGAAATAACCGATGAGCCACAGCCAGCTTGCCTTGCCGGCGCCGGCATGAAGCGCGGCGCCGGCAAGGATGAGATTGGCCGCCGCGGCGCCGAAACAGCCGAGCGCCATTTTGGTCACGCTCGACGGCTCTTCGCCGCGCGCCGCCTGCCGCGCCCAGAGCGCCACGACGAAGGGCGTGAAGGCAAAGATCAGCAACGGATTGACGGCCTGAAACCATGTGGTCGGGATTTGCGCGGCAAAGCCGAACAGCCCGAAGCCCCGGTCGGTGTTCGCATCGGCCCATAACGCTATCGTATTGCCCTGCTGCTCGTAGGCCGCCCAGAACAAGGTGTTGGGCAGAAACAGAACGAGCAGCGCAATGAGGCCGCCCCATTCGCTTGGCTCGAGCGGTTTTCGCGCGATTGGTGCCGCCTTCGCGGTCTGCAAGGCGTCGGGCGGCAACAGCGGCAGAGCGCGAAGATAAAGGCCAAGTCCGATCAGCATGCCGACGCCGGCTGCGGCAAAGCCATAATGCCAAGCGACCTTCTCGCCGAGTGTGCCGCAGACGAGCGGCGCCAGAAATGCGCCGATATTGATGCCGACATAGAAGATCGAATAGGCGCGGTCGCGACGCGGGTCGCCAGGCGCATAAAGGCCGCCGACCTGGGTGGAAATATTCGGCTTGAACGCGCCGCTGCCGAGGATGAGCGCGAGCAATGCAAACAGGAAGAGCTGCTCGACCGCCATCATGAAATGGCCGATCGCCATGAGGATCGCGCCGATCACGACGGTGCGGCGTCGGCCAAGGACGCGGTCGGCGAGAAGGCCGCCGAAAATCGGCGTGAAATAGACGAGCGCGGTATAGAAGCCATAGATCTGCGAGGCCAAAGGCTGCACGTCGAGCGGGCCGAATAGGGCTTCGAGTGCGCGCTTGACGCCGGCGAGCCCGATGACGTTGTTGGAATGTCCCGCCAGCAGCAAATATTTCGTCATGTAGAGAACGAGCAGCGCGCGCATCCCGTAGAACGAGAAGCGCTCCCACATCTCCGTCGTGAACAGAAATGTGAGTCCTTTCGGGTGGCCGAAAAGGTCAGCGCTGCCGGCAGAGCATTGCGGCGATTGGATTCGATCGGTCAAATGCCAACCCTGCGGAACGGGCCATTTCAGGCGCCGCGCCGCGCCTTGTTCCAGGCCGCGGCGAGATCGAGAAAATTTGCCAGGATTCGATGCCCGTGTTCGGACGCGATGCTTTCGGGATGGAATTGCACGCCATGCGTCGGGCGTTCGCGATGCGACAGCGCCATGATGAGCCCGTCAGTCTCGGCCGTCACCTGAAGATTGCTCGGCAGGCTGTCGCGCTTGACGACCAGCGAATGATAACGGGTGGCGCGAAACGGCCCATTGATGCCACGGAAGACAGTTTCGCTGGAATGGCTGATCTCGGAAATTTTGCCGTGCACCGGAACGGGCGCGCGTACCACTTCGCCGCCGAACGCTTCCCCGATCGCCTGATGCCCGAGGCAGACGCCGAAAATCGGGATTTGCGCGCTCGCCGCTTTGATCAGATCGAGGCAAATGCCGGCCTCGCGCGGCGTACACGGCCCGGGCGAGAGCACGATCGCATCGGGCCGCGCGGCAAGAATATCGGCGACACTCACCCGGTCATTGCGATGCACGGTGACATCGGCGCTAAGGCTGCCGAGGTAATGCACCAGATTGAAGGTGAACGAATCGTAGTTGTCGATCAGCGTGACGGCGGCCATGCGTCGATCCTCTCCCGGCCTTTTGAACATTGGGGCAGGCGAGGTCAAGTATGGCCGGGACAGACCCGGGCATGAAGCGTTACGCCGCGGCGCTCGCCGGAGGCGCCATGAACTCGGGGCCGACCGGACTTTTGACAGTTTCGGCGAGGATGCGATCGATCTCCGCCAAGGCGGAGGCATCGAGCTTCCAGCCCATGACATCGGCGACAGGATCGAGCTGACCAGGATGGCGGGCGCCCCAGAGCGCAATGCTCAGCGGCTGCTTGTCGAGCACCCAGCGCACCGCCAGATGCAAGACCCGCTTGCCATAATTCTTCCGCGCGAATTCGTCGAGCCGTGCGACCGCGGCGAGATATTGGTCGAAACGCGGGGCTTGGAATTTTGGATCGTTGCGGCGCAGGTCGTCGCCGGTGAATTTGCTGTCGGGTGTCATCTTTCCGCTGAGCAGACCGCGGCAAAGCGCACCATAGGCGAGCGTTGCAATCTTGCGATCGGCGCAATAGGGCAACACATCCGCTTCGGCTTCGCGCTCGAAGAGGTTGTAAGGCGGCTGCGCGGCGTGGAGCGGCGCGACGGCGCGGAAGGCTTCCATCTGGGCCACATTGAAATTGCTCACCCCGATCGCGCGGATCTTGCCGGCCTTCAAGAGCGCGCCGAGCGCCTCGGCGGTCTCGGCGATCGGCGTGTTCGGATCCGGCCAATGGACTTGGTAAATGTCGATGACGTCGGTGCGCAGGCGGCGCAGCGAATCCTCGATCTCTTTGGCGATCCGCGCCTTGCTGGCATTACGGAACGGCTTGCCGTTTTTCCAGTCGAGGCCAACTTTGGTGGCGATGATGACGTTTTGCCGCTGCCCGCTTTCGGCGAGCGCGCGCCCGACGATTTCTTCCGAATGGCCGAAACCATAGACCGGCGCGGTATCGATGATGTTGATGCCGCGATCGAGCGCAGTTTGGATGGTACGAATCGAATCCGCATCATCGCTTCCGCCCCACATCCACCCGCCGATCGCCCATGTTCCGAGCGCGACACGGGTGGGCTGGAGACGGGTGCCGGGAATGGTGATCGTTTCGAGCTTGGCGTTCGGCATGACTTGGTCCTTTCCACGATCGTCTCCGCGCCCGTTATGGCCGGGCTTGACCCGGCCATCCAAGCCGCGCGGCTGCGAACCCGGTTGACGGCTCATCGCCGCCTTTCGTCTCGTCGTGCGGCGTCGTTTCATGTTGGTTGCGCGGATGGCCGGGTCAAGCCCGGCCATGAGGAGGACTACTGCCCCCGCTTCGCTCGCGTCGCGAAGCGGACCGCCTCGTCGGCGGCGCGGAACAGAGCCTGCGCCTTGTTCACGCATTCGCGCTGTTCGTAGGCGGGATCCGAATCATACACGACGCCGGCGCCCGCCTGGACATGCATCAATCCGTCCTTCACCACCGAGGTGCGCAGGATGATGCAAGTATCCATGTCGCCATGTGCGCCGAAATAGCCGATGCAGCCGGCATAAATGCCGCGCTTATCCGTCTCCAATTCGTCGATGATCTCCATGGCGCGGACTTTCGGCGCGCCGGATACGGTGCCGGCCGGAAATCCGGCGCACAGCGCATCGATCACATCGTGATCCTGGCCGAGAACGCCATCGACGTTGGAGACGATGTGCATGACATGGCTGTAGCGCTCGATGACGAATTGCTCGGTGACTTCGACCGTGCCGATCTTGGCCACGCGGCCGATATCGTTGCGTCCGAGATCGAGCAGCATCAAATGTTCGGCGCGTTCCTTCTCGTCGGCCAAAAGCTCGGCCGCGAGCCGCGCGTCCTCGGCTTGCGTCTTGCCGCGCCAGCGGGTGCCGGCAATTGGCCGGATCGTCACCTTGCCGCCCCGCACGCGCACCAGAATTTCGGGGCTCGAACAGACGATCTGAAAATTACCGAAATCGAGATAGCAGAGGAACGGCGCCGGATTGACCCGCCGCAGCGCCCGATAGAGCGCGAACGCCGGCAGCGCGAAAGGCGCGGTGAAGCGCTGCGACAGCACGACCTGAAAAATGTCGCCGGCGCGGATATATTCCTTGGCGCGCTCGACCATTTCGCGAAACCGCCCTTCCGACGTATTCGATTTCGGCGCGGACTGCGCGGCGGCGCGGGCTTCCGCATCGTGGATACGGGGTCCTTCGAGACAGGCGACAACGGCCTCGATCCGCTGCCGGCCGGCTTCATAGGCGGCCTTTGGCGTGCCGCCGCTCGTCGGGCGCACGGGGGTCACGACCCAGATCTCGTCTTTCACGCTGTCGAACACGACCATGACGGTAGGGCGCAGCATGATCGCGTCGGGCACGCCGATCGGATCGGGCTTTGCGGGCGGCAAGCGCTCCATAAGCCGGACCGTGTCATAGCCGAGATAGCCGAAGACGCCGGCCGCCATGGGCGGCAGGTCCTCCGGCGCATCGATCCGCGATTCGGCGATCAGCGCGCGCAAGGCATCGAGCGGGGCTTGGGGGCAGGGGAGGAAGGCGTCAGGATCGCTCAGCGCCTGCCGATTGATTTCCGCTCTGTCGCCGAAACAGCGCCAGACGATATCGGGATCTAGGCCGATCATGGAATAGCGGCCGCGGGCGCCGCCGCCTTCGACCGACTCGAGGAGGAACAGCCGCCCGGCGCGGCCGGCGGAAATTTTAAGAAAGGCGGAAACAGGTGTTTCGAGATCGCCGACCAATCGGGTGGTGAGAAGCGCGGCGGCCGGCGCCTGGTAAATCTGCGCGAAGACCTCGAAGGAGGGCTCGATCATGCCTTCGTCAATCGGATTCGGGCGGCGCGCCGAGGATGGAGGCCAAGGCTTGCTGATTGATGTCAACGCCGATCACGCCCTGGAGCCGGGCGACATATTGGTGGATCAGATCTTCGTCGAGCGCGGTTTTCATCTGCTCGATGATATTGGCGAAATCCGGCCTTTTGGCATCGAGCGGCGGGACTTTCGCATCGACAACCTTGAAGAGAATCCGGTCGCCGTTCTCGGTGGCTGCCGATCCGGCCGTGCTCACGGGACGATCAAACACCTGGGTCAGCACCGCCTGCGGCAGATCCTGGGATTCGGTACGTTCGATACGGGCGACGTGCTTGATCGCGAGATTGCCTTGCGCGGTCGCGACCGCGGCGAGCGTTTCGCCGGAATTGAGCTTCTTCACGAGGTCGGAAGCCTTGGCGGCAAGCCGCTTGGCCGTTTCATCTTGCGTCCAGGCTTGGGCGACCTTTTGCTTGACCTCCTCGAAGCTCTGCGCGCGCGCCGGCTCGATACCCAAGACATCGAACCAGATGGTTCCGCCGTCGCGCATGCCGAGCGGTTCATTGTCGACGCCGACATCCGAGGCGAAGACGGCTTTGACGAGCGCCGCCGGATCGCCGAGGTCGGCGACGGGCTTGCCGCTCTTGTCGCGGCCTTGTGCGTCGATTGCGTCAATCGTGTGTGCCTCGAGGCCAACACCCCGCGCCGCGTCGGCGACGGATTTACCGTCGGCGCGCTGATCTTCGATCCGATCATGGATCTTGCTGATGTCCTGATTGGCGCGGGCGAGCGCCAGCTCCTTGAGGATCGATGGTTTGACCAGCGCGAGCGGCTCGACGATCTGAGGGATGATGGTTTCGACCCGCAAGATCGCCCAGCCGAATTGCGCCTTCACCGGCTTCGAGATACCGCCCGAAGGCAGCGCGAAAGCGGCGTCGGCGATAGCTTTGTCAACGAGGTCGGTTTTCGTCACCATGCCGAGGTCAATATCCTTCGGCGTCAGCTTGCGTTCGGCGACCAGCGCGTCGAAGCTTTCGCCGCCGGCGAGCTTGGCCGAGGCCGCCGCCGCGGAGGCCTGGTCGGGGAAGACGATCTGCTGGATCTGACGATGTTCCGGCTGCGCGTAGCGTTGGGCTTTCACATCGTCGTAATGCTTCAATACGTCCGCGTCGCTGATCGGATGTTTGTTCACAATTTGCTCGGCAAGGCTCGCCGGGGTCACCACCAACACGCTGATTTTGCGATATTCCGGCGTGCGATAAGTGTCTCGGCGCGCGTCGTAATAGGCCTTGAGGTCGGCATCGCTCGGAGGTGGAATGGCGCCGGCTGCGCTCTTGGGAAGGACGAAATAATCTATGGTCCGCGTCTCGTTGTAATAGCGGTTGATGAGTTCGAGCATCGCCTTGGGCGCCGTCAGATTGCTGTCCAACGCGCTAACCAGTTCCTGCCGCAGATAGGTGGCGCGCTGTCCGGCGTCGAATTGGCCTTCGCTGACGCCGTTGTCACGCAGCCGTTCCTCGAAAAGCAGCCGATCGAAGCGGCCATTCGCGCCTTTGAACATGTCGTCGAGCATGATGCGCTCGGCGAGGTCATGATCCGACATGGCAAGGCCGAGGCGGCGCGCCTCCTGATCGAGCACGGTGTCGCTGATGAGCCGCCCCAGGACTTCCCGGTCGAGGCCCATTTCGTGGGCTTCATCGGCGCTGATGGCGCGGTGTTCTTTTTGCTGCAGATTCAGCAATTCGTTTTGATAGGCGTTGCGATAGGCTTCGACCGTGATCTCGGCGGAGCCAACGCGGGCCAGCCGGTTCGCGCCGAAGCCGCGAAAAATATCGGCGATCCCCCAAAAGCCGAAGGCGATGATGAGCAAACCCATCACCACGGCCATGATTATGCGGCCGAACCAGGTTTGGCTGGAGGCGCGCAAGGCGTCGAGCATATTGAGAAATCTCCGGGCTACGGCATGGGGGCTTGGCGCGGCGGACTATAGGGAGCAGATCTTGAGCTTGCAACGCCTTGACCGGATCTGCGATTGGTCTTGCCGCGGCGCTGTTCGCGGTCTTCGAGGCGAAGATTAAAGGCGGGATTATTCATGCCGGATGGATTGAGGCCGCTGGTCGCCGGAAATTGGAAGATGAATGGCCGCGCGGCGGATCTTGCCGAAATCGCCACGATCCGTGCCGCAGCCTTGGCCGGGAAGGCGGGGGAGGCCGAAATACTGATCTGCCCGCCAGCCACCCTGCTGATGGAGGCAGCGCGCCTTTGCGCGGGCTCGCCCGTCGAGGTCGGCGCGCAGGACTGCCATCCCGCCGAAAGCGGGTCGCATACAGGCGATATTTCCGCCGGGATGCTGAAGGACGCCGGGGCTTCCTATGTCATCGTCGGCCATTCTGAGCGGCGCGCCGAGCACGCGGAGAGCGATGCTCTGGTGCGCGCCAAGGCCATGGCAGGCTTGCGCGCCGGCCTCAATGTGATCCTTTGCGTCGGCGAGAGCGAAGCCGAGCGCGCCGCGGGCGCGGCCTTGCAACGCGTCGCCGCGCAGCTCGAGGCATCGCTCCCGGATGAGCCGGAGCGTCTCGTCATTGCCTACGAGCCGGTCTGGGCGATAGGCACGGGGGTCACGCCGACGGTGCAAGATGTGGCGCAGATGCATGCCTTCCTGCGCCACCGCCTGGCTGAGCATTGGCCGGACCTGGGCAATAAGGTCCGGATCCTTTACGGCGGCTCGGTGAAACCCGCCAATGCGTGGGACTTGCTCACAATCGACGATGTCGACGGCACATTGATCGGCGGCGCCAGCCTGAGGGCGTCCGAATTCATGGCGATCGCTATGGTCTATCGGACCGGCAAAGGCTAAAGGGCGGCCGAGATCAACCCGTGCTGGCCAGAACGGCTCCCCCGGTGTAAGACGCGGCCCGGCAGCCGCAGACCAGAGGTTTCATGCAGACGGTTCTGATCGTCATTCACATCATGGTTGTGATCGCCCTCGTGCTGACCGTGCTCCTGCAGCGCTCCGAGGGGGGTGCCTTTTTGGGGACCGGCGGCGGCGGATTCATGACAGGCCGCGGCCAGGCCAATGTGCTCACCCGGGCCACGGCAATTCTCGCGGCCATGTTCTTCGCGACGAGCCTTGCCTTGACCATTGTGGCCAATGTAACGCGGGCGCCGAGATCGATTCTGGAAGGGGTGACGCCGCCGGCCGGGGCGAGCGCGCCGGCCGCGCCTACCACGGGCAAGGGCAGCCTGATGGAACAGCTCAAGAAGCTGCAGGAACAGCGCCGGCAACAGCAGCAGCAGTCGCAAGGACCGAACGGCCAATCAGGCGCTCCGGAGGTGCCGCAAGCGCCGCGTTCGCAATAGGCGGGAGCCAGCGGTGCCGGGCCCGTGGCGAGGGCCGGCCGCCCGCCCGTCGATGTGGAACGATTGGCAAAAGACGATAAAAACGCTCCCCAAAATGCCGGAAACAGGATAAACGCCGAGGTCCATGGCGCGGTTTATCTTCATCACCGGCGGCGTGGTCTCCTCTCTGGGTAAGGGGCTCGCTTCGGCGGCCCTCGGTGCTTTGCTCCAAGCGCGCGGCTATACGGTCCGGCTGCGCAAGCTCGACCCTTATCTCAACATCGATCCGGGGACGATGAGTCCCTATCAGCACGGCGAGGTTTTCGTCACCGACGACGGGGCGGAGACCGATCTCGACCTCGGCCACTACGAGCGTTTCACCGGCCGCCCCGCCATGCGCGACGACAATATCACGACCGGGCGCATCTATCAGGAGATCATCCTTAAGGAGCGACGCGGCGATTATCTCGGCGCCACGGTTCAGGTCATCCCGCATGTGACGAACGAGATCAAGGAATTCATCCTGCGCGGCAACGAAGGCTTCGATTTCGTGCTGGTCGAGATCGGCGGCACCGTCGGCGACATCGAGGGCCTGCCTTTCCTCGAGGCGATCCGGCAGCTCGGCAACGAACTGCCGCGCGGTCACGCGATCTACGTTCACCTGACCCTGATGCCCTATATTCCGAGCGCCGGCGAGTTGAAGACCAAGCCGACCCAGCATTCGGTGAAGGAATTGCGCTCGATCGGCATCCAACCGCAGATCATCCTCTGCCGCACCGACCGCGAGATCGCCCGCGAGGAGCGCCGCAAGATCGCCCTCTTCTGCAATGTGCGGGAGAGCGCGGTGATCGAGGCGCGCGACGTCGGCTCCGTCTATGATGTGCCGCGCGCCTATCACGCCGCCGGGCTCGACCAGGAGGTTCTCGCCGCCTTTGGGATCGAGCCGGCACCGAAGCCGGACATGAGCCGGTGGAACACGATCACCGAGCAAATCCACAATCCGGAAGGCGAGGTGACGATTGCCATTGTCGGCAAATATACGGGAATGAAGGACGCCTATAAGTCCTTGATCGAGGCTTTGGCGCATGGCGGCATGGCCAATCGGGTCAAGGTGCGGCTCGACTGGATTGAATCGGAAGTCTTCGAGGACAGCGATCCCGCGCCGAGGCTCGAATATGTCGACGGCATTCTCGTGCCCGGCGGCTTCGGCCAGCGCGGCTCCGAAGGCAAGATTCTCGCGGCGCGTTTCGCGCGCGAGCGCAAGGTGCCCTATTTCGGCATCTGCTTCGGCATGCAAATGGCGGTCGTCGAAGCGGCGCGCTCGCTGGCCGGCCTGGCGGACGCCAATTCAAGCGAGTTCGGCCCGACCAAGAATCCGGTCGTAGGCCTGATGACCGAATGGATGCGCGACAATGAGCTGCAAGTGCGCGCCGCCGAGGGCGATCTCGGCGGCACGATGCGGCTTGGCGCCTATCCCGCCCATCTCCACCCGGGGTCGAAAATCGCCGGCATCTATGCGGCCACCGAGATTTCCGAGCGCCACCGGCATCGCTACGAGGTCAACATGACTTATCGCGAGCAGCTCGAGGACAAGGGGCTCGTCTTCGCCGGCCTGTCGCCGGACGGCCTGTTGCCCGAGACGATCGAGCTTGCCAACCATCCCTGGTTCATCGGCGTGCAGTTTCATCCCGAGCTGAAATCGCGACCGTTCGAGCCGCATCCGCTCTTTGCAAGCTTCATCGCCGCAGCGGTCGAACAGAGCCGGCTGGTGTAGGCTAGGCAAACCTTCTTGCTGTGGGAGAAGGTTGGCTCGCTTATAAGGTGAACCTTGGAAAGCGCACCCAAAGTCATCATAGGGCAGGGCAAAGCCGCGATTGCCTTCGGCAATGCACTGCCTTTCGCGCTCATTGCCGGTCCCTGCGCCGTCGAAAGCCGTGCGCATGCGCTCGAGATGGCGACCGCACTGAAGGACATCGTCCGCAAGCTCGGGGTGGGCCTTGTCTTCAAGGCTTCGTTCGACAAGGCGAACCGCACGGCCGCGTCGAGCGGGCGCGGGCTCGGGATGAAGGAGGCCTTGCCCATCTTCGCCGAAATCCGCGAAACATGCGGTCTGCCGGTTACGACCGACGTGCACGAGTCGCATCAATGCAGGCTCGTCGCCGAAGTTGTCGATCTCATCCAGATCCCCGCCTTTCTAAGCCGGCAGACCGATCTTTTGTTGGCTGCGGCGGAGACCGGCAAGCCGGTCAACATCAAGAAGGGCCAGTTCCTTGCGCCGTGGGATATGCGCCATGCAGTCGACAAGGTTCGCGGCGCCGGCAATTCCGCCGTGCTCGTCACCGAGCGTGGGACGAGCTTCGGCTATAACGCGCTCGTCGCCGACATGCGGGCGCTTCCGATCCTGGCGGAAACAGGCGCGCCGGTGATCTTCGATGCGACCCATAGCGTGCAGGAGCCGGGCGGGCGGGGCGCGGCCTCGGGCGGGGAGCGTCGTTTCGTGCCGGTTCTGGCGCGTGCCGCGGTCGCAGTCGGGATCGCGGGCCTGTTCATCGAGACGCATGCAAATCCTGACCAGGCGGTCTCCGACGGCGCCAACATGCTGCCACTTGGTGCATTGGCAGAATTGCTTGCGGAATTGAAGGCATTCGATCAGATCGCCAAGGCGAGGCGAACTCGTCGCTAAGCACTTTTCGCAGGGCGCCGGAAACGTGCTAGACTGAAAAGAACGCGTTTAGGGCCATCCCTCATGCCCGAATGCAACGAAAGGTGCTTTCAATGAAACTTCTGATCTCTGCGCTCGGGTTTATCGTGGTGGTCTCGGTCCCCGTAGCTGAAGCCGCGACTTGCAGCCATCATAGCGCCGCCTGTCATCACTATTACCGGCATTACGCGAGAGGCGTCGTTGTCCCGCCGCCCGGTTACCCGCCGCCCTATTATGAGCCCTGGGATCAACCGCTCTACGCACCTTTGGGCTGGACGATCGGGGAAGAGAACTGGGGGAATCGGAGCACTTTTAAGCTCTTGATGCAAAGCATTGGCGATCGGCCCTACAACGACTGAGCTCATCCTCGGCCGCGATAGGGCGGTACCCCCTGATCCGGCAGCCAGCAGCCGTCGGGCAATTCACCGGCCTGCCAGAAGACGTCGATCGGGATGCCGCCGCGCGGGTAGAAATAGCCGCCGATCCTGAGCCAGCGCGGTTGCAGAAATGCGACCAGGTCTTTGCCGATCCGCAAGGTGCAGTCCTCGTGGAAGGCGCCATGATTGCGGAATGAGCCAAGATAAAGTTTCAGCGACTTCGAATTCGACGAGCCATCGATCGGGCACGTAATCGATCACGAGATGCGCGAAGTCCGGTTGCCCGGTCACCGGGCAAAGCGTCGTAAACTCCGGCGCCGTGAAGCGTGCGACATAATCGGCGTCGCTGTGCGGATTGGGGACCCGGTCGAGCCGCGCTTCGTCGGGCGAAGCGGGCAGGGCGACCTTGCGGCCGAGGCTCAAGGTCTCGTGAGTTTTTGCCATTGCCATTTATACCACGGGAGACTCGGTTTTCGGCAAGCTGCCTCGCGCACGCCCCTTTTTTCGCAGCGCGCTTCGGCGTAGAAACCCGCAGCCAAGCCGAGCCTGAAAGGACAGAGAATGACCGCGATCGTCGACATCGCCGCCCGTGAAATTCTGGATAGCCGCGGCAACCCGACCATAGAAGTCGACGTCACGCTCGAAGACGGTTCGTTCGGCCGGGCTGCGATTCCCTCCGGCGCCTCGACCGGCACGCTCGAGGCCGTCGAATTGCGCGACGGCGACAAGTCGAGGTTCGGCGGCAAGGGCGTGCGGAAGGCCGTCGAAGCCGTCAATCGCGACATTTTCGATGCGCTGAGCGGTATGGATGCCGAGGACCAGGTCGGCATTGACGACGCCATGATCGCGCTCGACGGCACGCCGAACAAGGCGAGACTGGGCGCCAACGCCATTCTCGGTGTCTCATTGGCGGTTGCCAAGGCCGCCGCCGATGTCAGCGGCCTCCCGCTCTACCGCTACGTCGGTGGCGTCATGGCCCGCGTTCTGCCGGTTCCGCAGATGAATATTCTGAACGGCGGCGTGCACGCCGACAATCCGATCGACTTCCAGGAATTCATGATCGTTCCGATCGGCGCGCCGTCGCTCAAGGAGGCGGTGCGCTGGGGCTCCGAGGTCTTTCATTTCCTCAAAGGCGCGCTCAAGAAGGCGGGCCTCAACACCAATGTCGGCGACGAAGGCGGCTTCGCGCCCAATCTGCCGTCCGCCGAAGCGGCGCTCGACTTCATCGTCAAGGCAATCGAAGGCGCCGGGTTCAAGCCGATACGCGACATCGCGCTCGGCATTGATCCCGCCGCGAGCGAGTTCTTCCATGACGGCAAATATGTCTACAAAGGCGAGGGCAAGATCCGCTCGATCGACGAACAGGCGCATTATCTCGCCAAGCTCGCCGGCGACTATCCGATCGTGAGTATCGAGGACGGAATGGCCGAGGACGATTGGCAGGGCTGGAAGATCCTGACCGATCTCATCGGCGACAAATATCAACTCGTGGGCGACGATAATTTCGTCACCAACGTGGAGAAGATCGCCGAAGGAATCGCCAAGGGTATCGCCAATTCGGTCCTCATCAAGGTCAATCAGATCGGCACGCTCACTGAAACGCTTGCCGCCGTGGAATTGGCGCAGCGCGCCGCCTATACGACGGTGTTCTCGCACCGCTCAGGCGAGACCGAGGATTCGACCATTGCCGACCTCGCGGTCGCAACCAATGCCGGGCAGATCAAGACTGGCTCGCTCTGCCGCTCCGACCGGCTCGCCAAATATAATCAGCTCATCCGGATCGAGGAGGAACTCGGCAAAGACGCGCGCTATGCCGGCCGCGCCGCCTTCAAGCGGCTGGCGCCTTAATTGATCGCTAACCGCAATCGGTGAGGCTTGCCGGATGGTCATTCGCAGGCGCGTGCGCGCCATCCTCTTTCCGTTGCTCCTCTATGTCCTGTCGGGAGCGGCCGATGCCTATTTCATTTGGCACGCGGTCAACGATCAGCGCGGGCTGAAGACCAACGAAGACTACGAACGCCAGATCGCAAGCCTGCGCCAAAACCTGACAAATTTGCAGGGCGAGAGCGAGAGGTGGGGAAGAAAGATCGCGCTCCTGCGCGGTACGACAATCGACCGCGATCTTCTTGACGAAGAAGCCCGCGCCCGTCTCGGCAGGGTCGATAAGAACGATCTCGTCGTGATCCTCGACAACCAGGATGCCCGCTAGCCTGCGCGTTTGGCGCTTCCCGCTGCGGGATGCTAGCTTGTGCCGATGCCGAAGGACGAGGGCGTTCGCGGTCGCGCGTTGCGGGGCCGTATGCGAAGACATTCACGGCTTGTTCAGGCGCGGAGTCGCTTCTAAGTTTTCCCAATCACGCCCGCGACGCAGTTTGCAATTCAAAAGGAATGACCGATGCGGCTACTCCGTTCGACCGTCCTTTCCGTTTTTCTTGCTTCGGTTGCCATTTCCTCCTTCGCAATCATGGCATCGGCGCAGACGGTCATCATGGTCGAGGTGCCGCCGCCGCCGCTGCCTGACTATGACCAGCCGGACATCCCCGGCCCCGGCTATATCTGGATACCCGGCTATTGGGCCTTTGACGACGACTACGGCTATTATTGGGTGCCAGGCACATGGGTCTTGCCGCCCCAGGACGGCCTGCTCTGGACGCCAGGTTACTGGGTCTTCGAAGACGGCAACTACGTCTATTATGAAGGCTATTGGGGCGAAGAGGTCGGTTTCTACGGCGGCGTCGACTATGGCTACGGCTATGAGGGCGATGGCTATGACGGTGGCTATTGGCAGGGCGGCGCGTTTTTCTACAACACGACGGTGAACAACGTGGCCGGCATGGGCATCGCAAACGTCTTTAGTAAGCCTGTGGTCAGACCCGCAAACGTCCGTAGAGTGAGTTACAACGGCGGCCCGGGCGGCCTGACCCTGCGTCCGACCCAGCAGCAACAGAGCTTTGCGCATGAGCGGCACGTTGGGCTGACGACGGCGCAGCGCGAGCACGTCCAAATGGCAAGCCGCGAGCCGTCCTTGCGGGAAACCCAGAACAAGGGACTTCCGCCGATCGCAGCGACGTCGCATCCCGACGATTTCAAAGGCCCGGGTGTCGTAACGGCCAAGACCGCCGGCGAACGGCCCAGCGGCCAGTCCATACCGCAGGGCAAAAAGGGGCCAGGCTTGCCGAACGGCCCGACGCCCGGGGTCAACGGCGGCAAGTCCCCTGGCACCACGACGCCCGGCGGGCCTGCGCCCGGCGGCCCGGCGCCGGGCGGAGCGGCGCCCGAAAATAAACCCGTCAACATTCCCGGCGGCGAGCGCCAGCCCGTCACTTTGCCGGAAGAGCATCGCGCGCAGCCGCAAACCGGCGAGCACAAACCCGTCTTTCAGCCGCCTCCGGAAGTGCCGCATCCGCAGCCGATGATTCAGCGGGGACCGGGTGGTCCGCCGCCGCCTCATGTGCAGCCAGCGGGTAGGCCGGTGAACAATAAGAAGCCGGAAAGATAGCCGAGAGCGGCGGCGAAGCTTCGCGTCGGCTGCATTCCTATGTGCAGCATTTTAAGCCGCCTCTGAGTGCGCCGGAGTTCTGGAGCCGCCGATGTCTCGTGATCAACCGCTGGCCGACTTAGGCGCTCGTCCCCGCCATCCCGAAAAGGCGCATCGGCCGGATCAGCCGAGCGCGCCGAAGCCGGGCTGGATCCGCGTCAAGGCGGCGGGATCCGCCCTATGGGCGAGAACCCAGAAGATCGTCCGCGACCACAGGCTTGTTACGGTCTGCGAAGAGGCAGGCTGCCCGAACATCGGCGAATGCTGGGAGAAAAGGCACGCGACCTTCATGATCATGGGCGACACGTGTACGCGCGCCTGCGCCTTCTGCAATGTCAGGACTGGCCTGCCGGGGGCGCTCGATCCGCGTGAGCCGGCGCGTGTTGGCGAGGCGGTGGCCGAACTCGGCCTTGCGCATGTGGTCATCACCTCCGTCGACCGCGACGATCTCGACGACGGCGGGGCCGGCCATTTCGCTGCCACTATCGCGGCCGTTCGGGCGCGGAGCCCGCAAACGACGATCGAAGTCTTGGCGCCTGACTTTCTGCGCAAGACCGGCGCGCTCGAAAAAATAATCGCCGCCGAGCCCGATGTCTTCAACCATAATCTCGAAACCGTCGCTTCTCACTATTCGAGCGTCCGGCCGGGCGCGCGCTATTTCCATTCGATCCGACTGCTGCAGCGGGCAAAACAGCTCGATCCCGCTCTGTTCACCAAATCCGGGATCATGGTCGGGCTTGGCGAGACGCGGCATGAGGTGCTGCAGCTGATGGACGATCTGCGCAGCGCCGAAGTCGATTTCCTGACCATCGGCCAATATCTTCAGCCGACCAGGAAGCACCATCCGGTGGTGTCCTTCCTCGCGCCGGAGGAGTTCAAGGCGCTGGAACAGACGGCGCTAACCAAGGGATTTCTGCTCGTCTCGGCTTCGCCTCTGACGCGCTCGTCCTATCACGCAGCGGAAGATTTCGCGAAGCTGAAGGCCAATCGGGCGGCCCAACCCGCTCCTTGATAGGCCGCTGCGACATGGTTTCGCAAGAAGCCGAAGCAATTCGGCATCGCCGTTTTAATCGAGGCGAGCTATTCTATCTTACGAATCATGCCCAAATTTCATACGAGCCGCATTGTTCCTCATTCCGCTAGCGCGATGTTCAATCTCGTCGCGGATGTCGAGTCCTATCCGAAATTCCTCCCGCTCTGCCGCGGGCTGAAGCTACGCCGCCGCGACCTCCTGGCGGATGGACGCGAAGTTCTCGTGGCCGAGATGGAGGTTGGCTACAAGGCGCTACGCGAGACCTTCACCAGCCGCGTGACCTTGGACCGCCCCAATTGTGAGATCCTCGTGGAATATATCGAGGGACCGTTCCGACATCTCGAAAATCGCTGGCATTTCGGCGAGGCTGGGCCGGATTCTTGCAAAGTCGAGTTCGACATCGCCTATGAGTTCAAGAACCGGACCTTGGCGCTGCTCGTCGGCGGCGTGTTCGAAGCCGCGTTCCGCAAATTCGCCGAAGCCTTCGAAAGCCGGGCCGATCTCGTCTACGGACAGGCCGGCTAGACCGCCGCTGAAATCAAGGCTGCGCCGCCTCGAAGAGGAGCTCGAGCGCGGTTGCAACCGCCGCCAGGCGTATGCCGCGGCGGCCCAAATCACCGAAACGCTTTTCCAGCGCGCTGACGGCGCCGGCGCGCCCGCAGCCGAAATAAACGAGACCGACCGGCTTCTCAACCGATCCGCCATCGGGGCCGGCAATCCCGGTCACGGCCAGCGCGATCGTGGCAGCCGAATGGTTGAGCGCGCCTTCGGCCATGGCCTGTGCAACCTCCCGGCTTACCGCGCCAAACTTTTCGATAAGGGCGGCGGCGACGCCGAGATTCTCTTCCTTCGCGCGGTTCGAATAGGTGACATAGCCGCGCTCGAGCACGTTCGAGGATCCGGGAATCTCGGTGATGAGGCCGGCGAGGAGTCCGCCGGTGCAGGATTCGGCCGTAACCAGCAGGAGCTCGCGGGCTCGATAGAGCGCAACGAGCGCTTCGGCGCGTTGGACGAGCTCCGGCGCGAACATCTCAATCGAGCTTAACGGCGAAGATCGATCTTAGCCAATCTGCGCCGATCTGCCGTTCGCGGCCGACAAAAATTCCCGGCTCTCCGTCAAGCCAGGCTGCTTCGCCTGCTCTCGCAATATAACCAACCATATGCTTGTTTACTCTACTTATACGTGGCAATACTTAGTCAAAGGGCAGGATTACTTAGTCTTTTTCCATCTCGTTGAGCAGTGCGCGGAGCCGCAAGAATTCCGGCTGGGCGCGGTGCCGCGGCGGCGTGACGCTCATCGATCGCCACGCGTTTCGGTTTCGAACATTAAGGCCGGCCGCGCCGCCTTCGCTCGCTTTGCGGCATCAGGTTGGCGCGCGGGCTATGCCCTCGCCGCAGCCATCGCTTCCGGAGGTGACACGCCAGAATCCGCGCGCGCCAGGTTCGGGTGTCGGTCGCGGCGCATATCTACGGCAATGGCCGGCGTCGCGCCACCAGCCAGCAGGCTGATCGCGGCGACGCTGTGGGTTCAGTCCGCCGCTCGGTTGCGCCCAATAGATGCAGGCCGCGCATTTCACCACCTGGCCTGCCGTACGCGCACCTTGTCCACAACCGTCTTCGGCATGCGTTTCGGGCCAATGCGCCACGTCGTCGACCCTCTCGCTCGTGCGAGGGGCATGACGGCGGCAGAGACCGTCGCGGTCGCCGCAGCGATCCCAGAAACTGCAATCGCTGCATTTGCAATATCCCTCTGGCATCTCGAACTCCCTTGGCATTGCGCGTGGCGCAATTTGAGCGTCTGGCGCCCGGATCACGGATCGACGGCGTTGACCAGGTCCAGTTCTTGCGCCGACCAGTCGCCGCCGAGCGCCAGAATCAGGCCGACACTTACTTGCAATCTTCGCGTCTCGACGGCGAGCGCCCGGCGCTGCGCATCGAGCGCGGGCGTTTGCGCCGTGACAACGTCGAGATAATTGACCGCGCCCTCGCGATAGGAGGTAAGCGCCAAATCCGAGGCTCTCTGCGCCGAAACGGCCGCCGCCTCGACGTCGCGTGCCTCGATCTTCAACGAACGCAGATTGGCGAGATCGTCTTCGACCTCTTGGATGGCGTGCAGGACCACGCTTCGATAATGCGCGACGGTTTGAAGATAGGCCGCTTCCGCGGCGGCCAGCTGGGCATGCCGCAAACCAGCATCGAACAGAGGCAGATAGACGGTCGGCCCAACCGACCAAAGGCTGTTGGGAAGCGACAGCAAGTTGAGGGCCGTGTCCTGCCCGCCAGCCATTCCGTTGAGGGTCAGCGTCGGGAAGAAGGCGGCGCGCGCGACGCCGATCGATTCGTTGGCGGCGGCGGTCTCTCTTTCCGCGGCGGCTATATCCGGCCGGCGTTCCAGCAGGAGTGAAGGAATGCCGGGCGGAAAGACCGGAATCGCGATGGGCCTGGTGACCACGGGAATCGAGAAAGTGGAGGCCGGCTGGCCGATCAAAGTGGCAATCGCATGTTCATACGAGGCGCGCGGCCCAATGATGTCGGCAAGCACCGCCTTGGCGTCTTCGACCTGCACCTCGGCGCGCGCGACGTCGATCGGTGCGGCGATTTTGCCCGTCAAGCGCTCGCGCGTGAGATCGAGCGCGTTTTGATAAGCCTTCACCGTATCCTGCAGCAGCCTGGCCTCGCGGTCGAGGCCGCGCAGACTCACATAGTCGCGCGCCAATTCGGCCTGCAAGCCGATCCGCACGGATTCAAGATCGGCTTTGCTCGCCTGCGCCTGCGCCTTGGCGGCCTTGACCTCGTCCCTGATGCGCCCCCACAGATCCACTTCGTAGCTCGCTTCGATATCGATCGTGTTGCCGCCGTAATAGGTGGGTTCGCCCGCGCCACGCAGCGGACGATCCGCCGATTGCTTGTTGTAAGACAGGTCCGTCTGGTGGTTGATCGAGGGGTAGAAGGCCGCCTGCGCCTGCAAAACGTAATCGCGCGCTTGCAGATAGTTGGCGAGCGCCGCGGCAAGATCCGGATTGGCCGCAACGACTTGCGGCTCGAGCTCGTCCAAGAAACGATCGTTGAAGCTCCGCCACCATTCTCCGTGCGGTTCGTCGTCGCTCGGACGAGCCAGTTGCCAGTTGCCGGCTTCCTTGAAATTAGCCGGCACTTCGACGGCTGGGGGATGATACAGCGGGGCAAAATCGCAAGCGCCGAGCAAGAGCGCCGGCGCCACCGCCAGCCCAATCCGAACTCTCATCTCACATCCCCCGGTCCCGAAGTCTAACCTGCGCTGACCTCGGGTGCGGCGCCAGGCTGGGCCGCAATTCTCACAATGTCACCATCCGAAATGGAATCCCATGGGCTTCTGATGACGCGATCGCTCGTTGTCAGGCCGGAGAGGATCTCGATCTCGGTGCCAAGGTCGCGTCCAACCTCGACGGGCTTCAGCACGACTTTGTCGTCAGGCCCGACGGTTGCGACCTCGGCCTGGTTCCTCCGAAATATCAGGGCGCTCGCTGGTATGCGCAGAACCTCGCTGTTCGCGGGTAAGTCAAAATGCACCTCGGCAAAAGACCCCGGCTGCAGGATTCCGTCACGATTGTCGCGGTGGAGTTCGACAAGCAGCGAGCGCGCGTGTTGGGAAATCGCATTCGAGGTTGTCGCGACGGTCGCTTTGAAACGCTGGCCCGGATATTGGGGCAGCGTAAGCTCGGCGGTCATCCCGGTCGCGATCTGCGCGCTGAAAGATTGTGGAACAGCCACGTAAACGCGCATTTCGTGGATATCGGCGACTTCGAAGAGAGGCGAGGGAGTGCCCGAACCGCCGAATTCGCCGAGACGGCTATTGGTGGGCGTCGAGCTCACGAGGGCGCCGACATCGACGTTGCGGGCCGTCACCACGCCGTCAAAAGGCGCGACAATCCTCTTGTACGCTTCAAACGCCGCCAGTTTTGCCACATCGGCTTGAGCAGCTGTGACTGAGGCCTTGCTGACCTCGTATTCCCCGACTTTCACATCGGCGTCCTGTTGGGAAACGGCGGCGGTGCTTCGCAGCGCCTCCCAGCGCTTCGAGGTCAGCTCGGCGAGCGCCTCGTTGGCTTGCGCCTTGGTGAGATCGCCCTTTGCCTCTTCATATTGTTGGTCGAGGTCCGGCGTGTCGATCTCGGCCAGCAGATCGCCCGCCTTCACCTTTGCCCCTATATCTTTGTACCACATCTTCACGTAGCCATTGACGCGGGCGTAGAGTGGAGCTTGATACCAAGCTGCGACATTACCCGGCAGCGTGAGTTGCTGGCGACCAACGCCATGCTCGGGGATGACGATATCGACGGTTGGAATGGCTTGCGCGTGAGTCCATAGCGTCAGGTCCGTTTCGCTTTTTTTGCGGCTGGTCACGCCGAATACGGCAACGGCCATTGCCAAGCCACCGGCAACGATGAGACGCCACCTGACCTTTCGGCCCAAGTGCTTGGCTTCTTTTGGAGAAATCTTCGCGTCGTTTTCCATTTTTGCCTGACTAGTGCGACGGCTCCAAATCGGTCTGCCGACCGCGAGAATGCACCAGCGTAAACAATGCGGGCACGAACAAGAGCGTTGCGCCGGTGGCGCAGAGAAGGCCGCCGATGACCGCGCGGCCGAGCGGTGCGTTCTGTTCGGCGCTGAGCGCCATCGGCAGCATGCCGATGATCATGGCAAGCGCCGTCATCAAAACCGGGCGGAACCGGGTGACCCCGGCATCGAGCGCCGCCGCAGCCGCATCGACCCCCTCGGCCAGCTTCTCTCGGGCGAAACTGACGACGAGAATGCTGTTGGCGGTGGCAACGCCCATGCACATGATCGCTCCGGTAAGGGCAGGAACCGAAAGGCTCGTAAAGCTCGAAAACAAGATCCAGACGATGCCGGCCAGCGCAGTCGGCAACGCCGCGACAATGACGAAAGGATCGAGCCATGACTGAAAGTTGACGACGATCAGAAGATAAATGAACACAATCGCCAGAGCGAGGCCCACGAAGAGTTGTCCATAGGCTTCCATCATCGTGCTCACCTGTCCGCGCAGCACGACGGTCGAGCCGGGCGGCGCCTCGGCCTTGGTTTGATCGAGAACCTTCTGGATATCCGTCGCAACGCTGCCGAGATCGCGGCCGTGCGCGGATGCGTAGATATCGACGACCGGTTGCACATTGTAATGTGAAACGACGCCATCGCTCCAGCCGCGCCTGATGGTCGCGATGCCGCCCAACAATTGCGACGCATTGGTCCCGGTCACCGGCAGGTTATTTAGATCGCCGATCGAGTCGATCCAATATTGCGGCATCTGGACCACGATCGGATAGGAGACGCCGTTTTTCGGATTGAGCCAGAAGGTGGGAGCGGTTTGAAAACTGCCGGCGAGCGTGTCCTGCACAGAATAAGCGGCGTCCTTTTCGGAAAGCCCAACCGTGCCGGCGAGCGAGCGGTTGACGTTGACGTAGAGCGTCGGGACATTGAAAGCCTGCTGAATGCGCGGATCGGCGACCCCGGTAATGCGGGCAACCTTGGCGAAGATCTTGTTGGCGTAGGCGCGATCGGCTTCTAAATTTTCTCCGATTACCTGCACGTCGATCGGCGCAGGCAGACCAAAATTCAGAATCTGGCTGACCATGTCGGCGGGCAGGAACGCGAAGGTCGTTCCGGGAAAGAGACGCGGCAGTTTCTCCCGCATGGCGTCGATGTAGCCTTCGGTCTTATTCGACATCCGGCGCTGCAGGGTAATCAGGATGTCGGCGTCGGCTTCCCCGATGCTGCCCGAATTCGCATAAGCCATGTTGATGCCGCTGATCGGCAGGCCGATGTTGTCGACGATAGTCTCGAGCCGGTTAGGCGGAATGACGCCGCGGATCGCCGCCTCTATCGCGTCGCAGAGATTTGCCGTCTCCTCGATCCTGGTTCCCGTCTGCGCCCGGACGTGCAACCTGATCTGATTGGATTCGAGGGAGGGAAAGAAGTTCTGCCCGAGGAACGGCGCAAGGCTGAACGACGCGACAACCACGACCAGAAAACCAATGATGAACGACCAGCCGCGCCCCAACGCGAGCCGCAGCAGATCGCGATAGCCGGCGCGGACTTTTTCGAAACGATGTTCGAAGCCGCGCTGGAACCGAACAAGGGGATTGCGGCTCGGCGGAGGCTCGTGCTCGTCGCGTCCGCGAGCATGCGCTTGTGCCGCCAGCAGATGACGCGCCAGCGTGTTGACCAGGGTGCGTGACAGAAGATAGGAAAAGCCGAGCGCAAACACCACCGCCTTGGCCATCGGCCTGAACAGGAAGCCGGAGACGCCGCCCAATCCGAACATCGGCACGAAGACGATCCAAATGCAGAGCAGGGAGACGGTCGCCGGAACGACGATCTGGCGGGCGCCGTCCATGATCGCGAGTTCGATCTCCTTGCCCTGCTCGAGATGGTAATTGATGTTCTCGATCGTCACGGTCGCATCGTCGACCAGAATGCCGACGGCCAGAGCCAGACCGCCGAGGGTCATCACGTTGATCGTTTCACCCGTGGCGGAGAGCAATGCGATCGATCCCATCACCGCCAGCGGGATCGAGATCAAGATGATGGTGGTCGAACGCCAACTGCCCAGGAAGAGCAGGATCATCAGTCCAGTCAGCGCCGCCGCGATCGCGCCTTCGCGCAAGACGCTGTCGACGGAGGCCAGGACGAAGGCCGATTGATCGCCAACCGCCTTGATATCGATATCGCGCGGAAGCGAGGCGCGGATCTTCGGCAAAAGCGCTTTGACGCCCTTGATCACATCGAGGGTCGAGACGCTTCCGGCCTTCTGGATGGTCATCAACACGGCGTGCGCGCCATCGACACGAACCATGTTTAGCTGCGGCGGATAGCTGTCGTGCACATAGGCGACATCGCCGATGTAAACCATGGCATTGTCCACCCATTTGATCGGCAGCGCGTTGAGGTCGGCGATATCCTGCGGCGCGTCGTTCATGTCGACGGTATATTCGAACCGGCCGATCTTCGCCGTGCCCATCGGAATGATGAGATTCTGCTGGGCGAGCGCATTCACGACATCCTCGGCCGAGAGGCCGTAGGACTGAAGTTTCCTCTGGTTGATATCGACCTGCACCTGCCGCACCTTGCCGCCATAGGGCGAGGGAATGGCGGCGCCGGCGACGGTCGCGAGCTGCGGCCGGATAAAGTTTTGCGCATAGTCGAAGAGTTTCGCTTGCGACATCGTCTTGCTCGAAATGGCGAGTTGCAGGACGGGGACGCTCGAAGCGTTGAAGAAGAGGACGTAGGGCGGCGTAATGCCGGGCGGCAGAAATTTGAGAACCGTCTGCGAGGCGGCGGTCACCTGCGCCAGGGCGGTGTTGATATTGACAGTGGGCTGGAAGAAGACCTTGACGATCCCGTACCCGGTCAACGACTGCGACTCCATGTGGCGGATGTCATTGACCTGCGAGCTGAGCGTGCGCTCGTAGTAGTAGATGATGCGGCCGGACATGGCGTCGGGCGGCAGGCCATTGTAGGTCCAAACCACGCTCACGACCGGAATGTTGATGTCGGGAAAGACGTCGGTCGGCGTCTTCACCCAAGCCATCACGCCGAAGATCAGAATCAGCATCGCCATCACCACGAAGGTGTAGGGACGCTGAAGCGCTATCCTGACGATCGCGAGCATGGTGCTTGCAAAACTCCTTAAGCCGCGGCCGCGGCTCCGCGCGGGCTGTCACCCCGGCATAGTTCATTCCGACTGAAGGGACTCGAATCGAGCGTCGAAACGCATGCGCGAGACGCAGCGAGAATCCGCGTCCGCATAGCACGCCCGCTTTCCTTCCGCGACCGGGAGGTCAACGAGAACAATAAACTGTGCTTGATGAGCGACGATACTAAATAAAAATTTGGATTCCGGAGCCAAGTCGCGTTGATCAAAATGCCGGCAAAGTTCTGCTCGTTTTTCAACATAAAGTTAACGTCGCTGAATACGCCAGCCGGGCAGGGGAGCCGCGTCCTTATTCGCAAAGAACGCGGATCTACTTTGGCGCGGCTTCTCTAAACAGACGTCATGGTGCGCGATGGCGCGGGTTCACCGGATGAAGCGCCGTCTGGCACTGTCTCCGAGCTTCCCGATTCGGGCTTCGCCTGCGGCGTCATTTCGAACGCGGCGCCCGAGGCACGGTCGTCGAGCCGCAAGGCAAAACCGTGCAGCTCGGCGATCGTTGCGGCCATGCTGAGGCCAATGCCGTGTCCGGGGATCCCCTCATGGTCGGCGGATCTGTAGAAGCGCTTGAAAATCTTGTCGCGCTCGCCGACCGCAACGCCCGGCCCGTTATCCGCCACGCGGACCGAAGGTGCATCGGCCTTCGCAATGATCGCGACCGTGCCGCCCCGTGGCGTGAACTTGACGGCATTGTCGACCAGGTTGGCCAGCGCTTCTCTTAGGAGATCGGCGTCGCCGGTCACTGGAACCGGCTGCGGCGCGTCGATGCGCATCGTAATCGACTTCGCTTCGGCCACGGGTTCGTAGAATTCGAATACTTCGCGGCAGATTTCGGCCAAATCCACCCTTTCGAATGCGCTGCGTCGCAATCCGCTTTCGATCTCCGAAATGCGCAACAGCGCGGTGACCGTGGTGAGCGCCCGGTCGAGGTCGGCAAGCGCCTGCTGCGTCGTCGCCCGCAGCTCCGCCTGCGACGTGCTCGCAAGCCCGCGTTCGAGCCGCGCCCGCATGACCGAGAGCGGGGTACGCAGATCATGTGCAATGTCGTCGCCAACGGTTTTCACCTGATTCATCAGGCGAACGATTTCGTCGAGCATGCGATTGACGGCACGGACCACTTCGTCGATGTCGTCCGGGGTCCGATGAACCGGAAGCCGCTCATGCAAATCGCCGCGGATCACGCGATTGATCGCATGCCGGATCGCCTGCAAACGGCGCGAGGAGCGCAGGCTCAACAAGGCGCCGGCGAGCAAAGCCAAGAGGATGGCCGGCACGACGCCGATGGCGAGCGCCTGCAGCACCGACCGGCGCAGCGCATAGATTTCATAGAGGCTGCGGCCAAGCAGCAGAATGCCGCCGTCAGGCCGCCGTTCGGCGACGAATATGACCGGCTCGGTCTCGGTGGGAGGACCGTTGAGCCGGTGCATTTCGATCAGATGCGCCATACCGTCCACCGGGACCGGCGGCATCGCAGTGACATTGCCGTAGAGGCGCTGGCCGGCAGGATCGAAGAGACCGACATATTCGAGCTGCCGCAGATCGCCGGTCAGGCGACGCGCAAGTTCGCGCTCGACCTGATCGGTCGGCTCGCCGGCGGCCTTCGTCGCCGCATCGACCAGGATCATGCGCAAGCGCGTGGTGTCGGAACTGGCGACCTGCCAATAGACGAAGCCGAAGACGACAGAGGTCGAGGCGGTGACGACCAAGGCGAAGACGACGGCCACGCGGAAGGCCGCGGACCGGAAGATGTCACTTGTCGCCATGCAGCATGAATCCGGCGGCGCGAACCGTCTCGATGAGCGGCGGTTCGCCCGGAGTGTCCACTTTCCGCCGCAACTTGCCGATGTGCACGTCGACTACATTGGTCTGCGGCAAGGTTCGGTAATGCCAAACGTCCTCGAGCAACATCGCGCGGGTGATGACCTGGTTCGGATGCCGCATGAAATATTCCAGGAGATTGAACTCGCGCGGCAGGAGATTTAGAAGCCTGTCGCCGCGGCGCACGCTGCGGTCGATGAGATCCATCGTGAGCGGACCGACCTTTAGGCCGGTCACTCGGGCGTCGCTGGCGCGGCGCCGCAGGGCCTCGACCCGGGCGAGGAGCTCATCCATGACGAAAGGCTTGACGAGATAATCATCGCCGCCGGCCTTCAACCCGTGGATCCGGTCGTCGACCGACGAAAGCGCGCTGATGACCAACATCGGAACTTTATTGCCTTCGCTGCGCAGCTTCTCGATCATCGACAGACTGTCGGTGCCTCGCAGCAGACGATCGACGATCATAACCGCCGGCGGATCGGCGCGAGCGGCGGCGAGGACTTCGCCTTCGGTCTCGGCAATCCGCACGGCATAGCCCTGCCGCTCGAGAGCGAGCGAAATCTCCTGCGCCATGTCGAATTCATCCTCGACCAGGAGAATCGGCGTGCGTTCGGAGGATTTCTCAGGACCAGCCACGATGGTTCCCTCTATCGGGCCGATAGGGCAGCGCGGCGCATTTATATTGCGCCGTTGGCGAAGAAGATCGATGCGATCTCCTCGGCACCGGGCCTTATATCAAAGGCCGGTGAAAAAGATCATCAAGAAAGCGCGTCTCTATTGTCGGCCCTGCTCCTAGTTCGAAGACAAGATCAGAGGAAACTGCCGCCCAAAAAACAAGCGGGCCGGTGAGGGCCCGCTTGCAGATGATCCTGACTCGCCAAACTCAGTATTTCGCGACGAGCGGCGGCGCTGCGGCCGGCGGATCGAAGGGGTAATAGCGGAACGAGGCATAGACCATATTGTCGTTGAAATGCACATTGGTATTCTTCGGGAAGGCAGCCCCCGAAGAGCCGCTGCCGGGGAACAGGTCGTCCTGGATATAAGCATATTGGAGGCCGACGCGCACCGAGCCGAAATTGCCCTGGTAGACCTTATCCCAGAAGCCGCCAGTGACTTCCCAGGCATCCTGGACCTTGCCGGCGCAAGTGCCGTTGACGAAATAGCACTGCGAGTTGTTGGCCGTCGGGCCGACGAGACCTGCTCCGGCGGTGGAGGTAAAATCGGTGGAGAGCAGGCGCTCTTCGCCGCCATAGGCGTAGAGATCGAGCTGCGGCGTGGCGTGCACAGTTACACCGGCGAGGAACATCATCTCCGGCAACGGGTTGAGCGAGCCGTTCGGATTGAACGTTGCGTCGGCAAACTGCGACGATCCATAGCGGCCGATACCGCGGCCGATCATGCCCGAACCTTGAACGTCGAGAAGTTTCGGCATGACCGGGATGGTAATGCCGCCGCCGGCGCCCCAACCGGCCGAGTCAAAGCGGGTGTTGTTGAAGGAAATCGCCGGCGACTTGCCCGCGGCCGGCGCAGCTATGCCGTTTTCCACAAAGTCGTATTCGTCGGTGTAAAGACCAAAGCCTTCGATATGTAGCGTGCGGTCGCCCATCGTCGGCTCCCACGCCGCCTTGGCGATCACGTCGGGTATGTGATTGAACGAGTACAATTGCTGAGTGTTCAACACGCCCGAGCCGCCCCCCGCGTTTTGATTGCAGAAGGCCAGGTTGTTTCCAACCGCGAATCCGGAAGCTGCGGCGCCACTCGCGTCGCCCGTGGCGCAGCTCGTCGTCTGCGCCAATTCGGCCGAAGCCGCCACCCAGAACTCGTCGCCGAAATTCTTGGTGACGCGAACTTGCGGCTGACGCGTCCAAGTGAAGCCCGCGACGTATTGTGCGTCGATCGTCGCCGGGATGACTTCGTTGCGCGGCGAGATACCTTTGCCTTGCAGGGTCGCCAGCGACCAGGTCTGGCCGGCGAGGATGTGGAACCCTTCATCCTGCCAATCGACTGTTGCATACAGATGGCGCACGCGCGGCTGGTAGGAATTGCTCTCGGTCGAATTCGCCGTGTCGCCCGCGCCGAGGAAGTCGAACTCGCCATAGCCGGAAATCAGTGTATCCGGGTTGAAATTGCCCTGGATCAAAGCCGATATCCGCGATTGCCGGGCGGTGCCGCGCAGCTCTTGCAGATGGCCGTTTGGACTGGTGTAGGGGGTAAGACTGCCGAAGGCCGGACTGAAATCGCCGCCGGTGTCGCGGGTTCTGAACACGCCTTCCGCCGCGATGAAGCCACCCGGAGTGATTGTGATTCCATTCAAGTGAAATTTCTTGTCCCACGGCTCCGGCGGAGCGTAAGCGACGGGCGGACCTTTGAGGATCGGCCCCTGTTGCTGCACCGCTCGGATGCGCACGCTCTGAGAATTGACCCGAGTCTCAAGCTGTTTCAGCTGAGCTTTCAAGGCATGGATCTCGGCGGCCAATTCGGCCGTCGAAGTGTCGTCGGCCTTTGCCGCCAATGTCCCCGCTGCAAGCAGGGCCGCGATTGCGACGCCGCTCATGAGAGGCCTGACCGCGCGAGCGCCAAGACGCCGAGCGGACGTCAGGTTGCTTTTACCAGGCAGCGCCGCAGACGCGCTGCGGCTGATTTTCAACATTACTTTCACTTGAGCCCCCTGAGATTGAATTAGACGCCCGAGCTTTTCACTCGGCCTTAGTTCATCCCACGGAAGGTCATAAATCGGCCACCACGGACTTTTGTGACGGTCTGTTATTGGCTTTATAAAAATTAATTTATGAATTCGCTTTCCTTGCCTTAAGATTATGTTCGATAAAGGTTTTCCTTAGACCGCTTCAGATCTCCGCAGGTCCAGATTCATGGCGAGTGTTGCAATCATATCAGCATCGGCGAGCCTGCCCGCCGGAAGCAAATGGGCGCCTGCAGAAAGATTGCCCCAAGCATGTTTGTGGGAATTCCGCGCCGCTCAGGACATCGGCGTCGCTTCGATCTGAGCCAGCAGCGCGTCGATCGCCGTTCTGACGTCCGCGACGGCGCCGTCGCCGTTCATGCGCGCCGCGACCGCCTCCTCGAGCGAGGTGGCCTCGCTGCTCAAAAGATGGAAGCCGAACACGCCGCCGCAGCCCGCCAGACTATGCGCAATGTCCTTGATACGACGCAGCACGATCGAGGAATTGAGGCGCTCTTCGAGCGCCGAACTGTAGGGGATGAGCGCCGCCGCGTCCATTTTGGCGCGGCGCACGAAAGACTTGCGCAGCTCGCGCCGCACGAAGGCTTTGCGCAACGCCTCGATACTTGTCTCAGTCGGCAAATAATTGCGCACCGAAGCGGCGAGCGTCATCGGGTCGAAGGGCTTGGCGATGACGCCGTCCGCGCCGAGAGAGCGAAAAAGCTCGATCTCGCGCGTCTGCGCCCGCGCCGTCATGAAGACGACGGGAATGCAGGAGGTCGCCGGATTGCCGCGCAGATGCGTGAGCGTCGTCGGCCCGTCCATCGTCGGCATCATGACATCGAGAAGAATCATACTGGGCTGCCAATCGGCCGCCAGCGCGATCGCGGCGTCGCCGGAAGCGCAACTTTGCACCGCGAAATCGGGGTCGAGACCGAGTGAAACTTCGACGACCTCGCGAATGTCAGGCTCGTCATCGACGTGAAGAATACGATTCATGCTGCAGAACTCCATCCCAGTTATCGGCGCCAAGGCCGCAAGCTCGATGTAAAAGATCGTCCCACCCCCGGGAGCGTCGAGGAACCCGACCTTGCCGCCGAGCCGCGTCATGATTTCCTTGACGATGCTCAGCCCGAGGCCTGTGCCGCGCTTCTGCCGCGTATCCAAAACATCGGCTTGGACGAACTTCTCGAAGATCCGGGGTTTGAAGTTATCGGGAATGCCGGGACCTTGGTCGCGCACGGAGATTTTGATCGTTGCAGGACCGGCCTCGATCGCGACCTCAACCTGCCCGCCCGAAGGCGAGAACTTGATCGCGTTTGAGAGCAAATTGGTGAAAACCTGGAGAAGCCGGTCGAGGTCAGCGTTCACCTCAGCAGCGGCAGAGGCGACGTCGAGCCGAACGCGCACGTTGCAGTTTTCAGCATAGCCGCGAATGGCCTCGATCGCCTGTTCGACAGCCGCTTGCACGTTGACGCGCTGCAGATCGAACACGACCTTGCCGGACTTCGATTTTCTCGATATCGAGGATATCGTTGACGAGGCGGACGAGCCTTTGACTGTTCGCATGGGCGATCGTGAGCAGACGCTCGGCGCGCTTCGGAAACTTCCAGGCCGGATTGCCGGCGAGCAGTCCAAGCGACCCCGAGATCGACGTCAATGGCGTGCGCAATTCGTGACTGACCGTCGAGACGAAATCGTCCTTCAGCTGCTCAACTCGTTTGCTCTCGTTGCGGCGCGCCGTGATGTCTTCCATGAGCCCGGCAATCAGGAACTCTTCTCCGTCCAGCTTGGCAATTGGAAATGTGCGTATGTGCACCCAGAGCAAAGTCGCATCCGGCCGCGTGAGCTGACATTCGAAATCAGCGCCGGCATTGGCGAATTGCTTTGATTCGAGAAGTTGCCGCTGCGGGTCGCCGAGTTGGAAACCTTCATAGAGTTTCTCCACCGGGTCGCCGGCGGCAATTGGCCGTCCGGTCATTTTCTCCCAGGCCGGATTGATGTAGCGAAGCGACTCGCAATTGACGTCGCGAACCCAGAGCGCCTGGGGAATGTTCATCGCGAGCTGGCGGAATAGGTCGTCGGTTCGACGCAAACGATCGCTCGGTGCTTGCGCCGGGTCGTTCGAAGGGACTCGCAGAGTAGTTGTCACGTGCGATCGGCCCTTGAAACCATGCGCGCCACCGGCAGAGGCGTCTGCGGCAGGCGGCGCCTGCGCTTCGCGCTCGACTTTGCGTCGAAGTCACAGCGCAATATTATTGTCGAATGAATACCAATAAAACGTAACCGTTATAGCAGACACTGCTTTAAAGATAGTATGTTATATTAAGCAAACGACAGACTAGGTATTTCAACCTAAGCAAATCAGGCTGGCCGGACCAAATATATTGCTGATCAGCTCGCCTGCGTCCCCGTTTTCTTGTTGCCCAAGACCAAACGTATGAGATCGGCGGTATTCTTGGTACCGAGCTTCATCATGATATGGGCGCGATGGACCTCGATCGTGCGCGGGCTCAGTCCGAGATGGGCGGCTGCTTCTTTGTTGGACGAGGCGGCGACAACTTCGCTCAGCACTTGACGCTCACGTTGCGTCAATCGCCGGCATCCGGGGAAATCGGCCGCGATGGTCGGCGCCGCCACAAACTCTTCCTGCCTGCGCCTCCAAGCCTCGATCAGCCGGCGCAGCTGCGCTGCAAAGGCATCGGGGTCGAAGGGCTTTTCGATGACATCGAAAGCGCCAATTTTCATCGCCTCGACCGCCAGAGGAATGCTGGCTCTCCCCGACATGATGATGATCGGCGCGGTATAATTGCGGGCACCGAGGTCGCGCAGAACCTCGAGCCCCGAGCGGCGCGGCAAGTAAACGTCGAGCAGGATGCAGGCCGGCGTGCGCAATCGCGCTACGGACGTGAAAGTCTCTTCGTCCCTGAAATAGGTCACGTGAAAGCCCTCCGACTGCATGATGAGGGCAAGCAGATTGCCGAGCAGGGGATCATCGTCGAGAACAAAAATCTCGTCGCCGGCCGGCATTACGGGGAAAGCTCCACTGACTCAAGCGCCGCTGTACCAACCGTTACGATAATAGCTTATAATAATCTACCTATGCGTGTAAACTATTATTGAGCGCCAAGACCATCCTTCGCTGATGCCTCGGCAAGAAGCGCATGAGCTCCCTACGGAGCCGCTGATCGACGGGGTCGGGGAGGGGTCTCGACCACGAGACCCTTCAATGAGCAATCGCGAATGATGAGCGATGGCTCGCGCCAAAGGCGCAAAGGTGCGGCCGCCCGCGGGACGTTTCACTGGACCCTATTGCGCGAGAGTCATATATTTTTGTCGAATGGCCGCGGCGGCCTCCGCCGGACCGATGGCGACGCAACAATTGCCGACCTGCCACGATCCGAGTTTCGAGACCCGCAACCGGGTTCGATCGGACGCGGAGGTTAGTCATGCGCCAGACGCTCACAGCGAAAGCCAACCTGCATTTTCGGAGACAGAAGCCGCGTAAAACGCGCGCGTGGATCTTGCCGTTACTGCTCCTGTTGGCGCTCATTCTTCCAGGCTATGCGCTAGCGGCCGAGCCCGAATTCGGCGGTTATTGCGCCGAGGGGCTGGTCAATCATCATCTGATAAAGACCGATTGCAAAATCAATTGGACCGACAAGGACGGCAAGCTTTACTGTTTCTCGACTGACGATTCCAAGACCGAATTTCTGAAATCGCCCAATGAGAATGTGCAAAAGGCGACCGACAATTATGCGGCCAATGAAATCGAGCAAATTGCCGGCGGCATGGATAAATTCACCTCCGACGATGCGCAGACCTATGTCGATAAGCTGATCAAGGATCAATCCGCCAAGAACGGCGGTGTCTTCGTCTTCAACGACCCGGTGACCAACACGTCGGTCCCCCTCATCTATGAAAATGTCGATTTTACCCGGACCCTCGACGGCTATGGCTATTTCCCTGACGTAATCTTCCACGCCAAGGACAACCCGGCGGCGAAATATCTCGTCGACTTCTGGGTCGCGCCGCTGAACGGCAAGCTGACGGTCCTCGAGACCCGTATCTACGAGGCGCCAGTCAAGGAAGGCGACACCTGGTCCATGGAGCAGCGTCAGCCCAAGCCCTGGTGGTGGATTCCGGCTTCCGAACATCCCGGCCAGACCGAGCAGAAACGCAGCTGGGAGATCATGTCGGCGATCGACGGCTATATCCAGACCAATGCCCAGAATGGCATACTCACCCTCAAGGATGACAAGACCGGGGAGATGCTTCCGTTGCAATTCGTCGACGTTCATCAACCCGTGCGCCGGCTCAAGGACAACGGGCAATATTTTGCCTGTACCGATTTCCGCAAGGCCGGCACCAAGGACCAGTTCTACGACATCGATTTCTGGCTCGACACCAAGGGCGGGAAAATGTCGGTGACCAACGTCAAAGTGCACAAGGTTCCGGTCTTCATGAATGGCAGCTACGTTCAGATCCCGCGCTATAACTACGACAGCAAGACCTTCGAAATCGTGCCGTAAAACCTGGCGTGGGCCTCCTTCAAGCGCGGATTGGGAGTGCCGGCTCGGCTTCGATGCTTTTGAGCGCGAAGGGCGACGTTACGCTCTGCGAGGGATCGTTTCGATGCGCCCCTATCGCTTCGCCTCCGGCGCGACGACGCGCAGTGGGATAATCGGGGTCGCCGGGCTCTCGGCAGAGAGTTGACAAATTACATAAAGAAGGTAGAAATATAATCCCTGATTGAGAAATCTGTGAAAACGCGGTCGCGGCGCCCAATGTTAGCCGCCTCCGCTGGGGGGCGTCGAAATGCTCGTGTGGCACGGCATAAACTTTGTCTACTCGATCTCGGGTTTCCTGATCGGCGCATTGGTCGGCTTTACCGGCGTCGGGGGCGGCGCGCTCATGACGCCGCTTCTGGTGCTCCTGTTCGGCATCGTACCCGCGACGGCCGTCGGAACAGATCTGATCTATGCTTCGATTACCAAGATGAGCGGTACGCTCGTCCATAGTCTGCATGGCACCATCGAATGGGGCATCGTGCGCCGCCTTGCGACAGGCAGCATCCCGGCGACCATTATCACCATCCTGGGGCTCAAATATCTCGGCGCCAAGCCGCATGGGGCGAGTGGGCTGATTACGAGCGTTCTGGGCTTCGCGCTCATCCTGACCGCGATAACGCTGATTTTCCGCCGATGGCTCCACGCCCATATGGCTCGTTACGTTGACGGCCTGCCGCAACGGCAGACGCTCTATCTCACGATTGCACTTGGAGCATTTCTCGGCGTTCTCGTTACGATTTCCTCGGTCGGTGCGGGAGCGATCGGGGTCACGGTGCTTGTGTTGCTCTATCCGCAGCTGCCGGCCGCCCGAATTGTCGGCTCGGACATTGCCCATGCCGTGCCTTTGACCTTCATTGCCGGGATCGGACACTTGTTTCTGGGCAATGTCGATTGGAGCCTGCTGATCGCGCTGCTGATCGGATCATTGCCGGGAATTGCGATCGGCAGTCATCTCGCCGCCCGTGTGCCGGATCGCGTGTTGCGTCCGGTTCTCGCTTCCACGCTCGCCTTGACCGGTTTGCGTCTCATCGGCTGACTGACCTGGCCGTCAGTTCGCTCGGCGGTAGAGCGCGAGCCGCAGTCCGGAGAGCGGCGCCGGCTGCATCACTCTGTCAAGATTGAAGGGCCTGGCGCACTGCGGCGGTCCGAAGTTTCGATGTGCCGCTTCGCCCGCCGGATCGTCCGAGAGGATGAACCAATTGGGCGGGTTTTGGCACCAGTCCGCCGCCGCGACTTGCGTCAGCTCCAAGCGCCGGTCATAAAAGCGCAGAACGCGGCCGAGTTCGGCCGGCATGTTCGACCCATAAGTCGCAGGGCCGGCGCTTTCCATCCGCGCAACAATCATTTGATAATTGCCACGCCCGAGCGCGAAAAGCTGCGCGACGTGCAGCCCATTGCCGATGGCGAGCGCAACGCCGATCACGACGACGATAGCCTTGTGCCGACTGCCCCACAGCTTGCTCATCAGATCGGCGAAGAGGATCACCAATCCGACCGCGCCGATGAGGTGAAATCGCGCGATATGGACATTCGGCAGGCCTACGAGACTGGCGAGAGCCGGCGGCAGGATGAGGCAGGCAAGCGGCAAAATCCGCCGCACCGGAGGAATGAGGAATAAAGCTGAGCCAGTGAGGATGACCGCCGCCGCGGCGGCAAACCAAATCGGCAGATCATAGGGCAGGCCGAGCGTCGCCTCATAGAGCGTGACCAGTCCATGCGTCAGCCTCGCAAAGGTGAAGGGCACCTGATTGCCGAGCTGGATCTTATGCGTATGGAGCACGCCGGCGGCGAGGAAGCCAAGCGCCGGCAATGCGCCAAAGGCAGCGGGGATCGCCAGATCGACCGCCGCCTTGGCAACGCGCCGCGGCGAACGGGTGGCAAGATAAATCCGCGCCAGCGTCGCCACGCTGAGGGTCAAAGTCGCCGTCAGCATCGTCAGATGAAAGAGCGCGCCGAAGGCCACCGCGAGACCGAACGTCAGCCGGCTCAGATGATCGTTCGGATCCTCGAGAAAAGTCTCGAGCCCCTCGACGGCGACGAAGATCATCAGGATCAATCCCGCATAGCCGCGCGCCTCTGAGCCGTAATGGACGAAGAGAACCGATCCGGCGACAAGCGCCGCAGCGGCGAGCGCTGCGACGGGGCCGCCGCGGCGCGCGCAAAATTTGGCCGCGACGGGAATGGTCAAAGTGCCGAGAAGAATGGCCTCGAAGCGAATGACGATCGGCGCGGCGTCGGGACCGACGAACCACAACCAAAGCGAATTCAGGATATGATTATTGTCCTGCGAAATGCCCCAGAATATGCCGCCGATATCGGAGATCTGTTCGAGGTTTTGAATCGACCAGATTTCGTCGAGCCAGAGATCGCCGCGCGCGCAGAGAAGTCGCAAGACGAAGCCTGCGATCGTCAAGGCAAGGATGCTCCAGAAAAGCGCACGGCCGGCGCGCAGGTCACTGGATTTTACGGATTTCTGCGCATAGAGCATGGGAGCTGGGCGGCGAAAGTCATCGAATGCCAAAGGCATTCAAGGATATCGATCAATTGTTATGACTTCGCTGACATCCGCCCAATCCTTCAACGAGATTCGCGCCCTGACGACGAATCTCCCGCCGGCCGCGGAAGATTGCGCCGCGGCGGTTCGCGTCCGCCAGGCAGAACTGACCAAGCCCGCGGGCGCGCTCGGCCGACTTGAAGAGATCGTCGAATTTCTGGCTGCCTGGCAGGGCAGGCGGGTGCCCTCGCTCGAACATCTGCTCGTGCTTGTCTTTGCCGGCAATCACGGCGTTGTCGCACGCGGCGTCTCGGCCTATCCGGCTTCGGTGACCCAGGCGATGGTGGCAAATTTCTCAACGAACGGCGCCGCCATCAATCAGATCTGCGCAACCTTCGAGCTCGACTTGAATGTTATCGCCATCGATCTCGACCTGCCGACGCGGGATTTTACGGAAGCTGCGGCCATGAGCGAAGCCCAGGCGCTGGCATGCTTCGGGCGCGGCATGGCCGCGGTTCCCGACGGCGCCGATCTCATTGCCATCGGCGAGATGGGGATCGGCAATACGACATCGGCAGCGGCGATCTATTATGCGCTCTACGGCGACAAGCCCGAATTTTGGGCCGGCCGCGGCACCGGCCTCGACGATCCCGGCCTTAAGCGCAAGATTGCTGCGATCGAGGCGGCGGTAGCCTTTCATAAAAGCGCGCTCGCCGATCCGCTCGAAGTTCTGCGCCGGCTCGGCGGCTATGAAATAGCGGCCATGGCGGGCGCGATCGTCGCGGCGCGGCTGAAGCGCGTGCCCGTCCTGCTCGACGGCTATGTCGCGGGCGCCGCCGCGGCAATCTTGCATGCGCAAGATCAAGGCGCGATCGCGCATTGCCTTGCCGCGCATGTCGCGGCCGAGGGCGCGCATGCGGACGTTCTTCAGCGCCTCGGCAAGCGGCCGCTGCTCGACCTCGGCATGCGGCTTGGCGAAGCAAGCGGCGCGGCGCTCGCAGCCGGGCTCGTCAAGGCGGCGCTCGCCTGCCATCGCGACATGGCGACCTTTGCCGAGGCAACTGTGGCGCGCAAGCTCGAAACCTAACTCTTGCCGAGCGGCAGCCGCACGGTTGCGACCGCCATGGCCGCCATTCCTTCTTCGCGGCCGGTGAAGCCAAGACGTTCCGATGTCGTCGCCTTGAGCGCCACCCGGTCGAGCGAAATTCCGGCGATCGCGGCGATCCTGGCGCGGATTGCGTCGCGAAAAGGCCCGATTTTCGGCCGTTCGCAGATCAATGTCGCGTCGATATGGGCGAGCATGCCGCCGCGGGCGCGCAGTCTAGCGACCGCCGCTTCGAGAAAGATCGACGAGGCGGCGCCGCGCCATTGCGGATCGGAAGGCGGAAAATGGCTGCCAATGTCGCCGTCGCCGATCGCACCCAAGATCGCGTCGGTGATTGCATGGCCCAGGACATCGGCGTCCGAATGACCGAGCAAAGCATGATCATGCGCAATTCTGACCCCGCCAAGCCAGATATGATCGCCCGGCCCGAAGGCATGGACGTCAAAGCCCTGGCCGACGCGCACATCCGGCAATTCGCCCAAGAGCTTCGCCTCGGCGCGCGAAAAATCTTCGGCACTGGTGATCTTCATATTCTCTGGCTCACCTTCGAACACGTGAACATCATGGCCGGCCCATTCGGCGATCGCAGCGTCGTCGGTTAGGCCGTTTTGACCGGCTTGCGCGGCCTTGCGATGCGCCGCGAGGATGAGATCGAAGCCAAATGCCTGCGGAGTCTGCACCATGCGCAATGCTGCGCGCGGCTGCGTCGCGACGATGCGGCCCTCCTCGTCCACTTGCTTGATCGTGTCAGTCAGCTCAAGTCCGGGCACTGCGGCGCCATGCACGCGCGCCGCCAAGCTGGCGCGGGCGATCAGGTCCGCGCTCGAAAAGGGCCGCGCGCCATCGTGGATGAGCACAATCTCCGGCCGGCCCAGCTCAGCCAGTGCCTCGAGACCGAGCCTGACGCTGTCCTGCCGCAGCTCCCCACCATGCGACGGCGGCAAAAGACGAGCGAGGTCCGCCGCGTCGAGATAGGCCAGGGTTTCCCGATAGGCGCCGAGGTCGTCGGGGTGGATGACCGGCAGGACGCGCGCCTGCGGCGCGGCCTTCAAGAGTGTAGATAAAGTGTGCGCCAGCAGAGGTTTGCCGGCGAGCGCCCTATACTGCTTGGGAATGCCCGGGCCAACGCGCGAGCCGCGCCCGGCGGCGACCACCAGGATCGCAAGTTCGAATGTTTCGCTCATGCCCTCCGAGTCCCGGTCCTTTCAGGGCGGTCTCTCGTTTTTCGCGGGCTGCGTCAAATTTTAGCTGCAACGGGGCGATGAAACGGCATGTCGCTGTTGTGGCGCTGCACAAAATGATTATGATGTGAGCATGAGCGGTTCTGATGAATTTCTAGGCAATGAGGCCCTTTCCGTAGGTCCTTTGCAGCTCAAGGGGCGCGCTTTCCTGGCACCGATGGCGGGCGTCAGCGACCTTGGGATGCGCCGCTTGGCGCAGAATTTTGGGGCGGCCCTGACGATCACGGAAATGCTCGACGCGGAATTCTATGCGGGCGGCAATCGGGAAACTGCGCTTCGCGCCGAAGGCGCCGGGCTCTCGCCGCACGTCATTCAGATCGCCGGGTGCCGTCCCGAGCTCTTGGCCGAGGCGGGGCGCCGCGCCGAGGCCGCGGGTGCCGATATGATCGACATCAACATGGGCTGTCCGGCCAAGCGCGTCACGGGGGGCGCTGCGGGTTCCGCCCTGATGCGCGACATCGACCTCGCGATCTGTCTCATTCGCGCGGTCGTCGGCGCCGTGAAGCTTCCCGTGTCCTTGAAGATGCGGCTTGGCTGGGACGAGTCGAGCCTGAATGCCCCGGAACTCGCGCGGCGCGCGCAAGCCGAGGGAATAGCGATGCTGACTGTGCATGGGCGCACGCGTTGTCAATTCTATCAGGGCCGGGCCGATTGGGCTGCGATCCGCAAGGTGAGAGAGGCCGCGTCGATCCCGCTTGTCGCCAACGGAGACTGCGCCAGCCTCGAGGACGCAAGCGCCATGCTCAGGGCTTCGGGAGCCGATGCGGTCATGATCGGCCGCGCCGCGGTCGGGCGGCCCTGGTTTGTCGGGCAGGCGGCGCAACGTCTCGCGAAATCTCCGCACCCGGCGCCGAGCGCGGGGGCGCGCCGCGCCGCGGCGCTCGAACATTATCGGACCTTGCTGTCACTTTTCGGTAAGGAACAAGGGTTGCGGCATGCGCGCAAGCACCTTTCCGCCTATGCCGCGTGGTCGCAAAATCCGGATGCGGCGGAGCTTCGCCCAAGGCTTGTCAGGAGCGAAAGCCCGGTCGAGGTCGAATCGCTTCTCTCAATCCTGTTCGAGGCCGAACGCCTGGCGGTAGCGGCATGAGCACGACCCGTTCGAACTCCTTCCTCCGACCGTCCTCTACATGTCGAGGCGCGGAAATCCGGCGCTTCGGATGCGGATCTTCCCGGCGATGCGGCAAAGATTCTCAACGCCCTGGCGCATCCGGTCTTGGCGGTCGCCGCCAACGGCTTTGTTATCGAAGCCAATGTGGCGGCCGAGATCTTCTTCGGCATCAGCCGCGCGATCCTGCTGCAGCAAACTTTGTTCGATCTGCTGCCTTTCGATTCGGTTTTGCTGTCGCTCGTCGAACATGTGAAGGCGACCGGCGCCGCGATCACCGAATATCGCGTCGATCTCGGCGTACCCCGGCTTGGCACCGAAAAGATGGTGGATCTTTTCGTGACGCCCTTTTCCGATATGGGGGAGGGGGTTGTGGTCATGCTGCAAGAGCGGGCGATGGCGGAAAAGATGGATCGCCAACTCAACCATCGCGGCGCGGCGCGTTCGGTTTCCGCCATGGCCGCCATGCTTGGCCACGAGATCAAGAACCCGCTCTCCGGCATTCGCGGCGCCGCCCAATTGCTGGAGGCGGAAGTCAACGACGGCGATCGCGCCTTGACCCGTCTGATCTGCGAGGAAACCGACCGCATCGTCAAGCTCGTCGATCGGATGGACGCTTTCTCGGACAATCGGCCGCTCGAACGCGAGAGCGTCAACATTCACACCGTGCTCGACCACGTCAGGCGCATTGCCCAGGCGGGGTTTGCACGCAACATTCGCTTCAGCGAAAACTATGATCCCTCGCTGCCGCCGGTTCTGGGCAATCGCGATCAGCTGATCCAGATCTTCTTGAACCTGGTCAAAAACGCCGCCGAGGCGATCGGCGACACGCGCAGCGACGGCGAGATCGAGCTTTCAACGGCATTCCGTCCCGGCGTTCGCCTCAAACTCTCGACTTCTGACACGGCCGTGAGCCTGCCGTTGCAGTTTTGCGTCCGCGACAACGGTCCCGGCGTTCCCCCCGAAATCCGGCAGCACCTTTTCGAGCCTTTCGTCACCACCAAAATCTCCGGAAATGGCCTCGGACTTGCACTGGTGGCAAAGATCATCGGCGATCACGGCGGAACAATAGAATGCGAATCGCAGCCGCGCCGGACGATGTTCAGGGTGCTGATGCCGATGTACGCCCTGCGCGACGGCCGCAGCGTCAAGCTGAAATAGGCGAGGAAGGCCCGCGGGGGCGCTTGAGAGGTAAGTTGGCGATGGGAGGAAACATCCTCGTAGCCGATGACGATGCCGCGATACGGACGGTGCTGAGCCAGGCCCTTTCGCGCGTCGGCTATGAGGTGCGCACGACCGGGACCGCCGCCACGCTTTGGCGCTGGGTGCAGGCCGGCGAAGGCGACCTGGTCATCACCGATGTGGTCATGCCCGACGACAACGCCTTCGAACTTCTTCCGCGCATGAAGAAACTGCGGCCGGAACTGCCAATTATCGTGATGAGCGCGCAAAACACGTTCATGACCGCGATCAAAGCCTCCGAGCGCGGCGCTTACGACTATCTGCCGAAGCCTTTCGATCTGCGCGAGCTTGTCGCCATCGTCGGGCGCGCGATGAGCGAGCCCAAGGGCCGCGCCAAGCCGTCTGCGCCGGCGGATCTCGAAGGCATGCCGCTCGTCGGCCGCTCGGCTGCCATGCAGGAAATCTATCGGGTGCTCGCCCGTCTCATGCAGACCGATCTCACCGTGATGATCACCGGCGAGTCGGGCACCGGCAAGGAGCTCGTCGCCCGCGCGCTTCACGATTACGGCAAGCGCAAAAATGGTCCCTTCGTCGCGATCAACATGGCGGCGATCCCGCGCGACCTCATCGAGAGCGAATTGTTCGGGCATGAGAAGGGCGCGTTCACGGGCGCCAATCAAAGGTCGGCCGGGCGTTTCGAGCAGGCCGAAGGCGGCACTCTTTTCCTGGACGAGATCGGCGACATGCCGATGGAAGCCCAAACCCGGCTGCTGCGCGTGCTGCAGGAGGGCGAATATACCACGGTCGGCGGACGCACCCCGCTCAAGACCAACGTCAGGATCATTGCGGCGAGCAACAAAGACCTGCGCAATCTGATCCATCAGGGGCTGTTCCGCGAGGACCTCTTCTTCCGCTTGAACGTCGTTCCGCTGCGGCTGCCGCCGCTGCGCGAACGCGCCGAGGACATTCCCGACCTCGTCCATCATTTCTTTGCGCTCGCCGCGGCGGAGGGTTTGCCGCTGAAACACATCGAGCCGGCGGCGCTCGAGCGATTGAAGCGCCACCGGTGGCCCGGCAATATCCGCGAGCTCGAAAATCTCGTCCGTCGCCTGGCGGCGCTCTATCCGCAGGAAACCATCGCCGAGCCCCTGGTGGACACCGAGCTTTCGGCCGATTCCTCGCAGTTCTTCTCGACCTATGCGCAAAGGCCGCAAGCCGAGGATCGCGGCAAGGACCCCGAGCGGGCTGAGACCCTCGCGCTCGCTGTCGAACGCCATCTCTCCGAATTGTTCCGGGCTTATGGAGAGAGCCTTCCCCCGCCCGGTATCTATCATCGCGTCTTGCGCGAGCTGGAATATCCGCTGATTTCGGCGGTGCTTGCCGCCACGCGCGGCAATCAAATCAAAGCCGCCGAGCTGCTCGGCCTTAACCGCAATACATTGCGCAAGAAGGTCAAGGATCTCGATATCCGGCTTATGCGCCTGCCGCGGTAATCCGCCCCGGAAATGTCGCAATTCTGCAACACCGTTGTTTTCGCGCAACGCTCGCGAGGCCTTGAAGGGCGGCGCTTAAATACTGGCGCCTGGGTGTGCTCGCCAAGGCCAATGAACCAAAAGACATTCGCCCGCGACCACTGACTGACGCGCTCCATCAGATTCTAGGTGCCGAGCCGGATGAGCGAAACGGAAACAGCTCAGAATCCGACCGCCGCGCGCAAGGGTCCACGGCTCTTGACCAAGCTTGGTCTCGCCGCGGTCGTTCTTGCCATCGCCGCGGCGATGACCAGTTTTCTGATCTTCGCCGGCTATACGCCGATCGCGCCGACGGACGTGGTCGTGCTCAGCCTGTTCCTCGTCAACGTGCTCTGCATCTTGCTGCTTATCGGCTTTGTCGTCGCCGAAGGTTGGAGCCTCATTGCCGCCCGACGCGCGCAGCTCGCAGGTGCGCGGCTGCATCTAAGGATCGTCGGCCTATTCTCGGTCATCGCTATCGTCCCGGCGATTCTCATGGCGCTTGTCGGTTCGGCGATCCTGGAGCGCAGTCTCAATCCCGTCTTCCTGCGGGATGTGCGCACCTATCTGCTGCATACCGTCGATGCCGCGCGCATGTTCCGCGAAGACCAATGCCGCACGCTCCTGCAAGAGGCGCAACTGACCGCTTCCGATCTCGATCGCGGCCAAGCCTTGTTCACCACGGACCGGCAATTGTTCCACGAATTCTTCACCTCGCGCGTGAAGGCGCTGAGCTTCACCGCGGCGGCGATGTTGCATTCGGACGGCGCGATCGAGGAAACCGTCGATACCGGCGCGAAGATCGGGACGATTGTGGTTCGCCCCGAACCGAACGATTTTCAGGATGCCCGACGCGGCGAGCCGCTGTGTATGATCCTCGAGGAAGGCCGCACCTTCGCCGCCTTGCGCAAGCTCAATGCCTTCGACAACATGTTTTTATACGTTGCCCGGCCAATTGAACCGTTCAGCGTCGAGTTTCCCCACCAGGCGTCCCGCTTCGTCGCGCTCTTCGATGCCTTCGATAGCCACCGGCAGAACATTCAGATCGCCTTTGCGACCATGTACGTCCTGGTCGCCCTGATCATGCTGCTTTCGGCGACGTGGGTCGGACTCTCCTTCGCCAACGGACTGGTCGCGCCGATCCGGCGGCTCATCACCGCAGCCGACGAAGTAGGTTCCGGCAATCTGCAAGTGCGGGTCGCGGTCAATCGCTCGGAAGGCGACCTCGCCCATCTTGGCGAAACCTTCAACAAGATGACCTCGGAACTGCGCTTGCAGCAAAGCCGGCTGATTGCAGCCAGCAACCTCATCGACGAGCGCCGCCTGTTCACCGAAGCGGTTCTCTCCGGCGTCCCGGTCGCAGTCATCGGCGTCGGTCCGAAGGGCCAGATCACCGTCGTCAATCCCTCGGCGGGACGGCTGATACCGCACGGCGATCAAGCGAGCGCGGTCGGGCAGTTGATCGAGGCGGTTCTGCCTGAAGTGGCGCCGATTCTTGCCGAAGCCCGCTCCAACAACGCCCGCCTGGTGCGCGGCCAAATCGCGGTGAACCGGGGAGGGCGCGACCGCATCTTCAACATGTTTGTGACCACCGAGCCGGGAGAACGGGCCGAGAAGAGTTACGTCGTGACGCTCGACGACATCACCGATCTCGTGGCGGCGCAGAGGACCGCGGCCTGGGCCGACGTTGCCCGCCGCATCGCGCATGAAATCAAGAATCCGCTGACGCCGATCCAGTTGTCGGCCGAGCGGCTGAAGCGCAAATATGGCCGCCTGATCGCCGACGACCGTGAGGTCTTCGATCAATGCATCGACACGATCGTTCGGCAAGTCGACGACATAAAGCGGATGGTCGACGAATTCTCCGCTTTCGCGCGGATGCCGAGAGCGAGGCTCACGCACGACGACCTGACCGATTGCGTGCGCCGCGTCATCTTCCTCATGCGGGTCGGCCATCCGGACATCGAGTTCGAAGACCGCCTGCCGGAGACTTCGGTCATGGCGAATTTCGACCGCCGGCTTCTGTCGCAAGCCGTCACCAACATCGTCAAGAACGCGACGGAAGGCATCGCCGCCGCGCAGGCTTCCGAGCCGGTGCAGGGCAAGATCAGGGTCTCGCTCGAGGTGACGCGGGACGGGCTCGTCGAGATCTTCGTCACCGACAACGGTAAAGGATTCCCGAGCGAAAATCGGCATCGCTTGCTCGAGCCCTACATGACCACGCGCGCCGAGGGCACCGGCCTCGGCCTCGCCATCGTCGCCAAGATCCTCGAGGACCATGGCGGCGGCCTCGAACTCCTCGATTCGCCGAGCGGGCAGGGCGCCTGCGTGCGGCTTTATTTCCCCCAAGGCGAGAATGCGCAGCGCGCGGTCGATATTCCCGACGAGGAGCTATCGGCTCCGGCCAGCGAGAGCGCCTAGCGAAAGAGCGTGAACCATAAATGCCAAGCGACATCTTGATCGTCGATGACGAGGCCGACATCCGCGATATCGTTTCGGGCATATTGTCCGACGAGGGTCACGGCACCCGGACCGCCAAGAACGCCGATGAAGCGCTCGCCGCCATCGAGGCGCGGCGGCCGCATCTGGCTTTTCTCGATATCTGGCTGCAAGGCTCGCACCTCGACGGATTGCAGCTTCTTCAGGTCGTCAAGAGCGCCCATCCGAGCCTGCCGGTGGTCATGATCTCCGGCCACGGCAACATCGAGACGGCCGTCTCGGCAATCAAGATGGGCGCTTATGACTTCATCGAAAAGCCGTTCAAGGCCGATCGCCTGGTCCTCGTCGCCGAGCGGGCGCTGGAAGCCTCACGTCTCAAACGCGAGGTCAGCGAACTGCGGGCGCGCGCCGGGGCGGGCAATTGCATCATCGGCAAATCGAGCGCCATCAATCAGCTGCATCAGGTCATCGAGCGTGTCGCGCCGGCCAACTCGCGGATTCTCATCACCGGCGCGCCGGGGGTCGGCAAGGAACTCGTGGCGCGCTGCATCCATGAGGCGTCGAGCCGCGCGTCCGGGCCCTTCGTCGTCATCAACTCGGCGACGATCACTCCGGAGATGATGGAGATCGAGCTTTTCGGCGTCGAGGGCAAAGATGGACGCAGCCGCAAGGTCGGCGCGCTCGAAGAGGCACATGGCGGCACGCTCTATTTCGACGAGATCGCCGACATGCCGAAGGAAACCCAGGGCAAGATCCTGCGCGTCCTGGTGGATCAGAATTTCCAGCGGGTCAACGGCACGATGCGCGTTCATGTCGATGTGCGGATTTTCTCATCGAGTTCCCGCGATCTTCCGCGCCTGATCAACGAGAATGTTGTCAGAGAGGATCTCTTCCATCGGCTCTCGGTGGTGCCGATCCGGGTGCCGTCGCTCTCCGAGCACCGCGAAGATATTCCCGATCTCATCGATTTCTTCATGGAACAGATCTCGACGACGACCGGTTTGCCGCGCCGGAAGATCGCCGCCGAAGCGATGGCCGTGCTGCAATCGCATGATTGGCCCGGCAACATCAGGCAATTACGCAATAATGTCGAACGCCTCATGATCCTCGCCTCCGGCGATCCCGAAGCCGAGCTCACTTCCGACATGCTGCCTTCGGAGATTGGCGCGTTGGTGCCCTCGACGCCGAACGGCGCCGGCGGCGAGAAACTGATGAGCTTGCCCTTGCGGGACGCGAGGGAAGTCTTTGAACGCGAATATCTGGTCGCCCAGATCAACCGCTTCGGCGGCAATATTTCGCGAACCGCCGAATTCATCGGAATGGAACGCTCGGCGCTGCATCGCAAGTTGAAATCGCTCGGGATCGACTGAACCTCTTACTTGACGCATGGTCCATCTCCGCCGGGATCGTGCTCCAACGGAGCTTGCTGCGTGGGTCGGATCGCTTATGTGAATGGCCGCTATCTGCCGCAGCTATGGGCGGCGGTGAATATCGAGGATCGCGGCTATCAGCTCGGCGACGGCGTCTATGAAGTCTGCGAGATCAGAGGCGGCGCGCTGATTGACGAAGCCCGCCATATGGAGCGGCTGGCGCGCTCGCTGAAGGAACTCAACATTGCCGCGCCCTTGGAGCCCCGCGCGCTCGCGCTGGTCATGCGGCAGACCATTGCCCGCAACAAGATCGGCGACGGCTATCTTTATCTCCAGGTGACGCGCGGCGTGGCGCCGCGCGACCATTGTTTCCCCGCCAAACCCGTTCGTCCGAGCCTCGTCATCACCGTCCGGGCCGTTGACCCGGCCAAGGGGGAGGCGTTGGCGGCCAAGGGGGTTGCTGTCGTCTCGATGCCGGATCTTCGCTGGAAACGGCCGGACATCAAGGCGATTGGGCTCTTGCCGAATGTTCTTGCCCGGCAGGCAGCGAAGGAGAAGGGGGCCTATGAGGCCTGGCTAGTCGATGCCGACGGCATGGTCACGGAAGGCGCCGCCTCCAACGCCTGGATCGTCAATCACGACGGCGTCATCGTCACCCGGCACATCGACCATGCGATCCTGCGCGGCGTCACGCGCACCACATTGCTCGACCTTATCGCCGCCGACGGCCTCCGGCTCGAGGAGCGAAAATTCAGCCTCGCCGAGGCAAAAAGCGCGCGCGAAGCCTTCATAACCGGCGCGATCACGCTGGTTATGCCGGTCGTTTGCATCGATGGGGAGCCGATTGGCGACGGCAGGCCGGGTCCGCTCACGCGAAGCCTGCGCGAGCGGTTTCATAGCGTCGCGCCGGCCACGCTCTAAAGGGGGGCGGCACCGCGGAGCCGGGCCTGAGATTTGGGAACCTCATCTCGGGATAAAGTCCCGCTTGCAGCCGGGCCGCACCAAAGATCTAATGGCGCCGATCGGCCATTCCAGAAGCAAGGCTGCCGGCCGGTCTAACTTGGGCATTTCTGTCAACGATCCGGGTTGCGACCCGCCGATGTGGCGCGCTCACGACCTCAAGAAAAGAACGGACAAGAAAATGGCGGCAGAACGCACTCAGAATCTGCAAGACACTTTTCTGAATTTTGTCAGGAAGAACAAGGTCCCGCTCACGATCTTTCTGGTCAATGGCGTAAAGTTGCAGGGCGTCGTCACCTGGTTCGACAATTTCTGTGTTCTCCTGCGCCGCGACGGACATTCCCAGCTCGTCTACAAACATGCGATTTCGACGATCATGCCGGGGCATCCAATTCAGATGTTCGAACCCGGCGACGAGGCGCAGGCAGGACCGTGAGCCTATCACACGGGCGGGTTCGAGGCTGATTTGAAGGACCGAGGCGCGGCGCGCGGGGACAGTGAGAGAACGCGGGCGCTTGTCATCGGTCCCTATCTCGCCGAACGCAAGCGCCGCGACGCCGCCGCCCGCGTCCGCCATGGCCGCTCGCCTGAGGCGCGGATGGAAGAGGCACGCGGTCTCGCCGAGGCCATCGACGTCGAGCTCGTCGGCGGCAAGATCGTGTCGCTGGGGCAAATCCGGCCAGCCAGTTTTCTCGGCCAGGGCAAGGTCGAAGAAATCGCTTCGCAGGTGCGCGACCAGGCGATCGATCTGATCATCATGGATTGCGCCCTTTCGCCGGTGCAGCAGCGCAACCTCGAAAAGGCCTTCGCTGCCAAAGTGATCGACCGGACGGGGCTCATTCTCGAGATTTTCGGGCGGCGGGCGCGGACGCGCGAAGGCGCGTTGCAGGTCGAACTCGCCCATCTCACCTATCAGAAGTCGCGCCTGGTGCGCTCCTGGACCCATCTCGAACGCCAGCGTGGCGGCTTTGGCTTTCTCGGCGGTCCGGGCGAGACGCAGATCGAGACCGACCGGCGTTTGATCCAGGAGCGGATCACCCGCATCGAACGCGATCTCGCGAACGTCAAAAAGACGCGCGGCCTGCATCGCAAGAAACGCCGCAGCGTGCCTTATCCGATCGTCGCGCTGGTCGGCTATACGAACGCCGGCAAATCGACCTTGTTCAACCGCCTGACCAAGGCCCAAGTCGTCGCCGAAGACATGCTGTTTGCGACGCTCGATCCTACGCTGCGCGGCCTCAGCCTGCCGCGCGGCAGCGAGATCATCCTTTCCGACACGGTCGGGTTCATTTCCGATCTGCCGACCATGCTGGTGGCGGCGTTCAAGGCGACGCTGGAGGAAGTCGTCGAAGCCGACATTATCTTGCATGTGCGCGACATCGCGCATCAGGACAGCGAGGCGCAACGCGCCGACGTGGAGCGGGTTCTGGCGGAGCTCGGGATCGATGCCGAACAGCCCGGCCGGGTGCTCGAAATTTGGAACAAGATCGATCTGCTCGATGCCGAGAAGGTCCTGGCGGTTCTCAACGCGGCGCGGCGGCAGCCGGCAAAGACACGGCCGATCATCGTTTCGGCGCTGACGGGGCAGGGGATCGACGAGCTCATCGCGGGGCTCGAAACGCGCCTAGCGGCCGAGCGCATCATTCTCGATCTCACGCTCGATGCGCACGACGGGCGCGGCCGCAACTGGCTCTATGAGCATACCGAAGTTCTGAGCCGCGCCGATGCGCCCGACGGCAGCCTCAGTCTCACCGTGCGGGCCGCGCCGGCGCTGGTCGAGACGGTGCGGGAAAGGTTTGGCGAAGCCGCGCCGGCTTGGCCGAAAAGTCGGCGACGCCGCTGAACAATGCGGGAAGCCAATGGGTCCTACTTTTCGCCGGCCCGATGACGGGCTCGGCGATCAAGCAATCCGGATCTGTTGGGGCTCTAACCCGGATTGCTTGGCCGCGTCGCAATCGCGTGTGTGCGATCAGCAAGACCAAGCTATTTCTCGAGCGCTTTGGCCTCGTCCCAAAGCGCGTCCATCTCGGCAAGGCTCGCAGGGCCGCCGCCGCGGCCTGCGATCTTTCCTTCGATATAGCCGAAGCGCCGCGCAAATTTCCGATTTGTCCGGCGTATCGCGGCTTCCGGATCGACGCCGACGTGGCGGGCGAGATTGGCGAGCGCAAACAAAAGATCGCCGATCTCATCCTCGAGGGCAGTCCGATCCTCGCTGGCGAGCGCCGCTTCGATCTCATCAGTCTCTTCCCGGATCTTGGCAAGGACGAGCTTCGCATCGTCCCAATCGAACCCGACCGTCGCCGCCTTGCTCTGAAGTTTCACGGCGCGGGTCAAGCCGGGGAGGGCGACGGGGACATCGCCGAGGAGGCCGCCATCATGCCGGCCGCCCTTCTCCTCGGCTTTGATCTTGGCCCAGAGCGCCTTCACCTCTTGCGCAGAAAGACCGCGTTCTCCGCCGAAGACATGCGGATGGCGGCGGATCAATTTGTCGGTAATCGCCTCCACGACATCGCCGAAATCAAAGGCGCCTGTCTCTTCGGCGAGCCGCGCATGAAAAACGACTTGGAGCAGGAGATCGCCCAATTCTTCCTTGAGATCGGCGAGATCTCCACGCGCGATGGCATCGGCGACCTCGTAAGCTTCTTCGATCGTGTAAGGCGCAATCGTCGCAGATGTCTGTTCGAGGTCCCAGGGACAACCCGTGCCTGGCGCGCGCAAGGCCGCCATGATGTCGAGGAGTTTTGCGATGTCGCGCGACTTTTCCATGCAATCTTCACCCGGGCGCTCGGCATAAATTCTCACGAATGGCGCAAAAGGAAACGGCGCGGGCGATGCCGCCTCGCGCCGTTTGCCGGATTGCCAAGCCCGCGCGCCGCGTCAGGCGAGGGCGATTGAAAGCGCTTCGCGACCCTTTGGCGTATCGACCACGCGCATCGTCACCGGTTGGCCTTCAGCAAGATGCTGAACGCCGGAAGGGCCGAGGATTGAAATATGGACGAAGACGTCCTTGCCTCCGTCGTTCGACTGGACGAAGCCGAAGCCTTTGTTGTCGTCGAACCATTTGACGGTTCCACTGACTTCCACCGCGGTCGAAGGATCGGGATGGCGCCGGGGAGGGCGCGCCTCATTGAAGCGGGGTGGCGCGCGCTCGGCGGCGCCGGCCGTATCCACTTCCAATACCCGCGTAACCTGCGTGCCCTTGGCGCCGGTTCCGACATAGACTTTCAACTTGGCGCCCGGCGGGACGGTCTCGAAGCCGGCGGCCTGAAGCGCGCCTATATGGAGGAACGCGTCGCCCGCTCCATTGCTCAGTTCAACAAAGCCGAAGCCTTTGTCGCTCTTGAACCATTTGACGATGGCATCGACCGGGGTGCCAGACACGGGTGGGGCCATCTCGGGACCTCCAAAACCGCCGCCGAAAGCGGGCCGGGGATGCCGGTTCTGATGCGGCGGCTCATAGCCCGCAGGACCCTCGTCATCGAAGCCGCGCTTCTTCGGGCCTCGAAATTCCTTACCTTTGCTCATGTGCTACCTATTTCGCATCTCATTCAACTCAACAGGCGCGCACCGTTCCCTTCCAACGGCGGGGCCCGCAACGGTCGCCCCAATGCCAGACGCGCGCTCACGCGGCCGCCCGGAAGCGCCCGCGTCGATCCTCTCGCAATGGTATTTTCCAGGAATTGCCGAAGTCCCGCCTGTCCGTCATTGATAGCAGAAATACCAGCCCTTTGGCTACCGCTTTTGCGCAAGCTCGCGATGGCCCAACGGTGGCTCGGCCCGCGCGCGGCCCTCCGGCGCGGCCGGAACAGATCCAAAGGCTTCGCCAAATCAATGCCTTGCCCTAGGGACGATTCGCATAATCAATATTATGGAACAGGCAGACGCGATCTTACACCTGCTAGGCCAGAGACGCGTCGCCTTCCGAGCTTTGCGCCCGGATCGCCGGATCGACAGCGGCGGCGTCGCTTTTCAGCGAGCTATCGTGACCCGCATATTGTCATACGCCGGTTCAATATGCGCCGGCAGCTCGCTTTTCAGCTGCTCGAAATCGAGATCGGTGTGCAAATTGGTCAGGATCGCGTGTTTGGGCCGAAATCTGGCGATCCATTCGAGCGTTTCCGGCAAGGAAAAATGGCTCGGATGCGCGGTATAGCGCAAAGCGTCGACGATCCACAGGTCGAGGCCCTCGAGACAGGCGCGGCTCTCATGCGGAATGGCATTGAGATCGGGCGAATAGGCGATGTTGTCGAAGCGGAAGCCGAGCGCGTCGATTTCGCCGTGTTCGAGCCGGAACGGCAGGAAATCAATCCTGCCGCCGGGGCCGGCGATGCTGCAGGTCTCGCCCGCAACGAGACGTTTGTCGGTCAGCAGCTCCGGATAATGGCTGCCTTCCGGGGTCTCGAAAATATAATCGAAATGGGTTCGCACCACGGCCGCGGTCGCCTCGTCCATGTAAAGATCGATACGTTTCCTGGCCAGGAGGACGAGCGGGCGCACCTCGTCTATGCCATGCGTATGATCGGCATGCGAATGGGTGAGCAGAATTGCGTCGAGCCGTTTGACGCTGCAATCGAGCAATTGGCTGCGTAGATCCGGCGACATGTCGACGAGGACCTGAGTGCTGCCGCCGTCGCCCGCGCTGCGTTCGACAAGGATCGAGCAGCGCCGGCGCCAGTTCTTGGGGTTTTTGGGATCGCAGGAGCCCCAGCCCTGGCCAACGCGCGGAACGCCGCCCGACGAGCCGCAACCGAGAATCGTCACCGTCAAACTCATTGCGCGGCCGCCACGCCTGGCGCCGGCATTTTGGCGAAAAGCCGCAAGACATTGGCGCTCGTCGTCGCGGCGAGCGCCGCCGCCGAGACACCTTTGACCTCGGCGAGAATTTTCGCGGTCTCGGCGACGAAAGCGGGTTCGTTGCGCTTGCCGCGATAGGGCACGGGAGCGAGATACGGCGCGTCGGTCTCGACCAGCAGACGATCGTCCGGCACGTCGCGCGCAATCGCCCGCAGCTCGTCCGATTTCTTGAAGGTGAGCACGCCGGAAAAGGACACGTAGAAGCCAAGCGCGAGGCCGATCTCGGCCAGCCGGCGCGAGGAGGTGAAACAATGCAGCACGGCCTTAAAGGCCCCCTTCCCCATCTCGTCTTCGAGAATTGCGGCAACATCGGCATCGGCGTCGCGCGCGTGGATGACGATGGGTAAGCCGCTTTGCCGCGCCGCGGCGATATGGGTGCGGAAGACCCGCGCGGCGAGATCGCGCGGCGCATAATCGTAATGATAGTCCAATCCGGCTTCGCCAATCCCGATGCATTTCGGATGCTGCGCGAGCTCGACAAGCTCGGCCGCCGCGACTTGCTCTTCGCCGGCGTTATGCGGATGCGTCCCGACCGTGCAATAGACATCCTCATGGGTCTCGGCGAGCGCGCGGATCGCCGGGAACGTTTTGACCCGCGTCGAGATCGTGATCATCCGCTCGAGCCCTGCCGCCTGCGCCCGCGCGATCACCGCTTCGCGATCGGCGGCGAAGTCGGGAAAGTCGAGATGGCAGTGCGAATCGATCAGCATAAAATCCTCAAACCGCTGCTTCCGCCTCGACGTAGCGCGGGAAGATCGGGGCGGGCGGCGGCAGCGTCCGGCCAGCAGCGCCGTCCCCCTGCCCCATGTGGGCAAGATCGCGCCGATCCGGGGCCACAGCCAAAAGGTCGAGGAGCTTACTCATTGCGCCAGGCATGAAGGGCTGCGCCAGAATCGCCACCATCCGCAGGACTTGCGCAGTGACGTAGAGGATCGTCGCCATGCGTTGGGGATCGGTTTTCCGCTTCGCCCACGGCTCTTCGCTCGCGAAATAGCGGTTGGCATTGCCGACGACGCGCCAAATCTCGGCCAGCGCCCCATGCAGCGCGAAACTCTGCATGGCGAGCCGCGCCTTATCCGCCAGCGCTTCCGCCTCGGCGAGGATCGCCCGATCGGCCTCGCTCAACTCTCCCGGCGCCGGCATCCTGCCCGCGCAATTCTTGGCGATCATCGAGAGCGAGCGCTGCGCCAGATTGCCGAGATCATTGGCGAGATCCGCATTGATGCGCGTTACGATTGCTTCGTGCGAATAATTGCCGTCCTGTCCGAACGGCACTTCGCGCAAAAAGAAATAGCGCAAGGGATCGACGCCATAATGGGCGACGAGCGCGAAAGGATCGATGACGTTGCCGACCGATTTCGACATTTTCTCGCCGCGATTGAACAAAAATCCGTGCACCACGATCTGCTTGGGCAGAGCCAAGCCCGCCGACATCAGAAATGCAGGCCAATAGATCGCATGAAAGCGGGTTATGTCCTTGCCGATGACATGTGCGTCGGCCGGCCAGAATTTTGCGCGTGGAGCCGTTGCATCGGGAAAGCCGGTCGCAGTGATGTAATTCGTCAGTGCATCGACCCAGACATACATCACATGTTTTGGATCGCCCGGAACCGGAATGCCCCAATTGAAGGTCGAGCGGCTGATCGAGAGATCGGTCAAGCCGCGTTCGACGAAAGCGATGATCTCCTTGCGATAGGCCTCGGGCACGATGAACTCGGGGTGGGCATGGTAATGGGCGAGAAGCCGCTCCCGATAGGCGGAAAGCTTGAAATAATAGCTCTCCTCTTCGACCCATTCGACCGGGGCGCCGCTCGGCGCCAGATAGCGGCCGTCAAAACCTTTGGTGAGTTCCTGTTCGTCGAAAAACGCCTCGTCGCGAACCGAATACCAGCCCGGATATTTCGACAGATAGATGTCGCCTGCCGCGGCCATGCGGCGCCAGATCTCCTGCGCGGCGGCACGATGCCTGGGTTCCGTCGTGCGCACGATGTCGTCGGTCGGCGCTTCGAGCGTCCGCCCCATGGCGGCGAATTGGCCGGCGGTGCGGTCGGCGAGCTCCTGCGGCGTAATGCCTTCGCGCGCGGCGGTCTGCTGCATCTTCTGGCCATGTTCGTCCATCCCGGTGACGAAGAGCACGTCATAGCCGTCGAGGCGCTTGAAGCGGGCGATCGCGTCAGTCACGATCCGCTCATAGGCATGGCCGATATGCGGCGCGCCATTGGCGTAGGGAATCGCGGTCGTGACATAGAATTTTGGTTGGCCGTCCATGATCAAGCTCTTAGAGCATGATCCGCAAAACCGGGAGCAGGATTTGCGAAAAGATCATGCGGCAACAGCGGCGCCCGTCAGGCGGCCCTGGCCGCCGCGAGATCGGCGAAAATGGACAGGATGAGAGGCCGCTTGTCGAGGTTCATGACCTCGGCTTCCCGCGCCGCTTCGGCGGCCTTTTCCCACGCCTCCGCCAGGGGTGCAAGGCGCCCTGCCCCGCGTCCCGCTTCGCTGTGCAGCCGAGTGTCGATCCAACCGATGATCGACGTCATCAGCCGGTCGAAGTCCGCCTCGTTGTCGCGTCCTGCCACCTGATTGGCGAGCGCGTGGACGGCGCGCCAATCGACGGCCGGCAGATTATCGAGCAATCGATGGACGATCCTGTCACGTTCGAGCCCATTCTCCGCCAGCAGGCGCAGCGCGGCGGATACCGAACCTTGCGCCCGCTCGGCAGCGGCGCTGCGCGTGGCGGGGTCAATCTGCGTCCAGGGTTGGCCGAGCTTGTCGATTACGGCGAGGATCTCGCCCACCGAAAGCGGGCGCAAAAGCAACGCGCGGCAGCGCGAGCGCAAGGTCGGCGGAACCAGGCCAGGCCGATGCGCGACGATGAGGAACAGCGAGCGCGGCGGCGGCTCTTCGACCAGCTTGAGGAGCGCATTGCCGGCGGACCGACTCAATTCGTCGGCGCTATCGACAATGCAGATTCGATAGGCTTCCGCGCCGGCGCAGTGTTGGAACATATGCGCGGCTTGGCGTACGTCCTCGACGCTGATCTCGGTGAAATGGCGTTTCGTTTTCTCGTGCCATTCCCGCCGCAGCAGAAAGACATTGCCGTGCGAGAGAGCCCTGATCTTGCGCGCCGCCGGATGATTTGGCTCGACCGCAAGATCGCGCGCCGCATAGACCGCGGCGGGATCGGGGTTGGCGAGAACAAAGCGCGCCAGCCGCCAGGCGAGCGTCGCTTTGCCGATTCCTGTCTCGCCGCCGATGATGAAAGCATGCGGCAGGCGGTTCGTCTTTAAGGCGTCGAGCAGCGCGCTCTCGGCCTCGGCATGGCCGACGAGTTCGAAAGTCTCGCGCGGGTGCGGCGCATCTTCGAACCGGTCCGCCTCCGGCACGCTGTCGTTCATTTTAGGCGCCATGCGGCTGCTTGCTCCACGCGCCAAGCAAACGATGGGAGACCGTATCCCAGATCGCTTGCGCAACCTCGTCTTCACTCTGCGCAGCGTCGACGACGACGCAGCGTTGCGGCTCGGCCACGGCGATCGCCAGATAGGCGTTGCGCAACGCCTCGTGGAAAGCGATGGCCTCGCCTTCGAACCGATCCAATGCGATATCCGGGCCGCGCCTCTTGGCCGCGCGCGCGAGGCCGATCTTCGCCGGCAGATCGAGGATCAACGTAAGATCCGGACGAATCTCGCCCAAAGTGACGCGCTCGAGCGCCAGCATAAATCCCGCGTCAAGGCCGCCGAGCGCGCCCTGATAGGCGCGCGTCGAATCCGCAAAACGGTCGCTGACGACCCATGTGCCAAGGGCAAGCGCCGGCGCGATCTTGCGGTCGATATGGTCGATACGCGCCGCCGCGAACAGGATCGCCTCGGCCTTGGGGCCAAGATCCTTGATTTTGCCGGAGAGGAGCAGGTCGCGCAGCATTTCGGCCCCCGGCGAACCGCCCGGCTCCCGCGTCGCGATCGCTTCGATGCCGGCTCGGCCGAGCCGTTCGACGAGCCGCAGCGCCTGGGTCGATTTGCCTACGCCCTCGCCGCCTTCCAGCGTGATGAAGGATCCTCGGCGCGGAAGATCTGATGCGGTCGTGGCGCTCATTCTTTCAGGACATATTTGCGGAAAAGCTCTTCGGCACATTCCAGGCTCGCATCCATGGCGCGGCGCGAGAACGAACCGGTTCCGACATTGGTCGCGGTCAGCAACGACGTTTCGAACACCTCATTGCCGCCGCGAAAGATCTTCAGCCGGGCAACGTCCTTTCCCGCGATAACCGGGGCGACGAGCGGCCCGGTGTAGACGATCTGCCCGGTGAGCCGTTCGGCAGAGTCGCGCGGGACCAGGAGTTTCACCGGCCCGGCGGAGACGAGCGCCACCGAGCCGTCGCTCCCGCCATAGACCCTTGCCCAGCCCACGGTCTCGCCCGCGGAAAACAGAGTTTTCGCTTCGAACGCGCGGAATCCCCATTGCAGGATTCGGACAGCCTCTTGCTCGCGTTCCTTGGCTGTCTTTGCGCCATAGAGCGCCAGGATGAGGCGCTGACCGTTCTGAACCGCCGAGGCGACGATGCCGTAGCCGTTCGCATCGATATTGCCGGTCTTGAGCCCATCGGCGCCGATATCCATGCTCAAAAGCGGATTGCGATTCGGCTGTTTGATCTTGTCCCAGGTGAAGTCCTTCTCGCCGAAATAATGATAGAGATCGGGATAAGTATGGATGACGTGCGCGGCCAGCAAGGCCATGTCGCGCGCCGTGACCCTCTGGTCCGGACTGGCGTTGCCCCAGGAATTGGTGAAGTTCAGATGGGTGAGCCCAAGTTCGCGCGCCCGCTCGTTCATGCGGGTCGCAAACGCACCCTCCGAACCCGCCAGACCCTCGGCGAGCGCGATTGCCGCGTCGTTGCCCGAAACAATGACGAGCCCGCGGATCAGGTCCTCGATCCTGATACGGCTGTTCAAGGCGGCAAACATGGTCGAGCCATGCGCCGGGGCGCCGCCCTCACGCCAGGCATTCAGGCTGATCGGCAATGTGTCGTCGAGTTTCAGCTTTCCTTGCTTGATGGCTTGGAAGACCAGCTCGGCGGTCATGATCTTTACCGTCGAGGCGGGCGTCGCCGGCTGGTCGGCATTTTTTTCGAAGAGAACCGTCTGCGTGTCCGCATCGATGAGGATCGCGTCCGGTACGCTCGTCTGAAAGCCCTGTTCAGCGGCCGCGCAAGGTCCGGCAAGAAGCGAGAAAATCAGCAGCGCGAGCCCAGGGCCTGCGTTCGACAGGCGTGGGCCGGCCTTGCTTGCGCTCTGCCCTTGACCCCGTGTCGCAAGAGTTTGGAGGCTTTTCGGGACAAGCCGCGAGAGGCGAGACGATCTCGATAAATCCACGCTGGCCCAATCCGTAATACCGGTTCCGCAACCGCCCGCGAGATTGCGACTCCGGCGCGAGGAAATCAACGGATCATGCCGCGATCATGCTAAGAGCGAATTGCGTGGCGCAGGTTTCCGACGCGGCGCGGACCGGGCGCCTATCGGGTCGCGGTCTGGCCAATCGGCACGTCAGCCCCCGGAATTGTATCGAGGTCGAACGGCCGCGCCGGCGGCAAAGGCATCCGTCCGGCGAAGACATGCGCCGGCGGCAAAAGCGCGGCGGCGGGATCGGCCGCATCGTCCTGGGCCGCGCTGTCGGGAGCTTCGGCCGAGGCGGTTTGCACCAAGCCGTCTTCCGCGACCATGGTCGGCGCGCCGAACCGGGCCGGCGTGCCGTCATAGCGAAGCGTCGCCATCAACTTCTGATCGTCGGAGCCATCGAGGGCCGCCGGTCCTATATATTCGACCTTGACCTCTGTCGTGCCGTTCCTGCGGAAATCGAGCATTTCGGCCACCCGCAGCGACACGTCCATGATCCTGCCCGGCTCGAAAGGACCGCGGTCGTTGACGCGCACGATCATCGAATAATGGTTGCGCAGATTGGTGACCCGGGCATAGCTCGGCAAGGGCATGGTTGGATGCGCGGCCGAGATCGAGTTGCGGTCGAAAATTTCGCCATTGGCCGTGCGGCGTCCATGGAAGGCGTCGCCGTACCACGAGGCAAGCCCGACTTCGACCTGGTGGCGCCTTTCGCCGGGATAATAGGTCTGCCCCGCGATCGTATAGGGGCGGCCCACGAGATAAGTGCCGCCGCCGTGTGGGATAGGCTCGTTGTCGGCGACGACTTGCGGGCTGGCCGCACCGTAGACGGAGGTGGGAAAATATTCGGACGGATGCGGCTGCTGCGCACAACCGCAGAGCGCCAAAGCCGCCGCGATGGGCGCAATCCGAAGCTTCGCCTCGGCGAGGCTGCGCGCGGCGCGGGATGGCGCCGCGATCGTCACGAAACGCGACCAAAACGCTAGCCGTGTCACCAATTTCCCCCGACGTTTCGTTCGCAGCTTTGCGCCGCGCCATGAACGCCAAAACTTGCATGGCGCGGCTTGCTAAAACTTTAAGGGTTTTGCCGCCGCAATAGGCCTTTCCCGCGAACGAAGCTCTAACAGGGCCTTCAAAATCGGCCGAAATTGCGGCGTCGGCCTTTCCGATCCGGCTTTAAGAGCGGGCAAATCCGTGGAATCGCTCAGTCTTATGGCGCGCGCCACACGGCGTCGATTGACGACGCCAAACTGCCGGCGCCATCAAATCTTTTCGCGGGCAATGTTAACGAAGAGGCCCCGCGCTCGCCTGACCCCCAATGCACTCTGGACCTCACAAGGCCACCAGGCGGGCAATAATCAAGCTGCCGACGGTCCAGCCCATGCCCATGAACAGGCCCCACAAAAACCAGACGAGAATGGCGTTAGGTGAGATCTTTTCAAACATGCCGGTTTCTCCCCCGCGACGCTTCTGCCGCGCGCAAACTTGTGCCATTGTTCGCAGGGCTTGGGAAGCCAACCGGCTTGCTCGCCGATCGCCACTCAGTTGGCTTTTCGGCGGATCGAACCGCGCGAAGGCCGAGCGTCACCGGTGCTCGATGCGCGGCCGCCACGTCAGGTCATCGGACAAAACATAAATCGCTATGGCCGCTAAAAACATCAAAGCGCCGAGCCAGAACAGCGGCGAATGATGGATGCGCCTCCAGTCGCGCCGCCGAGCTTGGGGCGCTGGCGCGCCTCTATGTCGATCTTTGTTCACGCCCACGCGCCCGATTTGTTTGATGATTTTGCTGGCGACCCCGGGAGGGCTCGAACCTCCGACCTGCCGCTTAGAAGGCGGCTGCTCTATCCAGCTGAGCTACGGGGCCGTTTCGGCCAACCGCCTGCCCAAGTCCTCCTTAGGGCATCAATGCGTCCATTGGCCAAGCCGGGTCGATTTGAAATTATCAGAATAGGAAATCAATTTCCGTCTGGTTTCATTCGGCGGCTCGACCGTATAGGGAATGCAATTCTTTTCGGCATAGGCGACCGCCTCCTCCTTGCTGCCGAAACTGAGCTTGACCTCGCGCCGCATGTCGCGCGAGCCGGTCCAGCCCATCAAAGGATCGATCTCGGGCGCCAGTTCCGGCGCGAACTCCAGAACCCAAAGCTTGCTGCGCGCCTCGCCCGACTGCGTGGTGCTGCGGCTCGGACGGTAGATGCGTGCCGTCATATCCTGCAATCCTCCAAAGGCTGAACCGGAATGGTCGGGGCAGCAGGATTTGAACCTGCGACCTGAAGTACCCAAAACTTCCGCGCTACCAGGCTGCGCTATACCCCGCAAACCCAAACTCCCTGCCCGCTCAGGGGTTTTGGCTAGCATGCACTCCCCGCCCTAACAAGGCTCGAATGGCCGGGCTCAGGGACTGAAGATCGGGTCGCGGACCATGTCGCCGACTTTGAGGCCGATTTTGGCGGCGGCTCCGCCATTCAGCTCGAGCACCGCGTCGGTGGGGGTGAGCACGCTCAGGATCTGCTCCGACATGGGCTTGGCGTTCGGGATTATGCCGACCACTTTGCCCGTCTTGGCCATGAAAATCATGTCGAGCGGTATGAGCGTGTTCTTCATCCACATCATCACCGACTGCTCGCGCTGGAAATCAAACAGCATGCCGCGGTCCGCCGGCATCGACTTGCGAAACATCAGCCCCTTCTCGAGCTCGGGCTCGGTGCGCATGACCTCGACCGAGAAATCATGCGGCCCGCTGGCGGTAACGATCGTGAGCGGTTCGAACTTGCCCTCTTCCGCAAGCCCGGGCGCGGCGCGCGACAGGAGCGCTGCGAGCCCGAGAAGGCAAAGACGCAGAAATACGCGGCCGCCCCGCAGATCGGGCCCGTTTCGCCCGCTCGCGCGCGAAATCGAGCCCGCGCGGGGCTGTCTTCTGGATGAAACCTTGTGATCCGTCACGCCGACGTCCTGCTACGCCCCGATCGAGCCGCGCTCTCATGCCGGATCAATGCGAGGATGGCAAGGCCGCTTCGAGGGGGCGCACTTCCGCCGCCATCAGGCCCTTGGGACCGTCGCCGAAACGCACGAGCAAGCCGTCGCCCGGCTTCAATTCGGCAATTCCGTAGCGCCGCAGAGTTTCCATGTGAACGAAGATATCTTCGGTGCCGTCGCCGCGCGACAGAAAGCCGAACCCGCGCACCCGGTTGAACCATTTGACGATGCAGATTTCGAAGCCGCTGCTTGGCACCACCTGGACATGGGTGCGGGCCGGCTGCAATTGGGACGGATGAACGGCGGTCGACTCGTCCATCGAAATCACCCGGAAGACCTGCAGACCCTTGCTGCGCATGACCGCCTCGCAGACGATGCGCGTACCCTCATGCACGGTTTGGAATCCATCTCGGCGCAACGTCGTTACATGCAGTAGAACGTCGCCCATTCCATTGTCGGGAACAATGAAACCATAGCCCTTGGAGACATCGAACCACTTGATCTGGCCGGCGATCTCGACCAGCTCAAGGCTTGTCGCTCCGGTTTGTTCGGCGTTGGTATCGACGTCGGCGCGTAGGTCGCCCTGCACCGATTGAAGGTCGTTGCTGCCCAACGGACCAGCTCCCAAGAACGCTGAAGAACGCTCAATCCGATCAGCTCGCGACTCCATCGCAGGCCCGCCGCAGGCACGAATTGTTTGACTCTCCTGTCGCAGGATAGCATCCGCCGATCCGCACAAAAGGAGGAATTTACGCGAAACTGTGGATGACTGAGTTGCGGTCGCCTGGGTTTTGCCGACAAGGGCAGCTCTCAATTTTGATTCGCAAGCGATTTTTCATCGACGCGAGGAAATTGGGTGGCGTGATTATCGCGCCGCGGCGGGCAATGACGTTGCGCGACACAAAGTCGTGCGCCATGCGAGAACCGGCGCGCAGATCGGCTTTTTCCGCCGCCCTTTCCGCGCCCGAGGCCCGTAACCTACTGGATCGGTTCGGGCCGGCTCTTCGCCGGCGTTCCAAAGGTATGCCACCGGTTGCACGACTTGAAGATGAGATCAGCCCCTCGGCCGGTCGCGTCTTTATCGCTCGAGCGGCGTCTTCGAATGCTTCGCCATTACCTCGGCGAGACGCCGACGATTTTCGGCGGCGCTGCGCCATGTCTCCAAACTGTCGGGTCAATGGAGGCCTCGCCCGGAATCGAACCGGGGTGCAAGGATTTGCAGTCCTCTGCGTAGCCACTCCGCCACGAGGCCAAAGCAGCCGGGCCCGCAAGTCCGGCGCGTCGCCGCTATAGCAAAGGACACGCATGAACCGCAACACATGCTTCGTGCCGCCGGCAAGGCTCGCGCGTGACCTTTGCAAAGCCAAGCTGCGCTTGCTATATCCGCCCCACCCCTGATCCCTGATAGCTCAGCTGGTAGAGCAATCGACTGTTAATCGATCGGTCGCAGGTTCGAGTCCTGCTCAGGGAGCCATTGCTACGGCCGTCGGCGACGCCAGTCCGCGCTTGTCCGGGATCAAGGAGGCGGAACGTGAACACCACCAACCAACTCGAGACCTCCTCCTCGTCCGGCTGCAACTGCTGCGGCGGCGCCATCCACCCGGCGCAACCGGGCGGCGGCCTCTCCCGGCGCGGTCTTCTGTGGACGGGAATCGCGGGTGTCATCGCCGCGACAACGCTTGGTCAACGCCGCGCCGCTGCGCAGAGCGCGCTCTCGCCCGAGGCCGCCGTGCAAGCCTTGCTCGACGGCAACAGACGCTTTGTCGAGCAGCGCCTGACTTCGTTCGATGAAGATTTGGCAATCCTCAAACAACAGACCGCTGACAAACAGGAGCCTTTCGCGGCGGTCCTGTCCTGCGCCGATTCACGCGTGCCGGTCGAACTGGTCTTCGATCAGAGCATCGGCCATCTCTTTGTCACGCGCGTTGCCGGCAACGTGGCGACCTCCGAGATCATTGCAAGTCTGGAATATGGCGCGGTGGTGCTCGGCACCAAGGCTATTCTCGTGTTGGGCCACGCCAATTGCGGTGCCGTGAAGGCCGCTTTGGCTGGCAAAGCTGTGCCCGGCCAGATCAGCGAGCTTTATGCGCCGCTGCGTCCGGCAGTCGATGCGGCGGCCGGCGATCTCGAGACGGCGATCAAGGCCAATGCCAAGATCCAGGCGCATCTGCTCGCCACCGCCTCGCCGCTGCTCGCCGGATTGATCCAGGACGGGAAGCTGAAAATCGCCGCCGGCTATTATGCACTCGATACGGGCGCGGTGACGCTGCTTGGCTGAGGTCGCTCGCGAGGTTCGCCGTCCGGCCCGACGCGGTACCCTAAAAAAGGAATCCCCTCCGACGTTGCCGCCGGAGGGTCTAAGGCCGGTCAATTCCGGCATCCTTCAGTGGTAAACCACTTTGCCGTGGCTTTCCAACCGATTTCCCCTAACGCCAACATTATTGAATCCAAGTGCGATCTCGTCAATAATCATCTTTCGGTTGTGTACAGTGGCGTTGGGGAAGCTCGATGGGGGAACGTAAGCGCATCCTCGGCATCGACCTCGGCATCGCCTCGTGCGGTTGGGCTGTAATCGAGGTGGGCGAGAACGAGGGCGAGATCGTCGCCGCCGGTGTCCGCTGCTTCGATGCGCCGCTGGTGGACAAGACCGGGGAACCCAAAAGCGCGCAGCGGCGGGCCGCTCGGGGCGCCCGGCGTGTGATCCGGCGGCGGCGGCAACGGATGAACAAAGTCCGCAAGCTGCTTCAGGCTAACGCAATTCTTCCGGATTCCACTCCCGAGGCGTTGCAAGAGGCGCTGCGGCGCGTTTCGCCGAAAGGCACGCATCCGCCCATCACACCGTGGACGCTGCGCGCCGTCGCATACGATCGCGTGCTGTCGAACGACGAGCTTGCCGTGGTGCTCGGACACATCGCGCGACATCGCGGCTTCCGGTCGAATTCCAAGAGCGAGGCCGGGGCCAACGCCGCCGACGAAACTTCGAAAATGAAAAAGGCGATGGAGGCCACGCGGGACCTGCTGAAGGGACGTACATTCGGGCAAATGATGGCGACGGACGAAAAATTCGTCGACCGCAAACGCAATCGAGACAAGGACTATTCTCACACAGCCAAACGTTCCGATCTTGAAGATGAAGTGCGAAAGATTCTTTGCCGCACAACGGCGCTTGGGAAACGCCGCGACAACGGACGAACTGGCAAATGCTTTCTCCGAGGCGGCTTTCACCCAACGCCCGTTGCAGGACAGCGAAAAACTCGTCGGCAAATGCCCATTCGAACCGGATCAATTACGCACGGCGCGGCGCGCGCCTTCGTTTGAGTTGTTTCGGTTTCTTCAACGTCTGGCGCATTTGCGGATTTCAGTCGGCCGCGTTGAACGACCGTTAACGCAGGAAGAAATTGCGCTGGCCTCGAAAGGATTTGGCGAAACCAAGAAGACCATCACTTTCGGTTCGTTGCGCGAGACGCTCGATCTCGATCCCAACGCGCGCTTCGCCGGCATCCCGAAGGACAAGGAAAGCAAGCTCGATGTCGCCGCGCGCACGGGCGGCGCGGCCTATGGCACCAAGACGCTGAAAGACGCGCTTGGCGACGCGCCGTGGCGATCGCTGATCAAGACTCCGGAAAAGCTCGACCGCATCGCGGAAGTGCTGACGTTCCGGGAAGACATCGACTAGCATCCGCAAGGGCCTCGAAGAAATCGGTCTCGACGCCGTGATCGTGCAATGGCTGCTCGACGCGGCGGCCAAGGGCGACTTCAAGGATTTCACCAAGGCGGCGCATATCTCCGCGCTTGCCTGCCGCAACATTATCCCCGGACTGCGTGAGGGGCTGGTCTACTCGGACGCTTGCGCGCGGGTCGGTTACGACCATACCGCAAGACCCTCCGTTCAACTCACGGCAATTGGCAGCCCGGTGACGCGTAAGGCGTTCGGTGAGGCGATCAAGCAAATCCGCACGGTGGCGCGCGCATACGGCCCCATCGATCTGGTTCATATCGAGCTTGCCCGCGATGTCGGCAAGAGCGCCGAGGAACGCCGGGAAATTCAGGATGGAATTGAAAAACGCACCGCCGAAAAGGAAAAGCGGCGCGGGGAAGCAGCGGAACATTTAGGCCGCGCGGTACGCGACGACGAACTGCTGCGCTACGAACTCGCCAAGGAACAGAATTTCAAGTGCATTTATTCCGGCGACCCCATCGAGCCCAAGGGCGTCGCCGCCAACGACACCCGCTATCAGGTGGATCATATCCTGCCGTGGAGCCGGTTCGGTGACGATTCCTACATCAACAAGACACTGTGCACGACCAAGGCCAATCAGGACAAACGCGGGCGCACGCCATTTGAATGGTTCGATGCCGAAAAGACCGAGGCAGAATGGCTGGAATACATCGCGCGCGTGGAGGCGTTGAAGGAGATCAAGGGCCGCAAGAAGCGCAACTACACGCTCAAGGATGCAGCGGCCGTCCAGGAAAATTTCAAGGCGCGCAATCTAACCGACACACAATGGGCGACGCGCCTTCTTGCCGACGAACTCAAGCGCATGTTTCCGGCGCCGGACGGCGAACGCCGGGTGTTCACCCGCCCCGGCGCGATCACTTCGAAGCTGCGGCGCGCGTGGGGACTGGAGGGCCTGAAAAAGGTGGATGGCGAGCGCGTGCCGGACGACCGCCACCATGCGGTCGATGCGCTGGTGCTGGCGGCGACCACCGAAAGCCTGTTGCAAAAGATGACAAAGGAAGTGCAGCAGCGCGAGAAAGAAGGACGGCCGGACGATATTTTTCATTGCAAGCAGCCGTGGCCCGGCTTTCGAATCGATGTCGAGCGGGCGGTGCACGGCGAGAACGGGACCGGCGGCGTGTTTGTCTCTCGCGCGGAACGCAGGCGGGCGCGGGGCAAGGCACATGACGCGACGATACAAGCAGGTCAATAAGACGCGAGCGAAATCGACGGCGAGAAAATTGTCTATGAACGAAAAGCAATTACAGACAAAGGCTTGAAGGAAAAAGACCTGGAAAAAATTCCGGTTCCCGCGCCCTACGGCAATATCGCCGATCCGAAAAAACTGCGCGACGAAATGGTGGAATCGCTTGCGGCATGGATCGCGGCAGGCAAACCGAAAGACGACCTGCCGCGCTCTCCAAAGGGCGACATCATCCGCAAGGTACGTGTCGCAACCGACAAGAAGGTCGCGATGGAACTGAGTGGCGGCACCGTGGATCGCGGCGACATGGCGCGGGTGGATGTGTTTCGAAAGAAGAACAAAAAAGGCAAAGTGGGAGTTCTACGTCGTTCCGATCTATCCACATCAGATCGCGACGATGGAGGAGCCACCAAATCGAGCGGTGATAGGCGCGTAAGGACGAAGAGGAATGGGCGCCTATCGATAGCGACACTTTGAGTTCTCTTTGGTCGCTTTATTCGATGTCGTTACCTTGAAATTGTCAAAGTCAGATGGCGAAGCCATTGAAGGGTACTTTCGAAGCATGGACCGCAACGACTGGCGCAGATCACTGTTTCGCCGCAGGCAACGACTGACGAGATCCGAAGAGGCATCGGCGTCAAAGACTCTATTCGTCTTTAAAAAATTCACCATCGACCGTCTCGGCCGCAAGTTCGAAGTATCGCGTGAGGTGCGGACATGGCGTGGAAAGGCCTGCACCTGACGCAAGCCGCGCGGCTCTCGCTGGCGGACAATCAGGTGTGCGTGAAGCAGGACGCCGGTGAGGTCCGCCTCGCGCTGGAAGATATTGCCTGGATCGTCATCGACACGCCGCAGGCGTCGCTCACCAGCGCGCTGATGACGGCCTGCATGGAGGCGGGCGTCGCGCTGGTGTTCACCGACGAGCGCCACACGCCGTCCGGACTTGCCTTACCGTTTCACCGCCACCACCGGCAGGGCGCGGTGGCGAAGCTCCAGATCGAGGCGAAGGACGGCGTCAAGAAGCGCCTGTGGCAGGCGCTGGTGCGCGCGAAAATTTCCAATCAGGCCGGGGCGCTGGCGGCGCTCAACCATTGCGATGCGGCGACGCTTCGGGAAATCGCCCGCCATGTGGAGCCGGACGATCCCGACAACGTGGAAGCGCGCGCGGCGCGGTTCTACTGGGGGCGGCTGTTCGACGATTTCATCCGCGACGACGCCGGCGACCGCCGCAACAAGCTCTTGAACTACGGCTATGCCGTGGTGCGCGCCGGCGTCGCCCGCGCGCTGGTGGCCTCGGGCTTTCTGCCTGCGTTCGGCCTCAAGCACGACGGCGCGGCCAACGCCTTTAATCTCGCCGACGATGTCGTCGAGCCGTTCCGTCCCTTCGTCGATCTCCTGGCGCGCAAAACCTGCGGCGACGGCGCGGACAAGAACGGCGAGCTTTCGCTCGACGACCGCCGCGCCATGGCGGGCGCGCTGCTTGTCGACGCCAAGGTCGGCGACGGCGAGGTGTCGTTGCTGGTCGCAACGGAGATGGCAGCGGCGAGCCTCGTGCGCGCGCTGGAGCACGAGAAGGCGTCGCTGCTCGAACTGCCGGTGCTGGAGCGGGCGCCATGAAAAGCGAGGAGGTGCGTTTCGTGTGGATGTTTGTGTTTTTCGATCTTCCCGTCGGCACCAAGGCCGACCGGCGCTGGGCGACGAAATTCCGCAACTTTCTCAAGGACGACGGATTTATGATGCTGCAATGGTCGGTCTACGCGCGCGTCTGCCGCGGCGACGACGCCGCGGACAAGCACGACCGGCGCGTAACGAAAAACTTGCCGCCGCGCGGCAGCGTGCGTACGCTGCAGGTGACCGACAAGCAGTACGCGCGCATGAAGCTCATGCTCGGCGAGGCTACGTTCAGTGAGAAGAAAGCGCCCCAACAATTGGTTTTGCTCTGATACCCGCCCGATGTTTCAGGCGGGTATCGAAGCCATTCCAAGACCTTGCGCCACTCCTAACCTACCACGGGGAAATCGGTAGGGAAGCCACGGCGAGCGGCGCGGCTGCCAGTCGAACCTACCACGGGGAAATCGGTAGGGAAGCCACGGCACGGCGCTGAGTGCCGACGACGCAACCTACCACGGGGAAATCGGTAGGGAAGCCACGGCCGATTCGCCGCCATGACGCTGATCGGCGGATAACCTACCACGGGGAAATCGGTAGGGAAGCCACGGCGGCGATGGCGCTGCCCGTCGAGCTGCACGCAACCTACCACGGGGAAATCGGTAGGGAAGCCACGGCGTCGCAATCGCGACGTGCACGTCAGCTGCGCTGAACCTACCACGGGGAAATCGGTAGGGAAGCCACGGCAGTCATCGGCGTCACGGCCAGCTTGCGCGTCAACCTACCACGGGGAAATCGGTAGGGAAGCCACGGCGACGCAGCGAACCGCTCGGCCGCGAACTGCGTGAAACCTACCACGGGGAAATCGGTAGGGAAGCCACGGCCGCAGTCGCGCAGCGCCGAGATCAGAGTCGCAACCTACCACGGGGAAATCGGTAGGGAAGCCACGGCGACGCTGCGATGCAGCGCGTCTGGCGTCCGCAAACCTACCACGGGGAAATCGGTAGGGAAGCCACGGCGTCAAAAGCGATGCGGCGTGCCATGGATGCCGCAACCTACCACGGGGAAATCGGTAGGGAAGCCACGGCGGATCGCTCTTTCGGAGCCCAACAAAGGGCTCCGAAAGAGCGAGGCGCTACGCGCCGTGGCCAGCCGCGGGGTCTTTAACAACGCCGGCGCTCAAATTGCACGGTCACTTTGCTGAATTGAGAGCGCTCAGCATCGTTCGCGCTCCGCGCGTCCCATCAAAAGCGATCCTCGCCAAGTCTAAATGCGGACTCATTATAGAGATCGTCGCCGAGCTCATGCAGCCACCCAGATCTCTGCATCCGCTTAGGCAATGCGCGCTCAATGAACCTGACCGCCTTCGCAATGGTGCATATGAATTCGGCCAGGGTCTTGTTCGCAAATGGGGTGTTCAGGAGTTGCGCCTGTCTGTCTGAGGGGCGCCACTGCCGCCTTATGAAAAGCCGGTGCTCACGTGTCGCGGTGAAAATCAATTTCCGTTCTTCCAGGGTCAATGCGGCAGGCGAGATTTGTGGTCGAGGAAGCGCATTGAGCAAACTATCGAATTCGGTCGTGTTCAGCGGCGCCAGCCTCTGATCCACCTTAGGGAAAAGCTCAGGGAGGTAATGATAGGCGAACTTCCAGCTCGACCCCTCTTCAATAGCCTCATATCGGCGCAACTTTTCCAATCGTTCATCGGCGTTTCTAAGAAGAAGATCGCAATGGATCAGAAATGCGCCTGGAGGCACGTGGCTGGCAATTGAAAAACTGAATCCAGCTTGATGAATTTTTCGGAGATATTTGACACGCTTATGTCGGTATAGGCGAAACTGAGCGTCGACGATGTGCGGATGGGAATGGAATTGGGTCTCGATCCGGCTGTATTTGATGCCGGCTGGACCATTGAAGAGGGTCAATCTCGAGATGCCCCAGCACTCTACATCCGCTTTGCACCCCTCGTCCTCCGCCCAACGTATCAGCTCGGAAGAAGGAAATTCATCATCGTCTATGCGAAGAATCCAATCCTGCTCGACACGTTGGGACGCAAATTCAAGTGCGCTGCCTTCGATAAAATCCGCTCCGGTCTGAAACATCGCAACGCGTGCGCCCGCCGAGCGCAGTAGCTCTTCGGTTCCGTCGTCGCTTCGCGTATCCACAATATAGAGCGGCTCAACTCCCAGCCCGCGATATGCCACCAGGAATTGGCGAAGCCATTTCGCTCCGTTCCTAGTCGGGACCACCACCTCGACGTTCATGCGGCAAGCCTTTTGGAAGGTTCGGATTGCCGGGCCCGGGACAGTTTCTGAGGGTCAACGACCGAGGGCGATCCTGGTTTTCGCGCCTGCCGGCTTGTCCGACGACTTGGCGACATGTCGGCTCATATACGTTCATCGGATAAATCAGTTCGGGCGCTTATATCCTCGGCTTTCACGGGCTTGCTGGTTCCAAACTGATAAGCATTGTGCTCGATCAGACTAAATAGATTGGCGGCTGCCTCATTCCACGTCAGGAAATCCGCCAGGCGGTCTGCCGACTTCGGGCGCGCGAGAGCGGCGCGAAGTTGGGCGGCGAGACCCTCGCTGTCTGCGACATCGAAATAGCTCAGGTTATCGCCGCCGATCTCGCGGAACACGGAAATGTCGCTCGCGATTGCGGGTAAGCCGAGGTATGCCGCCTCGACGATCGGTAGGCCAAAGCCTTCGGCGACGGAAGCAAAAATGAGGCTGCGGGCGCTTTTATAAAGCTCTCGGAGGTCCACCGCGGTCACCCCCTCGAGCCAAAACAGGCGGCGGTTATATTCGGGGTGCGAACGAATGCGCTCGACCAATGCCTCCGTGCCCCAGCCGTAGCGCCCGGGAATGACATAACGGACATCGGCACCGCCCGCCCACAACCGATCCATGGCCTCGATGGCGATGCGGAAACCCTTTCTGGGTTCCAGCGTGCTTACGCTCAGAAAGAATGGCGTGGCGGCGTCGCAAATATCAGCAACCCGCTTGGAGACGGATACGCCGGGCTCAACTTCAAAATCTGCGCCCAAATGATTCCAGCCGACCTGCAAATCACGTCGAGCCGATGTGTTTCGGGTGATGTAATCCAGGAATTCTTTGGCGACCGTTCTGGAGATGGCCACGACGGCGTCGACATTTGGAACCACCTTTTCCATCCAATTGGCAAAATTGCTTGCAGGCAGCCGGTCAAAGATGCCCGGATATGTGAGCGGAAGAATGTCATTCAGAACTATAATATTGGAGCCGCCGCTCCGGGATACGAGTTCAGTCGCCTTTTGACAATCGGGATACCAGTCCCAACTCGCATCCGCCATCACGAATTTATCTCCTTCCGCGGGCTCGACTTCCTCCGGAGTCGGGTTGCCGCAAATAAATCTGAAGAGGCGCCCGTCGCGAATAAAGACTGGAAATCCGGCATGAGTTTCCATGGCCGCTCTTGCAAGCTGACGGACGAGGCGGTGAATGCCCCCGGTGAATTCCCACCCGAGTGTACCGGTCGCGTCGATGAGCAGCCGCGCGCCAGGAGACTTACGGATAAGCGAGGCGGCTGCTCCCGACACGCAGAGCAGATCCCGAGTTTTCTCTGAAATAGGAGGCGGTCTCAACACATCGATCGAAACATCGTCCGAACTTGGAACCAGCAAAAATCGTGATCCATCATGCAAATATCCCAGCCCCAAAGACCGAGTCACAGTCCAGTACAGCTCCTTGATCTTGGAGGCTCTTGGTTGACCAGATTGAGCAAGGGCCGTGCGTCTCTTTCGTTCCCGAATCTCATTTCGAACTTCGGTCGCTATATAGGTTTCGATTTTCGCATTCGTCATTTGTGACCTCAGCCAAGGCGGCAGCCGAATTCGCGTCATTGTAAGGCGCCTGTTCACGGAGCCAAGCCTCGCCGTCCTCATCTTCGCGGCCTTCGGCTCCGCTACGCCGCTTGGGCTTTGCGCGCCCGGCAGACGGTGAGGACAAGGACCACGGCGACAAGGCCCGCCGAACTCCCGACGAGTGCGCCTGCGTGAAGGAACGACGGGTAGAAAATCCAGAGCAGTTCCTGCAGGAAGGCGGCGAGAGAAACGAAGATTGCGATTTGGATCGGGCGTCCTGCGCCGGGAGGGCGGTCGGCAAGCAGGAGCCAGACGACCAGTGCAGCCGCGTACATGCCGGCACTGGTCACAAGGAGCCCGAAATATTTGATCGCCGGCGCCGTGCCCAAGGCGGCAATCCAAATCCCGCTGGTTGCGAGCAGCAATGAACCGGCAGCATGCCACCGCCGCTCACCCGAGCGATCGATCTGCCAGGCACACAGCATCAGCGCCAACGCGCCGCCGGCATAAGGCGCCGCATATGTCCAGAACGAGATCGGGGCGTTCGCACCGCTCGGGCCGACGAACGGAAGTGTGAGGCCGTACACGGCCTGCGACACTGCCGTAGCAAGGCTCGCCGCGAGCAAGATCAAGCCGAACCAGACGAACGAGAGCGCCGGCGCATATCCATCAAGGAGGGGTGGCAAGGACGGCATTTTGTCGGACCCGGCAGCCGGCGCCCGCCGCGCGTTTGGCGCGCCGAGCGGCGCGACGGCTGCAAATTCGTCGCGTATGACAAAGAACGCCCAGATGGCGAGCGCCGTCGCGCTGACTGCAAGCAGGATGTAAATGCCCTGCCAGTCCAGAAGCGCGTCCGCGCCGCTGTAACCCGCTTCAACCGGGCCAAACAAGAGCGCCGAGATGCTTCGTGGCGCGGGCACCAGTTGCGCCATGACAAGTCCCGCCTCGCCCAATAATAGCTGCAGCGGCGGATAGACGGTCAGCGCCAGAACGAGCACCGCGACAGACCGGGCGCGGTAGGCGGGCGTCACCAAGTCTGCGACATAGGACAGGATCGCCGGAAGCAATCCCGCCAAGCTCATCCCGAGCAGGACCCTGACCAGCAGCAAGAACCGAAAATCAGTGCTGAAATACAAGCTGGCGCACAATAATCCGGTCACCAGCATCATGGCCGCGATCCATAGCCGCGGGCCGAAGCGCTGAAAGAGCATCACAGAGGGGACGGCGAAGACGACGCAGGCGATCGTGAATGAGGTGAAATAAAAATTGCTGTCGAGCATGATCCAGACGATTTGCCGCAGCGCAGACAGCCGGTCGTCAAAATTCGCCATGATGGAAGTCACGTAATCGAAGGCGATCAAATTGGCGGTGAGGCAGCAGAAGAAAAGCAGCGGGAGCGAACGGCGGATCGTCCTTGCCCTGACAAAATTGCCATCCTCTTCGGCAACCTGCACCAGCGCATTCCGCAACACCGTGCTCGGCGCGAGGAAGAGACGACGACATAGGGCGCGGAACCGGGTGGCCGGCGCGCCGATGAGGCGCGGCTCCCAATGTGGGCCGAACGCGAGGAACAGCGCGCCGCCGGGATGAAGCGGCAGGGGCGAAGGCAGCATGTCGGCGGCCTGCTCGCGCAGATAGGCATAGGCCAAGTCGCGGTCTCGCGCCGGCAGGAACACCACGACCTTTCGCGGATCGCATTGCTCCACGACATGGCGGAGCTCCCACAGAAAGCCGGGAGTGCGGCCGACGCGAAGAACCACGAGCTTGGCGACGGCCACGAGGCGCGTGGCTACGTCTTGCCAGTGATCATTGTCGACGTAGAGGCGCGCCGCGCCGCTGGGTGGCAGTTTCTCGCCCGGTTTGCCGATGGCAACCAGCGGACCGATTGCCGCCGTCGCCTTCGCCAACGACCATTCATAGGTAGCCGAGGCGTGCCCCATGAACAAAGAAAAAGCTTCCCGCCAATCGTCCAGCAGCCGGGCATCGCTTTTGAACGAACGCAGATACACAACCGGACTTCGTTCATCGCGGACCAGCCCGGCCAAGGCGCCCAGGGCCAGGAAGTTACGCGCGCTCGTGACCAACACTGCGCCAACAAAACCAATGCCGATGCCGACGCTTGCGCTGGCAAGCTGCTCGCCACCGCTCAACAGCGCAAGATGCCACGGACGGTAAAGCTCCTGCGACCACAGCAGCAGTACTACCCCGACGATGCGCGCGAGATAGCCGACAGATTTGTAGACGATCCGCACCGCATAGGGCTCAGGCGACAGGAACGCCGCAAAAGGAACGAGGTAGGCGGGGAGGCCGTTGTGGGAAGCTTGCATATTGCATACCCGATCGGCCGCGCCCGAGCGGCCAAATTTGCGATCTGCTCAGCCGATCGCGGTTATCGTCGCCTGGCCTTCCTCAACGACCACGCGACCATGCGGAAGCGCAGCGGGTAAGGCAAAGCGCCGACGAATTTCGTCAGCGCCGCCAACTGCCAGGGAAAGGCAATTTCGAATCCCGCTCTTTCGAATCCATCGCAGATCCGCCGCGCCGCGTCTTCCGCCTCGATCATGAAGGGCATGTTGAACTCGGTCTCCTGATCGGTCATCGGCGTCCGCACGAAGCCGGGGGAGACGATTTGGATTGTGATCCCCCTGCCCTCATAGTCGAGCTTCAAGGCCTCGGCCATATAGACCAAAGCCGCTTTCGAAGACCCATAGGCGAGCGAAGCAGGAAGCGCGTTGTAGGCGGCCAGCGAAGCATTGAGCGCGATCTGGCCGCGGCCCCTCGCCTGCATCGCCGCGAGGATCGGCGCTAGGCAGTTCACCGTCCCGCCGACGTTGATGGCATGAGTTTCGGCGATGACGGCGGGATCGAAGCCCCGCCGCTCGGCGCTGAGAAATACGCCGGCATTCAGAAAGGCGAGCGCGATCGGCCCCAAGTCACGCTCGACGGCGGCGACAATCGCCGCAATTTCGGCGCGATGCGTCACATCGCCAGGATAGGCGAAGATCTGTTGCGGAGCCCCAGCGGCGAGGCGCTTCAGCTCTTCGGCACGTCGCGCCGTAACTGCGACGCGATAGCCGCGGCGCACCAGTTGGAGCGCCATTGCGCGGCCGATGCCGGAACTGGCGCCGGTTACCAAGGCGATGCCGTCCTTGGGGGTTGCGCGATACATAGCGGTCTCTTTGGTCAAAGCTGCAGGCCGCGCGGCTCGACAGGTCGCATGGGCCGCCTCTATATAGCCGACGAATTTGCCGGGAATCCATTCATGCCGTCTCCGCAGACCGTCGTCGAGGCCATAGGCAAGACCCCACTCATCAAGTTGCGGCGAGCCTCGCAGGCGACGGGCTGCGCCATCTACGGCAAGGCGGAGTTCATGAACCCGGGCGGCTCCATCAAGGACCGCGCCGCACTGGCCATCGTCGCCGACGCGGTCGCACGCGGCGCACTGAAGCCCGGCGGCCTCATTGTCGAAGGCACGGCGGGCAACACCGGCATCGGCCTCGCCCTCGTCGCCAATGCACTGGGATATCGGACCGTGATCGTCATTCCGGACACGCAGAGTCAGGAAAAGAAGGACATGCTGCGTCTCCAGGGCGCCGAACTCATCGAAGTTCCTGCCGTCGGCTATTCCGATCCCAACAATTATGTGAGGCTGTCAGGCCGGCTCGCCGAACGGCTCGCGAAGGAACATCCGCGGGGCGCCATCTGGGCCAACCAATTCGACAATATCGCCAATCGGCTGGGACATTTCGAGACCACGGGTCCGGAGATCTGGACCGAGACCGGGGGCAAAATCGATGGCTTCGTCTGTTCGGTCGGGACCGGCGGCACGCTCGCCGGCGTCGGCATGGCGTTGAAGGCGAAAAATCCGCAGGTGAAGATTGCGCTGGCCGACCCCATGGGCGCCGCGCTCTATTCTTATTACACGCGCGGCGAATTGAAGTCTGAGGGTTCGTCGATCACCGAAGGCATTGGCCAGAGCCGGATCACCGCCAATCTCGAAGGCGCGCCGATCGACCTCGCCTTTCAGGTCACCGACGAAGAGGCTTTGCCCATTCTCTTCGATCTTGCCGAACATGAAGGCCTGCTGCTCGGCGGCTCATCGGGGATCAATGTCGTCGGCGCAATCCGGCTCGCCGAGATATTGGGGCCGGGGCATGTGATCGTGACGATCCTCGCCGATTCCGGCGCCCGCTACCAATCGAAGCTTTACAATCCCGAATTCCTCCGCTCGAAGAACCTGCCGGTGCCTTCCTGGCTCGGCCGTCCCGTTTCGATTGCGCCGGACTTCGTCTGACGGACCCAAGGCCTCGCGATGAACCCGTCTCCTTTCTTCGTTTCGACGCAATGGCTGGCCGATCACCTCCACGACCCCGATCTCGTGGTGATCGACGGCACGTTCTTCGTGCCGGACGAGGGCCGCGATGCGCATACCGAATATCTCGCCGGACATATTCCCGGCGCCGTCTTCTTCGACATCGATGCGATCGCCGATCGCGCCACCGATCTGCCGCACATGCTGCCCTCGCCCGAGGCTTTCGCGACGGCGATGCGCGATCTCGGCATCGGCAGCTCCATGAAGCTGGCCGTCTATGACAATGCCGGCTTGCAAGGCGGGGCGCGCGTCTGGTGGACGCTGCGGCTCTATGGCGCCAAGGACGTGAAAATCCTCGCCGGCGGCCTGCCGAAATGGAAAGCCGCGGGCCGCGCAACCGAACGAGGCGAAGTCAAGCGGCCCCCCGAAAACTTCGTAGTCGCTTTCGATCCTTCCGGCGTCGCCAGCCTCGATATGGTGAAGCGCGCCATGTCCGAAGGCTCGCCACAGATCGTCGATGCCCGCTCGGCCGCGCGCTTCCGCGGCGAAGCGCCGGAGCCGCGCCCCGGCGTGCGCAGCGGACATATTCCCGGTAGCTTCAATCTCCCCTGGCGCGAGATTGCGCGGAACGGCGAGATGCGCTCGCCCCAGGAGATCGCCGCGGCCTTCGCCAAGGCCGGCGTCGATCTTGATAAGCCGATCATTACAACCTGCGGGTCGGGCGTGACGGCCGCAATTCTCCTTCTGGCCCTCGCAACCGCCGGCAAAAAGCATGTCGCGCTTTATGACGGATCTTGGGCCGAATGGGGCGCAAGGAAGGATTTGCCGGTCACAAAGGAATAATGCCAACGAGGCGCGAGCTTTGCATCAGCGCGATGCGCGCGCCCCGGCTTCAAATTTTAGAATGCCTTGCGTTCCGGGCGCTGCCTTTTGGCAATCTGAGTGTTGCCGGGGCGCCCACGGGCAGAGAAAAAAACCTCGGCATCTGCAAAGAGCTTGACGCGCCCGACTCCCGCGCTACCATATCAAAACAGTAGCGATTCACTTGAAACAACTGATTGTTTTGGGTGTTTCGCTCTGGGGAACGTTCGGCGACCGCCGAGCGATGTTCGGTTCCTTCGCGCGGCGCAACGCCGCCCCGATCTCCTGAGGAATCGAACCGGCCGGCTCCTTGCGCCGTCCCCGATGACCCCCTGCTTAAGGGAGTCGCCGATCTGCTCACTCCGAATTCAGCGCTGCGCCATGGGCGCAGCCCATAGTTCGGAAAAGGATCAACCTTCGAGAGCTCAGGAGTGACTGCCATGTGTGACTATTCCCTGGAAATGTACGCCTCAAGGCCGGCGCGGGAGTCGGAAAAATATGTGACGACCCGTTTCCCGTCGGGAAGCATCGGGCTCGCCTCCCCGGGCGATTGCACGACCGCCGTCTGCGTTCAGTATGACACCCGTCTCAAGCTCGAGAACATATCGAGCGATCTGCAGAGCCGGCTTGGCGTAAAGCCCCAAGAAGACGTGGTCTTCGCGCGGCTCGAGCACGGCGCCTATCGCGACGGGATCAGGTTCGGCAACGGCAAGGAAGTCTCTCTGCAATTGCTCGGCTCCGGCGTCGCGGTAACCCTCATCGAGGTGGCCAAGAAGGCCGCCGTCGCACGCAAGGAAATCTTCGAACACGTCGACTGACCTGCGACGTGGCCGAGTTCTTCGTCACGCATGCGCTTCGTTCGCCGCGCGTAACAAGTTGGTCGCATTGATAACCGGCATCGGCTTTCCTCAAAGCCGGTGCCGTTTTGCTGAGAATGTTCAGAGAGCTCGATGCGCCGCCCGGCCGGCGCCCTTGGCATTTGGCAGCAATCGCGCCAAACGTCGCGAAGCAAATTCCACGCCGCAGTGCCGCCAATTGCAAGCGCGGCCCGTCGCCCGGCGGAATCTACGCTTTTTGCGTGGCGATTTAGCTTGACTGATGCTAAGGAGGCCGCGCCTGTCCCGCGCAGCGCAAATTTGGCAAATTTGTACGATAAGGCGCCAATGAAGAAGATCGAAGCCATCATCAAGCCTTTCAAGCTCGACGATGTAAAGGAAGCTCTGCACGAGGCCGGCGTATCAGGGATCACGGTGACCGAGGCCAAAGGATTCGGTCGGCAGAAAGGCCATACCGAACTTTATCGCGGGGCGGAGTATTTCGTCGATTTTCTTCCCAAGGTGAAGGTCGAAGTTGTGCTTGCCGACACGATCGTCGATCTCGCGGTCGAGGCCATCCGCAAGGCGGCGCTCACCGGCCGAATAGGCGATGGCAAGATTTTTGTGTCGAACGTCGAGAGTGCAGTTCGCATCCGCACGGGAGAGAAGGGGTTGGATGCGATTTGAGTTCGTTCTTCTCACTTCTAGCCGACTGGATCTTTTGTTTTTCATATGAGTTGAGGGCGAGACATGAAGACTGCCGATGAAGTGCTGAAGGCAATCAAGGACAAGGACGTCAAATTTGTCGACTGTCGGTTCACCGACCCGCGCGGCAAGTGGCAGCATGTGACGTTCGACGTTGCGATCATCGGCGCCGACACGTTTACCGAGGGGCTGATGTTCGACGGCTCGTCGATTGCCGGCTGGAAGGCGATCAACGAATTGGACATGTGTCTGATGCCGGATCCGACGACTGCGGTGATGGATCCGTTTTTTGCGGCGGCGACCTTGTCGATCGTCTGCGACGTTCTCGAGCCCTTGACGGGGGAGCCCTATAACCGCGACCCGCGCGGCCTTGCCAAGCGCGCCGAGGCCTATATGGCTTCGACCGGGGTGGGAGATGCGGTCTATTTCGGTCCGGAGGCGGAGTTTTTCGTGTTCGACGACGTGCGCTTTGCCACTGAGCCCTACAACACCGGCTTTGTCGTCGATTCGATCGAGTTTCCGTCGAATACGGATACGACCTATGAGGGCGGCAATCTCGGCCACAGGATCAGGACCAAGGCCGGCTATTTCCCGGTGCCGCCGCAGGACTCGGCGCAGGACATGCGCAGCGAGATGCTCGCCGCCATGGCCTCGATGGGCGCCGGAACCGAAAAGCACCACCACGAAGTGGCCGCCGCCCAACACGAGCTCGGCCTCAAGTTCGGTCCGCTGACCAGGATCGCGGATCATCTGCAGATCTACAAATATTGCATCCACCAGGTGGCGCAGAGCTATGGCAAGACGGCGACCTTCATGCCCAAGCCCGTCTATGGCGACAACGGCTCGGGCATGCATGTGCACCAGTCGATCTGGAAGGGCGGCAAGCCGCTGTTTGCCGGCAATAAATATTCGGATCTCTCGGACGAATGCCTGTTCTATATCGGCGGCATCATAAGGCATGCGCGTACGCTCAACGCCTTCACCAATCCCTCGACCAATTCGTATAAGCGCCTGGTGCCGGGCTTCGAGGCGCCGGTTCTGCTCGCCTATTCGGCGCGCAACCGCTCCGCCTCCTGCCGTATCCCTTATACGTCGAACCCCAAGGCCAAGCGCGTCGAGGTGCGTTTTCCCGATCCCGCCGCCAATCCCTATCTCGCCTTCGCAGCGATGCTGATGGCCGGGCTCGACGGGATCATGAACAAGATCGATCCGGGCCTGGCGATGGACAAGGATCTTTACGATCTGCCGCCGAAGGAACTGAAGAAGATCCCGACGGTCTGCGGCTCGCTGCGCGAAGCGCTGACCAATCTCGACAAGGACCGCAGCTTCCTCAAAGCCGGCGGAGTCTTCGACGACGATTTCATCGACAGCTATATCGACCTCAAAATGGCCGAGGTGCTGCGCTTCGAAATGACCCCCCACCCGGTCGAATACGACATGTATTACTCCGTGTGAGGCGAAAGCCGCGCCCACATGCCCCGGATCCGCCGCGCTGCCGCTGCAGAGCGCGGCGGAGTTCTTCTTTCATCGCGGGCGTCGTCGCCGGCTTTTAAATCGCGGCGCGGCTTAACCGCCGAACCAGCCAGGCGCCCCGTTAAGAAGCTCCCTATATGCTGGATACGCCCTTAGGCTAAACTGAGGGCGGCGAATCAGAATTCGAAAACGCGAGCTTGGAATGGCCAATCACGGCGACCTTTTCGGCAATGCGGCGCGCAAACAGGTAGCCGCTCGAGCCAATGGCGCGCGCGGCGGCGGCACGCCGGGGGAAGCCGGTTATACCGCCGCCTCGATCGAGGTTCTCGAAGGGCTCGAGCCGGTCCGCCGGCGCCCCGGCATGTATATCGGCGGTACCGACGAGCCGGCGCTGCATCACCTCTTCGCCGAAGTCCTCGACAATTCGATGGATGAGGCGGTCGCGGGTCACGCGACGTTCATCGACGTCACCCTCGAGGCCAACGGCTTTCTCAGTGTCACCGACAACGGCCGTGGCATTCCGATCGATCCGCATCCGAAGTTTCCCAAGAAATCGGCGCTCGAAGTAATCATGACGATGCTGCACGCCGGCGGAAAATTCGATTCCGGCGCGTACCAGACATCGGGCGGCCTGCATGGCGTCGGCGTATCCGTGGTCAATGCGCTCTCCGAGCGGCTCGAAGTCGAGGTCGCGCGCGGCCAGATCCTCTATCGTCAGCTCTTCGAGCGGGGCGCGCCAAAGAGCAAGCTTGCTGAGATCGGCCGCGTCACGAACCGGCGCGGCACCAAGGTGCGATTCAAGCCGGATGAGCAGATTTTCGGCAAGGGCGCGAAGTTCAAGCCGGCCCGGCTGTTCCGCATGGCGCGCGCCAAAGCCTATCTCTTCGGCGGCGTCGAGATACGCTGGCATTGCGACCCTAAACTGCTCGATCCCGCTGGCGAAATTCCACCCGAGGCCACCTTCCACTTTCCCGGCGGCCTTAAGGACTATCTCGCCCAGGATATCGAGGGCAAAGCCCTCGTCATCGAACAGAGCTTTACCGGCAGGATCGAGAAGCCGGGCGGGCATGGCTCGCTCGAATGGGCGATCGCCTGGCTCATGGAGGACGACGGCTTCGTCCATTCCTATTGCAACACGATCCCCACCGCCGACGGCGGCACGCATGAGGCAGGGCTGCGCACCGCCCTTTTGCGCGGTCTGAAGGACCATGCCGAGCGCATCGGCCAGGCCAAGCGCGCCGCGGTCCTGACCAGCGAGGACGCCATTTGCTCCTGCGCCGCCCTGATTTCGATCTTCCTTCGCGATCCGGAATTCCAGGGTCAGAACAAGAGCCGGTTGATGAGCCAGGAGGCGGCGCGGGTGGTCGAGACGACCTTGCGCGACGGCTTCGATCACTGGCTCGCGGCCTCGCCTTCCGCGGCGCTCAAATTGCTCGATTTCACGGTCGAGCGGGCCGAAGAGCGGCTGCGACGGCGGGCCGAAAAGGATGTCGCGCGCAAGAATGCCGGCCGCAAACTGCGGCTTCCGGGTAAGCTCGCGGATTGTTCGAACACGAGCGCGCAGGGCTCCGAACTGTTCATCGTCGAGGGCGATTCAGCAGGCGGTTCGGCCAAGCAGGCGCGCGACCGGACGAACCAGGCCATTTTGCCTCTGCGCGGCAAGATCCTCAACGTCGCCAGCGCCACGCCCGACAAGCTCGCCGGCAATCAGCAGCTCGGCGATCTGATCCAGGCGCTCGGCTGCGGCACCGGCGCGCATTACCGGGAAGACGACCTGCGCTACGAGAAGGTCATCGTCATGACCGACGCGGACGTCGATGGCGCGCATATCGCCTCGCTGCTGATCACCTTCTTCTATCGGCAGATGCCGAAGCTCATCGAAGCCGGCCATCTCTATCTTGCGGTGCCGCCGCTCTATCGGTTGACGCAGGGCGCTACGCATGTCTACGCCCGCGACGACGCGCATCGGGATGAATTGCTGCGCACTGTCCTGACCGGCAAGGCCAAAGTCGAGGTGAGCCGGTTCAAAGGTCTCGGCGAGATGCAGGTGGCGCAGCTCAAGGAGACGACGATGGACCCGCGGCGGCGCTCGCTTTTGCGCGTCGTGGTTCTCGCCAAGGACAACGAGGAAACGGCGGAATTGGTCGAGCGCCTCATGGGCAACAAGCCCGAGGCACGCTTCGCCTTCATCCAGGAGCGCGCCGCCTTTGCCACCGAGCTCGTTGTGGTCTGACGGCAATTGTTCCCCTCGTTCGCGCATTTTAGCAAATTCATCAACCTTCTCTTAACCCTGCCGTCGCATCCTCGAAGGGACTGGGCGGGAGGATGGAGAATCATGAATCTGCGCGGCTTCCTGCGGAACGAGCGTGCAACGAGCTTTGAAAGCATGGCGCTCGCCATGTCCGTCATTGCCGTGCTTTTCGTCGCCGCCGCCGATGTTCTTCACTATGCGTCGAAGAAGAACGGCGTGCTGGCGCGGATGTTCGAGGGCACCCAAGTCGCGCGTGCAAGCGGGTTACGCGGCGACCTCGATTATACGCCAACCGGCACGATCATCGGCCTGCGGCATCCCCCGAGCATCGATCCTTGCGCGGGCGGAGCAAAATAGCGCCGCCCAACGGCTGCGCATCTTCAGATCCGAAGATCGGCGCCGGCTTCCCCCGCACGCGATCAATCCCGGTTTGCGGCCGTGCCAAATCGAACCTGGGCATCGGCAAGCGGCGGCAGCGAGACGGTCGCCTTGCGATCGAGCTTGCCCCATCCCACGAAAGGCCCGAGCAAGGCCGTGACCGCTGATTTAATCACCACATAATAGAGGATCTGCCGGTAGCAAAAGCGCTGCAGGCCGAGCCAGAGCATCAGTCTCCAGTTCTCGTTTCGCTCGATGATGAAGGCGAGCGCGACGGCGGCGAAGTCGGTCGCCATGAACGCGGCAAAATAAATCAGCGTGATAACCAAACTGTCAGGATTGAATTGATCCTGGTGCTGCAGATAGTCGAGGCCGGTCCGCAGGATCTGCCAGATCAGCGCGAAATCGACGACCGGTGCGATGACCGCGAGCACGACTTGGAACAGCCAGACTTGCGGCAGGGCGATCATTCCAAGCGCCCCGTAGCGCAGCCGGAATGTGACGTCACGGTGCTTCCAGAGGCATTGCAGCGTCCCATAGGCCCATCTGAAACGCTGTCGCACGAGTCCTCGAACCGTGTCTGGCGCTTCCGTCCAGGCGACAGCCTCGCTATCGAAGACGACGCGATAACGCGCCTTCTGGACAGCGATCGTAAGATCCTGGTCTTCAGCCAGCGTGTTGAGCGGAAAGCGGCCAACGCGCTCCAGCGCCTCGCGTCGCCAGGCGCCGACGGCGCCGGGCACGACCGTGATGCATCCCAAGGCGACGAGCGCGCGGCGCTCGAGATTTTGGGCGCTGACATATTCCAGCGCCTGCCAGCGGGTTACCGTGTTGATCCGGTTGCCCACCTTGGCATTGCCGGCAACCGCACCGACTGCCGGATCCTCGAACCAGCGCGCCAGATTCGATATCGTATTCGCCTCGAAGAGCGTGTCGGCGTCGAGCGCGACGATGATGCTGCCCCTGGCCTCGGCGAGCCCCAGATTGATGGCATTGGCCTTGCCGGCGTTCGGCGTCGTAATCAGCTTGACGTTGGGGATATTGCCAAAACTAGCGGCTACGACGGCCGAGGTTCTGTCGGTTGACCCGTCGTCGACGACGATCACTTCGAGGTCCGGATAATCGCTCGCCAGAATCCGCTCGATCGACTTTGCGATCACCTTTGCTTCGTTATGGGCGGGAATGATCACGCTGACCTCGGGATGGGGGCCGCCGATGACCGGCTTCGGCCGGCGCCACTCTTGCAAGCGATGCAGGAGGCCCAGTCCACAGAGAAAGATGACGCGCGCAAAGCCGAGCCAGATCGCGCCGATGAACATCGCCTGCAGCAGATGACCTGAATAGCCGAGCGTGAAGAAAACCGACCGATTGACCAGCGACGCGAACATGGCGGGCGGCAACGTCGGCATGGCCTCCTCGCGCGTGAGCCCGGCAAGCTCCGAGACCGGTACGAGTTCGTAGCCCCTGGCGCGCAATTGATCGATCAACTGCGGCAAGGCTTTCACCGTCTCCGATCGGTCGCCGCCGGCGTCATGCAGCAGAATGACACTGCCGGCATTGTCCGGGTTCTTGTCCGCCACTTGCTTGAGAATACGGTCGACGATCGTTTGCGCCGGCGGCCGCAGCCAATCATCGGGATCGATTCGAAGCCCGACCGTCACGAATCCCATCTTTTGCGCGACCGATACCGGTTCGAGTTCGTCGATCGTGGTCGGATCGGAATCCCCAAGGAAGGGCGCCCGGAAGAGCCGCATCGAATGGCCGGTGATCGCTTCAAACAGCCGCCGCGTGGCGTTGATCTCCAGTTTCGCCATACCGACCGGCAAGTCGACGACGTTCGGATGCGTGAACGTGTGGTTGCCGATGTCATGGCCTTCGTCGTATTCGCGCTGAACGATATCCGGGCTCGCACCGGCGTTCTCGCCGACGATGAAGAAGGTCGCGCGGACCTTCTTCTGCTTCAGAATGTCGAGAATCTGCGGCGTGAACGTCGGATCAGGGCCGTCGTCGAAGGTGAGCGCCAACTTTTTTGGTTGCAGCCCGAACCTCTGAATGACGAAGGACGTCGGCAGAACCGTATAATTCTCGTCGACGACATCGCCGGTCTCCGGATCGAGCTCGATTGTGCGCTGGCCGGCCGATGGCTCGGCCGCGATATGAAGAATCTCGCCCTGGTTCTGGAAATAGACTTCCTGGCTCGAGGGGATCATCTTCAATGCGTCCGGCGCGCCGGCACCGTAAGGCCGCCCCATGACCGACCAGACCGACGGGTCTTCCGCACCCAGGCGCCACAGCGCATAGCCGGCCGGCTTGTAGATGTCGGAGGCGTGAATCTCGTTGAACGCGGAGACCGCATCGAGAAACCAGACGTCGTGCAGCAGGCCGTCCGCGCCTCGGTAAGTGAAATGCGGGTTCTCGGCGTCCGGATCGAAATCGATCTCGGCGTCGAGCGTCCGGGCAAGCCGCGCGGTATCCTGGAAAGTCATGTCTTCGCCCGTCTTGCCGAGCGTCCAGTCATAGCCGTAATTGCCGAGCGCGATGATCGTATGGTTCGGGTCGAGATCCTTCATCCGAAGGTCGAGCAGTTTTTCGAACCAGCCCTGACTCGCGATGCTGCCGGGCGCCCCCGTGTCCCAGTGCTCGTCGTAAGCCATGAGGATCATGAAATCGACGAGGTGCGAATAGGCGACATAGTCCCACGAATCGTCGTCGAAGGGGACGGCCAGAAGGATCAGCCAGCCGCGCGGCTTGAACGCTGCTCGCATTTCCTGCAGGAACGTCTTGAGATCCGCCTGGGCGCTGTCGGGTACCGACTTCGAAGTCGATCGTCAGGCCCTGCAATTTATTGAACTCGAGGAATTCGATGATTTGCTTGAGACGCGCGGCGCGTTTGGCGGGATCGGCAAGCCATCGGGCGAGCCCTGCCCCGTCCCATTTTCCTTCGACCGAATTCTGCAGCAACGGAAAGATCGGCTTCGCGGAATCGGCCGCGCGGATGGCCGCTAACCCGCGATAATCCAGGTCGTTGCGAATGCCGATATCGCTTCCCTGCACACTGAGCCAGGTGGGAATGACCCAATCGAGGTGCGGCAGATCCTTCTTCAGCGCCGAGAAAGCGCTCTGGTCCCAATTGGCGTAGAAGCCGATGCTTAGCGAACGACCTGCGATGGCATGCGGGATGGCGGTGGAATCGTCCGTCCGGAGCTCGCTTCCAGGCTTGATATGGGCGAAGCGCCAAAGGTCGCGTTCCTGCCCGCGCAATTCGGCGGCGACCCGCGCGGCCGACTTGCTCAGGAAGTGCGGGGAGACGGACGCGGTTGCCGGCGGCTGAAAGAGCGCTTCGGCGGAACCTTCGAGATTGGTGCCGAGCGGCGCGTCATTGCCCACCAAAAGCACGACAAAGATTACGCACACGACGGCCACCGCGGCGGTGCCGATCCGCATGATCCAGGAGATCCACGAGGCGCGCCGGCCGGTGGGATCGAAAAAAATCGGCTTTGTCCGCATCGCCCCAGGTGCCGTGATTCGAATCTGGCCCGGATTTAGCGGTTCGGCGCATGAACGGATGCTGAACGCGAGGTTTTTCATGCGGCGGTCGCGAGCCGGCCGCCCTAATTCACCCGACAAAACCGGCAATTGAAAGCGAGCGCCAGTTAGGCGATAAGGAGCGATGGGCGCAGCCCCCGAGCGCCAGGATGGCCCCATCGCGTTCGATCGGGTCGCCTGAATTCACGAAACCAAGGAGATAAAGAGGATGGCCCGTATCAGCGCCCTCTTAGCAAGCCTCGCCGTCGGCCTCACGGCTCTCGCCTTCAGCACGCCGCTTGCCGCCGACGAATTCTCGGCGTCGCAGAAAAGCGAGATCGAAGCGATCATCAAAGACTATCTCACGAAGAATCCGGAGGTCTTGCGCGACGCCATCAGCGCACTCGAGACGCGCGCGAAGGCCGCGGAGGCCGACGCGCGCAACAAGCTTGTCAGCGACATGCAGGGTCCGCTCTACACCTCGCCCTATCAAGCAATCGTCGGCAATCCAAACGGCAAGCTCACGCTCATCGAATTCTTCGATTACAATTGCGGCTATTGCAAAAAGATGCTGCCCGATATGGCGCGGCTCATGAAGGACGAGCCGGATCTGCGTCTCATTCTGCGCGACTATCCCATTCTTTCCGACGCTTCCGTCGAAGCGGCCGAGGTCGCCGCCGCCGTCCGCAACCAGTTCAAGGGCGACAAGTTCTGGGAATTTCATCAGAAGCTGCTCGGTTCACGCGGCCCGATCGGCAAGGCCCAGGCGCTTGCCGTTGCGCAAGCTCTCGGCGCCGACATGGACAAGATCAGCAAGGATATGGAGGCGCCAAGCGTCAAGGAGGGCCTCGACGAATCGGATCGGCTTGGCCGCGATCTCGCGCTGAACGGCACGCCCTCTTATGTGGTCGGCGACGAAACCGTGGTCGGTGCCGTGGGTTACGACGCCTTGAAAGCCAAGCTCGACAACGTGAGGAAATGCGGAAAGGTCGTTTGTTCCTGACCTGTTCGCAGCTCGGCGGCGGACCAGCCGCGCATTCCGCAGCGAGACTGGGCGTTTCCGCCGATCCTGCGCTTTCTTTGCCGGATGAAGACGGCTAAGGAAACGCAACGACTCCGCCGCCGGTCCATAATCTGATGATCAAGGCCATCCACGTTCTCAATGGACCAAATCTCAATCTTCTCGGCACGCGAGAACCGGCGGTCTACGGGCATGCAACCCTTGCCATGATCGAGGCGCGTTTGGCCGCAACCTGCAAAGCGCATGGCGTGACTTTGCATTTCCGCCAAACCAACCACGAGGGCGATCTCGTGACCTGGGTGCAGGATGCCGGTCGCGCCGGCGAGCCGATCATTCTCAACGCGGGAGCCTATAGCCACACATCGATTGCTCTTGCCGATGCGATCAAAGGCGCCAACGCGCGCGTCATCGAGGTCCATCTGTCGAATATTCACGCGCGTGAGCGATTCCGCCATGTCTCGCGCATATCCTGCGTCGCGCAAGGCGTGATTCTTCGGATTCGGCGCCGCCTCTTACGATCTTGCCCTTCAAGCTCTATTGTCGGCCGTCGGGGAGCCCGAAAGTTGACGGAATGACGGAAAAAAAAGCGGTGCCGGCGGCGGTTACGATCGACCCGCACCTGGTGGAGACGCTTGGGGAAATCGCGACGCGCCTCGATCTCAGCGAGATCGAGGTGACGCAAGGCGAGCTGAAGATCAAGGTCACGCGCCAGGGAGGCGCGGTGTTGGTCACGCCGGCTGCCGGCGCGTCCGTCGCGCCGGTGCCGCCGGCCGCCGCGGTGGGGGCGAGCATCGCCTGGCCCACGCCGCTTGCCGCGGCTCATCCGGGCGCGGTGAAATCTCCCATGGTCGGCACGGTCTATCTGCGGCCGGCGCCGGACACGCCGCCCTTTGTGGCGATCGGTTCGCAAGTGAAAACCGGCGACAAGATCTTGCTGATCGAAGCCATGAAGACCTTCAATGACATCGTCGCCCCGCGAGCCGGAACTGTCACGGCGATTCTGGTGGAAGATGCGCAACCGGTGGAATTCGATCAACCGCTCGTCGTCATCGAGTGAGACGGCTTGATTCGATGCGGAGCCGCAAGCGCGCGACGCGCGGCGCGGCTCGCGTTGATCGCTGATGGATAAGCATGTTTGACAAGATTCTCATCGCCAACCGCGGCGAAATCGCCTTGCGAATCCTGCGTGCCGCCAAGGAATTGGGCATCGCGACGGTCGCCGTTCATTCGACCGCGGATTCCGAAGCGATGCATGTCAAACTTGCCGACGAATCCGTCTGCATAGGGCCGCCGCCGGCACGCGAATCCTATCTCAACATTCCCGCCTTGCTTTCGGCTTGCGAGATCACCGGGGCCGAGGCCGTGCATCCCGGCTACGGATTTCTGGCGGAGAACGCCCGCTTCGCGGAAATCCTTGCCGAACATCAGATCGGCTTCATCGGCCCTACTCCCGAACATATCCGCCTCATGGGCGACAAGATCGAAGCCAAGCGCACCGCCAAACGGCTCAACATCCCCTGCGTTCGGGGTTCCGACGGCCCGGTCACGCCTGCCGATGCCTTGGCCGTCGCCGAGGAGATAGGCTTTCCGGTGCTCATAAAAGCGGCGGCTGGCGGGGGCGGTCGCGGCATGAAGGTCGCCCGCAGCGCCAAGGACCTCTCGGCGGCACTGGCCACCGCCCGCAGCGAGGCCAAGGCCGCATTCGGAGACGATTGCGTCTATCTCGAGAAATTTCTCGATAGCCCCCGCCATATCGAAATTCAGATCATCGGCGACGGCCAAGGCCATGCCATCCATCTGGGCGAACGCGATTGCTCGCTGCAGCGGCGCCATCAGAAGCTTTTCGAGGAAAGCCCCTCGCCCGCCCTCAACAATTCGCAGCGCCGCCAGATCGGCGAGATTTGCGCCGCCGCGATGCGCGAGCTCAAATACAAGAGCGTCGGCACGATCGAATTCCTCTATGACGACGGCCAGTTTTATTTCATTGAGATGAACACGCGCATCCAGGTCGAGCATCCGGTCACGGAAATGGTCACCGGTTTTGATCTTCTGAACGAGCAGATCAAGATCGCCGCGGGCTCGCCCTTGAGCATCACCCAATCCGACGTCGTCCTCTCCGGCCACGCGATCGAATGCCGGATCAACGCCGAGGATCCGGTGACATTTCATCCTTCGCCCGGGCGGATCGACTATTATCACCCGCCCGGCGGCCTCGGCGTGCGCGTCGACAGCGCCGCCTACGCCGGATACGCGATCCCGCCCTATTATGATTCTCTGGTCGGCAAGCTGATCGTACACGGCCGCTCGCGCAACGAAGCGCTGCTGCGGCTGCGCCGTGCGCTGGATGAATTCATTATCGACGGGATCGATACGACTCTACCCCTGTTCCGCGCGCTCATCCGCAACCCCGACATCCAGAACGGCCTGTATGACATCCACTGGTTGGAGAAGTTCCTGGCGAACGGCGGAATGCAGGCGCCGGGCTAGTTTTTCGCTCCAAGCCCATGGCTTGCCGCTCAAATTTATGGGGAAAGATTTCAACCGAGCGAATCTGAATATTCGGCTGCATTCTTGACGAACGCATAGGCGAGAACCCATCTTTGTTGCATGACTCGGCCGCGCGACGACTTTGAGATCACCCCGGACATTTTACTTCGGGCCTATTCGATCGGCCTCTTTCCCATGGCGGAGAGCGCCGAAGACCTGAACCTTTTTTGGATCGATCCGGAAGCGCGCGGCGTCTTCCCGCTCGACGGCATGATCGTTTCGAAGAAGTTGGCGAAGGCGATCCGGTCGGACCGTTTCGAGATTCGGGTGGATTGCGATTTCGCGGCGGTGATCGAGGCCTGCGCGAGCGTCGGGACCGGGCGCGAGAAGACCTGGATCAATCAGCGCATCAAGCGCCTCTATGCCCAGCTCTTCGAACAGGGCAAAGTTCATACGGTGGAGGCATGGCGCGACGGCAGGCTCGTCGGCGGCCTCTACGGCGTCGTCCTCGGCGCCGCCTTCTTCGGCGAGAGTATGTTCCATAGCGAGACCGATGCCTCTAAGGTTTCGCTCATCCATCTTGCCGCTCGGCTTGCGGCCGGCGGCTTCCGTCTGCTCGACACCCAATTCGTCACGCCGCATCTCGAGAGCTTGGGAGCGATTGAAGTCTCCAAAGAGCTGTATCGCGAGATGCTCGCCGAAGCCGTCGCGCAAAAGGCCGATTTTTGGGTCTGGCCGAAGAACCGAAAGGTCGCGGGCGCGGAAGTCCTTGCCGCCCTCGCCCGCCCGGCAAAACAGGGCCAGCAGACCGGCTGAGAGCCATTCGCAAGCCCGGCTCGCATCGGGCGCGGTCAGAGCCCGCCGTTATCGTCCGGCGCGGGCGAGTTCGGCATGAATTGCTGACTCGACGGCGCCGGCTGCTCGCCCGGGGGGACGAAGCCCGGCGGAGGCCCAACCTCGATCGGCCCATTCTGCGGTTTCGAGCCTTGTGCTTGCGCATTCGCCGGTTTCGGATTTGCTTGCGGCGCGGTTGCCGGCTGCTGCGGCGATGCGCCTTCAGCCGGCGGCGTCTGCACCACGGCGCTTGCAGGCGGCGATGCGATGACCTGCTCGTCGCCTTTGCAGCCGGTCAGCCAGATGTCGTAGACAGGATGATCGAGCGCATGCAGGCCCGGACTTGCGGCGAACATCCAGCCGGTGAAGATCCGCTTGGTATTGTTGTTCGCGTCGATCTCGTCGACCTCGACGAAAGTGTCGGTCTGCGGCGCCTCGGTGGGCGGGCGTGTGTAGCAGACGCGCTCGGTTATCTGCAGCGAGCCGAATTGCACCGTTTCATTGGTCGCGACTTCGAAGGAAATGATCCGGCCGGTGATCTTGTCGAGGCCGGAAAAGACGGCGATCGAATGTTTGATCTTGTCGGCCGCGGCCTGGTCGATGACGGCGGCCGAAGCGACGAAAAGCCCGGCGACGCCGAGGAGAGAGATAAGGCAGCGTTCTCTTCTTTTCCGCATTTTCCGCTATGGCTCAAATTGCAGCCGGAAGAAATCCGGCATCGAAACGCTTGCGATGAGCAGCATGAAAGTCCGGCCGGAATAGGGCCACGCATCCGTCCCGAGACGGTTTAGCCGACGATCTCGTTGCCGGAGAAGAATTGCGCGATCTCGACGCCCGCGGTCTGCGGCGCGTCCGATCCATGTGCCGAGTTTTCGCCGAGCGAAACGGCGAATTTCTTGCGCACCGTGCCTTCAGCGGCTTTGGCGGGATCGGTCGCGCCGAGCACATCGCGATATTTTCTGATTGCATCTTCGCCCTCGAGTACCTGAACGACCACGGGCCCGGCGGTCATCGTCTCGACAAGTTCGTGGAAAAATGGCCGTTCCTTGTGAACCGCATAAAAGGTCTCGGCTTGCGCGCGAGTCATGCGCAGGCGTTTTTGGGCGATGATCCGCAATCCCGCGGCCTCGATCATGGCGTTGATCGCGCCGGTGAGATTGCGGCGGGTCGCGTCGGGTTTGAGAATGGAAAAGGTGCGCTCTACCGCCATCTGCTTTCGTAAATCCTTCGAGGAAGTGCGGCGCTTATAGCTGCGCCTATCGAGCTCGGCAAGAAAAGCACGGGGGTGCTGCCTCGCTGGACAAGCCGAACAGCGCTTTCTATAAAGCCCGCCCGCCCCGCGCGGCCTGCCCAGGTAGCTCAGTTGGTAGAGCAGCGGACTGAAAATCCGCGTGTCGGTGGTTCGATTCCGCCCCTGGGCACCAAGAACTCAAATCGTGACGTGGGAGCGATTGCCGAACGCGCGCTTCTTTCGTCGTTCGCGCTCATCTCGGCCCTTATACGACAACACGCCCTGAGATTCTTGGGGGCAGGCCCGGCATAGTTGATTTCCGGGCTGGCGATTGCTCAATCACTTCATTTAGTTATTATCGCCGTCCCCGCCGCTTCAGCGGCGCGATATGTCGGGCACATAGGTCGGGCAAAAGGAGGAGAGCCGAGATCCGGATGCCGCGTACGCGCGCCCTTCTCTTTGTCGCTTTTGCAGGCACGCTTGTCAGTGGCTGCGTGAGCTATCAGCCGGAGCCGATTTCGCCGGAGGCAAATGCACGCGCCCTCGAAAGCCGCAGCCTGACCGATCCGCGCCTCAAGCAATTCGTCGCGCTGGCGCTGCGTGCCGACGCCGAGGCGGAGGCCGAGCCAACCTGGGACCTCACAACCCTGACCCTCGCCGCGGTCTATTATCACCCCGATCTCGAGCTCGCGCAGGCCAAACTGGCCGCCGCCCAAGCGGCTGTCGTCACGGCCGGGGAACGTCCCAATCCGGTGCTCAATTTTACCAATATCGTCGGCCAAGGCTTGGTCGCCGGTGCTATTCCCGCGGGTGCCGCTCCGCTCACCATTGGTCCGGCGATCGATTTCCTGATCGAGACTTTCGGTAAACGCGAGGCCATGACGGCGCAGGCGCAGTCTTTGGCCGAAGCCGCGCGCTTCGATGTCGCAACCGCAGGCTGGCAGGTTCGCGGCCGGGTGCGCGCCGCGCTGCTCGCCCTCTGGGCTGCCCAGCAACGGCTGGCTCTCACCCGGCAGCGGCTCGACCTCGAGGATCAACTGGTCGGCCTGCTCGAACATCGGCTCACGGCCGGCGAGGCTTCCGCGCTCGATCTTTCGCGCGAGCGCATCAACCGGGCCGAGATCACGCTCGCGCTTCACGATCTCGAACTCGGCGCCGCCGAAGCGCGCGTTCAGCTCGCCACGGCGATCGGCATCCCGGCGCGCGCGCTCGATGGCGTGAACCTGGCGATGGATGCTTTCGACCACCCGCCGGCCATCGCACGCAACTTCGACAGCGGAGCATGGCGGCGAGAGGCGCTGACAGAGCGTTCAGACGTGCAGGCGAGCCTCGCGGCTTATGATGCGACGCAGGAGGCGCTGCGCGTCGCCGTCGCCAACCAGTTTCCGAATGTGAGCTTGGGCCCGGGCTATAGTTATCAATATGGAATCAATCAGTATCAACTCGATTTCGGCACAACGCTGCCGATTTTTAATCAAAATCAGGGGCCGATCGCCGAGGCTCTTGCCAAGCGCCAGGAGGCCGCGGCCGCCTTTACCGCGCTTCAGGCGCAAATCATCGGCGCAATCGATGCGGCAGCGACAGCCTATCGCAAGTCGACGCAAAATTTGGCGAGTGCGGACGAACTGATCGGCGACGAGCGTCGCCGTGCCCGCCAGACCGAGAGCTCGTTCCGTGCCGGGCAGACCGATCGCCCGACCCTTGTCACGGCTCAACTCGAAGCGGCCACGACCGCGCTGTCCAGCTTCGACGCTCTCTTGCGGCAGCGCGAGGCGCTCGGCTCCTTGGAGGACGCCTTGCAACGTTCTTTATATGGGCCCGATGTTATGTTACCCGATCCGCGAGCCAGTTTGCGGCCGGCTCCGGAGTCTTCGACGTGACGCCGCGGTCAACATTTGCGCCTTGGCATCGGGTCGCGTTCGCGATCCTTCTGCTGCTTGTCTTTGTCGGCGGGCTCGGATCGATCTTCCATGCTTTCGTCGGCCAGACCAAAGCCGACGACAATGATGACCCCGAGACCGTCGCCAATCCGCCGACGCGCGTGACGATAAAGAACGGCGTCACCATTCTCACCTTGAGTGCCGCCGACGTGCAAAACGCCGGGATCGAATGTGCCCGCCTGGCCCCCGCCCCCGCGGATAACGCCGTACTCGGCTTTGCGACGATTCTCGACCCCGCGGCCCTGGCCGATCTCAACGCCCAATATTTCGGCGCCGAGACGCAGGCGAAGAGCGCGAACGCCAAGCTCGCGATTTCGCAGGCGGCGCTCGAACGAGCCAAGCTCCTCTACGGCGACCAGCAGAATATTTCGGCCGCGCAGCTGCAGAGCGCAGAGAGTGCGTTCGAGAGCGACACCGCGACGCTTGCTGCCGCGCGAGCCCATCTGGCCGGCGTGGCGGCGGCCATGCGACAGAATTGGGGCGGCGTGGTCGCTACGGCGCTGGTCAATCACGCGCCGTTGATCAACGCTTTGATCGAGCGGCGCGAGTACCTCGCCAAAGTGACTCTGCCGCCCGGCGTCATCCCCGCCGCGCCTCCCGAGACGGCGGACGCCGCGCTGAATAACAGCGCAAAGATACGGCTCACCTACCTCTCGCTGGCGACGGCCGCCGACCCCAAGCTGCAGGGCATTGCTTATTTTTATATCGCGCCGGCGCAGGACGGGCTCTTGCCCGGCCTGAACCTCGAAGTGTCTTTGGCTGTCAAAGCGAGTGGACGCGGATGGATTGTGCCGAATTCGGCGGTCGTCTGGCTCGAAGGCCAGGCTTGGATCTACATCCGCTCGGACCCAAAGACCTTCGTCCGGCGCGAGATCGCCCCCAATCGCCCGGCGAGCGACGACGGATACATCGTCACAGATTTGCCGCCTGACGCCGAAGTCGCCGTGCACGGCGCGCAGATGCTGCTTTCCGAGGAGTTTCGCGCGCAGGTTCCGGTCGAGGATTAGCGATGATGCGCGTCGCCGGACTGCAGGCCTTCATCATCCGCTTCGCGCTGCGCTTTCGTGCCATCATTGTCGTGCTTGCCTGCCTGCTCGTGGCTTACGGCATCTATGTGCTCGGCAACGCGAGCTACGACGCTTTTCCAGAATTTGCCCCGCCGCAAGTCGACGTGCAGACCGAGGCGCCCGGTTTTGCCTCCGAACAGGTCGAAACTCTCGTGACGCGGGCCCTCGAGTCATCGATCAACGGCGTTCCCAACCTGCAGCGGATAACGTCGAGTTCGATCCAGGGCTTGTCCGACATCAAGGTCTATTTTGATCCGACCACGGATCTCTATCGCGACCGGCAATTGGTCGCCGAACGGCTGGCAGCGGTCACCAGTCAGCTGCCGACTGGCGTCGAGCCGCCTTCAATGACACCGCTCACCTCTTCGGCGGCGACCGTCCTGGTGATCGGGTTCACGTCGTCGAAGCTGTCGCTGATGCAACTGCGCACGATCGCGACCTGGACAGTGCGTCCGAGCCTTCTTTCGGTGCCGGGCGTGGCCGGTGCCGAGATTTTCGGCGGGGAGCGGAAGGCGACGCAGATCATCGTTCACCCCGAGCGGCTCATTCGTTTCGGCCTTGGCATGGATGATGTTCTCGCCGCGGCGCGGCGCGCGACCGGAGTGCGCGGCGCCGGCTTCGTCAGCACGCCGAACCAGAGCATCACCTTGCAAACCGATGCCCAGTCGATCGGACCCGCCGACATCGCCCGCACAGTCGTCGCACGCCAGGCTGGCGGCAGCGTCACATTGGGAGATGTGGCCGATGTCGTCGAGGCGCCGGAGCCCGCCATTGGCGGCGCCGCCATCATGGGAGAACCCGGCGTCGTGATGAACATCGACGAGCAATATGGCGCCAACACGCTCGACGTCACAAAGGGCATCGAAGCGGCGCTCGCCGACCTCCAGCCGACGTTGCAGCAGGACGGCGTGACGCTGCACGGCGGACTGTTCCGCCCCGCCAACTTCATCGTTGCGGCGACGGACAATCTTCGCTCCTCCCTGCTGGTCGGTGGCGCGCTGGTCGTCACGGTTCTGATTCTCTTCCTGTTCGATCTTCGCGCCGCTGCGATCTGCTGCTCGGCAATCCCGATTTCCCTGCTCGCGGCTGTCATCGTGCTGCAGCAATATGGCGTGACGCTCAACACGATGACTCTGGGCGGCTTGGCGATCGCGCTCGGCGAGGTCGTCGATGACGCGGTCATCGGCATCGAGAACATCACCCGTCGGCTGCGCGAGAACAGGCAACGGGGCGAGCCGCGGCCTGCTGCGCGCGTCGTCCTGGAAGCCACCTATGAGGTGCGCAGCGCCGTCGTCTATGCGACTTTCGCGGTGCTTCTCGTGTTTCTTCCGGTCGTGACGTTGTCGGGGGTCGCCGGCCGATTGTTCGCGCCGCTCGGCCTTACCTACATATTCGCGGTTCTGGCCTCGCTGGTGGTTGCCATCACCGTGACGCCGGCGATGTCGCTCTTATTCTTGCCGGGGCACACCAAGGAACGGGTGCCGCCGGTCATCGGCTGGACGCGGCGCCCCTACGAAACAATGCTGCGCAGAGTGGTGCGAGTGCCGCACCTCGCGATCGCGGCGGCCGCCATATTCACTTTGGGCGGCATCGCCCTTCTGCCGCTCTTTGGCGAGACCTTCCTTCCCGAACTTCAGGAAGGACATTTTATCGTACACATGACGGTCATGCCTGGAACCGCCACGTTCGAATCCTTGCGGATGGGCGCGCGCGTGACCGCCGCATTGGAGAAGCTCCCCATCATCCGCACCATCGCACAGCGGGTCGGACGCGCCGAGCGCGCCGCGGCCGGCGACACCCATGGTCTTCACCAAAGCGAATTCGAGGTGGAGCTCAAAGAATTCTCCAGCAAGTCCGCCAAATCCGCGAAGTCGGATATCCTCAAGAGCCTGACGAATTTCCCCGGCGTCAATTTCTCCGCCAATACTTTCCTGACGGAGCGGGTCAACGAGACCTTTTCCGGCTATACGACGCCGGTCGCGGTCAACGTTTACGGCAGCAATCTCGACGTCATCAACAACACCGCGGTGCGTATCGCACAAGTGCTGCGCGGCATCCCCGGCGCCACCTCCGTCGAGATGCAATCGCCGCTCGGGCTACCGCAAATCATGATCAAGCTTCGCCCGAGCGATCTTGAGCGCTGGGGGTTCGACCCCGCCGGCATTCTCGACATCATACGCACGGCCTACCAGGGCGACATCGTCGGGCAGACCTATGAAGGCGATCGCGTCTTCGATGTCGTCGTCCGGCTCGCCCAACACGAAGGCAATATCGCCGACATCCGCAATTTGCCTATCCGGGCGCCGGACGGAACTTACGTGCGCTTAAGCCAGCTCGCAGACGTCAAGGCATCCTCCGGCCTCTATGAAATCCAACATCAAGGCGGCCGTCGGCTGCAGGCCGTGACATTGGATGTCCAGGGCCGGGACCCGGCTTCCTTTGTTCAGGAAGCGCGCCGCGAGATCGCGGCGAAAGTCAAGCTCCCGCCCGAAACCTATGTCGTCTATTCCGGCGCCGCCGAGGGACAGGCGCAAGCGCAGCGCGACCTCACGCTGAAGTCGGTGTTTGCCGGCGTCGGCATCGTGCTGCTTTTGTCGGTCGTCACGCGCAACTGGCGGAACCTCCTGGTGACCATGGCGAACCTGCCCTTCGCCTTGGTCGGGGGCGTCGTGGCGGTTTTCTTTTCGGGCAGCGTGCTGTCGCTTGGCTCGCTTGTCGGCTTTGTGACGCTGTTCGGCATCACTTTGCGCAACTCTATGATGATGATCTCGCATTATGAGCATCTGGTCACGGTGGACGGCCAGTCATGGAACGCCGCGACCGCCGTGCGCGGCGCCGGCGACCGCCTTGCCGCAGTGCTCATGACGTCACTCGTCACCGGCCTCGGTCTTCTGCCCTTGGCGGTCAGCATGAATACGCCGGGTCGCGAGATCGAGGGCCCAATGGCGCTGGTAATTCTTGGCGGCCTGTTCACCTCGACGGCCCTAAATCTGTTCATCCTCCCGCCGCTCGCCTTGCGTTATGGGAGGTTCACGACGGGCGACGACGAACTCCTCGACGTTCCGGTCGCCGATTCCTCAATCGACGCCCATGACCCGGTGCATGTGCCGGCGCTTGCGCCCTCGGAGTGAGACAAAGCGGTTTGGCGAAAGCCCCCTATTTGAGCTCCTTCCAGTTCTCGGAAAGAAATCCCCGCGCATCGATCGTGCCGACCTTTTCGCCGGGCGTTGCAACGCCGCCGACGCAGTGCCAACTATAGGCCGTATCGTGTCCGGTGACCGCCATCGGAATGAAATTGGAATTCGGGTTGCTTCGGCACCACTCGTTGACGCCCGGCAGCGTGGTGCTCATGTCGGCCTTGCCGCAGGAGAGATTGGCGCCGACCGCGCAGAGCATGACATGCCCGCCCGCGCAGCGATAATAGGTTGTCTCGAGCGCGTATTTTCCGCTGATGCCGAACAGGCGCTTGATCGCGCCTGCGAGCGAAGCGGTCACAGGGCGGACTTCGTCGTCATTTCCGATCTGCGCGCAATATTGGCGGGGGCTTTGCTCCGCCGCCGATGCGGAGAGCTGCGCGCCGCTCATGATGCTTGCGAGCAGCACGAGGCAGCCGAGGGATCGATTGCGCCAATCTTGCTTCATCTTACGTCTCCTGCGTTCGCATCCTTCGCTCAGGCCGCATATGAATAGTCAGAACCGGACAAAATATAGCTTGCGATAGACTAGGTCGCATCGCCGATCTTACCCGAACGCCTCGAAAGCAAATTTTGCTTTGCTCAATCGAGGCCGCGCGGGAGCTAAATCGGCCTCGATGCAAATCGAGGAGCAGCCGGCTCCGCCGATGTAACACTCTGATCTATCTTTGGTTTTCTGGTAGAGGCGCAGATTGCCCATGGCGCGCGCCCAGCGCGATCCCCCGGCGCGCAGGGCGGCCTTGCCCTTCCCCTGCCCTTCGTCTAAATCTCGCTGGAATCATTGGAATCCGAGGTCTTTCGTGCATCCCCCGGCAACAGCGTTAGCTCCCGAAGCACGCTTGGACAGGCTGGCGTCCTCAGCGCCGGTTTTGCCGCGCGCGGATTCATTCGCGCCGTCCGCCCTGCTTCTCCTTAGCCGCCCCTGAGGGTCGGCCGGGCTTTGCCCGGGCCCTTAGGGGAGCGCTCGAGCAAGCCACGCAAGGACGAAGCAAGGCAAATCCCATGACGGACTCCATCGACAAAAGCGGCGAGCGCCGCGCCGAGCCCAACCGAATTCTCATCTTCGACACGACGCTGCGCGACGGCGAGCAATCGCCCGGCGCCTCGATGACGCTCGAAGAGAAGCTCGACGTCGCTGAACTGCTCGACGCCATGGGCGTCGACATCATCGAAGCGGGATTTCCGATCGCCTCGGAGGGCGATTTCGAAGCGGTCACCGAGGTCGCGCGGCGCGTGAAGCGGGCGACCGTCGCCGGGCTCGCCCGTTCGGCCACCAAGGACATCGACCGCGCCGGCGAGGCCTTGCGCCATGCCGCGCGGCCGCGCATCCATACGTTCATTTCCACCTCGCCGCTGCATATGAAATTCAAGCTCAACAAGGAGCCGGCCGAGGTGCTCGAGATGATCACCGCGAGCGTCAAACGGGCGCGCAATTATGTCGCCGATGTCGAATGGTCGGCCGAGGACGGCACAAGAAGCGAGATCGATTTTCTGTGCCGCTGCGTCGAGCTGGCGATCAAGGCCGGCGCCACGACGATCAATATTCCCGACACGGTCGGCTATGCGATGACCGAAGAATATCAGGCCCTGTTCGAGACGGTGCGCGCCAGAGTGCCCAATTCCGACAAGGCGATCTTCTCGGTCCATTGCCACGACGATCTCGGGCTCGCGGTCGCCAATTCGCTCGCCGGCATCAAGGGTGGCGCGCGCCAGGTCGAATGCACGATCAATGGAATCGGCGAACGGGCCGGCAATGCCGCCCTCGAAGAGGTCGTGATGGCGCTGAAGGTGCGCAACGACAGACTCCCTTATCACACCGGAATCGATGCGACCATGCTGACCCGCGCCTCGAAGCTCGTCTCCGCGGTCAGCTCCTTCCCGGTCCAATACAACAAGGCAATCGTCGGGCGAAACGCTTTCGCGCATGAGAGCGGCATTCATCAGGACGGCATGCTGAAACACGCGGGCACCTATGAGATCATGACGCCCGAGAGCGTCGGCGTCGGCAAGACCTCACTGGTCATGGGCAAGCATTCCGGCCGGCATGCATTCAGAGAGAAGCTGAAAGAATTGGGCTATGAGCTCGGCGACAACGCCTTCGAAGACGCCTTCGTCCGGTTCAAAGATCTCGCCGACCGCAAGAAGATCATCTACGACGAAGACCTGATCGCGCTCGTTGACGACGAGATCGTACACGCGCATGAGCGCATCAAGCTCGTCGCGCTCAGCGTCATCGCCGGCACCGGCGGACCGCAATCGGCGGCGCTGACGATCGATGTCGATGGGGTGCGCAAGACCTACCAGGCGACCGGCAACGGTCCGATCGACGCGATCTTCAACGCCATTCACGCGCTGGTTCCGCACGAAGCCGTGCTCGAACTCTACCAGGTCCATGCGGTGACCCAGGGCACGGACGCGCAGGCGGAAGTCTCGGTGCGGCTTGCCGAGGACGGCAAGGCGGTGACGGCGCGCGGCGCCGATCCCGACACGCTCGTCGCCTCGGCGCGCGCCTATATTGCCGCTTTGAACAAGCTGATGGTCAAGCGTGGCCGGCATCGGCCTGAGATCATGGCGGGCTGAGACGGCGGCGCGAAGACGGTGCGTGGACGCAAGCCTTCAGCCGCCTTTGCGCTTTTTGGTGGCAAGAATGCGAACCGGTCGCTTGACGAGGCCTTCATGGCATAAGGCGTCAGCGGCTGCGCGCAGCCCGGTGCGCGGGGGGATGCTCGGGCCGTGGCCATTGGCAGCTTGTCGCTTTGGCAGGCTTGGAAAATCGGCGCCAATGGCCTAGATGTGGCGCGCGCAACCTGGGGCGCGCGGGAAGCAGAATGGCCGCATCTCCCAGCTGTGGCGCGCAAATGGTGGAGATCACCTTCTCGGTGAGGGCGCATAGCTCAGTTGGTAGAGCAGCTGACTCTTAATCAGCGGGTCCACGGTTCGAGCCCGTGTGCGCCCACCATCGAAATAGATGACTACACTTGTTCAGGGCTTGCGCCTAAGCGGATCCAACTTTTACGCCACGTCCGAGCAAGGCTGGTTGTCCCGCCCCGCGCGCGACACATGACATGCCTTCGCCGCCGAGAACTGTCGATCCATTTATCGCGATTGGGTTGACGTCGTCTCGAGCCTCCTGCCCGCGCCGAGCGCAACCGGGCATGCGTTGTTCTCCACACGGCTATGCGCATCATAGCTTCAACTTCCACTGGCGGATGGGTCCTGAGCGACTTGGAGTCACCCATGAACCACATTCGTAGGCAGCGGATATTCTAGATAGGCGGATGCCCGCAACGCCAGTTCGTGGCCCCACAAACGCTCAGTCAGCCAAAGCGCGAGGTCGAAGGTCGATGTGACGCCACCGCCCGTGAGTATATCGCCATCGTCAACAACGCGGGCATCGACAACCTTGGCTTTGGTTCGACGCAGGTCAGCAAGCGCGCCCCGATGCGTCGTCGCCAGTTTCCCATCGAGCAGACCGGTCGCCGCGAGCGCCATGGCGCCGGTGCAGGCGCTCGCGACAATGCTGCCGCCTGCGTGAGAAGCTCGGATGATCTCCAAGATTTTGCCGCGCGCGATCTCGGCTCGAACGCCCCGGGGGCTATGGCTTACCCATCCTCCGCCGGGCACGACCAGCAAGTCGGGCGGACTTTTGTATGCCCCATCCGGAACTACCTTTAGCCCGAAGGCTCCGGTCACGATTGCCTTCGGCTCAAGGCTTATCAGGGCAACGTCGACGTCGGGGCGCTGGCTCGCCACATAGCCGAATACCTCTATCGGTGCCGTGAAGTCGATTTCGTCAGCGCCATCGTAGACGAGCACACGAATCCGGAACTTTCCGTCTTTTTTCTTCCGTCCCCGCGTACCTGGCTGGCTGGCTTGGGCCGATGCCGCCGTCGCGAACCAGTCGGCGGCGGCGGCGAACGTCACGACGGTGACCAGCTGTTTAGTGAGCGTGCGTCGGTCCATTTGACGTTCTTATGTTCAAAGGTGCAAAGCTATCGACGCGACCTATTATTGCCCGCAGCGCGCTTTAAGCAAGCGAGACCGAGCGCACTGCCTGCTTGCCGCAACTACGGGCTCCAATTCCTTGGGTGGTTGCAGATTTCGCGGTCTTCCGCACACGAAACAGGAACCGGCGGGGCGGCAGGGAATGGCGCGGGTGCAGGAGGTTTGCGCGCCCAAGAGGCTCTCGTCAAAAGGCTGGGGCGTTTGGTTAAGCCGGGCGTCCTCGAGTAGCTCACGGCTGGCGCCAGGCGCCGCTCCTTGCGCCCGCTCGCATCGCCCAAAGCACGAGATTTGCGCGGCGCGCAAACCGCGATCAGCAGTTTTGCACGACGCCCCGGGTGCGCCCGAGAGATATGCGAGACACGTTCAATCGGTGGCAGCGTAAGCCTCGGTACGCCGAAGGCGGCCGCCCGAGCTCTTCATCGGGCTGGCGGCAGCCTGGGCCTTGGCAATCATACTCTCGACCGGCTTGAACGCGTCTTTGACGAGGTTGGTATAGAGTTCGCCGATTTTGGTCGCCTGAGAGACAAAGTTGTCATACGCGGACTTTGCATATTCGGATTGGGTTTGAAGAGCATCGTCGAGAGTCTTTGACTCCAGCAATTTTTCTACATAGGCAGAGTTTGTTTCGAGCGCCCGTTTCGAATAATCGGTCGTCTCGATGGCGATGGTCTGTAAACTTTTGGCCAGCAAAGCGGCGGCTGTGCTCGCAGTCTCGAGCTGTTCCTTACCGAAGTTCTGAAGTTCGTTAAAATTATTGCTCATGATCCTGCTCCTTCGAATAGGCTCGAATGGCGCGCCCGCTGGGTGGCACAATCAAGCAAGGATGCGCCAATGGCGCTCGCTGCACCGCGCCGAACGCAGCTCCTTGAAAAGCCCCGGCCGCCGCAGGGGGCCGCGACATACCAGGGCTTCCCAACTTCGGGACAGCGGTAGCCCGGCCACCGAGCCGGCCCGAATGTTGTGGTATTGCCTAGGCCGCGAAGCGAATGCTTGGCGAGCCCATCACGCCGCCCTCTTGCAGCGCCTCCAGCATATCTTGTGAGGTCAGCCAAGCGCGAGCCTTTGCCACGTCGGCGACGTCCTGGAGGATAACGACCTCACTCGGGTCATCTATGCCGCGGAACACTTTCCCGTTCGTAATACCGGCGGAAGCGCGACCTCTTTCGCCCGCATTGTACGCCGACCGCCATGCGTCAAAGTCCTGAACCTTGAAGCGGACTGTCACGCTCTGGTTGTTTGGTGCATTCACCATCGCCAATCTCCGATGTAGCGAAGCCCCGCGACGCCCGCTGAAAACCCTAATGCGCGGCAAGCCGATGTCAACGCAGCGCCGCAAAATGTGGGTTCAATTTTCACCCGCAAGCGAATCCGGTACTTTGCTTTAGACCGTGCTGTCCCGCAATCCGAAGATGGCACTCGCGTCCGCATTGCGCATATTGTCGGCAAGCCGGCGAGGAGCCATGCGACAAACAACCCCCTCGGGCTGCCGGCCGCCGCCGAACTTCGACGGAAGTGCAGGCATGAACAAATGGCGGTATGATTGCGAAGGCAAAGCCCCGGTCACGGTGGGCTTTGTGTTTAGCTGCAGGTCACAATTCATTGATAAAGCATAGTGCCCGACATATTCTGGTTCTGGCGAAGGGAGAAATATCCATTCGAATTGGAGTCTCTTATGACCGAAGTCCAAGTCGAGCAGAAAAGCTACCAGATGCCGCCGCAGGATGGGTTCACCGTCGCACATTTTCTCACCGTCGCCGACATCGAGCGATCGCTTCGATTTTACGAAACGGTCTTCGGGGGTCGGATTCTGAGCAGGGGCGACAGCAGCGGCGCGCCGGGCTACATCCAGATCGCGAACACGTGGCTCATTGTCAATGTCGGGGGCGGGCCGACACCCGACAAACCGACGGTGACGCTCAGCGTCCCCGCCGACCCCGATTCAGTCAGCAGCTTTATGAATATCCGCGTTGCAGATATTCAAGCGTGCTATCGACTATGGCGAAATCGCGGAGCCGAGTTTATCACCGAGCCAAAGGACAAGTACGGCGAGACGCGCTGCTACATTCGCGATCCTGACGGTTACATTATTGAAGTTGGGCAAAGCAAGCCAAGCTTCACCTACGGCTAAACGGCACAACAAATGCAAGGTCTGTGGTGACCGCGTGCACTCTGGCGACGTGAGATTCCGGGAGCCGCCTATGAAATCCGAGAGGGATGGTATCAACCCAGCGGCCAAACCGAGCGGAACAGGTTGCGCCGAATGCTTGGCTCTGGGCGGATGGTGGTTGCATCTTCGCAGATGCGCCGAATGCGGTCACATCGGCTGCTGCGACAGTTCACCAAATCAGCATGCATCGAAACATAACGCCGCTTCGGGTCACCCGATAATCGCGAGCTTCGAGCCGGGCGAGCAGTGGTTTTACGACTATCGTAGCTGAAGAATTCTTTGCCGGCCCGAAGCTTGAAGCCCCTCGCTCGCATCCGTTGGATCAACCGGTGCCAGGACCGGCCGGAGCGGTGCCTTCAAACTGGCAAACGCTGCTTCACGAATAGGGGGCGGCGGGCCCGCAGTTTCTGATCGCATCGACGATTGGCTCTCTCGTGCATAAGCACGTCGCGTGAGACCGCGTGCCCACCCGTTATCTTCTTCCGCTGCCGCGGCGCGCCGGCCAACCGCCGCCAGCATGAGTGGTCCGCCGTGATTGTCACGACTTTTCCAAAGGCTGTACGGGTAATCGAGCATATGTTGATACCGTTGAAAGACGGCACGACGCTGGCGGCCCGCATCTGGTTGCCGGAGGATGCCGAGCAGAATCCGGTTCCTGCAATCCTCGAGTATCTCCCGTATCGCAAGCGTGATGGGACGTACGAACGCGACGCGCTGACTCATCCCTATCTCGCGGGTCACGGCTACGCCGGCGTTCGCGTCGACCTTCGAGGGTGCGGTGAATCGACGGGCTTGCTGTTCGACGAATACGCCAAACAGGAACAAGACGATGGCGTGGAGCTGATCGCTTGGCTGGCTGCGCAGCCCTGGTGCAACGGCGCCGTCGGGATGATGGGAATCTCCTGGGGCGGGTTCAATGGACTTCAGATCGCGGCGCGCCGTCCCCCCGCACTCAAAGCGATCGTAACCATTTGTTCGACCGACGACCGGTACGCCGACGACGCGCACTACATGGGCGGCACGTTTCTCACCACCGCCGGACTTGAGTGGGCCTTTTTCTTTTTCAGCTTGATGTGCCTTCCGCCCGATCCGGCGCTGGTCGGCGATAGCTGGCGAGCGATGTGGCTGGAGCGTCTGCAGAACATACCCCTGTTCCAGGAAAATTGGCTGCGGCACCAACGACGCGATGCATATTGGAAGCACGGATCGGTATGCGAGGACTACGCAGCAATCCAATGCCCGGTCTATGCGGTCGGTGGTTGGACCGATGGTTATAAGAATGCAATCCCGCGCCTGCTCGAGCGACTGAAGGTGCCCCGTAAGGGTCTCATCGGGCCGTGGGCACACGCCTATCCGCACTTTGCGTTTCCCGGCCCCCAGATCGGATTCCTCCAGGAAATCCTGCGTTGGTGGGATCATTGGCTGAAGGGCGTCGATACGGGCGTGATGGATGAACCTATGCTGCGGGCGTGGATGACGGAAAGTGCGAAACCGGCGACCCATCACGACACGCTGCCGGGCCGGTGGATTGCCGAACCTTCGTGGCCACCGCCGGGAATAACGCCGCGACGGCTGTTTTTGACCGATGACGGGCTGCGGGAGGCCGCGGCAGCTTTGACGGCTCGCGCCGTATGCTCGCCGCAGACGGTTGGCAAGTGTGGGGGCTATTGGGTTCCATTCGGTCGTGGGCATGATCAGGCCGGCGACCAGCAAGAAGACGACGCCCGCTCGCTGACCTTCGAGACGCCGCCACTCGATGAGCCGATCGAGATTCTTGGCGCTCCGATCGTCACGCTTGAGATCGCGTCCGACCGGCCGGTTGCTGGTCTGGTAGTCCGGTTGTGCGATGTGCACCCGTCCGGTGAATCGCTGCGCGTCAGCTATGGTGTGCTCAACCTCACGCATCGCGACGGACACGAGAACCCTGCGGCGCTGGCGATAGGTGAGCGCTACCGCGTGCGCATCCAGCTCAATGATGCGGGCTCCATATTTCCATCCGGCCACAAGGTGAGGCTTGCGATATCTACGGCTTACTGGCCGATGATCTGGCCCGGCCCGGAGAGGGCGACGCTGCAGATCTTCGCTGGCACGCTCGATCTGCCGCAACGCCCGCCCAAAGTCGCAGACGCCAGGCTCCCGCCTTTTCCCGAACCGGAGACGGCCTCACCCGAGAAGCCAACCATCTCTCATCGCGATGGGCTGCGGATCGAACACATCGATCGCATCGGTCTGGAATCGGGCACACAGGACAAGACCGAGTATCATGTCGAGGACAATGATCCGCTCAGCGCCGTCGCCGAGCTGCGCCATTCCCAAACTCTGTCGCGAAACGAATGGCAAATCCGGGTCGAGACGCAGCTGCGGATGTCATCCACGCGCGATGCCTTCCTGCTGCAGGGAAGTTTGCGCGCCTGGGAGGGCGCGAACGAAGTCTGTCGTCGCGACTGGGATCGCTCAATTCCTCGAGATTTCTTGTGATCGATCTGAATAAAGTTTGCTTGATGTAATGGAGGACGCTTTAGCAGCCTGGCCAGGCGATCTTGCACGCGGTGGCTGACAGCCGCCCGCGGGCCGACCGCCGAAATCTCCGCTCTGGGGCGGACGCCCCGCCATCATAATGCGTTTTGCCCTGATCTGCCCTATTGCCGCCAGATGCCCCTGCCCGCAGCGCCCCCGCTGATGCTTCGCGTTTTCGTGGGATTCATGACTTGGATCGGCAACGCCCCAGGCATCAGGCGAGCTCGTGCCATCCCCATGAATTCAGTCGGGATCTTAGAGATTTCTGGCAGGTCAACTCATTGACGAAGCGCGCGAATTGGTAGCCTCTTGATGAGCTGGACGACGGTTCGAGATCAAAACCGTGGCGATTGAATTGGGCCCAAGACGGAAGCCCTGCCCTTGCGCATTGAGGTTCCACCACGACCGGCTTGCCAACAATGACAAGCCGGGGCAAATTTCGACCCGAGTGGGCTATCGGGGGAATGCCGGATCAAAGAGTGCCAAGCAGCGGCACGTCCGACACCCATGCCCGAAATGCTGGATTCTCAGACATGGCTCTCTATGAACTCAGATCCTTCGTGGCACGGCGCCCAGCGCGCATCTTCGATGGTCTGGTCCTCGCAATTGTGACGCTGGCGGCGCTTTTCTGGTGCTACGAAGTCGAAATCTTCCCCACCAACTCGAAGCCCTACACGCTGGAGCTGGACGAACTCTTGTTCGTCTCAACCATCTTTTGCGGCGGCCTTTTCATATGCGCGCTCCGCCGCCTGGCCGAGCTGCAGCGCGGGATCGGCCGAGCGGCCATGAAACCCGCGTCAGCTACGGGCCGGGTGTCAGGCCACCCCTTTCTGTTGCATGAGCCAAAGGCAAAATCCAAGGCTGCGAGTATCGACGCCGGATCGACGCCCGTGGGGCGGCCATCGAAGAATGCGGAAATCGAAACGGCTATCAGGGCGCTTACATCTGAGGGGGTCGACCTGTCCAAGCTCCCCCGAAAGGATGCCTACGCGCGCATTCGACATAAGGCGGCGAGGCTCGGAGCCAACATCGAGGTCGGGTTCAGCGCGCCCGTCATCCAGCGGATGCTCGTTCGGCGGTACGGACCGCGCGCCTGACAGGATCAAAACGCCAAAACCAATCTGGGCAATTAGACCCTTCGACTCTCTGGCTCATTCGTGAGCTTTTGAGCCCGGCGACCGGTCGTCTCTTCACATCAGCCTGAGCAACGCGACGCGGGCCCTTGTCCATCGTGCGATGTTCGTCGCGGCCATGATGGAACGGAGCCTCGGCGCTCACGTCGGCGCCGCCCGATGCCGGCACCGGGGCTGCCAAACTATAACCTGTCGCTCGGGGCTGCACGATGTCGGGAGGGCGGCGTGCAGCCAAACTTTGCTGCGCAGCATGACGGAGCGCGAGTCAACCTTGGGGGCTGTTGCAATGCGAAAGATATCATTTGCCGGGCTTTTGATTGCGTCAGCTGTCGGTGCAAGCGCCTTATTGTCGGCGCCTGCCGGCGCAGTGAACAAAAACAACACCGGAGGAGGATACGGAACCACCGGCTCGTATTGCACGGGTGCGCTCCAAATTTGTCTGTCAGGCTGTAAAGGTCTGCCACCTCAGCAATATGTGTGGTGCCATACCAACTGCATTCTCAATAACCAGAGATGTTTGGGCTATCCGCTGGTGAAACACCAAGGACCTAGACCGATTGTAACCAGACCGATCATAACGAAACCAATTGGAAACAAGCCGGTTGAGAATAAGCCGCCGGTTATCGAAGAACGGCATTCGCGTCATTGAGCGCCCAAAGGCCACTCCCCTAGTTCCTGGGCTGGAAACGGCCCAGGAACGGCCTTCGCCGGCGACCGCGATGCGCCAGGGCTCGCGGGACAATTCCAAACAAGCTAACGCATTGATGAAGGCCGTTAACTCTGCGGCCGGGATGCCCCGGTCGCAAACGAGGGTTGATTTCGCTGGTCGATAAATTCCGGCTTCCTGCTATGCTGGCGTTCACCCGAACCAGGGAGGATGCCATGGCCCTCGACGCACGCCACCGCGACAAGAATGGGGAACTTGCCCGCAAGCACGGGAATACGCGGGTCAAAACGCTGCGGAAGATCTACGGCGCCAATTTCGCGCCCGGCTTTGGGCCGGACGATACGCTGGCAAGCGTGCTTGCCAAGCTCGACGAGCCGTCGCTTTCGCATTTGGTACGCGATCACGAAGCCGGCAAGCTGCACGAAAAGATCGCCAAGCACGGCTAGCGGCGCGAGAGCGGACCCGGCGGCTCCAAGCCCCGGCGGGATGTTCTTGACCGCTGCTGGGCTTGCGAGAAGCATCGAATTACGCCTGGGCGCAACGATCGCGGCGATCTAGGTCCGCCGCGATCTGCGCGCAACGTAGGGATTTTCGCTGGTCTTCATCGACAGCCGGATAGGGACGCCGGCAAGATCGAAATTTTCCCGCAGGCCATTGGCGAGAAAACGCCTGTAACTCTCGGGCAGATGTTCGAGCTGATTGCCGAAGATAACGAAATAGGGCGGCCGGGCGCGCAATTGCGTGATATAGCGAATTTTTATGCGCCGCCCGGCGACGGCGGGCGGGGGCGTTGCCACAATGGCTTGCGTAAGCCAGCGGTTGAGCTTCGAGGTCGCGATCCGCTTGTTCCAGGTCTGATGCACCGTGAAGATCGCCTGCATCAAGGCGGCGATCCCTTCCCCCGTTGCGGCCGACACAGGCACAACCGGCATGCCTTTTATCTGCGGCAGCAACCTTCCAGCTTCCTCGCGCAACTGCGTGAGCTTGGCGCCGCGGCTTTCGACGAGGTCCCACTTGTTGAGCGCAATCACCAGCGCCCTGCCCTCGCGCGCGACGAGATCGGCGAGGGTCAGATCCTGCTTCTCGAATGGCGCGGTCGCATCGACGAGCAGCACCACGATTTCGGCGAATTTCGCCGCGCGCAGAGCGTCGGCCCCGGCGAGCTTTTCGAGCTTTTCGTCGACGCGCGCGCGTTTGCGCAGGCCGGCCGTGTCGAACATCTTCAATTTGCGGCCCTGCCAATCGAGATCGACGCCGATCGCATCGCGGGTAATCCCCGCTTCGGGTCCGGTCAGCAATCTTTCCTCGCCGAGGATGCGGTTGAGCAAGGTCGACTTGCCCACGTTGGGGCGGCCGATGACCGCGATCCGCAAGGGCTTCGTGGGATCGAGTTCGGAGCCGTCTTCGTCCTCGCCGAGCGGCTCGGCCTTGGCCCGTTCGGCGGCGTCTTCCGGGCTCAGCGCGGTCGCCTCCGGCAAGGCTTCGCACAGGGCCGCGTAGAGGTCGGCCAGTCCCTCGCCATGCTCGGCCGAGAGCGCCACAGGCTCGCCGAGGCCGAGATCGAAGGCTTCGCGTGCGCCCGCTTCGCCGGCTTGCCCTTCCGCTTTGTTGGCGATGAGGATCAGCGGCTTGCTGGCGCGGCGCAGAAGATTGGCGAAGAAACGGTCCTCCGGCGTCACACCGGCGCGCGCATCGACCATGAAGAAAATTGCGTCAGCCTCGGCGATGGCCGCTTCGGTCTGAGCCCGCATCCGGCCGGCGAGCGTGGCTGCGCCGCCCTCTTCGAGTCCCGCCGTATCGACGATGATGAAGGCGAGATCGCCGAGTCTCGCCACGCCCTCGCGCCGATCGCGCGTGACACCCGGCAGATTGTCGACGAGCGCCAGCCTCTTGCCGACCAGCCGATTGAAGAGGGTCGATTTGCCGACGTTCGGACGCCCGACGATGGCAATCTTGAACATTGCTATTTCGGCAATTTGCCGGCTTGCACGATACTGAGAAAAGCTTCCGCCCGGCCGCGCACGGCGGGCGGCGCCAACGGATCGGCAGAGATCTCGTCAAGCCAGCGCCCGGCCGCGTCGAAATCGCCGAGTTTGAAAGCGGCCAAAGCCAGAAGTTCGCGGTAAAGGCTGCTATAGGCGCGCCCCGGCGCCGCGAACGGCGCGTAACGCGCCTCGAATTGCTTGGGATCTTCGCGGTCGACGCGCAGATAGGCGGCGCGCAATCGCGCCACGCCCTGATAGACCGCATCGAGCCCGGGATCGGCGGCGAGCGCGTCATAGGCCTTGATCGCCGCCGCGGGATCCTTCGTGGCAAGCGCATCGGCCTCCGAGAGCCGCGCCAGCATCGCATAGCCGCGCGGCCCATTCTTGCCCAGAGATTCGAAGATCGCCGCAGCCTCGGTCGATTTGCCGTCTTGCTGCAATTGAACCGCGGTATCGTAGCGAGTACCGGCCGCTTCCCCGGCCTTGAGGCGGAAATGTTCGTAGACGCGCCACCCGCCCGTCGCGGCGATAATGATGATCGCCACGCCGATGATCCAGTTCTGATATTTTTTCCAAAGCTGGATTACCCGGTCGCGGCGAACGTCTTCATCGACCTCACGGAAAAAATCTGTCATCTGCTTCTCACGAGCGGCTTTTCCTGCTAGGCGGCCAGTTAGCACGGGCCGGCGCGAAATGCGACTTTTCCGGCGCGCCCCGCCGCAACGATGCCAAAGGCCGGGGATGGCCGTTCTATCGTTTCCTGGCGCGATAAGCACATGAAATCGCGGCAATTGCGCGTTTGCGCCCAGAGCCCGGGCCGCCCAGATCGATCACGAGGAGCATTGGCCATGCCGGATGGCCCAAAACCGCGCATAAGGATCGGTGTCGGCGGCTGGAGCTATGAGGCCTGGCGCGGCGCCTTCTATCCCGCCGGGCTCGCGCAGCGGCGCGAGCTCGAATATATGAGCCGCAAGCTCACCTCGATCGAGATCAACGGCACCTATTACGGGTCTCAAAAGCCGGAGAGCTTCGCCAAATGGCATGACGAGACGCCGGACGATTTCGTCTTCGCGGTCAAGGGTCCTCGCTTTTCAACCAACCGCCGCGTTCTCTCCGAGGCCGGAGCTTCGATCGAGCGGTTCTTTGCAAGCGGCGTGACGGCGCTGAAGGACAAGCTCGGCCCGATCAACTGGCAATTCATGCCGAGCAAGAAATTCGACGCGGTGGATTTCGAAGGATTCCTCGAGCTTCTGCCAAAGAAAATGGACGGACGAAAAATCCGCCATGCCGTCGAAATCCGTCATGCCAGCTTCGAGACGCCGGACTTCGTCGCGCTGGCGCGGCAATATGGCGTCGCCATTGTGACCGCGGGCGACTCCCCTATCCGCAGATCGCCGACGTCACCGCGGATTTCGTCTACGCGCGCATCATGGGAACGAGCGAGGCCGAAGATCTGGGCTATTCCGGGCCGGCGCTCGAACTCTGGGCCGATCGCGCGCGGACCTGGGCGGCGGGCGGAGCGCCCGGCGGCTTCGAGACAGTGACGAGCGCGCCCGGCGCTCGGTCCGAACGAGATGTCTTCCTCTATGTGATCAGCGGCTTCAAGGCGCGCAATCCGCAGGCCGCGATGGCGTTGGTCGAGCGCGTCGCTGCGTCGTAACCGCGGGGATGGCGCAAGCCGCCTGGAAGAACATCACGAAATTTGAAAGCAAAAACCGGAGTGCGCGCCGCCAGCCCACGATCTAGGATGCCAATTCACGCAGGATGAACCTATGAGCCTCGTCATCTCGAAGCGATCCGGCGAAATGCTGGCAAAGAACCCGGCGCATGTCGGTCGAGCGGGATCCGCGCTGGGCGGCGGTCGCCAAGCGCGATCCGGCCTTCGACGGCGCTTTCGTTTATTCGGTAAAGACCACCGGCGTCTATTGCCGCCCGACCTGCCCCGCGCGCCGCGCCAAGCCGGAGAATGTCGCTTTCCACGCGACCTGCGCCGACGCCGAGCGGGCAGGTTTCCGGCCCTGCCGGCGTTGCCGCCCAAATGAAGCCGCGCCCGGCAGCGTTCATGCTGCCGTGGTCGCGGCAGCATGCCGGCGGATCGCCGAGGCCGAGGCGCCGGTCACATTGGCCGCGCTCGCCGCAACGGCGGCCATGAGCTCGTTCCATTTCCACCGGGTGTTCAAATCGATCACCGGCCTGACGCCGAAATCGTTTCGCGCCGCGCATCGCGCCAAACGCATCCGCGATCGGCTCGGCGAAGCAACGAGCAGCGTGACCGAAGCCATCTATGCGGCGGGCTTCAACTCCAACAGCCGGTTCTATGAAACCTCCAATGAGATTCTCGGGATGACCCCAACCGCGTTCCGCACCGGAGGCACTGGCACCGACATCACATTCGCCATCGGCGAATGTTCGCTCGGCTCTATTCTCGTCGCCTGCAGCAACAGAGGCGTCTGTGCGATCATGTTGGGTGAAGACCCCGAAAAACTCGCGCGCGATTTGCAGGATCGTTTTCCGCGCGCCAATTTTGTCGGCGGCGATGCCAAGTTCGACGCGCTCGTGGCACGCGTGGTCGGCTTCGTCGAAGCACCGCGGATCGGCTTCGACTTGCCGCTCGATATCCGCGGCACTGCTTTTCAGCAACGCGTCTGGCAGGCGTTGCGCGAGATTCCAGCAGGCGAGACCGCGAGCTATGCCGAGATCGGGCGGCGCATTGGCGCGCCGCGGTCGGCCCGTGCCGTAGCCCGCGCCTGCGCAGACAATAAGATCGCCGTGGCGATCCCCTGCCACCGGGTGGTGCGGACCGATGGCGCGCTCTCGGGCTATCGCTGGGGCGTCGCGCGCAAACGCGCTTTGTTGAAGAAGGAGCGCGAGGGATGAACCGTGTTGGTTAGGGGTCAGCTGTACCGGTATGCGATCTCGATCCGATGCCTAGCTTTGCGCTCTCGCGCCCACGTCACGGGCAGTGCGGCGATCGGCCGTCGGCCGCCGGGACAGATTGCCTGCCGCCAGTGAGCCGCCTACGCTAGAAGGGTCGCCACTCTGCCGCGGCACGCCATCTGCCAAGACAATCCGGATCCTCGCCCGTGACCATCTCCGCCGCCATCCACCATGTCACCCATTATCGCTATGACCGTCCGGTCGGCTTCGGGCCGCAGACCATCCGGTTGCGCCCCGCGCCGCATTGCCGCACCAAGATCGCGAGCTACGCCCTCAAGGTGGAGCCTGCCGAACATTTCATCAATTGGCAGCAGGACCCGCATGGCAATTGGCTCGCGCGTCTCGTCTTCCCCGAAAAGACGAGCGAACTCAAGATCGAGGTCGATCTAACCGTCGAACTCGCCGTCTATCAATCCATTCGACTTTTTCATCGAGCCCTACGCCGAGCAGTTTCCTTTCGCCTATGAGCCTGAGCTCAAGGCCGATCTCGCGCCCTATCTCGAGGCCGAGCCGCTTGGGCCGCGGCTTGCGGCCTATCTGGCGGACCTGCCGAAGGGCCCCATCGCGGACTGCCGATTTTCTCGTCGATCTCAATACGAAGCTGCAGCAGGCGGTGCGCTATGTGATCCGCATGGAGCCGGGCGTGCAGAGCGCCGGAGGAAACGCTGGCGCTCGGCTCCGGCTCGTGCCGCGACTCGGCATGGCTGCTCGTTCAGATCCTGCGCCATCTCGGCCTCGCCGCGCGGTTCGTCTCCGGCTATCTCATCCAATTGCGCGCCGATATCGACCCGATCGAAGGGCCGAAAGGCACGCAGGTACGATTTCACCGATCTCCATGCCTGGGCGGAAGTCTATGTGCCCGGCGCCGGCTGGATCGGCATGGACGCGACTTCCGGCCTCTTCTGCGGCGAAGGCCATATTCCGCTCTGCGCGACGCCGCATTATCGCTCCGCCGCGCCGATCTCCGGCGCCGTCGAGCCGGCGCATGTCGAGTTCAGCTTCGAGATGAACGTGACGCGCGTCGCGGAGGCGCCGCGCATCACCCTGCCGTTTTCCGACGATGCCTGGGATGAAGCTCGACGCGCTCGGCGAGCGCATCGATGCCGATCTCGTTGCGCATGACATGCGGCTCACGATGGGCGGCGAGCCGACCTTCGTCTCCATCGACGATTTCGAATCCGAAGAATGGAACACCGCCGCCGTCGGCCCGACGAAGCGCATGCGCGCCGACGATCTGATCCGCCGCCTGCAGAGCCCGTTTCGCGCCGGGCGGCATGCTGCATTACGGACAGGGCAAATGGTATCCCGGCGAGACTCTGCCGCGCTGGGCCTTCGCGCTCTACTGGCGCAAGGACGGCAAGCCGATCTGGAAAGATCCCGCGCTCATTGCTCCCGTTCCCCTGACGCGAACGGCCGACGAGATGAAAGCCGCGCCGAGCGACGTAGCGCGCGCCGAAGATCTTGCGCGGGCAAGCGGAGATGCTCGTCACGGGAATCGCGGCGCGGCTTGGGATCGACCATGATTGCATCCTTGCAGCCTATGAAGATCCGACGACTTGGCTCGTCAAGGAAGGCAATCTGCCGGAGAATACCGATCCGCTCGACCCGAAGATCGAGGATGCCGAAGAGCGCAACCGCATGATCCGCACCTTTGCCCGCGGCTTGACGACGCCGTCAGGCTATCGTGCTGCCGGTGCAACGCTGGAACGCGCAAGCGGAGGGCGCGCTGGAGCGAGCGAGAAATGGAAGCTGCGGCGCGGCCGCCTCTTTCTCGTGCCGGGCAATTCGCCGGTCGGCTACCGCCTGCCCTTGTCGTCGCTGCCCTGGGTGCCGCCCTCGTCCTATCCGTTCATCGTGGCGCAAGACCCGCTCGAAGATCGCGGCGCCTTGCCCGACCCGGCCGAGATCGCGCAGCGCTTCGAACGCGGGGCGTCCGGCGTGGCGCAGCAGGAACGGGTCGAACAGCACATCATCGAAGGCGCGGTGCGCACCGCGCTTTCGGTGGAGCCGCGCGACGGAGCGATCTGCGTGTTCATGCCGCCGGTCGAGACGCTTGAAGATTATCTCGAACTTCTCGCCTCGGTGGAGGCCACGGCGGCGGCGGAACGCATGCCGGTTCATATCGAAGGCTATCCGCCGCCTTTCGATCCGCGCCTCGACGTCATCAAGGTCACGCCCGATCCGGGCGTGATCGAAGTCAACGTCCATCCGGCCGCCACCTGGCGCGCGGCCGTCGCGACGACCAAGGGCCTTTATGAAGACGCGCGCCATGCGCGGCTCGGCGCCGACAAGTTCATGACCGACGGACGCCACACCGGCACCGGCGGCGGCAATCACATCGTCTTCGGCGGACCGACGCCCGGCCGACTCGCCCTTCCTGCGCCGGCCCGACATGCTGAAGAGCCTGGTGCTCTATTGGCAGCGCCATCCCTCGCTCTCCTATCTCTTCTCGGGCCTTTTCATCGGCCCGACGAGCCAGGCGCCGCGCGTCGACGAAGCGCGGCACGACCAGCTCTACGAGCTCGAGATCGCGCTCGCCAGCGTGCCGAAGCGCGAGCGAGCATGCGCCGCTGTGGGTCGTCGATCGTCTGTTCCGCAATCTGCTCGTCGATTCGACCGGCAACACGCATCGCACCGAAATCTGCATCGACAAGCTTTATTCGCCGGACGGCCCGACCGGCCGCCTCGGCCTTGTCGAGTTCCGCTCTTTCGAAATGCCGCCGGACGCGCGCATGAGCCTCGCGCAGCAATTGCTGCATGCGCGGCCTTCTCGCCTGGTTCTGGCGCGAGCCGCTGGAAGGCGAATTTCGTGCGCTGGGGGACGGCGCTGCATGACCGGTTCATGCTGCCGCATTTCGTCTGGCAGGATTTTCTCGAGGTGCTCGCCGATCTCGAAGCGTGCCGGCTACGACGTTCGATCCGATCTGGTTCGAGGCGCAGCGCGAATTTCGCTTTCCTGTTTGCGGCGCGGTCGAGCACGGCGGCGTGCGGCTCGAACTGCGCCAGGCGCTCGAGCCCTGGCATGTGCTCGGCGAAGAGGGAGCGATCGGCGGAACGGTGCGCTATGTCGATTCCTCGGTCGAGCGGCTGCAGGTCAAAGCCGAAGGGCCTCGTCGAGGGCCGCCATGTCGTCGCCTGCAATGGCCGCCGCTTGCCGATGACCGCGACAGGCACGTTCGGCGAGGCGGTTGCCGGCGTGCGCTACAAGGCCTGGAAGCCCGCGCGAGGCCTGCATCCGACGCTTCCCGTCAATGCGCCCTTGACCTTCGATCTCATCGACACCTGGAGCGGACGCTCGCTCGGCGGCTGCGTCTATCATGTCGCGCATCCGGGCGGGCGCAGCTACGACACGTTTCCGGTGAACAGCTATGAGGCCGAGGCGCGCCGCCTCGCGCGTTTCCAGGACCATGGCCATACGCCGGGCGCGATCGAAGTCCCGCGCGAGGAACGTTCCGCCGATTTCCCGTTGACGCTCGACCTGCGCCGGGCCTAGCGGGCAATAGCGCGAAGCCGCGCTGGCGCAAAATCTATGTGATCGCGCAGCCGCCTGCGATGTTTATCGACGAAGCGCGAACTTAACACCTTGCCGCGCGTTGACCGATGACATGACCCAAGCGAGCCGAAATATGTCGCCAGCAACCACAAAAGCAATGCGCCTTGTTTCACACGCGGCGATCAACATCGGCGCGATTGCAATGGCTTGCGCGTCGGCTCTCGCCGTTCCCTTGCCGCCGCCACGCCCGCCCGATCTCGTGGCGCCGGCGCCGCAGGCGACGTTGGTCCAGCCGACCCCGCAGGACAATGACGCGTTGCGCGCCGAGGTCCTCGCGAGCCACCGCGTGGCCGGGCAAGCCCTTCCGCCCATCAATGACAAAACCGGCTGCGGCATCGACGCGCCGCTGCGGCTCGACGCGGTTCTGCTCGCGGACGGCACGAAGGTGACGCTGGTGCCGCCCGCGGTCTTGCGCGCATCGCTGGCTTCGGCCGTCGCCGATTGGGTGCGCGACGATCTCGCTCCCGCGGTCGCCAAAGGGGATCGGCTCGCGAGCATCGAAGGAACCGGCGGCTATGCCTGCCGCAGCCGCGACAGCATCGTCGGCGCGCAGCTGAGCGAACATGCGTTCGGCAATGCGCTCGATCTTCATGCGCTGCGCACTGAGAAGGGCGAGCTTTTTGTCATCGCACCGTCGAAGGACGACAGCGACGAGGTGAAATCCTTTCGCGCGCTGATGAAAAAGACCGCCTGCCTGCGTTTTCGCACGGTGCTGGGCCCGGGTGCAGACCTTTACCACCAGGAGCATCTCCACATCGATCTCGCCATGCGGCCGCACGGCTACCGTTTGTGCCAATGGACCCTGCCGGATAGCGTCGCGAAGGCCAACGCGCTGGCGACGCCTTAAAAGCCTCCTCATTCAACGCCGACAAGGCGCGGACCTAATTGACGCGTCTTGCCACTCGCCCCCTACGGCCTCACCGCCTCCACGCTCGTCGTCCGCTCCTTCCCGCTGTCGTCCGCGGGCCCCGAGCGCGTGGTGACAATGTCGAGCCGATTTCCGGAAATCCTGACATTGCCGTCCCAGCGGTCGCCGAGCGGAATATCGCGGAGCGTCGAGAGATTGATGCGGTCGTAGACCGTCCCATCCGAATTGAAGGCCTTGGCGGCGGCAAGATCGAGAATATGCAACGTGGTGAACGTGCCGGAGCCGCCGCCGCTCCAGGTCGCGATGACGACCAGCAGGCCGTTCGCGGTCGAGCCGACGTAATGATAGGCATATTCCTCATAGCCGTTGAGCGTGTTTTTGGCGGGCTTACGCTGCGCGAACCAGCCGGGGCCGTCCGGCTTCACGTCGTCGTAATAAAGATTGCTGCCGATCGCCGCCTTGAGATCGACCGAGTTGAGGATCGATTCGCCATCCGCCATATCGCCATCGCCCAGGTCGCGAAAGACTTCCGGCGGAACCGGCTTGCCGCCGATGGTAAACGAGCGGCGCAGTTCATCGAGCATCGCGGCCGGGCTTTGCGCGGCGCTATCCTGCCCCCGCGCAACCGCGCCCAAGAGCAAAAGGCCGAACAGGGAAATAAAGACGGGCCGCATGATCGCAACGCTTCTCCAATAGCACGTCCGCGCAAAACCCGGCCGCGTTCAATCGGCGTGACGCGCGCTCCTGACCTCGACCTCCTGGTCGGGTCGCATGATCCACGTACGGCTGCCGTAAAACACCCGCACGAGGGTTCGATTGGCCCCGCTCATCTGTCGGAGTTCGGAATAATAAGGTTCGGCGCGCCAGGCGTCGGGCGCGCCTCGATCAACATGGACATCGACGAAAACGTCATATTTGTCGTCATGGCCACCGGTGATTTGCACGACCATTTTGGATTTCAGCGGGTACCAATGCTCGCCAACCGCAGGCTCGGCGAGCCAGTTGCAGGCGAAGCTCCGGCAGGTCTGCGGGCGGGTTTCGTAGATCATGCAGCCGCCATTGCCGGGGCGGCAATGGATGCACCAGCGATCGTGCGGCTTGGCGAGCGCGGCGATGGGCAGAAGCTTGCAGCATAGCGAACAGGCCCCGCAGGAGCGCCCCGGCTTTATCGCTGCGTCAGGCATGGCCATAGGCACCGCAGGTTTCAATGTCATGCTTTACGCGCGCATTTATCAGATTAAGATGGACGCCGCGCTGAGATTAGTTCTGTCGATTCCGGGAGGCAAGCCAAGGTGACATCGCGCAGAATGAAGCTCCGCTTGGCGACGATTGCGCTGCTCGCGACCCTCAGCGCCGGGCTTGGCGCAGCCGCTTTGGCGCAGAATGCCAAGCCGACTCCCGCGACGCCGCAGGACGACAACGCCAATTCTGCTGCTGCGATGCAGGACAATTTGCACGACCCGCGCATCGCCGGTCAGCGGCCCGGCCGCAGTTGGGGCATGTGGGATATCGGCCGGCCGCATCCTTTGAAAGGCAGGGGCGTCTTCGAGGATCACGATCCGATCGGCGTTGCCGCCGGCAAGCTCATCCCGACCGATTGTTCGGTCAACTGGACCGATCCCGATACGCATAAGATCTACTGTTTCGGGAGCCAGGCATCGCTGGTCTATTTCCTCGCCGCGCCGAAGACGAATGCGGCGCGGGCGGAAAAACTTTGGCGAACATTGAAAGGCACGAGCTAGACCGGGCGACGAACCGGCAGCACAATAGGACGCACGAATGGGGGGCGGATCCATGATAACCAGGGGCCATCGGGACTTTCATGCAATTTCCAAATCCAGGCTGCGTGCCTGCGCCGTTGCCGCATTCGCATTGTTCGCGCTTCCCGCAGGCACTGCCTTAGCCGGCCCATTCACGGCGCTCGCCGGGGTCTGGGTCGGCAACGGCACCATCGAAATGCCAAGCGGCACGCAGGAGCGGCTTCACTGTCGGGCGAGCTATGTCGTGTCGCCGAGTGGAAACGCCCTCAACCAAGTGCTGCGTTGTGCAAGCGACAGCTATCAAGTGGATGTCAACAGCGATGTGACCGAACAAGACGGTGCCGTCTCCGGCACTTGGGCCGAAACCACGCGCGGCGCTACGGGAAGTCTGACGGGTCGGGTGTATGGAGGGATAATCCAAGGCACCATCACCGGCGTTGGCTTTACAGCGGCCCTGACGCTCGCCACGCACGGGCACTCGCAATATGTTTCGATCCGGTTGAACAGCGCGGAGATCGCCGGCGTAACGGTCAGATTCCGCAAGCTGTGAGATGGCTTGGCTCCAGGCCCCCAGCTCGTGCTTTCACCGGCAGATATTTCGTGTTCGCTTTGGCCTTGGCGCTGGCATTGATGCGCCAGTCGCCCCTGTCGGCCGAAGAACTGGTGAGATTCGACAGCGCCCCGCCCTTATCCCAGCAAGCCGAGGAAAATCGCGACGGCGCTGCCATTCAAGGCTACTTGGTGAAGCCCAAAGGACCCGGTCCCTTTCCGGCCGTCGTTCTGCTCCACTCCTGCCTCGGCCTGCCGTCGAACCGGCAAGCGATCGCCGGCATGATCGCGCGCTGGGGCTATGTGGCGCTTTTCGTCGATGATTTTGCGACCCGCGGCATCAAGCAAACCTGCGCCGTGGATTTCCCGCAAGGCCTGGCGGACGCGTTCGGGGCTCTGCTTTACGTTGCGAAACTGCCTTATGTCGATTCGACGAGGATCGCTGCCGTCGGCTATTCGCAAGGCGCCGATACCGCCCTTAAGATCGCCGCGTCGCGCGCCGCTCCCGCTTTCGCGATCCCGCCGGATCTGAAGTTCAAGGCCGCGGCGGCATTTTATCCCCCCTGCGCAAATGAAGCCGAAGCCACGCTGGAGATCCCGACCTTGATTCTCGTCGGCGCCTTGGACGATGTGACGCCCGCGGCGGATTGCGAGCGCCTGGCCAAGAGCCAACCGAGCGATCGGTCCGATGTGAAGCTCGTCGTCTATCCGGGCGCCGAGCATCTGTTCGACGATCCAGGCCTTGCCGATGGAATGCGGCTCTTCGGAATGTGGCTGAAATACGATCCGAAGGCAGCGCAAGAATCGAAGTTTGAGCTGCGCAATTTCCTCGCAATAAAGCTTGCGCGATAGCAATCCGGCTCGCGCCACAGATCGGCCAAGCGATCGTGTTGGATGAACGTCCCATGGATTTCCGCGTGATGCAGGGCGATCCTCATGCGCAGACGTGATTTTCTGCTGGGCGCGGCGGCCGGCTTCGCCGCGGCCCGCCCTGCTCGCGCCGATGTGCCGAGGGCTTTCTCCGCCAACCTCTGGCCGCCGATGGCGCAGCGCGCCGCCTTTATCGCCTGGATGCAAGCGAACCGCGGCGAGGATTCGACGTTCCTCGATCAGCGCTTCGATCGTTATCAGCAGCTTCTTGCTTTCAACGATCTCTGGACGCGGGCCGATAAGCGCGCCTTTCTCATGACGCCGCGCGAGGAATTCGTGTTGCCGCAGGATCGCACGCAGGCCTATGTCGGGCATTATCTCGACATCGGCTTTGGCGTCAGCATCACCCCGCCGGGAACCATGGGCCGTATGACGAGCGCCATCGACGTTCGCCCCGGCGACAAAGTGCTCGAAATCGGAACGGGCTCCGGCTACCAATCGGCCTTGCTGAGCTATTTGACCGATCGGCTCTGGTCGATTGAAATCATTCCGGCGCTTGCTGCGCGCACGCGCCGCGTCTACGACCGGCTCATCGGCAAGGGCTATCGCGAATATGCGGCGATCGCGACGCGAAGCGCGGACGGCTATTATGGCTGGGAAGAGGCGGCGCCCTTCGACAAGATCATCGTCACCTGCGGGATCGACCATATTCCGCCGCCGCTGCTGCGACAATTGCAGCCGCGCGGAATCATGGTCATTCCCATCGGGCCGCCGGGCGCGCAGCATATTCTGAAAGTGATCAAGACGACCGGCGCGGACGGCACGATCAGCGTTGCGCGGTCGGATATTTTCGGCGGCAAGGTCATTCCCTTCGTGCCGCTGACCGGCGGGCATCAGAATTTGGGGAAGTGAGGCTCGCGCCCCTCCGACGACACCTGCCCAATCTCCTTGCGCCGTGCCTCGCAATAGTCGACGAATTCCCGCGCATAGCCACGCGTACGCAGCAGATTCATCACGGATTCGTTCCTGAGCAGATGGTCGAGAACGCCATGCCGCGCCGCCTCCCAGATTTCGCGAAACGTCGCATCTTGATCGCGCGATGCGAAGATCAGCGCCTGCACGTTGAGAAGAACGAAGCTCATCCAGCGTTCGCGCGCGCCCTCGATTGTATGGCTGGTGTCCTCTGGCGCGATGAGGGAATTGGCGACCATCAAGTTTGCGTCACTGCTCAGAGCCAAAGAATTCTGCACGTTAAATGCCTGTGTCAGCGCCGCGCTGTGCTGAGTGGCCTTCAGCTCTTCCGATATTTTGTTGAGCCGGCTGGTGGCTCTGGCAAGCAGGATGGTCGCAAGCGCGAGCAGGACGGTCGCGAAGGCCGTGACCAATGTTCCGGCAGAATTCAAAATCTCCGCGTTAAATTTGGTCATTCGTCCTGCTCCGTCGGACTATCCGCTCCAACTCAGTTGCTTTTAGCAATCATATCTACCTGACGGTCACTCGAGTCTTTGTAAGCTATTGAACTTACATAGATAATCTATCGTAGGCCCGCCCTCACTCCCACTCGATCGTCCCCGGCGGCTTGCTTGTCACGTCATAGACCACGCTATTGATGCCGCGCACCTCGTTGATGATGCGCGTCGCGGCGCGGCCCAAGAAGCTCATGTCGAAAGGATAGAAATCCGCCGTCATGCCGTCGGTGGATGTGACCGCGCGCAGCGCGCAGACGAAATCATAGGTGCGCCCGTCGCCCATCACGCCGACCGTCTTCACAGGCAGAAGCACGGCAAAGGCCTGCCAGATCTTGTCGTAAAGCCCCGCCTTGCGGATCTCGTCGAGATAAATCCAATCCGCCTTGCGCAGGATTGCGAGCTTTTCCGCCGTCACGCCCCCCGGCAGACGGATCGCGAGCCCCGGCCCCGGAAATGGATGACGGCCGACAAAGGCCTCGGGCAGCCCAAGTTCGCGCCCGAGCTTGCGCACCTCGTCCTTGAAGAGTTCGCGCAGCGGCTCGATGAGTTTCATCTTCATGCGCGCCGGGCAGGCCGCCGACATTATGATGCGATTTGATCGTGACCGACGGGCCGCCATGGAAGGAGACGCTCTCGATCACGTCGGGATAAAGCGTGCCTTGCGCAAGGAAGCTCGGCGCGCCGCGCAAATTTTCGGAAGAATCTGCGGCGGCGATTTTCTTTGCTTCCGCATCGAAGACATCGACGAAAAGCCTGCCGATGATCTTGCGCTTCTCCTCCGGCTCTTCGACGCCTTCGAGCGCTTTGAGGAAGAGTTCGCTCGCCTCGACATGCACGAGCGGAATATTGTAATGGCCGCGAAAGAGCGAGACCACCTGCTCCGCCTCGCCTTGGCGCAGCATTCCGTGATCGACGAAGACGCAGGTCAAGCGATCGCCGATCGCCTCATGGATCAACAGCGCCGCGACCGCCGAATCGACGCCGCCCGAGAGCGCGCAGAGCACGCGGCCCTGCCCGACTTCGGCGCGGATCGAGGCCACCGCCTCGGCGCGGAAGGCGCGCATTGTCCAGTCGCTCTTCAGCCCCGCGACCTTGATGCACGAAATTGGCGAGCAGTCTTGCGCCGTCCGGCGTGTGGACCACTTCGAGATGGAATTGCGTCGCATAAATGCGGCGCGCCTCGTCGGCAATGACCGAAATCGGCGCGTGTTCCGATGTCGCGAGCCGGCGAAAACCTTGCGGCAGTTCGGTCACCGCATCGCCATGGCTCATCCAGACGGGATAGCGCCTGCCCTTCTGCCAGACGCCTTCGAAGAACGGGCTGTCGCTCAGGATCTCGACCTCGGCGCGGCCGAATTCGCGATTGTCGCCGGCGGCAACCTTGCCGCCCAATTGCGCCGCGATCACTTGCTCGCCGTAGCAGATGCCGAGGATCGGCACGCCCGAATCGAAGATCGTTTGCGGCGCGCGCGGGGAATCTTCTTCGAGCACGGAAGCGGGACCGCCCGAGAGGATCACGGCCTTGGGTCTGAGTTCGGCGAAGGCCGCTTCCGCCTTCTCGAAAGGGCGCGATCTCGCAATAGACCCCCGCCTCGCGCACGCGCCGGGCGATCAATTGCGTCACCTGCGAGCCGAAATCGACGATCAGCACCTTGTCGTGATGTTCGACGATCTCGTGATGGAGCTCATCCATGGACCATCCCGCAAAAAGCTCGCTTAGGCGATCGTCCGGCCAAGCGCAAGCGGACGCCTGCGCGCGGGCGGCGGCAATCCCATGTTCTATCTGCGCGCGTCCGGCAAGGAGCGCAAACTTTGCCTAAAACCTTTCCGGCGCATTCGAGCGACCGGATTGAACGGCGGGCAAGGCTTGCCGCCTAAGATCGCACCATGAGCCAGCAGCCCGAGGCGAAGAGGCCACCTTCAGCCGCCGTAAGGCGGGAAATGCGGCCGCTCCGCGCCGCCGCCATCCCGGCGCTTTTTTCGGAAGGACCGGAGCCGGAGCCGGAGCGTCCGGCCGAGGTCCGCTGGGCGTCCGTCGCAGTCATCAAGGCGCAATTGGACAGACTTGTTCCGCGCCAAAGGCACCGGCGCGCGCAATAGGATTTGCGAAAACGCCCCGCAACGATCCGGCTCTGGTCACGCCCGCCTCAACCCAGCGATAAAGAAACCATCCGTGCCGCTCGTCAGCGGCGAGAGGCGGATGCCGGGGCCAAGGCGAGAGGCAAAGCGGGCAAGCTCCGGCAGGCCCGCCGCCTCCGTGAGTTCGCCCGGCTCGATTGCGGCGAAATCGGCGTGACGTTCGAGAAAGGCCGCGATCCGGTCCTCGTTCTCCTCGCGCAACAGCGAGCAGGTGACGTAAACGAGCCGCCCGTTCTGCTTTACGAATCTCTGCGCAATCTCGAGAATTTCGTCCTGTTCCTTCATGCGTTGCGTCAGCGCGCCGGGGCGCACGCGCCATTTGGCGTCGGGGTTGCGCCGCCAGGTCCCGGTGCCGGTGCAGGGCGCATCCACGAGCACGAGATCGCAGCGGCCTTCGAGATCGGCGAGATGATCGCTGCCGCGCCGCGGCGCGCGGACCTGGACATTGCGCGTGCCGGCTTTCTCAAGCCTGGCATAGAGTCCTGCGAGCCGTCGCGCGTCGCGGTCGGTCGCATAGATCTGGCCATGGTTCTCCATCGCCGCGGCAAGCGCCAGCGTCTTGCCGCCGCCCCCGGCGCAGAGATCGAGCACCTGCTCGCCAGGCTTGACACCACAGAGAAGCGCGGCGAGCTGCGAGCCCTCGTCCTGGATTTCGACCAGGCCTTTGACGTAAGCCGGCTCGCCCGCGAGCGAGGGGCTGCGCCCGTCTTCGAGGAGCGGCAGCCGCAGGCCGATCGGCGAAAGCGGGGTCGGTGCAGCGCCGAGATGTTTCAGCGCACGCGCGGCCTTCTCCCGCGCGGCCTTCAGCGTGTTGACGCGCAGATCGAGCGGCGCGCGGCTGGCAAGCGCCCTGCCCTCGTCGACGGCGGTTTCGCCGAAGACCGCGGCGAAAGGCGTCGCCAGCCATTCGGGAAAATCGCCCCGCACATGCGCCGGCGCGCTCTTCGAGCGTCGCCGTCTCAACCCGCCCGCGCTCCTCCTCCGTGAGCGGCGCCGGCGCATATCCTTCGCCGGTGAAGAGCGCCGCAAGTTCTTCCGTCGAGAGGCCGCGCATCTCGCGCAAGCTGCCGATCATGATGGCGCGCGGCGTCTCGGCGCCCATGATCCAAGCGGCGGAAGCCCGGCAGCGCAGCGCATCATAGACGAGCGAAGCAAGTGCCGCTCTGTCCTTCGATCCGGCGAAACGATGCGCCAGGCCCCAGTCCTTCAGAGCATCGGAGGCGGGCCTGTGACGCGCCTCGATATCGGCGAGAATGTCGATCGCTGCGGCGATGCGGGCGCCGGGAGTCATGTGGCAGGCGGGCGACGGCCCATTTGCCGACGCAGATCAGAAGCGCTCACGGACTAGCCCAGATCTTCAAGACATGATCGTAGCTGCCGGAAGCGAGTTCGCGCCCGTCCGGCGAAAATCTCACCGCCACAACCTCGCCGGTATGCCCAAATATGCTATGCGCCAAAGAATAGGTCTTGGCGTCCCAAATCCTGATCGACCGGTCGCTATAGCCTGCCGCGATCCAACTTTGATCGGGCGAGATTGCAATCGACCAGACATCGCCGGGAGAACCAAAGAGGGGCGATGGAGCCTGAAGCTTGCGCAAGAGCGCTCCCGTCGTGCCGTCAAAGATGCCGATCCCCGGCCGCTCGGAACCGCCCGCCGCCAGACGGCCGTCCTGAAAGAACGCCAGAGTCCTAATCGGAAACCCAGTGTCATCGTTATCGACGCTGCGCACCAAAGCGCCGCTCGCCGAATTCCACAGCTTGATGTCGCCATATTCGTTGGCCGAGGCGACGAGATTGCCGTCGCGCGAGAAGGCAACGGCATCGATGCTGTCGCTCATGCCGGATTGCCGGAAATGCGCGTTGGTCGGGTCGTCCCAGACAAGCATTCCCTGCGAGACGGAACCCGCCGCGACTTTCTTGCCGTCGGGCGAGAACGCAACGGCGTAACTGCCTTGCGCCGCCTGATTGACCAGGACCGGATTTGCCGCGCCCCAATCGGCACTCGACCATATCCGCAAACCGCTGCTCGTCGCGGCCGCCAGCGAATGCCCGTCCGGCGAGAAGGCGACCGCTTGAACTTCCTGATAATTGTCGAGGGTTGGCAATTTACCTTCCGCGCCGGTGTTCGCATCCAATATTTCGAGGCCGTGATAACTCTCAGCGACAGCAATCCATTTGCCGTCGGGCGAATAAGAGATGCAATCGGCTTCGTCGCCGAGGGCAAATGTCCGCAGGCTGGCGGGGGAGACCGTCTTCCATGATTCCGGCACGATCACCCAGGCGATGACCGCAACTGCGGCCGCTATGCCCAATCTTACGGCGGCGCCAATGCCGCTTTGCGGCCAAAATATCTGCCGCAAGGTCGCGCGGCCTTCCTTCGTGAACAGGCCGCGCAGGAACTGAAAAAAGCCGATGATGAACTGCAAACCGCCAAAGGCGACCGCGCCCCAGGCAATCGTGTAATGGCCGCCGCTTTGGCTGACCGCCGCGTAAGAGCCAAAAGTGACGGCAAGGCCAATGGCGGCTACCAGAAGCCCGATACCCATATTGATCAATCCGCCCTTCATCTGGCGACCTCCTTCAGAGCAGCGTTCTTTACAACCTTATTTATTCCCGGCTCAGCCGCCGGATTTCGAATATGCCCGCGCGTCTGTGGCCTCACACGCCGGTCGGATAATTCGGGCTCTCGCGGGTGATTGTCACGTCATGCACATGGCTCTCGCGCTGTCCGGCGGCCGAGACCTTGACGAATCGCGCACGGCTTTGGAACTCGGCGATATTCGGCGCTCCGACATAGCCCATGGCGGCGCGCAGACCGCCGCCCAATTGATGCAGGATCGCGGCGGCCGGACCGCGATAAGGCACCTGGCCCTCGATTCCTTCCGGCACCAGTTTCAGCGTGTCCTTGATGTCCTGCTGGAAATAGCGGTCGGCCGAGCCGCGCGCCATCGCCCCGACCGAGCCCATGCCGCGATAGGACTTGAACGATCGGCCCTGCAGCAAATAGACCTCGCCGGGGCTTTCGTCGGTGCCGGCGAGCAGGGAGCCGATCATCGCGCATTCCGCGCCGGCCGCGATCGCCTTGGCGAGGTCGCCGGAATATTTGATCCCGCCGTCGGCGATCACCGGAATATTGGCGAGGCGGGCGACTTCGACCGCGTCGAGGATTGCGGTGAGCTGCGGAACGCCGACACCGGCGACAATCCGCGTCGTGCAAATCGAGCCGGGGCCGATGCCCACTTTCACCGCGTCGGCGCCGGCATCGATCAGCGCCTTAGTGCCATCGGCGGTCGCGACATTGCCGGCAATGACCGCCACTTTGTTCGACGCCCGCTTGATGCGCGCGACCTGATCGAGAACCGATTGCGCATGGCCATGCGCGGTATCGACGACCACCGCATCAACGCCGGCCTCGATCAGCGCGAGCGCCCGCTCAAAGCCCTTGTCGCCGACGGTCGAAGCGGCGGCGACCCGCAGCCGCCCTTCGGCATCCTTGCTGGCGTCGGGATGCTGCGTCGCCTTCTCCATGTCCTTCACGGTCAAAAGGCCGACGCAGCGGCCGTCGTCGTCGATGACCACCAGCTTCTCGAGCCGGTGCTGGTGAAGCAGCCGGCGCGCCTCGTCTTGGCTCACGCCCTCGCGCACGGTGACGACCTCCTTGGTCATCAATTCCGAGACCGGCTGAAACGGATTGTCGGCGAAACGAACATCGCGGTTGGTAAGAATGCCGCAGAGCCGCGCCGGCTTGCCCTGCGGTCCGCGCTCGACGACGGGAATGCCGGATATGCCGTGCTGGCGCATCAAGGCGAGCGCGTCAGCCAGCATCTCATCCGGGAACGATCGTGATCGGATTGACCACCATCCCGCTTTCATAGCGCTTGACCTTGCGCACTTCCTCGGCCTGTTCGTCCGGCTCCATGTTGCGGTGGATCACGCCGATCCCGCCCGCCTGGGCCAAGGCAATGGCAAGCCGCGCCTCGGTCACCGTGTCCATGGCGGCTGAGACAATCGGCAGATTGAGACTGATTTCGGCGGTGAGCCGCGTCTTCAGATCGACGGCACTCGGCAGGATTTCGGAATGACCCGGCAGAAGCAGCACGTCATCGAACGTAAAAGCTTCGCGGAATGCCGGTTTTGCGCTGTCTGCCATGGCCAACTCCTGCTCTGCGGCCGCCGCCGCTTAAAAGACTGCCGCGAGTCGGGAGGCCGACCGCGGCGGGATCAAAGTTGGCAGCGGCTCATAGCACGCCTGCGGCGGAGCGCAAAGGCAAAGAGCGTTCCAGACGGGCTGGCACGATCGGCCGGGCCCTATCAATATGGGGTAGCGTGGCCTAAATTACATTTGCTCCCTGTCGAAACTCCGAGTGATAGGTCCCTCTTTGCCGCGCTATGTGGTTACGGCGCTAATCGTCGCCTGCGCCCTGTTCATGGAAAGCCTCGACGGGACGGTCATTTCGACCTCGCTGCCGGCCATCGCGGCCGATCTGCATCAGGACCCGATCGCGCTAAAGCTGGCGCTGACCTCCTACCTTCTGTCGCTCGCCATCTTCATTCCGGCGAGCGGCTGGGCGGCCGACAAATTCGGCGCCCGAACGATTTTTCGATCAGCCATCTTGATCTTCACGCTCGGCTCGATCCTCTGCGGCCAATCAAGCACGCTCGTCGAATTCGTCGCCGCCCGCATGATCCAGGGGCTTGGCGGAGCGATGATGGTACCGGTCGGCCGGCTCGTCCTCTTGCGCACGGTCCCGCGTTCCGAGGTCGTCGGCGCTCTATCCTATCTCATGATCCCTGCCCTGCTCGGCCCGCTTTGCGGACCGCTGATCGGCGGGTTCATCACAACCTATTTTCACTGGCGCTGGATCTTCTACGTCAATGTGCCGATCGGCATCGCGGGCATCGTACTGGTCAGCCTCTTCATCAAGAACTTCCGCGGCGAAGTGCCTTGGCCTCTCGACGTCAGCGGCTTCCTGCTCTCGGGCTCCGGCCTCGCTTGCCTGATCTTCGGGCTCACCGTGGCCGGGCGCGGGGTCTTCGGCAAGCAGCTCATCTTCGCCTTGCTCGGCGTCGGCACAATTCTGCTCGCCGCCTATTGGCTTCACGCCCGCAGGGCCAAGTTTCCGATCCTCGATCTCAAGCTGCTCACTCTGCCGACCTTCCGCGCCAGCATCGTGGGGGGCTCGCTGTTTCGCATCGGGATCGGAGCCATGCCGTTTCTGCTACCCTTGATGTTGCAGGTCGGTTTCGGATTGAACCCGTTTCAATCGGGATCGGTGACTTTCGTCGCCGCCATCGGCGCCATGGCGATGAAGGTGACCGCGGTTCCGACCTTGCGCTGGTTCGGCTTTCGCCGCGTTCTTGTCTTCGATGCGCTGCTCAGCAGCATGTTTCTGATGAGCTACGGATTCTTCACCGCATCGACGCCGGTATTGTTGATGATGGGATTGCTTCTCTTCGGCGGTTTCTTCCGCTCGCTGGAATTCACCGCCATCAACGCGATCACCTATGCCGAGATGGACAGCGCCACGATGAGCCGCGCGACGAGCTTTGCCGCGGTCGCGCAGCAATTGTCCTTGAGCCTCGGGATTGCCGTCGGCGCTTTCGGGATCGAGCTTTCGCAGGCGCTACGAGGCACCACGCATCTCGCCGTCGTCGATTTCCATCGGGCCTTTTTCCTTGTGGCGATTGCTTCGGCGAGTTCGGTCCTGTTCTTCTTGAGCCTGCCGGAGGATGCAGGCAGCGACCTCGCCGGGCCGCCGCGGCACAAGGCGGCGCAGCAAGGTTAAGCCGTCATGGCCAGGCTCGACGCCTAGCGCCCCCTGAATCCCATCGCCAGCACATAAAGCTCTGACGATTCCGCCCGGCTCGCCTTCGGCTTCACGTGCCGTACGTCGGCGAACTGGCGCTTCAGCTGGGCGAGAAGTTCGGTCTCCGTCCCGCCCCGCAAAACCTTGGCGAGGAACGTGCCGCCTTCGGCCAGAATCTCGGTGGCGAATTCGGCGGCGGCTTCGACGAGGCCCATGCTGCGCAAATGGTCGGTCTTGCGATGTCCTGTCGCATTGGCCGCCATGTCGGAAAGGACGACGTCGGCCGGCCCGCCGATCCAAGCCTTCAAGATCCGCGGCGCTTCGGGATCGAGAAAATCGAGCACCCGAAATTCGACGCCGGGCACCGCTTCGACAGGCAGAAGGTCCATCCCGAAGACCTTTCCCTTTCCCTCGGCCGCGCCCACCTTGGCGGCGGCGATCTGCGACCAGCCGCCGGGCGCGGCGCCGAGATCGACGATCTTCTGGCCGCGTTTCAGAACATGATAGCGCGCATCGATCTCGATGAGCTTGAAGGCGGCGCGCGAACGATAGCCTTCGCGTTTCGCCTGGGCGACATAAGGATCGTTGAGCTGGCGTTCGAGCCAGAGCGTCGAGGCGAGCGGCCGCTTGCGTGCCGTCTTCACGCGCGTCTTCAGCAGGCGCCCGCCGGCCCGGCCGGCCTCCGTCATCGCGGCCCGATCCGCGCGCGGGCGCGATCGGCGGCCATCAGCTGCAACAGGATGCCCTCGCGCAGACCGCGGTCGGCGATGCGCACGCGTTTGGCCGGAAAGGCGCGCCGGATCGCTTCGAGGATTGCGCAGCCGGCCAGCACCAGATCGGCGCGTTCCGGACCGATGCAGCCGTTTGCCACGCGCTCGCGATAGGACATGAGCCGCAATCGGTCGACCGTTGCGTCGATTTCGCGGTCGGACATCCACAGCCCGTCCACACGGCGGCGGTCGTAGCGCGGCAGGTTGAGAAAGATGCCGCCGATCGTAGTCACCGTTCCGGAAGTCCCGAGCAGGTGGAAATTGGCGCCGCGGTCGAGCGTCGCCGCGCTGGCGATGAAACCGTCGAGCTCGGATCTGACGCAAGCGACCATGGCTTCGAAGATCGCCTCGCTGACGTTTATGCCGCCGAACCGCTCGGCCAGCGTGACGACGCCGAGCTTCACGGAAACCCAGAAGCGAATGCGCTCGGCGAGCGCCGGCGCAGCGCCGCGGCCCGCGCCGGCAAGCCAGATGATCTCCGAAGAGCCGCCGCCGATATCGAACAGCAGAACCGCTTCGGCCGTCGCATCCGCGAGCGAAGCGCAGCCTGCGGCGGCGAGATGCGCCTCGGTTTCGCGATCGACAATTTCGAGTTCGACTCCCATTTTCGCAGACGCCTGCGCCACGAATTGGGCGCCGTTTTCGGCGGCCCGGCAGGCTTCCGTCGCGATCAGTCGGGCTCGGGTCACGCCCCGCGCGTTCATCTTGGCGCGGCAGATCTCGAGCGCCTCGAACGTGCGCCCCATCGCCGCTTCGCTGAGCCGCCCGGTCTGCGAAACTCCTTCGCCGAGACGCACGATGCGTGAAAACGAATCGATGATCCGGAATCCGGCCGAGTCGCCGCCATGATAGACCGGCCGCGCGATCAGAAGCCGGCAATTGTTGGTGCCGAGATCGAGCGCAGCATAAGTCGGCGTGCGCCTTTCCTCGCCGTCGAATCGGGGGGTCGGCGAATGCAAGCTCGCGTGGCCGGGGGAACTCGCGACCCCGTTGATCACTTCCGGATCGCTCGGGCTCAGCATTTCTCCCGCGGCACCTATTTCGGCGCGCTGCACGTTCGCCTCGCTCTGCGTCCCCATCCGCGCAATATGTGCGGAACGGCATCCTACTGACACCATAAGGAAATCGCTATCCGTGGTCCACACCTATTCGGGTGGAAGCAGCCGGCAAGAGTGCGTCAAACCGGCGAGCGCGGCGCCGCGCCGGCCGCAACGGCAAGCTCAGCGCCGCGCGATTGCGGCGGGTTTTGCGCTTTGGACGAGTCTTGCTGCTTTGGTTTTGCGGGTGGCTTTGCCCCGGGCTTCGGTTTGCGTGGCGCAAGAGCGGGCTTGGGGCCGCTCGCCCGCTTCGAGGCACCTTTTGACTTTACGCTCTGCGGCCCCGGTTTTGACGGCTTTGCGCTTTTCGCCGGCTCGTGGGATCTGGTCACTTCTGGCTTTACACCTTTCTTTGACTTCACCCGCTGCTTCGACTTCACCTCCGGCGTCACCGGTTTGTCGGACCCCGCAGTGGGACTGGCCTCCGGGGCCGCGTTGGGCGGTTTGACGGGCATGGTCGCCGGCCTCTTCGGAGGCGTGGGTTCGCCCTGGCCTTGCGCCGGCGTTCCCGCTTGGCTCTGGCTGACGTTTGGCTGGGGGACGCCGCCTGGCGTTGCGGCGGGCTTGGCGACCTGAAGAGGAATTGGCACCGGGACCGGCAGGAAACCGGGTTTTCCCGCCGACGGCGGCAGCAAATGCTCGAATTCGACCGGCCGCGCCGGCAGGATGAAATCCGGCGGAGACGGAGGCGGGGGAAACGCCGGATCCTCGAAGATCAGCGCCGGCCGCTCGACGATTGCATCCTCGTCCTCCGGCGGCGGCGGCAGACCCTCAAAATCATAGGGGTCGAAGCGCGGCGGCGGATCGAGTGCCGCGGCAAGCGTGCTGAGCCGCCGGCGTGCGTCCACAAAATGCGGACCATGCGGATAGCGGCGCATATAGGTCCAATAGGCCTGCGGCGTATTGGCCTCCACGGCGCGCTGCCAGGTGAGCGCCTCGCGCCGCACCGCCAGCAGCGCCCGCACGCGCAGCGCAAGCGGATCGCGCGGATAGGCCGTTAGAAAATCCTCATAGCCGGCGAGCGTATCGCGCTCGACGACGAGCACATAGGCTTGCGCGGCCGGCAGTCCGTTGAGCGATTGGTTCTCCTGGCCTGCCAGATTGGGCAGCGGCGGCGCGCTCGCCTCGCGCACAAAGAAGAACACCGGCGCGTCGATCTTGGAGACGTCCCAGGGCACCATCGCGCCATTGCTGAGTTCATTCACGCGCAGCCTTGTGTCGGCGAAGACTTGATCGAGGGGTGCGCCCGTGCGCATCATTTCGACCAGGGCCTGCGCATAAAAGCCATAGGGTCCAGGTTCGTCCGGCGCGATCGAGCCGGGAGCGGCGTTGAAGGCATAGAGGGAACCCGGCTCGGCATCGACCAGCGCGAGGCCGCTGGCGAAGGGGTTGCCTTCGGTCGCAAAATGCAGGCTACGAGCGATGTCGAAGACGAAGATTCGTGCTTTGGCCGGCAGCGCCGCCAGCGCACGCGTGTAATCCGTGAGCCGCACATTGGCGAGCGGAACGTCGGTCTCGCGCTGCACGACCGCATCGACGGGGACGAAATAATTCTCCCCGGCATATTGCAAGCCGCGACCCGCGAGATAGACGAAGACGACGGCGTTCGGTCCGGCCTGCTGCACCTTGGCGACGAAGTCGCGCAAAGCGTGGCGCAGCGCCTCTTGATTGAGATCGGCCGCCCCGCTCACGTCGAATCCGGCTGCCTGCAAGGTCTGCGCGATGAGACCGGCGTCGTTGACCGAAGTAGCAAGCGGCGCTTGCCTATAATTCGCATTGCCGATGACAAGCGCGAGGCGTGGCTCCTGATCTTGCGCGCGAGCCTGGGAAGTCGCCAGAGCGAGAACCGGCAGCAAAAGGGCAACGAGGGTGTTGAGGCGACTGCGCATTTCTCACCCCGGGTTGAACCGGCTCCTACTAGGCAAGCGTGGCTGAACCGAGGCTGGGCCGCGTGCAGCGGACCGTCTCCCCGCCGCTCTTTGCCGGCCAAGCCCTCAGCGAGTTTCTGGACTTCCCCCAGACGGCTGCGATCCGCGTCACTTGAATGTCACGCCACTTAATGAGAAGAGGAGCGAACTGCCCTCCGAACGAAGTCCATCATGTCATCGAGATTTGTCGCCTTCGCCTCGCTCGGCCGCAAGACGCTGCCGAACCAGTTCGATGTGATCGCGCTGGCATTGATCTTCGCCGCTTTCATTCTGATCGTGCATGGTACGCGCGGCATGGTCCTGCCGCTCGAAGCGCCGCAATCGACCGTGGCTTCGCTCGATTACGCAAACCTGCCCTATTATGCGCTGCGCACCACGCTCAGAATGTTCGCGGCGATCTTTGCCTCGCTGATCTTCACCTTCACCTATGCGACCTGGGCCGCCAAGAGTCGGCGGGCGGAACGCTTCCTCATCCCGATCCTCGATGTCCTGCAGTCGGTGCCGATCCTCGGCTTTCTGTCGTTCACGGTGACTTTTTTTCTCGGGCTTTTTCCCGGTTCGACATTGGGCGCCGAATGCGCGGCGATTTTCGCGATCTTCACCAGCCAAGCCTGGAACATGGCCTTTTCCTTCTACCAATCCTTGCGCAACGTGCCGCATGAGCTGAACGAGGTGGCAAACAGCCTGCTGCTGTCGCCGTGGCAGCGGTTCTGGCAGCTCGAGACGCCCTACGCCATGCCGGGGCTCATTTGGAACACGATGATGTCGATGTCCGGCGGCTGGTTCTTCGTCGTCGCATCCGAAGCAATCTCGGTCGGCGACACGACGGTCAACCTTCCGGGCGTCGGCTCGTACCTCGCGCTGGCGATCAATCACAAGCGCATCGACGCCGTATGCGCGGCGATCCTCACCATGCTCGTGGTCATCATCGCCTATGACCAATTATTGTTCCGGCCGCTCGTCACTTTTGGCAGCCGGTTTCGCGTCGAATTGTCGGCCGGCGAGCAAGAGGAAAGATCATGGGTGGTCCAGCTCTTCCGGCGCACCTATTGGCTGCGGATGATCATCGCCGTACCGGCGCAGCTCTTTAAGAGCGTTGCGCTGTGGCGCTTCGAGCTCCCCTTCCGCGCAGAACTTTCGGTGCGGGCAAATCGCTGGAAGGAGCAGGCCCTCGATTTTCTGTCGATTGGGCTCGGCTTGCTCGCCGGCGCCTGGGCCGTCTGGTTCGTCTACCGCTATTTCAGCGCGAATCTGACCCTGGCCGAATTCGGCGACGCCGTCTGGCTCACCTTTTTGACCATGCTGCGCGTCATTGCGCTGATCCTGCTGGCCTCGCTCATCTGGGTGCCGATCGGCGTCATGATCGGTCTTAATCCGCGCCTCGCCGAGAAAATCCAGCCGCTGGCCCAATTCCTTGCCGCTTTCCCGGCCAATGTTCTATTTCCGATTGCGGTTGTCTTGATCCTGCGGTTTTCGCTCAATCCCGACATCTGGCTGAGTTTCCTCATCATCTTCGGAACTCAATGGTATATTCTGTTCAACGTGGTCGGCGGCGCCAGCGCCTTTCCGCATGATCTTCGCGAAGTCGTGGCAAACTTCCGCATTCATGGCCTCGACTGGTGGCTGGAGGTCATCCTGCCTGCGATCTTCCCCTATTACGTGACGGGCGCCTTGACGGCGTCGGGCGGATCGTGGAATGCGGCGATCGTCGCGGAATATGTCAAATGGGGCAATGATACGGTCAAGGCGCATGGGATCGGCGCCTATATCGCGACGGCAACGGCGGCGGGCGATTATCCGAAGATCGTGCTCGGCGTTGCCGTCATGTCGGTCTTCGTCATTTTCTTCAACCGGATGCTGTGGCGGCCGCTATCGCGCTTTGCCGAGCGGCGCCTGCGGCTAGATTGAGGACCTCATGCTTGAAACAAGGCTGAAACCCCTGCTTGAGGTCAAGGATGTCTGCCAGAGCTATCTGACCGGCTCGGGCGAGACCGGCGCGCTTGTGCTCGATCATGTTTCGCTCACCTTGAAGGAAGGCGAGATCGTCGGCCTGCTCGGCCGCTCTGGCTCCGGCAAATCCTCGCTGTTGCGCATCATTTCGGGTCTGGCCAAGCCGACGGCCGGCGAGGTTACCTTTCGTGGCGAGCCCATACGCGGGCCCTTTGAAGAAGTCGCGATGGTGTTTCAAAGCGCTGCGCTGTTTCCCTGGCTTTCGGTGCTCGCCAATGTGGAACTCGGGCTCAGGGCGAAAAAAGTGCCGGAGAAAGAGGCCCGCTCCCGCGCCTTGAAGGCGATCGACCTCATCGGCCTCGACGGTTTTGAATCGGCCTTTCCGAAGGAATTGTCCGGCGGCATGCGCCAACGCGTCGGTTTTGCCCGCGCGCTCGTGGTTAATCCGCAGATTCTTTTGATGGACGAACCCTTCTCCGCGCTCGACGTGCTCACCGCCGAGACCCTGCGCACCGACCTTCTCGATCTCTGGGTCGAAGGCCGCATGCCGATCAAATCGATATTGATGGTCACCCACAACATCGAAGAGGCGGTGCTGATGTGCAACCGCATCGTCGTCCTTTCGTCAAACCCCGGACGTATCTCCGCGGAAATCCAAGTGAGCCTTCCGCATCCGCGCAATCGGCTGGCGCCCGGAATTCCGCCAGCTTGTCGATCGCATCTATGCGCTGATGACTCGACGCAAGGAGCCGACATATCCCGGCCGCGAAGGGACCTTCCCTGGGCTTGGGGTCGGCATGGCCCTGCCGCAGGTCTCGACGAACACGCTCGCCGGCCTCATGGAGACGATTGCGGGGCCGCCGTTCAAGGGGCGCGCCGACCTGCCGGCGCTCGCCGATGAGACGCTGATGACCGTCGACGATCTCTTCCCCGCCGCCGAAACCCTGCAGCTGCTGCGCTTCGCCGAAGTCGAGGAAGGCGACATCAAGCTGACCCCGGCGGGCCTGCGCTTTGCGGAAGCCGAGGTGGACGCGCGCAAAAAGCTCTTCGGCGAGCATCTTCTCGCTTATGTGCCGCTCGCGGCGCGGATCAGAACGGTGCTCGACGACCGGCCCTCGCATTCGGCGCGCAAGGCGCGCTTCCTCGAAGAGCTGGAGGATTTCATGTCCGACGATTATGCCGAGCAGACCTTGAAGAGCGTCATCGACTGGGGCCGCTACGGCGAACTTTTCGCCTATGACGAAACCTCCGAGACCTTCAGCTTGGAGAATCCGACGTGACGTCCAGCCGAGCGAAGCGAAGCGATCCAGATCTCGCGACGCATTGGGTTGCCGCCTCGCTTCGCCCCTCGCAATGACGAAGCCAATCCGTGCGTTTCATAATTCCCGTCATCGCTTCGCTCTGGCTCGTCGTGAATTTCGCCGCAGAAGCCACGGCTTGCTCGCCCGATAAGCTGGGCGTTGCCCGCACGCTTGTTCTCTCGACCAAAGGCGGCTTCGCCGTCGGCCTCCAGTCCTATCCGCAGAGCCTCGATCTTGCCGACCACGAAGTCGTGCTGACTTTCGATGACGGGCCCTCGCCGAAGACGACGCCTGCCATTCTCGCGGCGCTTTCGCATGAATGCGTCAAGGCGACCTTCTTCCTCATTGGCCGCAATGCCGAAGCAAATCCGGCGCTGGTGCGACGCGAATTGGCCGATGGCCATACGATCGGCCATCATACCTATTCACATCCAATCTTGCCGCTGATCAGCAATGCCGCCGCCCGCGCCGACATCGAAAAGGGCTTCGCGGCAGACGACAAGGCCGCCTATGGAGCGGCCGGAGCGCAGCCGAAAGTGCCGTTCTTTCGCTTTCCGGGTTTTGCCGACACGCCCGCCCTCCTCGCCTGGCTGAAGAGCCGGGATATCGGCATCTTCGGCGCGGATTTTTGGGCGTCGGACTGGCTGTTGATGACTCCGCAGGCGGAACGCAAGCTCGTGCTCGCGCGGCTCGAGGCGGCCGGGCGCGGCATTCTGCTGCTGCATGATACGAAGGCTTCGACGGCGGCGATGCTGCCCGGCTTGCTGCGCGACCTGAAGACCCACGGCTTCAAGATCGTTCACATCTTGCCGGGCGATACGAAGCCGAGGTTTCGCAAGGCGCCGCCAGGCTGGCGATCGGAGACCCAAGCCATACTCGCCAAACTCCTGCCGAAATTGCAACGGCATGGCGAGAAAGGGGGCGCGCGCAAAGCCAAAAACGCACCGGCTGCTCCGCGCTTGCCGGAATCCGTCGAGTAGTCCTACGCGATCGGATGCCAATCTTTGGGCGCCATTTCGAATGTGCTGAATTCAAACCCGGGCGCGACCGTGCATCCGACCAATGTCCAATCGCCGAGCGATTTGGCGCTTTGCCAAAAGCCCGCAGGCACGACGGCTTGCGGAGTTTCGCCGGCCAAGAGATCGAAGCCCAGGCGATGAATGCAGAGTTTTTCAGGTGTTCTGACGGAAAGTTCCAGCGATGCGCCGCCGTACCAATGCCAGATCTCGGCCGCATCGACGCGATGCCAATGCGAACGCTGGCCCTTCGCCAGCAGATAATAAATGGCGGTGGACGCGGCGCGGCCATTGATCGCGCGGGGATCACGAAAAGTCTCGCGGAAATAGCCACCTTCAGGATGAGGCCGCAGCGACAAAGCTTCGACAATGTCTTGGGCAGTTCTTATGCGGCTCGAACCGTTCATCTTGAGCTATATTGAAATGGTGCGGCCAAGAGGACTCGAACCTCCACTGGTTGCCCAACTAGCACCTCAAGCTAGCGCGTCTACCAATTCCGCCATGGCCGCAAAGGCCGTGCGGTCTAACAAAAAGGCCCTTCCCTGACAAGGCTCGCAGCCCCTCCCCGCTCGATGTTGCCGGCGCGCGGCGCGGCACCGGTCGAATGGCGCGTGTTTCCGGGTCTTTTGCCCTATGAAGCCGCGGTCGCCGCAATGGAAGCCCGCGCGGAAGAAATCGCCGCAGGCAAAGCGCCCGAGGCGGTGTTTCTCGTCGAACATCCCCCGCTCTATACCGCCGGGACGGCGGCGGGCGATGTCTCTGCTTTTGATCTGCGCTTTCCCCTTTATCGAACCGGCCGCGGCGGAAGGCTCACCTATCACGGCCCGGGACAGCGCATCTGCTACGTCATGCTCGACCTTTCCCGCCGCGCGCCGGATCTGCGCGGTTTTGTGGCGGCGTTGGAAGCTTTCATCATTGCCACGCTCGCCGATTTCGATGTGCATGGTGAGCGGCGGGAAGAACGCGTCGGCATTTGGGTGGTACGGCCCGACAAGCCGGACGGGCCAACCGGAGAGCCGGCCGAAGACAAGATCGCCGCAATCGGCATCCGCATACGCCGTTGGGTCTCGTTGCACGGGCTCGCGCTGAATGTCGCGCCGGAGCTCGCGCATTTCGCTGGAATTGCACCGTGCGGCGTGGCCGCGCCGCATCTCGGGACGACCAGCCTTCACGATCTTGGGCGCGGCGTAACGATGGACCAAATCGACGCGGTTCTGCGGCGCGAGTTCCAGCCGATCTTCGGAGCGACGGACTAGAAGGTCGCGAGCTGACAGAATCCCTCCGCCCCGCCTGTATCGGCAAGCGCCGAATGATCCGCTTCGAAAATATCGAACCGCTCGACCCGCGCATGCGCGGGACCTTGGCAGCAGACTTCGCAGAGCGCGCTCACCGCGAGCTCAGACCCGGCGAAGACCGCCTCGACGTCGCCATTGCGACGATTGCGCACCCAGCCGGCAACGCCGCGTGCCTCGGCATGGCTTTGCACGAAGGCGCGAAAGCCGACGCCCTGCACGCGGCCGCTGATCCGCACGCGGACGATTTTCGCGCTTGAATGCATGCCGATCATATGGCGTCTGCCCCCGCCGCGGGGAGAGCGCGCTTACTCGTGCCGCTTCTTGAAATCGGCGATGTAAAGAGCGGCCATCTGCTTATCGCCGTCGCTCGCCGCGGCCACCGCATTGTTGTAAAGATCGACGATCCACTGATCCTTCTTGTCCTGCAGCGCCGCGTCGCGCGCGAGCGTCAGCCACATCAGCCCGAAGCCGCGCTGGCGCGGCACGCCGTCACGGCCTGCGAACAGCAATTGGCCGAGCAGCGCCTGGGCCTCGGCATGGTTCTTCTCGGCGGCAAGATGCAGCCAACGCGCGGCTTGCGTGGCATCCTTGTCGACGCCGATCCCATCGAGATACATGCGGGCTAGATCATATTGTGCGTTGGGATCGCCAAAATTGGTTGCCGCATATTGGAACATTGCGAGCGCGCGCTGCGGATCCGCCTCGACTTTGGTGTTGGCGATGCCGTTCAGACTATAGGCGCCCACAGCGACGAAGGCGCTGGAGACGACCGGCAGTTCGCGCGGGTCCGGATTGTCCTCGTCGTAATTCTCGACGATTTGCGAGAAATAGTCATAGGCCTTGATATCGTCATGCGGCACGCCGTCGCCATCGGCATACATCTTGGCAAGCTTCCAGCGCGCCAGCGACTCGCCCGCATCGGCGGCATATTTCAGTGCCTCGAGCCCGGAACGCGAATCCCCGGTCTTGAAATCCTCGAGCCCGGCGCGCAGCGCGGCCTGCGGATTCTTGAAGATCTGCAACGGAGTCGTCTTGTCGGTGGTCGCCGCGGTTTGCGTGGTGCCGTCGAAAGCCAAGCCCGCGGGCGCAACGGCGCCGGCGCCGGCGGCAAGCGCGGCGATGCCGACAACTGCGAAGAGGGCGTTGCGCCTAGACGTCCGCATAGCACTGAGTCTCGCCAGCCGCGCCAGGATGGGTGACCGCGCCGTAACGGGCGGGGCCAACCACCTCCGCATATTTGAACAATGCGCCGGAGCCGAACTCGGTCGGCCGCGGCTTCCAATTCTTCTTGCGTTCGGCCAGTTCCTCGGCCGAGACGCGAAGCTCGATGGTGCGTTTGATCGCGTCGATCGCTATGATGTCGCCGTCGCGCACGAGCGCGATCGGGCCGCCGACCGCCGCCTCCGGCCCGACATGGCCGATGCAGAAGCCCCGAGTTCGCGCCGGAAAAACGCCCATCCGTAATCAGCGCCATCTTGTTGCCCATGCCCTGGCCATAGATCGCAGCCGTCGTCGACAGCATTTCGCGCATGCCCGGACCGCCGCGCGGCCCTTCATAGCGAATGACCAGGACGGAGCCCGCCTCATAGCGGCGCTTCGACACCGCCTCGAAACAGGCTTCCTCACTATCGAAGCACAGCGCCGGTCCTTCGAAGAAAAGCTTGTCCTGATCGATGCCGGCGACCTTCACGATCGCCCCGTCAGGCGCGAGGTTGCCCTTCAGTCCGACGATGCCCCCGGTCGGATTGATCGGCTTGTCGGCCGAGCGGACCACCTTCTGCGCCGGGTTCCATTTTACGCTCGCCAAGTTCTCGGCCATCGTGCGGCCGGTTACCGTCAGGCAATCGCCATGCAAGAAGCCGTGCTCGAGCAAGGTCTTCATGAGAAGCGGAATGCCGCCCGCCTCGAACAGATCCTTGGCCACGTAGGCGCCGCTGGGTTTCAGATCGGCGATATAGGGCGTGCGCTCAAAAACCTTGGCGACGGCGAAGAGATCGAAATCGATGCCGCATTCATGTGCGATCGCCGGGATATGCAGCGCGCCATTGGTCGATCCGCCGGTTGCGGCAACGACGGCGGCGGCATTTTCGAGCGCCTTGCGGGTTACGATATCGCGCGGACGGATCTTGCGTGCCAGCAGTCCCATCACCATCTCGCCGGCCAGTTCGCAGAACCGGTCGCGGATCTCGTAGGGCGCCGGCGCGCCGGCGGAATAAGGCAGCGCAAGCCCGATCGCCTCCGAGACGGTCGCCATCGTATTGGCCGTGAACTGGGCGCCGCAGGAGCCGGCCGAAGGACAAGCGACGGTCTCGAGTTCGTCGAGATCTTCCGGCGATATCTTGCCAACGGAATATCGCCCGACAGCTTCGAAGAGATCCTGCACCGTGACCGGCTGGCCGCGGAAACTGCCCGGTAAAATGGAGCCGCCGTAGATGAAGATCGACGGCACGTTGAGGCGCAGCATCGCCATCATCATGCCGGGCAGCGACTTGTCGCAACCGGCGATGCCGACGAGCGCGTCGTAGCAATGCCCGCGCACCGTCAGCTCGACGGAATCGGCGATGACCTCGCGCGAGACGAGCGAGGACTTCATGCCTTGGTGGCCCATCGCCATGCCGTCAGTCACCGCGATGGTACAGAACTCGCGCGGCGTTCCGCCAGAGGTCGCCACGCCCTTCTTGGCCGCCTGCGCCTGGCGCATCAGCGAGATGTTGCAGGGCGCCGCCTCGTTCCAGCAGGAGGCGACCCCGACGAGGGGCTGATGGATTTCCTCGCGCGTCAGGCCCATCGCGTAGAGATACGAGCGATGCGGCGCCCGCTCCGGGCCTTCCGTAACGTGACGGCTGGGAAGCTTCTGCTTGTCGAAGACGCGCGCGTCCAATTGAAAGACCCCGCTGTTCGAAAGTGAGCGACGGGCCCTCTTCGGAGGGCACCCAATGCCACGCGGGGACGCGGGCGAATGACTCCTGCTACTTCGAAACTCTGTTTACCTTTTCCGGGCGGCACCACGCCGCGTTGGAACTCCATTTAACGCCATTGAGCTTAGCTGGCGGTTTATGGCTGAAAAGCGGCTTTCCCTTTGGCTAATCAAGCCTTGCAGAAATGATCTTAAGCTGTGGCGCGAATGTCACAAACGGCGAGCGTTTTGAATTCGTGTCGATGCAGCGCAGCGCAACTCGAGGATCTATCGCGTTGTGCGCTGCCCGATCAGTCCGCCTTGCGGCCGGCGTAGGCGCGTCCAACAAAGCGCGCGAAGGCAGCAAGCGCAGTATCAGAGACATGGTGTTCGATGCCCTCGGCATCAAGCTCTGCGCAATGTTCCGGCACGCCGACGGCGACCAGAAGATCGACGACCAGTCGGTGGCGCGCCCGGACGCGGGCGGCAAGATCCGAACCCTGCTGCGTCAGGAAGATGCCGCGATAAAGTTTGGAGGTCGCGAGCCCCTCGCGCTTGAGCCTGGCTATACTTTTGATCGCGGTCGCATGCGACACGCCGAGCCGGCGGGCTATGTCGGTCGGCCGCGCCTCGCCCTGCGAGGTCAGGAGATCGTCGATCAGTTCGACGTAATCCTCGAGCACGGCGGCCGCTTGCGCCGAGCGCGCCTTTCCAAACCTTTCAGCCTGAGCCGCCTCGGGCGGGAGTTCGGCCGGCGGCGGCGCAACCTTCTTGGCGCTCATGGGGGGAATCCTACGCATAGGCTCGGGTGCGCCGGCGAAGGATGCTCTCTCGCATTGAAAATATCAATTGCGGCGCCATTTAAAGCCCAGTAGGCTATTTGTAGATATGGCTACAAATTAAGGTTTGATTCGGAGATCGCCAGTTGCTGGACACCGTTGCGGCCGAGGCCGGACTGAACCGAACGCAGGCTGCCATTCGCGAGACGCTCGACGGTCGCCGCCGCGGGCTGCGCGTCATCCTTCCGCTCGCGGGCCCGGCGGTGATCGTATCGATCGCCTACATGGATCCGGGTAATTTCGCGACCAACATCCAGGCCGGCGCGAAATATGGCTATAGCCTTCTCTGGGTCGTCCTCCTCGCCAACGTCATCGCGATGCTGTTCCAGGCCTTGTCGGCCAAGCTTGGCATCGTCACCGGCTGCAACCTTGCCGAGGTCTGCCGCGATCGCCTGCCCCGCCCCCTCGTCTATGCGATGTGGATCGCCAGCGAGATTGCGGCCATGGCGACGGATCTCGCCGAATTTCTCGGTGGCGCCATCGGGCTTACGCTTCTTTTCCACCTGCCGCTGCTCGCCGGCATGGTCGTCACTGCGATCGTGACTTACGCAATCCTCCTGTTCGAGCGGCGCGGCTTCCGGCCAATCGAGATCATCATCGGCGCCTTGGTGGGCGTCATCGCTCTCTGCTATCTGATCGAGATCTTCATTGCGCCGGTCGATTGGGCCGCGGCGGCGTTTCATACTGTGGTTCCGCAGCTGCAGGACGCGGCCGCGGTTACGATCGCAGTCGGCATCATCGGCGCCACCGTCATGCCGCACGCCATCTATCTTCATTCCGGCCTTACCCAAGCGCGGATGCCGATCCGCAACGACGCCGACCGGAAGAAGCTCCTGTCCTACTCAAACAGGGAAGTCGTCGTCGCGCTGACGGTGGCCGGCGCCGTCAACATGGCGATGGTGATGATGGCTTCGGCCGCCTTCCACCTCGGCCATAGCGATGTCGCCGAGATAGAGACCGCCTATCACACTCTGACTCCGCTTCTGGGCCCGGCGGCCGCGACCGTCTTCCTGATTTCGTTGCTGGCATCGGGCGTCTCGAGCTCCGCGGTGGGAACCATGGCTGGGCAGACGATCATGCAGGGCTTTGTCGGGTTCAGAATCCCGATATGGCTGCGGCGGCTCGTGACCATGGCGCCGGCCTTCGTCGCCGTCGGCCTTGGCGTCAACGCGACAAGCGCGCTGGTCATGAGCCAGGTCGTCTTGAGCCTCACGCTGCCGATCCCAATGATCGCCTTGGCGGCGTTCACGCGCCAGCCCGACATCATGGGCGCTTTCGCCAACGGGCGGCTGACCCAGGCGGCGGCGGTCGTGGGGACTGTCGCGGTCCTGTTGCTCAATAGTCTGCTGCTGCTGCTGACCCTGGGTGTGCCCCTGCCGCTGCTGTCCTAGGCCGGCGGCGGCTCAGCCGCTGTCAAACACCGAAGCAGCCGGCCGGCGCCTTGTCCTGAGCCGCTAACACCTTAATGTAGAAGATTATTTTCGCGAAGTGAACGCGCCGTCAATTGGCCCGAGGCTGCCGGCCTAACCCGGCGGCGGGTTGGCGTGACAAGACTTCGGAATGCTCGGCGCGTTGAGATTTTCGAAATGGCCGCAATTGTCGCAGGCGCCGAGCGCGAGGGTCATCAGGACCATTGCCGTTGCAAGAATAATGCGCTGTCCCAAAGTGAAGCTCCCGAGCGGCGCCAGAGCCTAACATAAGATTTTTCGCTTTGCATCCAGGCCCCGCGCCCCTGGCGCATTCGTCCCGCGATTGAACAAGTGTTAACCCTACAAGCCTATTCTCGCTCATCGCCTTCTTCTGCTGCGCAGCGGTGTCCGTTCGCCGGACCGGCCGAGAGCCGCGCCTGGCGGATCTGGCACTTCAGGCGAAGCAAGAAGATTGGCCGGTCGGGGCGCGGCAGATTCAGACATGCAGGATGTGCGCAACACGCAGGATATGCGATCGGCCGAAAGGATCCGGAGCTTTCTGCGCGCGCAGATCATCTTCAACAACCGCATGTCCACGATCGACTGCATCATCAAGAATATTTCGGCGACCGGCGCCAGGATCGCCCTGAACGACACTTTGGCGGTTCCGACCGAATTCGACATCTATATTCCGCAGAAGAGCCGCGGCCACCATGCCCGCTTGGTCTGGCGGGACAAGGACGCGATCGGCGTCGAGTTCACCGACCCGCAAACCGCGACCGTAGCTCCCGCGCCGGAGCCGCCCGCGACGGGAAGCGAGGCACGGCTGCGCGATCTCGAATTCCAGAACGCGGAGTTGAAGGCACGCATTCGCTCGCTCTGCAAGCGGCTCGAAGACCTCGGCCAGGACCCGAAGAACGTCGGCTAGCGGCGCCTGGAAGAGGCTTGGCTGAAAGCCCAACTCTGTCCTAGCCCGCCCGATCACGGCGTCTCGACCACCCATCCGTCTTTCAAAGTCACGCGCCGCGTCATTCTGACCGCGAGCGTTTCGTTATGAGTTGCTACCAGTGCCGCAAGACCGGTCGCCTTGACCAGCCTTTCAAGCGCCTCGAAGACGTGATGGGCGGTTTTTGGGTCGAGATTGCCGGTCGGTTCGTCGGCAAGCAAAATCACCGGCCCGTTCGCCACTGCCCGCGCGATCGCCACCCTCTGCTGCTCGCCGCCTGAGAGCTCCGTCGGCCGGTGCTTGGCGCGCGCCACCAGTCCAAGATAATCGAGCAGTTCCAGGCTGCGGCCGCGTGCCTGCCGGCGGCTGAGGCCGGCGATCATCTGCGGCAGCATGACATTCTCGAGAGCCGAGAATTCCGGCAGAAGATGATGGAACTGATAGACGAAGCCGATCGCGTGCCGGCGCAATCCGGTGCGTGCCTCATCGTTCATATGGGTCGTCGCGGCCCCTTCGATATAGACTTCGCCGGCATCCGGCTTTTCAAGCAGGCCGGCGATATGAAGCAGCGTCGACTTGCCGGCGCCCGACGGCGCTACGAGCGCCACGGATTGCCCGGCGAAGAGCCCAAAATTTCCGCCGCGCAGGACGGACAGCGGGGTCGCGCCCTGCTGGTAGCGACGCTCCACATTCTCGAGCTGAAGAACGGGTTGCGACATGTCACTCGTAACGCAAAGCTTCGACCGGATCGAGCTTGGCCGCCCGCCAGGATGGATAGAGCGTCGCGAGGATAGATAAGACGAGGGTCATGCCGACGACCGAGGCGACATCGCGCGGATCGACGACGGAGGGAAGCCGCGACAGAAAGTAGAGTTCGGCGGGAAAAAGATTGGCATGAAGAAGCCGGTTCAAGAACTGTCGGATCGGCTCGACGTTGTCGGCGACGGCGAGCCCCAGAAGAAATCCCGCGAAAGTTCCGGCGACGCCGATCGATGCTCCGGTGATGAGGAAGATCCGCATGATCGCGCCGCGCGTCGCCCCCATGGTGCGCAGAATCGCGATATCGTGGCTTTTGTCCTTCACCAGCATGATGAGGCCGGAAATGACGTTCAAGGCGGCGACGAGCACGATCAAGGTCAAGATGATGAACATGACGTTGCGCTCGACGTTCAATGCATCGAAAAAGGTCCGGTTGCGCTCGCGCCAATCGGTCATCAGCACCGGCCGGTCGACCGCGGCCTGGATCGCGTCGCGGACGGCGTCGATTCTCTCCGGATCTTTGAGGAAGAGCTCGATGACGCTCGCCTGGCCGTCCTGGTTGAAAAAGGCCTGCGCCGCAGGGAGCGGCATATAGACGAAGATCCCGTCGAATTCCGCCATGCCGATCTGGAAGATCGCATTGACCCTATAGCTCTTGACGCGCGGCACGATGCCAAACGGCGTCCGGGCGCCGTTGGCGGTGATGAGCTTGATCAGGTCGCCAACGCGCAGGTTGAGATTGTCGGCGAGCCTTTGGCCGATCGCCACCCCTCCGGCGGCGTCGAACCCCGCGAGCGTTCCGCTACGCACGGTGCCGGCGATGCCCGGCAAGCGCCTGATGTCGGCTCCCTTGATCCCGCGCACCAGAACCCCGGCGCCGCCCTGCGCGAACGTCGAGGAGCCAAAAGCCGAACCTTCGATCATCGGGATGGCCATATCGACACCGGGCACGCCGGCGACGCGTTTGGCCACCGCGTCGTAATCGGTGAGCGGCGTGTCGGCGGCCTGAAGGAAAATATGACCGTTGATGCCGACGATCTTATCGAGCAGGTCCTTATGGAAGCCGTTCATCACCGACATGACGACGATCAGGGTGGCGACTCCCAGCATGATGCCAAGGAATGAAAACCCCGCGATGACGGAAACATAGCCCGAAGCGCGGCGCGCCCGCAGGTAGCGCGCTGCGATCATCCATTCAAACGGTGCAAGGGGCATGTCGATCCTTTTCTCGCTCTCGGCCAGCAGCGGGGCGTCACGCAGCGAAACGGGCGATCGCCTCGTCAAGCGTCACCATCTCCCGCGCCCCCGTCGCACGCGTCTTCACTTCGACTTTGCCTTGCGCCAATCCCTTGGGCCCGACGATGACCTGATAGGGAAGGCCGATCAGGTCCAGCCGGGCGAACTTGGCCCCGGGCCTCTCGTCCGTGTCGTCATAGAGCACATCGATCCCGGCCTTTTTGAGTGCTTCGTAGATTTTCACGGCGGCAGCGTCGCTGGCAGTATCGCCGACCTTTAGATTGGCAATCCCCACGAGGAAGGGCGCCACCGCCTCCGGCCAGATGATTCCGGCTTCGTCATGATTGGCCTCGATCAAGGCGCCGACGAGGCGGGAGACGCCGACGCCATAGGAGCCGCTGATCGCCGGCCGCTCGACTCCGTCGGGGCCGGTGACCACGGCGTGCATCGGCTTTGAGTATTTGTCGCCGAAATAGAACACCTGCCCGACTTCGATACCGCGTTTGCGAACGCGTTTGTCGGCGGGAGTCTCGCGTTCGAATCGCGCCTGATCGTGCACGTCGTCGGTTGCGGCGTAAAGCTTCGTCCAACCCTTGATGATCGGCTCGAGATTTGAATCATAGTCGATCGTCTCGTCCGGGACCGGCAGATCCAGGATATCGGCGTTGCAATAGACGCCGCTCTCGCCGGTCTCGGCGAGAATGATGAATTCATGGGAAAGGTCGCCGCCGATAGGCCCGGTCTCGGCCCGCACCGGAATGGCCTTGAGGCCCATGCGGGCGAAGATCCGCAAATAGGAAACGAACATGCGCTGATAGGAACGGCGCGCCGCTGCTTCGTCGATATCGAAGGAATAGGCGTCCTTCATCAGAAACTCGCGGCCGCGCATCACGCCGAACCGCGGCCGCTGCTCGTCGCGGAACTTCCATTGGATGTGATAGAGGATCTTCGGCAGCTCGCGATAGCTGTGAACGGTAGCGCGGAAGATCTCGGTGATCATGTCCTCGTTGGTCGGTCCATAGAGCAATTCGCGCTCGTGCCGGTCCTTGATCCGCAGCATCTCCGGCCCATAGGCGTCGTAGCGGCCGGTCTCGCGCCAAAGATCGGCGAGTTGCAGCGTCGGCATCAAGAGCTCGATCGCGCCCGCCCGGTCCATCTCTTCGCGCACGATTTGCGTGACTTTTTGCAGCACGCGGAAGCCGAGCGGCAGCCAAGCATAGATGCCGGCCGCTTCCTGGCGGATCATCCCGGCGCGCAGCATCAGCCGATGCGACAGGATCTCGGCTTCTTTCGGCGTTTCGCGCAGGATCGGCAGGAGATAGCGGGAGAGGCGCATGGGTTGCACGGTGAGCTTCGAGGCGTGCTGCGGGTTTAAAGCGAGGCTGAGAGAAAGGCAAAGGGTCGTCGCCGCGCTCTTCGCAACGACGGCGCCCTATTCGACCGTCACGCTCTTCGCCAGATTGCGCGGCTGGTCGGCGTCCTTCCCCATGAAGACCGCGGTGTGATAGGCGATCATCTGCACCGGCAACGCATAGACGATTGCCGAAAAATTCGCGGCCATTTCTGGCATGGCAATGACTTCGGCTTCGGCACCGAGGTCATGCGCCGCTTCCCCGTCGGCGATGAGGATGATGCGGCCGTTGCGCGCCGCGACCTCTTGCACGTTCGACAGGGTCTTTTCGAAGACGCGGTCGCGCGGCGCGAGCACGATGACGGGCAGGTCGGAATCGACCAGCGCAATCGGCCCGTGCTTCAACTCGCCGGCCGCATAGCCTTCGGCATGGATGTAGGAGATTTCCTTCAGCTTCAACGCGCCTTCGAGGGCGAGCGGATAGGATGTGCCGCGGCCGAGATAGAGGACGTCGCGGGCCTTGCCGAGATCGCGGGCGAGGATCTCGATCTGCAGGCTCGCGTTTCAGAACCTGCGCCATCAGACCGGGGACAGCCATCAATTCGGCGACGAGGCTTGCCTCTTCCTTCGCATCGATCGCGCCTCGCGCCCGCCCGAAGGCGAGCGCCAGACAGGCAAGCAGGGCGAGCTGGCAAGTAAAAGCCTTGGTCGATGCGACGCCGATCTCGGGGCCGGCAAGCGTCAAGGCGGCGACGTCGCTCTCGCGCGCCATGGTCGAAGTCGCGACATTGACGATGCTCAGGATCTTCTGACCCTGCGCCTTGGCGTAGCGTAACGAGGCGAGCGTGTCGGCCGTCTCGCCCGACTGCGAGATGAGCAGCATCAGGCCGCCCTTCTCCATCGGCGCCTCGCGATAGCGAAACTCCGAGGCGACTTCGATCTCGACCGGCAGTTTGGCGATGCGCTCGAACCAATAGCTCGCAATGAGCCCCGCCATGAAGGCCGTGCCGCAGGCGGCGATCGTCAGGCGCGGCAGCCGCGCCGGATCAACCGGCAGTTCAAACGGCAGCGCGACCGCGCCGGTCGAAAGGTCGAGACAATGCGCGAGCGTGCGGCCGACGACCTCGGGCTGCTCGTGGATCTCCTTGGCCATGAAGTGCCGGTAATTGCCCTTATCGATCAGGAATGCCGAGCCCGGCATTCTCACCCGCTTGCGTTCGACCGGGCGGTTTGCGGCATCGCAGAACTTTGCGCCATGCCGCGTCAGGACGACGTAATCGCCCTCTTCGAGATAGGCGAGTTCGTCGGTTAGCGGCGCCAGGGCGAGCGCGTCGGAGCCGAGATAAAATTCGCCTTCCCTGTCGCCGCGGCCGAAGCCGACGACGAGCGGCGCGCCTTCCCGCGCGCCGATCAGCAGATCTTCTTCGCCCTCGAACAGGAAAGCGAGCGCAAAGGCGCCCTTGAGGCGCGGCAGGCTCGAAGCCACCGCTTCGACCGGCGACATACCGCCAGCCATCGCCTCATCGACGAGATGGGCGACGACTTCCGTATCCGTTTCGGAACTAAAGCGATGCCCCTTGCCGCGCAACTCATCGCGCAGCGCCCGAAAATTCTCGATGATCCCGTTATGGACGACCGCCACTTTCCCGTTGTGATGCGGATGGGCATTGTCGGCGGTCGGCCGACCATGCGTCGCCCAGCGGGTATGGCCGATCCCGATGCTGCCGAGAAGCGGATCCGCGGCGATGCAGGCTTCGAGGTTCTTGAGTTTGCCGGCAGCGCGCCGGCGTGCGACCCGGCCGTTCTCGAGCGTCGCGATCCCGGCCGAATCATAGCCGCGATATTCGAGCCGCTTCAAGGCTTCGAGGATTGTTCCCGCCACCGGCGAAGAGCCGAGGATGCCGACGATTCCGCACATGATCAGACTTTCCGTTCTGCTTTAGCCCAAAAGATGGGATGCGGCTTATTTTTTGTGCCTGGCACGGAAAGCTTTCGCCCAAAATGGTTTCTCAATTTGCCTTGCGCGCGCCAGGGCAAGCGCGTCGGCGGCGACGTCCTTGGTAATAACGGAGCCGGTCCCGACATAGGCGCCGGCCCCGATCGTAACCGGCGCGACAAGGGCGGCATTGACCCCGATGAAGGCGCCTTCGCCGACTTCGGTGCGGAATTTACCAAAACCATCGTAATTGCAGGTGATGACGCCGGCGCCGATGTTGGTGCGAGCTCCGATCGTGGCATCGCCGATATAGGAGAGATGATTGGCCTTCACCCCGGGCCCGAGCGTTGCGGCTTTCACCTCGACGAAATTGCCGACATGCACGTCTTCGCCGAGCACGGTACCCGGCCGCAGCCGGGCGAACGGCCCGACGATGGCACCCGGCCCGACGTCGGCTCCCATAAGATGCGAAAAGGCGCGGATTGTGGCGCCCTCGCCGATTCTGACGCCCGGCCCGAAGAAAACGTCCGGCTCGACGGTAACGTCGCACCCGAACATCGTGTCGAAGGAAAGATGGACGCGCTGCGGATCGAGAAAGGTGACGCCGGAGGCCATCGCATTCTGCCGCAACCGTGCCTGGAGGACTGCCTCGGCGGCGGCGAGTTGACAGCGGTCGTTGATGCCGAGCACTTCCTCTTCCGGCGCGTGAACGATTGCGGTCTTCAAGCCGCGCGTCCGCGCCGCGGCGATTGCATCGGTCAGATAATATTCGCCCTGCGCATTGGCCTTGCCGATCGATTCGAGCAGGCTCAGACAATGGGCTCCGGCAATCGCCATGATGCCGCCGTTGCAGAGCGTAAGGCTGCGCTCGCCGCCACGCAGGTCCTTGTCTTCGCGAATCGCGGCAAGCTCACCATCCTCGAGGATCAGACGGCCATAGCCGCTAGGATCAGCCGCCACGAAGCCGAGCACGGCGATAGCACAGGGCTCGGCAAGCGCGCGGCGCAGCTTGGCGAGCGTCTCGGGTTGGACGAGCGGCGTGTCGGCGAAGGCGATAAGAACATCCTCGAAGCCCGCGAGGATTGCGGGTTTGGCGGCAAGCACCGCGTCACCCGTCCCGAGCGGCGCGGCCTGGACGAAAATCTCCGCCGCCGGCGCGACGCGTCTGGCTTCCGCGACGACACTCTCCTGGCCGGGAGCCACCACGACCGCGAGGCCGTCGGCACCGGCTGTCCCGAGGGCCGCAAGCACGTGGGAAAGCATCGAGCGGCCGGCAAGCTCATGCAGCACTTTCGGCCGGCGCGAGCGCATGCGCTTGCCCTCGCCCGCGGCGAGGATGATGGCAAGGCAGCGCCGTTGGGCTCCATCAGGAGATTTCATTGGCGCAAGACCCTAGCCCGCGGCCTTCGCCGTCTGCGACACGCGGTCTCACAAGATTGGCTTATATGGGCGCTCTCCAAGCTGGCGCCCCGGCGCCCCGGCCGCGAGAGCGGCGCCCGCCTGTGACGCCACGGTGCCGAATCTTCCAAGAATTGGAAGGCGCTCACCAAATTCTCCCTAAAAAGCCATCTCGCAGCCGCGATAAATGCGATATACACGAGAGACAGCGGCAATTCCAAGCAACGGCCCCCGGTGGGGGCCCATTCGGTTCATGTTCGAGCGTCGAGACGTGCTAAAAATCGGTCTCGGCAGCATGGCTGCCGGGATGCGCGGTCTTTTGCCGGCGGCGACAGGTTTGGTCGGCAGCGCCGTGGCGCAGTCGCCTCCCTCCGGCTTCGCATTTGGCGATCCGACCGCTTTCCAAGCCGGGGTCGTGAAGGATGCCGCGCGGGCTTTGGCCCAGATGCCGTTCAAACCGATTCCGACCGATCTTCCCGGTCCCTTTCGCAACCTCAGTTATGAGCAATATGTCGCAATTCGTGGCAATCCAGGCGCCAAGCTCTGGGCAAACGAAAAAACCGGCTTCGCAATCGAACCTTTGCATCGCGGCTTCATCTTCTTGTCTCGCGTCGACATTAACATAGTCTCGCAGGGTCAGGCGCGACACCTGATCTATGACGCTGGCCTCTACGACTTCGGTAAGATCCCCGTGCATGGGGATATCGGCGACATCGGATTTTCCGGCTTTCGCGTGCTGACGCCGCAGGATGGCAAAGGTTTTGCAGAGATCGCAACATTCCAGGGCGCGAGCTTCTTTCGCGCCGTCGCGCAGGGCCAGAACCCCGGCACAATGGCACGGGCTCTATCGATCAAGACCGCCGACCCGCGCGGCGAGGAGTTTCCAACGATCCGCACCTTCTGGATCGAACGCCCGTCGCTTGCTGAGGATACGCTCGTCATCCATGCCCTAATCGACTCGGAAAGCGTGAGCGGGGCCTATCGTTTTACGTTGCGCCCCGGGGAGGCCACGATCATCGATACGGAATGCACCTTGTTCCCCAGGGCCGGCGTCGACAATTTTGGCCTCGCGACCATGAGTGCGACGGTGATCTCCGATCCCATCGATCATCGCCGCGTGGATGACGTGCGCCTTAGTCTTGCCGAGATTGGCGGCGTCCAAATGTCGACCGGGAAAGACGAATGGATTTGGCGCCCGGCTTCCAATCGGGAGACCCTGCAGATTTCGACCTTCGTCGATGAACATCCGCGAGGCTTCGGCTTCCTCCAGCGCGATCGGGAGTTCGACCATTACGAGGACGACGACCAGCACTGGGAGCTGCGGCCTTCGCTGTGGATCGAGCCGATCGGCGACTGGGGCGCCGGCGGAGTGCAATTGATCGAAATTCCAAGCGAACTCGGAGGCAAACGACAACATCATCGCCTATTGGCGGCCGCACCAACCGCTTGTCGCCGGCAATGAAACTTCCTTCGCCTATCGACAGTTCTGGTGTTGGTACCCGCCAGAGCAGCCCTTGCTTGCAATCGTCACCGACACCCGCTCCGGGCGCGGCTCGGGCGGCCACCGTCGTCGTTTCCTGGTTGAGTTTACGGGGGATCCGCTTGGCGATCCGCAGCAAAGCCAAGCGCTAAAACCCATGCTGACCGCAAATCCCGGCTCTATCACCGCGATGCGGGAATTTCCCTTGCCGAATACGAAAGTCTACCGTGTCTTGTTCGAACTCGATCCCGGCAACGAAACCTCCTCGGAATTGCGTCTCAGGCTCGAGGCGGTCGATGGCAAGCCCCTCAGCGAAACCTGGCTCTACAGATGGACACGTTGATCAATTCATGGCCGCCTGAAGGAGCGGCCAAGGCGGCAGGCGACGCGCGGGCGAGCGTGGCGAATGATTCCTGCTCGGCAATGCCGCCGCAATCGCCGCTTGCGATGCCGGCGCAAAGCCTGTCTTCCTTCGAGCCCGAAAAGGATCAGGTCCGCGCCCCGCGGCGGCCCGACTTCTGGTGCCTGATCTCCCGCCTGCTCATCTTCGGCGGCGGACTGGCTCTTACGGTCTATGGCGCCTATCAAATGTATGAGGTCGTCGCCATCGGCGGCGTCACACCGCTGGAATGGGCGCTCGTCGGCCTTTTCGTCGCCAATTTCTCCTGGATCGCGCTCGCCTTCATGAGTGCCTGCCTCGGTTTTGTGTGGCTGCTTTTCGCGCCGCCAAAGCCGCCCGCGGTTCCCGCTCAACTCAGCCAGCAAACCGCGATCATCATGCCGATCTACAACGAGGCGCCGGGACGGGTGTTCGGCGCCTTCCAAGCCATGTTCGAGCAGGTCGAGGCAACCGGGCATGGGGGCTCATTCGATTGGTTCCTGCTTTCCGATACGACCAATCCGGAGATTTTCATCGCCGAGGAACATGCTTTCATGGCGGTCCGCCGTGGGCTCGGGCCGCGGGCGCGGATATTTTATCGCCACCGTCCGAAGAACCCGGCGCGCAAGTCCGGCAATATCGCCGATTTCGTCACCCGCTGGGGCGGTCATTATGCGCATTTCGTGGTGCTCGATGCCGATAGTTTGATGAGCGGAGAGGCAATCGTCGGCCTTGCCGCGGCGATGGAGGCCGATCCGAGCGCCGGCATCATCCAGACCTTGCCGCTTGATCATCAATCGCAACACTCTTTTTGCTCGGGTGCAGCAATTCGCCGCCAGGATTTATGGGCCGGTGATCGCCGCCGGACTCGGCGCCTGGATGGGCAGGGACGGCAATTATTGGGGCCATAACGCAATCATCAGGACCAGGGCCTTCGCCGCCCATTGCGGCCTGCCGACGCTAAAGGGACGGCCACCTTTCGGCGGCCATGTCTTGAGCCATGATTTCGTCGAAGCGGCCTTCATCCGGCGGGCCGGCTATTCGGTCTATACGCTTTTGGGAATTGGCGGCAGCTACGAAGAAAGCCCGCCCTCGCTGATCGACCTGTCATCGCGCGACCGTCGCTGGTGCCAGGGCAACCTTCAGCATACGCGCGTCTTGCCGGCGAAGGGCCTGCATTGGGCCTCGCGCCAACATATGATCGCCGGCATCATGGCCTATCTCGCCTCGCCGCTGTGGATGCTGCAACTCTTCGTCGGTATCGTGCTCGTCTTCGAGGCGAGCTACATCAGGCCCGAATATTTCCCCACCGGCTTCGCGCTGTTTCCCGCCTGGCCGCGATTTGACGCGGAGCGGTCGCTGAATCTGTTTGCGCTGACCATGGCAATCCTGCTCGCGCCCAAGCTTTTCGGCTTAATTCTCGCGCTGGCGAGGGGTGCGACCCGGCGCGGCTATGGCGGCACGATCCGCCTGCTGACTTCGACCCTCTTCGAGACCCTGATGTCGGCATTGCTGGCGCCTATCATGATGCTGATTCAGACCGGCCATGTCGCCCATTTCCTGTTCGGCTTCGACACCGGGTGGAATCCGCAGCGGCGCGACGACGGCTCAGTTCCTTTCAAGGCGATCGTGCGTCGTCACAGGTCGCATGTCGCTATGGGTCTCTTGACCTTGATCGCCGGCCTTCTGATTTCGCCCTCGCTCGTCGCTTGGATGTCGCCGACGATCGTCGGCCTTGTGCTCGCGATCCTCATTTCCTGGGCGACCGGACAATTGTCCCTGGGCATATTTCTGCGCCGTTCCGGTCTCTTGGGCACGCCGGAAGAAAAATCGAAGCCGGGTGTTGTCCGGCGCGCCAACAAGCTCGGCAAACTGCTCGCGCCGCAGGTTGCAGAGGCCGAGGGCCTGCGCAGCCTCTATGACGATCCGGAGTTCCGCGCCGTCCACCTCGCCATGCTCCCGGCCGGGCACAGCCGCAAGCGCGGCGAGATTTCGGCGGAATGGGCGCTCGCCGAGGCCAAGCTCAAAGAAGCCGGATCGATCGACGAGGCGGTCGATTGGCTGAGACCTGTCGAGCGCATGACCGTTATGCTCGATGCCGACCTCATCGGCCTGCTCGTCGCCATCCCGAAGAGCCCGATCGTACCGATCGACACCGCGGCTTAGCTCTCCCAGCCAGAGCAAAGTGCAAGACGCCCTGCTGCCGTTTTGAAGCATTCTAAATGTAGGCAGAGGTCCTTGCAGTATTACGCACGCGCGTATAGTTCAAAGCAGCAAGCAAATCATTTTCGCAGGCGCGATCTTCCAAGCATCGCGAGGCGGCTCGCCAACGGAGCTCGGTGCGAGTTTCAGCGCCATGCGCCGCATGGCATGACGAAAGGTGCGCTTTGATCGGTGCGCTCATCATAGTCTTCCGCGAAGTTGTCGAAGCCGGCCTGGTCGTCGGCATTGTCTTTGCCGTCACGCAGACAATTGCGCATCGCTTCCGCTACATCTTCGGCGGGATTGTCGCCGGTCTTTGCGGCGCCGGGCTTGTCGCGATGTTCACCGGTTTGATCGCCGCCGCAATGGCCGGCATCGGACAAGAGGTCTTCAACGCGGGCATTCTCGCGCTCGCCGTCGTGATGCTAACCTGGCACAATGTGTGGATGGCGCGGCACGGTCGCGAAATGAGCGATGAGCTGCATGCGATCGGCCGTGAGATCCGCAGCGGATCGAAACCGCTGATCGCGCTCGCCATTGTGGTCGCCGTCGCGGTGCTGCGCGAGGGCTCCGAAATCGTTCTGTTCCTCTACGGAATCGTCGTCGCCGGCGGCAGCAGCGGGCTCGGCATATTCGTCGGCGGCATCATTGGCCTGTTGCTTGGCGTCGGCGTCGCCTTTGTCACGTTCAAAGGCCTGGTTGCGATTCCGATGCGGCATTTGTTCCGCGTGACGACCCTGTTGATCTCGTTCATCGCCGCCGGAATGGCGGTCCAGGCTGTCGCCTTTCTCGAACAGGCAAATGTGGCGACGAAGCTCGACAGGGCTGTCTGGAACACCTCGTCCGTCCTGCCGGACGATGCCATTCTGGGCCGGGTTTTGCATACTCTGATCGGCTATACCGATCAGCCGACGCAATTGCAGCTTCTTGTTTACGTCCTGACGCTTGCGACCATCTTTGCGCTCATGAAAATCTTCTCGCACCGGCCGCAGCCGTTGCGCCAGGCAGCGGCTGAATGAAGCCGAGCCCACAACCCATGTTAAGCACCATGGCAGATTGGCCGGCCGCCAAGCTTGCAATCCGGTTGATTCATCCCGATATGAGGGCTAAAGAGCGCTTGCAGCACGATTCCGATTCGGCTCGCGCGCTCCAATTTCTTTCCTAGCGCAGATTCGTTGTCGCACCGTCGGCCGGTCAGTCGAAAACGCGTATCGGAAAATGCCGGTTTGCCCATCGAGGGAGAGCGGCTCGTTTCAGGAACACTATGACTTTTAGAGAATTAGGCCTTAGCGAGAAGGTTCTACAGGCAGTAGAAGCTTCCGGTTACACGCACCCAACCCCCATTCAAGCCAAAGCCATTCCCGAGGCGCTCGCCGGGCGCGACGTGCTGGGCATCGCCCAGACCGGCACGGGCAAGACCGCCGCCTTCACTCTGCCGATGTTGTCGCGCCTCGAACAGGGGCGGGCGCGCGCGCGCATGCCGCGCACGCTCATCCTCGAGCCGACCCGCGAGCTCGCCGCGCAAGTCGAAGAGAGTTTTGCGCGCTACGGGATAAACCATAAGCTCAACGTCGCGCTGCTGATCGGCGGCATGTCCTTCGGCGATCAGGAAACGAAAATCACGCGCGGCGCCGACGTTCTGATCGCGACACCCGGCCGGCTGCTCGATTTCTCCGACCGCGGCAAGCTGCTGCTGACCGGCATCGAAATCCTGGTCATCGACGAAGCCGACCGCATGCTCGACATGGGCTTCATCCCGGACATCGAGCGAATCTGCAAGCTCGTTCCCTTCACCCGGCAGACGCTCTTCTTTTCGGCCACGATGCCGCAGGAAATCGTGCGGCTCACCCAGGCCTTTCTGCATAATCCGGTGCGCATCGAGGTCGCCCCCGCCGCCTCGAGCCCGACCGAGATCACCCAGGCGCTTGTCGCCTCGGAGCCGGGTCCCGGAAAGCGCGCGACGCTGCGCAGCCAGATCCGCGCCGCCGCCAGTTTCAAGAACGCCATCATCTTCTGCAACCGCAAGCGCGATGTCGCCATCCTGCACAAATCGCTGCTTCAGCACGGGTTCCGCGCCGGCGCCTTGCACGGCGATATGGATCAGCGGGCGCGCATGGCCTCGCTCGACGCCTTCAAGACGGGCGAGGTCGATCTCATCGTCTGCTCGGATGTCGCTGCCCGCGGCCTCGATATTCCCAATGTCAGCCATGTCTTCAATTTCGACGTGCCGGTCCATGCCGAGGATTACGTGCATCGCATCGGCCGCACCGGGCGCGCCGGCAAACAAGGGACGGCAATTTCGATCGTCACGCGGGCCGAGCGCAAGCATATCGCCGAAATCGAGAAATTGATCGGTCATCCGATCGGCTGGCTGGAAGGGGCTAAATTCGAGGATCTCGGCGCGCCGGGAGAGGACGAGACCCTGCCAGAGAAGCCGGCAAGGCGGCATGACAGAAGCACGGACTCGCGCGCAAAGCGCCCGAGCCGAGAGCACATAAACTCAAACGGCAAGGAGCGTGGCGCGCGCGACCACAAGCCGGAGGGGCGCAAAGCGCAAGCGCACAGTCCGGGTGCGCACAAGACGCACGAACACGCAGCGCGCAAAGCGCAGGACCATAGGGGCGGAGAACACACGGGCCGGCGGACGCCGGGCTTGGCCGATCACAGCGAGCGGCCGGTCGTCGGCATGGGCGATCACACGCCGGGCTTTCTGCTTCGGCCGGTCAAGTTGAAACCGAAGATCGTCGAAGAAGCAGAGTAAGCCGGCAGCGGCTCAACGACCGGCTGCCCGCGCCTGCGCCACCGCGGCCTCGTTCGCCGGCGCAATCGACACCGATTCCCCGCAGCCGCAAGACCCAGTCTGGTTGGGATTGTTGAAGGTAAATCCCGAGCCGATCTTATCGGTCTTGAAATCCATCTCGGTGCCGAACAGAAACATCAGCGCCTTGGGATCGATGAGGATCTTCACGCCCTTGTCTTCAATGACCTCGTCATAGGGGCCGATCGCTTCGGCGAACTCCAAAGTATAGGACATGCCGGCGCAGCCGCCGTTCTTGACGCCGATGCGCACGCCCACGATCGGCCGCTCGGCACCGGCGACGAGGTGCTCGACGCGGTCGGCCGCCGCCTGGGTCAAGGACATGATCGGAAATTTCGCCATTATCGCCTCCGGGCGTCACCGCGCCCTTGAATATGGGTTCTGCCGCGCCCCGATGCGAGGTCTCGGGGTCACTTGCGCCGATAGGTGCCGGTAAAGCTCACATTATTCCCGCCGCACATGCGGTTGTCCTCTACCAGCAGATAATCCGCGAACCGCCGCATCCTGATCCGGCAATCATCTTCGCCGCCCTGACCATAAGGCTTCGTTGCCTCGCCGGCCATCGCAAAGGCGAGCGCGCCGTTCTGCGGGGCGACATCGGCGGCGATCTCGCCAGAGTTGACGCCGCCGCGCGCGACCCGGTCGGGGTCGGTGGCCCCGAAGGTCGCCTCGCCCGAGATCGACAGCATGTCCTTCGCCGCCTCGCGTCGGATCGTGATCCGCTGCTCAATATTGCCCTGCCACACGCCAACCCAAGCCGCAGGCCCAGCCGCCGGCGCGGGCGGCGGCAAGCCCTTCAGCGAGTCGGTAGCCAGCCAGCCCGCGGTCTCGAGCCCTTTTCTCGAAACGAACGAGGCGCAGACGAAACCGCCCGACTTCTGTGCGGTAAAGACCCGATCGCCGGGAACGATAAAGGCCCGCCAGCGGCATTGATCCGTCGCCGCCGGACATCCTTTCATGTCCGAGGCACCCTTAATAAAAAAGACGCGCGGCGACTGTCCGACGACCGTCGCGAGGCGAAGCGGCGCGCCGTCGGTCAGGCTGATCGCCGTGCGGCAATCCGCAGCCTGCTGCGCCGATACGCGATCGGCGCCCCCTATCGCGCAGACCGCGACGGCGAGTGCCGCAGAGCGCATCAATAAAAGTCCAGGGCGGCGCGCGCCTCGTCCGACATGCGCCGCTGATCCCAAGGCGGATCGAAGACCATGTGCACATCTACTCCAGACGTGCCGCCGATCGCCTCGATGACCCCCTCGACGGCCTCGGTCAGCTCGCCCGCGACCGGGCAGCCGGGGGCGGTGAGCGTCATGTCCACGGCGACCTGGAGGCTTTCATCGACGGCGACCTTGTAGATGAGGCCCAGCTCATAAATGTCACAAGGGATCTCCGGATCGAAGACCGTCTTGAAGGCCGCGATCATTTCCGCTTTCAGCCGCTCCGTCTCCTCCGGCGCCAGATCGGCCGAAAAGACCCATTCGGGCGCGTTCGGCGCCTGCGCTTCGAGGGTTGGCGTTTCGGTCATATGATCCTCAGGCAAAGAGGCTCTGCGCCCGCACGAGGGCATCAGCGAGCTTATCGACTTCCTCGAACGTGTTGTACATGGCGAAAGAGGCGCGGCAGGTCGAGGTCACGCCGAAGCGCGCCAGCAAGGGCTGCGCGCAATGGGTGCCGGCGCGTACCGCGATGCCGCTGCGATCGATGATTGTTGCCACATCGTGCGGATGGGCGTTCTTCATGTCGAAGGAAAGGATCGCCGCCTTGCCCCTGGCGCGGCCGAAGATGCGGATCGAATTGATCCGCGCGATCCGCTCATGCGCATAGGCGCCGAGCGCCGTCTCATGCGCGTGAATCTTGGCACGGCCGACGCCGCGCATATAATCGAGCGCCGCGCCGAGGCCGATCGCCTGCACGATCGGCGGCGTGCCCGCTTCGAACCGATGCGGCGGCGCGTTATAAGTGACGTGGTCCTTCGTGACCTCGTTGATCATCTCGCCGCCGCCCAGGAACGGCGGCAGCTTGGCGAGCCATTCCTTCTTGCCATAGAGCACGCCGACGCCGGTCGGCCCATAGAGCTTGTGGCCGGTGATGGCATAGAAGTCGACATCGAGATCGCGAACATCGACATCGAGATGCACGGCGCCCTGCGCTCCGTCAACGAGGACCGGGATACCGCGCGCATGCGCGATCCGCACGATCTCCTTGATCGGCGTCACCGTGCCAAGGACATTGGAGAGATGCGTTATCGCGACCATCCTGGTCTTGTCGGTAAGCGCCTTCTCCAAGGCCTCGATCGAGAAATTTCCCTCGTCGTCGATATCGACCCATTTCAGGACCGCGCCCTTGCGCTCGCGCAGAAAATGCCAGGGCACGATGTTGGCGTGGTGCTCCATGATCGAGAGGACGATCTCGTCGCCCTCCTTGATATGGCTCTGGCCGTACGAGGAGGCAACGAGGTTGATCGCCTCGGTCGCCGATTTGGTGAAGACGATCTCATCGACCGATTCGGCATTGAGGAAAGCGCGCACGCTCTCGCGCGCGTTCTCGTAGGCATCGGTCGCGGCATTGGCGAGATAGTGAAGCCCGCGATGCACGTTGGCATATTCGTTGTAGGTCGCATGAACCATGCGATCGACGACCTGCTTTGGCTTTTGCGCCGAGGCGGCATTGTCGAGATAGACGAGCTTCTTGCCGTAGACTTCGAGATCGAGGATCGGGAAATCTCGGCGGATGCGCGTCACGTCGAGCGGCGCCTGTGCATGCTCGTTCATGCAGGGCTCCGTGCGTCAAACTCCACGCGTCCCGCGAGCCAGGCCCCAACATCGGCCCGGTAAGCGGCAACGAGGCCTTCGTTGCCGATATCATCCACCAATTCGTTCGCGAAGGCTTCGAGCAACAGCGCCTCCGCCTGGCTTTCGGTGAGGCCGCGGGTCCGCAGATAAAAGAGCTGGTCGGCGTTGAGGCCGCCACAGGTCGCGCCGTGCCCGCAGATCACGTCGTCGGCAAAAATCTCCAGCTCCGGCCGGCTGTTCATGGTCGCCTCGTCGCTGAGCAGAAGCGCCTTGGCGAGCATCTTGCCGTCGGTCTTCTGCGCCTCGCGCTCGACGACGATCTTGCCCTGGAAGACGCCGGTCGCCTCTTCGTCGAGGATATAGCGGAAGGTCTGGCGACCTTCGCAGCCGGTTGCAACATGCCGGACAAAGAGGGTGGTATCGGCATGTTCGCGCCCGCGCAAAAGCGAGACGCCGCGTAGCGTCCCCTTCGCGTCGGCTCCCTCGAAGAGCTTGAAAATCTGCCGCCGCACCAGGCCGCCGCCGGTAATCAGGGCGAAACTGTCGAATTTGGCCCGCGCCCCCATCTTCACCATGAAGGTCTCGAGCCGCATGCTGCCGGGCTGCGTATCGGTCAAAGCCAGCGTGTGCCCGACCTTGGCCTCGTCGCCGATTTCGAGGATCATGGCGTTGTTCGTCTGCCCTATCCGTCCGCCTTGCCCCAAACTCATCTCGTTGAGCCGGACCTCGGCGCCGGCGCCGATCCTGACGAGCGAACGCGAGAAACGCGCCGAAGGCTTCGAGGCCACCGTCGCATAGACAAGGTTGATTGGCTCGGCGATTTTGCTGCCGGGCGCGATTTCGATGATGACGCCGTCCTGCATCAGGGCGGCATTCAAGGCGACGATGGCGTCGTCGGTCTCGGCCCAGGCCGCGGCGAGAGCTGCGACAATGTCGGGACGCCCTTCAGCCAGCGCCGCGGCAAGCGACGTCGCTTTCACGCCTGCCGGCAACCCGCCGGAAATTTCGGGCGCGAAAACGCCATCGACAAGCAGCAGGCTTTGCGTGGGCAGGCCGACGATCTGCTGGCGCAGCGCATCGACGCCTTGCCGACCAGGCGGCGCGACGATCGGCAGCGCCTCGCGCATGAGCGCACGCAGATCCGTGTAATGCCAAGCTTCGATGCGCCGATGCGGCAGGCCCGCGCGAGCGAAGGCGGCGAAAGCATCTTCCCGCATTTTTGCGATCGCGGCGGCGCCCGGCAACCCGGCCTTGGCTGTCGTGAACGCCTCGGTAAGCGTCGTCTCGGCGCTGGTGCGGGAAGGAACAATCTGAGCCGTCATCGCATGCCTCACACCAGCTCTTCCGATTCGCCGGCATATTCGCGATAGCCGCTTTTCTCGAGTTCGGCCGCGAGTTCCTTGCCGCCGCTGCGCACGATCCGGCCGCCCGCCATGACATGCACCGTGTCAGGCATGATGTGATCGAGAAGGCGCGGATAATGGGTAATGATCAGGAAGCCGCGCGTGGGCGAGCGCAAAGCATTCACGCCCTCGGCGACGATGCGCACGGCGTCGATGTCGAGGCCCGAATCCGTTTCGTCGAGAATGGCAAAGCTCGGCTCGAGCAGCGCCATCTGCATGATGTCCATGCGCTTTTTTTCGCCGCCCGAGAAGCCGACGTTGAGCGCTCGCTTCAGCATGTCGGGCTTGATGTCCAGCCTGGCGGCTGCCTGCTTGACGCGTTTCATGAATTCAGGGATCGGCAATTCCTCTTCGCCGCGCTGCTTGCGCTGGGCGTTGAGCGCGGCCTTCAAGAAGGTCATGGTCGCGACCCCCGGAATCTCGACCGGATACTGAAAAGCGAGGAACAGGCCCTTGGCAGCGCGCTCGTCGGGCGACAATTGGAGCACGTTCTCGCCGTTGAGCAGGACTTCGCCCGACAGCACCTCGTATTCCTCCTTGCCGGCAATCACATAGGCGAGCGTCGACTTGCCGCTGCCGTTCGGCCCCATGATGGCTGCGACTTCGCCCGGCGCGACGGCGAGGTTGAGATCGTTCAGGATCCGCCGCTCGCCGATCGCGACATTGAGGTTCTTGACTTCGAGCATCTTCGATCCTTCACTCTTCGCCGTCGTAATAACCGACTGCCGTATTCTTGCGGCCGATGAACATGAATTTCGCGCTTGTCATGCCTTGCTCCTCGGAGAGCATCGAGGCGACGGCGAATTTGCCGCTGTCCGGATATTCGACGATTTCCGGATCGAGACGCGTCGAAATCGACAAGAAGCGCAATTCACGCGACCCGCTGTTGAAGATCTGATGCGCCGTCGCGCCATCGCCGGGCGGCGCGGCGATCACGTCCCCTTCACGGATCGGATGCGTCTCCTCGCCGACGCGATATGAGCCTTCACCCGAAAGAATAACGAACATCTCCTCGTTGACGTGATGCGCGTGGCGGGGATAGGCGACCTTGCCAGGCGGGATAATCTGAAGCTGGCAGCCGAGCTTTTTGGCCCCAATCAACGGGCCGAGGCGCGCTCCTTGACCGACAAACTTTCCGCCATTGCCCGTCTCGCGCAGAGGCACATCGGCGATATTGACGACGGGCTTCGTCATCCCACGCTCCCTTCGAGCGAGACTGCGATCAGCTTCTGCGCCTCGACCGCGAATTCCATCGGCAATTGCTGCAGCACGTCGCGCACGAAGCCATTGACGATGAGCGCGGTTGCCTCCTCCGCCGAAAGCCCGCGCTGCATGCAGTAGAAGAGCTGGTCCTCGGAAATCTTCGAGGTCGTCGCTTCATGCTCGAGCTGCGTCGACGGGTTGCGCGACTCGATATAGGGGACCGTATGGGCGCCGCAGTCGTTGCCGATCAGAAGCGAGTCGCAGTTGGTGAAATTGCGCGCGCCGGTCGCCTTGCGATTGGCCGAGATCTGGCCGCGATAGGTGTTCTGCGAGTGTCCCGCGGCGATGCCCTTCGAAATGACCCGGCTCGTCGTGTTCTTGCCGAGATGGATCATCTTGGTGCCGGAATCGACCTGCTGATGGCCGTTCGAAATCGCGATCGAATAGAATTCGCCGCGCGAATTGTCGCCGCGCAGGATGCAGGACGGATATTTCCAGGTGATCGCCGAGCCGGTCTCGACCTGCGTCCAAGAGATCTTCGAGTTGATGCCGCGGCAGTCGCCGCGCTTGGTGACGAAGTTGAAGACTCCGCCCTTGCCTTCGGCATCGCCCGGATACCAGTTCTGCACGGTCGAATATTTGATCTCCGCGTCGTCGAGCGCGATCAGCTCGACGACGGCCGCATGCAGCTGGTTCTCGTCGCGCTTCGGCGCGGTGCAACCTTCGAGATAAGAGACGTAGGCGCCCTTGTCGGCAATGATGAGCGTGCGCTCGAACTGGCCGGTGTTGCGCTCGTTGATGCGGAAATAGGTCGAGAGTTCCATCGGGCAGCGCACGCCCGGCGGCACATAGACGAAAGACCCGTCCGAAAAGACGGCGCTGTTCAGCGTTGCAAAGAAATTGTCGGTCGGAGGCACGACCGAGCCCAGATATTTGCGCACGAGCTCGGGATGGGTCTTCACCGCCTCGGAAATCGGACAAAAGATGACGCCCGCCTTGGCCAGTTCCGCCTTGAACGTGGTGAACACCGAGACCGAGTCGAAGATCGCATCAACCGCGACACCGCGCCCCTCGCCCTCGGGAGCTTGCACGCCAGCAAGTATCGCCCGTTCATTCAGCGGAATGCCCAGCTTCTCGTAAACCTTCAAAAGCTCCGGATCGACCTCGGCGAGCGACTTCGGCCCCGCCGCCGTCTTCGGCGCCGAATAATAATAGAGATCCTGATAGTCGATCGGCGGATAGGAAACACGTGCCCAGGTCGGCTCGCGCATGGTCACCCAGCGGCGATAGGCTTCGAGCCGCCACTCGGTCAGCCATTCCGGCTCGCTTTTCTTGGCCGAGATGAAGCGGACGATGTCTTCGCTGAGCCCCTTCGGGGCCTTGTCCGCTTCGATATCCGAAAAAAATCCATACTTATATTGATCAACGTCGATCGCCTTGACGCGATCGATCGTCTCTTGGACGGCAGCCATTTCTTTCTCCTCACCTCGGCGGCTTCAAGGACCGCTGGTTCAGACTTCAATTCGTCTCAGGCGGCAGGCCTATGCCTCGCCTTCACGGTACGGACCGCCTTTTCGAGGGCCCGACCGAACAACGCCAAATCCTCCGAACGTGTCGTCCAACCGAGGCTCACGCGGATTGCCCCTTGCGCAAGTGCCGTGGGCACACCCATGGCCTCGAGAACATGCGAACGCTTCACCTTCCCCGACGAACAGGCCGAGCCCGATGAGACCGCAACGCCTGCGATGTCGAGCGACATGAGAAGAACCTGCGCCTCAATGCCCGGTATCGCGAAATTCGTGGTATTGGCCAGTCTCGGCGCGCCGGCTCCGAAGAAGACCGCATCGGGAGCGATGCTCAAGACGTGGCCTTCGAGGCGATCGCGCAACCCACCAAGCCTCAGCTGTTCCGTTTCCGCCCCAGCTTCGGCTTCGCCGAAGGCTTCAGCGAAGCCCGCGATTGCCGCGACATTCTCCGTGCCCGCCCGCAGGCCTTGCTCTTGGCCTCCGCCGCGCAGCATCGCTTCCCTTATATGATGCTTGCCCGAACCAAAACAAAGAGCGCCGGCCCCCTGCGGACCGCCCAATTTATGCGCCGAAATGGCCAGAGCGTCGGCGCTCAGCGCCGCGAAGTCGCAGGCGATCCGCCCAGCCGCCTGAACCGCGTCGCAAATCACCACCCCGCCCGCTCTATGCACGCGTTCCGCGGCGGCCACGACGGGCTGGATCACGCCGGTCTCATTATTCGCCGCCTGCAACGCGAGCATCATGCGCCGGCCGGCATGGCGGGCGAGCGCCGCCTCGAGGGCCGCAAGATCGAGGCGCCCGTCGGGTGCGAGCGGCAGGATTTCAGTGGCCTCGCGCGGAAACCTATGGCCAGAGAGGACGCAGGCATGTTCGCCGCCGGCAATTAACAGAATCTCGAAGGGCCCGGCACCGGCGATCTCCGCATGCGGCGTCAGCACCAGGTTCAAGGCTTCCGTCGCGCCCGAGGTGAAGCAGACGTGCTTCGGCGCGGTCTTCACGAAAGCGGCGAGCCGCTCCCGCGCGGCCTCGATCCGCGTGCGCGCGCCCCTGCCCTCAGCATGGATCGAGGACGCATTGCCGCAAGACGTCAGGACCGCAAGCATGGCCTCGCGCGCCGCCGGGCGCAGCGGCGTCGTTGCGTTATGGTCGAGGTAGGCCCGCTCCATCCGTCGCTTTCCAACCTGGGTCTAAACCGATGAAACCAAAAACAAATTTCCTTGCCCGCGGCAAAAAGATTGCATTCCGAGTGAGCGGCCGTGTTAGATGGGAAGGAGGATCGCGCCCAAAGCACGATCTTGGCCCGCCGCCGAACCTAACCCTCACTGGGGTTAGAATGGTTCTAACTCCATTTAGGTGGTCGGAGCTGACTAAGTCAAGCAATTGCCAGGTTTGGTAAATCAGTCTGAGGAGTGGCGAGGTCGCGGCACGGGCCGATCGCAGTTTCAGACGCGGCGAAGCCGCGATCGAGGGCGAGGGCGGAACTTTCATTTCAGGAGTCCTGATGCCAGAGGTTATTTTCAACGGTCCCGCCGGTCGCCTCGAGGGCCGCTTTCATCCTTCGACGCAGCGCGGTGCGCCGATCGCCATCATCCTGCACCCGCATCCGCAATTCGGCGGGACGATGAACAATCAGATCGTCTACAACCTCTATTATACTTTTGCCGAACGCGGTTTTTCGGTGCTGCGCTTCAATTTCCGCGGCGTCGGCCGCAGTCAGGGCCTCTTCGATCATGGCCAGGGCGAATTGTCGGATGCCGCGGCGGCGCTCGATTGGGCGCAGACGATCAATCCCGACGCGCGCGCCTGCTGGATCGCGGGAGTCTCCTTCGGGTCCTGGATCGGCATGCAGCTTCTGATGCGCCGGCCCGAGGTCGAAGGCTTCATTTCGGTGGCGCCGCCGGCCAATCGATTCGACTTTTCCTTCCTCGCTCCCTGCCCGTCCTCGGGGCTTTTCGTGCATGGCGATCAGGATCGCGTCGCGCCGTTGAAGGAGGTGACCAGCCTGATCGAGAAATTGAAGACGCAAAAAGGCATCTCGATCGAACACGCGGTCATTCCCGGCGCCAATCATTTCTTCGAGAATTGCGTCGACTCGCTGATCGACGAAGTTGCGATCTATCTCGACCGGCGGCTCGGCAATCCGCCGAAACTGCCGACGCCGACGCGTACCGAGCCGCTGGAGCGCAGATGAAAGTGCGCCGCAAGCGACGCGGAAGGCGAAGCGCGAAGCTCAGGCCTCAGGAACCGGCACGTCGAACGTATTCAGCGTGATCGACACAAGCGAATAAAGCCCGACGAGATAGGACAATTCGGCGGCCCCGTGTTGGCCGAAAGCCGCAACCGCCGTTTTGTAGGTCAGCTCCGGCAGGACGCCGCCGTTCACCAGCGCGCTCGTGAAATCATAGGCAATCTGCTCCTCGCGCGTCAGATCGACGGGGCGCTGCCCGGCGACGATGGTTGCGAGTTTCTCGTCCGACAAGCCGCGCTGCTCGCCGATCAGCACATGCGCATAGATTTCATAAGCCGACTTGAAATGCGCGCCGGTGACCAGAATCGCGATTTCCCGCACTGCGCGCGGCAGCGAAGGATTGTCGGCCAAGGCGCGGACGAGATCCCAGCTCGCTTTGCCGAATGCGGGCTCATGTAACCACGGGTTCCACGGGCCGAGCAGGGCGCCGTCTTCGCGAATGGCAATGAATCCCTTGAAACTCTTGGCTATGCCCTCGCGCATGTCGTTGTAGAGGGCGCGCTGCTCCGGCGTGAGATCGGCGGGCGCAATCGGCGTGAGGCGCATGAGTGACTCCTTGGGTCAGGTGGGGATCACCGGCTCAGTTTGAGCGCTGATCATCTCAATACGTTGACCGATCCCGGCGCTGCGATCACCCCGCCTGGCAAAGGCATGCGGATGCCGGTGGTCGTCGGGAAGGTGATCGGCAGATTCCTCAGCCGGCGGACGGCGAGATAGGCGAAGGCCTGCGCTTCCATCGCATCGCTCGACCAGCCGAGCGCCTCGGCCGAGATCAATCCGCAGGGCAAGCGCTGCATCAGGTCCCAGCGCAAGATAAGATTATGCGCGCCGCCGCCGCAAAGGATGGCGAGGCCCGGCTCGCTCGGCAGATGGGCGAGGCCGCGAACGATGCTCTGCGCGGTGAAGGCGGTCAAAGTGGCCGCTGCATCGGGGAGCGCAAGCCTATCGACAGGAGCCATCGAAAACATGTTGCGGTCGATCGATTTCGGCGGCGCTTGGTCGAAATAAGGATGATCGAGGAGCGCGGCGAGCACGCCGACATCGATCTTGCCGGCCGCCGCGACGGCACCGCCATCGTCCATAGGCATGCCGGCCCGGCGCTGCATCAGATCGTCGATGAGCGCATTGCCTGGCCCGGTATCGAAAGCGATCGGATCGCCGCCATCGATAAAGGTGAGATTGGCGACGCCGCCGATATTGATGACGATCACCGGTCCGGTCAGCCCTGCGCCTCGCGCCAAAGCCTGGTGATAGATCGGCACGAGCGGTGCACCCTGCCCGCCCGCGGCGACATCGGCGGCGCGGAAATCATAGACCACCTGCAGACCGAGCCGCTGTGCCAGGGCTGGACCGTCGCCGATCTGAACCGTGAAGTGCTCCCCCGGCCGATGAATCACGGTCTGGCCGTGAAAGCCGACGATGTCCACGCCTGGCAATGTTTCGGATGCGAGGAAAGATTCGACCGCTTCCGCATGACGGGCCGTCACCATGGACTGCGCCGCCGCGAGCGCACCCGGACGCGCATTGCGTTCGGCCGGGTCGGCGGCAAGCATTGCAGCCTCGCCGTGCGCTGCGCCCAGCAGAGCCCGATCCTCCGCCGTATAAGCAAACGAACGGGCCGGGCCGGGCTGAATATGGTCGGCGCCGTCAGTCTCGACATAGGCGACGTCGATGGCATCCATCGAGGTGCCGCTCATCAAGCCGATTGCGCGCATTAGAGACATGGATCCGCCCGCACCACGCTGATGGTCACGATCGGCAACGGCCGAGAAAATCGCGCGCCCGCTGCGAAAAAGACTTGCACTCGACCACGATCGGCCCTGTATTGCTTCGAGCTTAATTGCTTAACAGCGTCTCGTCGCCATCCAATTTTGCAGCCGAACATACACGGAAAAGCGCGTCCGCGTCCTTGGCTTTGCAATGAAACAGGAATTGAAGCTCGTCTCCTTCATCGGCCAGAAAGGCGGCGTCGGCAAGAGCAGCCTGGCGCGATTGCTTTCCGTTGGGGCAGCGCGTGGTGGTCGAAAGGTTTTGCTCGCCGATTTCGATCTCGAGCAACTGACCTGCCTCGAATGGAATGCCATGCGGCTGCGCCGCAACGTCGAACCGGAAATCGACGTGCGTTCGTTCAAGAGCTTGAAAAAACTGCGTAAGGGGGAAGAACGCTTCGATCTCATCGTCGCTGACACGCGCGGCCTTGCCGATGATCTGACGAAGGATGTGGCCGAAGAAAGCTCGGTCGTCTTCTTGCCGACTGGCACTTCGGTGGACGATCTGCGCCCGACCCTGGCGCTCGCCCAGCGCCTCGCCAAACATGGCGCCGAGGGCAAGATCATGTTTATCCTGTCGAAGACTGGGCGATCGGAGCGTCAGATCGCCGCCGCGTTGAAGCGAATCGAGGCGCAGGGTTTCCCCGTCCTCACCGCCACCTGGGGTCTGCGCGACGGCCTGCAGTCGGAATTCGATACCGGCGGCGTCGGTCTGGAATCGAGCAATCAATATCTCCGCGGTATCGCCGAAAACGTCGGGCGCGCCATGCTGGAACGCGTTTTCGCTTGAGCTGTGGGAGCCGCTTGACGCCGCGTCCTGCCTGACTAGGGTCGCGCCCGTCGAAGTCCCAGCCAGAGATCACCTTGCCCGACACTTTTCATCCGCAGTCCGATTTCCTCGCCGTGCTCACGGCGCGCGGCTTCCTCCATCAATGTTCGGACCTCGCCGGGCTCGACGCTAAGGCCAAGGGCGGCGATCTCGCCGCCTATATCGGCTTTGATTGCACCGCCCCCGCGCTTCACGCTGGTTCGATCCTTCCGATCATGATGCTGCGCTGGCTGCAGAAGACCGGCGGCAAGCCCGTGGCGCTGATCGGCGGCGGTACGACGCGGGTCGGCGATCCTTCCGGCAAGGATGAGAGCCGCAAGCTCCTCTCGCAGGAGACGATCGAGACCAACAAGGCGGGAATCCGGCGAACCTTTGCGAAATTCCTGAACTTCGGCCAGGGCAAGACCGATGCGATCATGCCCGATAATGCCGAGTGGCTCTCCGGCCTCAACTACATCGATTTCCTGCGCGAGGTCGGCCGCCATTTCTCGGTCAACCGCATGTTGACGATGGATTCCGTCAAGCTGCGCCTCGAGCGCGAGCACGAGCTGTCGTTCCTCGAATTCAACTACATGTGTCTCCAGGCCTATGACTTCGTCGAGCTGCATAAACGCTACGGCGTGACGCTTCAAATGGGCGGGTCGGACCAATGGGGCAATATCGTCATGGGGCTGGATCTCGGCCGGCGCATGGGAACGCCACAGCTCTTTGGTCTGACCTCGCCGTTGCTCCTTGCCGCCTCGGGCGCCAAAATGGGCAAGACCGCGCAGGGCGCCGTTTGGCTCGACCCGGAAATGCTGTCCGTCTACGATTATTGGCAATATTGGCGCAATGTCGACGATCGCGACGTCGGCCGCTTCTTAAGGCTCTTCACCGAATTGCCGCTCGATGAGATCGGCCGCCTTCAGGGATTGCGCGACACAGAGATCAACGAGGCAAAGAAGATCCTCGCGACCGAAGCAACCGCCATGCTGCATGGCCGGGAAGCCGCCGAACAGGCGGCGCAGACAGCGCGCCGGACGTTTGAGCAAGGCGAACTGGCCGAGACTCTTCCGAGCGTTCCCGTCTCGCGCCAGGAACTTGCCGCCGGTTTCGGCGTGCTCGCCGCTTTCCTCAAGGCCGGACTGGTCGGCTCGACCGGCGAGGCGAGGCGCCAGATCAAGGGCGGCGGCCTCAAGGTCAATGATGCGACGGTGAGCGACGAACGCGCCGTCCTAGGCGAAGCCGATCTCGTCGATGGCGTGATCAAACTCTCGCTCGGCAAGAAGAAACACGTGCTGCTGAAGCCACAGCGCTGATCCGAAGGATCGGCGCCTCACTGCGGCGGGGCAAAGGACGGGCTCGTCGCAAATGACGGCGGCGGCGCCGTCGAATCGGGCTCCGCTGAGTCGGCGGCACCGAAGATTTTGCGCAGGATTCCGGGCGCGATCGCCGTCAACAGATCGACGTTGAGCATCGGCCTCGTCGCCGCGCCGGTGATGCGGTAGTTCACGGCGAACAGGCCCTCGTGGAGTCCGCCACCGAGAAGCAAGCCGAAGATCGGGATCTGCGACGGGAGATTGTTGACCCCGTATGCCGGAACGAAAGTACCGTCCAAGGCGACGCGATCGCGGGCGAAATCGAGCCAACCATCCACGGTCAAGCCCACTTGCGGTCCGTAGATCGTTCCGTCGCGCAGGTCGAGGCGAGTGCCGACGCGCTGGAAATTCACCTGCAGGCGAGTGAACGGGATGGCGTTGACATCAATCTGCCCACGCTCGCCGCGCCCCGCCGGATATTGCCGGCCCCCCTCCGCAACGAGCTGCTGCAAGGCCGGTTCGTCGCGCAAGACGAACTCGCGGATCGCAAGCGTGCCGGCCATCGCGTCCTCGCCGAGCCGCATGGAGACCGCCAGCTGGCCGCCCTCCATGTGTCGGTAGAGGTCGATGAAGGAGAGGAGCGCGCCGCCATCGTCGGTCGAAAGGTCGAGCTGCGGCGAAGGCGTGTCGGCGTTGTTGAGATTGCCGATAATCGTGCCGTGACCGAACCGGCCGGCAAGCGCGAATTGTTTCAAGCTCTCGCCATTCTTGACGAGGTGCAAATCGACGTTCGACATGGTCTCTTTGTTGAACCCGAGCAAAGCCGCGGATCTGAGATCCACGTCGATATTTGTGCCCGAAAGCTGCTCTTTAGGCGTCTCCTTATGCGCGCCGCCCTCGGACTCGTCGGCCTCGTCCGAACGCGAGAAGGTCAGGTTTTTCAGGAACGGCCGTGCATCGAACGCGCTGCCGCGCATGACCAGCTTCAGCGTGTTGCCGACTTTCGAGACATCGAGCTTCATGTCGTCGCCGGGCGATAACCGCATTTGCGAGAATTTCGCCGAGAATTGCGACGGATCGGCTCCGCCGATCGTGACGGTGCCGTGCGCCTGCACCGGTCCCGCTTCGATCGCGATCTGGTCGAGCAACGTCGAATGATCATCGTTGACGACGAGCGCGAAGCTCGCCTTGCCGGGGCGCCCGGCGGGTTTGTTGATGCCGAGGGTCTCGATGGCAGCGTGGGTGAGGTCGAGTTCGACTTGCGCCTTGATTGGTCCCTTGGCGCCGAGCGGTGCCGTCAAATGCGTGCCGATCGGCCCGGTTATGCCGGGCAACATGGCAAGCCCCTGCTTCGCTCTCAACGCGTCGTCCATGATGAGATTGATCGAGGCCTGTCCCGATTGGCTGGCGGCCGGCTTCTCGATGTCGAGGCTCGCGGGCGCACCGAAGATTTTCCCCTGCCCCGTTGCCCGAAGGCCATTGTCATCGACGACGATGTTGAGCGTCGCATCATCGAGACTCTGGTCGCCGACGAGCTTTTGGGCGGCAAAGTCGGTGGCGACCGCGTTGATGCGGAGCTTGGTGTCAGCCGGACTCCCGCCAGGTCCCAGTTTCAAATATATGCCGAGGGCGCCGGAAATCTGGCCGCTCAGCGTAGTGGGATCGACTGGGAGGGAAGCATAAGGCTTCAACGCCGCGCGACTCAAAAGATCGCCGACCGCGGTCACATCGCCGGAGACTTTGGCCGAAAGCTCGGTCAGCGTCGGCTTGAGTTCGGAATTGCCGATGTGGAACAGCCCATCCGACATCGTGAGCTTGCCGGCGGCGCCCAGATCCATCATGCCGCTCGTGGCGACGAAGGTCGAGGTATGGCCGGTTACGTGACCAGTCCCGGCGATGCCGCGCAAGAGCGGCACTCCCGGCAAAAATTCGACCGCCCCGTTGGAAAGGGCAAAGTCGACCGCAACGGAGGAATCGGGGGGCGCATATTGGTGGCGCATCGCATCGATCATCGCCGCGTCGAAATCGACCCGCATCGTGCCGCGTTCGATGACGCCCTCTTTCCAATGCGCCAGGAACCAGGCGCGCACGTCGGCCGCCATGAACGACGGCCACAGCCGTACGGCGATGATGGCCGGGGTCGGACTGATCGAGGCGCCGAGACGAACATGCGGCCCGTTCTTCCAGTCGATCGCCCCGGCCATGGCGAGACCGCAGTTTGGACCATTGAATTCGAAGCGGTCGACGAACAGGGTCTTCTCGTCGAATGCGAGACGGCCTTGGAAACCGAGGTGATCGATCGGAATCGGCTCTTCCCCGGGCCGCTCGACTCCGAAAACGCCCGGCTGCGAATTGGTCAGATTGATCGTCCAGGGCTCGCCCTCTCGAACCGGCGGGGCGATGGCGCCGCCGATGGCGAAATCGGTCTGCCCGGTCCGCAGCTCGGCCTTATCGACGACGATTCGGCGCCCGGCGCGGTCCCAATGAATGGCCGCGTCGATCGAATCGACCAAACGCGGCTCGTCGTTGGGATCGTCGAACCTGAGATAGCCCGGGTCGAAATGGACCTGGCCCGTGACATCCGCGAGGCTCCGATCGGCCGCGAGAACCATGACGAACTTGCTCGACACCGGCATGTCGAAATCGGCGCCGACGTTGCGCAGGCCGCTGACCATCGAAATCTCGTCGAGCGAGATATTCTTGAACTCGACATCGAGCCGACGATCTCCGCCGGGACTCGCCGATGCTCTTGCCGAGACCGACCAAGGACCGCTCGGGCCTTCGGCCGAGAGGTCGAGATTGGTCCCGTCCCCGGATTTATCGAGCGAGAGCTGAAGGCCGTTGTAGAGCTTGGTCTGATCGTTCAGCCGGTCGTCGATGACGAAACGGCCGCGCTCGATGCCGACCCTATCGATCGCCGCGAGCGGACCGTTCGGCCTGGTCGAAACATCGATCAGGAGCCGCATCGCGGCGGCGATTCGCTTGACGATCAGCGAACGCGGCGGATTGCGGCTTGCCGGCGTGATGCCGGCTCCGGCGGCCGGCGCCGAACCCGGGTGCGCCGATCCCGCGCCGCTCGCTCCCATCGCCGAGGTGAGCGGCCCTAGAAGCGGCAAAATGCCTTGCCGGCCGTTGCCCGCCGACACGGCGAGCGATCCATCCGGCAAAAGCGCCAGATGCACTTCCACGTCGAAGACGTCGAGCCGTTTCGGAATGACCTTGCCGAACAACAATGCAAAGAGATCGAGCGAAACCTCGGCCCGCGGGGCGGTGATGATGGTCTCGCCGGAACTGCTGGTGAGCGACAGATGATCGATGCTGAGCGTCGGACCCAAGCCGCGGCTCGTTACGGATACGTCGCCGAGCCTGAAGGCATAACCATGTCCGATCTTCGCATCGAGCGCTTGGGTGATGCGCGGCCCGAGGCCGGCGATCGCGATCGGGCCTCTGCCGAGGTAAATGAAGAAAAATCCGGCGCCGAGCACGGCAACGAGGAGAAGGCCGACGAGCGAACCGACCGCGTGTCGCGCGAGCCAGTCCAAAAAATAAAGCTGCGGACGCAGCGCACTTTGCAGCAAAGTCGGAGCGCGAGGCGTACGCTCGGCGAGAGAATTCCTCGCAAGGGCCGCCCGGGCGCGCGTATTTTCCGTGTGATCGACCAAACCAAACGGGCCTTTCGCGAACGAGCACGGGCTGGAAAGCCGATTCGTACCTGAATATACGTGGTTTGTCGAAACCGCCGCAGGCAAATCGGCGAGGCCGCCCCTCTAACGAATGTCGTTTGCGATGCAAGCCAACCCTGCCTTGGATTGCTTTGTTATCGCATGATCTTTGCTTATAGCATGACCTTTCGCAAAGGCGGTTCTCGCTTTTGCCGACCACGTAGCGAATTGCCGCTCATTGAGTCGAAAGGAAGGCGATTATGGGCAAGAACCCGGCCCGCGGCGACAAAGCCCCGGATTTCAAGCTGCCCGATGACTCCGGGGCGATCCGAACTCTGAAGTCCTTTTCGGGAAAAAAGCTGGTGCTTTATTTCTATCCGAAGGATGACACGACGGGCTGCACCCAAGAGGCAATCGACTTCAACGGCCTCAAACGCGACTTCGAAAAAGCCGGTGCCGTCGTCGTCGGCGTGTCGCCGGATTCGACCGCCAGCCACGCGAAGTTCAAGAGCAAGCACAAGCTCGATCTTGACCTTGTCTCGGACGAGGCCAAATCCATGCTCGAAGCCTATGGAGTGTGGACCGAAAAAAGCATGTACGGCCGCAGCTATATGGGCGTCGAACGCACCACCTTTCTGATCGGTCCGAACGGCAGGATCGCGGAGATCTGGAACAAGGTCAAAGTACCGGGCCACGCGGCGGCCGTGCTCGCCGCCGTCAAAGCCACGGCATGATCGCCTGCGCAGGCTTTCGGCTGATCCTTAGGCAAATATTAACCTTAACGCGGTGTTGTTGGCGCTCCTCCTGGGTTGAGGCCGCGTGATGAACTCCCGTCATGGTGAAGTCGGGACGCGCCGCGATCGTTTGCGGCTGACTTTCGCCTACCAATCCTTTTCGCGAACGCTCGCCGTGCCGCGTGCGCTCGCCGTGGTGCTGTTCGGGCTGCTGCCGTTCTTCGGCATGCTCTATCTTGCGGCGACCTGTTATTTCGTCTTCCACGATAACCTGCTTGCCTCTCTCGCGAGTCATCAGGTCGAGATGCAATATGCCTATGAGGATCGCATCGCTTCGCTTCGCCACGAACTCGAGACCGTGACCGAGCAGGCGCGTGCCGATCAGACCGATTTTACCGACCGGGTCCGCGCGCTGGCGCAGCGCCAAGACCAGGTCGAGAGCCGAACCGCACTCGTCGCGGCGCTCGCGGAGCGCGTCAGACTGATGCACATGCCCGATTCGAAGCAGGGCGAATCTCCGGCCTTTTCGGACGCAGCGACTGCCAACGCGCCGCTCGCAAGCCCGGGCCCTCTGACCGACGGGAAGCCGCATCCGGAAGGATTTGATCTGCGGTTGCGCAAAGACACTGGCCAGGATTCGGGCAGCAATGCGGGCGCGAGTCCGATGAGCGATGCGACGTCGCCGATCGATTACGACGCGGATTTGCCGCTCCCCGCGCAGATCCACCTTCTCCTCGACCGCTGCGATCGGGTTGACAGTCAGGACCTCACAATCCTCGGCGATTTGCAGCAGCCAGCGAAGCTGCTGAGCGCACATATTCGCGCCGTCCTTGCCTCGGCGGGGCTCGCCGCCGATCGCCTCAGCTCTGCCGGAGGCAAGCGCGTCGGCTGGGCCCGGCGGCGGCGGCATGGGCGGCCCGTTTGTCGCGTTGCCGATTCTTTCCGACGGCTCGTCATTTGCAACCGCCGCAGGCGGCGTGGAGAGCGCGATCGATACGCTCGAAAAGCTCCGCCGCGTGCTCCCGCATGTGCCGCTCGAAGCGCCCTTGCCGGGCGAGCTCGAAATCACTTCCGGCTTCGGGCCGCGCATCGACCCATTTCTCGGCACGCCGGCCTTGCATACGGGCGTGGATCTCCTCGAGGACTATGGCGCGCCAGTGCGGGCGACTGCGGCTGGAACCGTGGTTTCCGCCGGCTTCGACGGAGGCTATGGCAATATGGTCGAGATCGATCACGGCAACGGCTTGTCGACGCGCTATGCGCATCTTTCGAGCATCGAGGTCGCGCCCGGCCAGAATGTCAGCCTCGGAACGATCGTCGGCCGCATCGGCGCGACTGGACGCGCGACCGGTCCGCATCTCCACTACGAAGTTCGCATCAATGGCGAACCCGTAGACCCGGAGCGCTTTCTGCGGGCCGGCGCCGAACTCGTCGCCGCTGCAGCGCAGCCCTGACATCCATCAACAGCGGACGTTTCCACGCGGAAAGCTGTCGGCTGCCGTCGCGCCGCTCGCGCGCGGAACTGTTCGGGCCCCCACTGGGTTGGTGCGACTCGAGAAATAAAAATCGGGAGGATGATTATGAAATACCTGCTTATCGCGGCGGCGCTCTCGCTCGGTGTTTGCGGCGCTTGCTTGGCCCAAACCAGCACGCCGAATGATATTCCCAGTGCCCATTCCAAGGCGGCGACGGCGCCGAACGGGCCCGGCGGCCCGGCGGCGAATGGGGTGCAAGGCATGGAACGGCCCTGCCACACTCAGGCAAGCGGCACAAGCGACCGCGAAGGCGGCAAGGCCAAGGCTTCGACCCAGTCGGCCGGACCGAACAACAATCCGAACGGCAAGGTGCAAGGCTGTTGAACAGCCCGATCGCGAGGATGTTCGGCGACAGCGGCAGGGGGTTGATTGCTGACGCCGCCCGCAAGCGATGCAATGCCAGGCTGGCCCGTCCGCCAGCCTGGCATTTTGATTCCTACCATTGATCCCGCGAGCGCCTGCGCTTCAGGCAGGTTGACGAACCGCGCGAACCGCATTACAACTTATACGTGTAGCACCGAGTAACTTCCCCCGCTGAGAATTTCCTTGTGCGCGGCAAATCTTTGCGATCGCAGTCAAGAACGGTCCGCATGAAGTCTTCTGACCAGAAGCCTTGGCCCGATCCAGCCGATCCACCAGATACATCTGCCCGCCGACCGGCAGCAAACGCCGCGAGCGTCGCCGAATATATCGCCGATATGACCGGAGAACTTGCCCATCTTGCCGGCGCCGCGCAACTCGACACGCTAACCTATTTTCTCAACATGGCGCGGATGGAAGCGGAATCGCACATGCGGCCGCGCTCCTGATGGAGCCCCGGGCATTCATCTCGCGTAAATCGATGAGCTTGGCCGCGTCAAGCTTCACGGCAGGCTGACAAGATTGCCGCCATGACGTTCGAGTCGCCCGGCGAGCTCCAGCTCGAGAAGAATCGAACGCACCTCGCGGGCCGGCGCCTCCGCGACCCGCGCCAATTCATCGACCGAGATCGGCGACGGTCCCAGAAGTGCGATGATCCGCTCCCGCGTCGCCTCCGAGCATGCAGCTTGCTTCGCGGCTCTCGGCGCGGCGAACCCCGGCTGGACGGGCTCCGCCATCGCCGGCACGCTCGGCGCCGCCGCTATATCCGGCAGGTCCAACTCTTCCCATAGCGGCTCGTCCGGTTGGGGCCCGGGCTCGGCATCCGAAAAAAGATCGGAACGCGAAGGATCGCCGATCTGCCGGGCCAAGGCGTCGATCACGTCCTGCGCCGACGTGCAGAGCGTCGCGCCGTCGCGGACAAGTTCATTGGTCCCTTCGGCGCGCGGGTCGAGCGGCGAACCCGGCACGGCGAAAACCTCGCGCCCCTGTTCGGCGGCGAAACGCGCGGTGATCAACGAGCCGGAGCGGTGCGCGGCTTCGACGATCACGCTGCCCAGCGCCAGACCCGCGATGATCCGATTGCGGCGTGGAAAGTCCCTGCCCCGCGCTTCCCAGCCGAACGGCATTTCACTGATCGCCGCGCCGCGTTCCATGAAGCGTTCCAGCTGGGCCGCATGTTCGGCGGGATAGATTTTGTCGTGGCCGCCGGCGAGCACTGCGATCGTGCCGCTCTCGCCGGCCGTCAGATGGGCGCGAATGTCGATGCCGCGGGCGAGCCCGGAGACGATCACAAACCCCGCCTGCACAAGACCGCGCGCAAGCCGTTCGGCGAAAGCAAGCCCGGCGCCCGAGGCGTTGCGCGAGCCGACGATGGCAACCGCCGGACGCGTGAAGACCGAAAGGGCGCCGCGGACTGCGACGACCGGCGGGGCCGTGTCGATCTTGCGTAACAGCGCCGGATAGCTCTCTTCGCCGAGCGCGATGAAGACCGCACCGCAGGCCTCGGCGAGTGCGAACTCCCGCTCGATCTCTTCGAGGCTGGCGATCCTGACCGGTTTGCCGCCCGGCGCGAGTCGCGGCAGCGCCTCGAGCGCCGCCCGCGCACTGCCAAAGCGATTGATCAAGATGCGGAACGTGCGCGGCCCGATCAATTCGCTGCGCCACAGCCGCAGCCAGTCGAAGCGCTGCGCATCGGAGAGCCGCAACCCCGCCTCGGCGCTCATGCTTCCTCGCCGATCTTGCCGGTTCCGCCAATTTTCGTCTCGGTCCCATTGACGAGCCGCGCGATATTGGCTCGGTGCGTGAACCAAAGCAGAAGCGTGAGCAGGCTGAAGAGCGCGGCGACATCGGGGTGGCCGAAGGCCAGCGCCGCGACGGGCGTAGCGGCGCTCGCGGTCAGCGCCGCCGCCGAGGAATAGCGCGTCGCAGCAGCAACGATCAGCCAGAGCGCGATAAAGACGAGACCGGCCCGCCAATCGAGGGCGAGAAGACAGCCGAGAAACGTCGCAACCCCCTTGCCGCCTCTGAATTTCAGCCAGACCGGAAAGACATGACCGAGAAAGGCGCCAGCGGCGGCGACAAGCGGCGGCAAACCCGGCGCGTCGTAGGCAACGATCAGCACCGCGACGGCGCCTTTCAGCGCATCGAGCAGAAGCGTGGCGCCGGCCAAATCCTTGCGGCCGGTGCGCAACACATTCGTCGCGCCGATGTTGCCCGAGCCGATGGCGCGCAGATCTTGCGTGCCGGCCATGCGCGTGAGCAGGAGCCCGAAGGGGATCGAGCCGCAAAAATAGCCGAAACAGAAGGCGAGAAAAATGGCGGACAAGGACGCGGACCGAGTGCTCGGAGCTAGGAGAAGCCAAACTAGCCGCCCTCTGGCGGCGCGGCAATGGGCCGCCCGCCCACCGCCACGGGCGTCAGCTCTTCTCGTCCCCAACGAGAGCCGCGAGTTTTGCTTTCTCCGCTGCGCTCAGAGATGCAGGCGGCGCAGCCCCTTTTTGTTGCTTGACCGAAATGGCAATTGCCGTCCCCCCCGCGAGCAAAAGGAGAAACGGCGCCGTCCAGAGCAAAAACGTCTCGAGCCTGAACGGCGGTTTCAGCAGGATGAAATCGCCGTAGCGCGCGACCAGAAAGGCGCGGATTTCGGCGTCGCTTTTGCCGGCGAGCATCTGCTGGCGGACGAGAACGCGGATGTCATGCGCGAGGGGGGCGTCGGATTCGTCGATCGATTCATTCTGGCAGACCATGCAGCGCAATTGCGCCGACAGCGCCTCCGCCCGCGCCTCGAGCTTGGGATCGGCGAGCATTTCGTCGGGCGTCACGGCGAAAGCGACCCGGGTCGCCAACGCCAGGAAAAGTAAGATTGCAAGCGTTAACCTGCGTATCATTCCGCCGCCTGCGGTGCCGCCGCCGTCTTGCGAAGGCGATGCGCGACGCCGATCCTAAGCCTTCGGTCGCTCAGTGAGCAAAGCCCGCCGAGCGCCATCACGATCGCGCCGAACCAGACGAAGGTGACGAGCGGCTTCCAATAGAGCCGCGCATTGACGCTGCCGGCGGTATCGCCATCGCTGATGCCGACATAGACTTGGCCGAAGTCGATCGTCTTGATTCCGGCTTCGGCGCGGCTCGCTTGGCGGGTCGGATAAAAACGCACGGCCGGATCGACATCGGCAATTTCGACCCCGCCCGAACGGATTGCCATATGGGCGACCGTCGCGGTGTAGTTCGGGCCGGTCTGCGGCCCGATGCTTTGCAGAACGATCTCATAGGGGCCGACGCTCGCCACATCGCCCGGCCTCATCGCCATGATTTTCTGCGCGCCCCAGCCGGTGGCGGCGAGGCCAAGCAGGCTGACGCCGATTCCGGCATGCGCAAGCGCCGTCCCATAGGTCGAGCGCGGCAGGCCGAGCGCATGGGTGAGGGTTTGCGACAGCGAGCCTCGCACCAAGGCGGCGCGCCTGAAGACGCGGGTTGCAAGATCGGTGAAGGCGCCGACGATCGTGTAGATGGCCAGTCCCGCGAGCACGAAAGATATCACCGGGCCGCCGCGCACCGCGGCGAGGACGAGCATGACGAAGAGCCCGCAGCCGAAGGCGAAGAAAAGCCGCTGCACCGCGCCGAGAAGATCGGCGCGTTTCCAAGCCAAGTTTTGTGCGATCGGCATCACGACGCATAAGGGCAAGAAGAGCGGAACGAAGGTCGCGTTGAAGAAAGGCGGCCCAACCGAAATTTTCTCGCCTGTGAGCGCTTCGAGCGCCAGCGGATAGAGAGTACCGATGAAGACCGTCGCACAGCAGGTCGAAAGGACCAGGTTGTTGAGCACGAGCGCGCCTTCGCGCGAGATCGGCGCAAAGAAGCCGCCGGGTTTCAGGGTGTTCGCGCGAAGCGCGAAGAGCAGCAACGAGCCGCCAATGAAAAACACGAGAATCGCCAATATGAAGACGCCGCGCCGCGGGTCGTTGGCGAAGGCATGGACCGAGGTCAGGACACCCGAGCGGACGATGAACGTGCCGATCAGCGACAGCGAAAAGGCGAGAATGGCGAGAAAGATTGTCCAGACCCGCAGGGCCTCGCGCTTCTCCATCACGGTGGCCGAGTGAAGCAGGGCGGTCGCCGCGAGCCACGGCATGAGCGAAGCATTCTCGACCGGGTCCCAGAACCAGAAGCCGCCCCAGCCAAGCGTGTAATAGGCCCAATAGGAGCCCATCGCGATACCGAGTGTCAAAAACACCCAGGCGATGAGGATCCAGGGACGAACCAGCCGCGCCCAGACCGCGTCGATGCGCCCGCAGATCAGTGCCGCGGCGGCGAAGGAAAAGGTGATCGAAAGCCCGACATAGCCGAGGTAGAGGAGCGGCGGATGAATGGCCAATCCCGGATCCTGCAGCAGCGGATTGAGGTCCTTGCCTTCGATCGGAGGCGTAGCAAGTCGCGCGAACGGATTGGACGTGAGAAGAGTGAACAGAAGAAAGGCCGCGGCGATCCAGGACTGGACCGCAAGCACGGCGGCATGAAGATCGCGCGGCATTGCCCGCCCCGAGACCGCAACCGCCGCCGCGAAGATCGACAGGATCAGGATCCACAGCAGCATCGAGCCTTCGTGGTTGCCCCAGACTCCGGTGATCTTGTAGATGAGCGGCTTCGCCGAATGGGAATTCTCGACGACATTTACGAGCGAGAAATCCGACGTGACATGCGCATAGGTCAAGGCGGCATAGGCGAGCGCGACTAGAAAAAATCCGGCGAGCGCCACAGAAGGCGCGACCGCCATCAGCCGCTGGTCGCGGGCGGCAACTCCCCAGAGCGGCACCGCCGCATTGACGAACGCCAGCGCCAAGGCGAGCACGAGCGCAAAATGGCCGGTCTCGACGATCACGATCCGCCTCCCATGCCGGCGCCCTGGCCGGCATTTTCCTGCCAGCGGCCGGCCTTCTTCAAGGCATCGACCACCTCGCGCGGCATATAGCGCTCGTCATGCTTGGCGAGAATTGTCGAAGCCGTCATACCGGAGGCGTCGAGCACGCCCTCGGCGACAACTCCCTGTCCTTCCCGGAAGAGATCGGGCAGCGGCCCGGTATAGGTGACGGGAATGTCGTGCCTTCCGTCAGTCACTGCGAAATGCACCGTCATGCCCGCGTGCGTCAGCGAGCCAGGTTTGACGAGGCCGCCGATGCGCAGCCGCGTGCCGGGCGCAAGATCCTTGGCTAAAACTTCGCTCGGGCCATAGAAGAAGACGATATTGTCGCGCAAGGCGTAGAGCACGAGACCCAGCCCGCTGCCGAGAACGACGAAAGCGGAAAGGATCAAGGCGAAGCGTTTCTTTCTGCGGGTCATGAATCGAGCCCGAGTTCATGCGCCAAAGCATCGATGCGCGCCGTCGCCGCGGGGTCGCCGCCGAAATCGTGCCGCGCCGTTGCCAGCGCCGCTCGCGCTTTATCGACTTCGTTGACGACCTTATAGGCGCGCACGAGCCGGAGCCAACCTTCGATGTCCTGGCCGTTTTCCGCAAGCCGCGCCGCGAGCCTGTCGATCATGGCGTGGATCGCGGCGGCGCGCTCGGCCGGCGGCAAGGCGGCGATGGCGGCGGCTTGATCGGGCGTTGCCGTTGGATTGGCGAGCGAGGCGAGCCGCGCCTTAAGATCGGACCGCCAGGGCGCATTCGCCGGCGATTGAGCCAAAAGCTGCTGCCAATAGGCGCGCGCGCTTGCCTTATCGCCATCCTGCGAAGCGGCCAGCCCTAAGAAGAACAAGGCTTTGGGAATTGGCGGCCCGGGTTGGATTGAACGTTCGAAGAGCTTGCGCGCCTCTTCGGTGACGATGCCATGATTGGCGAAGACGAGAGTCTCGCCGTAGGCCGCAAGACGCTGCGGGTTTTCGCCCAGCTTTGCCAGCGCCATCTGCGCCGCATGGACCGCGTCCTCGACGCGGCCGAGCCGCAAATAAGCAGGCACCAGAACCTCGTAACCGAGCCCGTCCTCGGGATGCTGGGCGAGATGCGCCTCGACCTTGGCGATCGCCGCATTGATGTCCATGGATTCGAGCGGGGCGTTGAGCCGCGCTTCGAGCGGCTCGTCCGGCCAATCGGGATGGCCGATTGCCGCGTAAAGGCCAAGCCCCAAGGCGGGCACGAAAATCAGCGTAGCGAGCGCGACGAGCCGCAGCCGCAAAGGCGACGGCGCGACCGGCCCGGCTGGATCTTTCTCCGACGCAGCCAGGAGCTGGCGCGCGGCTTCGGTCTTTGCGACTTCCGCATCTTGCGGCGAGATGTTGCCGAGTTCCGCGTCGCGGGCGATCTCATCGAGCTTTGCGCGATAGAATGCAACATCGGGTGAAGCCGCTTTGCGCACCGGTTTGGCCAACGGCCAAAGAACGGCGAAGACGGCAGTGCCGGTCAAAAGCGCGAAAATGGCCCAGAGCATGTTCTTCCTTGGAGCGTCCCTTCCGGATAGGCCGCAATTCTTTCTAAATTCTATGCGCCCCCGGTTACCATTGGCCGCCCTGGCCCCTTGGAGACATGCACGGCGGCCCCTCGCGAAGGCGCCCTTCCTCTAGGCATTTCTGCGCAAGATGGGAAGTCTTTCACCTATTCAACAGCGCGAGATAAGGCATTCAGCGTCGATTCCGCTAGCAAAGCTAACATATTGGCACGCTTATGCTTTAGGCGGCGGCCGGCAGTTCAAGCTCGACCCGTAAGCCGCCCAGCGGACTTGCGTCGAGCCTGAGGGCGCCTCCATAGAGGGCGGCAAGATCGACCACGATGGAGAGCCCGAGACCGGAGCCGGGGCGCGTCTCGTCGAGGCGCCGGCCGCGCCGCATCGCCGCCTCGCGCAGCTCCGGCGGCAGGCCGACGCCGTCATCATCGATGGTGACACAGAATAAGGGCTGCGACTCCGGATCGCCGGCGGCGACCGGTCCGATCTCGATCGCCACCGCGTGGCGCGCCCATTTGCCGGCGTTATCGACCAGATTGCCAATCATCTCCTCGAGATCCTGCCGCTCGCCCTTGAACCTCACGCGTCCCTTGATCGCGACCGAAAAAATGACGCCACGATCGCGGTAGATCTTCTCGAACGTGCGCACGAGCGTTGCGGTAACGAGCGCCACATCGGCCATCGTGCCGAGCGTGCCTACCCTGACCGCGGCGCGCGCGCGATCGAGGTAATAGGTCACCTGATCGCGCATGATCGCCGCCTGTTCGCGGATCTTCAACAGCGCGGTCTTATCGGCCGCGGCCTCATTGATGATGACGCTGAGCGGCGTCTTCAACGCATGCGCGAGATTGCCGACCTGCGTGCGGGCGCGCTCGACGACCTCGCGGTTGGCGGCAAGCAGAAGATTGAGCTCGGCGGCAAGCGGCGCGATGTCCGGCGGAAAGTCGCCGGCGATCTTCTCCCCCTCGCCGCGCCGGATCGCCGCCACCGCTTCCTGAAGCCGGCGCAAGGGCTCTAGACCGTAGCGCAACTGCAGCGCCGTCGAGCCGACGAGCGCCGCCGCCAATAGCGTGAACGTGATGACGAGCGCAATCTCGAAACCGGCGATTTCCGATTCCATCGTCGCCGTCGTCGCCGCGACCTGGACGAGATAAACCCCCTGGTCGCCGGCATCGATGACCCGTTCCACCAAGCGCAGACGCCGATCGTCGGGCCCGGTCACGTAGCCCTTGCGAGCGCCGCCGATGCCGGCCGCGATTCCCCTGTCCGCGAGCCGCGGCAGGCGCGCCGCAAACAGCGAGCGAGAGCTCTTGATATCCGGATTGTTGGTGTCGAGCCGCGTGATCTGCCAGTACCAGCCGGAAAGAGGGATTTCGAATTGCGGTTCGCCGAGGGCAAATGGTTCGGAGCGGTTCTCTTCCGAAGGCGAGGCGATATCGGCGACCAGCGCCCGCAGATAGACTCCGAGCCTCTCATCGAAACGCGTCTCGGCCGATTTGCGATAGAGGGCGGAGAGACCGACTCCGGCGACAAACAGGATCGCAGTGCTCAGAACCGCGGCGGAAAAGAAGAGCCGCGCGGCAATCGACCAAGTCCGTGGATCCGCGGCGCGCATCGCGTTACGTGCGGTCGGCAGCGCCCGGGCCCGCTCGCTCGGGCTTGCCGGACCCTGCACCGCCGGCCGGCTCGGCGACAATATAGCCGAGCCCGCGCATGGTCTTGATAATATCGATGCCGAGTTTTTTGCGCAGACGCCCGACGAAAACCTCGATCGTATTGGAGTCGCGGTCGAAATCCTGATCGTAAAGATGTTCCACGAGCTCGCTGCGGGAGACGACCCGGCCGGCGTGATGCATCAGATAGGCAAGCAGCCGGTATTCATGCGAAGTGAGCTTGATCGGATTTTCCTCGACGAAGACGCGCCCGGCCCGGGTGTCGAGGCGAACCGGACCGCAGACGAACTCGCTCGTCGCATGGCCAGCGGCGCGGCGCAGCAGGGCCCGCAGCCGGGCGAGAATCTCCTCGATGTGAAAGGGCTTTGCGACATAATCATCGGCGCCGACATCGAAGCCCTGCACCTTATCGCTCCACCGGTCGCGCGCGGTCAGAATCAGCACCGGCATGCCCCGCCCTGCCCGGCGCCAGTCGCCAAGCACTGCAATGCCGTCCTTCTTCGGGAGACCGAGATCGAGAACGACGGCGTCATAGGACTCGGTGTCGCCGAGAAACCAGCCTTCTTCGCCGTCATAGGCCCGATCGACAGCATAACCCGCCTCAGCAAGCGCTACGGAAATCTGCCGATTGAGATCCTTGTCGTCCTCGACCACGAGCAGACGCAAAGCCTGGGTTCCTCATTTGGCGTTTTTGGCGCCGATCATTTGCCCGCTGGCCGCGTTGGTAAATACGTGAATGACCCGTCCGTCGCGACGCAACAAGGTTATTTCGTAGACGAGCTCTTCCTTCCACCGGCACAATTTGGCGCCGATCGCCTCGGCCTGGAATCGGTTTGCGGCGGTGACCATCAGGCGGAACGGCTCGGCAAGCTTATGGAGGGTGATCCTCTCGCGGGTCTGGGCCGCCGAATAGCATTCGCGTTCGGGCACCGGCGCGGCGGCCAGCGCCGGCGCGGCGGCAGCCAAGTTGAGAGCCAAAGCGACGCCGGCATAGCGCATAAACCGAGCCTCCCGGCCAAGTGCTGAACCTGGAATGAACATCTGGCCGGACCAAGGACCTATACTTGCGACTTTTGCATTTGCAAGCGCCGCCGAGCGGTTGGGAACCGCCATATCGGCTGTGCCAACCCCTTGGCCGGCAGGCAAAAAGTCGAGCATTCGCATGGAGAACGGCCGCCCGACGCAGCAAATTCACCAGGATTGCGAGATGAGCGTAACTATTGGGAAATGCTCGTTTGTTAAGTTTGCCGGGTGCGGTGTCAATAGTTCGAGAACAGGTCACGGCAATTGGATTTTCGGGCGATCATCAATGGCTGCAAGCGGGCTTTGGCCTCGCGCCGGCGGGGGCTGCAACTGCCGCGTCAATTCCTGGCCTCCCGGGACGCAACCTCGGGGGTCGAATTCGCCATCATTGGCCTGCCGTTCTTAGCGATCATCTTCGCCACGCTGCAAACCGCTATTCTTCTCATGGCGCAAGAAGAATTGGAAACCGCGGTGGAGAAAACCGGCCGGCTCGTCCTGACCGGGCAAGCGACGAATCTGACGCAGACTCAGTTCACCAACGACGTCTGCGCGGATCTCGTCGCGCTGTTCAAATGTGCCAACCTCATGGTCAACATGCAGACGGCCGAACTCGTTTTCAGACGCCAGTCCTGCGGCTCCGACCCTGACCTTCAATGGGAACGGGCAGGTCACCAACACATGGTCCTATGTGCCCGGAAGTCCGGGCAGCATCGTCGTGCTTCAGGTCATGTATCAGTGGCCGGTCTTCGGCGCCCTGCTTGGTTTCAATCTCTCGAACTTGCCGAACGGCAACCATCTTTTGATCGCTACCTCCGTGTTCAAGAACGAGCCTTGACATGACATCGAAACTTACCTCGCATCTGCGGCCCTCGCGGCGATTCCTGTTCAACGATCGGGCCATTGCGGCGGTAGAATTCGCCCTGGTGCTTCCGCTCATGCTCTTCGTCTTCGTCGGCGTGGCACAAGTCGGCGCAGCGATCGAGATCAGCCGGAAGGTTACGGTCACCACCCGCATCGTCACCGATCTCGTCACCCAGTATGCCACGGTGACGCCCACCGCGCTGACCACGGTTCTCGGTGCCTCCTCGGAAGTGATTGCGCCCTATTCGGCGAGCAACCTCGTCATCACCGTCTCGGAAATCTCGACCGACTCGAAAGGCAATGCGACGGTCACCTGGAGCTCATCGCTGAACGGCACGGCGCTTACGAAGGGCGCCAGTTTCACTCTGCCGAGCGCGCTCGATCAGGACAACGTTTCGCTGATCTACGGCCAGGTGACCTACACGTTCACGCCGGTTCTCGGCTATAAGATCGTCGGCACAATCCCGATCACCGACCACATTTACATGAGCCCGCGGCTCACCACCTCGATCACATGCACCGGTTGTTGAAAACGCCCAGCTGCGCAGATCGCCGCCGCTGCTCTCCGGCCTGAGCAGGCTCAGAGCGGGAATCCAGACGTTTCCACCTGGAGCTCTGGAGATCCTGGGACTGGCTGCGCCGGCTCGTCCGGAGAAGCTCAGTTCGTCAGATGCGCTGTATTCACGGCATTGATGAAGAGGGTCGCAAGCGCGGTCGAAATATCCTGATTGGTGTCGACCTCCTGGTAAAGTCCCGGCGACGCGCAACTTTCCAGCGTCGGTCCAATGTTGGATTGGATCGGTGCGATGTAGGTCGCATACCAGGAGGGTGCGCCGGTTCCGGTCACCAGGTTCAAGGGCACATAGGTTGTGTAGAGGACGGCGATCCGGATCCCCCTGTTCTTGATGGTCGTGCACTCGGACGTGCTCATCACTGACTGTTGGCGGCTGCCACTGACCATCTCGTCTTCGACACCATCGGTGACAAAGAACAGAACTTCCTGGGGGCTGTCGCCCCTGACATTGGTGCCATTGCCTGGGGTCGGCATGATGGTATTGATGCTGCTCAGCGCATTGTCGGAATTGGTATCGGTGTCACTATTATTGCTCGACGACGTAATCCAATTGTTGTCATAGACTTGCAGCATCGAGATATTCGACGCCTGAGTTGACGCGGTCGTCATGTTCGAGGTCAGCGACTCGATGGTATTGAAATTGGTGTCGAACGTGTAGATCGCCATTTTGTAGGCGGCACTATTGGACGCTTCGGTCGCGGCGGCGGTGCTCGCCAGATTTTCGATCGCCGTGGTCAAATTGTCGATCCGCAAGGTCAAACCCAGGTTCCGGGCGAGAGCATAATTGTCCTCGCCGCCCGGGTTTCCGAGATTATCCGCCGACGGATTGGATTCATGGCAAGCGAAAGCGCATCCCCCCTCGTTTCCTCCTCCAGTTGGCGAGCCGGACGTGGCGCTGATCATGGAGTTGATCCCGGCCGTGGTAGCGGGAATCGCCATCGAGGGCGAGTCATCCGCCAGAACGTAGAAATTGATATTCGGAGCGGTTGACGCGGTCGCGGTGGAACCGCCGGCGATGTTCAAGGTCTTCTGCCCGATGATTCCGGCGAAGGCGGTCGCCGATTTGGCCGTATAGGTGACGAGGGCGGTTCGCTTCACGGTGCTGTTGGACACGGTCTGGGTCACGTTGGCGGTGAGAACGATCGAGCTGACGCCCGTGACCGTCGAGGCCTGAGCATTGAACATGTTCTGCGCCGCCGTCTGCGCATTTGACGTGGTTGCCGAGAACTCAGCCGGTGTCACGGCCGCGAGAGCGGCCGCATCGGCGGCCGCATCGAGTTTCGTTTGTCGCCGCGCCGCCATCGTGTAATCGACGCCCATCCCCGCGGCGAAGGTGATCGGAAGCACCACGATGGCGAAGGTCATCGCGACATTGGCGCGCCGGTCGGCGGAAAAGCGGGGCAAATGCCGCAGAATCTGCGGAGCAAAACGCGCCGCGCCCTTGGCCCTCGCCAATCCAGCCCGAAGGCGGGCGCGCAAATGAAGCAGCATCGAGGGCATTATGCTCGGCCTGGGCATGGCGGGTTCCGGATTCAGCTACCGCTAAGGAAAGCCCAGACAGGTAAAAACTTTGCTAGAGCAATGTCATAGACCCGGGCCTATGTTCTCGCTCCAGGTTGGGCGAACCGGCCAGCAAGGCGCGCGTTCCGCCCCGAGGCTCCCAAATAGATCAATGAGTTGCCCTGCCACCGCGCGGAAAAGCCGGAAACGGGCATGATCGCGGGGCCGGTTTTGTTTATTTTGGTAAACCGGCGTTGGGGCGGCAACCGCCCTTTCCCGCGCGCGAAGTTCGGCGCACGGGCGCATCGCGCCCGTTTTGCGGTTTTGCCCGCCGCGGCACTTTTGTCGGCCAGCTCACGATATGCTCCGGATAGTCGTCGAGCTTAACATCCCTCTCCGATGCAGCGACGCGCCCGCGAACGGAGATCCCTGCCGCATGCACCGTCTCGGCCGAACCGGAAACGAGCGGATGCCACCAGGCAAGTGGACGGCCTTCGGCACGCAGCCGATAGGCGCAAGTCGGCGGCAACCAAGCGAGGGCGCGCGCCAGGTCCGGCGTGAGCTTAAGACAATCGCGGACGCGCCGCCGGCGCCGTGCATAATCGCCGCAGCGGCAGGTGTTCGTGTCGAAGAGTCGGCACGCGATATCGGTGAAATGCACTGCGCCCGTATCCTCGTCCTCGAGCTTGACCAGGCAGCAGCGGCCGCAGCCGTCGCAAAGGCTTTCCCATTCCGCCGCATCGAGCGCCTCGAGCGGTTTCCAATCCCAAAAGGGTCTTTCGTCCTCTGCCGCGCTATGAAGCGCCGGTGCTCCAGTCATGTCCACAGTTCGAGCGGGGTGTTCCGGAAGACGTGGTATAGGCCCCGAGTTCACGCTACCGCCATCGTTATTTGCTGGATTGTGGACGGGTCTTAAAATTGCGAATATTGCCGGCGCTTGCTCGGGTCCCGGAGTTGAGCGGCGGCGCAGGTCGACGCCAAGCCAAGTGGGACCGCGCGGGAGAGAAGGCCGAACGTGTTTCCAGGCGACCTGTTCGACAGGCTGAGATCGTCGCGTCTTTACAAGGGAGCCGCGCGCGCCCTGCTCGCTATCGACGCCTTCGTCGACTCTTCGCTGTACGATTCCAAACAGCGGGCGCGCGCTTCCTACGCGGCCTTCGCCACTCTGATGGACCGGCTTCACGTTTCCGGCTGGCGCCGCGTGCTCGTCGAACTCTCCTGCGAAGGCTCGAATGTGGGCCTCGCGGCCGCTTTTCTCGCCTTGTTTTTGGCCATCCCCGCTTTCCAAGAAACGTCCAACGACTGGCTGAAGAAACAGGACCTGGCCGTCACCTTTCTCGACAGATATGGCCAAGAGGTCGGGCGCCGCGGCATCAAGCACGATGACTCGGTGCCGCTCGAGCAAATGCCGAAATATCTGATCGAGGCGGTGATCGCGACCGAGGATCGGCGTTTCTTCGAGCATGTCGGGATCGATTTCATCGGCGTCTTCCGGGCAATGACCGTCAACGCCCGCGCCAATGGCGTCGTGCAGGGCGGCTCCTCGATCACCCAGCAATTGGCCAAAAATCTGTTTCTGTCGAACGAGCGCACGCTGACGCGCAAGATCAAGGAGGCCTATCTCGCGCTCTGGCTCGAGGGGCATTTGTCGAAACGCGAAATCCTTCAGCTCTATCTCGACCGCATCTACATGGGCGGCGGCACATTCGGCGTGCAGGCCGCCGCCGAATTCTATTTCGGCAAATCCGTCCGCGATGTCACGCTCGCCGAGGCGGCGATGCTCGCCGGCCTCTTCAAGGCGCCGGAGAAATATGCGCCGCACGTCAATTTGCCCGCCGCGCGCGCCCGAGCCAACGACGTTTTGAACAATATGGTCGACGCCGGCTATCTGACCCAGGGACAGATCTACGCCGCGGTGCGCAACCCCGCCACGCCGATCGCGCGAAACAACGAGCAGGACGCTCCCAATTGGTATCTCGATTGGGCCTATGACGAAGTGCGCCAGCTTGCCGATGCCGGCAAGCTCGGCAACGATCGGGTGTTGACCGTGCGCACCGCGCTCGATTCCAATCTGCAGCAATACGCCGATGAGACGATCGACAATCAACTGCATCGAATACGGGCCGAACTATCGCGTCAAAGAATCGGCCATGGTCATTCTCGATCCGTCGAACGGCGCGGTGCGCACCATCGTCGGCGGCACGGATTATGGAGCGAGCCAGTTCAACCGCGCCTTGGCAGCGCGTCAGCCCGGCTCGTCCTTCAAGCCTTTCGTCTATCTGACCGCCTTATTGACCGGCAAATTCCATCCCGACACGATCGTTCTCGACGCGCCGCTCTGCATCGGCGACTGGTGCCCGCATAATTTCGGCAACGTCTATATGGGCAATATTCCGCTCGTCAGCGCCTTGACCCATTCGCTGAACACGGTCGCCGTCCGATTGTCGATCGCGATCGGCGAGGCCTACCCGGTGCCGGGGCACAACAATGTCTTCGAGGCGGCCAAGCGCGGCCGCGCCAAGATCATCGAGACCGCGCGCAAGATGGGCATCTCGACGCCGTTGATCGATACGGTATCGCTGCCGATCGGCGCCGACGAGGTCACCGTGATGGACATGGCGGGCGCCTATTCCACTTTCGCCAATGGCGGCAAACGCGTTCACCCCTTTGCCGCCGTCGAGATCTATAACAGCCGTGGCGACCTGATCTACCGGCACGATCGCGACACCCCGCCGCCGCAGCAGATCTTCCCGCCAGGTCCGATTCTCGACATGGTCGCGATGATGAAACATGTGGTCGAAGACGGAACCGGCCGCAGAGCCATGCTCGACAATATCGACGCCGCCGGCAAAACCGGCACCACCAATGGCTTCAAGGACGCCTGGTTCGACGGCTACACCGGCAATTTCGTCGGCATCATCTGGATGGGCAATGACGACGATACGCCGACCAACAATATGACCGGCGGCTCGCTACCCGCCGCTACGTGGCATGAGATCATGCAATATGCGCATCAGGGCATCGATTTGAAGCCGCTTCCGGGAGATCAGCCGCCGACCGTCGCCCAGGCGCCGCCTTCCTCGACGTCAAGCGCCGCCGACGCCAACGCGCCGCAGAGGCCAGCCACTCTGTCGCACCGCTCGGCCGATGTTCTTGCGACGATCGAGGAGACGGCGAAATCGATCGAGAGCCGCAGGGCGAGCGCGGATGTCGGCCCCGCGCCGGGGCTGCCTTAGTGAGCGCGCCCGGCTCCCCGCTCCGGTTGATTTTCGTGCAAGGTCGAATGTGCTGAGCCTATTCAAATTCCTGATCGTCGTGCTTAGCGGGACCGTCCTTGGGTTCTTCGTCACGCATGAAGTCTTGCAGCACGGCCCTGCGTTCAATGCGGTGAGGGCCGGTCCATGGACTGGCGTGCCGAAGAACGGATCGCTCGACATTGACCCCTATGCTCGGGCGATGCTGGCGCGCAGCGCCGAATTGCCGCTTGGAGATGCGGAAGGGCTGAGCTTCGTCGCGCGTACCGACAGCGCCGGCGCGGCTTTGCTGCCGGGCTGCGATTATGCCATACGCGGTTCGGTGCCCTCGACGCGCTATTGGACTTTGACTCTCGTCTCGCCGAGCGGATTCCTCATCGACAATCCGGCAAAGCGCTTCGGCTTTACTTCGGCGGAAATCGTGCGGGCGGCGGATGGCACGTTCGACATCACCGTTGCGCGCCATGCCCGGCCCGGCAATTGGCTGCCGCTCGGCAGCGCGCAGCCTTTCGTTCTCATGCTCCGGCTCTATGACACGCTGCTCGACTTTGGCACCGCCAAAACCGACGCCGCCGCGATGCCGAAAATCGTCAAGGGCCGCTGCGAATGAATCTGACCGATCGGCTTTTCACTTTTGTGCTCTATGTCTTGGGCGTGGTCTTCGTTGCCGGAGTCGTGCATTTTGTTTCGGTTCTCGCAATGCCCGAACTCGCTCCGCACGACGCTTATGCGCGTCTTTCCGCCCTCGCCAAGCCCGGCAAGATGACACTGCTGCCGCGCGCCCTGCCCGGCCACGAGATCACGCCGTTCGAGGATCCGGCTTTGGCGCAAGCCGTCTGCCTCTACGATCTCTCGAACGGGCCCCTGCATCTCCATGCCGAGCTTGAAGATGGCGGCCTTCTTACGCTCTCGTTTCGGACGCCGAGCGGACGGATTTTCTATTCCATGACCGACCAGGCGGCGTTACACGGCGAGATCGAGGTTCGCATCATGACGCAGCCGCAGCTCGAAGCCATCGAGCAAAATGACGACGATGAAGACGAACCTTTGCAGGAGCTGCGGCTGGTCGCGCCCGACATCAAGGGATTCGTGCTGGTCAATGCCCTCGCCGCCTTTCCAAGCGAGAGAGCGGAAGCCGACGCCCGCGCGACCTCGGTCTCCTGTTCGCCCGAGACGCTTGCCCGCGATTGACGCGCGCACGACCGACGCATGGCCGCCTGGAGCGTCTGAGGGCTGCGGCATCAGCTCGCGCTGGACGGCTCAAGCTCGCGCCGGACCGCGCGTCGGCAGCCGCGTTTTTTCTTCGGTCGTTCAAAATAGTCTTCGAAGCGAACGAAGCGTACGCCGGTGAAGAATAGAATTTCGGCGCCCTCATCCGGAGTCCTCGAACCGCACGCCACATCGGACCGCGGATCGCATGCCGCACGCGGCTGCGGCCGGAAAGCAACCAGTTCCCCCATCTGACCCCCACGCGGTCGCGCGACCCATCGCACCAAGGCTTGACGTTGCGCCCAAGCCTGGCGCGTATTTGGTTAACGCCGCCTCAACGCTGACGGGTTTGCGCAGGAAATTAAGTTTGAGCTGGCCGACCCTGGGTGTCGTTCAAGGCGACAGATCGAGGAAATTGCGGCCGAACCTGTCTTCGACTTCGACGATCCAGAGGTCGATGTCGAAGCCAATCTCCCGCCGCAGGCGTTCGTCGGCGCTCACGGTATCGATCCAATCGGCCGCGTGCAGGCGATCGAAGCGGCGATCGCCGGCCTCCACCTCGCTTTGCGGCGCAGGACCATAAAGCGCGCCGCGCCCGTCGAGGCGGTCCACCTTCACGAAAATAGCCCCGGCTTCGGCGGCGCCACGACGTCGCAGCACCGCGGTCACGCCTTCCATCTCACAGCGGCGAAGATAGGCTGCGACCCAAAAATCGCTTCTGATCCGCATCCTTGCTCTGTCTTTCCGGCAGAAAGCTCTGTGGGCGCCCAAACGCGAAGCCGGCCTACCAAGGCCGGCTTCTATTCGCGGCGACCCGACCCCAATCAAGGCGCGCCAGCGGCGATACGTCCGGCGGGGCGTAATCCGCAGGCCAGATCGAGCGGCAGAGCCGCGCACCAATATTGATGAAAGTCCGGCATGGGCGGCGACACTTCCATCGGTCGGTCTACGACTGGCGCTGATCCGTCGTCGGAAAGCAACGCGCTCAACGGGTCGAGTATCCTGGTCCCCAATTTCTGCGGCTCCGCGCCTTTGACGAACCGAACCCAAGTGCCGCGCGAATATTCATCGAACGGACGGGTTCCGCGTCGGCCGACGACCGATTGATCGGTCACACCCAGCGAGGCTATGACCGTTGCATGGGTAATCTGCGCAAACCGCGCGGCGATCCCTGTCGGATCGATATTCTTTTCACCTGCCGCCGCGCAGCCGGTGAAAACGATGACCGCGTTGGCGGCAAATCTTATGTCGCCGCTGCCGACCAGCATCTCCAAATCGTGCAGATCGCGGGCGCCCAAAGCGCGGAGGGTTTGTTCCTTGCCGACGCCCACGTCGTTCGGCACCAAGGTGCTCGCGGCGACTTCGCTCACCGAGCGGTAGAAGCCCCGGTCTTCCATCATGTAGAGGCTCGCCGATCCCGCATGGCCGTAAATGACGAGATTGCGGATCGGTCCCTGTCGCGAGGCAAGAACCAGGGCGTCGAGAAGCGCGGCTCCGGTCGCCGGGCGAACGATCTCCGCAGGGCTTTCGAATTCATCGCTTCTCTGCGCCATGCGATGCACGAGAATGTCAGCCCTCCGGCCGAAATTTGCGTCCTCTTGGATGCGAAATTTGACCAGTCGATCGACCGTGCCCTTTCTCTCTTTTCGCGCAGTCTCGATTGTATCGCTGATCCTCGGCGCGGCCGTCTTCTGATCCGCGACGACGACGTTCACCGGAGCCGTTTTATTCGAGGCTGCGGAATCCGGATCGGCGTTGCAGCCGAGGCACATCCAAGTCGAGACCACAGAGGCAATAATGGCACTCATCGTGCACGCGCCCCCCAGCGCGGCAAGAACCCCGGACGGACAGACCGGCCAAACATCGCTTGCGCGACGCAGTCGCCACATGCAAGAGACGGCGCGCCACGTTTCGGTCGCAGAACGGAGGGCGAGCTTAGGTCAGTGGCCTTGTCGGTCAACAGAGAATTTTACCGTCGCGGAGCCGGCTCGGGCGGCGCGGCACGGCTCCAGGTTTTTGGCTCAATCGCCGGCGCGCCGAAGCCGCCAGCGGTTGACGGCGACGAGCGCCCAAATCACCTCGACCACGCCAAACGGCCATGCCCCTTGAAGAAAACCATAGGCCGATCCGAGCGCGCAGGAGCCGGCAAAAGCCAGGATGAACCAGGGGCTGCGCGACTCCAGCGCATAACAGGCCAGCATGGCGCCGACCGCGAAAAGCCCGAACCAGGTCAATGCGTCCATCGCTTGGCGTCCATCGCTTGGCGCCCGCCCCGAAAATGCCCTAAGCAGATTAGAGCGCGCCGGCGCGGATAGGTCCGCGCCATATGGCCGCGCTCTGGTTCAAGGAGAGGCCATGCTCGATGCCGTGCTGGCAAAAATCGATTCCAACCTCGACGCAGCGCTCCGCCGCCTCTTCGCCCTCGTCGCGATCAAATCGATCTCGACCGATCCCGCCTATGCCGGCGATTGCCTGAAAGCGGCCGAGTGGCTTGCAAACGAGCTGCGCGGCCTTGGCTTCGAAGCCTCCGTGCGGCCAACCGCCGGTCATCCGATGGTCGTGGCCAGCGCCAAGGCGGCAGCGGAAAGCGCGCCGCATGTGCTCTTCTATGGCCATTACGACGTCCAGCCGCCCGATCCGCTCGATCTCTGGGAAAGCCCGCCGTTCGAGCCGCGTCTCGTCGATGCGCCGACCGGCAAACAGATCGTCGGCCGCGGCACGTCCGACGACAAAGGCCAGCTCATGACCTTCATCGAGGCCTGCCGCGCCTTTCGCGACAGCGGCGGCCTGCCCTGCAATATCACCATCCTGCTCGAAGGCGAGGAGGAGACCGGATCGCCGTCGCTGCCTGCCTTCCTCGCCGAAAACCGCGCCGAACTCAAAGCCGATCTGGCGCTTGTCTGCGACACCAGCATGTGGGACCGCACGACGCCCGCGATCACCACCATGCTGCGCGGGCTGGTGCTTGAAGAGGTCGCGATCAAAGGCGCCGACCGTGACCTTCATTCCGGCATGTTCGGCGGCCCGGCCGTCAATCCGATCCATGTGCTGGCGCTGATCATCGCCGATCTTCACGATCAGAACGGCCGCGTTACGCTTCCCGGCTTCTACGACGGCGTCACCGAATTGCCGCCGGAGATCGCCGAGCAATGGCGCAAGCTGCCCTTCGACGGCCGGCATTTTCTCGAAGAGGTGGGTCTCTCGATGCCGGCCGGCGAAAGCGGACGCAGCGTGCTCGAAATGATCTGGTCGCGGCCGACCTGCGACGTGAATGGGATCATCGGCGGCTATACCGGCAAGGGTTCGAAGACCGTGCTGCCGGCGCAGGCGAGCGCCAAATTCTCCTTCCGCCTGGTCGGAACGCAAGATCCGGAAAAGATCGCCGCGAGCTTTCGCAGTTTCGTGAACGCGCGGCTGCCGGCCGATTGCCGCGCCGAATTCCTCTCGCATGGCGCCTCGGGCGCGCTGCAATTGCCTTTCGACTCGAAGGCGCTGCAGCGCGCGCGCAAGGCCTTGCGGGAGGAATGGGGAAAGGACCCGGTGCTCGCCGGCTGCGGCGGCTCGATCCCGATCGTCGGCGCCTTCAAACGCGATCTCGGCATGGACACGCTGATGATCGGCTTCGGCCTCGACGACGACCGCATCCATTCGCCCAACGAGAAATACGAGCTTTCATCCTTCCGCAAGGGCGCGCGGAGCTGGGCGAGGATTCTCGCTGCCCTCGCCGGTTAGCTCCCCGCGCATGGTTCGACATGAGTTCCGAGCTTCGGCCGCAAAAAATCGAGCCTGAAGGCCCAGGCGGAAAAGCCAGGCCTTGACCTTTTTCGGCCGCGGCGGCAGGACCTCGCCACGGCGGTTGACAGCCTTTAACCTGAACCAGCCGTCGCGCGGGCGCGCCAAACCATGAGGGATCGTTCCATGCCCACCGATATCGAGATCGCACGTGCCGCCAAGCTCGAACCGATCCTGACGATCGCCGGGCGCGTCGGAATCCCGGCCGAAGCGATCCAGCCCTATGGCAAATATATCGGCAAGGTCGACCTGCATTTCCTCAGCGGGGCGCAGGAGCGCGCCAAGGCGCGGCCCAAGAGCAAGCTCATTCTCGTCACCGCCATCAATCCGACGCCGGCGGGCGAAGGCAAGACGACGACCTCGGTCGGCCTCGCCGATGCGCTGCGGATCCTCGGCAAGAAGACCGTCGTCGCGCTGCGCGAGCCCTCGCTCGGCCCCTGTTTCGGCGTGAAAGGCGGCGCGGCCGGCGGCGGCTATGCCCAGGTCGTGCCGATGGAGGCGATCAACCTCCATTTCACCGGCGATTTCCACGCGATCTCGGCGGCGCACAACCTGCTCGCCGCGATGATCGACAATCACATCTATTGGGGCAATTCACCCAGCATCGATCAACGCCGCGTCGCCTTCCGGCGCGTTGTCGATATGAACGACCGGGCCTTGCGGCAGATCGTGGTCGGGCTCGGCGGTGCGGCGAATGGCTATCCGCGCGAGAGCGGGTTCGACATCACTGTCGCATCCGAGGTCATGGCGATCTTCTGTCTCTCCCGCGATCTCGCCGATCTCGAGCAAAGGCTGGCGCGCGTCGTGATCGGCTCGGGCCATGACAAGAAGCCGGTGACGGCAGAAGCTATCCAGGCCAGCGGCGCGATGACCGTCCTGCTCAAGGACGCACTGGCGCCCAATCTCGTGCAGACGCTCGAAGGCACGCCGGCCTTTATCCACGGCGGACCCTTCGCCAATATCGCGCATGGCTGCAATTCGGTGATCGCGACGACGGCGGCCCTCAGTCTCGCCGATTATGCCGTCACCGAAGCCGGCTTCGGTGCCGATCTCGGGGCCGAGAAGTTCCTCGACATCAAGTGCCGCAAGGCGGGGCTTTCGCCTTCCGCCGCCGTGATCGTGGCGACCGTGCGCGCGCTCAAGGTGCATGGCGGCGTCGTCAAGGCCGATCTCGGCAAGGAGAACGTGGCGGCGGTGAAGGCCGGGCTCGCCAATCTCGGCCGGCATGTGTCGAACGTGCGCAAGTTCGGCCTGCCCGTAGTCGTGGCGCTCAATCATTTCAGCGGCGACACCGAAGCCGAACTCGACGTCGTCCTGAAGACCTGCCGCGATCAATTTGGCGTCGAGGCCGTGATCTGCAAGCACTGGGCGCACGGCGGCAAGGGGGCGGTTGAATTGGCCGAAAAAGTCGTGGCGCTGGCCGAATCCGGCACGGCCAAATTCAAGACGCTCTATCCTGACGACATGTCGCTCACCGAGAAGATGCGCACGATCGCGCGCGAGATCTACGGCGCCGCGGATATTTCGGTCGAGGCCAATGCGAAGAAACAGATCGCCGACATCGAGGCGATGGGCTTCGCCAATCTCCCGGTCTGCGTCGCCAAGACCCAATATTCCTTCTCGACCGACCCGACCAAGCTGGGCGCGCCCGAAGGCTTTATCGTCCCGGTGCGCGACGTGCGGCTCTCGGCCGGCGCGGGGTTTGTCGTGATGATCACCGGCGATGTCCTGACGATGCCGGGCCTGCCGAAAGTGCCGGCGGCGGTGAACATCAAGCTCGACGACAAGGGCCAGATCGAAGGGCTGTTCTAAAACTCCCTCTCCCCATGCGCGCAGCGAATGGGGAGAGGGCTGGGGTGAGGGGATTTAGGGCGTGGACTCATGAACGCGCAGCCACCGCATATTGATGCGAACTCGATGAAGACCAGGTAGTTGGCCGCGAGCTTGTCACAGCGCGTCGCCACCCGCCGCCACTGTTTGATCTTAGGAAGAACCGTTTCATAGCGCACGATTTCGAAGCTCCCAGTTTTGAAGGTTGAATCACGGGGGCTATGACCGATCTCAATACGGTCTGGACTTGCTCCGTCGAGCCTCAAGTCCGCTTTCGGGGCGAAGCGGACACGGACCGGCAGACAAAACCGGCTGGATCGGTCGAAAATGACCCAAAGCGGACGTAAGGACGGCGCCCCCATTGTGGCGGTCTTGGTGCGCCTTTGAAAACATAATCTTTACTTTAGGCGTGAACGGCTGCTTCGGCCGCGCATTAGCATCCAGAAAAACTTTGCCGCTTTGATGCGAGTTCGCATCGAAAGCGCGAATCTTGGAGTATGAGCGATGCGACATTCCTTTCTTTCACGAGCGGCAGTCTGCGCAGTGGGTCTGATGCTGAGCAGCGGCGTGGCCTTCGCGCACGGCGGCGGTGGCGGAGGCTTCGGCGGTGGGGGATTCGGCGGAGGCCATGGCGGCTTTGGTGGCGGGGGCTTGGGCGGTGGGGGATTCGGCGGCCATGCGGGCACCTTCGCCGGCGCACATGCGGGCACCTTCTCTGGTGCTCATTCTCTAGGGGCAGCAGGACGGTTCGCCGGCAATTGGGGCCACGGAGGCTGGCATGGCGAACATTGGCATGGTGGTCACCGGTACGGCGGCGGCTGGGGTTGGGGCGGCGGGTGGGGATATCCCTACTGGGACTACGGCTACGACTGCGATTACGCCTATGGTTATTACGACCCCAGTGCCTGCTACGCATATCCTGGTTATGCCTACGGGTATGGCTACTAAGTGGTGGTTCGCCTGAATCATCTGAACGCAAACAGCCCCGCCGGTTCTGCCGGCGGGCTTTATGTCTGCTTCTCTGTCATGCGCGCTACGGAGCCGTCGGGCTACGCTTATGGCTTGCCCAAAAAGCACACCCCCGAAGATTCCAATGAGAAGTACGACGTTTGTCCTACGAGTGTGCTCGAAGGAAGCGATATGCATGGCGCTCTTGGTCGGAGGCCAGTCCCATGAGAGCCTTATTCGTTGCTACATTGCTTACAACTTTAGCCGCCATCATTGTAACGGTGCAAACGACGCATTCGCACGGGACCGCCGCATGCCCGCTTTCGGACTGCCGCAGCGCTGACGCGGAATGAAACAGCCCCGCCGAGGATGCGTCTCAGGACGGCATAAACTGAAATGGGCAGACAGGTAGCTGTAGTGCTTTACGTGGTGGCGATGGCCGCCGTCATAGTCGGTGTAGATTTCGTGTTCTTCAGAACCCGATTCTGGGAACGGCTGACAGCGAATATTGGCATTGTCTTGGTGTTCGCAGCTTTCTACTTGAGATTCCTCAGGCGTCCATGAACAAGGCGCGATAGCGCCCCCCGGCGCCTTTTGGCGATTTCCGAATAACGCGCCTTGAGATTCGATAAGGCTCTGAAATAGCCCTTAGCCGGGTGGTCCGCCCGAACCGGAACGCCGCTGGAGGGCTAGTCTAGGATGACCTACTACGCAATTTTCTTCTGCAGCGCTTTGGTCGGGCATCCGCAGATGAACGGGTGCGTGCCCGTTGGTACGGCGATGTACCAGACCCTTGACGAATGCAAGGCGGAGGCCGCGAAGATGCTCATCGACGCAGATGCGCCGCCTCGCTCGGTTTATATTTGCCTGCCGCAATCCTAATTTCCCATTTGGTGAGAACTGGCTCGATCATCGCGGGGCTTGAAATAGCTTCGTGTGATCTCCTTGGAGGGCTCCGTTCCTATAATTAAAGATTACCCGGTCTACGGTTTCAAAACGGAGCTGCGGACCGCAATTCAGTTCTGATGTTCGAGATCACGTCACAACTTGGTCGAGCTCTGATTTGGGCCTATAATGGCGGCAAGTGGAACCCCCCGCCGGCAACTCCGGAATGAGCGCGAGCGTCGGATGGACATGTAACCATAACTATCGCCGCTCATTGAATGTCTGCTTCTGGCCCTTCGCGTCACTTCGCGGCAACGCAGCTTTTCGCTCGCTTTCGGACTGAAGCGGATTTTGGGCCGGATTTTATGAGTACACGGCCTAGCCACGGGCAAGCCCGCGCAGGGGGCGCAGATCCGGGGCCCAGGGCCAATTCTCATTTGCTTGCGCTTGTAGCCCCTGGATCCCGGCTCGTCGCTTCGCTCCAGCCGGGAAAGCACCCTAACCCTCTTCCCCACGCGCGAGAGGGGTAACCGCTTCCTACGCCGCAGCCGCCCGCCGCAGCCGCACTCCAGACGCGTAAAGTCCGAACCCAAGCACCGGCGCATAGACGAGCGCGCCGCCGGCAAGCAGGCCCAGAAGTTCGATCTCGTTTTCGAAGCGCCCGACGCGGGCGGCGAATTCCGCCAGCGGCAGCGTGAACCAAAGCGCAAAGAGCGAGAGCGCGAAGGACGCGAGCGACGCCACCGCCGCCGTCTTGCCGAGCACCCGATCCGGCCGCATCAGGCCGCGCCCGACTGCGATGACGAGAAGCAGAACAAGATTGATCCAGGCGCCGACCGCGGTCGCGGTTGCAAGGCCCGGCGCGCCCATTTTCCTGAAGAGCAGGACCTTCAGAGCAATGTTGACGGCAACGGCGAAAAGCGAAATCAGCATCGGCGTGGTCGTATCGCGCACCGCCTGGAAACTCGCAACCGCGACGCGAATGAGCACGATCGCGATGAGGCCAAATCCATAGGCCGTGAGAACCGCGGCGGATGCCGCGGCCGCCTTCTCGGTGAAGGCCCCGCGCAAAAAGACGCCACGCATGATGACATCGGGAATCATGATGAAGGCGACGAAACAAGGCGCGGCGAGCGCGATCGACAAAGCCATGGTGCGGTTTTGCGCGTGGTAGGCCCCGCCATGATCGCCCGAGGCGAGCCTGCGGCTCATCTCCGGCAGGAGCACAGTGCCAGCGGCGATCCCGATGACCCCGATCGGCAATTGATAGATTCGATCGGCATAATAGATCGACGAGACGCCGCCGGTCGGCAGCATCGAGCCGATGATCGTGTCGGCGAAGAGCGCGAGCTGCACGCCCGCCGAACCGATGACGGCTGGCCCGAGGACGACAAAGAAATGTCGCACCTCCTTGCTGAAAACCCGCAGCACCAGATGCTCGTGAATGCCGATGCGCCATAGCGCCCAGTAGGTGAGAATGAATTGGCAGACGCCCGAGACCGTAACGCCGATCGCCGCGGCCACCCCGGCGTTGGGAAACAGAAAGGCGACGGCGAGAAAAAGGATCATCACCAGATTGAGCAGGACCGAAGTGAAGGCCGCTGCGGTAAAGCGCCCCTGCGCATTCAATGTGCCCGATTGCAAGGTGACGAGCGTGATGAAGAGCAGATAGGGGAAAGTGATCCGCGTCAGCGTGACGGCGGTCGCGAACTTCTCCGGATTGGTGCGAAAGCCCGGCGCCAGCAGATCGATCAGCGTCGGCGTGAAGGCGAGCGCCAGCGCCAGCAGGACGATCTGCGAGGCGAGCAGCAACGTGAAGATCTGGCTGGCGAAACGCCGGCTCGCCTCGCCGCCCTCCTTGGCGAGGATCTGCGAATAGCAGGGCACATAGGCCGCGTTGAATGCGCCTTCGCCGAATATGGCGCGGAAATGATTGGGCAGCCTGAAGGCCACGACGAACGCGTCGGCCAAGAGTCCGGCGCCGAGCACCGCGCCGAGCATCACGTCGCGAATGAAACCCGTCGCGCGCGACAGGAGAGTGAGTGCGGCGACGGAGAAGAGGTTTTTGTACATTAAGCCATCCGGTCGCGCGAATCGGGCGCCCGGCAACGATCTGGTGATTTCCGACCTAAGTCAAAAGCTCGGGCGGTTCGACCCGAGCCCGGCCGCAGCCCCCTTAAAGGCCGCGGAAATGACGCCGGCGGGCTCAGAAAAGCCGCCGCGTTCGGTCCGAAATATCGCCGCAATTCTGCGCCCGAATGCGCCCGATAATTGGCGCGGCGAGTGGCCGGCCTCGCGTGGGGTTGGCGCGAGCCGGTCTTCGCTTACGGCGCGGATCCCCTCACCCCACGGCCTTTTGGTAGAGTTCCGCGGCATAGTCCCAGTTGACGAGGTGATCGATGAAGGCCTGGAGATAATCGGCGCGGCGATTGCGATAGTCGATATAATAGGAATGTTCCCAGACATCGACGCCGAGAATAGCAGTCGATCCGAAGATCAGCGGGTTTTCGCCGTTGGCAGTCTTCAAGACCGCGATCTTGCCGTCTTTCACGGTAAACCAGGCCCAGCCAGAACCGAACTGGGTCAAGCCGGCCTGAACGAATTGCTTTTTCGCCTCATCGACCGATCCGAAGGAAGCGGCGAGCGCCTTTTCGAGGACACCGGGAATCTTGCCGCCGCCGTTGGGCTTGAGCCACTTCCAGAAATGCGTGTGATTCCAGGCCTGCGCGGTATTGTTGAAGAGAGGCGCGTTCTTGCCATGCGACTCCTTGATGATCACCTCGAGCGGCTTGTCCGCCAAAGGACTGTCCTTCAGCAGATTGTTCGCCGTATCGACATAGGCCTTGTGATGTTTGTCATGATGATATTCGAGCGTCTCGCGCGACATATGCGGCTGGAGCGCATCATAGGGATAGGGAAGAGGTGGAAGCGTGAGAGCCATATCAACTCCTTCGATGCTTATGCAAGAGACGGCTTAGCTTTCGCCATCTGCTCCGCCGGCCGCCAACTTAGGATATCGGAGCCGGCTGACACCCTTCGCGGCGCGAAGTCGCGATCCACGCCAGCGGCAGGGATTCCTTGAAATCCGAGGCCCGATTGCCTGTTAGCCATATCACAACGGATCGCAGGCTAACATATGCATCGGTCGAACCAGCGGCAAATGCTCGGGCGCCTCGCGCGCAGGAAAAACGGACATGAAACATGTGCTTTTGATCGTCGGGATCGCGCTCGTCTTCGTCGGCGGCTACTCGATCTATTCGGGCTATGGCATTATCGAAGTCGAGCGCGGCTGGGCAAGCGTCATTGCCGGGGCGACCGGGCTGACGGGCGGCGTTATCACCATTGCTCTGGCGAGGGTGTTGGCGAGCCTCGATCGGCTGCGCGCCGCGCTCGAGACGCGCGAGCTGCCGCTTGCGCAACGCAGCGCGCAGCCGGCGCGCGAACCGGCCGAGCGCCTCGATCTGCCTTTGCCCACGACGGCATCCATCCGGGAGACTGCGCAGCAACGCGAAGAGCCGCTGTTCGATCGGGAGCCCGTCGCCGGCTCGGACATCGATGCGTGGGGTTCCGAGCCCCCCGCCGCCCCACCGGCCGCTGGCGCTGCGACGCCACAGGAGCGAGAACCGGGCGTCAACGTCCCGCCTCTGCCGCGCGCCGCGTCCGCCTTCGTCTCTGCGGCCGCCAAGGCGCGCAACGAGCCGCGGACGGAGCCGTCGGTGAACGAGCTCTGGCGGCGCGTTGGCGTCAATCTCGAAGACGCATCCGAGAAGCCGGCGGACGCGCTCCAGGCCATACCGCCAAATCGACATGCCCAGCAGGGTTCCGAGACCGGCGACTGGCTCGACCAAGCCTTGGCCCGTTTCGACGCGGCCGTTGCGCCTGAATCGCCGCAGACGAGCGAGGAAGCGCCGCCGCTTGTGCCCAATCCGTCGGCGCAACAGCCGGCAGATTCGCCGGCGGTGATCGGGCGCTACGAGGCCGAGGGAACCGCCTATGTGATGTATGCCGACGGCTCGATCGACGCCCAATCGGAACAAGGAGTCTTGCGCTTTAGATCCATGGCCGAATTAAAGGCGTTCTTCCAAAGCTAAAGCGCGCTTCGGCAACAAATCCCACTCTTGACGGACGCGCCCTACTCTAGGGTTTGCTTGCCGTCCAAGACTAACATGAATTCTGTTTGCATTTTGGGCGCATTCAGCTGCGGCTACTTGCGCGAGAATAGTTTTTCTCCTAAAGATTAATTGGTTTCTACGTCAGCCAAAGAATTTTTTGCTCGAACGAGATCAATCTCTCATTAAGGGCAAGTCACTTAGATGCTGATTGCATCCTCGGAAAAAAGCGCCATGAGTGACACAATGAATTCAGGCAATTATATCGAACTGGCCGCCGAAATCGTGTCGGCCTACGTCAGCAACAATTCCGTCCCCGCAAGCGATTTGCCTTCCCTCATCAGCGAGGTTCATTCGGCGCTTTTACGCGTCACGTCGGGCCATCCGGTCCCCGTGCCGGAGACGCCGAAGCCCGCCGTCCCGGCCAAGAAATCGATCACCAATGATTTCATCATCTGTCTGGAGGACGGCAGAAAGTTCAAATCCCTGAAGCGACACCTGCGCACCCAATACAACATGTCGCCCGACGAATATCGCGAGAAATGGGGCCTGCCGCCGGACTATCCCATGGTGGCTCCGAATTACGCCAAGGCGCGCTCCAATCTCGCCAAGCAGATGGGATTGGGCCAGCAGCGGCGGCGCAAGCGCTGAGCGCATTGCCCGGATCCGCGCGTTTCGAGCGCGGGCCTCCGTTTTCGATCAAAAAACGCACTGCCCGGCGCGGCCCGAGCTTGGTTTCAGGCGACTTGCGCTTCGGCTGCGCGCCGCGCCTCGCCCTTGATTCGCTCCATCATGGCACGCACGCCATTGGTGCGTTGCCGCGTCAAATGCGCCGAAAGACCGAGATCCTGGAACAGCGCTTGCGCATCGCCGGCGAGAATTTTGGACGGCGTATTGCCCGAGTAGAACGCAAGGATCAACGCCAAAAGGCCCCGCACGATATGTGCGTCGCTGTCGGCGACGAAGGTCAGGATCGGCTCTGCATGACCCGAGCGATCGACCCGCGTCTCGAGCCAGACCTGGCTTGCGCAGCCGAGAACTTTGTTGGCTTCGTTGTGCGCCGCTGCATCGAGCGGCGCGAGCGTCCGGCCAAGCTCGATGAGATAGCGATAGCGGTCTTCCCACTCGTCCAGATAACTGAAATTCTCGATGATCTCGTCAATTGTCATGAGCAGCTCACGTCGCGTGAAGCCGTCCCTCAGCTTCGCCGGGAATGCTCAATAACATATTCCGCGCGGGACGATTTCTCCAGGCCCGATCGCCGCGTCTTTTGGCCGACGAAAGCCGGACGGCGCGGCGGCAGCGGCACGGCGGCTTCGCCTTCCGCTTGAACCAAAACTTGCTGCACGGGCCGGCCGGCGAGAAAATGCCCGACTGCCGCCTCCGGCGGCTTGCGGCAGTCGGTTTCGGCGCAGCGCGCTGCGGCTTGGCGCTTCAGGATCGACACAGCGACATCGAACCAGGTCCGAGCCAGCTCGCCGAGCCGGGCCGTCTCCACGGCTTGCGCTTGGCTGTAGTCGGGTGCGGCCTGTCGAATTGGATCCTGGGAGAAGATGGTCGAAAAGACCACCGTCAGCCAGAACACACAGCGAATCAGAAAGAACATCACACGCCTCGCCTGGGCCTGCGTTCAGTTTCGACAATACAGCATGGCACGGGCGCATAAAATTCGTCCCATTATCGGCGGAACAATCCGAATCTCCGCCTTTACCCTTTGCTGACCATATCCGCGCGGCCCGACCGGGGGACACGGCAACAGGTTCTAAACCATAGCGGGAACTTTCGCCCGCCAAAGCCGCGGGCCCAGCCCTGGCGGGAGCTCCGAACGCGTTTTGATCCCGACGCTTAGGGTTCACTTAAGGCGACCCTGCGAATCTCCCACGGCGAAGGAAGCTGGTGTTTGCGTCCGCTGCCGCGATCACGTGACGACACGCGTATGAGGAGCGGCGCGGCGATCTGGCCCGAGATGCGGGCGCCCGCTTCGCCTGTACCGCGTGACCTGGAGTTTGGCGTTTGAGTTTCGCGTTGATCCTTGAGAGGCAGATCGCGTCTCTGGTCCACCCGAACGTCCTGACCTGTCAGGCCGAACGGAGCCGTCACGAGGCCTTTATTCTCCGCCGCCTGGCAAGCTCGGTCTCGGTGATGTGCCTTGCGCCCTTGTTCCTTGCGATCTACGGCGCGCCCGCAGTCTGGCACGCGCTCGTCTTCGTTTGGTGCGTCCTGCCGATTGGTGCCGTCGTCTTGCTTTCGCGCAGCGGCGATCTGCTCCTTGCTCAGACGATTTGCGTGATCAGCTTCATCGGAGCGGCGGCAACGATCGCCGCCGGCGGCGGTCCTTGGGAGGCCGCTCTGGCCTGGCTCGTGCTTGCCCCGTTCGAAGGGGTTCTGTCGCAGAATTTCCGGCTCGTCTTTGCCGGCGGCGCGCTCGCGGCTCTGGCTGCGGCAGCGCTCGCGCTCGCCGATCAGACGGGCTGGATCAGAACCGGCTTTGGCACTGGACATACCGCGTTGCTGATCCTGCCGGCGATTTTCTATGCAACGCTGCTCGCCTATGGAATCGCCGAGTTCCAAAGGAAGCGCGACCGCTCGGCGCAACTGCGCGCCGAACATTATCGTGCCGTCTATGACACGGTCGGCGATCTCGTCGTCCATCACGACCGCAACGGCGTCGCCGAATTCGTCAGCCCGAACTGTATGGAATTGTTCGGCCTGCCGGCGGCCGAGCTGATGGGCCGCGGGCTGTTCGAAAGAGTTCACGTGGCCGATCGGCCGGCGCTGCTGAAAGCCGTCGTCGATTCGGCTTCCTCTACCGACACCGTCTGCACCACGTTGCGGTTGCGCGCCGCCTCGCCGCAAGCCAGGACCGGGGCACGCGCCGAGCCGGTCTTTCGCTGGGTCGAGATGCGCTCACGCCGTTTCAACGTGGAGTCGGGTGCCGGCTCGGACCGCGTGGTCTCGATTCTGCGCGACGTCAGCCAGGCGAAGCAGCGCGAAGAGGATTTTGAGGCGGCGCGCACCGCGGCGGCCGAAGTCAATATCTGGAAAGACCAGTTCCTCGCCAATGTGAGCCATGAACTGCGCACCCCGCTCAATGCCATCATCGGCTTCGCCGAAATGCTCGCCAACGCACAACTGGTGCCGCAAGATCCCGAGAAGAGGCGCGAATATGCTGGCATCATCCAGCAGTCGGGACAGCACTTGCTGGCGGTGGTGAACTCTATTCTCGACATGTCGAAGATCCAGTCCGGCGCCTTCGATATCAGGCCCGAGCCCTTCGAGATCGCACCGCTGGTCGACCAGTGCTGCGACATGGTCAAGCTCAAAGCGAAGGAAGGCGGCATCGAGCTCGTGCGCGCCTATCCGGAAAAGCTCGACGATGTCGTCGGCGACAAACGCGCCTGCAAGCAAATCCTGATCAATCTCTTGTCGAACGCGGTGAAATTTACCCCGCGCGACGGCCGCGTCACCATCAAGCTTCGGCCTGAGGGCACGCATATCATGATCTCCGTCGCCGACACCGGGATCGGCATAGCGCCGAATGATCTTGCCCATCTCGGCAATCCGTTCTTTCAGGCCGGCGCTTCCTACGACAGGGCCTATGAGGGAACCGGCCTCGGTCTCTCGGTCGTGCGTGGGCTCGTCGGCCTGCACGGCGGCTCGATCTCGGTTGAGAGCGAAGTCGGCCAGGGAACCTGCGTCAGCGTCCGCTTGCCGCTCGACTGCCGCCGCTTCCAGGGAGCCAAGAACCGTGCCGCAAAGATCGAAACCACGCCGCGCCGCTCGCTTCTCGACGACCCTCGGCAATTCAGCGCTGAAATGATGGTGAAGAAAATTGCGTGAAGTTCTCGCCCGAAGCGATCATGATTTCGTTCTCCCCGAACCGGGGAGGAGAAGCAGATCGCGCCGCCAAAACGGTCCTGGCCCGTTGGCGCGTTTTTTCCTGCTGGTCCATCGCGTGGCGGCATATCCAAACCGGATCGCCGCGACGTTGCTCGTCGGACTCGTCATAGCGATCTGCGTCAACGCATTGGTGCTCCAGCAAAGCCGTCATCCGGCGCCGCTTTTTCACAAAAACCTCGCCCCGCCGGTTTCGCCGCCGCAGGCGCCCGAAAAGCCGCAAGCCGCGGTTCCGGCGGCCATCGTGCCGGCGCAGCCGGCCGGCGATCCGATCGGCCAATTGCTGCAGTCGGCGCCCGCGGCGGAGCCCGAAACGGCGCCGGTTCAGCCGCCCGCCACGAAGCAAGGCCCCGAGGTCAAACCCGTCGCGGATTCGATTTCGCAACTCCTCGAGTCCAACCCGGCACCGGCCGCGGCGGAGCAAAGCAAGACGGTGCTCGCCGCCCAGCGTGCCCTTGTGAAACTCGGCTTCGTCCTGAAGCCCGACGGCATTGTCGGCAGCGCGACGCGGCAGGCGATCGAGAAATTCGAGCGCGATCACGGGCTGCCGGTTCACGGCGAGCTCACGCCGAAAGTCATGCATGAACTCGGCGCCCGGTCGGGCATTGCCATCGAATAAAGCGCGAGGCGGCGGATTGGCGATTTGCGCCGTCGGTGCTCTGCCTGTAGATTGAGGCTGTTTCGGCGCGGATCGTTGCCGCATGGCATCGAGAGCGCGCCGGATGCCGTTGTCGCATGATCGTCGCAAATCGGTCGGTGCCTTTGCGGATCGTGCTGTCGTTTTGAGGCAGAGACATGAATTCGCCCCGCGAACCTTTCGTCAAACCGGTGCCCCTCGCCGAGTTGCGGCCGACCCAGATGACGGTCGGCATGCGCGAGGTCCGCGAGAAGCGCAAGAACTGGCAGGAGACCGAGGCCAAAAAGGGCGCGGAGTTCCTAGGCAAGCACATGATTCCGGTCATTCTCGGGGCCAAGGATCGCCACTACGTCATCGACCATCATCATCTCGGTCGCGCCCTGATCGATGATGGCGTCGAGGATATTCTCGTCACCGTTGTCGCCGACTTGCGCAAACTCGAGAAAGAAGCCTTCTGGATCTTTCTCGACAACCGCGGATGGATGCATCCCTATGACGATGCCGGGCAGCGGCGCACCTACGAGGATATACCGAAATCGCTGACCGATCTTGTCGACGATCCGTTCCGTTCGCTGGCCGGAGAATTGCGCCGCGCCGGAGGTTACGCCAAGGACACGACGCCCTTTGCCGAGTTTCTTTGGGCGGATTTCATGCGCCGCCGGATAAAGCGGAAGCTGGTCGAGGACGACTTCTCGCATGCCTTGGAGAAAGCGCTGGAACTCGCCAAGAGCGAAGCGGCGGATTTCCTGCCTGGCTGGTGCGGCCCGGTGCCCGAAAACTAGGGTCCTGCCCGGTTGCCGTTCAAAAGCTGCTCGGTTTCTTGATTTTGCCACATAAGGGCACAATTTCCGTTCCGCCCGCCCCTCAAAACGATCGGACGAATCGGGAAGAAATCCATGCAGCCTGCACTTGCCTTCACTTTATGCGCGTCGATCTCCTTCTGCCTGGGCGTTTCCAGCTCGCTCAACGCCACGAACCTGAAGCAGATCGACATGACCCATTACGACGGCGTCTACTCGGTCGAAATCACGACCGAGGATGGGCGCTGCGACAAGGCCTACCGGGGCTCGATCACGGTCATCAATGGGCGGATCACCGCGATCAGCGACCCGCAGGCCAGCGCCTCCGGCCTGATCGAGGACGACGGCACCGTGTCCCTGAGCTTTCGCGAAAACGGCCAGATCGTCCATGTCGGCGGCCGGGTCAGCGGCCGGTATGGACGCGGACCTTGGTCGTCTCCGACGGCGGAATGCGGTGGCGTCTGGCGGGCCGAGCGGCAGCGCGCGGTTGCGGCAACGAACGACCATTCCTGAGCGGCTGCGCCACGCCGCCGGCGAATTGAAAAACCGGTTGGCCGATCGCCTTACTGCGGTGCCGGCGCGGGCGATTGCGGCGAAGGGACCGGCGCCGGGGCGGCGGGCGCTCGCGGGGCCGGCCCCGGGGGAGCGCCTGCCGGAGACAATGGTTCGGCCGTGACGGCGCTGCTCACCGGCCTGTCGCCGAGCACGGCCTGGACGTCTTCATCCTGAATCCGAGGTCGACCGATCTGCGCCCCGATCATGCGCACGACGTCGGGCGCATCGGCATAAGTGTCGTGGCCGATGAGCCCGGTCGACTTGCCGGAAAGATCATAGACTTTGACGCCGAGGCGGGCGAGCGCGGCACGGTCTCTGGGCTTGCGCGGATCGAGCGCGCCGACGCGCGGCCTGTCGCCGGCGAGAGTCTGCGAGAGCGACAACGCTCTGTCGCTCGCCGAAACCAGGACCGCGACATGCGAAGCATCGAGTTTCGCCAGTTGCTCGCGGAAGACCGAGAAATCGATGTCGGGCGCGGCGAGCATAACCATGCCGAGCTTGCCGTTGAGATCCGGGCTGCCGGCGATCGCCCGCTCGCGCAAGGCCTCCATGATGAGCCAGGCGCCCATGGAATGGGCGAGGATGTGGATCCGTCCGACGTCGGGCACCTCGCTCAAGTCTTGCAAAAGGCTCACGAGCGCGTCGCGCGAGGCGGTCGCGCTTTCGCGCGCCGCTTCATAATTCAGGATATTGTTGCTCGAAGGCCAGGTGAAGAGAATCGGCACGCCGCCGAAGCGTCCGTCTTCGACAATCTGAGCGAGCCGGAAACGCGCCTCGTCATAGGTCGTGTTGAAGCCATGGACATAGATGAGCACATCGCGGTTCGAGCCGATCCGTCCGGAAATATTGGTGGCAAGTTCGTTGCGGAAACTCGCCTCGTCGAGCTCGCGTCGCGATGTTTCCATGAAATGCTTGGCTGGGTCCGGCGCACCGAACATCGGGCGTTCGATCTGGCCGGCCTGATGCTGCGGCGGCACGCTCAGGATCTGCAGCGAATAGTCCGCTCCGTCAGCCCGCATCTCGTTGGCGCCGGCGTCTTCGTCTTTGCGCGTCGAGACCACGAAGATGAGGTGGGAGTGCGGCGCTGCGCCAGGCTGGCCGCCGAAGAAGGCGATGTCGGTGAGCCCCGGCGCTGCGCAGCCGGAGACAAGCAGGATAAGTCCGAAGAGCACGGGCAGAACATGGCGCCACGATCCCGATGCGCGCAGAGATGCCATGTCCCGAAATCCGCCTGACAGCCGCAGCAGCGGCTTTTGCGCCTCGCCGCCCGCGCCTCTTGCGTCACCATGAACGCGGCGCGCCATGGCCAAAGGAACGCGGCGCGCCATGGCCAAAGCCTAAATGCCCGTGAAACATGACGAGAATGGGACGCTGCCGCGGCGCATCCAGGCCGGCGGCGAAGGAGACCCTTTCAGGCCCGAGCTTCAAAAGGGCGCGTTGCCGCATGGGCGACGAGGGTTAGAATGGCCTCAGCCGCCGCGCGCGGTCCCTCAATCCTCTTGCCGCCGGTCATGACCTCGACCTTGAAGATCCGCGTCGTCCCCTCGATGAGCGAGATCGATGCCGCGGCCTGGGATGCTTGCGCCAACCCGGTGCCGCCCGGCCCTGATCGGGTGGAAGCCGACGTCGCCGGCCAATCGGCGCCAGGTCCGGACGAGATCTCCTTAGAGCGCCTCAACCCATTCATAACGCATGGCTTTTTGCATGCGCTCGAAAGCTCCGGCTCGGTTGGCGGCAGGACCGGCTGGACGCCGGCACATATTCTCGTCGAAGACGCAGGCCGGCTCGTCGCAGCGGCGCCGACTTATCTCAAAACCCATTCGCTGGGCGAATATGTTTTCGACCATGGCTGGGCCGACGCCTATCACCGCACCGGTCTCGATTATTACCCGAAGATCCAGGTGGCCGTCCCTTTCACGCCCGTGACCGGACGGCGTCTGCTCGTTCGGCCCGAAGGCGGCAGCGCGGCGCGTGACGCGCTGCTCATGGGACTGCGTCATTGGCGCGAAAAAATCTGCGCCTCGTCGATTCATGTCACCTTCCCGACGCGCGAGGAATGGGAGATCTTGCACCGCGCCGGCTTCCTGCAGCGGACCGGCCAGCAATTTCATTTCGTCAATCGCGGCTACGGCGATTTCGAAGCCTTCCTGTCCGATCTTGCGGCGCGCAAGCGCAAGACGATCCGGCGCGAGCGCAAGGAGGCGCTGGCGGGCGGGATCGAGGTCGAACTCTTGACCGGCGCCGCGATCAAGGAGACGCATTGGGACGCTTTCTTCAGCTTCTACATGGATACCGGTTCGCGCAAATGGGGGCGGCCCTATTTGACGCGCATATTTTTCTCCGAGATCGGCGCAAGGATGGCGCAGCATATCCTGCTGGTGATCGCCAAGCGCGCCGGCCGGCCGATCGCGGGTGCCCTGAATTTTATCGGCAAGGATGCGCTCTACGGCCGCTACTGGGGCGCAATCGAAGAGCATCCCTTTCTGCATTTCGAGGTCTGTTATTACCAGGCGATCGAGCATGCGATCGCCAACGGGCTTTCGCGCGTCGAGGCCGGCGCACAAGGCGAGCACAAGCTCTCCCGCGGCTATGTCGCCGTGCCGACCTATTCGGCGCATGCAATCGCCGACCGGCGCTTTGCTTCGGCGATCGATGCATTTTTGACCGAGGAGCGCGTCGCGATCCAGGAATCGCTGGAGGAATATGCGGAGCTCGCCCCGTTCAAGAAAGGGTGAGGCCGGGCGGGACGGGCGATAAACGCGCCGAGAGCCTCAGAGACTGCGCGTCGCCGCTCGCAGTTTGGCGGTGGACTTACAAAAAGCTTGCGCGACTTCTCGGCTCGGCCATGATCCAATGATTCGCGTCTCACTCCAACTCGCCCCGGCAGAAGGAGCGCGCCATGGCGCTTGCTTACGACAACGACAATGTCTTTGCGAAAATCCTGCGCGGCGAGATTCCAAGCCACAAGGTCTATGAAGATGACGCGGCGCTCGCCTTCATGGACATCATGCCGCGCATCGACGGCCACGTCCTCGTCATTCCAAAATTTCCGGCGCGCACGCTCTTCGACGCCGACCCCAAAGCCCTGGGCCTGCTCATCCAGCGCGTGCAGAAGGTGGCGCGGGCCGTGAAGGACGGGCTCGGCGCCGAAGGCATCACCATCCAGCAGTTCAACGAGCAGGCGGGCGGCCAGGTCATCTTTCATCTTCACTTCCATATCTTGCCGCGCTGGGTCGGGGTCGAGCTTCGGCCCGCCCACAACGGCCGCATGGAAGACCCGGAAGTGCTCGAAGAAAATCGCGCCAAGATCGTCGCCGCGCTCAAGGCGTGAGCAGCGCGACACAGCAAGCCGTGGGAGATCTCAATGCGGCGAGGCGTTGGCTGAAACCGCGGCTCTCGCAAGCGGGCTTCCGGCGACGCAATTCGGGCTCCGCCGTCGAAGCGGCGAAGCCCGAATACATATGCCGCGCCGCTTGCCTTAGTTCTGCAGCGGCACGTTGGGCACGATCCCCGGGGGCTTCTCGGCCTCGTCGGTCGTCTGGTCTTCCTCGGCTTCGGCCGCGCCTTCCGGCAGATCGGGGTCAAGTTCGTCGTCGCCCTCCGGCTCATCGCCTTCGCCGCCTTGCAGCCGGCGCGCCCTGGCGCGGCGGACTTCCGGCTCCGGACGTACGCGCTTCTTGCCGGCCTCGACGATATCGCGCTCGAGCCGCGGCAGAACCGGCCCTTCCGGAAAGACGAAGCCCAGTTTCTTGCTGCCGTCTTCCTCCGCGGTCACCACGACCCGCACGGTGCCGCCATTCTTCAGGCGGCCGAACAGAACTTCGTCGGCGAGCGGCGTCTTGATCGTCTGCTGAATGACGCGCGCCATCGGCCGCGCCCCCATCTGTTCGTCATAGCCGTTCTCGACGAGCCAGCGGCGCGCCTCGTCGGTGAGCTCGATCGTGACGTTGCGTTCGGCAAGCTGCGCGTCGAGCTGCATGATGAACTTGTCGACGACCTTGGCGATGACCTCGGGCGGCAGATGGCTGAACGTCACGACCGCATCGAGGCGGTTGCGGAATTCCGGCGCGAACATGCGGTTGATCGCCTCGATGTCGTCGCCCTCGCGCCTCGTGCGGGTAAATCCATAGGCCGAGCGGGCCATGTCGGAGGCTCCGGCATTGGTCGTCATGATCAGGATCACGTTGCGGAAATCGATCTGCTTGCCGTTGTGATCGGTGAGCTTGCCGTGGTCCATCACCTGCAACAGGATGTTGTAGAGATCGGGATGCGCCTTCTCGATCTCATCGAGCAGCAGCACGCAATGGGGATGCTGATCGATTGCGTCGGTCAAGAGGCCGCCCTGGTCGAAGCCGACATAGCCGGGCGGCGCGCCGATCAGGCGCGACACGGTGTGGCGCTCCATATATTCCGACATGTCGAAGCGGATCAGCTCGACGCCGAGCGCCACGGCGAGCTGGCGCGCGACCTCGGTCTTGCCGACGCCGGTCGGGCCGGAGAAGAGATAGCAGCCGATCGGCTTTTCGCCGTCGCGCAACCCGGCGCGGGCGAGCTTGATCGCCGAGGTCAGCGCCTCGATCGCGTTGTTCTGGCCGTAAACGACGCGCTCCAAGGTCTCGCTCAGATGCTCGAGCACCTCGGCATCGTCCTTCGACACGGTTTTCGGCGGAATCCGCGCCATTGTCGCAATCGTCGCTTCGATCTCCTTGATGCCGATCGTCTTCTTGCGCTTGTTCTCGGGCACCAGCATCTGGCTGGCGCCGGTCTCGTCGATCACGTCGATCGCCTTGTCCGGCAGCTTGCGGTCATGGATGTAGCGGGCCGAGAGTTCCACCGCGGCTTTGACCGCCTCGTTGGTGTAGCGCACCTTGTGGAATTCCTCGAAATAAGGTTTCAGGCCCTTCATGATCTCGATCGCGTCCTCGACCGTCGGCTCATTGACGTCGATCTTCTGGAAACGCCGGACCAGCGCCCGGTCCTTCTCGAAATATTGCCGATATTCCTTATACGTGGTCGAGCCGATGCAGCGCAGCGTTCCCTGCGCCAAGGCGGGCTTCAAGAGGTTCGACGCGTCCATCGCGCCGCCGGAAGTGGCGCCGGCGCCGATGACGGTGTGGATCTCGTCGATGAACAGGATCGCCTTCTTGTGGTTCTCGATCTCCTTCATCACCTGTTTCAAGCGCTCTTCGAAATCGCCGCGATAACGCGTGCCGGCGAGCAAAGTGCCCATGTCGAGGGCGAAGACCGTCGCATCCGCGAGAACTTCCGGCACCTCGTTCTTGACGATCTTGCGGGCCAGGCCCTCGGCGATCGCGGTCTTGCCGACGCCGGGATCGCCGACCAGCAGCGGATTGTTCTTGTGGCGGCGGCAGAGCACCTGGATGGTGCGCAGAACTTCCGCCTCGCGTCCGATCAGAGGATCGATGCGGCCTTCACGTGCCTTGCGATTGAGATTGACGCAATAGGCCTCGAGCGCCCCTTCCTTCTTTTTCGAATCGCCGTCCTTGTCCTTCGATTCGCGCGCCTCGTCGTCATCGACGCCGCGCGGCGTCTTGGTATCGGAAAGCCCCGGCCGCTTGGCGATGCCGTGGCTGATGTAGTTCACCGCGTCATAGCGGGTCATATCCTGCTCTTGCAGGAAATAGGCGGCATGGCTCTCGCGCTCGGCGAAGATCGCGACGAGCACGTTGGCGCCGGTCACCTCCTCCCGGCCTGAGGATTGGACGTGAATCACGGCGCGCTGAATCACGCGCTGGAATCCGGCCGTGGGCTTTGCATCCTCGCGCCCGTCGCTGACCAGATTGTCGAGCTCCTGATCGATGTAGTCGCGCAGGTTCTTGCGCAGCAGCTCGAGATCGACCGAACAGGCCCGCAACACCGCCGCCGAATCGGTATCTTCGGTGAGGCTCAACAGAAGATGTTCGAGCGTCGCATATTCGTGGTGACGCTCATTCGCGACGGCAAGGGCGCGGTGAAGAGTCTGTTCGAGATTACGCGAGAAGGACGGCATGGCTCCAATCTCTCACTTCTTTTCCATGATGCATTGCAGCGGATGCTGATGCTTCCTGGCATAGTCCATCACCTGGGTAACTTTCGTCTCCGCAACCTCATAGGTGAATATCCCGCATTCGCCGACGCCATGCTGATGGACGTGAAGCATGATCCGCGTCGCCTCTTCCGGCCCTTTGTTGAAATATTTGCGCAAAACGGTGACCACAAACTCCATCGGCGTGTAATCGTCGTTGAGGAGCAAGACGCGATACATGCTCGGCCGCCGCGTCTGCGTCTTGGGGCGCGCAATGACCGCCGTACCCGATCCGGGGTCGCCGCCCCTTTGCTGGTCTTTGGCTGCCCGTAACGGCATCCCTCCGTCTCCACCTTCTACCGCCGTCCTCTGCGCCGGAGGTCGCGAACCAGCGCTTCGTCAAGTCGTAAATAATAACTCCGGTTCGCCCTTGCCGACTACCGGGATTTCACCGACCCGGCGCATTCTCCCGCTCATCCCATGCAAGATAGGGACTGGCGCGCTCGGGTCCAGCATCGCGACCCAACGACATTAGCAAATTCTTGATGCTGATTTCGGGCAATTTTCGCGGCGCGAGCAGTTCCCGCAGCATAGGCGGCCGCGCTTGCGAGAGCCGTGTCGGTCAGGAAAAAGGAAAAGGCCCGACCTTTGTCGAGCCTTCCTCGCCCCGCAGGGCGCAACAGCAAAATTTCTACCGCGACCGAACTGCGGGCGGGCCTGCCTTACTTGGAGCCGGCGACAGCCTGAACCTTGGCGAAAACGGTCTCCACCGGCTTGAACGCTTCCTTGGCGAGAATCGTATAGAGTTCGCCGATCTTGGTTGCCTGCGCAACGAAGCCCTCATAGGCCGACTTGGCATATTCCGATTGAATCTGGATCGCGTTGTCGAGCGATTTCGCGCCGAGCAGTTTCTCCATATAGGCGGAGTTGCTCTCCATCGACTTCTTCGAATAGTCGGTCGTCTCGGCGGCGATGGTCTGGAACCCCTTGGCGAGCGAGGCCGCCACCGAACTCGCAGCTTCAAGCTGTTCCTTACCGAATTTCTGGATTTCATCAAAGTTCGAGGTCATAAGTCTACTCCTTGGGGAGGGGGGACGCGCATTGGTCGGAGGCCGCGCGCCGGCGGGCCTCCAGGGCCCACAATCTCAATATAGTGCATCGCACAATTGCCGTCAAGAAGATTTTTGCGTCGCAGCAAAAATCCCGTCCTGGCACTCTCGCCCGGCCTTCGCATCATTCCCTTAACGATCGAGTAACCGGGGCGATTTAGCGTTGCTTCCCGGCCCTTTGGGCGATCGCCGGACGTTTCGCGCGATTGCCCCGAGACCCGCAGAGCGGCGCGCCCAAGTAGTCTTCCGATTTGGCCCGCGTGGCTCCCAACTCTTTGATTTATGCCGACATTCGTTGGCAAAACCGGGGCGTTCGTCGCGCCCGACAAGTTCCGGCGGCCAAATCGGGGGAAGAGCGCGTTATGTCCAAGCGTCGCATGGGGGCTTGCTCCCTGCTCGTATCGTTGAGCCTCATATTCTCGATCGCCTCAACCTGGCTCGCCTCCCCGGCCCAAGCCTATTATCGCCACCACCATCATTACGCGTGGCGGTTCGCGTTTCATCCGCGTCGCCTTTACCCGCACCGCGCCGCCGCATCGAACTTCGCGGCCATCGTCGTCGACGGCAATTCCGGACGCGTCCTCTATGCGCGCAACGAGAACGCGCCGCGCCATCCGGCCTCGATCACCAAAGTGATGACCCTTTATCTGCTGTTCGAACAGCTCGAAAAGGGCCGGCTGCATCTCGATTCACGCCTGCCGATCTCGGCGCACGCCGCCGAACAGGCGCCAACCAAGCTTGGGCTCGATCCTGGCGATACGATCAGCGTCGAGGATGCGATCAAGGCCATCGTCACCTTGTCGGCCAATGATATCGCCGTCGCGGTCGCGGAGGCCATCGGCGGCGACGAAGAAACCTTCGCGGCGATGATGACCCGCAAGGCGCATGCGCTCGGCATGTCGAGGACGCGTTACGTCAACGCCTCCGGCCTTCCTGACGATGCGCAGATCACCACTGCGGCGGACCTCGCCCTGCTCGGGCGCGCCATCCAGCAGCGTTTCCCCCATTATTATCGCTATTTCTCGACTGAGGTCTTCGATTACGACGGCGTGGCCAACCGCAATCACAATCATCTGCTCGGCCGCATCGACGGGGTCGATGGAATTAAGACCGGCTATACGCGCGAGTCCGGCTTCAATCTTTTGACCTCGGTCAAGCGCGACGGGCATTTCATCATCGCCGTCGTACTCGGCGGAGCGAGTGCCGCGAGCCGCGATGAAATCATGGCCGATCTCATCAAAACCGAGATCGACAAAAGTTCGAAGCGGCGCGCCGCGCCGCTGATCGCGGAAGCTGCCGCCGATAAGGCGCGAGGCGAGCCCGCCACGTCCATATCGTTTGGTCCCGCTGCGGCCGCCGACCCATTGCCCGTAGCCTCGATCCCGCCCATGCCGGTTCCACGCCCGCGTCCCGCTTTCGTGTCAGGCGCGCCCGTTTCTCTCGACACAATGCAGGCCGGAGCTGGACCCGCAGACACGAAACGCTTCGCCTTCGACGGCGCGACGCCGCCGACGAGCTCGACCACCACCCCTTCGATGCTTGGATGGGTGGTCGGCCCGGCGCCTGCCGTGAAAGGCGAGGATTCCGCCAGTCTCGCTGCCAAGACGGAACCGCAAGTCGCCGAGCCGCCGAGCTTCGAACCGCAGAACTCAGAAATTCCGGGCAGAGCGCCGCGGAGTTCAGAAACGGTCATCCCCGCTGCTCCGCTGCCGGCAATAGCCCGCAGCGGCTGGATGATCCAGATCGGTGCGCCGGATGACCCGACCGAAGCATCCAATCTCCTCGCCCGCGCCAAGGCACGTGGGCCCAGGGCTCTCGGCGATGCCCAGCCGTTCACCGAGAAGGTTCAAAAAGGCGATGAGACGCTCTACCGCGCCCGGTTTGCGGGACTTGACGCGGACGATGCCGAGGCCGCCTGCAGGAGCCTGAGGCGATCCGGTTTCGCCTGTTTCGCGACCAAAAATTAAAGAATTCAAGGCACACTTTAGCCAATTCGGAATCGCGTTGTTTGCGTAGCGTACGGAGTTAGTGGTGTCGGCGCATCAGGACGTCCTTGGCTTCGTTCACCCTGGCGGCAAGGTCCGTCGATCCGCCGTGGTCGGGGTGGAGCTTCTTCATCAGCGAGCGGTGCGAGCGCACGACATCGTCGCGCGAAGCCCCTTTGTGAAGGCCCAGGACCTCATAAGCCTCATCCTCGGACATCACGCCAGGTCGCGGCGCAGCATGCGATCCACGGCCCCGCGCGTCCTGCCCGTCGTCACGTGCCGCACGCCATCCGGGAAAGCGGCGGTCAAAATAAGCCTCTAGAAGGCGCGCTCCATCCGGATCGTCGCGCAGACAGAGCCGATAAAGCGCCTCGCATTGCGGCCGCCCCATCTGATCGAGCGATTTGCCCTCATCGGGACCGGCAAGAACGGTGCCGCGAATGACGCCGGATGTAAGATCGAGTTCCATCTCGATCATGGCCGAACGTACGCGCGAGGCGGCGCTGGTGCGCCCCGGTCCGAACCAACTGGTCACGGATCTTCGCCCAAGGAGCCACAGCCCGACACCGCCGAGGACGACCGCCACGTCGATCCTTCCGCGCAGACCGAGGACTGCCGCGAGAAGCAGCGCCACCAGGCCGCCGAACAGACGCAAGGCCTGCGCGAGCGCGGCGGGACTGGCTCGCGTGAAAGCCCGCAGCGCCGTGAGGACGAGCCAAAAGACGATAAATCCGGCCAGGATATAAGGCATCAGCGTCCTTCAGCGCATCTGCGCCAGCATCAGCGAAGCTTCGCGATCGGCGGAGGCCCGAGCTTCAAGCGCGGCCAATCCGCCCGCCGCATAGGCCGCGGCGGCGCCAAGCAGCGCTTTGAGACGCTCGGCGGCGTTGGCGTCGAAAGTGGCATAGGCGCCGCCGGTAAGCGCGGCGATGCGGCGGAACGCCTCTTCAACCGCGCGATCATGGCCCTCCTGGAACATGAAGGCCTTGACCCCGAGGAGGCCCAGTTCGCCGGCCAAGCGGACGAGATCTTCAATGCGTTCTTCCATTGCGTCGCCGATAAAGACGAGCGCGCCGATCCGCTCGGCCTGCGCCGCATCACGGACATGGCGCAGAACTTTGCCGATTTGCGTGCGGCCGGCGCGCACCGAGATCTTCATCATGCAAGCCGCGAGCCCCTCGCCACGGTCGAGGAATGGCGACACTTTGCATTCGGAAAAGCCGCGGAAATAGACCAGCTGCACCGCAAGGCCGCCGAGATTTGCCGCGGCTGCAAACATCTCGCCTTGAAGCGACTGGGCGAGATCCCATGTCGGCTGCCGGCTCATCGTCGCGTCGAGGGCGAAGACGAGACGCCCGCCGGCGTGAGGCGCCGGCAAATGCGCCGCCGCGGCGAGAAAGCGATCGACGTCGCTTTTCATGCCCGCGGCCGGCGTGATGTTCGATTTTTCCCGTCCCGCGCCCAAGCGCAGCTCCCAAACAACCTGTGGATCGCTTAAATTCCTACGCCGGGCCGCCGGCGGCAAGCGGCTTTGCGCGGCTTTGCCGATCTATTTCGTGGTTCCCGGCGGAAACGCAAGAAACTCGGAATGGCTAGCGTCCGGGCGCTCCTAAACCAGTCCCAGCGCCGCCAGTTCGAGGCGCAATTCCGCCGGCATATCCTGCTTTCCAATCACCTGGAGATCCGGCGGGCGGTCTGCGTCGGCGAGGTAGCGCCAGCCCTGGAACGCCCGGAACGGGCGCGGCACGACCGGCACAAGCTTCGTGTCGAGCACAAGCCGGCAGCGGCCGACGCCTTCGCGATCGACGAAAGCCTCGACGGCCATGAGCGCCTGGCGCGCCGCGATGCGGCCCTTGATCACCCAGTAGAGAGAGCCGCCGTCGAGCAGTTCGTCGCGTCGGCGCGGCACCATTCGGGTCACATGAACATGATGCTGTGGCGGCTTGCGATTTTGCCTGGCGCGATAGGCCTCGAGATCGGCGATCGAACTCGATCCCGACGCAAAGCTTGAGCAGGTGAAGCGTCATGGTTTGAACTCGGCCTCGATGACCATTTGCCAGCCTCGTGGTAGAGAGTTTCGATGGATTACCGCAAGAAATTCGTCGTCGAGCCGGGCGGCAAGCTGAAGCTCGCCGATCTCGATCCCGCCTACAAGGGAGACGAGAAATCGGCCGAAACAGCGGCAGCGGCGACCGAAGCCTATCGGCAAAAATTGGCAGATATGCAAAAGCTTCTCTATGCCGAGCGCAAGCGATCGCTGCTCGTCGTGCTGCAGGCCCCGGACGCCGGCGGCAAGGATGGCACGATCACGCATGTGATGGGCGCCTGGAATCCGCAAGGCGCCTGCGTCACAGCCTTCAAACAACCGACCCCGGAGGAACAGGCGCACGATTTCCTCTGGCGCGTGCATAAGCATGCCCCAGGGTTGGGCGAGATCGCGATTTTCAACCGCTCGCATTACGAGGAGGTACTGATTACGCGCGTCCACAAGTTGATCGATAAATCGACGTGCAAGACGCGCTACGAGAGGATTTGCGAATTCGAAGCCGAGCTCGCCGATAACAACACCCATATCCTGAAGTTCTTTCTGCACATCAGCAAGGACGAGCAGCTGGCCCGGTTCGAGCAGCGGCTCGACGATCCGACGCGCAATTGGAAGATCAGCGAAGCGGATTACGTGGAGCGCCCTTATTGGGACGATTATATCGTCGCTTATGAGGATGCAATCGCCGCCACGAGCACGAAATATGCGCCTTGGTTCGTCATCCCCGCCAACCACAAATGGTTTCGCAATCTCGCCGTTTCGCAGATCCTCGCCGATACGATGCAGGATCTTGATATGTCCTATCCGAAACCTTCGGTCGATCTGGAGAAGATCCGGCGCGAGTATCACGCCGCGGCGGCGCAGGAAAAAGCCAAGCGGCCGCACTGATCGCTCGAGAATGAGGTTCGGCCGCTTCAGGCAAACCGCTGCCTCGGCTGCGTGAAGCTCGCCAGAATCACCGCGATGATGCCGGTGAGAAAGATGCCGTCGAAGGTTCCGGCCCCGCCGATCGAGGCGACCGGCGCGCCCAAGCCCTGCACTTTGTCGAGGTTGAGCAGATCGGCGCCGATCAACACCCCGAGGCTCCCGCTGATATAGGCCAACGGCCCCGCATATTGGCGCGAAATCAAGACTGCCGTGATGGCGGTGGCGATCGGCGGGACGAACACGGGCTCGGCTATGCCGACGCCGCGCACGGGCGTCGCCAAATGATGGCAGATCACGGCGACGATTGCCGTGGCGAGGAGGCCGCGGCCCCAGAGTTCGTATTTGGCGAGCAGGTAAATCGACAACAGGACCGGGATGACCGCTCCGCCGATGTTGACCGCAATGATCGTGCCGGGCGAGTTGACCAGAACCGGGACCACATAATGCATGCCGTAAAAATCGATCTCCCCGGATATCATTTGTTGAGGGGCCAATTCGGCCACGCGAATATTGATCGAGCTGCCGATCAACGAGCCGAAAAGAACAAGCAGGGCTGCAGGCGAGCTGATGCCGACGCGACTATAGGCATAAAGGAGCGCGCGCAGTTCGATCCACACGACAAGGGCGAAAAACACCCCCAGGAGCAGCAGGAAGAACGGCCATGTCAGGGGCAGGTATTGCATCGCGCTCCAATCCTCTTCGAGCGGCCCCGGCCCGCACATGTGTCCGGATTGATCCTATGGTCGCGGCTAAAGATCCTCATATTTCGCGACGCGCCAATTCTCCGCTTCGGCGCCCTTTTGCCAATCCCGGTAAGCCGGCAGCGCCATCACCCTATTCATATAGGCGCGGCTCGCCGGGCTAACCGCAACGTCATAGACGTGAAGCCGGTTGACAACCGGCGCGAACATGGCATCGGCGGCGGAGAAATCGCCGAAGAGAAAATCGCCGCGGCCCCCGAACCGTTGTCTTGCATCCGCCCATGCGGCTTCGATCCTCTCGATATCGGCGCCGGCCTCCGGCGGCACTTCGCGCCGCTTGACCGGGCGGCGCATGTTCATCGGCAAATTGGCGCGCAGCGCGTTGAAGCCCGAATGCATTTCGGCCGCAAGCGCGCGTGCCGTCGCCCGCGCCCTCATCTCCCGCGGCCAGATCGGCAGATCGGCAAAGCGCTCGGCAATATATTCGATGATCGCGAGCGAATCCCAAACGACGAGATCGCCGTCGCGCAGCGCCGGGCATTTGCCGGACGGCGCATGCTGCAGGATCTCGGACCGGGTCGCTTCCTCGCCGAGCGGAATAACGATTTCCGCGAACGCAATCTCGAAGTGCCGCATCAGGATGAAAGGCCGAAACGACCAGGAGGAATAGGACTTGTTGGCGAGGACCAGGGTTAAGGACATTGGGCGCATGATCCGAAAATGGGGGCTGCGAAAAGATCATGCGGGCAAAAAAGAATCCAGGGCAGGATCGATTCCATTCGATCCTGAGCTTGGCTTCCTCGGTCAGAACCGGGAGCCAAAAGGCGCGCGGTTGAGGCTTCAGGGCGATTTTGCGCCCGGAGCTCCTTGGACCGGCAGTTCCACGCTTTTGTCCATTCCCTCGCCCAGGCTCTGGGTTCCTGGCACCTCGAGAGGTTTGCCCATCGCCTTCAGCTCCGCAACCGAGGCGGAATATTCGTCGACGGCCTTGGGACATTCTTTGAGCGCGCGCCGGAACAGGTCTGTAGCCTGGTCCTTGTCCCCTTTCAGCAGCACCGATTCGCCGATGTAAAAGTATGCATCGCAGTTCCGCGTCTGAGTTACGAGCGGATCGATGTTCTGCGCGGCGACGGCGACGTCGTGCGGCGTCATCTGGCCGGCGAATAGGAACACGATCGGCGCGGGCCAGGCGCTCATGTTGAGGGCTTTGGCCGTCTGCGCAATGTGGCTCGGCTGGTTGTTGCGGCGCGTGGCGATATCGAGCCATAGAACGGCATATTGGTCGGCGGGGTCGAGATCGGCGGCCTGCCGGAAATCGGCCTCAGCTTTGGCCGGGTCGCCGCTCAACAGATAAGCGATGCCGCGGCCCTTATAGGCGACGGCATGTTGCGGATCGAGTTTGATCGCTTGGCTGTAGTCGGCGATGGCCTGCGCATAATCGCCCTTGGCGCGATAGGCCTTGCCGCGGTTGTTGTAGGCATGCAAGTAACTCGGATCGAGCTTGATCGCCTCGCTCCAATCGTCGATCGCATGGTCGAGGTCATTCTTGGCGTAATACGCCAGTCCCCGGTCGAGATACGCGATGGCGCGGTCGTGCGCGTCCAGGCTTCGATCCGAGGCGAGGTTCGTGCAGCCGGTGATGCTGCGGTCGAGATCCCGCATCTGTTGGCAATCCACCATGTCCGTTTGGGTCGTGGCCGAAGCCGCGCCCGCAAACGAAAGCAGCGGGATAATCGAGACGAGCGCAAACGCGAAACGCATGTTCCTTCCCTCTCCTACGGCCCAGCCCCCAGATCTTGACAACCCTCAAGTCCGCTCTCCCGGCAATGAGCGGGCGGCGGCCGGGTTCTGCGCAAGGCGAGGGGCTCCTTTATGTCGTTACGGCCGTCGGCGCAAGGATTAGGGCGCCGGGAACCATGCATCGGTCTTGCCCGTCAGATGATAGGCAACAAGGCCGATCCATTCATGCACCGCAAATTGAAGCATCATGATCTGATCGAGCCCGGTGCGGGCGAGAAGGAAATCGCGCGAATCCCCGAAGGTTCGATAATCGACCGGATAGGCGACGACCTTGAAGCCGGCACGCCGGAATATCCCCATCGCGCGGGGCATGTGCCAAGCGGAGGTGACAAGAAGCCAAGTCTCGTCCGGTTTCGGGTGCAGGAGCGCGCGAGTATAGATCGCGTTCTCCCAGGTGTTGCGCGATTTTGCCTCGAAGCTCATGCGCTCCTCCGGGACGCCCAGCGAGAGCCAAAGTTCGCGCGCGCCGATGGCCTCGCTGGTCTTACCCTGCGAGAGACCAGCGGTGCCGCCGGTGCCGCCGGTAAAGATCAGCCGTGCCTGTGGAAAGCGCCGCGCCAGAGCGACGCCTGTCGTGAGCCTCGCCGCGAACCCCAAGAGAATCGGTTGATGGCGGGCAAGCGTCATCTCCTCATCCAGCGCGCCGCCGAGAACGATGATCCCGGCGGGCGCCGCCAGATCGGCTGGCGCGGGCGGAAATCGGTCTTCGAGGGGCCGCAGCGACAGGCTGCCGAGCGGGGTGAAACAGACGATCATCAGCAGGATCAGGGCGGTGACACAGAGAGTCCGGCCAAGACGCGCCGGCCGCCCAAAGCTAAGCGCAAGACCAAAAGCCCCGAGAACCAGGATAAGGTTGAACGGGTCGGCGATGAGCCAAAGCACTTTGGAGATGATGAAGAACACGCCCGAGCCTAGACGAATGTCAACGCTTGGGTAAGCTTATCGCACCGTCAGGCTCGGGGGCTGCTTCGGTAGGCTCGCTCTCGGCATCTTCTGTGGCAGTCGACTGAGCCGGTATGGCATATCTACCGCTGAGCCAGCGATGCAGGTCGATATCGGCGCAGCGTCTGGAGCAAAAAGGCCGCTCGGCGAGGCCGGACGGCTTGCCGCAAATCGGGCAAGGCGGGAATCCCGCCTCCTGATCTTCATCGTCCTCTTTGCGTTCCATGCTTTGCCCAAACAACGTCGCCAGACTGCGATCAGATACGGTTCAGCCACAGGATATGGGTGGGGTAACCTTCACCGGCAAGCAGCGACAGAGTTTCGAAAAGTGGCAGGCCGACAACACAAGAATAGGAGCCGCCGAGTTTCACGATGAACCCGCCGGCCAGGCCCTGGATCGCATAGCCGCCCGCCTTGCCGCGCCATTCGCCGGCGGCGAGATAGGCGTCGATCTCGTCGCGCGAGAGCCGCTTGAACCGCAAACGCGTCTCGACCAGGCGGCGGCGGCGCGCGCCCTTGGGGGTGATCAGCGTCAGCGCGGAATGAACCCTGTGCGCGCGACCCGACAGAAGCCGCAGGCATTGGGCCGCCTCGTCGACCACCTCGCATTTCGGCAGAATGCGCCGGCCGACGCTGACCACGGTGTCGGCTGCGAGCAGATAAGAGCCCGCGAGCTCCGGGCGCGTCTTGGCGACTTTCGCCGCGGCCTCCGCCTTTTCCTCGGCAAGGCGCGCGGCGAGCACGCGCGGCAATTCACCCTTTCTGGGGGTTTCATCGAGATCGGCCGGGATGAGCGCGTCGGGATCGAGCCCGACTTGCTGCAGAAGTTCGAGCCGCCGGGGCGAGGCCGAAGCGAGAATGAGCTTAGGGCGCCAAGTCTTGCTCTCGCCGCTCACGGCTTTTGGCTCCGCTCGGCTATGATCACTTGAACCGGTAGGTGATGCGACCCTTGGTCAAGTCATAGGGTGTCATTTCGACGAGGACCTTGTCGCCAGTCAAGACGCGAATCCGGTTCTTGCGCATCTTGCCGGCCGTATGGGCGATGATTTCGTGATCATTCTCGAGCTTGACCCGAAAGGTCGCATTCGGGAGCAATTCGGTGACAATGCCTGGAAATTCGAGCAATTCTTCCTTCGACATTTGCTTCCTTCTGCTTGAGACCTTGCACGCTTCGCCCGGCACGAGGCGCCAATCGCGAAATCATTCGAAAACGCGGCAATCGCTGCGCGGACCCTAATCGAGAACGGCGGATTTGTGAACTGGCGACGAGGGCGCGCGGGAAATGAGATCTTGGGAGACTAATCGTCGGTCGCCTGTGATTTTCTTTTTATCCACTCCCAAATCTCGGGGGAGGCTCTGCCAAAATAGCTGTCCACGCTAAAGACGATCGCGGCGCCTATGGTGTCAGGGTTCGACGTGATCCCAAGCGAATCCGAGACGGTCTTGGGCGTCCCTTTCGTGGAAATGAGCCATTCGTTATTTCCGAGATCCAGGCTGTTCTCTGGATAGGTTCGTGCGATCGCAGCGCGCATGCAAGCGGAGGCTTTGACGCGAAACACGACAAAAATAGCCATGTCACGATGTCCTTCCACCCGGCCCGATCGGCCATTTGGCCCTAAATCGCGCCTCTCATAAAGCCCGCGCCTTTATGGCTCCCCTGCCCCGGCAACGCCGCCAACCTGATCCTGCCGCGCGGCATCCGCCGCCGCAAAGCCTTTGTAGCTGCGCACGGCGAAAGGAATCGTCGCGAGATAGGCGAGGCTGAGAAAAGCCAGCATTTCCATCGGAAAGGTTGCGAGCAAAAGCACGATGACTGCGACGCCAAACAGCACGACAATCACATATTCGCGCGGTACTCGGCCGACCCTCTTGCCGGAGAAATGCGGAATGCGGCTTGCCATCAGAAAGGCGATGAGAAGGACATAGGCGATTTCGAAAGGCGCGAACCAATGCGTCGCCGGGACTGCGAAGATCGAGAGATTGAGGTAGATCGGCAGCAAGCCGACGACCGCGCCGGCTGGCGCCGGCATTCCGGTGAAGAAATGCGCCTGCCAGGGCGGCTGGTTCGGATCCTCCGCCATGACATTGAAGCGGGCTAACCGCAGTGCGCAGGCGATCGCAAAGACGAGTGCGGCAAACCAGCCGAGACTCTTCATCTGATGCAGGTTCCAGAAATAGAGGATGAGCCCCGGCGCGACGCCGAAATCGACGAAATCGGCGAGCGAATCGAGCTCCGCGCCGAAGCGCGACGTGCCGCGTAGAACCCGCGCCAAACGTCCGTCGAGCCCATCGAGGATCGCCGCGACGATGACGGCGAGGACGGCGATCTCGAACTGGCCTTCGACCGCGAACCTTATGCTGGTCAGGCCGACGGAAAGGGCAAGCAACGTCACCAGGTTGGGCACGATGATGCGCAGCGGCACGGCGCGGAACCTGCGGGCGCGGACAAGGCCCAGGCGCGGCACCGCGCTCGCATGATTGCGTGCCGCCCCGTCCTCCGCCTCCGCGGCGTCGCTGGGGCGCAACGGAAATTTTCTTGGCAATGATGAGCTCATGCCGGCCAGCATAGAGCAGATCCCGGGCTGCGGAAACGCCGAACTGCCAAAAGCCAAGCCGGCATCGTCAGGTCTAGCTCTGCTTGAACGTGCGGGGCGGCGCGGGACTATCGAAATCGGCGATGATCGTCTCGCCGCCGACCGCGCGCGCCCCCGTCCCGACGAGAAGCCGCGCCGCATGCGGCAGATAGACGTCAACCCGCGAACCGAAGCGGATCAAGCCGATGCGTTCGCCCGCCTCGATTGTCTCGCCGGCCGCGACGAAACAGACGATTCGACGCGCCACGAGGCCGGCGATTTGAACCACGCCGACGCGCGCCTTCGGCGCATCGATGACGAGACCGTTGCGCTCGTTGCCCTCGCTCGCCTTGTCGAGATCGGCATTGATGAAAAGGCCGGACCGATAGACGATCTTGCTGATCCGGCCGCCGACAGGGGCGCGGTTCACGTGACAGTCGAAGATCGACATGAAGATGGAAACGCGAAGCAAAGGCTCCGGGCCGAGGCCGAGCTCAGGCGGGGGCACACCTGGTCCCGCGGAAGCAACCATGCCGTCGGCGGGAGCGATCACGAGATCGGCCTCAAGCGGCGTCAGGCGTGGCGGATCGCGAAAGAAATAGGCGCACCAGAGGGTGAGCACGAGGCCGATCCAACCGAGCGGCGGGTAGATGAAGAAAAGAACCAGGGCGACGCCGGCGAAGATCGCGACGAAGCGATAGCCGTCAGGATGGATGGGGACGAGTTGGCGGCGAATTGAATCGATGACGTTCATTTAAGGCCGATCACCAGGCTCCGCGGTCCGAGTTGGATGCGCAACGAACCGGTTTGTGAAAAGTTCTTCCGGCAGCTGAAGAATCCGCGGCAGGAGAGCTGCGAAGTCGCCTGCCGCGGGATAGCTGCGCTCAACTGAGGGCGACATCCTCGTCTTCTTCCGAATAGGACGGGGCTTCCGCCCCGCCCGGACCGTTGGCAAGCTGGATGTGCGGAATCGCGGGTTCGGCTTGCGCGGCGCGGCGCAGGATTTCCTCGGCGCGGCGCACTTCGTTCTGCCGATTCCACATGGCGGCATAGACGCCGTCGCGGGCCAGCAGCACGGCATGCGCGCCGCGCTCGACGATTTCGCCCTGGTCGAGCACGAGAATCTCATCGGCATTGACCACGGTCGACAGACGATGCGCAATGACAAGGGTCGTTCTCCCCTTGGCGACGCGGTCGAGGGCCTGCTGGATTTCTTGCTCGGTGAACGTGTCGAGCGCCGAGGTCGCTTCGTCGAGCACGAGGATGGGCGGCGCCTTCAAGACGGTGCGGGCGATCGCGACGCGCTGTTTCTCGCCTCCCGAGAGTTTCAGCCCTCGCTCACCCACCTGCGCATGATAGCCGCCCGGCACGCTTTCGATGAAATGATCGATCTGGGCGAGACGCGCCGCCTCTTTCACCTCGGCGTCGCTCGCGTCGGCGCGGCCGTAGAGGATATTGTAGCCGATCGTATCGTTGAAGAGCACCGTATCCTGCGGCACCATGCCGAGCGCGGCGCGCAGCGAATTCTGCGTCACGTCTCCGATGTCCTGGCCGTCGATCGTGATCTTCCCCGAGGACGGTTCGTAGAAGCGGAAGATCAGCCGCGAAATCGTCGACTTTCCGGCGCCCGACGGCCCGACGATGGCGACCGTCCGGCCGGGCGGCACGTCGAAGCTGATGCCTTTCAGGATCTCACGGGCGGGGTCGTAGTGGAAGAACACGTTGTCGAAGCGCAAATGGCCGCCCGAGACGACGAGCGGCTTGGCGCCGGGCCGATCGGCGACCTCCGGATGCTGCGCCAATATGTCGAACATCATCTCAAGGTCGATCTTCGCTTGGCGGATGTCGCGATAGACCATGCCGAGGAAATTCAGCGGCTGGTAGAGCTGGATCATTATCGCATTGACGAGCACGAAATCGCCGATGGTGTTGTGGCCGGCCCTGATGCCGATGATGCTCATCGCCATCACCGCGGTCAGCCCCAAAGTGAAGATCACGGCCTGGCCGAAGTTCAGAAAGGTGAGCGAGGTATAGGACTTGATGCTGGTTAGCTCGTAGCGCGCCATCGACTTGTCGTAGCGTTTCGCCTCGCGCGCCTCGGCGCCGAAATATTTCACCGTCTCGTAATTCAACAGACTGTCGAGCGCCTTGGTGTTGGCGTCCGAGTCGCTCTCGTTCATCGAGCGGCGGATCCCGATGCGCCAATTGGTGGCCGAAAACGTGAAGCTCATGTAGGCCAAGATCATGCCTGCGACGACGGCGGTATAGCGCCAGTCGAACTGCAGATAGAAGACGGCGAGAATCAGCACGAATTCAACCGCGGTCGGCACCGCCACGAGCACAACCGTGCGCACGAAAGTTTCGATGGCGTTGCGGCCGCGTTCGAGCACACGGGTCAATCCGCCGATCTTGCGCTCGAGATGGAAGCGCAGCGAAAGCAGATGAAGGTGAACGAAAACGTCATTGGCGAGCCGCCGGACCGCATGCATCGCGACCGCGGCAAAGACCGAGTCGCGCGCCTGGGTGAAGCCCGCCATGGCTATCCGCAGGACGCCATAGAGGAACGTCAGCGCCAGCGGACCGGCGATGATGCCCAAGATCCTATGCGGCGCATGCGCATGCCCGACCACCGCGTCAGTCGCCCATTTGAAGGAATAGGGGACCGCAATCGTCACGATCTTTGCGACCAGCATCAAAGCGAAGGTCGCCAACACGCGCCATTCGAGGTCGCGGCGACCGCTCGGCCAGAGATAGGGCCAAAGCTTTCGCCAGGTTTCGGAAAAGCTCGGGCTTGGCTTCGTCAGCCCAGCGGCCGACTTTTTGACGTGTTGCAACATAGCTTTCGTTGGCGGCCGGCTCAGCGGCCGGCGGCGTCTCCAAATTCTCGGGTCAGGACGTGGCGCGAGCTTACCGCCCAGATATAGACGGCCGAGAGGCAAAACGCATCTCTGCCGCAGCGCTTCGAGGCGAGCGCTTCCCTAATTGGTCGCCGCGTGCGGCAAGACGAAGATTTGCCCCGGGTAGATCAAGCTCGGATCGCGGATCTGATCGGCGTTGGCCTCGTAGATCAGCGTATAGCGAACGCCGTGGCCGAAGACCTTGCGGCTGATCCGCCAGAGGCTGTCGCCGCGCGCCACCGTTGTCGTCTGGATCTGCGCCACGACCGCATCATTGGCGCTCGGCGTCGGCGGGGACGGTGTCGCCGCGGCTACCGCATTGCCCGGCGGCTTGGCTGCCGCCGACGCGGGCGCCGCCGCCGCCGCATGCGTCTCGGGCGCGCCGGCGCTTTGGGCCGGACCCGGTTCAGAGGAGGCGGACGTCTCAGGCGCAGGTGCGGCTTGAGCCGGGGCAGGTTCGGGCGGCGTCGCGGATGGCGCGGTTTGAGCCGTCAATGCCGATGTCTCGGGGGTGGGAGCGGGTTGAGCGGGCGCGCGTTGTGGCTGAGCGGCGGGCGGCGCGGTTTGAGCCGCCGATGCCGACGTGTCAGGCGCCGGAGCCGCCTGAGCCGCTTGAGGTTGAGGTTGAGGCGGCGGAGAGGACGGCGCGGTCTGAGCCAGCTTGGCAGGCGCGTCGGCCTCAGCCACGCTGAGGGGAACATAAAATGGCACTTCGGCGCGTGCGAGGACATTTCCGCCGGCATCGATCACATCGGCGCGAACCGCGTAATGGCCAGGCGCCACACCTTTCTCGACCGTCAGCGACCAATGCCCGTCGGAACCGGCGGTAACCTCGGCCAAATCGGTTCCGTTGAGATAGAGCCGCAGATCCGCTCCGGGCGTCGCCGTCCCCGAGGCATAGAATCCGCCGTTGTCGACTTCCGCGGTCTTGAAGGCAACCTCAGGCGACGCGGGCGCCGCGGGCGCTGATGCGGATTGCGGAGCCGCTGGCTCGGCGGGCTTGGCCGTATCGGTGAGGATGACGCTTGGCTTACCGGGCTCGGCAAGCGCGACCACCACGTTCTTCTCTCCCCGCGGAGGAACCGAAACGGCGATGTTCTGATGCGAGTTTATGACGCTGCCGTCTTTGCCGGTGCTGCGCAATGCAAGCAGGTAACTGCCGGGCGCCAAAGGCGGCGGGACCATGACGAAATTGCCGGCACCGTCGGCGTCGATCTCGCTGATAACTTTGTCGCCCGCCATCAGCGCGATTTTCGCTTCCGGCGCGCCATGCCCAGCGACGACCGTATCGCCGGAAGGTTCGACCCGCACCGTGTCGAAGACCGGCAGGTCCGGCGCGGTCGTCGGCGCTGCTTGAGCGGCCGACCGAGGCAGTGCTGCGTTTGGCTCGGTCGCGGCTTCTTGCTCAGTCCGCCCGGGGGCAGCATTGGGGCTCGGGGTGGCGGGCGTCGCCTGCGAGGTCGTGGGCGCAGCATCCGAAGTTGTGCTCGCTGGCGATGGGGGAAAGCCCGGCACGATACCCCGCCACGCGAGACCCGCTCCAACCGCGACGACGCCGGCCCCAAGAAACAGAGCGATGATCTGGGAACGGGTCATGAACCAGCCACCTTTCGCCCGATACATAGCCTGCCTGCTATGACGCGGCTACACGCATTTGCTGTCCTTTTCGGGCCGAAGCGGCGAATTTGTGACGGGGTCGTGCGCATTTTGGCGGCGCGACAGCGCAAACTCACGCGCGGGCGCGCCCAACCCAGGACAATTCCGCCTTGACCCCAAACCGCCCCGCGGGCGACAAGCGCGCCATGAACAGTCTCAGGATAAAAGAGCCCTTGGCGACACCCCCGAGCGATCGCCTGATCCGCAACATCTGCGTCTATTGCGGATCCTCTGCCGGAGCGGACCCGATCTATCTTCAGGCGGCCCGCGCGCTTGGCCGCGCGCTCGCCACGGCTAAGATCGGCCTCGTCTATGGCGGCGGCGGCACCGGCCTGATGGGCGCACTGGCGCGTTCGGTTCTCGACAACGGCGGATTGGTCACCGGGATAATCCCGGAGTTCTTGACCGAGCGCGAAGCCGCGTTGGATGCGGCGCAGAATCTCATTGTCGTGCCCGACTTGCACAGCCGCAAAAGGCTGATGTTCGAGAAGGCCGATGCCTTCGTCGCCTTGCCCGGCGGCATCGGCACGCTGGAAGAGCTCGTCGAACAATTGACCTGGGTTCAGCTTGAACGCCATACCAAGCCGGTGCTCATCGCCGACATCGGCGGCTTCTGGCGACCGCTCCTCGCGCTCTTCGCCCATATGCGCGAGCGCAGCTTCATCCAGCCGGCCTTCGAGGTGCGCTACCTCGTCGCCGAAAGCATTGACGAGATCCTGCCGATGATCGAAGCGGCCGCGGCGCGAACGGCGGCCAGGGGTGGAAGCAAGGAGACCATCGACTCGCGGCTTTAGAAAGCGCGGGTTCCCCTGCTCGGCGTTCCGCTCTAACCTGCCGCAATGTCCATTCAGCGGCCCGTTCACGTCATTGGCGCCGGCCTGGCCGGGTCGGAAGCGGCTTGGCAGATCGCAGCGAGCGGCGTTCCCGTAGTCCTGCACGAGATGCGTCCCGGCAGACGGACGCCCGTGCATCAGAGCGGCGACTTCGCCGAACTCGTCTGTTCCAATTCGTTCCGCGCCGACGATCCGCAGACGAGCGCAATCGGCATCCTGCATCGCGAGATGCGCCGGCTCGATTCAGTGATCCTGGCCGCCGCCGACGCCCATAAAGTGCCGGCCGGCGGAGCGCTGGCGGTGGATCGCGAAGGCTTTGCCCGGTCCGTCACCGAGAAGCTTTTGGCCCGCCCCGAGATTACGGTCGTGCGCGATGAAATCGCGGGGCTGCCGCCGCCGGATTGGGATCAAGTGATCATCGCCACCGGGCCGCTCACCGCTCCCGGGCTCGCCGCCGCGATTGCGCGCCTGACCGGCGAGGAGGGCCTTGCTTTCTTCGATGCGATCGCGCCGATCGTGCATCGCGAGACGATCGACATGGACAAGGCCTGGATGCAATCGCGCTATGACCGCGTCGGCCCGACGGGCGACGGCGCCGATTACATCAATTGCCCGATGTCGCACGCCGAATATGACGCATTCGTCGACGCCTTGCTCGCGGCGGAAAAGACCGAATTCAAGGCCTTCGAAGCAACGCCCTATTTCGACGGCTGTCTGCCGATCGAGGTCATGGCCGAGCGCGGCCGCGAGACTTTGCGGCATGGACCGATGAAGCCATTCGGCCTGACCAATCCGCATGCGCCGCAAGACAAGCCCTATGCCGTCGTGCAATTGCGCCAGGACAACCGGCTCGGCACGCTGTTCAACATGGTCGGCTTCCAGACCAAGTTGAAGCACGCGGCGCAGGTGGCGGTGTTGCGCACCATTCCCGGCCTCGAACGGGCCGAATTCGCGCGGCTCGGTGGACTGCATCGCAATTTGTTTCTCAACGCGCCGAAGGTGCTGGATGAGCAATTGCGGTTGAAAGCCGATCCGCGCTTGCGTTTCGCCGGTCAGATCACCGGCTGCGAAGGCTATGTGGAAAGCGCCGCAATCGGGCTCATCGCCGGAAGGCTCGCGGCGGCTGAGCGGCTTGGCCGGACGCTCGCGCCGCCGCCGGCGACAACCGCGATCGGTGCGCTCGTCAACCACATCACCGGCGGCCATATTGTTGCAATCGATGCCGGCCGGTCCTCATTCCAGCCGATGAACGTCAATTTCGGTCTGTTCCCGCCGCTCGCCGGCAAGATAACGGCGGGCACCAAGCTGCGCGGCGCGGAGAAGGCCGCCGCGAAGAAACGCGCGCTCAGCGCCCGCGCCGCGGCCGATCTCGAGACCTGGCGCGCGAGCGCCTTGGCTTTCGCGGCGGAGTGATCGGCGTTGCAGACGCCAATCCGTCTCGATATCGCCACTCGCTGCAGTTTGCTCGGTTCATCATAACGTCTTGCACTTCAATGAGACCGGGGGCCTATCGAGGGGAGCCGAGTTGCGTCGCAAACTCGATTTGCGCTTGCCTCGTCGCAGTGCGATCCGCGATCGGCCGGGTCATTCGGCTCGTCGCCTCTCGCAAAATGAAAGGCGAAGACGTAGTATCATCGTGCTGATCAGCGTGGGGTCGCGACCGGGGCGATGTTGAGGGAGGTTCCTTATGTTCAATCTCAATGACATTCTGCAAAGCGCCCAAGGCGGCCAGGCGATCAACAATCTGGCGAAGCGGTTCGGACTCTCGCCGGCGCAGGCGCAGGCCGTGGTTCAGGCTCTGATCCCGGCGATCTCGGCGGGGCTGGCGAAAGCCGCGACCGATCCCGGCACGCTCGGCAAGGTCATTTCGGCCGTGACCGATTCCGACCATCAGGCGTCCTATTCGAGCCCGACGGCGGCGCAATCGCCGACCGCCACGCAGAAGGGAAGCGACGCCCTCTCGCAAATCCTCGGATCCAGCCATATCGTCCAGCAGATCGCTCAACAGGTGGCGCGCGTCACCGGGCTGCGCTCCGACGTCATCATGCAGATGATGCCGGCCATCATCTCAGTGGTGCTCGGCGGCCTCGCGGCCTCGCTGCGCAATCAGGGGCTGGACAACGTCCTCAGCCAGTTGGCGAGCGCGGTGCAACAAGGCAACCTCGGCTCCGCCCTAGGGTCGAGCGGCGGCATCATGGGAATTCTCAGCAGTCTCTTGGGAAGTCTGTTCGGCGGTGCCAAAACCGGCGACACATCCTCCACTTCTTCGCTCAGCTCCGCCGTCAATGCGCTGACGCAAATGTTCAAGCCGGGCACGCTGCCGGCGAGCGTCACGCAATCGGGATTGTCGGAGTTGATTGACAAGATCTTGAGCAGCGGCCGGCCCTGACGGAAAGTCGGACGGATCTAGCTCAGATTGGACGCGACCGCGTTGAACTTCGAGCTGAGACTCGTGCCCATGGTTGTCGCCCCGAGGACGATTGCCACCGATATCAGTCCGGCGATGAAAGCATATTCGATCGCCGTGGCCGCGCGCTGATTGGATAGGAATCGCCGAACAGTCCGCATGGGTCGCCTCCGGCGCCTATCTGTACGCGGACGGGTGGAAGAAGGGTTAACTCGGCTCCAGAAGAGAAGGCCGAACGCACCGCTTTGCCGTAAGGGCCAAGCGGCATCGGCGTGAGCTGGCGATGGCGCAGCCGAACCGCCGCCATTGCGGCCTCGAGCGGGCATGTCTATCTACGCGGGCGGCGCGAGACCGCCGCCGCGCCCAACCGCAGCTCGCGCGCAACGTGCTTGAATCAGGGCAAGCTATTCGAATATCTTACTTATCTGCCCTGGACCTAGAACCGGGCGGATCCCTCCATTGAGACGCGCAGACACTTCGCCGTCAGCGCAGACGAAAGCTTGGATATGGCCCGCGACGTTTCAGATTTGACGCCCATCACGTCGCGCGATCAACTCGTTGCCTGGTTCGAGGCCGGCGCAAAATCGCCGGGGGAATTCCGCGTCGGGACCGAGCACGAGAAGTTCGCTTTCTATCGGATTGACCATGGCCCGGTGCCTTACGCCGGGGTTCCTGGACGCAAGGGCATAAGCTCGCTGCTCGAGGGAATGGAGTCGGAACTGGGCTGGACTTCGATTGTCGAGGACGGTCACATCATCGGCCTCTATGACGAGTCCAGCGACGCCGCCATTTCGCTCGAACCGGGCGGCCAATTCGAACTTTCCGGCGCGCCGCTCGACACGATTCATGCGACCAAGGCGGAAATCGCCCACCATTTTTCGGCGTTGAAGAAGGTCGCCGAACCGCTCGCCATCGGCTTCCTCGGACTCGGCATGACCCCCACATGGCGGCGTGACGAAATCCCCAAAATGCCGAAGCACCGCTATGAGATCATGGCCAAATATATGCCGAAGGTCGGCACGCTCGGCCTCGACATGATGTTGCGCACGTCAACGGTGCAGACCAATCTCGATTATGCCGGCGAAGCCGACATGGTGAAAAAGCTGCGCGTCTCGCTCGCCCTTCAACCCTTGATCACTGCGTTGTTTGCCAATTCGCCGTTCACCAACGGCAAGCTCAACGGGCTTTTGTCGATGCGTTCGGAAATCTGGCGTCATACCGATCCAAACCGTACCGGCATGCTGCCCTTCGCCTTCGAGCCGGGCATGGGGTTCGAGCGTTATGTCGATTATGCGCTCGATGTTCCGATGTATTTCGTCAAACGCGGCGACACGTATCACGATGTTGCCGGCGCGAGCTTTCGCGATCTGCTCGCCGGCCGGCTTGCGGCTCTGCCGGGCGAGCGGGCTACGCTCTCGGATTGGGCCAATCATCTCACCACGATTTTTCCGGAAGTTCGCCTCAAGCGGTTCCTCGAAATGCGCGGCGCGGACGCGGGCGCCCGGCCCTTTCTCGTCGCTCTGCCGGCGCTCTGCGTCGGTCTTCTCTATGATTCCGCGGCGCTCGATGCAGCATGGGATCTGGCGCGGTCCTGGAGCGCCGAGGAGCGTGCGCGTCTGCGCGACGAGGTTCCGCGCCTCGGGCTCGCATGCACGATCGCTGGCCGCAGCCTGCGCGACATCGGTCGCGAGATCCTGGCGCTCGCGCGGCAAGGGCTCGCCCGACGCGCCAAGCACGATGCCGCCGGCCGCGACGAGTGCGCGTTCCTCGATCCGCTCGACGCGGTGATCGCCGGCCGAACCCAGGCTGAGGATCTGATCGAAAGATTTGAAACCCGCTGGGCGGGCAGTGCCGAGCCGGCCTTTGTCGAATGCGCTTATTGAGTCGTTTTGGCCGTGGTGCTGGTCGGCTCGACGAAGGGATCGTAGCCGTAAGACCCGTCAGTGCGCACACGCAGGTGACGCGGCCCGGCAAGATCCGAACTGCCGCTGGCGAGATTGTCGGTTCGGACCTCGGCCGTCGTCGCGCCTACGGCGACCCGACTGGTGTATTGATAATAGCTGACCCCGCGCGCGTCGAACTCGACGCGCACATGGCCGCCAATCTTCACACAGCCCGTCGTAGTTCCGCCCGAAGCGGAGCCCGGTCCGCGGGTGGCGCAGGTGTCTGGCGCCAACCATTGCCCCGCTCCGATGGGAGCGGCCCGGTCGGCGGCGAATGCCGTTGAAGCCAAGATGAAAGCGAAGAAGCTCGAGGCACCCCAAGAGAGCAAGCCCGCGCGCATATTCAAACCGATGCTCCTACCGCAGCCTATCACGAAAATCCCGCGCACTGCCGCTGAGGCAATGCCTTATCCGATCGGCCCCCGGTGGGTGCGACCGCATCAATCTCGCTCGAAGCGGCGCGCTCGAGTTGTCTAAGAATAGTTTAAGGCAATATCGTGGAGCGAGCCTTATTGCGCGGAATGCACAGCTCGTTTCGGGGATGGCCGCATAGGCGTCGGCCGATTTCATCCGCATCTTGCGCGGCGCTCGCGCCGGCGGCGCTGCCCTCGGGACAGTCCAATGGGGGATCGGCGCAGTGAACCTAATTTCGAAGCCTTCGCCAATCGCCGAGTACCGCTTGCACGAGAGCCATGGCTGCCACGGCCGCCGTGTCGGCACGCAGGATTCGCGGCCCGAGCGAAAGGCGAATGACGGATGATTTCGACAGAATTGCCGCCCGCTCGCCGGCGTCGAACCCGCCCTCAGGCCCGATCAGCACCGCAAGCGGGGCTCTCGCACCTGCCTTGGCCGCGATAAGCGTGGCTATCGGATCGTTCGAATCCGCGTCCTCATCGCAGAAGATGAGCAGACGCTCTTGCGGCCAGACCGCGAGCAAGCTTTCAAGCCTTTCCGGCGCGGCAATCTGCGGGAGCGTGAGGATGCCGCATTGTTCGGCGGCTTCGATGGCATTGGTGCGCATCCGCGCGGTGTTGACGCGCTCTGCCTTTGTGTGGCGGGTCAGAACCGGCTGCAGCAGCGCGGCGCCCATTTCCACGGCCTTTTGCACCACGTAATCCTGCCGCGCGTGTTTCAGCGGCGCGAAAAGATAGTGGATGTCGCCGCCGCTCTCCTGCCGCCGCGTCATGGCGGCGGCGACGAGCGTGGCAGGTTTGCGCGGCACGACCGACAGGCTGGCCCGCCATTCGCCATCGCGTCCGTTGAACACCTGAATTTCGGCGCCATCGGAAAGACGCAATACATTGCGCAAATAATGCGCCTGCGCCGGGTCGAGTTCTACTCGCGCGCCCTCGGCAAGCGGCGCTTCGAGATAGAGCCGGCGGGCGGTGAAGTCGTAGCGTGCCATGGCTTTCCTCCCGGCCCGCTTGCCCGGCGTGCCATGCATTTGCTATGAGACCAAAAGATCACATTCAAGTTGATTGTGAGGGTTGCGCCATGCCCCTGCCCCTGAGATCAGGCCCCCGATTTTCCGTTTTGGCCACGGCCTGCGCCTTGTCGGCGCTCATTGCCTTGCCGTTTTGCCTCGAACTCGTCTCGCCGGCCGTTGCGGCGGAATGCAGCGTGGATATCGGTAATCTTACGAAAAAGCGGCAGTCGATCATCGAGGATCTGAACAGGTTGGCCAAAGCTTCCCCCAAAGGTCAGCTCGATCCGGCCATCTCCTGCCCCAAGTTGCGCATGCTCGCCGCCTCCGAGCAGGTGCTTATCGCCTATCTGCAGAAGAACAAGGATTGGTGCATGGTGCCCGACGAGGCGCTCACCAATCTCACCACGAGCTTCAATCGCTCGAAGATGGTGGCGACCAGGGCCTGCGCCATTGCGGAGCAGATCAAGAAGAACCAGGAGGCCGGCGGCCTCGAAGGCGCCCAGAAATTGCCGACCGGGCCGCTGTGAGCGCATGGCCGCCGGCGGCGCTGCCGGACGCCTCGCCCGTCTTGCTGCGGCATGCGCCGCGAGCCTGGCACCCGTTCATTCAACTTGCCCGTCTCGACCGGCCGATCGGCTGGTGGCTCCTACTGTTGCCCTGCTGGTGGTCCTCGCTGCTGGCGGGCATAGCCCGGCACATGCCGCCGAACCTCTGGCATCTCGCGCTGTTTTTCGTCGGAGCCGTGGCGATGCGCGGCGCCGGCTCGACTTACAATGATCTCGTCGATCGCGAGATTGACGCCAAGGTCGAGCGCACCCGCGGGCGGCCTCTGCCCTCCGGCCGGGTCGGCCTTCGGGCAGCCTGGATCTTCCTTCTCGTACAGGCGCTCGTCGGCCTCGCCGTGCTCCTTTGCTTCAATCGCCTCACCCTCGCGCTCGGGATAGGCTCGCTCGTCATCGTTGCGATTTATCCGTTCATGAAAAGGATTACATTCTGGCCGCAAGCCATTCTCGGCATTGCCTTTTCATTCGGTGCGCTGATGGGCTGGGCGGCCGCTCTCGGGAGCCTCGCCCTGGCCCCTCTCCTGCTCTACCTCGGCGCCGTCGCGTGGACCATCGGCTATGACACGATCTACGCCCTGCAAGACGTGAGCGATGACCTGATCGCCGGGGTGAAGTCGACGGCCCGACGTTTCAGCGGTCACGTGCGCGGCGCCGTCGCACTCTTCTATGGCGTCGCCTTCATCTTCATGGTGCTCGCGTTCATCGCCGCCGGCTCGTTAAGGCCGCTGGCACTCGCCGGGCTGTTCGGCATGGGAGCGCATTTCATCTGGCAGATTTTGAAGCTCGATCCCGCCGACCCGCAACTCGCGCTGCGGCTTTTCCGCTCCAACCGCAACGCCGGCCTGATCCTGTTTGCGGGCCTTGCGGGCGAGGCCATCCGTGGATTGCTCTAATCCTTGCAGGTGACGACGAAAGCGTCCGGGTCGAGCTTCGCCGGCTGCGGCATGGCGGTGTTGGTATTCGCAGCGGGGATGGCGCCCGTCGTGATGTCCTCGGCGCGGCCGAAGGCGACCGGGCCCGACAGGCCATGCGCCTCGCACCAGGCCGAGGCGACAACCTCGGCGCAGCCCTGGTCCTTTCCAAGGCAATCCTTCACCCCATAGCCATCGTCAGCGGGGATGATGAATGTGTGGGTCTGATCATCGGCCAGCACCCTGTCCTTCATCGCGGTCAGCGCGAGCAGGCCGGCAAGAATGCAGAGGACGACGTGAAGGAGCTTGCGGCAATAGGCAGCGACGGCCTGCATGAAGTCCCCCAGATGACGTTGCCCGCGACAGAACCACCTGATGCATGCTCCAGGTCATTGATCCTGAGGCATCTTCTCCGATCCCTGGCTCGCAACGTCGGGGCTCAAACTCGGGATGAACCCTAGAACGCGAAACTGGCGTTCAACTGGTCGTCGAATCGGCGGCGAGCCTTATCCCCCGCGATTCTGGTTCTGCCCCGCTAACAAAGCGTTAAGCTGAAGAAGCGCGCGCCGCCCGCGATCGGATCGCACGCGGCCGCGCGACTTGACCCTTCGGCTGTTCTCGCGCATGTTCCGGCCATGACGCGCTTCATCCGCATCCGCCGGATTATCATCGGTTAGCCTTCGCGCTGGCCCGAGCCGTCTCGTCTCCGTCAAGAGTTCCGATCCGACGCCAGGGCCAGTTCGAGGCGAAAGGGATTCCATGGCCTTGCAGCTCTATAATACTTTGACGCGCCGGAAGGAGGTCTTCGCGCCGATCGATCGGCGCAACGTGCGCATGTACGTCTGCGGGCCGACCATCTACGACTATGCGCATATCGGCAATGCGCGCCCGCTCATCGTCTTCGACGTGCTGTTCCGCCTGCTGCGCGAGATCTATGGCGCCGAACATGTGACTTATGTCCGCAACATCACCGACGTCGACGACAAGATCAATGCGCGCGCCGCCGAGCGCGGCATTTCGATCCGCGAACTGACGCAAGAGACCAATGCGATCTTCCAGGCCGACGCCAAGGCGCTCGGCTGCCTCGAGCCGACGGCGCAGCCACGCGCGACCGAACATGTTCCGGCGATGATCGCCATTATCGAGCAGCTGCTTGCCTCCGGCCACGCCTATCGCGCCGATGGCCACGTTCTCTTCGACGTGCCGTCGATGCCGGATTACGGCAGATTATCGCGGCGCTCACTGGACGAGATGATCGCCGGCGCGCGCGTCGAAGTCGCGCCTTACAAGAAAGGGCCGATGGATTTCGTCCTCTGGAAGCCCTCGTCGGCGGAAGAGCCAGGCTGGGAAAGTCCTTGGGGCCGCGGGCGTCCCGGCTGGCATCTCGAATGCTCCGCCATGAGCTTCGAATATCTCGGCGAGATTTTCGACATCCACGGCGGCGGCATCGATCTCGTGTTTCCGCATCACGAGAACGAAATCGCGCAGACGCGCTGCGCCTTCGGCCATGACGTGATGGCGAATTACTGGCTGCACAACGGCTTTCTCCAGGTCGAAGGCGAGAAAATGTCGAAGAGCCTGGGGAATTTCGTGACGATCCACGAGCTTCTTTATGGCGACACGTTCGGCGGGCGCTCTTGGCCTGGCGAAGTGCTGCGGCTCGCCATGCTGCGCACGCATTACCGCCAGCCGATTGACTTCACCCTGAAGGCGCTGGAGGAAGCGGAACAGACATTGGACAAATGGTCTGCGCAAGTATCGCCGGTCAACGCATATGGTATCGGCCTTAAAGACGGTAGTGGATATGGCGACGACTTCGCTCCTGGTGACGGCAGTGGGTTTGGCCAAGAAGGACTGGGGCTGGCCGAATTTAATGACGCAATCAAAGATGATCTGAACACCCCGCTGGCTATTGCTCTTATGCATCGATTGAATAATCCGTTCGAATTGCTCGACGCGGCTGATCTCTTAGGCATCGACATTCGCTCATTCGAACGACGGCAGCGTGAGATACTAGAGAAAGACATCAATGTTTCCTCAGTTGATGCGCTGGTTCAGGCACGTCTTGAAGCCCGCGCCGCCAAAAACTTCGCCGAGTCCGACCGCATTCGCGACGAGCTCGACGCGATGGGAATCGCGCTCAGGGACAACAAAGACGGGACCACCAGCTGGGAGGTGAAGCGATGAAACCTCTCCTCCAAGAGTGCGCGCGTACCCTCTCCCAGAGGGAGAGGGTGGCTGCGGAGCAGCCGGGTGAGGGGCTACCAACTCCGCAGGTTATTCACGCAAGCCGCGTTTGCGCTTGCTCTCCAAAGATCGAAACCCCTCACCCGCCGCCTCCGGCGGCACCCTCTCCCTCTGGGAGAGGGTGGGCCCGCTCATTTGTAGCGCGGAAACGATACCCTTGGTGCGCGCGAGCGAGCGATGTCCGCGGCGCGACGAATTTCCTCGATCACCCAATCCAACCTTTCCTTCACCTCATCGTTCGTGAAGCGAAGCTCGATAAGCCCGTGGCTCTCGATGAGCGCGCGGCGCGCGGCGTCGCTTTCAAGTTGTTCCGGATGATGCTTGCCGTCGAGCTCGATGGTGAGCCCGAGTCCGTAACAGCAAAAATCTGCGACGAAGCCAGCGACCGGTACCTGTCTTCGGAATTTCAACCCGTCGAGCCTGCGGCCGCGAAGCTGCTGCCACAACATGTCCTCGGAAGCCGTGCTATTGGCTCGCAGGCGGCGCGCAATATTTGTCGCTCGTTTGGCCATCATCCGCAGCTTGGTCGCCAACGGGCAAGATCGCAACCCCTCACCCGCCGCCTTCGGCGGCACCCTCTCCCTCCGGGAAAGGGTTTGAGCCGATCCCTATGACCCGCGCCCGGCTCTATCTCTACGACACGACGCTGCGCGACGGCGCGCAAACCACGGGCGTCGATTTCTCGCTTGACGACAAGCGACACATCGCAGCGTTGCTCGATGCGCTCGGCATCGACTATATCGAGGGCGGCTATCCCGGCGCCAATCCTCTCGACACGGAATTCTTCGCAAAACGGCCCCCGCTTAATCGCGCGCGCTTTGCCGCCTTCGGCATGATCCGGCGCGCCGGGCGATCGGCCGCGAATGATCCGGGTGTTGCCGCTTTGCTCGATGCGGACGCCGACGCCATTTGTTTCGTCGCCAAGGCGTGGGATTTTCACGTCCATGTCGCGCTCGGCTGGACGCTCGAAGAAAATCTCGATGGCATCGCCCAATCGGTCGCGCTCGCGTGCAAGCGCGGGCGCGAGACCCTGCTCGATTGCGAGCATTTCTTCGATGGCTACAAGGCCAACCCCGCCTACGCGCTCGATGTCGCCAAGGCAGCCTATAAATCCGGCGCGCGCTGGGTGGTGCTTTGCGACACCAACGGCGGAACCTTGCCGCATGAGGTCGAACGTATCGTCGCCGAGGTCGCCATGCATATTCCCGGCGAGAACCTTGGCATCCATGCCCATAACGACACGGAAAACGCAGTGGCCAATTCGCTTGCCGCGGTTCGCGCCGGCGCGCGCCAGATCCAAGGCACGCTCAACGGCCTCGGCGAACGCTGCGGCAATGCCAACATCGTCTCGCTCATTCCTACGCTGCTGTTGAAACGCGATTATGCGGAAGCCTTCGAGATCGGCGTCTCGCCGGACCAACTCGCGAGCCTCACCAAGGTCAGCCATACGCTCGACGAATTGCTGAACCGGGCGCCCGACCGGCATCAGCCCTATGTCGGCGCCTCGGCCTTCGCCACCAAGGCGGGTATCCATGCTTCGGCGGTGATGAAGGAACCGAAGACCTATGAGCACGTCCTGCCCGAGAGCGTCGGCAACCGCCGCCGCCTGCTCGTGTCCGGCTATGCCGGGAAGTCCAACATCATGGCCGAGCTGGAGCGGCTCGGCGTCCGTCTCGAGAAGGATGATCCGCGTCTCGCGCGGCTGCTCGAAGAAGTAAAAGAGAAAGAAGCGCAGCTCTATGCCTATGAAGGCGCCGACGCCTCGTTCGAACTGCTTGCCCGCCGCAGCCTTGGCACGGTGCCGGATTTTTTCGAGGTCGAACGCTTCGGCGTCAACGTCGAACGACGCCACAACGCGAAGGGCGAACTTGTAACGATCTCCGAAGCGGTGGTGAAAATCCGCATCGACGGCGTCGTATCGAGCTCGGTGGCCGAAGGCAACGGGCCCGTCAACGCGCTCGATCTCGCGCTGCGCAAGGACCTCGGCAAATATCAGCCCTTCATCGAGGATCTCGAACTCGTCGATTATCGCGTCCGCGTCTTCCAGGGCGGCACGGATGCGGTGACGCGCGTGCTCATCGAGTTCCGCGACGCAAGCGGCGAGCATTGGTCGACCGTCGGCGTCTCGCCCAATATTATCGACGCCTCGTTCCAGGCGCTGACCGACGCGATCATCTATAAATTGCTCAAGGCCGGCGCCAAGTGAGCGCGAAAAGAGAAGACGCCCGCCGGGGGAGGAAAGCCGGCGGGCGTCTTTGACGCGCGAGCGACGAGAGAGCCGCCTGCTCGCGGCATGGCCCGCTACCCGCGGAGCAAACATGCCCGGCGCCTGGCGAAGCGGCCAATTGGGCGCCAATTAGCTGATGTTGCGGCCCGTGGGCACTCCAGGAAGCGCGCGGCTCATATGCGTTCTCAGCATGGCTCAATGAAAGCAGATGGCGGCTAGAAATAGATCATGGCTCAATCTGGTGAGTTTCTGGTGGATTAGATAGACGATGTCTATGGGTCGATGCAATTTGTGCATGTGTCGGGTTTGGGCTTCCGGCCGTGAACCTGGTCGGCGAGGAAATCAGTTCTGGATGGTTGCGGCAGAGGTGGCCGAAATCGTCGCGCTCGGCAGATGCAACAGAGGCACGATCGGCTTCCAAGTATAGCTCGCGGTGATCGTCACGGTGCTGCCTGGGCTGTTATTGGGAGAAAAACTCGCGTTCGCGGTAACCGATGCCGAATTGATGACGATGAGTTTGCTCCCGACCATTTGTTTCAGTGCGGCTATAGTGGCCGGCGAGCTGCTGCTCGAGCCGTGCACGATCGCGTAACGACCGGTGGCATGGACCGCGGAGATGAGATCTTGCTGATCCGCGACGTAGAGTGCGATCTGGACCACCCCGAGAAGCATGGCCGTATAGGCCGTGGATACCAGGGCGAACTCGACAGCCGCGGACCCGCCGCTTTCGCGAATCAACCTGCCTAAATGCATGAGCCTCCACTCCAAGTCAGCCGGTGCGTACCCGTCCGGTGGAGGTTACGGTCACGGAGGAGCCGAGATAAGGCACGGTGAAAGGCACGGTAATGGTCTTGCTCACCGTGATGCTCATGAACTGCTCGAGATCGTTGTTGCTGCTGCAGCTGCCGCTGCATGCCTCGCTGGTTGGCGCTGTCGGGCTGCTGCTGCCGGTCTGAACGCAATAGCAAGCCGTGCTCGTCGACACGGCGATGGAGCTGCCATAGGCCGCCCGTGCCGCGGCGGCGATTCCGGAGCTGTTGCTCGAGTTGCCGGCTGCCACATAGGTGACCGCGTCCTGCAGGGCCTCTTGCACCTGCGCTTGGCCGAAGCCGATTTGTGCGACATCCCAGAGCCCGAGCAGCACAGGTAGCAGGACGAAGCTCACCACCAGCGCGGCCTCGATGCTGACGCTTCCCTCCTCGGCTCTCGCTATCCGGCGCGGCATCAAATTACCTAATTGGTCAGGGTGACTGTCGCGCCGCTGCTCCCGCCCCCGCTCGGCGTGATCGACCAGCTCTTCGGACTGTTGCTGTCGAAAATCAGCTGGTTCACCACGAGTGTGAAGGCGTCGGCGCTCCCGCTGTAGGTCGAGTTGAAGGTGATGTTGCGGCTGGGCAAATAAACCAAGCCCTGAAGCGCGTGACCGCTGCTCGAGGTTCCGTCAATGGCGAAACTGCTCGTTGACAGTCCATCCGGCTCGTACATCAGCAAATTGGCATAGGTGCCGGTGGTCGGCGCCGACAATGAGACCGTTACGCCGGAGTTGAATTGAACATACGACGAGCTGCTCGTGAAATAGAAGGTCACGCCGGTGCCGGTTATCGTCCAGCCACTGTTGATGTTCCAGGTTGTGTTTTTGAAAATATAAAGTCCGGAGGCGAGATTGACCGTGCCAGAGCCGTTGAAATTGAAGCTGCCGCAATAGGTCCCGGGGCTCAGATTGACGGTGCCGGAATAATTCGCGCCGTTGACGGTGCAGGTTCCCACGGTCGGGTCGGTGAGAGCATTTTTGTAGGGATTGGCATGCGTGGTGCAGCCTGTCGTCAGACCACCCACCGTCGCGCCGTTGTTTGTCGCGCTGCCGGCTACGCAGGTTTTCTGAACGGTGAGAGTGGCGCCTGAATTGAATATTGCCGCGGGCGAGGCGGTCGAGGCCACATCGATTTCGCAGTTTGCCGCGCTTAGATCGAAGTTGCTGTTGACCAGCAGCGACTGAGAGCTCGAGGGAGCAAGCACGTAAATGCAAACCGAGGAGCCACCGCTGCTGGCTGCCGTCGCGCTCGCGGTGACCGATGGATTGGTGTGGAGAAACAGCCCGGAGAACAGCAGCGACAGCGTGCGCTTCACGGTTACGGTGACGGTGGTCGCATTGGGCGGGGATTTGCCGGATGGCCCGAACGCGACGGAAATAGTGTCCGAGGAGGTCGAAAGCCCGTTCAGCAGCGCGTCGTTTTTGGCGACAGCGGTAATCGTCGAGCTCGTTTCGCTGGAATTCGACAGCAGACGACCGGCACTCAAGGCGGTCGTTTCGGCCATCGTCTGCACTTTGTGCGCATTCGAGTACCAGATCGCGGCATCCATGCCGAGCCCGGTCATACCGCACAACACCATCAACGTCATCGCCGTGATAACGCCCATGGAACCGCGCTTGTCGCCCGGCAGCCCTGCGGTGAGGCGGCTATGCGTGAATGACCGGAGAATGCCCATGGCGGAGTCTTCCAAGTTTCGTGGTCCGATATCCCACGTTCTGATTAAGAATCCTTAGCCATAGAGGCGCCGGTCGCCGCCGCATGCGCTTTATGGGGAACCCGGACCGCGATTCATCGGAATCGCTGCAAGCGCGCTTGCCCTCACGCCATCCGCAACGACTACCTCATCGCGTGGGCCTGGCAGCGACTTGGGACCCACAAAGACGAGCAATTTCCTTGAAAAATTCGTAATTTTCTCGAGGACGGGGAGCCGGCCCGCGGCCCCTCGGCTGCCGGCCCCTCCTGCCATGCAAAAAGCCGCCTTATGCTTTACGCGTCGCTAAGACTGCTCCCGAAGCTTATGGAAAATGCCGCGCCGTGAGCGCCGGCCGCAGAGGCATCCTGCTGCTATTCCGCCGCCTGGCTTCTGGCCGGCGGACGCGCCAAAACCGGCTTCAGATATTGCCCGGTGTAGCTCTGCGGCACGCGCGCGATCTCTTCCGGCGTTCCCTGCGCGACAATCTCGCCGCCGCCGTCCCCGCCCTCAGGGCCAAGATCGATGATCCAATCGGCCGTCTTGATGACATCGAGATTATGCTCGATGACGACCACGCTGTTGCCGGCATCGACCAGCTGATGCAGGACGTCGAGGAGTTTGGCGACATCGTGGAAGTGAAGGCCGGTCGTCGGCTCGTCGAGAAGATAGAGCGTGCGGCCGGTGGAGCGGCGCGACAATTCCTTTGCAAGCTTCACCCGCTGCGCCTCGCCGCCCGAAAGCGTATTGGCCTGTTGGCCGAGCTTGATATAGCCGAGCCCGACGCGCGACAGAGTCTCGAGTTTCTCGCGGATCGCCGGCACGGCCTTGAACAGACCCGTCGCCTCTTCGACCGTCATGTCGAGCACGTCGGCGATCGACTTGTCGCGATATTTCACTTCGAGCGTCTCGCGGTCGTAGCGTTTGCCCTTGCAGACGTCGCAGGTGACGTAGACGTCGGGCAGAAAATGCATCTCGATCTTGATGACGCCGTCGCCCTGGCAGGCTTCGCAGCGTCCGCCCTTCACATTGAACGAAAAGCGCCCCGGCTGATAGCCGCGCGCCTTGGCTTCGGGCAGGCCCGCGAACCAGTCGCGGATCGGCGTGAACGCGCCCGTATAGGTCGCGGGATTAGAGCGCGGCGTGCGGCCGATCGGCGATTGATCGATGTCGATCACTTTGTCCAGATGCTGCAGGCCCTCGATCGCCTCGAACGGAGCCGGATGCGCGAGCGCGCCGTTCAGCCGCCGTGCAGCCGCTTTATAGAGCGTATCGACGATCAGGGTCGATTTGCCGCCGCCCGAAACGCCTGTGACGGCGGTGAAGAGGCCGAGCGGAACATCGACTGAGACATGTTTGAGATTATTGCCGCTCGCGCCGATGATCTTGAGCTTGCGCCCCGGCTGGACTTTGCGCCGCGTGCGCGGCAGGGGCACCTGCCGCTCGCCCGAAAGATATTGTCCCGTGAGCGATTTCGGATCGGCCATGATTTCGGTGGCCGTGCCCTGCGCGACGATCTCGCCGCCATGAATGCCGGCGCCCGGCCCGACGTCGACGACGTGATCGGCGGCGAGGATCGCATCCTCGTCGTGCTCGACGACGATGACGCTGTTGCCGAGGTCGCGCAACCGCCGCAGAGTCTCGAGCAGCTTCGCATTGTCGCGTTGGTGCAGACCGATCGACGGCTCGTCGAGCACATACAGCACCCCGGTCAAGCCCGAGCCGATCTGCGATGCGAGTCGAATGCGCTGGCTCTCGCCGCCCGAGAGCGTGCCGGAGGCGCGGGAAAGCGTCAGATAATCGAGGCCCACATCGACAAGGAATCTCAGGCGTTCACCGATCTCTTTCAGGACGCGCTTGGCGATCTCGCCGCGCTTCGCATCGAGCTGTTCCGGCAGCTCGGCAAACCAGCGGCGCGCGTCGCGCACCGAGAGATCGGCGATCTCGGCGATATGCGCGCCGGCGATCTTCACCGCCAGCGCCTCGGGCTTCAGCCGATAGCCCTTGCAGGCGCTGCAGGGCGTCGCAGTCATGTAGCGGGAGATTTCCTCGCGCGCCCATTCGCTCTCGGTCTCGTGATAGCGGCGGTCGAGATTGCTGATGACGCCCTCGAAAGGCTTCTTCACATCATAGGAGCGCAGCCCGTCATTGTAGGAAAAGCGGATCACGTCCTCGCCCGAACCATAAAGGATGATCTCCTGCACACGCTCCGGCAAATCCTCGAACGGCGCGTCGAGCCGAAACTTATAATGCTTGGCGAGCGACTCGAGGGTTTGCAGATAATAAGGCGAGGTCGAACGCGCCCAAGGCGCGATCGCGCCTTTCCGCAAGCTGAGCTTTGGATCGGGCACGACGAGCTCGGGATCGACCGTCTGTTCGCTTCCCAATCCGCCGCAGACCGGACAGGCGCCGAAGGGATTGTTGAAGGAGAAGAGCCGCGGCTCGATCTCAGGGATGGTGAAGCCCGAGACCGGACAGGCGAATTTCGACGAGAAGACGATTTGCTTCGGTTTCCCGTCCGCCTCTTTCTCGTCGGCATATTCGATGATCGCGATCCCGTCAGCGAGTTCGAGCGCGGTCTCGAAACTCTCGGCCAGCCGCGCCGCCATGTCGGCGCGCACGGCGATGCGATCGACGACCACTTCGATGTCGTGTTTGATCTTTTTGTCCAGCGCCGGAGCCTCGCTGATCTCGTAGAACTGCCCGTCGATCTTCAAACGCTGGAAGCCGCGCTTGATGAAATCGGCGATCTCCTTGCGGTATTCGCCCTTGCGCCCGCGCACGACCGGGGCGAGCAGATAGAGCCGCGTGCGCTCCGGCAGAGCCAGCACGCGATCGACCATCTGCGAGACGGTCTGGCTCTCGATCGGCAAGCCGGTCGCCGGCGAATACGGAATGCCGACGCGGGCCCAGAGCAGCCGCATGTAGTCGTAGATCTCGGTGACCGTGCCGACCGTCGAGCGCGGGTTTTTCGAGGTCGTTTTCTGTTCGATCGAGATCGCCGGAGAGAGCCCGTCGATCTGGTCGACGTCCGGCTTCTGCGTCATTTCGAGGAACTGCCGCGCGTAGGATGAGAGCGACTCGACATAGCGGCGCTGGCCTTCGGCATAGATCGTGTCGAAGGCGAGCGAGGATTTTCCCGACCCCGACAGGCCGGTGAAGACGACGAGCTTGTCGCGCGGGATCGTGAGATCGATATTTTTGAGATTGTGCTCGCGCGCCCCGCGAATCGCGATCACCCGCCCGTCCGTCGGGAAAGGCAGGTCGAGCTCGGGCTCTGGCTTACGAGGAGAAGGCTTTCGCGGTGACTTCATGAAATAGTCTGGGGCCGAGCGGCAGGAGACGCGGAGGCCGCCCCGGAGCCACCTAAATAAGCCTTTCCGCCGCGAATTGCGACTGTGGCATTTGCCACGCCTGGAGGGAACATCGGCCCGCGGAGCAGCTCCTAAGCGGCGGGCTGAATTATCGCAACCCCGTCATGGCCGGGCTTCTCCCGGCCATGCACGCGGCGCGGCTGCTGCGAAGGGCTAAGCATTCAACCCATCATAAGGACCACGCCAACCCGGGTTCAAATCCGGGATCAGGCGTATTTCCAAGCGCGTGGCCAATGCTTCATATTACGCTCGCGTTGAAAATCGCGTTGCGAATGTCAGGAGAGCTCTCGTACCAAACGAGCCTTCCGAGGCCGTAACGCCGCGTGAATCCATCGTTCGCCTTTGACGCGATGTTGCCAGATACGCCGCGAGATCGCTTGTTACGCCGAGATAGAGCGTTCCATTTGGCCTATGGGTGACGATATAAACTTACCCGCCGCGCCTTTATCCAGATTGCACCGCGTGGATGGCCGGAACAAGCCCGGCTAGACAGCATAGCAGGCTGAATGGAAAACCGATGGTCGCGCCCGCTTCAACCGCCTCGCCCGGCGTGACGAAAAAACCCCTCTATCAGCACCTCTATGTCCAGGTCCTCGCCGGCCTCGTCCTCGGCGTCCTCGTCGGCTGGCGCTTCCCGCATGTCGCCACGAGCGACTGGACGAAGGCGTTGGGCGACGGTTTCGTCAAGCTGATCAGGATGGTGATCGCCCCGATCATCTTCTTCACCCTGACCTCGGGCATCGCGCATATTTCTGACGCGCGGAAAGTCGGCCGCGTCGGCCTGAAAGCGATCCTTTATTTCGAGGTCGTCTCGACCTTTGCCCTGGCCATCGGCCTCGTCACCGGCAATCTGCTTCGCCCCGGCGCCGGGTTCAGCGGTGGCGCCGATCAAGCCGCCGTCGCGGCCTACGCCAAACAGGCCGGCGCCGAGAACCCGGTTCAATTCGTCCTCAACATCATTCCCGACAGCGTCGTCGGCGCCTTCGCGCGCGGCGACATTCTTCAGGTCCTGCTCTTTTCGATCCTGTTCGGCTTCGCCCTGCTCGCGCTTGGCGAGCGCGTGAAAATGCTGCGCGCGCTCATGGAGGAGGCGACGGAGGCGATCTTCGGCGTCATCAATATCGTGATGCGCGCAGCGCCCGTCGGGGCCTTCGGCGCCATGGCCTATACGATCGGCAAATATGGCCCGCAGGCGCTCGGCTCGCTGGCGAGCGCCATCGCGACTTTCTATCTGACGGCTGCGATCTTCGTCGTTGTCGTGCTGGGTGCGGTCGCGCGGCTTGCCGGCTTCGACATTTTCAAGTTTCTCGCCTATATCAAGGACGAGCTGTTGATCGTGCTCGGCACGAGCTCGTCGGAAAGCGCGCTGCCGCAATTGATGCAAAAGCTCGAACGGCTCGGTTGTTCGAAGCCTGTTGTCGGTCTCGTCGTGCCGGCCGGCTATAGTTTCAACCTCGACGGCACCAACATCTATATGACGCTCGCAACGCTGTTCGTCGCGCAGGCGCTGGGCTATCATCTGACGCTCGGCCAGCAGGCGACGATCCTGGTGGTTGCCATGCTGACTTCGAAAGGCGCGAGCGGCGTCACCGGCGCGGGCTTTATCACGCTCGCCGCGACGCTTTCGGTGATCTCCCCTGCGCTCGTGCCCGGCATGGCGATCCTGCTCGGCATCGACAAGTTCATGAGCGAATGCCGCGCGCTCACCAATTTCATCGGCAATGGCGTGGCGACGATCGTCATCGCCCGGTCGGAAGGCGAGCTCGACCGCGCGAAGCTCGCAGCCGCGCTCGATGCCGGGGCCGGGGCGCCGACTTCGCAGAACTCGGAGTAAGACATGCGTTTTGGACTTTTCGGCATAATTCTTTTCGCCGCGCCATTCCTGCTGGCGTTCGATGCCCGCGCTCAGCTCTTGTCGCAATGGGGGAGCTGCACGGAAAATTCGGATTTGGATGAGCGGATCAAGGCTTGCACGGCATTGATCCGGTCCGGCGCGGAAACGCCCAAGAACCTCGCCGTCGCCTACAACAATCGCGGCAATGCCTATGGCGCGAAGGGTGACTTCGGCCGCGCCATCGCCGACTTCAACGAAGCGATCGCGCTCGATCCCGATTTGCCCACCGTCTATTATAACCGCGCCACCGCCTATGACGATGAAGGCGATCTCGACCGCGCCATTGCCGATTTCGACGAGGCGATCCGGCTCGATCCCAAATTCGCCCTTGCCTACAACAACCGCGGCAGCGCGTTTAACGCCGAGGGCGATTTCAGCCGCGCCATCGCCGACTATAGCGCGGCGATCCGGCTCGATCCCAAATATGCCGCCGCCTATAACAACCGCGGCAATGCCTATAGCGCGCAAGGCGAGTTCGGCCGAGCCATCGCCGACTGCAGCGACGCAATCAGGCTCGATCCCAAATATGCCCTCGCCTATCGCACCCGCGGCATCGCCTATTTCTACAGCGGCGATCTTGCCAAGGCTTTGGCCGATGTCAGCCAGGCGAGCAAGCTCGATCCGAAGGAAGCCTATAGCGCATTATGGCTCGACATCGTCGAAAAGCGCGACAATGCCGCGAGCAGTCTGGCGCAAGCGATCGCGCAGATCGATATGACGGCATGGCCGGCCCCGATCATCCGCATGTTCCTCGGTCAGCTGACGCCGGCCGCAGTGCTTGCCGCCGCGAACGATCCGGACGCTGCCAAGAAAAAAGGCCAGGTCTGCGAGGCCAATTTCTACGCCGGCGAATTGGCGCTGCGCGCGAGCGCCAGGGACGAGGCGATCCGCCTGTTCCGGCTCGCCTCGCGCGATTGCCCGAAATATTTCGACGAATGGGGCGCGGCCAACCATGAATTGAAGGCGCTTGGCGCGGCGCCTTGAACAAGCCGGCGCGGGCGGACCATCCACAGCTTGAGCCAAAATCCGCTTGCGCGGCCGGACCGAGCCTGCTAGAACAAACATAGAACACTTTAGCTGTGCGTTTGTCAATTCGGCTGTGGACAAGCGGTGCTCCCGCCGCGGCCCGGCCGGCGTTAAAGGCTAAGCATAATCGAGCGGCGTCAATTTCTCGGAAGTGATGGAGAGTGCCATGTCGGGCAGCGTCAACAAGGTCATTCTGATCGGCAATTTGGGCCGCGATCCCGAAGTGCGGCGGCTGAACTCGGGCGATTCCGTCGTGAGTTTCAGCGTGGCGACGACGGAATCCTGGCGCGACAAGGCGACCGGCGAGCGCAAGGAGCGCACCGAGTGGCATAACGTCGTCATCTATAACGAGAACCTCGGCAAGATCGCCGAGCAATATTGCAAGAAGGGTTCCAAAATCTATCTCGAGGGCCAATTGCAGACGCGCGAATTTACCGACCGCGAGGGCAATCAGCGCAAGACGACGGAAGTTGTGCTGCAGCGTTTCCGCGGCGAGCTCACGCTGCTTGACAGCCGCGGCAGCGGCGCTTCGCGCAGCGAGGCCTCGGAGGATCGCGGCGGCGCGCTCGACGTCGCGAGCGCCGGCAATTTCGGCCGGTCTTCGCCCATGGAACCGGCGGAAAAGCGCGGCCGCGTCGGCGACATGATCGACGACGAAATTCCGTTCTGAGCCGCTTGTCTTCCGCCGCTGCCGGAGAAGGTGGCCCCCGCGTCGACGAGGGCCGGATGAGGGGTAGCCCCCCGCAAAAACCCTCATCCGTCATGCTTTGCATGACGCCTTCTTCGGCAGGCGGAAGAAGGTTTTGCCGCTTTTCCGGAGCTTTTGGCCAAACGCCTGTGCGCATCCCCGCCGCAGCGCGCAAGCGATTGAAAAGACACAAGTTTTTTGCCGCAACGCAACGCGCCATAACTGGCAATCCGCGGCACATTCGCCTATATTGAAATGACTGATTTCGAAAACTCTGGATTGACCCTCCTTGGCCGCTGAAGACGACACCGGAAGAGCTCCTGGCTCAGACATCCGGCCGGTTTCCATTTCCGACGAGATGCGCCGCAGCTACCTCGATTATGCGATGAGCGTGATCGTGAGCCGCGCGCTACCCGACGTGCGCGACGGCTTGAAGCCGGTGCACCGGCGTATCCTCTATTCGATGTATGAGAACAATTACACGCCGGACCGCGCCTACAACAAATCGGCGCGCGTCACCGGCGATACGATGGGCAAATATCACCCGCACGGCAATCTCGCGATCTACGACGCGCTGGTGCGCATGGCGCAGCCTTTCTCGATGCGCCTGCCTTTGATCGACGGCCAGGGCAATTTCGGCTCGGTCGACGGCGATCCGCCCGCGGCCGAGCGCTATACCGAGGTGCGCCTCGCGACCGCTGCCATACCGTTGCTCGACGATCTCGATGCCGAGACGGTCGATTTCCAGCCGAACTACGACGGGCGCGAACGCGAGCCCGTAGTCCTGCCGGCGAAATTCCCCAACCTTCTCGTCAACGGCGCCGGCGGCATTGCGGTCGGCATGGCGACCAACATCCCGCCGCATAATCTCGGCGAAGTCATCGACGCGGTCATCGCCATGATCGAGCGGCCGGATATTTCCGCCGACGAGCTTATGGCGATCGTCCCGGGTCCGGATTTTCCCACCGGCGGCACGATTCTCGGGCGCGCGGGCATTCGCGCCGCCTATTTGATCGGGCGCGGCTCGATCCTGGTGCGCGCCAAGGTCGAGATCGAGGAAATCCGCAAGGAACGCCAGGCCCTGATCGTCAGCGAGATCCCGTATCAGGTGAACAAGGCGGTTCTGCTCGAACGGATCGCCGAGCTTGTCCGCGACAAGAAGATCGAAGGCATCTCGGACCTGCGCGACGAATCCGACCGCGATGGCATGCGTATCGTCATCGAGCTGAAGCGCGACGCCGTCGCCGACGTGGTGCTGAACCAGCTCTGGCGCTTCACCGCGCTGCAGTCGGCCTTTGCCGCGAATATGATCGCGCTCAACGGCGGCCGGCCCGAGACCCTGACGCTGAAGGATTTCCTTACCGCCTTCATCGACTTCCGCGAGGACGTCGTCACCCGGCGCACCAAGTACAAACTCAACAAGGCGCGCGACGCGGCGCATCTGCAGGTAGGGCTCGCCATCGCCGTCGCCAATATCGACGAAGTCGTTAGACTGATCCGAACATCGCCCGATGCGGCGGCGGCGCGCGAAGCCTTGATGGGCCGGCAGTGGCCGGCGCATGACATGGCGCCGCTCGTTGCGCTGATCGCCGACCCGCGCCACGCGCTGAGCGAGACCGGCACCTGCCGCCTCTCCGATGCGCAAGCGCGCGGCATTCTCGACCTGCGTCTGCAAAGATTGACCGCCCTCGGCCGCGAGGAGATCGCCGAAGCGCTCGGGAAACTGGCTGCGGAGATCACCGATTATCTCGAGATCTTACGTTCTCGCGCGCGGCTGTTCGCCATCATCAAGGACGAGCTTTTGGCCGTCAAGCGTGCGCATGCCACGCCGCGGCGGACGATCATCGTAGAAAGCGACACCGATGCCGAGTTCGAAGACGAAGACCTGATCCAGCGCGAGGACATGGTGGTGACGGTCTCGCATGCCGGCTATATCAAGCGCGTGCCGCTCTCGACCTATCGCGCGCAACGGCGCGGCGGCAAGGGCCGCGCCGGCATGCAGACGCGCGACGAGGATTTCGTCGCCCGGCTTTTCATCGCCTCGACCCACACGCCGGTGCTGTTCTTCTCCTCGCTCGGCCAAGTCTACAAGGAAAAGGTCTGGCGCATGCCGCTGGCCGCGCCGCAGGCGCGCGGCAAGGCGCTGGTCAACATCCTGCCGCTCGAACAGGGCGAGCGGATCACGACGATCATGCCGCTGCCGGAAGACGAATCGCAATGGGGGAAGCTCGACGTGATGTTCGCCACCACGGGCGGCACGGTCAGGCGCAACAAGCTTTCCGATTTCACCCAGGTGAACCGCTCCGGCAAGCTCGCCATGCGGCTCGACGAAGGCGAGGAGATCGTCGACGTCCAGATCTGCACCGAGAACGACGACGTTCTGCTCACCACGGCGAACGGACAATGTATCCGCTTTGCCGTCACCGACGTTCGGGTGTTCAAGGGCCGCGATTCGATGGGCGTGCGCGGCATCGCGCTCGGCAAAGGCGACCGGGTGATCTCGCTCGCCATCCTGCGCCATATCGAGGCCGAGAGCGGCGAGCGCATGGCCTATCTCAAAATGCGCCGCGCCATCGCCGGCGAAGCAACCGAGGCGCCGGACGCCGCGACCGAGACCGGCGAGATGTCGAGCGAAGAAGGCAATGGCGAAGAAGCCGCGCCGCTCGCCCCCGAGCGCTACGCGCAAATGTCGGCGGCCGAAGAAATCATCCTGACGATCTCGTCGAAAGGCTATGGCAAGCGCACGTCGTCTTATGAATATCGGATCACCGGGCGCGGCGGCAAAGGCATTGTCGCCATGGCGGTCAATCAGCGCAACGGCCCGCTCGTCGCCTCGATGCCGGTCGAGGAGAGCGACGAGATCATGCTGGTGACCGACGGCGGCCACCTGATCCGCTGTCCGGTCGAGGACATCCGCGTCGCCGGCCGCAGCACGCAGGGAGTCATCGTGTTCAACACGGCGGAGGGCGAACGCGTCGTCGGCGTCGAACGGATCAGCGAAGAGGACGCCGGCAATGGCGAGGGCGGCGAAGCGTGAGTCCGGTGGCGGGGAATTTGCTCCCTCCTCCGCGCTCGGCTAGACAGAGCGCATGATCCGCAAGGCGCTCTACACCGGCACGTTCGATCCTTTGACCAATGGCCATGTCGACATCATCGCGCGGGCGGCACGCTTTTGCGATGAGCTTGTCGTCGCGATCGGCGTCCATCCCGACAAGACGCCGCTGTTCACCGCGGAGGAACGCGCCGAACTCGTCCGCCAATCTTGCGGACGCCTCGTCGGCACGCAGTCCTGCAAGCTCTCGGTTCTGACCTTCTCCGGCCTTGCGGTCGCCGCGGCGCGCGATGCCGGCGCGAGCCTGCTGCTCCGCGGCCTGCGCAATGGCACCGATCTCGATTATGAAATGGAGATGGCCAGCGTGAACGCCGTTTTGGCGCCCGAGATCCAGACCGTGTTTCTCGCCGCCTCGCCGGACGTTCGCCACATTACCGCGACATTGGTCCGCCAAATCGCCTTGCGCGGGGGCGATGTCTCGAGCTTCGTGCCCGAGCCCGTGGCGCACGCCATCGCAGCCAAAACGCGCAGCTCGCAATAATCCCCAAGGATGGATGAACCATGCAATTGAACCGACGCAGCCTCTTTCTCGCTCTCGCCGTCACGCTTCTTGCAGCGCCGCTTGCAAGCGCTTCCGATCTCGGCAACACGATCTATCTCGATACGAAGGACGGCCGCATCACCATCCTGCTGCGGCCCGATCTCGCGCCCAAGACGGTGGCGCAGATCAAGACGCTGACCAAGCGCGGATTCTATAACGGCATCGTCTTCCATCGGGTCATCGACGGCTTCATGGCGCAGACGGGCGATCCCACCGGCACCGGCACGGGGGGATCCGATTTGCCAAATGTACCCGCGGAATTCTCCAACGCGCCGTTCAAGCGCGGCACGCTCGGCATGGCGCGCGCCGACGATCCGAATTCCGCCAATTCGCAATTCTTCATCTGTCTTGCCGATTCCGATTTCCTCAATGGCCAATACACGGTGTTCGGTCAGGTCGTCTCCGGCATGGATGTCGTCGACAAGATCAAGAAGGGCAATAAGGACGAGAACGGGATGGTGACCAATCCCGATAAGATCGTGAAAATGCAACTCGCCGCCGATGCGAAATGAGCGCGCCGGCGCCGACTTGCGTCGCGATCGTCAGAGCTGGATGATCGAATTGAAATCGAAGCTGCTGCCGGGCGGATTCTCGCCGATCCGCAGCGTCGTGTCGTTGACGAAGTGATACGGCGGAACCGGCAGATTATAAGGCGCCGGAACGCCTTTGAAGACCCGGCCCGCCAAGTCGTATTTCGAGCCGTGACAGGGACAGAAATAGCCGCCGGGCCATGCGGCCGTCGGCGTGGTCGGGCTTGGATTGGGAAAGAACTCCGGGATGCAGCCGAGATGCGTGCAGATGCCGACGAGAACCCCAAATTCGGGTTTGATCGAGCGATGCCAGTTGGCCGCATAGGACGGCTGCTGCAGATTCCTGGAGCTTGGATCGGATAGAAGATCGACGAGCTGCGGCGCCTGCAAAGTCGCCAGCAGTTTTTGCGGGCGGTTGACGATGAAGATCGGACGCGAGCGCCAGCGCACGATAATCATCTGTCCGGGAGCCACGGGTTTGAGATCGACATCGATAGGACCACCGGCGGCAATCGTCGAGGCGTCCGGTTCCATCTGTGCGATCAGCGGCACGATTGCCGCGGCGGTTCCGACGACGCCGAACGCCCCCGTTGCGAGGAAGAGAAAGTCTCGCCGTGTCGCAGGCGCTTCCGGCGCGTGGCCAGCGTCAGGAGCAGAGCGCGCATCCGTCATGATCCACCTCGGCAAAGATAAGGCAATTTGCGGTCCAAGGCCGGCCATTATACTGCGGGCTTGCGCGATGTTTACCTCATGGACCGGTTCCATTATTGCAGGTTCCGAGAAATGTGAAAGAGGAGTTCGTCATGACCGCAACCGGCAATAAGCTCACGCTCGAGACGACGAAGGGCGAGGTCGTGATCGAGATGCGGCCCGATCTCGCCCCGGCCCATGTCGCCCATATCAAGAAGCTGGTCGGCGAGAAATTCTACGATGGCATCCCGTTCCATCGGGTGATCGAGGGCTTCATGGCCCAGACCGGCTGTCCGCACGGCACCGGCACCGGCGGCTCGAAATATCCCAATCTGAAGGCCGAGTTCAACGCCGAGCCGCATGTGCGCGGCACCTGCTCCATGGCCCGCGCGCAAAGTCCCGATTCGGCCAATTCGCAATTCTTCATCTGCTTCGGCGACGCGCGCTTCCTCGATCGCCAATATACCGTCTGGGGCAAAGTCACCTCGGGCATGGAAAATGTCGACAAGATCAAACGCGGCGAACCGGTGAAGGACCCGGACAAGATCGTCTCCGCGACGGTGAGCTGAAACGCCGTAGCGCGACGCGCCCTTCGAGGCTCGCACGAGGCGAGGCCTCATGCCGAGGAGCCCGCGAAGCGGGCGCCTCGAAGCACCGAGAAGCAAGCCATTTCATGCGCGTCGATCTCTTCGATTTCGATCTGCCGCCCGAACGCATCGCGCTGCGGCCGGCAATGCCGCGCGATTGCGCCCGTATGCTTGTTGTTCGTCGGCGCGGCAAGGACGAGATCGAGGATCGCATGATCCGCGACCTGCCGGACATGCTCCGGCCGGGCGACGTTCTGGTGGTCAATGACACGCGCGTCATTCCCGCCCGCCTCTTCGGCCACCGCTTGCGAGGCGAGGCGCGCGCCAAAATCGAAGTCTTGCTGCATAAACGGATTTCGGCGGCGAACTGGCTTGCGCTTGCAAAGGGCACGAAGAAATTGAAGCCAGGCGAAAAAATCCTGTTCACGCACGACGATGCCGCAACGCTCGAGGCCGAAGTCCTCGCCAAACATGCCGAAGGCGAAGTTCTGCTGGGCTTCGCCGCCGCCGGCGAGAAGCTCGACGCGGCGATCGAAGCGCTCGGGCAAATGCCTCTGCCGCCCTATATCGCCGGCAGGCGCGCGGCCGATGCGCGCGACCGGCAAGACTATCAGAGCCTGTTTGCCGCTCGCCCCGGCGCCGTCGCCGCGCCGACCGCGAGCCTGCATTTTACGCCGCGGCTTGTCGCCGCGATCCGCGCCCGCGGCGTCGAGATCGCGCAGGTGACGCTGCATGTCGGGGCCGGAACCTTTTTGCCCGTGAAATCCGCGGAGACCGACGCCCATCGTATGCAGGCAGAATGGGGCGAGCTCAGCGCGCCGGTCGCCGCGCGTCTGAATGCGGCGCGCGCCGAAGGCCGCCGTATCGTCGCCGTCGGCACGACGCCATTGCGGCTCATCGAATCGGCGGCGCGGGAGGACGGAGCGATCGCCGCGTTCTCGGGCGAGACCGCGCTCTTCATCACGCCCGGATATAAGTTCAAAGCCGTCGACATGCTGCTCACGAATTTTCACCTGCCACGATCCACCCTCTTCATGCTGGTCGCGGCTTTCTCCGGCCTCGATGCGATGCAAGCCGCCTATCGGCACGCGATCAATGCCGAATATCGTTTCTATTCCTACGGCGACGCCTGTCTGCTCTTCCCCGGAGATTGACGTGTCCGCAGAATTCGCATTCGAGATCCACAAGCGCGACGGCGAGGCGCGCAGCGGCGCGATCCTCATGCCGCGCGGGATCGTGAGGACGCCGGCTTTCATGCCGGTCGGCACCGCGGCGGCGGTCAAGGCCATGTATCCGAACGAGGTGAAGGCGCTGGGCGCCGATATCGTTCTCGCCAATTGCTATCATCTCATGCTGCGGCCCGGCGCCGAGCGCATCGCCGAACTCGGCGGCTTGCATCGCTTCATGAATTGGCCATGGCCCATCCTCACCGATTCCGGCGGCTTTCAGGTCATGTCGCTCGCCAAGCTGAGAAAGGTCGATGAGACCGGCGTCACCTTTCAGTCGCATATCGACGGCACGCGCCATCAGCTGACGCCCGAGCGCGCGATGGAGATCCAGCATCTCCTGGGCTCGGACATCCAGATGCAGCTCGATGAATGCGTGCGGCTGCCGGCGGCGGAGGCCGAGGTCGAGCGCGCCATGCTGCTTTCGCTGCGCTGGGCGGAACGCAGCAAGCGCGCTTTCGGCAGCGCGCCGGGCCACGCATTATTCGGCATCGTCCAGGGCGGCGCCAGTCCGCATTTGCGCCAAGCGAGCGCCAAGGCGCTCGTCGGCATGGACTTCGACGGCTATGCGCTCGGCGGTCTTGCAGTCGGCGAGCCGCAAGCCACGATGCTGGCAATGATCGAGGCAAGCCGCGCGCATCTGCCCGAAATGAAGCCGCGCTACCTCATGGGCGTCGGCACGCCCGACGATCTGCTCGAATCGGTCGGCCGCGGCATCGACATGTTCGACTGCGTGCTGCCGACGCGCGCCGGCCGCCACGGCCTTGTCTACAGCCGGCACGGCCGCATCAATCTGCGCAACGCGCGGCATGCCGCCGACCCGCGTCCGGTCGATCCGCAGTCGTCCTGCGAAGCGGGCCGAGCCTATTCGCGCGCCTATCTGCATCATCTGGTGAAGGCCGGAGAAATCCTCGGCATGATGGCGCTGACGGCGATCAATCTTGCCTATTACGAGGACCTGATGGCGGGGATGCGCGCGGCCATCAAGGCGGGAGGATTTGCCGAATTCCGCATCGCCACCAAAGCCGCCTGGGCGGAAGGAGAGAGAGCATAAAGCGCGCAAGGAAAAGGCGAGGCGTCGGCGCCTCGCCTTCTCACTCCCTCGCCCTAGACCTTCCCTCGGGCCAGTTCCTTTTCAGGAAGGGCGCTCTCTCGCGCCCGGCTCTCAGGGGGAAGGGTTCCTCCCACGACTTGGACTTGAATGCACAGCCGTAGGTCCGAGCGGCCCTTTTCGGATGGCGGCGCATTTTTAGCTTAGCCGTGACGCAATGTCACGCGTCTTGAAGCAGGTTGCCCTCAAAATCAGCAATAAACAGCAATTTTTTCGCTTCCGTTCAGCAACCAGGAGTATTCGATAGAAGGGATAGACTATTTTTGATGTTTCTGCGGGCGGGATGCGCAGCAGGGAAAGGAAGCTCCCAGTCCATTTTTGCCGCGGTGCGCTTTGTGCTGCTAAGACGTTGCAAAGGCGGGAACGAAAATGACGCAACTCTTTGAAGACCGGCCGCCCGGCCGCGATCCGGGCGCGCATGCCAAAGGCCCGAGCATCGGCGCGCATATCCGCAACTGGTTCTTGGCCGGCGTCGTCGTTGCGGGCCCGCTCGCCATCACGGTCTATATCGTCTGGTGGTTCGTCGACACGGTCGATGGCTGGGTCAAGAAGCTGGTGCCGGCGAGTTTCTGGCCGGACACCTATCTGCCCTTCCCGCTTCCCGGATTGGGCGTGATCGTCGCCTTTCTCGGCCTGACGCTGCTTGGTTTCCTCGCCGCCAATCTTGCCGGCCGCAGCCTGATCGCGCTCGGCGAAGCAATCCTCGGGCGGATGCCGATCATCCGCTCAATCTACAAGAGCGTGAAACAGGTCTTCGAGACTCTGTTCTCGCAATCCGCGACTTCGTTCCGCAAGGTCGGTCTGATCGAATTCCCGGTCAAGGGGACATGGACCCTGGTTTTCATCTCGGTGACGCCGGCCGACGCCGTCGCGGCAAAACTGCCGCCGGTCGAGGAACCCTATGTCTCGGTCTTCCTGCCCTGCACGCCCAATCCGACGACCGGATTTTATTTCTTCATGCCGGCGAGCGCGGTCATCGAAGTGGCGCTGAGCCCCGACGAGGCGGTCAAGCTCATCGTTTCTTGCGGCGTCATCCATCCCGAGGCCTTGCCGGTGCTGGCGGAGCCGGCCGGCAATGTTAAGATGCGCGAGGAAAACGCGGCCTAGGCCGCCACGCGCCCGGGCATCATGGCCGTCTATACCGAAGTCTCCGACACCGAGCTCGAAGCTTTTCTGGCCGATTACGGGCTGGGCAAACTGCTCGCCTATAAAGGCATCGCCGAAGGCGTCGAGAATTCGAATTTTCTGCTGCATGTCGAATCCGGCTTGTTCATCCTGACGCTTTACGAAAAGCGCGTGAGCGCCGCGGACCTGCCCTTCTTCCTGGCGTTGATGGAACATCTCGCCGCGCGCGGCCTTGCCTGTCCGCAGCCTGTGAAAATGAAAAACGCCGCCATGCTTGGCATGCTCGCCGGCCGGCCCGCGGCAATCGTGACCTTTCTCGAAGGCGTGTCGAGCCGGCGGCCGACGAATTCGCAATGTGCGGCGCTCGGCGCGGCGCTTGGCCGGCTGCATCAGGCCGGCGCCGACTTTCGCCAACAGCGGCCGAACACGCTCTCGCTCAAAGCCTGGCCGCAACTCTTCGACCTGGCAAAAGACCGCGCCGACGAAGTCCAGCCGGGCCTCTGCATGTTCATCGCCGAAGAACTCGCCTTTCTGGAGCGCACCTGGCCGAAGGATCTGCCGCGCGGCGTGATCCACGCCGATCTCTTTCCCGACAATGTCTTGTTTCTCGGCGAATAAAGTATCGGGGCTGATCGACTTCTATTTCGCCTGCACCGATTTCCTCGGCTATGACCTTGCGGTCTCTCTCAACGCCTGGTGTTTCGAGCCGGATTTTTCGTTCAATGTCACCAAGAGCATGGCTTTGATCGAGGCCTATGAGACCCTGCGCAAACTCACCCCCGAGGAGATCGAAGCTTTGCCGGTGCTGGCGCGCGGCTCGGCGCTGCGCTTCGCCCTCACCCGGCTCGTCGATTGGCTGAATGTTCCGGCGGGCGCCCTGGTCAAGCCGAAAGACCCGCTCGAATATGTCAGGCGGCTGCGCTTCCACCAGCGCAGCAAAAGCGCGCGCGATCTCGGGTTGGCCAATGAGCGAGCGGGTGGCGATCTGGACCGATGGCGCCTGTTCGGGCAATCCGGGCCCCGGCGGCTGGGGCGCGGTGCTGACCTTCAATGCACAGCGCAAGGAACTTTCGGGCGGCGAAGCCGCGACCACCAACAACCGCATGGAACTTATGGCGGCGATCAAGGCGCTCGAAGCTCTGACGCGCCCCTGCGAGATCGAGATCTATACCGATTCCGCTTACCTGCGGGGCGGCATCACCACTTGGCTCGATGGCTGGAAGAAGAGCGGCTGGAAGACGGCCGACAAGAAGCCGGTGAAAAACGCCGAACTCTGGGAGAGGCTCGAGGCCGCGGCGGCCGCGCACAAGATCACCTGGCATTGGTTCAAAGGCCATGCGGGCGATGCAATGAACGAACGCGCCGACGAGCTGGCCCGCGAGGGGATGCGGCCCTATTTGAAGGCGGGCGGGCGCGGAACGGAATGAGCGCCGGGCACTGGGCGGGCTCGGTCTTGCCAAGCCGCTGCGGTTCATTTTAGAAACGCTCTCCACCGGCGGCGGAGGTGAGCGCCCTGCCGGCCGGCGTGACCCTGAAACTTCGAGAAATGTGAGCCTCGGTGGGGGATAGTTCAACGGTAGAACTGCGGACTCTGACTCCGTCAATCTTGGTTCGAATCCAGGTCCCCCAGCCACTTGATGTTGCTATTTCATTTTCTGCGCCAATCCGGCGATCGAATGATTCGATGTCCCCTCGCGGCCAACGATCGCGCATCGTAAAGGCAGCGGCCTTAAAGGTCTGTTCGTCACCCGCGCAAACGGCGCGTTGTCGGATACTTCAAGGTCTGATGGCCTGCTAGACTTTGACTTTCGAACGTCGCAAGGAAATCATGGCGAAAGACAAGTTTTCCAAAACACTGATCCTGATTTTTTCGGCCGCGCTCGGATTGTCCGCATGGGTGTGCATTTTCTCCGCGTCACCCCTCGGCGTGTCTGCCGCCTTTGCGCAGACACAGGCCCAAGACGCGGCGCTGATACAGGACTTGGCGCAACTGGCCGTTCGCAAGGGATATAAGGACGTCGCTCTCAAGCCTGAAATTTGCAAGAATCTCGGGCTGGTTTTGTCGCGAGGGCGCGGCTGCCTTGTCTACGAAGTTCCATATGCTGACAAAGCTGGATGGAATCACGTCTTCAACCTATTTGGAGAACCGGGAACGGCGGCGATACGGGTTATCATTTTCAAAATGAATGCTCAGAGCGCGTCTTTCTATCGGAGCAGGATGGACGCCAAGCTTGAGGGTGCCCTCACAGAAACGATGCTCGGCGGCAGCTCCTCGTGGTCGACAATTCCCGCCAATTCCTCGGACGCTCAAAACGGGTTCGCGACGGAGCTTGCCTATTGGCGTGCCCAGAAAGCCACATTGGAAGGCGAACCCGATCGTAAATAGGTGAGTTTGAACATGTCGCCGCATCTCGCCACGATCGCGCAGCTGAAAGGTTAGCGCGATCTCGGGTCTGCCGGCCCTTCAGCTCGCGCGCTTTTCTGTCGTAGTCGTTTTGCGCAATTCTCTGCCTCAAAGGCGCGCTTCAGACCCCCAAACGGACATCGAAAACCTGCCGACGGCGGGGCTGAACGAAATGAAGCTCATTTGATCCCTCGGGATCAGCCCAGATTTTGGGCATTTGGGCAGAGATTATGCGCCAGCCGAAAAGTTCGAAATTCGGGAAGCGTGCCGATTTAACGAGCTGGAGGGTGGCACAATTCTTGTTTCAAGAAAAATAGTTTCCTGCGGAGAACGCGTCCGCGGCAGATCACAAGGAGTGCTCGACATGACGGTCAGTTCAGACCCCAAGCACGCCACTCATGAGCTGGGGTATAGTTCCGGGGGGCTCAGGCGCGAGACCGGCTGGTGGGGAGCCTTCGTCATCGGGCTCGCCGGCACGATCTTGGTGACCGGCATCGCGCCGGTCATGGTCACTTCTCTTGGCGCCTCCTCGATTCCAATCACCGTTTTCATCACGCTTACCGGCTGGCTGCTTTGCCTCTTTCTTGCTGAGCTCGCAGCGATGATGCCGGAGCGCACCGGCGGATCGCCGAGCTATGCTTATCCGGCCTTTAGTTCCCGCTGGCCCAAGTTCGCCAAGCACGTCAATGGCTTTACCGCCTGGGCCTATTGGCTCGGCTGGTTCCCCGTAGCGCCGCTCAATATGATCCTGGCGGCGGGCTATCTGGCCGACCGTTTCGGCCTCAACACGACCGCCGGCTTCACGCCGATCCATACTTTCATCGCTTGGTCGACGCTCGTCATTTCGGTAATCGGCATCCTCCTGATCTTCATTCCGGCCTACCGCGGAATCAAGTTCGGCGCTGCCTTTGCCACGATACTGGCGCTTCTGTCGATGATTCCGCTCACCTTCATCGCCATCAGTTGGATCTTCAATCTGAACGTCGTGAACCTGCACGAGCTTGACGGCTTCAAGCACGTGGACGGCACGAGTTTCTTCTCGCCCATCAGCGGCTTCAACTGGATGCAGGTCTACATTGCCTACGGCTTCCTGCTGACTTGGAACGTGATCGCCATGGAGGCGGCGGCCTGCTACATCGGCGAATGCGCCAACCCCGACCACGACGCCAAGATCGCCATGAATTTCGAGGGTGCCTACGGTGTTTTCATTTACACCCTGGTGCCGATTGCCTTCATCGTCGTGCTCGGCGCCAAGGCGCTGTCAAATCCAAATCTGTCTGACCCGAAGACGATCTTCGTCACCTTCGCCGGCAAGGTCTTCCCGGGGGTGGGCGGCCAAGCGATGAATTGGATTATCGCCGCAATGCTCATCGTCGCCCTCGCCCTCTCGGCCCTCAACGCCATCATGGGAACGGGCCGCGCGCTCTACCAAATGGCGACCGATGGCGAGTTCCCGACTTGGTTTACCAAGATCAACGAGCACGGCGTGCCAGCCCGCGCCATGGCCTTCAATGTCGTCGCCTCGCTTATCGTCGTGTTGGCGGGCGGTGCGGTCGAGATCTATAGCTTCTCCAATGTCGGCTATACGGCTTCCTTCATTCCGGTCCTGATCGGTTATTTCCTGCTGCGTCAAGACAAGCCGAACCTGCGCCGGCCGTTCAAGCTGCCGGAGTTCATGAAATACGGCGCCCTCATCCTGGCCGCGGTATATTTCGTGTTCTGGCTGTTCGGCGGCCTCTGGTACTCGAAGCTCGGCAATGTCGAGATCTACTACTGGCTCGGCTGGGCAACCTTGCTCGCCTACCTGCCGCTCTACTGGTACCGCGTCTACGTCGAGGACAAGCGCAAGTCCCCCGTCAAAGCCGGCGTGAGCCCGTGACCGGCGATCGACGCAAGCCCGCGTGAAATGGCCGGGCCGGGTACCCCCAGAGAGGGTCGCCCGGTCCCCCTCTTCTCCAACGCGACAGGGATTGCGCGATGGCGCTGAAATTCCCGCGAGGCTGGCCGTGGAGCCGGTTGCCCGAGCCGCCTGATCCCCGGAACTTCGCCCCGGCCTCGATCCTACTCGCCTCGGAGGGCAGACGTATCCCAGCCGAGGCGGTGGAGTTCGCCGTCCAGCTTTCGCGCAAGTCCCAGGCACCAGTCCATGTGTTCATCATCGCGCGGATCTGGGGCAGCGCCTTCGGCGTGCCGCATCCGGGGCTGATGCCGACCAAGCGCGAATGGAAGCTCCAGCGCGATATCGTCGCGGAAGCAATAGCACAGTTGAAGCGCCATGGGGTTGAGGCAACCGGGGCCGTCGTCAGCAGCCGGAACGCTGCCGGACGCATCCTCGCCGAGGCCAAGCGACGCCGGCCCGATGCCATCGTCATGGCCGCGCCCCCGCCGCGCCATTGGTTCATCGCCGATTTCATGTGGGAGCAAGAGCCCTATCGGGTCCGGCGCCGGGCCGAGGCGCCCGTCTATTTGGTTGTCGAAGGACAGCCGACAGCTCTGACGAACCGAACTTCGGCCACCGCAAGAGGGGTCGACCGCGTGGCTTCGTAGCGCCCCGCCGGCTCGCGTCGGCAGGACGTGTTTTTCGCGAGAAGAAAAATATGTTCGTGTGAGTTGACAAGATGGGACCATCCCCACTACGAAAAAAGCGTCCGAATTCATTGGCTTTGTGCAGGTTGGAGTGATGTGCGGCATCGTCGGGCTTTTTCTGAAGAATCCAGCACTTGAACCGAAACTCGGCGCGATGCTTTCGCAGATGCTCGCGGTGATGTGCGATCGGGGGCCGGACAGCGCCGGATTTGCGGTCTACGGACGCGGCGACGATAGCCATCTGAAATTGAGCCTGCGATCCACAAGGAAGGGTTCGCTGGACGGCCTGGCTGAAGCGCTATCTCTGTCGGTTGGCGCGCCGGTTCAGGGGGCGCGGCGCGATACGCATCTCGTCATCTCCTTCCCCATTGAGCGCGAACATGAGGTCCGCGCTTGGCTCGCGCGCGAGCGGCCAGACGTCACGATCGTCAGCGCCGGCACGCGGATGGAGATGTACAAGGAGGTTGGGCTGCCAACTGACGTGGCTGCTCGCTTTCGACTGAAAGAGATGCACGGCACGCACGGCATCGGTCACACGCGCATGGCGACCGAGTCCGCAGTCACGACCGCCGGAGCGCACCCGTTTTCGACAGGAGTCGACGAATGTCTCGTCCATAACGGTTCGTTGTCGAATCATAATGGCGTTCGACGCAAGCTCAAACGCGAGGGCCTGACCTTTGCAACAGAAAACGATTCTGAGGTCGCAGCCGGATATCTGACATGGCGCATGCGGGAGGGCGACAGCCTCGAGCAGGCGCTCGAGGCGAGCCTCCGTGATCTCGATGGATTCTACACGTTCGTCGTGGGCGCCGAATCTGGTTTTGCGGTGTTGCGCGATCCAATTTCATGCAAGCCGGCGGTGATGGCCGAGACCGATGATTACGTGGCATTCGGCTCGGAATATCGAGTCCTTGCTGGTCTCCCGGGTATCGAAAAGGCGCGGGTCTTCGAACCCGAGCCGGCGACCGTCTATGCCTGGGAGCGCGGTTGATGCCGGTAATCGACTTGGCGGTGACACCGCCGCGCAAGTTGAACGCTGCACTCCACGCGCTCTCGCAGGACACCAACGAGACGCATTGGGAAATCCTCAGCCCTGAGGGCCGGCATGCGCTGGCCGTCGGCATTGATGCGCCGATCACGGTCAAGATCGTCGGACATGCCGGCTATTACTGCGGCGGCATGAACTCTCAGGCGACGATCCTGGTCGAGGGCAACGTCGGAGTTGGCGTCGGCGAGAACATGATGTCGGGCGAAATTCGGGTCGCCGGCGACGCGAGCCAATCTGCCGGCGCAACGGGACGCGGCGGGCTTCTCGTTGTCGAGGGCAATGCTTCGGCACGCTGCGGGATTTCGATGAAGGGTATCGACATCGTCGTGAAGGGCTCGATTGGACACATGTCTGCCTTTATGGCGCAGGAGGGCAATCTCGTCGTACTCGGCGACGCCGGCGAGGCTCTGGGCGACTCGATCTACGAGGCGCGCCTCTTCGTCCGCGGAAAGGTGAAAAGCCTCGGCGCCGATTGCATCGAGAAAGGTTTGACCGGCGAGGAGGAGGCGATCCTCGCGTCGCTTCTTGCCCGCGCCGGTCTGCCCGATCTCGAGACAAGCGCGTTCAAGCTCTACGGCTCGGCGCGCCGGCTCTATCACTTCCACGTCGACAACGTCGACGCCTATTGAGGTTCGCCACGATGAGCGCACAGACCACGGCTCCGCGATTTTCATCGACTTTCGACAGATATGCGATGTCCGAGATCCGGCGCGCGGCCGCGACCGGCATCTATGATATCCGCGGCGGTGGCGCGAAGCGGAAGCTGCCGCATTTCGATGATCTTCTCTTTCTTGGAGCTTCGGTGTCGCGCTATCCGCTCGAAGGCTATCGCGAGCGGTGCGGCACCGATGTCGTCTTGGGCTCGCGCTTTGCCAGAAAGCCGCTCGATCTGAAGATTCCCATCACCATCGCGGGGATGAGCTTTGGCGCCTTATCGGGGCCTGCGAAGGAAGCGCTTGGGCGGGCCGCAACCGTGATGGGCACGTCGACGACCACCGGCGACGGCGGCATGACGGACGAAGAGCGCTCGCATTCAAAGACGCTCATCTACCAATATCTTCCCTCGCGCTACGGCATGAACCCGCGTGATCTGCGCCGCGCCGACGCGATCGAGATCGTAATAGGCCAGGGCGCGAAGCCTGGCGGCGGCGGCATGTTGCTCGGCCAGAAGATTACCGAGCGCGTCGCTCAGATGCGGAGCCTGCCCGCCGGAATCGATCAGCGGTCCGCCTGCCGCCACCCGGATTGGACTGGGCCGGACGACCTCGAGATCAAGATTGAAGAGCTGCGCGAGATCACCGACTGGGAGAAGCCGATCTTCCTTAAAATCGGCGCGAGCCGGCCATTCTACGACACGGCGCTCGCCGTTAAAGCCGGTGCGGATGTCGTGGTCCTCGACGGCATGCAGGGTGGCACCGCGGCGACGCAGGAGGTCTTCATCGAGAATGTGGGCCTGCCGATACTCGCCGCCATCCCGCCGGCAGTGGAGGCGCTGCAGGAACTTGGGCAGCATCGCAAGGTGCAGCTCGTCGTCTCGGGCGGCATTCGCAACGGCGCCGACGTCGCCAAGGCTTTGGCGCTCGGAGCCGACGCGGTTTCGATTGGCACCGCCGCGCTCATCGCGCTGGGCGACAACGATCCGGCGCTGGAAAGCGAATATGAGAAACTCGGCACGATGGCCGGTGCTTATGACGACTGGCACGAAGGCCGCGATCCCGCTGGGATTACGACGCAAGACCCGGCGCTCTATTCTCGACTGGATCCCATCAAGGCCGGGCGCCGGCTGGCCAATTATCTCGCGGTGTTGACGCTCGAGACTCAGACCATCGCCCGCGCCTGCGGCAAGAGCCACGTCCACAATCTCGAGCCCGAGGATCTCGTCGCTCTCACCGTCGAAGCGGCCGCCATGGCGCGCGTCCCGCTCGCCGGCACGGGATGGATACCAGGCAGAAGCGCCGTTCAAGAGTAGGAGTTGATCATGGCAACCGATCTAGAGAAGCAAGCGAAGGACCTAGGCATCAAATATTTTCTCATTTCATTCACCGACCTGTTCGGCACGCAGCGCTCCAAGCTCGTGCCCGCACAGGCGATCACGGCAATGGCCAAGACCGGGGCCGGCTTTGCCGGATTCGCCACTTGGCTCGACATGACCCCCGCCGATGCGGACATGTTTGTCATTCCCGATCTTACCAGCCTCATTCAGCTGCCGTGGAAAAAGGATGTGGGTTGGTTCGCCGGCAATCCCTGGATGGACGGCAAGGAGGTCGAGCACGCGCCGCGCAATGTCTTGCGCAGAGAGATCGCCGCCGCGGCGGCACAGGGCTTTGAAATGAAGTCAGGCGTCGAATGCGAATTCTTCCTGGTCGAACCGGGCGGGGAAGGCATCTCCGACCCCAAGGATCTGCAAGCCAAACCCTGTTATGACCAAACGACGCTTATGCGCCGCTACGACGTGATCTCGGAAATCTGCGACAGCATGTTGGCACTCGGTTGGAATCCGTATCAGAACGACCACGAAGATGCGAACGGCCAATTCGAGATGAACTGGGAATATGACACGGCGCTGGTCACCGCCGATCGCCACTCCTTCTTCAAATATATGGTGAAGTCGATCGCCGAGAAGCACGGGCTGCGGGCGACCTTTATGCCCAAGCCTTTCGCGAGCCTCACGGGCAACGGTTGCCACGTGCATGTATCGCTATGGAAGGACGGGAAAAACGTATTCGCGGACGAGAAGGGCGAACTCGGCGTCTCTGCTCTCGGCTATCAGTTCCTCGGCTGGCATCCTCGCCCATGCCGAGGCGCTGACCGCGATCTCGAACCCGATGGTCAACAGCTACAAGCGCATCAACGCGCCGGTGACGCTTTCGGGCGCAACCTGGTCGCCGAACACCGTCACCTATACAGGCAACAACCGCACGCATATGATCCGCATTCCCGAAGAAGGGCGTTTCGAGCTGCGGCTCGCCGATGGCTCGACCAATCCCTATCTTCTGCAGGCCGCGATCTTGGCCGCAGGTCTCGACGGCATCAAGAATGCCAGCGACCCAGGCAAGCGGCTCGACATCAATATGTATACCCACGGCCATCTGGTCGAGGGCGCCAGGAAGCTGCCGCTCAACCTGCTCGACGCGCTGCGTGCCTTCGAGCGCTCGGCACTTTTCAAGCATGCGTTCGGCACGGAATTCGTAACCGCCTATGTGAAACTCAAGATGGACAATTGGAACGAATATATGCGCCACCTGACCAAATGGGAGGTGGAAACCACGCTCGATTGCTAGGGCGATCCGCGGCATTTCTTAGCGGGGAGGTAGAACTTTCAGGCCAAATTCCGCCGCGCTTTGCATGAGCCAGTGGCCGAAATCGGCAGCGAAGCTTCGCGCGATGCCGATCTCATAGATCGGCTCTTCGTCGATTTGCCAAATGATTACGCCGAAATGGGCGCAGCTCGTGACCGCCGCGTCATCAGGCTGAAACGCGCGCGGGTGGAGGTCGATGCCCATTCCTTTTTCGAGCGTCGCGCGCAGCTTCGCGCCGGCGAGCCGCAGGATGGCGTATCCGCTGGATTGATCGCTGATGGCGGCGGTATCGCCCAAGGCCCGCCGAAGATCATCGACAAGCGCGTCGTTCTCGCCCAGCGCGAGCCAAGAGCGCGGTCCGGTGCCAACGAAGGCAAGATCGCCTGCAACACTGCGTTTCGCGCCTTCGCGAAGCTCAACTCCGGCAGTCGCGCGAATGCGACCGGCGAGTTCCGCGATATTGCCGCGCGCGATTACCGTCGCGGCGCGCAGCGCGTGACATTCGCGAACCGTGACTCCGGCAGATTCTGTGGGGCCCGCATCGGCCAAGGATCCCGCGAAGGCCGATCGGAGCTCGAGCACGATTGCATCAGACATGAAGTCTCGCTCCCTGAGGATCGACGAAGACGGGTGACACGATCTCGACTTCGACATCGCCGTTACGCACCGGATCGTAGGCGCGCACGTGCTCGCCGATGCGTTGCGGCCCGCGCCTCAGCAGGCCGAGACCGATCCACGATCCGACATGCGGCGAATAGGCGACGGAGGTCATATATCCCTCGTCATTCTCAGCCGTGGGCTCTGCCCCGACCGACAAAAAATGTGCGCCTGAGCGAAGGCGCGCCGCTCGATCGACTGGCTTGAAGCCGGTGAGAGTCGGCCGGTCCGGATCCACCAGCGCCGGCCGCCTGGCAAGCATACGGCCGACGAAATCCTTTTTTGTCGACATCATCCGGCCGAGCCCGAGGTCGCCGGCGGTCGTCTGGCCGTTGAGTTCATTGACGGACACATGGCCCTTTTCGATGCGCAGTACGCCCAGCGCTTCGCTGCCATAAGGGACCGCGCCCAGAGCTTCGCCGGCTTGCGCCAAAGCCCGCATGAGGCTGTCGCCGAAATCCGCCGGCACGGCGATCTCATAGGCGAGCTCGCCCGAGAAGGAGAGGCGGAAAAGCCGCGCCGGCACCTTGCCGAGCGCGAATTCGGCGCAGGCGAGATAGGGAAAGGCCGTATCCGAAAGATCGAGCCTGTCGCCCCAAAGGCTCTGCAACAGCTCGCGCGATTTCGGGCCGGCGACGGCATACTGCGACCATTGTTCGGTAACCGACACCATCGCGACATCAAGTTCCGGCCATAGAACCTGATGGCAGAACTCGAGATGCTGCATCACTTTCCCGGCATTGCCGGTGGTCGTCGACATGAGGTAATGATCGGGCGCGAGACGGGCGGTGGTGCCGTCGTCGAGCACGAACCCGTCCTCCCGCAGCATGAGACCGTAGCGCGCCTTGCCGATGGCGAGGCTGGAAAATGTGTTGACGTAAACGCGGTCGAGGAAAACGCCCGCATCGCGGCCTTGGATGTCGATCTTGCCGAGCGTCGAGACGTCGCAGACGCCGGCGGCGGAGCGCACGGTCCTCGCCTCGCGCGTCACGCTTTGTAGCCAGTCCGTTTCGCCGGGCTTGGCGAACCAGCGCGGCCGCAACCACTGACCGGCCTCGACCATGCTCGCGCCGTGTTCGAGCGCCCATTGATGACCCGCCGCATAGCGCGTCGCCTTGAAATGGACGCCGACATGCGGACCGGCGAGAGCGCCGATGCCGATCGGCACATGTGGCGGCCGGTAGCGGGTCGTGCCCGTCTCCGGCACCGTGCGGCCGGTCAGATGCGCCATCAGCGCGTGACCATTAAGGTTCGAGGTCTTGCCCTGGTCCGTTGCCATGCCGAGCGTGGTGTAGCGCTTCAAATGCTCGACCGCGCGAAAGCCTTCCCGATAGGCGATCTCGACGTCCTTCGCGGTCACGTCGTTTTGCAGGTCGACGAAAGCCTTGGTCTGTGCCGCTTCGACATGCCAGAACGGCGTGACGGCTGTCGCCTCGTCCTGCGCAACCGGCATGGGTCCGGAACGCGCAGCGAATCCGAAATCCGCCGCCGCCGTCGCGCCGGCAGTGAATCCCCCCGTGAGGCAGGCAGATAATCCATAATCTCCCGCTGCCGCGCCGACCACAACCATGCCCGGCGGCAGATCGCTCGGCACGAAAGCGCTGATCTCATCCGACCAGCGCGGTTTTCCGTTGAGATGGGTTGTGAGCCCGATTTGCGGATTGAACCCACCCGAGACGGCAAGCGCATCAACTTCAAAACCGATCCGGCGGCCGTTCTTTAACACGTCCACGCGTCTTACCCTTTGGCCGCCGGCGGTATCCGCGACGACGGCATCGAGCAAGATGCGCGTCCCGGCGCGCGCGACAGGTCGGCTCAGCGCATCCAACACTCTCGGACGCCGATCAATCACGATCTCCACGTGAATGTCGGCGCGAATGAGGTCTTGCGCTGCCATCCAACCGTCATCAGTCGCGGTGAATATGGCTACCGAACGCCCGGGCGCTGCCGCAAAGCGATTGACATAAGTTCGCAGCGCAGAGGCCAGCATGACACCCGGCCTGTCGTTGCCGCCGAAGACGATCGGCCGTTCGATCGCACCCATGGCGTTGATCGCGCGCTGCGCCACGATCTGCCACAGTCTTTGTCGCGGCTGATGTTCTGGCGGCAAAGGGAAATGGTCCGAGACCCGTTCAAGCGCACCGTAAGTGCCGCCGTCATAGACGCCGAACACGCTTGTGCGGCGAAAGATGCGGACTTCCGGGAGCGACGCAAGTTCGGCTTCGGCGCGAGCTGCCCAGTCGGCACTGGTCATGGCGTGGACTTGATGGTGTTCCGACAGAAGGCGTCCACCAAGGCGGAAGTCCTCTTCGCAGAGGATCACGCGCGCCCCTGCCCGGCCTGCGGCCAACGCCGCGGCAAGCCCAGCGGGTCCCGCGCCGATCACCAGCACATCGCAATGGGCGGTCGCGTGCTCATATTGGTCGGGATCTGGCAGCAGGCTTGCCGCGCCGAGCCCGGCAGCGCGACGGATCAACGGCTCGTAGACTTTCTCCCAGAAAGGCGCCGGCCACATGAAGGTCTTGTAGTAGAAGCCGCCGACAAAGAGCGGCGCGAAAAGCTGATTGATCGCGAGAACGTCGAACTCGAGCGACGGCCAGCGATTTTGGCTGATCGAGTCGAGCCCGTCATAGAGTTCGACAGTCGTCGCCTTAGTGTTGGGCTCTCTCCGCGCCCCGCTGCGCAGCGTGACCAAGGCGTTCGGCTCCTCCGCGCCGGCGGTAAAGATTCCGCGCGGGCGATGATATTTGAACGAACGGCCGATGACTTTAATGCCATTCGCCATTAGCGCCGAGGCGAGCGTATCGCCGGCATAGCCTGCATAATCCGTCCCGTCGAAACGGAAGCACAGAGGCCTGCTGCGATCGATGAGGCCCCCTGACGAAAGTCGCTGCGTCTGCGCGCCGTTCATCGCGGGGCCTCGCGCGCCAAGACAGAGCTTTCAATGTGATGCGTGCGGGTGTCGCGCAGAAGCCTCAGCCAGGAACGGCAACCCTGAGCGTGATACCAAAGCTCCTCGCCACTGCCTGCCAGGTTGTCGCGCAGATAGACATATTCGAAGAACATTTGGTCTGCCCCTACCGCATCGGGATTTGGCCGGCCGCCCGTTGCTTCCCCGATCGTGACGAATTCGGAGGAATCGCGAAGGCCGCAATAGGGGCAGTGGATACGCATGGGGCTTCAGTGCAAGTTGGGCTGAGCGCCTTGGCCCTTCTCATCGAGGATCGCACCTCGCATGAAACGGTCGAGCCGAAAGGAAGCCGCGACTGGAAATGGTTCGTCGCGCGCCAGCAGATGGGCGAAGCACCAGCCCGAGGCCGGCGTCGCCTTGAAACCGCCGTAACACCAGCCGGCGTTGAGATAGAGGCCGGAAACCGGCGTCTTGTCGATGATCGGCGAGCCGTCCATCGTCATGTCCGTGATGCCGCCCCAGCCGCGGAGCACGCGCAGCCGCCCGATCATCGGCATCAACGCCATGCCGCCCTCGCAGACATCCTGCACGACGGGCAGATTGCCGCGCTGCGCATAGGACTTATAGCCGTCGAGGTCGCCGCCGAAGACCAAACCGCCCTTATCCGACTGACTGATATAAAAATGCCCGGCGCCGAAGGTGATGACGGTCGGGATCAGCGGCTTCAGCGCTTCCGAAACGAAAGCCTGCAGCACGTGGCTTTCGATCGGCAGGCGCAGGCCCGCCATGGCGGCAATCCGAGAGCTATTGCCGGCGACCGCCATGCCGACTTTCTTCGCGCGGATTTTTCCTCGTGTCGTCTCGACGCCGACGACGCCATTCTTCTCCATGATGAAGCGCAAGACTTCGCAATTCTGCACGATATCGACGCCGCGATCGCTTGCGCCGCGCGCATAACCCCAAGCCACGGCGTCGTGGCGCGCGGTGCCACCGCGAGGCTGGAGCAACCCGCCTTGGATCGGGAAGCGGGCGTTGTCGTAATTCAGAAAGGGCAGCAGCTTGCGGAGTTTGTCGCGTTCGAGCAGTTCGGCATCGACGCCGGAAAGCCGCATCGCATTGCCACGCCTGGCATAGGCATCGCGCTGCGCGTCGGAATGGTAGAGATTGATGACGCCGCGCTGGCTGACCATGGCGTTGTAGTTGAAATCCTGCTCCAAACTCTCCCATAGCTTCATCGACCATTCGTAGAAGCGGATATTGCCGGGGAGTAGGTAATTTGAGCGAATGATCGTCGTATTGCGGCCGACGTTGCCGGAGCCGATCCAGCCCTTTTCGAGCACCGCGACGTTCGTCAGCCCATGTTCCTTGGCGAGATAATAGGCGGTCGCCAGCCCATGCCCGCCGCCGCCGATTATAACGGCGTCATATTCGGGCTTCGGCTCCGCGTCCCGCCATGTCGGCGTCCAATTGCGATGCCCGCTGAGGGCGTTCCGCACCAAGGCAAAGAGCGAATAATGCATGGTTGGGAAACGAATGGCCGGCCAGTGTCTAACTTGACTTCTTCCGAAGCATCGCTTGAGAAGGGGGCCGAGTCTTGTCCAATAGCGTCATATCCATGCCCAGAAGCGACAAAGGGCGCGCGAGCGCCAGGGACACACGCCGGATCGGATTTCTGCTGATCGACGGCTTCGCAATGATGTCCTTCGCCTCGGCGATCGAACCGTTGCGTGCCGCCAACGTCCTGGCCGGGCGGGCGCTTTACGACTGGGTCACCATCGGCGTCGACCGGCATGACGTGACGGCTTCGACGGGCTTTGCGGTCCGCGCTCATCATCTGGTCGGCGCGGACATCGATCTCGACACAATTTTTGTCTGTGCCGGCGGCAATCCGGCGAGCTTCGCTAAAGAGGCGACGCTCCAATGGCTTCGCCGGCTCGCCCGGCGCGGCACACGCGTCGGCGGAGTCTCCGGCGGCCCGTTCATATTGGCGAGGGCAGGATTGCTCGAAGGCTATCGCTGCACCATCCATTGGGAGCATGTCCCGGCTTTTGCGGAGACTTTCCCGGACCTGAATGTCCGGCACTCCCTCTATGAGATCGATCGCGACCGCTTGACCTGCGCGGGCGGAGTGGCCGCGCTCGACATGATGCATGCGATGATCAGCGAGCAGCATGGACGCGGCTTGGCCGACGAGATCGGCGAGTGGTTCCTGCAGACAGAGATCAGGCTTGGCAGCGGCGCGCAAAGACGCAGCCTGCAAGACCGCTATAGCACGTCCAATGCCCGTCTCTTGAGAGCGCTGGAACTCGTCGAAACCCATATCGAACATCCGCTCGATCGGCGCTCTCTCTCGGCCGCCGCGGGAGTGTCGGTACGCCAGCTCGAGCGGCTTTTCGCGGGGCATGTGGGAAAGACCCTCGACCGGCATTACCGCGACGTCCGTCTCGATCGCGCTCGGGTGCTTCTGCGGCAAACGACCATGTCGGTTTCCGAAGTCGGACTAGCCAGCGGGTTTCAAAGCGCAAGCCACTTCTCACGCGTGTTCAAAGCGCGCTTCGGCCATGCGCCGGCTTCGGAAAGAGTGGCCGTCGCAAGCAATAAGATCGAACGGCCCGCTAGGTTTGGTCGCGCTGATAGACAATGATCGAAAGATAAGTCATCGGCAATTCGAGCAAAGTCTCCGGTCCATGCATCGCGCCCGAATCGAAGAGTAGCGAATTGCCGGGCGCAAGGCGATAGACTTTGTCGCCATGACGGTAGTCGACCAGGCCCGTGAGCATGTAGATGAACTCCCGGCCGGCATGCTGGAACGCGGTATAGGGCGCGGCCTCCTTCTGCAATGTGATCAGGTAGGGCTCCACCATGATGTCGCCACCAAGCGCATGCCCGAGCAATTGGTAGATGTGGCCGACCTTCGACCCACGCCTTTCGATGATCACGCCTTGATCGGCGCGCACATAGGAGCAGTCCCGCTGATCTTCGAACGCGGCAAACAGGGCCGACATGGGTACGCTCAAGGCTGCCGCGATCGACTGGAGGGACGAGAGCGACGCCGAGATTTGTCCGGTTTCAATCTTGGACATCATGCCGGTCGAAATCTGCGCGGCGCTCGCGAGATCCGAGACCGACAAGTTCTGGCGTCGGCGCAGCTGGCGAATCTGGCTGCCGAGTGCCCGCTCCAGCGTTCGTGTATCGCTTGGAGGAGGGGCATTCGAGACGGTGAGCAGCCTTTGTGGCGCTACTTCCGAGATTTCGGACGTTTCCGCCAACGACTTGGCTTTGCGATTCATGGATTTTCGATTGCCGACGATGATCGGAAGGCACATTAGCGGAACCTAGAGCATGATGCCACTGCCGGTCTTTGGAGCGACTCACCCGCCAGGCCTCGCGTAGGAAGACGCGCTTCAAGCAGAGCCTTGTCTGCTGCGAGAAAGACCTGTTTCGCGGTTTATGTGTTCTGGTTATGTTCGATTAAAGCGCAGGTCGCGGCGCCGGTCACTACGGCGGCTTTATATCGCGGCTCCCAAATACCTATCGATTTTTTATGGCCCCCTCCCTAGGTCACACCCGCAATCGAGATTTCAGCGTCGGAGACGAAAATGAGATTGATCCGGAGTACGTCTGGGGAACCTACCCACGATTTGCTTCCCGAGGTGCTCATTGAGGTTCTGGCATGCATCGTCCTGCTTTGCGTGCTCTCCCGTCTATCGCCGGCCCCCATGGATCAGGCTTGCAGTCCAAGGCTCGCAGACCGCGCCGTTCTGTTGTGCTCAGTCCGTGGGGAGCCAGGGCATGAACTCGGGCCAACAACGGCAATGGCGATTAGGTGAGCTTGCTCCATAAGCGCTTTCTTCCCGACCTGAGCGGCGACCTAATCGAGACGATCTGCGCCTCTCTCGCGGCAGCCCGTCTTCGGCAGATGACCGCGAAAGCTTATCGCCACCGATGAATGGCGAGCCTGCACTACGCCGATGTCCACTACCGGGGCGTAGTGCCGCGGAACGCGCGAACGATTATTGCCGTAGGCGGCGCTGCCGCTGAGTTGACCCAGCCGCGCATGAGTTGTAGGCGTGCCTTCGCCTCGGTCAGCCTCACGCTGTAGCCGCGGTAATCGACGGCAAGATGGGAGTTAAAGCCAGCACTTGATCGAACGAACTGAATCCAGGTCCCCCAGCCAATGCTTTGCGCATTCTGACGTTTGCAGGCGCTGACGCGATGAGTCTCAGAATTTTTGTGGCCGCAGTTTTTGCATTCGTGAGCTTCGCCGCCAAGGCTCAATATGCAGAAGGGGCGTGCGGAGGCGTGATGCGGGGTTACGACGGCCGCGGATATGTCTGCGCGTCGGACCGTAAACCGGTTTGCGAGCAGCGCACCGGGCGATGCGTCTGCCTTCTGAGAACCGAGTGCGGCGGAAAGCGTAACGAAATTTGGTGAGCGAAAAGCCGTGCGAGGGCCCGGTTCAGTGCGGCCGCCGCCCGGCTCAGGATTCCCGCATTTGAGGCGGCACGAGCGGCCGTTTTCATGTTGCTGTCGTGATCTGGGACGATTGATTACAAACGCATTTCGAGAACGCGGAAAGGAGATCTTCTATGCGACCCCACAAGAACTGGCATGCAAGGCACGAGGAACAGTCGAGCTTGGGTGCGCGGCTCGCCGACAGGTTCGCTCAGATCGTCGGCAGCTGGGAGTTCATCATCATCCAGAGCGTTATCCTTGCCATTTGGGTGGCTCTCAATCTTGTGGCCTTCATCGAGCACTGGGACCCCTACCCTTTCATCTTGCTGAACCTCGTCCTCTCGTTCCAGGCGGCCTACGCGAGCCCCATCATCATGATGAGTCAGAACCGGCAGTGCGAGCGCGACAGGGAACAGGCGCAGCACGATTACGAAACGAACCTCGCCGCCAAGGAAGAGATCGAGACCCTCATGGAGAATCTCGCGGCCTTGGAAGCGCAGAAGATCGACAAGCTCATGGAGGGGATGAGCGTCTTGCTCAAGCAGCGCTCCGAAGCATCGGCGTGAAGCCGGCTTGCGGGGTTTCGATCCCCAGCCAATTGATTTTACTTAAATTTCTAACCGATAGGGCTTGGCCTTCGGCGGCTTTTTCGTGCTCCCCATGGCCAGCTATGAAGCCAAATTGCTCAGAGGCGGCATTTCTGGTCTGATGGCTCGCCGCCATGATGCTGCCCGAGCGGCATGAGCGGATAAATATGCCCGACGGCGCGCGCGAACAGAAATCGACGAGCGGGGGCTCTCCGGCGAAGTCGCAATGGGCCGCGTGGCAGGCGGAGATGCGCGCCGCCGCCGCGGAAGACCGCGAGCGGGTCCTGAAGGCGCTTGTGGAAGAGGACCGCCGCATCCAGCAGGAATATCGAAACCCAGTCGCCTTTTGGCTGGGGCTGCTGGCGGTCATGGTTCTCTGCGTCGCGGGCTGGTTCATCGTCAACGCGATGCGCTGCGATATGTTTTATTCGACGGTCACCCTGGCTCAGCGTCCTGCGTGCCGATGAGCGCCAGCCGCGCTTTTCGCGGCGCCCTCCTCGCTCAGCGTTGCGCGCCCTGCGCAGGTCGGGTCGACAGGCCGCCGCCGCCGACTTCTGAATAACTCGAACAATCAGCCAGATTTTTTCTGAGCCTCAATCAGAACATGAGCTCCGGGATTCGCAGGGAGCTCGATGCCGCGCGGGCCGATTCGGCGACATCGAGAATCACTCCGCGCATGCAACGACCCGCAGACATGCGCCCCGCGCAAAACGGCGGAGGTCCGTGATTTTTCTCACAGATTTAATTTCAAATGGGACTCCTAGCGAATCATTCGCGGGGATAACGTGACGGTTTGGAACTGAGACGCAGGGGGCCTTCCATGGGAACGAATCGCAGTTCGATCCGTCGCGTAAGTCGCATCATTCTCGCAGCGGCGCTCAGCCTGACCGCTGTCGCCGGCGCCAAGGCATTCGAAGTGACGGCCGAGCAGCGCGCCGCTTGCATGCCCGACGCCTTCCGGCTTTGTTCGTCGGCGATTCCGGACGTGGGCCGGATCGTGGCCTGCATGGAGGCGAAAAAGGCCAGTCTCAGTCCGCCGTGCCGCGCTGTGTTTCAAACTGCAAGCTTGGCTCGGCCTTCGCATGAGCGCATAGCGAAGCGAGCCGGCTCGACCTATGCCAGCAACGAGCCTGCGCCGTCCTCGTCACTTGGCCGTCGCCATTCGCGCCATGCGTTTCAGCTGCTCGCATCGCACGGCCGCAGAATGCATCGGCTGGGCTCGACCTATGCCAGTTACGGCGAGCCGTCTTCGCTTCCGGCCGGCCGGTGGATGCACGCGCGTGACGATCGCGAGGCGCTGATCATCGGGCGGAAAGTCCTGCTGGGCTATGCGATGGCCTGCCAGAATCACAGCATACCGGACGAGCTTTGCAACCTCTCGGAGGGTTCATCGCTCAGCCGGCATGATCGCTCCTCGGGAGAAACGAACTATCAGGGCTCTTGGGGAACCGCCCCGTCGACCGAAAGCTCTTCTGCTTCGGGAAGCTATACCGAGCACGAAAGCGTAGCCGAACCGACGAGCAACATCGAATTGGGAAGTCTGGTCAGCTCATTTGTCCGATGAAGCTTCGGAATGAGTTCGCGCTGCTGGGGCGGCCTTCGACAAGGCCGCCCCAGTGCATCAAGCAGCGCATCGATCTCGCCGGGATCGAATTGAAACCGCAGCATTCTCCGGTGTCTCAGCTTGAATTTTGGCTGCGAGCCTTTAGCTATCGTTCACTTGCGGCGCTGACCGACATGTTGGAGTTCGCCAATGGCGCGCGAAGTCATGGGCCGCCCAAAGGCCGTTTCCGCAGCGAGCGTCTTGGCGCTTGCGCTGGGCGCGGCAGCCTTCGGCGCGCTCGCCATCGGCGCGCTGGCGATCGGTCGCCTTGCGATCGGCGGGTTGGCGATCAAGAAGGCGCGTTTTGGCGCCCTCGAGGTCGATGACTTGACGGTGAAACACTTGCGGGTCGTTGAACATGACGAGCCGAAATCGTGATGCGGCGCGATCGAGCGATGGCATCCTACCCGCCTTAGCAACTCACCGGTTGATCTCTCCGGGCCGAAACGCCCCCGGCGGGACGATTGCGGGCGTCACATAGGCATGATGCAAGGCATCGAGCTGGGCCCACAAAACATCGCATTTGAACCGCACCGCCGCGATGCAGCCCTCCTGCTCGGCGCGCGTATGCGCGTTCGCGCTTCACATAGGATAGAGCGAATTCCGCGTCGCGCGGCGCCTGGCTGAGGCGGCGTTTGAAATAGGCCATCACATGCTCGTCGACAAAGTCGTAATTCGCCAGCATTCCGGCGATCCGCTCGCGATGAATGGCAGGCGCGAAGAGTTCGGTGAGCGATGAGGCGACGGCGACGACCAGCGGCTGTTCGACGACGAAGCGCACATATTCTTCGACGGCAAAACGTGTCGCCGGCAGCGCGCCGCGGCGCGAGGTCACGTAATCGCGCTTGAGGCCGAGGCCGTCGGTCAGCACGAGCCAGCGCTCGATCCCGCCGGCTTCTTCGCCGAACCCGTCATGGTCGAGAATGCGGTGGACCCATTCGCGGCGCAATCCGCGGTCGTGCACGCGGCTCATCAGCGCCGCGTCCTTGCGCGGCACCGCCTCCTGGTAGCAGTAGCGATTGAGCGCCCACGCCTGGACTTGCCCCTTGTTCAACTTGCCGCCGTGCAGCAGCTTATGGAACGGGTGCTTGTCGTGATAGCGTTCGGCGCCTACCGCCCGGATCGCCGCGTCGAATTCGGCGACCGTGAGCGACTGGCCGTTCTGCCATTCGGCTGATTCTACCTCATTCATCGTCGCTGCGACCGAGCCGACCCATCCAAGCGCGGAGTCGGAAGGCGACATGTGGGCAGCGACCGGGTACGTCCGCTTTGATCGAAATCAAACCGCAAGGGGCGCAAGTTACGCCCTTGCTGATAAGTGCTGCTCGGTCCGCGATTGGAGCCGCGGCTGGGCCTCGGCCCTAAGAAACGACAATGGCCCGAAGGAAACCGCAGCCTCTCGCGCGAGAGGCTGCGGTTTCGGTTCGTTGGTTGGGACCCGGTTCGATCAGATCGAGTTTCACGTCGCGGACTGCTCGACCGGCTGCGCCGGTGCTCTGCTCAACGGATGCGGATGATCCAGCAGGAAATTGAGAAGCGAGACGCAGACCCGGCGTGCGAAACTCGGGCGGAAGTGATCGGCAAAGTCCCGATTGATTTCGACCACGCGCCAATAGTCCTGTTTCCACGCGCGGAACGCGGCCAGCAATTCCACACTTTGCTCTCGAGAGATCCGTAGCGTCGCGCATTCGCATTGCGCGTCGATCCTGGCGCTGCCGCCGAACGCATCGAAGACCACTTTATGGCCGCTCGGCATGTGCCGCAGCTGTCCGCGGCTCATATCGAAATCGCTGGGGCACTCGCGCAGCGCGCCGATCATCGGGCTGACATCAAGGTAGGCCATCCATTTTTCTCCTTATATTTCAACAAGCGGCGGCTGACCGCACGCTTGGGGCATGGGTCTTCGAAGCTGCAAGATTGGTGCCGGTTTTGGCTCGCCTGCATCATCGCCGCATTCTCGAGATCGAAGGAGGAATCCCTGGCCTGCCCCTTGCTGCGAGTGCGGGCTTGGCTAATCGCCGGCTTTAGCTTAACCGGAATTCAGCGGATTAATGGCCTCGCTCCGAAGGCGCGCGGCAAGAGAAGGCGATCAGGAGAGGATTTCATCGTGCAGCTGAGCATCTTGCCGCGGGCCCTGCTCGCCCTGTCGCTGTCTGGCGTTCCGATGACGGCGCGCGCCAGCCAGATGATCCTGACGTGCACAAATCCAAGCAGCGGGACGACTTGGGACCTGAAAGTCGACTTCGACCGCCGCATGGTCGATTCGTTTCCGGCCAGCATAGATGATCGAACTATCACGTGGGAGGACGCGCAGCGCGGCGACATCTATGAGTTCGATCGCGCCTCGGGCGACATGAACATGCGCGGGACCTCCGCCATGGGCGGCTATTTCCTTAGTTATCGCTGCCGCGAACACAAATAATAAAAGGGCCGGCCGTGACGCGGCCGGCCCTCGGTCATGGAATTCGAGCGGACTATTCTGCCGCCCGATTAAAGGCTAATCGCCCTCCGTACCGATCGCATAGGCGGTCTCGCCGTGAACCGCGTCATCACCGATCTTCAAGACCGTATCATCCATGCGCAATGGCACGAAGATCGATATGACCTTCAGGATGATGAACGTCGCGACTACGTTGTAGGCGATAATGAACCCGGCCGCATAGGCCTGCAGCAGGAGCTGATGCGGATTGCCATAGAGCCAGCCTGTGACGCTCACGCCGGGTGCATCCTTGTCAGTGCCGATGTAGGTTAGCATGGCCGGGTTGGCCAGTATCCCGACCAGCAGGCCGCCGGTCAAGCCGGCAATCCCGTGGGTGGAAAACACGCTCAACGTATCGTCCACCTTCATCATGAAGCTGGTCTTTTGCAGCTTGTTCATGGCGAGCCATGGAATGATGCCGGCGCATACGCCGACGATGATCGCGCCTACGCCGTCGATGTAACCGGCGGAGGGCGTGATCGCCACCAGGCCCGCGATCATGCCGTTGACCGCGCCGAGCACCGATGGCTTGCCATAGGCCATCTTGTCCATCAGCGTCCACACCAGAAGCGCCACTGCGGTGGCCGTATTGGTGTTGAGCACCGCGGCGCCGGCGTCGGCATTGGCAAAGTAGGGGTCGCCGCCGTTGAAGCCGTCCCAACCGAGCCACAAGATTCCGGCACCAACCAGCGTCGTCAACAGACTGTTGGGCGGGAAATTATCGCGATCGGCCTGCAGCCGCGGGCCAATCACCGCCGCGGCGGTGAACCCGGATATGCCGGCGGCAAGATGGATGACGTAGCCGCCCGAGAAGTCCGCCGCTCCCATGCTCGCGAGCCAGCCGCCGCCCCATAGGCTGAATGCGCCCACCGTATAGACGAGCGTCATCCACACCGGACAGAAGATCATCCAGGCCGTAAAGTTCATGCGGCCAAGCAGAGAACCGCCCAAGATGATGACGGTGATCGCCGCGAACACGAACTGGAAGAACATGAGGGTCGCCATGGGAAAGGCGAGAGGCGGCATGCCCGAGGCCGCGGCCGGAATGACCGCCTGGCCAAGCGTGAAATCGGCCGAAAGCGCCAAAAGCGGCTTGCCGAGGAACGGAAACCATTGCGGCCCGAATGCCATGTTGTAATCGAACAGGACCCACACGACGAGGACCGACGCGAATGCGTACATCGCCATGAAGGCCGAGTTGATTGCCCATTTCTTCTTGACGATGCCCCCGTAAAGGACCGTCAACCCCGGAATGCTTTGCAGGCCGACGAAAGTCGCCGCCGCCAGCTGCCAGGCGTTGTCGCCGGTATCAAGCCATTTTGGTGATGGTACGAGCATGGATTTACCCCCATTTGCTGTTGCGAAGCCAACCCGAGGCCGAATAATACGAGGCGAGCGAGCAAGAAATATGCCCGGAGCGGCAAAATGCGCCAGCCACCAGCTTTGGAATGGAGCAACGGCGCCAAGGCGATTCCGATGCTTATAAAAGAGGCATCCTGAACAGGAAAAGAGGCAAGTATGATCAATGGCGTCGCAAGCAACGTCCCCGTGCCTTGCCTCCGTGGCGTGCCCCCGCGGCCCGGACTTCAGCTCTGGATCGCGCGTGGCTCCGAAGGGCGAGCCTGCTTCTGAACCTGCCTTTGGTGCCTAAATCGCCGCCTTCGCAATGGGCTTCCGCCGCCAATGGCGATGCGCAATCGCGCGAGACTTAGGATATAGCCTGCGGGAAACCCGCCTGCAGCGCGCCGCGGCAGATCAGGATCGACTATGATCGGCACATGGTCAACTCCAATCCGGCTCCTGTTGGCGATACGGAGATTTCGCGGCATGACGTTACAGACGGCGATGGCGCCGCCTCGCAACTCGCGCCGCCTGCCGCCCCGAGGAAATCGGAGCAGTCGCGATGAGTGAGCGTCTGTCCGGCGTCAAGGCCAGCGCGGGATTTGCTTCGGACGCCGGACCGCGCAAAGCCAATGAGGATTTCGCTGGCACCGTGTTCGGCTTGGAGCTGCCGCAACCGCGCCGGGACATTGTGTCGGCGATCGCTGACGGAATCGGCGGCGCCAAGGGTGGTCGCGTCGCCGCCGAGACCGCGGTGCGTGGCTTCCTCGATGGATTTTGCGACCTACCCGAGACCCTGGAAGTGCGACATGCCGGAGCGCGGGTGCTCAATGCACTCAATGGCTGGATCTATTCCCAAGGTCAGCGCGACGCCGAGCTCAAGGGCATGGGATGCACCTTTACGGCGCTGGTGCTGCGCGGACGACACGCACATGTGCTGCATGTCGGCGATACACGCGCCTATCGGTTGAGCGCCGACCGGCTCACCTGCCTGACCGCCGACCATGTGAGGGAGGTTGGGAGCGGCCGCTCAAGCGTCCTTTCGCGCGCGCTGGGTGTCGACACGGAGGTGCGGTTGGACTACGCGACCCAGCCGATGGCGCGGCACGACCGCTTCCTGCTGTGCAGTGACGGTGTGCACGGCTTCCTGACGGCGGACACCATCGCCGACATTCTGCGCGAGCGCTCCGCCTCCGAAGATTGCGCCCGCGCACTGGTCGCGGCCGCGCTCGATTCCGGCAGCACCGACAATTGCACGGCCTTGGTGCTCGACGTGGTCGATCTGCCGACGGCGGAATTGGCCGATATCGGCGCCGCCATCATGCAACTGCCGCTCATCCCGGTGCCGATCAACGGCGAGAGCGTCGATGGTTTCCTGCTCAAAGCGCTGGTGTCCGAGGGCCGCTACAGCCGCCTCTTCGGCGCGGTCGACGAAGTCGAGGGCGGGGAAGTGGTGTTGAAGTTTCCAAAGCCGCAAGTTGCCGCTGTCGCCACCTACCACGCAGCCTTCGTCCGCGAGGCATGGGTGGGCGCGCGCGTGCACAGCCCCTGGGTCGGCCGCATCATCGAACTGCCGCCCGGGCGGCAGACTTGCCTTTACACCGTCATGCCGCTCTATCAAGGCGAACTTCTGGAGACGCGGCTCGCGCGTCGGCCGTTGCTGGGTCTGGAGGAAGGACGCAATATCGCGATCAAGTTGGCCCGCGGCGCGGCCGCGTTGCACCGCGCCGGCGTCATCCATCGCGACATCAAGCCTGACAACGTGATCCTCGAGAACGGCGGATCGCTCAAACTGCTCGATCTCGGTGTGGTGCGGGTTCCGGGATTGGAGGATTTCCCACCCAAGGACATTCCCGGCACCCCGGCCTATATGGCGCCCGAGATGTTCAACGGCGAACCGGGCAACGTGGCGACCGACATTTACGCTCTGGGCATCACCATGTTCCGCGCCTTCACCGGCGAGTTCCCTTACGGCAATGTCGATGCCACCAGTCCGCCGGCGCAGAACCGGCCGAAGTCGCTTTCTGACTTGCGCCCGGACCTGCCGGCCTGGGTTCAGGCAGCGCTTGCGCGTGCCATCGCCATCGATCCCGCCGAGCGTTTTGGCGATATGAGCGAATTTGCCGTGGAGATGGAGACGGGGCCGGCGCGCGCGCCACTCGCGGTGCGTCGGGCGCCGACCCTCTATGAGCTCTACACGCTCCGCTTCTGGCAGGGCGCGGCTGCGCTGCTGGCTCTGGGGCTCCTCCTGTCGCTGCTGCGGCGCTAGCCAGCCCCTTGACTCTCCCCCAAAAACCGGGAATCCATTAGAGAACAAATGTAGAACGACAAGGGGCCTTCATGTCACGCGCGGAGCCTCAGCCGGCGCCCGTCAGTCGGTCTCTCGGAGAGAACGCGCGGCTGCGCCTTTTGCGCCAAGACATTGCCGGGATCGAAAATCCGGCAAGCCGGCCGGGCGCGGCGCCGCCTGCCCGGCGCATTCCGCTCGGCCATGTCCGCCTCGACCGCATGCTGGCCGGCGGCCTCAATCTCGGCGCGCTGCACGAAATCGTTGCGGCGCAAGCCGGCGATCACCCCGCCGCGGCAAGTTTCGCGCTGGCGCTTGCCGCTCGTTTGCGCGCCGCGCGAATGCGGACGCCGATCGTCTGGATCGGCGAGGATTTTGCCGCGCTCGAACAGGGTGCGCTTTATGGGCCTGGGCTCGCCTTTCACGGAATCGATCCGGCTTGCCTTCTTCTCGTTCATGCGGCGAGCGCCAAAGAGGCGCTTTGGGCCATGGAAGAAGCGCTGAAGTGCCGCGCGCCGGCCGTCGTGATCGGCGAGATTTGGACAGTGAAAGCCTATGATCTCGCCGCCTCGCGCCGCCTCGTTCTGGCCGCGCAAAAACACGCTACGCCCTGTCTTTTCTGCCTCGCGGGCTTAAGCGGCGCCGACACGCTGTCGAGCGGCGCCGATACGCGTTTCGAGGTGCGGGCGCATCCGAGCCCGCGTCGAGTTTCTGCGGGGCGCCGTCTGCCCCTGCCCGGCTCGGTTGCCTGGTCGGTGCGCATTGCCAAGGCGCGCGCCGGGCCGGCCGGCTTCGGCATCGACCGCGACATATTCCACCCGGTTTTCTGGACAGAGGCCAGTTTGCGTGACGCGTTATCTCTCCCTGTTCCTGCCATCTCTGACGACGGATCGGATCGTTCGGCAGAAACGACGCAACGACGCGCGCTTGGCTCATAGCGGCCTTGCAACGGTCGCCAAGATCAAGAACGCGCAAAGGCTCGTCGCCGTCGACAAAGCCGCCGCGTCGCGCGGATTAAAACCCGGCATGGCACTCGCCGATGCGCGCGCGCTCTTACCGGGGTTGCGTTGCTTTGCGGCCGATGCGGCGGCTGAGGCCGCAACGCTCGCCTCCATTACAGATTGGTGCCGGCGCTTCACCCCGCTTGCCGCGCTCGACCCGCCCGACGGCGCGATCCTCGACGTGAGTGGCGCGGCGCATCTCTTCGGCGGCGAGGCCAAGCTTCTTGTCGAGATCGAGACGCGGCTCGCCGCACAGGGCTTTGCCGCCTCGGCTGGACTCGGCCCGACGCCGGAAGCGGCCTGGGCCTTGGCGCGGTTCGGCAAAGAATGTTTGTTGCAGCCCGATTGCGCCGAACCGGAGATGACCCGCCGTCTCGGTGCGCTGCCGCTCGCCGCCCTGCGGCTCGACGAGAAAACGCTTGCCGAACTCGCGCAAGCAGGGCTGCGGCGGATCGACGATATTTTGCTGCGTCCGCGCGCCCCGCTCGCGGCGCGCTTCGGCAGCTTTCTCTTCGAGAAGCTCGACGCCATGTTGGGGCGCGCCAAAACGCCGATTTCGCCGCGCTTCGAAGCGCCATCTTATCTGGCCGAACGGCGTTTTGCCGAGCCGATCAGCCGGCGCGAATGTGTCGAGGCGACGATCTTCGCCCTCGCGCAGGAGCTTGCACATCTCTTGAGGCGGCATGGCGAAGGCGCGCGGCGCCTCGACGCGAGCCTGTTCGGCGTCGACGGGAGGGTGAAACATCTGAGCGCCGGCACGAGCCGGCCCTTGCGCGATCCGCGGATGATCGCGCGGCTCTTCCGCGAGAAAATCGAGGCCGCTTGCGCCAACGCAGACGGGGATGACCCGCTCGAGGCGGGCTTCGGCTTCGACGTCCTGCGTCTCTCGGCGCTCGCGGTCGACCGTCAGGATGAGGAGCAGGCGAACTGGCTCGCCCCGGTGGAAGACAGCCAAGATCTCGCCGATCTCATCGATCGGCTCGGCGCGCGGCTCGGCCTGCGGCGCGTTACGCGGCTTTCGCTTGTCGATACGCATTGGCCGGAATTCGCGGTCGCTGCCGTGCCTGCATCTTCGACGCAGATGGTCCCTGACCCTCACCCCGCAAGCGAGGAGAGAGAACATCGTCCCATCCGCCTCTTGCAGCACCCGGAGCCGATTGAGACCATCGCCAGCGTGCCGGATGGGCCGCCAATTAAGTTTCGCTGGCGGCGCGTGTTGCACGAGATCGCCGCCATCGAAGGGCCGGAGCGGATCGCGCCCGAATGGTGGAAGAACGAGGCCGCTCTGACCCGCGATTATTTCCGCGCCGAGGACAATGCGGGGCGCAGGTTCTGGCTCTTCCGCGAAGGGCTCTATGAAACAGAGACCGCGCGTCCGCGCTGGTTCATGCACGGGCTCTTCGCATGAAGCACGTGCCTTTTGCCGAACTAGCCGTCACCACCAACTTCTCCTTCCTGCGCGGGGCCTCGCATCCGGAAGAATATGTCGCCCGCGCCCATGAACTCGGCCTCGCCGGATTGGGGGTCGCCGACCGCAATTCGCTGGCCGGTGTCGTGCGCGCTCATCTTTTCGCCCGCGAGAACGAGATCGCACCGGAAACCCTGCGCATCGCGATCGGCACGCGTCTCGTCTTTTGCGACGGCACGCCCGACATTCTCGCCTACCCGCAAGACCGGGCCGCCTACGGCCGGCTCACGCGCCTGCTGACCCGCGGCAACCTGAAAGCGCAGAAAGGATTCTGCCGGCTCGCACGCGACGATCTTCTCGCCGTCGCCGAAGGTTTTCATTTGGCCGTCATGCCGGCGACCACCTGGGAAGCGGAAGATGCCGATCAGAAGCCGGGCAAAGTTTATGAGGATTTTGTCGAAGCAGACGCGCAAATCCCTCCCCTTCCAGGGGAAGGGTCGTTCGAGGATGAGGGCTCTTTTCTCCACGATCTTGCTGACGCGGCGCGCGGCCGCGTCTGGCTCGCCGCCTCGATGACCTATGGCGGCAAGATGCGGCGGGGCCTCGCTGAACGCGTCGAGCTTGCCCGTCGCACCTGCCTGCCGCTCATCGCCACCAATGACGTGCTCATGCATCTTGCGGCGCGCCGGCCTTTGCAGGACGTGCTGACCGCGATCCGCGCCGGTGCGCCGCTCGATGCGCTCGGCCGGCGCTTACAAGCCAACGCGGAACGGCATTTGAAGAGCGGGCCCGAGATGGCGCGGCTCTTTTCCGAGGCGCCCGCGGCGATCACCGAGAGCTTGCGCTTTCTCGAAGGCCTCGCCTTCTGCCTCGACGAGCTCGCTTACGAATATCCGGAGGAATTGCGCCAAGGTTTTGCGAGCCCGCAGGAAGCGCTCGAAGCCTTCGCGCGTGAAGGCGCGGCGCGGCGCTACCCTGACGGCGTACCGGAGAAAGTGATGCAGGCGATCGCGCATGAGCTAAAGCTCGTGGCGGCGCTGAATTATGCGCCCTATTTCCTCACCGTGCACGATATCGTGCGCTTTGCCCGCCGCCAAAAAATTCTCTGCCAGGGGCGCGGCTCGGCCGCCAATTCGGCGCTCTGCTTCTGCCTCGGCATCACCGAGGTCGATCCGGCGCGACACGAGCTTCTGTTCGAACGATTCATCTCGGCCGAACGCAAGGAGCCGCCCGACATCGACGTCGATTTCGAGCATGAGCGGCGTGAAGAGGTGATGCAATATATCTACAATCGTTACGGCCGCGCCCGCGCCGGGCTCGTGGCAAGCGTCATCACCTATCGCAGCCGTTCCGCCATCCGCGACGTCGGCAAGGCTTTCGGCCTGTCGGAAGATGTCGTCGCAGCGCTTTCGAGCACGCTCTGGGGCGGCACTTCGGAAGGGCTCGCGGCGAGCGAGATCCGCCGTCTCGGACTCGACCCCAAGGAAAGCCGGCTCGAAAAGACCCTCGCGCTGGCCGAGGAACTCAAGGGCTTTCCACGCCATCTCTCGCAGCATACCGGCGGCTTCGTCATCACCCGCGCGCGGCTCGACGAGGTCGTGCCGATCGCCCACGCCGCCATGGACGAGCGCACTACGGTCGAATGGGACAAGGACGATCTCGACGCGCTCGGCATATTGAAGATCGACATTCTGGCGCTCGGCATGTTGACCTGCCTGCGCAAGGGCCTCGAACTTTTGCAAACCCATTACGGCAAGCATTATTCGATCGCGAGCCTGCCGGCGGAAGAGCCGGCCGTCTATCGGATGATCTCTCGCGCCGATACGATCGGCGTGTTCCAGATCGAGAGCCGCGCGCAAATGTCGATGCTGCCGCGGCTGCGCCCCGAGAACTTCTACGATCTCGTCATCGAAGTGGCGATCGTGCGGCCAGGCCCGATCCAAGGCGACATGGTGCATCCCTATCTGCGCCGCAGACAGGGGCTGGAGCCGGTCGAATATCCCTCAAAAGAGCTCGAAGCCGTGCTCGGCAAGACGCTCGGCGTGCCTTTGTTTCAGGAACAGGCGATGAAGATCGCCATTGTCGCCGCCGGCTTCACGCCGGCCGAGGCGGACAAGCTGCGCCGCGCCATGGCGACGTTCAAACGGACCGGCACGATCGCCAAATTTCGCGACAAGATGATCGAGGGAATGGTTAGCCGCGGCTACACGCGCGATTTCGCCGAACGCTGCTTCAAGCAGATCGAAGGCTTTGGCAACTATGGCTTTCCCGAAAGCCACGCCGCCTCTTTCGCGCTGCTTGTCTATGCCTCCGCTTGGGTGAAATGCCGTTACCCGGATGTCTTCGCTTGTTCCTTGTTGAACGCGCAGCCGATGGGCTTCTATGCGCCGGCGCAGATCGTCCGCGATGCGCGCGAACATGGGCTCGTTGTGGAAGAGGTCGATGTGAATTTCTCGGAGTGGGATTGCACCCTCTCCCCGTGGGAGAGGGTCGGCCCGGAGCGCCGGGGTGAGGGGTTACACTCGGATGCAAGGATGTGCGAGAGCGTAACCCCTCGCCCGCCTGCTTCGCAGCCACCCTCTCCGACATGGAGCGGGCTGTTGCCCGTTCATCCCCGCCATGCCGCGATGCAGGGTGATATTCGCGCGACCCATAAGGTGAGACTCGGGTTCCGGCAGATCCAGGGCATCGCCGAGAAGGACATGGGCGAACTCGTCGGCAAACGCGGCAAGGGCTATGACTCGGTGCGCGATCTTTGGCTGCGCACCTCTCTTTCCCCGAGCCTGCTCGCGGCGCTCGCCGAAGCCGATGCCTTTCGCTCGCTCGGTCTCGATCGGCGCGACGCGCTCTGGGCGGTGCGCGGCTTGAACCGCGCCGGCGACAAGGACGATCTGCCCCTCTTGAGGGATTTAAGCTTCCGCGCAATCGAGCCCGAGGCGCATCTGCCGCCGATGTCGCTCGGCGAACATGTGGTCGAAGATTATCGCCACCTGTCGCTGTCGCTCAAGGCTCATCCGGTCGCGCTACTGCGCCACCGGCTCGCGGAGAATTCGATCTTGCGCACCGAAGAGCTGGCGAAGATACCCTCCGGCCGGCGTGTCAGCACCGCCGGGTTGGTCCTTGTCCGCCAGCGGCCGGGCTCGGCGAGCGGCGTGATCTTCCTCACATTGGAGGACGAAACCGGTGTCGCCAATGCGATCGTCTGGCCGAAAATTTTCGAGATGCTGCGGCCGATCGTGATCGCCGCCCGGTTCATCGTCATCAGCGGCAAACTGCAATCCGAATCCGGCGTCATCCATGTGGTCGTCGACCGCGCCGAGGACTTGACGCCGCTGCTCGGCCTCTTGTCGCGCCCAGGCGAGATTTCAGACGCTCGCGCCGATGAAGTCAAACGAACACGCGGCGCACGCCAGTTTGCGCGCGAGAAGGAGCCCGACCTTTTCGATGCGAAAACGGCACGGACCGCCACCGACCCGCGCGAGGATGTCGGTCAAGTTCTGCCGAAGGGCCGGAATTTTCATTAGTCCTTGCGAGCGAAGCCAAGCAATCCGGCCCTCGCCTCCCGGTTAACATAAGGCCGCCGTTCTCGCGAACGGCGGCCTCGACGATCTCTAAAGCAGAATCCGAACTCAGGCTGCCTGAAGATTGACGGCGGCGAGTTTTCCAGAACGACGGTCCGTCTCGACGTCGAACGAAACTTTCTGGCCCTCAACGAGGCTGCGCAGCCCGGAGCGCTCGACCGCGCTCACATGGACAAAGACGTCCTTGCCGCCGTTGTCCGGCGCGATAAACCCATAGCCCTTTTGTTCGTTGAAGAATTTAACAGTTCCACTTTGCATGCTGTGCCCTTTCATGGCCGTATGCACGAAGGCGATCGCAAAATGCGACACGCCCGTTTCAGTCGAATTTGGCAGAAGAAGCTGAAACGTGCGTCGGCAGGCCAGACGAAGCGGTTCAGAGATCAGTCCAAAAGCGATCAGCCTATATGTGACCGAAAGCCGTTTTTGGCAAGGGTCTAGCCGTTAGTGACATTTATGTCGCCTTTGCGACAATTGCGGCGCATCGGCCGGCGTGGGGGCCTGCCGGGAATCATCGGTGCACCGTAGCCCGCTTCCAGAATGAACGATCAGTCTTCGCTTTGTTGTTCCGCGAGCCGGCGTGGGTTCTCGAAGAGACGTGCGGTGACGGCCCCAAAGATCATGCCGGCAATGTGCGCCACATAAGCCACGCCACCCGACTGCACGTTGTTCGCGACGACGCCAAAACTGACAAGCTGGGTGAGAAACCAAAACCCGATCAGCAGCGCGGCCGGTATGAACGTGATGTCGACGAACCAGCCAATGAGCAAAACTGTGCGAATTTTATCGCGCGGGTAGGTAACCAGAAACGCGCCCATGACAGCGGCGATGGCTCCGCTCGCGCCCAAATTTGGAACCGTCGACCCTGGATCGGCTGCGACTTGCGCAAGCATCGCAATTACTCCGCCGGCAAGGTAGAATGCCAAGTAGCGCCACGGGCCCATCGAGTTTTCGACCTCGGGGCCGAACGCCAAAAGGAATATCATGTTGCCGAGAATGTGCGACCAGCTCGCGTGCATGAACATGGCCGTCAGAATCGTGATCAAGTGATGCCCAGCGACGATATTGGCGGGGACAAGCGACCATTTGAGCACAAAAGCGTCGCCGCCCATCAGTTCGAGAATGAAGACGAGCCCGTTGACCGCGATGATCGACGCGGTGATGATGGGAAACCCTAAAAGGCGTCGCGATTTATCCCTGATTGGGAACATGTCTTCTTTCACTCCGGGGAGTGCCTACGCAATCTTAGCGGAAGCTTGGCGAGAGCTCAAGGAACGGCGCGCGCGCCGTAGCAGCACGTTGCGAATAGCATCATCTATTGGGCTATCAGTAGTGGCCATTTGCAAAGCTCTTGACAAAGAAGCTCGGCGGCGCGGACAATCACCGATTGATCTGGGTCAAAGCGGACTTAGCGGCTTGGAATAAAATTTGGTTCTGCGAGGCAATCGAACTCGGGAAAATTGTTTTCTTAAAATACCTTGAAATATGCTGACCAGATCATTGCTTTCCGGTTCGAATACACACCTCGCTGCCATCGTGAGATGTACTGAACCACAGGAGTTTTCCATGGGCGCACACCTAGAGAAATTGCGCGACGACCTTCGCGCCGACATGAGCATGATCGACGAGAAGATCCAAGCGCTCAAGGCCAAAACCGGAGGAAAGGTGGATGAGGCGGAGCGCGCAATTCATCAGCATCTAGATTTAGTTCAAAAAAAAATCGATCAGGGCGCCGCCGCCGTCGAGGCAGCAAAAACCAAAGCGAATGAATGGGCCAAAACGCAGAACGCTGAGGCAAAGAAAAAGATCGCCGAATGGAAGGCCAAGGGCGATGCGAAGAGTTTGCAGGCGCATGCCGATCTGGCCGACGCTTACGCCAAGGGCATGTCGGTCGTCGCTTCGTCAGCAGTCGACAAGGCCGTGAAGGCCGAGCTCGAAGCATGGCTCGCTCATTGCGACATTGAGGCCTCGAAGCTGGCACAGCACGCTCGGTGAGTGTTTCTTCTCGCGATTAATCTGCGTCATGTGGGGAGCGGCCTTTCCGTTTCCCGCATGAACCGCGGGGGCGACCAGCGCATCTGTCAAAGCCTTTGCGACGCGGATGCCCCCCACCGCGATCAAAGCAAAGAACATTTGGAGGAATCCCCATGAGTTCTCTCAATCCCCCTCTCACCGACATGCAGCGTTCAATCAGGGACGCGTTGCGTGTTCATTGGCACCTATTCCTGTTCCAAGGCGTGGCCATGATCATCCTCGGCGTCGTCGCCATTGTCTGGCCCGTGATAGCGACCTTCGCCGTAGATATCTACATCGGCTGGCTATTCCTGATCAGCGGAATCGTCGGACTTGTCGCTCTCTTTGCGGCGGAGGATACACCGGCTTTTCTGTGGACATTGCTGACGGCGGCGCTTTCGTTGATCGCCGGTGTCTTGCTGCTCTGGCACCCGGTCGCAGGCGCAGCGTCGCTTACCATCGTGCTTACCGCCTTCTTCATCGTCGAAGGCATCTTCCAGATCGCGGCCTCCATCAGCTATCGCAAAGCGATTCCCGACTCGTGGGGATGGATGTTGGCGAGCGGTGTGGCTGATCTGATCCTGGCCGCGATTATTATTTCCGGGTGGCCCGGGACTGCCCTTTGGACGCTGGGCATTCTCGTCGGCGTCAGCCTGATCACATCGGGCTTGGCAGCCGTCATGATAGCGATTGCGGGGCGAAGCGTCGTCAAAACACTGGCGGAGGCCAGCCGCTGACGATCGGGCGACGCTTCCCGTGCCCGCGGCCGGCGGCGGGAACCGTAAGTGACGCCTGCGCGTTACCAGTGAGCCTTAAGAAGGAGTTTGACAGTGGAAACGACCTGGAAACCTCACGAGGTACATGGGCGGCTCACGGAGCAAAGCGACTTGCCGGAGACCGTTTTTGCCTTTCCGAGACAACGCAAAGAGCCGCTGACCGATGCCCAGCACGTGCGCAATGCCGTCGCCCGATTCGATCAAGTCATCGGCGTCTCCGATGCCGATCGTGCTTTGGCCTTCGCCAACATCGAGAAAGCTGCAAAGCACTACAACGTCGACCTTTCGGAGACGTCATGGCACGCGCTCGGCGTTCATCCGCAACTGCACCGCAAAGAAGCCGCGGCGAAGGCCGTCGAGACCAAGCGCGAGCGCGGCGAACTCAACGAGGCTGCCGCGAAAGCCGCCGCAACGCGCAAGCGCGAGGAACGCGGCTAGCCGGATAATCGCGGTGGTGCTCATCCTTTCCGCCCCGCCGAAACGTTCAGGACCGCACCGGTCAACAGCTTCAAATCTTCCGCCTCGATCGTGAAGGCCGGCGTCAAATAGACGATCCGGCCGAACGGGCGGACGAAAACGCCAAGCTCGGTGAATCGGCGCCGCATCGCGTCCAAATCCGCGATCGCCTCGAGTTCGACCACGCCGATCGCGCCCTTCACGCGCACGTCTTTCACATTATGCAACGCGCGACAGGGTTCGAGCCCGGCCTTCAGCCCGGCTTCGATCGCGGCGACCTGACCGAGGCGCGGCTCGGCCTCGAAAAGATCGAGCGAGGCATTCGCCGCCGCGCAGGCAAGTGCGTTCGCCATATAGGTCGGCCCGTGCATCAGCGCCTGATCCGGATCATCCGACCAGAAAGCCTCGAACACGTGCCGGCGCGCAACGGTCGCGGCGAGCGCCATCGTACCGCCCGTCAGCGCCTTCGACAGACAGACGATGTCGGGCAAGACGCCGGCCTCCGCGCAGGCGAACATCGCTCCGGTGCGCCCGAATCCCGTAAAGACCTCGTCGAAGATCAGCAGAATGTCGTGGCGATCGGCCGCGGCGCGGATCGCGCCGAGCACCTCCGGCGCGTGAAAGATCATGCCGCCCGCTCCCTGCACCAGCGGCTCGACGATGATCGCCGCAAGCTCCTTCGCATGGCGCTTGACCAGCGCCGCGAATTGCGCCGCGCTTTCCGCGTCGCGCGGCAGATCGGCGACGATGTTTTGCGCCAACAGGCCGGCGAAGCGCTTATGCATGCCTTCGTGCGGATCGCAGACCGCCATGGTCGCGAATGTGTCGCCGTGATAGGCGCCCTTGAAAGCGAGAAATTTGCTGCGCCCGGCAACGCCCTGGTTGAGCCAGAATTGCGCCGCCATTTTGAGCGCGACTTCGACCGCGACCGAGCCGCTGTCGGAGAAGAACACGCGCTCGAGATCGCCCGGCAGGAGCGCGGCGAGCCGGGTTGCAAGCCGTACCGCCGGTTCGTGCACGAGGCCGCCGAACATCACATGCGGCATGGCCTTGAGTTGGCGCGCAACGGCATGGCGGATATGCGGATGATTATAGCCATGGCAGGCCGTCCACCAGCTCGCAATTCCGTCGACGAGTTCACGCCCGTCGGCCAATCTGATCCGCGTGCCTTCGGTTGCGACGACTGGCAGCGGTGGCGCAGCGGTTTTCATCTGGCTGTAGGGCAGCCAGATGTGCTCGCGCCAAGCCTCCTGCCAGTCAGCCTCGCCCATGATCTCGACGCGCACCTTGTTGCCAGAACGCAATGCCACCGCTACACCTCGCAAAAGCCAAATGAAAGTGGGGCCTTGAACACTCTCGACGCATTCGCGCGCGGCAAGCTTGCGCAATTGGAGGAAGCCGCGCTGCGGCGCGGCCTGGTTGCGACCTGCCGTCCCGCGGACGCCGAGGATGGCCCGGTCGTCATCCGCGGCGGACGCCGGCTCGTCTCCTTCTCCTGCAATGATTATCTCGGTCTCTCGCGCCATCCGAAAGTCAAAGAGGCGGCGATTGCCGCGCTCCGCGCTTTTGGCGCCGGCGCCGGCGCCTCCCGCCTCGTCACCGGCAATCATCCGCTCTTTGCCGAACTCGAAACGCGGCTTGCAAAGCTGAAGGCCGCCGAGGCGGCTTGCGTCTTCGGCTCCGGCTACCTCGCCAATCTCGGCATCATTCCGGCGCTCGTCGGCGGCGGCGATCTCATTCTCGTCGATCAGCTCGCGCATGCCTGCCTTTTCGCCGGCGCGCGTTTGTCGTCGGCGGAATGCCGCGTCTTCCGTCACAACGACGTCGAAGACGCGCGCGCCATTCTCGCCGCTGAACGCGGTTGCTCGCGGCACGCGCTGCTTGTCACCGACGGCGTCTTTTCGATGGACGGCGATTTGGCTCCGGTTGCCGAGCTCGCCCTGCTCTGCGCCGAGACCGACACATGGCTCATGACCGACGACGCGCACGGGCTCGGCGTGCTGGCGCAAGGCCGCGGTTCGGCGTCTCTCGATGCCCGCAAGGCCGATGTGCCCTTGCAAATGGGCACTTTGTCGAAGGCGCTCGGCTCTTACGGCGGCTATCTCTGCGCCTCGCGGCCGGTCATCGATCTGATGCAATCGCGCGCACGCACGCTGATCTATTCGACCGGCCTGCCGCCTGCCAATGCCGCCGCCGCGATCGCCGCGCTCGACATTATCGCAGCCGATCCCGGCTTGACCGAGCGACCGCTCGCCAAGGCGCGCGATTTCACTTGTCGCCTCGGCCTGCCCGAAGCACAGAGCCCGATCGTGCCGTTGCTGCTCGGCGGATCGGAAGCCGCAGTCAAGGCTTCGCATATGCTCGAGGACGAAGGCTTCCTCGTCGTCGCCATCCGGCCGCCGACGGTGCCGCCCGGCACGGCGCGGCTGCGCTTTGCCTTTTGCGCCGAACATGCGGATGAACATGTGGCGCGGCTCGCCGACATCGTCGCAGCCCGTCTTTCTTTTCGAAACGCGCTGCCGGCCACGCTCGAACCCGGCAGCTGACTTGGATCAGCCATTGGCCGCCATCTTCATCACCGCGACCGGAACGGAGATCGGCAAGACTTTCGTCGCCGCCGGGCTCATCCGCGCGCTACGCCGGCGCGGCCGCAGCGTTGCCGCGTTGAAACCCGTGGTCAGCGGCTTCGATCCCGATGCGAGCGCGATGAGCGACCCCGCCCTGCTTCTCGGCGCGTTGGGTCGCGAACCGAGCGAAGTCGCCATTGCCGAAATCGCGCCCTGGCGCTTCGCGGCCCCGTTATCGCCCGACATGGCGGCGGCGCGGGAGGGCAAGCCGATCGATTTCACCGCGCTCGTCGCCTTCTGCCGCGCGGCGATCGAGGCAGCCGGGGATGTCCTCGTGATTGAAGGGATCGGCGGCCTGATGGTGCCCTTCGATGCACAATCGACGGTGCTCGATCTCATCGAGGCGCTGCGAATTCCGCTCGTTCTCGTCGCCGGAACTTATCTCGGAAGCCTGAGCCATGCGCTCACCGCCTTCGATGTCGCGACACATCGCGGCCTCGAAATCGCAAGCCTGGTTCTCGACGAAACGCGGGATTCGCCCGTCCCGATCGCGGCAACCCGTGCCAGCCTGGCGAATTTTTGCGATGAGGTGCCGATCATCACGCTGACGCGCGCTGGCGCCGGCAATGCCGCGGCCTTCGAGGCCTTGGCGGATCTATTGGCCTAGCGCTGCCAGACCGTATGGCGCCTACTTCGAATCGACGTCGGCTTCCGTCTTCAACTCGTCGGCAAAGGCCTCGATACGGCGCGCATTTGCGCCGAAATCGTGCTTCCCGACGCGCGAAACCGACCGGATGTCGATGCGCGTCTGTCCGGCGAGCGGGCGGATGCGAATGGCGATGTCGTCGGCAAAGCCGAAGACCATGCCGTGGTCGATCGCATCGACATGGCCGAGGCCAAGCCGGCCGCCTGGCGGTATTGCGTCAATGATCGTCCAATGGCGCGCCGCGGCCGCGCTGAGTACCGTGTCGTAGGCCTCATCGCCGTCAAGATCGAGCAGGATCGGCTGCACATCCGGATAGGCCTCGGCCTGAAGCTGGCGATCGCGCACGGGAAAGGACGGCGGCACAAGGCCGCCGCGCGCCGCCAAGGCTTTGCGGGAGAGCGAGAAAGTCGGCGGGTCGTCGAGATCGGTCGAGATATCGTTCAGCACCGGCAGGCGAACGGCCTGAATGGCAAGAAACGTCGGATAGGCCAAAAGCAGAAGGGCAATGATGGACCCGGTCATCAGGATGCCCACGCCCTTGCGGCCGGTGCGCCAGATCGCAACCGTCGCCGCGCCGGCGCAGAGCATCGCCAGACAGGCAATGACGATCGCCGATCCGATGACCGCGAGCACGGCGGTCGGATCGAGCCCAAGGCGCGCCAGAATGAGGCCGATGCCGACCACCGCCGCGGCAAACAAGGCGAGGCGGCGGCTCCATAAGGCGCTGTCCGAATAAGGTTCTTCAATGATGATACGGCGCATGTCGAGCTGCAAGCGAGGGTCATCGGCCCAGCAGATTTACGAGCCCAGCGCAGCGGACGCAAATGGCGCTTGGATGCGGCAGCGAGCGCCAATTGGCAGCCAAAGCCGCAAGATCGCCGGCTGCCAGCGTGAGCGCGGCGGCCGGCCTCGCTCCGTTTACTAAAATCACAACATTCTGTTTACCGCAGGGCCCGATCCTGCCCTGACCAAAGGGCAGACGGCACGGCCGGCCTCGCCCGCGTTCACGTCTTCGGGATCGAGGCGGAGGCCGTTGTGACGCCTTAACGCCTTGATTCTGCCCGCCTGTGGCGGGACATGCTAGCGCAGCGAGGATCAGCCTTTCGTGCCGCCGATTTTGGAACCCCAAAACTCATGACCCTGCTGACACGCCGGCATTTCATGCAGGGCGCCGGCGGCCTCGTTCTGGGGTCGACGGGCCTTGCCTCCTATCCGCTCGCGATCGAGCCCGGGTTTTGTCTCGACGTCGCGTCCTATGACGTCAGGCTTCCGCAATGGCCGGACGGGCTGAACGTGAAGGCCGCCGTCATCGCCGATATCCACGCTTGTGAACCCTTGATGTCGGCCTCGCGCGTCCGTCACATCGCCGAACTTGCCAATCGGCTGAACCCCGACATCGTCTTTCTGCTTGGCGATTTCAATGCCGGCCATAGGTATGTGACCGCAGCGGTCTATCCCGAGCAATGGGGCGAAGCCCTGTCGATCCTGAACGCGCCGCTCGGCGCCTATGCCATCCTCGGCAATCACGACTGGTGGCATGGCGCGCTGCCGGGAATGCCCAGCGACGGCGGCGAGAGCGTCCGCAGGGCGCTGCGCCACGCCAACATCGCGGTGCTCGAGAATGACGCCGTGCGGGTCGCCAACAACGGTCATCCCTTCTGGGTGGTTGGGCTCGGCGATCAATTGGCCCACAGGATCGGACCGCGCAGCTTCAGGGGCATCGACGATCTCAGCGGAACACTCGCGAGTGTGACGGACGACTCCCCCGTCGTGCTGCTGGCGCACGAGCCCTTCATTTTCCGCCGTGTGCCCAAGCGAGTGTCGCTCACGCTCTGCGGCCATACGCATGGCGGACAGATAAACCTGCCCTTCATCACCGCCGCCTATGCCGAGACCGAGTTCGGCACGCCGTATTTTTATGGCCATATCGAAGAAGGCGGCCGCCAGATGATCATTTCGGCGGGTCTTGGCACGTCGATCGTGCCGGTGCGTTTCATGCGGCCGCCGGAGCTCGTGAGCGTGACGATCGGCGGCGGCGGCGTGGCGACTGTGTGAGTCTCAGACGCCACGACTCATGCAAACGCCCGCATCTCTCGATACGGGCGCCTGGCTTGCCGTAAACTCGCGCTTATTCCACCACGACCCGGGTGCCGACCTTGACGCGATTGTAGAGATCGATGGCGTCGATGTTCGACATCCTTATGCATCCGGACGAAACGGCCTGGCCGATCTTATCCGGCTCGTTCGTGCCGTGGATGCGATAGAGCGTGTCTTTATCGCCCTGGAAGAGATAGAGCGCCCGCGCGCCGAGCGGGTTTTCCGGGCCGCCGGGCAAACCGCCCGCATCCGCCGTCGGCTGCAAATGCGGCCAGCGCTGGAGCATGTCGGAAGGCGGCATCCAATGCGGCCATTCCTCCTTGCGTCCGACGCTCGCAACTCCGGTCCACCCGGCAGCCTCAGAGCCTGCGGCGATGCCGTAGCGGATCGCCTTTTTGCCGGGCAGCACGTAGTAGAGGAACATGTGCTTGGTATCGACGACGATGGTGCCAGGCTTCTCGCCGGTCGGATCCGCGACCATGTAGCGATGGTATTCCGACGGAATGTCGGCTTGCGGCGCCAGCGCCAAATATTCCTGATCCCGTGCCGATATGCTGGGATCGGGGGTGGTGACGCCGCCGTCCGGCACGCATCCGGCAAATGACAGCGCTAAGAACGGCAATGCCCAAGTGATCGTTTGCAATCTCATCTCAATTTCCCCACGCTTGGGAATCGAAATAACGCATCAGCCTTTGTCTTGCCATCCTCTCGTGCGGCAGAAAACGCCTCCGAAGCGAGAAGACGGAAACCTGTGGCGCAAATGAAACAGCTTGGCCGCAGGGGGCCTTGTTGACCGCCCGAGTGAGATCGGGCAGCCCACCAATCGACCCCCTGGGCGCCGTCCCTATCTTCATTTTCTGGTGATCAGAGTGGCAAGTCTCCTCCTCGGCCATCCCGCCAGCCTCGGCCATGACGCCGGGCCTGGCCATCCTGACCAAGCGGGGCGGATTCGGGCGATCGAAACCGCCCTGTCCGGCGAAGCTTTCCAGCCGCTCGAAAGACTCGCGGCGCCGCGCGGCGATCGGAAAGCGATCTTGCGCGTCCATTCGGCGGAATATTTGGCGAAACTCGAATCAGCCATGCCCGCGGATGGGCGCGTCGCCCTCGATGCGGACACTTCGATCAGCCCCGGCACGCTCGATGCCGTCCTGCATGCGGTGGGAGGCGCAGTCCTTGCGGTCGATAAGGTCATGCGCGGCGAGGCCGACAACGCTTTCCTCGCGGCGCGCCCGCCCGGCCATCACGCCGAAGCGGCGAGGCCGATGGGCTTCTGCCTCATCAACACGGCCGCCATCGCCGCCCGCCACGCGCAGGCGGCCCACGCGGCGGAGCGCGTTGCGATCATGGATTTCGACGCCCACCACGGCAATGGCACGCAGGCGATCTTCTGGTCGGATCCCACCGTCCTCTATTGCTCGACGCATGAGATGCCGCTCTTTCCAGGCACGGGCGCGCAGCGCGAGAACGGGGCCTATGACACGATCGTCAATGCGCCGCTCTCGGCCGGCACCGACGGCCGGCTGTTCAAAGAGGCGGTCGAAACCGTCATTTTGCCGCGCATTGCGGAATTTTCTCCCGACCTCGTCATCATCTCTGCCGGATTCGACGCGCATTACCGCGACCCGCTCGCCAATCTGAACCTCACCGAGAATGATTTTGCCTGGATCACCGGCAAGCTGATCGATGTCGCGCTCGCCCATTGCGACGGCCGCATCGTTTCGGTGCTCGAAGGCGGCTATGATCTCGAGGGTCTTGCGGCCTCGGCCGCGGCGCATGTGCTGACGCTGATGGGGCGGCCGACTGGCTGAGATAATGCAACGGATCGAGGGCACAGAGACCGACGCGAACCCGGTAGCCATGGCGACGCCGTCCTTGCGCTCAGGCTTGTTCGTGCCGGTGAGCCTCGGCCTCTTGCTCAGCGCGATCATTTTGGGCCCGTTCATGCTGGCCGGCCATGCGCCCGGCGATCTCGGCGACACGCGCTTCAACATTTTCGTACTCGAACATGTCTACCAGTTCGTGACCGGGCATATCCAAGACTTTGCCTCGCCCGGCATTTTCTACCCGTTTCCGGACACGTTGTTCTTCAGCGACACGCATGTCGGCTCGGCGGTCGTTTACATATTGTTTCGCGATCTCGGCTTCGCCGAGCTCAACGCCTTCTCCCTCTGGTTCTTCATTGGCTGCCTGACGACCTATGTCGCCGCCTATTACGCTCTGGTGCAATTCGGGCTAAAGCCGCTGCCGGCTGCGGTCGCCGCGGCTATCTTCGCATTCGGTCTACCGAGCCTGGCGCAGTTCGCTCGCGCGCAGCTGGTCTATCGCTGCGGCGTGCCGCTCGCGATGCTCTATCTGTGGCGCAGCCTGCATGTCGGCTCCGCCGCCGCTCTTGTTGCCGCTGCCCTCTGGCTCTTGGTTCAAATTCTGATCGGCATCTATCTCGGCACATTCCTCGGCTTTCTCATGCTGGGGTTTGCCGCGGCGTTCCTCATTTTTGAAGGGCGCGGGTCGGGCCGGCGATGGACCGGCCGCCTCCTCGGCGATCTCCGGCGGCGCGCCGCTTCGCCCCGCGCCGGCGATATCGCGCTTCTGCTGGCCTTCGCCGCGGCTCTCGTCGCCACTGGCTGGCTTCTCTTCGAATATGTGCAGGTCGCCCGCCTCTACGGCCTGCATCGCGATTGGCAGAAGATTTCGATCATGCTGCCAACGGCTCGGCTGGCCGACGGTCAATGGATTTTCCGGCAATTTTGTCCCGGCTTATGCGTTGCAGCCGAGTTGCGGCATGGCGGCGGCGCAATATCTTGCCTTTGAAGCTTGGCAAAGAGCCCGAAAGGAACCGCTTCAAGAGTCCGTCTCACATGATGCGGCGAACAATCTTCGTCAACTCGCAGGATTGCCGTTAGACCTGGTCCAGAAGATTTTCCCGCTGTCGGCGCGTCCGACCGCCGCCGGGATTCACCTCCTTCAATCCCGCTGCTGGTTCGAATTAACGACTCTATTTGCGTGCCCGTTTCGCGCGTTCTGGAACGACTTTTCTCGGTGCCGTTCGGTAAGAATTTGCTCTTGATTGCGAAGAAACGATAGACCGGATCGCGTTCACCAAGGTGAAATGGGGAGCTGCTCCATATCCTGTCAGACAGGCTGCGGTTCAGGGTGACAGTTTGGTGCTGACAGTGTTGAGCAGCATCCTGCTTGTGCTTGCGGCAGTATGGGCAATCCGCGCCCGCCAACTCTTGGCTCGGATCTCGCAGAAGGCTAGAGAGGATCACCCGACCGAGAATATCGACCCCGCTCGGCGAGAGGCCGGAAAAGCAAGAAGATGCTTCTGATTGCCGGTGTCACTGCCTGTCTGACCTTTGCGCTCGTGGGTTTCGGCGCATTCTTTTGTCGTTTTCTCGAACCTTTGCTCGCATCGGATCTCCGTGCCAAAGCAACTTTCGGAGAACTCGGTCTTCTTGGCATTGCGGTGATCGCGACAGCGGGCGCCACGCTCAATTGGCTCGTTGCGCTCGATGCTTTTGTCGGCATCATTGCAGTCGGACTCGGGATCATCGCTGCGGTCGTCATGCGGGCAAGAATACTCGAGGCGCTTCGTTATGCCGTTCCGACAGCGATTTCTGCTGCTCTCGTCTTAGCCCTGCTCGTGCATGTATCACTGGTAACTTATCGCATGAACTTCGGCCATTACGATTTAGGTCTCTATTACCTCCAGACAATCGTGCTCGCCGAACGATCGCCGTTGATCCTTGGAGCGGCAAATCTGCATATGCGGTTTGGTTACAACTCTTTGTGGCTCGTCTTCGCGGAAATGTTCACCCTTCCAGTGTGGGGTTTGAGGACTGCCGGTTTACTCAACGGCGTCATCACCATCTTTGGGATCGAGGCGATTTGGCAGCACCTTTGGCGGGATTTCCGCCCGGGTACGCCCCTGCCGGTAGCAATATTCTCCTCCGCAATGTTGCTTTTGATCTTCTTCGGAATGGTGATTAGTTATGGCGACAACCTTGGCAGCCCCTCGAGCGATTGGCCGGCCGCTCTCCTGACCCTTTATGTTTTTTCTCTGGGATTCCGCGCGATCGCATCGGCGCGGGAGGCGACGGACCGTAAAACTTTCGACCTCTTCCTGATGTTCACGATGGGCGCTTTAGCGACGGCGTTCAAGCTATCGCAAGCACCGATATTTTTGGCGGTGAGCGTCGTCGCAACCGCGCTCTATCTCGAAAACCACGGAACAATTCGCGCCATATTTGTGGGAGCCGCCGCGGCGAGCTTCATTTTTCTACTTTGGTTGTTGCACGGCATCGGCCTATCCGGCTGTCTCCTCTATCCAGTCTCCATGACTTGCATCGATTGGCTCCCCTGGACAGTAGCGGCCCATGTGGCGGATTCCGACGCTGCCTGGATCAAATCCTGGGCTCGTCTTCCGAACGTCGAGCCCTCGATTGTCTTGGCGGATTGGCGTTGGCTGCCGAAGTGGTGTGAAAATATATCCCGCCGCCCGTTGATGGTTCTTATTGGCGCGGTTTACGGGCTAAATGCGCTAAGCGGACTCACGCGGCTAATTGGGCATGGCGCAATTTGCCTCGGGATCGAGACAATCGACATCGGAAAAAGACACTGGGTGATAGGTCTCCAAGGCGCCGCAATCGGAGGCATCGCCTATTGGTTTCTGGTAGCTCCTGATCCTCGTTTTGGCTATGGCTTTCTGATTGCGCAGCCAGCAATGTTGCTCGCCCTGATGCTTCCGGTGAAGTGCATGCGCCTCGATCAGCCAAAGGCACTGCAATTACCCGCAGCGGCAGCGACTTCTGGGCTCCTTTTAGCTATTGCGCTGGCCGAAACCATAAGGGCTGGATCGACAGTCCTCCTCTCAACAGATCGACCGACGGTAGAGACCGCCGCGGTGATCGAGCATCGCTCTGCCAGCGGTTTTGTTTATTATAGTCCGATTGCGGGTGATCGGTGCTGGGCATCTCCGCCTTTTTGCACACCTTATCCGAACGCTAGCCTGAAATGGAGCCGTGTGGGCCTGTGGTCGGTGTTGACCCGCAAATAAACTGCCGTCCGCCAAATATTACGGCTTGGTGCCGGTTGCTGAGGACAGGGCCGTGGCGCTCGCCCGCGAGTTTTCTATCGTCGAGATGGCGACCAGTTGCCAGTTCCGATAAAATTGCTCTTGATGGTCGCGAGCTGCTGCCACAGTGATGCAAGGAAAAGGCCAAGGATGAGCGGTCCGAAAACGCTTTCGCTGATTATACCTTGCTATAACGAAGAAAGAACTCTGGTTCCTGCGTCAAGCGGGTTCTCGCCATCGCCACACCCGAGCTAAATCTCGAGATCATCATCGTCGATGATAGTTCAAACGACGAGAGCCTCGCGATCGCCCGCAAACTCGCCAACCATCATCCCGAAATCAACGTCCTGCACCACGTCAAAAATCGCGGCAAAGGGGCGGCGCTTCGAACCGGCTTCGCGCATGCGACCGGCGATTTTGTCGGCATCCAGGACGCCGACATGGAGTACGACCCAAAAGAGTTCCATATTCTCCTTCAGCCCATTTTGGATGACAAGGCAGATGTCGTGTTCGGGTCTCGCTACCTGCGGACGGAGGCGCGACGGGTGCTTTATTATTGGCACACATGGATGAATAAGACTCTGACATCCGTGTCAAATCTATTCACCAATCTCGACATCACCGACATGGAAACCGGCTACAAGCTCTTTCGGCGGGAAATCGTCCAAGCCATCGACCTGAAGGAAGACCGCTTCGGGTTCGAGCCGGAGGTGACGGCGAAAGTCGCGCAGACCCGCTGCCGCGTCTATGAATGCGCCATAAGCTACACGCCCCGCACCGCGGAGGAAGGGAAAAAAATCGGCTGGAAGGACGGCATCCACGCGCTCTACTGCATCTTGCACTATAGTGCGCCTTCCGCCCCTCTGCCGATGCAGCTCTCGATATATTTCGTCATCGGCTCCGTTTGTGCCGTCGTCAACGTCGCCATTTTCAGCATTCTTTTTCATGCCGGAACGAGCATAAGGATTGCGACGCCGGTCGCGTTCGCACTATCGGCCGCGCTCAATTACTTTCTGTGCATCGCCGTGCTTTTTCATCACAAAGCGCGCTGGAACACGCTTGGCGAAGTCATTGCCTATCTCGGCAGTGTTTTCCTGATGGGGCTCGTCGATTACGGCTTGACGCTCGGCTGTGTCGCGGCAGGCGCCGCGCCGACGTTCAGCAAAGTCATCGCTGCCGCTTCCGGTTTCATCGGCAATTTTCTGCTGCGCCGCTTCCTCGTCTTCCCGCAGCCGGGGGTCAGAAGGATTTGACAGCCCGTCAGAACTCGCCGTCGACCGGCTCGTAGGCAACGATCTCTATGCCGAAGCCCGAGAGCCCAATATATTTGAGGGGCGAGGAGGTGCGGAGCCGTATCGAAGAAATCCCGAGGTCCCGCAAGATCTGTGCGCCGACGCCGATCTCGCGCCATTCCCTGGTGCGAAGCGCCTGTGAATCCGGCTTCTCGGCGCGCGGCACATTGACCGGGACGCCCGCCGTGCCGTCGCGCAAATAGACAAACACGCCGCGGCCTTCGCGCTTGAATCGCGCGAATGTCTTGCGGATCACCGCGCCGCCGGTGATCACATCGGCGATGATATCGACTCGGTGCAGCCTCGCCGGCACGTTGCGTCCATCGCCGATCTCGCCCTGCACAAAGGCGAAATGCTGCACCGGATCATAGGGCGTGACATAGGCATAGCCGGTGAGCGGTCCGCTCGGGCCTTCGACCGAAAAGACATTGACTCTTTCGACGAGCTTTTCGCGTTCCTGCCGGTGGGCGATGAGCTCGGCGACGGAAACCCGTTTCAGCCGGTGCTTTTCCGCGAAGGCATCGATCTGCGGCCCGGTCATGACGCTGCCGTCGTCATTGGCGAGTTCGCAGATCACGCCGACCGGCGGCAATCCGGCAAGGCGACAAAGATCGACCGCCGCCTCGGTATGACCCGAGCGCATGAGCACCCCGCCCTCGCGGGCGATCAACGGGAAGACATGGCCGGGCCGAACGAAGTCGCTTGGCCCCATATCGCCGTTCGCCAAGGCGCGCACGGTGCTGGCGCGCTGTTCGGCCGATATGCCGGTCGTCAGCCCATCCCGCGCATCGACCGAAACGGTGAAGGCGGTGCCGAGCGGCGCGTCATTGGTCGCAACCATCGGCTGGAGATGCAGCCGCCGTGCGTCTTCCGCGGTAATCGGAGCGCAGACGATGCCGCTCGAATAGCGGATGATGAAGCCCATCTTTTCGGGCGTGCAGAGCGCCGCGGCACAGATGAGATCGGCCTCGTTCTCGCGATCGTCGTCATCGGTGACGACCACGACCTCGCCGCGCGAAATCGCCTCGATCGTTTCGGTCACCGAACGGCGCATTCGAAAAAGCTCCACGATGTGCTAGACTGGTCAGCGTTAGATAAGCGAGATTCGTGGCCGCACAATGCCGGCAAAGATCGAGCCTTTGGCCCTCCTGCGGATTGGCTTGAGCCTCATTGGGCTTTTCGCCGCCTCCGCCCAGCTCCCGGCCGACAATGGGGCCTGCGGCACCATCACCGCGGCCGATCGCCATTATACGATCTGCAGGTTTGACGTTCGGCAGGCGCGGTTGCGTCTGTTCCTGTCCGACGCCGAAGGCAGGCCATATGGCGGTTTCTCGGCCGTGGCTGAGGCGCTGAAGCCGCAGGGCGACGCGCTCGCCTTTGCGATGAACGCCGGCATGTTCCGCCAGGATTTTCGCCCCTTGGGCCTTTATGTGGAAGGGGGCCACCAATTGAGCCCGGCCAACACTCGCGGCGGCCCGGGCAATTTTCACATGAAGCCGAACGGCGTCTTCTATTTCGATTCCAAGACCGCCGGGATCATGGAAACCGAACGCTTTCTCAGGGCAGGCCTGAAACCCGATTATGCGACCCAATCGGGGCCGATGCTGGTCATCGGCGGCGCGCTCCACCCGAAGATCGAGGCCTCGGGCACGTCCGAAAAGATCCGCAATGGCGTCGGCGTGAAAGACGGCCATATCGTCATCTTCGCGATTTCCGAGGAGCCGGTCACCTTCTACGAGTTCGCGACCCTGTTTCGCGACCGGCTGGGCTGCCCCGATGCGCTGTTTCTCGACGGATCGGTGTCGAGCCTCTATGCACCGGACGTGGGCCGCGAGGACGACCTTCTGCCGCTCGGTCCAATCGTCGGGGTCGTCGAGAAGGCGCAATGAGCGCCGCTGACCGCACGCCCGTCATCATCCGATCTGCGCCCGGTGGCGCAGGAACTGATCGGCGAGCACGCAGGCGACCATGGCTTCGCCGATCGGCACGGCCCTGATGCCGACGCAAGGATCATGGCGCCCCTTGGTGACGATCTCGGTCTCCGCGCCGGAACGATCGATCGTCTGGCGCGGCGTCAGGATCGACGAGGTGGGCTTGACCGCGAAACGCGCGACGATCGGCTGGCCGGTCGAAATGCCGCCGAGTATGCCGCCGGCATGATTGCTGCGGAAGATAGGCTTGCCGTCCGCGCTTCTCCGCATCTCGTCGGCGTTCTCTTCGCCGGAGAGCGCGGCTACCGCAAAACCGTCGCCGATTTCGACGCCCTTCACCGCGTTGATCGACATCAGCGCCGCGGCGAGCTCGGAGTCGAGCTTGCCGTAGAGCGGCGCGCCCCAGCCGGCCGGCACGCCTTCCGCGACGATCTCGATGACCGCGCCGATCGAAGAGCCGGCCTTGCGGATCTCGTCGAGCATCTTCTCGAACAATACCGCGGCTTTTGAATCGGGCGAAAAGAAAGAATTGCGCCGGGTCTCCTCCCAATCCCATTTCGCCCGGTCGATCCAAAGCGAACCGACGGCAACGAGCGCGCCGCGCACTTTGACGCCGGGGATGATCTTTCGCGCGATGGCGCCGGCGGCCACACGCGTCGCGGTCTCGCGCGCCGATGCGCGTCCGCTGCCGCGCCAATCGCGCAGGCCGTATTTCATCTCATAAGTGAAATCGGCATGGCCGGGGCGATATTTGTCCTTGATCGCGTCATAGTCCTTCGAGCGCGCGTCCTCGTTCGCGATCACGAGCGCGATCGGCGTTCCGGTCGTGAGCTGCCGGCCCGACTCCGAATCGCGGAAGACGCCGGAGAGAATCTTGACCCGGTCGGATTCCTGCCGCTGGCTGGTGAAGCGCGACTTGCCGGGCCGGCGTTCATCGAGAAACTGCTGGATGTCCTCTTCTTCGAGCGGAATGGCCGGCGGGCAGCCGTCGACCACGCAGCCGATCGCCGGTCCGTGGCTTTCGCCGAAGGTCGTCACCCGAAAAAGATGGCCGAACGTATTGTGGGACATGGGTCGTTGCCCTCAGTGCCGAGGGCGCTGGCGAAGCGAGAGAAAGCTGTCCAACAGGGCTTCGCCTCACTCCTTGGCCAGGGCGGAAAGATCGGGCGCCGCCGGATTCTTCATGCCGACGATGTGATAGCCGGCATCCACATGCATGATCTCGCCGGTGATGCTGCGCGCCAGCGGCGAGAGAAGAAAGGCGGCACTCTCGCCGACTTCCTCGATCGTGACCGAACGACGCAGCGGGGCATTATATTCGTTCCATTTTAGGATGTAGCGGAAATCGCCGATGCCGGAGGCCGCGAGCGTCTTGATCGGGCCGGCGGAGATCGCATTGACCCGGATATTCTTCTCGCCGAGGTCGGCGGCGAGATAGCGCACGCTCGCTTCGAGCGCCGCCTTGGCGACGCCCATCACGTTATAATGCGGCATCCATTTCTCGGCGCCGTAATAGGTGAGCGTGAGCATTGCGCCGCCGTCCGGCATCAGCTTCTCGGCGCGCTGGGCGATCGCCGTGAATGAATAGCAGGAGACGAGCAGCGTATTGCAAAAATTCTCAGCAGTCGTGTCGACATAGCGCCCCGTCAACTGATCCCGGTCGGAGAAGGCGATGCAATGGACCACGAAGTCGAGCGAGCCCCAGAGCCTTTCGACTTCGCGGAAGACGGCATCGATCGTCGCGACATCGGTCACGTCGCAATGGCCGACGACATGAGCGTCAAGCTCTTGCGCGAGCGGCCGGACACGCTTCTCGAGCGACTCACCCTGGTAGGTGAAGGCGAGCTTGGCGCCGGCGCCATGTGCCGCCTTGGCTATGCCCCAGGCGATCGAGCGGTTGTTGGCGGTCCCAAAGACGAGGCCGCGTCGTCCGGCCAAAATCCCTGGAACGCTGGTATCTACGGGCAAACGCTCCGGCTGGGTCATTCTCGATCCTGGCCAAGAAGAGGAGAGCCGGCCGAGCCGGCTGCCTTTGCGTTTAACCCGGATTTCATCGATTGGCCAAGCCTATGTCGCTGCGGCGGGCTGGCCAGGAGCCCCCGGTCGGACGCCCCCGGCTCAACCCAGGTCCTGGCGCGGGTCATAAGGCTTTTGCTTTTGCCATTTGCGCGCCAGCTCCAGAAGCTCGGGATCGCTCTCATCCGGCAGCACGATGCGCAAGGTGACGAGCAGATCGCCAGGGGTAGCGCCCGGATTCGGCAGGCCTTTCCCCCGCAGGCGCAAGGTGCGCCCGCCGCCGTTCGAACCCGCCGGAACATTGAGCTCGACCTGACCATCGAGGGTTGGAACATTGACCTTGGCGCCGAGCACGGCCTCGTAGAGCGTCACCGGCAGATCGAGGCGAAGGTCGCGCCCATCGACCCGAAAATAAGGATGCTTGGCAATTTTCACGCTCACCATGGCATCGCCCGGCTCGCCGCCGAACTGGCTAGGGTGGCCTTGTCCCTTGAGGCGGATCTGTTGGCCGTCCTCGACTCCCGCAGGTACCGAGACCTCAAGCGTCCGTCCGGTCGGGAGCGTGACGCGGCTTTTGCCGCCATGCACGGCCTCTCTGAGAGAGACCGTGAGTTGCGCCGCGACATCCTCGCCGCGCGGCAAAGGCCGGCTCTGCCCGGCGCGGCGTTGGCCGCCCAAGCCGCCAAACAGATCGCTGAAGATGTCGCCCGCGTCGAATCCGCCGCCCCCTGGCGCAGTGCGGAACTCGAAATGTTCGAAGCCGCCCGGTCCCGCGCGGCGCGTAAAGCCGCCCGGCCCGCCGGGGCCGCCCGCGCCGAAGCCCTCGAATCCCTGGAAGCGCGGCTTGCCCTCGGCGTCGATCTCGCCGCGATCGAAAGCGGCGCGCTTCTTCTCATCCCCGACAATCTCATAGGCAGTGCTCACCTCGGCGAATTTGTCCTTCGCCTTGGGGTCCTTGCTCTGATCGGGATGGAATTTCTTCGCAAGCTTGCGATAGGCCTTCTTGATCTCGGCCATGTCGGCCGATTTCGTAACGCCCAAAACCGTATAAGGATCACGCATCGTCGAGCCCAAACAGACGCCGGCCCGCAGCGGCGCAGGCGGAATATCTCACATCCAACTTGGGGTGAGCCCGCGCCGACCGCAAGCCTGACAATTGGGGCCGCCTCAAACGGTCCGTTGGCGAAAGCCGGCCGGCGCGCCGACGAGCCCGATCGCAGCAGCGATCCTGCCCGCGATGAGAAGCCCAAGGAAGGCCGCCGCATTGATCGCCAAGATCCGCAGAACGACCGGCGCCGCATAGGGCGTGAAGTCGCTCGAAGAAAGAAGCGTGATCAGGAAGAGACCGCCTTCATAGGCCACAAAGGCGGCCACGAAGGCCGCTGCATAAGCCACGACCGGATGCGCCAGAACGCTGCTGCGGTAGGCCCATTCGGCCGCGAGCACACCAAGCAGGCCGACGAAAGCAAAGGCGGCGCCCCAGGCCAAAGTCTCCGGCCCAAGAGGATAATGGAGCGCCGTCAGGCCGACGCATTGGTTGGCGAGCACGACAGCGAGCACGAGAAGCAAGGCCACCGCCCTGTTCATCGTCAACGCGCCCACGGCCGCAAACGCGGCCAGCGGCACCGCACAGGCGAAGGCGCGGCTGAAGCCGATGCTCAAGGCCACGAGCGTCGCCAACCAAGCCAGGCCGCGCCAATCGATCGAATAGGTTTGCGCTTCTCTCTTCACGATCGTCTCCATGTCGAGCCGGCTCTCCGGCGGAAGTCTTACCAGTGTTTCGATCCTGTTGGAATTGGCTCTCTCGACGCCCCTCTATTTGGCGCCAGGCACATCGAAGGCGACTTTCAATCCGCCGAACACGCCGAGGCCAGGGCGCTCGAAACCCAGCGGATCCTGATATTGGACGTTGAGCGCGTTATCGAGGCGCGCGAAGGCCGTGACGCCGTGGCCGAGGTCATAGGAGCCGGCAAAATTCACCAGCACATAGCCGGGCACGGGGAGAGGCGCGAGATTGGTGAAATCCCTGTTGTTGTCCACCCACGGCCCGACATAGATGACGGTCGCGCTCAATTGCGCCGCGCTCGTCACCTGCCAGATCCCGCTGACGCTCGCCTTGTCCTTCGGCCGGCGTATCAGCTCTTCGTGCAAAGTGTCATCCTCGGCGCGCGTATAGGTGTAATCGGCGCGCAGCGTCAGCAGCTCCCATGGGTGCACGCTGATGAAGCTTTCGACCCCCTCTGTCGTCGCCTGGTCGACGTTGGCATAGGTGCCGACGAAAGCCGAACTGGTGACGATTTCAATGAGGTTATGGATGTCGTTGTGGAAATAGGTCGCGCCGAATGAGGCCTTCCCGTCGAGCAGATTTTGCTCGAACCCCGCATCCCAGCCAATGCTCGTCTCCGGCTGGAGATGGGGATTGGCGAAGAAGAAGGGCGGGAAACTATCGTAAAGCTCTTCGAGGCTCGGCGCGTTGAAGCCGGTGCCCAGACTGGCTTTGAGCTTTGTGCCGGTTTCCGTGATGAGGAAGGCGGGCGCTTCGCGATAGGTCACGGCGTTGCCGAACTGGGCGTTGTGGTCGAAACGAATGTTGGCGCTGTTGAAGAATCTCTTTCCTATGCTCGACTGAAGCTCGCCGAAAACGGCATCATCGGTTACCGCCGCGGAGAACCCCGGACTGGGCGCACCGAAGGCGAGTGACTCAGGGTCATCGAGCTCATCCAGCTCATGCTGGGCCCCGATCGACGCAATTTCGCCGGGCAAAAGGATGAGGTTTCCCAGGTAGTCGACCTTTATGCGATCGCCGTTATAGAGATCGAAGTAGTCGGATGCAGGATTCGGATCGAGAAAGCTGCGGTGGTACTCGGTGTAGGCCAGGCCAAGCGTTTGGTCGAACTTGCCGTCCAGCAGCACGAGATGGCCGAAGGCGCGGGTGAAGAGCTGCTGAGTGCCGCTGATGCTCTGCATCGCCTCGGGGCCGATGAAATCGTCGCTCGTGGAATAAAGCGTCGACTCGATCTCGCGGCCGACGAACCCGATATCGAAATTGTCCGTGAGCTGCGCACCGAGCTTCAATGAAAAAGTTCGATTGTCATAGGAATCTGGATTGAGTGGACGCCCCGGCGGGACAAGATTCGCCGGGGTCACATCGGTATCGGTCGAGCTGAAATGCGCGAAGTTGAAGGAATAGGTGAAGCGCGATGAAGAGCCGCTGACTCCGAGATTTTGATTGAACGTGCCGAAAGAGCCGCCTTCGATCGTGCCATAGACATGCGGCGGCCCCTGCCCGCTCTTGGTGATGATGTTGATGACGCCGCCGATGGCGCTCGACCCGTAAAGCCCGCTTTGCGGCCCGCGCAAAATCTCGATCCGCTCGATTCCCGAGGTCAGCAGCTGGCCAAAATCGAACGAGCCGTCGGCCGCGCTCGGATCGCTGACGTCGATGCCATCGATATAGACCTTCGTTTGGTTGGCGTTGGTGCCGCGCATATAGACATAGGTGGTACCCCCGGGGCCACCCGTCTGCACGACATTGAGGCCCGGCACGTCCTGCAACGCCTCGGGCACGGTGCGCTCTTGTTTTGCCTCCATCTCGGCGCCAGTGATGATTGTGATGCTGCTTGCGACTTCATTTTCCGGGGTCGGCAGCAATGTGGGGGTCACGACGATTTGCGGAAGTTGCTGAGTCTGATCGGGCGCAACTTGCGCCAAGGCCGGAGCGGAGGAGAGAAAGGCAATGAGGCCCGTGCAGGACACGAGCGCGCGCCAGCGCACCGCGAATTTGGAACTGAGGGGAAGCATGGAGCCTCGCAGCGACGTGACACGTCACCGCGAGCTAAAGCCAGAAGGCCGCCTTCTACCTAAGGCGTACTTCGAGCTTCCATCGGTGCACCCCGCCCGATGCTTTCGCGCGTGACCACGAGGATGGCAGGTCTCCTGGCTCACGGGTCCTTGCCTTGCGCCGCCTTCCCGGTTGCCCAGTGGCTTAATGGCGCGCGGCTCGCCGCTTACAGTTGCGGGGGCAGCCATGGTTTTGGCCGAAGCCGCACCATGTTCCCTTTTGATCCCCGAAGGGAACCATCTGCGCGCAAGCTACATAGCTTCTGCGCGGGGATCAACGCGAAACTTTGCCTTGGATGCATTGCCGGGATGTGTCGCTAGCTTTTGTTCCAGGGCTTCACGTCGGTGATAACCCATTCGCCGGATTTGTCGGCGCAAGCCGTGCCTTGTAGAGAATCGCCGTCGGCGTCTTTGTGGTCGATGTCGGCGCGAAAGCCGCGGCAGGTTCCGGTATCCGTCGTGTAGGCTTCGCCGATGGCGGCGAACGAGCCCTTTGCGCCCGAATCGGGATTGTCCCAAGGCACCTCCGTGCCGTTGCTATCGGAGTCCATAGCGCTCGCGAGGGCCAATTTAGCGCGTTGCCAATCCTCGTCCTTCAGGCCGGCAATCGGCGGTTTCTCGGGCGGCGGGATCGACGCGGTCTGCTCGTCGTCATGCGAACCCGGCATCAACGAGGCCATGGGCAGCGACATCGAACAGCCGCCGAGCATGAGGCAAAGCAAGGCAGCTCGCCCCACAGGTTTCTTCAGCGCCCACCCGTTTCCTATATAAGGCAATGGCTCAATCCCTGCCGATCAGCCCGCAATCACTCACCTCGGTCGCCAAGGCGCACCGAGGAAGCCTATCCTGGATGAATTAACCGTGCATGACTTCACCGATGCCGACGAACCTCTCGCGCTCTTTTCGGACTGGCTCGCGGCGGCGGAAAAGGCCGAACCCGACGACCCCAATGCCATGGCTCTGGCTACCACGGATGAAAGCGGCATGCCAGACGTCCGAATGGTCCTGCTCAAGGCCTTCGACGCCGATGGCTTTGTTTTTTATAGCAATTCTGAAAGCGACAAAGGGCGACAACTTGCCGCCAACATGCGGGCGGCGGCGGCTTTCTACTGGAAGTCGCTGCACCGGCAGGTGCGCATCCGCGGCCCCGTCGAACGCGTGAGCGAGGCTGAGGCCGATGCTTATTTTCACACCCGGGCCTTGCAAAGCCGGCTTGGCGCCTGGGCGAGCCGGCAGTCGCGGCCGCTCGAAAGCCGCCTGGCGCTCGAGACAGCGGTAGCAAAATATGCCGCGAAATTCGCGCTTGGCGGGGTCCCGCGCCCGCCCTATTGGGTCGGCTACCGCATCCGGCCGCTGGCCATCGAATTCTGGTCGCACGGCCCTTTCCGACTGCACGACCGGATAAAATTTTGGCGCGCCGAGCCCGCAGCCAGTTGGGAAAAGCAGCGTCTCTATCCATGATCGCTCGCCGATGATCCGCTTCGAACCGCCCCAACCGATCCTGGGGGTGAGCATTGCCGTGTTCCGCGAGGGCCGGGTCCTCCTTGCCACGCGCACGAAGCCGCCGTCCGCGGACACATTTTCGCTTCCCGGCGGCCGGCTCGAGGCGGGCGAGAGCCTCGAAGATGCCGCCTTGCGCGAACTGGAAGAGGAAGTCGGGGTCAAAGCCAAGCTCATTGCCTTCAATCGCTATGTCGAGATGATCGGCCCCGATACTGGCTCAGAATTGCGCCAGCATTACGTAGTCTTATCCTTTGTCGGCACATGGATTTCGGGCGAAGGAAGGGCCGGACCGGAGGCTGGCGAGGTTCTTTGGGCTAAGCCCGCCGAACTCGATCGCCTCAAGACATCGCCGTATTTGCGTGCGGTTGTCGAAGACGCGTGGAAGATTCTCAATCGAGCGATCAAGAATTCGGCCTAGTCCTCTGCTCAAAGAGCTCGGGTCTCACCCTTCGAGGCGCGCTTCGCTCATGCCTCAGGGTGAGGCGGATAGTTTGGACTGTTCCAGAGCCGTGCCATCCGAGCGGCCGAGGCGAAATCGAACATGCCGACAAAAGCGCTAATTCCTACCGCCGCAATCGTCTTGGCGCTCATTGCCCCTGCGACGGCGCAAAACCTTCTCGAACGCTCGTTTGCGCCACCGCGTTACGAACAGCCGGAAGAGGTCCCGCAAGCGCCCGGAGCCGCGCCGCCGGCCGCCGCATTGTCCGCCCCTGGCATCAATCCGGCGGCGCCGGGTCTGCCTGCGCCTGGGACGCCCGGCACGAACCCGGCGCAACCCGCGGCGGCGGGCGCAAATCCGGCCCAGCCGGGAACGACGCCGGCGGCCGAGGAACCTGCCCCGCCCTATGAGCCGCAGCTTTTGCGGCTCTCGGAACTGCTCGGCGCGCTCACCTATCTTCAGGACCTCTGCGGCGGCGAGAGCGGACAGGTCTGGCGCGACAAGATGACCGCGCTGATGGACGCCGAGACGCAGAACGAGACGCGCAAGGAGCGCCTCGCCGGCGCTTATAACCGCGGCTTCAAGGGCTACGAATTGAGCTATCGTCAATGCACGCCGAATGCGCAGGCGATCATCACCCGCTTCCTTGATGAATCCGGCAAGATCGCGCGGGACGTCAGCCATCGATACGGCACGTCGTGAGACCAAAACGCGCCGGCGGGAGAGCAACACCGACTCGTTGGGACTCTCGATGCCGCCGTCATCCAGCGTCGGGATCTATAGTCCGGCAGCGTACGAGGAATGCGTCGGCAAGGGGATTTGACCCTGAGCCCGCGCCGCAAAGGCGGTGGCGCGCGCCCCCTTACAACCCCGCCAAAAACCGCACCGGCTCGCCCTGTCCCGGCGTCACGATCTCGCCCTCCCACATGACCTTCTTTCCGCGCACAAATGTGCCGACCGGCCAGCCGGTCACATTCATCCCCGCGTAAGGCGTCCAGCCGCAACGCGAGGCGATGATGGAATCCGTGATGCTCATGCGCCTTTTCAGGTCCACGAGCGTGAGATCGGCGTCATAGCCGACCGCCACGCGCCCCTTCCCCGCGATGCCGAAGAGCCGCGCTGGCCCGGCGCTCGTCAAATCGACGAAACGCTCTAGGCTCAGCCGCCCGGCGTTGACGTGATCGAGCATGATGGGGACGAGCGTTTGAACGCCCGGCATGCCTGACGGGCTCTGCGGATAGGTTTTGGCTTTCTCCTCCAACCCATGCGGCGCGTGATCCGAGCCGAGGATGTCGACGATGCCCTGCGCCAGCCCGTACCAGATGTGCTCGCGATGGCGCGCCGCGCGTACCGGCGGATTCATCTGCAGCCGCGTGCCGAGCCGCGCATAATCCGCGGCGCTGAAGGTCAGATGTTGCGGCGTCGCCTCGACGCTCGCAATGTCCTTGTGCGCGGCCAAAAAATCGATCTCCTCGGCCGTCGAGACGTGAAGAATGTGGATCGCGGCGCCCTTCTCGCGCGCGATCCGCACCAGACGCTGCGTCGAAAGGAGCGCGGCCTGTTCGTCCCGCCAGACCGGATGCGAGGCAGGATCGCCCGCTGCGCGCAATCCCTTGCGAGCCTCCAGCCGATCTTCGTCTTCGGAATGAAAGGCGGCGCGCCGGCGCGTCTTGGCAAGGATCGCGGCCAGACCCTTGTCGTCAGCGACCAGAAGCGAGCCGGTGGATGAGCCCATGAAGACCTTGATTCCAGCCGCGCCGGGCAGGCATTCGAGCTCCCGAATCTCCCCGACATTCTCGTGCGTGCCGCCAACCCAAAAGGCGAAATCGCAATGCATGCGATTGGTTGCACGCTTTACTTTATCTATAAGTTGAGTTGCGCCTGTGGTTGGCGGATCGGTGTTCGGCATGTCGAAGACGGCCGTGACGCCGCCAAGAACGGCCGCGCGAGAGCCCGATTCGAGGTCTTCCTTCTGCGGAAAGCCCGGCTCGCGGAAATGAACCTGGCTGTCGATAACGCCAGGCAGAACATGAAGTCCCGTGGCGTCCACGACCTCGCCGGCGGAGGCGCTGGATAAATCGCCGATTTCCGCGATCTTGCCGCCACTGACTGCGATATCGCGGGTGCCCACCCCGTCGTGATTGACCAAACTGCCGCCTTTTATGACGAGATCGTAGGCTTGCCGCATCTGTTCCCCTTTCGCCTGGGGCGCTTGCTCTCCCGTTGAAGCCGATTAAATACGGAAAACCACGAAGGCAAGCTTGGAGCGAACATGGACAGAGGCGCAAGCCAGCTCGTCGACCGCGGCATCATTAGGATCGCCGGTCCAGAGGCCGCCCCCTTTCTGCACAGGCTCGCAACCAACAACATGCTCGGCATTCGCCAAGGTGAGGGCCGCTATGCAGCCATGCTCACGGCGCAGGGCAAGCTTCTCTTCGATTTCTTCGTGGTTCCCCTGCCCGAAGGGCCGGAGGCCGGCTATTTCCTCGACTGTGTCAAGCAGCAGATCCCCGACCTCGTGAAAAAGCTGAATTTCCACAAGCTGCGCGCCAAGATCACCATCGAGGATTTAAGCGACAGGCTCGCCGTGGCGGCGCTCTGGGGCGATACCGAGCCGCGCCAGTTCGATGGCGTCGCTTTCGCCGATCCGCGCATTCCGGCGCTTGGCTTCCGGCTCATTGCCGCCTCGGCCGATCTGGAAAAATTTGCCCGCACGCCGCAGGAGGCCTATGAGGCGCGCCGCATCGGGCTCGGCGTGCCCAAGGGCGGGATCGACTTCGCCTATGGTGACGCCTTCGTGCATGATGCCGATCTCGACTGGTTGAACGGCGTCGATTTCCACAAGGGCTGCTATCCCGGCCAGGAGGTGGTCGCCCGCGTCCATTTCCGCAATTCCGCCCGCAAGCGCATTCTGAAGGTCCGCTTCGACGGGCCGCCGCCGCTGCCGGGCAGCGAGGTGACGATGGGCGAGATCAGCATCGGGCATGTCGGCTCGACCGCCGGATCGGACGGGCTCGCCATGCTTCGGCTGGACCGGCTCGAAGACGCCAAGAGTGCCGGAATCCGGCTGAAGGCGGGGGATGCCTCGCTCGATGTCACCCTGCCGCAGCAGTTCGTGGCGACGGCGGCGGGCGTGGAGAAACCGCTCTAAGCCATCAAATCCGGAAGATCGCAACTCATGATCGGCACGCGTCGCTAAGCATGTCGGCGAGCGCGGCGGTGATCGGCAGGCCAGTCGCTGCTTCTACCCACATGTATTGTCCGGCGGGATTGATCTCCAGGAAGACGTGACGCCCGTCGGGCGTGACGATGAAGTCGAGAGCGCCAAAGACCAATCCAAAAGCTCGCATCAGCGCATGGATCTTTTCTTCGATCTCAGATGGAAGTCGGATTGGCCGCTCGTCGATATCGAAAGGCTTGTGTCGCCAATCGATCATCGTCTCGGCACTTTTCTGCAAGTCGATCCTGCCGCTGAAGATGCGCGAGCCCACCACGGTGGCGCGCACCTCATATGATTTTTGTACGAATTTCTGGAAAATTCCCGGACTCAGTTGAATAAGATCGAGCTTGGCGAGCTCCGTTCGCCCGACGAGCCCGGTGAACAGCGCCTTGCCTCGTTCCAGGTTCAAAGCTTGGGACAGGGCCTTGTAGACAATATCTCCGTTTGATTCGGCGATAAATTGGCGGACTTCCTGCGGGTCGTTGCTGATCAGGGTCGGCGGCACTTCGAATCCCGCTTGAATGGCCGCGAATATCTGGGCCGGCTTGGAATTGGCAAGCACCTGGCGTTGCGGATGGTTGATCCATAGCGCGGTCGCGGTCGTCATCAGGCCATCGAGGGCACGTTGCGCCTCTCTCTCGGCAAATTTTCGTTCCGCCGCGTCCAAATGGTCCGGCAGGCCGGAGGCTCGAAAGCCCCGGCACCAAATACTGCCCACCAACTCGACCTCGACCTTGCGCCCGTCCGAGATGATTTCCGCGCCGAAGCGCGCATCGCAAGCCCGAAACGTGAGGCTGCTGCCGGCAGGAAACCGATCGAGATTCCAGCGTACGCAGGGCACGTTCCGCTGTCTCAGTTCCGCCAGCAGCAAATCTGCAGTCGGCTCAAATTGGTCGGTAATGAGAAGGCACGTTTTGGTCACGCGACATGCACCATCGTGGGCGCAGCCACGTCGGAATCACGCCCAACATCCAACGGGCTGCGCCCTTGCAGTGTCTCTGACGCCGAGCGCTTCCCCAGGATCGTCACTCAAATTGCTCGGCGGCGGCCTGCTCGATAAGCTACTCGCAATTGTCGTCGCATTTGGGACAATCGCTGCAGCCGGCCGTCACGGTCGGGTTCTGCGCAACTTTCTTGCCGCGTTCGTAGATTGGCGCGCGGGTAACCGGGTCGACCATCATTTGCAGGTCAGAATCGTAGATCATGTCAGGAAGCCGAACCTGCACGCCTTCGCACACGAATTGCTTCGCGAAAACCCGGTGGCCATCCCCGGTGGCGCCGATCACCGTGCCCGCCGCGGCGATCCCAAGAATTTGCAGGAGCCGTCCGAAAGTGATTTTACCCATGTTGCAGTCCCCTTCATCAAAGCCCACGTGATGGAATAAATCCGCCCCTTAATTCGCGCCACGAGACGCGGCGAGGCGTTCTAAGCATATCGGATCCGTATGATCGGGCATAGATGCAATAGTCGAAAGGTGGCAGAAGCGCCGCGAAGGCAAAAGTCATGGCTTGCTCATCGTTCTCTAAAGCGATTGATTGGGCGCCCCGATGAAACAGCCACACAGTGCAAGGCATAGGGAATGAACGCTGTCACCTCTCGCGATCCCGACGGCAAGACCCGCTGCCCCTGGCCCGGCAAAGACCCGCTCTATGTCGCCTACCACGACAAAGAATGGGGCGTGCCCGAATACGACGACCGCGCGCTCTTCGAGAAATTCATTCTCGACGGCTTCCAGGCGGGCCTCTCCTGGATCACCATTCTGCGCCGGCGCGAGGCCTTCCGCCGCGCTTTCGATCGCTTCGAGCCGGAGAAGATCGCCCGCTACAATGCGAAAAAACTCGCGGCGCTGATGCAGGACGAGAGCATCATCCGCAACCGGGCGAAGATCGAGGCCGCCGTCACTTCGGCGCGCGCCTATCTGTCGCTGCAAGAGCACGAGGGCTTCGGCCGCTATTTGTGGAATTTCGTCGACGGCAAGCCGATCGACAACAAGCCGCGCCGCGCCAATCAGATTGAGGCGCAGACGCCTTTGTCGGAAAAGATCTCAAAGGATCTGAAACAGCGCGGCTTCAAGTTCTGCGGCCCGACGATCGTCTATGCATTCTGCCAGGCGACGGGCATGGTCAACGACCATCTCGTGTGCTGCTGGCGGCACGAGGCCTGCGCTAAGCTCGCCCGAGGCCATGCTCGCAAACATCCGGGACGATGATGCAAGAAGCGCGCGCCTGGGTCAGGCTTCTCTCCGGCAAGCGGCTCGACCTGCTGAACCCCACGCCGTTCGATTGGGAGGACGAAGATCTTGCCCTGGGTCTTGCCCGAACCTATCGCTGGGGCGGTCATTCGGCTTGGCCTTTGCCGCTTTCTGTAGCGCAGCACTCGCTCGCCGTCCTGCAACTGCGGCGATTGCGCCTTGCGGATGCCAACGACCCGCGAGCCGATCTCCGCGAATTGCTGCATGACGCCGATGAGGGCCTGCTCGGTTTCGACTGCATTTCGGTGTTGAAGCCTTTTCTCGGCGAGGCCTATGGCAAGCTTGTCGGACAGCTTGAGAGGGCGATTGGCATTCGCTATGGCCTGCCGGCCTGGACGGAGACGGAGTGGCGCCTGCACAAGCAAGCCGATCGCACCGCCGCCGCGACCGAGGCCGTGCGGGTGGTCGGCTGGACCGAGGAGGAAATGCGCCACGTCCTGCGCATCCCGTTCGAGCCGCTTGCGGAAGATCCGCTCGTCGGCGTCTACGGCGGCACCCCCTGGGAGCCTTGGCCGCCGCAATTGGCGGCTGAACGCTTCCTTACCGAACTCCACCTGCTCCTCGGCCAATCCGCCGGGCTTTCAAAGAAAACGCCGCCAATATCAGGCCCTTAGGTTTGGGGCGCCGGAACTTCGAACCAAGCCGCTTTGGTCTTGAAGCTGACGAAGATCATGTGTACCGCACCCTGGGATCGGACCGATTTTTAACGGGGATCGGTTAGAACGGGCCGTCGAATCGAAGGATGGCGCCGGCCTCGCGTATAAGGATCGTCTTTGTCGCGCATTCATGTCTGCTCGATTTTTCGCATTGCCGATGTTGCTAAGGCGACCGGCGCGCGCACGCTCGTCACGCTGATCAATCGGGAGATCCAGGTTGACCGCCCCGCCGCGATTGCGCCCGACCGGCATCTTTTCGTCGGCGTTTCCGACATCACTTCGGAGGTGGAAGGGCAAATCCTTCCCGGCGAGGAACATGTCGAAACCCTGCTCGATTTCGTCCGGGCCTGGGACCGGCAAGAACCCCTGCTGATGCATTGTTTTGCCGGCATCAGCCGCTCGACCGCGGCCGCCTTCATCAGCGCTTGCGCCTTGAGCCCGCACCTCGGCGAAGAGGAGATTGCGCAGAGGCTGCGGCGCGCCTCGCCCACCGCGACGCCGAATGCGCGACTCGTCGCTTTGGCAGACAAGGTTCTCGGCCGCGAGGGGCGCATGATCAGAGCGATCGAACGGATCGGCCGCGGCGAGGATTGTATCGAAGGCGAGCCTTTTGCCATCGACCTGCACTGAACGCCGAATGGCGACAAATCCGCCCTGCTCGCCTTCCCCGGCCGTGATATAAGACGCCGCATAGCCCGCGAGACGAAGATTGGCCGAAGAGAACCAAGATATCGCCGCCCTGCCCTTCGAACAGGCGCTTGCCCAGCTCGAAGCCATCGTCGATCAGCTCGAAAAGGGCTCCGTGGCGCTCGAGCAATCGATTGCGATCTATGCGCGCGGCGAGGCTTTGAAGAAACATTGCGAGGCGCTTTTGAAGAGCGCCGAGCAGAGAATAGAGAAGATCACGTTCGGCCCCGACGGCAAGCCGAACGGGACCGAGCCGCTCGACGTCGAGTAATGTGTCAAGACAGCCAGGTGAGCATCTGTTGCTCTATGTCGAGCCAGATTTGTCAACGCCCCGTTGCCCGCAGCGGGACCCCTAACCCGCAATCCTGGAGAAATCGGCGACACGGTGAACCGCATCGCGCAAGGCGCTCAGGAGGCGCAGCCGATTGAGCCGCAGTTGCGGGTCATCGACATTCACCGTCACATGGTCGAAGAAGGCATCAACCGGGCCGCGCAGGCGCGAGAGCGCCTGCATGGCGGCCTCGAAATCTTCCCTTTCGATCGCCGCATCCGCCTCGGTTGCAGCGCGGGCAAGAGCCGCGGCCAAACCCTTCTCTTCCGGCGCGACGAGGCGATCCGGGGCGAAGGGCGCCGCATATGAACGCGCCTCGTCAATCCCCGCCTTCTTTTCCTCAGCGCGCAGAATATTGGCGGCGCGGCGGTAGCCCGTGAGAAGATTGGCGCCGTCCTCCGTTTCGAGAAAGCGGCCGAGCGCCTCGACCCGGCGAACGATCAGCAAAAGATCGTCCTGGCCATCGAGTGCAAAGACCGCATCGATGAGATCGTGGCGTGAACCCTGGTCGCGCAAATAGACCTTGAGGCGGTCGGCGAAGAAGCTCAGGACTTGCGCGAAAAGCTCGTTTGCCGGCGTCGCCTCGCCGAGCCGCCGATAATTGGCGAAGGCCTGCGCGGTTAGGAAAAGGATGGGGATGCGCAGCGCATTCTCGAGGATCAGCCGGATGATGCCCAGCGCCGCGCGGCGTAGCGCATAAGGGTCCTTGCTGCCGGTCGGGCGTTCGTCGATGGCAAAGAAACCAACGAGCGTGTCGAACTTGTCGGCGAGCGCCACCGCGATGGCGACCGGCTCGGTCGGAATCCGGTCGGAAGGACCCTGCGGCTTATAATGATCGGCAATTGCCGCGGCTACATTGGCCGCCTCGCCTTGCGCCAACGCATAATATTTGCCCATGATTCCCTGAAGCTCGGGGAATTCGCCGACCATTTCGGAGGTGAGGTCGGCTTTGCAGAGCCGGGCTGCCCGGGCCGCCGCTTCCGTATCGGCTCCGACCGACGGCGCGATGGCGCGCGCGAGCAGGATGAGCCGCTCGACCCGCTCGTTCTGAGAGCCGAGCTTTTCGTGGAAGATGATATCTCTGAGCCTTGGCAACCTATCTTCAAGCTTCACTTGAAGATCGGTCTCGTAGAAAAATTGCGCATCCGCCAGCCGCGCCCGCACCACGCGGCCATTGCCCGCGGCAATCGCCGCCCCGCCGTCACGCGCGGCGATATTGGCGACCAGCGCGAATTTATTGGCGAGTTCGCCCCCTGGGCGGCGGAGTACGAATGATTTCTGATGGGTACGGATCGTTGCCCGGATCACTTCCGGCGGAAGCGCGAGATAAGCTTCATCGAAGTTGCCGATCAGGACCACGGGCCATTCGACGAGGCCCGCTACCTCCTCGAGGAGCGCAGCGTCCGCGATAAGTTCGAGCCCCTGCGCATGGGCGAGGCTGCGGGCGTCATAAAGGATGATGTCCTGCCTGCGGGCCGGATCGAGAACCACTTTGGCCTTTTCGAGCGCATTCACGTAATCGTCGAAGCGGCGCACGCGGATTTGGCCCGGCGCCATGAACCGGTGCCCATAAGTGACGTTGCCGGCGGCGATCCCGGCGACCGAGAATGGGACGATCTCGGGCTCTTCGGTCTCCGGACCGAAGGTCGCAAGGATCGCATGAAGCGGCCGGACCCAGCGGAAAGCGTCGGGGCGCGCCGATTGCGGGCCCCAGCGCATCGACTTCGGCCAGGGAAAGCCATGCAAGATCGGCGGGAGGATTTCGGCCAGAACCTCGGCGGTGTCGCGCCCGGGCTTTTCGATCAGGGCGGTATAGAAATCGCCCTTCTTCGGGTCCTTCTCGATGCGCGCTTCGGCGAGCGAAGCAAGGCCGGCGCTTTTCAGGAAGCCTTGCACGGCCGCGGCAGGCGCATCGACCCGCGGGCCCTTCTTCAGCTCCTTGGTGTCGCGCTGACGCGCCGGCAGGCCGGCAATATGCAGTGCCAGCCGCCGCGGAGTTGCGAAACTTCCGGCCGAATCGCTGAAGAGATTGCGCTCGGCAAGCGCGTCGGCGACGAGTTTTTTGAGATCCAGCGCCGCCTGCCCCTGCATCCGGGCCGGAATCTCTTCGCAAAAGAGCTCGAGGAGGAAGTCGGGCATCGTTCCAGCTTGGGCCGGGAACAGGGAGAAAGGACCGCGAGGCGCTTCTATAGGCGCAGGCGTCCCGTTTCAACGATATTGCCGCCTCCGCCGGGTATTCCAGCGCCGGGCCAGCTTACGTGACCAGACTGGCATCTGACTGTGGTGCGGAGGCCCGGGCATGTCCATTATGGTCGAGATCGCCGCCGGCGAATTGATCGACAAGATCACCATCCTCGAGATCAAGCTCGAGCACATCCGAGAGCCGGCGAAACGCGCCAATATCCGCCGTGAATATCAATTGCTGATCGACACGCTGCGCAGAGAGATCGCACCGAGCGAAGCGCTTTCCCGCCTGACCGCCGCGCTCAAAGACATCAATGCGCAGCTGTGGCGGATCGAAGACGCAATCCGGGCGCAGGAACGGGCGGCGACCTTCGGGCCGCAATTCATCGCCCTTGCGCGTTCGGTCTATCGAAGCAACGACAGGAGGGCCGCGCTCAAGCGCGAGATCAACGCGCTGCTAAACAGCGCCATTGTCGAAGAGAAGAGCTATGCGGCCTATTGATTGCGCCGAAACTGCCGTCGCGGCCTGGCCCACAAATGTGATATAGGCGGCGTCTCGACGGGAGCCGCATACCCCTGCCCGGCTGCGGCCAGCCCCATGGGTGCGACCGATGACTGCCGCATTAAGCACGAAGCCCATATTGAAGCGTATCGCCTTTCTTTCAACCGGCGCGCCGGAGGCCGAGGCGGCGCGGATCAGGCTCATCCACGCTTACGGCAATTGCGATCCGGCTTCGGCCGACGTGATCGTTGCACTCGGCGGCGATGGCCTCATGCTGCAGACCCTGCATCGCTTCATGGGCAGCGGCAAGCCGATCTACGGGATGAACCGCGGCTCGGTCGGCTTTCTCATGAACGAATATCGCGAGGAGGATCTCGAGCGCCGCATCGATGAAGCCGAACCCTCCGTCATCCATCCCCTTGTCATGGTTGCGACCGACACGCATGGCAAAGTCGCCACCGCCAACGCCATCAACGAGGTCTCGGTTTTGCGCCAATCCTACCAGGCCGCGAAGATCTGCATCCGCATCGACGGAAAGGAGCGGCTCGCCGAACTCGTCGCCGACGGGCTGCTGGTGGCGACGCCGGCCGGTTCGACCGCCTATAATCTTTCGGTCGATGGCCCGATCCTGCCGCTCAATTCCCCGCTCATGGCGCTCACCCCCATCTCGGCGTTTCGGCCGCGCCGTTGGCGCGGCGCGCTCTTGCCCGATACCGCGCATGTGACCCTGGACATTCTCGAAGCGACCAAACGGCCGGTTGCCGCCGTCGCCGACCATTTCGAGTTCAAGGATGTCGTCAAGGTCGAGATCAGCATGGACCACGCAACCGGCCTGGTAATTCTCCACGATCCCGGCCATTCGCTCGACGAACGAATCTTACGCGAACAATTCGGTTATTGAGACATGCAGGCAATCGAGATTCTCAAGCGCGAGATCCTGGCGCGCGGCAAGGGCGTGTTCGAAAACGTCACGCTCCGGCGCCGCAGGTTCGATGGTGAAACGCAGGATGTGACGCGCGAGGTCTATGACCCGGGCGACGCCGCCGCCATTCTTCCCCATGACCCGGCGCGAGGCCGCGTTCTGCTCGTCCGGCAATTTCGGCTGCCCGTTTTTCTCGCGACGGGCCGCGAGACCACGATCGAAGCCTGCGCCGGCAAGCTCGAGGGGATGGACGCCGCCTCCCGCATCGAAATGGAAGTCTTGGAGGAGACCGGCTACGCGATCAAGCAACCGAAGTTTCTCTTCGATGCCTTCATGAGCCCGGGTGCTTATGCGGAACGTATCAGCTTCTTCGTCGTCCGCTATTCCCCGGCCGATCGTCAGGCTGTCGGCGGAGGGCTACGCGAGGAAGGCGAAGACATCGAAGTCCTCGAACCGACGCTGGATGAGGCGCTGGCGATGATCGGGAGCGGCGACATCATCGACGCCAAGACGATCATCCTGCTGCAATATGCCAAGCTCGCCGGGCTGATGCAGCAAAAGGGATGATTGGTCCCGACCGATAGACGCCAATCAGGCGGCGGCGAGTTCTCGCTCGATGGCATCGAGATCGATCGCCGGTTCGATCCGCCGAACATTCTGCCTCGAAGTTTTGACCGGCTTCTCCGAGTCGCGATCGACCAGAAGCAAGGGCGGCTCTTCCGGCATCGGCGGCGTCGGCTTTTTCGCTAAGGCCGGAGCCTGTTGCGGCACCGCGGCGGAGAAATCGCGGGCTTCTTCGCGCGCCGCCTCGGCGTCGAAACGGCGCAGAACCCCGAGCAGCCGGTCGAGTTCGCCGCCGTTTGCGGCCTTGCAGGCAGTGAGCACTCTCTCGATCCGGAGCCGCGACAGGCAAGCTCCGCTCTCGGCGCTCGTATCGATCAGGCTAAGCGCTTCGATTGCGGCGCGAAAGGCCGGCAGGAGCGCGTCGGGAAGCCCGGACTTACGGTAAAGCGCGGCAAAGCCGGTGCTGCGCCAATCGCGGGTCAAGCCTCTGACCCGCGCCGAGGGGAGGCCCGACAATTCGGCGAGCGCCGCTTCGAACAAGCCCGAATTGCCGCTGAGCAGCGCGCGCAGCAGCAAGCTTGCGGTCAATTGTCCGGACGCGCGCAGATGCGCGACAAGCGTCGACGCGCCATTCTCGCTCTCCCCGCTCATCGCCGCGATGATCACATGCGCCTGTTCGCAGGCTTCGCGCCTAATCCGGTTTGCCCTCTCCCGCGACATCCAATCGCGCTCGGTGACGAAGGCCGAAAGGCTGTCGGCCGTGGCGGCGACGAGGTCGGCGCGCAAGGAATCCGGCAAATTCGGCCGCGACAGGAGCGCTTCGCGCATCTCGCCGTCGGAACCGAAACGCTCGATCATGCGACGCATGGAGAATTCCGGAAGGTCGGCGCCGGAGTTGATCGCGAGCGAGATGAGCGCTTCGCAGCCGCCGACCTCGGCTACGGCCGCGGCGACCGCCGCCGACAGGCGCGGGCGCAGGGCGATCGCCGATTGAGCGATCACATCGCCGATGGCGGCGCAGTCGATAAGGTCGGAATCGGACAAAACCGGCGAGCGGCAAAGAACAATCGAGGATATATCGGATTGGTCGTCGGCGAGCCCAAGCACGATGTTATGCGGCGCCTCGGCGGCGGTGGCAAAATTTTCCGCCATCGCTCGACGCACCAGCGGCGAAGGATCGTCGAGCAGTCCGGTCAAGGCGAGGTTGGCCTCTTCGCGCTCGCTTTCCGGAAGGTCGGCATAAAGATAGGCGCGCGCCAGCGCGCCCGCCGCCTCGGCCCGCTGGCTTGGCGCGGCCGTACGCGCCCATTGCAGAAATCGACGAACGATCATCATGCGATCCGCGCTGCGACCCGCGCCAGTGGCAAAACCTGGGCCAAGCCATGGCTCAACTCGCTTCAAGATGTTCGATCATGGTAAATGTACCCTTAAGGCAGCGATTCGCGGAGCGCCAACCATGTTGAGGCAGCGGAGCGAAACCTCGTCGCAGCGCAGAGCGGAGGTGAAGGAATCCTTAATGCGCTCGCATCTCCTTGTTCCGGCGGACGGTGCAAAAAAGCTCGAGCAGGCGCTTGCGAGCCACGCCGACTGCATATGGATCGATCTCGAGGCGCTCGCATCGAAGCCGCGGGCGCGCGAATTGGCGCTTTCTTTCCTGCAATCGGCACGAGGCAGAGCGCCGCAGGTTCCGCAGCTTTTCATCCGCGTCAATGGATTCGAAGGCGGCGAAATCGACGCCGATCTCGATAGCGTGATGCAAGCGGCGCCGGACGGCATCATCCTGCCGAAGTCGCGCGGCGGCGCCGACGTTCAGCATCTCGGCGCCAAGCTCGCGTTGCGCGAAGCCGAATATGATCTTCCCGATGGCGCCACGCGCATCATCGCGATGGCAGCAGCGATTCCCGCTTCGATCTTCACAATGGGAACCTATCCCGGCGCGAGCCGCAGGCTGGCGGGACTCGCCTGGGCGCCGGATGATCTCGCCGCGGCCATCGGTGCGAAATCAATGCGTGCGCGTGATGGCGCCTTGACGCCGCCCTTGGAACTCGCGCGCAGCCTGACCCTCATGGCCGCCAAAGCCGCGGGCGTCGCGCCGATCGACTGTGCCCACACGGACCTTCACGACCGCGCCGGTCTCAAAGCCGAATGCGAGGCAGCACGGCGCGACGGTTTTGCCGGCAAGTTCGCGCTCCACGAAGACCAGGTCGCCATCATCAACGCGGTGTTCGCCTAGCGGCGCCATTGCGGGCAAGGCTCGGTCTCGCCAATGACGATCGCGCGCCCGCGGACCGCCATCAAGGCGTCTTCGGAAGGAGAGACTTGTAAATCGAATGCAAGCCGCCCTGCTCGTCGTATCGGGCAATCAGATCCGGAAAGCGCCGCTCAATCTCGGTGCTCGCCTCGTTCACGCCGGGAAGCTGCTTCAGGAACTGGATTTCCGATTTCACCCGTTGCAGCGTTTGTGCCGGCGCTGGAACGCGGTTATCGGCTCGTTCTTCGATATTCCAGGTGAAAAACAAGCTAAAGTCGCGGTGGAAATCGGCAGTCTCTCTGTTCATAGCAAGGCTGTCGCCTCTTGCTTTCTTCACCGAGAATTCCTCGAAAGATTTGTTCCAATAATGGCGGATGCAACCGTTTTCATAGGTCGGTATCATCGGTTGCCAGATCTTGGCCATGTCCAGCGGGACCATTTCGGCATCGATCATGAATCCTCCGGCTCGCATCTCGGGGAAATGAATGGGACACATGCTGGTCACGTCACTTATGCGCACAAGACTTTTCATCAGCCACCAAGGCTCGGCATGTTGGAATTTGTCCAGCAAAAGGCCATTCTCTCGCTTGTAGCGATTTCCACTTCCGAAATGTCGCCAGCGAAAGGCGACGGCGCTCGGCAGGCGGGCCACGAACGCCACTTCCACAGCGGATATGAAATTGTTGATGTTATTCGCATACTGCGGCGCAAGTTGAAGGAACTCGTCGGTGTCCGCATAGAAAACCCACTTATATTCGCGCAGTTCGCGCAGAAATTGGAGCGAATGTTCAAAAGCCTTCCGGTTCGGCGGAACTGTTCCTGATGTCCGATTCCAAATGAGCGTGATTACGCCTGCGCGCGCGAGGGCGAAGAGCAGTTCATCCGAACCATCGATATTATCGTTCGTGTAGATGAATATGCGTTCGAAGCCCAGCAGACGATAGTAAGCGATCCATTCCAGGATCGAAATTCCGTCGTCCCGCATTGCGGCGGCCACCGCCGACCGGCGCGAAGGTTTTGTCCGCAGCAAGAGTGCGTAGTTCAGCACCTGCGGCATCGACCAGGCCGCCAGCGGAAACCGTCTGCTCAACTCGTCGGCTTCGATTGGAGCTTCCAGAACTCGTCCGGCGCCGGCGCGCTCGCGCGTCAAAGATGAATTGATGCCGCGAATGAAAAACTCGCCAAGCGAGTCGTTCAAGCGAATCCCTTCGAGCGGCTTCCGGCGGAAAATCCGTTCCAATATGGCCTTCGCCTGACCTATGTCTGGGTCATTGGCGAAGCCGCGGCTGAGAACGGCCATCAAGTCGTCGCATCGCTGCGGTTCGGCGATATATTGCGAAATCAGATCCAGATCCTGGCTGGAAATGCCCATCATCAAGCCTTCGATTTTGGGAAGACGATACCGCGCATTCCTCAGGCGCCGAATATGGTGACGATGTCGGCGAGCCCCGGCCGAGGCCGATCCTCGCGCGGACCGGAATGACGCCCGACATGGACAAAGCCGGCGATTTTTTCGTTCTCGCCAAGACCAAAGCCATCCAAGACAGCGCGGTCGTAGGCGTACCATTCGGTGATCCAGGCGGTGGCAAAACCCATCGCATTGGCCGCGATCACCAGATTCATGCAGGCGGCACCGGCCGCGAGAATTTGTTCCCATTGCGGAATTTTTTCATGCGGCGCGGGGCGCGAGACGACGCCGATGACGAGCGGAGCAAGGGCCAGCCGTTTGCGTTCGGCTTCGATGCGGGTTTGATCCGCTCCCGGATTGGCCTTCGCAAAGACCTCGGCGATGATCGCGCCCGCCTTTTCGCGCGCCGCGCCCGTAAAGACGATGAAGCGGAACGGCACGAGCTTGCCATGATCGGGCACGCGCGCGGCGATCGTGAGGAGGAGTTCGCGCTCCTCCGCCGTCGGTCCCGGCCCCGCCAACATTGTCGGCGCCGCCGAACGTCGCGTGCGCAGGAGCTCGATTGTGTCGTTCATAGAGTTCACCGATGCTGGAAGGCGCAAATTGCTGCTCCGCGGCAGCATGAGAGGAAGCTTGCCCGCCACGAAAAGGTCCACTTCACCCCTGAAGTCAACGTTGCAGCTTCTATCGCGCGCGAGACTCCAGGGGCGCCGAGGTCTTGCGCTCTAAGCCCGGCGCCCACGTATAAGAGACGATGAGCGCTCAATCCATGCCGCAGCCGCGCAGACTCCGGGCGCAAACCGGAGCGACCTTGTTGCGGCTGATTTTGCTCTGCATCGGGCTTGGCGCGGCGAGCGCCGTGAGCGCGCAGCAACCATCGGCCGCTGCCGCCCTGCCCGCCATCGCCCCGGTTATTCCGCCCGGCGGGCTTCTCGGCCCGCGGCCCGAACCCCAGCCGGAAGTCGGCCATAGCACGCTGCTTCTATCCGCCTTCCTCAGCGCCGCCGACACCCAGGCCGTGAGTGCCGGGCTGAGATGGCGGGTCTTCGACGAAACGGCAGAGGCCGACGGATCGCATCGGCTCGTGGCCCAGTCCTCGGACGCCGCGCCGAGCCTCTCCCTGCCCGACGGCACCTATATTGTCCATGCCGCCATGGGGCTCGCAGGCATGACTAAGAGGGTGGTCATCGCCGGCCAGCCGACGAGCGAGCGCCTGGTCTTGAATGCCGGCGGGTTGCGGATCGTGGCGATGCTCGGCGACCAGCCGATCAATCCGGCGAAATTGACCATTTCCATCTATGTCCCAGAGCGCAACAATGCCGAAGCCAAACTGATCCTCGCCAACGCCAGGGCGGGAGACATCATCGGCCTGCCGGAAGGCAATTATCACGTCGTCTCTACCTTGCTCGATACTACAGGCATCGGCTCGCTTGGCCCGAACGGCGTCGCCAATGCGACCAATTCCGTGGTCAGCGCCGACTTGCGTGTGCAGGCCGGCAAATTGACCGATGCGACGCTGCGCCACCGCGCCGCGGTCATAACCTTGAAGTTGGTCAACAGCCCCGGCGGCGAAGCGCTCGCCAACTCGGCCTTCACGATCCTCACGCCGGGCGGCGACGTGATCCGCGAGCTGATTGGCGCGTTTCCCTCCGTCGTCCTTGCCGAAGGCGAATATGTCGCGATCGCGCGGCACGACAACAATACCTACCAGGCAGATTTCAAGGTTCAGTCGACCCAGGACCGCGACGTCGAGATCCTCGCCAAGTGACGCAGGCGCGAGCAGCCCGGTTTCAACTTCCGCCAAGCGCGGTGAACAAGTTGCTTGGTGAACCGAGATACGCGACGCGCCAAAAGCTGACGTCGATGGTTTTAGTGACCTAAGGTTGCCTCATTGAACGGCTTCGTCGAGGTTGCGTTCGCAAGCCGTATCTTAGAGGCCATGGCCGCCACGGATTGCGGTTCGCGAAGGCGAAACTCAGGAAGCTTCAAGAGGATGTCTTTTACCGGATCTTCCGTCCAAGCCTGCGTCACATAATCTTGGTGCGGGGCTTCGGCGAAAAGGAAAGTCGCTCCGCCGCGCGATAGATTGCCGTGCATGGCCGTAGTGTAGGCAACCCCGCGCTCCGCGAGTATGTGCTCCAGCTCGGCGTTCCTCGGTTGAGTGAAATGTGTATAGGCGCTGACCAGGAAAGCCGACCTGTGCGCTGCGATCCAATTCGCGAACGTGTCGAGTTCGCCGTAGGCCGCGTCGAGCAAAACGACGCCGCGCACGCGGTCGGCCGCGCCGGCGTCCTTGAGGCAGAGGGCGGCGGGCAAAAAACCTCCGCTGTAGGCGACGAGCACCACGGGCATTTTCGCGAAGGTCTGCTCGGAGGCTGGGTCGCCTCGCAAACGCGCCAACCGCTTGGCAGTCTCGTCTAAGAAACGGGAGAAGGCCCCCGGCTCCCAGAAACGCCCCGCGCTCGAATCACGGGCGTCAACGGCAAATTGCGGCGCAACCAAGACCGCGTTGGCGCCTGAGGCCGAGATTTGCGCCGGCAGCTGCTGCCGGACGAGAACGTCGCGCGAAAGCGTAGAGCCATAACCGTGAAAGAAGACGACCATCACCGCCGGATGATCGGGATCGAAGCCGGCCGGAATGTGCAGGAGGACGCGGGGGTCGTTGAAGGTCTTGTCCTCCCAAAGGACCTCGCCACGGAACGTGCGATGACCGCGTTGGCCCCCGCGGACGACATCGAGGAAGGGCGCTCCTGTCGGCTGCATCCCATCGTAGGGAAACGGCGCAGAATCGAAGGCGACGAGCTTCGTCAGCGGCTGTTCCAAGGATGCGACCTGACGGGCCGGGGGCGCCGGTCGCCGACTTGCGGAATCATCCTCGCTGGGCGCCTGGCTGACCTGCGGTGTCCTCTCGACTGCCTCGAATGTCACTCGGCCTTCAGTCATGGGAAACGGGAAAAACGCGTCAGCCGCCGAGCCCACCACGTTTTCCACAGGGGCCGTCTTCGCGGCGCGCATGACCGGCGAATCCGGCGCCGCCGGAGCCGGTGCGCCCTTGGCGGGCGTCGCATTTTGTGGCGGAGGCAGAATATTCGACGCCAGAGGCGAACCGCGCATGTCGCCGGGCACCGGCCCGACTGCGAAAGCCGCGGCCAAAAGATCCACGCCCACGAACATCAGCGCCAGGGCCATGAGGCCGGCCGCCACGGCCACATAAGGCCGCGCTTCACCCCATAGAATTCGGTGGGTGAGGGAATAGCGCCAGCGCGGCGCGCGCCGGATCGGGGAACGCCGGAGAGCCGCGCCCCCAGCCCAATCGGAATCGGCCGCGGAGGCGCCGAGGAATTGGCTTTCGGCGGGGGAGGTGAAAGATCCGACGCTGGGGCGCCGAAACCGCAGCGAATCCGCGCAAGGCGGCAGGCGTCGGCTCGGGTTCGAGTCCGATTCGGTCGGGTAGATTGGTGCGAGCATAGTGACCAATACGCCTCTCGCGGTCACAGCCGGTGCCCTGAGATCATAGCCGCGCCCATCGCAACGCCACCCAACTGGGCAATAAAATAGGCTATTTCTGCTTATTGATTACTTAACCGCCATTCCCCCTGTGATCTCGCGAGCACATCACCCCGTAATGTCAAACAAACTAGAAATCGGAATTGAAAGTTCCGCCAGTTTCGTGAAGTAGTTGTGTGGCATTTTAGAGGCCGGCGCAGGAATTTATATGGCGGGCCCGACTACCGGCAACAGTAATTCGCCGACCGTTTCAATGCTCGCCGCAACGGCAATCGTTGTGGCGGACACGATTGGCGTCGGGGTCTTCACGAGCCTCGGATTTCAGATCGAAGGTACCCCTTCGAGCTTCGCATTACTTCTGCTTTGGGTCGTCGGCGGCATCGTCGCGCTCTGCGGCGCGTTTTGTTATGCCGAGCTCGCGGCAATGTTTCCGAGATCGAGCGGCGAGTACAATTTCCTGACTCGCGCCTATAATCCCGCCATCGGATTTCTTGCAGGCTGGCTGTCGGCCACGGTCGGCTTTGCCGCACCCGTGGCATTGGCTGCGATGGCGTTCGGCGAATATGCCACGGCGATCGTCCCTGCCATGCCGCCGTTGCTTTCCGGGCTCCTCGTCATCTGGATTGTCTCCGCGGTTCATCTTGCCGGGACGCGCCATGGCAGCGCGTTTCAAGTCGTCTCCACGCTGCTGAAGCTGGCGCTCATCGTTGCCTTCATCGTGGCCGGCCTCGCCATTGGCAAAGGTCAGCCGATGCTTCTGGTGCCGCATGCGATCGATCTGGCGCATATCCTGAGCGCGCCATTTGCGATCAGCTTGGTGTTCGTGATGTATTCCTATTCGGGTTGGAACGGAGCCGTTTACATCGTGAGCGAGATCCGCGATCCGCAACGGACCGTGCCGCAAGCGCTTTTCTTGGGGACGGGAATCGTCATCGTATTATACGTCGCCCTCAATGCGGTGTTTCTCCATACAACGCCGATGCGCGAATTGGTCGGGCAGATTGACGTGGCCGTGATCGCCGGCACGCACGTCTTTGGCACGGGCGGCGCGCGCATTGTCGGTGCGCTGATCTGCGTCGGGCTCATTTCCACCATAAGCGCCATGATGTGGATTGGCCCGCGCGTCGCGATGACGATGGGCGAAGACTTCCCGTTACTGCGGCTTTTCTCCCTCCGCTCGAAGCGCGGAGCGGCGACATCTGCGACCATCTTGCAGCTTGTGATTGCAACCCTGTTGCTTCTGACGAAGAGCTTTGAGGCGGTGCTCGATTTCGTCCAGTTCAGCCTGACCTTCTGTTCGTTCCTAGCGGTGCTCGGCGTGGTCAAGCTCCGTTTCACCCATCCTGAGCTGCCGCGGCCCTACAGGACTTGGGGTTATCCGTTCACGCCGCTTGTCTTTCTGTCGGTGAACCTCTTCATCATGTATTACCTTGTCACCGTTCGGCCGTTGCAATCGCTTGCCGGTTTCCTGACGATGCTTCTCGGCCTTCTGATCTATGCGTTCGCCACGGCGCAGCAAACAGCCACGGAAAAGGCCCTCTCCAAGTGAGACTTCGATTTCTTTTTGTCAGCCTTCTGATCCTCGCCTTACCCGCGCAGGCCGCGGAGATCGCGAGCCCCGACGACAGCGCGCACTTTCTGGCGGGGATGCAAGTCCCATCCGCGTCGCCGCTCGCGCGCTTTGAAGACGCGCCGGCCTGGAAAGAGCAACAGCGCTATCTCGATGCCGCCTTCGACAGGGTCGAGAAGGCGCAGTTGTCGAAGATTTGCGTCTGGTCGAAAGCCAATTTGAGCGTGCATGAGCCGACGCTGTTTTATATGTTCAGCGGGCCGGATTTCCTTTATGCGAACGCATTTTTTCCGGACGCCAGCACCTATGTGCTGAGCGGCCTCGAGCCGGTCGGCTCGATTCCAGATTTGACCAAACTGTCGCGCGGCGCCATGGCCTTGGCGCTCGAAGCCCTGCGGGGCTCGACGAGAACTGTTCTGAACATTGGCTTTTTCATCACGCGCGACATGGGCAGAGACCTGCGCGCCAGCTCAGTGACCGGGACCTTGCCGGTCCTCTACGTCTTCCTCGCTCGTTCCGGAAAGACTATCCACGATGTGAGCCTGCTGCAGCTCGACGAGTACGGCGGGGTCCAGGCAGACCCCAAGCCCGGGACGCGGCGCGCACAGGGCGTGAAGATTACTTTCTCGTCTCCCGGCGGTCCCATGCAGACGCTGTATTATTTCAGCACCAATATCGCGGACGACGGATTTGAGACAGGAGGACTAGAGCCGTTCTGCGCGCGACTTGGAGAAGGCAACAGCTTCGTAAAGAGTGCGTCCTACCTGCTGCATGGCGGTGAGTTCTCGCAGGTGCGCGATTTCCTGTTGCAGAATAGCGCCTCGATCCTGCAGGACGACACAGGCATCCCCGTCACTCGATTCGACTCCAAATGGCAACTTACTCCTTTCGGCCACTATCTTCCGCCGATCGGAATATTCGCGCGGCAATATCAGCCGAAACTGGCGGCATTGTTCCGCAAGCGTCCGTATAGTCCGCTTGATTTTGGGATTGGCTACCGCTACCGGCCGAACCAGTCGAATCTGCTGCTCGCGGTGAGGTTGGAGGACCTCACCAGCGGCTCCCGGTAAGCATTCCGGGACGATCCTCCGACCGCCGAGGACGTTGACGAATGAACGTCCGGATCGGAGCAATAGCGGACATCGGCCAGAGCTTAAAACGACGCGTGCATTGCCAGAATCCGTTCCTAGTACACGCCCGGCATCAAACGGGCCGTCCTCGCCATATAGTCTCCATATTTCGGAAAGACCTGAAACAGCACCCGCTCCTCGTATTTCATGCGTTGAAGTTGAAATGCGCTTACCAAAGCCCACAGCAACAGCGCCCATGCTGACAGGTACTGAAGCGCGGCCCCAGCAAGGGCAACGATCTCGCCAAGATAGAGTGGATGGCGGACGAGGGCATAAGGCCCCCAGGTAACGAGGCGCCGTGCCTCAGGCAAGATGCTGATCGAACGCCCGAGTACAAGCGCCGCAGAAACTGCCAAACTGGTGCCGCCTATGATCAAGAGAAGCGACACCAGGTAAAGCGCCGGCGAAAGCTCGCGCGGCGGCAGCAGCACCATGCCGACGCTGAGAAAGGTTCCGGCCACAGCGGCGCAGCGTGGATAGAATCCTGGCGCAGTTCGCTGCGAAACGTGACGCACCGCAAACATCACAACCAATATCGCAAAAAAAGCCAGCGTGGTGACATGCGCGATCGTGCTGAGGACGAGAGTCGCGGGGAGCACAGATGGATCGGTCCGCACCATCAGCTCAACCAGCGCGATCTGTTGAGCCACCAATGGCAGCGTCCGCGCCGCGCAGAACCCATACCAAGCGATGAGAGGCGCGGCAGCGAATAGATCGTAGAGCTTGGTCCGCCGAAGGGTCTTCAGCCGCTCCCTCACGATAGCGATCGTCATTAGCCCATCCGCAGCAATGTCAGCGATGATATCACGCCCCGGGCGGCGGATCTGTGACCGACCTTGCGGCGTCCGACGGCGAAAGGGCGCGTTGTTCTTGTTGGCAGGCGCAAGTTACGCAATTGGCACCCAGCGTGCGTTTTCGGGACGTCCTGAGTTCGGCCGCTAGCGGCGAGCGGCGGAATTCGAACGAAGACGCTTCCAAAGCGCCCTGCCTTGATCGACGGCGCGGGCAAGGATAAGGGTCTCGGCGCGACGGCTTCGGTCAATCGCCGGCGGCCATCGGCGACATGGGGGGACGATGAAATATCTGATCTTGATGCTCCCTGCCGTGATCTCCCTTTGCGTGCCCTTCTATAACGTCCTTGAGCCGCGGCTCTTCGGCTTTCCCTTTTTCTACTGGCTGCTCCTTCTCCTCATCCCGCTTTCGAGCCTCCTCACCTTTCTCGTCTATAAAGGGGAGAAAAGGTGATCGCCCATTTGAATTGGCCGGCGACCGCCGTTTTCAGCGGGTTTGTTCTTCTGGTCAGCCTCCTCGGCTTCCTCGCCGCGCATTGGAAGCGCGGCGATCTCGCCGACTTGCATGAATGGGCCTTGGGCGGGCGCCGGTTCGGGCCGTGGATCTCCTGGTTTCTCATCGGCGGCGATCTCTACACCGCCTATACGGTGATTGCCGTGCCGTCGGTGGTCTATGCCATCGGCGCTTACGGCTTCTTCGCCGTGCCTTATACGATCCTGATCTATCCGCTCCTCTATACGGTGTTCCCGCGGCTTTGGGCGGTCGCGCATCGCAAGCACTATCTGACCGCAGCCGATTACGTGCTCGGCCGCTACGGCAATAAATGGCTCGAATTGGCGGTCGCCTTCACCGGGGTCCTCGCGACCATGCCCTATATCGCGCTGCAGCTCGTCGGCATGGAAAAGGTCATCGAAGCGCTCGGCTTTCCGGGCCAAGGATTGGCGAGCCATCTGCCGCTCAGCATCGCCTTCCTCATTCTCGCGCTTTATACCTCGCGCAGCGGCTTGCGGGCCCCGGCGATGATCGCCTTCGTCAAGGACACGATGATCTATATCTTCGTCATCGCCGCGGTCATCATCGTGCCCTTAAAGCTCGGCGGCTACGGCGCGATCTTCGATGCGGCCGGCGCCGACTTCGCCAAGAAGGTCGCGGCTTCGGGCGGCAAGGTCGCGGCCGGCCTGTTGCTCGCGCCAAAGCAGATCGTGCCTTTCATCACGCTCGCGATCGGCTCGACCTTCGCGCTGTTGATGTACCCGCATTCGATGACCGGCATTCTTTCGGTCCGCAGCGGCAACACGATCCGCATCAATGCGATCGCGCTTCCCGCCTATTCGGTGATGCTCGGCCTCATCGCGCTCATGGGCTATATGGCGCATGCCGCGGGCGTGCATGTCAAAGACCCGCAGGATGCGGTGCCGCACTTGATCCTGAACATATTCCCCGGCTGGTTTGTCGGGTTCTGCTTCGCAGCGATTGCCATCGGCGCGCTGGTGCCCGCCGCCATCATGTCGATCGGCGCCGCCAATACGTTCACCCGGAATATCTTCAAGCCTTTGATCGGTTCCAGCATCATTGCGCACGAGACTCTGCTCGCCAAGCTTGTCTCGCTGGCCATCCAGGTTGGAGCGCTCGCCTTCGTTCTGCGCGCCCCGACTAAATTCGCTCTCGACCTGCAATTGCTTGGCGGGATCTGGATGGCGCAGGTCTTCCCCACGATCGTCTTCGGCCTTTTCACCCGCTGGTTCAGCGGCTGGGCCTTGTTCGCCGGCTGGGCTGCGGGGATGGGGCTCGGCACCTGGCTCGCCTGGACGCCGCAAGCCTGGGTGCCGGTGCATGCCATTTTCGGATCGAACCTCGTCGTCTATAACGGCGTGACGGCGATCCTCGCCAATATTCTCGTCGCCTCGCTCCTCTCGGGCCTGTTGCCGAACCGGGCGCAGGACGAGACGCGGGCCGAGGATTATGCCGACCTGCCGGCGGGAAAGGCGGCAGCGTGACATGCCCGCTTGAATGAGCCGGGCGGTTCCGGCTCTCGACAAAATCCGCGGCATGTCGCATGAAAAGCGCATGGACCCGCGCCTGGCCAATGCCAAGAACCTGCTGACCGAGCTTGCGGGCGAACTTTTGGTCTGCCTGCGGTTTTGCACGCGCCTGCCGATCCCTGCCCTCGCCTTCGAAAAAGCGCCGCACGCGACGTCGGTCAGCGCCTGCGCCCGGATGCTGCCGATCGCCGGCGCCGTGATCGGAGCGATCGCGGCCTTCGTTCTGTGGATTGCGGCAAAGCTCGGGCTGCCTCCATCGCTGGCGGCGCTTTCCGCGGTCTCGAGCCTGGTTCTCCTCACCGGCGCGCTGCACGAGGACGGGATGGCCGATTTCGCCGACGCCACCGCCGGGACAACCCCCGAACAGCGCCTGGCGATCATGAAGGACAGCCGGATCGGCACATTCGGCACGCTCGCCCTGATCTTGGGTTCGCTGGCGCGGGTGCTGAGCATCGCCGTCATAGCCGCGCATAGTCTTTGTCTTGCATGCTGGGTTCTGATCGCCACCGCGGCCGTCTCGCGCACCCTCATGCTTTTCGCGCTCTATCTTCTACCACCGGCCCGCACCGAGGGGGCCGGCGCCGCCGCCGCCGCGCCGTCCGAGCCAGTGCTCGCGATTGCGGCGCTGATCGGCTTCATCCTGGCCCTGCTGCCGCTCTTGGCGCGCGCAGGCTTCCGCCGCGTTGCCTTAGCCTTGATTCTGAGCGTCGCGGCCGCCTATGGCGTGATCGCTTTGGCTCGCCGGCTCTTCCAAGGTCAGACCGGGGATGTTGCGGGCGCCACGCAGCAGGCGGCGGAAATTGCCGCCTATGTCGTCTACGCCGCCTGGTTGTAGACCTTTGAATGGCCGGCCTCAGCAGAAGCCATCGAACGAGTTGACATGAGCGAAGAGCCAACGGGTCTGACGCAAACGCGCTGGTTGGACCTGCTCTTCCCGCTTCTCCGCACCACGTCATTGCGAGACGACGCCGCAGCGTCGCAGCGGAGCGCGGCGGAGGCGGAAGAGCCGGATGCCTCCCGGCGGAAGACCGCCCGCTTCGCCACCCTTGTCTGGCCTAGACCAAAACCGGCGGAAAGCTCCTACCGCGCCGACATCGACGGCTTGCGAGCGATCGCCGTTCTCGGCGTGATCCTGCTGCACGCGGGCGCCACGGGCCTCAGCGGCGGCTTTCTCGGGGTCGACGTGTTTTTTGTCATCTCGGGCTACCTGGTGCATCAGCAGATCGTCACGCGATTGCGCGAGCGAAATTTCTCCCTCTTTGCTTTCTACGGCCGACGGCTTCGACGCACCTTTCCTGCGCTCTATTTCGTCAGCGCGGTGACGCTTGCGGTGGGCGCGCTCATTCTCATGCCGGGCGATCTCGACGCCCTCGCACGCAGCGCGGCGGCGGCCGCTCTCGGCGTCTCCAATCTCCTGTTTGCCGCGCAAAGCGGCTATTTCGATCACGACGCAATCACCAAGCCGCTGCTTCATACCTGGAGCCTCGGGGTCGAGGAACAGTTCTATCTCATTTCGCCTTTGATCCCCTTTGCTATTCGCGGGCTTTCCGCGGCGGCGCGCGGCGGCCTGCTGCTCGCTTTGCTCGTCATCGATCTTGCGTTTTGCGTCGTCCTCCAAAGGCTCATCCCCGAAATCACCTTCTTCATGATGCCGCCCCGACTTTGGGAATTTCTGATCGGCGCTCTGATCGCCGAGGGCTTCATGCCGGCGATCCGCAGCCGATGGATTGCCGAACTGGTCGCGGCCGCGGCCCTCGCCGGACTGCTCTTGTCGATGGTATGGGTTTCGGGAAACGCGGCGCATCCCGGCCTTGTGACCTTGGTTCCTTGCCTCGCGACAGCGGCCCTGATCCATGTCGGCGGCACGAGCAAAACTTTCATCACCCGCCTGCTTGGCGCCGCCCCGCTCGCCTTCTGCGGGCTGATTTCCTATTCGCTCTATCTCTGGCATTGGCCGCTCGTCGTCTTGGCCCAATATGAGGATTTGCCGGCCAGTCCCACGGCGTTCGGGTTCGGCGCGGTCTTGCTGCTCGCGCTTTCCGTTCTCTCCTGGAAATATATCGAAACGCCGTTCCGCGACCCCGCTTCGCCGCTGCGGCGCCACGCCGCGTCGATCTTGGGCTCATCGCTTCTGGTTTTGCTCGCCGTCTCGGGCGGCGTAGTCGGCGCGCGCGGACTGCCCCAGCGTTTCTCACCGAGAATTGCGGCGATCACATCTTACTACGATTACGGCGAGCGCCGCGATTTCCGCGAGGGAACCTGCTTCATCACCTCGAAATACGGCAGCGCGCGCGATTTCGACCAGAGCGAATGCCTGCAGACGTCGGCGACGCAACCGAACTACCTTCTCATCGGCGACAGCGAAGCCGCGCATCTTTGGGCGGGATTCTCGAAAGTTTTCCGCAACGTTCATTTCCTGCAGGCGACCGCATCGGGCTGCAAGCCGCTGCTCGGGACCCGCGGACTCGGCTATTGCGTCGATCTGATGCGCCAGACGTTGAACGATTATTTGCCAACAGCGAAGCTCGACGGGGTGATTTTCTCCGCCGCCTGGAAGAGAGAGGATGCGGCGGCCCTCAAGACGACGCTCGATTACACGAGCAAATTCGTCCCGCATGTGATCGTTCTCGGCAAAATTCCAAGCTATGAGGCCGATCTGCCCGACCTCCTCGGCCGCAGCCTGGCCGAGCATCGCCCCAATCTGGTGCGCGAACGTGAAGCTCCCTATTCAAAGGAACTCGATGCCGCGCTGGAAACCGTAATCGATCCAAGTCATTTCGTCTCGCTCGTCGATCTGCTTTGTCCGGAAAATCGCTGCCTGGTCTACGCGTCCGAAAATGTTCCGCTGCAATTTGACAGGAGCCATTTGACGACCGAGGGCTCGATCGTCGTTGCGGAAAAACTGGCAAGACTGGCACCATTCGCCGCATTGGTTGAAGGGCGTGATCGGCGGGCGCCCAAATAGATCCGTGCCTACCCGTTCTTCAATACGTGCTTCTCGAGCAGAACTCGAAATTCGCCGGGATCTATGCGAAAGTCGGCTTGCATATTGGGGTTCGGGGCCGCCGCTTTGCCGTGAAGCGAGAAGTATTTGCCCGACTTTAAATTCGCCAGATCCCAATAAAACTCGTCGGTCATTGCTTCGGACGTGATTGCAAAGATTCTAACGCCGCGCGGCGAGAACACTGCATTCGTAAGATTGGCCCCGCAATTTCCGATAACGAGTTCGGCGTCCGCGAACAACCGCACCTGCTCAACAAACGAGTGTCGCTCCGGATAGATGACCGAGACATCGAAGTCTCTCAACACGTGCAAGATTTCCGCTTCATTCAGAAGATGCCGATTTCGGGCAAGGGCTCTCGACACGTAAAGCCTTCGAGGCCCGCTCCCTCCCCTCGCAATCTTATCTCGGAGCTCCTCGAGAATCCGGATTGCGCGCGGCGCCTTCGCCCAGGGGTGGGCGGTTAACGGGAGGGCGTAGAGAAGCCGCTCGACCCGCACGGCCTTGCGCCCCATGGGCCATATCTGATGAGGCTCAATGCCGAATGCGGCGAGCGAGTCGGCGTAAACTCGTTGCATCGAACCGGGACGCCGGGTGACGATGAACTTGAGATCCTTGAGATCGAAATGCTCCCCCAAAATCGCAACTTTCGGGAGGACTTCCATAATCCAGTGCCCGTAGTTCGTATCCCAGACCTGGCGCAGGAACGCATAGACGTGTTGCGTCGGTAATTTCTGCGCGCGGATATTTCTATCGACATATAGAGCTGTGCCTCCAGCCCGCCTTAGAGGCAGAATGCTTCTGGCCGAATTGGCGTTGGTCAAAGTCTCGCAAACAGCCGAGATGCCGCCGTCGGCCGTCTTCTTCCAGATAATCCCTTCGCCGCAGATGATGGCGTCGTCAATGACCGCCACCCCAATGGGCGGGGGCTCGATCCTCAGGGCGGCCGCATCGCTTATCTGCTCGCGAATCCAGTCGGGACCGATGATCAAAGTCTCGCCCGGCCTCTCATAAGATCCGCCGTTGGAGGATCGCCGAATTGAAGCGGCCAATTCGCAGACCGGTGTGGCGGCGACGCGCGTTAGACGATCGCAAGCGCGCTGGCGCGACGACCAAACAACAGGCAACCGAAGCAGCCGCTCGACGAGGCGCAGTATCCTTCTTTGTAGGACGCTGGCAACAGCGATAAAAATCTGTCCCTTCCCGGAAGAGATTTGGCGGTCTGAATCGAGCCGGTTCGAAGTTCTCATTCTATCGTTATTTCCCGCGCCAAAGAGATGCCGCGCAAGCTGCCGATTCTTCAGCACAGCTTTTCGAGCAGAACACGGAATTCGCCGGGATCTATGCGAAAGTCGGAGTTCATGTTCGGATCCGAGCCCACGGCTTTGCCGTGGAGAGAAAAATATTTGCCCGATTTCAAATTCGCCAAATCCCAGAAGAAGTCGTCGCTCATCGTCTCGGACGCGATCGCAAAGATGTTGACGCCGCGCGGCGAAAACACAGCGTTGGCGAGGTTGGCGCCGTAATCGCCGATGACCAACTCGGCATTGGCGAACAATCGGACTTGATCGGCAAATGAATGCCGCTGTGGATGAACGACAGAGACGTCGAAGTCTTTGAGGGCGGGCAATATTTCGGCTTCGTTCAAGAGATGTCGTTTTGGCGCATAGGCTCGCGACACGTAGATCCTTCGGGGCCCGCGTCGTCCGACGGCAATTCTGTCTCGGAGGCCTTCGAGAATTTGGATGATGCGCGGCGCTTTCACCCAAGGATGCACGGTCAGAGGGAGCGGATAGAGAAGTCGCTCGACTTCCACGGCTTCCCGCGCCATGGGCAAGATCTGATCGCGGCCGATACCGAACGCCGCCAGAGAGTCGATATAGATCTTCCGCATGGGAGCCGATTGGCGCGTGGGCCCGTGCCGTGTGACAATGAATTTGAGGCTCTTTATATCGAAGTGTTCGGCCAAAATGGCGACTTTCGGCAGGCCCTCGATGATCCAGTGGCCGTAATTATTGTCGGAAACCTGGCGGAGGAATGCATAGACGAGCCTTGTCGATAATTTCCGCCGGCAGATGTTCTGATCGACAAAAAGGGCGTCGGCGGACCGTCGCAGAGGCAGAATGCTCCTCTCGGTCACGGCGCCGGTCAATGTTTCGCCGACGGCAAAGACGCCCCGCGAGGTCTTCTTCCAGATGATCCCTTCGCCGCAGACGATCGCATCATCGATCTCTGCCACGCCGAAGGGAGGCGGCTCGACGATTTGCCCGCCGGCGGCGCCGATCTCATCGCAATTCCTGGCCGGACCATTGATGACCGTCTCGCTCGAGCGTCGATAGGGTCCGCCATTGTTGGCCGGTCGAAACGACGACCATAATTCTGCGGCCGGAACGGGCGTGACTTCGGTGAGGTCGGCGCGAGCGCGCCGCGGCAGGATTTTGGCTAAACGGAGCAGGCTTTCAAAAAGCCGAAAGAGAACTCTTTGACGCTTCGGTCGCGCAGCGTTTTCCAAATGAAGAGCTCAAAAGATCGTGCTCGGCCCAACTCGTAGTTCGTCTCACTCGTCGATGCAACTCCAAACCGGAACATCAACCTAACTTGGAAGAATACGCTGCAACCTATTGGTATTCTTATCTTTATTGCGATCAGATGACCCTCGTCCACGGGCCGCGCCGTGTTTGCCTTGATGCTGCGTCGGGCGCGCGCCAGCACTGTGGTGCGGCCGCGCTTGCCGGTGCGGCTTGTTCCGCGCCACGTCAGACCCGGCAACGCGCCGATCGACGAAGGGGAGGACTTGCCGCGTCAGCTTCTCGATGGCGCGCAGCATTCCCCGCTCGCTGTCGTCGCAGAGCGAGACCGCCATTCCCCCGGCGCCGGCGCGCGCCGTACGGCCGATCCGATGCACATAGGCCTCGGGCACTTCCGGAAGCTCGTAATTCACGACATGGGTGACATCGTCGACATCGATGCCACGGGCCGCGATATCGGTCGCGACCAGGACGCTGGTGCGCCCGGCCCGAAAGCCCTCGAGCGCGCGCTGCCGCTGCGCCTGGCTCTTGTTTCCGTGGATCGCCGTCGCGCTTATGCCGGCGGAAGCGAGATGCTGCGCGACGCGGTCGGCGCCGCGCTTCGTCCTGGTGAACACCAGCGTGCGCTGAAAATCGGGCCGCCCGAGCAATTCGACCAGAAGGGCGTGCTTGCCGGAATGATTGACGAAAAAGACCTCCTGCACGACGCGCTCGACCGTGGTCGCCACCGGCGCCACCGCGACTTCGACCGGATCATGCAGAATTTCAGCGGCGAGCCTGGCGATCTCCTTCGGCATTGTCGCGGAGAAGAACAGGCTCTGGCGATTCTTCGGAATGCGGCCGAGGATCTGCCGGATCGGAATGACGAAACCGAGATCGAGCATGTGGTCGGCCTCGTCGAGGACGATGACCTCGGTCGTATCGAGGCGCAGATTGCCGCTCGCGAGATGGTCGAGCAGACGTCCCGGCGTCGCTACCAGGACATCGACGCCGCGTGCCAGCGCTTTCACTTGCGGACCTAAGCCGACGCCACCGATGACGGTTGCGACCGAAACGCGGATGAAGCGCCCATAGGCACGAAAACTGTCGGCAATCTGCACGGCGAGTTCGCGGGTCGGGGCGAGTACGAGGGCGCGCACCCCGCGCGGCGGCAAAGGACGCCGCTCGGTGATGAGGCGTTGCAGGATCGGCAACGCGAAAGCCGCGGTCTTGCCGGTGCCCGTTTGGGCAATACCCAGCAGATCACGCCCTTTGAGAAGCGGCATGATGGCTTGCGCCTGGATGGGCGTGGGGTTCGTATAGCCTTCGTGCTGGAGCGCACGCAGCAGAACCTCGGCCAGGCCGAGATCGGAGAATTGAGTCACTTAATGTTCTTTCTGAGCAAAGTGGCAGCGCCGGCGCGCAGGCGCCGTCTGCGGATTTAACCATCGGGGGACTGCCCCGCGTATTGGGCTGCCGGCTTGGAGATTGGAAAACGCTCGACAGGCCGCCGGTCCTTAGACCGACTTACGCGACTGGAGCGTTTCATGCTGCGATGCAGCGGAACCTTCCTATAGGCTTCAGGCGGCCACGTCAACATGGGCCGCCCAGTTCCGCACATAGGCAAACGCGTGCGGCTAGAGCCCGGCGAGATATTGGGTCGGATCGACCGGCGTCGAACCCTTGCGCAATTCGAAATGGAGCTGCGGCGAGGCGACATCGCCGCTTTGGCCGGACTTGGCGATTACCTGGCCGCGTTTGACCACCTCGCCGCGTTTCACATCGATCTCGCCATTATTGGCATAGGCGGTCACGAATCCGTCGGGGTGGCGGATGAGAACGAGATTTCCGTAGCCTTTGAGATCATTGCCGGCATAGGCGACGGTCCCTGCTTCCGAGGCCTTCACCGATGTGCCCTCCGGCAGCGCTATGTTGATCCCCTCGTTGCCGCCGCACTTATAGCACTGGATGATCCGGCCGTGCGCCGGCCAGCGGAATTCCGGCGAAGCGATCTTGTCGTCTGCGGGCCCGAGACTGGAGGTCGGGCTCGAGTCGACCGCCGGCTTCTTCGGCTGAACTTCGGCCTCGGCGACAAGCGTCCTCGTTTTGGCGGCGTTGGCTTCGGCCCTGCCCGGCTGCGGCTTTGCGAGCTTGGCGCTTTTTTCGGCCCTTGCCCTCTTTTCCGCTTTCATTTCCGCCAGCTTTTTCGGATGCGCTTTCTCCCATGTGGCGAACTGTTTCGGCTGCGGCCCCTTTACGAACCTCAACTTGGCGCCGTCTGGCGCGTGCCCCGTGTCGCGGCTCGCGAAACGCGCCCCACTCGAGGCCGCCAGGGCCGCATTATAGGTCGGAATGATAAGCCGGGCCCCGGGGCGCACCTGCGCCGAGGAGGCAAAACCGTTGGTCTTGAGCAGGGCTGCGAGCGGAATGCCATAGCGTGTTGCGATGATCCCAGCGGTTTCACCCTGGGCCATGACGATCGGCGTGCCGCCTTCCGCGGTCCATCCGGCAATGTTGGAGGCGCGCTCGTTCGGATAGGCGGCCGCGGTATAGGAGGCAACCGGCCGATCCGTGCCCGGTGTAGGCGGGGGGAGCGGGCGCGATTGGACCGACGCCGTCGGCGTATCAATGCTTGCCGTCGGCGTCCTGTCGGTGTCGCCCCGGAAGGGATTCGACAACGGATCGGAGAGACGTTCCGAATCCGCGCATCCGGCGAGCAGGCCGGCAAGGCAGCCCACCAAAAGAAGACGCAACGTAAGGCGGGAGCCGCAAGCCGAAATAGCACTCTGCATGACGCGATCCACAAACAGACGGTCGGTAGAGCGCCATTAAGGAGGCAAGCGAGTTAAGGGAGTGTTTAAGATGAACACCGCTGAAAGCAAATGCGTGCAGGTTTAGATTAATGAAAGCTAAATATCACAAGACCCTGGCGACGCCGGGCAAGAGCGGCTGCAGCCGGCAGGCGCAAACTTCGGTCTCGACGAGACTTCCGTCCGCGCCGCGGCGAACCGCGATGAGAGTCTGGCGCCAGGCCACGCCGCGTTCCGGCCGCGCCATCACGATCCGACCGTCCTCAGCGAGCAGATCGGGAAACCGCTGGGGCACCTCATTAAGCGATCCATGCACCAGAATACGGTCGAAGGGACCGGCTTCGGCGGAGATCGCCAATCCATCGCCAAACATCACCGCCGCATTCATTCTCCCGAGCCGCTGAAGCCGCAGCCGGGCGGCGATGGCGAGCGTCTGAAATCTTTCGATCGAGACCACCTCATCGGCGATCTCGGAGAGAACCGCCGTCGCATAGCCGGAACCCGTGCCGATTTCGAGCACGCGCTGATGGCGGGCAAGCGCGAGCGCCTCGATCATGCGCGCGATGAGCGAGGGCTCCGACAAAGTCTGGCCACAGCCGATCGGCAGGGCGAGATCGCGGCGCGCAAGATCGACGAGGCGATGCGGAACAAAAATCTCGCGCGGGACTTTTTCGAGCGCGCGCAGCAAATCGAGATCGCGGATCCCGCTCGCCCGCAAACGCAGCAGAAAGGCGGCCTTTTCCTCGGCGCGCGCCTGCGCCGGGTCGATTTCCTGGAGGGCTTTTACCGTCGCCGCACTCACCGCGACTCCCGCGAGCTCGATCGTTCGCCCTGAGCCTGATGCGCTCTTTGTAGCTCCGTCCGGCGCATCGATGGATCGCCCCTCAGGGCTGCGGCGGACGAGAGCGATAATAATTCCATGATTCGCGCGCCGATCAAAGCGATGCGGCGTTGTTATTCGGCAGAGCGCGCCTTGAAGATCTGCGCGTAACGCGCGGCTGAGACTTCATCGGTCAGGTCGAGCTTCAACGGGGTTACCGAAATCCGCTTGTTGAAAAGCGCGTCGAGATCGGTTCCGGGCGGCGGCTCGGCGACGTCGCGGTCGAAGGCGATCCAGTAATAGGGATTGCCGCGACCGTCCGTCCGCGGCTCGATACGCACCATTTGAAGATCGCGCCGGCCTTGGACCGTGACCGAGATGCCGGCGACCTCCCGCGCCGGGCAGCCGGGAAAGTTCACGTTGACGAGGATGTCACGCTCGATCCCTTCGGCCAGCAAAATCCTGATAAGTTTCGGAGCATGAACCTCGGCGCAATCCCAGTCGAGGAGTTCGTGATCGCCCGACGGGCCATAGCATTGCGAGAGCGCAATGGAAGGAATGCCGAGCATCGTTCCTTCCATCGCTCCGGCGATCGTACCAGAATAGGTTACGTCCTCGGCGACGTTCTGGCCGCGGTTGACGCCGGAAAGGACGAGATTCGGCCTGCGGCCTTGCATGATCGAGCGCACGGCCATGATGACGCAATCGGTCGGCGTGCCTTTCACCGCGAAGCGCCGCTCGGAGATCTTGCGCAGCCGCAAAGGATCGTTGAGCGACAGGGAATGGGCGACGCCCGACTGATCGTATTCGGGGGCGACCACGACCACATCGTCGCTGAGCGTCGCGGCGATGCGCTCCAGCACCGCGAGCCCCGGAGCATGAATACCATCGTCATTGGTGACGAGAATGCGCATTCTTGTCTTCCGCTGAAATCTGCTCCCGTCCTTCGAGACGGCCGCTGCGCGGCCTTCTCAGGACGAGGGGATGAGAAACCCTCATCCTGAGGAGCAGGCGATGCCTGCGTCTCGAAGGATGAGGCCTAGCTCGTCCGCTCGATCCTGGTGATAGTGCCCATATAGGGCAGCAAAGCAGCCGGGACAGTCACAGAACCATCCTCATTCTGGCAATTCTCCAAGATCGCGACGAGCGCGCGCCCGACCGCCACGCCGGAGCCGTTCAATGTGTGGACGAAGCGCGTAGTCTTGGCGCCGTCGCGATAGCGTGCGTTCATGCGCCGCGCCTGGAAATCGCCGCAAACGGAAACGGAGGAAATTTCGCGATAGCGGTCCTGGCCCGGCAGAAAGACTTCGATGTCATAGGTTTTTTGCGCGGCAAAGCCCAGATCGCCGGTTGAGAGCGTGACGACGCGATAGGGAAGCTCGAGACGTCTTAGAACTTCCTCGGCATTGGCGAGCATGCGCTCGTGCTCGGCGAGCGAAGCTTCCGGCGTCGTGATCGAAACGAGTTCGACTTTGGTGAACTGATGCTGGCGGATCATGCCGCGCGTGTCTTTGCCTGCGGCCCCCGCCTCGGCGCGGAAACATGGCGTGGCGGCGACGAAGCGCAGCGGGAGCTGTTTTTCATCGAGAATCGATTCGCGGACGAGATTGGTCAGCGGGACTTCGGCAGTGGGGATGAGCCACAATGTCCGCTTCTCAAGATAGTCCTGCCAGAACTGCAGATCGAAATCTCTCCACTCGATGGACTTTGCGTCCAACTCCGCACGCCTCTTGGCTTCATCCGGATGGAAGCCTGCCGCCAACGCCTCCTCGACAAGCCTGTCCGCGCGCTTCTTGATCTTGGCCTCAATCGAAGCAGAATCTTTTGCTTGACGCTCTTCGTAGAGCTCCATTGCTTCGGGGCGAGCGATAGGCTCTAAATAGGTAGGAAACTGATCGTCTCGAAACTTAGGTAGTTGCGCCGTGCCAAACATCGCGGCGTCGCGCACGATAAGCGGCGGGCTCACTTCGCTATAGCCATGTTCGCTTGTGTGCAGATCGAGCATGAATTGCGAGAGCGCGCGTTCGAGCTTCGCGAGCGCGCCCTTCAGCACCACGAATCGCGCGCCGGAGATTTTTGCCGCGGTTTCGAAATCCATGAGGCCGAGAGCTTCGCCGAGCTCGAAATGTTCCTTTGGCTTGAACCCAAAACGCGGCTTGCCACCGACCGCGCGAAGCTCGACATTATCGGTCTCGTCCTTGCCGTCGGGCACATCCGGCAAGGGCATATTGGGAATTTCGGCCAGCGCCTTGTCGAGCGCCTCGATCGCGGCGCGTTCCTGAGCCTCGAGCGCCGACAGCGAGGCCTTCAATTCCGCGACCTCCGCCTTCAGCGCTTCGGCCCGCGCGGAATCCTTTTTCGCCATCGCCGCGCCGATCTCTTTGGAGGCGGCGTTGCGGCGCTCCTGCGCGGCCTGCGATTTGGCAATCGCCGCGCGGCGTTCGTCATCGAGCTTGAGAAGTCCCGCCGACTGCGGCGCGAGCCCGCGCCGCCGCAAGCCTTCGTCAAAGGCTTGCCTGTTCTCGCGGATCCATTTGATGTCATACATGACGTATCAAGGCAAAGGATGACGCGCATACCCTCTCCCAGTGGGAGAGGGTGGCCGGCGGAGCCGGCCGGGTGAGGGGTTAGGATGGCGCAATTCAACAATCATCGTAACCCCTCATCCGCCTCGCTTCGCTCGGCACCTTCTCCCACAGGGAGAAGGAGCGCCCACTGGGAGAGGGTTCACGTGCTGGTCGCCGCCTTCGCCGCGGCTTCGGCCGCGCGTTGCTTCTCGACGAAGGCAACCGACATGATCGACAGCTCGTAGAGGAGCAGGCCGGGAACGGCAAGCGCCAACATCGAGAATATATCGGGCGGCGTCAGAACCGCAGCGACGATGAACACGAGAACCACGGCATAGCGCCGCTGCCGCCGCAGAAAGCCTGAATCGATGATGCCGACGCGCCCAAGCAGAGTGAGCACCACCGGCAGTTGAAAGACAATGCCGAAGGCGAAAATCAAAGTCATGATCAGCGACAGATATTCGCTGACGCGCGGCAGCAGCTCGATCTCGGCCCTGCCCGGCTGTTTTGCCTGCTGCATGCCGATGAAAAAAGCGAGCAGATTGGGCATCACCACGAAATAAACAAGCAGGGCGCCAAGCGCGAAGAAAATCGGGGTCGCAAAAAGATAAGGCGCGAAAGCCTGCCGTTCCTTGCGGTAGAGGCCGGGCGCGACGAAGGCATAGAGCTGCGCGAAGATGATCGGACAGGACAGAAAAGCCGCGGCGAAGATCGCTACCCTGATCTGGGTGAAGAAATATTCCTGCGGCGCCGTGTAGATCAGCCGCGCGTTGGGGCCCGCCACATGCTCGTAAGGCATGAGAAGAATATTGTAGATGTTCTTGGCGAAGAAAAAGCAGACGATGAAGATCACGACGAAGGCAGCGAGAGACCTGATGAGCCTGGCTCTGAGCTCGATCAAGTGATCCATCAGGGGCGCCCGCGTCGCCTCGATATCGGCATCCGTCATGGCAAGACCTGCGCCATCACGCGGGCGGCGGCGCCGCTGGCGTCATTGCTTCCTTATCGGCCACCGGCGCGCCCGCCGAGGTTTTGTCATCGATCGCGGGGGCGATAGCGGTCCGCGCCGTATCCAGCGCTACTTCGCTGGTGCCCATCGGCCGCTGCAGCGCCGTGGTCAGTTCGGCGGTCGCGAGCGCCAGCGGGTCGGCCCCAAGGTCGATCTTGGCGCTTTCCGCCAATTTGCGGACATCGGCTGTCATCTCCTCCGTATCGGCTTCGCGCATCGCTTCCATGAATTGGGCCTGAAACTCGGCCCCGAGCCGGCGCAATTTGGCGACCGCGTGGCCGACTTGGCGCATGACGCGCGGCAATTCCTTCGGGCCGATCACGATCAGCGCCACGATGCCGATGATAATGAGTTTGGCGGCGTCGAATTCGAACATGGTAACGATTGGGCCGGTTTCAGCGCTCGAAGGGGAGCGCCGGGCTCAGCCGGCCTTCCGCGTATCCGAAACCTTGCTGGCTTCTACGCTCGGCCGATGATCGATCGCCTGGGGCGTTTCACCGGGGACGGCCGGCTTATCCTCGTCCGCCAAGCCCTTCTTGAAGGATTTGATGCCTTTGGCGACATCGCCCATGATGTCTGAGATTTTGCCCTTGCCGCCGAAGACGATGAGCACGACGGCTCCGAGGATCAGCAAGTGCCAGATCGAGAATGTTCCGCCCATAGCGGGCCTCCACTTTCCAATATTGGCAAAAACCTAAGCTTCTCGAAGGACGAAGACAAGGATCGCGGCATAATTCCCGGCATTTTCATGGGTTAATGCGTTTTCGGGAGGCCTTGAGCCCATCCCCTCGAGGCGCGGGCATTGCGGGGCGAAAGATGATGCGCCAAGGCCAAGCCCCGTCTTAAAAGTACCGGGCCGCGCCGGCAGCTTGCCCGAACTCAGGCCGCGAGGAGCCGCCAGAACCGTTCGGCGGCAGAGATTTCGGTAAAGCGCCACGCCCGTCGCGCCATAGCCTCTTCATCGGCACCCCAAAGGCGTATCTGGAAATCCTCCTCGACATGCGCCGCCCGCCAAGCCTCCTCGAGGCTGACCGCCCCTGCGGCGAGCGCAAGCGCGATCAGGACCGAGCCGGTGAGGCTCGTCATCACCGACAGGCTCGCGAGGGCAAAGGGGGCGGCGGGTTCACGCCGCGCCGCGTTTTCCACCTTCGCGCGCACGGCGGCGATCGCGGCGGCCGGCTGCTCGACGAAGAGAATGCGCGCGGCGCAAATGAAATCCGCCCCCAGCCAGCGCGCGGCAAATGCCAGGATCGGGTCCCAGGCCTCGGCTTCGGCTTTGACCAGGCTTGCCGGTCCTTCGGCCCGGTAGCAGACGAGATCCGCCTCGGCATATTTGACGATTTCAGCGGCAACTGCTTCGATCGCGAAGGCAACCCCGTCGATGGCCGTATTGGCGATCCGGGTGAGCTGCATGGAGGCAGGATCGATCTCTTCCCCCTGCTCCTCCCATTCCTTGGCGACCGCCTCGGCGGCAGCCAATGTGGGTAAGATGAGAGCCGCCTTGGCGGGCGTCTTGGCCACATGGCCATCGAGCAGCAGGGCGAATCCGCCGCCTTCTTCGCCGACGCCGACCTTGGTGTAGAAACGCTTGCGCCGCGCCCCGGGACGCGGATCGCGCCGGGTTCCGGGGCCGTGGGTTTTCGCGGGCTCGTTGGGCATTGCTCTCATTAACGCAGATCGGGTCCTGGCGGAAACGTCGCAGTTCCGTTTACGCCAGGCAAAAAATGATCGAGCGTGCCGTCGCCGCAAAGGCTATAGGATCAGCAAGGAGCCGGCCCAGAGCCGCCGGGGAGCCAAGCGATGAACAAAGAAGCCGACAGGACGGAATTTGCCGCCGAGGCGGACCGGCTGCTGAAGGACGACATACGTCTGCTTGGCCGCCTTCTCGGCGATACGATCCGCGAGCAGGAGGGCCAAGAGGTCTTCGATCTCGTCGAATTGATCCGCCAGACTTCGGTTCGTTTTCATCGCGATGGCGATGAGACCGCGCGCCACAGGCTCGAGGCCATTCTCGAATCGCTGACACCGACGCAATCGGTGCAGATTGTGCGCGCCTATAGCTATTTCTCGCACCTGAGCAACATCGCCGAGGACCAGCATCAGATAAGGCGTCTGCGCGCCGACGCGATTGCCGGAGTGGCGGAGCCGGCGGGAACGCTCACCTGCGCGCTGTCGCGCGCGCGCGAAGCCGGGGTCAGCCCGGAGACACTCTGCGAGTTCTTCGACCACGCCTTCATGGTTCCGGTCTTGACCGCGCATCCGACCGAGGTGCGGCGCAAGAGCACGATGATGCGCGAGATGGCGATCGCCCACTTAATGGAGCGGCGCGATCGCCAGCAATGGACCCCGCAGGAAGAGGCCGAGATCGAAGACAAGATACGCCGCGCCGTGCTCATTCTTTGGCAGACGAGTCTGCTCAGGCTGACGAAGCTTACTGTGCGCGACGAGGTTTTGAACGGGCTCGCCTATTACGACTATACGTTCCTCGAGGAGGTGCCGCGGCTTTATCGGCAGATCGAGCGCCAATTGCGCGCCTATGCGCCGGCGATCGCCGAGGCGCATGTCGCCTCGTTCCTGCGGCTCGGCAGCTGGATCGGCGGAGATCGCGACGGCAATCCTTATGTCGATGCCGACGTCCTACGCGAAACCATGCGCCTGCAGGGGACGCGCATCCTTTCGCACTATCTCGACGAGCTGACCTCACTCAGCGCCGAGTTTTCGATGACCGCGGAGATCGTCGAGGTCTCGGACGAGCTGCGCGAACTTGCGGCGAGCTCGCCGGATGCATCGCCGCTGCGGATGTCGGAGCCCTACCGGCGTGCGATCGCCGCGATCCGCGGCCGAATTGCCGCAACTTTGCGCGGTATCGACGAACAACATCCGCTCAAATCGCGGCATGCGCCGATGCACCCCTATCGCAACGCCGCCGAGTTCAAACGCGATCTCTATATCGTCGATCAGTCACTGAAGGCGCATGGCTCCTATCTGCTGACACGCGGGAGGCTGCAGAGCCTGCGGCGCGCCGCCGATTGCTTTGGCTTTCATCTCGCATCGGTGGATCTGCGGCAGAATTCCGACGTGCACGAGCGCACGATCGCCGAGCTTTTCGAAGCGGCCGCGCCGGGGACAAATTATGCCTCGCGCAGCGAGGAGGAGCGCATCGATCTTCTCGTCAAAGAGCTCGGCACGGTGCGCACGCTCGCCTCGCCCTTCTTCGCCTACTCCGACGAGACGCGTAAAGAGCTCGCGGTGTTTCGCGCCGCCGTCGAGGCGCGCGCCACCTTTGGCGCCGAGGTCATTCGCACGAGCATCATCTCGCAATCGCAGTCCGTCTCCGATCTCCTCGAACTCGCCGTGCTCCTGAAGGAAGCCGGGCTCATTGCGGCCGACGGCAAGAGCGAGATCGACATCGTGCCGCTGTTCGAGACGATCGCCGATCTGCGCCAATGCGCGGCGGTGATGGAGAAGGCTTTTTCCCTGCCCGCCTATCGCCGCTTGGTCGAGAGCCGCGGCAATGTGCAGGAGATCATGCTCGGCTATTCGGACAGCAACAAGGACGGCGGCTTCATCACCTCAGGCTGGGAACTCTACAAGGCCGAGATCGGTCTCATCGAGACGTTCCGGCGGCATGGGGTCAAATTGCGTCTCTTCCACGGGCGCGGCGGCTCGGTCGGGCGCGGCGGCGGCCCCGCCTACGAGGCGATCCTGGCGCAGCCGAGCGGCGCCGTCGGCGGCCAGATTCGCGTCACCGAACAGGGAGAAATCATCTCCAGCAAATATGCCAACCCCGAGGTCGGACGCCGCAACCTGGAGACTTTCGTCGCCGCCACCCTTGAAGCCTCGCTGCTGATGCCGGAAGAACATGCGCCGCGGCCAGAATATCTTTCGACGATGGAGGAACTCTCGGGCTTCGCCTTCAAGGCCTATCGGGCGCTGGTCTACGACACGCCCGAGTTCGAGAACTATTTCTGGGCCTCGACCGTGATCACCGAGATCGCGACGCTCAACATCGGCAGCCGCCCGGCGTCGCGCACCAAGACGCGCAAGATTCAGCATCTGCGCGCCATACCTTGGGTTTTCTCCTGGGCGCAATGCCGACTCATGCTGCCGGGCTGGTTCGGATTTGGCTCCGCCTACAAGGCCTGGATGGCGGAGCGCCAAGGCACGGGCCTCGCGTTCCTTCAGGACATGTATCGCGAATGGGGCTTCTTCCGCATGCTGCTCTCGAACATGGAAATGGTGCTGGCCAAGAGCAACATCGGCATCGCCTCGCGCTATGCCGAACTCGTGCCGGATAAGGCGGTGCGCGACAAGATCTTCGAGGCCATCAAGGCCGAATGGACGGATGCGATCGCTGCCCTCCTCGCCATTACCAAGCAGACCGAATTGCTGCAGGACAATCCCAGCCTCGACCGGTCGCTGCGGATGCGCGTGCCCTATCTCGATCCGCTGAACCATGTGCAGGTCGAGCTTTTGAAATTGCACCGCGCCGCCGACAATGAGGACCAGTCGGTCCTGCGCGCCGTGCAGATCACGATCAACGGGATCTCCGCGGGATTGCGCAACAGCGGATGAAACCCTCCCAGAGGGAGAGGGTGGTCGGCGGAGCCGACCGGGTGAGGGTTACGACGGTGCAATTCGGGGGGATAGTAACCCCTCATCCGGCCGCTTCGCGGCCACCTTCTCCCCACACGGAGAAGGCGCGCCCACCCTACTCCGGCGCTGCTTCGATCGGATCGTCGCGCTTCACGTCGAAGCCGAACATGTCGAAGCTCTTTTTCATATGCGGCGGCAGCGGCGCGGTGACATCGAGCGTGCCGCCGCGCGGATGCGGCAGAACGAGCCGCCGCGCCAGAAGATGCAGCTTGCGCTCGACGCGCTCGGGGATTTGCCGCGCCGGATCTTGCGAGCGCCGATCCTTGACGCTGCCGCCATATTTCGGGATCGCCGATGATCGGATGACCGATCGCCTCGGCATGCGCGCGCAATTGATGCGTGCGCCCGGTGATCGGCTTCATCGAAAGCCAGGCGAGCCGGCCGGCGGACCTTGTCGACCACGGCATAATAGGTAACCGAATGCTGCGCATTCTCGTCGCCATGTTTGGCGATCCGCATCTTCTCCAAATCGGCGCGCTCCGCTGTTCCTCGACGCGAGCCGCGTTCCTGCTCCATGCCCTCGCCCTTGGCGAGGAACAGCGAGATGCGGCCCTGCGCCGGTTTCGGCACGCCTTCGACGAGCGCCCAATAGATTTTCTGCGCCTTGCGCGAGCGAAAAATCTCGCCGAGTTTGGCCGCGATCCGGCGCGATTTGGCGACGAGCAGAACGCCCGCCGTGTCGCGATCGAGCCGATGCACGAGCACCGGCCGTTCGCCCTGCGCGTTGGCGAGCGAGGCGAGCATGCCGTCGATATGCCGCCTCGTGCCCGAGCCGCCCTGCACGGCGAGCCCATAGGGCTTGTTGAGGACCATCAGATCCTCGTCCTCGTAAAGGATCATCGTCGCGGATGGCGCGCGCGATCCTCTTCCGAGACGGCCTGCTTTGGGCGCCGGCGGCGCGATCTTCACCGGCGGCACGCGGATCTTCTGCCCGGGCGCGAGCCGCGTCGCCGTCGTCGCGCGGGCGCCATCGACACGCACCTGGCCGGTGCGCACGATCTTGTTCAGATGCGACGAGCGAGAGCGTCGGCAGGCGCCGCTTGAACCAGCGGTCGAGCCGCATGCCGGCTTCGTCTTCGGTGACGGTCAGAGTTTCAACAGGCATGGGCGCCGTCATTGCGAGCGTAGCGAAGCAATCTTGTGTCGGTCCTGATTGCTTCGTCGCTCCGCTCCGCGCAATGACGCATTCTCACGCCCCTCGTCGCTCCTTCCGAAGCTTCTCCCAATATTCCAGCCGCTTTCTGATCTCGCGCTCGAAGCCGCGATCGACCGGCTCATAGAGCGTTCTGGCGGCCAAGCCGCTCCGGCCAATAATCCTGGCCGGAAAAAGCCTCGGGCGCATTGTGGTCATATTCATAGCCCGCGCCATAGCCTTCAGTCTTCATCAGTTTCGTCGGCGCATTGAGGATGATCTTCGGCGGCATCAGCGAGCCATGTTCCTTGGCAAGCCGCTTGGCCGCGCCATAGGCGCGTATAGGCGGCATTCGATTTCGGCGCGGTCGCGACATAGATCACGCGCATTGGCGAGCGCCAATTCGCCCTCGGGAGAGCCGAGAAAATCATAAGCATCTTTCGCCGCATTGGCGACGACGAGCGCCTGCGGATCGGCCAGCCCGATATCCTCGATCGCCATGCGCACGATGCGCCGCGCGATGAAGAGCGGCGCTTCGCCGGCGTCGAGCATCCGCGCGAGATAATAGAGCGCCGCGTCCGGATCCGAGCCGCGCACGCATTTATGCAGCGCGCTGATGAGATTGTAATGGCCTTCCTGCGCCTTGTCGTAGATCGGCGCGCGCCGCTGGACGATCTCGGTCAGCGCCGCCGTATCGAAGGATTGGCCGGGCGTACGCGGCGCGCCAGACCTCCTCGGCAAGCGCCAGCACGGCGCGGCCGTCGCCATCCGCCATGCGCAGCAAGGCAGCGCGCGCTTCGCTTGTCAGCGGCAGGACTTTGCCTTCGACCGCCTCGGCCCGCTCCAGCAGCTTTTCGAGCGCCGCCTCATCGAGCGCACGGAAGATCAGGACGCGCGCCCGCGACAGCAGCGCGGCATTGAGCTCGAAGCTCGGATTTTCCGTCGTCGCGCCGATAAGCGTGATCGTGCCGTCTTCCATAACCGGCAGGAAACTGTCCTGCTGCGTACGGTTGAAGCGATGGATCTCATCGACGAAGAGCAGTGTGCCCTGCCCCGTCGCGCGGCGTTTGCGGGCTTCCTCGAAGACTTTCTTGAGCTCGGCGATGCCCGAGAAGATCGCCGAAATCTGCACGAAGGCGAGCTTTGTCTCGCGCGCCAACGAGCCGCGCGACCGTGGTCTTGCCGGTGCCGGGCGGACCCCAGAAGATCAGGCTGCCGAAAGAGCCGGAACGCACCAGCCGCGTCAGCGCCCCATCTGGCCCGAGAAGGTGATCCTGGCCGGCGACCTCGTCGAGGCGCTGCGGCCGCAGCCGATCGGCGAGCGGACGCGGGGCTTGGTCCTCGAGGCGAGCGGCTGCGAAAAGATCCGACATCGCTTCAATTTGGGCTCGGAACTCCCGGAAATGAAGGGGAAAGGCGGCAATCCCGGTGAATAACCCCGCCCGCCGCCTTGATGCCAAATGCACGGCATTTATCAATCGGTTAACGTTTTGGTGAGAATTGAAAGCGAGGGCCGAACGGGGAGTCTCGCGCATGCATGTCGTCGCACTCGTCAACCAGAAAGGGCGGATCCGGCAAGAGCACGCTTGCCGCCTGCCTCGCGGTCGCCGCGCGGGAGACCGGCGAACGCGTCTTCCTCATCGACATGGATCCGCAGAAATCGCTGACCAAATGGGGCTACCGGCGGCACGACAAGGACCTGCCGGTCGAGTCCGTCGCGCCGGAAAAGCTCGGAGCCGCGATTGGCCGCGCTCGCCAAGGGGCGCGTGACCCTCGTCATCGTCGATACGCCGGCGACCGACTCGCCCGCCGCCGACGAGGCGATGCGATATGCCGATCTCTGCCTCATTCCGGCCCGGCCGACGATCTTCGACATCTGGTCGAGCGAAGCGACGCGCGGCAAGCTGAAGACCGTGGGCAAGGACTACGCGTTCATCCTCAATCAATGCCCCGCCATGCAGGAGAGCCAGCGGGTCAATGACGGCGCCGCCGCGCTGGAAGCAATGGGTGGACTCTTGCGTCCCTTCATCGGCGCCCGCGTCGACTATCAGGAAGCGGCGCGCGAAGGCATGGGGGTGACCGAAATCGATGGCAAGGCGGCCGAGGAAATGCGTCAGCTCTGGGCCTCGCTGCAGCACCGACTCGCACGCTGCAAGCCGTCCGACAAGCGTATGCAGGCTGCCTGAATGTCTGCAGCGGATGCAATCGGACCCGCTTAGCCGCCGATAACGGTGGTGATCATCTGATTGCCGCGGCTGATGCTGATCTTCCAGAAATCTCGCTGGCCGCTCGTCGCTTTTTCGAGATCGCGCGTCGTCATGATCTTGGTGTCGTTGACAGCGAGAACCACGTCGCCCTTTTGCAGGCTGATAGCGGCGGCACGGGAATTGTCCTCGACATCGCTGACCACCACGCCTTGCTTTGACTTCGATCGAATATTCATCCGCGACGGCGGGCGAAAGATTGATGACGGTCGCCCCGGCGAAGGGCGAATCTCCGGTAATCCTGATCGGATCGCGCGGCAGCTCGGGCGCCGTCACGAGCTTGACCGACAAGGTCAGCGGCTTGCCGGCCCGCATCACCGCCAGCGAAGCGGTCGAGCCGAGCGGCCTCGTCGCGAACCGATAGCTGAAATCTTCAACATCGACGACCGGCTGCTGATCGATGCTGGTGATGAGGTCGCCGTGTTGCAGCCCCGCCACTTCGGCCGGGCTATTGGGCGTGACGTCGGTCACGAGCACGCCGGCCGGCCGATCGAGGCCGAGCGACTCGGCGATCTCCTTGGTGACGCTCTGCAGACCGGCGCCAAGCCATGGGCGCTTCACCTCTTTGCCGCCGCTCTTGGCGGTCGCGACGACGATCTTCACCATATTGGCGGGGATCGCGAGGCCGATGCCGACCGAACTGCCGGTCTGCGACACGATGGCGGAATTTATGCCGACGAGCCTTCCATTCATGTCGACGAGGGCGCCGCCGGAATTACCGGGATTGATCGCCGCATCCGTCTGAATGAAAAAGCCGAAATTTGAGATCCCTTCTTCGGTGCGGGCGAGCGCCGAGACAATCCCCTGAGTGACGGTCTCGCCGACCCCGAAGGGGTCGCCGATCGCCAGCACGAGATCGCCGACTTGGAGCGCATCGGAATCGTCGAATTCCATGAAGGGAAAGGGTCCGCTGTCCTTCAACCGCAGAACCGCGAGATCGGTGCGCTGATCGCGCAGCACGATGTTGGCCGCGAATTCGCGTCGATCGGCGAGCGCCACCTTCACGTCGGTCATGCCTTCGACGACATGATAATTGGTGACGACGAGCCCGCTTGGATCGACGAGCACGCCTGAGCCGAGCGACTGGGCGGTCGGGCCGCCCGGCCGCATCTCCGGGCTGTCGCCAAAGAAGTGCCGGAAGATCGGATCGTCGAACAACGGATTGCGCGGCATCACGTCGGTGCGCGAGGCATAGACGTTGACGACGGCCGGCGCGGCCTTCTTGACCACCGGAGCGAAGGAGAGCGTGATCTCGGCCCGCGATTGCGGGATGGCCGTTTCCGCCGCCTGCGCGAGACGAGGCAGAGAGGCGAGCGCGATCAGTGCTGCGAAGGCCGCATGTCGGACGGGCGAATTGGATTTAGAGCGGGTCACTTGAGCCTCCCCGTTGCGCTCTGCCAACCGGTAATGATTTATCCGCCCGCCGTCGATCCATTCTGGGTGTGGCGAAATTGCGGTGACGTCAAGCCCCCGCCGTCATCGGCCGATGCGGCCCAAATGCGTGTCGCCGAAAGCGCTCGCATATTTAAGCCCATAGCCCAAAGCCCGGTCGATGCCGACATGCGCCAGCCAGATCAGGGCGATATGCTCAGCCGTCGCCGACCCGAGCCAGCCGCCGAGCGCGAGCAAGACCAGCGGGCCCAGAGTTGCGTGCGCCGAATCATAGGCGATGGCGCCGATGCGCGGCGAAACGAGATAGGCGAGAAAGCTGAGATCCGGGACGAGGAAAAGTACCGCGAAGAAGATCCACGACCCACCGAGCCACCAATAGAAAAAGCCGGCGGCGAGCACCAAAGCCGCTGCTTCAAGCCGCAAGATCAACCTTGGGCCGCCGACGACGGCACCGCCGGCTTCGGCGTTCACTCGGTTTCGGCCGCCGGCGTGGCTGGGCCGGAATCCTTGCCCTTGGCCTCTTCGTCGCGGTCGACGAATTCGATCACCGCCAAGGCGGCGTTGTCGCCCTGGCGAAATCCGGCCTTCAGCACGCGCGTATAGCCGCCGTTGCGGGTCCTGTAGCGCGGGCCCAGCACGTCGAACAGCTTTTTGACGAGCTCGGCGTCCTTGATCTGCGCGATCGCCTGGCGGCGCGCGTGCAGATCGCCGCGCTTGCCGAGCGTCACCAGTTTCTCGACGACGGGACGCAGGTCCTTGGCCTTCGGCAGGGTCGTTATGATCTGCTCGTGCTTGATGAGCGCCTGCGAGAGATTGGCGAACATCGCCTTGCGATGTTCGTGCGTGCGGTTGAAGCGGCGCTTGGCGCGACCGTGATACATGGCCCTCTCCTTATCGGCCGCCGTGCCAAGGAACGGCCGTCCTTTGTTAGTGGCACCCTCTCCCACGGGGAGAAGACGCGCCCCTGTTTCAGTAATGCTCTTCGAAACGCTTGGCGAGTTCGTCGATGTTCTCCGGCGGCCAGCCGGTGACTTCCATGCCGAGATGGAGACCCATCTGCGCCAGAACTTCCTTGATCTCGTTCAGCGACTTGCGGCCAAAGTTCGGGGTCCGCAGCATCTCTGCCTCGGTCTTCTGGATCAAGTCGCCGATATAGATGATGTTGTCGTTCTTCAGGCAATTGGCCGAACGCACGGAGAGCTCGAGTTCGTCGACCTTCTTGAGCAAGGCGGGATTGAAGGCGAGCTCCGGGATGGAGGGCGCGACTTCCTCGCGGCGCGGCTCTTCGAAGTTGACGAAGACGTTGAGCTGGTCCTGCAGGATGCGGGCGGCATAGGCGACCGCGTCCTCAGGCGTGATCGCGCCGTTGGTCTCGAGCTGCATGGTGAGCTTGTCATAGTCGAGGATCTGGCCTTCGCGGGTGTTCTCGACCCGGTAGCTGACCTTTCTGACCGGCGAATAGAGGCTGTCGATCGGGATCAGGCCGATCGGCGCGTCTTCGCTGCGGTTGCGCTCGGCCGTGACATAGCCCTTGCCGGTGTTGACGGTGAATTCCATGCGGATCTCGGCGCCCTCGTCGAGCGTGCAGATGACGAGGTTCGGATTGAGGATCTGCACGTCGCCGACGGTCGAAATGTCGGCGGCGGTGACTTTCCCCGGCCCCTGTTTCTTCAACACCATGCGCTTCGGACCATCGGCCTGCATCTTGATGGCGATGTCCTTGATGTTGAGCACGATGTCGGTGACGTCCTCGCGCACGCCAGGGATCGAAGAGAATTCGTGCAGCACGCCGTCGATATGGACGGAGGTGATCGCCGCGCCTTGCAGCGAGGACAAAAGCACCCGGCGCAACGAATTGCCGAGCGTTACGCCGAAACCGCGCTCCAGCGGCTCGGCGACGACGGTGGCAAGCCGCTTCTGATCGTCACCGGCGGTGACTTCGAGCTTGTTCGGCTTGATGAGCTCCTGCCAGTTTTTCTGAATCACGAGAGCATCCTTCATTCGAGCACGAGGGCCCTTCGGCGTATCGCAAAAACGTCAAAGAGCCTGCTTGATAGTCACGTTAAACGCGCCGGCGCTTGCGCGGCCGGCAGCCGTTGTGCGGGATCGGCGTCACGTCGCGGATCGAGGTCACGGTGAAACCCGCCGCCTGCAGGGCGCGCAGCGCCAATTCTCGACCCGACCCCGGCCCCGAAACTTCGACTTCCAGCGTGCGCATGCCGTGTTCGGCAGCTTTACGCGCCGCATCCTCGGCCGCCATCTGGGCGGCATAGGGCGTCGATTTGCGCGAGCCTTTGAACCCCATCGTCCCCGCCGACGACCAGGAGATCGTATTGCCCTGGGCATCGCTGATGGTGATCATCGTGTTGTTGAACGTGGAATTGACATGGGCCACGCCGGACACGATGTTCTTGCGCTCACGCCGGCGCACGCGGGTCGCTTCTTTCACCATGGGTCTCTGTCCTTCCAACGCGCCCGTAATGCCAGGCGCTCGGGCTTCTTACGTAGGTTTCTTCTTGCCGGCGATCGGCTTGGCCTTGCCCTTACGGGTGCGCGCATTGGTATGGGTGCGCTGACCCCGCACCGGAAGCTGGCGGCGATGGCGCAAACCGCGATAACAGCCGAGGTCCATCAGCCGCTTGATGTTCATTGCCACTTCGCGGCGCAGATCGCCTTCAACCTGATAGTCGCGGTCGATCGTCTCGCGGATCTGCAGAACTTCCGAATCGGTCAGCTCGAAGACCCGCCGTTCAGGCGGGATATGGACCTTATCGACGATCTCCTGCGCCTTCTTCGGACCGATTCCGTGAATATATTGAAGGGCAATCACAACGCGCTTGTTGGTCGGTATATTGACGCCGGCAATACGGGCCACGAATTCTCTCCATGTCAGCCGCTTCGAGGCAGCGCAAAAGGCCCGCGTCCGGTGGAGGCCGGCCCTTGCGGGCGCCTGATAATGGAAATCCGGTCCTTTCATGGGCACCCCATAAAAGTCCGGACCCCGATCATTTCGGCTTGAACTGCCCTAACTAGTGATCCCCGGCGCTTCCGTCAACAGCCAATTGCGGCCAAATCTGGGCATTACGGGGAGAAGACGGCTTTGCGGCAAGGCGGGCGATTTCGGCCGGCGAGATCCCGGGCCTCACCCTCGGGCGGAGCCTTCCGTCGCCCGGTCGATCGCCGTCGCGACCGCGTCGATCGGGGCCATTCCGTCAACGGTCTTGAGCCGGCCCTCCTGCGCATAATAGGCGGAAACCGGCGCCGTCATCGCCCGATAGGCGTCGAGGCGCGTCTTGAAGGCCTCCGGATTGTCGTCGGCGCGCACGGCGCAGCCCTTAGCCATCATCTCCTTCGCCCGTTTCTCGATGCGGCCGAGCAGCGCCGATTCGTCGACCTTGAGTTCGATCACGCCGTCGAGCGTCATGTTCTTGCCTTGCAGCAAGCGATCAAGCGCCTTGGCCTGGTTCACGGTGCGCGGAAAGCCATCGAGGATGAAGCCGCGCGCGGCGTCCGGCTGGGCGATCCGCTCGGCGATGATGTTGAGCACGATGTCGTCGGGAACGAGACTGCCCGCGTCCATCAGCGCCTTGGCCTTGCGTCCCACCGGCGTGGCGGCGGCGACCGCGGCGCGCAACATGTCGCCGGTCGACAATTGCGGAATCCCATATTTCTGCATGAGTCGCGCAGATTGCGTGCCTTTTCCCGCCCCCGGCGGTCCGAGCACGATAAGCCTCATTTTTTCCTTCCCCGCAATTTGGCTTTTTTCACCAAGCCTTCGTATTGGTGCGCCTGAAGGTGGCCGTGGATCTGCGCAACCGTGTCCATCGTAACGCTAACCACGATCAGAAGCGAGGTGCCGCCGAAATAAAACGGCATGCCGGCATAGGAAATCAGGATTTGCGGCAAGAGACAGACCAGACTGAGATAGGCTGCGCCGATCACCGTGATCCGCATCAGGACCTTGTCGATATATTGCGCCGTGCGCTCGCCCGGCCGGATTCCGGGAATGAACCCGCTGTGCTTCTTCAAATTGTCGGCGGTTTCGGTCGGGTTGAAGACGATCGCGGTATAGAAAAACGCGAAGAAGACGATCAGCGCGACATAGAGGATCAAATAGAGCGGACGACCTTGGCCGAGGTAGACCGAAATCGCCCCGAGAATGCCGGTGCCGCCCCGCTGCGCAGAAAAATTCGCTATCGTCGTCGGCAAGAGGAGAAGCGACGACGCAAAGATCGGCGGAATGACGCCCGACGTGTTGAGCTTCAAGGGTAGAAATGACGTCTGCCCTTCATAGACTCGGTTGCCCTGCTGGCGCTTGGGATAGGTAATGACAAGCCGCCGCTGCGCTCGTTCCATGAAGACGATGAAGCCGACCACGAAGACCGCCATCACCACCACGACGACGATGAGAAAGGTCGAGAGCTGGCCTTGGCGGCCGAGTTCGAGCGTATGGATGATGGCTCCCGGAAAAGCCGCGACAATGCCGGCGAAGATGATCAACGACGAGCCGTTGCCTATGCCGCGCGAGGTGATCTGTTCGCCGAGCCACATCAAGAAGATCGTGCCGCCCATCAAAGTCAGCGTCGTCGTGAGGCAGAAGAAAAATCCCGGATTGCTGACGACCCCCGCCTGGCCCTGCAGGCCAATCGCGATTCCATAGGCCTGGAAGCCGGCCAGAACCACGGTCAGATAGCGGGTGTATTGGTTGAGAACCTTGCGGCCCGACTCGCCCTCCTTCTTCAACGCTTCGAGCGTGGGGAAGACGCTGGTCAAGAGCTGGATGATGATGGAGGCGGAGATATAAGGCATGATGTTCAGGGCGAAGATCGCCATGCGCTGCACGGCGCCGCCGGAGAACATGTTGAAGAGTTGGAGCACGCCCTGGTTGCCGTTGAAGGTGGCCTCGAAAGCGGCGGGATCGATTCCGGGCAGCGGAATATAGGTGCCAAGTCGATAGATGACCAGCGCGCCGAGCGTGAACCAGATCCGCTTCTTGAGTTCGTCGGCTTTGGCGAAGGCGGACCAATTGACGTTGGCGGCGAGTTGTTCAGCGGCCGATACCATGAAATGCTCCGCGCGGCAGGCTCATGCCGCCAAGGCTCGAGAGATATTGCTCGCGTTCCTGCGCAATCTGAGCCGCATCCGCCGAGCCGCGGCGCGTATGAGGGTTGCGCGTTCGCCTTGAGACAATGGCGAATAAGACCGATGTGGTGAACCGGCGGCTTTTTGGCAATGCCGTATTAGACAGCGGGTCCTGCCTCCTCTGCAGCCGCGGCGATAACGCGGACCGATCCCCCCGCCCGCTCGATTGCCGCGATCGCCGATTTCGACGCCGCCGCTACTTCGAAAGAAAGCGGGGCGCCGATCTCGCCCATGCCGAGGATTTTTACGCCGTCGCGCCGCTTCGAGCAGACGCCGGCTGCGACCAATGCCTCGATCGTCACCGGCGCCTCGCGCGCAAGCTTGCCGGCCGCGACGGCAGCCTGGATGCGGCCAAGATTGACCTCGTTATAGTCCTTGGCGAAAGGCGGGGTGAAGCCGCGCTTCGGCAAGCGCCGGTGCAACGGCATCTGGCCGCCTTCGAACCCTTTGACGCGCACGCCGGTGCGCGCCTTTTGACCTTTGACGCCGCGGCCGCCGGTCTTGCCCTTGCCCGAGCCGATACCGCGGCCGATGCGCATGCGCGCTTTCGAAGACCCGGGCTTGTCGGCGATCTCATTGAGTTTCATGGGAGCTGCCTCACGCGCTCTCGAGGATGCGAACGAGATGCGCCACCTTCGCGATCATGCCGCGCACCGCCGGCGTGTCGGGCAGAGCCGCCCGGCGGCCGATCTTGTTGAGCTTGAGACCGATCAAAGTCGCGCGCTGAGAGGCGGGGCGGCCGATCGGGCTCTTGATCTGTTCGACCGTGAGGTGCGCTTTTGTTTTGGTTTTCGCCATGGCAAGCTTCTCACCCCTCCGCAGTCGATTCAGCTTCGCCGCCCTGGCGGCGCGCCTGGAGCGTCGAAACCTTCATGCTTCGCCGTGCCGCCACCGCGCGCGGCGAATCCTCTTTCAGAAGGGCGTCGATCGTCGCCCTCACCATGTTGTAAGGATTCGACGAGCCCTGCGATTTTGCCACCACATCATGCACGCCGAGCGTCTCGAAAACGGCACGCATCGGACCGCCGGCGATGATGCCGGTACCGGCCGGAGCGGCGCGCAGCACGACCCGGCCGGCGCCGTGCCGACCAGTCACGTCATGGTGGAGCGTGCGCCCTTCGCGTAGCGGCACGCGGATCAAGGCGTGTTTTGCCGCCTCGGTCGCCTTGCGGATCGCCTCCGGAACTTCGCGTGCCTTGCCATGGCCGAAACCGACCCTGCCCTTCTGATCGCCGACGACGACGAGCGCGGCGAAGCCGAAACGCCGGCCGCCTTTCACCACTTTGGCGACGCGATTGATGTGAACCAGACGGTCCACGAATTCGCTGTCGCGCTCTTCCCGGTCGCGGCCGCGGCCGCCTTCGCCTTCACGTGCCATCGATTTCTTCCATCATCCTGCGTCGCTTGCGCGCCCGATTGGCCGCGCGAACATTACACTGTCAGCCCCGCTTCGCGGGCGCCCTCGGCCAGCGCCTTGACGCGGCCGTGATACATATAGGCGCCGCGGTCGAACACAACTTCCTTGATTCCCGCCTCGATCGCCCGCTCGGCGATCTGCTTGCCGATGAGCCGCGCCGCCTCGATGGTGGCGCCGGTCTTCAGGCCCTCGCGATTGGCCTTTTCGAGCGACGAAGCCGAGGCGAGCGTGCGGCCGGCGGCATCGTCGATGATCTGACAATAGATCTGCTTGGAAGACCGATAGACCGAAAGCCGCGGTTTGCCATAGGCGTGCGCCTTGACCGCGCGCCTCACCCGCGCCTTGCGGCGATCTCCAGCCTTGTTGTGCTTGCCCATCGCGCGCACCTTTATTTCTTCTTGCCTTCCTTGCGGAAGACGAACTCGTCCGAATATTTGACGCCCTTGCCCTTATAGGGCTCCGGCGGCCGAAAGCTGCGGATCTCGGCCGCCACCTGGCCGACCTGATGCTTGTCGATGCCGCTGATCATGATTTCCGTCGGCTTGGGAGTCACAATCGAAATGCCCGGCGGAATCGGGAAACTCACGTCGTGACTGTAGCCGAGCGACAGTTGCAGGTTCTTGCCCGCAACCGCCGCCTTGTAGCCGACGCCGTTGATCTCGAGCTTCTTCTCGAAGCCTTTGGTGACCCCGACGACGAGATTATACAGCCTGGAGCGGGTCGTGCCCCATAGGGCGCGCGCCCGTTTCGTGTCGTTGCGCGGATCGACCTTCAGCTGATTATCCGCATAAACCACGCTGACGTCGCCCGGGGCAACGAAGCGCAGTTCGCCCTTGCCGCCCTTGATGGCGATCGTCTGGCCCTCGACCTTGGCGGTGACGCCGGCAGGCAGAGCGACGGGCTTTTTTCCGACGCGAGACATGATCCAATTCCTCGTTATCAAAAGACCTTGCAGAGCACTTCGCCGCCGACATGCGCATCGCGCGCCGCGTGATCTGCCATGACGCCTTGCGGCGTCGAGACGATGGTGATGCCGAGGCCGTTGGCGACCTGCGGCATGTCGGTGACGCCGGCATAGACGCGCCGGCCCGGCTTCGACACGCGCTGCAATTCGTGGATCACCGGTTCGCCGTCGTAATATTTGAGCTCGATCTCGAACTCGGTGCGGCCGTTGCCATATTCCGTCGTCGAATAGCCGCGGATATAGCCCTCCTGCGCCAGAACGTCGAGCACATGCGCGCGCAGCCTCGAGCCCGGCGTATTCACCTTGCCCTTGCGCCGCATCTGCGCGTTGCGGATGCGGCTCAGCATGTCGCCCAGAGGATCGTTCATTGCCATGACCGGCTCCTCCTCACCAGCTCGACTTCACGAGGCCGGGGATCAGGCCGCGCGCGCCTAACTCGCGGACGGCGATGCGCGACATTTTCATCTTGCCGATGAAGCCGCGCGGCCGGCCCGAAATCTCGCAGCGGTTGCGCAGCCGGCCGGGCGCCGAATTGCGCGGCAATTCGGACAGCTTCAGCCGCGCATCGAAGCGATCTTCGTTGCTCGCCGTCTTGTCGTTGGCCAGCGTCTTAAGCTTCTTGCGGCGGGCGGCATATTGCTTCACCAACTGCGCACGGTGCCTGTTCTTCTCGACCATACTTTTCTTCGCCATAGATCTACCTCTGGTCTCCGCGTTTGAGACGATGTCTCACTGCCGGAACGGAAAGTTGAAAGCCTGCAAAAGGGCGCGCGCCTCGTCATCGGACTTGGCGGTGGTGCACACGACGACATCCATGCCGAGAACGCTCTCGGTCTTGTCGTAATCGACCTCGGGGAACACGATGTGCTCTTTGATGCCCAAGGCATAATTGCCGCGGCCATCGAAGCTCTTGGGGCTCAGCCCGCGAAAGTCGCGTACCCGCGGCAAGGCGATCGTGACGAGGCGATCGAGGAATTCGTACATCCGCGTCTTGCGCAATGTCACTTTCACGCCGATCGGCATGTTCTCGCGCACCTTGAAAGTCGCGATCGCCTTCCGCGCGCGGGTGATGATCGGCTTCTGCCCGGCGATGAGCGCAAGATCGGCGGCGGCGGCGGTCACCTTCTTGGTGTCGTTGACCGCCTCGCCAACGCCCATGTTGAGCACGATCTTGTCGATCACCGGCACTTCGAGCGGGTTCTTGTAGCCGAACTGCTCGGTGAGCTGCGGCCGCACGACCTCGACGTAATGTTTCTTGAGGCGCGGGACATAGTCTTTCGGTGCAACGAAGGGCTGCGCCGGAGCGGCCGGAGCGCGGGTCTCCCGCGCTTTGGCTTGGGCCTTGCCCTCTGCGGGTTTTGCCGCGCCTTTGGTGGCCGCGCCGGCGTCCTTGCCGTCCGCCTTCGCCTCGGATTTCGCGCCACCCCTCATCGCGGCATCCTTGGCGCCGCCCTTGTCTTTGGGAGCGCCTTTGGCGGCATCTTTCGCGCCGCCTTTTGGAGCTTTGGTATCAGCCATCGATCAGGTCTCCCGAACGCTTGGCAAAACGCACCTTGCGGCCGTCATCGAGAATCTTGAAGCCGACGCGCGTCGGCTTGCTGTCCTTTGGGTCGGCAAGCGCAATGTTGGAGAGATGAATGGCGCCCTCTTTCGAGATTATGCCGCCCGCTTGCTTCGCCGTCTGGCGTTGATGCCGCTTGACGAGATTGACGCCGCGCACGAGGGCGCGCAACTCCTTCGGCAAGACTTGGATGACCTCGCCCAAACGCCCCTTGTCGCGGCCGGCGAGAACGACCACCTTGTCGCCCTTCTTGATCTTCGCGGCCATCAGAGAACCTCCGGCGCAAGCGAGATGATCTTCATGTGGTTCTTGGCGCGCAGTTCGCGCGGCACCGGTCCGAAGATGCGCGTGCCGACCGGCTCCGCCTGAGCCGTGATCAACACCGCCGCGTTGGAGTCGAAGCGGATCACCGAACCGTCCGGGCGCTTGATGTCCTTGGCGGTGCGCACGACCACCGCCTTCATCACGTCGCCCTTCTTCACCCGCCCGCGCGGAATCGCCTCTTTGATCGAGACGACGATCACGTCGCCGACGCTGGCATATTTGCGCTTCGAGCCGCCGAGCACTTTGATGCACATCACGCGGCGCGCGCCGGAATTGTCGGCGACGTCGAGATTGGTCTGCATCTGTATCATGGCATTCAGCCTTTCTTTCCGGCCCTCGGTTTCAAGCTTTCGCCTCGACCACGATCCAGCGTTTCAACTTTGAGATCGGCCTGGTCTCTTCGATGGACACCATATCGCCGACCTTCGACCGATTGCTCTCGTCATGCGCATGGAACTTCTTCGAGCGCCGCACCGTCTTCTTCAATAACGGGTGCGTGAAGCGGCGCTCGACCTTCACTACGACGGTCTTATCCTGCTTGTCGCTGACCACGACGCCTTGAAGGACCCGTTTCGGCATGCTCGTTACATCCTATCGCTGGTGCGGTGCCGCTCGGCGGCAATCGTCTGCGCCCGCGCGATATCGCGCCGCACGATGCGCACGCGCGCTGTATCCTGGAGCTGTCCCGTCGCCCGTTGAAAGCGCAGATTGAACTGCTCCTTCTTGAGGCTCAGGATTTCCTGTTCGAGTTGGTCGTCGCTCATCACCCGGAGGTCCGACAATCGCTGTTTCGTCTTCATCGCGCGCCCCTATTCCACGATTCGCTGAACGAAGCGCGACTTGATCGGCAGTTTGGCGGCGGCGAGCGCCAGCGCCTCGCGTGCAAGCTCGGTCGGCACGCCGTCGAGTTCGAACATGATGCGCCCTGGCGCCACGCGGCAGGCCCAGAGTTCGGGCGCGCCCTTGCCCTTGCCCATGCGCACCTCGGTCGGCTTCTTCGATATCGGCACATCCGGGAAGATGCGGATCCACACCCGTCCGGCGCGTTTCATGTGGCGCGTCAGGGCGCGCCGCGCCGCCTCGATCTGGCGGGCGGTGACGCGATCCGGCTCCAGCGCCTTCAGCCCATATTGACCGAAGTGCAGTTCGAAACCGGCCTTGGAGGCGCCGCGAATCCGGCCTTTGAAGGCCTTGCGGAACTTCGTGCGCTTGGGTTGCAACATGGTTCAGACTCTAATTCTCTCAAATTGGCATGAGCTTTTCGGGATCATGCGAAATCACTCACGCCGCGTCGCGGTCGCGCCGCCGGCCGCCTCCGCCGCCATGGTCCTGCTCGGCCATTTTCTTGTCCTGCGCCATCGGATCATGTTCGAGGATCTCGCCTTTGAAGATCCAGACCTTGATGCCGCAGGTGCCATAAGCGGTATGCGCCGTCGCCGTCCCGTAATCGACATCGGCGCGTAAAGTATGCAGCGGCACGCGGCCTTCGCGATACCATTCGAGCCGGGCGATTTCGGCGCCGCCGAGCCGGCCGGAACAATTGATTCTGATTCCCTCCGCCCCCAGCCGCATGGCCGATTGGACCGCCCGCTTCATCGCCCGGCGGAAGGCGACGCGGCGCTCCAGCTGCTGGGCGATCGAATCGGCCACGAGCGTCGCATCGATCTCGGGCTTACGCACCTCGACGATATTGATGACCACTTCTGAATCGGTGAGCTTCGACACCGTCTTGCGGATCTTGTCGATATCCGCGCCCTTTTTGCCGATGACGACGCCCGGGCGGGCCGAATAGATCGTCACGCGGCATTTCTTGTGCGGCCGCTCAATGATGATCTTCGACACCGCCGCCTGTTTCAGGCTCTGCATCAGGACCTCGCGGATCTTGATGTCCTCGTGCAGCAGCTTGGCATATTCGCTCTTGTTGGCGTACCAGCGCGAGTCCCAGGTTCGGTTGATGCCGAGGCGAAGGCCGACCGGATTAACTTTCTGTCCCATCTTAAGCTCCTGCGGCCTCGGCCGCCTCGATCTCGCGCACGACGATCGTCAAATTCGCGAATGGCTTTTCAATGCGTCCGGCGCGGCCGCGGGCGCGGGGCGAAAAGCGCTTTAGGACCAATGCCTTGCCGACATAGGCCTCGGCCACGACCAGATCGTCGACATCGAGGTTGTGGTTGTTTTCCGCATTGGCGATCGCGCTCTGCAGCGTCTTGCGCACGTCGAAAGCGATGCGCTTGCGGGAGAATTCGAGATCGGCCAGCGCCTTCTCGACCTTCTTGCCGCGGATCAACTGGGCGAGGAGGTTCAATTTCTGCGGGCTCACGCGCAGCATGCGGCAGACCGCCTTGGCTTCGTTGTCTTTCAATGCGCGGGGATTTTTGGCCTTGCCCATGTCTCAAACCGCCCGTTTGGCTTTCTTGTCGCCCGAATGTCCGTGGAACGTGCGGGTCGGAGAGAACTCGCCGAATTTATGCCCGATCATGTCTTCGCTGACCGAAACCGGAATGTGCTTGTGGCCGTTATGGACGCCGAAGATCAGCCCGACGAATTGCGGCAGAATCGTCGAGCGCCGGCTCCAGATTTTGATCACGTCGTTGCTGCGCCCGGACGCGCGCGCGGCTTCGGCTTTCTTCAACAGATAGCCATCGACAAACGGGCCCTTCGATATCGAACGCGCCATCCTGCTTAAGCCTTCTTGCTCTTGTGACGCGAGGTCACGATGAATTTGTTGGTCGACTTGTTGGAGCGCGTCTTCTTTCCCTTGGTCGGTTTGCCCCAAGGCGTCACCGGATGACGCCCGCCTGAGGTGCGTCCCTCGCCGCCGCCATGCGGATGATCGACGGGATTCATGGTCACGCCGCGGTTGTGCGGCCGCTGGCCGAGCCAGCGGCTGCGCCCGGCCTTGCCGATCGAGGCGTTCATATGGTCGGGATTGGAGACCGCTCCGACCGTTGCGAAACATTGGCCATGCACCAATCTTTGTTCGCCGGAATTGAGCCGCACGATCACATAGCCTTGGTCGCGCCCGACGATTTGCGCATAAGTGCCGGCGGCGCGCACCATCGCCGCCCCCTTGCCGATCTTCAGTTCGACATTATGGACGATGGTGCCGACCGGCATGTTCGACATTGGCATCGCATTGCCCGGCTTGACGTCGACCTGCTGGCCGGAAATGACTTCGTCGCCGACGGCGAGACGCTGCGGCGCGATGATATAGGCCAATTCGTCGTCGGCATAACGGATGAGCGCGATGAACGAACTGCGGTTCGGGTCATATTCGATCCGCTCCACTTTTGCCGGCACATCGACCTTGCGGCGCTTGAAATCGACCACGCGATAGCTCTGCTTGTGGCCGCCGCCCCGGAAGCGAACCGTGATGCGGCCGAGATTGTTGCGCCCGCCGCTCGACGGCTTGCCTTCGGTCAAATGCTTGACCGGCTTGCCCTTGTAGAGCTCGGTGCGATCGACGATCACCAATTGGCGAAGGCCGGGGGTGACGGGCTTGAATGTTTTCAGCGCCATATCGCTCAGAGCCCCGTGGTAACGTCGATGCTGTGCCCTTCGGCCAGCGTCACGACGGCTTTCTTGACGTCCGACTGGACGCCGCGCACGCCCTTGAACACCTTCTTCTTGCCCTTGCGCACGAGCGTATTCACGGCTTCGACCTTGACATCGAAGAGCCGTTCGATCGCCGCCTTGATCTGCGGTTTCGTGGCGTTCTTGCGAACCTTGAACATCACCTTGTTATGTTCCGACGCGGCCGTCGCCTTCTCGGTGATGATCGGCGAGACGATCAGATCATAATGACGCGCGTCGGCGAATTTATTCGGCGGGCTCATGCGAGTCGCGCCTCCAGCGCATCGATGGCCGCTTTGGTGAGAACGAGCTTCTCGCGGCGGAGGATGTCGTAGACATTGATGCCCTGGACGGGCAGCACGTCGATCTTTGGAATGGAGCGCGCGGCCTGGCTGAAATTGGCTTTCAGCTCGGCGCCGTCGATGATCAGCGCGTCGGTGAGCCCGAGCTTGGCGAAGTTCGCCCGCAAGGCCTTGGTCTTGGCCGCGGCGATCTCGGCATTGGCCCAGACGATGATTCCGCCGTCCTTGGCCTTGGCGGAAAGTGCATGTTTCAAAGCAAGCGTCCGAACCTTCTTCGGCAGGTCATGGGCGTGCGAGCGCACCACCGGGCCGAAAGCGCGGCCGCCGCCGCGGAACTGCGGCACGCGCGCCGAACCGTGCCGCGCATTGCCGGTGCCCTTCTGCCGGTACATTTTCTTGCCCGTTCGGGCGATCTCGCTGCGATCCTTCGTCTTATGCGTGCCGGCCCGACGCTTGGCGAGCTGATAGCGCACCATCCGGGCGAGAATGTCCGGCCGCGGCGTAAGACCGAAAATCGCCTCGTTCAATTCGATCGAGCCGGCGCTTTTGCCGTCGAGAGAGGTGACTTTGATCTTCACGGCGCCGCTCCCTCTGTGGCAGCGTCGGCGGCCGCTTCGCCATTCGTCGCGCCCGCCAGGCGATATTTGCCGGGTTGCGGCGCCTCCTTCGGCAAGGCCTTCTTCACCGCGTCGCGCACATAGATGAAGCCGCCGCGCGTGCCAGGCACCGCGCCCTCGACCAGGATCAGTCCGCGGTCGACATCGGTTTGCACGACGCGCAGATTGAGCGTGGTGACCCGCTCGACGCCCAGATGCCCGGCCATCTTCTTGTTCTTGAAAGTTTTGCCCGGGTCCTGGCGGCCGCCGGTCGAGCCATGCGAGCGATGCGAGATCGAGACGCCGTGGCTGGCGCGCAGGCCACCGAAATTCCACCGCTTCATCGCCCCGGCGAAGCCCTTGCCCGTGCTCGTCCCGGTCACATCCACAAATTGGCCGACGACGAAATGATCCGCCGTGATCTCGGCGCCGACCGGCAGAAGCCCCGCTTCCTCGACCCGGAATTCGGCGAGCTTCAACTTCGGTTCGACCTTGGCGACGGCAAACCGGCCGCGCTCGGCCTTCGACACATTCTTCACCTTCGCCTGACCGATGCCGAGCTGCACGGCGGTATAGCCGTTCTGCTCTTTGGTCCTTTGCGCGACGACTTGGCAACCGTCGAGCTTCAAAACCGTGACCGGCACGTGCTCGCCGGCGTCGTTGAAGACGCGGGTCATGCCGAGCTTCTGTGCGATGACGCCTGATCGCATGGTTCAATCCTAAAGCTTGATCTCGACGTCGACGCCGGCGGCGAGGTCGAGCTTCATCAGGGCATCGACCGTCTGCGGCGTCGGATCGACGATGTCGAGAACGCGCTTATGAGTTCTGATCTCGAATTGCTCGCGCGACTTCTTGTCGATATGCGGCGAGCGGTTGACGGTGAATTTCTCGATCTTGGTCGGCAAGGGAATCGGGCCGCGCACCTGCGCACCGGTCCGCTTCGCCGTCGAGACGATTTCCTTCGTCGACGAATCGAGAATCCGATGATCGAAGGCCTTGAGGCGGATGCGGATGTTCTGGCCGTTCATGATCCCAATCCCTAACGGAAGGACCGGGCGTCAGGCCCGGTCCTTCCAAATGCCTATTCGGTGATCGAAGCGACGACGCCGGCACCGACGGTGCGGCCGCCTTCGCGGATTGCGAAGCGCAGTTTCTCTTCCATCGCGATCGGCACGATGAGTTCGACGTCCATGGTCACGTTGTCGCCCGGCATCACCATTTCCGTACCTTCCGGAAGCGTCACGACGCCGGTCACGTCGGTCGTGCGGAAATAGAATTGCGGCCGGTAATTGGTGAAGAACGGCGTATGCCGGCCGCCCTCGTCCTTGGTGAGGATATAGGCTTCGGCCTTGAACTTCGTGTGCGGCTTCACCGAGCCCGGCTTGCACAGAACCTGGCCGCGCTCGACATCCTCGCGCTTCGTGCCGCGCAAGAGGGCGCCGATATTGTCGCCCGCCTGGCCTTGATCGAGCAGCTTGCGGAACATTTCGACGCCAGTGACCACGGTCTTCACCGTCGGCCTGAGGCCAACGATCTCGACCTCTTCGCCGACCTTGATGACCCCGCGCTCGACGCGCCCGGTCACCACCGTGCCGCGGCCGGAGATCGAGAACACGTCCTCGACCGGCATCAGGAAGGGCTGGTCGATCGGCCGCTCCGGTTGCGGAATATAATCATCGACCGTCTGCATCAGCTTCAGGACCGCGTCATGCCCCATCTCGGGACTGCGGTTCTCGAGCGCGCAGAGCGCCGAACCCTTGGTGATCGGGATATCGTCGCCGGGAAATTCATATTTCGACAACAGCTCGCGCACCTCGAGCTCGACGAGTTCGAGCAGCTCGGGGTCGTCGACCATGTCGACCTTGTTCAGGAAGACGACGAGCGCCGGCACGCCGACCTGACGGGCGAGCAGAATATGTTCGCGCGTCTGCGGCATCGGCCCGTCGGCGGCGGAGACGACGAGGATCGCGCCGTCCATCTGCGCCGCGCCGGTGATCATGTTCTTCACATAATCGGCGTGGCCCGGACAATCGACATGCGCGTAATGGCGCTTTTTTGTCTCGTATTCGACGTGCGCGGTCGAGATCGTGATGCCGCGCGCCTTCTCTTCCGGCGCCTTGTCGATCTGGTCGTAGGCGGTGTAGGTCGCCCCTCCCGTTTCCGCCAGAACCTTGGTGATCGCGGCGGTCAACGACGTCTTGCCGTGATCGACGTGACCGATCGTGCCGATGTTACAATGCGGCTTGGTCCGCGCAAATTTTTCCTTGGCCATGACTCGGCTCCTTCAAACCCACTTAGGCGTATTTGGCTTGTACCTTGGCGGCTTCGCCGGCGGGCACCTGCTCATAGTGATCGAATTGCATCGTATAGTTGGCGCGGCCCTGGCTCATGGACCGCAGTTGGTTGACATAGCCGAACATGTTGGCGAGCGGCACCATCGCGTTGATGACGACCGCGTTGCCGCGCATGTCCTGACCCTGTACGTGCCCGCGCCGGCCGAGCAGATCGCCCATGACCGAGCCGGTGTAATCTTCGGGCGTCGTCACCTCGACCTTCATAATCGGCTCGAGCAGAACCGAATGGCCTTCCCGCAATGCCCGGCGCGACGCGGCGCGGGCGCAGAGCTCGAAGGCAAGAACCGAAGAATCGACGTCGTGGTAGGAGCCATCGATCAAAGTCGCCTTGACATCGACGACCGGGAAACCGGCCAGCACGCCGGATGTCATGGCGGTGGCGACCCCCTTTTCGACGCCCGGAATATATTCCTTCGGTATCGCGCCGCCGACGACTTTCGATTCGAAAACATTGCCGGCGCCCGGCGTATTGGGCTCGAAGACGATGGTGACTTTTGCAAATTGCCCGGCGCCGCCGGTCTGCTTCTTATGGGTCTCGTCGATCTCGATGCGCTTGGTCAATTTCTCGCGGTAGGCGACCTGCGGCGCGCCGATATTTGCATCGACCTTATAGGTGCGCTTCAGGATATCGACCTTGATGTCGAGATGCAGTTCGCCCATGCCCTTCAGGATCGTCTGGCCGGATTCCTGATCGGTCGAGACCCGGAACGACGGGTCTTCAGCCGCGAGCTTCGCCAGCGCCACGCCGAGCTTTTCCTGATCGGCCTTGGATTTTGGCTCGATCGCGATCTCGATGACCGGGTCGGGGAAATCCATCCGCTCAAGAATGACGGGCTTGTGCATGTCGCAAAGCGTGTCGCCGGTTCGCGTCTCCTTGAGACCCGCCAGCGCGATGATGTCGCCGGCATAGGCTTCCTTGATGTCCTCGCGGTTGTTGGCGTGCATCAGCAGCATGCGGCCGATGCGCTCGCGCTTGCCTTTGGTCGAATTCATGACCGTGGTGCCCGATTCGATACGGCCCGAATAGACGCGCGCGAAGGTGAGCGAGCCGACGAAAGCATCGTCCATTATCTTGAAGGCGAGCGTGGAAAAGGGCTCGTTGTCGCTCGCATGGCGCACCACTTCGGCGCCGGTGTCGGGATCGACGCCCCTGATCGCCTCGCGATCGATCGGCGAGGGCAGATAATCGACCACCGCATCGAGCAACGGCTGTACGCCCTTGTTCTTGAACGCCGAGCCGCACAGGATCGGGATGAAGATGATGCCTCTGACCGCCTTGCGGATCAGCCTTTTCAGGGTCGCCTCGTCCGGCGCGACGCCGTCCAGATAGGCGGTCATCACATCATCGTCGAGTTCGACCGCCGCTTCGATCAGGTCGTGGCGATAACTTTCCGCCTGCTCGCGCAGGGCGGCGGGAATTTCCTCGTCGTGATATTTGGCGCCGAGCGCCTCGTCCTCCCAGACCACGGCCTTCATGCGGATGAGATCGATCACTCCGCGAAACTCGCTTTCGGAGCCGAGCGGCAGTTGGATACAGACCGGACGGCCGCCGACCTTGTTCTTGATGTCGGCGACGCAGCGGAAGAAATCGGCGCCGACCTTGTCCATCTTGTTGACGAAGACGATGCGCGGCACATTGTATTTGTCGGCCTGACGCCAAACCGTCTCGGTCTGCGGCTCGACGCCCTGATTGCCGTCAAGCACGCAAACGGCCCCGTCGAGGACGCGCAGCGAGCGCTCCACTTCAATCGTGAAATCGACGTGGCCGGGCGTGTCGATGATGTTCAGGCGCTTGCCGTTCCACAGCGTGGTCGTCGCGGCCGAGGTGATCGTAATGCCGCGCTCCTGCTCCTGCTCCATCCAGTCCATAGTGGCGGCGCCCTCGTGGACTTCGCCCATCTTATGCGACTTGCCGGAATAGAACAGAATCCGCTCAGTGGTCGTGGTCTTGCCGGCGTCGATATGCGCCATGATCCCGAAGTTTCGGTAATCCTCGATTTTATGGGCGCGCGGCATCTGTGCAATTCCTTCGAAAGTTCAATTCACCAGCGGTAATGCGAGAAGGCGCGGTTGGCCTCGGCCATCCGGTGCGTATCTTCCCTCTTCTTCACCGCATTGCCGCGGTTGTTCGCGGCATCCATGATTTCGGCCGAAAGACGGTCGACCATGGTCTTGTCGTTGCGGCCGCGCGCGGCGGCTATGATCCAGCGGATCGCCAGCGCCTGACGGCGCTCGGGGCGAACCTCGACCGGCACCTGGTAGGTCGCCCCGCCGACGCGGCGCGAGCGGACTTCGATGGCCGGAGCGACATTTTCCAGCGCCTGGCGGAAGATCGGCAGAGGCTCCGCCCGCAATTTGCTCTCGATCACATCGAAAGCCCCATAGACGATCGACTCGGCCATCGACTTCTTGCCGTCGTACATGATCGAGTTCATGAACTTGGCAAGAATGACATCGCCGAATTTGGCATCCGGGATGACCTCTCGTTTCTCGGCTCTATGGCGGCGCGACATCCTTGCTACTCTCTTCGTCTCGCTTCGTCGTCATCGCCGGGCTTGCCCCGGCCTATAAGTAAATTCTCTCAACCGTTCCCGGGGCTCCGCTCGCCGGGGGATCTCCGCAAACCGACCCCATTATTTGGGCCGCTTTGCTCCATATTTCGAACGGCGCTGCTTGCGGTTCTTGACGCCCTGCGTGTCGAGCACGCCGCGCAGGATATGGTAGCGCACGCCCGGCAGATCCTTGACGCGGCCGCCGCGGATCATGACCACCGAATGTTCCTGGAGGTTATGCCCTTCGCCAGGAATATAGCCGATGACCTCGAACCCATTGGTCAGCCGCACTTTGGCGACTTTGCGCAGCGCCGAATTCGGCTTTTTGGGCGTCGTCGTATAGACGCGCGTGCAGACGCCGCGCTTCTGCGGGCAGGCCTGGAGATGGCGCGCCTTCTCGCGATAGACCTTCTCCTGCCGCGGCTTGCGGATCAATTGACTGATCGTCGGCATGTTCGCCCTTCGCTACCCGGTTCCCCAAAAGCGCCGCACGGTCGAGCTTCGGCTTCATGCCCAAAGCGTGGCCAAAGCCCGGCGTCCGCCATCCGGCGCAATAAACGCAAACAAATCAGCGCCTTCGGCCCGACTAGGCTTCCGGCGCTGCGACACAAGCAGAGGACCGCGGCATCGCCGAGGTCTTGCCTCTTTGGTAAACGCCGGTGGAACTCCCGCCGACGCCATGTCACTTCAAAGTCGCTGAGACCGACAGCGTTTAGGCCCGCTGTATTCAGAACGCGACGTCCCGAACGGAAAGAACCTACGGCCTGTCGAAGTGCGCGGAACTTAATCAGGGCCCCGGCTGGCGTCAACCCCTCCGGGAGGAATTCGGACCCCCCTCTCCCCGCAGGCAGGGAGAGGGGCGTTTTTGCTACTTCGAACCCGACGCCGGCGGCAATTGCAGCGGCGGCTGTGCCGCCTTATGCGCCAGGATCATCTCGTCGCGGGTGGCAGCGATATGGCGCAGCTTCGCCATCGCAGCGCCGGTGCCGGCCGGGATCAGCCGGCCGACGATGACGTTCTCTTTCAGCCCCTCGAGCGTGTCGGTCTTGCCATTGACCGCCGCTTCGGTGAGCACCCGCGTGGTCTCCTGGAAGGAGGCGGCCGAGATGAACGAGCGCGTCTGCAGCGAAGCCTTGGTGATGCCGAGCAGGACCGGCGTCCCGCTTGCCGGCTTCTTGCCCTGCGCCAACACCGCGTCGTTGGCCTCTTCGAGCTCCATCTGATCGACCTGCTCGCCAGCCAGGAATTCGGTATCGCCGGGATCGACGATATCGACCTTCTGCAGCATCTGGCGGACGATCACTTCGATGTGCTTGTCGTTGATGTTGACGCCCTGCAGCCGATAGACCTCCTGGATCTCGTTGACGAGATAGGCGGCGAGTTCCTCGACGCCCTTGATCGCCAGAATGTCGTGCGGAGCGGGATTGCCGTCGACGATGTAATCGCCCTTCTCCACGATGTCGCCGTCCTGAAGATGGATGTGCTTGCCCTTCGGGATGAGATATTCGACCGGCTCCGCGCCTTCCTCGTGCGGGACGATCGAAATCCGCGTCTTGTTCTTGTAGTCGCGCCCGAATTGCACCGTACCGGAGATCTCCGCGATGATCGCATGATCCTTCGGCCGGCGCGCCTCGAAGAGTTCGGCAACGCGCGGCAGACCGCCGGTGATGTCACGCGTCTTGGCCGATTCCATCGAGATGCGCGCGATGATATCGCCGGCCTTGATCTTGCTCCCCGGCTCGACATTGAGGATGGCATCGACCGGCAGGCTGTAGCGGGCCTCGCCGCCGCGCAGCAGCTTCAATATCTTGCCGTCGGCGCCCTTCATCACGATTGCCGGCTTCAACGTGGCGGAGCGCTGGTTGAGCCGCCAATCGACGACCATGCGCTTGGCGATGCCGGTCGATTCGTCGACCGTCTCCGACATGGAGGCGCCTTCGACCAGATCCTCGAAATCGACGGTTCCATCGACCTCGGTCAGGATCGGGCGCGTATAGGGATCCCATTCGGCGATCCGCTGGCCGCGCTTGATCTTGTCGCCCTCGTCGACCTTGAGCCGCGCGCCATATTGGATGCGATGCACCGCCCGCTCGACGCCGTCCGGCCCTTCGATGACCGCGGCGACGTTGCGCGACATGACCATCAGATCGCCTTCCGAGTTGCGGGCCACATGCCGGTTGCGGATTTTCACCGTCCCATCGAAATTCGATTCGATGAACGACTGGTCGGCGATCTGCGCCGCGCCGCCAATGTGGAAGGTGCGCATGGTGAGCTGGGTGCCTGGCTCGCCGATCGACTGGGCGGCGATGACGCCGACCGCCTCGCCCATGTTGACGGGAGTGCCGCGCGCGAGATCGCGTCCGTAACAGGTGGCGCAGACGCCGTTCTTCGCCTCGCAGACGAGCACCGAGCGGATCTTCACCTCCTGAATGCCGGCGGCGTTGATCCGGTCCATGTGCCATTCTTCGATCATCTCGCCGGCATGGACGATGATCTCGCCGTCGAGGCTCTTCAGATCCTCGGCGGCGGTGCGGCCCAAGATGCGCGAGGCGAGCGAGGCAACGATCTGACCCGCGTCGATGATCGCCCGCATGCGGATGCCCTTCTTCGAGCCGCAATCCTGCGTGGTGATGATCGAATCCTGCGCGACGTCCACGAGACGGCGCGTGAGATAGCCGGAGTTCGCCGTCTTCAGCGCGGTATCGGCGAGACCCTTGCGCGCGCCGTGGGTCGAGTTGAAATACTCGAGCACGGTCAAGCCTTCCTTGAAGTTCGAGATGATCGGCCACTCGATGATCTCGCCCGAAGGCTTGGCCATCAGGCCGCGCATCGCGGCGAGCTGCTTCATCTGCGTCGGCGAGCCGCGCGCGCCCGAATGCGACATCATGTATATCGAGTTGATCGGCTTGTCGCGGCCATTGTCGTCCTTCTGCACCGACGAAATGCGCGCCATCATCTCGTCGGCGAGCTTGTCCGAGCATTTCGCCCAGGCATCGACGACCTTGTTGTATTTCTCGCCCTGGGTGATGAGCCCGTCGTTGTACTGCTGCTCATATTCCTTCGCGAGCGCGCTTGTCTCCTCGATGATGCGCTGCTTGGTCTCCGGCACGACCATATCGTCCTTGCCGAAGGAAATGCCGGCCTTGAAGGCCTCGTGGAAGCCGAGCGCCATGATCTTGTCGCAGAAGATCACCGTCTCCTTCTGCCCGCAATTGCGGTAGACGATGTCGATCATCGTCGAGATCTCCTTCTTCGTCATCAGCTTGTTGACGACATCGAAGGGAATCTTCTTGTGATCCGGCAGGAGCTGGCCGAGAATCATGCGGCCGGGCGTCGTCTCGAAGATCTTCGAGACGCGATTGCCGTTCTCGTCGAAGGTCCAGGCGCGACCCTTGATCTTCGAATGAAGGGTGACCGCCTTGGCTTCGAGCGCATGTTCGAGCTCGCCCATGTCGGCGAAGGCCATGCCCTGCCCCGGCTCGCCGTCGCGCATCAAGGTCGAATAATAGAGTCCGAGCACGATGTCCTGGGAAGGCACGATGATCGGCTGACCATTCGCCGGATGCAGAATATTGTTCGTCGACATCATGAGCACGCGCGCCTCGAGCTGCGCCTCGAGCGACAGCGGCACGTGGACCGCCATCTGGTCGCCGTCGAAATCCGCATTGAATGCGGCGCAGACCAGCGGATGCAGCTGGATCGCCTTGCCCTCGATGAGCTTCGGCTCGAACGCCTGGATGCCGAGCCGATGCAAGGTCGGCGCGCGGTTGAGCATTACCGGATGTTCGCGGATCACCTCGTCGAGAATGTCCCAGACCTCGGGCTTCTCCTTTTCGACCAGTTTCTTTGCCTGTTTGACGGTCGCAGAAAGGCCCTTCGCGTCGAGGCGCGAATAGATGAAGGGCTTGAACAGTTCGAGCGCCATCTTCTTCGGCAGGCCGCACTGATGCAGCTTCAGCTCGGGTCCGACGACGATCACCGAACGGCCGGAATAATCGACGCGCTTGCCGAGCAGGTTCTGGCGGAAGCGCCCCTGCTTGCCTTTGAGCATGTCGGCCAGCGACTTCAGCGGCCGCTTGTTGGCGCCGGTGATGACCCGGCCGCGGCGGCCGTTATCGAAGAGCGCATCGACCGCCTCTTGCAGCATGCGCTTCTCGTTGCGGATGATGATGTCGGGCGCGCGCAACTCGATCAGCCGCTTCAGACGATTGTTACGGTTGATCACGCGTCGATAGAGGTCGTTCAAGTCCGAGGTCGCAAAGCGGCCGCCGTCGAGCGGCACGAGCGGGCGCAAATCCGGCGGAATGACCGGCACCTCGGTCAGGATCATCCATTCGGGCTTGTTGCCCGAATGAAGGAAGGCCTCGATGATCTTCAGCCTTTTGGCAAGTTTCTTCGGCTTAAGCTCGCTGGTCGACTCGGCGATCTCGACCTTCAACTGCTCGGCGATCCGGTTGAGATCCATGGCGCGCAAAAGCTCGCGGATGGCCTCCGCGCCGATCTGCGCGGTAAACGAATCCTGCCCGTATTCGTCTTGCGCACGCAGATATTCGTCCTCGTTCAGAAGCTGGCGCTCCTTGAGCGGGGTCAGACCCGGATCGATGACGATATAGGACTCGAAGTAGAGGATCCGCTCGAGGTCCTTCAGCGCCATATCGAGCAGCAGCCCGATACGCGAAGGCAGGGACTTCAGGAACCAGATGTGGGCGACCGGCGCGGCGAGCGAGATGTGGCCCATGCGTTCGCGCCGCACCCGCGAGAGCGTCACTTCGACGCCGCATTTCTCGCAGATCACGCCCTTGTACTTCATCCGCTTGTATTTGCCGCACAAGCACTCGTAGTCCTTGATCGGCCCGAAGATACGGGCACAGAACAGGCCGTCGCGCTCCGGCTTGAAGGTCCGGTAATTGATCGTCTCGGGCTTTTTGATCTCGCCATAGGACCAGGAGAGAATCTTCTCCGGGCTGGCGATAGAAATCTGGATCTGATCGAAGGCCTGCGGCGCAACGACCGTACTGAAGAGATTCATGACCTCTTGATTCATTACATTCTCCTGATCTCTCGCCCGCGCGGGACGCCTGACCGCGAGCGAACATTCAAATGACCGGCGGGCAATCGCCGACTCTGTAGTCTTTCGATAATCAGCATTGCGGTTTCGCGGGCGGATCCCTCCGCCCGCTCCGCTTATCCAACCGATCGAGCGCGCCTCATTCGGCCGCCTCCGCCGCGGGCAGAGGCGGTGGCTGCTTCACCGTATTGTTGAGTTCAACATTGAGCCCGAGCGAACGCATCTCCTTGACCAGCACGTTGAAGCTTTCCGGAATGCCGGATTCGAAGGCGTCGTCGCCGCGCACGATCGATTCATAAACTTTGGTGCGGCCGGCAACGTCGTCCGACTTCACCGTCAACATTTCCTGCAGAGTGTAGGCGGCGCCATAGGCTTCGAGGGCCCAGACTTCCATTTCGCCGAAGCGCTGTCCGCCGAATTGCGCTTTGCCGCCCAGCGGCTGCTGGGTGACGAGGCTGTAAGGGCCGATCGAGCGGGCGTGGATCTTGTCGTCCACCAAGTGATGCAACTTCAGCATATATATGTAGCCTACGGTCACTTTGCGATCGAAAGCCTCGCCGCTGCGCCCGTCAAAGAGCGTCACCTGGCCGGTTGAATCGAGACCGGCGCGCTCGAGCATTTCGACGATGTCATGCTCGTGGGCGCCGTCGAACACCGGCGTGGCGATGGGCACGCCGCGGCGCAGGTTTTCGGCGACCTCGAGCAAGGTCGTCTCGCTCAAAGCCTCGATCTCCTTCTTGGTGCCGTAGATCTCGCCGAGCTTTTGGCGCACCGGCCCCAGGTCCTTGTTCCGCAAGTAAAGGTTCACGGCTTCCGCAACCTGTCGGCCAAGGCCCGCGCAGGCCCAGCCGAGATGCGTCTCCAGGATCTGGCCGACGTTCATCCGGCTCGGGACGCCGAGCGGATTGAGCACGATGTCCACCGGCGTTCCGTCGGCGAGGAAGGGCATGTCTTCCTGCGGCACGATTTTGGAGACGACGCCCTTGTTGCCGTGCCGGCCGGCCATCTTGTCGCCCGGCTGGATCTTGCGCTTCACCGCGACGAAGACTTTCACCATCTTCATCACGCCGGGCGGCAGTTCGTCGCCGCGCTGCAATTTTTCGACCTTGTCGAGGAAGCGGCTTTCAAGCCCCTTCTTCGCTTCGTCATATTGCCGGCGCATCGCCTCGGTCTCGGCCATCAACTGATCGTTCTCGACCGCGAAGGTCCACCATTGCGCGCGCGGATGGCTCTCCAGAACCTCCTTGGTGAGGTGGGTGTCCTTCTTGAAGCCCTTCGGCCCGGCGACCGCCGTCTTGCCGATCAGCAATTCGGAAAGCCGGCTATAGACGTTACGATCGAGGATCGCGAGTTCGTCGTCGCGATCCTTGGCCAGACGCTCGATCTCCTCGCGCTCGATCGCCTGGGCGCGTTCGTCCTTTTCTACTCCATGCCGATTGAACACCCGGACCTCGACCACCGTGCCCTGCACGCCCGGCGGCACCCTGAGCGAGGTGTCGCGGACGTCCGAAGCCTTCTCGCCGAAAATGGCGCGCAGGAGCTTTTCCTCCGGCGTCATCGGGCTTTCGCCCTTCGGCGTGATCTTGCCGCAGAGAATGTCGCCGGCTTGCACTTCGGCGCCGATGTAGACGATGCCGGCTTCGTCGAGATTCTTCAGCGCCTCTTCCGAAACGTTCGGGATGTCGCGGGTGATTTCCTCGGGACCGAGCTTGGTGTCGCGCGCCATCACCTCGAATTCATCGATATGGATCGAGGTGAAAACATCGTCCTTGACGATCCGCTCGTTCAACAGGATCGAATCTTCGAAGTTGTAGCCGTTCCACGGCATGAACGCGACGAGCACGTTGCGGCCGAGCGCCAGATCGCCGAGATCGGTCGACGGCCCGTCGGCGATGACGTCACCCTTGCGGACGAAATCGCCGACCCGCACCAGCGGCTTCTGGTTGATGCAGGTCGATTGGTTCGAACGCTGGTACTTCAACAGCCGGTAGATATCGACCCCCGGCTTGCTCGGATCGGTCTCCTCGGTCGCCCGCACGACGATACGGGTCGCATCGATCTGGTCGACATAGCCGGTGCGGCGCGCCGCAATGGCCGCTCCCGAATCGCGCGCCACGACGGACTCCATGCCGGTGCCGACCAGCGGCGCATCCGCCTTGATGAGCGGCACCGCCTGGCGCTGCATGTTCGAGCCCATCAGGGCGCGGTTGGCATCGTCGTTCTCGAGGAAGGGAATCAATGCCGCCGCGACCGAGACGATCTGCTTCGGCGACACGTCCATGAAATCGACGCGGTCGGGCGTCGCCATGACCACGTCGCCGGCATGGCGGCAGACGACGAGGTCTTCGGTAAGCGTCCGTTTCGCATCGACCGGCGCATTGGCCTGCGCGACATAATGCTTGGCCTCCTCCATGGCGGAGAGATAGACCACTTCGTCGGTCACGCGGCCATCCTTGACGCGCCGATAAGGCGCCTCGATGAATCCGTATTTGTTGACGCGGGCGAAGGTCGCCAGCGAATTGATGAGGCCGATGTTCGGCCCTTCCGGCGTCTCGATCGGGCAGATCCGCCCATAATGGGTCGGATGCACGTCGCGCACCTCGAAGCCGGCGCGCTCGCGCGTGAGGCCGCCAGGCCCGAGCGCGGAGAGCCGCCGCTTGTGGGTGATCTCCGACAGCGGATTGGTCTGGTCCATGAACTGCGACAATTGCGACGAGCCGAAGAACTCGCGCACCGCCGCCGCCGCCGGCTTGGCGTTGATGAGATCCTGCGGCATCACCGTGTCGATATCGACCGAGGACATGCGCTCCTTGATCGCCCGCTCCATGCGCAACAGCCCGAGCCGATATTGGTTTTCCATCAGCTCGCCGACCGAGCGGACCCGGCGGTTGCCGAGATGGTCGATGTCGTCGATCTCGCCGCGCCCGTCGCGCAGATCGACGAGCGCGCGCACGACCGCGATGATGTCGGCCTTGCGCAACACGCGCATCGTGTCCGGCGCGTCGAGGTCGAGACGCATGTTCATTTTGACCCGGCCAACCGCGGACAAGTCGTAGCGCTCGGGATCGAAGAACAGCGAATGGAACATCGCTTCCGCCGTCTCGAGCGTCGGCGGCTCGCCCGGCCGCATCACCCGATAGATGTCGAACAGCGCATCCTCGCGCGAGGAATTCTTGTCGACCGCCAGCGTGTTGCGGATGTAGGGGCCGATATTGACGTGATCGATGTCGAGCACCGGCAGTTCGGCAAATCCAGCCTCGATCAGCGCCGGCAAGCTTTTTGCGGTGATCTCTTCGCCCGCCTCGGCAAAGATCTCGCCGGTCGCAGGATTGTAGAGATCGGCGGCGATATACTGGCCGTGCAGGTCGACGTTCTGCGCCTTGATGAACTTGACGCCCTTTTCGACGAGCAGTTTGGCGGCTCGCACGGTGAGCTTCTTGCCGGCCTCGAGCACGACCTCGCCGCTATCTGCGTCGATGACGTCGACGCTGGCCTTCATGCCCTTCATCCGCTCGGGATCGAAAGGCAGACGCCAGCCCTCGCCTTCGCGGACATAGGTGACCGTATTATAGAAGGTGGAGAGGATCTCCTCGCCGTCCATGCCGAGCGCATAGAGCAACGACGTCACCGGAATCTTCCGGCGCCGGTCGATACGCGCGTAGACGATATCTTTGGCGTCGAACTCTATGTCGAGCCAGGAGCCGCGGTAAGGAATGATGCGCGCCGCGAACAGAAGCTTGCCCGACGAATGGCTCTTGCCCTTGTCGTGATCGAAGAAGACGCCGGGCGAGCGGTGCATCTGCGAGACGATGACGCGCTCGGTGCCATTGACGATGAAGGTGCCGTTATTCGTCATGAACGGCATGTCGCCCATGTAGACGTCTTGTTCCTTGATGTCCTTCACCGATTTCGCGCCGGTCTCGGGGTCGACATCGAACACGATGAGGCGCAAGGTGACTTTCAGCGGCGCGGCATAGGTCATGCCGCGCTGCCGGCACTCGTCGACGTCATATTTCGGCGGCTCGAAAACGTATTTGACGAATTCGAGCAGCGCGATATTGGCGAAATCGGAGATCGGAAAGACCGACCGGAAAACCGCCTCGAGTCCCTCGTCCGGCCGGCCGCCTTGCGGCTCTTCGACCATCAGGAACTGATCGTAGGAAGCTTTCTGGACTTCAATCAGGTTTGGCATTTCCGCGACTTCGCGGATATGTCCGAAAAACTTGCGAACGCGCTTCCGGCCGGAGAAGGTCTGCGCTATCGGTTGGGCCATCTTGCTCCTCGCAGGTTAGTATCGTGTGGGGCTGGCACGCCGCCCCGAAATTGCGGCGCCGCCGATCTCAGGCTTGCGCGCGGGACTTCGCGTGTCTCCCTTCCAGTCAAATCGTGCTGCAATTCGCCGCGACAGGAACGGCTCAACGGCCCCGAAGCCTGCTTCGGGACCGCGCTTGAGGCGAAGCGGCCGCCACGGCGACCGCGCCGATCACTTGAGTTCGACTTTCGCGCCGACCTTTTCGAGCGTGGCCTTGATCTTCTCGGCCTCTTCCTTGGTCGCGCCTTCTTTGAGCGGCTTTGGCGCGGACTCGACGAGATCCTTGGCTTCCTTCAGACCGAGACCGGTCACCGCGCGAACCTCTTTGATAACCTCAATCTTCTTGTCGCCGACCGCGGCGAGCACGACGCTGAACTCGGTCTTCTCTTCGGCCGCAGCCGCGGCCGGAGCCGCACCGCCGGCGGGGCCTGCCGCAACTGCGACGGCTGCCGCCGCCGAGACGCCCCATTTCGATTCGAGCAGTTTGGCGAGCTCGGCCGCCTCGAGCACGGTCAGGCTCGAAAGGTCATCGACAATTTTCTCAAGATTGGCCATGTGACGTCTTCCTTTGAATTTTGGCGTGTCTTTAGCTGAAAGCTTGGGCCATTCAGGCCGCGTCCTTTGCAGAATAGGCTTTGACGACGCGCGCGAGCTTCGCCGCCGGCGCCGTCGTGAGCTGGGCGAGTTTGGTCGCCGGGGCCTGAATGAGGCCGACGAGCCTGGCGCGCAATTCGTCGAGCGACGGCAAGGTCGCAAGCGACCTGATCGCCTCGACATTGAGCGCGGTCTTGCCCATGGCGCCGCCGAGGATCACGAGCTTCTCGTAATCTCTGGCGAAGGCCACGGCGACCTTGGCCGCCACCACCGGATCCTGCGAATAAGCGAGCAGGGTCGGACCCTTCAAAAGACCGGCGATGGATGCCATCGCGGTGCCTTCGAGGGCGATCTTGGCCAGGCGGTTCTTGGCGACTTGGACGGTTGCTCCGGCCTCGCGCATCTGCTTGCGCAGAATCTGCATTTGGGCCACCGTCAAACCAGAATAATGCGCCACTACGACGAGCGAGGTCTTGCGGAAGACATCGTTCAGAGCAGTGACACAGGCTTTCTTTTCAGCTCTGTCCACAATACACTCTCGGTCTCAGGCGGGCGGACCCGCCGGTTGCGTCAGCCGGCACCACGGACCTCGCGGCCCAGTTGCGCGGCGCTACGCCTGTCCTCCGGAACGACGACATCGCCCCGGACAGAGGGATTTGACCAAAATCAAAGGTTGCAGGAACTGCCGCACCCGCACTTCGCATTCGGTACTGACCCCGTCTATGCTGGTGTCGCGAGCAAGCTGCCGGAACCGGGAACATGCCTTCGACATTAAGCTTGGACGCGAAGCCCTGAATTCTCGGGGCGGCGCGCCCGCGCGCCTGCGGTCTCGGACAGGACATGGCCAGCGAAGGGGTTTTGCTCCCAGCGGAAGCAAAACTCGGTCCACCGACCAATCCGCCGCGCCTAAACGCGCCGGAATGCCCGGCGCGCAAGCCGCGGAAGCTGGAATTGGGTTTGGGATAACGGGCCTTAACCGACAACCCCGAACCGTCTATGTAACCGGAACCTCGCCCAATGCCAAGGGGCGAATCCGCATTTTTTCGTGTTGTCAAGCCCCGAGGCGGGTCCAAGGCGCCCTTAGATTCGCACCGTCGCGGGATCGATTTTGACCCCGGGGCCCATGGTCGATGAAATCGCAACGCGCTGAATATACGTGCCTTTCGCGCCTTGCGGCTTGGCTTTGGCGACTGCATCGACGAACGCGGCGATGTTTTCAACAAGCTTTTTTTGGTCGAACGAGGCCTTGCCGACGCTCCCCTGGACGATACCGGCCTTTTCCACCCTGAATTCGACCGCGCCGCCCTTCGATGCCTTGACCGCGGCGGCAATATCCATGGTGACGGTACCGACTTTGGGGTTGGGCATCAGCCCGCGGGGTCCAAGCACTTTGCCGAGCCGCCCGACGAGCGGCATCATGTCGGGCGTGGCGATACAGCGATCGAACTCGATCGTCCCGCCCTGGACGACGGCGACGAGATCCTCCGCGCCGACGACATCGGCGCCGGCTGCTTTCGCCTCGTCGGCTTTGGCGCCGCGCGCGAAGACCGCTACGCGCAGATTGCGGCCGGTGCCGTTCGGCAGATTGACGACGCCGCGCACCATCTGGTCGGCGTGTTTGGGATCGACGCCGAGATTCATCGCGATTTCGACGGTCTCGTCGAATTTCGCGTTGGCGCGTTCTTTCACCAGCTTCACTGCCTCATCGAGCGGATAGAGCTTGATCCGGTCGATGCCCTCGCGCGCATTGGCGACGCGTTTTCCTGCCTGGCTCATCGTCTTACTCCACCACTTCGAGGCCGATCGAGCGGGCGGAACCTTCGATCATATGCATCGCGGCGTCCACGGTCGCGCAATTGAGGTCGGGCAATTTCTTCGCCGCGATCTCTTTGATCTGCGCTCTTGTCACCTTGCCGACGAAACCGCGGCCAGTGGTCTTCGCGCCTGACTCGATGCCGGCCGCCTTCTTCAGGAAATAGCTCACCGGCGGCAGCTTCATCTCGAAGGCGAAGGAGCGATCCTGATAGGCGGTGATGACCACGGGAATCGGCGTGCCCTTCTCCATCTGCGCGGTTCGCGCATTGAAGGCCTTGCAGAACTCCATGATGTTGAGGCCGCGCTGGCCGAGCGCCGGACCGATCGGCGGCGATGGGTTGGCGGCGCCTGCCGGCACCTGCAGCTTGATATAGCCGGCTATCTTCTTTGCCATGATTTTACTCCACCAAGGCCCGGCCGGAGCCGAGCTGTTGCGGGTGCGTGGTCAGACGCAACACCGGTTGGCGGCCGGGCCCGTCTCCCACGCAGAAGCGCGAGGCTTTAGGGCCTCGCCTGTTTCGGCGCAAGCGCCGAAAGTTCCCACCCGGTCGGCTGCGCCGACCACCCTCTCCGTTCCGGGGAGGGATCGCTCCGACAATCGCGCGCATATCCTTCCCCTTCAGGGGAAGGCGGCAGCGCGCCGCTGCCGGATGGGGTCAAACTTTCTCCACTTGCGCATATTCGAGTTCGACCGGGGTCGCGCGCCCGAAAATCGAAACCGCGACCTTGACCCGCGAGCGCGCCTCGTCGACCTCCTCGACCGTCCCGTTGAAGGATGCAAAGGGGCCGTCGGCCACCCTCACCGTCTCCCCGATCTCGTAGGAGATCGAAGATTTCGGCCGCTCGACCCCTTCGGCGACCTGCCCCTTGATCCGATCCGCCTCGGCATCGGAAATAGGCATCGGCTTCTTGTCGGCGCCGAGAAAGCCGGTGACCTTCGGCGTGTTCTTGATGAGATGATAAATCTCATCGGTCAGATCGCATTTGACCAGCACATAGCCGGGGAAGAACTTGCGCTCGGCATTCACTTTGCGGCCCTTGCGCACTTCGACGACCTGCTCGGTCGGCACCAGGATCTCCTCGAACTCGTCGGACAGACCGCGTTGGGCGGCCTGCTCACGGATCAATTCGGCAACCTTCTTTTCGAAATTCGAATAGGCGTGGACGATGTACCAGCGCATGTTCATGGCTGACCCGGGAGTTCCTTAAATTAATGGCCGAGGCTCAAGATCAAACGGACCATTAGGCGTAGCAGCTGATCGATGGCAAGAAAGAACAGGGCGGCCAAAATCACCATCAAAATGACGAGCGCCGTGGTGATCAGGGTCTCGCGCCGCGTGGGCCAGGTGACCTTGCTCGCTTCCTGTCGCACGTCCTGGAGGAATTGCAACGGGTTAACCATCGTCGCTCGCAGAGTCCATTGGGTTTCGGCTGAAGCTTCGCTCTGACCTTGGGAATCGCAAATCAGTCGAGCGATTCGATGCGGCCGCTCAAGCCAAAAAAATCGCGGCGCGAAGCCGGCCGGCCACGCGCCACACCGAATCTATATAGTCTATGTGACCGGCGCCGCCAAGCGAAGTCAATTTGGCCGCGAATCCTTTTCCAAAGTCCCTGTTCTGCAAGAGATTTCAGCTGCAACCCTCAGGCGGGAAGCCGACGCAGACGCGGGCTCGGCCTGCCGGCGCTGGAAGCTAAACGCGGAGTGGCAGGAGAGGAGGGACTCGAACCCCCAACCCCCGGTTTTGGAGACCGGTGCTCTAACCAATTGAGCTACACTCCTAGAGGCCCTAGATATAATTAGCCGGTGGCCGCATGGCAAAGCAAGCTGGTGCTGCGCCCAGGACGCCCGCCCCCAAGTCTGCTTCCGGGAGACACATGAGATGATCCGACCCTCCCCGTCTCAAACTTCATGCGCGGCGTTCGTTGCGATGACGCTGATCTGCTGTGCCGGGCTCGACCCAGCAGTTAGAGCACAGACGGCCAATCGAATGGCCGCCAATACGCCGACAGCCGATCAGAACTCGGCCGCGGCCATGAAGGACAACGTGCACGATCCCAGGATCGCGAAGTCGCAAGCCAGCGACGCGGGTATCTGGAAATGGGTCGTGCCGCCGGTCAAAATGAAGGGCGCATTCGACGACAACGATCCGATCGGTGTGATCGCCGGAAAGAAGATCCCCGCCGATTGCTCGATCAATTGGACCGATCCGGATACCCACCGGCTCTTCTGTTTTTCGAGCGCAACCTCGCTCGTCTATTTCTTGAACGCGCCGAAGGGCAATACCGCGCGGGCGGAAAAAGCCTGGCACGATCTCAAGGCCGCACCGACCGGCTAAGCCCGCTCGACCCAAACGGCGGTTCCATAGGCGAGCACTTCGGTGATCCCGTCCATGATTTCGTTGGCATCGTAGCGCATGCCGACCACGGCGTTGGCGCCACCTTGGGTGGCGTGTTCGCACATATGATCGTAGGCCTCTTGCCGCGCGGTTTCGGCCAATTCCACGAAGGCGCTGAGCTTGCCGCCGAAGATCGATTGAAGGCCGCCGACAAGATTGCCGAGGACGCTGCGCGAGCGCACGGTTATGCCGCGCACGAGGCCGAGGTGGCGGACGACGCGGTAACCCGCAATTTCATTGGTGGTGGCGACGATCATGGATTCCTCTCCTTCCGCCTGCCCGCAAGCCCCTACGGAGGTCGCAATGAAACCCCGGAGGCCGGGGAGACCGGCGACCGGGATTCCCTTAAAGCCTATCGGCCTTACCAGCAGTGCCGATGAACCCAGCAGCGGCCCATTTCGCACCAGCGATGCACCCTGCACCACGCCTTGAGCACCGGCGCGCTGACATTCGCGCTCTGGCCGACGACGCTCGTATTGACCGGCGCGGCGAGCGCGCCAGACGATCCAGCGAGCCCGATTCCAATGGCGGCGATGGCCGCCAACAATGCCATTCTCATTTTTTCCTCCCTCCGATTGGAGCGGGTGAAGGGAATCGAACCCTCGTATTCAGCTTGGAAGGCTGCTGCTCTACCATTGAGCTACACCCGCGCGGGCGCGACTATGCTATGGCGGATGGGCCATTGCAAATGATAGAGGGACTTAGACTCAGAACCTGCGAAGGCTTTCAGGCGAATAGTCCGTTACTCTCCACCGCCGGAGCCTGTTCCCGAAAAAAGTTCAAGACTGAACCTTTGCGTTTGGCCGCGCAGACGGGACGTTGGTCTTTCGCTATCACCTATTTGCGTGAACCCGCTCGCCGAGTTTGGCGGTGAGGCGTTTGAGTGCCGGGGAATGATCGTCGCGCTCGAGCATCACCCGGATGAGGGACCAGCTGGATTTATTGGCGCGGGCCTTGGCCAGCGCTGCCTCCATCTCCCGCTCCGTCGTCGCTTTGACGCCCAGTCCGCTTCCGATGACGCGCGGGATCTCGGTATATTCCCAGCGGAGAACATTGTTGAAGGCGCCGTCGAGCATCGGCCGCTCAGTGCCATAACCGTCATTATCGAGGACGATGATAATCGGGTTCATGCCAAAGCGGGCCACTGTTGCGATCTCCATCCCCGTCATCTGGAATGCTCCGTCGCCGACCAGCACCAGCGGCCGGAGTTTTGGCGCCGCCGCCTTGACGCCGAGCGCCGCCGGCACGGCGAAGCCGAGCGAACAATAATAGGCCGGCGCGAGAAAATGGGCGCCGTCGTTGATAAACAGGTCGGAAGCGCCGAAGAGCGCGTCGCCCGGATCGGCGATCACGATCATGTCGTCCTCGATGAAGGCGTTGATCTGGCGAAATAATGCCTCGACCGTCGTCTTTGCGTCGGTTGCCGCGAAGGGACCGGGATGCCGCGGATGCAGAGAGGGCTCGAGGATGCGCTGCTTGAACCGGTATGCCGCGAGCGCCGTGATAAAGTCCTCCATGCGCACATCATCATAGGCGTGCAGCCCGACGGCTACGCGATCCTTGGCGGCATAGATGGCATAGCGACGCTGAATATTGGCGGTGTAAATGCCGAGGCTGATATCGGTCATCATTGCGCCGAGCAAAATCACACAGTCGCTTTCTTCAACATATTGGCGCACCAACTCCCGGCCCATCGCGCCCTCATAGACCCCGATGTAGGCGGCGCGGGACTCGGGAAAAACCGACTTGCCCATGATCGTGGTGGCAACGGGAATTCCCGTGCGCTCGACGAGCTC
>CAWDYF010000001.1:0-303850 GCA_963806675.1 uncultured Alphaproteobacteria bacterium | reverse complement strand
TTCGAATTCGCGTTCGACCAGAGGTCGATGTAATCGGAAAACGATATAAGATTCAGCTCGACAGCGACTTGGGTTGGACTTCAGGCCAGCTAGCCTTGGAGGCGACGAATTCCATTAACGAAGTGCCCCTCGCGAAACGGGGGGATAACCATTTTCGCATCATTGTTTTTGATGCTTCTGGAACGCCAATTCCACAGGGCGAGACACACTTCATAATAAAGCGTATCGATGCAGTCGCGGCCGGTACGCCGCTGACCCACACTATTTCGGTCAAGGTCATAGAGGGTACACCTGGCGCAGAGAGGAACATTCTTGAAGATCTTATCGAAAAAGGAAATCCGTTGCCCGCGCGCGGGTCCAAGGATTTCCGTGCCGCGAATGATCTCAAAGTTGGCGACGGTCGCAACCTCCGCTTCGAAGTATACCAAAGGGAACGCGATGTCTCGGACCCGACGTTGGCCCTTCACGTTGGTTCCTTTGTCATTTCCTCAACGGATCTTGTACGCGGCGAGGTAATTAGGCGCGGCGATAACGTACGTGTTGACTGGACGCTCGATGAAAATGGGCTTTTGGACTGTGAATTGGAAATAACGGGACAGGGAATTGGCCGTCGCTTCAAGACCGGGAAGATGTTCACCTACGAAAACGCTCAGAAGAATTTTGAAGGGCAAGAGGGAGTGGCGCTTGCGAACGCAGCCCTGAGTACCGCGGAAGCGGAATTGGGCGAGCTTCGGAAAATGCTTGGCTCGCGAAGCACCACCGAAGCTAACGAATTGGAACGTCGTATTGAACGTCAAAGGGACACTCTCAACAATTCTTATGAAGCAGATACCAGCCGGTCGATTGCGGAGGATGGTCGCTCGATTCGTCAGGAGATTTCCAAAATAAAAAACAAGCGTGAAAACGTCGGAGACGTGCTACGCGCAGAGCTTGGGTCTTTGGTAACAGCATTTGATAGCGCCATTCGCCCCAACGCTAATTCCACTGCGTTGGAAGAGTTCGACCATCTCGCTCGGCAAGCGCAAGAATCAATTGCACACGGAAAAATTGAAGATGCGAGGAAGTCGATTTCTGAAATGCGCTCCATATGTTTTGATGAGGCGCGCAAGCAGCCAGGATTCGTCGTCGATTTGTTCTTGGAGTTAGCCCGGGAACGGCACTTTGCGATCGACAAGGTGCTTCACGACACTCTTGTAGAAGCCGGAACGTCATGTATTGAGCACAACGATTTAGATGGACTGCGCGCGGTGATCGCGCAGACGCTAGAAAACCGCTATCCAATGGACGTGAATCAAAGCGCGAGCACAGCTCTTGCTGGGCTGATGAAGTGGTAATGACCGCATGTCGATCTTTCCGTGGTTTCCACTTGGTCACAAGCTTCCGGGCGGCGCGGTGGGTCGTCTGCTGCTGGATGGCCCCGGTTTGCAAATTGTTCAAAATCAGAGGGACGACTCAGTATTTCTGATTCTCCGAAGCGCGTCCCTATTGGCCCGTGGCGTAGAAAAACTTTTGGACCCGGGACGCGCCGGTTTCCAATCGGTCGAATTCAGCGGGCAATCATACCTTTCACGGCTATTTGGAAAGAGCGAACAGCCCGTCGCCGTTCGAGATTGGTCGAAAGTGATGGGCTTGCCAACATCTTCGGACGCATCGTGGCTTAGCAGTGCGGTTCGTCGCCTACGAGAAGCATTTCCGAAAGCCGACGTCAGCAGCGCGATCTTCTTGCCCGCATTTGAAGCGTGTCTTCCAGTCAGTGAAGTAAGCGAAGGACAAGACCTACGCTCTCTAGCAGCCGAGCTTCTCACAGGAGGAGCGCAAGTACCATTGGTGGATATCGATTCCATTCGATCCATCAACTCGTGGCTCACGCCCAACGAGATCAAAACATTCCTCGCTGCTTTGGACGTGGACATCACCCAGTCGGGCGCGCCAAACCATGTCATTGAGCCGGCCTCGTTCACATTACCGGGTCGACCGGAGCTGGAGCGCTTCTTTCGTGAGTACATTCTTGAGCCCACCGCTGATCGCGAACGCTATGCTGCGCTTGGTGTCACATCACCCAACGGCGTTCTATTGTATGGGCCGCCCGGCTCGGGCAAAAGCTATGCTGTCGGAAGGCTCAAGGCTGCATTGGGGTGGCCTACGTTTGAAATTAATCTGGGTGCCCTAGGGAGCCCGTTCATCCACCAAACGAGCGTTGCATTGCGGAAAACTTTCGATGAAGCAAAGCGCAGCTCACCGGCCCTTATTTTGCTGGAAGAAATCGATGCCGTGGCATCCGCGCGCAGCCCTGTCACCCAGGATCACAAAGTTGAGGAGGTCACGGAGCTTCTTCGACTCGTGGAAAGTGCCTCTGCAAACAAAATTGTGGTCGTAGCTACGACCAATCGGCGAGAAGCGCTTGACCCGGCCTTCCTCCGCAAGGGACGCTTTGATCTCGCCTTCGAAGTTGGCTACCCCACAGACGAAGAAGTGCGCGCTGCGCTTGAGGCCATGCTGAATGAACGACCCCACAGAGAAATGCTCAATTTGGAACAGCTTGTAGCAAAACTCGTGGGACGCCCAATGAGTGACATCGCTTGGATTGTTAACGAGGCCGCCCGCCTTGCTGCGCGTGGAAAGAAAGACGCCATCGACGAAGTCGATTTGCATTCCGCGCTAAAAAAACTCCGAACTTGAAGCAGTATTCCGGATAGCTAGACGTAATGCATCGGAGGTGCCGGAGTTTCGACAATTCGTGACAGCCTCGCCCTTTACCCAGAGCTTAAGATCCTTTCCGCCTCGCGTTCAAGCAGCGCACCGACTTACCTTTAGAAGCACTTGCCCAACGTAGCGTTTGCGATGTCCCCGTCTAATACACTCCTTTGACAACTTGCCCCCCGCAAGTACCCTTAGGCACAGGGTCCGCCATTCCTAAGAGCCGCCGCTCCTCGGTCAGCTGCCGCTGCAGGCGGAACCGGTGCAGTTCCTCGCCCGCCAGAATGACCGGATGGTTCGAAGCCGAAATGCGCTCGGCGGCTTCCGCCACCGCGGTCGCGAGGGCTTCCGAATCGCTTGCCTCGGCCGGCAGGACGCGGGAGGTCGCGGGACTGATTTCGGCCAGAGCCATGTCGCGCGGCAGTTCGATATAGGCCGGACGGCTGTGGCGTTTGGCCAGTGCGAACATGCGCTCGATCTCGCTCGCCGCAGTGAGCGGGTCATCGAGCACTGCGGTCCCGACGGTGAGCTCGGTAAAGACTCGGAGCTGCGTGTCAAAATTGCGGACCCGGTGATGCAGAAGCGGATTGCGCCGCTGCTCGCGTATGCCGGGAGCTCCGCTGATAACGATTACCGGCGAGCGCTCGGCATAGGCCTGCGCCACGGCATTGGTGACCTTCAGTCCGCCGACGCAATAGGTGATGACACAGGCTCCCATGCCCTTAATGCGGGCATAGGCATCCGCCGCAAAGCCGGCACCCTGCTCGTCACAAGTATTGACGACCGTGATCGGGCTTTGCTCGAGCAGAGAGAAGAATGTCAGGCAATAGTCGCCCGGCACGCCAAAGACGTGGTCGACCCCTTCCTCGCCGAGTTGTCTAATAAGATAGGCGCCGATGCTTTCCGTCATGTCTTCTCATTCAACTCGTGCAACCCGGTGGATTGGCGGACGTGCGCAGGACCGAGCGCCGCAAGAACACACAAAGCGATCGAGACTGATGGCCGGACGTGGTACGCGAGCCGAGAAAGTTGAGGTCGCAGGCGCCTGTTGGTGGCAGTCAAGTTGGTGGGGGAGGTAGGACTCGAACCTACGAAGGCTTAGCCAGCGGATTTACAGTCCGCCCCCTTTGCCGCTCGGGACACTCCCCCGCACAAGCCCCGGACACGCGCTGCTATTGCGCGGGAGGTTGATCGCGCGCTTATGAGAAGGCTTGGCCGCTTCGTCAACCCCCAAGGCTCTCGCCGCGGAATCCTCCGATGAAACCTCAGGAACAATCCTCTGGCTCGCGCTCCCGTTGTCGCGCTGGAACCGGCGCATGACAAGGAAAGGCCGCCGCCCCGGCGAAGGCAAAGTTGCCCATCCCCCGCCCGCCAAGCGCAACATGAAGGCGGGCCACCACCCGTCGCGCGCGCCGGCTGTCAAAGCCGCGAGGCCGGCAGCGGCTGGACCGGTTTTCCGCCGCCCGTCGTCCGAACTCGCGGTCCTTTACGGCTTTCACGCGGTGCGTGAGGCTTTGCATGCCAAGCGGCGGCAGCTGCTCGATCTTTTCGCCACGCCCGCGGCCGCGGCCAGGCTCGAGCAGGATTGTGCCGCGGCCGGATTGACGGCGCATATCGTCGCCCCCGAGGATCTGTCGCGCCGCCTCGGTCACGACGCAGTGCATCAGGGCGTGCTCCTCGAAGCCCGCCCCCTGCCCGGCTCGAGCCTCGACGAGATCGCTTCGAACAGCGGCATCATCCTCGTGCTCGATCAGATCACCGATCCGCATAATGTCGGAGCGATTTTGCGCAGCGCCGCCGCCTACGAGGTCGACGCGCTGGTGACGACCGAGCGGCACGCGCCGGAATTCGCCGGCGTCCTCGCCAAGGCGGCCTCAGGCGGGCTCGAACATGTGCCGATCATCGAGGTGATCAACCTCGCCCGCGCCCTCGATGAGCTGAAAGACCTCGGCTATCTGCGGGTCGGGCTCGATTCCGACGCGCCTTTACGGCTCGCTACCGCGCCTTTGGCGCGCCCCCTCGCGCTGGTGCTGGGCGGCGAGGGCAAGGGCCTTCGCCGTCTTACCCGCGAGAACTGCGACGTCGTGGTGCGGCTCGATATGCCGGGGGCGATCAAGAGCCTCAACGTCTCGACTGCCTGCGCCGTCGCCCTGACGCTTGCTCGGATGCGGCTCGAAGCCGGCGATCACCCACCGAAACAAAACGATAACCGGCCAAGTTCACAATCCGGCTGAACGCTTTGCGCTCACCCCGCGCAATCGAATGGGGTGCCGTAGAGGACGCGCGGCAAGTTCTTCGCGGGCTGCGGCGGCACGAGATGGATCAGCAGCGGCCTGACGCAACGCGGCGGCGGCGGCGCCATGCCGAAGCAGAACGGCGGCGGAACGATGACGCCGGGCTCGGCTTCCGGTTCGGCTGACGGGAAGCTGCCGGAGAGCAAGGTCGAATAGGCACCGCTCGCGCCTAAGCCTGCGAAACCGCGCCGCTCGTGTCTGGCGAAGGCTTGCGGGCGAGCTTGAAAGCCGAATGAGCGGGGTGCCATGAAATGTCCGCCGCCGGAGCCCGCCCAAGTCGCGGCGGGTGCCGCAAGACCAATGAAAACAAGACTCGCGAGAAGAATTTTACCCAAGACGCGCTCCCTGGATCGGCCGTACCGTCCATCGAAGCTAACCCATTCTCAGGCGAAATACACTTTTGATTAACCATAAAAAAGGCCCCGTTGAACGGGGCCTCGCAACGCCTATGACAAGGTCAGCTCAGTCGCAGACCCGAACCCGGTGGACGACATAAGCGCCCGCATAGCCGTCCCAAACCTGCTGCGGCTCATACCAGCAGCGCGGCCCTGGTCCGTTGGGCCCCGGCCCTGGCGCATCGGCCGGCGCATAATAACCGGGGGGCGGAGGCGGTGGGGGCGGCGGCGCAGCGGCGAGGCTGCCGGCCAAGAAGCCAAGCGCGGTACCGCCGATTATGCCGGCGGCAATGGCGCCGCCACCGCCGGCCTGCGCCGGCGCAGCGGCGGCAAGCACGACGCTGCCGGCCAGAGCCAAAGCGAGGCCCGATTTTACTGCTGATCCCACGTTCATTCGTCCCCTCCAGAAATGGGCGCCCAACTGGCGCAATTCGGCAGAAATTCGAGGCTAGCGGCGTCGGGAAACGGAGAAAGCACATCCCGCCACGGCAGCCGGCGCCAATATCCGCCAAAAGGATAGCTTAGCCACCCTATTGCGGCAAGGTTGCGGCCAAGCCCGGGTCCGTAAGCGCGGCGGCTTGGGCCAGTTGCATCCCGATCCTCGCCGCACATGCGCAACAAGAGGTTAAATTGCCCCTTGCCCGCATGGCGGCCGGCAGCCAGGCCGGAGATATTTGGTCAAGGATGACCAGCAAATTAAGTGCGGTTATGTATCATGCCGCCAAGAGCCGGTTTAGCTCAGTTGGTAGAGCAACTGATTTGTAATCAGTAGGTCGCGGGTTCGACTCCTGCAACCGGCACCATGAGTTCAGGTTGCCGTCCCGATTGCGCGAACGGCGCGCGCCCATCTCTACCTTTCGGCGGCGGAGCGGATCGAGATGTGAATGGCACGGACGATCTAGCGCGAGACCGGCGTCTCGCGCTAAAGCTAGGCCGTTCCTTCCGAACCATCCGAAGCCGGAAGACGGCGCAAGGGGGAGATTGACCCATGAGACGTTTGGCAATGATCGTCGTGGCGCTGGGACTTGCCGTAGGGGGCGCCATGACCGCACCTGCGGCCTCTGCGGCGCCGGCTTACGAGGTCGCGATCGTAGCCGGCCAGGTCGGAGGCAGCCCGACCACCTATCGGATCACTGTCGCTACCGGGCTGGTCGTGACTGTCGGAACGCTGCTGGTACCGACAGTGGACGCCGGACCGCTCCCGCCAGGCGATTACCATTTGTTCGTAACGGAGACGCCTGACAACAAGACTTATTGGCTGTACAGGATGGATTCCCAATCAGGCAGGATGTGGTTTCTAAACGCCAATAGCTGGGGTGAAATCCAGCTGGCGAAATGAGCCGATTGAAGCAGCAGCGCTCGTCGGCCAGCCAAGGTGCCTCGCATGGCGCGGTCGCCTCGGACGCCCCTTAGCGGCGCGCGCGCCGGGGCGAAAGCGATCTAAACACCGCCGGTGTCGTTGCCGCCAGCGAGGCCGCCTTCGAACGGTGAGCGCCCTTCAGTTGCGATGAACAAAAAGGCCTGGCCATGCAAAGCTTCGCTTTACTCTTTTGTTGACTATTTTGCGACAGCCTCCAAAATTCGGAACCGGTCGAGTTGCGTAGGAGATCTCAGTGGCACCTCGCGCATATTGGAAAGGGTATCTCAAGCTTTCGCTCGTCTCGTGCCCGATTGCGCTCTATCCGGCGGCGGCCTCGAGCGAGCGGATCTCGTTTCGGCAGATCAACAGGAAAACCGGCAATCGGCTGCGTCAGCAGCTCGTTGACGACGTGACCCGTGAGCCGGTCGAGAGCGAGGATAAGGCCAAAGGATACGAATACGCGAAGAACACCTATCTCGTCGTCAATGATGACGAGCTCGAAGCCCTGAAGATCGACAGTAGCCAGACAATCGAGATCGACAGTTTCGTCCCGCACGCGCAAATCGACGAGCGCTATTTCGAAAGTCCCTATTACATCATTCCGGACGACAAGGTCGGGCAGGAAGCCTTCGCGGTCATTCGCGAGGCGATGCGCGACAAGAAAATGGTGGCGCTCGCGCGCGTGGTGCTCGCCAAGCGCGAGCACGTGATCATGCTTCAGCCCTGGGGCAAAGGGCTGATGGGTACCACGCTGCGGTATCCTTACGAAGTTCGGGACGACAAGACGCTCTTCGAGGATCTGCCAAACGTCAAGGTCGATCCCGAGATGCTGAAGCTCGCGGATCACATCGTCGAGAGCAAGAAGGGCCAATTCGATCCTTCGCAATTCGTCGATCACTATGAGGAAGCGGTGGTCGAATTGATCCGCAGGAAACGGGCCGGGCTGCCTGCACAACCGCAAAAGATCTCATCCACCGCCCCCAATGTGGTGAGCCTGATGGATGCGCTGCGCAAGAGCATTGCCGACAAGGCCGGCGCAAAAGCGCCCGCCGCGAAAGAGCCGCCGAAGAAAGGGCGCAAACGGATTGCCGGACAAACGGAAATGCTGCTGCCCATAGCCGGCAAGAAGGCAAAGGAAATCGCGGCCAAACCGGCCGCTCGAGCGAGCTCACGGCAAAAGAAAGCCGGCTAGCCCGGTCTCCCCTTATCATTCGCCGCTGCGTCGCTAGATAAGCTCGTATGTGCGGAAGAATTATCCAAAGCAGCGGACCGCTGCATTATGCCTTCGTCGATGGCATGAACGTGCGCGACAGCCGCGTGCACAATTATCCGCCGCGATGGAACGCCGCTCCCGGCCAAGACCTGTTGGTTATCCGCCGTAATCATGCGACCGGCGAGATGTCGCTCGACCCTCTGCGCTGGGGGCTTATCCCGCACCGCTGCCAGGACCCGAAAGGCGGGCGCAAGCCGATCAACGCCAAGTGCGAGAGCGTGCGCAGCTTGCCGACGTTTCGCGATGCCTATGCCCGTCGTCGCTGCATCATTCCGGTCGACGGCTTCTTCGAATGGAAGGCGATCAAGGGCCACAAGGCCAAACAGCCCTACGCAATCGGGATGAACGATGGGAGTGCCTTCGGCCTCGGCGGAATTTGGGAGAACTGGAAGGACCCGGCCTCGGGCGCATGGACGCGAACCTTTGCAGTGATCACGACCGACGCCAACGAATTGTTGGCCGAGATCCACGATCGCATGCCTTTGATCCTTGCGCAGGAAGACTATGCCCGCTGGCTGAGCGAGGACCCCGATCCGCGCGAACTGCTGCGGCCGTTCCCGCCGGCTCCGATGCGCCTGTGGCCGATTTCGACGCGGGTCAATAAGCCGGAGAATGACGACCCGTCGATTGTTGCGCCGATCGAATTGGCAACTTTGTCCGAGTAGCCGGAACAGCGAAGCATCGAGCGAATTCTGCCGAACTGTCGCCGATAATCGCCGCAAGCGCAAGGCAGCATGAGCTTGCGATATGGTTCGGCGCGCGGGCTAATGCCAACTCGGGCTTTGGACGCAGATCACGTCCCGGCTTCGCGCTCACGAGAGCAGCGCGAGAAGCCCCTTGAGAAGTTGCTCCGGCCGCGGCGGACAGCCTCGAATGTGGAGATCGACCGGGATAACGGACGCAACCCCGCCGGTGCAGGCATAGCTGCCGGCAAAGAGGCCGCCGTCGATCGCACAATCACCAACCGCCACGATCCATTTCGGATCCGGCGTCGCGTGGTAGGTTCGCTCCAGCGCGACACGCATGTTCTTCGTCACCGGACCAGTCACGAGCAGCACATCGGCATGGCGCGGCGAGGCTACGAAACGCAGGCCGAACCGCTCGAGATCATAGAAGGCGTTGCTGAGCGCTTGCATCTCGAGTTCGCAACCATTGCAAGAACCTGCGTCGACCGCGCGGATGGAGAGACTGCGGCCGAGGCGCCGGCGTGCCGCATGGCCGAGCGCTGCCGCTACCTCTTCCATGGCGGCATCGTCCGGCGTCGGCGCGCGCTCCGTCAGCGGCGATCGGATCAAGCCCTCGAACAGATGTTTGCGCATGCGGACGTCCCTAAAGATCGTGACCCGAATAGGAACAGTTGAACGACTTATTGCAAAGCGGAAAATCGGCGACGATATTGCCTTCGATCGCAGCTTCGAGCAGCGGCCACTGGAACCAGGATGGATCGCGCAGATGACAGCGCTCGACGTGGCCGTCGCGCCCGAGCCGCAGCCAGACCAGGATTTCGCCGCGGAAACCCTCGACCAAGGCCATACCTGCCGAAGATTCCCTGCCCTGTGTCCCCGGGAGTGTTGCGAGTCGTGGGCCGCCGGGCAGCCGATCGATGATCTGCTCGATCAAATGCAGACTCTGCTCGACTTCGCGGATGCGGATCCAAATGCGCGCGTTGACGTCGCCGTCGGAAAGCACGGGAATGTCGAAGTCGAGTGCATCGTAGGGCGCGTAACAGCACGCGCGGCGCGCATCGAAAGCCCGGCCCGAGGCACGCCCAACATAGCCGCCGGCCCCGAATTGCCGCGCCAGCGCGGGGCTCAGCGTGCCGGTCCCGACGGTGCGATCGAGCAGCGAGGCAGTGTTGTCGTAAAGCGAGATCAGGGCCGGAAAGCGCCGCCTTACCTCCGTCACCAGATCGCGGATGGCGGAAAGCCCCGCAACGCCAGGATCGATGGCGACGCCGCCGGGACGGATGCAGTCGCGCATCATCCGATGACCGAAAGCTTTATCGGCGGCACGCAAGACGCGCTCGCGCAGCACGGCGCAATGCGCCAGCATCAGCGCGAAAGCCGCGTCGTTGCAAATTGAGCCAATGTCGCCGAGATGATTGGCAAGCCGCTCCATTTCCGCCATGAGCGCGCGCAGCCAAAGCGCACGCAAAGGCACATCGACATAAAGCGCTGCCTCGGCGGCGCGAGCGAAAGCGATTGCATAAGCGACCGCGCTGTCGCCCGAGGTGCGGCCGGCAAGTTTCGCGGCGCGATCGAGGTCTGCTCCTTGCATCAGCTTTTCGATGCCCTTGTGGACATAGCCGAGACGCTCCTCCAACCGAGCCACCGTCTCGCCGCCGGCGGTGAAGCGAAAATGTCCCGGCTCAATTATGCCGGCATGGACCGGACCGACCGGAATCTGATGCAAGCTTTCGCCTTCGGCCGGAAGGAAAGCATAAGGAAGAGCGTCTGCGTCGCGCGGCTCCGCGCGCCCAAGTGGCTGCGACAGGCCCCAGCATCCGTGGTCGAGCCAGGGGCGTATATCCGGCGCGCCTTCGGGTTCAAGCCCGAAGAGGTCGCGAATGGCGCGTTCGAGGCGAATCGCCGGCGGATGTATGGCGGCGACCGAAGGAAACCGGCGTGCCGGACAATCGAAGCTGATGACCGCGATGTCGCTAGCGCTTTCTTCGAGCAGCGCCATATGCACCGCGCCGCGATCGCCCCAGAGTCCGAGCAGGGTCAGGTGGCCGTCGCGCAGGGCCTCGGCGGCCCGTTGCCAAGTCTCGCCATCGACGACGGCCCGTTGATAGGGCCGATGCGCCTCATCCCGCCTTCCTCTGCCGGTCAATTCCGCGAGTGCTGGCATGGCGCTGCCTCTTACCCGAGCAATTTTGAGACGTGCTGGAACCAGCTGACGAGCAGCGGCGGCAGGAAGAGTCCAGCCGCCAAGACCAACGCCAGATGCACCAGAAGCGGCGCATAGGATGCCTTGGCCGGCGCAATGCCGCCGCGTGGCTCGCCGAAGGCGAGCCCGTTCAACCGCAGCAGCAAAGCGCCGAAGGCGATCAGAAGTCCAAAGACGACGAGGATGGCAAGCAGCGGCGCCCGCGCGAAGGTCGAGCTCACCACCAGGAACTCGCTCATGAAGATGCCAAACGGCGGAAGACCGCAGATGGCTACCACGCCGAGCACGAGGCACCAGCCGAGCCAGGGATGCGTTTCAGTGAGGCCGCCGATCTCGCTGATCTTCTGCGTTCCTTTCACCTGGGCGATATGACCGACGGTGAAAAAGATGCCCGATTTTGTGAGGCTGTGCATCGTCATGTGCAGCAGCCCAGCGAAATTGGCGAGCGGGCCGCCCATGCCGAAAGCGAACGTAATGATGCCCATGTGCTCGATCGAGGAATAGGCGAACAGCCTTTTTATGTCGGTGCGCCGGTAGAGCATGAACGCCGCGAAGACGAGCGAGATAAGGCCCAAGGTCACCATAAGCGGGCCAGGCGCCACCGCCGCCACATTGGCTGTCATCAGCATCTTGAAGCGCAGTACGGCATAAAGCGCGACATTGAGGAGCAGCCCGGACAAGACGGCGGAGATCGGCGTCGGTCCTTCGGCGTGAGCATCGGGTAGCCAAGCGTGCATCGGCACCAAACCGACCTTGGTTCCATAGCCGAGAAGGATGAAGACGAAGGCCACATTCAGGAGAGCGGGATCGAAAACCGCGGCGTGCCCGATCAATGTGGTCCAAACCATCGAATCGATGCCCTCGCCGATCACCGGCTGGGCGGCGACATAGACGAGGATAGTGCCGAATAGCGCAAGCGCGATGCCGACGCTGCCAAGAATAAAATATTTCCACGCCGCCTCGAGCGCTTCATGCGTGCGGTAAATTCCGACCATCATCACGGTGGTAAGGGTGGCGATCTCGATCGCGACCCACATCAATCCGATGTTGTTCGCCGACAGGGCCAGATTCATGGCGAAGATCAGAACCTGGTACATGGCGTGGTAGAAACGCAGATAGGCGGGCGTCAGCCGGCCGATCTCCAATTCGTGGCCGACGTAGCTTGCGCTGAAGATGCTGGTGGTAAAGCCGATGAAACAGTTGAGGCAGATGAAGACAACATTGAGGTCGTCGATTAGCAGGTACCGATTGGGCGCGGGATGCTTGGTCAAAAGCAGCGACGCCGCCGCAAACAGGGTCAGAAAGCTTGCCGCGACATTGACGCGCGCGGCGAGGCGGTAGCCCGGCAAGAAGGCGAGCAAAGTGGCTGCACAAAGCGGGATCAACAGCACCGATTCGGCCGCAGTCGGAAAAATCTGAATCATCGGTGCTCGCCGCGTGACTGGTCGAGCGCGGCTATATCGACGGTGTCGAAACGCTCACGAATGCGAAAAAGAAAGATGCCGATGACGATGAAGGCGATGAGAACCGAAAAAGCGATGCTGATCTCGACGACGAGCGGCATGCCCTTGGCGCCGGTCGCCGCGAGCACCAGCCCGTTCTCGAGCGACATGAAACCGACGACTTGGCTCACCGCATTGCGCCGCGTCACCATGATCAGCAGACCGAGCAGCACGACCGCGAGCGCCAAGGCGAGGTCCTCGCGCGCGATTGCGTTGCCTGCGCCGCTGGTCACGCGCAGCATGATAACCATTGAAAGCGCAACCAGCGCCATACCTGTCAACATCGTCATCCCGATGCCGACCGCCGTGTCGATTTCGCGATGAATGCCAAGACGGGTGATGATCCCCCGCAAGGCGACCGGGATGAGGATTGCCTTGAATCCAAGCGCGATCGCCGCGGTGAAATAGAGGTGCGGCGCGTCCTGAATCTTGGCCTGCCAAGCGACCGCGAGCGCCAGCGTCAGCGCATGCAAGGCGTAGATGTTGAGGAGGGCGAAGAGCCGGTCCTGATAAAGCAGCATGAAGCTGATCAGCACGAGCGTGCCGGCGAGAAGATGCGAAATGTCGAAATCGAGGCTGCTCATCAGAGACTCGCGGATACGAAGCGCAAGAGAACGGCGAGCAGCCCGAGCATCAGCGCCGCGCCGAGGAACTGCGGAACGCGGAACACGCGCATTTTGGCGATCGCAGTCTCGAAGATCGCCAGGAGGATGCCGCCCAAGGCAAGCTTGGCAACGTAGGAGGTGATGCCGAGGAGCGTTGTGCCGGCGCCATCGCCCGCCGGCGCCAATCCCCAGGGCAGGAAGAGGCAGGCGATCAGCGAGACATAAAGCAAAAGTTTCAGCGCCGCCGCGATCTCGATCAGAGCAAGATGCCGTCCCGAATATTCGAGCACCATCGCTTCGTGCACCATGGTGAGCTCGAGATGGGTCGCCGGATTGTCGACCGGGATGCGGGCATTCTCCGCGAGCGCGACTATGATGAGAGCTATGAGCGCCAGCCCGAGGGAGACGCGCAATCCCACCGCCGGCGAAGCCATGAACGCGGCGATCGTCGAAAGCTGGGTCGATCCGGCGATCAGCGCCAGCGTGAAGATGACCATCAGCATCGCCGGCTCGGCGAGCGAGGCGATCATCACCTCGCGGCTCGATCCGATGCCGCCGAAGCTCGTGCCCACATCCATGCCGGCGAGCGCCAAAAAGAAACGCGCACTGGCGAGCAGCGCGACGACGGCGATGAGATCGGCGGACCAACTGAAGATGAGCCCGGTGGCAAAGCTTGGCACGAGGGCCGCCGCCACCCAGGTCGTGGCAAAGATCAGGTAGGGCGTGGCACGGAAGAGCCAGCTCGCATTCTCCGCGAGCACCACCTCCTTGCGCATGAGCCGCAGCAGGTCGCGATAGGGCTGGATGATCGGCGCGCCGCGCCGACGCAGCAGGCGCGCCTTGACCTTGCGCACCAGCCCGACGAGTCCCGGCGCCAGCAGCAGGATCAGCAGCATTTGCAGTCCTTGGATTGCGAGATCGCCGATCAGAGCCATATCGCCAGCACCAAAAGAAGCAGGACGAGCGCCGCGAAGACGATGCTCAGATAGCCGCGGATCGTCAGAAACTGCAGGCGATTGAGCCAATTGGCCGAGGCGCCGACCGCTTGGCCGATCGGCCGGTAAATTCCTTCCCAAACGGGATCATGCAGCTCGACCCGCAGTATCGCCGGGCTCGAGTCGCCGGGCGGCGGCATCGCGACGCTCTCGCGCGCTTGGAATAGGACCGTGCCGAAGACTTGGCGGATCGGCTGCGCAAAACTCCCGGCTGTGTATTGCGTGGCGACGCTTACGTCAGGATAGCCGCAATCCCAGGCCGGCGCGCGGCGCAGTGCGTGCGAGGCCAGCCGATGGATTGCCAAGGCTGACAGCAGAGCCGCGAGAGCGATGAAGACGCACACAAGGAGCCCATCGTAGGAGCTGCGGCTTGCGGTGATCGGTACGATCGCGAACCAGGACGAAGCGCTCTGCAGCGGCATGCGGCCGGAGACCAGGTTCTGCGTCAGTGGCGCCAAGGCGTTGATGACGAAGCCCGGCAGAATTCCGGCGAGAAGGCAAAGCAAGGCGAGGATGAACATCGCCGCGAGCGAGAAATCGTCCGCCTCGCCGGCGCTTGATGCGGAAGCCGAGCGCGGCCGGCCGAGAAACGTAACGCCGAACGCTTTGACGAAACAAGCCGCAGCGAGAGCGGCCGAAAGCGCCAGCACGGCGCCGACCGCGGGGATCAGAATCTTGAGGCCCCACTGCGGCAGCGCCGGGCTCAACAGGATGGCCTGGAAGGTCAACCATTCGGAGACAAAACCATTCAGCGGCGGCAGAGCCGAAATGGCGACACAGCCGATGAGGAAGGCAAGGCTCGCAAGCGGCATGGGGTGGATGAGGCCGCCCAGCCGCTCCATGTCGCGCTCGCCGGTTGCGGCCAGAACTGCGCCGGCGCCAAAGAACAGAAGGCTCTTGAAGAGCGAATGGTTGAAGACGTGGAACAGCGCGGCAGTCAGCGCCAGCGCCGCAGCCGCCGCCATTCCATCCGCGCGAAAGGCAAGTGCCAGGCCGAGACCGATGAAGATAATGCCGATGTTCTCGACCGTGTGATAAGCGAGAAGCCGTTTGAGATCGTGCTGCATCAAAGCGTAGAGCACACCCAGCAGCGTCGTCGCCGCTGCTAGCGCCAGCACGACCATGCTCGACCATGCGTTCGGCGGACCAAGCAGGTCGAGGACGATGCGGATAAAGCCGTAGACCGCGACTTTGGTCATGACGCCGCTCATCAGCGCCGAGACATGGCTTGGCGCCGCCGGGTGGGCCAGCGGCAGCCAGACATGCAGCGGAACCAGCCCTGCCTTTGATCCCGCCCCCAGAAGCGCCAGCGCGAGAACGAGTGCCGCAGCCAAAGGCGCGTGGGATCCGGCGCGCATCGCCGCAAAGGTGTAACCGCCTTGCGCCCCGGCAAGCAGACCAAAGGCGAGCAGGAGCGCCATTGTCCCGAAGCTTGCCATGACGAGATAGACATAGCCGGCGCGCATATTGCCGGCCCCGCGATGATGCGCCATCACCAGTGCCCAGGAGGTCAGCGACATGAACTCCCAGGAGAGCAGGAAAGAGAAGGCGTCATCGGCAAGGACGACGAGATTCATCGCGCCGAGGAACGCTGGGTAAAATGGCAGAACACGTTGCGGCGCCGTCTCGTAGCGGCCGTGGCCGAGCGCATAGAGGCTTGCTGTGGCGCCGCCGAGATTAACGACAACCAGAAAGAAGGCGGCGAGCGCATCGACCCTGAAATGCACGCCGACCCAGGGCAGTCCGAGCGGAAGGATGATTTCGGGCGTTGCCGGAACCCGCGCAACAAGCGCGATGAGTGCCGAGAAGAGGGCAACGGCGGAAATCGCAGAACAGGCGCCATAGACAATCGTCGTTCCGATCTGCGTCCGTGCCGTCGCCAGACCGAGAAACGCGACGATGAGCAGTGCGGCCACGCACCCCAACCCGATGGCGACCGTCATCCACCGCTACCTTCGCTGTCCCGCCACGGGCCGCCTGGCCGTGGATCCGGAAAATGCCGCATCCCTTGCCGAGCCCTTGAGCCGCACGCCGCGACCCCCGCCCTGGCTCGCGCCGCCCTCGCCGATGAGCTCGATCCCCGCGCCGTCGAGGGCGCTCACCAATTTCATCAAGGAATCGACGTTGCCGCGAATGACTCCGTCGCTTGCCTCCATGCGCTGGATGGTCGGGACGGAGAGGGTCGAGAGCTCCGCCAGACTTCGCTGGTCGAGGCCCAGGAGGGCCCGTGCCGCACGCAGCTGAGCTGCCGATATCATGTATAAAACATCATATATCAATTCGGAGCATTCTATTTTACGCTATACACAATACTTAAACAGGATTCAAGCCCCTATTGTTGATGTTATGCAATGGATCGGACGAGACGGCGGGGTCGCCGCTGCCCGCGCGGTCGCGAAGCGGTTTGCCGAAAGGCGTGGTTCCCCCTGCCCGGCGAGGCGCCCCATGAAACGATGGCTGGGGATCAGAGGCCATTCCCGCAATACGTCGCGCGGAACCAAGGTCGCCGAGCCTTAGGTCGCATTAAAGATTAATTGCAAGATTTCGATGAGACTTCAGCTGAATGAATCGGCGACGATCTGGGCTAGGATCGGCTGGCGATCCGTGTTTGTCTAACCGAGGTCGAGCGGAGCAACGCGGCCGCTTTTCACATCGAACCCCTTTCGAGAATCCAGTTTTTACCGAGTTTGCCGAGGCAATTCCGGATTGGACAGCTGGGAGACCGGCGTGAAGCTGACCAGGTTTTCGATAGCGGCCAAGCTCTATTCGATTTTTGCGGCGCTCGCCATTGTGACCGTGATGGCAGCGATGGTCGCGGTCGTCAATGCACGCCGCCATGCAGCCCTTGCGCACGAATACGAATTCGCTTTTGCCGACGCACAGAATGTCGCGCGCGTCAACGGTCTCATCTACGCAGTCGTCATGGAGTCGCGCGGGATCTATTTGTCCGCCGATATTCCAGCAGCCAAAAAGTTCGCCCAGAGCCTGCTCAGGTTCAACGATCGTATCGGCGAGGTCGTCAACGACTGGCGGCGAACCATTCGATCAGACGATGCCGAGCTGTTCGCCGGATTTTCGGGGCGCATCAAACAGTTTCGGGAATTTCGCCGCGAGCTGGCGCGCCGCGGCGTCGAAATCGGGCCGCCGGCGGCGCGCGAGTGGGGCGACAATGACGCGAATCGCTCGGTTCGGACTGCGCTGAACGACGACCTCGATGCATTGGCGAAGGTCTACAGCAAGAGATCCGATCGCATTTACGCCGAAATTGATCGCGGCATCGACACCACCGCATGGATCTTGAGCATATTGGGCGCCGTCGCGGGTCTGCTTGCGGCGGCCGGCGCGATCATAATTTCGCGTGCAGTGGTGCGGCCGCTGGCCGAAATAACCCGTGTCACCGAAGTCGTGGCCAAAGGAACGTCGGCAGTTGCCATCCCGTTCGGCAATCGCGGCGACGAGGTCGGAGCGCTCGCCCGCTCGATCATCGTGTTCGAGCATGCCATGCGCGACAATGAAGACCTGAACCGGGCCACGCGGGCCGCCGAAGATCGCGCCCGTCACCAGGAGAAGCTCGCGGCCAAGATCTCGCAGTTCAATACCGAAGTCGAAGCGACGCTGGCCGAGCTTGGCCGCATCTGCGAGCACATGCTGGGCGCCTCGACGCAGCTTTCAGGCGCGGCCGATCATGCCTCGACCATGACCGCAACCGCCGCGACCGCATCGACCGAAGCCTCCGCCAGCGTTCGCGACATCGCGTCGGCCGTCGAGGAACTCGCCGCTTCGATAACCGAGATCAATCGCCAGGTCGCCAATTCCGACACGATCGCACACAAGGCGGTCAGCGAAGTCGAGCAGACGAATGCAACTGTCCAGGAACTTGACGAGGTGGCTGGCCGCATCGGCGACGTCGTCAATCTCATCGCCGGCATCGCCTCGCAAACAAATCTGCTTGCCCTCAACGCCACGATCGAAGCGGCCCGCGCGGGCGATGCCGGCCGCGGCTTCGCGGTCGTCGCCGGCGAAGTAAAGGCGCTTGCCGGACAAACGGCGAAAGCGACCGCGGACATCGGCACGCAAATCGCCGAGATACAGCACGCGACGCTGCGCTCGCTCGAGGCGACTGTCGCGATCGAAAAGATCATTCGCCAGATCGGCGGCTTCAGCGCCACGATCGCCGAAGCGGTGTCGCAGCAGCGCGTCGCCACTCAGCGGATTGCGAATAGCGCAGAGGTCGCCGCCAAACGTACCGTCGACTCTGTGGGTCAAGTCGAACGCATGGGCCAGGCGGCGACCGATACGCGCGTGAGCGCGACTGCGGTAAGGACGGTAGCGGACAAGCTTAGCCTCGTCGCCAGCGACATCCGCCGCCAGATCGACCAATTCTTCGAGCAGCTGCACGCCGCCTGAAGACTGCGGCGTTGCGCAGCTCTGCCTTGCTGCCATGCACGAAAACGAAGTTCTGCTCATCGTCGATATTCAGAATGACTTCTGCGCGGGCGGCGCGCTGCAAGTGCCGCGCGCCGATGAGATCGTTCCGCTTGTCAACCGGTTGGCCGCCGGGTTCGCCCACGTCGTCCTCACGCAGGATTGGCACCCGCGCAACCACCAATCTTTTGCGTCGATGCACCCCGGCCGAAAGCCCTATGATACGATCGAAGTCGATTATGGAGCGCAGATTCTCTGGCCGGATCATTGCGTGCAAGCTACGCATGGCGCCGAATTCCACGCGAAGCTCGACATACCTCAGGCCGAATTGATCCTGCGCAAGGGGTTTCGGCGCGAGATCGAACTCCTATTCGGCCTTTTACGAGAACGATCGGCGCACGCCCACGGGGCTCGGCGGCTATTTGCGCGAGCGCGGTCTCTCGCATGTGGTCCTCGCCGGCCTCGCCTTCGACTTTTGCGTGCGCTATTCCGCCGAGGACGCGCAGCGCGAAGGGTTTCGCGTCACTGTCATCGAGGACGCCTGTCGCGGCATCGACGTCGACGGTTCGGTCGCGGCGACGCGCATGAGCCTTCGCAGGATTGGCGTCGAGATCGCGCCGGCGGCCTCGTTCCTCCCCCGGCTTGCGGGAGAAAGCTGAGGCGTCAGAATCCGAGGCGGCTGTCGCACGCGGACGCGAGCTCTCGCAGCGCGCGCGACACTTCGACGTCATAGGGCGAAGGCGCCAGCTCGCGCAGCGGTTCCGGCAGATGCTCCAGCTCGTCTCGCGCATGCCGGCGAATCTCTTCAAGCGACGGGCTCGCGCAGACCCGCCCCCCGCGCAACGCCGGCTGAAGCAGCGGTTCGCCCCTATGCCGCTCATCGACCAACGACAGAATGTCCCCCGAAAAGACGCCGCTGCCGTCGCGCGCGCGCCAGACCTGCTTACGTCCCGGATATGTGGCCTTGCCTTCCGAGCGCTTACGCCGTGCAATTCCCGCATATTCCTGGAGCTTGTAGGCGCAATCGAGCGCCGGCGCGTCGGAGGACACATCGAGGCTCGTGCCAATTCCATAAGCGTCGATCGGCACCGCCCCGCGCGTGAACGCGAGGAGGTCGTTCTCGTCGAGCCCGCCGCTGGCAAAGATCGTGACGTCGGCGAGCCCGCCGGCATCGAGAATTGCGCGAACCTTTCTCGCGTGCGCGGCGAGATCGCCGCTGTCGATCCGCACCGATCTCACTTTAATGCCGCGCCGGCCAAGTTTTTCCGCCAGCGTGACGACCTTTCCGGCCGCCCGCTCGGTATCATAGGTGTCGATCAGCAGAACAAGCCCGTCGGGGCGCGCCAAGGCGAAGCGTTCGAATGCCATCGCCTCGTCGTCATTCGCTTCGACAAAGGAATGCGCCATGGTGCCGAAGAGAGGAATGCCGAATTGCGCTTCGGCGAGGACCGTGGCCGAGCCGGCAAATCCCGCGATATAGCTCGCGCGCGCCGCAAGCAAAGCGGCTTCCGCGCCATGTGCGCGGCGCGCGCCGAAATCGACGAGTTCCTTGCCAGGCGCGGCCAGCACCATGCGCGCCGCCTTCGAGGCGATCAGCGTCTCGAAATTGAGCAGATTCATCAGCCTGGTCTCGACGAGCTGGGCTGCCGGCATGGGCGCGGTCACGCGCAGGATCGGCTCGTTGGGAAAGAACACCGTTCCTTCCGGCATCGCATCGACATCGCCGCTGAAGCGAAAGTCGCGCAGATAATCGACGAGCCTCGGCGAGAACCGGCCGGAACGCGAAACCCATGCCAGAGCCGCATCGTCGAAACGAAGCGAAGTGAGATAGTCCACGGCCTGGTCGAGGCCCGCCGCCAGCAGAAATCCGCGCCGTTCGGGCAGTTTGCGCACGAAGAATTCAAACACCGCGGGCTCAGTCATCCCATTGGCGAGATAGGCATCCGCCATGGTCAGCTCGTAGAGGTCGATGAGCAGCGGGTTCTCGCGCATCAGCCGTCCTTCATCGCCTTATCAGAGCCGGAGTTTCCGCGGGGCGTCAAGATTCCCGCATCGAAGATTGCGCGTAGTCTGCTATATTGCGCGCCGCATCCGCAAATTTCGGCCTCCCATGTCTTATCGTGCCATTTGCTTCGTGATCATGCCGTTTGGCAGGAAATCGGACAGCTCCGGGCGCGAGATCGATTTCGATCGCGTCTACAAGGCGGTCATCGAACCGGCGATCAGCGACGTCGGCTTCGATCCGGTGCGCGCCGACGAGGAGGTGAACGCCGGGCTTATTCACAAGGCCATGTATGAGCGGCTCATGCTCAGCGAATATGCCGTCGCAGACCTGACGATCTTCAATCCCAACGTCTATTACGAACTCGGCGTGCGCCACGCCGTCCGCCCGCAGACGACCGTCCTGCTCTCAGCCGATGAGAGCCGACTGCCCTTCGATGTCGGGTATCTGCGCACCCTGCCCTACCGGCTCGACGAAAAAGGACAGCCCGCGGACGCCGATGCGGCGCGCGCGGCGCTTGCCAAGCGCCTCGAAGATTGCAAGCAGCATGGCGAAGCCGACAGCCCGCTTTTCAAACTGCTCGAAGGATTCAAGCCGCCCGACGTCGATCACAGCAAGACGGACGTCTTTCGCCAGCAAGTCGCCTATTCGCGCGAGCTGAAGAGCAGGCTCGGCCAGGCTCGCAGCCTGAAGAAAGGCGAGAATGTCGCGGCGCTCGATGCCATACGCACCGAGCTCGGCGAAATCGGCACGGTCGAATCCGGCGTCGTGATCGACCTCTTCCTGTCTTATCGCGCTGCGAGCGCCTGGGACAGGATGATCGACCTCTGCCAGGCGATGGACCCCGTGCTGCGCAATTCGGTCATGGCGCGCGAACAATATGCGATGGCGCTCAATCGTGCGGGGCGCGGTAGCGAAGCGGAGACGATTCTGCGCGAGCTCATCGACGAGCGCGGTGCCTCGAGCGAAACCTATGGTCTGCTCGGGCGCGTCTACAAGGACCGATGGGAAGCGGCGAAAGACGCCGAGGATCTCGCCGCGCCGGCCTGGGCGGAAGCGGCGATCGCGGCCTATGTCAAAGGCTTCGAGGCCGACTGGCGTGACGCCTATCCCGGCGTCAACGCCGTTACTGTGATCGCACTCACCGATCCCGAGGATGCGCGTATTACACAGCTTGCTCCCGTCGTGCGCTACGCGGTCGAACGCAGAATCGCGCGCGGCGGCGCGGATTATTGGGATTATGCGACGCTGGTGGAACTCGCCGTGATCGCAGGGGAACTCGGCGAAGCAACGAAATTCCTGCCCAATGCGCTCGCCAAAATCGGTGAACCCTGGATGGCGGAGACGACGGCGCACAATCTGTCGCTGATCCGCCAAGCTTGGCGTAATGCCGGCAAGGACGATGCTCAGCTTACGAAGATCATCGCGGCCCTCGAAGCGCGGGCCAAATAATGCTGGCGCCGCCCGGGGCCCGGCCGCGAAGCAAAAATCCGGCGCGCAGAGATCGTGAAAAGGTCGCCCGCCGCTAAGGTTCGATCGCTTTGCCGCGGAACAGGCGCGCCCATCCCTCGAGATCCTGCAGCATCAGAATCGCAATTATTTGGGCCTCGGCGCCGAGATCGTGAAAGGCCATGGGCCGCGGAACGTCTTTTCTTATCCTCTCGAGCCGAGCCTTCGCTTGTCCGAGCTCGTCCAGCATATGGTGCGATTGTTCGGCCAGCAGCTGCAGCTCGGCATAGCTGCGAATTCCAACGAAGGCGGCGGACACGGCGGCAAAGGCGATCACGAGGGAACCGAAGAGCAGTTCCAGGAAAGAACCCCAGTTTCGCCAGATCGCGAACAGCTTCAAGGCGACCGAGACGATGACCGCGAAAAAAGTCAGAACTCCGAAGAATTCGAACGTGTTGCTAGCCTCGCCCGCCATCTGGCACCGACCTTGGTGATATTGCAATTGCTCCTCGAGGAGGCCCTCGACCAGCCCCTTGTCGACGGCCTCAGGCAGCAACTTTTCCACCTCACCGCGCGGCAGCGGCGCTGCGCGCTGGCACGCGGCAAAAAGCCAGGCAACCCACGCGGCGTGATCCGGCCCACCCGCCAAAGGTAGCTCGTTTGCAGTTTGCGGCCCGGCGCTCGAAGATGCCTTGCCCGTGGATTTCATTCGGCCCAAATCGGAATCCAGGCGATTGACGATGTGACGCACGGCTCCGAGGGAGACTGCGTTGCCGAGCGGCGCCAAAACCTGTTGTTTGCGGCAGAGTTCCGCCAACAATCGATATTCGATCGAACGCCTGTGCCAATCGCTGCGAAGGGCGATGCCGACGAGACCCAATATCGACACGAGCAGCACAAGTTCTAAAAACGTCCAGAAAAAGACCGCAGCCTTTTCCAGAAATACCCAGAAGAACGCCGGGGACGCTTGGTGACCCGTGTCAAATAGAGCATGCAGCACAGTGCCAAAGAGGCCGAACAGCAAGGCCGATGTGGCCAAGAGGAAAATCCAGACATAGGTCGAACGGTAGCGCTTTGCGTATTCTCCCGCGCGTTCATCGGCCGGCTCGTAGAGGTCAAACCAATAGGCCGCCACCTCGTCTCGCGGCCGGCGTGCCTGCGTCCACGGTGGATTGCAGCCTGAGGCCCATCGCATCAGCCCATTATAGACACGCCAATAGCGCGCGACGGGGCGCGGTTGCTCCGCATAATATTCGCTCTCCGGCGCGACATCCGCGTTGCGGCCCAAGTGCGCCAGCATTTCAAATAAGCTGTGCGAGCGGGTGCGGATCGGCCCTGGCGGCCGGATCTGCCGGCTGAGATAGGACTTCAACTGGTCCTCGGGAGATTCGGTAGGCGGCAGCGGATCGCGCAGGTCCTGGACATCGGCGATCCAAACGGGGGGCTTGCTCGCGTCGGTGGCATGGATCCACCAGACCGGCACGCCGTTGGTTGCCGCATAATAGATGATCTCGGCGGTGCCGCCGCGCCCGACCGCCGGCTGGCCGTCCCAGAGGGCGATCAGAACATCGCTGTGGCGCACCACGAAGCGCCCCACATTCTCGTATCCGTAAGCGCGATTTCTGCCGTCCGGATCGCCGTCGAGCGCGAGCCATTCCTCGCCGGCGCGTTCGAAGAGCTTCTCGAACCGGCCGAGATCATCGTCATCGGTCGCGGGCGCCGACGCTTCAGGGTGCTTGAAGTCCGTCTCGTACTGATCGCGCGCGAATGGCATCGGCACGTATAATGTGTAGCCGAGATCGAGCCCGACCTCGGCCACCAGCCTGTCGGCGCCGCTCGCCAGCGGCGAGATCACGCGCATCATGGGAGCGCCCGCGGCATAGAAATTGGCGACGGCCTGTTCGCGCGCCAGATCCTTCATGTCCTGTCCCACCAAAGCCAGAACCTTCTGCACTTGCGCGCGCAAGTCCGCGTTCAAGCTGCGATGGCCGGTGACACCGATCCGCAAGCCGAGCTGCGGGCGCGGAGCAGGCTTCGGGGAAGCCGAATTCGAAGGGGCGGTCGTCTTTGTCTCGAGCGAATCCGTCGTCATCCAGGTGACTTCCCTCGAGATTTCTCGCGCATCGGCGCAGCTTCAACCTGCCATGAAGCGAGTTCCCGAACAAGAAGCGGGAATTGGCCGCGCTGGCGCTTAAATCCCCGATCCATCGCCTTCAGGCGGCTCGGGAAGCTTGGCGGCGAGGCCGGGCGTTTTATACGGAGGCGACCATAAGGGCAAAGGCATCCAATTCGCGACTTCCCAATCGTCGTAGATGATCTCGCAATTCTGCTCCGAGTCGGTCGCCATCCAGCAATATTCGCCGTACGACTTGGGCTTCGCCCAACGCACGACATCGACGTCGGAGGCGCCCTGTTCGCTCGCCCTGATCACGACGATAATTCGCCTGCCGTCCTTAGGCGCGCTCTCCATAGGTCGCCATTGTTCTGATTCAGTTGGGTGCATCTCTTTCATGGTACCTCAGCTTGGGCGCAGAGAATGGCAGAAGTCGCCGGTCCCCGGCAAGTCGGCCGCGCGGCCCGACATGTCAGCCCGCGGCTCCAGGACCGTTGGGGCGAGGTACGGCGAAGAGATTGGGTTGCGTCCGCTCGATATAAGCTTTCGCCATCGCTGCGCGAGCGGCATTGGCGACCGCGGAGGGATGACCGTCACCCGGTATCGCCAGCGGCTTTCCCGGAAACGCGGCCGGATCGAGACTGACGTCGAGCACATCGACCCCCGCGGCCCGCATGTGCTGAATGATGTCTTGGTCCGTATAGCCGCAGCGACGCAGATAGGGCTCGGCGCCTCTTATGTAGAGGATGAGCGTCGGCGCGCCGTATTTCTCGCGCCCCAGCTCCGCCGCGCGGGCGAGAATAGCGACGTAAAGATCGACGTCGCCCCGCGTCGGGCCTCCAAGCGCCGGCTCGATGAAGTCGTGGTAGAGAGAGGTGTTTGCGAAGAGTTCGACCGGCACCGTCCAATGCTGGTAGCAAGCGCCGCGATAGATTGGTTGGCCGTCCACCATTTCATAGCGCGGCGCCCGCAGCATGAAGCCGGCGGCGCAGGACGCGCGCTCCGCATGGAAGGCGGCCGTCTCGTAGACGAAAAGACGCACCCGCCGGCGCAGCAGCGAGTCGAACATGTCGGTCTCGAGCGCGCGCAAGAACTGCTGCGGACCATAGCCCGGGAACCCGAAATTCATGACGCCGAGCTTTCGATCGTAGAGATCGGCGAAGATTTGCGGCAAAGTCTGTGAGTCGGGCAGCCCTGTCCCGAAGGTGAATGAATCTCCGAAAAAGGCCACCGCCGGTCCGCTCTGCGCCGAGATGACTTGGCGATTGCGATGCGCGTCGATCGTATAATTCACATCGAAAATCACGCTGCGCGTCTTCGCGGCGAGCTTGAGCTGATGGAAAACACCCGGATGTTCGGGCCCCCAGCCCAAGATCGGACGGGAGACGGAATAGCCGGGCGCGCGAAAGTCGATCGGTCGCGCCTCAGTCACCACCGAATAGGCTTCGATCCCCGCCAGTCCAATGAAGATCGCCGCAACGACGAGGGAAATATCGCGGATTCGGCCACGCAAAATAACCACGAAGTAAATTGCGAGAGCGGCAATTAAAACGAGATATTTGAAATTACTCCAAGCGTCATAGGGCAGCTGCGCGGCGCCCCAAATCAGGCCAAGAATGGCGACGGGGATGAAGATTTTCACTAAACGAGCCAACATGCGCGGACCTTGGGCAGCGAACGGCTAGCAAAATCGGCCGCAAGGATCAATCGATGCGCCGCAATGCGAGACTGCATGGGCGCGAGCTTCGCCTCGATCGGCGATCGCGCGAAAGCCCTGCTCATTCTTTCGCTTCGGGCAGGTTGAGCCTGATGTGCAGCTCACGCAATTGCTTGGCGCTCACCGGCGAAGGCGCGCCCATCAGCAGATCCTCGGCCCTCTGGTTCATCGGGAAAAGCACGACTTCGCGCAGGTTCTCTTCGCCGGCCAGCAGCATGACGATCCGGTCGATGCCCGGCGCTATGCCGCCGTGCGGCGGCGCGCCGTACTGAAAGGCGCGATAGAGGCCGCCGAATCTCTGCTCCAGATCGTCCTCGCTATAGCCGGCAAGCGCGAAAGCCTTGCGCATGACGTCGGGGCGATGATTGCGGATCGCGCCGGAGGACAATTCGATGCCGTTGCAGACGACATCATATTGAAAGGCCTTGATCGAGAGGATCGTTCGTTCGATCTGCGCGGATCGAGCGCCAGGAATTCGTCGTGGCCGAAATTCGGCATCGAAAAGGGATTGTGCGAGAAGTCGATCCTGTTCTCCTCCTCGTTCCATTCGTACATCGGAAAATCGACGATCCAGCAGAATTCGAAGACATCGCTCTTGGAAAGCCCAAGCTCGGCTCCGATCTTCACCCGCGCCGCGCCGGCGAGTTTCGCGGCCTTTGTTTCCTGGTCGCAAACGAAGAACACAGCGTCACCGGCGCCGACGCCGGCCTTCGCGGCGATCTTGCGCTGCGTGTCGGCAGGCAGGAATTTCGCGATCGGCCCCTTACCGACAAGATCCGCGGCTTCGAACACGATATAGCCGAGCCCCGGCGCGCCCTCCCCCTTCGCCCAGTCGTTGAGCTTGTCGAAAAACGAGCGTGGCTGCGCGGCCGCGCCGGGCGCCGGAATGGCGCGCACGATGCCGCCCGTCTTGATGATGTTCTTGAACGCATTGAAGGAGACGTCGTCGCGCGCGAACTCTTCCGTCACATCGGCGATGACGAGCGGGTTGCGGAGGTCCGGCTTGTCGCTGCCATATTTCAACAAGGCCTCGGCATAGGGGATCAGCGGAAATTTCTGCGTCACCGGCTTACCGCCCCCGAACTCCTCGAAGACGCCGCGCAGCACCGGTTCGACCGCGGCGAACACATCCGCCTGGGTCGCGAAGCTCATTTCGATATCGAGCTGATAGAATTCGCCGGGGCTGCGGTCGGCGCGGGCGTCTTCGTCGCGAAAGCAGGGCGCGATCTGGAAGTAGCGGTCGAAGCCCGCCACCATGATGAGTTGCTTGAACTGCTGCGGCGCCTGCGGCAAGGCGTAGAATTTGCCGGGATGCAGGCGCGAGGGCACGAGAAAGTCGCGCGCCCCTTCCGGACTCGAGGCGGTCAGGATCGGTGTCTGGAACTCGAAGAAGCCTTGCGCCTTCATTCTGGCGCGCAGGCTGTCGATGATCCGGCCGCGCAGCATGATGTTCTGATGAACCTTGTCGCGGCGCAGGTCGAGAAAGCGGTATTTGAGCCGCATCTCTTCGGGATAATGATGCTCGCCGAAGACCGGCATGGGCAGTTCGGCGGCGGGGCCCAGAACCTCGATCTCGCTGACATAGACTTCGACGAAACCGGTGGGCATTTCCGGATTCTCGGTTCCCGCCGGCCGTTTGCGCAAAGTTCCGTCGATCCGCACGACCCATTCCGAGCGCAGTTTCTCGGCCAGCGCGAAGGCGGGCGAGTCAGGATCGACGACGCATTGGGTGATGCCGTAATGATCGCGCAGATCGATGAACAGCACGCCGCCGTGATCGCGGATGCGATGGCACCAGCCTGAAAGCCTGACGTCGGCGCCGGCCTCGGTCTCCCGCAGATCGCCGCACGTGTGGGTCCGGTAGCGATGCATGATCATTGTCACGAATTTGACGTGCGCGCGCTCATTGGCTGGCCCGAACCGGCGCGCGCATTGCCTTGGCTTAAGACTTATTCAAGGCATCGAGCGCTTGGCCGAAGCCATGAAAGGTAATCGGCAAGGAGATTTCGTCGCCGGCGGCATCCCGAAAGATGATGCTCCCGATCGTGTCGAGATCGCGCCAATGCGCCGACCGTCGCATCGTTCAACTCGGCGCCGGCGAAACAGCCGCCCGGTATGCAACGCAGCCAATTGAGCTCGAAGCCCCATTTGTCTTTCTCGTCGCTGCGGATGTGGACCGAGCTTGGAAAGGCGACATTATTGGGAAGAATGATCACAGCCTGCAGCGGCCCACCCGGGTTCGGCCGCCCGACCGAAATCTTGGCGATTGGCCCGGACTGGTCCTGCGCCTCGATGGTCTCGGAAATCTCACAGACGCGCGCGGCGCCCTCGCCGCTCGCTCGGCAGCGCAAGGCCCAGTCGCCGTAGGCCGTGGAGGTTATAGGCGCCGGGGCCGGTTTTTGAGCTTCCGGCTTCGGAGGCTTGGCCGGTGTCGGCTTGACGGGCTCTGGATTGGCAGGCGCGGGAGCAGCCGCCGGCGCGGCCGGCGAGGTCTGCTGAGAATAGGCCGGCAAGGAAAACCCGGCTCCGAGGAGAAAGACGGCAATTGCGAGACGGTAAGGCATGGATCCAATCGGAGACTAGAGGACGCAAGGCGCCTTCCATATACGAGAATTCAGCGGATCGATAGGGCGGCAAAACTGCGCCCCAAGGCCGCCCAGGGCACCGGCGCGCGGCGCGCCCTCGCTCCCCTGGCAGGGCTGTAACCTTTCCTTTATCTAGGGCTTATGAGCTTCATTACGACGAGTCGCGAGTTGGCCGAGGTCTGCCGCCGCGTTGCCCAGCATCCTTTCATTACCGTCGATACAGAGTTTCTGCGGGAGACGACCTTCTGGCCCAAACTCTGCGTTGTCCAGATCGCTTCGCCGGACGAGGCCGTCGCGGTCGATGCTCTGGCGGAAGGACTGGACCTCGCCCCTTTCTTCGACCTGATGGCAGATCCAAAGCTCGTCAAAGTCTTTCATGCCGCGCGACAAGACATTGAAATTATTTGGAATTTGGCAAGGCTCGTGCCGGCTCCCCTGTTCGACACCCAGGTCGCCGCCATGGTCTGCGGCTTCGGCGACCAGATTTCCTACGGCGAATTGGTGCAATCCGTCGCCAAGGTGACGCTCGACAAGTCCTCGCGCTTCACCGATTGGTCGCGCCGGCCTCTGTCCGAGGCACAAGTCGAGTATGCGATCGCCGACGTGACCTATCTGCGCGACATCTATCGTTATTTGCGCGACAAGCTGGAATCGACCGCCAGGCTCGCCTGGCTCGACGATGAAATGGGCTTGCTCACCTCATCGGCGACCTATGAGCAACATCCGGAAAAAGCCTGGGAGCGGTTCCGCAATCGGATACGCAAGCCGCGCGATCTCGCCGTTCTCATGGAGGTGGCGGCCTGGCGGGAGACCGAGGCGCAAAGCCGCGACGTTCCACGCGGCCGTGTGCTGAAGGACGATACAATCATGGAGATCGCGCTTGCCGCGCCGCGCACCGCGGAGGAGCTGGGAAATCTGCGCGCCTTTCCGCGCGGCCTGGAACGCGCGCGCGCCGGAATCGAGATCCTCGCGGCCATACATCGCGGTCTTGCCCGCGACCCGAAATCACTGCCGAAGCTCGTGCGAGAACGCCGCTCCGGCGCCGGCGGAGCGACCGTCGAACTGCTGAAAGTTCTGCTGCGCCAGGTCGGCGAGGCGCATGGGGTGGCGCCGAAGATGATCGCCACGGTCGAGGACCTTGAAGCAATCGCGGCCGACGATCATGCCGAAGTCGCGGCTTTGTCGGGTTGGCGGCGCGAGATCTTCGGCGAAAAGGCAATCGAGCTGAAACATGGCCGGCTCGCCCTGACCGTCGAGAACGGCAAAGTGATCACGCTCGAATGGGAAGCGGCGGCGCAACAGGCGTGAGAGCGCCGGCGCCAATCGAAGTCGGAAAGATCGCACGCTCAGAGGAACTGCGCGACACCGTTGCGGCGGGCACCCGCCTCGCTCACGACGCTTGCCTCGCGCCCGATGAGACGGCCGAGCTGCTTCAGCCGATTGTTCAATCTGTCGCTCGCCAGGGCAGCGAGATCCTGCGGCAAGGTCAATGTCAATTTCGACTTGGCGCAGAGCATGGGCGTGCGCGGCAAGACGTCGGCCATGCCCGCCGAGACGAGATAGGCGACCCGCGTCGCCCCCGCCAAGAGACGGGCGCGATCGAGCAACCGCGGCGAGACGAGCGCGCGGATTTGCGGATTAACGTCCGCGTCGAGGCCCAGATAACGGTAGGCCATGGAGAGCGCGATGAAACAGCGGCCCGGATGGTCGATGCCGGTAAACGCCGCATTGGCGACGATGTTGAGGCTTTGTTCGCTGCGATAATCGGGATGCGCGCGCCAGTTGACGTCGGCGAGCAGACAGGCGGCGTGCCGCAGCCGCTTCTCTTCGGGGCTCTCATCGAAGCGAGCCGATTCCATGAATTGATCGGTCCAGGCGCGGAGGTCCTCCGCGTGGCGCGGCGAACGCGCATTGATCTCGTTGAGCGCGCTCGCTGCGACCAGCAAAGGATCCTGCCGCCGCTCGGCGCTGCCGAGCCTTTCGTAAAGCAGCCCTTCGCGCAATCCCGCCGCCGAGATCGTGACTTCCTTCGGCTGCGCCTTGCGAATGATCTCGTCGAGAACGACCGCGCCATAGGCGAGCAGCGGTCGCCGCGCCGGCGCCACGCTCTCGACCGCAACCAGAGCATCGGCATTGACCCGCTCGACCAGGCCGGCGAAATCCGCCGCCTCGCGCGCCGGAATGACATAGCCATGCATGACGCTGAGAAAATAATTGCGCTGGCGCATGTGCAGCTTGGCGAGCGCGCGCCAAGTTCCGCCGACCGCGTAAAGCGTGCGGCTGCGCAATTTGTCGAGAATCTTGACGTCGGCCAAATATTCGCGGGCGATCTTGGCGGCGGTGCGCAATGAACGCTCCGAGGCATCCATCAAGCGAGAGGCCGCCGAGCGGCAAGCTGACGCCCTTGCCGATGCTCGTCCCGTGATGTCGATGAGTTCGAGCGAACCGCCGCCGAGATCGGCGACGACGCCGTCCGGGGCATGGAAGCCGGAAATGACGCCCAGCGCCGACAACTCGGCTTCGCGCCGGCCCGACAGCAGATCGACCGGCGCGCCGATCGCCGCGCTCGCGTCGGCGATGAAGGCAGGCCCATTCGACGCGTCGCGCGCCGCGGCGGTCGCAATCGCATAAATATCTTCGACCCCCATGATGGTGATCAACGTCTTGAACCGCCGCAACGACGCGAGCGCCCGCTCGACCCCCGCCGCGGAAAGCTGGCCCGTCGTCGCGACGCCATGGCCAATGGCGCAGAGCGACTTTTCGTTGAAGATCGGCGTCGGCGCGCGGCTGAGCCCGTCATAGACGACGAGGCGAACCGAATTCGAGCCGATATCGACAACCGCGACCGGCCCTTTGCCCTCCGGCCGGCTCGCCATATTCGCGAAGAGCTTGGGAATCGAAAGGTTCACCGGCCCTCCAGCCGCTTGAGCAGCGTCTTCGGACTGAATTCGCGCAGCGACTTGCCGCGCCCCGAGAGGCTCGGATTGGTCATGAAATAAGAATGGGCGTTGAATGGTTCCGCCCCCGCCGCGTTGATTCGCGTGCTCGAGCCGTCCGGCAAGACGCGATAGCTTTGCTGATTGTCGATCAGATTGGCGATCATGATCTGCTCGAGCACCTGCTCGTGACAGGTGGGGTTGGTGATCGGCACGAGCGCCTCGACCCGACGGTCGAGATTGCGCGGCATCAGATCGGCCGAAGAAATATAGACATGCGCCTTGGCATGCGGCAGGCCGTGGCCGCCGCCAAAGGCATAGACGCGCGCATGTTCGAGGAAGCGGCCGATGATCGACTTCACCCTGATGTTGTCGGAAAGTCCGGGAACGCCCGGCCTCAGGCAACAGATGCCGCGAACGACAAGATCGATCTTGACGCCCGCCTGGCTCGCCGCATAAAGCGCGTCGATGATCTCGCGGATCGACGAGCGCATTGCACTTGCCCCAGATCGCCGCCGGCTTGCCGGCTTTCGCGAATGCGCTTTCCTGCGCGATATGGTCGAGCAGACGCGTCTTCAGATTGATCGGCGAGATCGCCATGCGCTCGAGGCTCGCGGGCTCGGCATAGCCGGTGATATAATTGAAGATCCGCGAAACATCGCCGCCGATTGCGGGATCGGCAGTGAAGAAAGAGATGTCGGTATAGATGCGCGCCGTCACCGGATGATAATTGCCGGTGCCGACATGGCAGTAGGTGACGAGCGAGCCCAATTCGCGGCGCACGACCATCGACAGCTTGGCGTGCGTCTTCAAGCGCGATGAAGCCGAAGACCACCTGCGCGCCGGCGCGTTCGAGATCGCGCGCCCAGCGAATATTGGCTTCCTCGTCGAAACGCGCCTTGAGTTCGACGAGCGCGGTCACCGATTTGCCGGCCTCCGCCGCCTCGATCAGGGCGCGCACGATCGGGCTGTCGGCCGAGGTGCGATAGAGCGTCTGCTTGATCGCGACGACATTGGGATCGGCGGCCGCCTGATTGAGGAACTGCACCACCACGTCGAACGATTCGTAAGGATGATGGACGACGAGGTCCTTCTGCTTGATCGCCAGAAAGCAATCGCCGCCGTTCTCGCGAACCCGCTCGGGAAAGCGCGGGTTATAGGGCTTGAACTTGAGGTCGGGCCGATCGACGCTGACGAGTTCGGCGAGTTCGTTCTGCGCGAGCATGCCGTCGAGGACGAAAATCTCATCGGGGATCGACATCGAGCTCTTCGGCGACGAAGTTGCGCAATTGCTCGGGCATGAGGCTGTCGACTTCGAGCCTGATGACCGAGCCGCGGCGGCGCCGTTTCAACGCGCTCTCGAACAGGAGCACGAGGTCTTCCGCCTCTTCCTCGACTTCGATATCGCTGTCGCGAATGACCCGGAAGACGCCGGAGCCGCGCACCAGATAGCCGGGAAACAGCGCCTGGGTGAACATGCCGACCAGGCTTTCGAGCGCGATGAAACGCTGCCCGCCCGGTCCGTCCGGCATGCGTATGAAGCGCTCGATCTTGGCCGGCAGGCGGACCAGCGCCTTCAAATATTTGTTGTCGCGCGGCTGCACCAGTTCGAGCGCCATCGTGAAGCCGAGATTGGGGATGAACGGAAAGGGATGCGCCGGATCGACCGCCAGCGGAGTTAACACCGGAAAGACGTGCAGCAGGAAATAATGCTCGAGCCAGACGACATCGGCCGGATCGAGCTCCTGCGGATCGACAAGCACGACGCCGGCCGCCTGCAATTCCTTGCGCAACTCGCGCCAACGGCGTTGCTGTTCGGCGGCAAGAAACCCGGCACGCTCGCTGATCTTCACCAATTGCTCGGCGGGAGTGAGCCCGTCTTCCGAAGGAGTCGAGACGCCGGCGCGCACCTGGCCGCGCAGGCCGGCGACCCGAACCATGAAGAATTCGTCGAGGTTGTTGGCGGAGATCGACAGAAACCGCAATTGCTCGAGCAGCGGATGGTTGCGGTTCGAGGCTTCCTGCAAGCACGCGGCGGTTGAATTCGAGCCAGGAGAGTTCGCGGTTGATGAAGCGCTCCGGCGATTGCGCGAGTTCGGCCGGGCGTTCGGCCAGGCTGCCGAGCTCGTCCATGATCGGGATCGAGGCCGCTGGCGATGAATCGCCGGTCAGCGCCGGATCGGCGCCGTTCCGCGCCAAATCGGCGTCGACCTTCGCACTGGAGCTTCCGGCCGATCTCAAGCTTTCGCTGCTCGGTTGCAAGATAGGTTCCTCGATTCGTCCGCTCGCCCGAAGCTGGCTTCTGCCAATGATGTTATCATGACTTGGCATTGACGGCATGGGCGGCCTTAACCACGCCCCTCATAATGAAGGTAATGAGGCTTAATCCCCAAGAAGTTTACTCGCCTCGTCCGCGCGGCGGGCTTTTGCCCGATATGGGCGCAAGCAGCGCGGCCGGCAAGCTCCGGTCGATCACGTCGCGCAGCGCAAAACTCGATTGAATACGGGCGACTTGCGGCAGCCGCGCCAGCTGCGTCTTGTGGATATGTTCGAAATCGGCGATGTCGCGGCAGAGCACAACGAGCTGATAATCGTCGCTCCCCGACATCAGATAGCAGCGCACCACCGAGGCGCATTGGCCGACCGCGCGCTCGAACGCCGCAAAATCCTCCTCGCGCTGCGATTCGAGACTGATGCGGACAAGAACCGTGACCGCAAAACCGAGCCGCCGGTGATCGAGCGTGGCGCGATAGCCGGTGATGATGCCGCGTTCCTCGAGCGCCTTCAGACGCCGGGCGCAGGCGGTGCTCGAGAGCCCGACATGCGGGGCGAGATCGGCGATGGTGATGCGCGCATCGGCAACCAGCGCCGCCAGAATGGCGCGATCGAAGCGATCGAGATCTTGGGCGGTGGAATCCTGCGCAGCCATGGGTTTTGACGCTCCTAACCTGCATTTTTTCCCTGTGTTCATAATGTAATTGGCGCAACACCGCTTGGATAGGGGCGTAAAACCCCAAAAAATCAAATCAGCCTGGAGAATCGGCCATGCGCGTCGGCGTTTTGAAAGAAATCAAAGTGCACGAATATCGCGTCGGACTCACCCCCGACGCGGCACGCGAATTCGTTGCCGCCGGGCATAGCGTCGAAATCGAGACCGGCGCCGGGGCCGGTATCGGAGCAAGCGACAAGGCCTATCGCGCGGTCGGCGCCAAGATCGCCGCCAGTGCCGCGGAGATCTTTGCCGGCTGCGAATTGATCGTGAAGGTGAAGGAGCCGCAGCCTTCCGAATGGATCGAGCTGCGCAACGACCAGATCCTTTTCGCCTATCTCCACCTCGCTCCCGATCCGCGGCAGGCGGAAGGGTTGATGGCATCCCAATGTACCGCCGTCGCTTACGAGACGGTCACCGGTCCCGATGGCCTGAGCCTGCCGCTGCTCGCGCCGATGAGCGAGGTGGCAGGCCGGCTCGCGATCGAGGCGGCGGGCACCGCGCTGCAAAGCCACAGTGGCGGCCGCGGCATGCTGCTCGGCGGCGTGCCGGGCGTGGCGCCGGCGCGTGTCGCAATTCTCGGCGGCGGCGTGGTCGGAACCCAGGCGGCGCGCATGGCGGTCGGGCTCGGCGCGGAGGTGAGCATACTTGATCGCTCGCTGGCGCGGTTGCGCCAGCTCGACGAACTCTTCCAGGGCCGGGTGCGGACGCGTTTTGCTTCCGCCGCCGCGATCGAGACGGAAGTCGCTCGGCGCCGACGCTGTCATCGGCGCGGTGCTGATCACCGGCGCCAGCGCGCCGAAACTCGTGACCCGCGCAATGCTGAAAGAGATGAAGAAAGGCGCAGTCCTCGTCGATGTCTCGATCGATCAGGGCGGCTGTTTCGAAACGTCACATCCGACGACCCATGCCGAACCGACCTATGTGGTCGACGGCATCGTCCATTATTGCGTCGCAAACATGCCGGGCTCGGTGCCCTATACGTCGAGCCACGCACTCAACAATGCGACCCTGCCCTATGGGCTCGCGCTGGCGGCGAAAGGGCGCGCGGCGATCTTCGAAGACCCGGGCCTGCGCGCCGGGCTCAATGTCGATCGCGGCCATATCACCCATGCCGCGGTGGCAAAAAGCCTCGGGTTCGCGTTCAAACGGCCGGAGGCGGCGCTCGCGGCTTAGGCTATAATGACCTCGTTAAAAAAGCGATGTGGGGCGAAGGGGCGGAAACGACTCGGAGGAAACATGAAGAAGCTTATCGGCGCGGTCGTCCTGGCTGGCGCTTTAGCGGCCGCCCAAGCCTTGGCGCAGACGCCCGCGCCTCCGGCGAAATGTCGCGTGGCCGAAATAAACCCGGTCACAAATCACGCGCACTGCATCGATCCCATCGGCGCCCCGCTCGAAGGTCAGCAAGACAAGCCTTGCCAGGGGATGCACCAGACCGGCCAATGGACCCTGTCGAACGGTTGCGGCGCGCCGGCAGCCGCCAATCCGCCTCCGAACTGACGCATTGCGGCGTGAGCTGAACGCCGCAACTGACGTCGAACGCGGTCATTCGTCGCCGTGCGCGCGTTCGTCGATCGTGATCGTCTTCATGTTGGAAAAATCGACGGAAACCGGCTGTTTGTCGCGCGCGGCGGCCAGTTGAAATGTCTTGATGACATGTTCGAGCCGCCGATAGGTTTCCTTATATTCCGGCGTCTTCTCGGAAATGCCGAGGGGCTGTAGGCAAAATTCGATGATCTCCCGCGGCCTGTCGAACTTACTCATGCATCTCTCCTTGGTTTCCTGTCTTTTATGACGATCGATCCGGTTACGTCGCGGGAAATCCGCCGGCGAAGACGAAATCCTTCTGCGGATGGCGCTTGCTTGGAACCTCCCGCTCGCGCAGATGTTCGGGGAGCAGCGACTTGTCGCCGCGCCGGCCGATCGCGATGGCCGCCTCGGGACGATAATCGTCGGGTATCTTGAGATCGACGATGGTTCGCGCGACATCGAAGCCGGCCATCCCATGCGCTGCCCAGCCGAGCCGCATCGCTTCGAGAGCGAGATAGCCCCAGGCGGCCCCGGAATCGAAGGAATGGGTCCGCGACGGGACAACCTTGTCCGTCCCCGGGACCGGCTGCGTCGTTTTGGAGACTAGAATGACGAGGGCGCCGGCATTCTTCGCCCAGACCCGGTTGCTCTCGTTGAGCAGCGCGAGGAATTTGTCGAAATCCGGCGTGCCCGCGAGCGCATAAAGAAAGCGCCAGGGCTGCCGGTTGCTGGACGACGGCGCCCATCGCGCCGCCTCGAACATTGTGCGCAGATCGAATTCGGGCACCGGTTCGCCGGTGAAGGCGCGCGGCGACCACCGCTCGATGAATTGCGGATCGATCGGATAATCGGCGACGCGCGGATTGACTTCGCTCATCCTACTCGCCCCGGCTCAAATTCAGCTCTGCGCACGTTTTGTATCGGTCTCCGGTCGGCCGCGCCGCAGGCCATGGATGAAGAGCCCGAAGCTTCGGCCCGGCAGATGCTCCGGCACGGGATCATAGCCCGATGTTCCCCAAGGATGGCAGCGGCAGACGCGCGCGAGGCCGAGCAGCCCGCCGGCCCAAAGCCCATGGCGCGCAATCGCCTCGTCCATATAGGACGAGCAGCTTGGCTCATGCCGGCAATGCCGGCCGACCAAAGCCGAGAGGGTCAATTGATAGGCGCGGATCGCATAATGCGCCGCGCGGCGAGGCAACATGCGAAGGTCGATCATCGGTCGCGCGTCATGGGTGTGAAACTCGCAAATGCGTTTCCTCGCCCTTGCCTCGTTCGGCGGCGTTCGGCGCTCTGGCTTCGATCTGCTCCACTGCATCGACCGTGGCCTCGAAGGTCAACAGGGTCGACATGTGTCGGGCTTTGAAATCGCGCACCGGCTCGAGCACGGCGATCTCGGCCCATTTGCCTTTGGGCGGCGATCCGTTCTCTTTCAGCATGGCGCGGACTTCGTCGCGCAATTGCCGCAGTTCCGGCCCTGTCGCGCCGATGACGTTGCGCGCCATGATCGAGGCTGCCGCCTGGCCGAGCGCGCAAGCCTTCACCTCATGCGCAAAATCGACGATTTTGCCGTCGCGCATCATGATGTCGACAACGACCGTTGAACCGCAGAGCTTGGAATGCGCGCGGGCGGTCGCATCGGGCGCGGCCAATCGGCCCCGGCGGGGAATATTTGCCGCCAGATCGAGAATTTTGCCGCTGTAAACGTCGTTCAGCATGGGTCAAAGGGCAAAGGGGCCGGGATGACGGCACCGAATAAGTCCTATATAGGGTATAACGGCTTGGCGAACGAGATATAGGAGATCCGCTGCCAAAACGACCGCAACCACCTTGCTTGGCGAGGGTTGGCCCCATAAATCTCACTCATTAGGAGGCACCACATGGATGACGTGGTTAAGTCCTTGCTCGAACGCCAACAGCAGCACCCCAAACCCACCGCGACCCCGCCGACCCGCCCGACCCGCGAAGAAGCCGAAGCTGCCGTCCGGACATTGATCCTTTGGGCCGGCGACGATCCGACGCGGGAAGGTTTGCGCGATACGCCGCTGCGCGTCGTCAAGGCCTATGAGGAATTCTTCTCCGGCTATCGCACCGATGCCAGCGCCGTGCTGTCGCGCGTCTTCGAGGAAGTGCGCGGCTATGACGACCTGATCCTCGTCCGCGACATTCCCTTTTCGTCGCATTGCGAACATCACATGGTTCCCTTCGTCGGCAAGGTTCACATCGCCTATTATGTCGGCGAGGAGGGTGTGGTCGGCCTCTCCAAGCTCGCTCGGCTTGTTGACATCTATGCACGGCGTCTGCAGACGCAGGAGGCGCTGACCGCCGAGATCGTCGCCGCGATCGAACGCTACCTCAAGCCGCGCGGTTGCGCGGTGATGATCGAAGCCGAACATATGTGCATGTCGATGCGCGGCGTGTTGAAACAAGGCACGATGACGCTGACCAATCAATTCACCGGCGTCTTCCGTGACGATCCTGCCGAGCAGGTGCGCTTCCTGACCATGGTACGCAGCAAATAGTTTCCGTCGCCATTCTGTGAAACCCGGATGTGCCCAAGCTCGGAGCGACGATTGGCTCTGCCCTTCCCTGCTGCCGCGAGCAAGACCGAGCTCGAAGAGGGCGGCGTTTTCACGCCGCGCTTCGATGCGGACGGACTTATCGGCTGCATCGTGACCGACGCCAGCGACGGCGCGGTGCTGATGTTTGCCCACATGAATGCCGAGGCTCTGCGGCTGACGCTGGCGACCGGCATCGCGCATTATTGGTCGCGCTCGCGTCAAAGCCTGTGGCGCAAGGGCGATACCTCCGGCCAGCAGCAAAAGGTGAAGGAAATCCGCACCGATTGCGATCAGGACGTGCTTCTCATGCGGGTCGAGCCGGGTGGCGACGGCGGCGCCTGCCACACCGGCCGGCGCTCCTGCTTCTATCGCCGGCTCCTGCCGGAGCCGCATGGCGTGCGCCTCATCTTCGATTGAAGCCTGGCGTCTTTGAGGAGCCCACGGGGCCGGCCTTCGGCCCGCCCCGATGAGAGGCTCCGCGACGAAGCAATCCGGGAAGTGCGGCCGGATCGCTTCGCAATGACGCAAGAAAAACGCCGCCTGTTTCAGGCGGCGTATGTGTTTGGGCCGAGTTGCTGCGGAAAATCGTCCGCTCAGACCGATGCAATATATTCGCGCAATGCCGAATGTTCGTTCTCCATTTCGGCAAGCCGGAATTTCACCACGTCGCCGATCGAGACGATGCCGGCGAGCCTGCCGTTCTTCATGACCGGCACATGCCGGAAACGCCCGGCATTCATTTTCTCGACCGTTGCCAATACGGTCTCTTCCTCGCTGGTGGTGACGACCTGCGTTGTCATATGCATGGAGGCAGCATCGTCGAGTGCCTTGGCGCCGCGCAGGCCGATGGCCCGGACAATGTCACGCTCGGAAAGAATTCCCAGCACGCTGCCTTGAACGTCGGCGATAACGAGCGCGCCGATGCCCCGCGCAGCCAGGATTTCCGCGACTTCCTTCATGGTTCTGTGTGGCTGCGCCGTCAGGACCTCACGGCCCTTGGACGCGAGTATCCGCGCCACGGTCATTTCACCCTCCTCTTGGTCGCTTTCGCCGCTATTTTTAGCGTTTTTAGCGTTTTTCCATTCCCTTTCCATCGCTCTGTGGCGATTGGATCGTCTCAGAATGCCCTTCTTCAGCCGAAGGCGCAAGATTTAAGCTCTCTTTCATGGCAAACCGCCGCCGCGCGCCGAAGGCCCTTTAACCAGCATTCTTCCCGTTAAGATTCCAGTCCGCCATGCAATTAAGCCTCGAAGTTAAAGTTGATCTGCGGATTGATCGAGGCTTGCGGAATTTTCCCGCCGCGTCGCGCCAAAATGAGACTCGCGCGGCAACCCTTCTGCGGCGGATTACGGTCCTCTAGCGATTTCATGGACTTCGGATGAGCGCCCAAGCGCCCGCCATCGGCAAGATTCCAACGTGGGGGCGATGCCGAAGTTCCAATGCGGCGCAGCAATAAAGTTTCGCATGCGCGGTACCGTTCGGCCTCTTCGACGATCGAAGATGATGCTTGCCGCGCTCAATCGGCATTCGCCAACGGCGGCGGATCAAACAGTGGAAAACCGAAGAGCCCCAGGAGAAAGCCGCCGATATGGGCCTGCCAGGCAATCGTCGCACCGGTGAATCCGAGCGAACCGGCGCCGATTCCGAAGAGGAAATTGGCGATGAACCAAATGACCAGAAAAGCCATCGCCGTCCGATTCGTGACGATTGCGCTGAGCGGCATGGCCGGCTGACGGTAGGCAAAATGCTGCTCGCGCGGATCGCCAAAGCCGAGGCTTTCGCCGAGCGGCGCAGCGGGCTGAAATACAAAGCGCAATGCCGCCCCCATCGTGCCCGAAACGATGGCCGAGGCGCCGATCACCGGCTGGAGATCATCGATATGGGTGACGAAATGGGCGAGCGCGCCGGCGATCGCGGTTGCGAGGCAGAACATGAGAAAGCGCAAGCTGCCGAAGCGGCGAGCCACCGCCGCGCCGAAGGGTACGAGCCACAGACAATTCAATCCGACATGCGCCCAGCTCGCGTGGAGCAAGGCGTAAGTGATCGGCGTCCACCAGAGCGGATGTCCGTTGCCGAGGAACAGCTGGTCAACCTCGAGCTGTGAATTGCCGGCGGCGCGTGCCGCATCGAGCGCCGCTGCAACGCGATCGGGATCGAAGGCGAAGGTGAATCGCCCCGGCACGAACGCCAGATTTGCAATAAGCTCGATGTCCTGCTCGGGCGGCAGAAGCTCCCGCAAGGCGTGAATGCCAATGAGCAGAAGGACCAACGCGACCACAACGAAGGGAATGTTGAAGATCTTCTCGCGTTGGCTGCGCACGCCATGCTCCATGTGTTCGACGCGGCACGCACGCCTCGTCGCCATTATCCGGCCTTCGCGCGAGCCATAGGAAGCCCCGCTTTTATTCTACGTCCTCCACCTCGGCCGGGCCGCCGCCATAAACCTTCTGCGCCAGCGCGGCTTCCATAAAGGCGCCGAGATCGCCATCGAGCACGTCGCCCGGGCTCGCGGAGGTGACGCCGGTGCGCAGGTCCTTGACGAGCTGATAGGGCTGCAGGACATAGGAGCGGATCTGATGGCCCCAGCCGATCTCGGTTTTGGCGGCTTCGGTCGCATTGGCGGCGGCCTCGCGCTTTTCCATTTCCCGCTCGTAGAGCCGCGCCCGCAACATGTTCCAAGCCGTCGCCCGGTTCTTATGCTGCGAACGCTCGCCTTGGCAGGCGACGACGATCCCGGTCGGAAGATGCGTGATGCGCACCGCCGAATCGGTGGTGTTCACATGCTGGCCGCCAGCTCCCGAGGAGCGATAGGTGTCGATCCGGCAATCGGATTCCTTCACGTCGATGTTGATCCGATCGTCGATGACCGGATAGACCCAGACGGAGGCAAAGCTCGTATGCCGTCGCGCATTGGAATCGAAGGGCGAGATGCGCACTAGCCGATGCACGCCCAATTCGGTCTTCGCCCAGCCATGCGCGTTGTGGCCTTTGATAAGCAATGTGCCCGATTTGATCCCGGCTTCTTCGCCCGGCGTCTCTTCGATGATCTCGACCTTGAATTTTTGCCGCTCGGCCCAGCGGATATACATCCGCAGCAACATTCGCGCCCAATCGCAGCTCTCGGTGCCGCCGGCGCCGGCATGGATCTCGATATAGGTGTCGTTCTGATCGACCTCGCCGGAGAGCAGCGCCTCGATCTGCCGGCGCTCCGCCTCATTCCGGAGGCGTCGCAGCTGACCGATGCCCTCGGCCTCAGCCTTGGCGTCGGCTTCCGCCTCACCGAGCTCTACGAGCGTGACCGCATCCTCGAGCTCGGACTCGAAACGCGCCAGCGATCCAAGCCTTTCCTCGAGCTCGGTGCGCTCGCGCATGATTTTCTGCGCCGCCTCGGCGTTGTTCCAAAGGTTCGGATCCTCCGCTTTGGCGTTGAGTTCCGCGAGCCGGCGCGTGGCGGCATCGACGTCAAAGATGCCTCCTCAGCAATCCCATGGACTGCTTGATCGATTGGGTGAGCGCTTCGGCTTCGGCGCGCATTGTCTCGGTCCTTTGCGGAAACGGGGCGAGCGGGTTCGATTCGATAAATAGGGAGCCGCGGCGCCTGTGTAAACCGGCGCGCAGCATCGCGCCACAACCGCCAGTCCGAAGGAAATGAATTCAGTAAAGTCCGCCGGTCCCCGTTCCGAGCGTATGGTCGGCGTCCGGATCGACGGAGAGGACATTCGGCGTGTCGGTGCCAGTCCCGTAATTGAACGTGTCGGGCGGCGCGGTGCCCGGCTTGAAGGCTTCGAGGATCGTGCCGGGCCCGGTCGCGCGCACGCCGGTCTCGATGTCGACCGAGATGAGCTTGATGCCCGGCGGCACGCGGAACGGCACGTCGGGCTTGTCCTTCAGTGCCATCTTCATGAAGTCGCGGAAGATCGGCGCGGTATAAAGCGCCGCCTGCGCCGAATCGCCGAGCGAGCGCGGCCGATCGTAGCCCATGAACACGCCGACCGCGAGATCGGGCGAATAGCCGACAAACCACAGATCCTTGGCGTCGTTCGTCGTGCCGGTCTTGCCGGCGAGATGTTTGCCGACCGCCAGGATCGCCTGCCCCGTGCCGCGCTGGATGACGCCTTCCATGATCGAGGTGATCTGATAGGCGGTCAAAGGATCGATCACCTGCTCGCGGTTGTCGATCAACGTCGGCTCGTCCTGGTTCTCCCATTTCTGCGCATCGCAGCCTTCGCAGATGCGCTGGTCGTGCCGATAGATCGTGTGACCCCAGCGGTCCTGGATGCGGTCGATCAATGTCGGGATGATCCGCTTGCCGCCGTTGCAGAGCATCGAATAGGCGGTCGTCATACGCATCAACGTGGTCTCGCCGGAGCCCAGCGAGAACGATAGATAGGGCGGCAGTTCGTCGTAGATGCCGAACCGCTTGGCGTATTCGGAGATGAGCGGCATTCCGATATCGCGCGCGAGCCGCACCGTCATCTGGTTGATCGAATGTTCGACGGCGTAGCGCAAAGTATGCGGGCCGCTCGATTTGCCTTCGAAGTTTTCCGGCGTCCACATGCCAAGGCCCGGCCCTTGATCGATCGAGATAGGCTCATCGAGTTCGATGGAGGACGGCGTATAGCCGTTGTCGAGCGCGGTCGCATAGACAAACGGCTTGAAGGAAGATCCGGGCTGGCGCAGTGCCTGGGTTGCGCGGTTGAATTCCGACTGGTCGAAGGAAAATCCGCCGACCATGGCGAAGACGCGGCCGGTGTAGGGATCCATGACCACGATCGCGCCGCTGACTTCAGGAATTTGCCGCAGCCTGTATTGTCCCGGCTTGTCGTCCAGGGGTTCGGCATAGATGACGTCGCCGGGAACGAGCGCGGGACGCGTCTTGCCCCTGCCGCCCCAGCGAAGTCCGACGGGAACGAGATCGCCGGTCTCACGCTCGGGGCTGACTTCCCCCGACGGCTCGCGCTTCGGCTGCAGGCCGATGCGCAGATCCGCGTCGTTGCCGTCGAGGACGACGGCCAGCCGCCAAGGAGCGACATCGCCGAGCGCCGGCACGTTGGCGAGCGGCGGACCCCAATCCTGGCCGATGTCGATATGGCGCATCGGTCCGCGGAACCCATGTGCCTCGTCGTAGCGCACGAGCCCATCGACAAGAGCGCGGCGCGCCATGAGCTGCATCTTCGGATCGAGCGTGGCGCGCACCGAAAGCCCGCCTTCGTAGAGCTTCTTCTCGCCGTAACGGTCCAAAAGCTCGCGCCGCACTTCTTCGGTGAAATAGCCCGCCGCGTAGGCATTCGGTGAGACGACGCGAAGCGTTACGCCAAGCGGCTCGGCCTTCGCCTTCTCGCCCGCTTCCTTCGTGACGTAACCGTTCTCGACCATGCGGTCGATCACCCAATTGCGCCGCTCGATGGCGCGCTCGCGCTGCAGGAAGGGATGATAATTGTTCGGCGCCTTCGGCAAGGCCGCGAGATAAGCGACTTCGGCGACGGTCAGCTCATGCACCGACTTATCGAAATAATCCAGCGCCGCCGCGGCGACCCCGTAATTGCCGAGACCGAGATAAATCTCGTTGAGATAGAGCTCGAGGATCTTCTCCTTCGAATAGGTCGCCTCGATGCGGAATGACAACAGCGCTTCGCGGATCTTGCGCTGGAACGAGCGCTCGCTCGTGAGAAAGAAGTTCTTGGCCACCTGCTGGGTGATGGTCGAAGCGCCCTGCACGTGGCGCGTACCTTGGATGAAGACGATACCGGCGCGGATCAGGCCTTCGAGATCGACGCCCGGATGGGTGTAGAAATTCTTGTCCTCGGCGGAAATGAACGCCTCCTTGACGAGCGGCGGAATCGCCGAGCTCGGAAGATAGAGACGCCGTTCCTTGGAATATTCCGCAAGCAGGGAGCCATCGGCCGCGTGAACCCGGGTCATCACCGGCGGCTCGTAATTCTTGAGCTGGGTATAGTCGGGCAGATCCTGTTCGAACTTCCAGATCAGGATCCCCGCGGCGCCCGCGCCAATCACGAAAAGCATCGCGCAGGTCGCGAAGGCAAATCCGAGAAACCGGGCGATCAACCGCATGATGGAATTAAGCCCTCTGGATCCGCGAATTCGCGGCTCTCTGCACGCCTCGCCGAAACCAATTGCGCGCCAAGGCCAGCCGGTCGGCGGTGTCGGGCCGAAGCATTACGCCGGCACGTGGTGGGGGGCTTTTGTGTTGATAATTTGACGTGCCCAGGAGTACGGCGCCGCAACGGTGCAGCGGCCAGGATATAGGCGCGTCTTGGGCCGCCCGCCACAGCGAAGCGCGCATTGACGGCCAAGCGCGCATTATTTGTCTTCGGTGGGCGTTGCGAGTGCCGTTGCCCCGGCCGTTGCGGGCTGCGCGGGGCTAGCCGCGCCCAGATTGCTCCCGCGGACGGCAAAAAAGGCGTCGATGGCGGCGGCGAGCCGGGTCGAGGTCGCGTCGCGCCACTTCGGTGAGACCAGCGAAGCGGCATCCTTTGCATTCGAGAGATAGCCGAGTTCGACCAACACCGAGGGCACGTCCGGCGCCATCAGCACCCGAAAGCCCGCGGCGCGCTCGGGATTCTTGTTCAGCCGTCCCGCGACTTTCCAATAATTGACGATCGTGCGGGCGAAGACGTGGCTATAGGCGCGCGTCTCCTGGCGGGTCAAATCGGCCAAAATATCGGAAACGCCATTCGCCTTGTCATTGCCGGCGACACCGGCGACGGCATCGGCTTGGTTTTCATTTTCGGCGGTGCGCTCGGCCTCCGCATCGCTCGCATGATCGGAGACAGTGTAGACGGTGGCTCCGGAAACGCTTGCCGCATCATTGATCGTATCGGCGTGGATCGACACGAACAGCGCCGCTCCCGAGTCCTCTGCCATCCGCACCCGATCGCCCAAGGAGAGGAACACGTCGCTGTCACGCGTCATGACGACTTTGTAACGGCCGCTTGCCGAGAGCTTGCCGGCGAGCATCTTGGCGAAGTCGAAGACAATGTTCTTCTCGACGAGGCCATTGACGATTGCGCCGCTGTCGACGCCGCCGTGGCCAGGATCGATGACAATCAGCGGCAGACTGGCGTCCTTGCCGGCGGCGTTCTTGGTTGGAGCGGCGTCCTCGCTCTCGTTGGCGGCGGCCGCGGCGGCGAGAAGGGCTGCGTGGGCGGCGGCTTGAAAGGCGGCGGGAGCGGTCCTGGCAAGCTCGATGACGAGTCGGGATTTCGTCCCCTCGCCCGTCGACTCGGCCGCGGCACGCAGCACGCGCGCCGGCGCGGCAAGATCGATGACGATCCGCGATCTGCCGAGGGCGAATTGGCCGAAGCGGAACGAGGCGACAAGACCGGAAGACCCGGCCTTCCCCGGACGGTCATGCACAGGTTTTTCCTCGCCAATCCGCGGATCGATCTGGAAATCAACTTGCGGCACGTCGACCACGATTCGGTCCGGCGCGGCGAGCACGAAGGAGGTCGCGGCAACGGGCTGCGTCAGGTCGAAGCTGAGCTGCGCCCGATCAGGGCCGTTCTCGAGGCTAACGGCGCTGGCAATGGCGGGCCTGGGGTTCGCACTTAGGGCGGCGACGGCAGTGCGGATGCCGACCAAACCGCGGCTTTGGGCCTGCACCTGAAGCGGGATCAAAGCTGCAAACGCGAGAGCCAACAGGAGCATGGCCGGAACAAGCTCAAGCGGAACTTTAAGCCGCCGGCCCGGCCTTCGATCGCGCCAAATGCATGATTCGCGCTGCATCGCCGTCATCGTTCTGGCAAATCTTCCCGGATCGTCGCTCGCCCGCCCCGATCGACCCGAACTCAGAATGAAACTGCGCGGTTAATGTTGAATGATCATGCCAGACGAACGGCCTAATCTGTGTTGCGGATCGGCAACAGATCGCGGAAAACTTGCCAACTCCCCAGGCAACCCGATAGAAAGGAGAGGTTCGCGTTCGGGTGCAATCAGGATCAGGTGATCCGCCGGACATTTCGGGCTTTCCGCATTTGCGGCCGTCTGGCAGCGGCGATCTGCGCGAGCGCGTCCGAACGGCACAAAGGTGCCGCCGTCGCTCGAACTGAATTTTTCGACAGGCTTCCCCTGCGGGAGCCGGTGCGCGGGTCACGAGGACATGGTCTGCCCTTCGAAGGGTGATTATCCCAAACCCCAAGCTTCGAGCCTGCGTCCTGAAGTCAGGACGCAAGCCGATCTGCGCATGCCGACGTCTGGGCGTGGCCGCAACAGGTCACGCGGCTGGGCCCGGTGTCATGTCGCTGATCGATTCGCGCGTCGCGAGTCGCGTGCCTTCCATCCCCTTTTGCAGATGGCGTCGTTTGCGCCGCTCTGCCGTACCCCGGCCTCCTCCGCGAGCGCCAATGACGGCAGCGGTGCGGCGGACGCCACGCCTCAACGAGTTCAACATGCCCAACAAAATGCTTATCGATGCTTCCCACCCGGAGGAAACCCGGGTGGTCGTGCTCCGCGGCAATCGTGTCGAGGAATTCGACTTCGAATCGGCGGATAAAAGACAACTTCGCGGCAACATCTATCTCGCCAAAGTAACGCGCGTGGAGCCTTCGCTCCAGGCCGCCTTCGTCGACTACGGCGGCAACCGCCACGGCTTTCTCGCCTTCTCGGAAATCCACCCGGATTATTACCAAATTCCCGTCTCGGATCGGCAGGAGCTCCTGCAGGAGGATGCGGCCGCACACCGCGACGAAGAGGAAGAAGGGCGAAGACGCAGCCGCCGGCATCGGCGCGAGCGTGGCGGAAGAGTCGAGAAACGGCGTGGCGACGAAGATGAGAGGCTTGCCGACACGCAGCCGGCCGAACTCGAGTCCGCCGAACGCAATCTCGAAATGGCCCAGCCCGAGATGGAAAACGGCGAGCGCCTGCCGGAAGCGGAGCGGGTACCAGAACATCGGCTCGAATCGGACCTGGCGCTCCCCCCCGACGTGGCCGAAGGCGCCGAGATCCCGCTGGCAGAGCGCCGCGACTTAACGCCCGCCGGCGAAGAGCCCGCCGAAGCCGAGCACGCGCGCCATCGGCTCGCGACCGATCCAGCCGGATTTGCCATCGTCGAAGACGAGGCGCCGGCTTCGGAGCCGGTCGAAGCCGAAGTCGAGACGCGGCTTCGCGAGAAACAGCCGGCCGAAGACGACGAAGAGGGCGAGGAAGACGACGAGCACATTGAACAGATCGGCGGCGACGCGATGGAAGAAGTGCCGATGCGTCCGCACCGGCCGCGTCGGCAATATAAGATCCAGGAAGTCATCAAGCGCCGGCAGGTTCTGCTGGTCCAGGTCGTGAAGGAGGAGCGCGGCAACAAGGGCGCCGCGCTCACGACTTATCTCTCGCTTGCCGGCCGCTATTCGGTGCTGATGCCGAATACCGCGCGAGGCGGCGGAATCTCCCGCAAGATCACCGATGCGGGCGATCGGCAGAGATTGAAAGTGATCGCCCAGGATCTGGAAGTGCCGGAAGGCATGGGCGTCATCCTGCGCACGGCGGGCGCGGCGCGTACCAAGGCCGAGGTCAAGCGCGATTTCGAATATCTGCTGCGCATGTGGGAGACGGTGCGCGAGATGACGCTTCAATCGACCGCGCCGAGTCTCGTCTACGAGGAGGGTTCGCTGATCAAGCGGGCCATCCGCGATCTCTACAACAAGGACATCGACGAGGTGACCGTCTCCGGCGAGCCCGCCTATCGCGAGGCGAAGGAGTTCATGCGCATGCTCATGCCGAGCCATGCCAAGAACGTCCACCTCTACCGCGATCAGCAGCCGATCTTCGCCAAATCCGGCGTCGAGGCGCAACTCGACGCCATGTTCACCAATCAGGTGACGCTCAAGTCGGGCGGCTATCTCGTCATCAATCAGACCGAGGCCTTGGTCGCAATCGACGTCAACTCCGGCCGTTCGACCCGCGAGCATGACATCGAGGACACTGCGCTGCGCACCAATCTCGAAGCGGCCGACGAAATCGCCCGGCAATTGCGGCTGCGTGATCTTGCCGGATTGATCGTCGTCGATTTCATCGACATGGAGGAGAGCCGCAACAACCGCTCCGTCGAGCGGCGGATGAAGGAAGCTCTGAAGAACGATCGGGCGCGCATTCAGATCGGCCGAATTTCGCATTTCGGACTTCTCGAAATGTCGCGTCAGCGGATCAGAACCGGCGTTCTCGAAGGCTCGACCGTCATCTGTCCGCACTGCGGCGGCGCCGGAACAGTGCGCTCGACGTCGTCGATCGCGCTGCATGTCTTGCGCCTGCTCGAAGACGCCTTGATCAAGAGCGCGGCGCATAACATCATTGTACGCACACGTTCCGAGGTGGCGCTCTATATTCTCAATCAGAAGCGCGCCAATCTGCGTGCTCTCGAGCAGAGCTTCGGCGTGAGCGTCACGATCATCGCCGACGATAGTTTGACCGGCACAGCCTATCACGCGATGGAACGCGGCGAACCCGCCTTGGGCGTGGCGGAACCGCCGCGGCTTGAAACGTCGCATCCGATCGAGGCGACCGAGGCGGAAGAAGATCTCGCCGAGGATGCGGAAGACGCGGAACAAGCGGGCCACGAGGAAAGCGCCGAAAACGGCGAAGAGGACGCGGCCCGGCGCAAGCGGCGGCGGCGGCGGCGGCGCGGTCGCGGCGGCGAGCGCGAACATGCGGCTATTGTCCCTGCCGCGCAGCCGCCCGACGATGCTTTGGCCCTGGTCGCCGGGATTGGCGAGTTCCAATCGAGGGAAGCGGAGGATCGGCAGGAGGAAGCGGGTGGCGCTGGCGAACTCACGCCGAAACGCGACGGCGGGCGGCGCCGGCGTTCGCGCCGCAGAGGCCGCGGCGGCGCCGCGAGGCCTGAAGCTGACGCGGCTCGCGGCGCGATGAGCGAACCCTCGGCCGAAGGAGTTGCCTCGCGCGCGGCGCCTCCCGCGCAAACGCGCGCCATGGTCGAGGCCGCCTTCGCCAGCCCCGAGGAACCGCAATCGGAGGAGCCGCCGAAGCTGCCGGATGCCGAACCGCAGGGCGGCGAAGCCGCGGATTCAGCGGCCGATCCCGACCGGCCGAAACGAACCGGCTGGTGGCGACGCGCCAAGGAGAGCCTCGGCTAAATCCCGCTGCGCCAAGCGCCGCAGCCCGGTACGGCGGCGCAGAAAGGCCCGATAGCTTACTCGCCTGCCTCGGCGGTGAGCCAGGTCTGCCAATCGCTGGCCGATCCGTAAAAGGCGTTGCGATCGACGTAGCCGCTGATTCCGGGGATTTGGCCTTGGGCCGTGTGCTGCCAGAAATCCCAGCGAAGCGTCCCGTATTTGACGGCTGGGTAATCCTTCACGCTGCGCACCCATATCGGATAATCGGTGAATTCGCCCTCAAGCACATCGTGATAGAAATCGATCGAAGTATAGAGGATCGGACGCTTCCCATAGGTGCCTTCCATCGCGTCGAGGATCGTCTTGATCGTCGCGAGCGCCTGTTCACGCGGCACATGTGTCGGGCAGGTCCTCGACGCGGCGTTCCATTCGACGTCGAGAACCGGCGGCAATGCGCCCGGATCGTTCGGCACATTGGCGATGAACCAGGCCGCCTGGTCCTCGGCCGGCCTGCACCAATAGGTGAAATGATAGGCGCCGCGCGGCACGCCGGCGGCTTTGGCCATTTCCCAATTCTGGGTGAATTTTTCGTCAACTACGTCGCCGCCCTCGGTGGCTTTGATCCAGGCGAATTTCACTCCCGAGGCTTTGACCGCGTTCCAATCGATGTCGCCTTGATATTTCGAGACGTCGATCCCGTGGATTTGGAAGTCGTCCGGGCTCGGATAAACGTCGGGCATGCCGGTTGCGCAGCCGGTCAGCAGCAGCGGGACGAGAATAAGGAGCCGCAGCAAGGAGGCGAGCTGGGGAATCCCGAAATCCGGTTCGGGGCTCCGGCACCTCGGCGGGGCGAGACGAGGACCTCGGATCATAAGATCGATTTATCCGATGCCAGGTAACGACCTGTTAACAAGCTCACCGCGGCTGTCCACAGCGGGAGCGGAATTGCGCCGCGCCGTTTTTACCGGCGCAACTCCCCCTTATTCGCATCAGCTTGCGGCAAAGCGGTGGCAGGGCAAGCAGTGCCTCAGGCTGGGTGCCCCACCGCTTGGGGGCAAAAAAACGGCAGCCACAAAGCCGATTTGGCGCTGGCGGCGCCAGGAGGGAAGCCTTCAGCCGCCTCTTTGCCGAAACGAATGCGCTCGATCCATCCGCGCATTCCATGCATCGGCGAGAAGCTTCTCGGCGCGCATCAGCGCTCTCAGCCGCGGCCGCCGTCGTACATAACTGGGTGGGGCGATCGACAGGCTCGCGGAAGGCCTTATGGCGATCAGCTTCTTTGGCCGATTCACGCCGTTGATCCGAACCTATTTTCTGGAAAGCACTTAAGGAAGCGGCAGACAATCGACAGGAAGCTGTCCGATGCCGCCTAGCTGCTATCCCAACCTGATATCAATGAGCTTGCTACATCAGCCTGGGGATTTCCGGTTTCGCTTGCGGTGGAATTGCGTCTTCGATGATGCTGGCAACACAAATAACCTGCTGAAGCGATGCTCAGGCCCCATGACAAGGACGCCACAGCGAAGTTAGTAAAGTTTGGGCTGAAATTATCGGGTCTCAGGCAGGCTTTGCGTATTTTGCCACGCCGGTAAAATCGATCAACACGCAGCGCTTATCGCCTACTATCCAGGCGTCGTGGCCAGGCGGCATGTGGAAGGCATCGCCGGGGCCATATTCGACCTGGGTGCCGTCATCCATCTTCACCGCCATGTGCCCTTCCAGGACATAGCCGGTGTGCGCAGCTTGGCAAGATGGCGTCCCGGCGATCGGCTTGACGTGTTGCGACCAACGCCAGCCGGGCTCGAATACGCCTCGGGCAAAGGTGTAGTTGCCGACTGTGACGACATCGAGCTTTCCCCTGCCATCTTTGAAAGGGCGCGTTTCGTCCGGCTTGTCGAGACTTTTGCGCTCGAGCTTCCCAGCCATTTTACCTTCCTTCAAGACTCGTCGTTCTGCGTTGCCCGGCATCCCCGTCCACACACACTTTATCTAGGTGTCGCCGGGAAGCTTTTCGGCACGCGTCAGTGATGTCGGCCGCCGCCGCCGCCTTCGTTCATGATTGGCGTAAGTCTTGTCGGGCCTGTGCTTCCGCTATTGCCGCGTTTGAAGGCCGCCGCCCCGTAGCCGCCGATCTTGCCCTTGACGATGGCGCACTCGCACTCCTCAGTGCACACTGGCGGACGGGCGATCGTGCAATGGGCTTTGCAATTCACGAGACTGCCGCCGCCAGGACAGGACGTGGCAGCAAAGGCGGGGGACGACAGCGTGGCGAGCGCCGCGCATGCGGCGATGATGGCGAGAATAGGCGAAAACCGCATCATAACCTCCCCTTTTTTTTTGGATAATCTTCCTTTTTGGAGCGCGTTGCGTCGTCACCAAAATCCACACGAGGTTACTGATTTCGGGGGCTTCTAATCACGGTTATTTTGCCCCCTTCGGTGTTAATGTAACAGTCGACCCGTTTTGAAAGACCAGGGCATCGAAATCCCTCGTCTTCCCGGAAGTTCGCTCGCTCTTTGCCGGAATGGGGCATGGACGAAGTGACGACGCTGCCATGCCCGCCGCTGCCATGCGCGTATCCGCTGCCTGCGGTCGCAAAGATGATTGCGCTCGATACGAGCAGCGCGGCACAAAACTTAATTTTGCAATGCTCGGTCATCCTCGTCTTCCCACGCGTGCCAGCATCGGTGACTTGGAGCAAAATTTTTTAGGGCGGCCGATTCCTCTTCGATCGATTGTTGCCGCTCGGCCCTCTGCATTCCGCAAGGTCCGTTTGCTCGCCCGACTTCGCCCAAGACGGATTCGCGGCAGGCCGATTTGGCAGGCAATTGTGGAATTTCTCGGTGTAGCCCCAGCAATCGAAAAGTCTAATTGCTCAAAATTGTTTTGGCTTTTTGAAGCCGCTTCAGATCGGGCGGGGTCGCCTCCTCAGCGAGCGCCCGCAAGGCCGCTTCAAGCCCCATCGACGTCTGCTCCTGCGCGCCAAGACGGCGCAGCGAGAGCGTGCGCTCCGCCGCTTCGCGCTTGCCGACGACCATGAGGACCGGAATTTTCGCAAGCGAATGTTCGCGCACCTTATAGGTGATCTTCTCGTTCCTGAGGTCGGCTTCGACTCTGAGGCCGGCGGCGCGCGCCGCCGCCAAGACCTCGCGAGCATAATCGTCCGCATCTTGCGTGATCGTGGCGACCACGATCTGCACCGGCGAGAGCCACAGCGGCAAGTGACCGGCGAAATGTTCGATCAAAATGCCGATGAAGCGTTCGAGCGAGCCGAACATTGCGCGATGGATCATCACCGGCGTTTTCTTCTCGCTGTCGGGGCCGATGTAGAAGGCGCCGAGCCGGCCGGGCATGTTGAAATCGACCTGCGTCGTGCCGCATTGCCACTCGCGGCCAATGGCGTCGCGCAAAGTATATTCGAGCTTCGGCCCGTAGAAGGCGCCCTCGCCCGGATTGACCGCGGCATTGAAACCGCGCGCTTTCAGCTCGTCGACGACCCGCGCGAGCGCCGCCTCGGCCTTGTCCCAGGCTTCATCCGAGCCGACCCGCTTTTCCGGCCGGGTCGAGAGCTTGATGACGATGTCGTCGAAGCCGAAATCCTTATAGATCGACAGGATGAGATCGTTGATCCTGAGCGATTCCTCCATGATCTGGTCTTCGGTGCAGAAAATATGCGCGTCGTCCTGGGTGAACGCGCGCACCCGGATGACGCCGTGCAACGCGCCAGACGGTTCGTAGCGGTGCACGATGCCGAATTCGGCGATCTTGAGCGGCAGGTCGCGATAGGATTTGAGGCCGTTCTTGAAGATCTGGATATGGCCGGGGCAATTCATCGGTTTTAACGCGAAGACCCGCTCGTCTTCGGTCATCGTCGTGAACATGTTCTCGCGATAGGTCTGCCAATGACCGGACATTTCCCAGAGCGAACGGTCGAGCACTTGCGGCGTATTGACCTCGAGATAGCCATCCGACTGCTGGCGCCGGCGCATATAGGCGATGAGAGTCTGAAACAGCGTCCAGCCTTTCGGATGCCAGAAGACCGTGCCCGGTCCCTCTTCCTGGAAATGGAACAGATCCATTTCGCGCCCGAGCCGGCGATGGTCGCGACGCTCGGCCTCGGCGAGCTGATGCAGATAGGCGTCGAGCTCCGCCTGTTTGGCGAAGGCCGTCGCATAGATGCGTTGAAGCATCGGCTTGGTTGAATCGCCGCGCCAATAGGCGCCCGCGACCTTCATAAGCTTGAAGGCTCCGCCAATCTTGCCCGTCGAGGTCATATGCGGGCCGCGGCAGAGATCGAGCCATTCGCCCTGTTTATAGATTTTGAGATCCTGGTCAGGCGGAATCGCATCGATGAGCTCCACCTTGAAGGCCTCGCCATGGCTCTCGAACCAGGCCTTGGCCTTGTCGCGCGGCCAGACTTCCTTGGTGAAGGGGCGGTCCTTGGCGATGATCTCGGCCATTTTCTTTTCGATCGCCGTAAAATCCTCCGGCGTGAACGGCTCGGCGCGATAGAAATCGTAATAGAAGCCATTTTCGATCACCGGACCGATCGTCACCTGCGTGCCGGGATAGAGGCTCTGCACCGCTTCAGCGAGCACATGCGCGGCGTCATGGCGGATGAGCTCGAGCGCGCGCGGATTTTCCCGATCGATGAACTCGATCTCCGCATCGTGTTCGATGGGATCGGCGAGATCGGCGAGCTTGCCGTCGACGGCCATGGCGACGCTGCGCTTGGCGAGCGAGGGAGAAATGCTCTTGGCGATTTCGCTGCCGCGGGTGCCGGCCGGGTAAGAGCGCGTCGCGCCGTCCGGAAATGTCACGCAAATCATCTTCGTCTCCTTAAAGCTCACTCGCCGAGACCAATCGGCGTAAGCGCGAGAATTCGGCGTGTCGTCAATGCGGCATCGCGGCGCGTTCAATCGACCGCGATCATGACGTCCGAGGCCTTGATCAGCGCATGAACAATCATGCCTTTTTCAAGCTTCAGGTCATCGAACGCTTCATTCGTGATCGAAGCCGTGAGCACCACGCCGCCGCCGATATCGACATGGACATGGGCGGTCGTCGCGCCCTTCTTCACGTCCGCGACCTTGCCTTTGATGAAATTCCGTCCGGAAATCTTCATCCCGTCAATCCTCCGGCAGGGTAAAGATCAGCATCAGCAGGCGGGAAATCAAGAATCTTGGCGGTCGGAGCGGTGGGATTCGAACCCCCGATTCCTAGTCCCCCACACCAGCAAATCAGCGTAGCATACGTTCTCGCATCATGGAACGTGACATGGTCAGTTCTCATGGCCGTTTCGTTTGGTATAAGTTGACCGCGTCGGTCTCGACGACCTATAGCCCAGCACTGACCTGACGTACAAACAGAACCGCGATTTACCCCAGTCGTGCATGAAGGGAGGTATTCATGAAAACGCTCAGGAGCGCGCTGCTCGGCGGCGTGATTCTTTCCGCTATCTTATCGGCAGCCGTTACGCCGGCGTTCGCGTTAGGCGGCTGCGGTCCGAACCAGCATCGCAATGCGTGGGGCGTGTGCGTATGGGGCGGTCAAAATCAAGCCTGGTGCCTGAGACATACGGGCCATACCGCTACTCCTATGCCGGATGGAACGTTGCGCTGCTTCAGGTGATCGCCCTCGGCACCGCGCGCTGACCGAGATTTCCACTCAGCCGAGGGGAGTGCGCGCCGGGTGGGACAATGTCCCCTTCGGGCCGTCAGCAGGATCGCCGGCGCGCGAGGACGAACTTCCGCGGTTGGCGGGAACTCGTGACAAACGGCCGATCCTGACGCGAAGCTGCCATTCCGCCCCCAACCCTATCTCTCTGCGCTCTCGCCCGTTTGCGGTGTCTCGAGCCGGCCTCGTAGCGGTCGTTGCTCATGCAAGCTGATGGCCGTGCGCACCAAAGCGAGATGCGAGAAGGCCTGCGGAAAGTTGCCCACCAGCCGCGCTGCTCCGACGTCGTATTCTTCACTCAGAAGGCCGAGGTCGTTCCGCAGCGAAAGCAGCCGATCGAGCATTGCGTCGGCCTCGGCGTTCCTTCCCTGTTTCTGGTAGGCGTCAGCGAGCCAGAAACTGCAAGGAAGGAAGACGCCTTCGCCAGAGGGCAAGCCGTCGACTCCGCTCTCGCTCCTATAGCGCAGCACGAAGCCGTCAACGAGCAGGTCGCGCTCAATGGCCGCTATCGTACCGGCCACCCGGGGATCATCGATCGGGAGGAAGCCGACGTCAGAAATCAGCAACAGGCTTGCATCGAGTTCTGGGCTACCGAAGCTTTGCGTAAAGGTCTTGCGCTTTTGATCGTAGCCTTGCTCGCAGACCGTGCGATGTATTTTGTCGCGCACTGAGCGCCATCGTTCGAGCGGTGCGTCCAGGCCGTATTTCTCGGCATCCCTGATCATTCGATCAAACGCCACCCAAGCCATAACCTTCGAATGGGTGAAGTTCTTGCGCCCACCGCGCATTTCCCAAATGCCGTCGTCTGGTTCCCTCCAGATCGTCTCCAGATGTTCCAGCGCTTTGCACTGCAGATCCCAGTCGGTCGGCAACGCGGCGATCCCGCCCTCTCGCGCGATGTGCAGCGCGTCCATCATCTCGCCGAACACATCGAGTTGGAGCTGACCCGATGCGGCATTGCCGATCCGCACGGGGGAAGCGCCTTGATAGCCGGGGAGCCTTGTGAGCTCCAACTCAGGGAGTCGCCTTTCCCCTGCGATGCCGTACACGATGTGCAAGTCGCTGGGGCTGCCGGCCGCGGCGCGGCGCAGCCAATCGCGCCAGGCCTTCGCCTCGTCGTAATAGCCGGCGCCCATCAATGAGATCAGGGTGAGCGTCGCATCGCGCAACCAACAGAAGCGATAGTCCCAATTGCGCCGACCGCCGAGCTTTTCCGGAAGCGAGGTTGTTGGCGCGGCGACGATCCCGCCGGTGGCGACAAAGGTTTGTGCCTTGAGTGTCAGGAGCGAGCGCAGTACCGCGTCGCGCCGGCGCCCGTTGTACGTGCAGCGCGCCGCCCAATTGCGCCAGAAAGCTTCGGTCTCCCGCAGCGCCGCGTCCGCATCGATGGGAAGCGGCGGGCGCAGGTGTGAGCGGCCGTAGCTCAGGACGAATGCCACGCGTTCGCCGCCCCCGATGCAGAAATCCGCCGAAGTCGAAAGATCTTCGCCATGCAGTTCGGCCGGTGTTCGCAAAACCGTGAGGTTCGGGCCGGCGATCGCGACAATTCCGTCACGCTCCGGGAGCTGGGTCACCCAGGGCACGGAACAGCCATAGTCGAACCGCAGCGTTACGTTCATGCGCACCTGCACGCGGCCCTCGCGCCCTTCGACGATGCGAATGAGCGAAGAGTGAGGTTGGCCTGTCGGCATGAAATCGATGACTGCGAAAGCGCCAGCCGCCGTCTCGAAGACGGTCTCGAGCACCATCGTGTCGCCGCGGTAGGAACGCGTGATCTTAGACGAAAGGTCGGCCGGTTTGATGGACCAACGTCCGTGTTTGGCGCTGCCGAGAAGAGCCGCGAAACAAGCGGCGCTGTCGAATTGTGGCCAGCAGAGCCAATCGACCGACCCATTGCGACCGACGAGAGCGGCCGTCCTGCAATCGCCGATGAGTCCGTAATTCTCGATCGGCAGCGGAGCGTCGGGATCCACAGAAGGGGCCGTCACGGCTTATCCAGCGGCAACCAGTGGCGCCCGTCGCGCGCCAGCAGCTCATCGGCCGAAGTCGGGCCGGCGCTGCCAGCCGCATATCTCTGCGGTGTGCCTTGCGTCCAGGCTTTGAGAAGCGGATCGACTACCGCCCAGCTCGCTTCGATGTAGTCGGCACGTTGGAAAAGGGTCGCGTCGCCCATCATGCAATCATAAAGTAGGGTCTCGTAGCCAACATTCGGCGGCTCCGCGAAGAACTCGTCATAGCGAAACGAGGTTGCCACGTGGCCGAGGCGCATGGCCGGACCCGGCACCTTGGCGCAGAAATGCACTTTCATGCCCGGAAGCGGATCGATCTGCAGCCGCAAAATGTTTTGGGCGAGCTTTTGCGTCTTAGCAAACGGCGAAATTGAAGCGGGCTTGAATACCAGAGCGACATCCGTCTGACGTGCCCTGAGGCACTTGCCGGTTCGCAGATAAAACGGCACGCCGGCCCATCGCTCGTTTTCGATAGCGAGCTTCACGGCCGCATAAGTCTCGGTGCGGCTACCCGGCGCGACATGCGGCTCGGCGCAGTAGGCCTTTACCTCATGGCGACCGATGCGCCCGCTCGCATACTGGCCGCGCGCCGCGTCGCCCGGCCGCACCGGTCGAATCTCATGTATAAGACGCGCTTTCTCGTCGCGGAAGGCATTCGCATCGAGCCCACTCGGCGGCTCGATCGCCACCATGCAGAGAAGTTGGAAGAGATGGTTCGGGACCATATCGCGCAGCGCGCCGGTTGTTTCGTAAAAGGCGCCGCGTTCTTCCACGCCGATTGTCTCGGCAGCGGTGATCTCCACATGGTCGACATGAGGGCTACGCCAGATCGGCTCGTACAAGGCGTTGCCAAAGCGAATCGCGAGAATGCTCTCGACCGTTTCCTTTCCGAGAAAATGGTCGATGCGGTAAAACTGGCTTTCGTCCGCCTGTTTCAGAATCCGTGCGTTCAAAGCTTTTGCGGAGCTGAGATCTCGACCGAACGGTTTCTCGATGACGACGCGGCGGAACGCTCCGGCCGGCTGCCTCAGAAGGCCGGCTTCGCCGAGGCGATCCACAACCGAACCAAAAAACTGATCGCTGATCGCGAGATAGAAGACCGCGTTGCCCTTTAGGCGCCGGGCCAGCTCGGCATAGGTTTCGGGCTTATCGAAGTCGCCCTTGAGATAGGCAAGCCGCTTGCGCACAAAGTCCCATGTCTGTGGGTCGATCCTCGGCGCATAGAATTCCGCAGTCGGATCCACGGTGAAAGACTGCATGGTGTCGGTGAGCGATGCCCGCCAGCTCTCGTCCGTGTTGTCCACGCGATCGACGCCGATGACCTGAAAACGTGTATCGAGGAGATGGCTGCCAGCCAAATCGTATAGCGCGGGCATCAACAGACGCTTGGTCAAATCGCCGCCGGCTCCGAAGATCACGAGCTCGCAGGCGGGCGCGCACTGCGTTCCCGACGCTGAACGGGCTTCCAAGCGGATCGGAACACGCCCTTGCCGCGTTGCCGCAACGGGGTTGGTTTGCAATGCGTCGTTCATGGCGGGATTTGCTCTACAACGACCGTTTTCAAACAAAACCCCTTCGCCGCTCAATGGTTGCTGGGCGTCGCCCGCTAGAGCGGCTCACGAAAGGCTCGGATGGAAAATCAGCATTACGATGTCGTAATCATCGGATCGGGTCCTGGCGGCGGCACGATGGCTTGGCGACTTGCGCAGACCGGCAAGCGCATTCTTCTGCTGGAACGCGGCGACTATCTGCCGCGCGAGCGCGAGAACTGGGATGCCAAGGCCGTGTTCCTCGAGGGCCGCTACCAGGCCAAGGAAACCTGGTACGGCATCGACGGCCGCAGCTTCCATCCGGGACTTCATTATTTCGTGGGCGGCAACAGCAAAGTCTATGGTGGCGTGCTGCTGCGCTTGCGCGAGCGCGATTTCGGCGAGATCCGCCATCCCGACGGCATTTCACCCGCCTGGCCCGTCGGCTACGGCGCCTTCGAGCCCTATTACCAAGCAGCCGAGGTGCTCTATCACGTGCATGGATTGCGGGGCGAGGATCCGACCGAACCACCCTCGACGCAGCCCTACGCTTATCCCCCCGTCACCCATGAGCCGCGCATCCAGACGCTGTTCGATGGGCTCAAACGCGAGGGCTATCACCCGTTTCATCTGCCGGTCGGCATCTTGCTCGATGAGCAGGATGGCAACGCGCTTCCGCATTCTGCCTGCATCCGGTGCGACGCCTTCGACGGCTATCCCTGCGCCACGAATGGCAAAGCCGATGCCCAGATCGTCTGCGTCGATCCGGCGCTCGCCGCGTATCCGAACCTCGCGCTATGGACCCGAGCCTATGCCAAAAGGCTGATGACCGATCCGCGCGGCCGCGCAGTCACCGGCGTCGAGCTTATCCGCAACGGCGAATGTTCGATCGCGTCGGGCAACATAATCGTCGTCGCTTGCGGCGCTCTCTCTTCGGCGCTCTTGATGCTCCGTTCCGCCAGCGAGGCCCATCCTAACGGCCTCGCCAACGGCTCTGGCCTCGTCGGGCGCAATTATATGCGCCACAATAATTCGACGGTGCTGGCGATCTCGCACACGCCGAATCCAACCAAGTTTCAAAAGACTCTCGGGCTGAACGACTTCTATTTCGGCTCGGCGGATTGGGATTTCCCGCTCGGCCACATCCAAATGGTCGGCAAGTCGCGTGGCGTGCAGATCCGCGGCGAGGGTCTGCCCGCCGCACTGCAGTGGCTGCCCGAAATGCCATTCGACTGGCTTGCCGAGCATTCCCTCGATTTTTGGCTGACATCCGAGGATCTGCCGTTGCCGCAAAACCGCATCTTTTACGAGGGCAGCCGCGTGCAACTCGATCTCACCGAAACCAATATGGAGGCGCACCGGCGGCTGAAGCAGAAGCTGCGCGAAATCTGCGCCAAGCTCGACGTGCATCCGCATCTCTTCGCGCGCGACCTCTATCTCGGCAAGGATGTTCCGATCGGCGGCACCGCGCACCAGGCGGGCACGCTGCGCTTTGGCACTGATCCATCGACTTCGGTGCTCGACATCAATTGCAAAGCGCATGAACTCGACAATTTATATGTAACGGACGCCAGTTTTTTTCCGTCGATCGGTGCCGTGAACCCGACGTTGACCATCATTGCCAACGCGCTGCGCGTCGCCGACCATATTATCGAGCGGTTGGGTTAGGTTTCTCGGCAGACCTCGATCTCGACGATGTGGCCGTCGGGATCGCGCAACAACGCGCTTGGCCCGTCATGCAAAATCAGCCGACCGAAAAAGCGATCGCGCATTGCCTTTAAAGAATCGACGCTCTCTACGGCGAAGACGAGCCGCGTCGCCGCAATATCGTCGAGCTCAGCCGGCGCAATATCGCGCTCAAAGGTACCCCGATAGCAGAGCAGCTGCAAATGCGGCCTCGCCCCAGAAGGCAGGTCGCTCAAAGGGCCTCACGCTGAATTGAAAATAAGTCTTTCTATTTTGGTGGTCGGAGTGGCGGGATTCGAACCCACGACCCCTAGTCCCCCAGACTAGTGCGCTAACCGGGCTGCGCTACACTCCGACGCAGGCTCTTATAGAGAAAGGCTCCCGCCCCCGCAACGCGACCGGCGACGCCTTTGCCTTGATATTCAGCCGGCGCGCGCCGCCCCCAGCAGTCTTTCGCATTCGCCGAGCTCGGTGAGCAACTGTTCGAGGACCTGGCACTCGACCGGACCGAGCGCCTCGCCCACATGCGCGAGGCTGTAAGCGATCTCGTCTTGAGCATCGCCATGACGGCTCTGAAAGCCAAGCTCGCCGCCGCGATGATCTTGCAAGGCATCCGAGAGCATCTCGGCGGTCGCGGGCGCATCGATCGCATCGGCCGGCCGCCGCCAAGCGGCGACGACGCCACGCCATCCCTGCTCTTTCAAGATCTTCTGCACGCCTTTGATCGTATAGCCTTCGCCATACAGAAGTTGGCGAATGGCGCGCAGGAGTTCGATATCCTCGCGCCGATAGTAGCGGCGCCCGCCGCCCCTCTTCAACGGCTTGATTTGAGCGAATCGCGTTTCCCAGAAGCGCAGCACGTGCTGGGGCAGATCGAGATCCTGCGCGACCTCGCTGATTGTCCTGAATGCGTCGACTGTCTTTTCCATGGTTCCCCCGAGCGCCTCGGCTCTATGGTTCGAGAGCCTGCGAGCCAGTCTGATCATCGCATGCGAAATCTTAGATCAGGATTCCCTCGGATGGAATCGGTGTCGTCTTCAATTCATTTGTTAGCGCACTAGGATTTTGCGGGCCGGTTCGCGCTCGCGGCCAGGCTCAAGGACGCACCGCCCCTCGCGGCGCAATCGCGTCGCTTGACAAGGCATCAAATGGGGGTCGCCTTAACTTTGCGAGATCGGCTCGGCGACCGCCGATCCGCCCTCCGCGCATGCCGTTCGGCAGGCCGCAGGCGCGAGGAATACCAAACCGCGCGCCGGATCGAGCTGATCAGTCACCCTTACGCCGCGTAAGCTGACCGTTGATCCGCGCCTTCAGGAGATTGGAGGACTTGAACACCAGCACCCGGCGTTCCTTGATCGGCACTTCCACCCCGGTCTTGGGGTTGCGGCCGACGCGCTGTCCCTTATGACGAACATTGAAGGATCCGAAGGAAGACAGCCGCACCGATTCTCCGGCAATCAGCCGATTGGTCATCTCATCCAAAACCATTTCGACCAGAGCCGCCGATTCCTTCCTCGAAAGGCCGACCTGCTGATAGACGGCTTCGGCGAGATTGACGCGCGTAACCGTTCGCGGACCTTGCGGCTTTGCACTCATCGAACCGCTGGGCATCGGCACCGGCGGCTCGCTCCTAGCCGACAACTCGCTTTTCGCCATTTTCAACTCGGTGATTTTCTCTCAAAACGCCATGATTTTCCGGATTCGCACCGAGCATGGGCGCAATCGCAAGCCAACTCGCGCTATTGCGCTGCACGATGGATCGACGGCCTCGCGATCCTCCCCAGGTTTATATCGCCGCGAGAAAAACGCTGTTGTTACAAAGTTTGGTACAAAACAAGCCTTAAGGCAATAGATCTTATGGGCGACCTTCACAGTCCTGACGAAAAACTGCCGCATTTCGATTAATCGCGAGACCCTGTTGCACGCGCGCCTCAGCTACCAACGGATCAGGGCCGCCCCCCAGGTAAAGCCACCGCCCATAGCTTCGATCATCACGAGATCGCCTTTTCTGATCCGCCCGTCGTCGCGGGCGACGCTGAGAGCGAGCGGGATGGAAGCGGCGGTCGTATTGCCGTGAAGATCGACGGTCTTGACGACTTTTCGCGGATCTATCCCGAGCTTCTCGGCGGATGCGTCGATGATCCGGCTGTTGGCCTGATGCGGCACGAACCAGGCGAGATCCGCGGGCGTCGTCCCGGTCGCGGCAAAGGCCGCTTCGACGACATCGCTGATCATGGTGACGGCCAAGCGAAACACTTCCCGCCCCTGCATCCTCACCTTTCCGCTCGTCGCGGTCGAAGACGGGCCGCCGTCGGCATAGAGTTTGTCGCCGTAACGCCCGTCGGCGCGCAGGTGGGTGGTCAGAATCCCGCGGTCGGCATTCGTCCCTTTGCCCTGCTGCGCTTCCAGCACGACTGCGCCAGCGCCGTCGCCGAACAGGACGCAGGTGGCGCGATCCTGCCAATCGAGAATTCGCGATAGTGTGTCGGCGCCGATGACGAGCGCGCGCCGGTGCGAACCGGAGGTCAGAAATTTATCCGCCGTCGCGAGCGCGAAGACGAACCCCGAGCAGACCGCTTGCAGATCGAAAGCCACGCCGGAGGTCATGCCGAGTTCGGCCTGGACCTGCGTTGCAACCGCGGGGAAGGTGAGATCGGGCGTCGTCGTGGCAACGATGACGAGATCGATGTCCATGCCGGAAAGCCCGGCGTCCGCGAGCGCGGCGCGCGCCGCTTGCAGGGCCAGCGTCGAGGTGCGCTCGTCATCGCCGGCGATGTGGCGCTGCTTTATGCCGGTGCGTTGAACGATCCATTCATCCGTCGTGTCCAGCGACTTTTCGAGGTCCGCGTTGCTGATGACGCGCTTGGGGAGACTGGAGCCAAGCCCGACGACGACGGAGCGAAGTTTGGCGCCTTGCAATTGGGTCACGCGGATTTCCAGTGCAATTGAGTTGGGCTTTCTTGGCCAGGATCGGCATTCACGAACGCAAGGAGGCCGAGACTGCGGCGGCTGGTTCCACTCGCCCGGAGAGGGAGTGGCGAATCTTGCTCAAAAGTTCGTGACGCACCATCTCGTATCCGATCTCGAGCGCGCGCGCTGTGCCGATCGCATCCGATCCGCCATGGCTTTTGATCACCACCCCGTCGAGACCCAGGAAGATCCCGCCGTTCACGCGGCGCGGGTCCATTTTCATGGCGAGTGCGCTGAACGCGCGCCGCGCCAGAAGATAACCAAGTTTCGAGGAGAGGCTGCTGCGCAGCGCCTGGTGCAGATAGGCGCTGATTTGCTTGGCCGTTCCTTCCGCCGTCTTTAGCGCGATATTGCCGGCGAAGCCTTCGGTGACGACCACGTCGACTGTGCCCTTGCCGATGTCGTCGCCCTCGACGAAACCGCGATAATCGAGATTGGGAAAAGCCCCTTCGCGCAGGATTCGCGAGGCGGTTTTCACTTCCTCGATCCCCTTGATCTCCTCGGTGCCGACGTTGAGCAGGCCAAGCGTCGGGCGCTCGAGAGCGAAGACGATACTTGCCATGGCCGACCCCATGATGGCGAGATCGACGAGATGTCCCGCATCGGCGCCAATCGTCGCACCGACGTCGAGCACGATCGATTCACCGCGCAGCGTCGGCCAAAGTACGGCGATCGCAGGCCGGTCGATATTGGGGATCATGTGCAAGCAGAACTTGGCCATGGCCATCAGCGCGCCGGTATTTCCGGCGGAAAAGGCAGCGTCGGCTTCGCCTTTCTTGACGGCTTCGAGCGCGAGCCACATGGATGAAGCCCGGCGCCCCATCCGCAGCGCCTGGCTCGGCTTGTCGTCCATTCGCACCGCGACGCGCGCATGCCTGACGGTCGAGACCGCGGCCAGCTGAGGATCGCCTGCAACGATGGGATTCAGTCTCTCCTGGTCGCCGAAGAAGATGAATGCGACATCGGGATGATGGCCGCGCGCCAGGGCGGCGCCGGGCACGATCACCTCGGGGCCGTGATCTCCCCCCATGGCGTCGATCGCGATCCGCACTGGCCTTTTCATGTCGCTCCCGCGGCTTCGGTTCCCCCGGCACGCCGCCGAGACTGGCCGGTGCACAAGCCAAGCATAAAGGCGCCCGCGGCATGATGCGCTAAGGCAAAGCGCGCCGGACCGCAAGCACCGGCCCCAATCGGCTACCCGAGGACCGAAAGTTCTCTAGGATTGGTCGGTGAGCTTTTTCAGGACGGAGAAAGGCCTCTCGTCTTTTTCCTCCGGCACGGTGATAGGGACGAATGCGACGCCCGGCTTTTTTGGATAGGGATCGAGGCCAAGGGCCAGAAATTCGGCGGCAAGCGCGCCTAGGTCGATCGTTCCGTTGAGGATCGGATCGGGCGGGTCTCGCTCCGCCGCTGCTCCGCTGCCAAGGATCGTGCCGACGTGCGTCGCGGCGCGCACCGCAGGCGGCGCGAAATCGACGTCGATCTCCTCGACGATGTCGGTATCGAAAGGCTCCAAACTCAAGACGCAAACCTGGGTGATCTTGGCACGCAGGCTGCCGCTGACGTTGAACTCGGCAATCCCGCGCCGCGCGACATGGAAATCGGCTTCGAGGGTGGCGATGCCGGCAAGCCCGTCGGCCGCCGCCAGCGCCTGCCGCGTCGCCGCATCCGCATTGATCGTCAGATCGAGGCCTTGTTCGGGGATTTCATCGACGGTGACGGGATGCGAGAAAATCTTGTCCGTCGGCTGCGGATTGATGGGCCTGCTCCGGGACATCGTTGCACCTCCTCAACCTATGGCGGCGGCCTTCCGGCGAAATATAGGCCCTTGGACGAACTCTGCGAGGGTCACATTGGAAAAGGCTTCGTCAAGCGCTTCGACATAACGCGCAAGCCGATCGGCCTCTCGCCGACCGGCGTAGACATTGCGCGCCAAGGCGGCGCAAAGCGCGGCATGGCCTTCGCCCAAGGCCCGATCATATGCGTCGGCACGGCCGAGAAAAGCCTCGGCCAGCGACTTCATCCGTTTCGGCACGCTCATATCGCCTACGCCCATCTCGCGTAAGGCGACATCGAAATGCCGGAACACGGCATCGGCAAGGTCCTGGGCGATCTGCGGTCCGGGCGAGGCAAAGCGGTTGAGCCGTCGCAGCGCCAGCGCGGCGTGCAAGGCAACGGATTCGAAACGGCCGTCAAGATCGTCGGCTACTCCATAGTGGGTGAACAAAACCGGGTCGCGCGCCGCGGCCACGATCTCGCCGTGCAGCCTGTCGATCAGGAGGCGATTGGCTGTGCCCCGGAAAAGCCCAAAAATCATGGCTCTAACATCTCTGGTTGCGATCGCGACGAGAGCGCCGCGAACTTGCTTTTCCCAACCGCGGGGGTTAGGCATCGCCGAACTCCGATGCAAGCAAATCTTGTCAATCTTGCCCGGCAATCGGGACGGCGGCACGGCCGAATGGAGAGGCGCAAGAGCGTGGCCCATAAGCCCGGGACATATGCATCAGGCTTTCTCGCGAGGCTCGGCTTGGCCGGCTTTCTCGCGCTCAGCCTTGCCGGCTGCCTCGGCTATGAAGGCGACGTCGTCCACGGCTATCAGATCGATCCGAAATTGCTTGACCAGGTGAAAGTCGGATCTTCCGCCGAGCAGGCGCTTATCGTCATGGGGACGCCTTCCACGACATCGACGGTCGGTGGCGATGCTTGGTATTACATCACCCAAAAGACCGATCGCCCGGTCTTGTTCATGGATGCGAGAATCACCGATCAACGCGTTCTGGCGATTTACTTCGACAAGGATAAGAGAGTCGAACGCATTGCCAATTACGGCCTGCAGGACGGAAAGCTATTCGATTTCGTCTCTCGCACGACACCGACCGGGGGAGCCGAGTTCGAGCTTCCTGACCGGCCTATTCAAGAACATGCTGAGGTTCGGCTAGAGGCCGGCGCCATTTTGATTTTAGAGAAACTGGCCGGAATGCTCCGGCCATTTGCGTTTCCTCTCAGTGCGCCAGGATCGCGAGCAGCAGAAGCGCCACGATATTGGTGATTTTGATCGCCGGATTGACTGCCGGACCCGCGGTATCCTTGTAAGGATCGCCGACCGTGTCGCCGGTCACGGATGCCTTGTGCGCCTCGCCGCCCTTAAAATGTTTGACGCCGTTCTTGTCGATGAAGCCGTCTTCGAAACTCTTCTTGGCATTGTCCCAGGCGCCGCCGCCCGAGGTCATGGCGATCGCCACGAAGAGTCCATTGACGATCACCCCGAGCAACGAGGCGCCGAGCGCGGCCAAGGCCGAGGCTTTCGAACCGGAGATGAAAAGCACGCCAAAATAGACGACGAGCGGCGCGCAAACCGGCAGCAGCGAGGGAACGATCATCTCCTTGATCGCCGCTTTGGTCAGCATGTCGACCGCACGGCCGTAGTCCGGGCGCTCGGTGCCCGCCATGATGCCGGGCTTATCGCGGAATTGACGGCGGACTTCCTCGACGACCGAACCCGCCGCCCGGCCGACCGCGGTCATGGCAATGCCGCCGAAGAGATAGGGAATGATGCCGCCAAAGATCAGACCGGCGACGACATAGGGGTTCGAAAGATCGAAGTTGACCGTACCGACATCCTTGAAATAGCGGACGCCAGTGTCGATGAAATGTTTGATGTCATTGGTATAGGCTGCAAACAAGACCAAGGCGCCAAGGCCGGCCGAGCCGATCGCATAGCCTTTCGTCACCGCTTTCGTCGTATTGCCGACCGCGTCCAGCGCATCGGTTGAATGTCTCACCTCCTTGGGCAAGCCGGCCATTTCGGCGATCCCGCCGGCATTGTCGGTGACCGGCCCGAAGGCATCGAGCGCCACGATCATCCCGGCGAGGCCGAGCATGGTCGTCACTGCGATCGCGATGCCGAACAGACCGGCAAGCTGCGAGGCAGCGATGATTCCCCCAACGATGACCAGCGCCGGCAGGGCGGTCGCTTCGAGCGACACGGCCAGGCCTTGGATGACGTTGGTGCCATGGCCGGTTACCGAGGCCTGGGCGATCGAAACGACCGGGCGCTTGCCGGTGCCGGTATAATATTCGGTGATGAGGACGATGAGACCGGTAACCGCGAGGCCGACGAGGCCACAGACGAAAAGATGCGTTCCCTGAACCGGCACGCCGTTGACCGTGCCGATCGTCCCCCAGCCGATGGCGAATTGCGTCGCAACGGCGAGCCCCGCGATCGACAGCACGCCGGTCGCGATCAGGCCCTTGTAGAGCGCGCCCATGATCGAATTGGTCGGCCCGAGCTTGACGAAGAACGTGCCGGCGATCGAGGTGACGATACAGGCCGCGCAGATCGCCAAGGGATAGAACATGGCGGCGGAGAGCGTCGCCTGGCCGGCGAAGAAGATGGCGGCGAGCACCATGGTTGCGACAACGGTCACCACATAGGTTTCAAAAAGATCGGCCGCCATGCCGGCGCAATCGCCGACGTTATCGCCGACATTATCGGCAATCGTCGCCGGATTGCGCGGATCGTCCTCCGGAATTCCGGCCTCCACTTTGCCGACGAGATCGGCGCCCACGTCCGCGCCCTTGGTGAAAATGCCGCCGCCGAGACGCGCGAAGATCGAAATCAGCGACGCGCCGAAGCCGAGCGCGACCAGGGCATCGACGACCTCGCGGCTGTTCTCGGCATAGCCTAGGGGACCGGTGAGGATCGTGTAATAGACGGAGACGCCGAGAAGCGCGAGGCCAGCCACCAGCATGCCGGTGACCGCGCCGGCCTTGAAGGAAATGTCGAGGCCTGCGCCGAGCGATTTGGTCGCCGCCTGGGCGGTGCGTACGTTGGCGCGGACCGAGACATTCATGCCGATGAAGCCGGCGGAGCCGGAAAGGACGGCGCCGATCAGGAAGCCGATCGCGACGGTCCAGGAAAGAAGCAGGCCGAGGATCACGAAAATCACCGCACCGACGACCGCGACCGTCGAATATTGCCGTTTCAGATAGGCCTGGGCGCCCTCCGCAATCGCGGCGGCGATCTCCTGCATGCGAGCCGAGCCCGGATCGGCCTTGAGAAGCTGCGTTACCGTCACGATCCCATAAGCGACGGCGAGAAGCCCCGCGAGAATGACAAACCACATCAGATGCATCGATCTCGGCCCCTTACTGGTCAGAGCGCGCCGAGAGCCTCGACCCGGTCTCGTCGGAACGCGCTAAATTGGAGGCATTTGCGCCGGCAACCCGTGCAACGGGTTTTTTCGCGCGAAAATGCCTCGTTCGGGCGGATGGCTCCGCCCTTGGCGCCGGACCATGGCCGAAAGCGGCAAATTTCGCAATCGCACCCTGTCCTGCCCCCGCCGGTCTCAACAGGCCGAGAGGTCCAGAACCGGGGCCGGCGGCTCAAAAATGGCGATAGGAAGCCGAGGAAAACGCCAGCAGCTGGCCTTCCGCGTCCCTGACAAGCGGCGCTTCTGCGCCCCTTTTGGCGGTCCCGATTCGGCTGACGGCGAGGCCTCCCGCCGCCGCCTCGCGCTCGAACTCCGCTTGATCGCCCGCGGCCACGGCGCAAAGGATCTCGTAATCGTCGCCGCCGGTGAGAACCGCCTCGGCAAGCGAAACCTCCAGCGCCAGTGCCTGGCGCGCGGCTTTCGAAAATGGCACATCGGCCAGCGCAATTTCCGCCGTCATGCCGGTCAGCGCCAGCATTTTGGCAAGATCGCCGACGAGACCATCGGATATATCCATCGCGGCATGGGCAAAGCTGCGCAGCGCATCGCGCAGCCCGAGCCGCGGCAGCGGCAGAAGCTGCCGCATGAGGAGATAATCCCGCGCCGGCCGACTCAGGGCTTCGATCCAGGTGCGATCCGCCTCGACCGCGCTACGCAGGCGCAGACCCAAGGCCGCATCGCCGATCGTGCCCGTCACATAGAGGGCGTCGCCGTCTTCCACGCCCGGGCGCGGCACCATCTTGCCTTTGGGCACCGTGCCGATCGCCGTGATCGATAAGGACAGCGCCTCGAGGCTTTTCACGGTATCGCCGCCGATCAATGGACAATCGAAAAACATCGCGTCTTGCGCAAGTCCCTTGGCGAAGGCGGCGAGCCAATCCGCGGTCCAGTCCTCGGGCAAGGCGAGGCCGAGGAGAAATCCAATCGGCTCGGCGGCCTTCGCGGCGAGATCGGAAAGGTTGACGCGCAGAGCCTTGCGGGCGATCGCCGCCGGCGGATCATCGGCGAAAAAGTGCACGCCGCAGGTGAGCATGTCGGTCGTCAGCACAAGCTCGTGGTCCGCCGGCAGCGAAAGCAAAGCGGCATCATCGACGAAGCCTAGCCCGGCCGGACCTGCGAGGGGCGCAAAAAAATTCGCGATGATCTCGTCTTCGGAAGGGCGCGGCTTTGAATTCACGGGGCGTGGACTCAGGGTTTCGAGACGGCATTTCTAGTCCTGCTCCGCAACTCTACGCTATCCCCTTCACGCCCGCGATTCGAATTCCTCGGAACGAAATTGCCGCGCGAGCGCGTCGAGAACCGCATTGATCATGCCGGCCTCGTCATGATCGAAAAAGGCGCCCGCCACGTCGACATATTCCTTGATGGCGACGCGGGCTGGAATGTCCTTGCGCTTCATCAGCTCATAGGCCCCGGCCCGCAGGATGGCGCGCATGACGGAATCGACCCGCGCCAAGGGCCAGCCCTTGGCCAGGGTCTTGTCGATCGCCCGATCGACCGGGCCTTGATCGGCGAGGACGCCGCCGAGCACGTCGCGAAAGAAGGCGAGCTCGGCGGCTTCATATTGTGCGCCCTCGATTTCGCCGCCGATCCAAAAACGTTCGAATTCGCCAAGCGTCTCGGCGAGGCCCTTGCCCGAGACTTCCATCTGATAGAGCGCCTGCACGGCCGCCAGCCGCGCGGCCGAGCGTTGCGGGGCCTTGCCCATCAGGAGGCTCCCTGCCCGAGCTTCAGTCGATGCAACGCGAGCGCGGCGCGCGCCGCATCTCCGCCCTTGTCGCCTTGCCGCGGGTCGGCGCGCTTCGCGGCCTGGCCCAAATTTTCGACCGTCAAAATTCCGTTGCCGAAAGGCAGGCTTCGTTCGACGGCCAGGTCCATCAGGGCGCGGGCGCTCTCGCGCGCGACAATGTCGAAATGCGGAGTTTCGCCGCGAATCACGCAGCCAAGCGCAAGCGCGCCTTGAAAGGGAGCGCCCGATGTCTGCGCCATGTCGAGCGCGATCGCCAGGGCTACAGGGATTTCCAAGGCGCCCGGCACCTGCCAGCAGAGGTAGCCCGCCTCGGCCCGTTTCAAGGCCGCGACCGCGCCTTCGAGTAGCAGCGCGGCGATCTCGTCGTAGAAGCGCGCTTCGACGATGAGGAAACGCGCGCCCTTGACGCTCTCCCCGGAAGCCTCGGATCGGTGCGGCTCGGCCATAAGTTCATCTCGCATCAGAACGGCGGCCGGGTTGACTAACAACCCGCATCCGGCGTCGCAACCCGCCGGTTGCAAGAGAATTCTTCGGTCCCGCGACGCGATATAACACGGTTCCGCCATGATCTTGGGTTCAGCATCCGGCGATCACGTACCGAGCCCCATGCCCGTCAAATTTCTTCGTTTTCAGCTTTTTGTCGCGACCCTCGGCGGCCTGCTGCTCGCTTCGTCTCCTCCTAGAGCCGAGCAAGCTGCTGATATCGTAGGCCCCTTGCCGAACACGCGGCCGATAGCTTCGACCGATCACGATCCCTCGGCGACCGCGCTCATCGAAACCTGGCTTGCCCTTTACGACTGGCCGGCGAACAAACGCTTCGACCAGGAGCGTTACCAGATCCTCAATGACGGAGTGAGCTGGAGAAACGTCGGGCGCGCCATTCTCGCAGTTCGCCTGCTGCCCCTCCAGGGCGATGCTCTCAGTCTTGCGCGCGAGCGTTGTCCCGGTCGCACCACGCCGATCGACATCCAGATATATTTCGAGTGGAGCAATTACGTGTCCCACTGGGTGGCGCTCGACAGTCACGGCGACCCGGGTTTCAACGCCTGCCCGCGGCCGACGACGCTATGGACAGACGCCCAACTCGCCGAGCTTCTCAATCCGCCGCCGCTGCCGGTCCCGCCGAAAGTGGATCAGCGCGACGTCGTCACGCCGGCGTCCGGTTCGCCCGACCGCGTCGCTCTCCTCAACGCAGTGCGCCCCATCTACGAGAAATTGTTTGGCAAGCCGATCGTGTTCCAGGTCGAGAAGATGCGTGTCGCGGCAGGCTTTGCCTTCATGGTCGTCCATCCCGAGCGGCCGAACGGCTCGCCGGTCGAAAAACAGATCTGGGACGCGGCGCTTGGCGCGTGCGAGCAGACGCCCGCTTCGGTGGCGCAGGAATATTGGATGAAGGAAGTCGGCGGCAGCTGGACGATCGGGCTGAGAAACGGCTTCTGCGCCGATGATTCCATCGCCGACGAAGGCGACATCATTGGCGCCCCGCCTCAGCTCGTGGATAAGACACAATGGGATCCGCGCTCCGAATATCCGGTCGATGCGCTCGCCACGGGCTTTGCTGAACCTTAGTCGAGCTCGAGCAGCCGCGCCGCATAGCGGGCCATGACGTCCGCTTCGAGGTTGACCTCGTCGCCCACCCGCCGCTCATCCCAAGTGGTCACCGCGAGCGTGTGCGGGATGAGCAGGATCGAGAACCGGTCGCCCTTCACCTCGTTCACCGTGAGCGAACATCCGTCGAGCGCAACCGAGCCTTTGACCGCGATAAAGCGGGTAAGCTGCGCCGGCGCCTCGATCGCAAAGCGTTTCATGCCGTCGAAGGCCTCGACGCCCACGATTTTCGGCAACTCCGTCAATATGCCCGGTGACCATATGGCCGCCAAGCTCGTCGCCGATCTTCAAGGACCGTTCGAGATTGAGCCTTGTGCCGACCCGCCAGCCGCAGGCGGTGGTGCGCGCCAAAGTCTCGGCCCCGACATCGATCTCGAACCACGCGCGGTCGCCGCCCACCCCGCACGCGGCCACCGTGAGGCACGGGCCGCTGCAGGCGATCGAGGCGCCGACCGAAATCGCGTCGCTGGGAACGGGTAAGGAGATTCGCGCGCGCTTCAGTCCGCCGCGCGGCGCGATGGTTTCGATCGTCCCGACCATGCTGATGAGACCGGTGAACATGGGTTACAGCACTCGTTCATAGCAAAAATAATTATCGGCGCCGATCCGGCCGGTCTCGCTCAACCGATAGCGGCTGGCGTCGGCCAGCGCCGCGCGGCTCGCCGGATCGAGCGCCGGCACGCCGGCTTGCCCGAGTTCTTTGTCGCTTCGCAACAGCATGACCTCGTCGGCAAAATTCTGCGCGATCAAGGCCGCCGCGAGACGCGGGCCGCCTTCGCAGAAGATCCGCGTCAATCCGCGCGCGCCGAGAAACGCAAGCGTCGCGGCAAGATCGAGCTGACCGGCATTGTCCGCCACGCGTTCCACCTCGACACCTTCCTCGATGAGCCGCGCCGCGGCATCGATCGAGGCGGCCTCGCCCGCGATGACAAGCGTCGGATGGTCGCGCGCCGTCGTTGCAAGCCGCGCGCCCGGCGGCAGGCGCAGGTGCGAATCGAGCACGACCCGCAGAGGCTTCGATCCGCCAAGTCCCGGCAGGCGGACATTCAACATGGGATCATCGGCAATCGCCGTGCCAACGCCGATCATCACCGCGTCATGCATGGCGCGCAACATCTGCACGCGTGCGTTTGCTGCCGCACCCGTAATCATGAGCCGCGCCGCGCCGGGCGCACCCGCCGCATAGAAATCCGCGGTTTCCGCGAGTTTGAGCGTCACCATCGGCCGGCCCCGCGTCACGCGCAACATATGGCCGAGATTGGCGCGAAGTGCCGACTCGGCGAGAACGCCAGTCTCAACCTCGATCCCGGCGTCGCGCAAATGCTGGTGGCCCGATCCCGCGACGCGCGGATCGGGATCGTCGAGGGTGGAAACGACGCGGGCAATGCCGGCCGCAATCACCGCATCTGCGCAAGGAGGCGTTCGGCCGTGATGGCTGCAAGGCTCGAGAGTCACATAGAGCGTCGCGCCCTTGGCCGCAGCGCCGGCCTGGCTTATGGCGAGGACTTCGGCATGCGGACGCCCGCCCTCGCCCGTGAAGCCGCGTCCGACGACGGTGCCGTGTTTGACGATCAGCGCCCCGACAGCGGGATTGGGCGCGACGCGGCCCAATCCGCGCCGGGCAAGATTGAGCGCCGCCGCCATGAACCGCGCATCCTCACTCGCATCCGCGGCGGAAGAGCGCAGCACGCGGCTGCTCATGCCTTGAGCTTGGATTTTGCCGGGCGCGGCTCTTCATCGGGCGCGGCCTGCGCGAGCTCGTCGATCAGCGTATGGAAATCCCGCGCCTCGCGGAAATTGCGATAGACCGAGGCGAAGCGCACATAGGCGACGCTGTCGAGCGAGCGCAGGCCTTCCATGACCAGCTCGCCGATCCGCTCGCTTTGGATTTCGGTCTCGCCCTGGCTTTCGAGCTGACGCACGATGCCGCTCACCATCCGCTCGACGCGCTCGGCATCGACGGGACGCTTGCGCAGCGCGATCTCGACCGAACGCATCAGCTTGTCGCGATCGAAGGGCACGCGCCGTCCGGACTTTTTGACGACGGTCAGCTCGCGCAATTGCACGCGCTCGAACGTGGTGAAACGGCCGCCGCAATCGGGGCAGACGCGGCGCCTGCGGATCGAAGCCGCATCCTCGCTCGGGCGAGAATCCTTCACCTGCGTTTCGAGACTGCCGCAATAGGGGCACCGCATGAAGGCTCCTCAATAGATCGGGAAACGCCGCGTCAATTCCTCAACCTTGCTCTTCACGGTGGCCTCGACCGGTCCGTTGGCCGCCTCGCCATTGGCGGCGAGCCCATCCAGCGTTTCGACGATCAATTCGCCGATCTTCTTGAATTCGGCGACGCCGAAGCCGCGCGACGTGCCGGCCGGCGTGCCGAGCCGGATCCCGGAGGTGACCATCGGGCTCGCCGTATCGAAGGGAACGCCGTTCTTGTTGCAGGTGATATGGGCGCGCGAGAGCGCCGCCTCCGCCGCCTTGCCGGTGAGGTTCTTGGGACGCAGATCGACGAGCATCAGATGGTTGTCGGTGCCGCCGGAGGTGATGGCGAAACCGCCATCGACGATGGTGGCGGCGAGCGCCTTGGCGTTCTCCACGACCTGACGGGCATAGACTTTGAAATCCGGGCGCAGCGCTTCGCCGAATGCAACCGCCTTGCCGGCGATCACATGTTCCAGCGGACCGCCCTGCAGGCCGGGAAAGACCGCGGAATTGATCTTCTTGGCAATCTCCGGGTCATTGGTGAGAACGAGGCCGCCGCGCGGACCGCGCAAGGTCTTGTGCGTCGTCGAACTCACGACATGCGCATGCGGGAACGGCGAGGGATGCACGCCGCCCGCGACCAGTCCGGCGAAATGCGCCATGTCGACAAAGAAATAGGCGCCGACCGAATTGGCGACCGCGCGGAATTTCTCGAAATCCCAGAAGCGCGGATAGGCCGAGCCGCCGGCGATGATGAGCTTCGGCTTATGCTCCTCGGCAAGCCGCGCGACGGATTCCATATCGATCCGATGGTCGTCACGGCGCACGCCGTAGGAGACCGGCTTGAACCATTTGCCGGAGAGATTGACCGGCGAGCCATGGGTCAGATGGCCGCCGGCGGCAAGGTCGAGGCCCATGAACGTGTCGCCCGGCTGGAGCAAAGCGAGAAACACCGCCTGGTTGGCTTGGCTGCCGGAGTTCGGCTGAACATTGGCGAATTTGCAGTCGAAGAGCCGGCAGACCCGCTCGATCGCCAGAGTCTCGACGATATCGACGAACTGGCAGCCGCCGTAATAGCGCCGGCCGGGATAGCCCTCGGCATATTTGTTGGTCAGAATCGAGCCTTGCGCCTCGAGCACCGCCTTGGAGACGATATTCTCGGAGGCGATGAGCTCGATCTCGTTCCTCTGGCGGCCGAGCTCCTTGTCAATCGCCGTGGCGACTTCAGGATCGGCGGCCGCGAGAGAAGCGGAAAAGAAGGAATTGGGCGCGAGATAGGCGCCGGCATCGGACCTGTTCATGAGATTCGCACCTTAACTAAACGGCGGCGTGCGGGGCGCCGCGTGGCGCCAAATGGTGTCGCCGACGCACCGGCCAAGCCTGCCCTTAGCATGCCGGGCCCGCAGCGTGAAGGCGGCCCGCGCGAGCAGCAAACCCACGTCAGATCTCTTTGAAATTAAGCTCTGCGCCTGAGCGCCCGCTTCATTGCCCGTCGTTCATCGGAGGCGAGGGCTGACCCACGTCGTCTTCTCCCGGTCCCTGCGGCATATCGTAGGGGGGAGCTTGCGGCGGGGGAGCCTGCGGCACCGCCTGAGGCGGCAGCGGGGGCGGCGCATTGGTGGAAGCCTGCTGCGCCGGCGCCGGCGCGGCTCCCTCCGGCATCTGATCCGAGGCGACGGAACCGAGCCCATCGCGCTGGTAGATATCGTCGCGGAACTCGACGAGCCCGTCCGGCGTCGCCCAGGCGGTAATATAGACCCAATAGACCGGCACCGGCGGGACGAGCTTCACGTCCACCTGCTCGCCGGAGCGGATAACCTCATCGATACGGTCGCGATCCCAGCCGGGCGTGTCCTTCAACAGCCAAGCCACATAGTCGCGGACATTCTGCACCCTGATGCAGCCCGAGGAAATGAACCGATCGTCGTCGCCGAAAACGCCCTTTTCCGGCGTGTCATGCATATAGACGCCGTAGGGATTGGGAATATTGATCCGCACGACGCCAAGCGAATTGACGTCGCCGCCGGTGTCCTGGCGGAATTTGTAGTTCACCGCATCTTCCGAATTCCAATCGATCTGGTTGGCCTGCAGCTCGTTGCCTGCCTTGTCGAAGATCCGAATCTTGTGCTCGCTGAGATAATTTGGATTGGCCTGCATCTTCGGGATGAGGTCCTTGCGGATGATCGAGACCGGGACCGTCCAGTAGGGGTTGAAGTTGATCTCGGTCGCCTTGGTCATCATCACCGGCGATTGCCGATCGATTCGCCCGACGCCGGCGATGTGGCGGGTGACGACGACATCGTTCTCGACCGTCTCCACTGCCGCGGCCGGGATATTGGCCATGACGAAGCGCTCGCCGAGGTTGCCCGAATAGGCTTTGAGCCGCACGATGTTGATCTCGAGCTGGCGCAGGCGAACGTCGGCGGGAATATTCATCGCGAGGAACGTATCCTGGTCGACGATGCCAGTTTGGTTGAGGCCGTGACGCGCCTGGAAGTGCTTGACCGCCGCATCGACATAGGAGTTGAAGACCGGCGAGGTCCCGGCGCTCGGATCGAGATCGCCTGAGATTGCGAGCCGCCGCCGCAGCGCGACGACCGAGTCACCTTGGGAGCCAAGCCTCAGGTTACGGGCCGAGGGAACCGGCGCCCAGCCGCCGTTTGCGACAATCTGGCGATAATGTTCGGCTGCCTGTTCGGTCGCCGTGAAGGTCTCCGGCGAAAGCACCGGCGTCGAGGAACGGGTGACCGCGAGGTGCTCGTCTGCGTCGTAGCTCTGCGCCCATTCGGCCTGATTGTCGAACGAGCTGTCGCCGGCGGCGGCGGGCCCGGACAACCCGGCCATGAAAAACCCCGCCGGCACGATGACCGCAGCCAAAACACGCCAGGCCCAGATGCACGAGACTCCCGAAAAGACGAGCGAATATCTAGCCAATGCGAGCTCCAAAGTCTGCGTCGGGCCTAGACCGCGACCCGCGGCCCCCCGATCGACCGCTAACGTCGCCTCAAATTGCCGGATCTCCCCGCGGCCGCCTGCCGCAGCCGCTCGCCGAACCTGCTTTGGCCAAGTCAGCCATCATTTTCGCTGGTTCGCTGGCCAGGTCCAGCTATCATTTTCGGAGTTAAGAGGACCCAAATGGGCGGCGATTTTGTGGCGCAAATTGCGCGCGGCAGGAATCTCCCGCTACGTTGCCGCGGCTCTACAGAGCGGATGTTAGGCTGATTTGGGCAATACCGCATCCGGCGGCGCGGCCGCTTCATTGCGAGACCGAGGCGCGAACCGACCCGAGTTCGTCCTCAGCGCCCAACAAAGGCGGCGCGCCATTCCCTCGACGGGAATGGGCGCGCCGGACCGCCCCAACGCGGTTTAGCCTAAAGACGGAAGCGGATCTGATCGGTCCAGAACCGTTCGAGGCGGTTCAAGGACTGATTGAGCCTGGCGAACTCGTCGGTGGAAATACCGCCGATCTGTTCGACCGTCAGAACGTGTTTGTCATAGAGCCCCGCGACGATGTCGTGGACCTCCTTGCCCTTCGGCGTAAGGCTGATGCGGACCGAGCGGCGGTCGAGACGCGAGCGGGCATGATGGAGATAGTTCATCTCCACCAGCTTCTTCACGTTATACGACACGTTCGAGCCGAGATAATAGCCGCGCGTGCGCAACTCGCCGGCGGTCAGTTCTTTGTCGCCGATGTTGTAAAGCAGCAAGGCCTGCACGGAATTCACATCGCTGCGTCCGCGCCGGTCGAATTCGTCCTTGATGACATCGAGCAGTCGCCGATGCAAACGCTCGACCAGAGTCAAGGCCTCGATATAGGCCGGCCTTACCTCGTTCACCCGCCCGGTGCGTGCTTGAACAACCTCGGTCTTGAGAACGCTGTTCATGACCCATCCCTTCACTTTTTAACAAGCCTCCCCTTCGCCGCGGCTCATTGAGGGATGATCTATAATCGGCGCCAATGAAAACGAGTTTAAGTAACAAACTGAATCAGAGGTTTAGTTATTGCGGTGAATGAATGTTGAATTCAATCCGTTCTTTACGATAACGATGCTTAAGAATTGAGTTTGTTAAACTTACGATTATGTGCATGAGCCATGCCGACATACTTAACACTACGCTTTCCGGCTGCAGCGTTTACGATGACGCCGGCGCGCCGTCACGGCTCGCGCACTTCGCTCGCTTTGAAGGTCAGCACAAAATAGACGCCGATCAGGACAAGATCGATCATGATCCAAACCATGGAGATCGAGTTCCGGATCGCGACCGCGACGAAGATCTGCGACGTCGCGGCAAAGAGCCACAGCGCGCCGCCCCAAGGTGTGGCGAGCCAAAGTCCGACCGCGGCGACGAGATCGGCAATCGCAAAAAATATGACCGCCGCCGATGTGGCGCTCGGCAAAGTGTCGAACACAGGCTGGCCGGGCAATAGGACGAGGGCCCATTCGGCGAGACCCTGGCAGATCCAAAGGCCGGCCAGCACGCGCATGAAAATGACCAGGATCGACCCCCAATGAGTCTGCGTCGCCGCCTTGCGCGGGTTGTCGAGCCGAATGGCGGAGCCCGGCGGCGGACGCTCCACTTTGCGGTCGAAAGAACGGAAAATATTCATGCGGCACCTGCCGGCACAGAGAATTCGAGCTCGTCGGGGAGCGGCGCGAAATGGGCGTCGATATCGGCCGCGGCGATCGCATCGACCGACGCCGGGTCCCAGCGCGGCGCATGATCCTTGTCGATCAGGACCGCGCGCACACCTTCATAGAAGTCGTGTCCGTAAACGATCCTCGAGGCGATGCGAAACTCCATGCGCAGGGCCGCATCGAAGTCAAGCCCGGCGCCAAGCTGCATCTGCCTGAACGTGATTGCGAGACTCGTCGGAGATCGCGAGCCCAGCAGCGCCGATGTCGCCTGCGCAAAAGCTGAGCCGGCGCGGCCGGCAGCCTCGATCTCGGCCAGAACCGCAGCAAGGCTCGGCGCCGCAAAGCTCCGCGCGATAAAATCGCGCTCGGCAAGCAAATTGGACGCGGGCGCGGCAACCGCCTCCGCCGCGATGGCGCGCTCCGCTGTCTCGCCCGCAACGAGCCGTTCGAGGAGTGCGTCGAAACGCGCCACCGGCACATGCGCGGTTGCAAGCCCAAGCGCGAGCAGGTCGCCAAGCGCGGCACGCCCGCCAGTAAGGGCAAGGTAGACGCCAATCCTGGCGGGCAGGCGCGGTAGAAAATAGCTCGCCCCGACATCCGGGAAAAAGCCGATGCCGACCTCCGGCATGGCGAAGCTTACCCGCTCGCCGGCCACGCGATGCGCGCCGTTGATAGCGATACCCGCGCCCCCACCCATGATGATCCCGTCGATCAGAGCGACATAGGGTTTTGGATAAAATCTGATCCGCCGGCAGTTGCAATATTCCGCGCCGAGGAAGGCGCGCTGTTCGGCATGATCTCCGGCCGCGCCGAGTTCGGCGACGCGCTTGATGTCGGCGCCGGCGCAAAAGGCCGTGGCGCTCGCGCTTCTGACCACGACGCTGCCGACCCCGGGATCCCGCGCAAAGGCGTCGAGAGCGCGGCGCATGGCAGCGATCATGTCGAAGCTCAGCGCGTTCAGCGCCCGCGGGCGGGCAAGCGTGATGACGCCGGCGCAGCCGATCTTCTCCCAGGCGATCTCAGCTTCGCTCATTTTGCGTCATCTATGACCTGGACCCGGTGAGCCAACCCAGCAGTCTGCGCGATCGCGGCAACCCTCGATCCAAGATGCAGGGCGTCTTAGGAAATGCATTCCACCACCGGTCATCCGTGTGGGTTTCCCACGGCCGCAGATCGGTGTCGGAAATATCGACCAAACGATCGGCCAGTCGGTTCCAGTCCTCGGACAATTCTTCCGGAGACCAGGCGTAATGGTATCCCCAGCCTCGCGCAATATCGGTGGGGCCTAATCTTGGGCGGTATTGCGCATGTCGTCTCACCGTCGCTTCGAACCCCATGTACTTATAGTGCAACAAAAGCAGCTCATCCCGGGTCGGAGCGACCACGTTTCCGGACGGCGACGCTTTATGCCGCCCAACTTCAAAATTCGTCGCTTCTATATCGCTCGGAGAAAAGATATTGAGCTTGCTCATCACTCCAAACGGTGCCCCCTTGACGATAGCGTCGCTGAGCCGAACCTCTTGGCCGGGCAATTCGTCAGAAATCATATGATAACCGAGGGCTGGAATAATCGTAATTCCCGACCGCTTGCAGGCGCGCAGGTACTGCGCGAGCTGGCGATGATAGAGGTGCTCGTCAATGTCCGTGACGATTACCCAGTCGGCTCGACCGCGACTTTCCTTCCAGCACGCTTCCACTATGGCAAGAGCGGACAGCACCTTCGAACTCGGATCTCTGTATGCGGACGCGTCCCTGACCTCGACTTTCCGATGGGCGCGCAGGATATTCAATGATCCATCAGTCGATCCATCATCATACACAAAGTAGCGTTGCACGATTTCGTCGTAATGTCGAAACATGAACGGCAACATGTGCGCATCGTTCCAGCACCGCGTGTAGAGATCAATCCTCATCGTTGCTTCCACTTCGATGCCGAGCGAGCGCTGGCTTCCTTCGCAACGGCGGAATCGCGCCGCCAAGGTAACGACTTGCCAAGAACAAGATTCTAGAGATCGACGGGCGTCCGGCGATGGCTTTTTGCCAGCTTTTGGGCTTGGTCGGTCAGCGCGCCCCGCGCGCGCTCCAACGCCTCCGGCGGGGACGAGGCCCATTCGCTCAGCCGCGCCCTCAACGAGCTCACAGTCTTGTCCAAACTGCCCCCCGCCGGCAGATTGCGCAAGGATGAGCGCGACAACCAAGCTCCTGTCGCACCAAGCCGCGGATATTGGGCCAGAACCAAATCGGCGGATACCGGAAGTTCGAGATCGTCCGGATCGGCCACGCCGCCGAGCCCCAGCGGCAAGCCGGAGGCGCGTACCTCGCGTGCGAGCATGTCGAGCAGCGGCGAAGCGAGCACTTCGAAGTGGTTATCGACGCGGAATTCGAGGTGAAGATCGTTCAACCCGAACATGACTTCGTCAATGCCAGGAACCTTCAGGATTTCGCGTATCCGCAGCGTGGCCGACGCCGTCTCGATCAGTACCGAAACCCGCGCACGTCGGCGTACCAGCCGGACAAAGGCGGTGACCTCGTCCGCGGTTCGGAAAAAAGGAAGCATGAGAACCTTGGCGCCCAAGCGCAGCACTTGGTCGACCTCGCATTGTGTTTGCGGATTTAGCGGATTCAAGCGAACGAAGAGATCGGCTTGTCGCAGCGAGCGCCCGACGAAAACGAGGTCTTCCAGCTTGTGAGCGGAAATGCGCGCGTCTTCGCTGGCTTGGCGGGCTCGCTTGCCCAAATGTTCGAGATCCAAGCCGATGTTATTCACCCCGGCCCGATCTGCCATCATCGCCAAGATCGGATCGTTGGTAAGCAAGGTCAGTCGAAAGTCGTCCCCAAAACTCGCCAAGACTGTCTCGCGCGTCAGAGGATCTCGGGAGCCTCCTTGGAACCCGGCGTGAGCCGCCAATTATCCGGATTGCCGTAATCATAGAGCATGTCGGTGACGTTGATATAGCCGGCGCAGGCGCCGCTTTCGTTGCGCAGGCCATGCCAAACCCCGGGCGGCACGACGACCATGACGGGTCGGACGATTCCGATCCTAAACACTTCGGCGACGCCTTTGGACGCCGAATCCGCCCGGTCGTCCCACAAAGCCAGCTTGATGTTTCCCTCAACCCCGACGAGATGATCGGTTTGACGGTCGTGCTTATGCCAGTCGGTGACGGCGCCGGGATTCAGCTGGACCCAATGGACCTGCCGCACCGATATATCGATTCCCCAGTCGGTGCGGAAGATCTCGGTCATGAAGCCGCTTCGTGTGATTACATTGCCAAGTTCGATGACGCGGGCGCCGACGATGCGCGGCGGCGCGGCTCTGCGGCCCCCCGCCAGAACGGTCTGGGCGTCTCTCTTGCCAGTCGTAGTCAACGTAGAGATAACCCCCTTGCAGAGAGGACGCGCCAAGTACAGCAGATGTCGATAAGCGTCAGCAAGCAAATTTTGCGAAATTTGCGGGGCCGTGGGGGGCGTTTCGGCGGGGCAACCTTATCCCCCGCGACCTCCGCTTCGCTCGTCCCGCCCCCGAGCAAGGATGAAGCGCGCCGGAGATGCCCCGTTCTCGAGCTTCAGCGCAGCTCCGATCGGTCTGCCGTTACGTCAACTGCGGCCATGGAGTTCATAATGAAGCAGCGGATTTAGGCCGAGGGCGGCGACCTCGGGATTCTGCTCGAGATAGTCTTTCGTCGAGAAAAAGGGGCCGGGATTTCGGCCTTCCGAAGCACCGTGCAGAAAGTAATGCAGCGCTGGGTCGAATCCCGCCGCTTTCACGTCGGGGTTTGCATCGAGATAGAATTCGGCATTGAAAAAGACCGAGTTGCGAATGACGTCGGATGTTTCGCGCGCCGCGCGAGCGGGCAAGACGGGTTTTGCTCCGGCCTTCCAAAATCCGCGGAAACGCTGCTGCGTGTCGCTGCGTTTCATCGCCGCATCGCAGCCGGAAACTTGCGCAATCTTCGCATTCCCCCCGGCGATTTGTGTGTCGATCCGAGGGCATTGGCTCACCGAAGAATTGGGCGCCGGCGCGCCTTGCACGGCGCGCGCCTGCGTGGGCTCGATTTGATCGCGGGTTGCCACCGACGCTGCGTGCAATGCTCGCTGAAGCGATCCAGGCTGCGGCTGCGCACGCCGGAGACCGCGCAGAGCGAGCGCCTTGGCGAAGAACTTGCCGCCGTAATTTTCGTGGCAGAAAGTCGCAAGAGCAAAGTTTTGCGCCGCCTGCCCCAAACGTTCCCGAAATGCCCGGTCGCCTGCCAGACGCGCGATTCTATCGGCCAGCGCCGCGATATCTCCCGGTGGATAGGACAGACCGGTTTCTCCGTCCTGAAGATATTCGGCAACGCAACCGGAAGCGCTGTAAATCACCGGCTTTGCCATCAGCATGGCTTCCGCTGCGGCCCGGCCGAACGCCTCCCGCTGGGAGCATACAAGCACAATGTCGCAATTGCGCATGGCCGGGTAAGGATCTTCGATGAACCCGGCCAAATGGACAGACTGTTCCAAGCCATAGTCCTGGATCAGCCGCGCCAGCTTGAAGACATGATCGAGATGTCCGGTTCCGACAAGGGTCAGGTCGATCGATAGACCGCGCGCCTTCAGTTCCGCGGCAGCCGCAATCGCGTCGGCCTGACCTTTCATCGGCGACAGCGTACCAAAAAAGCCAAGTCGCACGACACGGTCGCCCCCCGATCGCCGATGCGCGCTCCCCTCGATCGGGGGCAGTTCGATGTGCCTGTAGAGCACGTCGCAGGCAGCGGGCGTCAGCTTGGAAAAGAACTCGTTCCTGACGCCATTGGTGCAACAGAAGACGAAGTCGCTGCAAGCCTCGATATCGGCGACGATGTTGGCGAAGGGTTCGACAAACCGCAGTCCGTGATCCAATTCGCCAAACTCGCAAACCGACCAGATGTGCGGCTTGTTCAACAGCGCGGCGGCGTTCGCCCCCCAAGGAATCACCAGGGTCTGCGTGACGATCACATCGGGATCAATCTCCCTTAAGCGCGGCAAAAGGTCGGTGACCTGGGCTGGCGCGCTGACGGCCAGGCCCTCGGCCAGCATCTCCGGCGTCATTCCGTCCGGACCGCACCACCAGGCTGACGGAGCCACGATCACTCCCGCTCCTGCATCCTTTAACCGGGGCTCAAGCGGACCATTCGCCGGCAACACAACCGTACACAAGCTGCCCTGATGGGCGACGACATCCTTCACCAGGCCTAAAAGGCTGCGTTCGGCTCCGTTAAGAAGAGCGCTATGGGCAAAGAATACCAAGCTTAGCGCCTTCTCTTTGCGCAGGCAGATTAGATTCGCGCAGCTTTCCTCTCCAATGAACCGCGTCAGATCCTCACTCGCTTCGATGCGATAGCTCAGCTCCTGCTGTCTATCGACAACAAAGAGCGCAAAGCCCAGCGAATCGAGTTGTTGCAGCAGCCGCTCGGGGGCGAAGCCCGCCGCCTTCTGCCTCTCGGGATTGAGCTCTACGACAAGAATCACATCGCTGAATCGTAAGAGCGTGTCGCGCATGCCGCGCAGCACCGCCAATTCATGCCCGGCGGCGTCGATTCTGACGACCAGGCGGCACGCATCAAAGTCTTCCAAGAGTGCGTCAATCGACGTCGTGTCAACCGCTGCTTGACCAATCGGCTGCGCATTCGGGTGCGGGCTGCAATCGTCCGATCCTGAAATCCGGAATGGCTTGCTCTCGCACGTATCCGAGATCGCGTCCGCGCAGACGCTGATGCGCCGCGCATCCATCGCGCTTATGTTCTGCAATAGGAAGGCGCGTGTTTCGGCGACGGGCTCCGCCGCTATGATGGTCAGCTTGTCATTGGCCGAGGCAGCAAGAAGCGTAAAGAATCCATAGTGCGCGCCGACATCGACGAAGAGATCCGCGCGCCGCAAAATAGATTTCAAGTAGCGCGCCGCGAAAGCCTCGTATTCGACGCCGTCATAATGGCCGCGATGTCGCGGCGCAACCCGCATCGAGAAAGCCTCGCCCGCCGATCTGACCCTAACGGCTGCATTCTTGTCGTGCTCAAATTCAAACTCGGAATGAATCTTCATTGTCAGCCGTTCGATCGCGCATTGCGCTGAAATTCGGTTAGGCGTCCGCTCGCCGCGATGTTATCCGATCATCCGGCACGGTCAAAGTTCGCATCGTTGGGCTTTCGGCGAGGGTTTGCGGGCTCGACTTGCCGCATGTCGGTCCGCTCCAAACCGCGACACGATCGAAGCCACAGAGAACTTGCACGCCAACCGCTCCCGCGTGCTATGACTCCCCCGATTTCGAGGAAACCATGGCATCGTCGCCGTCGCCAAAAATCGATCCCGGCAAGCTCGCGCTCGCGCAGCGGCCGCGGCGCAACCGCAAAGCCGAATGGACGCGCCGCCTGGTGCGCGAGCATCACCTGACCGTCGGCGACCTGATCTGGCCGATCTTTCTCGTCGAAGGCGAGGGTTTGCGCGAGCCCGTTGCCTCGATGCCCGGCGTCGAGCGGCTCTCGATCGACGAAGCTTTGCGCGCCGCCAATATGGCGGCCGGGCTTGGCATTCCGGCGCTGGCCCTGTTTCCCAACGCCAATCCCTCCTTGCGCGACGCCGAAGCGAGCGAGGCCTTGAACGAAGCCAATCTCGTCTGCCGCGCGACGCGCGCCATCAAACGCGCCGTCCCTGAGATCGGCATCGTCACCGATGTCGCACTCGACCCCTATACGAGCCACGGCCACGACGGGCTGCTCGAAGGCGAGGAAATCGTCAACGACGCGACCGTCGCCGTGCTTGTCGCCCAGGCCGTGAACCAGGCGCGCGCCGGGGCCGATATTATCGCGCCCTCCGACATGATGGATGGGCGCGTCGCCGCGATCCGCGCCGGGCTCGACGCGGCGGGTTTCGACAACGTCAGCATCATGTCTTACGCGGCGAAATATGCCTCGGCCTTCTATGGCCCGTTTCGCGACGCGATCGGCACGAAAACGACGCTCGTCGGCGACAAGCGCAGCTATCAGATGGACCCGGCCAATTCGGACGAAGCCTTGCGCGAGGTGGCGCTCGACATCGAAGAAGGCGCCGACATGGTGATCGTGAAGCCGGGCCTGCCCTATCTCGACGTCATCTTCCGGGTGAAAGAGACGTTCGGCGTGCCGACGTTCGCCTACCAGGTGTCGGGCGAATATGCGATGCTCATGGCCGCCGTAAACAACGGCTGGCTCGATGCCGAGCGGGCGATCTTCGAGAGCCTCATCGCTTTCAAACGCGCCGGCGCGGACGGCGTGCTTACCTATTTCGCCCCCCTCGTGGCCAAGAAGCTGAAGGGGACATAGAGAGGACAGCTTCCCTCCCACCACAAATTGCAGAGCCAAATCCTGGACATAGGCGGCACTTGCCTAACCGGCGGGAGGCGTTTACTTCGCCCTTCGTGTCAGTACCATGTCATGGATGCAGCAACGCCTTCCGCCGCCTGAGAGCCAAACCCAGACCCATTGAAACGAGTGCCCGATGTCGATCATGCAAGCACATAGCCCCAACCGCCTGGGAGCGATCGACGAGACCGTGCACGCTGCACTCGTCTGGCTCGACGATCATCAGGAGCCGGAAGGCTTTTGGGTCGGAATGATCGAGACCAATTCGGCGATCGAGGCCGAGTGGCTGTTGGCCAGCCATATTCTCGGGGTCAAGCTCCCAATCGAAGATGGGGTGATCCGTGCGCTTCTGCAGCGCCAACGGCCGGACGGATCCTGGGAAACTTATCCCGGCGCACCCGCCGGCGACATCAACTCCACCGTCGAGGTGTACGTGGCCTTGCGGGTTAAAGGCTTTGATCCTTCGCGGGCGGAAATGGTCCGCGCCCGGGACTGGATTCTGCGCAATGGCGGTCTGCGCAAGGTTCGGGTTTTTACCCGCTATTGGCTGGCCATGCTGGGCGTATGGCCCTGGCAGGCGACACCTAATCTCCCGCCTGAGATCATTAGGCTACCTCTCTGGTTTCCGTTCAACATCTACAATTTCGCGCAATGGGCGCGGGCGACGCTGCTGCCGCTGGCGGTGATCTCGGCGCGACGGCCGGTTTTTTCGTCACCCTGCGGAAGGCTCGATGAGCTTTTCCCCGATGGCTACGACAATTTCGATTTCTTCATTGCCGGAAAGAAAGCGCGCTTGCTTTCGCTCGAATGGCTCTTCCTCAAAATCGACCGGCTGTTGCACCTGCTGCAAAACGCCCGTCTCACCCCCGGCCGCGAAACGGCGATCAAACTTTGTCTCGAATGGATCTTGAAGCATCAGGATGCGGACGGCGCCTGGGGCGGGATTCAGCCGCCCTGGATTTATGCGCTCATCGCGCTGCGCACCGAAGGTTACGCCGTCGATCACCCGGTGCTCGCCAAAGGGGTTTCCACTTTGAGCGACCACTGGAGCTATGAGCGCAACGGCGCGACCCATATTCAGGCGAGCGAATCGCCGGTCTGGGACACGATGCTGAGCCTGCTCGCGATGCAGGAAGCCGGTTGCCCGCCGCAGAAATCCCGATCGATGCGGGCGGCGCTCGACTGGATCTTGCAAAAGCAAGTGCTTTGGCCGGGAGATTGGTCGGTCAAAGTCAAAAACGTCGCGGCGGGCGGCTGGGCTTTCGAACGCGCCAACCTCTATTACCCCGACATCGACGATACGGCCGTCGCTCTGCTCATGCTCGGCAAAGTCCGCAACGGAGTTGATGGCGCCTTGCGTCAAAGGGTCGAGGCCGCGATCGAACGGGCGCTCGCCTGGACGCTCGCCATGCAATCGCGCAACGGCGGCTGGGGCGCGTTCGACAAGGACAACGACAAAGAGATCATTTCCAAGATTCCCTTCTGCAACTTCGGCGAGGCGTTGGACCCGCCGAGCGTCGATGTGACCGGCCACGTACTCGAAGCTTTGGCCGTTCTCGGACGTAGGAAGAGCGATCCCGCGGTAGCCAAAGCCCTCGCCTTCATCCGTTCGGAACAGGAGAAGGACGGCAGCTGGTTTGGCCGCTGGGGCGTCAATTACATCTATGGAACGGCCGCGGTGCTTCCCGCACTTCAGGCGATCGGCGAGGACATGGGCGCGGCCTATGTCAAGCGCGCCGCCGATTGGATTGCCGGCAAGCAGAATGCCGACGGCGGCTGGGGCGAAAGCTGTGCGTCCTACATGGATCCGCTGTTGCGCGGCAAAGGCCCGAGCACGCCGTCGCAGACCGCCTGGGCGCTGATGGCGCTGCTCGCCGTCGAGAATCCCGACTATACAGCCGCCATCCGAAAAGGCGTCGACTTTCTGGTCAAGACCCAGGACGAAAACGGTACCTGGGACGAGCGCTATTATACGGGCACGGGTTTTCCCGGCTATAATGTCGGCGCGCGCCTCGATCACGATGCCGCGGACTTGCGTGAAAGGCTGCAGCAAGGTCCCGAATTATCGCGCGCCTTCCTGCTCGGTTATAATATGTATCGGCATTACTTCCCTCTCCTTGCGCTCGGCCGGGCGAAGGACTGGCTGGAAAGGGCTTGAGGCCTTTGCGGAGCCACTTGTTTCCGGATCGGCCAAGGACCACATTCCTGGGCGGATTTCTGGGAGCCAAAGCCATGAGCCAGACGGATCATTATTACGGCGGCCCGTTGTTCGTCGACGTTTGCCTGCCGCCGGAAGCGCTCGCCGGCGTGCGAACCCGTCGTATTCTGGCGCTCGGACTCGATTTTATCATCGTTTCGATCCTCTCCTTCGCGGTCTGGCTCGGCTTGCTGCTGCTGACCCTTGGTCTTTCGCTATTTTTCGTCCCTCCGCTCTTCCCGCTCGTCGCCTTCTTCTACAATGGTCTCACCGTGTCGGGCCGACGGATGGCGACGCCCGGAATGAGCGCCATGGACCTCGAAATGCGCTGTGCCGACGGCAGCCGCGTGCCGTTCCTCAATGCTGCGGTGCACGCGGTGCTGTTTTATCTGAGCTGGATGTTTCCGCCGGTGTTTTTGGTCTCGCTTCTTTCGAACGATAAGCGCTGCCTGCATGACATCCTGGCCGGGGTCATTGTCACGCGCCGACCGCACCAATTTCCATAATGATTCTGCTTTGCCGCAGACCGTCGTCGGGCTAACGTCACGCGTCGCATTATCGAATGTCGAATGACGACGCGCGAGTTCCCCGAGGCAGTTTGCTCCCATGGGTAGAGAGACGAGCTTGACGCGAGAGCTGCGTGACGCACCGCAATTTTATCTGACCGCGCCTTCTGCCTGCCCTTACCTGCCGAAGCGGGAGGAACGCAAGGTCTTCACCCATCTCATTGGGCGCCGGGCCGCGGCGCTCAACGATACGCTGACGCAGTCGGGATTTCGCCGGTCGCAGACGATCGCCTACCGGCCGGCCTGCGAGAATTGCCGCGCCTGCGTTTCGGTGCGAGTCAAGGTGGACGAATTCCGCCTTTCGAAAAGCTTGCGCCGCGTGCTCAAGCGCAATCCCGATATTGGCGGAGGCGTGGTGCGGACCGAGCCGACCGCGGAGCAATACGCGCTGTTTCGCGACTACCTCGATACCCGCCACGGCGATGGCGGCATGGCCGACATGACGGTGCTCGACTATTCGATGATGGTCGAGGACAGCCATGTCGAGAGCCGGCTCGTCGAATATCGCGCGTTGGATGTCGGCCGTCGCAGACCGCTCGTGGGCGTCTGCCTCACCGACGTCCTCGGCGATGGTCTTTCGATGGTCTATTCCTTCTATGCGTCGAAGGAAGAGAAGCGCTCGCTCGGCACATTCATGATCCTCGATCACATCGAACGTGCCCGCCGGCTCGGCCTGCCGCATGTCTATCTCGGCTATTGGGTGCAGGGGTCGCGCAAGATGGCCTATAAGGCCCGGTTTCTGCCGCAAGAACGGCTCGGGATGAACGGCTGGGAACGGATCGAGTGACCAGCGGCGGCGGGCGCGCCACGACTGCGATCCTCGCATGCTATCTTCGCTGCAGGACCATGAGGGCGCCGGCGACCCGCCGATTGGCTTCGAGCCTGATTGTCGTCCCCTGCTCTTCGACGACAACGAAATCGGCGCGCGAAAGAGCCTCCATATAGCCCGCGGCATGGGCAAAGCGGCCGGACGGCAGGCCGACGAAATCGGCTTCCGTCGTGGCCTCGACGCTCAACGCGAACAGGCCGCCCGGCTCCAAGACAGCCGCGACGCCGCGGAAGAACGGCGCGAGATCGCCGAAATAAACCAAAAGATCGGCGGCCACGACGAGATCGAATTTTTCATGTGTGTCGGCCAGGAAGGCGCCGGCCTCGGATTCGACCAGGCGATCATAGAGCTGCCTTGCGGCAGCCTTTTCGAGCATGCGGGGCGAAAGATCGACGCCCGTGAGGCTGGCGCCGATTTGGCGCAGGAGCGGGCCGGCCAGTCCGGTCCCGCAGCCGAGGTCGAGGACCTTCGTGAATTGCCGCCCCGTCTTTGCCAACAGCGCGTGCAAGTCTTCGGGCACGCGATAGCCGAGCACGCCGACGAGTTTCGACTCGAATGTCTCGGCAAATTTGTCGAAATAAGCAACGAGGTAATCGTCGGGCGCGCGCTCGAGCTTTTCCCCGAGCAGAGCAGCGAGCAGATAGCGCTGCATCGCGTCGTCGGGCTCGCGTTCAAGACGCGCTCGCCCGAGTTTGATGGCGGCTTCGTGATAGCCGAAGCCGCTGAGAAAATGAAACGCCGCCGCGGTGACGGCATCGATATCTTCGGCGTAAAGACCCGCGACATCGCGATAGACAGCGATGGCTTCCTCCGCGCTGCCGCGAATCATGGTTTCAATCAGCCGCAGCTTGGCGAATTTCTCGACGACCTTTCCATCGCGCGGGGTGAAGCGCGCGGCGACGCTCAACGCCGCCGCCGCGCCCGAAACGTCGCCTTTGAGAAACAGCGCCTGCCCGAGACAGACGTAAAGCCCCATGTTGTGGCCGCCGTCGGCGATGGACTTGCGCAGCTGCGCCACCGCGTCATCGAAACGGCGCTGCTGGAAATAAAGCACGCCCAATCCGAACGACGCATCGGCGAGATGCGGGTCAAACCGCAGCGCGGCGAGATAGCCGCGTTCCGCAGCAACTTGATCGCCCGCGCTGCTGTCGAGCGTCGCAATCAGCAGCCATGCCTGCGGCTGCGCGGGATCTCTTTCGAGCGAGACCTGCTGCGCGGCGCGCGCCTCTTCGGGCCGCCCCAAACAATAGAGAGCGCCGGCGAGATCGTTCCACAGCGCGGTCTCCGCGGGCGCCAGAGCGATGGCGGCTTTGAGGACCCCGACCGCCGGCTCGATCTGCCCCTTCGCCCAGAGCGTGAGGCCGAACTGCCGCAAGGCCTGGTAGGAAGTCGGATATTGCTCGAACATTTTGTTGAGCGAAGGATTGGCCGCCCGCCAGCCGGCAAGCGCATTGTCGACATCCGGGGCGGCGGGAAGCTCAATTTGCATCGGAGGAGCCCTCCTTGCGGTGCTCGGCACAGCTCGCGCAGCGCCCGGGCAGGCGCGACTTTCCGCTTCGCCAAGCCCGTCTTGGGAGAGGCAGTCTATGAGCGCCAGATTGCGCCGGGCTTTCGCTGCGGGACCTCGGCCGAACTCGTTATTTTTACAAAGCCTTTCGCCGGGCGCGCTCCGGCAACGCCGATAAAGGGACCGACCTGCCGTCTCATGGCGGCTTGCGCCATATGACGACGACCGACTTCCCGATATTCCCCGCCAAAAGCGGGTCGAGCAGTCTCGACAGGCGCACCATGAGACGGTCCCAGAGCAGGATCTGCGCGCGCGTTGGCTCAGCCGATTTCAAGATCAGCTTGTTGCAAAGGGACGCCGCCAAGCCGACCGCATCGAGATAGATCGCCTTTACGCAGCGAAGACCGGCCGGCGCGAGTTTTTGCAGGCCGGCGCGATTGTATCGGCGGTAGTGTCCGATCGCCCGGTCGAAGTCGCTGAACAATGCCTGATGTGCCGGCGCGAGAACCACCAAATGTCCGCCCGGCGCCAAATGCGATGCGGCGCGAGCAAGCTCGTCCAAATCGTGTTCAATATGTTCCAGAACATCGATGTAGAGCACGCAGTCAAAAACATCCTTCGGGCTCAGGCTGGCGAGAGCCTCTTCCCGTACTTCGCATATGCGCGGAATTTGACCGAGGCTGATCTTGCGGCGGATTTGCGTGGCCAGTCGCGGATCTGGCTCCAGCGCCGTCCATCGCTGCAGGGAGCCGGCGCATAGCATCTGCGTCGTTGCGCCGATGCCCGCGCCGACTTCGAGAACCCGAGGTCCGAGATAAGGCTTCAAGGTCGCGGCGACGTAAGCCTTCCAGTTCGTCGCGCTGCTGAAGAGCTCTAGCTCGCCGCCGACATAGGCAAATTGCTGTTCTGACATTTCGGATAAATGCGCGTGCGCCGCTGGATGAACTTTCCGGCGTCGAGTGCCGGGATTATGGAAACATGCGCGCGGCCGTTCAGCAGCAGAAACGCGACCCCGGCCGAAAAGCTCAACGCTTGAAAAAGAATGACGAGCGTCAGACCAAGTGCGACCGACGCCCAGCCAGGGACCGCCCAATCCGTCAGAAACTTGACACTGATGACGATCGCGGCGACCGCCGCGGCGAGGGCCGAAAGGCCGATGGATGTGATCATCACGCGGACAAAAACCGTTTCGCTGAACACTGATATTGCGCCGAGTCCGTGCAGGACAAGCGCAACCAGGTTCATCTTCGATACGCCGGCGTAGCGATGTCCGCGCCGAGTCTCGACGCGGCGCAAAGGCACCCGCGATTTGACGATTGCGCCGGCAAGATGATTCCAACTTTCGGACATGTGGATTATGCGGCCAAGGAGACCAGATGGAATAAGGCAAAAATTGCCGAAATCGATGGACCTTCCGGTCAGCGACATAAACGCCGCTTTGTAAAGAGAATAGAGCGCGCGGAAGGCGCGACCCTCCGAGCGCTCGGCGCGCTGCGCCACGACGATCGCGCTCTCGTGCCCTTTGGCAGCGTCGATAAGCCTCTCGATGTCAGCCGGTCTGTCCTCGCCATCACCATCCATGACGATCACAAAATTGAAGCCGCCGTCGCGCGAAAACACGTCGCTGAGACCGGCCGCGATGGCGCGTTGATGTCCCAGGTTGCAGGTCAAGTGGAGGATTTCGATGCCGTCTATCTGCGCAAGGTCGCGGGCAAGCTCGGGGAGATCGCCCGGCGGTTCGGAGGAGCCGTCATCGATGGCGAAAACGACGATTTCGGCATTCGGCGGAAACGCGCAGCGGTCTATGCCCAGGCATAATTTCTGAAAGGATTCCCAGTCATTGAAAACAGGCACAATAATCGCGAGACGAACGCCGCGCGTGCCCGTTTTCACCGCTTGATCGACGCGAGCCTCCGTCATCGGCGTTCCCGGACTTCACTTCTCATAGAACTTGCGGAAAATGGGCCAAACCGGCCCTCCGCTCGCGATATTCGCGTTAGCCAAGGCAACCCATGCATCGTTATTAGATGGGACCTCTTCTCTGTTCAAGGGCGTCTTGGCAGTCGCCTGGTTCGCCCACGATTTGCGCTCGGCGTTCAGCAGCTCTTGTGCGCCCACAAGGCGGCAGCTGACGCCAATTGCCAACAACAACATGACAAGGACCTGTAGGACCCCGGACCAACGACCCACAATTTGTGAAAAGGCCGCCAGGAACCAGACCAGGCCTATCGTGGCAAGCGCAATCGAAGCGACCCACTGGCGCGGCAAAATCCAGTAGTGATTTCGATAGGACACGAACGACAGAAGCGCGGAAATAGCCAAAGAGAGGCAGATCAATGCGAGCGGCGATATCAACGGGCTCAAAAACCCTCGTCGCCATTGCCTGGAAAGCGCAAGTGCGATCGCCGTTGCCACAAAAAGCACAACCGCGACGGCTGCGTAGCCGGCAAATATTTGGAAATGGCTTGCGTCGAAAAACGTCCTGTAAAGACCGTCCTTAGAGATCCAGAAAAACGGATCGAGATCGAGGACCCGCCCGGCTCGCATCCATGTTGCCAAACCGATCGAAAAATATGTGATGATTCCAATCGCGGTCAGCACCGGGTTGCAGTGTCGAAGAAACGATCCGAGAGTCATGCTGCCGAGCGAATATCCCAGTGTCTCCCAATATGTGAAACATGCCAGTGCCAGCCAATAAATCGCGAAATAGGGGTGCATCAACGATCCCCCTAGAATAGACGCCAGGCCCAAGGAAAATGCCCAGCATCCGCGCCGCGGCGCTTGCGGTATGCTGTAATAGGCCAAAGTACCGACAGCGGCCGCCGCCAGAGGCATGTAGGGCCGCGCTTCGCCCGCGTAATACATGAGCAAATCCTGGCAAAACAAAGCCATGAGCGCCAACAGCGACCAATATGCCTTAAAGCCCTTGAGGTGAAAAAAAATTACGGTCGCAAGCGCCATAAAGAGCGCTGAAACGATGCTCGGCAAACGCAGCCAGAATGCCGATGCGCCAAATAGTTTCAGAAGCCAGTAGTCGGCGATCATATAGGCGCCGGTCTGGCCGAAATTGACGCCCCGAATTGTCGTACGAATCGTCGCCCATGCGGCGGCGGTCGAAGGCTCGCTTCCCAACGCAAAGTGCAGGAACTCGTCGATCCATATCGGCCGGCCCAGCGATGCGTGGGCAAAGACCAGATAGAGAGACATACCGCTCAAGGCGATGCAAGAGGCCACCTTGAACGCAGCGTGACGTTCGAGCCGAAGCAGCGCCGAGCGAACCGCCGCAAGGCGGCTGAAGCTGGGGGCAGTGGCTTCAGCTTGCTGATCTATGATATCCACGCCGGCTTCATCCCGCGGGGTTCTGAGCCGCAACCGCGACGCAGAACGCAGGCGATGTATTTTAGATTTTCCAAAAGAGAACATCACTCCGGCGATGCGCGCGATTCAGCATCAGCCGAACTTGTTGTTCTTCGGAAATCCTTTGGGCGGCAGGCGGCCGGCCTCGGCGCGGTTGCCAACCCAGTCGCGCAGATCGCGCAAAGAAATCGTGAATGTGCGCCCGGCCGAATCCTGCCACGTCAATCCCTCGGCGCGGCGGAAGACCCGCGCGTCGGAAATGCCGCCATCGCGATATTTCTGCAGACGCACGCCCTTGCCGCGCGCCATCTCCGGCACCTGATCGCGCGGGAAGATGAGCAGTTTCCGGTTCTGTCCGATTGTCGCGACATGATCGCCCACGGCGGGGACGATAAGCGTCGCCTTGACCGCCGGATCCACGTTGAGAAGTATCTTTCCCTTGCGCGTTCCGCCGACCATTTCGTCGCAGGGCGCGATGAAACCGCGCCCGTCGCTTCCCGCGACCAGCATTTTTTCGCCCGCAACATAGGGGAAGACCGAGACGATATCCTCGCCCTCGCCGATGTCGGCCATGAGCCGCAAGGGCTCGCCCTGGCCGCGGCCGCCCGGCAATTTCGCCGCCTCGATCGTGAAGATGCGGCCGTCGCTGGCAAGCACGAGGATCTTCTCGGTCGTCTCGCTGTAGAAAGCCTGCTTGTAGCCGTCGTCGCTTTTGAACTGAAGATTGGTCAGATCCTCGACATGTCCTTTCAAGGCGCGGATCCAGCCCTTCTGCGACACAACGACGGTAATCGGCTCGCGCTCGATCATCGCGCTCGCAAGGTCGAGATCGGCGAGCTCCGGAACCTCTTCGAAACGCGTGCGGCGACGCCCGAGCTCCGTCTCAAGACCGAACTTCTTCTTCAGCTCGCGAATCTCGGCGGCGACCACCCGCCATTGGCGGGCGGTATCTTCGAGCAAGTTTCTCGATGTCGCTCTTTTCCTTCCTCAGCTCGGTGAATTCGCGGCGCAGCTGCATTTCCTCGATGCGGCGCAGGCTGCGCAGGCGCGTATCGAGAATGTAATTGGCCTGGACCTCGGTCAGCCTGAAGGTCGCCATCAAGACGTCCTTGGGCTCTTCCTCCTCGCGGATGATGCGGATCACGGCATCGAGATTGAGGAAGACGATGCGCATGCCGGCGACGATTTCGAGCCGATGGTCGATTTCGCCCAGCCGGAAGCGTGACCTCCTCTGCAACACGACGCGGCGATGATCGAGCCATTGCTGCAAGGCCTCCTTCAGCGAAATGACGCGCGGCACCACTCCATCGACGAGCACGTTCATGTTCATTGGAAACCGGCTCTCGAGCTCGGTCGTTCTGAAGAGCTGCTCCATCATCAGCGCGCAATCGATTGTACGCGAGCGCGGCTCGACCACGATGCGCACATCTTGCGCCGACTCGTCGCGGATGTCGGCGATGAGCGGCAGTTTCTTCTCGGTGAGAAGCTCGGCGATCTTTTCGATGAGCCGCGATTTCTGCACCATGTAGGGAATTTCGGTGATGACGGCGACATAGGTGCCGCGTGCGCCTTCTTCGCGCACCCAGCGGGCGCGCACCCGGAACGAGCCGCGCCCGGTCCGGTAAGTCTCGGCAATTTCTTCCTTCGAATCGACGATGATGCCGCCGGTCGGAAAATCCGGCCCCGGCGCGAAGGCGAGCAGATCTTCGGTTGTCGCCTTCTTGTGGGCGATCAGATGCAGCGCCGCATCGCAAAGTTCGGCGACGTTGTGCGAAGGAATCGAGGTCGCCATGCCGACCGCTATCCCCTGCGCACCATTGGCGAGGAGATTGGGAAAGGCGGCGGGCAGAACAATGGGCTCGCGCTGATCGCCGGAATAATTGTCGCGGAAATCGACCGCGTCCTCGTCGATGCCGGCGAGCAGAAGCCGCGCGACTTCGGTCATTCGCGCTTCCGTGTAGCGATAGGCCGCTGCTCCGTCGCCGTCGATATTGCCAAAATTGCCCTGCCCGTCGATGAGCGGATAACGCGAGGAAAAATCCTGCGCGAGACGGACCAGCGCATCATAGATCGCCTGATCGCCGTGCGGATGGAAGGACCCCATCACGTCGCCGACGATCTTGGCGCATTTCTTGAAAGCGGTGCCGGGATTGAGACGCAGGATCTGCATGCCGTAAAGAATGCGCCGATGCACGGGCTTCAGCCCGTCGCGGGCATCAGGCAGCGCCCGTCCCATGATCGTCGAGAGCGCATAGGCAAGATAGCGCTCCTCGAGCGCCTCGCGCAGATTGACCGGTTCGGTATTCTCGCCGGATGACGGCGGAACGACATTTCTGCCCATCGAGAAAGCCTTAGGCCGGCCGAGCGTGCCTCGGCCGGCAGGGAACATTGTGCCCCATCTAGAGGATCATCTGAGTCGCGGCAACCATTGGGACCCCGCCGGAACTCCATCGGTGTTGCCGGCCTGCACTAGATCGGCTCGGCCGAGGGTTCTAAATATAATGCAGGGTGGGGTGCTGCGCGGGCCGGCCAGGGGTTGCCCGCTCCATGCCGCCGTTCTTGAGGCGCCAAGTTTAGACATTGGCGCCGCGATTCGTTCTCGCCGGAAGTACAAGGCAGGCAATGGCAAAGCTCCTTATCGGTCTCGGACTCGCGATAAGTTTGGGGATTTTCGCCATTGCCATGTTCGGCGCCTCGGCAACCGGCGATGACGTCGCACCTAAGACTGAGCCGCCGAAGACCGCGGCCGGATGCATCGTCGAAGAACTCCCTCTCGATGAGGGTTACGGCGTGAGCCGGACCCTCATGCGGCGCACCTGCGCCAAGTGACGCAAGTCATAAACGCGAGAAGGATCGACCTGCCTCAGCGGCTTTTCGCCACTTCCGCCAAATAAGCGCGGCGCGCATCGGGCAGATCGAGTCCGCGCGGTCCGAACACGTCGCGTTCGAGAAAATAGGCGGTAAGCTCGAAAGCGTCGCTGAGATCGGAGGGTGTGGGGTTCTCGGCGATCGCATCGCTGCGCAAGAAGCCCGGCAGGCGCAAGAGCCTCACCTGATAAGGCGCGCCGGCCTGCCGCGACACGGCGCGTCCGGACTTTGGCGAGACATAGATGAGATCTTCAGTCGCGCCAGTCGCGGCGCAGCGCGAAAGGTCGAGGCCGAAGCCGAGCTCGGCAAGAAGCGCAAGTTCGAAGCGCACCAGAAGCGCCGGCGCGATCTTCGCGTCATCGAGGTGATCGGCGATGAGCGAGGCCGCCGCATAGAGCCCCGGATGGGACTCGCGTTCGGCGAGAAGCCGCAGCAGAGCCGCGAGAAGATTTACGCCATGCAGCGCCGCGCCGCTCGCCATGAGGCGCGCCGCGCGGGGTCGTGTTACCTCGACCCCATAAAGGCCCAAATGCTCGTGCAGCCGCGCCCGCCAGGTCAGCACAACGTCATTGCCCGGCTGCAGCATGGGCTGCATGCGCCGCGAGCGCCCGCCCCTCACCAGGCCGAGATGACGGCCGTGCGCGGACGTCATGGCCTCGACGATGACGTTGGTCTCGCCGTGTTTTCTGATCCCGATGATCAGGGCTTCGTCACGCCATTCCATGCGATTTCGTCTCGGCCGCGCTTCACACGTCCTCCTCGTCGTAGCGATAACCGACGCCGTGGACGGTGCGGATAATGCGTGGCGAGGCCGGATCGGCCTCGATCTTCTTGCGCAGCGCCGAGACATATTGATCGAGCGCGCGGCTGTTGGGCATATAGTCGCGTCCCCAACAGAGGTCGAACAATTCGTCGCGCGAAACGGCCTGGCCGCGCCTTTCATAAAGCGCGGCGAGAATGGCGACCTCGCGGCTCGTCAAATCGATCCGCTGTTCCCCCCGATAGGCGCGCATCGCCTTCTGGTCGATGTCGAGATCGCCCATCCGCAGCCGGCCATTCGGCTCGGTCCGCGCCGGCGCCGCTTGCACTTTGGTGCGGCGCAGCGCCGCCTTGATGCGGGCGACGAGTTCGCGCGCGCCGAACGGCTTGGCGACGTAATCGTCGGCGCCGATCTCCAGCCCGCGCACCCGATCGGTCTCCTCGCCGCGCGCCGACAGAAGCAGGATCGGAACGAGCGGATCGATGCGCCGAATTTCGCGGCAGAGCGTCAGCCCGTCCATCACCGGCATCATGACGTCGAGCACGCAGATCTCCGGCTTGTCCGCTTTGAACAAGGCGAGGGCCTTGGCCCCGTCATCGGCGACCTGGCACTGGAACCCTTCGAGGCTCAAGAGATCGACGATCCCGGCGCGCAAATGCGGATCGTCCTCCGCGATCAAGACGGACATTTGGCCTCCTGCGCGCTTGCCGCAACGATGATTCTCATGGAGGCAGTCAGGCGCACGCCCGGATCGGCGTCTTCGATCGTGAGCTTGCCGCCGTTGGCTTCGGCGAGCTCGCGAACGACGACCAATCCCAGCCCGAAGCCGTCCTTGGCACGACTTGGCGTAAGCAGCCGGTCCATGGAGGCCGGATCGAGCCCCGGACCATGGTCACGGACGCTGAGATAGAGCATGCCGTCTTGTTCGCGCGTCGCGATTTCGATTCGCCCCGGAGCATATTTGCGGGCATTGTCGAGGAGATTGATCAAGATGCGCTCGAATCCCATCCGATCGAACCGGCCGGCGCGCGGCGCATTATGGGTGACCTCCAGGGTCGAGCCCGCCGCGGCGAAGAGGTTTTGGTAGCGCTCGATGGTGGCATCGAGAACCGCGTCCGGCACGGCCTCGTCGAGGCGAATCGGAGCCGGCGCGGCGGTTCGGCCATAGATGATCGTATTGTCGGCGAGAAGAGCGAGACGCTCGATCTCGGCGCTCAAGACGCTCGAGTAGCGTCGCACTGCTTCCTCGTCGCCGGCGCGGCGCGAAACAAGCTCGGCGTAGAGGCGCAGGTTGGCGATGGGCGTGCGGAGATCATGCGAAAGTTTGGCGGTCATCTCGCTGCGGAACGCGCTCTCCATGAGACGCGCCTGCTGGTTACGATACATGTACCAGACGAGCAGCAGCCAGCAGCCGATCAAAGGCACGGTGATCGCGGTCAAAGGGAGCAATCCGCGATGCGTGCCGCTCGGCGTCGAGGTTTCCATGTGCCAGCCGCGCATCGATCCGGTCAGCTCCGTGATCGTCGAGGTGCTGAGCGAGGTCGGCCCATGGCTCCAGAGCGCGCGTCCGGCCGGATCACGAAGAATGATGAGCCGGTCATCGATTTTCGTGGTGGCGGCGTCGAGCGCGATCTCCAGCACCGGATCGAGCGTAATCTCGTCGAAGACGACACAGATATCGCGCGACTGCTTATCGCGCTCGCAATAGACGAAGGAAATGAGCGTCTCGCCGACCGTCCAGATCCCGACTTTCGACGAAGTCGACCCCGCATCGGACAATTCCGAACGCGCGTCGGAGATCGCGCCCCCGAGCCGCTGCATGAATTCGTTTTCTGTCTCCAAAGTGCCGATCGCCAGCGGCAGCACCTGACCGCTGTGGTCGTGCACAAAAAGAAAGCGCACCTCGTTGACGAAACCTGCGACCTTCACGTTGCGCAGCATGTCCTTATCGCCGGCGAGAGCGTCGCGAATCTGGGCGACGGCGTGCTCCGCTTTGGCATTGATGGCATTGTTCGCGACAGTTCCGAGGGCGGCGACCTTTTGCGCCGCCTGGGCGACCTCTCGAGTTCGGGTGACGGCATAATCGGCGTCGATGAGAAAGGCGGCGAAGATGCCGAACACGACGAGCGGCAGCGCCAGCAGGACGGCAAACCAGGCGACGGTGCGCCAGATATCCGGCCTATGCGGCCGCCCGAGCAGAAAGGCCCGGCGCCTGAAGGACTCCTTGTTCATATCCGCGCGTAAACCTCTTTCTCCAGCCGGAGCGTGACACCGGCCGCCCGAGGATTGAAGACTATCATGGGAGGCGGAGCCGGCCGCGGCGCAAGCAAGATAGGCGAGGCTCGGCCCCATCCACGGCCCTGGCAACGCCCCGTCAAGCGGATTTCGGCGGCCAGCCCGAGACCTGAGGAAACCCAGCCAAAGCAATCACTTCTTACATAGATCTTACATTATTCTTGCCAAGCCCTGACCACTTCTTCTTGCCCCAAGATAGGGTGCAACCACATCAAGCTTCGAGGGCGAACCCGGGTCCGCCCGAATTCTGGTGGTTCTGACAGGAGAAAATCATGGCTTGGACAACCCCCACCCTGTGCGAAATCTGCGTCGGCATGGAAGTCACCGCCTACGAGTTCAAGCGAGTTCTGATTTCGACGCTGGTGCCGCCCGTTCGGGGCACCGAATATGAATTTGGTGGAGTTCGGCTCGGCCGAACTCCACTTTGTTTTGAGAAGAAGAACCTCCGGGCCGCGGTCCGGTATCGGAGCCCTCCCTTCCGACGTGCACCGCGCTCAACCCACTTCAGCCGGCCCCTGGCCGGCTTTTTTTTGGCCGGGCCCTGCTCCCGCGGGGGGCGATAGATCAGGAGCTTGCCCCGCGAGTTCTCGTGGGATCGGTCAGCGGACATGAACTGGAAGGCGGCCATTGGCGCTGCTCGATTCCAACAAATGGGAAGTCGCCGATGAACTCCAAATAGCGACAATCCTGAAACCCGTGAAAAATTTGGACCTTCGGCGGCCCGCCCGGCGTGCCTTCGCGGACTATGGGCTGCATGTCTTGCTCAGATCCGACGGGAATTCCAAGCGCGAGCCAGACGAAGAACGCGGCGAAGAGAGAGCTGACTATTACCCATCCAAAACTGCCGCGACGTTTTCTGCTCAATGGAGGCCGGAATGATGGCTCCGGCTCATAGAATTCAGGACGCCGCACCGCCTCTTTTTCGCGACGCTTTTCCTTTTCGGCCTCTGCGAGCGCCTTCTGGACCGCGTCGATCAGGCCCTGGGTGTCGGATCTGAACCGCTCGTGCGTCAGCCGCACGGCATTGCGCCGGACCAATGGGCGAATCTCTTCCGGCAGATCGTCGGCCCGAGGCAGCGCCGCCCCACCCACAAGCACCGGGATCACCCGCTTCTGCCGCTTCAGAGCCGACGCGATCTCGATGCGGACGAAATCATCCACGTTGTCCAGCCGCAGAACGCCGGACGCGTCGCGCGCATCGATCCAGCCCTTACCGATAATCACGAGCATGACATCGCATTGAGCGACTTGCTCATCGAGCACCGTGACAAAGTCGAGGCCGGGCGCGATACTGTCGACGTCCATGAAGATTTGATCGGGCTTAAAGACTTCGCGCAGCCGATCGCCCAACCGGCCGGTCCAGGCCTCGGAGTCATCGCGGCGATAATTGATGAAGATCTTTCCGCCCATCTTCCTGTACCATCGCTTGACCGGAAGAATTCCGGGCGCAGAATAACGCAAAGCTTGCCACTGGACTACGAGGGTTTCAGATCGCGCTCGGTTCCTCCGGAATAGGCGGAGAGCGCCCGGTGGCGAATACAGCCTCATTCTTTCGGAAACGCGAGCCCCATCTCGCGATAGCGCTCTGGATCGTCCTGCCAATTCTCGCGCACCTTGACGAACAGAAAAAGGTGGATCTTCTGTTCCGCCGCGGCCTCGATCTCCTTGCGCGCCGCCATGCCGATCGCCTTGATCGTGCGCCCCTTCTCGCCGATGACGATCTTCTTATGCGCCTCGCGCACGACATAGATTGTCTGCTCGACCCGCGCCGAGCCGTCCTTCCGGTCGGTCCAAGACTGCGTTTCGACGGTCGTTTGATAGGGCAGTTCGTCATGCAGCCGGTCGAAAATCTTTTCGCGGGTGATCTCGGCGGCGAGCGCGCGGATCGGCGCATCTGAAATCTGATCTTCGGGGTAGAGCCACGGCCCTGCTGGCATAAGCCCGGCGAGCCTTTCCTTCAGATGCGCGATCCCGTCCCCGGTCAGCGCCGAAATCATAAACGTCTCGGCGAAGGGAAGTTTCGCATTGAGCTCGGCGGCGAGTCCGAGCAGTTTCGGCCGCGCGACGAGGTCGATTTTGTTCAGCACGAGGATCCGCGTCGCACCGAGGCTCTCGAGCTTGCCGAGGATCGCCTCGACCTCGTCATCGATGCCGTTGCGCGCATCGACCAGCAGCGCCACGACTTCGGCGTCGGCGGCCCCGCCCCAGGCGGAGGCGACCATGGCGCGGTCGAGCCGCCGGCGCGGCGTGAAAATGCCCGGCGTATCGACGAAAACGATCTGCGCGTCGCCCGCGATCGCAATGCCGCGCACCAGCATTCGGGTCGTCTGCACCTTGCGCGAGACAATCGAGATTTTCGCGCCGACGAGGGCATTGAGCAAAGTCGATTTGCCGGCATTGGGGGCGCCGACGAGGGCAACAAAGCCACAACGCCGTTGCGTTTGTTCGGCTGGATTTTCGACCATTGCATCATGTTTAGCGCCATCCCTGCAAGGCGCAAGGCAACCAACCGATCTCGTTCTCCGCGCCTGACTTGCCGGGCGAAAAGGTCCGCCCTATCGCCTCGACCCGGCGCGCCTCAGAAACAACATTGACACGGGCGCGGGCGCGGTTATACTAAACCAAATGGTTAACCTTCGTACCGCTGCCGCCCTCGACCGCACCTTCGCCGCGCTCGCCGACCCGACGCGCCGGGCGTTGGTGAGGCAGCTCGCTGAAAGCCCCGGCGCATCGGTGAGCGAACTCGCCGAACCGTTCGCGGTGTCGCTGCCGGCGATCATGAAACATCTCGATGTGCTCTCCGATGCCGGATTGGTTAGGCGGAGCAAAACGGGACGCATCGTCTCCTGCCACCTCACCGCAACACCGATGCAGGAGGCGATCGCATGGCTCAACCGCTACGAAAAGTTCTGGTCGAAGCGGCTTGATCGCCTTGCCGCATTCTTGGAGGAAGAGTCAGCTTTGCAAAAGGAGGAGTCATGCCCGTCCAATCAGCCACCAAACCGAGCCTCACCCTCAAACGCCGCCTCAAGGCGCCGCCGGCGAAAGTCTTCGCCGCGTGGACCGATCCGGAAAAAGTGAAAGGCTGGATGGGACCCGGTGACGTCAAGTTGCTGCGCGTCGAGTGCGACCCGCGTGTCGGCGGCCGCTACCGTTGGCTGATGCGCTCGCCGGGCGGCGAGGATCACGACGTGAGCGGCGTCTATCGCGAATTCGTCGTCAACGAGAAACTCGTCTTCACTTGGGCCTGGACGACGACGCCCGAGCGGGAATCGCTGGTGACGGTGCTGCTCAAGCCCGAGGGAACCGGCACTCTGCTGACGCTGACGCACGAACAATTCTTCGATGAGGAGGCGCGCAACCGGCACCAGGACGGCTGGAACGCCGCGCTCGACAAGCTGGAGAAGTTCGCCGCCTGAACGTCGCGGAACAAATCTAACCCGACTTTTGCAAAGCAAAGGAGTCGACCATGAAACTTTATGGCTTTGCGCCCTCGCCGAACACCTGGCAGGTCCGCGCACTCGCCGCCCATATCGGCGTGCCGCTCGATTTCGAATCCTTGGACCTCACCAAAGGCGAGTTGCACACGCCGGTCTTTCTCGCCATCAATCCAACGGGCCGCACACCGGCTTTGACCGAAGCTGACTTCAAGCTGTGGGAAACGCTGGCGATCATGCAATATATCGCAAGCAAAGAGGATAATTCGCTGTGGCCGAACGATCCTCGCGCGCGCGCCGACATCATGCGTTGGCAGAGCTGGAGCCTCGCACACTGGAACCGGGACGCCTGGGCGCCGGTGCTGACCGAGCGGTTCATCAAGAAGATCCTGAATCTCGGACTGCCCGACGAAGCCGTCGTCGCCAAGGGCGTCGAAGCATTCAACAAAGAGGCCGCGATGCTCGATGCGCATCTTGCGACGCGAAAATATCTCGTCGGCAACACGCTGACGGTGGCGGACTTCGCCGTTGCCGCGCCGCTGTTCTACGCCACGGAAGCGGCGTTTCCGCTCGGCCCCTACCCGCACCTGCGCGGCTGGTTCGAGCGCGTCGCGGCGCTGCCGTGCTGGCGTGAGACCGCGCCGCAAATGCCCGCGGCGGCGTAGCCCTTGCGAGTAAAAAGGGGCGCGCGCCTGGCTCTAAGTGCCGCTCGACCCAATGCCTTCGCGGGCGATGAAGCTGAGCGCCGCCGCCTGTTCGGCACCGCGCTTTGAGGCGCCTTTCGCCTCGACCGGCTCAAAGCCGGAAACGACCACCGACATGGTGAACTCCGGCGCATGATGCGGCCCGGCGCGGGCGACCTCGCGATAGAGCGGCGCATCGAGGCCGCGCGCTTGCGCCCATTCCTGCAAGGCGGTCTTCGGATCGCGCAACGGCCGGCGCGGGGCGCGCATCAGCGGTTCGAAGGCGCGAACGACTACGTCTTTCGCGGCGGCGTAGCCGGCATCGAGAAAGACGGCGCCGATGAGCGATTCGCAGACGTCGGACAGAATCGCCGCCTTGTTGCTCGCATGTCTCTCGCCCTCGCCAAGCCGGAGATGCGATTCGACGCCCCATTCGCGCGCCACCTCGGCGCAGCTTTCGCGGCGCACCAGATCGGCGAGCCGGCGCGACAGCTCGCCTTCCTCGGCATCGGGGAAGCTCACATAGAGCATCTCGGCGACGGCGAGGCCGAGGACGCGATCTCCGAGAAATTCGAGCCGTTGGTAGCTGGTGAGCCTGCCACTCGCGCCGCTCATATGCGTGAGCGCCAGGGCGGCGAGATCACGATCGGCGAACTTGTGCCCGATGCGCGTCTCCAGCGGGCCTATGTCCCACGTTCTTGGCGGCATCTATCTCACGGTTTTGAACAGCCGATCCCAGCGCACACTCCAAGGCCACTCCCAAAAGGCCCAGGCAGGCTCGCCTTTCTTGACGGAGAAGAAGATCAGTTCGGCGCGACCGACGAGGTCTTCGGCCGGCACATAGCCGACGCCGCCCTCCTCCGGCGGCACCCGGCTGTCGGTCGAATTGTCGCGATTGTCGCCCATCATGAAATAATTGCCGGGCGGCACCTTGTATACCGCGGTGTTGTCGTAGAAGCCGTTGTCGCCTTCGATCTGAATGATCGTGTGCGATACGCCGCCGGGCAAAGTCTCCTTGTAGGTCGGCACATCCCGGAGGCGCCCGAAAAGGTCTTCCTCCTGCATCGAGGCGATCGGTTCGCGCGGCACGATCGTGCCGTTGATATAGAGGCGGGCCTCCTTCAACTGGATCGTATCGCCGGGAAGGCCGATCACCCGTTTGATGTAATCGGTCTGGCCGTCGCGCGGCAATTTGAAGACGAGGACGTCGCCGCGTTTCGGCGGCGAGAAAAAGATCCGGCCCTTGAACAGAGGCGGGCTGAACGGCAGTGAATGATTGGAATAGCCATAAGCGTATTTGGAGACGAACAAAAAGTCGCCGATGTCCAACGTGGGGATCATCGAGCCGGAAGGAATGTTGAAAGGCTGGAACAAGAGCGTGCGAACGACAAGCGCGATGAGCCCCGCCTGAACTATGACTTTCACGAGTTCACCGAAAAAGCCGCCTTCCTTGCTCCGCTGCATCGAACTCGTATCCTTGTTATTCAGACCTGAATTTTTGCTCATGATTCCTCAACGCCATGATCGAGTTCACCCGCGCGCGGACCTGGGCGCCGCGCTCCTTAGCACGCAGGGAGCATGCGGTGAAGGGCGTCGTTGCGTCTTCGAGAAGCTGCAATGTCGTGGGTTCACATCCGATTCCTTCGCACCGGCTCCGATCCGGGCGGTTCCACGGTCGGCGCAGAATTCTCAACCGCCTCGATGATGACGTGGGCTTGGGCGAAGGGATATTCGTCGGTCAATGTCAGATGCAGGAGGGGCAGATGTCCGCGCGGTGTGAGTGCCTTGAGCCGCAGCTCGGCGCCGCCGGTTAAATGCAAGGTCGGCTTGCCGGATTTGAGGTTGACGACGCCCATATCGCGCCAATAGACGCCCCGGGCAAGCCCCGTGCCCAGCGCCTTGGCGCAAGCTTCCTTGGCGGCGAAGCGCTTGGCATAAGACGCCGCGCGTTGGGCTCTGGCCTCGCATTTTTCGCGCTCGGCCTCGGTGAAGCAGCGCGCCACGAAGCGTTCACCGAACCGCGCCAACAATTCGTCGACACGGCGGATGTCGCAGAGGTCGATGCCGAAGCCGATGATCATTCACGTGGACTCTTGAATGCGAAACTTACTTGTCCTGAGGGCAAATCGCCCGGCGGCGGCGGCAGGATAAGTGCGGCCGCGGCATTTGGCCAATGGTCTTTGCGGCGCGCGAATTGCCGGTTCATGCCCGTCCGGCGTCCATCGCCGCGCGCATTTTCTTGATGGCGGCCTCAAGCCCGATGAAGATCGCCTCGGCAATGAGGAAATGGCCAATATTCAGTTCGACGACTTGCGGCACACCGGAGATCATCCGGGCCGTCGCGTAATCGAGCCCGTGGCCGGCGTGGCATTCGATGTTCATCGCGGCCGCGTGGGCCGCGGCGGCGCGCAGCCGCGCGAATTCGCCTTCGGCGTGTGCCGCCTCGCCGCCGGCCACGGCGTTGCACCAGGCGCCGGTATGAAGCTCGACCGCCGGCGCGCCGATCGAACGGGCCGCTTCGATCGCCTCGAGCTGGGGCTCGACGAAGAGCGACACGCGGATGCCGGCGCGGCCCAATTCTGCCGCGAAAGGTTTCAAATGGTCGTGGCCGCCGATCACGTCGAGGCCGCCTTCGGTGGTGCGTTCCGTGCGCCGCTCCGGCACCAGACACGCGGCGTGCGGTTTGATCGCGAGCGCGATGTCGAGCATTTGCTCGGTCGCCGCCATTTCGAAATTGAGCGGCTTACGAATGGCGGCCTTGATGCGCGCCATATCCTCGTCGCGGATGTGACGGCGATCTTCGCGCAGATGCGCGGTGATGCCATCGGCGCCGGCGGCGATCGCAAGCTCGGCGGCGCGCAGCGGATCGGGCACATCGCCGCCGCGCGCGTTACGCAGCGTTGCGACGTGATCGATGTTGACGCCGAGGCGCAGCCGTTTTGATCCCGGCATTAACCGTTCACTCTTTCGACTTTGCTCACCACCGGCTTGGTCCGCAGCCCGGTAATGACGCCGTTCAGATGTTTCAAATCGGCGATCTCGATGTCGATGATCATTTCATGGAAGTCCGGCGAGATCACGTTGATCGTGATATTGTCGATGTTGGCGCCCATTTCGCCGATGACCGTGGCGATCGCGCCCAGCGTTCCTGGTTCATTGATCGCGGTCACCAGGATTCGCGCCGGGAAGAACCGCTTGTGCCCGCCCTCGAGATCCCAGCGCACGTCGAGCCAGCGTTCCGGCTGGTCGTCGAAGGCGGTGAGATCGGGCGATTGAATTGGATAGATGGTGATCCCCTCCCCCGGCGTCAGGATGGCGACGATGCGGTCTCCGGGCACGGCGCCGCCGTTCGGCGCAAAGCGCACTGGCAGGTCGCCGTGCAGACCATGGATCGGAAGCGGATCCGATGCGTCGCTCCGGCCGGGAAACTTGAAGACGAGACTCTCGGCCTTCGGCAGACCGAACCAGCCGTCCTCTCCCTCCGGCCGCGATTGTTGCGGGCCGGCTTTGCGGTCATCCGAAAATTCCGGATAGACGGCCTTGACGACATCGCCCGAGTAAATTTCGCCGCGGCCGACCGCCGCCAACACATCGTCGATCCCGGCCCGCGCCAGGCGCGGCAGAGCCCCCTTCAATTTCTCCTCGGCATAGGGCTTGCCCGCCCGCTCGAAGGCGCGCATCACGATCTGCCGACCGAGGTTCATATATTGCGCTCTGACCGCATCGCGCGTCGCCCGCCGGATCGCCGCGCGGGCCTTGCCGGTCGTGACCAGCTTTTCCCAGACCGCGGGCGGAACCTGACCTTCGGCGCGCACGATCTCCACTTCGTCGCCATTCTGCAATTGCGAGCCGAGCGGCGCGATCCGTCCGTTTATCTTGGCGCCGACAGCCGAATTGCCCACGTCGGTATGGACGGCATAAGCGAAATCGATCGGGGTTGCGCCGCGCGGCAGAGCGATGAGCTGGCCTTTCGGGGTGAAACAGAAGACCTGGTCGGGAAAAAGCTCGAGCTTGGTGTGTTCGAGAAATTCCTCCGGCGAGTCGCCTTCTCCGAGAAGATCGATCGTGCGCTGCAGCCATTGGTAGGCACGGCTCTCCCGCGTCAAACTTTCGCGGTCAGCCACTCTTCCATCCTTGTAGAGCGCGTGCGCGGCGATCCCGTAGCGGGCGACGTCGTGCATGTCATAGGTGCGGACCTGGAGCTCGACACGCTGCCGGCCGGGACCGACCACGGTGGTGTGGATCGAGCGATAATCGTTCTCCTTCGGCGTCGAGATATAGTCCTTGAAGCGCCCGGGCACGCTCGGCCATTTGGTATGGACGACGCCGATCACTCGGTAGCAATCCTCGACCGTGTTGACGCAGACACGGAAGCCGAAGATGTCCGACAATTGCTCGAAGGCAATCGATTTGCGTTCCATCTTGCCCCAGATCGAATAAGGCAGCTTCTGGCGTCCTTCCACGGTCGCCTCGATGCCGCGCATCGACAGCTCGTCGCGAAGTTCCTGTTCGACGCTGGCGATGATCTTGCCGTTCTTTTCCCTCAGATCGTCGAGCCGCGCCCTGATCGTCGCGGCCGCCTCCGGCATCAGATGGCGAAAGGCGAGCTCCTCGAGTTCGTCGCGCATGCTCTGCATGCCCATGCGCCCGGCGAGCGGCGCATAAATATCGAGGGTCTCTTCGGCAATCCGCGCCTGCTTGTCGGGCGGCATGAACTGCAAGGTGCGCATGTTGTGCAGGCGATCGGCCAATTTGACGATGAGAACGCGTACGTCGTCGGCGATGGCGAGCAGAAGTTTGCGAAAGTTCTCCGCCTGGACGGCGCGCTTGGAGACGAGATCGAGCCGCTTCAGCTTAGTCAGGCCTTCGACGAGCCGGCCGATGTCGGGGCCAAAGACCTTGTCGATCTCCTCGCGAGTCGAATCCGTATCTTCGATCGTGTCATGTAGAACGGCCGCGACAATGGTCGCGTCGTCGAGCTTGAGATCGGTCAGGATGGCGGCGACTTCGAGGGGGTGCGAGAAATACGGATCGCCCGAGGCGCGCCTCTGCGCGCCATGCGCCTTCATCGCATAGATATAGGCGCGATCGAGCAGATCTTCGTCGGCATGCGGATTATATCGCCGAACACGATCGACGAGCTCGTATTGCCGCATCATGGTTCTTTTCGATGCCATGCGAGCCTGCGCGGCAGCAAATACGCCCTTGGCCGGAGGGTCGCCGGCCGCGCAAGACCTTGAGCGCGGACCACCGCAGCCAACCGGTGCAAGCGCGGTGCCAGCGCCGACGCTCGCCAAGCTTAGTCGCTGTCGTCCTCGGTCTCGGCCGGGGGCACCAGACCTTCGAGGCCACGCAGCAAATCCTCTTCCGTCATGCGGTCGAACTGCACGTCGCCGAATGCCTCGGATTGTGCCTTGTCGATCGGAGCGAGCGCGGGGACCGCCTCAGCTTCCGGTTCGTCGATCTCCACATGTTTCTGCAAAGAGTGAATAAAATCCTCTTTAAGATCTTCCGGCGCAAGCGTTGCCTCGGCGATTTCCCGCAAAGCGACGACGGCGTTCTTATCCTTGTCCCGCTCGATCGTGATTTGAGAGCCGGACGCTATCATTCTTGCCCTGTGGCTCGCGACAAGTACGAGCTCGAAGCGGTTCTCAACCTTGTCTATGCAGTCTTCAACCGTGACGCGAGCCATATCATCAAAACTCCTTGATTTGCCTAATTTGGCTTATTCGTGCTTTCTACAAAAGCTGCGGCCTTCCATCAAGCGCCCTTCTGACAAGCGGACCGGGCGCGCGAGATTCGTGAGTTGGCTCGCGTTCGGCCGTTTGGGGGCTCTGTAGGCTTGGATTTCGAATTCGGTCAGGCGGGTTGCCCTTGACGGGACAAATCCGCAGGACCACATACGCGTTTTCAAGGCCTTGGGATATCTACCATTTGCAGGCCCAACGCTGCAAGGATTACACGGATCCCATTGCAAATGCCACTGGAATACTTGAACCGCAACCTTAAGAGAAACGTTTATGGCTGATCAGGAGCGAATTGCGCTTTTTATCGACGGCGCAAATCTTTATGCAACCGCGAAATCCTTGGGCTTCGATATCGATTACAAGCGCCTGCTGAAAGAGTTTCAAAGCAGGGGCAAGCTCATCCGCGCCTTTTACTATACGGCCCTGGTGGAGGATCAGGAATATTCCTCGATCCGGCCGCTGATCGATTGGCTCGACTACAACGGCTATTCCGTCGTCACCAAACCGACGAAGGAATTCGTCGACTCGCTCGGTCGCCGCAAGGTGAAAGGAAACATGGATATCGAACTCGCCGTCGATGCCATGGAAATGGCCGAGCACTTGGATCACATCGTGCTGTTTTCCGGCGACGGCGATTTCCGCTCGCTCGTCGAGGCCGTGCAGCGCAAGGGCGTGCGAGTCTCGGTCGTCTCGACCAACACCACCCAGCCCGCGATGGTTGCCGACGAATTGCGTCGCCAGGCCGACGAGTTCATCGATCTCGTCTCGCTCTCGGCAAAAATCGGACGCGATCCCGTCGAGCGCGCGGAACGCGCTCAGAAATATCAGGACCGGCGACCCGCCACCACGGTCTCGGCCGGTTATGATCAAGATATGCTGGACGACTGAGCCCGACCGAGATTGCCCGCGCTGCCCGCGCCTCGCCGCCTTCAGGAGCGCCAATCGCAGCGACCATCCGGACTGGTTCAACGCGCCGGTGCCCTCGTTCGGCTCACCCGATGCTTGGTTGCTGATCGTCGGCCTGGCGCCCGGATTGCGCGGCGCCAACCGCACCGGGCGGCCGTTCACCGGTGATTTCGCCGGAGATCTGCTCTACGAAACCTTGCTGGCCTGCGGCTTGGCTTCGGGGACTTACGCGCAGCGCGCCGATGACGGCCTTCGTCTCGTCGGCTGCGCCATCACCAACGCGGTGCGCTGCGTGCCGCCGCAGAACAAGCCGCTTCCGGCTGAGATCGCCAACTGCCGCGCGTTTCTCGAAGCGACGATCGCGGCGATGCCGAAGCTCGAGGCCATCGTCGCGCTCGGCCGCGTGGCGCATGACTCCGTGATCCGCGCGTTCGGGCAAACGCTCGCCGCCCTGCCCTTCGGGCACGGACGCGAACATGTGCTTTCGCGAAGTGTCAGGCTTTTCGACAGCTACCATTGCTCGCGCTTGAACACCAACACCGCCGTCTTGACGCCGGCCATGTTCAGGGAAGTTTTCGACCGTGCCCGCAAGCGCGTCGCGGCGCCGGCCAATGAAGCTTAGCGTCAGCCCCGCTCCCGCAACAGCCGGCTCTTTTCGCGGTTCCAATCGCGCTGCTTTTCCGTCTGGCGCTTGTCGTGAAGCTTTTTGCCGCGCCCCAAAGCGAGCTCGATCTTGGCGCGCCCGCGTTCGTTAAAGTAGATCTTCAGCGGCACGATCGTCATGCCCTCGCGCTCGAGTCCTTTCGCGAGCCGGCTGATTTCGCGTGATTTCAGAAGCAGTTTACGCGATCTCTTCGGCTGGTGGTTGAAGCGGTTCGCCTGCAGATATTCGGGAATATTGGCGTTGACGAGATAGAGCTCGCCGGCCTTGTCGAGGCTGGCATAGCTCTCTCCGATCGACGCCTTGCCGTTGCGCAGCGACTTCACCTCGGTGCCGGTCAATACGAGCCCGGCTTCGAATGTCTCGCCGATTTCGTAGTCGAACCTCGCCCGGCGATTATCCGCGACCACTTTGAAATTCGCGCCCTTCTTCTCAGCCAATCGCATGATCCTCGTCGGCCCGCCCGGTCCGCGGCGCGAGCCCGGCATGGATCATGGCGGACTTGATCGCGGTTTGCCCGGCGCTTGAAGCCGGCAACATGGGCAGCCGCAGCTCGTTGGCGATCTTGCCCAGCACCGACAAGGCGTATTTGGCGCCGGCCGGGTTGGGATCGACGAAGAGCGCCTGATGCAACGGCGTCAGCCGGTCCTGTATCTTCAAGGCGGCGGCGAAATCGCGCTTCAGGCAGGCCTCCTGCATGTCGGCGCAGATCCGCGGCGCGACATTGGCGGAAACCGAAATGCAGCCATGCCCGCCATGCGCCATGACCGCGAGCGCAGTCATGTCGTCGCCTGACAATTGGATGAAATCCGGGCCGAGCGCGTGCCTTTGCAGTGCGATGCGGGCGAGATTGCCGGTTGCATCCTTCACGCCGGCAATATTCTTCAACTCATAGAGCCGCTGCATCGTCTCGATCGACAGGTCGACGACCGAGCGCGGAGGGATGTTGTAGAGGACGATCGGGATGCCGATTGCGTCATTGATCGCCTTGAAGTGACGATACATGCCCTCTTGCGATGGCTTATTATAATAGGGCGTCACCACCAGCACGCCGTCGGCGCCCGATTTCTCGGCATGTTGAGCGAGTTCGATCGCCTCCGACGTGTTGTTGGAGCCGGCGCCGGCGATGACCGGGACTCTTCCCTTCGCCTCGGCAATACAGACTTCGATCACATGGCGATGTTCGGCATGCGAGAGCGTAGCGCTTTCCCCCGTGGTCCCGACCGGGGCTAGCCCATGCGTGCCATTTGCGATCTGCCACTCGACGAGGGTGCGATAGGCCAATTCGTCGAATTTGCCCGCCTTGAACGGCGTCACCAGCGCGGTGATCGAGCCTTTGAACCCGGCTTTCCCGCCCATGGCGGCCTTCCTTCCAACGATTGCCCGATGGGCGCCTTAGTTTTGCACCTGTGTTTTCCGATAATCACAGAGTTAAGTCTATGTCTGGCATGGGCCCTCCGCCGGGGCGAAGCCAAGGCAGAGCCGGGATAGAGAAGTTATTGAAGTCCTTGGTAGTTTCAAGTTGAGGCCGCGGCTGTCCAGGGGCAACCGCGTGGCCATGTTCGGCGTTTCGTAAGGGAAGGCCCATTAGAGTGATTCCCGGCACGGGCGGCGATGCCGGCCGGCCGGGCTGGAATACCGGCAGCTAATAATTTTGGAGCGCGTTCGCCGCTTACGCCAACCCGGCAACTCGATCCACCGGATGAAGTTTGGCGCGGAACATTTGGTCAATCCAGCGCGAGATCTTCGATGCCCGCACGGCGCCTTGCTTTTCGATCTGTCGCAATACTCGGTCTAGGGCTTGGCCTTGCCTTTGCGGCCGGCGTGTATCTGCCGCGCCCGAGCTTCGATCGCACGGCGCCCACCCATTTCGCCGACTGGGCCAGCGAGACGCTTTATCGCGCCACGACGGAACTCGAAGGCTTTTTTGAAACCCAGCGCGCCCGCCTCGCCAGCCAAAGCCCAGAGCAATCCGGTCCGCCGATTGATCGCGCCGCAGCCCTGGGCCTCGACCTCTCCGGCTTGCGCGAAGCGCTGCCCTTCTACAAAGCCGGCGACCTTACGAATGGCGACGCCGAGGCGGCGGCCGCCACCGATCCGATCGTGCGCACGACACTGGAATGGGTGGCGCTGCGCAATGCCCGCGACGTCGGCACGCAACGGCTTCAGGCCTTCCTCGATTCTCACCCGGCGTGGCCGGCGCGCGATGTCATCGCGCATCGCATCGAGGAAGAGTTCTATGCGAGTCACGCCGACGCCAAGCTTGTCGAGGGCTATTTTTCGCATTCGGCACCGCAGACCGCGTTCGGCAAGCTGGCGCTTGCCCGCGCTCTGGCAAGCGAGGGCAAGACGGCCGAGGCCCAAGACCTCGTGCGAACCGTCTGGCGCAAGGCAGATTTGACCGGCGGATTGGAAATCAAGGTCAAAGCCGAATTCGGCGCCTATCTCACGACTGCCGACCATAAGGCGCGGGCCGATCGCCTGCTTTATGAAGAGGAGAATGAAGCCGGGCTCCGCGCCGCCGCGCTCGCGGGCCCGGATGTGCTGGCGCTCGCGAAGTTGCGTGTCGCGATGAGCGACGAGGTGGCAACCGACAAGATGTTCGCCGCCATTCCCGCGGCGATGCAGAGCGACCCGGCCTATCTCCTTGCCAAAGTCCAGAAATTGCGCCGCGCCGCCAAGGTCACCGAAGCCGCCGCTTTGATGTTGACCGCCCCGCGCGACCCCGCGCTCCTCATCGACGGCGATGCATGGTGGATCGAACGGCGCATGATCGCCCGCAAGCTTCTCGATCTCAACGACCCTGCGACCGCCTACCGGATCTGCGCCGAGAATTCGGCCGAAAGCGACGAGGCGAAAATCGACGCGGAATTTCACGCCGGCTGGATCGCGTTGCGCTTCCTCAACGACCCTGCCCGCGCCGCCAAACATTTCGCCGCCGCCGCCCTGATCGCGCAAACACCTATCTCGATCGCCCGGATTGCCTATTGGCAGGGCCGCACCGCGGAGATTTCGCAAAGCGAGAACGCGAGTGAGCTTGCCGAAGCCTTTTATGAGAAGGCGGCGGAACGCGTCTCGACCTATTATGGCCAGCTCGCCCGTGAACGTCTCCAGCTCCCGCCCATAAAGCTGCGCAGCCTCGGTCCCGCGGCGACCGGCAAGGCGCGCGATGAATCCGTCCGCATCGTCGAATTGCTCTATGCGCTTGACGAGAACGATCTCGCGCTCAGCCTCGCGGCCGAGGCAGCGCAGCATTTGACCAGCGAGCCCCAACTGGCCGCGCTCGCCAATGTCGTCGCCGCCGAACGCGACGCGCATGATTCGCTTGTCATCGGCAAGATCCTCGGCCAGCGGCAGATCGCGGCCGACAGCCTGGCTTTCCCGACCTATGGCGTTCCGGATTTCGAGCCGCTCGCCAATTCCGCGCCGCCTGCGATCGTCTATGCAATCGCGCGGCAGGAGAGCGGCTTCGACCCGCACGCCGTTTCTTCGGCGGGAGCGAAGGGCCTGATGCAAATGATCGACTCGACGGCGAAGCGCACGGCCGAACAGATCGGCGTCAACTTCGACGTTGCGAGACTGACCAGCGACGCCGCCTTCAACGCTCGGCTCGGCGCCGCGCATCTCGGCGAACTGATCGCCGAGCAAGGCGGCTCGCCGATCCTCACCTTCGCCGCCTATAATGCCGGCGGCCGGCGCGTAAAGGAATGGATCGAAGCTTATGGCGATCCCCGCACGCCGGGCGTCGATCCGATCGATTGGGTCGAGCGCATCCCCTTCGAGGAGACCCGCAACTACGTCCAAAGGGTCATGGAGAATTGGACCATGTACCAGGCGAGCTTCGGGCAATCGAAGACGGCGGCCTCGGGACGCACGGTCACCGCCGCGAAACTATGAGGCGGCGTAAAGGCGATCTTCGATCAGACAGGCAACGGACTTCAGCAGCCGCGCCGGGGTAAAGGGTTTGGCGAGAAACCGCGCCGGCGACGGCGCTGGCATCCCGCAGCCTCCCGATATCACGATGACGCCGATCTCCGGCCAGAGTTCGCCGATGCGCCGCGCGAGCTCGATCCCATCGAGTTCGCCGGGCATGTCTATGTCGGTGATGACGGCATCGATCGGATGATGGGCGAGTGCGCGCAAGCCCTCGGCGGCGCAGCCGGCCTCGAGCGGTTCGAGGCCCGCGTCAAGCAGAATATCGACAATCATCTCGCGGACGAGCGGGTCGTCTTCGACGACGAGAATATTGGCGCGGCGATCCGGTTGCATGCCCGAGAATCGCTAGGAATTGAGTTAAGTTCCAGCTATCACTTGGCATGGTAAAGGAAGCGTTTATCGTATTGCACCGGATCGGCCATGACCAGCACATCACAGGCCTTCGTCAGCCGTTTCGTCAGCGCCCCCGACGGCCTCAAGCTGCACATGCGCGACTATGGCTCGCCGCTCGATCCCGGTCTGCCGGTCGTTTGCCTTCCCGGCCTGTCGCGCAATGCCGCCGATTTCGCTCCGCTCGCCGAGGCGCTGGCAAACGGCGCGGTGGGGCAAAGACGGCGTGTCGTGGCGCTTGACTATCGCGGCCGCGGGCTCTCGGATTTCGATCCCGACTGGCGCCATTACGATCTCAACATCGAAACCGCCGATATCGAAGCCATGCTGACCGCCGCTGAAGTGCATGCGGCGATCTTCGTCGGGACCTCGCGCGGCGGCTTCCATGTGATGTCGCTCGCGGTGCGCCGCCCGGGCTTGCTGCTCGGCGCCGTGCTCAACGACATAGGCCCGGTGATCGAGCCGCAGGGCTTCACCCGGATCCGCCATTATCTTCGCCACATGACCGCGCCGGGCTCGCTGGCCGATGCGATCGACTGCGTCAAAAGGATCATGAGCGCGCAATTTCCCGCCCTCACCGAGGCGGATTTCGAAGCGCACGCCCGCGCCAGCTTTGAGAAAGCCGACGGAAGTTTCGGCCTCACCTTCGATCCGAAGCTGGTGAAGCCGCTCGATCGTTTGCGCCTCGACGAGCCGCTGCCGCCGGTCTGGCCGCTCTTCGACGCGCTCGCCGACGTCCCGCTTCTGATCATTCGCGGGGCCAATTCCGATGTGCTCTCGCCGGCGACGCTCATCGAAATGGCCCGCCGCCACAAGCGCTGCGCGACCTATATCGCCGAAGGGCAAGGCCATGCGCCGCTGCTCTATGACCAAGCTTCGATCGGGCGGATCGCCGAATTCGTCGCCAAGGTGGATACCGAGACAAGGATCGCGGCGTAGCGGCGTAAACCCCCTTTTGCTCGAGAGGAGGGCGGCTTGCTATCGCGGCATGCCTGCGCCATTGTCCCGCCGCGCGGGGGCCGGCGGACATCGCCGTCCAGGAGGCGGCGCGCGGAGACGTGGCCGAGAGGCTGAAGGCGGCGGTTTGCTAAACCGTTATAGGGTTGTAAAGCTCTATCGAGGGTTCGAATCCCTCCGTCTCCGCCAATAGCGCGATACGCGGACCGGCGGTGAGCATCGCTCGAAGACTTATGCACGCGGGTCTTACACGCTGCCTGCATAAGAGGACCTGGAGCATCGGGCCCAATGTCGCCATCGATCTCTGCCGGTAGCAATCCGCCTCCTTGCACGCCCGCCCCAGGCTGATAGGGTGGCCGTGCGAGAGGAGCTGGGGTGTTCGATCGCATCCGCAGAGGACGGATTCTGAGCGCTGGCGGCCTTGGCGTCGCCGGCGGCGTTCGCCGCCACGTCTCGGTCTGGCTCGCCATCCTCGGCCTCTATGTGCAGCTCTTCGCGGCGGGCCTCTGCACGGCCGGATTGGCCCTCAATCCTGCAGCCGGAGACCCGGGCGCCTTTCCGATCTGCCATGCGCGGGCCGACGGCAACGCGCCCGCGCCGGCGCAAGGTCAGGTCCATCATCCTTGTCCCTTCTGCGCGCTCCATTGCCAGGGGGCGATGGTCATGGCGCCGTCGGTGGGCGCTCCCGAGCGATTTGTCGCAGTCGCGTCGCAGGCGACAGAGACGACTTTCGTCGCGCCCACGCCCGCCCGCTTTCGTGCCGGCGCGCCGCCGCGCGGTCCTCCTCCTTCAGTCTGAACAGATGGATCGGCTTCGCCCTGGCGGAGCCGGTCTCGCGGCCACGAGGCCGGTGCGCTCGCGCGTTCGCGCGGATCTCGGCACCTGCCTCCCGTGGCCGGCCATCTCCATCATTCAGACTGAGGACCGACCATGTCTCATCAGACTTTTCTCGTCACGGCAGGCGCAACCGCCGCCGTGCTCGTCGGCATAAGTCCGGCGTTTGCCCATACGATCGTCGGCAACCGCGTGTTTCCGGCGACGCTCACGATCGACGATCCCGGCGTCAACGACGAACTGGTTCTTCCGGTGTTCACATATCTACCGATGTCCAATCCGGACGGCACGGCAGGGCCGATCTCTTATTCGCTTGGATGGGAATTCGACAAGACGATCACCCCCGACTTGGTGCTGACGATCGGCAACGAATACGACTGGCAGCGCAACCCGCAGGGCGCGGGCTGGTCGGATCTCGATACGGAGGCGAAATATGCTGTCTACCAGAACCCGGAGCACGAGTTCATCCTGGCGACCGCGGTGGACGTCGAATGGGCCAATACCGGGAGTCCGTCGAGCACGACACTGCCCGGCGACCCGTTCACGACAATTACGCCCAAGGCCTTCATCGGCAAAGGCTTCGGCGATCTTCCGGTCGACGCCCTGCGGCCCTTCGCCGTCACCGGCGAAATGGATCTCTCGATACCGACCGTCACCATGAATCCCGACCAGAGCCTGAACCCGACGGTCCTGACCTATGGTGCAACGCTGCAATATAGCCTGCTCTATGAGAACTCTTTCGTTCACCAGATGCCGGAGTTCTTCAACAAGCTCATTCCTTCATTCGAAGGCATCTTCAGTACGCCCGTGGCGAACATCAGCCCGCCGATGCCGGGAGAGTTTTCGCCTTACGAAACGACCGGGGTCGTCGGCCCGTCGGTCTATTATATCGGCCAATATTTCGAAGTCGGAGTGATGGCGCAGATCCCGATCAACGAGGCGAGCGGCAGGCATGTCGGGGCCTTGGCCATCGTGGATTTCTTCCTCGACGACATCGCGCCGAATTCGATCGGCAAACCGCTGTTCGGAGCTCCCCCGAGCCGCGCCAACCCCTATTGAGGACATCGACCATGCAACGTCTCCTGACACTTTCCATCACGGCGACTTTCGTCTGCGCGCTTGCGACGACGGGCGCTGTTGCACATGCCTTCCTCGATCACGCGAATCCCGCGGTGGGAGGCGCCGTCACCGGCTCGCCAGGCGAGTTACAGCTCTTCTATACGGAGAACATCGTGCTCGCCTTCTCCGGCGTGCGGCTATCTGCGGAGGGTGGAGGCGCGGTCGCGACTTCCAAAGCCGCACTCGGCGCGCCGAACGAACTCGTCGTGAAGCTCGGCCGGGCCCTGAAGCCCGGAACCTATGAAGTGAGCTGGCACGTCGTGTCGGTCGATACGCACCACACTTCGGGCACCTATAAATTTACCGTGGCGCCATGACATCAGAGCTCGGCCCAACCGGGCCGAGCTTTCCACGCCCAAATGAGGCGCCGTAAGCGGTCATGACCATATTCCAGTTTCTCGTCATCGCCCGCTGGATCCATTTTGCCTCGGTCTTCGTACTGTTTGGGACCTCGTTCTTCTGGTTCTACATCGGAAGCGCGGCAAGCGCGGCTGGTCCCGGCGGATGGCCGCGAACTCTTCGCGCGGCAAAAATCCTGCTGCGGATCGCCGCGCCCGTGGCGGCGGTGTCCGGCGTCGCCTGGCTCATCGGGATCTTGGCCAATATGACGGACAGTTTCAGCGGCGTCGCAGATCCGGAAAATCTCCGCCTCTTCCTCTTCGAAACTCCGTTCGGCCCGGTCGCCATTTTCCGTCTATGCCTCTTTGCGGCGGCGGTGGCGGTCTGCCTGCCGCCCTACCGGAACCGCACTTGGTTTGCGGCGCTGCTTGCCATCGGCGCCCTGCTGCTGATCAGCCAGGCTTGGCTCGGACATGCCGCGCAAGGCGGTGCCAGTCTCTACGGGGCGCTGATGATCGTCACCTATGGCCTTCATATGCTCGCCGCGGCCGCCTGGGTCGGCGGCCTCGCCCCGCTCCTTTTCGCGCTTCGCGAGCAGCGGGCTCGCGATCCGGACGCGGCACGCAGAGCCAGCCTCGAGATATTGTCGCGCTATTCCTTGATGGGGATGGTGGCGGTGACCCTGATCATCATCAGCGGAACCGCCAACGCGGCATTTCACGTCGCCGGCGCCAAGCTCTTCGGCAGCGCCTACGGCGACGTGCTGCTCACCAAGCTCGGCCTGGTGGCCGCGATGCTGGCCTTCGCCTATTTCAATCGCTTCGTCGCGATGCCGCGGCTCGCCGCCGCCCCGTCGAAGGGGATGGCGCAAATGGCCCGGCTTCGCCTGAGCGTAGGCTTTGAATTGGCCCTCGGCGTCGCGATCGTCGGCCTCGCCGCCATTCTCGGCATCACGCCGCCGCCGCAGTAAAAAGGAAGGCGGCCGGGCAACTTCGACCGGATGAGGCTCATGCCATGATGCGGGCATAGTTCTCGGCATTGTCGGCCCGTGCCGATTAAGCCGTCGGAACGTCGATTGGCAAAGCACCGCCGCGAAGGATGGATAGGATTTCCCGCCAGAACGCTCTTACGAGCCGCCGCCCCTGCGGCCGACCGGATCGGCGCGCGATCCGCGCCGCGGCATTAAGCCTGATCCTCGGCCTGGCGTTCAATGTTGTTTGCGCGGCCCTGGTCGCAGCGCAAGACGAATCCTCGAAAACCGAGTCTGACACAAGCGCAGTGCCGATACCGCCGGCCCGGCCCCCGGCTCTCGTCGCGCCCAACGCCGCCGTCGTCGCCACTCCGTTGCAAGCGCCGGAGCAGCCCTCGACTCTCGCGCCGCCCAAGGCTTCTGCCGCTGCGGTTCCACCGCAACCGGTGGACCCAAAAGCGACAGCCGCCGCATCGGCCCCCGTCTGGAAGCCCGGCAAACTTCTGGCGCTTCCACCCTATACGCGCGCCCGCATGCACAAATGCGCGGTCGAATGGCAGAATATGAAGGCGAATGGCACTACGGCCGAGAAAATCTGGTTCACCTTCGCCCAGTCCTGCCTGGCACAAAGGTAGCGAGACATCGGCGACCGGTCCCATTTCTCCGGCTGGCGACAAACACCAGCCGCTCAGGAACGGGACGGAGGCGGGACAACCGGCGCAAGCATAGGGATCCTATGCACCCCTTCATGCCAAGCCCCCGCATGAAAGGCCAGACTGGCCGTCTCCGTCCTCCTCCTTCGATGAGTTTAGACCGTCTCCGGCATCATCGGCATCGGACTGCGGGGCGCAGCCTTGCGCTTCTTGGCTCTTTTTGCCTTTCGCGGCGATTTGCGCGCCGTCGTCCTGTGAGCCTTTTTTGCCGCGTGCTTTACGGCCCTTTTTTTCGAAGAGCTCTTCTTCTTCGAAGCCTTACGCGCCGACTTCTTGGCGCTGTGCTTCTTCGCCATGCTCTTCTTTGCCGGTTTACGCTTGGTGGTAGCCTTCACCATGATCGAGTTCCCTCTGCTAAATTTGTCGGCGTGGGTTCTATGCCGACAAGAGGCGTGATTAGCGTAGCGCGGTTAATCAGTCGTGCAAGAGGCTTGTGCGCACAAAAACGCGAATCGCGCGTTGATCCCGGCTTTCGAGCGCGCTTCGGAGCTTCGCGCCGAAGCTTCTGCGGCGCATGCGCCGGCACGATTGCGATCCGATCCAACCGCTTGCTGCGAGATCATCGATGCCGCGCAAAGAGCCTCGCAGAAGCCGGCGAAAGTCTTCGCAGAGATCGCGCTGGCGCGGGGGATGATCGACGATCGTTCCGTAAAGTCATTGTTTTTCTTGCATCTATCAACATTGATCGGGAAGTCGCGATGATCGCGCACGACTTTCTCTCGATGCGTGTCGGCCTTCGCGATCTCAGCATGCGGACCGGCGGCGCGCTATCGCGAGCGGGTGCTCGCGTCGCTTTCTTCAGCTCGATCGACGGCTTGCAGCGGCTCCTTCGCGACATTTTCGCGGGCGCTCATGGCCTAAAAAAAAATTTTGTGGGACAAGCAAAAAACTGCCGGAAAAACCTCCGCGAGGGGCTTGGATGAGCCTCGAAATGCGAATCGAGCGAATCGACCGGTGATTCGCCACGCTTCTCAGATGCCGAGTTTCGTCCTCAAGAGCTCGTTGACGGCTTGTGGATTGGCCTTGCCGCCGGTCTCTTTCATCACTTGTCCGACGAACCATCCGAGCATCGAAGGCTTGGCTCGAGCTTGCGCGACCTTGTCCGGATTGGCGGCGATGATGGCATCGACCGCAGCCTCGATGGCGCCGTGATCCGTCACCTGCTTCATCCCCCGCGCCGCAACGATGACACTGGGATCGCCGTCCTTGTCCTCTTCGATGAGGATCAGAAGCACGTCCTTGGCGATTTTTCCCGAGATCGTGCCCGCGGCGATGAGATCGACGAGGCCCGCGATCTGCGCCGGCTTCAGATGGGTCTGCGGCACTGAGAGGCCGACCGAGTTCGCATAGGCCGAAACGTCGCCCATGATCCAATTGGCGACGGCCTTCGGGTCGCGCCGCGTGCCGCCGTGAGCGACCGCTGCTTCGAAATAATCGGCCGTCTCCCTATCGGCGACGAGAATGTCGGCATCATAGGCCTGAAGCCCGTACTGAGTAATGAAACGGGCCTTCTTGGCATCCGGCAATTCCGGCAGCGCCGCGGCAAGCGCGTCGATATAGGCCTGATCGAGTTCGAGCGGCAGAAGATCGGGATCGGGGAAATAGCGATAGTCATGCGCCTCCTCCTTGGAGCGCATCGAGCGGGTCTCGCCGCGGCCCGGGTCGAAGAGCCGCGTCTCCTGGTCGATCCTGCCGCCATCCTCGATGATCCCGATCTGGCGGCGCGCCTCGGCCTCGATCGCCTGGCCGATGAAGCGGATCGAATTGACGTTCTTGATCTCGCAACGCGTGCCCAAGGGCTCCCCGGGGCGGCGTACGGAGACATTGACGTCGGCGCGCAGCGAACCCTGCTCCATATTGCCGTCGCAGGTCCCGAGGTAGCGCAGAATCGTCCGCAGCTTGCCCACATAGGCCTTTGCCTCCTCGGCGGAGCGCATGTCCGGCTTCGAGACGATCTCCATCAGGCCGACGCCGGCACGATTGAGGTCGACGAAGGACTCGGTCGCCGATTGGTCGTGCAGCGACTTGCCGGCGTCCTGTTCGAGGTGAAGACGTTCGATGCCGACCTCGATTCGGTCCGTGGGCGTGACCTCGACGATGACGATGCCCTCGCCGACGAGCGGGCTCTTATATTGGGAGATCTGATAGCCCTGCGGCAGATCCGGGTAGAAGTAGTTCTTCCGGTCGAAGTGGGAGCGCAGGTTGATCTTGGCCTTGAGGCCAAGCCCGCTGCGCACGGCCTGGGCAACGCATTCGGCGTTGATGACCGGCAACATCCCGGGCATGGCGGCGTCGACCAGCGAGACATGCATGTTGGGCTCGCCGCCGAATTCGGCCGAGGCGCCGGAGAACAGCTTGGCCTTGGAGACGACCTGAGCATGGATTTCCATGCCGACGATGACCTCCCAATCGCCGGTCGCGCCTTTGATGAGTTTCGAGGGGTTTGCGTGAGGGTTCATGGGTTGGCGCTCTGACGTAAGAAAGCAGTTAAATGTGACATATTCCGCATCATACGGGTGAAAAGGGAGAAATTTGGCCAAGTCAGCTGCGCCACTGGCTCACTCGACACACGGGCTCACGATGACACGTTTGTCGAAGCGAAATTCGCTGGAGCATGCACCAAGCAAACCATTCCCGATATCGCCCAGCGTCTGAGCGACATGGCAAGCAAAGAGAACATCGCGGTGGGAATTGTCATGTGCAGACGCAGGTAGACCTCAGCATTGGCGCGCTAGAAGCTCTCGGCAAATAGCCAGTACGGAAATAGCGAAGTCGCCCCTTGGCCTTTTTCCCCACCCGGTCGGCTTTCGCCGACCACCCTCCCCTTTCAGGGGAGGGATTTTCGCCGCGCTTGGGCCTCTCGGAAGATCGTCTCAATAACACCGTCGAGATTTTCATTCACCTCATTATTCCAAAATCGGAGGACCTTGAATCCCGCCGCAACAAGCCTCGCATCGCGCTCGGAGTCCCGCAGCAATTTGGCAGGCTCGCCGTGCTGTGCCCCATCGATTTCGATGACAAGCATAGACTTCAGGCAAGCGAAATCGACGATAAATCCCTCGCGTGGCATTTGTCGGCGAAAATGAAGGCCCTGGTCCTTCAAAGCACGCAGTTGCACCCACAGTTTCACCTCCTGCGGCGTCATCACTTTGCGCAAATGCCGAGCGATCTCGTTGGCCATCCCTCTCTCACGCGCAATCCCTCCCCGGTACGGGGAGGGTGGACGCGATAGCGGCCGGGTGGGGTTGACCTAAAGCGAACTCTATCAACGCATCCCGACATATCAGGGTGTACCCACCCAGTCGGCTTTCGCCGGCCATCCTCCCCTGCGTTACAGGGGAGGGATTCACGCCCCTGTCCTATTGATTTGCGGTGATCGAACTCGAGCCACAGCGCATGCTGCGCCGTCTGCTCAAGGTAGCAATCGTCGATCAGGACTCCCGCTCCCGAGCCGCCTTCCATCGGCAGGCCGGTGACATCGCATTGCTTGTCGCGGAAGGCGAGCCAGGCGCGCTCCGCGTCGCGGATCAGGTCGGCTCCCTCGACCTTTTTGCCGTCGCGCACGGCATCGATATCGCCGTTCTGATCGAGGAAGGCTTTATATGCCTTGTCGAGCCGCTCGTCCCATACGGCTGTTTCGCGGTTGGAGCAGTCCTTCATGCCGAACGTCGATTGGCCATCGGGCGCATCGAGGCAGGGCTTCTGCACCGCGCCGATACAGCTCTCCGGCAAAGCCTTCGTCTTCTTCGCATTCGCTAGGCAGGCGTCGATCACACTGCGATCTGCGGCGGTCGGCGCCTCCTGCGCATGGGCAATGCCGACGCCGGCATAGGCGAAGATCAAACAACCGATCAATCGACGGCCCGATCGCATGATCACACCCACCATTTCGGCGGCGCCGCGATCTTCGGGGCGGCCTCCTCGATCACCGAGGCGAGCGCGAACAAGCTCTCCTCTTCGAAGGCCCGACCGATCAGTTGCAAAGCGAGCGGCAAGCCTTCGGAGGAAGATCCGGCCGGCACCGCGATGCCCGGCAGGCCCGCCATGTTCACCGTCACCGTAAAAACGTCGTTCAAATACATTTCGACCGGGTCGGCAGATCCCTTTTCGCCCAGCCCGAAGGCGGCCGACGGCGTCGCCGGCGTCAGGATCGCATCGACGCCGGCTCCGAAGGCCGTCTCGAAATCGCGCTTGATCAAGGTTCTGATCTTCTGTGCCCGGACATAATAGGCATCGTAATAGCCGGCCGAGAGCACATAAGTGCCGATCATGATGCGGCGGCGCACCTCCTTGCCGAAGCCCGCCGCGCGGGTCTTCTCGTAGAGATCGATCACGTCCTTGCCCGGAACGCGCAAGCCATAGCGCACGCCGTCATAGCGGGCGAGATTGGACGAGGCCTCGGCCGGCGCCACAATATAATAGGCGGGCAGCGCGTAGCGCGTGTGCGGCAGGGAGATCTCGACGATCTTGGCGCCTGCCGCTTTCAGCCAAGCGACGCCGTCGTTCCAGAGCCGGTCGAGCTCGCTGGGCATGCCCTCGAGCCGATATTCCTTCGGAATGCCGATTGCTTTGCCTTTGATCGATGTGCCGACCGCGGCCGCGTAATCCGGCACCGGCCGATCGACCGAGGTCGCATCCTTTGGGTCGTGTCCGGCCATGGATCGAAGCAAGATCGCGGCATCGCGCACGCTCCGGGCGATCGGGCCCGCCTGGTCGAGCGATGAGGCAAAGGCGACGATCCCCCAACGCGAGCAGCGCCCATAGGTCGGCTTGATCCCGACCGTGCCGGTGAAGGCGGCCGGCTGGCGGATCGAGCCGCCGGTGTCGGTCGCCGTCGCCCCGTAGCAGAGCCGCGCCGCAACCGCCGCCGCGGAGCCGCCCGACGAGCCGCCGGGAACGAGCTTGACGTTCGAACCCGGGCGCCGCCAGGGCGAGATCACCGGCCCGAAATAAGAGGTCTCGTTCGATGAGCCCATGGCGAATTCATCGAGATTGAGCTTGCCGAGCATGAGCGCGCCATCGCGCCAGAGATTGGCGGTGACGGTCGATTCATAGGTCGGCACGAAATTTTCGAGGATGTGGCTCGCCGCCGACGTCGGCACGCCCTTGGTGCAATAAAGGTCCTTGATGCCGAGCGGAATTCCTTCGAGTGGACGGGCTTCGCCCAGCTTGAGCCGCGCATCCGCGGCGGCGGCGGCGGCGAGCGCCCCCTCCGGCGTCTCGGTGATGAAGCAATTCAACACCCGCGCCGCCTCGATCGCCGCGATATGGGCTTTGGCGAGTTCGACGGCGGAGACTTGCCGCTTCGCCAGAGCATCGCGCGCCGCGGAAAGGGTGAGTTCGGTCAGTTCGGTCAATCGCTTCTCACTAAGGATTGAAGGTGCGAGGCCCGAGTGCCCCTATTCCACGACCTTCGGCACGACGAAATAATGATCCTCTGTCGCCGGCGCATTGGCGACGATCTCATCGGCAATATTGCCGTCGGTGACGACATCGGGGCGCTCTTTCATCCGCATCGGCATGACCGAGGTCATCGGCTCGACGCCTTCGACATCGACGGCGGTAAGCTCTTCGACGAAGGCGAGGATGGCATTGAGCTCTTCGGCCAGATGCGGCACTTCGTCTTCCGCGAGCTTGATGCGGGCAAGATGGGCGATGCGGCGCACAGTCGCCTGATCGACGGACATGGGGCACTCTCGGGCTTGGGAAAGCAGGAGCGAGCCTATACATCCGCCCGCCCGGCGGGGCAATGAGCGCACGGATCCCTCCCCGAACGGGGAGGGTGTCCGCGAAGCACAGTTTCGCTGACGGGTTGGGCAACCCCATCCATCAGCGTCGCTTCGCGCCCTCAAAACACCATCGCCTCGCCGATCTGCGGCACGATGACCTTCGGCTTCGCGCCCACGGCCATGACGAATTCGCTCGGGTCCTGCGCGAGGAGATCGAACGTGCCGTAGTGACAGGGCACCACAATATCGAAGGCAAAATAGCGCTTGACCGCGTCGGCCGCCGTTTTGCCGCCCATGGTGAACCGGTCGCCGACCGGCACCAGCCCGATCTTGGGCTGATGCAACTCATTGACGAGCGCCATGTCGGAGAAAATCTCGGTATCGCCCATATGATAAAGCGTCGGCCCCTGGCGCGGCGTCACGACGATCCCCATGGGATTGCCGAGATAGACAAAGCGGCCGTCGACGATCGTGCTCGAGGAATGCAGGGCCTGGGTGAAGCTCACGCTGAAGTCGCCGCAGCCGATCGTCCCGCCGGTATTGCCGGGACTGATCTTGGCAACGCCTTGCGCGGCGAGATACATGCAGATCTCGAAATTGGAAATGACCTCGGCCCCGCTTGCCTTGGCGATATCGAGCGTGTCGCCGACATGATCGTCATGGCCGTGGGTCAAGAGGATATGGGTCGCCCCGGCGGTCGCGGCGGCAAAATCGAGCGTGAATTTCGGATTGCCGCGCAGGAATGGATCGATGATGATGATCGCGGCGCCGGTCTCGATACGAAAGGCCGAATGGCCGAGCCAGATGAGTTTCATGCTGTCCCTCTTCTTGCAGGCTGGGAAGATGGCGAGAAAAGCTCGCTGCGGCAAGAGCCCCGGTGCCATCCGCCGAGCGCGGCCGCGACCGGCCGCCGCCGCATGAACCGAACGGCCTTTTGAACCGAGGCAAGAGCATGGAGCTGGCCCAAATCGAGGATCTGGCCAAGCGTCTCGGCGGCGTCCGGCGACTGATGGGCATCGACCTCGGCACGAAGACGATCGGCCTGGCGCTCTCCGATGTCGAGCGGCGCCTGGCAACGCCTTTGGAAACGCTGAAGCGCGGCAAATTCTCCGCCGATGCGGCGAAATTGCTGGCGCGGGCGAAGCAATTCGATGTCGCCGCCTTCGTCATAGGATTGCCGCTCAACATGGACGGGAGCGAAGGCCCGCGCGTCCAGGCAACGCGCGCCTTCGCCCGCAATCTCAGCGCGCGCGCGGCGATCCCTTGCGTCTTCTGGGACGAGAGGCTGTCAACTGCCGCCGTCACCCGCGCATTGATCGCGCAGGATGTGTCGCGCGCCAAACGCGCCGAAGTGGTCGACCGAATGGCGGCCGCTTACATCTTGCAAGGCGCTCTCGACCGGCTGAATCGCGCGGCCCTCTAGGCGCCCCCGGCGGCTCGGGAAGATTCGGCAATCCGCCTCGGAACTTATTCTCATTGGCCTTGCAGGACGATGCGTCTACCGACGCTGGGGCCTCACCACATCATCGAACCAAGTTCGCGCGGACAATTCGGCAGACGGAGACTTCATGGCGACTCACAAGACGTTCGCGATTTTCGGCATTCTCGGCATCTTGCTCTCGCCGCTGGCCTTGCCCGCGACAAATGCGTCAGCAGCCCCTGCCCTCACCGGCGCCGATACCGACAAGGACGGCACGTTGAGCCTCGCCGAAGCGAGGGCGGCGGCGAGCGCAGCTTTCGACAAGCTCGACGAGGACAAGGATTCCACCCTCGATTTCAAGGAAGCGGCGGGCCGTGTAAGTCAGTCCGAGTTGAAGGCCGCCGACGCCGATCGCGACACGACGCTGACGAAAGACGAATATCTCGCACTCGTCGAAGACCTGTTCAACGCTGCCGACAGGGACAGTGACGGCACTCTCACCGCTACGGAACTGAGAACCAAGGCTGGGCGCGCTCTTGAGCGGCTATTGAAATAAGCAGGCCGGCTCCGTCCGCAAATGACGAGCTGGAGAATTGGGCGGCCGGCCACAGCGCCTCGGGGCATTACACAAATTGCTTCGATTTGGCTGCCGGGAGATCGAGGCAGCGCTTGTCGGTTGCGGAATCGGCTCGCATCCGTCTGACCCGCTGCTTCCCCGTCTGATCGGCTATTCCGCTGATCACATTGACTTTGTCATAGCGCCGCAAATAGGGTCTGACCTCCCCCATAAGCGCGCTGAACTTTTCAAGATCATAGCCGGGCTCGTTGGGACCGAGGACCACGTCGGTAGCGATATTGACGACATGATCATAGCCGTGGACATGGTCATATTCATGATTGCCGAATTCGAGCGTGACCCAGGTTGTTTTGATGAGAGAAGGCAAGCTCGTCTCCTTCGCTCCGGCGAGCAAGGCGGCTGGCGCGGCCAAGCCCGGAAAGAAGCGCTCAACATAATTCGCTGCCGCGAAAAGCTGAATTTCAAATTTCGGTCGGCAATACCGGAAATATTCCGGCGCTCTGAGCCGTAACTTTTCGAGGAGCCGCGGCGGGAAAAACTCCCGCTTGCTATCTCCTCGGCAGCGATTGCCGGGTTCAGGCGGATTCCAAGGCAGGCTCGGGGACCAGGGGCAGAACGGCCTCGATGAGCGTTCCCTTCCCCGCGCGCGGGACGATTTTGAGGCGCCCCCCGCAAGCCCGTACGCGTTCGCTCATGCCGGTCAGCCCCAGACCTTTTTCGAATTTTTCCGGCACCCCAATTCCATTGTCTTCGACCCTTGCACGCAGCCCCGCGCCGCCTCCGCACTCGGGATCGCATGTTACGTAATCCACACCGACGCTGGCTTTGGTTGCACCGGCATGTCGGAAGACATTGGTGAGGCCTTCCTGAACGACGCGGTAGATCGCCAAACCGATGTTCTCATCGATCGAGGTAAAGTCATCCGACGTGCTGAGCGAAATCTGGATTTCGGGATGCGCCGAGCGCCAGGAACCGACGAGCGCGCGCAGAGCCTCGGCGAGCCCGAGTTCCCCGAGCCCGGCGGGTCGCAGGCGCTGCAGCAAGCGCCTGAGCAGCGTCTGGATCGCCTCGGCCTGTTCGCCGATCGCCACGACAGTTTGGCCGACTTGGCCCGGCTCCGGCATCTTCTCGCAGAGCGCGCTCACATTGGCGCGTATGCAGAAGAGATGCGGCCCCATTTCGTCATGCAGATCGCGAGCGATCTGGGCCCGCTCCTCCTCCTGTACCTTCATAATCTGTTGGACGAGGCGGGTGTTCTCCGCATTGACCGTGGCGAGATTGACGGCGAGTCCGTTGAGCTTCTCGGAAATGTCGATGAACTCCGGCGGGCCGCGTGGGACGAGCTTGATGCCGGTATCGCCGCCGGCGAGCCGCGTGATCGCATCGCCGACATCCGTAAGCGGCTTCAGCGCGCGCCCGACAAGGAGGAGAATGACGGCCAATACGCAAGCGGCGAATATGCATGCGGTGAGCACGATCGAACAGACCTCGGCCCATATTTCGGCGACCTCGTCGGTCGGATCGGCGGCGATCACCACATCGCCGAAATTGCGGCCGTGGATGGAGGCGGGAACGATCGTCAAGCTCGGTCGCGGTTCGAAAAGCCGCACGAACCAGAGCGGCGGACCATTCGGGTTCAGGTAAGTGACAATCGGCATCGACTGGGCTTCGGCTTCGTTGGCCGCCACAAAGATCCGCACGTGCCGCAGGTTCTGCAAGTCCATGAGCAGCCGCCGCAGGGGTGGGCCCGGATCGGGCGTCTCCTGCAAGCTCGCCAGCGCCGTCTCGATGAGTTCGCGCGACAGACGCGCATCGGTCTCGCTTTCCGAGCGCACCCGGGGACCGGCGTTCCAGGCAATGAAGGCGATATTGGCCAGAAGCGAAAGCAAGAGCAGCGCGCCGAGCAAGAGATTCAAGCGCGCCCGCAAGGAAAGTGATCGCATCATCAGCGCCTCCGATGGCGCGACTTTAATGAGCTTGCCGCCCCGCTTCCACCCTGTCCTCGGCGCAAAGCCATGCCTGTTGCATGAACAAATCCAAACGCCGCCGGGAACATATCGCAATCGAGGCACCGCGGCGATGCCTGTCAGCTCTTTGATTGCAATGACTTATTGACATGGACGGGACCGCCGCGACAATGGCTCGAGGCAGCCAACCACTCGGGAAAGACGTATGCAAGTTCTCGTTGTCGACGATCATCCGGTGATCATTTCGGGCTGCCGGGCCATGCTCTCCCCCCATGATGACATCGAAGTGTCCGACGCGCTCGACGCCGAAGATGCCTATGAGCGCTATGTCAGCGCCCGCCCCGACGTCGTGGTGATCGACATCAATCTTCCGGGCATGTCGGGCTTTTCGCTGACGCGGCGGATTCTGCAATATGATCCGCAGGCGCGCATCATCGTTTTCTCGATGAACGATGACCCGATTTTCGCCGCCCGCGCGATCGAGAATGGGGCCAAGGGCTATATCGGGAAATGCGAGGATCCGGTTCGGTTCGTCGGAGCGATCCGGGCGGTCGCAGACGGTCAGACGTTCCTTTTGCCGGAGATGGCGCAGAGGCTCGCATTTCTCGATCCGGGCCGGCGCGGCAATTTCCTCAACGCGCTCAATTCGCGCGAACTCGAGATTCTGCGACTTCTGCGCAGCGGCAAGAGCATGGCCGAGATCGCCGGCGTGATCAACGTGTCCTATAAGACCGTCGCCAACAGCTGCGCGATCTTGAAACGCAAGCTCGGCGCGCGCACGCCGCTCGATCTCGTGCGGATCGTGGTCGAAAACAAGCTCGCTTGAGCTGAGAAGCGTGATCGCAATTTGATGCGATCACGCTTCCGAGGCCTCACCAATATCCGTAGCCACCATAATAGGGCCCCGGTCCGTAACCGTAGCTGTAATAGGGCCATGGCCCGTAGCCGTAGCCATAAGGATAGCCGGATGCGGCAGCGGCGGCGCCGCCGACGACGGCAGCCGCGGTGCCAACCGCAGCCCCGACGGGGTTAAAGCCATAGTGGCGATAGTAGTGATGATAAGCGTAGTGACGATAAGCGTAATGGTGGACATGATGGATGGGCGCGGCCGAGGCCGCACCTGCCATGGCAACGGCGAAGGCAGCTGCCAGGGCGAAGCACGCCGTGTTCTTCAATGTTTCGCGTGACATTCTCAAGTCTCCTTACATTCCAGCCGAAAGCGCCGACGCACCGGTTGCCCTGACAATGTTCGACATGGAGCTCGGGGCGTGAGGCGACTTCCAGCGCAATGCGAATGGCGGAAATGCCGCATGTGATACGCGGCAGGCCAAAATTCGTTCCATTGCGCACGTGCAGTTGAAGCCGCGGCTTCGCCGATTGAGTTAACCTGGAACTTCAGCTCCACGGTGCCGCGTGGTCGGCGTCGCGCGAGTTGGTGGCACGATCGGTCGGTCAGCGGAGAGTGCCGTGAGGCCGGCTAGTCCAGCACGACATTGCGCGGCTTGCCCGCGACCCAGGCCTCGATATTGTCGACGAGCTGGTTGGCGAGCCCGGTCATCGCCTCGACGCTCGCCCAGGCAACATGCGGGGTAATGATCAGATTGGGCAGGTTTGCTTCGAGCAGAACATTGCCGTTCTTCGGCGGCTCGACGGTGAGGACATCGAAACCCGCGCCTGCGATCTCGCCGCGCTTCAGCGCCTCGACCAAGGCCTTCTCGTCGACGAGGCCGCCCCGCGCGGTGTTGATGAGGATTGCGTCCTTCTTCATTTTCTTGAATTCGGCCGCGCCGATCATGTTGCGCGTCGTCTCCGTCAAGGGACAATGGAGGGAAATGACATCGCTTTGGGCGAGTACCGTGTCGAGATCGACCTTGCCGGGAAAGTCGAAGACGTCGGTCGCGATCACCTTCATGCCGAGCGCCTCGGCCCGGCTGGCGACCGACTTGCCGAGCGCCCCGAATCCGACGAGGCCGAGCGTCGAGCCGGAAATATCATGGATCGGATGATCGAAGTAGCAGAACTGATCGATCGTCTGCCACTTGCCGCGCCGCACGTCGAGCACATAGGGAAAGAGGTTGCGACGCAGTGCGAAGATCAGCGCCAGTGTGTGTTCCGGTACCGTATTGACCGCGTAATTTCGGATATTGGAGACCGTGATGCCATGCGCCTTGCAATAGGCCTTATCGACACAGTCGGTGCCGGTGGCGGCGACTGCGATGAGTTTCAGCTTGGGTAGCTTTTCGAGACTCGGCGCCCGCATCGGCACCTTGTTGATGATCGCGATCTCGGCGCCGGCCAGACGTTCGACGACCTCATCGGGCGAGGTTTCCTGATATTCTTTATAGGTGTGTGAGAATTTCGGCTCCCGCACCGAGACGCCGATCGTCGCGCGGTCGAGGAAAACAATATTGTAAGGCTTGTCTGACACGGGCGTCTTCTCCTTTTCCGCTTTCGTTTTTCCTTATTGGCGCCCCGCGCGCCCGTCAATGCGCGCGAATGCGCCGCCTGAGCGCCAAAAAATCGGAGCGCCGCATCGGCTTCGCGCTCCGCGCCAACGTCTGGCCGCCCGGTCTTTTGACCGCGTCAATGCCCGCGACAGCCGGGAGACCTCGTAGTGTGCATGACCGCAATCGTGGCGCCGCGGAGGTCGCTTGCTTGCGGCGCGTCAACGCGCGGCCGATGCGAACTCGACAGGAATATGTCCATGCCCCCACGCAAATTTGATGAACTCTCGGCGCAAGAGAAACTATATCCCTCGCCCGCCGCAACGTCCGCAAGAACGCTGCACAGTTTAGTCCTAGGATAAGGCGCTGATATAGTGGGAAGCGAGCCTATGACTTTACAATCTATCCGAGATTAATGTCATTTAACTTTACAATTCCCCGTGACTCCACAGAATTGCGCCATCTTTTGTCGGAACAACGTCCATCGCTTCGGGGTTGCCAAGAGCCGGTCGCGCGGCACTGCCCCAGGATGAACTGAACAGTTTAGGAGAATGATGATGGCTAACGAGCGGACCACCTCGAATCGTGGATTTGCCTCCATGGATGAGGACAAGCAGCGCGAGATCGCCCGCAAAGGGGGAGCCAGCGTTCCGGCTGACGAGCGCAGTTTCTCGAAAAACCATGAATTGGCCGCCGAGGCAGGCCGCAAGGGCGGCGCCAGCGTGCCCGGCGAGAAGCGCAGCTTCTCGCAAGACCATGAGCTTGCCTCGCAAGCCGGCAAGAAGGGCGGTCATGCCTCGGGCGGCAACTTCGCCAATGATCCGCAACGCGCCTCGGAAGCCGGGAGAAAAGGCGGGCACGCCTCGGGCGGCAATTTTGCCAATGATCCACAACGCGCCTCGGAAGCTGGCCACCGCGGCGGCGAGGCCGCGCATGGCCGACGCTGACATGCCATCGCGCATGAGCGCATGAGCGGCTCGGAGCCGGTCTTCGTTGCCCGCGTTACCCGAGCGATTCCGCGATCCTGGCCGCCTCCCTCAAGTCGTCGACAAATCCGGCGAAGGCCTGATGTCGCGCGGCCTCGTCCGGCATGCGCAGGATTGCCGAAGGATGAATTGTTGCGAGGACGCGGCGACCATCCGCCAGCGTGAAAGCTTGGCCGCGCGTTCGCGCCAGCACGATCGGCCGCTCCAGGATTCCATGCGCGGCAATGGCGCCGAGCGCGACAACAAGCCTTGGCCGGACCAGCGCGAGTTCCCAATCGAGCCACCAGCGGCAGGCCTTCACCTCGCCGCGGTTTGGATGTTTGTGGAGCCGGCGCTTGCCGCGCTGCTCGTGTTTGAAGTGCTTCACCGCATTGGTCACATAAGTCGAGCGGCGGTCGAGTCCCACTTGCGCGAGCGCTTGATCGAGAATGCCTCCGGCGGGTCCGACAAAGGGCCGGCCAACGCGGTCTTCCTGATCGCCCGGCTGCTCGCCGACCAACATGATCAGCGCCCCGATCGGGCCTTCGCCAAATACGGTTTGCGTCGCGTCCCGGTAAAGCGGACAGCGCTCGCAATGCGCGGCTTCACGGGCGACCTGCCGCAACTGGGCGGCCGCTTCACGCGCAATCGGCGCGCTTGTCGGTTCGTGCGCGGAGGTCGGCCGGGCGCGGGTCATGGCGCGGCGCGCATCGAGGCTGGTTCGAATCGCGCTGGCGTCTCGCGCACTACTCTGATCTCTGCCGCTTGCATCATGTTTGCCGCCCCAACGTGAGCAAAAGACGGATGCATGAGAATGCCGGCCCGCTCATTTGCTTGCGTTCGAGGGCTCCGCCTGCGGAGCCGAGGCGGGCTTGCCCGGAATTTCAAGCTCGGTCGAAAAGTCATAGGCCGTCCGCGGTCCGGTCAGCGTCAATCTCACCGGCACCCGTGAGGCCGCGCCAGAGAGCGGCCGTTCGACGGCGACAATGGAAAAGAGCCCGTCGGCTTGGCGATGTGTCTCGAAGGCCCAGCCCTCGGGCGCTTCGGCAAAAAGATCGGCCGGCGAAAAATCGCCCTTCCACCTGAGCAGCCAAGTCGGATTGGCCGCCGCATTTTCCACCGCAATCGCGATTTTTTCAGCGATGTCTTTGGGCGCCAGCGGCAAAGGCACGAGGGCTTCGGCCGCTGCGACTTTGCCTTTTTCCGGGCTGTCGGCGCCCTTGGGCAAAATCAGTTCGGCGCTGCTCTCCACCGGCAGGCAGATGTTGTCGCAAACGGCGTAATTGACCGTCAGCCGAAGATGCACCGGCGCATTCACATCCCGCGGTGCGACATGGATCGGGAATGTGACGCCGCCACGATAGCCGAAGGCCTCGATGCCCTGTTCGCCGATGCGCTGCGGGGCCGGAAAGAGAACCTGCGCCGTTGCCACATTCTCCGACCCGTTCACGGAAAATTTAGGCGGCACGCCAGCGTCGCCCGGCTCGCGCCAATAGGTGATAGCGGTCGGGCGAAGCCTTATCTCCGCCGCGGCCTCGTAAACGCGCTGGTCTCCTCCGGCGGCGATAAGCCGCATTTGCGCCTCGTCTCCGCTCTGCCCCGACCAGGGGCTGGCAAAAGGATCGGACTTCGCGGGCAGCGCGTAAAGGCCGAGCGCGATTGCAAGGCAGAGACGGCGCCCAAAAAGAAGATGGCCAAACGGGCGCGGCTGCGCCAACATGGGATCACCGCGAAGCGAACAAGTCTTGCCTGAAAGCATCTTTGCCAACGATGCGTCCTTCACGCTTCGCATGAGCTAAAATCTGGGATTTGGCTACCCGAGGCTGATCTTATACTGAATACGGCACGAATGATGGCAAGCATGAAGTACAAGGGTAAAGGCAACGGCTATCTCGATGGCCAGTTGCTGCTCGCCATGCCCGGCATGACGGATGACCGGTTCGCCCGCTGCGTCGTCTATCTCTGCGCCCATTCGGACGAGGGCGCGATGGGAATCATCATCAACCGCCGCGCCCCCAGCCTGAACTTTTCAGAGCTTTTGGTTCAGCTCGAGGTGATCGCGCCGGACGAGGCCATAAGACTGCCCGCACAGGCCGGCGCCGTTCCGGTCCTGAAGGGCGGCCCGGTGGAGACCGGCCGCGGCTTCGTACTTCATTCGAACGATTTCTACATCGATAATTCGACCTTGCCGATCGATGCCGGCGTTTCGCTCACCGCCACGATCGATATCCTGCGCGCCATCGCGCATGGCGCCGGGCCGGACCGCGCCGTCCTGGCGCTCGGCTATGCCGGCTGGTCGCCGGGCCAACTGGAAGACGAAATGCAGCACAACGGCTGGCTCACCTGCCCGGCGGACGCTTCGCTCATCTTCGATACGCCGCTCGAATCGAAATACGAGCGCGCCTTGCGCAAGCTCGGGATAGATCCGGGCTTTCTATCGGCCGAAGCCGGCCACGCGTGATCATCGGACTGCATTATGCCGCAATCGAGGCTGCGCCGACGAGCTTGCGCGCATCCGTTGCGCTCATCGGATGGCCGAAGGCGTAGCCCTGCGCGTATTCACAGCCGAGCTGATAGAGTTCGATCGCATCGGACTCCGATTCCGCGCCCTCGGCGACGACGCTCATCTCGAGATCATGCGCCAAGGTGACGATCGAGCGCAAGATGACCGGCCGCGCGCCTTTGCCGTTGTGCCGAACGAACGAGCGGTCGATCTTGATCGTATCGAAGGGGAAACGCTGAAGATAGGCGAGCGACGAATAGCCGGTGCCAAAATCGTCGAGCGAAAGCCCGGCGCCGAGCTCGTGGATATGGGCAAGCATCTGCGCCGCATATTCAGGGTTCTCCATCACGAGGCTTTCGGTGAGTTCGAGTTTCAGCGTGCCGCGCGCCACCTCCCAGCGCGAGAGTACCGTCTTCACGTCCTGGAGGAGATCGTGGCGCAACAATTGCCGCGAGGAGATGTTGACGCTTGCAAACAGCGGCGGATCGACGTCGAGCGCGCGCTGCCAAGCGGAAAGCTCCCGGGCGGTGCGCTCCATCGCGAAAATGCCGAGATCGATGATGCTGCCCGTCTCCTCGGCGACGGGAATGAATTCCGCGGGACCCAGCCGCCCAAGCTTGGGATGGTCCCATCGCAGTAGCGCCTCGAACCCGGCAACGGTGCGGTCTTCGAGCCGGATGATCGGCTGAAACAGGATGTTCATTTCGCCGCGATCGAGGGCCCGGCGCAAATCTGATTCCAGCGTCAACCGATCGGCCCGCAAGGTGCGCATCGACGGCCGAAACACCTCGATGCGGTTGCCGCCCATCCGCTTGGCGTGGCGAACCGCGATTTCGGCGTCGTTCAGCATGTCTTCGCGCTTGGCGTGCAACTGCTGATCGTAGAGGGCAAGGCCGATCGAGGCCGATAGCGGGACTTCGTTCTCTCCGAACGTGACCGGGGTCGAGACCGCGCGCCGCACCACATTGGCAACGGAGATGATGTGATCGGTCTGGACCTCGGAGATGACGATGGCGGCGAACTGGTCGTCGCAGATTCGCGTCAGGCAATCTTGCGGCTTGAGAATGCGCCCGAGCCTGCGGGCGACCGTGAGCAGAATCGAATCGCCCGCCGAGAAGCCGATCGTTTCGTTGATCTGCTTGAACCTGTCTATATCGATGCAGATGACGGTCGGACGAATGTTCGTGTCGGTCTGGGAAAGGAGAAGCGCGGCCTCGAGCCGATCGAAGAACAGTTCGCGGTTGGGCAGGCCGGTCAAATTGTCGTGGACCGCGTCGTGCAAGAGCCGCGTCTCGGCCATCTTGTTCTCGGTCACGTCGGCGAGCGTGCCGATGACGCGGATCACCTCGCCGTCCGGGCCGATGACCGGCCGCGCCTTGAGGTGAAACCAGAAGTAATGTCCGTCGGCGGCACGCAGGCGGAATTCCTGATTGATCCGCCCGCGCCTCTGCTCGAGCATCGTGTCGAGACAAGCGCGATAGCGGTCGCGCTCGAAAGGATGAAGAAGGTCGAGCCAAGCGGACGCCGCGCCTTCGAGCGCGCCGCGGGCGAGGCCGAGTTGCATTTCGACCTCCGGACTCACATAGACGCGGTCGGATGGCACGTCCCAATCGAAGATAATGTCGCCGCAGCCGGTGAGCGCCAGCGCCTTGCGCTCGGCATCGCTGATGGCGCCATGCGCGAGGCCGCTGCCGGCGAAGGCGTTTTGCATGACGGTGAAGCCGATCAGCATGACGATCAGGACGAGGCCGCCGATGAGCGCCGGCGAGACGAGATCGTTGGTGAGCGAGCCGGTCACCGTGAAGGCCGCGGCGACAATCCAGACGAGCAGCAGAAACCATGTCGGGATCAGCATCACGGCGCGGTCATAGCCATGCGTCGAGAGATAGAGCACGAGGATGAAGCCGACCCCGGCAATTGTCGCCAGCGAAATGCGCGCAACGCCGGCTGCGACCGGCGCGTCGATAGATCGCGAGCCCGATCAGCGCGACGAGAAACAGGAGCCAACCGATCGCGACGCGCGAGGCGCGCACATGCCATCGGTTGAGGTTGAGATAGGCGAAAAGAAAGACGAGCAGGGTCGCCGCCAGCGCGGTCTCGGCGCCGGCGCGCCAGATCTGGTCGGTCTGCGGCGACGTATCGAAGATCTTGTCCCAGAAGCCGAAGTCGATGCAGACATAGCCGAGCACCGCCCAGGCAAGCGCCGCGGCGGCGGGAAAGATCACCGCGCCCTTGACGACGAAGACGATGGTCAGAAACAGCGCCAGCAGCCCGGCGACGCCGATGACGATTCCCTTATAGAGGGCGAGGCTCGTGAGCTTGTCCTTGTACGCATCCGGTTCCCACAGATAGAGCTGCGGCAAGCTGGAGGCACGCAATTCGGCGACATAGGTCACCGTCGTGCCCGGATCGAGCGTCAGCCGAAAAACGTCGGCGTCGGCGCTTTCTTCGCGCTCCGGCGGGAAGCTCTGGCTCGCGGTAATCGCCGAGATGCGCGAGGCGCCCAGATCGGGCCAGATCAAACCCGATCCGACCAGGCGAAAATGCGGCGCGACGACGAGCCGTTCGAGCTGCTCATCCGTATCATTGGTGAGCGCGAAAACGATCCAGCTCGGATGCGTCCCGGCCTCCCGCGCCTGAACCTCGATGCGGCGGACGATCCCGTCGGAACCCGGCGCCGTCGAAACGAGAAGCCGGTCGCCTTGCGAACTGTAGCTTTCGATCGCCTTGGTGAGATCGATGGCGGCGGCGTCGAGCGGAATGCGCACGGATTGGATCGCTGCTGCCGGAACGGTACCCGCTCCAACAAGAATGAGCGCCAGCAACATCCGCCGCCAGATTGTCCGTGCGAGAAGGACTGACATTGTGCTCCGCTCAGGCACGATCGCGCCGGCAAACCCGCAAGGGAAGCGGGTCCGTCTCGAGAAGCGCGTAAAGGAAATGGTCTTGCCAAAGACCGTTGATCCGCAGATAAGCGCGCGCCAACCCTTCCTTTTTGAAACCGTTGCGCTCCAGCAATTTTATCGATGCCTCATTATGGGGCAAACAAGCCGCCTCTATGCGATGCAGGCGCAAACTCGTGAAGGCGAAGCCCGTCATCGCGCGGACCGAACGCGACATCAGACCCTTTCCGGCAAAGGGCAAGCCCATCCAATAACCAAGCGTCGCCGATTGGGCGACGCCACGCTTGATCTGCCCGAGCGTCAGTCCGCCGACCAGCACGTCGTCGCTTTCGCGGAAGATGAGAAAGGGATAGGCTTGATCTTCCGTGATCTCCTGCACGTGGCGGCGCAGCCTGCGGCGGAACGCGGTGCGGGTCAAGTCGTCGCCCGGCCAAGTCGGCTCCCACGGCATGAGGAAAGCGCGGCTGTTTTCGCGCAAATCGGCCCAGGCTTCGTAATCGCGCATCTCGGGCGGTCGCAGATAGATGCCGTCGCCGCGCACGAAATTGGCGATATCGTTCGGCGGACCGATACGGAACAGAGCCAAGCCGTCCTCCCCTCACAGTGAACCCAGCCGCTCTCTGACTCGGTCCGGCGCATAGACTTTAGCGATCGGGCCGATCGCCGCAACCGTCGGAGACGAGCGCAACGCGGCGGTTCCCGCGTCGCGAACCGCCGCGACAGACAAGAGATCGATCTTCTCGACGATTTCCTCCCGGCTCAGCACGCGGCCGAAAGCCAGCATCTGCCGCGCAATCTGCTCGGCGCGCGCGGTCGGCAATTCGAGCGCGGTCAGAATCGAGACTTTCATCTGCGCCTTGGCGCGTTGCAGTTCGGCATCGGAGAGATCATGCGCTGCGGCGGCAACGCAATCGAGCGCGACCGGCATCAGTTCGGCGACCTGTTGCTGACCCGTCGCGGCATAGAAGCCGAAGAGACCGGTATCCGAATAGCTCCAATGAAAGGCGTTGATCGCATAAGCAAGGCCGCGTTTCTCGCGCACTTCTTGAAAGAGCCGCGATGACATGCCGCCGCCCACCGCATTGGCGAAGACATGCAGCGCGTAATAGGTGGGGTCGGTATAGGCGAGGCCTTTGAAGCCGATGACGACATGCGCCTGTTCGAGCTTTCGTTTGGCTCGCTTTTCGCCGCCGACATAGCGGGCGGGAGCGACGCTGCCGGCGGCATGGCCGGGCAGATTGGCGAAACTCGCAGCGGCGGCATCGACGATCTCGGCGTGATCGACCGCGCCTGCCGCGCCGATCGTGGTCGCACCGCTGCGATAATGGTTTTCGAGATAGGCGGAGATCATGGACCGATCGAAGGCGCGAACGTGTTCGGGCGTGCCCAGGATGGGCGAGCCGATCGGCTGCTCCGGAAAGGCCGCGGCGTTGAAGAGGTCGAAGACGAGATCGTCAGGCGTGTCTTCGACGGCGCTGATCTCTTGCAGGATGACGCCTTTCTCGCGTTCGAGCTCCTGCGTGTCGAACGTGCTGTCGGTCAATATATCGGCGAGAATATCGAGCGCCAGCCGGGTGTCTCCGGCGAGCACATGCGCATAATAGGCCGTCTGTTCGACGCTCGTCGCCGCATTGAGATCGCCGCCCGCGGTCTCGATCTCCTCGGCGATATCGCGCGCCGAGCGCCGCCGCGTGCCCTTGAAGGCCATATGCTCCAAAAGATGCGAAAGCCCGCGTTCGCGCGGCCGCTCATGCCGCGAGCCGGCCGCGACCCAAACACCGAGCGACACCGTCTCGAGATGGTCCATGCGATCGGTGACGATCCGCAGGCCGGACGGCAGCGTGGTGATCTCGACGCTCATGACGCCGCCCGCTTTGAGCTGCGCAGGCGTTGACGGATATAGGCCTCGAGGCCGGCGGCGTCGTTCGCCAGCACGTCATAGTGTTCGGCACGTGCGAAGACATCGGCGAGTTGCCGCGGCGGTGTGGGTGTAATGCCCGTCGCCCGTTCGATCGCGGCAGGAAATTTTGCCGGATGCGCGGTGCCGAGCACGACCATCGGAACATCCGGGCGCGCCGCCAGCGCGACGCGCGCCGCGCCGACGCCAACCGCCGTATGCGGATCGATGAGCTTCTGCGTCTCGCGCCACACCCGCGCGATCTCCTCGGTCGTTTCCGCCTCCCCGATCCGCACCGCATCGAATTCGGCGCGAATCGCCGCGAGCGGCTCGGGATCGATGCTGAAGCCGCCGGCCTGTTGCAAACGCACTCATCAGGCGGCGGATTGCCGCCGCGTCGCGCCCATAGGCCTCGAAAAGAAGCCGTTCGAAATTTGAGGATACCTGAATGTCCATTGAGGGCGATTGTGTGGCCTCGACCTGCCCGGTCGCGTAACGCCCGGTTGCAAGCGCGCGGACAAGAATATCGTTGGCGTTGGTCGCAATGACGAGCCGCTCGATGGGCAGGCCCATCCTTTTGGCGATCCAGCCGGCCAGAATGTCGCCGAAATTGCCGGTCGGCACCGCAAAGGAGACCGCCCGGTACGGGGCGCCGAGCGCGACAGCGGCTGGTAAAATAATAGACCGCTTGCGCCACCACCCGCGCCCAATTGATCGAATTCACGCCGGAGAGCGAGAATTCGTCGCGCAGCCTCTTATTCGCGAAAAGCGCCTTCACCAGCGCTTGGGCATCATCGAAGGTCCCGTCGAGCGCGACGACATGGACATTCTCGGCCGCAAATGTGGTCATCTGCCGGCGCTGCACGTCCGAGACGCGGCCCTGCGGGTAAAGGATGAACAAATCGACCTCGGCGATGTCGCGGAAAGCTGCGATAGCGGCGGCGCCGGTATCGCCCGAGGTCGCTCCCACGATCGTCGCGCGTTTGCCGCGCGCGGCGAGGACCTGTCGCATCAGCCGGCTCAGGAGCTGCATGGCAAGATCTTTGAAAGCCAGCGTCGGCCCGTGAAAAAGTTCGAGAAGAAAGAGATTGTCGCCGATCTGCAACGAGCGGCGTCACCGCCGGATGGGCAAAGCCGGCATAGGCTGCCTCGATTGCGGCGCGAAGCGCCTTGCGCTCGGGCGCGCCGCCGACGAAAGGCGCTATGACGGCTTCCGCCACGCCGGCATAAGGCCGCCCGGCAAAGCCCGCGATCTCTGGCTCGGAAAGCTGCGGATAGGCTTCGGGAAGATAAAGGCCGCCATCCTCGGCGAGGCCGGCAATCAAGGCATCGGTAAAGGAAAGCGAAGGCGCTTCGCCGCGCGTCGAAATATATTTCACCTTTGAACCTGAGCCTTTAACCCCAATCCGTGCGCTCGTTTAGCACAAAAAACCCCAAACGGCAGAATTTGGCGCAGTTCATCGCGATCAAAGCTATGAACATGGAATCAATGGCTTAACCTGTCATCTTCACGCAAGCCGCGGGGCCGATCCTATTCCCCGTACCAACGCGCACGAAGAAAGGCGATGAAAACCGCCAACAGGCCGACCGCCAGCCCGAACCAAGTGAGCGCATAGCTCAAGTGATTGTTGGGGATATCGATTTCTGTCATGCCGCCTTCCGGCCAGCCGCCCGGCACCGGCGTATTATCGGCGTCGACGACGAAGGGCGCGGCTTGAGCGAGGCCGAAATGGGCGGCGATCGCGGCCGGATCGCGGGTGAAATAGATATTTTTGTCGGGCTCGTCGGCGGGCGTGAAAAGATTGCGCGTCTGCGGCGGCCGCATGAGGCCGGTCACATGCGCCTCGGCCTCGATCTCGCCGGCCTTGCGCGCCGATTTCGCCGCAAGCACGTCCGGCACGAAGCCGCGGTTGACGATGACGATGGCGCCGGAGTCGAGTCGCAGCGGGGTCAAGACGAGATAACCGGGGCCGAGTTCGTGCGGGCCGGCGCCGTAGAAGACGAGCGCCTCCTTGTCGTTCTCGTAGCGGCCGGCAAATTCGACATGCCGATAGGCGTAGTCGGCCGGCGCCAGTTTCATCCATTCCGCGGGCTCGGGCAGCGGCTGCGGCGGCCCTTTGCTGCGCGCCGCGATCTCGGCGATCAGCGTCTCCTTCCAGGCGAGCCGGTGCAATTGCCAGACGCCGAGCGAGACCAGGATCGCACCGACCACAAGCATGAACAGCACGGGCGCGACCAGGCTTTTGCGCGCGGGTTGAGCGATGTCAGCCAAAGGTTCAGCTCTCGAGCCGGCCCTGTTCGGCCTTGTTGCGATACTGCAGGGCGATCAGCAGGCCTTTCAGCGGCCGCAACATGCCGACGCAGACAACCGCCGTCAGCGGCAGAAAGACGACGAGATAGACCCAATACGGCGGCTCGAAGACGACTTCGGTCCAGAGCGCCGCGCCGACCACAAGGAAGCCGCCGAACAACATCACGAAGACGGCGGGACCATCGCCGGCATCGGCAAAGCCGAAATTCAATCCACAGGCTTTGCAGGCCGGAGCGACGGTCAGAAAGCGGGAGAAGATCGAGCCGCGGTGACAGCGCGGACAACGTCCGAGAAGCCCGGTCAAGATCGTCGATGCGAGCCCTTCTTTGTCATTGCCGCTCATCGCGGCTCCGTTGCGCGGCCGAGACTGTCACCCGCGCGGTTGAAGCGCGTTCGGAATTCCACCCGAACGCGCATGGCCACGGATGCTTCTCAATGCTCCATCGGGGCGCCCCATGAGCCCCAGACATAGATGCAGGAGAAGAGGAACAGCCAGACGACGTCGACGAAATGCCAATACCAGGCGGCAAACTCGAAGCCGAGATGGCGCTGCGGCGTAAACTGCCCGGCAAAGGCGCGGATCAGGCAGACGGTCAGGAAAATCGTTCCGATGATGACGTGGAAGCCGTGGAAGCCCGTGGCCATGAAGAAGGTCGAGCCATAGATCGAGCCTTTGAAGTCGAAGGGCGCGTGGATGTATTCGTAGGCCTGGATCGCAGGTGAACGAGATGCCGAGCAGGATCGTGAGAATGAGGCCGTTCTTCAGGTTGGCGCGGTCGTTGTTGAGCAAGGCATGGTGCGCCCAGGTGACCGTCGTGCCCGACGTCAAGAGGATGAGCGTGTTGAGCAGCGGGAAATGCCAGGGATCGATCACTTCGATGCCCTTCGGCGGCCAATGCCCGCCGGTGAAGGCGACGCGCGCATATTGAATCTTCTCGCCCGAGAACAGGCTGGCGTCGAAAAACGCCCAGAACCAGGCGACGAAGAACATCACCTCCGAAGCGATGAACAGGATCATGCCGTAGCGAAGGCCGATCGCCACGACCTGCGTGTGGTGGCCGCTCATATTCGGCTTCCTTGATGACGTCGAGCCACCATGACGCCATGACGTAGAGAACCAGGATGACGCCGGCGCCGAAAATGTAGCTGCCGGGCTTCACGTCGAAGACGACGATAGCCTTCATCCACATGATGCCGCCAAGCGCCATCATGAAAGCGCCGATCGCGCCGAGGATCGGCCAAGGGCTCGGATCGACGAGATGATACTCGTGGTGTGGTTTTGTGTGGGCGTCCGCCATCAGTCTGTCCCCTCTCCTAAATTACCGGCCGTTCGGCAGCTCCGCCGTTCATTGCCGTTTGCCCCGTTTGCCGCCTTGGGTCAAGGCGGCGGATCGTCCTTCAAAGCCGCGGCGCGCTCGCCGCTCTCGCCCGCCGCGGTCAATGGCGCGGCGGCAGGCGCAGAATAGAACGTGTAAGAGAGCGTGACCTCATCGATCCCGTTCATCGTCTCGTCCTTCTCGAGCGCCGGATCGAGAAAGAAGACCACCGGCATTTCGACCGTCTGATGCGCCGCGAAATGCTGCTCGCTGAAGCAGAAACAGGCGATCTTGTCGAAATAGGCGCCGGTCTGCCCCGGCGACACGTTGTAGACGGCGCGCGCCGCGTATCTCCTCGTCCGAAAGGTTGGTGACCTTGAAGAACACGGTCGCGGTTTGGCCGGTGCGCACTTTGACCTGCGGCGTCTCCGGCGCGAAACGCAAGGCGAGACCGGGCGCGACATTGGTGTCGAAGCGGACGATCAGCGCGCGCTTGCCTTTGACGGCAGGCGCCACTCTGGCGACCTGCGTCGTGCCGGCGAAACCGGTCGGGCGCAGAAAATCCGGTAAAGCGGCACCGCGGCGAAGGAGAGGCCGAGCATCGAAACCGTGACCAGAACCACGCCGGCGGCAATCCACGCGCGGTGGCGGCGGTCGCGATCGCAAGTTCGCCGATTTTTGCAGGATTCCGCCATGTCGAACCTCACATCGGCCGATTGAGAACGCCCGGACCGACCTTGACGATCGTCACGGCGTAAAAGAGCAGAACCAGAAAGCCGACAGCGAGCCCGATGGCGATATTCCGCTGCCGCCGGCTTTTGAGCTGTTCCGGCGTGAGGACGATACCTTCGGACTCGCGGGTAGGATCCATGCGTCCGACCTCACGAACCGGTTGCGAGCGCGACCAAGCGCTCGCTCAAGAGTTCGGCAAACAACAAGAACAGATACAGGATCGAGAAGCCGAAGAGGCGCATGGCGCATTTGTTGGCGGCTTCGCCGCTCCGCACGCGATAGACGCTCAGCGCCAGGCCAACGAAGACCGCGCCGAGAACGGCGCTGAGGCAGCCGTAGACAAAAGACGCGAAGCCAAGTACGAAAGGCAACGCGCCGAGCAGCGCCAGAACGAGCTATAGACCAGGATCTCGAGCCGTGTGCGGTCGGCGCCCTTGACGTTCGGCATCATCGGCACGCCGGCGCGGCCGTATTCGGCCGAGCGCACCAGCGCCAGGGCCCAAAAATGCGGCGGCGTCCAGACGAAGATAATGGCGAAGAGGATCAGCGCGGCAAGGCTCACATGGCCGGTCGCCGCCGCATAGCCGACGACCGGCGGCAGCGCGCCGGCGGCACCGCCGATGACGATGTTTTGCGGCGTCGGGCGCTTCAGCCAGATCGTATAGATCACGACGTAGAAGAAGATGGTGAAGGCGAGAAGGCCAGCGGCAAGCAGATTGGCGACGAGGCCGAGGGTGAGGACCGCAAACACCGCCAAGGTCAAGCCGAAGGCGAGCGCCTCCTGGCCAGTCACCTTGCCGGTCGGAATCGGACGCCGGCAAGTGCGGCGCATCACGGCGTCGATATCCGCGTCATACCACATGTTGAGCGCGCCCGAGGCGCCGGCGCCGACCGCGATCGCCAGAAGCGAAGCAAAGCCAATGACGATATTGACATGCTGGGGCGCGAGCAGAAGCCCGGTCAGCGCGGTGAATATGACGAGCGACATCACCCGCGGCTTCAGAAGCGCGATGTAATCGCTCGGGCTGGCGGCCGAAATCGCCGTAACGCCAGCCGCCCCGCTGCTTTCTTCGATGAATGTCATGGCGTAGTCGGCACCGAAGGCAGACGCGGCGCGAGGCTGGAGCGCGAACGAGGCTGCAACCAGATCAGGCTCTTCGATCGCACCTCACGCCTCGACATGCCCTAACCTCTCGACCCCGGCGCCTTCAAAGAGAAACCGCGCCGGGCCATCAATGTTCGGTTCCGACGATCCGCGGCAGGACCGTGTAAGAATGGAACGGCGGGGGCGACGTCACGGTCCATTCGAGCGTCGTCGCTCCGGCTCCCCAGGGATTGTTGCCGGCCACGCGCTTTTTGGCGAACGCATCGACGATCAGGTAGAGGAACACGATAACGCCGAGGCCGGAGAGATAGGCGCCGTAAGAGGAGACGGCGTTCCACAACGCATAGGCGTCCGGATAGTCGATATAGCGGCGCGGCATGCCGGCAAGGCCGAGGAAATGCTGCGGAAAGAAAGTGACGTTGACGCCGACGAACATCAGCCAGAAATGCCACTTGCCCAGCGTTTCATTATACATGTACCCGGTCATTTTCGGGAACCAGTAGTAGAAGCCCGCAAAGATCGCGAACACCGCGCCGAGCGACAAGACGTAGTGGAAATGCGCGACGACATAGTAGGTTTCATGCAGCGCCCGGTCGATGCCGGCATTGGCGAGCACGACGCCGGTCACGCCGCCGACGGTGAACAGGAAGATGAAGCCCGTCGCCCAAAGCATCGGCACCCGGAACGAAATCGAGCCGCCCCACATCGTCGCAATCCAGGAGAAGACTTTGATTCCCGTCGGCACCGCGATCACCATGGTCGCGAAGACGAAATAGCGCTGCGTGTCGAGCGACAGGCCGACCGTGAACATATGGTGGGCCCAGACCAGGAAGCCGACGACGCCGATCGCCACCATGGCATAGGCCATGCCGAGATAGCCGAACACCGGCTTGCGCGAGAAGGTCGAAATCACCTGGCTGACGATGCCGAAGCCCGGCAGGATCAGGATGTAGACCTCGGGGTGGCCGAAGAACCAGAACAGATGCTGGAACAGGATCGGATCGCCGCCCAGGTTCGGATTGAAAAAGGCCGTGCCGAAATTGCGGTCAGTGAGCAGCATGGTGATGGCGCCGGCAAGTACCGGCAGCGACAGCACGAGCAGGAAGGCGGTGACCAGGATCGACCAGACGAACAGCGGCATCCTATGCAGCGTCATGCCCGGGCGCGCGCATATTGAAGATCGTGGTGATGAAATTGATCGCGCCGAGAATCGAAGAGGCGCCGGCGAGATGGATCGACAGGATGACGAAGTCCATCGCCGGACCCGGATGGCCGATCACCGAGAGAGGCGGATAGAGAACCCAGCCGCCGCCAAAGCCCTTCATGCCGGGCGCGCCGTCCATGAAGAACGACGTGAACAGCAGCGTGAAAGAAGCCGGCAACAGCCAGAAGGAAATATTGTTCATTCGCGGGAAGGCCATGTCGGGCGAGCCGATCATCAGCGGAACGAACCAATTGCCGAAGCCGCCGATCAGGGCCGGCATGACCACGAAGAAGATCATGATCAGGCCATGCGCGGTGATGAACACGTTGTAGAGGTTCTTGGCGTAATCCGCCGCGAGTTCCGGCGGGGCGCCGTCGAGAATATGTGCCAGGAAGGGGAATACCTGAAGACCGGGCTGCTGAAGCTCCGCCCGCATGGCAATCGACAATGCGCCGCCGAAGAGGCCGGCGCAGACCGCGAAGCAGAGATAGAGCGTGCCGATGTCTTTGTGATTGGTCGAATACAAAAAGCGACGCCATCCGGTCGGATTAGCGTGGGCGTCTTCATGGGCGGTTGCGGTCGTGTCCATCTTTAGCTTCCCCGAATATCCCTGGCCAAGGCCTGGCGTGATGCATCAATTCTTTGCGTTGTCGGCATAACGGAGCGAAGCGGGGGTCGAAGCGAACTTCTTTTTCGCTTGCGCGAGCCAGGCCGCATATTCGTCTTGGCTCACCACCCGGAAGGCGATCGGCATATAGGCATGATCTTCGCCGCAGAGCTTGGAACACTGGCCGTAATAGGTGCCTTCACGCTCGGCCTTGAACCAAGTTTGGTTGAGGCGGCCTGGGACGGCGTCGATGCGGACGCCGAAGGACTGCACGACGAAGCCATGGATGACGTCCGTCGCCGTCACCTGCACGAGCACCGTCTTGTTGACCGGAACGACGGCCTCGTTGTCGACGGCAAGCTGGCGAATATCGCCGGGCTTCAGGTCGCCCGGGTCCTTGATGTAGGAATCGAAACTGAATCCGCCCCCTTGGTCCGGCGGATATTCATAGGTCCAATACCATTGGTGGCCGGTGACCTTCAGCGTCATGTCGGCCGCCGGAATGATGAGCTGATGATCGAGCAGACGGAAAGAGGGGATGGCGATCACCACCAGGATCATGACCGGGATGAGAGTCCAGGCGACTTCGAGCGTGGTGTTATGAGTGAGCGTCGAGGGCGTCGGATTGGCCTTCTCGTTGAAGCGGAAGATGCAGATCAGCAACAGCGCCGCCACGAACAGGCTGACCACGACGATGATCGGCACAAGAATGATGTTGTGGAAAAAGGCCATTTCCCGGGCGATCGGGGTCACCGGGTCCTGCAGGCCGATTTGGCCCGGAACCGGGTGTCCGGCCGCCGCCAGGGCGGAAGAGGTGAAGAAAGCCAGCCAAAGAAACGCGCCGCTGAGCGCCAATCCAATGCCGCAGTGTTTCAGCCCTCGGCCGGGTCTCGATGGAAATGTCATGGACTATCGTCGCTCCCCTGCCACGGCTCATGTTCTCTTTCCGCCTCGGCGGCTGAGCAATTTCGTGGCTAACTCGTTCCAAACCACAAAGATTTATTTCGCGCAACACGCCTGTCCGGCCCCCGGCTTGCGGCATAAACGCGCGAGGCCTTGCAAAAGCCGCTATTTCGCGATGCAGCGGCGGTTAAGCGCCCAATTTGATTGCAAGCGTCGGGAAGGGAAACGGCCTGCCTCCCAAGCTCGCTGCTTGACCGTAGGCATTTGATGATTGCGCGCATTTCCAACCCGACCGCGATAGGCTAATGAAATGCTGGGGTTTGCGTCACGATCTCGATTCGATTGCGGCATAATTGTCGCGCTTTGCCGATTTAGCGAAAGCTGGCGCAGTGGAGCCTGCCCGGGCCGCCAAACGGCAAGGCAATGATGATGACAGACCTAAATGCACGTAACCGCGGCAGGATAATCGCCCGGCTTCCAATGATTCTTGGCCTATCGGCCTTCCTTGTGTGCGGCGCAGCGAGCTCAGGTTCGTCCCAAGGCGTCGTCAAATCCAAGCACGGCGATTGGGAACTGCGCTGCGAGACGCCGCCTGGCGCCATGCACGAGCAATGCGCGCTGTTGCAGAGCGTCGCGGCGGAAGACCGGCCGAACATCAATCTCGTCGTGATCGTGCTCAAGACGGCGGATGGCAAAAGTCGCCTGCTGCGGGTCATAGCGCCGCTCGGCGTCTTGCTGCCTTCCGGCCTCGGCCTGAAGATCGACAATATCGACATCGGACGTGCCGGCTTCGTGCGTTGCCTGCCGACTGGCTGCATCGCCGAAGTCGTGATGGAAGATAAGCTGATCAATCAGATGAAGAATGGCCATAATGCCACCTTCATCATCTTCCAGACCCCCGAAGAAGGGATCGGCATTCCGCTTGCCTTGAATGGGTTCGGGGAAGGGTTCGACGCCCTGCCTTGAGTTCTAACGTCGCGTTGCTCTGAATTTGCATCATTTTGGGTAGAATCCGCCAGCATCACCGGCCCTGACGCTCAGGCTCGTCTCGGGGGCTGCACGCCGACAGGTTTCTGCTGTAGTATTGGGAAGTTTTCTACTTCGTGGATTGGAGTGGCCAGGAGACATGCAACGGCATGCTCGAGCAAACGCCGGATATGCGCCGGCGATTGTTTTCCGTGGGGAAGCGCGTCTTGCCGCAGATGAGGAAACGCCGACCCGGTTGAAACGGGCGCTGCGCGGCGCCGCGCATTTCGGTTTGGCGATCGCCGTTGCTTTCGGGCTTGCCGCCTGCAGCCACAACACCGGAAGCTTCGACGCCGACGACCCGACGCAGTCCAAGCTCGCCAATCTTATGGCGCTTGTCGAGTTCAAGCCGCTGCCCAAACAGCCTACGCCGACCGATCCGATCCTCTGTCCGGAAATCCAGATCCTCGACGGCACTTCCGCCGATCGCATCTATGCGCCGGGAACCGACCAATCGAACGCGAGCGTGCGCTATCAATTCTCAATCGAAGACGTGGCGCGCGATTGCCAAGTTTCCGCCGGCCAGGTCGCCATGAAGATTGGCGTCGCCGGCAGGGTCCTGCTCGGGCCGGCCGGAAGTGCCGGCAATTATCCCGCGCCGATCCGCGTCGCGATCATCAACGTCGGCGACGGGAGCCCTGTCGTCAGTAAGCTCTATCAGGTGCCGACCAGCGTGGCCGACGGACAGACCGAGGCCCCGTTCACGCTGGTGACCGACCCGCTCAGCGTTCCCGCGGTGGATCACTTCGCGCAGAACTACACGATTAAGGTCGGGTTCGACTCGGCCGGCAACGGGAAGAAACAACCCGAGGCCGAGACGGCCTCGACCGACGCGGCGGGAAGCACACCGGAGTCGAGCGATACGACCCCGCGGCATGGGCATCACCATCATCGAAATTTCGGCGGCGGCGGCGGCAGCGGCGGCAGCACCGACTGACACGCAATGTCGCGGCTCAGCGTCACGGTCGAACAATTTCCCATCGCCGGTTCTTTCGTCATCTCGCGCGGGCCCAAGACGCAAGCGAGCGTCGTCGTCGCGACGCTGGAGGCGGGCGCGGTGCGCGGCCGCGGCGAATGCGTGCCCTATCTACGCTACGGCGAAAGCGTCGATAGCGTCCTGGCGCAGATCGAAAGTTTTCGCACCGCGATCGAGGGCGGCGCCGACAGGGCGGATTTGCAGGCGCGGATGCCGCGCGGCGCCGCCCGCAATGCGCTCGATTGCGCGCTTTGGGATTTTGAAGCCAAGCGGCGCGGCATTCCCGCTTTTCGGCTCGCCGGACTCGATCCCCCCGGACCCGTGACCACCGCCTTCACGCTCTCGCTTGGCGCGCCGCAAGTCATGGCCGTGGCGGCGGCGGCGGCGAGCCATCGCCCGCTTCTCAAGTTGAAACTAGGCGGAGCCGGCGATCCGGAAAGATTGGCGGCGGTGCGCGCCGCCGCGCCGCATGCAAAACTTATCGCCGATGCGAACGAGGCCTGGTCGGCGCAAAATTTGAAAGCGAACCTCCGAGCCTGCGCCGATTATGGCGTCGTACTCATCGAACAGCCGTTGCCCTTGGGCGAAGACGCAATCCTGGCGGAGATCGACCATCCCGTCCCAATCTGCGCCGACGAGTCCTGTCATGGCGCGCGAGATCTCGCGGATCTGCGCGGGCGCTACGAGGCGGTCAACGTCAAGCTCGACAAAGCCGGCGGCCTCACCGAAGCGCTGGCGCTCGTCGCCGAGGCCGAGCGGCTCGGATTCGAGCTGATGATCGGCAGCATGGTCGGCACGTCGCTCGGCGTCGCCCCCGCCCTGCTCGTCGCCGGCAAAGCCAAGTTCGTCGACCTCGACGGACCTTTGTTGCTCGCGAAGGATCGCCCGGATGGGCTCCGCTATGAAGGCTCGCTCGTTCATCCTCCGTCGCCGGCGCTCTGGGGCTAGCGGCGCCGCCACCCGGCTATTCCATCGCCGCCGCTTTGAGTATGCAGACCATCATCGCCGAGGCGGTCTGGTCCGAAAGATTGCGGATGACATGCGGCCGGTCGCAGCGATAGCGCAAAGTCTCGCCGGCCTTGGCATGTTCGATCACGCCGCCGACTTCGACCTCGAGCTCGCCGTCCGTCACCGAGAGACATTCGACGGAACCGCGCTGATGCGGATCGGATTCGAGAATGCCGCCGGGCTCGGCGAAAAACCCGTACCATTGCAGCCATTCGACGGTCTTGATCCAGCCGATGATCGCGAGATGGCATTTGCCGTCGTCGGAGACGAGGATCGGCGTGTCGCCCTTCGAGGCCTTTTCGAGAAAAGGCTCGTCCTCGCTGACCTGCAGCACGCCCTCGATCGAAACGTCGAGCGCCTGCGCCAGCCGCCAGATCGTGGCGAGCGTCGGATTGGTCTCGTTGCGCTCGATCTGGCTGATGATCGATTTGGCGACGCCGGATTGCTCGGAAAGCTCGGAGAGCGAAAGGTTATAGGCCTTGCGCAGCCGCTGGACCGTCTTGCCGAGCTGACCCGAGACGGCGAAGGCGCCCGCTTCGAGCGCTTTGGCCTTGTCGCGACCTTCGATGCCCATGCGATGCCGACTCCGGGGGTGACGTCCCGGATACTAACCGATTTCGTTTGGAATATCGAACGGGCTGCGCGGGATATTAAATCGCCAGCGAGGCGGTTAGACGGCTCGCCTCCGCGGCGTCGCGCGGGATAGAAAAGCGCAGCCGGTCCGGCCTCTCGGCGAAGCGCCTTACCCAAATACCCGCGCGGCCCAGGCGCTCGAAGATCGCCGCAGCGTCGGGATGGCTCGCCAGGCGGAAAAGCGGCGTGCCGCCGACAATCGCGAGGCCGGCCGCCGCGAGACAGGCGTCGAGTTTTGCGGCATCGGCGGCAAGCCGTGCGCGGGTCGCGGCAAACCACGCCGGGTCCACAAAAGCCTTGCAGCCGATCGCGATGGCCGCGCCGGAAGCCGGCCAAGGCCCGAGCGCCGCGCGCAGCTTTGCGCAAACGTTGCGCGGCGCGAGCGCAAAACCGAGCCGCAAACCAGGCAGGCCAAAAGCCTTTCCGAACGATCGCAGGACGATCGCGCCTGCCGCCGGCATGGTGGGCGCGAGGCTCGCGTCGCGCGGCAGGAAATCGACAAAGGCCTCGTCAACGATGAGGAAATTTCCGCGTTGGGCGAGATGCGCCGCGAGTGCGGCAAGATCGGCCGCCGGCACGAGCCTTCCGTCAGGATTGTTGGGATTGACGACGACGGCGACATCGGCGTCCGCCAAATCTTCGAGGCGCGTGCATGTCTGCACATCGGCCCCCGCCCTTCCCCAGCTTCGCGCATGTTCGCTATAGGTGAAGCCCAGCACGCCGACGCGGCCGGCGCGGATCAGCTGCGGCAGCCATTGGATCAGCGCCTGCGTCCCCGGCGCCGCCACGATGCAAGAGGGATCCGCAACGCCATAGAAATTGGCCGCCGCTTGTTCGAGCCGGCGCAGATCGTCTTCTTCCGGCAATCGCGCAAAAGCCTCGGGCGAAAGATCGGCCGGATAGGCATGGGGGCTCGCGGCAGCCGAGAGATCGAGCCAAGGCTCGAGCGCGTGCGGAAAAAGACGGCGCGCTTCGGCGAGATTGCCGCCGTGGCTTTCGGCGGCTAACACGCGGGCTTGCTCATGCATGGCTTCACCGTCGCGCTCGCCGCCACCGCCCTCGCAATCGAAGCGTTTTTCGGCTACCCCGAAGCGCTGTCGAGGGCGCTCGGCCACCCGGTCATTTGGATCGGCCGGCTGATCGCATTCTTAGAGGCGCATCTCAACCAGGCCAAAGCAAGCCCGGCGCGCCGCCGCATTCTTGGCGCTATCGCGCTAGGTCTCGTGCTGCTGCTGACCGGCCTTCTGGCGCAAGCGCTGACATGGATCGTGCTTGCCTGGATGAAGCCTGCGCCGCTCGGCTTTCTCATCCTCGCGTTCGTCGCCTCGACGCTCCTCGCCCAACGCAGCCTCGATCGGCACGTTCGCGCCGTCGCCGAAGCCCTCGAATGCGAAGGCCTCGCGGCGGCGCGAGAAGCACTCGCAAAAATCGTCGGACGCGAAACAGGCGGCCTCGATCGAGCCGGCGTCGCCCGCGCCGCGATCGAAAGTCTCGCCGAAAGCTTTTCCGACGGCGTCGTCGCGCCGGCCTTTTGGATTGCGATCCTCGGGCTTTGCGGCGGAGTTCTCTATAAAGCTATCAACACGGCCGACAGCATGATCGGGCATCGCACCGCGCGCTATGCCGATTTCGGCTTTGCCGCCGCCAAACTCGACGATCTCGTCAATTGGCCGGCGGCGCGGCTCGCGGCCTTGTGGACCGGCCTCGCTGCCCTGCTGATGCCGCAAGCCTCGATGTTGCGCGCCTGGCGCTGCATCAGGCGCGATGCAAGCTTTCATCCCTCCCCCAACGCCGGCTGGCCCGAAGCGGCGTTGGCCGGCGCGCTCGGCTTCAAACTCGGCGGACCGCGCTTCTATGCCGACAAGAAAGAGAGCAGGCGCGAAGATTTTTGGATCGGCGACGGACGCGCCGATCTCGATGCGCGCGATATCCGCTTGGCCTTGCGGCTCTACTGGCGGGCCTGCCTCATCAATTGGGCGGCGCTCGCCGGTCTCGCGCTGCTCATCGCGCCAGGCTGAGCAAAAGGTCGAGATCGACATGCGCCGCAAGATGCGCGGCGACCGTATCGAGCGCTTGTTCGATGCGTTCCGCATAGGACACATCCGACGGCGCCGCGCCCAATCGCGCCAGAAACGCACGCCGCTGCGCATTGTCGCCGAAGAAGCCATGCACATAACAGCCGGCGATCCAGCCATTGGCCGAGACCGCGCCGTCATTTCGCCCGTCGGCGAATCGCAGAAGCGGCCGGCTGCAATCGGGTCCCGATGTCCGGCCGCAATGAAGCTCATAGCCGGTGAAGGGAATATCGTCGGCAATGCTCTTGCCGCTGACCGGCCCCACGATTTTTTCCGCCGTCATTTCGGTCTCGACCCGAAGAAGCCCAAGTCCCGCGACCTCGCCCGGCGGTCCTTCGAGACCGAGCGGATCGGCGATCTTGGTGCCGAGCATCTGATAGCCGCCGCAGAGGCCGAAGACGCGGCCGCCGCGGCGCAGATGCGCGGCAAGATCTACGTCCCAACCTTCGGCGCGGAGCGAAGCAAGATCGGCGATCGTCGTCTTCGAGCCGATCAGGAGGATGAGGTCGGCATCGGCCGGCAATGTCTGGCCGCTGCGCACCAGGACGACCGAAACGCCCGGCTCCATGCGCAAGGGATCGAGATCGTCGAAATTGGCGATCCCCGGCAGAATCGGGACGGCGATCTTGACGAGACCGCGCGCGACCGGCCCGTCGGCCGCCGGCTTTTCCGCGAGCGCCATCGAATCTTCCGCCGGCAGGACGCGCGCCGCGGCACAATAGGAAATGAGTCCGAGCGCCTTCCAGCCGGTGCGGCTTTCGATGAATTGCATGGCTTCGGCAAAAAGCTTCGGATCGCCGCGGAACTTATTGACAAGAAAGCCAACGATCGTCGCCGCGTCTTCCGCCGCGATCACCTCCTTCGTGCCGACGATCTGGGCGATGACCCCGCCACGATCGATGTCGCCAACGAGGATTACCGGCACATCGGCGGCGCGGGCAAAGCCCATATTGGCGATGTCGCCTTCGCGCAGATTGACTTCGGATGCGCTGCCGGCGCCCTCCACGATGACGAGATCGGCGTCGGCCTTGAGGCGGCCGAAGCTTGCGCGCACCGCCTGCATCAGTTTCGGTTTGAAGTCCTGGAAATCCGCCGCGCCCGCCTGTCCCAAAACGTGACCGCGAACAATGACCTGCGCGGCATTGCCGCTCTGCGGCTTTAACAACACCGGGTTCATATCGCGCGACGGCGCGACGCCGCAGGCCAGCGCCTGCAGCGCCTGCGCGCGACCGATCTCGCCGCCGTCTTCGGTCGCAGCGGCGTTGTTCGACATGTTCTGCGGCTTGAACGGGCGCACCTTAAGGCCGCGGCGCGTAAACGCGCGGCAGAGCCCGGCCACGATCAGAGATTTGCCTACGTCCGAGCCGGTGCCCTGGAACATCAGCGCCTTGGCGCTCAAAACTCAATTCCCGCCTGAGCTTTCACGCCTGCCTCGTAATGATGCTTGACGAGCTTCATCTCGGTTACGAGGTCGGCGGCCTCGATCAATTCCGGCCGGGCGTTGCGGCCGGTGACAACGACGTGAAGATCGGGGCGCCGGGCGCGCAGCGTCGCGACGACCTCGTCGAGCGGCAGATAATCATAACGCAGCGCGATGTTCAGTTCGTCGAGCAACAGGAGCCGGATCCTGGGATCGTCCATCAGCTCGCGCGCCTTGCCCCAGCCGGCCCGCGCGGCGGCGATGTCGCGGGCCTTATCCTGCGTCTCCCAGGTGAAGCCCTCCCCCATCACATGCCAGGAAACGAGATCGGCAAAGCGCGCGATCGCCGCGCGTTCGCCGGTCTCCCATGTGCCCTTGATGAATTGCACGACGCCGACCGGCCAGCCATGGCCGAGCGCCCGCATGAGGAGCCCGAACCCCGCCGTCGACTTGCCTTTGCCGGAGCCGGTATGAACGATGAGCAGGCCTTTCTCGGCGATCGTTCGGCTGGCGACCGCCGCGTCCTGCAATGTCTTCCGCTTCGCCATTTTGGCGCGATGGCGAGCCTCGTCTTCCGTCACATCGGTCATCGCTCTGCGCGGCTCCCGGGCGTCGCCTAATCGCCGTGCCCGGTAAGATGGTGCCAGGCCGATTCGAGCGCGTTCTCGATATTCTTGAACCGCGTATTCGCCTCGTCCCAGTTGACGAGGGGACAGCCCGCCCCGCCCGCGGGACAGACCGGGGCGCGGCCTGCATCCAACACATAGGCGACGAGAATTGTCAGCAAAACACCAAGGACAACACCCAAAAACACACGCATCGCGCCCTCCCTCTTGCGTCGCGGATGTGCGACCCCAGAGCAATATTGAAACCAGTTTTGCGAAGAAACGATCGGTACCGAGAGAATATAGAGCAGGACCGCTTGGGCGAACTTTAGCACAGACCTTCTGCGGGCCGAAGCTTGGCCGGACACTCCCGGCCTTGAGCCCCGAGCGCTCTACCCGAAAAGGGCGAGTTTTTCGCCGATCGGGAGCTCATCGAGCCGCCTCAAGGCGGCGCGCCGTGCCTCCTGCGAAAGGGTAGAAATGTGAGGTTTTTCAGCGCGTTCCTGGGTCGCCTCAGGCAAGGCCGGCAGCCGGGAAGGCTCCTGCGGCAAGACGGCGGGATTGTTGAGGCGCAGCAGGCCGCAGACGGCGCGTGCCTGCGTTTCGATGGCCGCGCAGAACCCCTCGGCGAGGCCTTGGGCGCGCATCTCGGCGGCCATCCGGTCGAGACTTTGCGCGACCTCCTTCAGCCGCTGCACGAGAAGCCGGATCGAAGGGTCGGCCGGCGCAGCCTGCTGCTCGCGCACGACCTGCTCGAGCCTTGCGAAGGCATCGAGCATCTGGCGCATCTCATCGACCCGGCCGCGGCGCGCGAATTCGGCCATGAACCAGCGTCCGCGCACGGTTTCCATAACCGCCGCTTCAATCGTCTCGTAATCGGCTTCGTTCAAGCCTTCGGGCGGAGCGATCATCGCCGCATTGATCCTGGTGCCGGGCCAACCGAATCGGCCGGACAGTTCGAGTCTGCGCCGTGTCGGCGCGAAATCAAGCCGCGAGCCGCGCGGCGATCGCGGCCGCGGCCTCGCACAAAAAGGCTCTTTTGCAGCCGCGCTTTCCTCCCCATATGAGGCTCATGCCCAATCCCACCCCGATCTTTCTGCTTGACGAATACGGCGATGCGACTGCCGGCGGCGTCGCGCCTCAACCGACGCAAGCCGACGACGCCGCCTTGCTCGACGCCTATTCGCGCACCGTGACCGACGTCGTCGAGCGCGTCTCGCCGAGCGTCGTGCGTCTCGATATTCGGCATGGCGACGGCCGGCGCGGCGGCGCCGGGTCCGGCGTGATCGTTTCGCCCGACGGGCTGATTCTGACCAACAGCCATGTCGTGCAAGGCGCCAAACGCGCCGAGGTCTCGACGCTCGACGGCACGCAACCTCTCGGCGCGCGTTCTGGGCGACGATCCCGACACCGATCTTGCGCTGGTTCGCGTCGAAGAGAACACGACTCTTCCCGCCGCGCGTCTTGGCGACTCGAAAACGTTGAAGCCCGGCGAAATCGCGATTGCGATCGGCAATCCGCTGGGCTTCGAGGCGAGCGTGACGGCGGGCATTGTTTCGGCGCTCGGCCGGTCGCTGCGCGCCAAATCCGGCCGCGTCATCGACGACGTGATCCAGACCGACGCGGCGCTCAACCCCGGCAATTCGGGCGGCCCGCTCGTCTCTTCGCGCGGCGACGTCATCGGCATCAATACGGCGATGATCGCCGGCGCGCAGGGCATCTGCTTCGCGGTTGCCGCCAACACCGCCCGTTTCGTGCTCGGCGAAATCATCCGCCACGGCCGCGTGCGCCGCGCCCGGCTCGGCATAGGCGGCGGCACAGTTGCCTTGCCGCGCCGGATCGCGCTGCGGCTCGGCCTCGATCAGGCGACGGGCGCGGTCGTGACCAGCGTCGATCAGGATGGGCCGGCAGACGAAGCCGGGATCTTGACCGGCGACATCGTGCTCGCCGTCGACGGCGCGCCGGTGAGCGGCGCCGACGATCTCGTGCGCCTGCTCGACGCCGACAAGATCGGCCGCACGATTCCGCTCGACGTTCTGCGCCGCTCGGAGAAGCGCAGATTCTGGGTCGCGCTCAGGGAAAGATGAGCGAAGCGCCGAGCTGGCATCTCATCCGACGCCGGCGCGGCGCTGACTTGCACGATCGCGCGTCACCCCATCAACGCAAGCGCAGGATAGCGCCCGGCTACGGAAGCCTATTTGGCTTTCTCGACGACCTTGGTTCCGTCCGCATTGGTGATGAGTTTCGAGCCGTCCGGATTGGTCTGAACCGAGGAGCCGTCCGCGTTCTTGACGATTTCGGTGCCGTCAGGCCTGGTTTCGACCGAGGATCCATCGGCATTGGTGATGATCTTTGTGCCGTCCGCTTTGGTCTCGACGGAAGATTTATCCGCGTTGGTGATGATTGTTGTGCCGTTGGGAAAGGTCTCGACCGAAGATCCATCCGCATTGGTGATGATCTTGGTGCCGTCGGAACGCGTCTCGACTGACGATCCGTCGGCGTTTTTGACGATCGTATCCGCGGCGACGAAGCTGACCCCGCCGATCAGAATGACGGCTGCCAATGCGATCGAAGGGCTGGCTTGCTTCCAATGTCGTTTAAGCATGTGTCGCGTTCCTTAATATTCGACCGGTTCGCCCGCGCCTTCCCAGGCGAGCATGCCGCCGCCGAAATGGGCGCGAATATCGTCGCGGCCGGCCTCTTGCGCGAGCCTGAGCGCCGTGACCGACCGATTGCCTGAGCGGCACGACAGAACGATTCTCTTTCCTGACGCGGGCGGAGGTAAAGCCGCGGGATCGAAACTTTGCAAAGGATTGAGCGCCGACCCTGGAATATGGCCGGCCGAAAATTCGTGCGGCTCGCGCACATCGACGAGAACGATCGATCCGTCCGAAAGGCCCTGTTTCAGTTCCGCAAGCGTCACATTCTCGACGATCGGCGCGCCGTGGCCAACCATGTCGGTTCCCTCCCGCCTCCAGCCGAGGCGCAACAAATTCTATTCCACAAGCCGCGCGAGTGGATTATCTGATGCCCGGAGAATAGGCCCATGGGCCGCCCAGCGGCAAGGGGTGCAGGCCCGCATCGCGTCTTCGGCTTGACGGGCGGAAGACGGCCAGCGCATGACGAACCGAGCCGCGCAAGGAAGCGCCAGGCGGGGAGCCAAGCTTGCGCCGCAAATATCATCTGCTCGACGTCTTCACCGACCGGCCGCTCGCCGGCAACCCCCTCGCTGCGGTGATTGATTGCGACGGCCTCGATGCCGCGACGATGCAGAGGATCGCCGCCGAATTCAATCTTTCCGAGACGATCTTCCTGTTCGAGCCGCATGATCCGGTGAACAGCGCACGGTTGCGCATCTTCACGCCGAAAGGCGAACTCTCTTTCGCCGGCCACCCGACGATCGGCGCCGCCATTCTCGTCGGCGCATTGCGCGCGCACGAACTCTTGCGCTCGCAGGACCTACGCATCGTGCTCGAAGAGGGGATCGGAGCGATCGCTTGCGTAGTGCGCCATCGTCCCGGCAAGAGCTATCAGGCGGATTTCACCTTGCCGAAACTGCCGGCGCGCGTCGGCGCGCCGCAGAGCCCGGATCGTCTCGCCGCCGCGCTCGGGCTTTCGCCGGCCGACATTGGTTTTGATCGCCATGTCCCTTCGATCTATTCGGCTGGCACCGCTTTTACCTTCGTTCCGGTCGCAAATCTTGCGGCCTTGGTTCGAGCCCGCCCCCGCGCGGATCTTTTCGAGGCGGCGTTCACGCCGGTTGAAACGGCGCCTGCGTTTGTCTATACGCGCGAGACGGTCGAGGCAGGGCATGATTTTCACGCCCGCATGTTCGCGCCGATGCTTGGAGTTGCGGAAGATCCGGCAACCGGCGCGGCGGCCGCCGCCTTCGCCGGGGTGCTCATGGCTTTCGAGAAAGTGCCGGACGGCGAGCACGCGCTGACGATTGAACAGGGCTATGAGATCGACCGGCCGAGTCTGATCGTCCTCGGGCTCGAGGTCGAACACAACGTTCTGGTCGAGGCTTCGATCGGGGGCGCCGCGGTGATCGTGGCAGAGGGATTTCTCGATCTATGAATTTCGCTCCGCCGCGGATCGAAGAGATCGCGTCGATCGACCTCCGGCTGGAGCAGAGGCCATGGCCTTTCGCGATCGACCGGGCGCCGGAGATTGGCGCGCATTGGGAAGAGCTTCTGAGAAGCAATCCGCATCACTACAATGGCCGTGTTCTGCTCATGCATCGCGTCGATGTCGTCGCCGGCTCCGCCGGCCGCCGCCTCGAAAGCGGCTGCTTCATCGCCGAGTACAAGAGCTTTCTCGCTTGGCGTGACTTCGGCTTTCCGGATCGGACGATCACCAATGTGTTCGCGATGGCGGCGCTTCGCTCCGCCGACGGCGCCTTTTTGCTCGGCGAGATGGGCTGCACGACCGCGAATGCCGGCAAGATCTATTTCCCCGCCGGGACACCGGACCCGAGCGATCTTATCGGCAAAGCCGTCGACCTTGAAGGAAACCTTCTGCGCGAACTCGAAGAGGAGACGGGGATTGGCGCGGACGAAATCGCGCTCGACGCGGGTTGGACCACGGTCTTCCAAGGTCCGTTTGTCGCCTGCATCAAGACAGTGCACTCCACGCTTTCGGCGGCCGAGCTCGTGGCGCGCGGAGCGGCTTTCATTGCTCGAGAAAAGCAGCCGGAGCTCGCCCGGCTAAAGGCCGTCTTCGGCTTTCAGGACCTCGATGAAGAACGCATGCCCGATTTCATCCTGACCTATCTGCGCCATGTGCTGCGAGGAAAGCATGAAACTCCTGGGTGAAAACCTCGCGCTTCGAGACCCACGCGTCGCGTGCTCCTCAGCATCAAGGTTTCCCTCGTAGAAACAACTTCCCCCCAGCCTGAGGGGCGCTTGAGCCCGGCATCTTGAGCGATGAGGGGCAAGCTAAAGCCTTTCAGCTGTCAAACGTGATAGCCGTGCTTTTCTTCGGAGGCGCGCACGAGGCCTAATGCTTCGCGGCCGTGGCCGGCAGAGCAAGCCGCGGCAGCCTGCGTCAACTCGTTCTCGATCTGCGCAAAAACCGAATCATTGACGTTGCCGGTGCGGTGGTCGCCGGCGAGCACGGATTGGTAGCTGTTGATCTTGTCCGAGCACGGCGCGCCGGGCGGCAGATTGGAGAAATCCGCTGCCGGAGCAGCCTGCGGCGGCGGCGGGGGCGGCGGCGCCGAGGCGATGGGCGCGTCCTGATTGCAGCCGCAGAGCGCAAGAGCCGCGAGGGCGGCCAAGGGCCAAGCCGAGCGATGCATCCGATCCTCCCCGCTTATGCGCGTTTGATTCGGAGTTGAGACGATTCCCCGGCCGTTGGTCAAGCATCGCAGGTATCGCCCGCGACGCGTCCAGCCTTGCCTCCAACCTGGCGATTGTTCGGCGGGCCGCAGACTGATAGATTATCTGCCGGTCACCTTCAAAAATTGGTGCAAGCTCTTGATCTCCATAGCTCAAGTGCGTGCCGCTCGGGGCCTTATCGGATGGTCGAAGGCGCATCTTGCGGAATCGGCCGATCTGCCGCTGCCGCGCGTCAGGCGCTACGAGAGAGGCGACGGCAAGGATATTCCCGAACCGGACCTCGATGCCATGCGCCACGCGCTCGAGGCGGCGGGGGTCGAGTTCTTGAACGGCGGCCAGCCGGGCGTAAGGATGAAAGCGCTGGCGGCCACGGTTCCGGTCGATCAGCTCAATGCGAGCAACGACGAGTGATGGCCCGCAAGTTGGCGATCATCGCATCTGGCTCTCGCTAGTGCATCGGCAATGCGGGCGATTCAAATCCGTTCCTTCGGCGATCCCGCGCAGTTGCGCGTCGTCGATGTTCCTGATCCGGTAGCTGGCCCCGATAGCGCGGTCGTGCGGATCGAAGCCGCCTCGATCAATCCGAGCGATGTGAAGAACGTGCAAGGCGCGATGCGCCAGACCACGCTGCCGCGCATTCCCGGACGCGATTTTGCCGGCGTCGTGATTGCCGGACCGCCGGATTGGGTCGGCGCCGAGGTTTGGGGCACAGGCGGCGATGTCGGTTTTACCCGCGACGGCACGCATGCGCAGAAGATGGCGGTGCCCATCGCCAGCCTGCGCCGCAAACCCGCGCGGCTGACATTCGACGAAGCGGCCTCAGTCGGGGTCAATTATATGGCGGCCTGGTGCGGCCTCGTCGAAGCGGCGGGGCTGCGCGCCAGTGAGACGCTCGCGATCATCGGCGCGGGAGGAGGCGTCGGCGGCGCGGCGGCGCAGATCGCAAAGCGGATAGGCGCGCGTGTGATCGGAGTTGATCGGCAAGCGCCGCTCGATGACGCGCCGATCCGCGCGATCGCCGAGGCGCTGATCGTCGCTGCGCCGAATGTCGGCGCGGCGGTAAAACAGGCGACCGGCGGCCGCGGCGCCGACGTTGTCTTCGACTGCGTCGGAGGCGTGATGTTCCGTCCGGCGCTTGCGAGCCTGGCGCTGCGCGGCCGGCTCATCGAAATCAGTTCGACCGGCGCCCGCGAAGTCAGCTTCGACCTCGTCGACTTCTATCACAACGAAAGCCGTCTCTTCGGCGTCGATACATTGAAACGCGATCTCATCGCTTCGGCGAAGATTCTCGACGCACTCACCGAGGGTTTCGAGACCGGCGCTTATCGCGCCGCGCCGATCGCAGCGAGTTTCCCGCTCGCCGAGGCCGCGGCCGCCTATCGGCGCGTCGCCGAAGGTACCCAGGGCCGAGTGGTGCTGCATCCTCAGGATTGATGTCATGGCACAGCCCATGGCGCGCGGGTGAAACGCTGCGCCAGGAAATCGATCAGCACCTGAACACGCGCCGGCCGCATGCCGCTCGGCGGAGTTACCAGATGCAGCGCCCCGGGCTGGACCGTCCAATCTTGCATCACCGCTTCAAGCCGGCCCTCGGCGAGGTCGCGCCAGACGAGGAACTCCGGCTGCAGCGCAATGCCGAGGCCGCAACGCAGCGCCGGTTGCAGCACGTCGGCATTATTGGCGCGTAGCGGCGCCGGCACGCGGACGCTATATTCGCCATGCTGCTTGTGGACGAAGCGCCAAACGTCCCGACTGCGCGAGTAAGTGTAGAAAAGCCCGACATGCTCCGCGAGATCCTTCGGATGGCGCGGGCGGCCGCGGCGATCGAAATAGGCTGGCGCGCCGACGAGCAGGATGCGCACGCTGCAAAGCCGGCGCGCCAGCAGGCTCGAATCGGCAAGCACCGCGATCCGCAGCGCGAGGTCGAAGCCTTCGCTGACGAGATCGACCATCTGATCGCTCAGACTCAATTCAATCGACACATCCGGATAGAGGCCGAGGAATTCCGGCAGCAGCGGCGCCAAATGGGCAATGCCGAAGGACATGGGCGCCGCCATGCGCACCAGGCCGCGCGGCGCGGCCGATTGCGCCGTGGCCTCGGCTTCGACGGCTTCGCCCTCGGCGAGGATCCGGGAGGCGCGTTCGAGCGCGGCGCGCCCGCTCTCGCTTAACGACATCCGCCGCGATGTCCGGTGAAACAAGCTTGAGCCGAGCTTCGCCTCGAGCCGGCCGACCGCCTTGGAGACCGTCGCTTTGGACAAGCCAAGCTCGGCCGCGGCGCGGGCGAAGGAGCCGACCTCGGCGACCTTCGCAAACACCGCCCAAGCCTCGAAATCAGGAAGCTTTGCCATAGCAGAATCAGAAACGGTCTATTTCCATCATTTCTATTTCAGATTTGATCGGCGGGTTCAATATATCTCGCAGCAGGGCGGGCGAGACCCGCAGGAGGATTGAACATGATCGAACGCAGACCTTTTGAGAGCCTCGGCGGCGCCAACCACGGCTGGCTCGACGCCAAGCACCATTTTTCATTCGGCGATTACCGGGATCCCAAACGCATGGGCTGGGGCGCGCTGCGCGTCTGGAATGATGACGCGATCGCACCGCAGACCGGCTTTCCGCCGCATCCGCATGCCGACATGGAAATCGTCACCTATGTCCGCGAAGGGGCGATTACCCATCAGGACAGTCTTGGCAACAAGGGCCGCACCGAAGCGGGCGATGTTCAAGTGATGAGCGCCGGCACCGGCGTCCGCCACGCCGAATATAATCTCGAGCCCGGCACGACGCGCCTCTTCCAGATTTGGATTCTTCCGAGCGAACACGGCGTCGTTCCCTCTTGGGGCGCCAAACCCTTCCCGAAGGGGGACCGGGCCGGCCGGTTCGTGACCCTTGCGAGCGGCTTTGCAGCCGATACGGACGCGCTGCCGATCCGTGCCGACGCGCGAGTGCTCGGCGCCAGGCTGAAGGCCGGCGAGACGGCGGATTATCCGCTCGGCGAGGATAGGCATGGCTATCTTGTGCCGGCCAAGGGTGCAGTCGAGGTCAATGACGTGAAGCTCAACGCGCGCGACGGCGCGGCGGCTTACGGCGAAAAGACATTGCGTGTGAAAGCGCTCGAAGACGCCGAGATCGTTCTCGTCGATGCAGCCTAGATCGAACGCGGCCTGACCCGAGGCCGCGTTTTTCGTAACCCTACCCCTCGAGGCAAACATGGCAAAGGTTCTGGTGCTCTATTATTCCTCCTACGGCCACATCGAGACGATGGCCGAAGCGGTCGCTGAGGGGGCCCGGCAAGCCGGTGCTGCCGTCGATATCAAGCGGGTGCCCGAGACGGTGCCCGCCGATGTCGCGAGGGCGGCGCATTTCAAGCTCGATCAGGCCGCGCCCGTCGCGAGCATCGCCGAGCTCGCAAATTATGATGCCGTCATTGTCGGAGCCGGCACGCGGTTCGGCCGAATGCCCTCGCAAATGGCCAGTTTCCTCGACCAAGCCGGTGGGTTGTGGATGAGCGGGGCGCTAGTTGACAAGGTGGGAAGCGCGTTCTCTTCAACCGCCACCCAACATGGCGGCCAAGAGACGACCTTGTTCTCAATTATCACCAATCTGTTGCATTTCGGCATGATCATCGTCGGCCTGCCCTATAGTTTTCAGGGCCAGATGCGGCAGGACGAGATCACCGGCGGGTCGCCTTACGGCATAAGCACGATTGCAGCGGGCGACGGCTCGAGAAAGCCAAGTCAGAACGAGTTGGAGGGCGCCCGCTTTCAAGGCCGCCGTGTCGCCGAAGTCGCCAAAAAACTATTCGGCTGAGATCCTAGGACTACCGCCCCCGGCACGAGACCACCGGAACCCGCCATGCGCCGCGGCGTTTTGCCGTTTTGCATGCAGGCGGGGAACATGCGGCGAGATGGCGATCCAAAGCCTCGGGAAGCGCGTGGCTAAGGCTTATCCCCAGTTCGTTTGCAAAAGTTCGGCCAAGCCCAAGTTGGTAGATCAATTGCCAACAGAGAATAAGGCGCGGCGGGCACAATTGTCGCGTATTCGAGTATAATGGGCTGGCAAGCGGGCATGGAGGCCGGAATGAGTCTTTCGATTTTTGGCTATCTCATCGCCGATGCCGAATCTTCGTCCGGCAGCACCGGCGCGCCACGCCTGCGCGATCTGATCCTTGGTCTTCTCTCGGGCGATATTCCTGCGGCGAGCATTCTCGGGCGGCTCGACCCGAACCTCTCGGACGAGGTGCGCGCGATGGTGGCGCATCGCGGCGTAAGCGTCGAAAGCTTCCTGGCGAACGCGCTCATGGCTTTCGCGCTGGACGTTGCCGACGAATCATGGCGCCAGGCGATCAAATTTCGTGAAGCGATCGGCGGCGATGCGGAAGCCGCGGCCTTCACCGATCTGCTGACCGAAGTCATGCGCCAGAGACTAGAGCGCGAGATTTCGCTTGCATGGCCGGCGGAAAGCGAACCCCAGATGACTCTTGCGCGCCGAATCGGCTGACACTGGCAACGCTTCCGTCAAAGCGTGACTTGCGTTGCGCCATTTGAGAGTTCATAATTAGTTTCGCATGGTGAGAAGAGCGCGCCTTCCAAGTCACGAGGCTTGGCCAGCGTTCGACGGGAGCCTTTGGCCCGGCAGCATGCTTCTCATCTGAAGTCACAACCCGGTCATATGATTGGTCCATGTGCGAGCAATCACCCGTCAACCGCCTGAGTCCTCCGGGCTTATTAGCTCGCATGGGTGAAGAGCCGAATCATCCTTCGTCAGGACACGGATCTATGCTCGATCTTTCGCCGCATCCCACCCAGGAGACAGAGGTTCTGCCCGAGGCGTCATTACGAACCTTGTGGGCGGAACGGCTGCGGCGTGCCGATCTCGCCGCGGTTCGCATCATCTCGCGTTCGGCGCGCCCTAGGGTCGGGCGGGCCTCTGCCATCGTCATCAGCAAGCTTGGGAACAGCTGGCTTTATCTGATCATTCTGTCGGTCATTTTCGAGGGCCTCGGCCGCACCGGGTTCCGCGTGGTCTTCATCGGCTGTCTGAATGCCGGACTTCTGCACTGCATGTTCCCCTATATCAAGCGGCGCATCGGCCGGCCGCGGCCCTTCCGCGTCGATCCGCGCCTGCCGAATTTGCTGGCGGTTCTCGACGAGCACTCGTTCCCGAGCGGACATACGATGACCCTGTCCGGCGTGCTCGTGCCCATCGTGCTGGTCTGGCCGGCGTCCGCCATTTCGGCCGTGACCTTGATGATGCTGATGGCTTGGTCGCGCATAGCGACGGGTCACCATTACCCGAGCGACATTGTCGCCGGCGCCATCTTGGGGATTGTTCTCGCCTATCCGCTTTCGCTTTGCGTTCTCGCCGTCTGGTAGTCGAGGTCACGCCAGGGCGGCTACCGGCGCGCCGGCGAGCCCGCGCGTCTCGAGTTCGTGCGCAACGCGCAGCACGAGATCCTCGCGCCAGGCAGGCCCGATCACTTGCACGCCGATCGGTAAGCTTTCGCCTCGCGTGAACACGGGAACGGTTGCGACCGGCAGGCCGATGAATGAAATCGGCTGCGTGTAGATCCCGAGATTGGCGCGAACCGAGACTTCGCCGCCGTCGAGCATCATAAGCTTCTGCCCGGAAAGCGGCGCACGGCAGGGCGTTGCCGGCGCCAGAATGATGTCCACTTCGTCGAAGATCTCGCGCAGGCGGCTGCGAAACCAAGCGCGGAATTTTTGCGCTTTCACCACGATCCCGGCGGGGATCATCGCGCCGGCCAGAAGACGGTCGCGCACGGCGGGATCGAAATCCCGCGCGCGCCCGCGCAGGCGCTCGAGGTGTAACGCAGCACCCTCGGCGGCGGTGATGAGATAGGCGGCGGCTCTCGCCTCTTGCGCGGCGGGCAGGCTCACCTCGCGGCTTACGCCGAGCGCCGCGGCGATTCGATCGACCGCGGCAAATGCTTCCGGCCTGCCGCCGCGGCGGAAATAATCGCCGGCGACGGCGATGCGCAGGTCCTTTGCGCCTTGCGAAAGCATCGGCGAGACCGGCTCGACCTCGCGTTGCGCCGAAACCTCGTCGGCAGGCTCCCTGCCCTGCATCACGTCATAGACAAGAGCAAGATCGGCGGCCGAGCGCGCGAGCACGCCCACATGATCGAGGCTCGAGGCGAAAGGATAGAGGCCGTGTCGCGACAGGCGCCCGAACGTCGGCTTCAATCCAAAGAGACCGCAGAGCGAGGCCGGCACCCGGATCGATCCGTTGGTATCCGAGCCGAGCGCAAAAGCTGCCATGCCGGACGCCACTGCCGCGGCGGACCCGCCCGACGACCCGCCCGTCATATGGCGCGGATCGTGCGGATTGAGCGAATTGCCGTCATGCACGTTCTCGCCCGTAAAGCCATAGGCATATTCGTCCATGTTGAGCGCGCCGATGAGCACGCCGCCGGCTGCGTCGAGTTGGCGGATCACGAAAGCGTCGCATTCGGCGGGCGGATCCTCGCGGGTAATCTTGGCACCGGCGCGCGTGACGAGCCCGGCAATGTCATAGAGGTTCTTGACCGCGAAGGGCACGCCGGCGAGCGGGCCAAGCGCCCGCCCCTCCGCCCGCGCCGCATCGATCGCCGCCGCCTTCGCGCGTGCTCTTTCGTGCATGACATGCGTGAAGGCGTTGAGCTTTGGATCGCGCGCGGCGATATGCGTGAGCCCCGTTTCGATCACGTCTCGCGCGGCGATTTCGCCGGCCGTGACGGCCGCGGCGATTTCGCACGCGGTCGCGCGACGGAGATCGAGATTCATCCGTCAAGCCTTGAAAATCGCGGCCGGCTCGGCGCGATCCTCGAGCGGAAAATCCGCGACAAGCTTCATCTGCTGCGCGATGACACGCAAATTGGCGATGATCTCGGCGCGATCGCCGGCTTCGATCGGCAAATTCAACAGCGCCGCCATGGCATCGCACCAGGCCGCGATGGTGTCGTCTTCCATGTCTGCCGCGCCTCCCAAACTGTCGTGCGATCGTTCAATATAATTTCGTATTATAGAACTTCAGCTCCAGCCTGCCGTCTTTTCCGACGGCCGGATTGCCCAGGTAGTGGGTAATGCCGCAATTGACCGGCTTTTCGTTTTCGTCCAGACGAATGAACTCCGCCGGACTCAGCCGCTCGAGATTCGCCCGCCAAGACAATATCGTCAGATGATGCGTTACCAGGAGGACATGCATCATGGCGCATTCGCGGATCAGCGTCGTTATCATGGCGCGCGTTCGATCCCGTACCTCCGAAACCGATTCCCCCTGCGGATACTGATACCAATAAGTGCCCAGGAGATCGCGCAGCTCCTTCTGTTCCGGGTGCAGCACGTTGAACACGCGCCAATCATTGTAGAGAACCGTGAGGCCATGTTCCTGTTCCCGGATGCGGTCCTCGGCGATTGTCTTGACCGCTTTCAACTCCGGCCATTCGTTGCAGATCTCTGCCAATGTGTCGCAGGTTCGCAGATAGGGCGAATAGAAGACTACGTTGGGGAGCGGGATCAACTCGTGAAGACGCCTGCCCGTCGCTCTGGCCTGATTGCGCCCGTTCTCGGTGAGCGGCGTGTCGAAATCGCTGCAGCTAAGAGCATATTTCTCCTTGATCTCCAGCGCCAACCGGCGCGTTTCCGCCGATCGGCAATCCTTTGCATAAGCCGCTTCGAATGAGCGATAGAGCAAGTCGTTCAGCTTTTTCTGCCGCAGTTCGTTATAGGCCGACTCGGCATGACGAGCGAGCGTAACGCTTGCCGGCCATTTCATGGCTTGCTCCGCCGCTTGGTTGATCAAGGCACAGTAGAAGAGCGCCGAGTCGCGGTCAAAGCGACACGCCCGCGCAACCGGCGACGATCGCCTACGCGGTCTTCAGGCTCTCTCGGATCGTCGCGCGCAGCGCATCGATCGGCGCGAGCTTGCCGGCACGTTGCGTATGCCAGAACGTCCAGCCGTTGCACGCCGGCAGCCCTTGCGCCAAGGCACCGACCTTGTGGATCGAGCCGACGATCGAGATCCGGCCTGAGCCGCCAAGCGCGAGCGTCCCGTCGGCGCGCACCACGGCGCGATGGCGCTTTTTTTCATCGACGAGACACTCGCCGGCTTCGACGAGACCCGCTTCGACCACCGAAGCAAAGGCGACGCGCGGCTGCGACCTCTTGCTCGGGACCGCGGCGATTGCGGCCTCCGGCAAGGGCGTGACGTCTGCGATTCGCGCCCGCGCCGCGGCGGCATAGGTCGGATCGCGTTCGATCCCGATGAAGCTGCGGCCAAGCCTTTTTGCGGCGGCGCCCGTCGTGCCCGAGCCGAAAAATGGATCGAGCACGAGATCGCCTGGATTGGACGCGGCGAGAAGCACGCGCGCGAGCAAGGCTTCGGGTTTCTGCGTCGGATGCGTCTTGCCGCCGGTCTCGTTCTTCAGCCGCTCGCCCCCGGTGCAGATCGGAATGAACCAATCGGAGCGCATCTGGCAATCCTCGTTGCCCGCCTTCAGCGCTTCGTAATTGAACGTGTAGGATTTCCCCGTGGCGCTCTTGGCCGCCCAGATCAAAGTCTCATGCGCGTTGGTGAAGCGCCGGCCGCGAAAATTCGGCATCGGATTGGCCTTGCGCCAGATGATGTCGTTCAAGATCCAAAAACCCTGATCCTGAAGAATGCCGCCGACGCGGAAAATGTTGTGATAGGAGCCGATCACGAAAAGCGTTGCGTTCTCCTTCATCACCCGGCGCACGGCCGAAAGCCAGGCGCGGGTGAAGGCGTCATAATCCGCGAAACTCGAGAACTTGTCCCAATCGTCGTCGACCGCGTCGACCAGGCTCTGGTCCGGCCGCGACAAGGCCTGCTCGAGCTGCAGATTATAGGGCGGATCGGCGAAGACGAGATCGACGCTCTCGGCCGGGAGCCGCTCCAGTCGCTCGACGCAATCGCCGATCAGGATCTGATTGAAGGGGCGCGCCGCAGACACGGCCGGGAGCCGCGCCCTCGAAGCCTCATTACGCGTGACCTTGGGCTGAGACTTCGAGAAGGCAGTCCCGGCACGTGCGATACGCATAAACACCACCGGAATACACGACGAACCCCGCCAATTTGCGCTATTGCGGTAAAGGTCGCGTGTAAGCAGGCGCGGACGCGATGTCCCTTTTCTGAACGGATTGATTAAGAATAGATTTTTACTCGGCCGCCTCGGGCCTGAACGGCGAGAAGCTCAGGCGGTGATAGGGGCAAGGCCCGTGCCTGGCGATGGCGGCCAGATGTTCTTCGGTCGAATAGCCGACGTGGCGGCTGAAGCCATAGACGGGATACACACGGCAGAGCCGGCACATGAGCCGATCGCGCGTCACTTTGGCTACGATCGAGGCCGCGGCGATCGACATCGATTTCGTGTCGCCGTCGACGATCGTCTCGCCGTCACAGCAAAGCGCGGCCGGCAGGTCGTTGCCGTCGATCAGCACGTAGCGCGGCTTGACCGCGAGGGCTGCGAGCGCGCGGCGCATCGCGAGGAGACTCGCCTGCCGGATGTTGATGCGGTCGATTTCCGCGGCGCTTACGAAGGCGACCGCGACTGCGACGGTGCATTCGAGAATCTTTTCGTAAAGCTCCTCGCGCTCATCGCGCTCCAGCGCTTTCGAATCGTTGACGCCCTTCGGCAAGCACTCGGGATCGAGAATGACCGCAGCGGCAGCGACCGGCCCGGCGAGTGGGCCGCGCCCGACCTCATCCATGCCGGCGATTGGCCAGAGATCGCTCTTGGCCAATTTCCTCTCGCGGCGGAAATGCGGCAGCTTCTGCTGCATGCCTCGAACTCTTGAAGGCGGGCTAATGCCGTCATTGCGAGCGAAGCGAAGCAATCCAGTATTCAATATTTCCGGATTCCTTCGTCGCTTCGCTCCTCGCAATGACGATAAGCGCCTTCCCGCAGAGTCTTAAACCACGGATTGCAGTCCAGCAATCCGCGTCGTTCTAAATCTTCACAGCAATTGCAATTGCTCGCCCGCCCGCGCCGGGGGCGCGAAGAGATCGTGGCGCAATTTCATCTTCGTCTTGCCGAAGCCGAGCTTCGCGGCCGCGGCCTCGAAGCGGCGCCCGATCATCCACGCATAGGGCCCGGTGCCGGTCATCCTCTTGCCGAAGGTGGAATCGTAAATCTTGCCGTCGCGCGTCGAGCGCACCAGCGAGAGGATATGGCGGGCCTTGTCCGGATAATGCGCAACGAGCCATTCGCTGAAGAGATCGCGCAATTCGAGCGGCAGACGCAGCATGACATAGCCCGCTTCGCGCACGCCTATGGCTTTGGCGCGCGCGAGAATCGTTTCGATCTCGGCATCGTTGAGCGCCGGGATGATCGGCGCCACCATCACGCAGGTCGGCACGCCCGCATCGGCGAGCGCTTTCAAAGTCGCAAGCCGCTTTTCCGGAGCTGCCGCGCGCGGCTCCATCTTGCGGGCGAGAACGGGATCGAGCGAGGTCACCGACAGCGCGACCTTGACGAGGCCTTTCTCAGCCATCGGCGCAAGCAGATCGAGATCGCGCAGCACCAGCGAAGATTTGGTGACGATGCCGACCGGATGATTGGTGCGCGCCAGAACTTCGAGGATCTGGCGCATAACCCGATGCTGGCGCTCGATCGGCTGATAAGGATCGGTGTTGGTGCCGATTGCGATGGTCCGCGGCTTATAGGTCTTGGCGGCGAGTTCGCGTTCGAGCAGACTTGCCGCGTCGGTTTTGGCGAATAATTTTGATTCGAAATCAAGGCCCGGCGACAAACCCATATAGGCGTGCGTCGGACGGGCGAAGCAATAGACGCAGCCGTGCTCGCAGCCGCGATAGGGATTGATCGAGCGGTCGAAGGAAATGTCGGGCGAATCGTTGCGCGTGATGATCGTCTTGGCGCGCTCGAACGTGAGGGTGGTCGCAAGTCGCGGCGGCGGCGCCTCGTCGCCCCAGCCATCATCGACCGGAACATAGGCGTGGAGTTCGAACCTGCCGCTTTCATTCGATTGCGCGCCGCGGCCGCGCCGAGGCTTTAGGCGCGCCGCCGTCGGATTGGGGTTGGTCGTCTCGACCTTCGGGCGCCGTAACCGGACCCTGCTTTCACGCCAAACTGCGGTTGCGGCGCACATGCCAAGCCTCTCCAGCTAGAACGTGTAGTGAACATTTAGAGAACATGTTGGCAGATGTCAAGCTGCGGAGGCCCGCATTGCGATCGCCCATAGGGTGAGAGCCGTTAATTCCAAAGGAAGCGAAAAATGGCCGACACCTCCAGCCAGGCGCGATGGACCTCGGTCTTCGCCCATAAATTCCTCCCGCGCGTGATTCTCGACGATGAGATGAGCGGAAAACTGCTTGAAATCTTTGCAAATCCCGAAGCCGCGGACCCGCTGCTCAATTTCCTTATCGACAATGTGGCCTTGGCCTGCGGCTTCCCCGAGGGAACCTGGAAAACGCTCGCGTTGGACGTGCATCTCCATCGTCGGCGCTTCGGCGCCGCCGAAGGCATCGTCATCGAAATGCCGCCGCCGCAGATTCCGCCCGATTGCTATTTTATCGGCATCGTCCCGACGACGAAGGGCCGGGCTCGCTATTTCACGCTCGAATCCACCTTGATCCCGCCCCCGACCATGCTGTGCGAATGGCGGCCCGACGGATCGCACGCCAATTTCGGACCGGGCCCGCACCCGGACATCGACTTGTTCGTGATTGCCGTGAGCGCAAACCTGGACGACAAAGGCGCCGATTGACGCCACCGTCGCGACCGGCGTCAGGTCTCGCCGGCAACAACAGCTTGAGATCGGTCCCCAAACATTGGCCACGCTTTCGCTGATTCTTCTCTGCGGCACGCGGCTTGGCCGTGGCTCAGGCGCCGAGCCCGTCGTGCGCAGCCTCTCGAGCCTGGTTCCCGCCTCGGTCGACGGGCTCGTTCGCGATGCCGTCCTGGCAGGGCCGCCGGGCGGCGATCTCAGCCTCATCGCCGATCATGCCGGTTGCGCCTTCGTCGAAGCCGAAATGGAGGTCGAGGCACTGGGCCAGGCGCTCGCGCTCGCGCGCGGCAGCGATCTCCTCATTCTTCACGCCGGTCATGTTCCGGGGATCGAAGCGGTCGAAGCGATCGGCGACCTTGTCGCTTCGGGCCGATCGGCGGAGCGCGGCTGGCTGCTGCACGCCGCCCCAAACGGGCCGGCGGCGCGGTTCTTTCCGAGGCTCGCTCCGGCTGTCGGGCTCCTCGCCGCGCGCGGGCTTTGCGACGGCGTGAAAGCGCCGACGTTCGCCAATCTCCTCAAGGCCACGCGAGCGCGCTCCGCGCCAAGCCTGCGTCTGCGCGGAATCCTCTGACGCCGCGCCGGCGCGGCCTCACTCCGCGAACGTATTGCAGGAATCGATCGTTCCAGCTTTGAGTCCCGTGTTCAGCCATTGCACGCGCTGGGCAGCGGTGCCATGCGTGAATGAATCGGGGACGACGTAACCTTGCGTCGCCTGTTCAAGGCGATCGTCGCCAATCGCCTGCGCCGTGTTGATCGCCTTTTGGACGTCGCCCGGATCGATGATGTGGAATTTGCTCTGCGCATTGGCGGCCCAAACGCCGGCGAGGCAATCGGCCATCAGCTCGATGCGCACCGAGAGCGCGTTGCGTTCGGCGCTTGTCGCCGCCCTCTGCTCCGCCGCTTCCACCTTGCCCAAGATGCCGAGCTGATCCTGGATATGATGGCCGACCTCATGCGCGATGACATAGGCATAGGCGAAATCGCCGCCGCCGCCATATTGCGTCTGCATGTCGCGGAAGAAGGAGAGATCCAGATAGATCTTCTGATCAATCGGACAATAGAAGGGGCCCATGGCCGCCTGTGCCCCGCCGCAACCCGAATGGGTCGAACCGCTATAGAGCACCAAGTGCGGCGGAACGTAATTGATGCCCTTCTGCGCCGGCAGGACCGAAGACCATACGTCTTCGGTCTCGGCGAGCACGGCGGCGACGAACTGGCCGAGTTGATCGCTCGGCGCGCCGGTCTGGCTTTGTGCTCCAACCTGCTGCGTGGGCGTCGTGGTCTCGCTCGACTGGCTGACCTGACCGCCGTTGCGCGCATTCTCCACCTCTTCGGCGCCGCCGATCAGCACACGCGGATCTATGTGCAACGCCCAAGCGATGAGACTGAGGACGACGATTGCGCCGAGGCCGAGATGGCCGGTGCCGCCCAGGCTCGGGATGCTGAACCCGGTCTGCGTAGCGTCGCTGGAATCGTCGCCGCGCCTGTCTTCGACATTGTCCGAGCGGCGGAAATCTTGCCATTCCATTGTGAAGGCTCCCGAAATCTGCGCGATTACCGCGATGCCGGCAAGCGCGAGGCGTCTTTGCCGGTCGCGCCTTCGTCGCGATGAAAGTCGGCCCATACCGTGTCGAGCCGCGCCAGCGCCGAGTCAAGCGGCAAGACCGACAGAGTTTCGCCCTGGCGGACCAGCAAGCCGAGACGTTCGAGACCTCGGATTGCTTCCGCGACCGGAAAATCGACATCGACGCCGAAGGTCTCGTCGAGCCAGGCTTCGACGGCCGCGCCGAGACCGGGCCCGGTCGGCGGCGGATTCGATTTAAGCAGGAAATAATAGGCGAGCGCGACTTCCTTGGTTTCGGTTTCTTCGGCGCTGCCTATCACATAATCGAAGATACCCGCATTGTTGTTGATGTTCCGGAAATAGACGTTGTCGGCGAGAAGCTTCTGATATTTGAGCGATTGGCTTTGGTACTTCGCCCATTGCAGGGTTACGAAGCCGCCGAACGCAAGCAGCGCGCTGATCGCGCCCAAGGCCGACTGCAGCTTATCGCCCGCGACCGCGCCGGAGTAGCCGAGATAGGCGCCGATGATGACGAACAACACGGTCAAAGTCGCCGCCAGCTTGAGCGCGATCGGCACCAGACCAATGAGCGCGGGAACACCGAGGACGAGCTTGTCGCCGACGCTGAGAACGACGCTGACATTGGGATAAAGGGCGTTCAAATCGGCGGTCGCGATATTGCGAAAATGCTTCAACAGCACCGCCCCCGGCCGCAGCTTCGATCGCGCAAACGACTTCGCCTCCTCGCCCGCCTCCTGTGCCGACTTGGTCGCCACCAGCAGGACCACGTCATCGTGGATCTCGGTCGTCATTTGGCGCTTGCGCAGGCCGAACCGATCGACGATCTGGAAATTCTCTGAGTGTTGACCGCGCCGAAAGAAGCGCACGCTGCGAAACGCGTTCAATGGACTTTTCACGTTGACGCGCAGGACCGGATGCTCGCGGTGCGCCTGTTCGATTTCCGCGTGCGATACTTCGACGAAGTCGGCGGCTTTCATCACCGCCTCCAAGCCGCCCATCAGCTCCGCATAGGCCTGTTCGCGCCGGCTCTCGTCGAAGCGCGCATGCGGATCGAGTTCCGGATTGAAATAATAATAATCGTCGCGCAAGAGCTCGAGCCGGTCGAAATATTCATTGTGATAGATGGCGCCGAGCAATCGGCAGAGCTGAACGAATTTCTTGCGCTCGACCTCGGGCGACAGCAAACCGCCCAGCGCGCCGACGATATCCGTCTTGCGGACCGGGATGAAGCGTTCGCGCGGGATGGGGCGACTTCCGCCCAAGTCTGCTCGGCTGGCTGTCACAGTCGGTGCCTGAAATTCAGATTTTGCCCATCATCTTCGCCAATTCCCGCATGTCCTGCCAAGCGAATTTCTTGTGCGAGGGCTGGCGCAGGAGATAGGCCGGATGCAGCATTGCAATCGCCGGGATTTTCGTCCCCGCCACGTCATATTCATACCAGCGCCCGCGAATTCGCATGATTCCGTCCTTGATACCAAGCAGAGTCTGGGTCGCGGCGGCGCCAAGGCAGACGAGAATTTTCGGGTGAACGAGCTCGATCTGCCGGCGCATGAACGGCAGGCAAGCCGATGTTTCGAGCGGCGTTGGGGTGCGGTTGCCGGGCGGGCGCCAGGGCACGACATTGGCGATATAAACATGACGGCGATCGAGGCCGACGGCGGCCAACATCTTGTCGAGCAATTGCCCGGCGCGTCCGACGAAAGGCAGGCCTTGGCGATCTTCGTCGGCGCCCGGCGCCTCGCCGACAATCATGATGTCGGCATTGGGATTGCCGTCGGCGAAGACGAGTTGGGTTGCCGTCGCCTTGAGCGCGCAGCCCTCGAAGGCGAGAAGCCCGGCGCGCAATTCTTCGAGCGTTTTCGCGGCATACGCGGCTTCGGCCGCCGATTGAGCCGCGGCGTCGGCTGCAAGCGCGGGTGGGGCTGAGATTTGCGGCACTCTCGGCATAGGTTCGCGCGAAGCTGCGGCAGGACGCGGTTTTTCCGCGACCAACTCGGCGAAACGGTCATGCGGATGGGCATCGACCGCGACATCGACGCCCATCTCGGCATACCAGCGCAACAGCCAGGCGAGAGCCTGCGCGTCGTCGGGCGGGGTCTCTTTGGGATTGGCGGCCACGGGCGTTCATAGCAAGATCGCGGCGGCGAAGCCATGCGGCGAAATTTGCGGGCTCCCGGAAGCATTGCGGGAACGCCCATCCATCAGGCAACCGCGTATCGCGCCAGGAACATGGCGACCGCCGCCTCGACATGGCGTTGGATCGTCTCCTCGGTGAGGACTTCGAAGCCCGGCGCGACCAGCATCATGATGTGGCGATTGGCAACGACCGCGCCAAGAAAGAGCTTCGCCGCGAGTACCGGATCGGGGCAGTTCAAGCTGCCCTGCCGGGTCGCGCGTTCGAGATAGAGAGTCAGTTGGTGCAGGACCTGCGCCGGCCCCTGCTGAAAAAAGATGCGGCCGAGTTCCGGCGTCCGCGGCGTTTCCGCCACCACGATCCTGAAAAGGCAGATCGGATCCTCGTTCAAGAGCAAGCGCAGCAGGTTGAAGCCAAGCTGCATGAGAACCTCACGCGGCTCGCCTTGAAGAGGGAATTCTCCTACGGTTCCGCCATAGACGCGCTCGGCCCGCGCCCGCACGACTTCCGAGAACAAGTCCTCCTTGCTGCCGAAGTGGCGGTAGAGCGTTTCCTTCGAAGCCCCGGCGCGGGAGGCGACAATTTGCATCGTCGTCTCGGTGAAACCGAGCTCAAGAAAAACGCGTTCGGCAACGGCGGCGATCTCTTCGCGTCGCTTTTCGCCACGCGGGATGCGTCTTTGCTTGAGCAGTTCTGATCGGGCAAGGTCGGTTGACATCGGGCGATCGTGATCTTATACGAACTCTATAGTTCGGTTAAGCCCTGTTGGCAAATTATCCGTAGCCGGACCTGCCGTCGCAAGTCTTGCCGTCTAGGTTTCACCCCCCAATTCCGTGCGACCGCCATGTCCGAGTCTCAGCCTGATTCTGATATCCCGGCGCCTGAACCCGCGCCTTCGCAGCCGGTCCCCGCCCCGGCGGATCGTGTCGCTCGCGAGCCCAGCGCCAAGGCGCAGCCGAGTGAGCGCCGCAGCCGCCGCCCGCTCGTCTTGCTGCTGACAATCTTGCTCGTCCTCGGCATTGGCTATGCCGCTTACGCCTATTGGTTGGCCAACGCCGGCTACCAGACGACGGACGATGCCTATGTCGATGGCCGCGCCATAACGATAGCGCCGCAGATTTCCGGCGCTGTTGTGGCGCTCGACGTGAATGACAATCAATTCGTCCACAAGGGCGATCCGCTCATTCACATCGACGACCGCCAATATGTGATCGACCGCGAGTCGGCCGAGGCGGCGCTTGCCACCGCAAAGGGTCAGCTCGCGGGCTTCAAATATGCAGCCGATGTGGCGCGCAAGAATTTCCCGGCTCAGCTCCTCCTTGCGCAGGCGCAGCTCGCCTCTGCCCAAGCCGGACTTGTGAAGGCTCAAGCCGATTTCAACCGCCAGCAGGTTCTGCCCCGCCAAGCGACCAGCCAGCAGGACATCGATGCCGCCACCGCCGCCCTGGCGCAGGCCAAAGCCCAAGTGCAGCAGGCCGAAGCGCAGGTTCAGCAGGCCGAGCCCGTTCCGCAAAGGATCGGCCAAGCCGAGGCGCAGGTGAGCGAGTACAACGGTCAGGTCGGCCAAGCGCAAGCCAAGCTCGACCAGGCGCTGCTCAACCTCTCATATACGGTGGTGACGGCGCCGCAGGACGGCTGGATCACCAAGCGCAATGTCGAGGTCGGCAATTATGTGACGCCGGGGCAGCAGATTTTTTCGATCGTCTCGCCGCAGGTCTGGATCACCGCGAATTTCAAAGAGAGCCAGCTCGCGCAGATGCGGCCGGGTCAGAGCGTGACGATTTCCGTCGATGCCTATCCCGGTCTCCATCTTAAAGGGCATGTCGATTCGATCCAGCTCGGCACCGGATCGAGATTCACCGCCTTTCCGCCCGAGAACGCGACCGGAAACTTCGTCAAGATCGTGCAGCGCGTGCCGGTCAAGATCGATATCGACAGCGGTCTCGATCCCAACCGGCCTTTGTCGCTTGGCCTTTCGGTCGACCCGTGGGTGAAGGTGCAATGAGCGAGGCAACGCCCAACGCCGGCCCTACCGCCTCGCCCAAGCCGCGTCCCGCCCCGCCCGCGAGGACCACGCCGGCGGCGGACCAGGGCGCTTGGCGTCCCGCCTACAATCCCTGGCTGGTCGCGGTCGTCGTCACGATTGCGGCTTTCATGGAAATCCTCGACACGACCATCGTCAACGTGGCCTTGCCGCATATCGCCGGCAGCCTTTCATCGAGCAATGACGAAGCCACCTGGGCGTTGACCTCCTATCTCGTCGCCAACGGAATCGTATTGACGATTTCAGGCTGGCTCGGCGCCGTCTTGGGGCGCAAGCGCTATTTCCTGATCTGCCTTGCGATGTTCACCGTCTGCTCGTTCCTGTGCGGAACGTCGCGCAGTCTGCCGGAGCTCATTTGCTTTCGTGTTCTGCAGGGCTTTTTCGGCGGCGGCCTTCAGCCGAACCAGCAGTCGATCATTCTCGACTATTTCCCGCCGGCGCGGCGCGGCGCGGCATTCGGCGTGACCGCCATCGCGACGATCGTCGCACCGGTGCTGGGGCCGACGCTCGGCGGCTTCATCGTCGATTCCGCATCATGGCGCTGGATCTTCTTCATCAACGTCCCGGTCGGCATTCTCGCCGTCTTTCTCGTCGGGATTCTCGTCGAGGATCCGCCTTGGGTCAAACGCGAGCGACGCGGCATCGACGCCATCGGCCTCGGATTGATCGCGCTCGGTCTCGGATGCCTCGAGGTGATGATGGACCGCGGCGAGGATGCCGATTGGTTCTCCTCGGGCTTCATTTTCACCATGGCCTTGCTCGCCGTGACCGGCATCGTCGGCAGCGCGCTTTGGATGTCGGTTGCGAAAAACCCGATCATCAAACTGGCCGTCTTCAAGGACAAGAATTTCACCAGCGGCTGCGTCATGATCGGCGCAATGGGCGCGATTCTCTATGCCTCGGCGGTGATCATTCCGCAATTCGCCCAGCAGATCATCGGTTACACGGCGACTTGGGCGGGACTTATCCTGTCGCCCGGCGGCATCGTCGTCATCATGTTCATTCCGATTGTCGGGCGGCTGCTGACCGTCATCCAGACGCGTTACATCATCGCCATCGGATTTTTCATCATGGGCTGCGCGATGATCTTTTCGAGCAAGCTCGTCGTCGACATAAGCTACGTCAGGCTGGTCATGATCAGAGGCGCGCAAACCGTCGGCTTGGCTTTCCTCTTCGTTCCGATCAGCACGATCACCTATGCAACTCTGCCGCGTGAGCTGAACGGTGATGCGACGGCGCTCTACTCGATGTTTCGCAATGTCGCGGGCTCGATCGGGATCGCGGCATCGACTGCATTCACCGAGCAGAGGGCGCAGACCCATCAGGCCTATCTCGCGCAATGGGCGACGCCGTTTCACCAGCCGTTTGTCCAATTGATCGCCCGCTATCAAGCCGCGCTCGAGAGCATGGGCCACGTGGCCAGCGCCGCGAACAATCTCGCCATCGCCAAAGCGTATCAGATGTTCCAAGCGCAGGTGGAGGTGATGGCCTATTCGGACGTCTTCATGGCCTGCTCTCTTGTCGCATTTGCCATGGTCCCCTTGTGCTTTCTCCTGTCGCCGTTCAAGGGCGGCCGTGCCCCGGCTGGTGCGCACTAACATCCCTGGGCGAAGGAGTCGCCGTTCGGACACGCAGCTGCGCAAAATGAACATCGAAGTGAAACTTCGTCCCCTTCGCCGGAAATTCATCCTAGAGTAGCTTGTCGCGTGGGAATGTTCATGTTGACCAGGTTGCGTCTGACCCTTGGCCTATCGCTCGCGTCCGTCGTTGCCGGTTGCGCGGTCGGTCCGGATTTTTCACCGCCCGATGCCAGCCTGCCGCAGCGATGGTTGTTTGGCGCGCCGAAGTCCGAGCACGCCGCCGCCGCCGCCGTCGAGTCGCCCGACCCGGACTGGTGGGCATTGTTCAAGGATCCCGAATTGACGGCGCTCGAGGATCGCGTCGCCCTCGCCAATCTCGATGTGAAGACCGCGACTCTGCGGCTCGCGGAAAGCCGGTATCAGCGCGGCGTCACCGGCTCGGCGCTGTTGCCCTCCCTCAACTCCAACGGCTCCTACGAAAGGCAGAAGGCGAGCGCCAACGGTCTTCTCGGTCTGTTCGGCCAGCAGACTCCGGGGACGGAGGCGAGCGGCGGGTTCGGGACGGGCGCGGGCGGGGCTCCCACCAGTCTGATCTCCCTTCTGTCGAGTCCGTTCAACCTCTGGCAACAGGGGTTCGACGCCTCGTGGGAACTCGACCTCTGGGGCAAAGTGAGGCGCGAGGTCGAAGCGGCCGATGCGCAGGTCGATCTCGCCGGCGACCAGCGGCGCGACATTCTCGTCACGAGCCTCGCCGAGCTTGCCCGCGACTATATGCAGTTGCGCGGCATTCAAGAGCAGATCCGGATCGCGCGCGACAATCTGGCGACGGCGAACGACATTCTCGCAGTCAGCCGGGAGAGATCGGACAAAGGCCTGACGAGCCGGCTCGACGTCGAAAACGCCGCGGCAGAGGCGGAATCGATTCATGCCACATTGCCCGATCTCGAACGCCAGCAATCCGAAGCGATCAACACGCTGAGCCTGTTGCTCGACGAACCGCCGGGCGGCCTTGCGGCCGAGCTCGTTGCGCGGCGCGCTCTACCCTTGTCGTCCCCGCGCCTGCCTTTGGGCATACCTTCGGAACTGGCGCGCCGGCGTCCCGACATCCGCGAGGCGGAAGCGCAGTTGCACGCCGCAACCGCCAATATCGGCGTCGCCATCGGCGATTTCTATCCAAGCGTGACGCTCAACGGCAGCGTCGGTTTCCAGGCGCTCGACCTGACCAACCTGTGGAAAGGCAGCTCGCTGCAATATGCGATGGGGCCGAATGTCACCATGCCGCTTTTCGAGGGCGGGCGTCTTAAATCGACGCTGGATTTGCGCGACGCGCAACAACAAGAGGCGGCGATCGCTTACCACGAGACCGTGCTCAAAGCCTGGCATGACGTGGTCAACGCGCTCGTCGCCTATCGCACCGAACGGCAACGGCGGCAGAGTCTGAAGCTGCAAGTCGAACATGCCCAGGCGGCGCTCGATCTCGCCCGCAGCCGCTATAACGACGGGGTCGCGCAATTCCTCGACGTGCTCGATGCGCAGCGCACCTTGCTCTCGGCCGAGCAACAGCTGGCGCTCAGTGCGACGAATGTCGCCGTCGATATCGTCGCCCTCTATAAGGCGCTGGGCGGCGGCTGGGAAACGACCTTCCCGGTCGAGCCTGGGTCGGTCGCCACGATCGAGATCCCATAGAACCGCGGCTCCTGTCGAACCGGCGCCGATCGCCTATTCGAACGCCGCCGTCAGGCCGCGCCTTTCGCATTCGGCGGTGATCCCCGCCGCGATCCGCTGCAAATCCTCGACTTCGACTTCGCTGTCTTCGTGCGGCGGGTCCCAGGTCAGGATCTCATCCAGGCGAATGACGAAATCGGCCGGCGCGGCGGCGCTGGGAAGATCGCCCGCCGGGAAGATCGTCAGGGTCTTCGCCCCGCAGGTGACGCGGAAGCCGCCCTCGGTCAGTTCGACCGCCAAGCGCGGCCGGCCGCGCCCCGCGCCATGGCTCATCATCGGCAGGTCCCTTTAGCGCGCGCCTTCACCAGCCGCTTCTCCTGACTGCCGCGACAACCTTGCGCATCAGGCTTGGCAAAGCCTCCGCGTCGAGATCGGCGTCGTTCACCCATCGGCATCCGATCGGGGCCTCGGTCTCCTGCGGCACGTCGGCGAGGAAAATATCGAGCGCCAAAGAGAAATGCGTAAAGACATGCGCCACAGGAGTCGTCAGGCAGCGATAATCGGCGATCACCGGCGCGTCGCGCAAGACCTTTCCGCGATCATAGGCGTCCGTCGCGATGGTCGTTGGAAATTCCGCCATGCCGCCGAGCAGCCCATGCGGCGGTCGCGTGCGCAGCAGCACCGCGTCGCCGCGGCGCAGGACGAAGGCAGCGCCGCACCGCTTCGGCCGTTGCGGTTTGACCGTTTTGCGCGGCCAATCTTCCGGCGCGCCATGCGCCGCCGCGAGGCAGAAGCCGCGAAACGGACAGAGGGCACAGGCCGGCCGTCGCGGGGTGCAGGTCGTGGCGCCGAGATCCATCATGGCCTGGGCGAAATCGCCGGGCCGCTCGGACGGAACCAACAGCGCGGCTTTTGCTTTCACCAGCGGCTTGCCCGCGGGCAGCGGCGCATCGATCGCATAAAGCCGCGCGATGACCCTTTCGATATTGCCGTCGACCGCGACGGATTTTTGCCCGAAGGCGATCGCGGCGATCGCCGCCGCCGTGTAAGGGCCGATGCCCGGAAGCAAGCGCAGCGCCGCTTCGCTTTGCGGAAATTGGCCGCCATGCTTGGCGACGACGGACTTGGCGCAGGCGTGAAGGCTGCGCGCCCGCGAATAATAACCGAGCCCAGCCCATTGCTGCATCACCGCTTCGATCGGCGCGTCGGCAAGTACCGCGACATTCGGCCAGCGGCGCAGGAAGGCCGAGAAATAGGGCTGCACGGCCTTGACCGTCGTCTGCTGCAGCATGATCTCCGAGAGCCAGACGACGTAGGGATCGGCGCGCTCCCCAGGCTGAGCCCGCCAGGGCAAACTGCGTCGATGCCGATCGTACCAGGCGAGCAGCGCCGGCGCCGCGCGCAACTCCGGCGCAAGGGGCTGCTCGTGCCGCAACTCGCGAGAAAGGCTTCGCATCGGCCCCGTTTAGCCTGTCTCCCAACCGTCGCATAGGAGGCTCGGCGTTTTGGCAACCGGCATGCGCGGCGTCGTTAAAAACAGTCGCAGGCGCATTTGAACCGTTTCGTGTGCAGGGTATAAGGACCAATGCCGAAGAGGTTTTCGCGCAACACCGCGTCCTGGTCGCGTCCGCTCGCCGATCTCGTCGGCACGGCGATCGACCCGGTTCTCGCCCGGCAAGGCTTCGGCGAGTCGGACATCGTGCTTTATTGGGAAGACATCGTCGGCGAAAGGCTGGCCGCCATGTCGGAACCGCTGTGCCTACGCTGGCCGCCGCGCGGCCAAGCGCAGCGCGATCCTATGCCGGCAACACTCGTGGTTCGGGTCGAAGGCGGTTACGCGCTCGAATTGCAACATGTTTCAGGCCTCGTCATCGAGCGCGTCAATGCGCATCTGGGCTTTGCCTGCGTTGGCCGGATCGCCCTCAAACAGGGTCCGCTGGAACGCCGGCCGAGCCGCAAGCCGGCGCGCCGCCCGCCGCCGGTTGCGGCGGTCGTGGCGGCGGAAGCCGCCGTCGCGGGCGTCGAGGACGAGGCGCTGCGGCAGGCGCTGAGCCGCCTCGGAGCGCGCATTCTTGAGCCCCGCTCTTGACGCCAAGGCCGCAGCGTGGTCCGAGCATCCGAGCTCGCAGCGATGCGGGTTACCGAGTTTTAATTCCGGCCGGCGCTTGCGCGACCTGCACAAAAGACGAGGTTTCGTCCATACTGCCGCCGCATCACCGTCTGAATCTTTGACATCCGCCCGCATTCCCACCGCTATGGAAAAGCTCATGCCCTCGCAAAAGCGTCTTTTGATGAGCCGCCGCACTCTCCTTGAGCTCGCGGCGGCCGCCGCCCTCACTTCGGCCGGCGTCGCGGCGCTTTCGGGAAGCTGGAGCGGACCGGTTCGCGCGCAAGGCATGGTCGTTCCGACCGCCGATTTGATGGCGCAAGAGGCGCTGCCTGACATCGTCCAAGGCAAGGCGGACGCACCGGTCACGATCGTCGAATATGCTTCAATGACCTGCAGTCACTGCGCCGCCTTCCATGCGGAAACGCATCCGATCCTCATCAGCAAATATGTGGACACTGGAAAAGTCCGCTTCATCCTGCGCGAATTTCCGCTCGATCCGCTGGCAACGGCGGCTTTCATGCTGGCGCGTTGCTCCGGCCCGGAAAAGCGCAACGCCGTCGTCGACCTGCTGTTCGAGCAGCAGAAGAACTGGGCATTTGCCGACAAGCCGCTCGAAGCTCTCGCCAATCTCCTCAAACAGACCGGCATGAGCCAGGCGAGCTTCGAGGCCTGCATCAACGACCAAGCCCTCTATGATAAGGTCAACCAAGTGCGTGACCGTGCGGCCCGGAGGTTCGGCGTCGATGCCACGCCAACCTTCTTCGTCAACGGCAATAAGGTGAGCGGCGTGCTCACGCCGGATGCGTTGGACAAGCTGCTTCAACCCTTGCTGAAGGGATAGGATTGAACAGCCTGCTCCGCGCGCCGAACATGCGGCTTATTCGATTAGGACCATCATGTCGCCGTTGCAGCTGCTTCTGAACGTCTTATGGTTGTTGACCGGCGGCCTTTGGATGGCCGCCGGATGGTTGCTCGCCGGCTTGATCATGGCCCTGACGATCATTGGCCTGCCCTGGACGCGGGCGGCGTTTAACATCGCCGCCTATGCTTTCCTCCCCTTCGGCTATCGGGCCGTCCCGCGCAACGCCCTCACCGGCCGAGATGACCTCGGTACCGGACCGCTCGGCGTCATCGGCAACGTCATCTGGCTCATTCTTGCCGGCTGGTGGCTGGCGCTGGCGCATCTCATCCACGCCATTATCCTGGCGATCACGATCATCGGGATCCCCTTCGCCTGGGCGCATTTGAAGCTCGCCGGCATGGCCCTTTGGCCGATCGGCAAGACGATCGTTCCAATCGAGGCATGAGCTCACCCGCTCCGCTTGCCCGAGGCTGTGGTTGCTCACAGGAGAAGCGCTACGCCCTCTTGCACTTCGAGGCCGTATCCGGCGTGATTGGAGAGGCAGTCGATTCCCAATCGTCGGCGCAACCTCGGCCATGCGATGCCAAAACAGAGACCTGCCGGATCTTCCCAGAGCTCGGCCGAAAGCCCCTGGCACATGGCGCAGTCGTGTATGATAGGCCGATTCGCGGCATGAGGGCTGCGCCATGAAATTCACCAAGCTCCACCTCGCCGGGTTCAAGACGTTCGTCGAGCCGGCGGAGTTTCTGATCGGGCCGGGGCTGACCGGCGTCGTCGGACCGAACGGCTGCGGCAAATCCAACCTCGTCGATGCGCTGCGCTGGGTGATGGGCGAGACGTCGTCGAAGACCATGCGCGGCACCGAAATGGACGACGTGATCTTCGCCGGCACCAACACCCGTCCGAGCCGGAACATGGCGGAAGTTCGTCTCCTGCTCGACAATGCCGACCGCAGCGCCCCCGCCTCGTTCAACGACGCCGAGATCATCGAAGTCGGCCGCCGGATCGAACGCGAGGAAGGCTCGAGTTTCCGGATCAACGGCCGCGAAGTGCGCGCCCGCGACGTGCAGCTTCTGTTTGCCGATGCCTCGACCGGCGCCCGCTCGCCGGCCATCGTACGGCAGGGACAGATCGGCGAGATCATCGCAGTCAAGCCGCAACAGCGCCGCCGCATTCTCGAAGAGGCTGCCGGAATTGCCGGGCTCTATTCTCGCCGCCACGAGGCGGAGCTTCGGCTGAAAGGCGCGGAAGACAATCTCGACCGGCTCGAAGATGTGGTGAAGCAGATCGAGACGCAGATCGACGCCTTGAAGCGCCAAGCGCGTCAGGCGACCCGTTATCGGGCTCTTGCCGCCGATATCCGACGCAACGAGGCGCTGCTGGCGCTTGTCAATCATACGGAGGCGACCGCCCATCTTGCCGCGGCGGAACGCAAGCTCGAAGCCGATCTCCAGAAGCTCGCCGCCGATACATTGCGGCAGGCCGAGACGGGCCGCCGGCAGGCCGTCCTTGCGCAGGAGTTGCCGGCGTTGCGCGAGGCTGAAGCTGCGACTGGAAGCGACCTGCAAAAGCTGTTGCTGGCGCGCGAAACGCTCGAGGGCGAGGAACGACGCGCCAAGGCGCGAATGGCTGAAGTCGAGCGCCGCATCGCCGAGATGAACGCGGATCTCAAGCGCGAACAGGCCTTGATCGAGGATGCGGCCGCGGTTCTCGCGCGCCTCGACACGGAATCTGCCGAACTTGCCGAGACGGGCGGCGACAATACGCAGGCCGAGGCTGCGGCGCACCAGCGCCTCGAAGAGGCCGACGCCGCGCTTGCCATATCCGAGGCGACGCTCAATGCGGCGCAAGGCGCATTCTCGGATGCGGAGGCGCGGCGCGAAGCCTTCAGCAAAACTCTGCACGACGAGGCGCAACGGCTAACCCAGTTCGAGGCCGAGCTCGCCGCCCTCGGCGAAGACATCGCAAGATTACGCGCCGAGCTTGCCGATGCCGGCGCGGAGGCCGGGCTCGAGGCGGCGCTCGAATCTGCCATCGCCAAGGCGAAAGCGGCCGAAGAAGAGATGAATGCCGCCGAGTCGCTTTATGCCGAGGCGCGTAAGGCCGAAGCGCTGAGCCACGCGCCGCTGCAAAAGGCCGAGCGTGCCGCCCAGAGCCTGGAGACCGAGGCGCAGACGCTGGCAAAACTGCTCAAATCGGAGACCGGCGGCGTTTGGCCGGCGGTGATCGAAGAGATCAGCGTCGCCAGGGGCTACGAGGCGGCGCTCGGCGCCGCCCTCGGCGAAGATCTCGACGCTTCGAGCGACGTCGCGGCGCCGGCGCATTGGGCGGCAACGCGAGGGCGCGGACGATCCCGCTTTGCCGGAGAACGTCGCGCCGCTCGCCGCCCATGTTGAAGCCCCGCCTGCCCTTGCCCGCCGGCTCGCTCAGATCGGCGTCGTCTCGCGGAGCCAAGGCAAAGCCTTGCAGGCGCTTCTGCGGCCGGGACAAAGGCTCGTCTCGACCGAGGGCGATCTTTGGCGTTGGGACGGTTTCACCCTCGCTGCGGAAGTCTTGACGCCGGCGGCGCGACGGCTCGCTGAGAAGAATCGCCTTGGCGATTTGATTCACGAGGCCGAGACCGCCCGCAATGCAGCGGATGAATTGAAGGCGGCCGCCGATCGAACTCGAGGCCGATCTTCAGGTCAATGCGCAGGCCGAAAGCAAGGCTCGCCGGAATCACCGCGAGGCCTTGCACGAGCTCGAGGCGATGCGCGAAAAGGCGGCTGCGGCCGAGCGCAAGAAGGCCCAGGTCGCGGCGCGTCTTTCGGCCCGCGAAGAAGCCGAGCAGCGCCTAACCGCAAGCCGTAATGAAGCGCGCGAGCATCACGCGAGAGCGAAGGAGGCTTTGGCGGGTCTCGTTGCCGCAAGCGAGCTTTCGACGCAGCTCGCGGCGGCGCGCGCTGCGGCCGCGCAGGACCGCGCCGCGGCGGCCGAGGCGCGCAGTGAAGTGCATGCGCTCGTTCACGCGGCGCAGATGCGCGAGACTCGCCGCCGGGCGATCGCCGAGGAATGCGCATCCTGGCGGGCGCGCCGCGAGAGTGCGCTCTTGCAGATCGGCGAATTCGAATCGCGGCTCGAGCAAGCGGCCGCCGAGCAGACAAAACTCGCCGATGCGCCGAACGAATTTTTGCGCATGCGGCGGGCTCTGCTCGATCAGATCGAGGCGGCCGAAGCAGCGCGCCGCGGCGCCGCCGATGCCCGCGCCGGGGTTGAACAGCGCCTTGCCGAGGCCGACCGCTTGGCGCGCGCGGCGCTCGACGACATGAGCACGGCGCGCGAAGAAAAGGCGCGCAGCGAAGCCCGCCTCGAAGCGGCGGGCGAGCGTTTCGCGGAAATCACCCACCATATCGCCACTGAGCTGCAATGCGAGCCGGACGAGCTCGCGCCAATGGCGCAGGTCGAACGCGGCGCCGCGTTGCCGCAAGCCATAAGCATCGAAACCAAGCTCGAAAGCCTGAAACAGGAGCGCGAACGCCTCGGCAGCGTCAATCTGCGCGCCGAAGAGGAACTCGCCGAAATCGAGTCCTCGCTCGCCGACCTCGTCGCCGAACGCGAAGATCTGACCGAGGCGATCAGGCGCCTGCGGCAAGCGATCCACAACCTGAACAGGGAGGGCCGCGAAAGGCTGCTTGCCGCCTTCGAGGTGGTCAATGCGCATTTCAAGGACCTGTTCACGACCCTCTTCGGCGGCGGCACGGCCGAATTGCAGCTGGTCGAATCCGAGGATCCGCTCGAAGCGGGGCTCGAGGTCCTCGCCCAGGCGCCGGGCAAGAAGCTGCAGGCGATGACGCTTCTCTCGGGCGGCGAACAGGCGTTGACCGCGCTGTCCCTCGTCTTCGCCATCTTCCTCACCAACCCTGCCCCGATCTGCGTGCTCGATGAGGTCGATGCGCCGCTCGATGACGCCAATGTGGAACGTTTCTGCGATCTGCTTGATGAAATGTGCAAGCGGACCGACACGCGTTTCGTCACGATCACCCATAATCCGATCACCATGGCACGCATGGAGCGGCTGTTCGGCGTTACAATGGCCGAGCGCGGCGTCAGCCAGATCGTATCGGTCGAACTTGCTGAAGCCGAGCGGTTCCTCGAGGCCGTATAAGCCGGCCGCCGAAAGCATTCCTGTCGCCTCCCGCCTTCCAGTCTCCACCAAGCCGCGCCTGGTAGGAGGGCAGCGTCGCCGTTCTCTGTGGTTGAAGACCCCGGCGCGCAATCGCATGTGCGGCTGCCCAAATGCCGACTGCCCCGTGCCGCAGGCGGTACCGTTACGGCCCGCATCGATGCGTCGAATCCGGAAGCGATCCCAAGGCGATCGGCCATGTCGGCCGGCGTCGCCCATAAGCGGCGACGAAGGCGGTGCGGGATTGAAGGCGCGAATGGCCGCTGGGATGGGATTGCATGTTTGGTTGACCCAAGGCTAAGCTGCGGCTTCCCAAGCCGAGAAATGGGAAGGAACGGAGAAACGCTCGATGAATAAGCTCGCGGTTTTCGCGGCCGGTTCGGCCGCGCTAATTTTTTCTTGCGTGTCAGCGGTCGCGCTCGAATCGACCTACAAAGACGTATCGACCAGCCCGGCCGCTACGGTATGGAAGGAGATCGGCGATTTCTGCGGCATCGCGAATTGGCATCCCGCCGTGGCGAAATGCGAATTGTCACATGGCAACAAGATTCGCACCCTCAGCTTGCAAGGCGGCGGCACCATCGTCGAACGCAAGTTGAAGTGGGATGACAAGGGCATGAGCTATAGCTATACGATCGTCTCAAGCCCGCTGCCGGTGACGCACTACTTTTCCACCATCAAGGTCATCCCGGAGGGCCCCGTCTCGCAGGTCGTCTGGACAGGCACATATAAGGCCAAGAAGGGCACCAGCGATGCCGACGCGCAAAAGACGATCGACGGCATCTACAAGGCCGGCCTCGACAAGCTTTCGCATGAATGAGTGTCGTCTCTTCTGGCCGCCATCATCCTAAGCCAGAAGAGATCCGCTCACTGCGGTGGGAAGTCCATTTGGGCGATGAAGCCGTGCGGCTCGCCCGCCGGCGGCTCCGGAAATGGCGCGGCGCGCCGGACATCGGCCTTGGCTTCAGCATCGAGTTCCGGATAGCCGCTGGTGCGGTAGAGCGCCTCATGGACGAGCGCGCCGCTGTCGTCGATCCAGAAGGCGATGACGGCCACCGCGTTGGTGTGACGCGGATGCGGGCTCGGCGGAAAACGCTGCTGGCGCATGATCAAGCCGTAGAGAACCGACAGATACCGCATGTCCTCGGTGCCGCCGGTAACCGGCGCCATCTTGGATGCCGCGGCGATTGAATAGTCCGGCGACTGCGTCAAGGACGCGAGCTGCTGGGCGACCGTGGCCCGCCGGTCATCCGGCAGATCCGCCTTTTCTTTGGCCGGCTTCATTCTCTGCTTGGCTTCGGCGGCCTTGACCGGAGCCGCTTTGTTGAGCGGCTCCGCGTCGGGCGTATTGTCCGGCTTGTCGGGCGCCTGGGTCTGTTCGGCCGCGGCCGGCGCGGCATTCTGCGCCGGCCTCGGTTGATCCGGCGTCGGCTTGGTTTCGTTTGCCGGAGTAGGCTTGGCTTGCGTCGGTGCGCGCGTCTGGACGTCGGTGTTCTGGCGCTTCACAGTTTCATTGTTCGGGGTCCGCGGCGCGTCGAAGGCCGGCTTCTCCGAAACCGTATACTTTTGCTTTTCCGGCGGCGGCTTTTGCTGCGGTTCCGCCTTCTTCTGCTGCGGAGGCGGAGGCGGGGGCGGCGGCATCGCTGGAACGAGTTCGATCGGTATCTCGGTCTCGCGCAAATTGGCGTTCGCATCCGGTCGATCGCGCAAGATGAGAAAAGCGATCAGCGTCGCATGAAAGAGAAGCACGGCGACCAGCAACGGGCCAAAGCGCCGTTTTGCCGCGCGCCATATAGGATCGGCCGACGCCGAGAGCCGGTCCTCCGGACTCGCCGCGAGGAAGAGTGCCGACATGGAAGGCTTAATGCTCACGAGCAAAGGTCGATGTCACGGGACAGCATCGGGATTGCGCACAAGCCCTCCGCTTCACTCTCGGCCGGTGCCGCATCCCTCAAGCACGGCCAGACACGGGGTTTTGTCACATATGCCTCAGGTGCGACAAGCGCGGCATCGCTTGTCATGCATTTGCCGCCGCGCATAGCGCCCAGCGCGGCCATCTGCCGCGCCGGGCGCTTTTCACTGCGCCGAGAATGAGGATGAAATGCGTGCACCATCAGCAATTTGCGGCCATGGGTGAATGTGGCGAAAGCTTGACATGGATGCGCGGCGTTTTTAAGGTCGCGCCCGGTTTCAAGCTCGTCATCGAGCGGCGCGACCTTCGCGGCCGGCGGGGGGTGGTGCTCGCTTTTCATCCCGGAGCACATTATAGAGCGCTGTTCCGTCCGCAGGCGAGGCGGCAAAACGGCGATGGCAAAGGGCGAGAAAACGCACGATCGGAGCGCGGCCGATCGCGACTTGGGGCGGGACGCGGAGAGCGACGACGCGGGCTTGCAAGCGCGGCTCGCAAGGTTGTCGCAGGCGCTCGATCAACGGAAGCCGTCGTCCGAGCCAAGCGATGACGGTGGCGGATCGTCGCGCCAGTCCATCGGCGCGGCGAATCTCGGATTTCGGGCGCTCGTCGAATTCGTGACGGCGGTCGTCGTCGCATCCCTCATTGGTTGGCAGATCGATGCCTGGCTCAAAACTGGGGCGATCTTTCTCATCATCTTCCTGATCCTCGGGATGGCGGCAGGATTGGTGAACGTCTACCGCATTGCGATCGGACCGGCTGGCCCCAAACGCGATGCAAAATAGCAACGGAGCATCGCAGCTCCGGAGATTACAGAGGGCAAAGAACAAGGCATGGATCCCATTCGTCAATTTACAGTGGAGCCGATTATCGCTTGGCATCCTTTCGGGATCGACGTCAGTTTCACGAATGCGTCGCTGTTCATGCTGATTGTCGTCGCCGCCGTCTGCCTTTTGATGTTCATCGGCACTTCGCGGCGCGCGCTTGTTCCGGGGCGGCTGCAATCCGCAGCCGAGATGTCCTACGAATTCGTCGCCTCGACGGTGCGCATGACCTCCGGCACCGCCGGCATGGAATTCTTTCCGCTGATCTTCACGATTTTTATGTTCGTCCTCTTTTGCAATGTCCTACGACTGCTTCCCCATGCCTTCTCGGTGACGAGCCAGATTTTCGTCACCGCATCCATGGCCGCCGGCGTCATTTTGCTCGTGATCGGCATAGGGGTTTATCGCCACGGTTTCCGCTTCCTCAAAACCTTCGTGCCTTCTGGCGTGACGCCCATTCTTCTTCCGTTCATCGTCCTGGTCGAGATCATATCTTTCGCGACACGTCCGATTAGCCTCTCGGTCCGTCTTTTCGCCAATATGCTCGCCGGCGATATCGTGCTCAAGGTCATGGCGGGCTTCGTTGCCGCGTTGCTCGGCGCCGGCGTTGTCGCAGCCATCGCGCCGCTCCCTTTCATCGCGGATATCGCGATGCTGGCCTTCGAAGTCCTGCAAGCGGTGCTGCAGGCTTACGTCTTTGCCATTCTCACCTGCGTCTATCTCAACGACGCAATTCACCCGGGCCACTGAATAAAGAGCGCAACAACAGATCGGTCGCCCAAATAGTCAGGAGCATATAATGGATCCTACCGCAGCCAGATATGTAGGCGCCGGCCTCGCCGCGATCGGCATGGGCGCCGCCGCGATCGGCGTGGGTCTGATTTTTGGCCATTTCCTTTCCGGCGCGCTGCGCAACCCGACGGCCTCCGACGCCCAGTTCGGGCGCGCCTTCATCGGCGTGGCGCTGGCGGAAGGTCTTGGTATTTTTGCCTTCCTCGTCGCGATCCTGCTTTTGTTTGTGTTGAAATGAACAGCGGCGCGTGGATCGCGGTATTCGTGACCCGCGCGCTCCGCCGATTGGAAATCCACGATGGCCGCTGACAGCGGGTTGACGACAAGCACCCAAGTTCCGAGCAATGCGCCGGCTGGCGAAACGCCGTTTCCGCCTTTCGACAAGGCGAATTTCTCGTCCATGTTTATCTGGCTCGTGCTGAGCTTCGGGCTGCTCTATTTACTCATGTCGAGACTGGCGTTGCCGCGCGTGGAGCGCATCCTGCACGCGCGGCGGGGTAAGATAAACGGCGATATTGGAGAAGCTTCGCGCAAGCGCGCCGAGGCGGATCGAGCCGCGGCCGAATATCAAAAGACCCTTGCCGACGCGCGCACCCACGCCCAGAGCTTGGCGCAGGAAACATATGCCCGCCTCGCCGCCGAGACCGAAGCCAAACGTCACGCGCTCGAGGCCGAGCTCGCGGCGAAGCTCGCGGCCAGCGAGGCGCAGATCGAGGCCACAAAAGCGAAGGCCATGTCTAACGTCGGGCAGATCGCGCAAGATGCCGCCGCCGCGATCGTCGAACATATCACCGGCAAACCGGCCGATGCGAAGGCCATTGCTGCGGCCATCGCCAAATCGAGAACATAGAGGTTTCGTCATGCACTTCGATGCGGAGTTCTGGGAAACCATCGCCTTCCTCGCGTTCATCGGGCTTCTTTGGTATGTCGGCGCTTACAAGAAGATCACCGGCATACTCGACAAGCGCTCCGCTCGGATCTCGAACGAGCTTTCCGAAGCCGCCAACCTGCGCAGCGAGGCGGAGGCGCTGCTTGCCTCTTTCGTGCGAAAGAAGGCCGAGGCCGAAGCCGAAGCCAAATCGATCATCGCCCAGGCGCAGACCGAGGCGGAGATTATTGCGCGCGAAGCGCATGAGCGCGCCGCCGAATTCGTCCGGCGCCGGACCAGGCAGGCCGAGGAGAAGATCGCTTCCGCCGAGGCTCAGGCCATGGCGCAAGTGCGCGACGCCGCCGCCGACGCCGCAACCAAAGCCGCCGAAATCGTGTTGAAGGCGCAAGCCGCGGGCGCTTTCGGCGAAGACCTCCTCAAGGGCGGCATCGCCGACCTCAAGCGGCTGCTACACTGAAACGACCGGCAGACGTTCAGTCGCTCAGCCAATCGGCGCATTTCGCCGAGTTGGCCGAGGCGCCCCAGGGTTGGATCGGAACGCTCGAGGTGGAGTTTTTCGGCGAGCCCTCGATCAACTTGTTGCTGTAGACCATATAGACGAGCACATTGCGCTTCTTGTCGCAGCCGCGGACGATTTGCATCTTCTTGAAGAAGAGCGAGCGGCGTTCGCGGAAAACGACGTCGCCCTGGGCGAATTTCTGCGTGAATTTGACCGGCCCGTATTGCCGGCAGGCGAGCGAGATGTCGGAGACCTGTTCGGCAAGCCCCAAGGTGCCGTAAATGCCGCCTCTTTCGGGCACGGTGAAGTAGCAGGCGACGCCCTCGACGGCCGGATCGTCGATCGCGTAAGTGGCGAGCTTGTCATTCGGCGTCAGGAAGTGAAAAACCGTCGACTTGCGGAAAATCAGCTCCGGCTCCTGAGCGAGAGCGCCAAGGGGGGCGAAGGCGAGAAGGGCGAGCAGGCCGGCCGTCAACGGCCGCAAAATCGACAGGATCATGGGTGCTCCTTCCAGTGGAAGACCGGTTCGCCGCCGGGTGGATAAAAGGAATGATAGCGGTTTAGCAATTTCTCCGCACAGGAATGATAAAGCGCTTTTGCGAATCACCGGATCGTGCGAGCGCCTGCCATCGGCCGACGCCGCGGTCCAATGAGGTTTCGATGACCCGATCTTCGCAGCGCGCTGCATGCCTGGGCACGGGCGATAGCCGAGACCGTAAGGGACGTGCGCCGACGGCCGGCGCGCGGCTCCGCGCCGCCGTTCCTTTCTTGGCGATCATGTGTCTGGCCGCGAGCGCGGCGCTGCCGCAAGGCATAGATTGCGCCGGGCTGCGGGCGCAGATCGCCGCGCTCGACGACGCCAATGCCCGCAGCAATCCCTATCTCGTCCAGGCGCAGCAACAACGCGCGGACCTCCAGCGCGCGGTCGGCTACGCGCATTCGATCGGCTGCGATCGGCAGCAATTCTTCTTCTTCGGCAGCCCGCCGCCGCCGCAATGCGGCGGATTGAATGCCCATATCCAGCAGGTCCAGGCCACAGTCGGACGATTGGAGGCAGATGCTCGCGCCAGTGCTTCGCCTGAGCGCCAACAGCTCGCGGCGCGCTTCGATGCCTATTGCCGCACCGCGCAGGCACCGCCGCACCAGCCCGGTCTCTTCGAATCGCTCTTCGGCAGCCAGGGTGGCCCCAGCGCCCAACCCCAGGACCCGCTCGAGCAAACGCCGGCCGAGGGCGCTGCAACGCCGCAGGGCGGATCGGAAGTACTTTGCGTGCGCCATTGCGACGGCTATTTCTTCCCCTTGAGCTATTCGGAACGCGACGGCTCGGCGAGCCTCGCGGACTTCTGCAAGGCTTCCTGCCCCGATGCCGAAGTGAGCGTCTATACGCGAGTGCCGGGGGAGGCGATCGAGACCGCGGTTGGACTCGACGGGAAGCCCTATACAGATCTGCCGGCGGCGCTCAAATATCAGAAGTCACTCGACCCGACCTGCACCTGCCGGGCGGCCGGCACGTCCTGGGCGGATACTTTGGCGGACGCGGAACGCATCCTCAACTATGGCGGCAGCCGCGACGCGATGGTCACGCCAGCCGAATCCGCCGCGATGGCGCGGCCGAAAGCCGATCCGCGCGCCAAAAAGGTGCCGCTCAAAGCCATGCCTGACGACATCCAGGCAACCGACGCGGCGGCCGCCGCGCAGGTGCCAACCGCGAGCACGGATTCGGCCGGCATCGCCACGGGCGATGTCAAGAACGGGACGGCTTATTCACAGGGTCAGGGTCAGACCGTGGAGGCTACGGGCCCGGATGGCGTCAAGCGGCGCGTCCGGATAGTCGGGCCTCAGCTTTGACCCGGCCGATGAGCGGCAGAAGCGCGGCGAGTTCGGGGCCCTGTTCGCGTCCCGTCAGAGCCAGTCGCAAGGGGTGAAACAAGGCCCTGCCTTTGCGCTGGGTGCGCTGCTTGAGCGAAGCCGTCCAACGGGTGAAGGTCGCCTCGTCCCAAGGCTCCTCGGGCAAAGTCTCACGCGCCGCGGCCAGAATATCCGCGTCCTCGACGCTCGGCTCGATTTCGCCGGTAACCACGCGCCACCAATCGGCGATCTCAGAAAAGGTCGAAAGATTGCCGCGCAGCGCGAGCCAAAAATCCGCGGCCTTGGGGCCGCTGATGCCCAAGGCTGCCAGCCGCTCCCGCGCATCCGCGAAGCTCATTTGGTGCAGGGTGCGGGCGGACAGGCCTTTGAGTTCTTCCGGGTCGAAGCGCGCTTGAGTGCGCGAGACATGCGACAAGTCAAGCGACTCGGCAAGTTCATCGAGGGAATGAACCGGGTGAACCGAGTCAGAAGTTCCAGTCAGGACCGCGAAGGCCGCGACCGCCAGCGGCTCGATCCCCGCTTCGCGCAGGGCGGCAATCGACAGAGCGCCGCCGCGCTTCGAGAGCCCCTCGCCCGAGGCCGTTGTCAACAGATTATGGTGGCCGAAGAGCGGCGCGGTCCCCTGCCCCGCCAAAGCCTCGAAGAGCTGGATCTGGACCGCGGTGTTGGTGACATGGTCCTCGCCGCGGATGATATGGCTGACTTGGAGATCGATATCGTCCACCACCGACGGCAAGGTGTAAAGAAAGGTGCCGTCCTCGCGCAAAAGGACCGGATCGGAGAGTGAGGCGCAGTCGATATGGCTCTCGCCACGAACGAGATCGTCCCACCGGACGATCGTGTGATCGAGCTTGAAGCGCCAATGTGGCCGCCGGCCCTCGGCCTCGAGCCCGGAACGATCCGCCGCGGTCAGCTTGAGCGCGGCGCGGTCATAAATGGGGGGCAGGCCGCGCGCCTGCTGGCGCTTGCGGCGACGCTCCAGCTCTTCCGCCGTCTCATAGGCTGGATAAAGCCGCCCGGCGGCGCGCAATTTATCCGCCGCGGCTTGGTAGAGGGCAAAACGCCGGGATTGCCGGACCGTGGTATCTGGGGCAATTCCCAGCCACGCCAGGTCGAATTCGATCGAAACGACATGTTCCTCCTTCGATCTTGCCACATCAGTGTCATCGAATCGCAGAATGAAGTGACCATGCTGCTTCTTGGCGAAGAGGAAGTTCATGAGCGCGGTCCGAGCATTGCCGATGTGAATTCGGCCAGTCGGCGAAGGCGCGAAACGAACGATGGGTGGCGGCATGATTTTCCTTTCGCCTGGGCCTACCGCCGCCTCCCCTTAACCGCAAGCGCGCGCCTCGCGACCTTTGCAATTTGGGGTCGAGCACGGCTCCGCGAGGCGAAAGCTGCAACAAAGCGTCGCGCCGGAGCGTTTTTCCGGTTTGGCGGGCAGGATTTCGCCGATCTCGTTTATGCTATTGAAGAGGACGCCAGAACTGGGGACTCGAACATGATTTTTGGCTATGGACTGGGCCTCGTCTGTCTGATCCTCGTCGCCCTGAATTTCGTCAGCGTCGGCATAGCGATATGGCGTGCCAAACCGCGGAAAACCCCGCTGCCGCCGCCCCCGGATGCGCCGCCGGTGAGCCTGGTGCGGCCGGTCTGCGGAATCGATAATTTTTGCGAGGAGACGCTGGGGTCGAGCTTTCGGCTGGATTATCCACATTACGAGGTGATTTTCTGCGTCGCTCGCGCCGCCGACCCAGTCGTGCCGGCCGTGAACCGGCTGATCGGCGCGCATCCGGACCTTCCCGCGCGATTGATCGTCGGCGATGAGAAGGTGAGTGCCAACCCAAAACTCAACAACTGCGTGCGCGGCTGGGACGCGGCGCGCCATGATTGGATCATCCTGGCCGATTCGAACGTGCTGATGCCACAAGATTATATCCAGCGGCTGCTTGCGAGCTGGGGACCGAAGACGGGCCTCGTCTGTTCGATGCCGCAGGGCTCGCATCCACAGAATATCTGGGCAGAGCTCGAGATCGCCTTCCTCAACACCTATCAGGCGCGCTGGCAATATTCGGCGGACGGCGTCGGTACCGGCTTCGCGCAAGGCAAGAACATGCTCTGGCGGCGCGACATTTTGGAACGCGGCGGCGGGATCCGGGCGCTCGCCGCCGAGATCGCCGAAGATGCTGCATCGACCAAGGTCGTGCGCGGCGCCGGGCTGAAGATCAATCTCGTCGACAGCCCATTCCAACAGCCGCTCGGCCGGCGCACGCTTTACGACGTGTGGCACCGGCAAATCCGCTGGGCGCGGATGCGGCGCAAGACTTTTCCCGCCTATTATCTGCCGGAGATCCTGGCGGGCTCGGCCACGCCAGCGCTTATCGGCGGCTATGCCGCGGTCCTTATCGGCTGGAACGCGCCGCTCACGGCCGGGTTGGTCCTTCTCTCGCTCTATTGCTCCGAGATGATCTTGGCGCTCGCCAATAAATGGTACTTTTCCTGGCGCCTGCCCTTCCTGTTTTTGCTGCGCGACCTGATGCTGCCGGTCGTCTATGTCGATGCCTGGCTCGTCAACGAATTCACCTGGCGCGGCAACCCGATGACGGTGCGCGAGGAAGAGCGCCCGAGCACGTGAGTTCGCGGCATCATTCCTTGATCGGGAAGTCGCTCTTCTTGAAGAGAGAGACGAGTTTGATGCCGCGTTCGGCGAGATTTTGAGCGGCGCCTTCCTGCCGGTCAACGACAACCAAGGCACGCCGCACGAAGCAAGTCGGAAACTCTTCTTTCATGGCCTCGATCGCCGTGAGGATCGATTGCCCCGACGTTGCAACGTCATCGACAAGAAGAACTTCCCCGCCGGCGCGGACGTGACCGTCGATTCGCTCGCGCGCGCCGTGGCTCTTTGCGCTCTTGCGCACGAAAAAAGCATCGACCGGACAGCTCTTGTAATGACTGGCGACCGAGACGGCCGAAACAAGCGGAACCGCGCCTAGCTCGAGGCCGCCGACGCATTTGAGCGCGTTGCTTTCCATATAATCGACGACGATCTCACCGATGAGCGCGCCGCCCTCCGGATGCATCGTCGTCTGGCGGAGCTGAAACAAATAGGTGCTTTTGGCGCCCGACGTCAGGATGAAGTCGCCAAATTTGAGCGATTCCTTCAAAATGATCAGGCGCAATCGGCCCCAGCGGGGATCGTGCCGGTCAAACAGGGCATCGTCTGCGGGCTGCGTCATGGAGCTCCGTCAATTCGTGTTGGAACTTTCGATCATCTCTGAGGCTAACATGGCGAATTCCGGTGGCGATTCGATTGCTGTGGACGCTGCAGCGAGGTGGGCTGCCCTTGACCCTCGCCGTCGCCGCTATTATAATTCATATAATAATCTCCGAGGCTATGGCTATGACGACGCTCAAACTAACGACGATCGGTACTTCTACCGGTGTGATTATCCCGAAGGCGATGCTCGATCGCATGAATGTCGGGAAAGGCGATAGCCTCTACCTTACAGAGGCGCCCGAGGGCAGCTATCGCCTGACGCCCTATGATCCGACCTTCGCCAATAAGATGGAGAAGGCCCGTGAAATCATGCGCCGCTATCGGAACACTCTCCACGCGCTCGCGAAATGACGGATCCGACTTGGATCGAGGAACCCGAAGTCCTCGCCATCCATGATCGGCTCCTGGCGCTGCACGGCGGTGCGCCCGGCGTGCGCGACGAAGGACTGCTGCAATCCGCTCTCGCGCGTCCGCTTCAATTGGCGGCCTACGGCGGCGATCTCGATCTTATCGACATGGCGAGCGCCTATACGGCCGGAATCCTGAAGAACCATCCTTTTGTGGACGGAAACAAGCGCACAGGATTCGTGATCGGCATCCTGTTCCTCGAATTCAACGGCTGTCGCTTCACGGCGGCGGAAGATGCCGCAGCAGAAGCTGTCATGGCGCTCGCGGCGGGAACGCTGGATGAAGCCAATTACGCGGCCTTTCTGCGCGATAATGTCACTACCTGAGTCATTGCGAGCAAGGCGACGCAATCTCCAACCCGTCACCCCGAGTCTCCCGAGAAGGGGGTTCATCTCATTCCGCCGCGACTTCGGTTCCGCTTGGGCGCTGCAGCCGCTCGGCCTTCAAAAGCTCGGCGACGAGAAACGCAACTTCGATCGCCTGCTCGGCGTTGAGGCGAGGATCGCAATAGGTGTGATAGCGATCAGAGAGATCGGCCTCTGAGATCGCCCGCGCGCCGCCGGTGCATTCGGTGACGTTCTGGCCGGTCATTTCGAGATGCACGCCGCCCGCATAGGTGCCTTCCGCCTGATGCACGGCAAAGAAAATGCGCGTCTCGCCGATGATGCGCTCGAACGGCCGCGTCTTGTAACCGCTTTTGGCTTTGATCGTATTGCCGTGCATCGGATCGCAGGCCCAAAGCACATTGCGGCCCTCGCGTTTGATCGCGCGGACAAGCTTCGGCAGGAGGTCGCCGACCTTCTCCGCGCCGAAACGGCAGATGAGCGTCAGCCGGCCCGGCTCGTTCTCGGGATCGAGAATTTCGATCAGCTTCAACAGCTCGTCGGGCTTCAGCGTCGGGCCGCACTTGAGGCCGAGCGGATTTTTGATCCCGCGCAGATACTCGATATGGGCGTGATCGGCCTGGCGCGTGCGGTCGCCGACCCAGAGCATATGGCCCGAGGTCGCGTAATAATCGCCGGTCGTCGAATTGACCCGCGTCATCGCCTGCTCGTAGCCGAGCAGCAGCGCCTCGTGCGACGTATAAAAATCCGTCTGTCGCAATTCCTGATGCGATTCGGGATCGAGCCCGATCGCCCGCATGAAGCCGAGCGTCTCGGTGATCCGGTCGGCGAGCTCCTGGTAGCGGGCGGATTGCGGACTGTCTTTGATGAAGCTGAGCATCCAGCGATGTGCGTTCTCGAGATTGGCATAGCCGCCCGATGCAAAAGCGCGGATGAGGTTCAACGTCGCCGCCGATTGCCGATAGGCCATGAGCTGGCGCACCGGATCTGGTATGCGCGCAGCTTCGGTGAAGGCGATGTCGTTGACGATGTCGCCGCGATAGCTCGGCAGGGCGAGACCGCCCTTCGTCTCCATCGGCTCGGAGCGCGGCTTGGCGAACTGGCCGGCGATGCGGCCGACTTTGACCACCGGCAGAGCCGCACCAAAGGTCATTACTACCGCCATTTGCAGAAAGACCCGGAAGAAATCGCGAATATTGTCAGCCGCGTGCTCGGCGAAGCTCTCAGCGCAATCGCCGCCCTGGAACAGGAAGGCCTCGCCCTTTGACGCCTTGGCAAGCAGCGCCTTCAGCTTGCGCGCCTCGCCGGCGAAGACGAGCGGCGGGAAGGCGCTGAGTTGGCGCTCGACATCGGCAAGCGCAGCCGCATCGGGAAAGTCCGGCGCTTGCTCCAAAGGTTTTGCCCGCCAGCTGTCTGGCGACCATTGTTCGACCGGCATAGGTTCAATCCAAGGACGCGCGCCCCTGCGGGAAATGTATGCGCGATTGGCCGCCTTTTACACAGGCTAGCGGCGCTTGGCGACCGAGATTTGCCTCACGGCATCCGCTCCTCATCCGGCAGCGCCGCCGCCTCGCCGGGGTCGAGTTTCATCTGCTCGTAGCGCGCGCTGCGCGAATGCAAGGTGACGAATTCTTCGGCCGAGGTCGGGTGAACCGCAATTGTCGCGTCGAAATCGGCTTTGGTCGCGCCCATTTTTACCGTAATGCCAAGGAGTTGCGCCATATCGGCGGCACCCTCGCCAAGCACATGCACGCCCAGCACCCGGTCGGTTTTTGCATCAACCACGATTTTCATGAGGACCATGTCCTTGCGCCCGGACAGAGCCGACTTCAGCGGCCGAAAACACGTCGCGTAAATGTCGACGCAGGCATATTGCGCCCGCGCCTCGGCCTCGGTCAGGCCGACGGTGCCGAGTTCCGGCGTCGTGAACACGGCGGTTGCTATATTCGCATGATCAACCGCCCGCTTTTTGTCGCCGAAGACGCTATCGGCGAAGGCGTGGCCTTCGCGGATCGCGACGGGCGTCAAGGCGATACGATTGGTCACGTCGCCGACGGCATAGATCGACGGAACGGTCGATTGCGACCATCGATCGACCTTGACGCCGCCGAGCGCGTCCAAGGCAACGCCCAACTTCTCGAGCCCGAGTCCTTGCGTATTCGGATGGCGCCCGGTCGCCACCATGACCTGATCGACGCCGAGTCCATCGCCACTCGTCAGCGCCACCGAGAGCCCCTGGGCGGTCTTCTCGATGCGGGTCGGGAGATTGGTGAACTTGAACGCCACGCCCGCCTCGGCGAGCGCGTCGCGCAAAGCGATTCGTAGATCCTCATCGAAGTCGCGCAGAATGTTTTCGGCTCGCATGGCGAGCGTCACATGGCTGCCGAGGCGCGCCAGCAACGAGGCGAATTCGACCGCGATATAACCGCCGCCGACGATCAACAAGCGCCGCGGCAATTCCGGCAGATCGAAGATTTCGTTCGAGGTGATCGTATGTTCGAGGCCGGGAATCTCCGGCGCCAGAAATGGACCGGAGCCGGTTGCGATGAGAACGATCCGCGCGCTGATCACGCGATTCTCGGCGAGAAGCCTGACTTTATGGGGCTCTTCGAGTACGGCGCGTGATTTGACCAGCGCGATGCCGACGCCTTCGAGATGCGCGCGATAGATTGCGGAGAGGCGCGAGATCTCCTTTTCCTTGGCGGCGACGAGCTTGGCCCAATCGAACGTCGCCTGCGGTACGCTCCAGCCGTAACCCGCCGCATCGGCGAATTCATCGGCGAAACGGCTCGCGTAGACCATAAGCTTTTTCGGCACGCAGCCGCGGATCACGCAGGTGCCGCCGATGCGGAACTCCTCGGCGAGCATGACCTTCGCGCCATATCCGGCGGCGATGCGGGCGGCGCGTACGCCGCCCGATCCCGCCCCAATGACAAAGAGATCAAAATCGAATTCCGCCATTATTCGAGGCTTCCGTGGATTTCTATTCCCCCGGGACCGGCCGAGATCACAGCTCTGGCGAGACCGATGAAGAGCCCGTGCTCGACGACACCGGGGATGGCGATCAGCCGTTCAGCCAATTGCTCCGGCGCCGGAATGGCGCCGAAGGCGCAATCGACGATATAATGGCCGCTGTCCGAAACAAATGCCTCGCCGCTCGGCGTCTTGCGCGGCACGATCGCGCCAATCAGAGCGCAGCCTCGCGCCTCCTGCATGATCAGCCGCCGCGTCGCCTCAAAGCCGAACCTGCTCACCTCGACCGGCAGCGGAAATTTGCCCAGGGTTTTGACGGATTTCGAAGAATTGGCGACGACGATCATCCGGCGCGATGCCATGGCGACGATCTTTTCCCGCAAGAGCGCGCCGCCGCCGCCCTTGATGAGTCGCAGGTGCGGATCGAATTCGTCCGCTCCGTCAATCGTGAGATCGAGCTCCGGGAGTTCGTCGAGCGTCGCGAGCGGAATAGCCAGCGCCTCTGCTTGAGAGCGCGTGCGCTCCGACGTCGGCACGCCGACCACCTTTAAGCCCTGTGCGACGCGTTCTCCGAGCAGCGTGATAAAATGCGCCGCCGTGCTGCCGGTGCCGAGGCCAAGCCGCATCCCCGGGTGCACGAGGTCGATGGCTGCGGCGGCGGCCCGCCGTTTTGCCGTTTCCAGATCGAAACCGCTCATGCAGAGCGGTTAGGGCCTGGACCGGCCAACGTCAACGGCCGCGCCGACAGACGCGCATCGGCTATTTCGCCTGCGGCGTGCAGACCACCGCGTCGCTCAGCACATAGCAGATCGACATCATGCCGGTGCGCAGATCGACGCGAAAGACGCCGCCCTCGCGTTCATGGCTTGAGGCAACGAGCGCATACTCGCTTGGCCCTTGCGGGCCGGCGCCTTCGCCAGGCTGGTAGCAGAGCGTCACGCCGATGGTCCCTTCCTTTAGGCCATATTGGCAGGCACCCACCTCGCCGGTGGTGCGGTCGAGCCTATAAATGCGGTTCAGATCCTTTTCCGGCGCGGCGAGGAAATCGTAGTTGGCTGCCAGGGCGGGCATGGCGCTGCAGGCCGCCGCCAAACCGAGGCAAATCCGGCGAAATGCCGTATGTGGCAGGTAAAATCGCATGATTCGGGGCTCCGCGAATCGCCCGATCCTTATACGCGAGCCTTGCCGCAAGTGCATCTGCGGCCATGGACCGCTTGATCGGAGCCCCGCTGAGCCCTATTCGGGAGCGCATGAGCAACCCGCCCCTTCTCGTCTTCGATCTCGATGGAACGCTCGCCGAAACGGCACCGGATCTCGTTGGCACTCTCAATATGATCCTTCACCGCGAAGGGCTGCGGCCGGTCGCTTACGAAAGCGCCCGTGCCATGGTCGGCGGCGGCGCCCGGCTGATGATCGAGCGGGGCCTGGCGCATGCCGGGGCGCGTCTGCCTGAGGAAAGGATCGATCGCCTGTTCCAGGATTTCCTCGATCATTACGAGGCCCATATCGCCGATGCCACGATTCTTTTTCCGGGCGTCGTTTCGGCGCTCGATCGTTTCGAGGCGGCGGGTTGGCGCTTCGCCGTCTGCACCAACAAGATCGAACAGGCCTCGGTCCTACTGCTGAAGGCGCTCGGCATCGCCGATCGTTTCGCGGCGATCTGCGGCAAGGAGACGTTTCCGGCAAGCAAGCCCGATGGCCGCGCTCTGCTGATGACCATCGAGAAGGCCGGCGGCCAGCGCGAGGCCACGATCATGGTGGGCGATTCGAAGATCGATATAGAGACGGCGCGAAACGCCGGAGTCCCGGTGATCGCGGTCGATTTCGGCTATACCGACCAGCCGGTCGCGACCTATGCGCCGAACCGGGTCATCTCGCATTTCGACGATCTGTGGGACACCGTCGCCGACCTCGGCAAGAGGTCCAATGTTAGGCGCCTGCGCCCGGCGCCTTGACTTGGCCGCGCCGGCCGGCTTAGGGCAGCATGCAGTAAGATTTCCGCGCGGCGGGATTATCGGGCGCGTAGCTCAGCGGGAGAGCACTCCCTTCACACGGGAGGGGTCACAGGTTCAATCCCTGTCGCGCCCACCATTAAGCCACTGACATCGTTGCTTGCTCAGAACGCCGAGGACAAGCTATCGCGCAAGCAGGCGCAGAACGGCGCCAGAACATGCACGTTCGAGACGTGCGAAACACGTGCGGTTCGTTTTCGTAGTGTTCCATACCGCGAGTGCCGGGCGTAGTACGATGCTGAAGTTAGGGCGGCAAATCGCCGAACTCGGCAGTCCAAATTGCCTCGTGGGGTGCAGAAGAAAAATTCAGCGCCGGCGTAAAATCACAAATCTTCGGCTTCGATTTGAGTTGGCTTTCATAAAAGCCAACAAGCCCAGTTTTGAAGCCTTCATCGTCAATCGGATATGCGGTCCTTTTCAGCGTAACCGAACCGGCAAGGCTTCTAAAACACGAAACCCCCGCCTCTCGAACAGCAGAATTGGACGCATAATGTAGGTCCTCATAGAAGGCGATCCGATACATCCCGTTCAGCAGATCGAAGTTTCGCAGCACAATTCTCAAAATCGTCAAATGATCAACATGGCCGCCGATTCCCATTGGACAATAAAACCAGGGTCGCATGTCTTGAGGACGATCTTGGCCGGCGGCCGAGATAACACTCATTACTTTATCGTTCAGAAGAATTCCGTCATCTGTCGAATTTACGATCGAGTTTTCGAACGGGTGCCGGCCGCGAACGGGCGCGTCGTCAAATCCCGCAACGAATTGTTGCAAACCGACACGTCGCGCAAATTTAAGATCTTCCGAACGTCGGACGTTCGTCACCTTGCTTGTCAATTCAGGTTTGCTCAGCTTTGGCCCCAAGCCGCAATAGCCGCCCTTTGCGAGATTGAAAGAATTTGTGAAAAAGTTGATAAGCTTACCTTCTCCGCTGCGACTTACCAATGATCCCAGCGAAAAGCAAATGTCATCAAAATGGGGAGACAAATACAGATCATGTCTGCGTACGCTAGCGGCGGAATTCAACACTGAACGGCCCTCGGGCGAACCGGCTCTTTCCATTGTAAATTATTTTTTGTACGATCCCTTGAAGCTCTTCAGATGGTACGACCGATAAAGGAGAAACATGATTCTCGCCAGCATCCTTATAACTTCGGAGGATGACAGAAATCGAGAATTGCCCTCCAAGCTGCGCGAAAACGTCGAGTTGTTCAAGAAAGTCCATCCCGGAATTGAGCACCGCTTATTCAATGGCTTTTCGGCCCGCGATTTTATTGCCGAAAACTTCGATAAAGGAGTTCTGTCGGCGTACGATGCGCTAAAGCCTTTCGCCTATAAATGCGATCTTGCGCGCTACTGCGTCATGTACCACTTCGGCGGCGTTTATGCGGATGTTTCCATTTATTTCTTGAAAAGCTGGGCTCCGCACAGCTTCAAAAATGATACCTTAAGGTTGGCCGTCTTCCGCGACTTTCTTTGGTCTGCCCCTTGGGAAACGGTCAACGGAATATACTCGGCTCCCCCGCATCATGAGGCGCTGTTCAAGGCCATCGAGCTCATCTGCGCAAATGTTCGCAATCGGTATTACGGCAGTACCAATCTCTGTCCGACAGGCCCCGCGCTATTTGGAAAAGCCATTGCTCTCACCTGCGATCCTGGAGAGCTGATCGTCGGCGAATCTGCTTGGTTTACACCCGGGTGGCGACGGTCAAATTTGGTTGCCGAGCGCAGTCATTCTTTCATGTTCAAGGGCGAGATGGTGGCTATAAGGCGAAAACGTTCCGGAGGTTCGATGACGGAACTCGGCGTCATCGGCGGAAACGACTATTGCCAGCTTTGGCGTGCCAAAGACATTTACGCGTCCGGTCTCTGATTGCCATGCTGCCCTCGCTGCGCGAAGGCGTGGTGGGCGGCGCAAAGCGTTCACGAAGGGCAGCTAAGTTATTTCGGGGCGCCCTCCATGTCGCACCCGTTAGTAATTACAAACGACTTTCCAAGAATATCGGGCGGCTCCGCGTGACATGATGCAAACTGGGAAAAGTTCAATGGAATTGATCAACCAAAAGGCTTCTCCACCCGCCGCCGCGCTCGAGATCCCCTCCGATCCATCGTTCACTTCATATCAAATAGAATTCCTGTCGCGAGAAATTGAACATCTGGTCAAACATCAACAGAAACCTCACTTTGGTGCGAGGTTGGCGCGACAATTACTCAAACCACGTCAGATTATATTTCTTCGTCTTCATCTATTCCAATTCTATTGGACGGTGACTCGTCTTCTCGGGCTCGTCCACACCGACGACGGCGGTATAAGAAAAAAGCCTTCTCGGCCCATATTGGCAGTCGATCGCGTCAAATTGGCGCCGGGGCCGCGGGTCTTGATCGACGTGACCGCAACATATCGCAACGGCGGCACAACAGGTATCGGACGCGTCGTTCGGGAAGTCGCTCATGCGTCAATTGCGGGCGCAAGTGCAATTCCCGTCGTAATCGAGAACGGTCAGCTTCTCTCCTACTATCGGCATCGCGATCTTTCCGATGTGGTCAAAATCTTCGCCGGCGACCGTCTTCTTCTGCTCGACGTCAGCTGGGCCTATCCGAGCGAATATCTCCCCATTCTGCAAAAAGTCGAACAGCGTGGGGGCAGCAATATCTGGTGTCTACATGATCTAATTCCGATTCTCTATCCTGGCCTGTTCGGATCGACAGCCAATGAAACCTTTCGCCGCTGGTTTGAGATCAGTTTGCCCCATTATGATGCCGTGGTGACAGTCTCTAAGAGCGTGGCAGAAGACTTCAGGAAATATGTTTTATCCGGAAAACTACCGCGCAAGCCTTCGCTTCGCTTGGGTTGGTTTCGCCTCGGGGCCGATTTTGCCGCAGAATCTCAGGATTCGCCCTCTCCGGAGGTTCTCAATCTTTCTCGGGCCGCGCCGTTTTTCCTCACGGTCGGCACGCTTGAGCCACGCAAGAACCACACTACTGCACTTGCTGCCCTCGAGCTTCTTTGGAATGCGGGCGTTGACGTCAGTTACATCATCGTCGGCAAGTGCGGACGGTTCGCCAACGCTCTGCGCGCCCGGCTTGAAGACCATCCTGAGTTCGAGCGAAGACTTTTTTGGTTCAAAAATTGTGACGACCCCGACTTGCGCTGCCTTTATCGGCACGCGGTGGCGGTGATCCAGCCTTCAGTTGCCGAAGGTTTTGGATTGCCTATCATCGAGGCTGCTCATCTTGGCACGCCGGTAATCGCAAGTGACATCCGTGTGTTTCATGAGGTTGGAGGATCATCCATCGCCTATTTCGATCCCTTGGACCCTGGCGCGCTCGCAGACCGTGCAAAAGAGGCGTTGGATAGGCCACGTGTAGCGCCGAATATCGCTCCCCTTAGTTGGACAGAGGCTACGAAGCTTCTCCTTCGGCTCATAACTGAAGAAAGTTACGAATATTCTTTCTCGAATCACAGGTGAGGATTGATGTGCACGACCCACGCTCCCGATTGGGACAGTTCGCGCCTGTCAAGTTTTCACTGTTCGCTATCGGCGCGGCCATTGCGGCCACTATGCGCAAGCCGGTTTTACGTTGAAGAATGACGGCGGCGCTCTCGCAGTCATCAATCCGCCCGTCAGCGAGCAGAAGCCCAACAATGCGCCGGCTGCGATCGCCAATAACACGGCGCTGGAAATCGACGCGCCCGATTCCGGCAATGTGACCTTTACCGGCTCAAGCGGCACCTTGGTGCTCGATCAGCCTTCGACCTTCACCGGAACGGTCGCCGGGCTTGGCGCGCAATTTTCTCTCCGATATCCACTTCGGCGCCAGCACGACGCTCGGCTATGCGGAGAATAAGAGCGGAACCGGCGGCACGTTGACGCTGACGGATGGAACCCATATCGCCAGCATCGCTTTGCCGGGCAATTACATGGCCTCGAGCTTCGTCACCGAGAGCGACGGCCACGGCGGCACGGCGATCAGCGGCGATCCAAGCCTGACGGCCACCAATCAACAGACCCCCTTGGCCCACGCGCTTCATGCTTAAGCTCCAGCTGGGCCGGTTGCGCAATCGAGCGCGGAACGGCTCGGGAAGCGCGCAAACTCGTGCGGGCATCTCTGACGCGCCCGTTTCACGCGCATGATTTTGCCAAGCTGGCCGCCCCGGCCCATATAGAAGCGGCGGCCGAAATTTTCCGTGCTCTACAGTTTTTCCACTTCCGGAGCCATCATGACTGAACAGGCTGACGTCGCGTCCGCAACTAGCCCACATTGCCTACGAGATCGACTATATTCGTGTCAAAGCTAGAGGAAGGCATGAACAAGGAAGCGTTCGGGTCCGTGGCATATGGAAATCCGCCACTGCCGCAATTTTCCATCCCCGCCGCTGCGTCGCTTCAGGAAAGGCCGACACGCACGCTCAAGCATGGCGATATGTTCGCCATGTTCGATCACAACGGCGACATCATTTCGGCGCCGGGCAGCCCAGAGGGAGTATATTTCCGCGACACGCGGCATCTTTCGCACCTGAGCCTGTCGATCGGCGAACTGCGCCCGATGCTTCTAAGCTCCACGATGCGAGACGATAACGCCGCACTCACCTGCGACCTGACCAATCCCGATCTCTATGAGACCGGGCGTCTTGTCCTCGAGCACGACCTCATTCACCTGCGGCGCGTGAAATATCTCTGGAAGGGCGCCACATTCGAGCGGCTTGCGATCCGCAACTTCAGCGATACTCGACAACACATCAAGCTCAGGCTCGAATTCGCGGCCGACTTCGCCGATCTATTCGAGGTGCGCGGTTCGCATCGCGAAGGTCGCGGCCTGTTTCACCCCATCGAAGTGAACGGCAATACAGCCACCATTTCTTATGCCGGGCTCGATGGCCGGCGCAGAGAAACGCGGTTGCGCTTCGCGCCGCGGCCGACGCGGCTCGACGGCAGCAGCGCGGTCTTCGAACTCGCACTCGATCCGCACGGCCGGGCGGTCATTTTTATCGAAGTTCATTGCGATAATTTCGCGCCAGCATCGCCGCCGCAGAAGCTGTTCTTCGCCTCGCTGCGCGAGTCACGACGCGCTTTGCGCCGCTCCGCGTCGCGCGCCACGGCGATCCTCACATCGAACGATGTCTTCAACGAAGGCATCCGGCGGTCGATCTCCGACCTCTATATGTTAACCACCGATCTTCCCGAAGGACCTTACCCTTACGCCGGCATTCCCTGGTTCAGCACCGTGTTCGGACGCGATGCGCTCGTCACGGCGATGCAGACCTTGTGGGCCGACCCTATGATCACGCGTGGCGTGCTCGGGCATTTGGCCGCGACGCAAGCGGAATACGAGAACGAAGCGGCCGACGCCGAACCCGGCAAGATTCTGCATGAAGCACGCCGGGGTGAAATGGCCGAACTCGGCGAGGTTCCGTTCCGCCGTTATTACGGCAGCGTCGATGCGACGCCGTTGTTTGTCATGCTGGCGGGCGCCTATCTTGAGCGCACCTCGGATGTGGAACTGATCAAACGACTTTGGCCGCATATCGAGGCGGCCCTTCGGTGGATCGACGTCTATGGCGACCGCGACCGCGACGGATTCGTGGAATATGGCCGCAAGTCGCAAGCGGGGTTGATCAACCAGGGATGGAAGGACAGTCACGATTCGATCTTCCATGCCGACGGCTCGCTCGCCCGCGGCCCGATCGCGCTCGTCGAAGTTCAGGGCTACGTCTATGCCGCAAAGCGCGCCGCGGCGGAGATCGCTTGGCGCCTCGGCCTGCACGATCGCGCCGCAATTCTCAATGGCGAGGCGGAGCGCCTGCGTCGCCGTTTCGACGCGACATTCTGGGACGACGAGCTCGGCACCTATGTTCTGGCTCTCGACGGCGACAAGCGGCCTTGCCGAGTGCGCAGCTCGAACGCCGGGCACGCCCTCTTCACCGGGATTGCGCTGCGCGAGCGTGCCGAGCGTCTCGTGACCACGCTAACGGGCAGCGCCTTCTTTTCCGGCTGGGGAATAAGAACGATCGCGACCTCGGAATCCCGCTACAATCCGATGAGCTATCATAACGGCTCAGTCTGGCCGCACGACAACGGGCTGATCGCCCTCGGATTCTCCCTCTATGGCTTCCGCCGGCAGGTCGCGCAAGTGTTCAAAGGCCTCTTTGAAGCGTCAACCTATATCGACTTGCGGCGGCTTCCGGAGCTGTTTTGCGGATTTTCGCGCATGCGGACCCAGGGGCCGACCTTCTATCCGGTCGCCTGCTCGCCGCAAGCCTGGGCGGCCACCGCGCCGCTCGCCTTGCTCCAGGCCTGCATGGGTCTCCGCTTCGATCCGGAAAACCGGCATGTCATCTTCAACCGGCCGGTTCTTCCCGAATTCCTCGACGAGGTGAAACTGACCGGCCTGTCGATCGGCGACGCGAGGATGGACGTTCAGCTGCGGCGAACCGGAACGGACGTCGCGGTCAATGTTCTTTCGCGCAAGGGCGATATCTGGGCGACGTCCACGAGCTGAACGCCATAGGCCCCATGTCAGAAAGTCAGCGCGTAAACCGGCGAGCCGGCGACTTCCTCCGGGACGCGCGCCCGGCGCCCGTTGATCTGCTTGCGGATGAATTCGCTGTAGCGCCCGTCGGCATTGATCAGCTCGCCCGGCGGCCCGTCGTGAAGGATCTTGCCGCCGTTCAAAACGACGATCCGGTCGAAATTGCGCAGCGTCGAAAGGCGGTGAGCGATGGCGATCACCGTTCTGCCATCCATCAGCCGCGCCGAAGCCTCTCTGATCGATTCCTCGACCTCATAGTCGAGCGACGACGTCGCCTCGTCGAGCAGAAGAATCGGCGCGTTCTTCAGGAAAGCGCGGGCAAGCGCGATGCGCTGGCGTTGGCCGCCCGATAATTTCAATCCGCGATCGCCAACGATCGTATCGAATCCTTGCGGCAGCGATTCGATGAACTCGCAATGTGCCGCGGTCGCCGCTTTCATCACCGCTTCGTCGGATGCGTCCGGACGGCTGTAGCGAATGTTTTCGATGAGCGAGCGATGGAAAAGGCAAATGTCCTGCGGCACCACGGCGATCGCGGCACGCAGGCTCTCTTGCGTGATCTGCGAGACATCCTGGCCGTCGAACATGATGCGGCCGCCTTGCACATCGTAGAGCCGCTGCAGCAATGCGAGCAAAGTCGACTTTCCCGCGCCTGAAGGGCCGACCAGTCCAACGCGCTCGCCGGGTCGGATATCCAAGTTGAAATTCCGGATGACGCAGCGTGCGTTACGATAGGCGAACGAAACGTCCTTGAATGTGATGCCGAGACCGCTGCTCACCAGCGGCTTGGCTTTGGGATGGTCGTGCAGTTCATGCGCGACAAGCAGCGTCTCCAGCGCCTCCGCAAGTCGTGCCATGTGCTGCGTCACGTCAACGAGAGCGACGGCCAGATCGCGGGTCGCTTGAAGCACCGAGAGGCCGAGCGTGCAGACGAGGACAACCGCGCCCGTCGTCACGGCGCCCTGCTGCCAAAGAACGATGGCCCAGGCCAGCAGGCAGACGATCAGAACGATGGTGATCAGGGCGTGAAGAATGCGTAGCTTCTCGAGGTAACGCAGGCTATGCCGGCGTGCCGCGATTTCGTTCTCGACGGTTGCGTTGAACCTGCATCGCTCGTGGGTGAGGCCACCAAAGGCCTTGACCAGCAGCACGTTGCCGACAACGTCGGACATTTCGCCGTCCACCGCCGCGGCCTTGTCGGCGAAGTCGTGATGCAGCGGCCTGCCGTTGGCGGCAATTCGAAACATCGCAACGATCACGATCGTGGCGACGACAAGCAAGCAGACGGCCATCGGCGCGCTCACGGTGGCGATTAAGGCTATGGCCATGGTCGTCGCGACACAGGGCGGCAATACGTTCCAGATGAACATGTTTTCGATGGTGAAGCTGGCATTCGAGGTAGCCGTGATTCGGCTGGTCAGCATGCCGGGGAGGCGGTCGGCGAAAAAGCCGGGCGAATGGCCCATCAGATGTTCGAAGAGGTCGCGGCGCAAATCGCCGGTCACGCGCGCGAAAGTGTCGCTCGCGATCCAACCCGCGACCCGCCAGAAGAAACCGTCGGCTGCAATGAAGGCGCAGAGCAGCGTGAAGGCAGGCCAGGGATCGGCGCCGCCCGGCGCTCCCTTGGAGAGAACATCGACGAGAAACTTGATGCCGTATTGCGTGCCGACCGAGAAGCCCACCGCGGCGAGCACGGATACCAGGATCGCCGCGTGCGTGACGGGTCGAGATCGAATGTAGCCGAAGAGGAATGCGATGGGACGATGGGCATAGTGGCAAAGGTTTTCCATTGGCCTTCCATTGCCGATTAAATTTTGATCGCTTTGTCGCAAACTCAGTTTGATCGCTTTGTCGCGGACTCCAGGCGGCCTAACAGCGTCGGGAATCGGGTCGCCAACGCCGAGATCATCGCGTCAGTTCCAACGTCTGAGCTTGTCGGTCGCTCTCTCTTGGGAGAAGTCTGACAGGGAACTAATCCCCTCCGCAGACTGGGCTGCCAGGGTGAACGCGCAGGCTCGTCTTCGGCTCCCTGCGGGCCTGCGACATTATGAGCCGGACAAATCGTCCAACGCGCAATGGGCCGGCGCGTTTGGCATGGATAAGCGCCATGCTCGAGGCTGAAGCCTGTCCAGCTGCTTGTCGCGGGCGACGCCTTGCCTTGACCAGTCCGCGCCACAAATAGACGCGGAGCTCTTGCTCCGCGATCCAGGTTCTTCGCTTCACATCAGAAGGAAATTCCCATGCGTATTGCACAGGTTGCGCCTCTGTTCGAAGCGGTTCCGCCGAGGCTTTATGGTGGAACTGAGCGGGTCATTTCATGGCTGACCGAGGAACTCGTCGCGCTCGGCCACGATGTCACGCTGTTTGCGAGCGGCGACTCGACAACTTCAGCGAAGCTCGCGGCGATGTGGCCGAGGGCGCTGCGCCTCGATGGCGCGGTGCGCGAGCCGAGCGCTTTACATATGGCTATGCTCGAGCATGTTTGCCGGCGCTCGGCGGAATTCGATCTCATTCATTTCCATCTCGACTATTATCCGTTCTCGCTTTTCTCCCGCCAAGGCACCGCATTCCTCACGACTTTGCATGGCCGGCTGGATCTGCCCGAGCTTCAACCGGTGTTCGCGACCTTCCCAGGGCTTCCGATCGTATCCATTTCGGATGCGCAGCGCCGCCCGGTTCCACATGCCCGCTGGATTCGGACGATCCACCACGGCATGCCCGATCAACTGCTGACGCCGCGGGCGGTGGAGCCGAGCTACCTTGCTTTCCTCGGCCGCGTCTCGCCGGAGAAGAGGCTGGATCGGGCGATCCATGTTGCGACGCGCTGCGGCATGGCGCTGAAGATTGCTGCCAAAATCGATGAGGTTGACCGCGATTATTTCGAAGAAAATATTCGCCAGCATCTCGCCCGCGACGACATCGAATATGTCGGTGAGATCGACGATGCGAGCAAGTCCGAATTTCTGAGCGGCGCCCATGCATTGGTCGTGCCGATCGATTGGCCCGAGCCGTTCGGTCTCGTCATGATCGAGGCGATGGCCTGCGGTACGCCGGTCATCGCCTTCAATCGCGGTTCGGTGGCGGAAGTAGTGGAGGACGGGGTGACCGGATTCATCGTCGAGGACGAGACTGGCGCCATCGGCGCGGTCCGTCGCCTGTCGCAATTGTCACGCCCGCTCATCCGTCAACGCTTCGAAGAACGGTTCACGGCAAGGCGCATGGCGCAGGATTATCTCGACGTCTACGGCGGATTGATCAAGGCGGCGGCGCCGCGGCCGCGGCTGGTGTCGCGGTAGGGTCAGGCTCATCGGCGCCGGGTCGGGTTTCCGGCATTGCGACATAGACGAAAAGGAAGGCGCAGGCGGCGACGCCGGCGAGCCCAAGGAACGCCATGTGGCTGCCGTAGTGATCGGTGATGTAGCCCGCAAATGTGGTGCTGATCGAGGCGCCGATGCCCACCGCCGTACCGACCATGCCTTGTGTCAAGTTGAAGCGGCCGGTGTTGCGGGCCAAGTCGGCGGCGACCAGCGGCACGAGCACGCCGAGCACGGCCGCCGAAATTCCATCGAGCGCTTGCACCAGGACGACAAAATAAGGATCCGGCGTGTTGGCGAAAAGAAAGCAACGCAGCGGGAGCGCGGCGAAACCAAGCAGCAGCAGCGGACGTCGGCCCCAACGCTCGGCTTGAACGCCGACCCAGGGCGAAAGCCAGGCGACGACGAACTGCGGCACGACGATGCAGGCGGCGATAAGAACCGGCGCCCAATCGGCCGAACGCATCGTCATGATGCTGCCCATCAGGGGAAGCGTGGCGGCGTTGGCGAATTGAAACAGCGCGGTTGCGCCGGCGAAAGCGATGAGCGGCCGATTGGTTACCAGCCGGCGAAGCCCCATTTCGGACTCGGCCAGCCGTTGCGGTACGACGCCACTGTGGGCGCGCACCGGATCGATTTCGGCGGCGCGTATGTTGAAAAGCGCAATCAGCGTCGGGATCATCAAGGCGGCCGTCAGAAAGAACACGGCGCGTGAGGAAAGCAGGTAACCGCAAGCGCCCATGCCGGCGGCGGCAATTCCGGTGCCGAGCGAGGCAAAGCGGACGTTGCGGCCGAGCCGCGGACCGATGGCGGCGTGTCCCACGAGGCCGAGACTGATGGCGGCTATGGCGGGCGTCAGGACGCAGTTTGCCCCCGCGCTCAACACGCTCGCCAGGAACACAAAGGGAAAGAGCGGCCAAGCCGCCATGACCAGCGCGCTCAGGCCGATGCAGGTGACCGCGAGCGCCGCCGCGGTTCGCTCCGAGCGGGCGGCGTCGATCACCGCGCCGCCGGGCATGCGGCCGATCAGACCGATAATGCCGCCGATCGTGAGCACGAGGCCGATGTCGCCTTGTGTCCACTTCTGGGCCGTGAGGTAGACGGAGACGAAGGGGCCGAAGCCGGTTTGGACGTCGGCAAGGCAGAAGGCGAACCAATCGAGCCCGATGAGGCTGCGGCGCGACGGATGCGCACGGGCCCTGTTCGTCATTGCCTCGCCCCGTTCGGTCGCGGTCCAATCGGCGAATGGAAGAATTGCTTCGCTGGCCGTGCCAGCTCGTGCGCTCGCCATTAGAAATTCGGCTATTTGGCTGGGGCCGCCGGCGCCTTCGCCGGCGCCGCATTTGCCGGGGACGGAGATAAGGATCCCCGCGGCGGAGACGAGGTGGCCGATGGACCCAATACGACAATTGGTTCGCCTGGCACATATTCCGGCGCCACCCTCACTTGGTCGCGAGTGAGCGCCAGGACGATTCGGTCGGATTTTCCGTCCGCCGCGAATTGGATCGCCCGCCAATCCACCGCGATTTTGCGTGTTCCGACTCCGAGAAAGCCGCCGAAATCGATGATCGCGGCGCGTACCTGTCCCTTGTGATCGACGAGGACATCGACGATCTTGCCCATATCCTCGCCGGTCGCGCTGTAAATCTCCTTGCCGAGAACACTCTCGACGTCCTTGTCGTCCAGCACAGTCGCTGGCGTCGCGCCCTGCGCGGGTGCGGGTGCCGGCGCTTGTCGCGGCGATGGGGCCGGTGTCGCGGCCTGCGGTGGGGCTGGTGTCGCGCTCTGCGCTGCGGCAGGCGAAACGCCGATAGCCCAAGACGCGGCGAGCATGAGGGCCAGCATCGCCACGAATTGATCGAGGCGTGGGGATCGAAGCTTGGCTGTGCAGCGCCCGTGACGGCCGTCCTGATGCATGCTGTTGCTCAGCGGATAATCGGTCCCGCGCGTTAGGGGGCCAAACATTGTCAAAACTATAGTCGGGCGTGGATCACGGCGAGTATTCCTCGTTTGCAAAAAGCGCCGCGCTTCAGCTCCGCTGTCCCGCAGGCGGCGCCGGGCAACGGGACGGCGCTACGTCGGCAACGGTTAGGCCAGCCCTGGGTCACAGGTTCAGTCCCTCTCGCGCGCCCATTAGATCTTCGATATCCTTGCGCTGTCGGCGGCCGGAGAGTTCGACGGCCGCGGCTCGGCGGCCCGATCGCCCTTCAGCGCGCGGCTGCGTCGCATCCATGCGGTGACGTCGGAAGCCTTGCCGCTGAGGACTTTCAGCCATTTGGTGTTGCGGATATTCACATCCCCCTCGCCGGCGCGCCACCATTCCGTGACGATGACAACGTGCCAGGAGGTGTGCCCTGCCATAGCGAGCCGGAGGTCCACAACTTCCATCGTAAACGAGTAGGTCTGGCCCGAGAAGCGATGCCGGTCGCGTGTGCAGGCGACCCCGTAAGCAGTCCAGCAATGCCGGGGATCGCCGAGTTTCGGCGCGTCGATGACGAATTCGATGTCGGCTATCGTCCGCGCATTGCCGACACGCTTCATCGTAGCCTCCCGGTCAGTCAGGCGGCGTAATCGTTTGCCAGCTTTTTACGGCCGAGGAATATCGCGTCATAAAGATCCTTTCCGTAGCTGGTTTGCAAGGGTTCTCCTTCGACCAATCGGAACGTGCGCACTCCGTCAGGTCGCCGTTCCGCACGCAAGAAGACGGCGCTTCGCATTCGCCTTTCGCAAAGGCTATGCGCAAATTCATATAAATGAGTAACGAAGAAAATCCTCACATGCTTTTCCAGCAAGGCAGTGACAATCTGCCGGGCAATTTCCGAACCTTCCCTTTCGTTCGTCGCCGCAAATGACTCGTTGAACAATAGCATCGAGGATGACGTTATATGATCCACAATCTCGCTCATTCTATGCAGTTCTTCGTCAAACTTGCCGCTCTCCATCGCGACGTCTTCCTCCCGCTTATAGTGGGTAAAAAGACCACCGCAGAGCTCGGAGCGGAAGCAATCGGCCGGTGCGAACATGCCCGCCTGCATCATCAGTTGAGCCACGCCTATGCTTCGCAGAAAAGTCGATTTGCCGCCCTGATTGGCGCCGGTGATGATCATGATCTCCTTGTCGTCGGCGTTCACGTCGTTGCCGACGATTCTTTGGTCCGTGCTCAGACTGAGACAGACGTCGTATAGACCGGCGAATGCAAGTTTCCGTTCGCCCACAGCCGCCGGCGCAGGAAAACACGTGGGTTCGCCCTTCTGCGAGAGCCGCTCATATAAATTCAAGCAGCCAAGATAAAAGGCCAGCTCGGTCAGCAGCATGTTGAAGAAGCTCAAAATGTGATCGCTCGACTGGGCGAGCGCATTGGCGGCAAGATTGATTCCCCGGTCTTTCAGCGTCGACAGGGCCCGGGCGCCGGATTCATCGCGAGGATGCAGACGGAACGTGTAGCCCGGCGGCTTTGCCTTGAGGATCCGATCCATCCAATTGTGATTCCGCGCCGGCGCTTGTCGCAGCACATAATCGGCGCCCTTAAGGCCTTTTCCCAGTTTGGCGCTGATCAAGACGCCATCGCGAAACCTGAGATCTTTGAGATGATTGTCGATCCTGCCGAAAAATTCTCCGTCGAGCTCTCTTTGCAGCATCGCGAAGAAGGTTCGAAAGCCCTCGGATTCAAATTTGCCAGCGTGTTCGTCCGCGATGCCTTTCAATTTCCTCAGCATCATCACGAACAGCTGCAACGCGTCGATCGCTCTGCGCAGAATGCCGCCGGGATATTTGCTGCCGAAGAAGCTCCAATAGCTTCCCTTCTCGCCGTCTATCGCAGCTGTCGCGACATCATAGATGGCCCGCACCACCGCGGGATTGCGAAGACAATCCAAAAGACAGTTCTGCCGATATAATATCGTATCGACATCATTCTCGGATCCGCCAAGGACCGCGGCTTTTGCCACGTCGAACAAAAATTTGTTGCCGCGCGCCATGCCCCCGAGCAGCGTGTCTAGTTCCAGGTCTTGCATCAGGGCCGGCGCATTCCACGGCGGTTCCCGCTTGCCGTCGAAGTCTCGATCTCTGAACAGGAGGAATGCTTTCATGACCTCAAGCGCTCCTTGAGGCGATCATAAGTGAGGCGATATTTTTCGGCTATGGCCATCGCATAAGCAAGCCCGTCAGCGGGCCGTCTGACGATCTTGAACGTGCGTAGCGTCGGATTTGCGGGATCTGCGCTGCTGACCATGCTCACGACCTGCGCGCTGAAGGAAGTCACTTCATCGATGAAGGTGACCCAGACGCACAGCAAGTCCAGGCTGGCGATATTTGCCATGATCTTTTTGCTCAAAAAAATCGCGTCACTCAGAGTCGTCGATGAAAAAATCTCATTCATTATCAAAATGCTGTTCGATGTCGCCTGGCTGAGAATGTCGCGGATTCTAAGCAGGTCGTCCTGCAATTTACCGCGCAGATTTGTGATGTTCTCTTCTCTCTCGAAATGCGTGAAGAGTCGGTCGAAAAGAAACAGCCGCGCCTCTCTGCCGGGCACGGGGCAGCCGATGCTCGCGAGATAATGCAGCTGTCCGAACGTGCGGGCGAAGGTTGTCTTGCCGCCTTGATTTGGACCGGATACGGCGAAGATGCGCTCGCGGCCCTTCAGGTAGAAGTCGTTGCAGACGACGGCCGCGTTTTCCGCGATTAGCTTATGCGCCAAAGCCAGGTCGAATCCCTCATAACTGCAAACGTCTTTGCGCTCGGCGGAAATTGCCGGATAGCAAAATTTCAAGCCGACGCGTTTGAATGCCGCGATGTGCTCGAGATAGGCGACATAGAACTGAACTTCGCGGTCGAAAACGGTCACGGTCTGGTCGAGGTAATTTCTGTTTCTGCTGCAATAGCTTTCGAGGTCCGAAAATATATCCGGATACAACCGCGCGACGAATTCCAATATCTGCGCTTCAACGTGGTCCATGTCAGGCCAGTCGGAAAAATCGACTCTATAGTCCTTCCCCGCCGCCTGTTTGAATCGCTCGAAGGTATTTTCGACGGCGGCGCTGTAATCCGGTTCGGACTCATATTTTCGAACCGTGACGCTCGAACCGTTTATGAGCACGCAATATCTCACCGTTGTCAGATCGGCCTTGAGTTTTCTCGTTGCCGCAAAAAGCGATATGAACCGCGGCGAAGCGACATAGTCCATGAGATATTCGCGCAGAGCGGCGAAGCCGCGCGATTTCAGGGCAGCAGAGGCGAGATCCTCGGTTAAGCGATTTATCGTGTCGCAATAGATCGCTACCGCGTCCAAGAACCATGCTTGCTTCTGATGCTTGTAATAGAGCTTGTCGGCTTGCGCCAAATGCGCCCGCATGAGACGCATTTGTTTGGCGAACGAGCCAACATGCCCAAACAGCGTCGGGTTCTCGAGATCCTGGATGACCTCGTGACGATAACTGACCGCGTCGACATCGCGCAGCGAGCGATAAAAGAAAGGGGTGAGATCGTACTCGTCCCTCCCGGCGGTGATTGCGTTGATGATCTGATCAAGATTGAGGTCGGCAAAAAAGTCTGGCGCCTGAGCCCGCTCGTCCTTCAACGCGTCGTCGGATTCTTCGAATAATATGCTTCGGAACATCGCCTAACGCTCTGAGAAGTAGTCGCAGCAAGACCCTAGCGGAGATCGCGGCGAAGCCCCCACGCGACGATCATCGAGACCGTTCGTCTTCGACGCGAGCGATTGGGGAGAATGTCAATTCGTCGCGCTCGCCGTCGGCCTATGGCAGAAACCAGGCAACAAAAAACCCACCTCCCGGTGGGTTCCCGTCGTGACCCCACCGCGATCATCCGCGGTAGGAGTCATTAGCCTCTTGGCAGATATGGGCGACTCCATGCCCGCTGCATTTATACCAGCGTAAATGTTCATGCACAAGCCCGCTGGCGGATTCCGAGCGGATCGCCTATGGATCGCTCGAATCGCGCCGCTCGGTTCACGCAAAACTTCCGCGCGGATCGGAGTGGGCGCACGCGCATAACATGGGTGACGATTCGGTCTCGGAGCAGGAGCCATGGCGTCGCTGGACATTCTCCTGGCTCAAGCAGCATCTTCAGTCTTGCATCCGACGGCGACGCAGCGGGAGATTCTTGCGCGGCTGAGCCGATTGCGGGCACGGCTTGACGAAGGTCTGCTTCGGGTCGCCGTGCTCGGCCAATTCAAGCGCGGCAAGAGTACGCTGCTGAACGCGCTTCTTGGCGCGCCGTTGCTGCCGACAGGCGTCACGCCTGTCACCGCGATTCCGACATTCATCAAGGCCGGCGCAAAAACGAATGCCCGGATCACTTTCAAGGGCGGCAAAGAACCTTTGCTGATCTCCGCCGCCGCCAAAATCCCCGATGTCCTTCAACGCCACATCTCGGAGACGGAAAACCCACACAACCAGCTCAATGTCGAGACCGTGGAACTCGAGGTCCGCTCGGAATTTCTCGGTCAGGGAATTGTGCTTGTCGACACGCCCGGGGTCGGTTCGACATTCCTTCACAACACCAAAGCGGCCGAGGCTGTGCTGGCCGAATGCGACGTGGCAGTCTTCGTCGTCTCGGCGGATCCTCCGATCACCGAAGTCGAAGCAGACTATTTGCGCAAGGTGCAGGCGCTGATTCCAAAGATCTTCTTTGCCTTGAACAAAGTCGACCTCCTCGATGCGGGGGAAAAGCGCATCGCCGAACGTTTTCTGGCCGACGTGCTCGCGCAGCAACCCGCCGTTCCACAACCCGTCAGGATCTTCGCTGTTTCGGCCAAACAAGGTCTGCAGGCAAAGCGCGACCGGGACTCGCGGGCTTTGGCCGCGAGCGGAATTGAAAAACTGGAGCAAGTTCTTGCAGGAGACCTCGCGCGCGAAAAACGTGCCATCGCCTTCACCACGGGACGCCAGCGTTCGATTTCTCTGATCGGGGAATTGCTTTTCCAGAGCGAACTCGAGCACAAGGCCCTCTTGCTGCCGGAGGAGAATCTGCAGCAAAAGGCCGTCACTTTCGAAGCGAGCGTGGCTGGCTTCGAAGCCGAGCGGCAGGCCTTGTCCGACCTTCTGTCACTCGATCGAAAGCGGCTCGTAAAGGACCTGGAGACGGAAACCGACAGGTTGTGGGAGGAGGCACAAAAGCAGACGCGCCAGCTCGTCGGCGAGATCACCGCGCGATCTTTCGAATTGAATGATGCGCGCCGTCAGGTCGCGACAGCGCTCTCGCAATATTTCGAACGGGCTTTTCGCCAATCGGTCGAACTGTTCCGCGGAAAATTAAGCGAGCGGCTCGCCATCCATCAGGAACGCGCCGCCGCCTTGATCAATCTCGTTCGGCAAACGTCGGCCGATCTGATGGAGATCTCTGTCGCTCTGCCCCAATCCGAGCAAGCTTTCGAGGCGAGGCGGGAGCCCTACTGGACGGCGCCCGAGCCGTCGGTTTCGCTCCTCGACATGTCGGCGGGCGCCGTCGCTCGTTTCCTGCCGAGAAGCATCCGCGACAAACGCACAAAGGATCAATTGGCGGCGGATACGGAGAAGGCCGTTCTTCGCAACCTCGCCAATCTCGACTGGGCGATACGCCAGAATCTCGACGACGCGTTTCGGCGGTTCGAGTCGGCGTTCGCCGAGCAGTTGGGCTGCGCCGTGGCGGCGACGCGACAGGCAATGCGGATTGCGATCGAACGGCGGCGGGCGAGGGCCGAGGAAATGGACGAATACGTCGAGGATTCGAGCCGTTCGGTCGCATCATTGGCGAATATTCTGAGCGAACTTCAGAGCGTCAGTTTCGCCCCGCCCTCATCGCTGTGATTGCGAAGCTGTATGGAGACATTGGTCGCACCGTATTGACGGAAGTCCGCAAAGGTCGCATTGTTTCGGCGGGGATGGAGTTCCCCGCTTTGATCGCCCGAAAGGCTGATGACTCCTGCCTTGTCAACCGGATGAGCATGCCCCATCCGAAGGCGGAGTAAAGCAAATGCCCAAAACGTCTCAACATCCGAGCCAGGCGGCGCTTACAGAGCTGCTTGCCGATCCCATCGTGCAAATGGCCATGCGCGCCGATCGTGTCACGGAACAGCAGCTGGTGGCGCTGATCGGCGAGATGTTGAGCAAGCTCGCGGCTGGATCGAAAGCCAGCCCTGGCGGAAGCCCGATCGGTCACGCGGCGAGAGATTATCGCCCCAGCGTCGGAATCATGCTTCTCAACGGGAACAACGATGTTTTCGTCGGACGGCGCCGAAAGACCGGAGCGGAGGCATGGCAAATGCCACAGGGCGGTATCGACGAGGGAGAGGATCCCCGCACCGCCGCGTTTCGGGAATTGAAAGAGGAGACCGGCATCGAAAATGCCGAAATCCTCGCGGAAAGCAGGAGTTGGCTTTATTATGATCTGCCCGCGACGCCCGTCGGCGAGATTCGGCATAAGGGTTGGCGGGGACAACGCCAGAAATGGTTTGCCATGCGCTACAGAGGGTCCGATGCCGACATCAACATCGTGACCCCTGGTTCGGAATTCTCCGCTTGGAAGTGGGTCGGCATCGAACAGCTCGCGGATCTCATCGTCCCGTTCAAGCGACTGGTCTACATGAGCGTGCTCGATGAATTCCGCGACGCCGTCGAACGCTGACCGGCATCAGAACCGCGTTTGAGCGGAGAATGGAATGGATGTAGTTGCACTCACGTTTGCGGGGAATTCGCGGACTTGATCGCGAGCGCTTCGACCTGGGCCTTGACCCGATGGAGGGCACGTCGAGTTCGGCTGTTCGCCGAACGTTCGTTGGGCTCCGCTCCATCTTGAATGGCAGCGGCGATGAGTTCGCTTGCAGTCTCGAAGTGCAGCGCAAGGCACCCTTGTATCTCGAGGCTCAGCGCGCCGTCGGCGCTTCCCAACGCGCCGATCAAATGGCGGACGGCCTCGCGCTTTTCGTTCTCCGGCGCTATTGCAAGGCAGATTTTACAGGCCGAGACCGCGATTTTTGCATCTTGATCGCGCATCGCCGGCCGCAACGCGGGCCAGATCTGCGGCGCGATTCCGATTTCGCTCAGCAAGGCGATTGCGCTTCGGCGCTGCCGTAAGCGCGAATCGCTATCGGACTGAGGCAGGTCTTCGCTTCGCGCCGTAGCCACAAGCAAGGCTTGGCACGCAAAAGAGCCGAGATTTCGCAGCGCCGCTTCGGCTGCCAGGCGGCTTTCGTCCTCGGCAAGCGCCGCGACAAGATAAGGGAGCGCTTCGGCCCGTCTGAATGCACCGAGCGCCGCGATGACTCCAGGCAGAAGGTGAGCTTCGGCAAGGTCCATCAGCAGCTGAAATGCCTGCTCTTCCTGCGGATCCGCGAGCGCGCGCGCCGCCGCATTGATCACTGCGTCCTCGCCGACGCACTCGACCGGATCAGCGATACCCCGCGGCGTGCTGAGAAAGTCGGTTAGCACGTCATAGGCTTTGAGCGCAGCGAGCGCCTTCACGGCGAGGCATCGCGTCTGAAAGAGCCCGCTCGGCTCCCGCTCGAACAGCAGCGCGCGAAGGGCTGGAATGGCTCTTCTGCCGCAGGCGACCGTCTCAACGAGGCCCCGTTCACCATCGTGAAGCGATTTGAGCTTCTCGATCGCCCGTTCAACCGAGCCCGAGCGCTCGCCAGGGAAGCCATTTTCCCGGCCGGCGTCTTGCATGGCAACTTCCTCCCGCCGTCCTGACACGTTGAGAGGAGTTATCAGCCCCAAAGGGCGTCAGCGGCGAACTCCATCGCCAGTGTTCGCGTATTAGATTGGCAGTCGAACGAGTTAGTCAATGGCCGTGCTTGCCCCAAATGGGGGCCGACAAGGCGTGTCCAGTGAGCGTCCACGGGCCCGCGTGAGGCGACGCTGCTTTGTTGGAGACATCGTCTTGGCAACGCGGCAACTTATGCTAATGTAGAGGTAAGTATCGCGGCGATGGAGTTCGCCGGAAGCGCCCGCCGGGCTAATGACTCCTACGATGAGCCTCGCTCGAACAAGCGGGGCGGACGTAGGAACCGGTGCGTGGCAATGACCGACGTCAATTCGACGCCCTCTGGACGATATTGTCCCTTGTGCCGCGCGCTTGGGCGTATGGGAGTTCGCGCGAAGTCGTTAGGCTCCCGCCTCGCAAGATTGCGAGACTGACCCATGGCCGCCCGGATCCTCTACAATCTTCTTCAGGTCTTCTTCGTGATCGCCTTTGCCCCGCTGGTCGAAGGCGTCACGACTCGATTGAAGGAAATCCTTCAATCGAAGCGCGGACCGAGCATCTTTCAACCCTATCGCGATCTCTGGAAGCTCCTGCACAAGGACGAGATCGTGTCGGAGCAGACGTCCTGGATCTTCCGCGCGGCTCCCTACGTCGCCTTTGCCGCGCCGGTGTTCGTCGCGCTTCTGATCCCCGTACTCACCCAGTACCCGCTGTTCTTCGCTTTCATGGGCGATATGCTGGGCGGCGGCTTTGTCCTCGCGCTCGGCGGCTTCTTTGCGACGCTCGCCGCTGTGGATACGGCAAACCCCTACGGGCCGATGGGCGCGAGCCGGACCCGTATGGTCGGGTTTCTTGCCGAGCCGGTCTTTATCGTCGTCTTCCTCACTGTCTCGTTCGTCGCCGGCTCGACGATTCCTTATATCGTTCAGCAGCGCTGGGTGACGCCGATCGCCAATTTCTTCGAGCCTTCGCACGTTCTGCTCATGAGCGCCTTCCTGATGCTGATCCTTGCGGAGGACGGGCGCATCCCCGTCGACAGCCCGTCTGGAAGTTTCGAGCTTGCGATGATCGAACGATCGAAATCGCTCGAGTACTCGGGGCGCGGCGCCGCGCTGATGAAATGGGCCGGCGCGATGAAGTTCTTGGTGCTGATTTGCATTTTTCTCAATGTGCTTGTGACGCCCTGGGGCCTGGCCCACGGCATGGGCGCAGGCGAAGTGCTGGCTGCGATCCCGCTGGTTCTCGGCAAGATTTTCGTTTTTGTGCTCGTTCTCGTCTACATCGAATCCTCGCTTGCCAAGCTGCGTCTCTTTCGAATCACCGAGTTCCTCGGCGCGGCATTGGTGATCTCCATCGTCGCGATGATCACACGGCTGTCCGAGATCTGAAGGGGACGCAAATGAACAGCTCGCATTTCCCTGTCATCTTCGCCCTCGACGCGCTGACAGGCGCGGTCTTCCTTCTCGCTGCTCTCGGGGTCATCGCGACCCGCCAGGTACTCGCCTCTCTTCAGCTTTTCATTGCGCAATCCGTTCTGCTGACGCTCTCCGCGGTTCTGCTTGGGATCGCGCTCGATTCGCTGCACCTCTTCGCCGTCGCCGGAATCACGATTGCGACAAAGACCATGCTGATACCATGGGTGCTGCGCCACACGGTCAGCGCCGAGGTCTACCGCACACGCGAAATCGACCGCGTTCTCAACATACCGAGCTCGCTGCTGATATCGGCCGTTCTCATTGTCCTCGCTTATGCCATCGCCAATCCGATGCTCGGTGCTTTCAATGCACCGTTTGCGCGCATCAACTTGCCGCTCGGCATCGCCGCCATGTTCCTTGGCATATTCACGGTCGTCGTGCGGCGTGAGGCCGTGCCGCAGCTCCTCGGTCTGCTTGCGCTCGAGAACGGCGTGTTCTTCGCCGGCGTGGCGATCGTTCCCAATTTGCCGGTCATCGCCGAGCTTGCCGCGGCGGTGGACGTGCCGGTTGTTGCCTTGGTGGTCGGCCTGTTGACGCGGCGCATTCACGTGCGGCTCGGAACGACATCGGTCGGACGGCTTACCGCCCTCAGGGAGACTTGAGGTCGGCATGGAGCTCTTGGCAGTCCTCGCCCTTCCGGCGTTCACCGGCGCCCTTTCGCTCTCTCCGATCGGGCGGCGCCTCGCCGCGCCGATCACGTTCGGCGTTTCGGTGATCGTTTTTGCGCTCGCCGCTCACATAGCGCTCAAGGCCGCGCACGTCGCGCGGATCGATGCCCTCGGTGGATGGCTGACCTGCGACGGATTGGGCGCGCTCGTTCTCAGTCTCGTTGCTTTGGTCGCAATGACCGCGGCGCTCTTCTCTTGGGGCTATATCAGGGTCGGGGCCGCACGTTTCGGCGCCGGCAAGGAGCAGCAGTATTACGCCCTCTACAACCTTTTCATCATGTCGTTGTTGGCCGTGCCGGTGCTCGCGAACGTCGCGCTCATGTGGGTCGCCGTGGAGCTCACCACGCTGCTTTCGGCCTTCCTCGTCGGCTTCGAGGACACTGCGGAGGCGCTCGAAGCGGCATGGAAATACGTCGTACTGACAACGCTCGGCGCGGTTATCGCTCTGCTCGGTTTTCTCATCCTCTATTGGGGATCGCGGATCGCCGGCCATGAGCCGTTTACCTGGGCCGGGCTGGTCGAAGCCGCGCCGCGCATGCCGCCGGCCCTGTTGTGGCCGGCCTTCCTTCTCATTCTCGTGGGCTTCGGCACCAAGGTTGGCCTCGTGCCGCTACATACGTGGTTGCCGGACGCGCACAGCCAAGCGCCGGCATCAATCTGCGCTTTGCTGTCCGGGGTCGAAACGACGACCGCGCTCTATGTGATCCTGCGCCTCTTCCCGGTGGTGGGCGGCGTGCCGGCGCTCGACGCGCGGCCCTGGTTTATCGGCTTCGGCCTCCTCTCGGTGGCCATCGCCACGCTGCTCCTCATCTACGCGCGCGACTTCAAGCGGATGTTCGCCTTCTCGACGATCGAGCACATGGGAATCATCCTTGTCGCCGCCGGGCTGGGCGGGGCGGAAGCGCATCTCGGGGCCGCTTACCAGATCACCGGCCACGCCATAGCAAAATCCTTCTGTTTTTTTGCCGCGGGAGCTGTTGCGATGACGTTCGGCACGCAGGATATTGCCTCGGTGCGCGGGCTCGCCAAGTTTGCTCCGCTCTCCGCGTTTGCCCTGCTCGCCGGCGCATTTGCCATCGCGGGGGCGCCCCCCTTCGCCGTGTTCATCAGCGAATTCCTGATTTTCAAAGCCGGTATTGCCAGCGGTCAATACCTGACGATCGCTTTGCTGGCCTTCTTCGTTGTGGTCGCCTTTTGTGCGGTCCTGTTTCATGTCAATCGGATGGTATTCGGTGGGCTGCGGGGCAGCGTGGCGATCTCGGTGCTGCCGCTGTCGTGCAAGGCGGCACTTGCTGTTGCGGCAATTCCTCTCGTCGCAATCGGAATCTATATCCCCGCCACTTTGCAGAACCTGCTTCGCGCGGCGGCCGCCGCCATGGGAGGCTGAAGGAAGCCAAGATGATGGTCAGCGAAATCGCCGACGAGGCGCTCCGATCGACCGACATCGTCGAGCGCTGCGAGAGCCGATGGAAAGGGCGCGTGAGCGCCAAGCACGACCACGCGGCCGGGGCCTGCCGGATCGAATGCCGCTCGCCGGAACTGCTGGGCATTTGCGCTTGGCTGACGGAGGAGATGGGCTATGCCTTCGCAACGCTCGTTGTCGAGGAATCGGCCAATTCAGGCTTGTTGCTCACCTACGTCTTCTACAAGAACGCCACCTCTGCGTGGGTTTACGTCGAGCTCCGCCTCGATGCGGGTGTCGGAACGGTCCCGTCAATCGTCGGCCTCGTCAATGGGCCCTCGGCCGACTGGCACGAGCGCGAGGCCGAGGATTTGTTCGGGCTGAAGTTCGAAGGTCACCCGCGGCTTGGCGAATTCGTTCTGCACGAGGACTGGCCGGAAGGCATCAATCCGATGCGCCGAAGTTTTGACGCGCGGCGGATTCTCGAGTTGCCCGAAGAACCCGATCCTGCATGGGTTCCGCCAACGATCCTTTCGGCGCCAGGTAGCTTCGCCATGCCGGTCGGTCCGGTGTTCTCCGACTTTGCCGAAGCGGCGCATTTCCTGCTCGAGACCGTCGGCGAAGACGTCATTCATACGATTACCCGGTTCTTCTACAAATACCGCGGCGTCGAAAAGATTGCCGAGGAACAGCCGGTCGAGCGAGTTCTGCTGCTGGCCGAGCGCTTCTCGGGTATCGCAGCTTTTGCGCATGGCCTGGCCTTCTGCCAAGCGGTCGAAACGATCTGCGCGATCGGCGTTTCGCCGCGCGCAAGAGCTCTGCGTACGGCGCTCGCCGAACTCGAACGATTGCGGCATCACGCGGCGACGATCACCGGCATCTGCAACTCGACGGCATTGGCGGTGGCGACCAGCCAGGCCGCGCTCATCGAAGAAGATCTGCTTCGTTTGAGCTGCGAGATCGCGCGCCACCGCTATTTTTTCGGGCTGGTCACACCGGGCGGCTTGACCTGCGACCTGAGCGAAGCCCAGTGCCGGCGGGTTATCGTGGCGAGCCGCGAGATCGCCGAGAGACTCGCCGATCTTCACCAGATGCTGCGCTATTCAAGCAGCTTTCTCGACCGCCTCGAGGAGGTCGGCATCGTGCCGACCGACACGGCCATCTCTTACGGCCTCGTCGGGCCGATCGCGCGGGCCTCGGGGGTGCCCCGCGATATGCGCAAGATACGGCCTTATGCGGCGTATGATGCCGTCGAATTCGCGATTCCTGTCGAGGCCGAAGGCGACGGCTATGCGCGCCTGCGCGTCTTCTTCGGCGAAGCCGAACAGTCAGCCTCGATCATTCGCCAAGTCCTGACGACGCTGCCGGCGGGAGATGTTCGCGTCGGGCAGGTCGTATGGCGCGATGGCGCGGCTCTCGCGGCTGTCGAGGCGCCATCGGGGGCCGCCTTTCACTGGGTGAGACTGCGCCAGGACGGCACGGTTGCACGCTACCGCGTGACACCGCCTTCGTTCACGAATTGGCACGGTTTTCACATCGCCGCCGAGAACTTCGCGTTCCAGGACTTTCCAATCATCCTCGCCAGCTTTGGGCTGTCGAACGCGGAGTGCGATCGCTAGGGCACGCCATGGCAAATTGGGTTCTCAAAGGGCTGCGCAGCGGGATAAGGACGAGCCTCTATCCGTCTGAGGCCGACCTGGCACCGGGCCTGTCGCCAGGCCGGCCGCAAGGTACCGACTTGCGATCGCGGGACGACGCAGCCGTCCTTGTCGAACGCTGTCCGACCGGAGCGATTGAGCGCCACGCCAGTGGGCTGGCAATCGATCAAGGCCGTTGCGTTCACTGCTTCCGTTGCCGAGCCGAGGCGGATAAGCCCGGGGTCGTGTGGCGTGACGGCTACGAGTGGGGCGCTTACGCCGATGACGCGGCCGCGGTGCGCAAGAAACTCGACCGGGCATTCGGTCGATCGCTGCACATTCGCTTCCTCGATGCCGGCGCCTGCGGCGCCTGCATGAGCGAAGCCCGGCAGCTCAACAATCCCTACTACAACATGCACCGTCTCGGTCTATTCATCACGCCGACGCCGCGCAACGCCGACGTCCTGCTGGTCGCGGGCCCGGTATCCGATGCGATGCGGCTTCCGCTGCGAAAGACCTATAAAGCCATGCCGACGCCAAAGCGCGTCGTGGCGATCGGCGCCTGCGCCATCTCTGGCGGCGTCTTCGGCCCGAGTTTCGCCGCGGGCGCGGGCGTCGCCGAAATGATTCCGGTCGACGTGGTCGTGCCCGGATGTCCGCCGCCGCCGCTCGCGATTCTCCATGGGCTCCTGCTTGTCATCGAGAGGAAGCCGCCGACTGAGTTGATCTCGCGCCCGATCGATGCAGAGACGGCCCCGACATGACCGACGCAGGCCCGCTGTTCGAGATCTTCTTTGCGCTTTGCGGTGCCGGCGCCATCGGCGCGTTCATCGTACCGTCGCGGTGGAACCCGATTCTGTTGGCGGCGATCGCATCTTTGGCCGCGCTCGTACTTCTCGCAGCGAGCGGGGCTTTGCTCGTCGGCGGCGCCTCGTTGCGGATTGAGCTTTGGCCAATCCTTTCGTTGGACACGTTGAGCCTAGGCGCCGATCGGCTTTCGGCGATCTTTCTTTTCGTCTCGGGCTTGGTTTTCCTGCCGGTGTCGCTGTTTTCGGCCGCCTATCTGCGCAAATATCTCGGTCATTACGGGCTCAGGTATTTCAGTGTTCTTTATCACGCGCTGTTTGCGTCGGTCGTGCTGGTGTTGATCGCCGACGATGCCGTCGCCTTTGTGATCGCATGGGAAGCGATGTCGATAGCGAGCTATCTCCTGGTCACTTACGAGTACGAGCGCGAAGAGAGCTCGCACGCCGGCTTCGTCATGCTGGCGATGAGCGAGGCCGGGACCATCGCGGTGGTGATTGCTTTCCTCCTCGTTGCAGGCCAAGCAGGAAGCCTCCAATTCGCCGGGCTGCGGGCGATGTCACCGACGCTCGGGGAGTGGACCAGATCAGCCGTTCTCCTGCTTTCCTTTTTCGGCTTCGCGGTGAAGGCTGGGCTCGTGCCGGTCAACAGCTGGCTGCCGCTCGCCCATCCCGTCGCCCCGACCAATGTTTCCGCGCTGCTGTCCGCGGTGATCGTCAATCTCGGAATCTACGGGATCATTCGCTTCGACCTCGACCTCGTACCTGTGACCGCGCCTGGTCTCGGGCTCGTCGTGCTCGTGGCCGGCAGCATTTCCGCGCTGGTCGGTATTCTCTATGCGACGATCCAGGCTGAGATGAAGCGTCTTCTTGCCCACAGTACCATCGAGAACATGGGCATCGTTGCGGCAAGCATTGGCGCTTCCATGGTGTTCCTCGCGAGCGGCCATCGGGTCGTCGCCGGCATTGCGCTCATCGCAGCTCTTTATCACCTCGCGAACCACTCGGTTTATAAGGCTCTCCTGTTCATAGGCACTGGCGCGGTGGAGGCCGGGACCGGCACGCGGGATCTCGATCGGCTTGGCGGTATTGCGCGTCGCATGCCGTGGACGAGCGGCTTCTTCCTGGTCGGCGTGCTGGCGATCTCGGCCTTGCCGCCGCTTAACGGATTCGTCAGCGAATGGCTGACGCTGCAGACCATCCTTCGCTCCGCGCTTCTCTCCTCGACTCCGATTAAAATCATCTTCGCCTTCTGCGGCGCTCTGCTTGCGTTGACGGCCGGGCTGGCGGTCACATGCTTCGCCAAAGTTTTCGCGATGGGCTTCCTCGGCATGCCTCGTTCGGAGGGCGCGGCTCACGCGACAGAGGCGCATCCGGCTACGCGGGTGCCGCTGGCATTGCTGGCCGCGTCGTGCATCGGCCTGGGCATCCTGCCGACCTTCGTCATTCCCGTGCTCGACCGCGTTGCGGCGCCGCTCGCCCATGCAAGCGCAACGGCCGCGCTGGTGCCGCCCTTCTTCAACCAGACGGCGCAGCAGGATGAGAAGGTTCCTCCCGCCTTCCTCGCCGAGTTTCACGATCTCGGGAGCCAAGTCGGCAACGGGCTGTTACCGGGGCGAGGTTTGATCATTCTGCATCGCGGGGCGGAGCACAATCCAGTCGTCTTTGCGATGTCGCCCTCTTACATGGTTGTCGTCCTCGCAATCATCATTGCATCGAGCTTTCTCGCCTTTCGACTGCTGACGCGAGGGCGTGAGCTCCACCGGGGCGTCGTCTGGGACGGCGGTCTGCGTCGGCTCTGGCCCGGGTTCACCTATACCGCGACCGGATTCTCCAACCCGGTTCGGGTCGTCTTTCAAGCCGTGCTCCACCCGGGTGCGGTCGAGGACAGCACCGAAGCCGTCGCCCAGCACTTCCGCACGGCGATTCGACGCGAATATACCGAAGTCCATATCGTCGACCGCCTGGTGCTTGGGCCGCCGGTGCGTGCCTTGCGGCGGCTCGCCGACATCGTTCGCAAGATGCATGTCGGGCACGTCAACGTCTATGCGGCCTACGTTCTCGTCACGCTGCTGCTCGTGCTCATTCTGGGCACCCGATTGCTCTAGCCTGAAGCCGACAGACGATCTCCGGGATGAGAACAGGAAACGCCGCCGCTGGCAGGTCGAGGACCCGCGCGGCGTGCCGTCGATCTCCCGGGGCGAAAACGACCATCAGCGCGTGATTCCAGCTTGGCCTCCAGCCTCTCCAGATTAACCAAGGTGAGAGGCAATCTTTTCGCCCGTCATGCGTCAAATTATTGCCACTTTCTAAATGGAGATGGGAAAATCCAATCTAATCCGAAGTGAAGCTTGCGCTCTCGCGCATTCTTCAAAGTTTAGGAGATTTCATGTCCTCGCAGATTACCTGGAAGAAATCTTGGAACTCAAAAAACATCGCCATTCTACTGACCTTGGCCACCGCGACATTTCTTGGATCAATGCCGGCCCGGGCGTTTACTTGTGAAGACGTACGCGGCCTGAGCACGGCCGAACAGAATTATTGGTCGAAGGAACTCCAGCTTTCCTCCGCCCAGCGCCATCTCATCTGGGTCACCTGCTATCGGGATTATCATCCCACTAAGGCGCTGCAGATCGTGCGGCGCTAATGGGCGCGGGCTTTTGCCCCGCCTGCGTTCAAAGCATCGCACCGATAGGGGCAGTCTCGCCAGAATTGCCGGCGGCAAGATTTATTGAAATCCCGCCGATTACCTCTATCTCTTCTTGTGCACCGCAGTATGTCGCCGCGGCGGGGGACGATTTTCTCGGCCCGGCGCTCGGGTGTAGAAACGCGGCCCGGCTCTCATTGCCAACACAGAGGCCACTTTGGAGCACTATCCTGGCGGTAAACGCGTCGTCATCGTCGGCGGCGGCTTTGGCGGCCTCGCCGTCGCGCGCGCGCTGAAGGGCCTTCCGACCGAGGTGACTCTGGTCGATCGGCAAAACCACCATTGTTTCCAGCCGCTGCTCTACCAAGTGGCGACGGCGGTGATCTCGCCGGCCGATATTGCCTGGCCGATCCGCGGCATTTTGCGCGGCCAGCGCAACATGTGCGTACTCATGGCGGAAGTTACCGGCGTCGATACGCAAGCGCGGCTGGTCCACACCGATTCGGTGACGCTGCCTTACGATTATCTCGTCCTGGCGACCGGCTCGGCGCATTATTATTTCGGCAATGACAATTGGGCGCCTTATGCGCCGGGCCTCAAGGGTATCGCCGATGCGACCGAGATTCGCAGCCGCATGTTGCTCGCCTTCGAACATGCCGAGCTCACCTCCGATACCGTCAAGCAGCGCGCACTTTTGACCTTCGTCATCATCGGCGGCGGTCCGACCGGCGTCGAGATGGCCGGCGCCATCGCCGAAGTCGCTTTGCGCACGCTGCCAAAAGAATTCTGCATCATCGATCCGCGTTCGGCCCGCATCATCCTGATCGAAGCCGGACCGCGGATTCTGCCGACCTTCACCGAACGTTTGTCGGCCTATGCGAAGACGACCCTGGAGAAAATGGGCGTCGAGGTTTTCACGTCGTCGCCGGTCACGAACGTCGACGCGACGGGCGTCATGGTCAACGGCGAGCGGATCGAGGCGGGCACCATCATCTGGGCCGCGGGCGTCATCGCCTCGCCGGCGGCCGAATGGCTCGGCGCGCCGCATGACCAGGCGGGGCGAGTCAAGGTGAAGGCCGATCTGTCCGTTCCCGGACATCCGGAGATTTTTGTGATCGGCGACACGGCAGCCGTTTTCTACGACAAAGGCCAGCAGGTGCCGGGCATTGCGCCGGCCGCCAAGCAGATGGGCGCCTATGTCGGCAAGCTCCTCGCGGGCGACATCAAGGGAGCGTCCGCGCCCGGGGCCCTTCGTCTACCATCATCAGGGCGATCTCGCGACGATCGGAACACATGCCGCGGTGGTCAAACTTCCTTTCGACCGCATGGGCCTGACCGGGTTCGTCGGCTGGCTGTTCTGGAGCGTCGCCCACATTTATTTCCTGATCGGCATTCGCAACCGGGTGATCGTCGCCTTGAGCTGGCTCTGGCAGTTCTTCACGTCACAAAGGGGCGCGCGCATCATCGCCCTGCCGGAGCAGGTAGAGAGCGCCAAGACCCGCGTGGATGTGATGTAGCGCAATCGGCCGCGCTCACACCTCGATGACGAGCACATGGACGCTCGGCTTCTTGCCCCAGGCGGCGGCCACCGCCGCGCGGACGGCTTTCTCGATCGCAGTCGAGACGACATTCGCATCGCGCCGCTGCGGCCGCGGCAAGGCGTCGAACGTCTCAAACAGCGCCGCGTCGACGATCTCGTCGAGCACGAGGCCGGCGCGCGTTTTGGCCGGCAATCCGGCCAGAACGACATCCGGAACGCCAGCCATCTCGCCCTTGCCATCGATTGCGAGCGCGATCGTGACGATGCCGGCAAAGGCCAATCTCTGGCGCGTCTGCACCGCCTCGTCGTCGAGACCAACAAGCGCATTGCCGTCCTTGCACAGACGCCCATGCGGCACCTCGTCGATGATTCCCGGCGCGCCGGGCGCCAGCAGCACGACGTCGCCGTCGCGCGCCTTCACCACATGGGCGACGCCGCACAGCGCCGCGAAGCGCGCGTGTTCTTCCAGATGCAATTCCTCGCCATGCGCGGGGATCGCGATCTTCGGCCTGATCCATTCATAGAATTTGGCGACCTCGCCGCGGCGCGGATGACCGGAGGCATGAATCAGCGCCGTCGTGCGGTCGGTGATGACTTCGGCCCCTTGCTTGACGAGATTGTTGACGATGCGGTTGACCTCACGCTCATTGCCGGGAATGGTCCGCGACGAGAAGACGATTGTATCGCCAGGCGCGAGCCGCACGATCGGATGATCATCCTCCGAAATGCGGGCCATGGCGGCGCGCCTTTCGCCTTGACTACCGGTCGCGAGCAAGACCACCTCGTCGCGCGCCAGGGCGGAATAGGAATCGAGCGAGAGGAACTCCTCGATACCCTCAAGATAGCCGCAGTCGCGGGCGACCGCGACGACCCGCTCCATCGCCCGCCCGACAAGAATCACCTTGCGGCCGGCGGCACTCGCCGCCTCAGCGACGGCGCGCATGCGTGCGACATTCGAGGCGAAGGTCGTGACGAAGACCCGGCCGCGCGCCGCCCCGATGATGTCGCGCAGGCTCTGCGCGACCTCCCGTTCCGAGGGGCTGGTGCCGTCGCGCAGGATATTGGTCGAATCGCAGACGAGCGCGAGCACGCCCTCGTTGCCGATCTCGATCAGCCTTTTGCTGTCGGTCGGTTTGCCGAGCCCCGGATCGGGATCGATTTTCCAGTCGCCGCTATGCAGGATCGTGCCGCAACTCGTGCGGATCGCGAGCGCGCAGCTCTCCGGAATCGAATGCGCAACCGGAATGAACTCGACATCGAAAGGATCTATCCTGAGGCGCGATCCTTGGGCGACAACTTTGATCTGCAGGTCCGCCACGCCGGCCTCGCCTGCTTTACGCATGGCGAAAAGGCCGGCGGCGAATGGCGTCGCATAGACCGGGCATTCGAGCTTCGGCCACAGGTCGGCAAGCGCGCCGATATGATCCTCGTGCCCATGGGTGATGACGAGGCCGATGAGATCGCGCTTGATCTTTTCGGCGAACTGCGGATCGGGCAAGATGATCTCTATGCCCGCCCGCTCCGGCTCGGCGAAGGTGAGGCCGCAATCGACCATCAGCCATTTCCGCCGACGCCGCGGGCCAAGGCCATAGAGCGCGAGGTTCATGCCGATCTCGCCCAGCCCGCCAAGCGGTACGAAAACCAGTTCGTCGGCCGCGTCCATCAGCGCACTCACTCAATGACCCAATATGACGTCGCCGGCCTCGATCGCCGCCACGCCGGCTTCGTTTTCGAGAATGAGCCGGCCGGTTGCATCGATCGTCTGAAAGCGGCCCTCGAGATCACGCGCCGGCGTCGAGACCTTGATCGACGTCCCAATCCCCGTGGCAAGCGCGAGCCACGCGCGACGGATCGCTGCAAATTCTTTCCCGCCGGCAAAGACATCGAGCCAATATGCGATCTCTGCCGAAAGCTTGTGGAACACGTCTTGCGGCGCGCTGCGAGCTGCGCCGGCCTCCATCAGCGCCGTCGCCGGATAGGCGAGATCGCGCGGATATGAGCTGCAATTCACGCCAATTCCCACAATCGAAGCAAAGCGACCCTCCGAAAGCGCCGCGCCTTCAAGCAAGATCCCACCGAGCTTAGCGCCATCGAACAGAACGTCGTTTGGCCATTTGAGCATGAGCCGCGTCTCTTCTGCGACAAGAGCGCGCAAGGCGTGCGCCAGGCCGACACCGGCAACAAAGCCGAGTTGCGGGGCAAGCTCGATAGGCACCACATCGACGAGCAGCAGGCTCGCATAGAGATTGCCGGGCGGCGAGGCCCAGCTTCGTCCGTGCCGGCCGCGCCCGCCGGTCTGAGTCCGCGCGATGAACCAGCACCGGTCGAGACCGCCAATGCGCGCGGCGGCCATCGCTGCGTCATTGGTCGAGCCGATCGTCTCGAAGGTGAGGACCTGGAAGCCGTCGCGAAGAGCGGATTCGGCAAGCTGAAACGGTTTGGTGTCACGCAAGATCAAAACAGCGATTTGGCGGCGGCCGCTGCCGCGGTAACGAATGGCCCCGGATAGGCAAAGAGGAATAGCACGACGAGGCCGCTTACGGCCAGAACGACACGAAGCACGGGCGCCGGCCGATCGAAACTCGCGGCCGGTTCGTCAAAATAGATGATTTTGACGATTTGAAGATAATAGAAGGCGGCAACGACGCTGGTGACGAAGCCAATCACAGCCAGCCAATAGAGATGCGCCTCGACCGCTGCATAGAAAACATAGAATTTTGCGAAGAAGCCGGCGAGCGGCGGAATACCGGCGAGCGAAAACATCAGCATCGCGAGAAAGAAGGCCATCGTGCCGTCGGTGCGCGCCAGCCCGGCAAGGTCGCGTACGTTCTCCACCGCTCTGCCGCCAACCCGCATCGATAGGATCGCAGCGAATGTCCCGAGCAGCATGACGAGATAAATGCCCATATAAAAGAGAACACCGGCGACGCCCGCCTCATTATCGGCGGCCAGGCCGACGAGCGCGAAGCCGACATGGCCGATCGAGGAATAGGCCATCAGCCGCTTGATGTTGTGCTGGCCGATCGCGGCAAAGGAGCCGAGCGCCATCGACAGGATCGATAAGAAGATGACGATCTGCTGCCATTGCACGGAAATGCCGGGAAAGGCGGTGATGGCGACCCGGACCGTGATCGCAAGGGCGGCGATTTTCGGCGCCGACGCAAAGAACGCCGTCACCGGAGTTGGCGCCCCTTCATAGACATCCGGGACCCACATATGGAAGGGCACGGCCGATATTTTGAAGGCGAGGCCAGCCAGCAGAAAAACGAGGCCGAAGACGACGCCGAGCGAAGGCGGGGCCTTAACCGCCGCCGCTATGCCGGAAAAGGAGACGGTTCCGGCAAATCCATAGAGCAGCGAAGCGCCATAGAGCAACATGCCCGAGGACAGCGCCCCAAGCACGAAATATTTGAGCCCGGCCTCCGAGGCTTTCGCGTCGTCGCGATGGAAGGCCGCCACGACGTACAGCGCAAGCGACATCAGCTCGAGGCCGAGATAGAGTGCGATCAGTCCGGTGGCCGAGATCAGCATAGACATGCCGAGCGTCGAGAGCAGCACGAGGACGGGGAATTCGAACTTGTCGATTTTCTCCCGCGCGAGAAAATCCTGCGCCATCAGCAGTGTGACGAGCGAGCCGATATAGCTCAGCACCTTCATGAAGCGGCCGAAGCCGTCATCGATGAAGGCGCCATCGAAAATTCGTGCCGTTCCCTTCCCGCCAAGCAGAATGAGAATGGCGAGGCCAAGCACGCCGACGGCGATTTCGGTGATCAGGCGGTCCGAGCTCTTGCCGCGAATCGCGCCCACAAGGATCAGCGCCAAGGCGCCGATCGCCAGAACGAGCTCCGGCAGACAATGGGCGAGCGCGAAATTGAGCGGGATCATTCGGGCGCGCCTTGGAGCTTTACCGGCGCGGTCAGGGCCGCGGTCCGCATCTGGCTATTGTCATGGATCAATTGAGCGACCGAGGTCGCGGTACCGTCGAGAATGGGCCCCGGATGGAGGCCGTAATAGATCGTCATGACGAAGAGCGGCGCGAGCACGGCGATCTCGCGCGGCGTGAGATCGAGAATGGTCTTAAGGCTCGGCTTTTCGAGCACGCCGAAAATGATCCGCCGATAGAGATAGAGCGCATAGGCGGCGGAAAGGATGCTGCCGGTCGCGGCGATCGCGACGACCGTGCTATTGGCGCGAAACGCGCCGATAAGCGTGAGAAACTCGCCGACGAAGCCGGACGTGCCGGGTAGACCGATGTTGGCCAGAGTGAAGAGCATAAAGACGAGCGCATAGAGCGGCATGCGGTGCACGAGGCCGCCGTAGGCCGCGATCTCGCGCGTATGCATGCGGTCGTAAACGACGCCGACGCAAAGGAAGAGCGCGGCCGAGACCAGGCCATGCGAGATCATCTGGAAAATGGCGCCCTGCACGCCCTGTTGCGTCAGCGAGAACAGGCCGATGGTGACGAAGCCCATATGCGCCACGGATGAATAGGCGATGAGCTTCTTCATGTCCTCCTGCACCAGCGCGACGAGCGAGGTATAGACGATGGCAATCACCGAGAGCGCATAGATGAGCGGCGCGAAATAGGCCGAGGCATCCGGAAACATCGGCAGCGAAAAACGCAGGAATCCATAGCCGCCCATCTTGAGAAGCACCCCGGCAAGGATCACGGAACCCGCGGTGGGCGCCTCGACATGCGCGTCCGGCAACCAGGTGTGGAACGGCCACATCGGGATCTTCACTGCGAAAGAGGCAAAGAAGGCGAGCCACAGCCATTTCTGCATCGACGCCGGGAAGGCGGTTTTGAGCAGGGTCGGAATATCCGTCGTGCCCGCAAAGCCGTACATCGCCATGATGGCGACGAGCATCAGCAGCGAGCCAAGCAGTGTATAGAGAAAGAACTTGAAGCTCGCATAGACGCGCCTCGGGCCGCCCCAGATGCCGATGATGAGAAACATCGGGATCAGGCCGCCTTCGAAGAAGAGATAGAAGAGGATGAGATCGAGCGCGCAGAAGACCCCGGTCATCAAAGTCTCCAGCACGAGAAAGGCGATCATATATTCCTTCACGCGCGTGGTTATTTTCCACGAGGCTGCGATGCAGATCGGCATCAGGAACGTCGTGAGCACGATGAAGGGCATGGACATGCCGTCGACGCCCATCTTGTAGACGAGGCCGCCACCGAACCAATGCTTTTCCTCGACGAATTGAAAGCCGGCCGTGCCTGGGTCGAGCTTCGCGTAGACATAGAGCGACAGAACGAAATCGACGATTGTGGCGACCAGCGCGGCCCAGCGCGCATTCCTGAACGTCGCCTCGTCGTCCCCGCGCAGCGTGCAAATGAAGGCGGCGCCGACGAGCGGCAGAAACACGAGGCAGGACAGAATGCCGAAACCGAGCATCAGCGCAGCCCCCAAACGAGATAATAGGTGATCAGCGCCGCGACGCCGACAAGCATGGCAAAGGCATAATGGTAGAGGTAGCCGCTCTGCAGCTTGACCACGCGGTTGGTCACGTCGATGACGCGCGCAGCGACGCCGTCCGGGCCGAAACGATCGATGGTGTTCTGATCCCCGCCCTTCCAGAATAGATTGCCGAGCCAGAATGCCGGGCGCACGAAGAGACGATCATAGAGCTCGTCGAAATACCATTTGTTGAGCAGAAAGCGATAGAGGCCCGGCAGTGCTCGCGCCCAGCGATCGGCGGTTCCGGGCGCAACGACATAGAAATAGACGGCCGCGAGAAAGCCGCCGACCATCATGAGCGTCGGCAGGAAATGAACGATGGGGGGAGTTTCTTCCACGGCCTGCATGATATGGTTGGCAGGTCCGTAGAAGAGCGAGGTTTTGAAGAATTCCGCCGCTCTTTCGCCGATGAAGAGCCGCTTGAAGATGAGCCCGGCGAAAAGCGAGCCCGCCGCCAGGACGTAGAGCGGGATCATCATCGTCTGCGGCGATTCATGCGGATCGATGTGATGCGCATCGTCCTGATGTTGCGCATGCGCGTCGTGCTGCCATTTCGGCGTGCCGAAGAACGTCAAGAAGATCAGCCGCCATGAATAAAAGGCGGTCAGCGCCGCCGCCACCGTGGTCGTGATGAAGCCATAGAGCGCGTCCGGGCGATGCGCGGCGAACGAGGCTTCGATGATCGCGTCCTTGGAGAAATAGCCGGCGGTGAAGGGAAAGCCGGTCAAGGCGAGCGTGCCGATGACCATCATCGCGAGGGTTAGCGGGATCTTGCCGGCGAGCCCGCCCATTTTGCGCATGTCCTGCTCATGATGCATGGCGGTAATCACGGAGCCGGCGCCGAGAAACAACAGCGCCTTGAAGAAAGCATGCGTGAACAGGTGGAAAATGCCGAGCGAATATCCGCCGACGCCGAGGCCGACGAACATATAGCCCAGTTGCGAGCAGGTCGAATAGGCGATGACGCGCTTGATGTCGTTCTGCACGAGGCCGACGGTCGCGGCGAAAAAGGCGGTCGTGCCGCCGATGATCGTCACGAACGCGAGCGCCGCCGGCGCCTGTTCGAAGAGCGGCGACAGCCGCGCCACCATGAAGACACCGGCCGTCACCATGGTCGCGGCGTGGATCAAGGCCGAGACCGGAGTCGGGCCCTCCATCGCATCGGGAAGCCAGGTGTGGAGCAGAAACTGCGCCGACTTGCCCATGGCGCCCATGAAGAGCAGGAGGCAGGTGATGGTCATTGCATCCAGGTCGAAGCCGAAGACATGGATCACCTTGTGCGCGAGCCCCGGCGCGGCGGCGAAAATCTGATCGAAGGCGACGGAATTGGTGAGGATGAAGACAAGGAAAATCCCGAGCGTGAAGCCGAAGTCGCCGATCCGGTTAACGATGAAAGCCTTGATCGCCGCGGCATTGGCGGAGGGCCTGTCGTACCAGAACCCGATCAGGAGATAGGAGGCAAGCCCGACGCCTTCCCAGCCGAAGAACAACTGCACGAGATTGTCGGCCGTCACCAGCATCAGCATGGCGAAGGTGAACAGCGACAGATAGGCGAAGAAGCGCGGCCGGGAATTATCCTCGTGCATGTAGCCGATCGAATAGAGATGCACGAGCGCCGACACCGTCGTCACCACGAAAAGCATGACCACGGTCAGCGCATCGATCCGCAACGCCCAATCGACGCGCAGCGCGCCGGATGTCATCCAGCTGGTGATGACCTCCACGTCCGGCCCCGCCGTGCCGGAGATGAACTCGCCGAAGACGATCCAGGCGAGCAGCATCGAGACGAAGAGCAGACTCGTGGTGACGATCTCGGAGGGGCGCGGACCGATCAACCGGCCGAAAATTCCGGCAATGAGGAAGCCTAAGAGCGGGAGAGCGACGATGGCCTGATACACGCTCAGCCCTTCATCATGTTGATGTCATCGACCGCGATCGTCCCGCGATTGCGAAAATAGGTGACGAGAATGGCAAGTCCGATTGCCGCCTCGGCCGCGGCCACCGTCAAAACGAACAAAGCATAGATCTGGCCGGTGAGATCGCCGAGGAAGGCGGAGAAAGCGACGAGGTTGATGTTCACCGCAAGGAGGATGAGTTCGACCGACATCAGGATGACGATGATATTCTTGCGGTTCACGATGATGCCGGCGACGCCGAGGGTGAAAAGAATGGCGGCGACAATGAGATAATGGCCAAGCGAGATCGACATCTCAAACTCCCGCCCGCGACGGCTGTTTCTTGAGTTCCACCGCGCTCTTGGCGGTGCGCTCGTTCTGCAGTTCGATCTTTTGCCGCTTCACGCCCCGCTTATGCCGCAAGGTGAGGACGATCGCGCCGATCATCGCGACCAGGAGGATGAGACCGGCGGCCTCGAACAGATACATATATTGCGTATAGAGCACGCGCCCCAGCGCCGCGGTGTTGGAGAGGCCGGGCGGCGCTGGCGTCGTTACCTGCGTCACCGCGCCTCCCACGCTCCAAGCTCCGACGCAAAAAATGAGCTCGAGCAGAACGATGCCGCCGATCGTCGCACCGATCGGGAGGTTGCGCTGAAAGCCCTGTTTCAGTTCGGCAAAATCGACGTCGAGCATCATCACCACGAAGAGAAACAGGACCGCAACCGCGCCGACATAGACGATGACGAGAATGAGCGCCAGAAATTCGGCGCCGAGCAGCAGGAAGAGCCCCGCCGCGTTGACGAAGGCGAGGATGAGAAAGAGCACCGAGTGAACGGGATTGCGCGCCGAGATGACCATAAAGGCCGAGGCGATCATCACCGCCGAAAAGAAATAGAAGAAGACCGCGACGGCCGTCATTGAACGGGCCTTCCCTCATCCCGAGAAGCTTGCGAAGCAAGCGTGTCGAAGGATGCGCAAAGGCAGAAGCCGCAGCGGCATCCTTCGAAACGCGTCCTCTCACGACGCTCCTCAGGATGCGGTTGTTGTTTTTGAACGACGGCCTGGCTCATCCGTTCACCGATAGGGAGCGTCGAGCGCGATGTTACGGGCGAGCTCGCGCTCCCATCGGGCGCCGTTCGCCAGCAGCCGTTCCTTGTCGTAATAAAGTTCCTCGCGCGTCTCCACCGAGAATTCCGCGTTCGGGCCCTCGACGATGGCATCGACCGGGCAGGATTCCTGGCAGAAGCCGCAATAGATGCATTTCACCATGTCGATGTCGTAGCGCGTGGTGCGGCGCGTCCCGTCGTTGCGGCGCGGCCCCGCCTCGATGGTGATCGCCTGGGCCGGGCAGATCGCCTCGCAGAGCTTGCAGGCGATGCAGCGCTCTTCCCCATTTGGATAGCGGCGCAACGCGTGTTCGCCGCGGTAGCGAGGCGATTGCGGATTCTTCTCGTGCGGATAGTTGAGCGTCGCCTTGGGCTTGAAGAAATAGCGCATCGACAGCGCGAAGGCCGCGACGAATTCCTTCAGCAGAAGCGCCTTGGCGGCGGAATCGATTTTCATTTCATCCTCATTGCGCCATGACGTTGCCGAAGCCGGTGACCTCGAGGACCGCGGCGACGAGCACGACCATGAATATCGAGATCGGCAGGAAGACCTTCCAGCCGAGCCGCATCAACTGATCGTAGCGATAGCGCGGCACGAAGGCCTTGACCATCGCAAACATGAAGAACATAGCCGAGACCTTCAGGATGAACCAGAGAATGCCGGGGATCCAGGTGAAAGGCGGAAATGGAATGGGCGAAAGCCAGCCGCCAAGAAACAGGATCGTCCCGAAGGCGCACATGGTGACGATCGCCACATATTCGGAGAGCATGAACAAGAGGTAGGGGGTCGACGAATATTCGACCATGAAGCCTGCGACGAGCTCGGATTCGGCCTCGATGAGATCGAAAGGCGGCCGGTTGGTCTCGGCCAGCGCCGAGACGAAGAAGATCACGAACATCGGCAGAAGCGGCAGCCAATACCAGCCGAACAGACCGAAATGCGTGTCTTGCGCCTTCACGATGTCGGAGAGATTGAGCGAGCCGGCGCAAAGCACGACGGTGATGAGAACGAAGCCGATCGAAACTTCATAGGAAACCATTTGCGCCGCCGAGCGCAGCGCCGCAAGGAACGGATATTTCGAATTCGATGCCCAGCCGCCCATGATGATGCCATAGACGGCGAGCGACGAGATCGCAAATATGTAGAGTACGCCGACATTGATATTGGCGATCGCCCAGCCGTTATCGAGCGGAATGACGGCCCATGCCGCCAGCGCCAACAGTCCCATGACGAAGGGCGCGAGCAGAAAGACGCCTTTGTTCGCTCCGTCCGGAACGATCGGCTCCTTCAGGACGAACTTGAGAAGATCGGCGAAGCTCTGCAACAGGCCCCAGGGCCCGACGACGTTCGGCCCGCGCCGCAATTGCACCGCCGCCCAGATCTTACGATCGGCATAGAGCACATAGGCCACATAAATCAGCAGCGCGACGAGAAGGACGACGCTTTTCAAAAGGGTCAGAAGCAGCGGCAGGACCCAATCCATGATCATTCCGCCGCCTGCTGGAGACGACCGCGCGCGAGCGCCGAACATTCGGCCATCACGCCCGATGCGCGCGCTATCGGATTGGTCATATAGAAGTCCGTGATCGGCGAAGCAAAGGGTGCCGCGCCGGGGGCGGCATTGCCGGCGGAAATCTTTTCGATGTCGGCCCCATCGCCGGGGAGGATCGCGTCAAGCTTGGAGAAATGCGGATATTGCGCACAGAGCTTGCTTCGAAGCGCGTGAAGCGAATCGAATGGCAAGGTCTTGCCGAGCACGGCCGAGAGCGCCCGCAGGATCGCCCAATCCTCGCGCGCGTCGCCGGGCGGGAAATTGGCCCGCTCGGCCAGTTGCACGCGGCCTTCGGTGTTGACATAAAGGCCCGACTTTTCTGTGTAGGTCGCGCCCGGCAGGATCACGTCGGCGCGATGCGCGCCGCGATCGCCGTGCGTGCCCTGGTAGATGACGAAAGCGCCGGGTGCGATATCGATCTCATCGGCGCCGAGATTGAAGAGCACGTCGAGCGCGTTCGCTTTCGCCATGCTCGCGGCATCGAGCCCGCCTTCGCCCGGCACGAAACCGATATCGAGCCCACCGACGCGGGCAGCGGCCGTATGCAGCACGCCGAAGCCCAACCAGCCGGGCTTGATACAGCCGAGCGAGCGGGCGGCGTTGGCGGCTTGCGCGAGAATGGCGAGCCCGTCGGGCCGCGCGAGCGCGCCCTGCCCGATGAGCAGCATCGGCCGCTCCTTTTCGGCTGGCGGGTGGTCGAGGAAACGCGCCAAAGTCTCGGGGCCGGCACCAAGATAATTATACTCATAGGTCAGATCGGCCTTCTCGCCGATGAGGCCTAAGAGCAGATTGCCTTTCAACCAGCGCTTGCGGATGCGGGCGTTGAGGACTGGTGCCTCCCGGCGCGGGTTCGCGCCAATGATCATGATCGCATCGGCTTCTTCGATGCCGGCGACGGTCGGATTGAAAATATAGCTGGCGCGGCCGAATTTCGGGTCGAGCTTGGTGCCGTCCTGCCGGCAATCGAGCGACCTGCTGCCCAGGCTCTCGAGCAAAAGCTTCAGCGCGAACATTTCCTCGACCGCGCAGAGATCGCCGGCGATCGCCCCAATTCTCTGCGGCCGCGCGGATTTCACCTTCGCGGCGATAACGGCGAAAGCTTCGTGCCAGGTGGCGGGCCTGAGCTTGCCGGCCTCGCGCAGATAGGGCTGGTCGAGACGCCGCGTCTTCAAGCCATCGACGATCTGCCGCGTCTTGTCCGAGATCCATTCCTCGTTCACCGCGTCATTGATGCGCGGCAGAATGCGCATGACCTCGCGGCCGCGGCTGTCGATGCGGATCGCGGAGCCGAGCGCATCCATGACGTCGATCGAATCGGTCTTGGCGAGTTCCCAGGAGCGCGCCTTGAAGGAATAGGGCATGGGCAAAAGCGCGCCGACCGGACAGAGATCGGCGACATTGCCTTGCAGCTCCGAACCCATCGCAGTTTCGAGATAGGTCGTGATCTCCATGTCCTCGCCGCGGCCGATTGCGCCCATGTCTCCCGTGCCGGCGACTTCCGCGGTAAAGCGCACGCAGCGCGTGCAATGAATGCAGCGGTTCATCGAGGTGCGCACCAGCGGGCCGATATATTTATCCTCGACGGCGCGCTTGTTCTCCTTGTATCGAGAGCCGGAAAAGCCGAAGGCAATCGCCTGGTCCTGAAGATCGCATTCGCCGCCTTGGTCGCAGATCGGGCAATCGAGTGGATGATTGATCAACAGGAATTCCATGACGCCCTTGCGCGCCTTCTTCACCATCGGCGATTTCGTATACATGGCGGGCAACTCGCCCTTCGGGCCGGGGCGCAGGTCGCGCACCGCCATGGCGCATGAGGCAACCGGCTTCGGCGGGCCGCCCTTCACTTCGACGAGACACATGCGGCAATTGCCGGCAATCGACAGCCGCTCGTGGAAGCAGAAGCGTGGGATTTCCGCGCCGGCCGCCTCGCAAGCCTGCAGCAGCGTATATTCCGGCGGGACCTCGATCTCGACGTCGTCGACGAGGAGCTTGGTCATCGGTTTTGCCTCGGCCATCGCCCTACTCCGCCGCCATGTCGAAGCTGGACGCCGGCTCCGAATGTGGGTTCGCCGCATATTGGTCGATGCGCTTCTCGATCTCATGACGGAAGTGCCGGATCAGACCTTGCACAGGCCATGCCGCGGCGTCTCCCAGCGCGCAGATCGTATGGCCTTCGATCTCGGTCGTGACTTCGAGCAGCATGTCGATCTCGCGCCTTTGCGCACGACCCTCGCACATCCGGGTCAAGACCCGCCACATCCAGCCCGTCCCCTCCCGGCAGGGCGTGCACTGGCCGCAGCTCTCATGTTTGTAGAAATAGCTGATGCGGGTGATCGCCCGGACGATATCCGTGGACTTATCCATGACGATGACCGCGGCCGTGCCAAGGCCCGATTTCAGATCGCGCAACGTGTCGAAATCCATCGCCGCGTCGATAATCTCATGCGCTGGCAAGCAGGGCACCGACGAGCCGCCCGGGATCACGGCAAGCAGATTGTCGAACCCGCCGCGAACGCCGCCGCAATGGCGCTCGATCAATTCGCGGAAGGGGATCGACATGGCCTCTTCCACGTTGCACGGTTTCTCGACATGCCCAGAAATACAAAAGAGCTTGGTACCGCTGTTGTTTTGCCTGCCGAAACTCGCAAACCATGCGGCGCCGCGGCGCAGGATCGTCGGCGCCACCGCGATCGAACTCGACATTGTTGACCGTCGTCGGGGAACCATAGAGACCCATATTGGCAGGAAACGGCGGCTTCAGCCGCGGCATGCCCTTCTTGCCTTCGAGCGATTCGAGCAGCGCCGTCTCTTCGCCACAGATATAGGCGCCGGCGCCGCGGTGCAGGTAAATTTCGAACGGCCAGCCGTGAATATTGTCCGCTCCAATGAGCTTTGCCGCATAGGCCTCGTCGATCGCCCCCCGCAGCCGTTCGAATTCGAGAGCATATTCGCCGCGGATATAGATGTAGCAGGCATGCGCCTGCATCGCGAAGCTCGCAACGAGACAGCCTTCGATCAGGAGATGCGGATCGTTGCGCATGATCTCCCGGTCCTTGCAGGTGCCGGGTTCCGAATTCGTCGGCGTTGACGACGAGATAGGAGGGCCGCGCCGGGTCGGGCTTGGGCATGAACGACCATTTCAAGCCGGTCGGAAAGCCGGCGCCGCCTCGGCCGCGCAGGCCTGACGCCTTCATCTCATTGACGATCCAATCCTTGCCTTTGTCGATCAGCCCCTTGGTTTGGTCCCAGGCGCCGCGCGCCCGCGCCCCGTCCAGGCGCCAGTCGCCGAAACCGTAGAGGTTGAGGAAGATGCGGTCCCTGTCCTCGAGCATCGCGATCAACCTTGGTCCTTGTTGCTCGGCGCGCCGCGATAAGTCTGCGGGCCGCTGCGTCCGTCAGCCCCATAGAGGCTGGTGAGCGAGGTCAGGCCGCCGACCGGCTCCGAGGTCGTGCGGCCGATCTGCGAACCCGGCTTCACCGGCCGACCCGCCGCGAGCTTGTCGAGCAGAGCGTTGAAATTCTCCGGCGTCAGATCCTCGTAATAATCATCGTTGATCTGCACCATCGGCGCGTTGCAGCAGGCGCCGAGACATTCGACCTCGATCCAGGAAAAAAGCCCGTCGGCGGTGACCTGCCCAGGCGGCCCGATGCGGGACGCGAGCACCGCTTTGATCGCATCGGCGCCGGCCAGCACGCAAGGCGTCGTGCCGCAGAATTGGATGAAATATTTGCCGACCGGCGCAAGATTGAACATCGTATAGAATGTCGCGATTTCAAGCACGCGGATATCCGGCATGCCGAGCATCGCGGCGACTTTTTCGATCGCCGGCTTCGGCAGCCAACGGCCGTTCTGCCGCTGCGCCAGCCACAACAGCGCGATCACCGCCGAAGCCTGGCGCCCTTGCGGGTATTTGGCGATTTCCTTGGCGCAGCGCGCTTCGTTCTCGGGCGTGAAGGCGAAGCTTTCGGGTTGCTCTTCGGCGAGGCGGCGAACCGTCATCTGTCGACCTCCCCGAAGACGATGTCGATCGAGCCCAGAATCGCGCTGACATCGGCAAGCATGTGCTTGCGGCAGAGGAAATCCATCGCCTGGAGATGGGCGAAACCCGGCGCCCGGATCTTGCAGCGATACGGCCTATTGGTGCCGTCGGAGACGAGATAGACGCCGAACTCGCCCTTCGGCGCTTCGACCGGGCAATAGACCTCGCCTGCCGGCACATGAAAGCCCTCGGTATAGAGCTTGAAATGATGGATGAGCGCTTCCATCGATTGCTTCATCTCGGGCCGCGACGGCGGGACCACCTTGCCTTTCGTGTGGACCGGCCCCTGCCCGTCCTTCGACATCAGCTTCTCCACGCATTGCTGCATGATCTTGGTCGCCTGCCGCATTTCCTCCATGCGGATCACCTGGCGGTCGTAATTGTCGCCGTGTCTTCCGACCGGGATATCGAACTCCATCTCTTCGTAGCATTCGTAGGGCTGCGCCTTGCGCAGGTCCCAGGCAGCGCCCGAGCCGCGCACCATCACGCCGGAAAAGCCGTAAGCCCAGCAGTCCTCGAGGCTGACCACGCCGATATCGACATTGCGCTGTTTGAAGATCCGGTTTTCGACGAACAGCTCCTGCAGATCGTCGCAGACCTTGTAGAAAGGCTCGCACCAGGCGCCGATATCTTCGATGAGCTTCGTCCGGGCAATCCTGATGCACGCCGCCCGGGCGGAAATAGGCCGCATGCATGCGCGAGCCGGAGGCGCGCTCGTAGAAGACCATGAGCTTCTCTCGCTCCTCGAAACCCCAGAGCGGCGGGGTCAGCGCGCCGACGTCCATGGCCTGCGTCGTGACGTTCAAAAGATGCGAGAGGTTGCGGCCGATCTCGCAGAAGAGCACCCGCAACAATTGCGCGCGGCGCGGCACTTCGAGCCCGAGCAGTTTCTCGATCGCGAGGCAGAAGGCGTGTTCCTGGTTCATCGGCGCGACATAGTCGAGCCGATCGAAATAGGGCACGTTCTGCAGATAGGTGCGCGCCTCCATCAGTTTCTCGGTGCCGCGATGGAGCAGACCGATGTGCGGATCGACGCGCTCGACGACCTCCCCGTCGAGCTCCAAAACGAGGCGCAAAACCCCGTGCGCGGCAGGATGCTGCGGCCCGAAGTTGATGCTGAAATTACGGACGTTCTGGTCGGTCATCGCTTTGTCTCACGCAGTATCGCGCGCGTCACTCCTTGGCGTCATCCTTGCTCGCCTTCTCGTCGCCCGGCAGGACGTAGTCGATCGGGCCCTCCCAGGGCGAGAGAAAATCGAACGTGCGAAATTCTTGCCGAAGCTGCACCGGCTCGTTGACGACGCGCTTCTGCGCGTCGTCGTAGCGCACCTCGACATAGCCGGTCATCGGAAAGTCCTTGCGCAGCGGATGACCTTCAAAACCATAGTCGGTCAGGATGCGGCGCAGATCGGGATGACCTTTGAACACGATGCCGAAGAGATCATAGGCCTCGCGCTCGAACCAATTGGCGGCCGGATAAAGACTCGTCAGCGAGTTCGACCGGCTCGTCCTCGTCGGTTGCGACCTTGACGCGGATGCGGCGGTTGTGGTGCGGCGAGAGCAGATGGGTGACCACATCAAAGCGCGGCACACGCGTCGGATAATCGACCGCGGTAAGATCGATGAACGAGATGAAAAGACAGCTTGGATCGTCGCGCAGATAGCGCATTGTCTCGATGAGACGCGCCGGCTCCAGATCGAGCGTCAGCTCGCCGAACGCGACCGAGTTGCCACGGATGGCACCGGGCAGCGCCGCCGCGATCGCATTGCCGAGATCCTGAAGCGCGTCGTCCATAAGTCCTCTTCGATCTAGCGCTCGATCGTGCCGGTGCGGCGGATCTTCTTCTGCAGGAGCAAGATTCCGTAGACCAGCGCCTCCGCCGAAGGCGGACAGCCCGGCACATAGATGTCGACCGGCACGATGCGATCGCAGCCGCGCACCACGGAATAGGAATAATGGTAATAGCCGCCGCCGTTGGCGCAGGAGCCCATCGAAATCACGTAGCGCGGCTCCGGCATCTGGTCGTAGACTTTGCGCAGAGCCGGCGCCATCTTGTTGGTGAGCGTGCCGGCGACGATCATCACGTCGGATTGGCGGGGCGAGCCACGCGGCGCGAAGCCGAAGCGCTCGATATCGTAGCGGGGCATCGAGGCCTGCATCATCTCGACCGCGCAGCAGGCGAGACCGAAGGTCATCCACATCAGCGAGCCGGTGCGCGCCCAGGTAATCAGCGCATCGGCGGTCGTAACCAGCATGCCTTTGTCGGCAAGCTCGTTGCTGATCGCGAGAAACGCCGGATCGCTCGACCGCACCAGCCGACCCGAGGCGGGATGGATGAGGCCCCCGGATTCGACCGCTACTCCCATTCCAGCGCCCCTTTCCTCCATTCGTAGACGAAGCCGACGGTCAGTACGCCAAGGAAAACCATCACCGCCCAAAAACCCGCGCTGCCCGCCTGGCGGAAGGCAACCGCCCAGGGAAACAGGAAGGCGACTTCGAGATCGAAAATGATGAACAGAAGCGAGACGAGATAATAGCGTATGTCGAACCGCATCCGCGCATCGTCAAAGGCGTTGAAGCCGCATTCATACGCTGAGAGCTTCTCCGCGTCCGGCGCCTGGAAGGCGACAATAAAGGGCGCGATCGCCAATGCTCCGGAGATCAGCGCGGCGACGGCCATGAACACGGCGAGCGGCAGATATTGGCTGAGCAGGTCGGGCATAAACGCGCCTGAGGCTAGACCGGCAGGACGGACGCGCCGAAGAGCCGGAAGAGCGGATTCCAGCCGGGTCGATCCCTACCGCAGCGCAACCTCCGGCGCAAGGTGCAGCGAGCCGGCACACCCGCGAACCAGCGCCGCGTCGCCGGTCACTCGCGGCAAAATGGCAGGGTCCGTCCCAGGCCGATATATGGTGGAGAATTATGAAAATTCAAGAAGTTACTGAACAGGTTGTGCAAACCGCGCGGCGCGAAAATCAGGATTTGGCCAGTCGTTCCTCGATCTCGCCGACCGGCAGGTGGATGAGATCATGATCGACCTCGGCACGTATCGCCTGCCGCAACGCCGCAGAATAGGCCTTTCGAAGCACGCCGAGAGCGCGCGGCGGCGCGACGATGACGAGATGATGCGCCTGCTTCGACCTTACCAACGCATCGAGCCGCGCCGAAAGGCGATGAAGAAAGCCGGTCTCTTCTTGATCGTGATAATCGGGCGGTTCGACCGCGCTGCGCATGCCGGTCGCCATTTCTTGGACGCGTCCGGGCTTGTCGGTACCGAGAGCGCGCGTCGGCTCTTCCTTGTGTTCGTGCACCTCGCGGGTGGCGAGCTTCGCGAGCATTTCGTCGCCTTCATTCTCGAGCAACAGAGCCTTGCGCCCGTCGCAGACGACAACCCAATCGCCATGACCTATCTTCATGTTACCCGCCAACATGGTGAGCGCCCGCCGCGCCATCGGCCGGCGGGCGCTCAATTGACCGTCAGGCTGCTTTCACTTCGATCTTCTTGGCGACCTTGGCCTCGGGTTTTTCAACCGTGACCTTCAGGACACCCTTATCGATATTGGCCTTGATCTTATTGGGATCGGTTCCGGGGGGCAGGGCGATCGAGCGCGCGAAAGCGCCGTAGCGGCGTTCGAGGACATGGTAATTCTTGTTCTTATCCTCTTTCTCTTCCTTCCGCTCGCCGCGAATCGTGAGCACGTCGTCGGCGAAATTGATCTCCACGTCCTTCTCTTCGAGGCCGGGAAGTTCGGCCGTAATCTCGATCGCCTTATCGGTCTCGCTCACATTCGTGCGCGGGACGATCTCCGTCGAACCGAGGTTCGAAAGGCCCGGAAAGCCGCGTCCCAAATCAAAAAAGTTGCGGCCGAAATCGTCGAATGCGCGGTCGATCTCCTGTTGCAGCGACGCAAAGGGCGCGAAGCTTGTGGGTAGGTTCGGCCGCTCACGACCGATCGGGATGAGAGACTTGATATTCATGATCCACCTCCAAATTACACGACGCCATGACCTTTGGAGCCGGTCGGTGACGGAAAGCGAGATTCCGGGACCCTCGAGCACCAGCTTGGCAATGTACTTCGCCACTCAACGCGCCCACATTGATGCCGATCAAGCGACTCCAATAGGCGCAGCCCTGATTTAGGCCTCTGTCTTGCTGGCGCAAGCCCAGTTCCGCGGCCCTACCGATCAAAACTGAATGCTTGCCTTGGTGACGCAGGCGAGGAACCCGCAGCGATGCCGCTGCCCTCCGCGAAATTTTATCTCGGCTCGCGATTTTACTGGTCGCAAGACATGTCGAATGTTGCCAGCCCCTCTGCCAAATAATCGGACAGCAAGGGGATCCCAAGCAGATAGACGGAGGTCTCGACCTCGCGGCGCGAGCGCGCCTCAGCCACGGCAACGCGCCATTCGCGCGCGGTATAATCGCCGCGCCCGGTCCAAGTCAGCGCGACAAGCTCGGCCTTCTCGTCGTCGTCCATGGCGTTGATGAAGGCTATAAGTTCCCGTCGGATCGGCTTATAGGCCCTATCGGTAAGGATGCTGCGAAAATCATCGTCGGTCGGATTGGAATCGTCTGCCTCGATGCCTTCGTCCTCGGCCTCAAGCTCGCGCGCTTTCTCGATGACGAAGCACACTTTATCGGGATTGATCTCAGGGCCGGGAATATCCGGTTCGACATCTTGGGGTTCGGCCATGTCAATGTCCTCGATTGGGCGAATACATGTCGTTTGAAAAACTCAGCATGCGGCGAGCCATCCTGGCAACCAAGCTCGCCCGGCTTAAAGGTGATCGGGCAAGTCCGGTTTTCAACTCATTTGAGAAAGGGAAAAGCCTTTGTCCTTGATCTATTTCAAGCCAATCTCGAACGTAATGCTAGAAATTGGCGGTTTTCCAGCTTTCAGGAGCGACGCTGAATATGTCTAATGTCAGCGATTCAAGCGCCATAGCTCCCAATGCGAAACCCGCTGAAAGAATTGTGGCGCGCGCGCTCCTCGTCGGCGACAGGATCGACGCGGCCGGGCTTGAGCGCGACGATATGATTGCGACCGCGCCGCTGGCGCTGCGGCTTGGACCGGCGAAATTCGTCGCGCTCTATCGCTTCGGCGTAGCGGTGTTCATCGGGCTCACCCCGATCGAGGAGGAGAACTTTCTCCAACAGATCGCGGGCAGGATCGCTGGCAAGCGAGACCGCAAGAACGACGAGACGGCCGTACTCGAGATCATGCCCGGCTGTGAGGACAGGGTTCCGCCCGGCGGCCCTATCCAAATGCCCGACCTCTCCGCCGCGCGCTTCCTCGTCGTGGCAGATGTCCTGGCAAAGACGGTATCGCTCGCCCGCGACGAAGCCGCCCTCAGCGGGGTCTTCGACGTCATCGAGCCCTTCGCCGGCGAGCTGGCGCGCACCGGGCGGGCGCCCTGGAACCGGCGCAAAATGCTGAAGCTCATCGGCCAGGCGCTGCTCGCCCAACACCGGATCTCGGGCCGCGTGGCGGTCGAGGAAAAGCCGGATGTCCTATGGGATCATCCAAATCTCGAACGCCTCTATGCGCGGCTCGAGGACGAATATGAATTGCGCGAACGAGCCCGCGCCGTCACCCGAAAGCTCGGCGTGGTCGTCGAAACCGGCCAGGCGCTGACCGATATATTCGATGTCGACCGCGCCACGCGCCTCGAAGCCATCATCGTGATCCTGATCCTGGCGGAGATCCTGATCACGCTCGCGTATATCTTTCTAGCGCACCATTTGCCCGCCGGATGACGGCCGGCCGGCTCGCGCCAGCGCGGCCATCATGTTGGCGTAGCCTCACGCAGCCTTCGAGATGTTTTTATTCATGTCGTTGATGATCTTGCTCGTTTGCGAGCCATAGTCGCCGACTGCCGAGCGCATGAAGCGCGATTGCGCGTCGACGACTTCCGGGAACGAATGGCAGGTCTCGAGGCCGGCGATGAAATCGCTCTGGGCCTGCAACCGCCGCGCGGTAAAGCGCAAGACTTCCGCCATCATCGCGAAGGGCAACTCGAACCAAGTCGTTTGCCAAGCCACCTGGAACGGGGCCGCAGCCTTCATAAAATTGTCCTGAATATTCCTGGCCTCAGGCCCAAGCGCTGGTGAATCCATCTCGATTCCTCCACCTTGAATTGTCTGGCTCGCCCTCCATTCCCGATGCATCTCATTATGAAATTTCAATTCGGCATGAATAAGGATTCGGGGCTTGCCGAAAATCCCTTTCTGGCTGACTTAAAGTCGGCCATTAAGATAATCAGCAAGCGAAGCGGAGCGCCAGCGAGAATCTCATGCGCGCCATGGTCTTGAACAAGATTCGCACGCCGCTCGTGCTTGAGGACCTGCCCGATCCGCAACCGGGCGCCGGTGAGATCCGGCTCAAAGTGGCCGCCTGCGGCGTTTGCCGCACCGACCTCCACGTGGTCGATGGCGAATTGCCCAATCCAAAATTGCCGATCATTCCCGGACACGAGATCGTCGGGCGGATCGATGCGATCGGCTCTGGCGTCGCAGAGCTCGCGCTCGGCATGCGCGTCGGCATCCCCTGGCTCGGACATACCGACGGTACTTGCCCTTATTGCCGCTCCGGCCGGGAAAATCTCTGCGACGCGCCGCTGTTTACCGGCTATACGCGCAACGGCGGTTATGCCACCCAGGCGATCGCCGATGCGCGCTACACATTTCCGCTGGGCGAAACCGGCCGCGATCAAGATCTTGCACCTTTGCTCTGCGCCGGATTGATCGGCTGGCGCTCTTTCGTCATGGCAGGCGAAGGCACGAACCTCGGTCTCTATGGCTTCGGCGCGGCCGCCCATATCATCGCCCAGGTCGCAGAGAAACGCGGCCGAAAGATCTTTGCTTTCACGACGCCGGGCGATCGCGCCGCGCAGGATTTTGCCCGCAGTCTCGGCGCGGTCTGGGCGGGTGGATCGGACGAGAAGACGCCCGAGCCGCTCGACGCGGCGATCATCTATGCGCCGGTCGGCCCGCTTGTTCCGCTGGCTCTGGCCGCGGTGAAGAAGGGTGGCACCGTCGTTTGCGCCGGCATTCATATGAGCGACATCCCGCGCTTTCCCTACAGCCTCCTCTGGGAGGAACGCCAGCTCGTCTCCGTCGCCAATCTCACCCGCCGCGACGGACTCGAATTCCTGAGCCTCGCCGCAAAGTCCGACATCAAGACGCATACGGTCGCCTACCCGCTCGAGCGCGCCAATGAGGCGCTCGCCGATCTGCGCGAAGGCCGGCTGCAAGGAGCCGCGGTGCTGATCCCGCCGGGCGAATAGCAATCCCCTCCCGCCTGCGGAGAAGATCACGCTATCCTCTTCAGCGCCTCCTGCACCAATGCCGAAAGCGGCAGGCCGGCATCGAGCCGCGCCCAATCGAGGCGTCCGATATCCTGCGAAGCCTGCTCGCGCACGACGGCCGCCGTCGCATCGGATGCATCGTCCTTGCGCCCCGCGACGCGCGCGACGAGCGCATCGAGCGGCGCATCGAGCCAGAGCCCGGTGAACGGCGCGTTCGCGCGTGCCGCAGCCTCAATCAGCGCGTCGCGCTCTTCCGGCTTCGCATGAACCGCATCGACGATCACGCTTTGGCCGGCGCGCAAGGCGATCTCAGCCAATCTGCGCAGCCGCTCGTAAACGGCGTCCGAGATGTCCGACCGATAGGCCTCATCCGGCAACCGCTCATATTCTCCGGCGGCGAAGAGTCTTTTGCGCTCGATGTCGCTGCGCAAATGCAGCGCGCCTGGCGCGCGGCCGATTCTCGGCGCGAGCTCTCGGCCGAGCGTGCTCTTCCCGCTGCCTGAAAATCCCCCGATTGCGACGAGACGCGTCGTCTGCGGCGTGAGAAAATCCTCGGCCGCGGCAAGGAATCGGCGGGCTTCCCGGCCGCGCGCCTCCCGCGCCGCGGGCTCGAGCTTGCCCAAGGCAGCGGTCACGCGGGCGCGGATCGCGGCGCGCAAAGCGAGAAACAAGGGCAGCGCCGCCAGACCCTCGAGTTCCTGCTCGATGTTTGCGCAGCGCCAGAGATAGCGGTTGAGCAAAAGATTGGCGTGGACATGCAGATCCCGCTGCCAGAGGTCCATCAGGACGAAGGCGAGATCGTAGAGGATATCGACGGTCGCCAGCGAATCGTCGAATTCGATGGCGTCGAAGAGAACCGGGCGGCCATCCAACAGGACGATGTTGCGCAGATGCACATCGCCATGGCAGAGGCGTACCTTGCCCTGCCCTTCCCGCGCCCTGAGCAGCGGCTCGTTCTCCGCATAGGCCGCCATGAAGCGCGCCCGTAGGGCTGCAACCGCCGAGGGCGCGAACACGTCCGCGGCAAGGCCCTCGATTGTATCTTCGAGCCGGCGGCGAAAATCCTCTGTCGCGCCATGATCGCGGCGCGGCGCGTGTTCATGCGCGGCGACCATGATCTCCGCCAGTTGCGCGATGATGGAAAGATCGAGTTCGCCCTTCTCCGCCAGGCGATCGAGCGTCTTTGTTTCATCGAAGCGGCGCAGATGAACCGCCCATTCGACGATCTGGCCGCCGGTTCCGCCGAGCTCCAAGCCGCGTGCGCCGCGCCGGATCGGTACCGTGCCGAGATAGAGGTCCGGCGCGTTACGCTTATTGACGGCGATCTCGTTCTCGCAGGCGGCACGACGCTTTTCCAGCGTCGAAAAATCCATGAACGGAAAGAAGACCGCGCGCTTGACCTTGTAGACGTCGCGGCCGGCGAGAAAAACGACCGCCCCATGCGTGTCGATGCGCGTGACCGCTTCTTCCAGCCCATGCGTCGCCGGATCCGCGAGAAGGGCGAAGACCTCGCTTTGATCCTCGGTAGGGTCCATGGCCGCGCTGCATGGGTCGGCCGAGATGCAAAAGCAACGGCCAGACGCAAAATGGGCGGTGCAAAAATCGCACCGCCCATTCTATCGGCAATTATTCGGCGGCGGCGAGCTTCTGCGTCGCTTTTCTGGCTTCTTCGGCGAAATAAGCCATAGCCGCCTGAACGCCCGCCTTCTTGTGCGGAATTCCGGCCAGTTCGAGGCCCATCTCGACGCCGGTCAACGCGCCCATGATCGTCAGATCGTTGGTGTCGGCGAGATGGCCGATGCGGAAGACCTTGCCCGCCACCCGGCCGAGACCGGTGCCGAGCGACATGTTGAAATTCTCGAGCACGACGGCGCGGAACGCATCCGCATCATGCCCCGGCGGCAGAAGAACCGAAGTCACGACCGGCGAATAATATTTCGGGTCCTTGCAGAGGACTTCGAGGCCCCAGGCGACGACCGCACGCCGCGTCGCTTCGCCATGGCGCTTGTGGCGGGCGAAGATCCGCTCGTAGCCTTCCTCTTCGAGCAGATCGAGCGCAACATCGAGGCCGTAGATGATGTTGGTCGCCGGCGTATAGGGGAAGAAGCCGCTGGCATTGGCGGCAAGCATATCGGCCCAGGACCAATAGGACTTGTTGAATCCCGAGTTCTTCGAAGCTGCCAAAGCCTTTTGGCTCACCGCGTTGAAGGAGAGGCCCGCCGGCAACATCAGGCCCTTCTGCGAGCCGGCGATGGTGACGTCGATGCCCCATTCGTCATGCCGCAGGTCGATCGAGGCGAGCGAGGAGACGGCATCGACGAACAGCAGCGCCGGATGATTGAGCTTGTCGATAACCTGGCGGATCTCGGCGATCGGCGAGGTCGTGCCGCTCGCGGTCTCATTATGGACGACGCAGACGGCCTTGATTTCCTTGCCCTTGTCCTTCCGCAAATGCGCTTCGATCTGGGCCGGATCGGCGCCGATGCGCCAATCCGATTCGATGAACTCCGGCTTCAGCCCCAGGTTCGTCGCCATGGCCTTCCAGAGAACGGCGAACTGCCCCGTTTCGAACATCAGCACGCGGTCGCCCGGCGACAGCGTATTGACCAACGCCGCCTCCCAGCCGCCCGTTCCAGAAGACGGAAAGATGATGACGGGGTTCTTAGTCTTGAACGGCGCCTTCACCTTTTCGAGGACGCGGCGAGAGATCTTCTGGAATTCCGGCCCGCGATGATCGATGACCGGCATGTCGATTGCCCGCAAAACCCGGTCGGGTATCTGGGTCGGACCGGGAATTTGCAAAAAGTGGCGCCCGGGGCTCCGCGGCCTATTGCTCATCATCTATCTCCCAAAGTCTCAGTTGCCGCCTTTGCCCAATAGGACAAACGCTTCTTCGTTTATGTTCGGGCAGATCCGCAGGACGGACCCCGGCCGGCTCTTCTCACGCTGGCCACGGCCAATGGCGAGAAATCCGCAGTCGAGCACACCTGCTCGACCCATAATCCTGGCCCGCCCTGAACCGCCGGCACGGCGGACGATCAATCGGCGCATGAATAATGAGAAACAAGACAGGGCTCAATAAAAATTTGCCCTCAGCCGGGCGGTTGCTCTAGGATCGCAATGCGATAGTAAATGCCGCTCTGCAGCATTCGGGGCGTCGCGGCCATGGGACCGGAGAATTCACCCGGGCGGCAATCGGCCGTGGAACGTCCCGACGCGCCAATGTGACGCGCCATTCGCGGCGGCGAAATCGATCTGCGGCACAGGGTGAGCCGCGCCCGTCACAGCTGCGTGATCCATGTAACGTTGTTCGCCCTGGCATCGAAGACGTCTCAGGCGCCATGCGCCCAGAGCGCCCGCGCCGCGGACGCAGCATGAGGGAGATTCTTATGAGGATGAATGTTGTTTCGGGCGGAAGCATCGCACTTGCCGCGGTCGCGCTTGCGTTGGGAGGTGTCGCGCCGACGACCGGCGCGCATGCGGCCTCGAAGAGCGTCATGTGTGCGGGTATCAACAGCTGCAAGGGCATGGGCGCCTGCAAGTCCGCATCGAACGCCTGCAAGGGGCAGAATTCCTGCAAGGGCATGGGCTGGTTGCCGGAGAAGTCGAAATCGGCCTGCCTGAAGAAGGGCGGCAAGGTCATCGGCTGATCGTCACCGCAATTTCGCCGATGGCAGAGCGCTTTCGCGGTTCTCGTCGCGAAAGCGCTCTCCGACTTCGGCACGGCGAAACCTTCGTGGCGCACGTGGAGCAAAAGATGAAGCCTGCACCGCTCGGTTTCGGCCTCGGGCTGCGGCCGGTCTATTACCGCGAGATCCTCGAGACCAAGCCGCCGGTCGATTGGTTCGAGGTCATTTCCGAGAATTTCATGGTCGATGGCGGACGCCCACTCTCCACCCTGGAGCGCATCCGCGCCGATTACCCGATCGTCCTGCACGGCGTTTCGATGTCGATTGCTTCGACCGCGCCGCTCGATTTCGATTATCTCGCCGCGCTGAAGCGCCTGGCCGCCCGGTTTGAGCCGGCCTTCGTTTCCGACCATCTCTGCTGGACCGGCGTGCATGGCGTCAATCTTCACGACCTTATGCCGCTGCCTTATACCGCCGAGGCGCTCGATCACGTCGTCGAACGTATCGGCCGCGTCCAGGATTTCCTCGGCCGCCGCATCGCCCTAGAAAATGTCTCGAGCTATGTCACGTTCGCCGAATCGGAGATGGACGAATGGACCTTCGTGAAGGAGCTCGCCGCGCGCGCGGATTGCTGGCTGCTGCTCGACGTCAACAACATTTTCGTCTCCGGCTTCAACCACGATTTCGCGCCGGCCGAATTCATCCAATCGATCGATATCGAGCGAGTCGTCCAGTTTCATCTCGCCGGCCATGCCGACCACGGCACCCACAAGATCGACAGTCATGACGAGCCCGTGAGCCCGGAGGTTTGGGCGCTCTTCGCCGAAGCTTGGAGGCGGTTCGGGCCGGTTTCAACGATGATCGAGCGCGACGAAAAGTTTCCGCCCTTTGCCGAACTTTTGGGCGAGCTCGACCATGCCCGCGAAATTGCGCGCGATGTCTCCAGCCGCAAAGCTCGGAGCGGCAGCGTGAAGCTCGCCGAGCTGCAGACCAAATTTCAAGACGCCGTCATCGGCGACGATCGCGCCATTCTCGATGCCGTCAACCCCTCGCGCCGGCTTGACCGCGCGGCGCGGTTTGCGGTCTATGCCGAGGCCTACCGCATAAGGCTCGCCGGATTTCTGGCCGAAGATTATCGCGTGCTGCGCAATGCGATCGGCGACGAAATGTTTGGCGCGCTGGTCGAGGCTTACATCGGCGCGACGCTCTCGCATCATCCGAATGCGCGCTGGTACGCGCGGCAATTGCCGGAGTTTATGCGCGGCGCCGAGGCGTGGCGCGATCGCGCGGAATGGATCGATCTTGCAACTTTCGAACGGGCGCTCGCCGACGCTTTCGATGCGCGCGAGGCGGGCCTGAGCGAAATGGGCGCGCTGGCGAGTGTCCCGGCCGAAGCCTGGCCGCACCTGCGGTTCGGCTTGCAAAAGAGTCTCGCGCTGTTGACGCTCGCGCGCGGCACGATTGCAGCCTATGAAGCAGCGGCGGCGGATGATCCGCAGCCGCCGCGCGGCGCCCCGGGCGCAGAGACTGTCCTCGTTTGGCGCGATCGTGGACTGAATATCGCCTACAGAATCCTCGACGAAGCCGAGACGCTTGCGCTCACCGAGGCCGCTGCCGGCAAGACCTTCGGAGAGATCTGCAGCCTGCTCGCGTTCCGCGATGAGAGCGCCGCCGTTGCCGACCGCGCCGCCAGCTTGCTGGCGCGCTGGTTCGCCGATGGGCTGATCATCGACGTCGCGCAGGCACCGGCAAGCGGTTAAACGGATCTTCAGTGGCGGGAGAGACGGGGCTCGAACCCGCGACCTCCGGCGTGACAGGCCGGCGCTCTAACCAGCTGAGCTACTCCCCCGCAATCGATCTGCGCGGAGACCCGCCCGATAAGGTAGGGGGACGCGCAAGTCAAGCAAGACCCAGCGACCGCGCGGCAGATCAGAGCTTCGATGAGCCCAAATGGAAATGCGCGATTTCGGCGCGCGTCATGATGTGGATTCGATCCGACGAAATGTGCTCGGCCATGGTGATAAGCGCCGGGCTCACGCCCATCATCCCGGTGTAGCGCGACAGAACCGCCGCCATCTGGCCATTGTCGTAACGCCGGTAGCGCACGACCGTCGTGCTGTCCGGATCGGCTGCGTTGACATAGGTGAACATGCGATGGATGCCGACCAGGCTCTGCGGCGGGATCACCCGCCTCTTGGCCCCCATGAGCGCGTAAACGCAGGCGGAAAGACAGCGCGCCGACAAGAACTCGCTCATGCCGTTTCTCGCCCCCGGATCGACCCGCCCGACGATCGCCGCCGCGCCGATCTGGCGCAGAATTTTGCCCAGCTCCATCGACGCGACCACCTTGCCGCCCGGCGAATCGAGAAAGACGACCGCGTGAAGGTTGTTGCTCCCGACATTACCCTCGACGAAGGAGAGGAAGGCATTCGGCGTCTCATTGGTGATCTCGCCTTCGGCGGCGATGACCACGGGACAGGCGCCGCCGCATTTGGCCCGATCGCCGACGGACACGAGCCGGAAGCTCATGTCCTGCGCGCGCGCCTGATGCGGCACGAGGGCCAAAGCCAACAAAAGCCCAAGGCAGAGCCAGACGCACCGGGCCAGCGCCGTCGCGCCGCGCCGATCCTGCCAAATGTCGCACAGATGAAGCTTGCTCATGATGCCCCGCCCCCGCGTGGTCGCGCCGGATCAGAGCCAATGCCCGGGCGCTTTGCGACAGGATAACGCTTCGCGCGCCCGAAGCAATCGCGCGTGAAAGGCAAGGAGGCTTGATCGAACGGGTGCGCCGCAGCACGAGCCAACCGCAGACGCATAGCTCACCCTGGGGCGCGTTTGACATGGCTCGCATGGCAATCGCCGTCCGGGGCTCGCCGAAGCTCGATCGACGGAGTGCGACTTCCAGCCGCCCGAGCCGAATGCTATCGTTCAGGCGCGTTTCTGGTCATCGGGGGAATGTCAGAGCCGACACATCAGGCAGTCTTCTTGAACTCTCTTTTGTGGAGACGACCATCATGCCTTATGCGAGCAACGACGAGCTGCCGCCCTCCGTGCGCGACCATCTGCCGACCCACGCACAGGACATTTTCCGCGCCGCCTTCGACGCCGCCTTCGCCGAACATGCTGGCGACCCGCGTCAAGAAGAGGCTGCGTTCCGCATCGCCTGGGCCGCTGTCAAGAAACGCTATCGCAAGGTCGGTTCCGAGTGGGTGGCGAAAGACGAGCTTTAGCCGGATCCTTTCCGCGAGCTTCCCGGGCCGGCGGCCCCGCCACACCGGGCGGACGATAGGCCGCGCCGTCACGCAAAAGCCTTGCGAGCGCTCCCGAGCGTGTCTTCGACGCAATATCCAAGGACTTTCGAAGGTTGTGCCTGCCAAAAATTGTTCCACCCCCTCGACCTCCCCAACTCGGCAAGCTTAAATTATGGTGAAGCGAATCGGGGGTTAAATGGGCAAGTCCGCGTTTCCATCGAGCACGGCGGTCATCGCTCTGGCCGTCGCTTTGTCGCGCCCCGCAATTGCCGCCGACCTGCCGACCACCAAAGGGCCGGCGTCGTCTCCGCCCGTCTTTGCGTGGAGCGACATCGTGCGGTCAGATAATCAACTCAGCCTCGATTTCATCGAAACGGATTTCGGATACGCGGAGTACAACGACCCCGGCCGAAGCGGTGGCCTCCCCGGCGTTCTCGACAGTGAAAAGGGCTGGGTCCCCGGCCTGAGCGTTTCTGCCTCTGTGATGAAGGACTTTCTCGGTGTCCACAACCTTTATCTGAGCGGCCGGTTTTCCTGGCTCGATGGCCAAACCAATTATTGGAGCGCGCCGCTACAACAGAAAAGCGGCGCGGTCGTCGATAATTTGGATCTTCGGCTCGGCAAAGGTTTCGACGTGAGCCCAAACGTGATGTTGACACCCTATGTCGGAGCGGGCGCGCGCCGGTGGACGAGAACGCTTCTTGGACCAGGCGGCTATCAGGAAGTTTACTCGCACGCCTACGCAGGAGGCGGTCTGCTATTGCAGTTTTGCCCGGTGAGCCGACTGGTTTTATCGGCCAGCGGGTTGGTGGGGGGCGATTTTGGTCCGACCCTGAGCGCGACCCAGATCGTTGGCGGTTTTCCCATCGCGCCGTGGCGATTTCCGCTCGGCGATTCGGCGATTTTCATGGCGGGAGGTTCGGCTGATTACGCCATAACCGATCACGTGCACGCAAATGTCGGCCTCGATTATGTCAACTTCAGATATGGCGAGTTGGCGGTGAACCCGTTTAGTCAGTATGAGCCCCATAGCCGAACGTCGGACGTGACCTTGATGGCCGGATTGGGATACGCCTTTTAGATTGCGGCGCCCCGCGGGCCATGCTCCCGCCTCTCCAGCGCGCTCCCCCAACAATTGCCCAATCGTGGTGGGCGGTGACGGGCTCGAACCGCCGACCCTCTCGGTGTAAACGAGATGCTCTACCAGCTGAGCTAACCGCCCGATCGCGCCGGCCGCCAACCAATGCGCAGCGCGCGAAAAAGCTAAACGCCGGCGTTTCCCGCGCGCAACATAAAAATGCCGAACCCGGGCCGCAAGCCCGGGTTCAGCCTTAGCAAGTGCTTTACGCGGCGCGTGTCGCTAATGGGCGACGAGGCCGGTGGATTCGTCCTCCGGCGGCGGCGGACCGACCGGCTTTTGATCCTCTTCCCAGACGATCGGCACCGGCTGACGCACCAGGGCATGTTTCAAGACCTCGTCCATGCGCGAGACCGGAACGATTTCAAGTCCGTTCTTCACGCCGTCCGGAATCTCCGCCAAATCCTTGGCATTGTCCTCCGGAATGAGGACTTTCTTCAGCCCGCCGCGCAGCGCAGCGAGCAGCTTCTCCTTCAGGCCGCCGATCGGCAGGACCCGGCCGCGCAGCGTGATCTCGCCGGTCATGGCGATATCGCGGTGGACCGGAATGCCGGTCATGGTCGAGACGATTGCGGCAACCATCGCCACGCCGGCCGAAGGCCCATCCTTCGGCGTCGCGCCTTCCGGCACGTGCACGTGGATGTCGCGCCGATCGAAGAGCGGCGGCTCGATGCCGAAATCCACCGCGCGCGAGCGCACATAGGAAGCCGCCGCCGAGATCGACTCCTTCATCACGTCGCGCAGATTGCCGGTCACCGTCATGCGTCCCTTGCCGGGCATCATCACGCCTTCGATCGTCAGCAGCTCGCCGCCGACTTCCGTCCAGGCGAGCCCGGTCACGACACCGACCTGATCCTCGAGTTCCGCCTCGCCGTAGCGATAGCGCGGCACGCCGAGGAAATCGCCGACATTCTCCTCGGTGATGGTCACCGCGAGCGTCTTGCCGGTCAGGATCTGCTTGACCGCCTTGCGCGAGAGATTGGAAATCTCGCGCTCGAGGTTGCGGACGCCCGCCTCGCGCGTATAGCGGCGGATGATCGTCACGAGACCGCTGCGTTCGATTTTCAGCTCGACCGGCGCCAGGCCGTGCTTCTTGAGCGCCGCCGGAATCAGGTGGCGCTCGGCGATCTCGATCTTCTCGTCCTCCGTGTAGCCGGCGATGCGGATGATCTCCATCCGGTCCATCAGCGGCGGCGGGATGTTGAGCGTATTCGCCGTCGTCACGAACATCACGTTCGACAGGTCGTAATCGACCTCGAGGTAATGGTCGTTGAACGCGTGGTTCTGCTCGGGGTCGAGCACTTCGAGCAGGGCGGATGACGGATCGCCGCGGAAATCCATGCCCATCTTGTCGATCTCGTCGAGCAGGAAGAGCGGATTGGACGTCTTGGCCTTGCGCATCGACTGGATGATCTTGCCGGGCATCGAGCCGATGTATGTGCGCCGATGGCCGCGGATCTCGGCTTCGTCGCGCACGCCGCCGAGCGACATGCGGACGAATTCGCGTCCGGTCGCCTTGGCGATCGACTTGCCGAGCGAGGTCTTGCCGACGCCGGGCGGCCCGACCAGGCAGAGAATTGGCCCGGTCAGCTTATTGGCGCGGCTCTGCACGGCGAGATACTCGACGATCCGCTCCTTCACCTTGTCGAGGCCGAAGTGCTCGCTGTCGAGCACCTCCTCGGCGACGGTCAGATCCTTCTTGACCTTGCTTCTCTTGTTCCACGGAATGGCCAGCAGCCAATCGAGATAATTGCGCACGACGGTTGCCTCCGCCGACATCGGCGACATCTGCCGAAGCTTCTTCAATTCGGCAATCGCCTTGTCGCGCGCTTCCTTGGAGAGCCGCGTCGCCTTGATGCGCTCCTCGATCTCGGAGAGGTCGTCCTTGCCTTCCTCGTCGCCGAGCTCCTTCTGGATCGCCTTCATCTGCTCGTTCAAGTAATATTCGCGCTGGGTCTTCTCCATCTGGCGCTTGACCCGCGTGCGGATCCGCTTCTCGACCTGCAGGATCGAGATTTCGCTTTCCATCAGCCCCAGGCATTTCTCCAGCCTTTTGGCGACCGAGCTTGTCTCGAGGACCGACTGCTTGTCGAGAATCTTGACGGCAAGATGCGAAGCCACCGTGTCGGCGAGCTTCGAATAATCGTCGATCTGGTTGACCGCGGCGATGACCTCGGGCGAAACCTTCTTGTTGAGCTTCACATAGGATTCGAACTCGGCCACGACCGAACGCGCCAAAGCTTCGACCTCGACTTTGTCGGTCGATTCCTCGGCGACGACTTCGGCCTCCGCCTCGTAATATTCGGCGGTCCGCGTATAGGCGTGGACACGGGCGCGGATCTGCCCTTCGACCAGCACTTTCACCGTGCCGTCGGGAAGCTTCAGAAGCTGCAGGACGGAAGCCAGCGTTCCCGTCTTGAAGATCGCATCCGGGCTCGGATCGTCGTCGGAGGCGTTGATCTGGGTCGCAAGCAGAATGAGCTTGTCGGCCTTCATCACCTCCTCGAGAGCGCGAATTGACTTCTCGCGGCCGACGAAAAGCGGCACGATCATGTGCGGGAAAACCACGATGTCACGCAACGGCAGCACCGGATAGGTTTCGACCGTGCCCGGCGATATCGCTTCGCGCTTCTGATTGCTCATCATCCCATCCTATCTGAACATTCGTTCATACCCGGAGCCGGATTACCCGCGGCGGCTGCTTGGTTTCATCAATACAAGTTGCTTCGCGGGACCGTAACTCTGAGCCCCTATTTGGGGCATTTTTTCCACCCTAAGATGGCGTTCCACAGCGCTAGATTCAAGCAGCCGGCGCCCGAGCCGGTTGCGGCCTTCCCGGTCCAAAGCAAACTGGTCGCAACCATACAGGAGAACCACTGTCGAGAACGCCCGCGCCCGCGCCTTCCTGGCGACCCGTCCGCGCTCTTGGCGAGCGGCGCGGCCCCCCGCGGGCTTCGGCCGGCCTATCAGGCGCTGGTGGCGCTCTTCTCGCTGCGCTCGGCGTAGATATAGAGGGGCCGGGACTTGCCTTCGACTACGTCGGGCCCGATGACGACCTGCTCGACGCCGTCAAGGCCGGGCAGTTCGAACATCGTATCGAGCAAGATCGCCTCCATGATCGAGCGCAGGCCGCGCGCGCCGGTGCGCCGGTCGATCGCCTTCTTGGCGACGACATTCAGCGCCTCATCCTGGAAGGTGAGCTCGGTGTTCTCCATCTCGAACAGACGCTGATATTGCTTGACGAGCGCGTTCTTCGGCTCGACCAGGATGCGCTTCAAGGCGTCCTCGTCCAAGTCTTCGAGCGTCGCGATGACCGGCAGCCTGCCGACGAACTCGGGGATCAGCCCGAATTTCAGCAGATCTTCCGGTTCGACCCGGCGCAGGATTTCCCCGGTGCGGCGCTCGTCCGGCGACTGCACCGTGGCGCCGAAGCCGATCGAGCTTGTCCGGCCGCGAGTCGAGATGATCTTCTCGAGCCCGGCAAAGGCGCCGCCGCAGATGAACAGAATGTTGGTCGTATCGACCTGCAGGAACTCCTGCTGCGGATGTTTGCGCCCGCCCTGCGGCGGCACCGAGGCGACCGTGCCTTCCATGATCTTCAACAGCGCCTGCTGCACGCCTTCGCCCGACACGTCGCGGGTGATCGAGGGATTGTCGGATTTGCGCGAGATCTTGTCGATCTCGTCGATATAGACGATGCCGCGCTGCGCCCGCTCGACATTATAGTCGGAGGCCTGCAACAGCTTCAGGATGATGTTCTCGACGTCCTCGCCGACATAACCGGCCTCGGTCAAGGTCGTGGCGTCGGCCATGGTGAAAGGCACATCGAGAATGCGGGCCAGAGTCTGCGCCAGCAAGGTCTTGCCGGAGCCGGTCGGCCCGATCAGCAGGATGTTCGACTTCGCCAGTTCGACGTCGTTGTGCTTGGTCGAATGGTTGAGCCGCTTATAGTGGTTGTGCACGGCGACCGATAGGACGCGCTTGGCCTGCGCCTGGCCGATGACATAGTCGTCCAGAACCTTGCAGATCTCTTTCGGCGTCGGAATGCCGTCGCGGCTCTTGACCAGCGAGGATTTATTTTCCTCGCGGATAATGTCCATGCAGAGTTCGACGCATTCGTCGCAGATGAACACCGTCGGGCCGGCGATCAGCTTGCGGACCTCGTGTTGGCTCTTGCCGCAGAACGAGCAATAGAGCGTGTTTTTCGAGTCGCTCCCGCCGACCTTGGTCATGGCTTATCTCCCAACGGCCGCAACCGAACGAGGCTGTGACCCATTTCAACTAACTCGGGCGAGAACTCGAATTGAGCATTCGCCCTTCATGGCGGTCCCATTTTGGCTCAGACCGCTGCCTGCGCGCACGAACTCCCAGAATTGCCGTTTCCCCTCTGTTAACGCAAATGCAAACATGCCGAGAGGCCGGGATCAAGCCCCGGAGCCGGTTTCCCCCGTCCCCCGAAGCATCTGCGTCACATGGGCGCAATCGTCCATAATGGCTGAAAAATGCGTCCAATCGGTTAAATGGCCGGCCCCGGGTCGCAACCAGCAATCGATGTGCCAGGTGGCAGACGGACGATCCAGCCGTTTCGATCTAAGCCACGGGAAACGCTGGACCTTGCGGGCCGGCGGCCATCTGGCCGGCCCCCGGTCGCGCGCGTTAGGCGGCAACCTTGCCCGTCGCTGCCGGCTCGTCCGGGCGTTTATCGATCACTTGATCGATAATGCCGAAGGTCCGGGCCTCTTCGGCCGACATGAAATGGTCGCGGTCAAGCGTGTTCTCGATCGAATCATAATCGCGCCCCGTATGCCGGACGTAGATTTCGTTGAGCCGGCGCTTCACCTTCATGATGTCCTCGGCGTGGCGCACGATGTCCGAAGCCTGGCCCTGGAAGCCGCCCGACGGCTGGTGCACCATGATCCGCGCATTGGGCAGCGCGAAGCGCATGTTCGCCTCGCCGGCGGCCAGAAGCAATGAGCCCATCGAGGCCGCCTGGCCGATGCAGAGCGTCGATACTTTCGGGCGGATGAATTGCATCGTGTCGTAGATCGCAAGCCCGGACGTCACGACCCCGCCCGGCGAATTGATATAGAGCGAAATCTCCTTCTTCGGATTTTCCGCTTCAAGGAAGAGCAATTGCGCGACGACCACCGAGGCCACGTGATCGTCGACCGGCCCGGTCAGAAAGACGATGCGTTCGCGCAGAAGCCGCGAATAGATGTCGAATCCGCGCTCGCCCCGACTGGTATTTTCGATGACTTGCGGGATCAGGTAATTGGCGTGAATTTCGAGCGGATCGCGGTCCATGGCGGATCTTTCTCGGGTTCTGGGGCCGAAATCGAATTGGCGGCAGGCCGGCGTTGGCTTTTAGCGCAAGATAATAGCTTCCGGCGCTTTCGCAACGGGGCTGCGCCCACCGCTCTTTGAGCCGGACGCTGTTCGCTTCGCCACCTTACGAGGAAGGCGCCCCCGCGCCGCCCTCTTCGTCCTGTTCCGAGGCCTCGACCGCCTGCCGCAATTCCTCCTTGCTCACATGCCGGTCGGTGACCTTGGCCTGAGCCATGACGTGGTTGACCACCTTTTCTTCCAAGATCGGGCCGCGGATCTCGCTCATGAGCTCGGGATTCTTGCGGTAATATTCAATGAATTGCCGCTCCCGGCCGGGAAAGCTCCGCGCCCTCTCGTAAAGGACCTGGGTGACTTCTTCCTCCGAGACCTTGACCCCGGCCTGCTCGCCGATCTCGGACAAGGCCAAGCCGAGGCGCACGCGGCGTCCAGCAATGGCGCGGTACTCGGCGCGCTCGGCCGCTTCCGTCGTTGCGTCATCGGCGAAGCTGCGGCCGGTTGACTTGCGCTCGGCCTCGGCCTGACTCCAAATGAGCTCGAATTCGCGTTCGACCAGCTGTTCCGGCAGTTCGAACGTATATTTCTTGTCCAGCTGGTCGAGAAGCTCGCGCTTCCATTTGCGCCGCGAAATGGCCGCCGAATCGCGTTCGAACGAGGCCCGCACGGCTTCGCGCATTTTGCCGAGGTCTTCGAACCCCAAGCTCTTGGCGAATTGATCATCGATGGCCAATTCGCCCGGCGCCCCGATCGCCTTGACGGTGACCGCGAACTCGGCCGGCTTTCCGGCCAGCTTGGCTTCCGAATAAGTCTCCGGAAATGTCACCGAAACGGTCCGCGTTTCGTTGAGCTTCATGCCGACGATCTGATCCTCGAAACCGGGAAGAAAGGAGCCCGCGCCGAGCACGAGGTCGACGTCATTGGCGCTGCCGCCATCGAAGACTTGACTTTCGACCGTGCCGACGAAATCGACCGTGACCTTGTCGCCTTTTTCAGCGACGGCCTTGTCGTCTTTCGGCGTATAGGGCCGGTTTCGATCGGCGAGATTCTTGACCGCCTCGTCGATGTCTTGCTCGGGAATGTCGGCGACAAGCCGTTCGATCTCGATGTCGTCGAATGTGCCGATCTCGAACTTCGGCAGAACCTCGATCGCCACGCGGTAGGAAAGGTCGGCCTTCGCGTCGAAGGCCTGCTGCAATTCAGCCTGATCGTCCGGCAGCTCGATCTTCGGCGATCCCGCGAGTCTTAACTTATTCTCCTCGATGATCTTGCGATTGGCCTCGTTGACCGCCTCCTGAACCACCTCGGCCATGATCGAACGGCCATAGAGCCGCCGCAGGTGCGCGACCGGCACTTTGCCGGGCCGAAAGCCCTTGATATGCGCCTTGGACTGGATCTCGGCGAGTTGCCCTTCGACCCGCGAGGCGAGATCTTCGGCGGCAAGGACGACCTTATATTCTTGTTTCAGCCCCTCGGAGAGGGTTTGCGTCACTTGCATCGGCTCCGCCCTTTGGTTCCTGTCATATGGCCGCCGGGCCCAAAGCCGCAAGCCGGCACGCGGCGGCCTGGGTCATGGCTTTTGCGGAAGGCTCTGGTGCGGGCGGAGGGACTCGAACCCCCACGGTTTTCACCACCGGAACCTAAATCCGGCGCGTCTACCAGTTCCGCCACGCCCGCGAGCGCATCGAAAGCGCCGCGTGTCACCACTCGGGCCGGGTCTATAGCAATGCCGCCGCCCCTGCGCAGCAAAAAAGTGAAAAGCGTTGGAAATGGCTTTCGTCATCCCACAGCCGGCCTCGCGCCAGCCGGGATGCTTTCGGCAGAGCGTCGATACTGATATGCGGATCCACCCTCAATTCGAAACCCTCATGCCGATGCGTATGACCCGCCGCGTCCTCTTCGGCTCGGCGCTTGCCAGTTTCATATCGCTGCCGGGGCGGACGCGGGCTGCGGGCACCCGCATCATCACCGCGCGGAAAGCGAGTTTGCGCCTGTTGCCGGGCCCCGCGGCCGAGACCGCGGTCTGCGGCTTCGACGGACAGGTGCCTGGGCCTTTGCTTCGTTGGAGAACGGGCGAAGACGTCAAACTCCGTCTCGCCAATCAATTGGACGGCCCGTTGACCTTCGCGTGCCAGGGCCTGCGGCTGGACAATGCGATGGATGGCGTCGCCGGCCTGACCCAGGCAGCGATCATGCCCGGCCAATCCTTCGATTATCGGATCGTTGCGCGAGAGCCCGGATTTTACTTCTATCGTTCGCTTGTGGCGCCGCAGGCCTGCGATCAGCTTCGCCAAGGCCTTTACGGCGCTTTGATCGTCGACGAAGCCGAGCCGCCTCCAACCGACCGCGACATTGTCGTCATTCTCGCCGATTGGCAGCTCGACGATCGCGCGCAGATTTCCTCCGGTTCCGTTGGGCCTTCTGAGCCCGCGTCGGGCGCAACAAAGTCTGACACGTCCAGGTCGGCCGGAGTCCGTAGGCTCACGAGCGTCAATTCCAAGCTCATGCCCCTAATCGAGGTGCTGGCGCCCCGCGCCAGAGTGCGGTTGAGACTCCTGAACGCAGTCTCGGCCCGGGTCATGTTCGTCGGCTTCGATGGGCTGAGGCCGACAGTGCTCGCAATCGACAGCGCGCCTTGCGAAGCTTTCGCACCTTTGCAAAACATGCTCCCGATCGGGCCCGGCGCCCGCTTCGATGTGATGGTTCGATCTCCCCGCCGCGGCAGGCCGCGAGGCGCGGCTGGTCTTGCACGCAACGGAAGGGCCGGATCAGCCGCTTCTCGTCTTCAAGACGGAAGGCGAACCCCGCAGAGATATGCCGCCGATTGCCTCGCTGCCGCCAAATCCGCTGCTGCCGCTCGCGATCAATCTCAAAGCCTCGCGCAAGCTCGATCTCACGATCGACGGCGGGCCCAAAATGCCGGCGGCGGCCGATCCGCCCGAACCTTTCCGCCTCGACGGCGCGGCGGCGGACGATTTCGGGCGAAAGCCGCTCTTTTCGGTCAGGCGGGGAACGCCGGTCACACTTGGCTTCGTCAACAAAACCCTGTTCGCTGCGCAGATCCGCGTGCACGGCCATCATTTGCGGCTGCTGCACGATCACGACGACGGGTGGGAGCCCTATTGGCGCGACAGCGTGATCGTCCCGGAGCAACGCACGAAACATGTGGCTTTCGTCGCCGACAATCCCGGCAAATGGGCGATCGAATGCCTGCCGCTTTCCCCGCAAGCGACGGAATTGGTCACCTGGTTCGAAGTCGCGTAGCCAGTTTCGCTGCGGGGCCTACGCGTCGCCGCTCTCGAGCAGGCGGCGCAAGACCGGCGGCAGGCATTCGGGAATGTCTTCGGAGATGAGGCCTGGACCGAATTCACGCGCCGCCGCCGCATGCAGCCAGACGGCGGCGCTGGCCGCGTCAAAAACCGGCATGGACTGCGCCAACAAGCCGCCGATTATTCCCGCCAGCACATCGCCGGAGCCGGCGGTCGCAAGCCAGGGCGGCGCGGCATGGCCGATCGTCGCGCGGCCTTGCGGGTCGGCCACGACCGTATCGGCCCCCTTGAGCAACAGGACCGCCCCCATGAGCGCCGCGCCGGCGCGGGCGCGGGCGAGTTTCGAAGGCGAGGCCAATTGGGCGATATCGGGGTGATCCCGCAGTTCGCCTTCTTTGGCCGCGAACAATTGCGCGAATTCGCCGTCGTGCGGCGTCAGGACGACGGGCTTACCGCAGCTTTTCACCGCCTCGGCAAGCCGCATCGACTCGCCGGCAAAACTCGTCAGCGCATCGGCATCGAGGACGACGGCGCGCGGGGGCCCCGGCCTTTCTGCGCCGCTCTGCAGGGCAGCGAGAACCATGGCGCGGGTTTTGGCGCCGACGCCCAGTCCGGGCCCCATGACAACGGCATTCTTGCGCCGATCGGCCAGCAGTTCGACGAGATCTTCGGTGCTGTCGCAAACCCGCGTCATGACCGCGGTGAGCGCGGCGGCATGGACGGCGAGCGCATCCGTTGGCGTTGCGACAGTGACGAGCCCGGCGCCGATCCGCAAAGCACCGCGCGCCGCAAGCCGCGCCGCGCCGGTATGGGCAAGCGATCCGGACAGCACGAGAGCATGGCCGCGATTATATTTATGGCCGTCGATGCGCGGACGCGGAAAATGCTTGCTCCAAACCGACGGGCCGTTGGCGAAGGTCTTCGGCGCAATCTCGTCGAGAACCGAATCCGGAATCCCGATATCGACCAGGCTGATCTCGCCGCAATGCATATGTCCCGGCAGCAGCAGATGACCCGGTTTCAGGCGGAAAAACGTGACCGTTTGGGCCGCCTCGACCGCAACGCCGCGCACCTGCCCGCTCGACCCGTCGATTCCGGAGGGGATATCGACGGCAACGATCGGCTTTCGCGTTCGCCGCGTCCATTCGTTCAAACGTAGAATCGCCTCGCGCGCCGGACCGTCGATGTCGCGATCGAGTCCCGCACCGAAGATGCCAACGATTGCAAGATCGGCTTCTTCCAGCGGCACGTCCTCGAAGCGCAGAATAGGATCGCTCCAGCCCTGCGCCGCGCCGGCCGCATCGCCCTTCAAGCTCTCGCGTCGGCCAAGCAAGCCGAGAGAAACTTTGAAGCCGTCGGCTTTGAGAGCGCGCGCGGCGACAAATCCATCTCCCCCATTATTGCCCGGACCGCAAAAGACCGCGATGCGGCCGTCATAAGGATCGCGCGTCGCAAGCAGCCGCGAGGCGGCCTTGGCGACGGCCGCGCCGGCGCGATCCATCAAAACGGCGCCCGGAATGCCGGAGGCGATCGTCAGCCGATCTGCCTGGGCCATTTCGGCGCTGGAAAGCAGTTCCGCAGGAGTCGTCCGCGACAGCATCATTCGATCGTGGCGAAGAATGGCGCGTGGCGCAATGGCCGACCCTGCCCGTTTCCGGCCGCGGTTTTGGCCCTGCCTATTATTCGGCCCTGCCCATTATATTGACATCGCCGTTTGCACCAGGGTAGAAAATCTCCAGCCGCGCCACTGAATTATCGAGTCTTTTGGCAACCCGTCCTTGCTCTTCGGAGCGCTCCCCGTGAACGTGAAACCTCGCGCAGCCAAGTTCGGTATTGGCCAGATCGTGCGACACCGCAAGTATCCCTTCCGCGGGATCATTTACGACGTCGATCCGGTCTTCGCCAATACCGATGAATGGTGGCTTGCCATTCCCGAAGAAGTGCGGCCGCGCAAGGACCAACCGTTTTATCATTTGTTCGCCGAGAACGCCGACACGGAATATGTCGCCTATGTTTCGGAGCAGAATTTTCTGCCCGACACATCCGGCGATCCGGTGCGTCATCCGCAGGTCGACGAAATGTTCACCCGCGCCCAGGATGGCGGATATCACATCAAGACCGCGCGGCTGAACTGATTTTCTCCGGGCGGTGGCGGGTCGCGGGCTGGGGCGAAAAGCAAGCGCCGTTTTTTCGCGCAAGGCGCTGCCGAACCACCATTGCGGGCCCACCGAAGCAATCCAGCCGATTCTCCGGATTGCCTCGTCGCCACCTTCTTGCAATGGCGCGAAGCGAAGAAAGCGCTTGCGCTATTTGCCGGTGGGCTTGGAAGGCGCAGCGCCCGCGTTTTGCGCCGGTGCGTTCGGCGCCGGGCCGGGCGGCGCCGCGCCCCCGGCGGGAGACTTGCCGCCCTGTTTCTCCGCCTCGAGCTTCTTGCGCTCTTCCTCGGCGCGTTTTTGCAGTTCCTCCTGAAACTTCTTCTGCTCTTCCTGCAGCACTTTCGGATCGACCGCCGGCCCGTCGAAGGCCTTGCCGAAGTCAGCCAGCGGCACGCCGAACGTGACCTCGTTGTTGGCTTGGTTGCGAACCGCGATGTTGAGCGTAGTCCCCTTCTTCATTTGATCGAGCGTCGGTCCCTTTATTTTGGATTCCGCAAAACACCCGTTGGGGAAGCAGATTTCAAAGGTGCCGTCCAAGGTTTCCCCTTGGTCCACCCAGAAACGAAAGCCCGGACGCAACATGAGCCCGACCGGCATCAGCAGGCGCACAATGCGCTCATCGTTGCCTTTGATGTCATAGATTGCGACCGCAAGGACCGGTGCCTGATTGGGCTGCGTGCTGAAATCGCGGGTTGTGTAACAAACATCCTTGTTGGCGGACTGGTCGTGGCCGCAGACCTTGGTCCACTGCGCCTGGGTGCCGATCAAGTCCAGTTTGATCGGACCCTGCGGCGCCGGGGCCGCGCCTTGCGGTTGGTTGGCGGGCGCCGGCTGTTGCTGAGCGAAACTTTGCCCGCCGGCCAGGACAAAAAAGCCCGCCAGCCCTGCCAAGCCGAGACGCATCAACGAGAACGCCATTAGAAAAGCCTTTCCGATAAGAAGCTCCGACAAGGATGGGGGCATGGCGCCTGCCGGAGCGCAGGTGACGGCCGCACAAAGACGCGAAGGCCGGCCGCTAGTCAAGCTGGCCGAAAATGCGCCCCGCGCATCGGCTTCGAATACGGCGACAAATGGGCCATTCGCGCCATCCGGCCAGCCGCACCGCGGTTTTTGTCGAAAACGGGCGAAGGCGCGCAGCCGAGCGGCCTTCGCCCCCTGGCGCACCTGTTCACAGCTGCCGGCACGCCTTAGAGTCCTGCCATGGTATCCGGCACGATTCGCCGCTCTCGGGCAGTCCGGCCCAGGGCTTTCGACATGCGGGCGGCGAGTATCCGCGCCGCGGCGATCCTTGTCGGCTTTACTGGCGTTCTGGCGCAAGCCGCGCCCGCCCAAATTCCCGTCCATAGCATCGCGGCTCGGTGCAAGGCCCTCACCCAGATCTCAGCCACGTTCGGCGAGGCCAAAGCGCCCAGGCTCCTTGCGGCTCTCAATGATCCGGACCCGCAAGACGAGGCACCGCATTATGCCATGGCCATGCATGGTGCGCCGGCGCTCGCGGCAGATTTCACGCATTTTCCCTATGCCAATCCCGCCGCGCCGAAGGGCGGTCGTCTCGTCGTCGGCCTGCAAGGCACCTTTGACAGCTTGAATCCGTTCAATGTGAAATCAGGATCGGCGGCGCAGGGCCTCGTTCCGAACGTGTTCCAGAGCTTGATGGCGCGCTCGTTCGACGAGCCGTTCACGCTCTATGGCCTCATCGCCAAGAGCGTCGAGACCGACGACGAGCGCTCTTACGTGCTCTTCCGCCTTGATCCGCGCGCAAGGTTTTCCGACGGGAGCCCGATCACCTCGGCCGACGTGCTGTTCACCTTCGAACTCTTGAAAGAGAAGGGCCGGCCGCAGTCGCGCTCCGCCTATAGTCTCGTCCAACACGTCGAAGTGCCTGACGCCGAGACGATCCGTTTCGACTTCCCCGGCATAGATGACCGCGAATTGCCTCTGATCCTGGCGTTGATGCCGGTGCTGTCGCGCCGCGCGACCGATGCCGCTACCTTCGAACAGGCGAGTTTGGCGATCCCCGTCGGGTCGGGACCTTACCGCATCGCGCAAGTGGATCCGGGCGAAAAGCTGGTTCTGCGCCGCAATCCGGACTATTGGGCCAAGGATCTGCCGAGCCAGCGCGGCTTCTTCAATTTCGATGAGATCGAGATCGAATATTATCGCGACGCCAACAGCCAGTTCGAAGCCTTTCAAGCCGGGCTCATCGACTTCCGCATCGAGACCAATCCCGAGCGTTGGGCGACGAGCTATGATTTTCCGGCAGTCAAGCAGCATCGCGTCATCTGCGAGAGCCTGCCGGTCGGCGGACCCAAAGGCATGGACGGCTTCGTGTTCAATCTGCGGCGCGCCATGTTCGACGACATCCGGGTGCGCGAAGCCTTGGGGATGATGTTCGACTTCGAATGGATCAACCCCAATCTCTTCGCTGGCCTTTACGAGCGGACCAAGAGCTTTTTTGACGACTCGGAATTCGCTTCGACCGGGCGCCCGGCAAGTCTCGGCGGAGCGCGCTCTTCTCGCGCCGTTTCCCGGCGCGGTCCGCGCCGACATCCTGCAAGGACGCTGGCGGCCACCGCAGACCGACGGTACCGGACATGACAGGATCTGGCCGAGGCGGGCGCTGAACTTTCTCGCCGCCGCCGGTTATCGGCTCAGCGACGGGGGATTGAGCAAGGACGGCAAGCCTTTCAGCTTCGAGATCATGGTCGAGGATCGCGCCCAAGAGCGACTGGCGCTCAACTACGCCGATTCTCTCGCGCGCATCGGCGTCGAAGCCCGGGTGCGGCTTGTCGACGAGGTCCAATATCAAAGGCGCCGGCAGAATTTCGACTTCGATATGATGATCGGCAGCTGGCTCGCCTCCGCCTCGCCCGGCAGCGAACAACGAACCCGTTGGGGTTCGGCCGCCGCCGACGAGCCGGCCTCGTTCAATCTCGCCGGGGTCAAATCGCCGGCTGTCGACGCGCTGATCGACGCGCTGCTCGCGGCGAAATCGCGCGACGATTTCGTCACCGCGGTGCGGGCTTTCGATCGCGTACTTCTCTCGGGCTTCTACATCGTGCCGCTGTTCCATTCGCCCGATCAGTGGATCGCCGCCTCGGCGGCGCTGGAGCGACCGGCGAAATTGCCGGCCTACGGATCGCCGAGCGTCGATCTGACGCTCGACACATGGTGGAGGGAGGTGCCATGAGCGCGCAGCCTTCCCTGTCGCCCGATCCGCGGGTCTTTGCGCCTTATAGTCTCGACATTCTGGTTTCCGGCGCGGCACGGCTTCGTCCCGAGACCGTCGCCTTTGCCGATCGCACGACGACCTGCCCCTTCGGAATTGTCGCCGCGCGAGTTGCGGCGCTGGCGCGGCTCTTTGCCGACTACGGCCTGCGGCCTGGCGAATGCCTGCTGCTTGCCGGCGGAGCCGAGGTCTCGCTGGTCATTGGTCTGATCGCGGCGCTGCGCGGCGGTTTCGAGCCGGCCTTGGCGCCGCTCGATCTCAACGAGGCGGAACTTGCCGCCTACGCAGGAGCCGTCAATGCTGCGGCGCTCATTGGGCCGACCGCCTACGGAGAACTCGATCCGATCGAAGCCTATTTTGCCACGGCGGCGACGGCGCCCTCGGTCCGGCTTCTTGCAACGCTCGGCCCGGGCGAAGTCGATGGGGCGGTCGATCTCAGCGCGGCTTGCGTATTGCGCTACGCCGCCACGCATCCGGACGATGGTCTCGAACGCGGCAAGCCGGCCCCAGCGCCGCCGCGGATCACGACGTTCGACCGGGCTCGTCTTAAGCCGGTCCGGCATGAGCAGACGACTTTGATGGCGGCGGGGCTCGATTTCGTCGCCCGGGCAAAGATAGGCCGGGGCACTCCGATTCTGTCGACGCTGCCGCCGACGAGCTTCGCCGGGCTCGCGGCCGGCCCCTTTGCCGCGCTTCTCTCCGGCGCCACCTTATACTTGCATGGACCGTTTGCGGCGGATGATTTCTTGAAAACCCGCGATCGAGCCGGACACGCCCATCTCGTGGTTCCCGCCGCGATTGCGCCCGACCTCGCCGGCGCGGCGATCCTTCCGGGTCTCGCCTCGATGGTTCCCGTTTCGCGGCTTTCGTCTGATGCGGGCTTCACCTCTCCGCCGTCTTTCGCCTCACCCTGCCCCGTCGTCGATCTCTACGCGATTGACGAAGCCGCCGCCGTTCCCGAGCCGCGGCGCGGCGCGAGGCCAGCTCAACCGGCGTCTGAACCGCATTTCGTCGGACTCGAGGAAGCCCGCGTCCTGACCATAGAGCGGGCGGCCGATCATGCATTCGCCTTTCGAGGCGCGGCGGTCACGCCACCGAACGGAGACGCGTGATGTTTCTTCTCGCCTTTCTCGTCGCCGTTTTGCTGATCGTCCTGATGACGAGCATGCGCGTTGCCAACCAATATGAGCGCGCCGTCGTTTTCCGACTCGGCCGCTACGCGCGCACTGCCGGACCCGGGCTTTATCTGCTGCTTCCCTTCATCGAATGGCAGGTGAAGGTCGATCTGCGCACGACGACAACGCAGGTCGAGCCGCAGGAGACGATCACGCGCGACAACGTGCCGGTCAAAATCAACGCCGTCATCTGGCGGCGCATCGTCGATCCGCAACTGGCGGTCATCGAAGTCACCGATGTCGGCAACAGTGTCGTGCAGGTCGCTGTTACCGCGCTGCGTAACGTCATCGGCCAGCATTCGCTCGATGAAGTCCTGAAGGAGCAAGTTGCGGTAACCGAAGCGCTGCAGAGCATGATCGACACGGTCACCGGGCCTTGGGGCGTCAAGGTCGAACGCGTACAAATGAAGGATGTCGAGATTCCCCCGACCATGCAGCGCGCCATGGCGCAGGAGGCCGAGGCGCACCGCGAGAAACGCGCCCGCCAGATCAAGGCCGAGGCGGAGCTCGATGCGGCGCGGCTGTTGCGTCAGGCGGCGGAGACGATCATGCAAAGTCCGGCCGGCCTCGAGCTGCGGCGGATGCAGATGATCACCGAAGTCGGGGCCGAGCAGAACACGATGACGATCATCATGATGCCGAGCGAGTTCGTGGAAATGGCCCGCGCGATCGGCGCCCGCGCCACGAGAGGCGAGTAAGTGGCATGCCGATTGCGGGGGCTTGGCGCCCCGCGAGCCTTCGTTACAGCGTCGTATTGGATTGCGACCATAGGTTTAAGTTCTTGTTTCAATGCATGGTCTTAGCCAAACTATCTGGAACTCCTCACGGATTTGCCGGAGCGAAGGACGATGCCGCAAGAAGCTAAACAGGGCGCCGTCATCGGCGTGGTCACGGTCTCCGACCGCGCCAGCCTCGGCCTCTACCCTGACGAGAGCGGCCCGGCGATCGTCGCCTTCCTGGAGCGGGCCGTGACGACGCCGGCTGCAATCGTCAAGCGCATCATTCCAGACGGGTTCGAATCCGTGCGCGACTGCCTGATCGATCTTGCCGACGGCGAGGGCTGCGACCTGATCCTCACGACCGGCGGCACCGGCCCGAGCCCGCGCGACTTGACGCCGGAGGCAACCGAGGCGGCGGCGCCGCGCGTGCTGCCCGGCTTCGGCGAGCTGATGCGGGCCGAAAGCCTGAAACACGTGCCGACCGCGATCCTCTCGCGGCAGATCGCCGCGCATCGCGGCCGGTGCCTCATCATCAACCTGCCCGGCAAGCCGGCGGCGATCGAAGTCTGTCTCAATGCCGTCTTCCCGGCCGTGCCTTATTGTCTCGATCTCATCGGCGCGGCGCGGATCGAAACCGATCCCGCCGTGCTCAACTCTTTCAGGCCGAAGCCATGACGCGCGCCGCGACCTCTTCTTCCCTGCCCGAAACGGCCGCGCAGCGTTTCGACGCGATGACCGAAGCCTATCGGCCGCTGCCCAATATTCCGGACGAATTCGTGAGCGCCGACGGCCAGCGGCGGGCACATTGGGTGAAATTCCTCGGCGCGCTCGCCGAACTCGGGCCAGAGGAGATCGAGCGGCGCTTCGCCACCGCCGACCGGCATATCCGCGACACGGGCGTCTCCTATCGCGCCTATGGCGATACGAGCGAACGTGCCTGGCCTTTGAGCCATTTGCCGCTGCTCATCGAAGCGGCGGAATGGCGCGAGATTGCGGCGGGCGTCACGCAGCGCGCGCAGCTTCTCGAAGCCGTGCTCGCCGATATCTACGGCCTGACGAGCCTCGTTAACGGCGGCGATCTGCCGGCCGCCGCGGTCAGCGGCTGTCCGGACTTTCTCCTGCCCCTCGTCGGCCTGAAGCCGCCGGGCGAGCGCTTCCTCTTTCTCTATGCGGCGGATATCGGCCGCGGCCCGGACGGAAGCTGGTGGGTCGTCGGCGACCGCACTCAGGCGCCGTCGGGCGCCGGCTATGCGCTGGCCAATCGGCTGGTCCTATCGCGCGCCTTCCCGGCGCTCTACCGCGACATGAATGTCGAGCGCCTCGCGCCCTTCTTCCAGGCTTTCCGCAGCGGCTTGACCGCGATGGCGAGTCACGCCGATCCGCGCATCTGCCTGCTGACGCCCGGCCCCTACAACGAGACCTATTTCGAACAGGCCTATCTCGCCCGCTATCTCGGCTTTCTGCTTGTCGAGGGCGGCGATCTGACCATGCGCGACGGCGAAATCCATGTGCGCACGATCGCCGGACTGAAGCGCGCCGACGTGATCTGGCGGCGCATCGATTCGGACTACGCCGATCCGCTCGAACTCAACGCCCGCTCGCGGCTCGGCGTGCCGGGCATGGTCGAGGCTTTGCGCCAAGGCGGCGTCGTGCTCGCCAACGCGCTCGGCTCCGGCGTGCTCGAAGCCCCGGTGATGATGAGCTTTCTGCCGCGCCTCTGCCGGCACCTGCTGGGCGAGGATCTGCTGTTGCCGAATGTCGCGACCTGGTGGTGCGGCCAGGCGCGCGAGCGCGACAAGGTGCTGGCTTATCCCGAAGGCATGGCGATGGCCGGCGCCTTCGGCAATCCGGTCCTCGATTCCGAACCAAATCAGGCGCTGGTGCTCGCCTCGCTCACAGGCGACGAGAGAGAACGGCTCGCCGCCGACATTTCAGAACGCGGCATCGATTACGTCGGCCAGGAGGTGGTCAATCTTTCGACGACGCCGGTGCTCGAGAACGGCCGCCTGGTGCCGCGACCCTTCGTTCTGCGCGTCTATGCGGCACGCACGCAAGATGGCTGGAAGATCATGCCCGGCGGCTTCTGCCGCATATCGGGGCGCCCTGATGCACGCGCGATCTCGATGGGCGAAGGCGTGCGCTCGGCCGACGTCTGGGTTCTGTCGGAGGGGCCGGTCGAACATGTCAGCCTTCTGCCGACCAATGAGTCGGTCCACATCCGCCGGCTGATGGGGCTTTTGCCGAGCCGCGCCGCCGACAATCTCTTCTGGCTCGGCCGCTATCTCGAACGCGCCGAGGCGACCTTGCGCCTGATCCGCTGCCTCGCCGGCCGGTTGATCGACACGGATACACAGGCCAATGCGCGTTCCGCCGTGGAGCGGATCGGCGGGCTCTTCGTCGCCTGGGGCGCGGCGCCGAGCCGGGCGCTGGCGCAAGCCATGCGGCTCGCCGCGACCGGCCTGCACAGCAGCCAGGAATTCGGCTCGGCGCTGGCGCTGGTGCGCGATGCGCATCGCGCCGCTTCTTTCATCCGCGAGCGCCTGTCGCCCGACACTTGGCGGCTGATCGACGAGTTGCGCGCCGGTCTCGACCGCGACGAAGAGGCGATCCTAACCGAAGCCGAAGCCTTCGAACGGGCGAACGCGGCGCTGCGCTTGATCGCCGCCATTGCCGGCCTGGCGCAGGAAAACATGAACCGCGGCGCCGGCTGGCATTTTCTCGAAATCGGCCGCCGCATCGAGCGGGCGATCAACACCTGCCGTTTCGCCCGCCATTTCGGCACGTCCGACGCGCCGGCCGAGGACCTCGACATCTTGCTCGACCTCATCAACTCGCCGATCACCTATCGCTCGCGCTATATGATGGGCGTTGCGCTCGGGCCGGTGCGCGACATGGCGCTGCTTGATCCGTTTAATCCGCGTTCCGTCGCCTTCCAGGTCGAACAGCTCGACAAACATATCGCCGAACTGCCGACGCTCAGAGACGACGGCATGCTCGAGACGCCGCGACGGATCATCCTGAAGCTCTCGGCCGAGATCGCCGCGACGACGGCGGATCAGTTCGACAACATCCGCGTTCTTGCGTTCGAACAGACGCTGCTCGGCCTCTCCGATGCGATCGCGGCGCGCTATTTTCTGCAAGGGCCGCATGTGGCCCGGGCCGAGCCTGCAAGCGGACTGGCGTGATCTACGACATCCATCATGTAACTATCTACGAATATGGCTCGCGGGTGACGTTCAGCTATTGCGCCCTGCGTCTGCTGCCGCAGGACGGCCCCGGCCAACGCGTGCTCGCAACCGACATCCGCATCGATCCGGCGCCGAAGGAGATGCACGAGCGCGTCTGTTTCTTCGGCAATCGCGTGACCTCGATGACGATCGATACCGCGCATCGGCGCCTGACGGTCGATGCTTCTTCGAGCGTCGAAATCATGCGCGAGCCCGCGCCGAATCCGTCGCAGACGCCGGCCTGGGAAGCGGTGCGCGAAGAAGCCGACGCCATCGAATCGCTCGCCCGGCAATCGCCGGCGCATTTTCTTCACCCGAGCCGCTTCGTGCCGCGCTTCGCGCCGGCACGCGATTATGCGCATCAGTTTTTTTCGCCCGGCCGGCCGGTGCTTGAAGCCGCGGTCGATCTCATGAAAAGCATGCGCCGAGATTTCGCATATGACCCGACCTCGACCGTCGTCTCGACGCCATTGTCGCAAGCTTTCGAGCAGCGCTCCGGCGTCTGCCAGGATTTCGCCCATATCATGATCGCCGGGCTACGCGGCCTTGGCCTGCCGGCCGCCTATGTCTCGGGCTATATCCGCACGGTCCCGCTGGGAAGCGTGCCGGTGCTCGAAGGCGCGGACGCCATGCATGCCTGGGTCTCGCTCTGGTGCGGAAGCGCCGGCTGGCTCGGGCTTGATCCGACCAACGCGAAGCTGATCGGCGACGACCATATCGTGCTCGCGCAGGGGCGCGACTATGCCGATATCTCGCCCGTCGCCGGGATCATTTCGGGATCGAGCGAGCAGGATATCGATGTGAAGGTCGATGTCGTGCCGAGGCTATGAGCCGCGCCGCTGGCACGCTCCAGCATCCGCTAGCACGCCCTGCCACAGCCCGGCATCATATTTGACCGGTGCGTGCACGAAGCTAGATTGAAGCCGGCGAAATGGCGCAGGGCTGGCGTTGACGCGACTCCCATTAGTTTGCCAAAAACCTTGAATGAAGGGCTTCAACTCTTGTCAAAGAAAAACCGGCGGCAAACTTCGACCGAGCCCATTCTCGACAGTGCCCTTCAAGCGCAATGGCAGACGGCATTGGCGTTGCTTCAGCAAGGCAGACTCGCCGACGCTGAAAGGATTATCGGAGAGTTTCTTCGACGCGCGCCAAATCACTTCGGCGCGCTAAATCTGCTCGGCATGATCGCTTGCCAAAATCGAGATTATGAATGGGCCGTTCAGCTCATCTCGAAAGCCATCTCGATAAATCCGGATGTCGCGCAGCCTTACTATAATCGCGGCATTGTTCTCCAAACGCTGAGGCGCTTCGAAGCGGCGCTCGCAAGCTACGATAAAGCGATTGCACTGAAGCCGGATTATGCCGAGGCTTACTCCAATCGCGGCGTTGTTCTCAAAGAGCTGAGGCGGCTTGAGAAGGCACTCGCCAGCTCGGCTAAGGCGATTGCGCTGAAGCCGGATTTTGCCGAGGCTTACTACAACCGCGCCAACGCACTCCAAGAGCTCGCGCGCTTTGACGAAGCGCTCGTCGACTACAACAAGGTCATTGCGCTCAACGCCAATAAGTCGATTGCGCTGAGGCCAGATTTCGCTGAAGTTCATTTTAATCGCGGCAATGCCCTCAAAGAGCTCGAGCGCTTCGAAGAAGCGCTGGCGAGCTGGGATCAGGCGATCGCGCTCAAACCGGATTTCGCCGAAGCCTATTCCAATCGCGGCAACGCTTTGCAAGAACTCAGGCGCTTTGAGGAAGCGCTCGTCAGCTACGACAGGGCCATTTTACTCAAGCCGGATCATGCCCAGGCTCACTCCAATCGCGGTATCGCTCTCAAGGAGCTTTGGCGGCTCGAAGACGCGCTCGTCAGTTACGACAAAGCCATTGCGCTGAAGCCAGATTATGCCGAGGCCTACTCCAATCGCGGCATTGCTCTCAAAGAGCTGGGGCGCCTCGAAGAAGCACTCGCCAGCTGCGATAAAGCCATCGCGCTGAATTCAGATTATGCCGAGGCTTACTTCAATCGCGGCGTTGCTCTGAAACAGCTCGAGCGCCCAGAACAAGCGCTTGCCAGCTACGCCAAGGCGGTTGCTCTTAAGCCAGGTTTGGCCGACGGAACTTCGTTTTATCTCAGGATGACGCTTTGCGACTGGGAAGATATTCAAACTGACATTGTTTCCTTGGAGGATGCGGTACCGGCTGCCACCGGCGCCCTGAGCCCATTTGCGCCTTTGATATTTTCCAGCTCGCCGGCATTGCAACTCGAAGCAGCGAGAAGATTTATCGAATTAAAGCACCGCAAAAATGATCGGTTGGGCGCAGTTCAGAAACGTGCGGCGCAGGGGAGGACGCGCATTGGCTATTTCTCAGCCGATTTCAGAGATCACCCGACGTCGCGGTTGATGGGCGGCGTTTTCGATCGGCACGACAAGCGCAGGTTTGAAACCTTCGCTTTTTCGTTCGGTCGCAGCAATGATTCGATGACGTCGCGACTGCGTCAATCTTTTGATCATTTCATCGATGTCCAGCATATGTCCGATGAAAATATCGCGCTGCTGGCGCGACAGAACGAGATCGATATTGCTGTCGACCTGATGGGATTCATCACGGATTCGCGCCCGGGAATTCTCGCTTACAGGACGGCCCCCATCCAAGCGAGCTATCTGGCCTACCCGGGCACCATGGGCGCGGATTACATCGATTACCTGATCGTCGACGAAATCATCATCGAAAAATCGCAACAGGCTTTCTATGCCGAGAAAGTCGCTTACCTCCCGAACACCTATCAGGCGAACGACTATCGCGACGCTATGTTTTCAACCAAACGAGCTTTCACGCGCGCGGAAGCCGGGCTGCCGGAAGCGGGGTTCGTTTTTTGCTGCTTCAACAATAATTATAAAATTACCCCCGACGTTTTCGATATTTGGATGCGGATATTAAAGCGGCGCGAAGGCAGCGTGCTTTGGTTGCTGCAGGACAATCCGACCGCGGCCGTAAATTTGCGCAAAGAGGCGACGAGCCGAGGTGTCGATCCGGCGCGGCTTATCTTCGCGCCCCGAATGTCTCTCGCCGAGCATGTGGCACGCCATCGCCTTGCCGACCTTTTCCTCGACACGTCGCCGTATAATGCGCACACGACCGCGAGCGATGCGCTTTGGGCGGGATTGCCGGTGTTGACGCGGATCGGGGAAACCTTTGCCGGCCGCGTTGCGGCAAGTTTGTTGAGCGCGATCGAACTGCCCGAACTCATCACGACAAGCCCGGAAGCCTATGAGGCGCTGGCGCTTGAACTTGCGACCACGCCCGGGAAATTGTCTGCAATAAAAATTAAATTGGCGCAGAATCGCCTGACGGCTCCCCTGTTCGACACCGAGCGCTTTACCCGCAATCTCGAGGCGGCGTACATGGCCATGTATGCGCGGCATCAGGCGGACCTGCCGCCAGACCATATCCGCCTGGCGCAATAGCAGATCACTTGGACGACGCCGCATCCGTCATGCGATGACCGCGCGAGAGTCTTAGACTTTATAATTCACTTAAGGATTGAAGAAAAACTTCGGCGATCGCTGCTTTTGCGCGGAGAATGCGCGTCGCTCGCCATCCAAAATCGCGTCGCGCCCGACGCGATTCAGCCACAAAATGGGCTTCATTGATACATTTTCGCGGCTTAATTATTCGACGATTGCGCAGTCTGAAATGGGAGCGTCACGAAACGGCTTATCGGGGGAACGGTAATGCGTAGCGTATTTGCTTCTGTGTTCACAATATTGCTTGTCCTCTGCATGTCCGACGCGTGCGGCGCGAGGACCCTCAGACATTATTTCGCCAAGCAGGCGCCGGCGCAGCCGCAAGAGGCCAGCGAGCTCGGTCGCAATGTCTCCTGGATAAATGACAACGTCATCACGGTTCTTTCCGGCAATCGCGACGGAGATTCGCTCGGGATTGCATACGACCTTTCGGAGGTCTTGGACGATGGCGACAATTTGCGGGTGCTCCCTGTGCTCGGGAAGGGCAGCGCGCAAAATGTGCGGGATCTATTGCTCATGCGCGGCATCGACATGGGCATCACCCATTCCAATATCCTAAATCATTACGCAAAGACCGGCGAACTCGGCGATGTGAAGAATTTCATCGCCTACGTTAGCAAGCTCTTCAACGAAGAGATGCATATCCTTGCCCGTCCCGACATTAAGGATCTGAACGACTTGCGCGGGCAACCCGTCAACTTCGGCGAGGTTGGCAGCGGCTCGCAGCTGACGGGAGAACTCGTCTTCCAGGCGCTGGGCGTCAACGTCAAAGAAGTCAACATGGGCCAGGACGACGCGGTGAGCGCAATCAAGGACGGGCGTATCGCGGCGACAATTCTGGTCACCGGCAAGCCATCGAGTTTCATCGCCGCGCTAAAGCCCTCCGACGGCTTGAAGCTCGTGCCCATTCCCTACACGGCGCCTCTCTTCGCCGACTACTACCCGGCGACGTTGGATCATTCCGACTATCCAAACCTCATCAGCGACGGCCAGCGCGTCGACACGATCGCGAACTGCGCGGTCCTCGCCGTTTTTAACTGGCCCCAGGGTACCGACAGATACGAAAGGGTCGCAAAGTTCGTCGACGCCTTCTTCGATCATTTCGACGAATTTCGGCAACGACGCGCGAAGTGGCGGGACGTGAACTTCGCCGCGACTTTGGAAGGCTGGAAGCGGTTTCCCGCCGCCCAGGCTTGGATCGACGCGGCGCGATCGAAGGACACATCGCAGAATGCGACCGAGCAGGATTTCGCCCGCTTTCTCGACGAGAGCCGCGGCAAGGACGCTGGGCTTCAATCGGATGCGGAGCGCGAAGCGCTGTTTCGCGCTTTCGTTAAATGGAGGGCTTCGCAACCCCAGCATTGAGTTCCGCGAGGTGCGACGATGAGCCGGATTGAGAGCCGGATTGAGAGACTCTTGGAGCCGCACAAAGTAAACGAGCGGCGTTCGCTTCATTACCTGGTCCGCTGGCTGTACATGATCTGCGCGACGGGCATTCTACTGGCCTGCGTAACCGCGGGCGTCGCTCTATTGAGCCGCGGCAATACGATCGAAGCGAAGGCGACCGACGCCAATCCCCGGCCCGTCGTCCTGCCGCGTCTGTCGGCGCCCCCCGTTTCGCTCATCGAAATCGCCCAGATGGTCGATAAGGCCGACGGCGGCGCGAAACTGCCGCAGGGATCGATCAAGCTCAACGACGCGATGCCCACATTGGCCGTCGATCAAGTGATCCGCGGCCAGCCGGGCCAACCCGCTCCCTTCCATCTCTCGATCAATGCTGACGGCGTCGTACCCGACCACAGCCAGATCGCGATTCACGGACTTCCCAAGGGGACCGCTTTATCGGCCGGCCGTTCCGACGGTCTCGGCGGCTGGCTGCTGGCGCCGGACGATCTGGGCGCTGGCTTGTCCGTTACCCCGAGCGACGCTGCGCAAGGCTCAAGCGACCTTGTCATCGAGCTCGTCACTCCGGAAGGACGCGTCGCGAGCGAACTTCACACTAAGCTCATGGTCTCGGCGGCGACACAGGCCGGGCCCAACCCCGAGCCCGCATCGACCCTGAGCGCCGATGAAATTCAGGTTCTGTTGAGCCATGGCCGGGACTTGCAACGCGTCGGCTATTTTGCCGGAGCGCGGCTTTTCTTTCAGCGCGCGGCGGAGGCCGGCAGCGCCGAAGCGGCGCGCGCGCTTGGCGAAACCTATGATCCTGTGGAATTTCAAAAGCTCGGCGTCCGCGGGCTGCGCCCCGACGCGGCGTTGGCGCGCCAGTGGTACGATCGCGCGCAGGCGCTTGACGCCCAGCATCCAAAGCAAACCGGGGCGGCAGAGCAGCGGGCCACGCCTTGAAATGTGGGCCGCATAAGAACTAAAGACGCAGGGGGAGTTGCGATAATGTGACACCCTCATGAATTCTCATGAATTATCCCCTGCTTGGCCTCGGCTTTTCTGGCCGGCCTTGGCTTCCTCGATTATAAAATGAACGAGGGGGAAGCTGCCATTATGAAAAAATCCGTGGCGACAGCTCTGTTATTTTCTGCTTTACCAATTCCTGCTTTTGCCGCGCCGCCCGTCGCCTTCACCTGGACTGGCTTCTATATTGGCGTGAATGAAGGATATTCCTTCGGCATCAGCTCCAAGACAGAGTTTTTCGACGGCGGTCCATTTGCCTCGAACCAACAAGGGGCGCAGGGATTCTCCGGCGGCGGTCAATTCGGGTACATTTATCAGTTCCCCAATATGGTTGTCGCTGGATTGGAAGCGGATTTTCAAGGATCCACCCTGACCGGGCAATATCCGAACGTGGCCCGCTCCTATTCCTATTCCTTCGACGACGGAGAAGGGTTCGGAGCCGGGTCGTCGCTCCGCACATCCCAAACCGAAGTCAATTGGTGGGGTAGCCTGCGCGGGCGCCTTGGCTACGCATTCGGAAACCTGCTGCCCTATATCACCGGCGGCTTCGCCTACGGGCGGATCGAGAATTCCGGGACCTATTCCGCATCCGGTTTCGGTTTCTTCGACGGAGACCCGCTTTACACCTACAATGTCTATCGCGCGTCCTCGTATGGGGGTGTCGTTCCCGGCTGGGCTCTGGGGGCGGGCTTCGAATATGCCCTCACACAGAATCTGACATTCAAGGCCGAATATATTTATGTCGATCTCGGCAACTTGAACCATGTGTCGGCTTTTGATCCCGCCTATAGCTCATCGACCTGGGTGGCATTTAACACCTTCCGCGTCGGCTTTAACTGGAACTTCTTCGAATAGCGGCTCGGGCGCGGTCGTCGCTTAGATGGATTGCTTTGGACCTGAGCCGGCGACAGGCAAACGCCGCCAGTGTCACAACAGCTCGTTATGAAAGCCGAGCCGCTTGACGTTTTGGCCCCAGGCGATTTCCTGGACAGCTCTGACCTCGACTTCGAATCTTCCGCCGGCTCGCTCATTCACGAATTTTACGAAGCCCGCGATTTCCTCCGAGCTCAACGTTTCCCTGCCGCCGATCTCGACGACTATTTTTTGCAGGCTCACCTGCCTAATGCGGTATTCGTCGAAATTTGCGATCGACTTCAATTCTACGCCGCGAATGAAAAACACCGAAAGCCTTCCGTCCTCGTGTTTAATCAAACCCTTGGTCCGTCCGCGGACGTTCGATAATGTCGGGCCGTCATGACCGCACGGACAGCGATCGTGGTAAGAAGCCAGATCGCCGACGTCGTACCTGATGAATGGGGTTGCGTAGGAATGAAGATGCGTAAGCAGAACTCGCCCTAGCTTATCGGCGACAAGCTCGGCTTGCACTTCCGCCGCCACCTCCACAATCACATTGCTGCTTGCCACGTGATAAAAGCCCGGCAGGGTTTCGCATTCGAACCCTATTGGGCCGACCTCCTCCGACGAATAGTTCGCCCGGACACTTATCCCCGCAGAGACAAACTGCTCTCGCAACCTGTCGTCGATCGCTTCGGCGAAGGGAATCCACATCAATGTTCCGGCGCGTTTAAAAAAATCAAGATCGAAATGTTGGAGTAAGATTTCGATTGTCTTGGGCGCGGCCACCAAATAACCGATCGCGTCCGACAGAAGCTCCTTTCGAAGAAGCTTCATGTCGGGGCGCAGAAAACCAATTTTCTTGTTTATCCCGCAATCGATCAATTCGCTGATGGGCCCGAGCTTGGTCCTCTCGACTACGAAGCCGTTCTTGGGTTGGCTGGTCACGACCCTGAACCGAGTCCGGTTCGAAGCGAGATCGCGATTCTCGATGAAATACTGAGCGAAATATCTGATGTCCTGATAGTATCCGTTAAATTCAGACGCGAAGAAGTTTAGCGGTATGCCCGACGATCCCGACGTCGCGTGGGTCGCCACGTTGATTCGGTCGGCAGGAAGAAGCAAGCACCCTTCGCTCTCCACTTGTTTGATGACGTCGCTTCGAACGAGACTTGGAATCGACGATAGTTTGACATCTCCGGCTTTCGCCGTCCCGATCCGCCGTCTCCAGAACGCCGACCTTTGCGCCGCATGCGTCAGCAGATTTCGAAGCTGGATCGCTTGCCAATGTTCTCGGGCCCGTCGATCCCCGGTTTCGAGGGCCGCTATTTCCATGATTGTCGATAAAACGCTCCTCGTCTGCGGCGCCAGGAACGTCATGGGATTTTCGCTGAACGCCTTGGTTCGCAATTGAATGTCTGACAAATTAAATCGCATGTTGGATACGGCCTTCTCGCTGCGTCGCTATCTCTCTTTCCGTTACACCGTCGAACTCGGACAGGAAGTGCGCGCAGGCGATCATTTGCGGCGACAGGAATTGCAGCGGGGAACGCTGTCAGATCGATTGTGAAGCAGGTATTCCAGGCTCCATGGAGAAGTGCGAGTGAATGCACAAAAGACGATCTTCCTTGTTCTCGAGCACAAGTGTGGCTCTGCCTTGCCTGTCATACCAACCGCCGCGCTCGGTTTTGCCTTCGGAACTCCACCGGCAAATTACGATAGATAGCGAGAAATGCCGGTCCGGCAAGACAACGATGGGATCGCAGAACCTGAAGTTGCGAATCGTTGGCCACATCTTGCGCCATTGTCCGTGCTCCAATTCGTCGAGCCCCGACATCTCCCCGGCAAGCGTCCCAAAGCTGATGACATCCCCACAAAAAAGCTCTCGCGCACTTTGATAATTGGTCTCGTTTATCAAATGCTCCCATGTCTTCAGCCATCTCAAAGCCTGCTGCACTGTAGCCTCCGTCATCGCGTCCCCCACCCGCCTCGCCGAGTCTCTCCCAGGATCTGGACATCGCGCTCCTAGCCGCATCGGCCACGACGACCCGATCATTCGCCAACGGTGCGATTGCAGTCCGATCGTTCAAGCTGCGCCGGGACGGCCAACGCGAACGAAGCGAGTCGCCGCGCATCGGGAGAACGCAAGTCCGACCTGACAACACACGGAAAACATGGGTCGTCAGGATATTCGGGCACCGGCGCGAAGCATGGAAGCATTCGACTTCGGCCAACGCGCTGCACTGACCCTCAAGCGGTGCCCGCCGCGGGCGCAATCTCGCGCGCCTCCGCGCCGAATCTCGCTTCCACCCCGGGGCGCGCCGGGCGATGGATCGGGTCGGCGCCGATCGTGCCGACCAGCGACGCCGGATACTCCGGCGCGCTCACCCGGTCGAGTTCGGCGCGCGCGTGCTCCAGCCGGCCGGCGATGCCAAGCCGCTTGGCCTCCTCGCGGTGCCCGGCGCGCGTCAGGAACGCCGTTAAGCTCCGAATATGGCGCCCCCAGAGTGCCACATCCCGCTGCTGCTTCGTCGCGAGGCGCTCGCGATACCAATCGCTCGCAAGCAGCGCCTCGCGGGTGAAGAGCGCGCGAATCTCGGGATCGCTCGCTGTCTTTCCTTCGTAGCTTCCCCGCGCCATGATGTGGAGCAGTGCCTTGAGCGGCGCGCAGGCGTCGTCGATCGTGCCGTCGGCGAAATATGCCTCCGCGACGCGCTGCTGCGCCTCGACGATGTTGTTGACGCCATCGGCAAACACCGCCGGATCCTGGAGTTCGGGTTTGAGAATTTCGTCGGTGAACACGACGGTCGGATTGTCGAAGACGCGCCCGAAGTAGGTGTGCACGAATTTGGCCGTGATGCGATAGCCGAGCCGGCTCGCCAGCACCTGCTTTCCGCCGAAGCTATAGTCTTCGAGCGGCTCGAGATGCCCCGCCTCGATCAGCCGCTTGGGGTCGCGCTCGTGCGGGAAGAGCCGGCACCAGATTTCGGGGATCAGCAGGCTGATGTCGTGGTCCACGCGCAGATGCGGGCCGATGAAGCCGGCGGCTGAGCTGAACCCGCCATAGCCAGTAAGCAGCATCGCGACGAGCGCGTTGTTGAGATCGGGCGTCGTCTGGATGGCGTTGAACGGTCCCTTGGTGAGTGCGCCCTCGGACCCGGCACCCGTGGTGCTGGGCGACGTGCCTGTCAGCGAGCAAACGTAGTCCATGAACAGTTCCGGCAGCTCTTGATAATGGATGGGCCCGTAGACGCAGAGCGGCCGAACGCGTTCCTCCGGTCGGTTGTTGCGCCGGCCCGACAGCACGCTGATCACCGGAAACAGCACCGGCGCGTCGAGCGGCAAGCGGCGGTAGAGCCGCGCGCCCATCTCCGCGACGTAGCGGTCGCGCGGACGTGCCAAGTCGGGCCGGAGCTGCAGGTAGCGCGGGTTCTTGGTAGGTTTGCCGTCGATGAGTCTGGGCTGGGCCGAGCAGATCGAATAGCCATCGCCGGCGCGAGCGGCATTCCGCGCCACATGTTCACGCATCGGGAGCGTGAAGCCGTCTTGGACCGCAACGTCCTCGACGATGCGCCGGGCGTCCTCGCGCGTGAGCGGCTGAAAGTTGGAGGAGAAGAGCCCGGGGGCCGCCATGTCTTCCTCGGTCTGCCGGTCGAGCCCCGGATGAATGGCGTCGTCGGGCCGCTGGAACAGCCTGAACTCGCAGTTCTGCGCCAACTTGAGGCTCGGGTGCCCGTCATATTCACTCGGCAGTCCGACCAGGCGCTGTGCGGGAACCACCACCGTGGCGGTGATGTCGTCCTCCATCTGCACCTTGTCGGCCGCGACGAAGTCCTGTCGCAGCTTATAGGTCCGCCAGGCGCCGTCCTCTTGGCGGCCGATCCGGAGGTAATTGGCAACGAGCTTGCGCCCCTCGTATTTGAGTTCGTGGCCGTGGGCGCCGTTGATGATGTCTACGCTGAAATGTTTACGCCAATCATCGCCCCACTCGGGTTGGTAAAAGCGCTTGATCACGAAGACCAGCGCGCGCACGTAGTTCGGAATGCTCTCGAGCCAAGCATTGTACTTGGGCGCGAACTCGGCCGGATTGGGCGTGAGCAGCTTGATCACCGAGCCGAGCGAGCGCTCCGGCGACAGGATCGGCCGCGACGAACCGCCGCCGTTGCCGCCGCGCAGATCGGGCAGGCGCGCGTCATCGAAGTTCCGGCGGAAAATCTCTTCGACCAGCGCCACGTCCTCTTCGAAGCTGCGCACGTAGAACGAGCCGGGCAGCACGGCGTCTACCAGGCTTTTGCTGATCTCCGACTTGCCGCCGCCTGAGACCGTGCAGGGTTTGTGGCAAAACGCGCCCTCGGGAACCGTGCCGATCAGCCGCCAACTCGGCGCCCCTCCATACTTTGCCATGCGGACCTTGTAGCCGCTCGGATGGATATAGATCCGGCCAGGCAGCAGCTTCAGGTGCCGCGCCTCGCCGTCCTTGGTCCAGGTGATGTCCTGGCGGCGGATGTCGATCTCCATATCCTCCGGCATGTAGTGGATTTCGGGATAAATAGCGTCGGTGGCGTAGCCCGACGCGTGCATCTTCGCGCGCTCCCTCAGGAGTGCGATCACCTCGGCGAACCGGTGCTGCTTGGCGCTCTCGAGCCGCACGAGATCCGGAATGAACCGGTCGCCCAGGCTGAAGGCCGCGAACGCCAGCGCCCCGCCGGCGTGCTCCTCTTCGGCCCCGCCGAACAGGTTCGCGCTGTACCCGATCTGGGTCTTCACTTCCTTCTTGCAGTAGCCGAAGTAGTTGTCGGCGAGAATGGTCACCATCACGCCGTCCATGTCACGCGAGGTGATCTTGAATGGCCGACCCTGGTTGTAAAGCTCCTTCTCGTCGGTCCAGCACATGCCCGCGGCGCGCTGTGCCTCGGTGGCGTCGTTTGCGTGCGGGAGGCCGACGTCCCTCTTCTTCAATCGCGTGAGATGCGGCGCCAGAATCACGCAGCCGCTATGGCCGGTCCAGCCGTCCACGTCGAGCGCGGCATCGTTGGCTGGGAGATAGGGATCTCCGGCATTGCCGAAGATGCTTTCCACAAAATCGAGGTTCGAGACCAGCCCCCCGGGGACGAAATACCGGATCTCCGTGCGTTTTTCGGGCGAGATCCCCGGCACCGCCGGACAGACGAGCGGCCTAAGCAACAGCGAGACCATGGTTTCCACCGGCTCGGGCCAGTTGGCGGTGAACGGCAGGCGCATGAGCTCGGCCGGCGGCCGGAGCGCCTCTTCGAGCAAGCGGACATAGGTGGCGAGCGGCACACGGGTCTTGTCCGCCGGAATCGGAAGCCCGCCCTCGGCCACATGAAAGACGCCCTGTGTCGTGCGGCGGTCATTGATTGGGTTGTGCAGGACTCCATTGTCGAGCCGGTAGCTCGACACGAGCTCGTTCTCCCAGCTGTCCGCATCCACCGGAAGCGACAGCTCCCGAGCCAGCCCGTAGTGGTCGAGAATGAAGGTCTCCGCGGGCAGGCGCACGGGCGCGGCGGCCCCGGCGTCCGCGAGGAGCTTGTCGATGTAGCGCTGGATTCGCCCGTCGGCAGGGCAGAGATGGTGGGAGAGCAGCCGGGTCTGCTCGCGGTAGCGCGCGAAGAGATCGCCTGCCAGGTGGAGCACCTCCTCCTCCCCATTGTCCGCGGGGATCCGCACGCCCATGGCCGCGAGTTTCAGCAGGATCGAACTGACGGCGGCGGCTCGGTCTGGCAGCCAGACCGACCCATCCGCCCTCAGTCCTACAGCGCGTTCCAGCTCCATGCCTGCCTCCCAGCCCAAATCCGTCTTCCCCGACTTTCCCGGGGAAATCGGTTTGTTCGGCCACCCGATCTCCAATCGCCTATATCATCAACGCGCGCGGTGCGCTCTTGTGAGATATCGGCCGCGATCGGGGCGCAGTTTGCGATCTGCCGGTATCCTATTCAAGCCCGCATCGCAGTGCAGGCGGCTGAGGGACGCAGGCCCATCCTCGGCCTGCAATGCGCGGCGCGCGGCTTTGGCGCGCCGGCGGTACGATCCGGGCGCGTCGGCGCTTGGAACAGAGCATTTGAAGCAAATCCGGGGCCGCAGAATAGGGCGCCCGGCAGGCAAGCGCGATAGGCGTTGCTAACCCCGGCACAAAGATGCAAGAGGTGGCGCCCCGTGCATCGGGAAACGAACATGATCTTCCGTCAACTCTTCGATCCGACCTCCGCCACCTATTCCTATCTGCTCGCGAGCCGGGGCGGCGGCGAGGCGCTGATCATCGATCCGGTGCTGGAAAAGGTCGATCGCTACCTGCAGCTCATAAGAGAGCTCGATCTGCAGCTCGTCAAAGCGGTCGACACGCATATGCACGCCGACCACATCACCGGGCTTGGAGCCCTGCGCGACAAGACCCATTGCATTACCGTGATGGGCGAGCAGACAAAGGCAGACGTCGTGTCGATGCGGCTTGCCGACGGCGAAAAGCTGACGATCGAAGGGCTCGCGCTCGATGCGATCTACACGCCCGGCCATACCGACGATTCCTACAGCTTCATCATGCCCGACCGCGTCTTCACCGGCGATACGCTGCTCATTCGCGGCACCGGCCGCACCGATTTCCAGAACGGCGATCCAAGGGCGGAATATGAGTCAATCTTCGGGCGGCTCCTGCGGCTGCCCGAACTCGACGCAGGTTTATCCCGCACACGACTATAAAGGAGACACGGTCTCAACCATCGGAGAGGAGAAGGCCTACAACCCGCGCCTGCAGGTGAAGTCGGTGGACGAGTATGTCGAGCTCATGAACAGTCTGAAGCTCCCCAACCCGAAGATGATGGATGTGGCGGTACCGGCCAATATGAAGGTGGGACTGCATCAGGAGGAGATCGCCCGCCGCGGCTGGGCGATGAGTGCGCGGCAGGCGCTGGCGCTCGTCGGCAGGCCCGAGGTCGCGACGATCGATCTGCGCGAAGCCTCCGAACGCGACCGCCACGGCACCATCCCGGGCTCCATGCCGGTGCCCTATTCGAGCTTGCAGGAAAATATCCGCGCCGGCGGCATTCTGCACGAGCTGGCGAAATCGACGCACAAGCGGCTTCTGTTCTACTGCGCCTTCGGCGAACGCTCGGCCATGGCGGTGCAGGCGGCGCAGGACGCGGGCCTATCCTCGGCCTGCCACATCCAGGGCGGCTTGGACGCCTGGAAAAAAGCCGACGGGCCGCTGGCGCACTAAGAGATGGCGGCATGACCGATCGGCGAGCCGCGTTGTTCCATCTTTGCAGATAGAATAGGATCGGGCCAAACGAGCGCGCCGACTGGCAGGATTGGAGCGTGACCATGCCCCACACCCTTTTCAGAATTGCCGTCATGGCTTTGCTCCTTGCATTCGCATTGCCGGCGAATGCAAGACATCATCGACCGCGATGGCGACGCGCCGGGGCTGACAGGCACAACCATTCTCATCATTCGTCATGCGGAAAAGCCGGCGGATGAAGCAACCGGCGGCCCCGGCCTGTCGCCGGCGGGAGAGGCGCGGGCGCAAGGCTACGCCGACTACTTTCTCCATTTCGAAGTGCAAGGGCTCCCGGTGAAGATCGATACGCTCATCGCCTCGGCCGATTCTTCCGAGAGTTCTCGCCCGCGTTTGACGCTCGAACCGCTGAGCAAAGCGAGCGGCATTCCGATCCAGCAGCCATTTGCCGACAAAGACGTGAAGGACCTTGTACGCTGGCTCGCGGATGGACAGCCAAACCGCACCGTGCTGATCGCTTGGCATCACGGCAAGTTGCCGAAGCTTTTGGAGGAACTCGGCGCCGACCCCGACGATCTTTTGCCCGGCGGGGAGTGGCCGGAAGACACATACGATTGGGTGATCGTGCTGCGCTATGACAATGAGGGTCAGTTGTCGGTATCGAAGCGGGTGATGGAGCCGGCCACCCTATAGGATCACCGACGACCCTGCGCGCAGCTGCCAGCGAGGCGCAGAACGCTCAAGCTTGCAGCTACGCCAAATTGTCGTAGATTGGGCACAGAACCCGGGACTAACCGGGGCCAGCAAAGGGGAGAGAAACTAATGTCGGCGACGATCATCAATCTCATCGTTCAACTGATCGCCGGTGCCGTTGGCGGCAACGCGATTGGCACCACTCTGAAGAACATGAACCTCGGTCCGGTCGGCAACACCATCGCGGGCGCGATTGGGGGCGCCGGCGGGGGAACTCTTCTCAGCTCTCTGATACCCGCGCTCACGGCCGCGGCGGGAAATGTCGATATCGGCGCCCTGGTCGGACAAGCCGTTGGCGGTGGCGTTTCCGGCGCCATCCTCACCGCCATTGTCGGATTGATCAAAAACGCCATGACGAAACCCGCCGCCTGATCTGGCGGAGCTCCGTCGACGCGCGCAGCTGCCGCGCCTCATGCGCGGAGGCGTGCGCTGCAGGCTCAATCGCAGGAGGTCTGCCCGGTATAGCCGGGCAGGCTTGCGGCGTCTTTCTGCGCCGCCAAATGCACAGCCGCGTCCGCGGCGCTGTCGAAATTCGCATCTATGTCTTTTATTGCAATGCCCGTCTGCGCCCAATGGGCGCGAAAATAGAGCGCCCACTGGAACTCCAGATAGTCCTCGCCGCTCGACCCGCTATCGCCCTTCTCGAACCCGCACCGCTCCCGCACGGCGCCGGCGAGGCTGCGGAATGGATCGTTGCTCAGGTCTTTGACCGAGGCGGGAAGCTCGTTGGGCGTTATCGGATTGCCGTTTTGGTCTTTCAGATAGACTTCGTTATTGGCTTCCAGATATTTCCAAAAGTCATCCGGCTTATCGGCCGATAGATTTTCGATGATGCTGCAATAGGTCTCCGGCACGCCGATGTCATAGAGCGCTCGTGCCAGATGATGATGATCGGTGATGTAGAAGGCGCCGCCCGGTCCGATGACGACCGGCTCTTCCTTGTCGTGCTTCAGCAAATGAGCGAGGAAATCGCTCTCGCCTCGCCGCTCAAGTTGATCCTTCAGCTTGTCGGCCTTGATCCCCACTTCCACCATGCCGACCGATGCCTGGGTCGGATGAAGATCGGAGATCTTGCAGAGGCAGATATCGCCTTTTGCCGATTGCGCGTCGCATTCATCCTTTGCCAGAGCCGGCTGGCCCAGAAACGGGAAAATCAAGGCGAGGTACAGCCAAGCTGGCGGTGAATTTCGCATCAAGGCGACCTCCCTCATCCTCGACATGTCGCGAGCGTGCTCATTGCATTGTCGCGTTGGCAAGCCTGACTTGTCAATCAAGCCGGTCGGATGCCGGTCGGCCTTTGCGTTGCGTCCGGGCTGTCGGAAAATATCCGCGCCGGCGGCATTCTGCACGAGCTCGCGAAATCGACGAGCAAGCGGCTCCTCTTCTATTGCGCCTTCGGCGAACGCTCGGCCATGGCGGTGCAGGCGGCGCAGGACGCGGGCCTATCCTCGGCCTGCCACATCCAGGGCGGCATGGACGCCTGGAAAAAGGCCTCCGGCCCGCTCGCTCAGTGACGCGCATCGCGCTGGCGCAGGGCGCGACTGTGCCCATATCTCGCCTGTCGCCGGGATCGTCCGGGATCGAGCAGGTAGGATATCGAAGTGAAGGGGGATGTGGTGCGGAGGGGGTGTGAGGGGAAAAATAACAATCCGCCAGTAGAGACGGCATGATCAACTAGCGCGCGCGTTCCTTGGAGTGTATGTTCTAACTTAAAGGACCTTTACGGGACGTCGAATGCTGGTGAGATCGCATGGCTATCCAGAAACAAGAGTTTTATGAAGGAGCAGCGTTACATCTTATTGCGCGGACGGGACAAGTCGCGAGCATCCGCTACGATGCGCCTTTCTTTCTATTCAATGACCGGCTATCCGTACTGTTGAAGTACAACACTAGGGGACGAAGTCCTTGGGGATTCACCTTCACTCCCGACGAACAGATCTTTCTGGAAGAGCGCGCTTCTAAATTTAAGACAGCAATCGCTCTGGTTTGTGGCGCCGATGGCGTGGCCGCTTTTAGCTACGAATCATATACAAGCGTAGCGTCACGCAGACAGGGGACGATCCACATCGCCTGCTATCGAGATTATGGAGAACATTACGAGGTTAACGGCCCCGACGGCACGCTCAATAAAAAAATAGCACCGTCGAACTGGCAAAGAATCCTCGATAACTGAGGCGCCAAGACTATGTTGCACAGCGATCAGGTCTTAGGCTTGTTGAAGAAGCAGATCGGCAACGATCAGGAAGTGAAAGAAATAAGCGAGACCGCGAAGGAGGTGGTGCGCAAATGGGTCGATCCACTCAGTGGCGGAAAGGAACAGACCAACGGTCTCGTCTACGGCTTGGTTCAGAGTGGAAAGACGGGCGTTCTGACCGTCACTGGCGCGATGGGCGCCGATGAGGGATACCGAACCGTTGTCATTCTCACGTCCGATAATGATCCGCTGTATGCTCAAACTTTGGGGCGTATCCAAGAGGCGTTCCCTGGAATTGACGTTCTTGGAAAGAATGATTTTAAGGACGAAAGCAGTTTTCATGCACGAATTAAGGGCGGCATCTGCGCCATCGTCACGACAAAAAATTCTAGGCTTCTGAAGACCCTTATTGAGAACTTCAAGAAGGGCCGCGTGCCAGGCCTATCGTGCTTGATCATCGATGACGAGGCGGATCAAGCGAGCTTGAACACGCGGGCAAGTCGTGGCGACGGCACGGTGAGCCCAATTAACGAGGAACTTTCGGAACTTCGCGGCTTCTTTGACAAAAACACCTATTTGCAGGTCACCGCCACCCCTCAGGCTCTATTTCTTCAAAGTCCCGGTCATAGCTTTCGACCAAAGTTCACGGTACTCAGCCATCCAGGGCACGAGTACGTCGGAGGCGACGATTTTTTTGGTGAAACCTCCACGTTGGTCAGGGAATTCGATTTAAACGACATTTCAATACTTGCGCCCGGACCACAGCCGACTCCGCGGCTTCAAATTCCGTCCTCACTATGTAACGCGCTAGACACATTCATGATCGGAGCAACTTACAAGCGCAAAAAGGACGCCGATCAGAACTGTGCGTTCCTTTGTCATGTGAGCACCCGCACGAGTGATCACAGGCACATCGTTGACTTGCTGCGAAAATACAAGATTAATCTGGCCGCTGGCTTGAAAGCAAAAAATGCAAAAACGATTGCCGGATTGAAGGTCGCATACGACGATCTGGCCGCCGACCCATGACGGCATTAAAGCAACTTCCTTTGATGACCTGCTGGAGGCGGTCGAGTTTTTCTCGCCAGGCATCACTGTTAAGTTAGTCAACGGCGACACCGACGAAGATGTTGCCGTAAGATCTCCTTATAATTTATTCGTCGGCGGAAATAAGCTCGGCCGAGGAGTCACGATTAAAAATCTACTGGTGAGTTACTATGGGCGATCCGAGGAATCCACAGGCCGATACCGTACTCCAGCACGCCCGAATGTACGGCTATCGACGCAAAGACATCGGTCTCCTGCGGCTTTTCCTTCCAAGAGAGCTTCACGTGGTATTTCGCGCCATCAATATGATGGAACGAGAACTGCGGGAATTGATTGCGCAAAAGTCGGACGAGGAATTTCGTGGAATTTACGTTGAGAGCGGGCTTAGCGCTACCCGCAAAAATATTTTGGCGCCGGGATCTATCGGAGTTACTCGGGCGGCAGCAATTACAATCCTGCACAGGTCTTACGCGACGATTCAATTAGCGCCATGACGGAGAAGATTGACAAAAAGCTTGACGGCTTGGAAAACAAAAGCGTTGCCGAAATGTCGATTTGGGAAATTCAGGATCTTATCGGCTGGACGCGACCGGATCCCTCCCAATCGGAGCATATGTGGAATTCGGTTGCTGTGGCCGAATCGCTCGCGCAATTTGCCAAACTCAATAAACAGAAGACCGGCTATGTCTACATCGATCGCGATCGTGGACTTGAACAAAGCCGGCGTGAGACTGAGGCATTATTGAAGGTGGAGAATATCGCAGTATTCCGGTGATAAGATTGGTCTTTTCCTGCTGCGGACAAAGGGCAGTCTGAGGTAGCAATCCGTCATGGTGGCCGAAGATCGATTCCCAGCAGGACGCTACGCGTTTGCATTTGCCATCTAGCCGGAAAAGTGCGTGTACGGCGAGGTAGCTGAACACCAAGGGCATAGTGGTGAGAAGACAATCGGCGGATCGACTATGCGCAATCGACTCGTTCTCAGGTTGCGGCGATTTTACTCTTGGGCTGAAACAGGCTGGATTTGATGTGCTGGCAGCTGTCGAGCTCGATGCCGCTGCTGCTAAAACCTATAAAGCCAATCACAAAGATGTGGCTGTCGAACAGACCGACATTCGCAAGCTTTCCGCAG